>NZ_FUYY01000009.1 GCF_900168045.1 Salegentibacter holothuriorum | reverse complement strand
AGGAGCGGTATTGGGGACAACATTTTTGGGCAAGTGGTTATGGAGTTTGGAGTACAGGAAATATCACTGATGGGATGGTTAATGAATATTTGGAACATCATCGTCGAGATACGAATGATAATTCCAATTTCATATTGGAATAGCTTGGGGACTTTCAGTCCCTAGTAAAAAAACCTCTGCACTTGGAGTGCAGAGTGGTTTAGTTTTCTTCAGATTATACTTTTTACAAATTTAACGGCATTTTAAAAAGTGAAACTTTTCAGTTTTAATTTTACTTGTAACTTTGAGCCCTAAATTTGTGCGGATGAATTATATATTATTTGACGGTTCTGCCAGGAACCGATTACTCCCTTTTACCTTTACGCGGCCTGTTGCCGATATTAGAGTAGGAATTCTTACTATTAGGGAAAAATGGGAATTGCTTTTAAAATCTACTACTTCTACAATTACCGAAGATTATTTAGCCGAAAAATGGCCGATGGTGGAATTGGAGGAAAATGTGATGATCAATGCTTCCTTTTTACCAAATGCTGAGTTTTTAAAGCAAATAAAAAATTTAAAACCTAATCAGGCTATCTTTCATCAAGAAGATATTGTTGCTTTTCACGCTTTTGAGGATCAGGAAGTTGATTTAGATGAATATGAGCAAATAGAATTGGCTGAAGGGGTGATTCAGATTAACAGTAAGTGGGATATTTTTTCAAAGAATGGAGAGGCAATAGAGATCGACTTTCAATTTTTAACAAAAGATAGAATTTCACAACCTATTCCGGAATCTAATTATGTAAAACATCCAGAGCGCATATTTCTGGAAGAAGGTGCTGAAGTAGAGAACTGTTCGCTTAACGCATCATCTGGGCCTATTTATATAGGTAAGAATGCAAAAATTCTTGAAGGTAGCCTTATTAAAGGGGCACTGGCAGTTTGCGAAGAAGCTTTGGTTAAAATGGGCGCTAAAATATATGGGCCTACAACCTTAGGGCCTGGATGCAGGGGTGGAGGTGAGATTAACAACGCTGTTTTCTTTGCCAACTCCAATAAAAGTCATGATGGTTATTTAGGGAATTCTGTTTTAGGGGAATGGTGTAATCTTGGAGCCGATACCAATAATTCTAATTTGAAAAATAATTATGCCGAAGTGCGTGTATGGGATTATGAAACAGAAGGTTTTGCTAAAACCGGATTACAGTTTTGCGGCTTGCTCATGGGAGACCATAGTAAATGCGGAATAAATACCATGTTTAATACAGGAACTGTGGTTGGTGTAAGTGCTAATCTTTTTGGAGCAGGATTTCCCAGGAATTTTGTGCCTAGTTTTAGTTGGGGAGGTAGTGCTGGAATGACTACCTACAAAACTCAAAAAGCTTTTGAAGTTGTCGAAATCGTTATGAATCGGCGAAACTTAGATTTTACAGCAGTCGATAAAAAGATTTTGGAACATGTTTTTGAAGAAACCAGTAAGTGGAGACGAGATTAGGTTAGTGCTTATGCTTTTTAAAACATTACTTTCCAAAAGATTGTTATAAATAAAAGACCATTTTGAAATATCTTTAATTCGTCATCCTGAATTTATTTCAGGATCTAAGTTGTTTTAATTTGCAAGATGTTAGAAGCTGAAACAAGTTCAGCTTGACGTAAATTAGATATTTCAAATGGTCTTTGTTTTTTTTCTTTAAGATTTCTTCCTAAAAAAAGTAGCTTCGTAAGTATTGCTATTTCCAACATTATCGGTTACAATAATTTTTAGCTGATTTTCTGTTTCATTCACTACGTCATCACTAAAATTATGAGTTAATGTATTGTTTTTATATTCATACTCCATCAATATAAATTTACCATTAACTGTAGCGCGATAACTTTTTATTCCAGACAAATCATCACTTATCTTTACTTGTAAAGTGTTGTTATTTGAAATCCACTGGCCATCGTTAAAATTTGTGGGCCATATTTTTGGCGGGGTAACGTCTGATGCCAGCGTATATTCTCCAAAAGTTCTTGTTCTGGTGGTAAACCGCTTAGGTTTCTTGTAAGTTGAGGAATAATTTGGCCGGTCTCCATAACCCAGTCTGGCAATAAATAGTTTTTCTTTTTCTTCGGCCGAATATGTACTTACATCAAATCCTATTGTTATGTTTTTATGAAGTGCAGTGTGGTCGTTATGAACTTTCACTTTGTCTTCTCCAAATTCGATATCCAGATAGGTGTCTTTATAGAGACTTCCTTTTGGAATATAGATATCCATTCCGTTTGCTTCAGCTGCAAATGGCTGATTTACCTGTGCGAAGTAGTCGGTTTTTTCTTCTTTTTTTGGAGGAATATCGCTGCGTTGCATTCCCTGGATAGGAACTCTTATTACACGCTCATTTCCGGAAAAGTCGCTCACCTTTATCGTGTAATTGTAATTAAGGCTATCCTGAATATGTAACTCTCCTTTATTTGTGACATCTTTATATAGGCTTAATGGATTTCCGTTTTCAACAAATAGCTTTTGAATGCGTTTTCTATTTTTACTGTAATATTCATAATCTATAAGTTGATTTAAATGTCGTGTTTCTGCAAAAGAAAAACGATTAAAGGGTAAGGTCAATAAACGGTCGCCATTTAGTTCAGCTTCAATTTGATAAACTCCGTTTCGGTTAGGTGCGCCATCTTGCTGATCTACCGAGGAAACTCCGAATCCAATATTTCCGCAGGCATCAATTTCAGAGGCAATATAACTACCATCTTCCAGCGGAATAAGGTTTATTTTTTGCCGTTCCCGGGAATTATTTACGTGAGCATCATCATCTAAAGGATAAGCATATAAACCATCTATTATCGGAGTACGATTATCATTAATTTTTATTCCAAAGAGTTTTGGGTTCATGGGGCGTTGGCTACCATCCCGAATTTCAAAATGCAGGTGAGGTCCACCGCTACCGCCGGTATTACCACTAAAAGCAATAAGCTCATCTGCCGCTACTGTTAGTTCGCCAGCCTCAGGGAAAAGTTCTATTTCATAAGTTTCGTTTGCATATTGGCGCTTTTTTACATAAGCTTCAATTGCAGGCGAGAATTTCTTTAAATGTGCATAAACGGTAGTGTAGCCGTTAGGATGTTGCACATAAAGTGCTTTTCCGTAGCCATAATGTTGAATATTAATTCGGCTAACATAGCCTTTTGCTGAAGCTACTACATCTAAACCCTGTCTTTGCTGGGTTTTAATATCCAGGCCGCTATGAAAATGATTGGACCGTAATTCTCCAAAAGTCCCGGATAGAACCAGAGGTACATCTAAGGGGTTATTAAAATAATCTTTTGGTACATTTGATTGCGCCAGTATTATAGTGCTAATAAAAGAGAGAAAAACAGCTAAAATAGATTTCATATAAAATTTTTATTTGGGGTCTAATGAAGCGGTAAAGTTAATTAAAGTTTAAGCAAAAATTAAAGCCTTAGTGCTTAGAAACTTAGCAAATGTCTTCCCTAATTTTAAAAATAGACCAAAAAACAATTGGCATATTAAAGCGCGAATGTTAACTTTGTGGGGATAAGCATTACATTTGGCTTTTATGAGTGAATTGACAGAAATCGTTGATAGCCTTGAAAATAGGATTAGTAGACTGCTTCATAAATATGAAAATTTAAAGCAGGTTCATAGTTCTTTAGAGACAGAAATGACTACTGTTAAAGAAGAAAATCAAAGATTGGCTCATAAACTGGAAGGTTCTAGTTTAGAAGTTCAAAACCTTAAAGCCGCCAATGCAATGCTGGGCAGTACCGAATTCAAAACAGAAACTAAGCTTAAATTAAACAGCTTAATAAGAGAAATTGATCAATGCATTGTTCAATTATCTGAATAATAAATATGGCCGATAAATTAAAAATAAAACTTTCTATCGCAGATCGTGTGTATCCTTTAACTATTAATCCTCAACAGGAAGAAGGTTTACGCAAGGCTGCTAAGAAAATTGAGGCCATGATAAAGCAATTTGAGCAAAGTTATGCCGTGAGGGATAAGCAGGATGTATTGGCAATGTGTGCCTTGCAATTTGCCGCCCAAACCGAGCAAAAAGATATAGATAGATCTACAGATACGCTTGAAGCAGAAGATAAACTAAAATCACTTAATGATTTGCTGCAAAAGCATTTAGTATCGTAAACGTTCTTTAAATAAATAAAGGTTACTGCCTGTATTAGTGATATTTTGATAAACTCAACAGAGATTCTTTAAAGAGGGTGAGTCTAAGTTGTAAAAGCGCGCCGCTCCCGATTATTCGGGATGAGCGGATTCTTGATCAGCTTGTTAGCCCTAAACTTGTTTTTATGGAGTTTTATACAAAAACCTATCTAATACAGGCTTTTTTTTTACTTAAATTTTAAATATGGAGATATTACTAAATATAGTTATTGGGTTAGTTGGTGTAGCAATAGGTTTTGCAATAGCCAAACAATTAGAGCGAAAGAGAGCTTCGCAAACAATTAAAAATGCCAAAAAGACGGCAGCTAACATTCTAAAAGAAGCAAAATCTGAAGGAGAAAGTATCAAGAAAGATAAAATTCTACAGGCTAAAGAGAAATTCATCGAATTAAAATCGGAACATGAAAAAGTTATTTTGTCCCGTGATAAAAAGATGAATGATGCTGAAAAACGCATCAGGGATAAAGAATCCCAGGTTTCTGGAGAGCTATCCAAAAACAAAAAAATCAATAAAGAGTTTGATGAGAAGCTGGCAGATTACAATCATCGTGTAGAATATCTTGAAAAGAAACAGGAGGAGATTGATAAACTCCACAATAGCCAGATCCAGCAGTTAGAAGTGATTTCAGGACTTTCAGCCGATGAGGCTAAAGCACAACTTTCTGAAGCTTTAAAAGACAGCGCTAGAACAGATGCTATGGCATTGATTCAGGATACTGTTGAAGAAGCTAAACTAACGGCACAGCAGGAAGCAAAGAAAATTATTATTACTACCATTCAACGAATAGGAACTGAAGAGGCTGTAGAAAATTGCGTTTCGGTATTTAATTTAGAAAGTGATGATGTAAAAGGTAGAATTATTGGCCGTGAAGGTAGAAATATAAGAGCCCTGGAAGCCGCTACCGGTGTTGAAATAATTGTAGATGATACTCCAGAAGCTATTATTCTTTCCTGCTTTGATTCGGTTAGAAGAGAAGTTGCACGTTTATCACTGCATAAACTGGTTACCGATGGTAGAATTCACCCGGCCAGAATTGAAGAAGTGGTTAAAAAGACACGAAAGCAGATTGATGAAGAAATAATAGATATTGGAAAACGTACAGTAATAGATCTTGGAATTCACGGATTAAACCCTGAATTGATCAAACTGGTTGGCCGAATGAAATATCGTTCTTCTTATGGTCAAAATTTACTGCAACACTCTAGGGAAGTTGCGAAACTTTGTGGTGTGATGGCCTCAGAGCTTGGAATTAATCCTAAACTTGCCAAACGTGCAGGATTACTACACGATATTGGTAAAGTGCCTGAGATGGAGACCGAAGTACCTCACGCTATCCTTGGAATGCAATGGGCAGAGAAACATGGTGAAAAACCAGAGGTTTGTAACGCAATTGGTGCTCACCACGACGAGATCGAAATGAACTCCCTATTGTCTCCTATTGTACAGGTTTGTGATGCGATTAGTGGAGCAAGACCAGGTGCTAGAAGACAAGTATTAGATTCTTATATTCAACGTTTAAAGGATCTAGAAGAGATAGCCTTTGGATTTGGAGGTGTCAAAAAGGCTTACGCCATCCAGGCAGGTCGTGAATTACGTGTAATTGTGGAAAGTGAAAAAGTGAGCGACGAAAAAGCCAATAACCTTTCTTTTGAGATTTCTCAAAAGATCCAAACAGATATGACGTATCCAGGACAGGTTAAAGTAACCGTAATTAGAGAAACTAGAGCAGTTAATATTGCGAAATAAATAACAGGTTATTTGTTTATTAAGTCTTAGGAGATAGTAACTAAACTAAAAATGCCTTAGAGGTTTTCCTCTAAGGCATTTTTAGTTATTGGGTTTGTATAAGTATGCTTAACCTAATTTTTCAAAAACTATGATCTAAAATCTTAAATTACTTTTAGGATTTATAATCGTCTTCATCATAGATGTTTTCATAGGAATTGCCCTTAGTAACAAAAAATTCTCCTGTTACATATCTAAAATGCTTATCTAAATCAGCTATCTCCTTGAGATCAGATTCGTCTAAATTTACCCCGGTACTTTGTATATTTTCTGCAATTCGACTTTCATTAGTAGATTTTGGGATCACTGCAGTGCCCCGCATTTCACTCCATTTTATTAAAATCTGTCCTGCACTGGCACCGTGTTTCTTAGCGATCTTTTTTATAACCGGGTTTTCTAGTAGTGAAGGCTCATCTTTAGCTTTCATTCCATCGGGTCTGTCACCGCTGCCTAGAGGAGAAAATGCAGTAACGTGAATTTTGTTCTTACTACAAAATTCTAATAATTCATTTTGCTGAAGATAAGGGTGAAGTTCTACCTGGTTCATTTCAGGATTTTCGGAGGCTTCTTCTATTAATTCTTCCAACTTCATCGTACTAAAATTAGAAACCCCAACGTGTTTTACCAGGCCTTGCTTTTTGGCTTCCAGCATCATATTCCAGGTTTCAATAAGTGGCGCTTCCTCTAAGGATAAGTAGTCTTCGTCATTTTCAGGAAAACTCACATCGGGTTTAAAAGCTACCGGCCAGTGAATAAGGTATAGGTCTAAATAATCTAACTGTAGATCTTTTAAAGTTTTTTTAAGCGCAGGGATTACATCTTCTTTTTTATGTGCATTGTTCCATAATTTTGAAGTGATCCAAACTTCCTCACGTTTAATTTTTCCTTCATTAAAAACTTCAGAAAAAGCTTCACCAATAGCATCTTCATTACCATAGGTTGCAGCACAATCTATATGCCTGTAACCATTGTTTAAAGCAATCTTCACAGCTTCTTTTACTTCTTCTTTTCCAGATTTCCAGGTTCCTAAACCTATGGCTGGCATTTCATCGCCATTTTTGAATTTTAGTATTTTCATTTTTTATGATTTTATAGGAAACAGTTTCCATAGTAATTTTTGAAAATGTTTTGCTTGAAATTACTAATAAATAAAGGTTATTTGAAGTTTTCAATAAGCTTTAACCCAACTTTAATAGCATTTTAGCGTCGCGGATGAAACTGTTCTACCACTTCCCGAAGATGTTTGCGATCTACATGCATATAGACCTCGGTAGTAGTAATGCTTTCATGACCCAGCATTTGTTGAATGGCTCTCAAATCGGCACCGTTTTCTAGTAGGTGAGTGGCAAAGGAATGTCGAAAAGTATGCGGACTTATCTTCTTCTGAATTCCGGCTTTTTTGGCTAACTGTTTTATTATGGTAAAAATCATTGCGCGGGTGAGTTTACCTCCTCGCCGGTTTAGAAACAAAATATCTGAATCATTTCTGTTTATTTTCTGGTGAATTCTAACTTCGTCTTTATAGATATTAATAAACTTTTTAGTGTAGTCTGAAGTTGGTACCAGGCGTTGTTTGTTGCCTTTTCCGGTAATTTTAATGAAGCCTTCTTCAAAATAGAGGTCAGAGATCTTTAAATCGGTTAATTCACTAACCCGCAAGCCGCAACCATACAAAGTTTCTAAAATAGCACGGTTTCGTTCCCCTTCAGCTTTGCTTAGATCTACATTTTCAATAAGTAGGTCTATTTCTTCAGTAGAAATGGTATCTGGGAGTTTTCGGCCTATTTTAGGAGATTCTATTAAATCCAGAGGATTGTCTTTTCGGTAATCTTCAAAGATCAGGTAATTAAAAAATCCGCGTAAGCCAGATATTATTCGGGATTGTGAACGTGCATTGACTTCTTTAGCGATCTCATAAATAAATTGCTGAACAATTTCTTCGGAAATTTGGGTAGGAGAAACCTTATGTTTTTTAACGTCTAAAAAGTTGATAAGTTTCACAACATCCAACCGGTAATTGGTAATTGAATTATCTGAAAGTCCGCGTTCTATACGTAAATAGTTACAATAATCCTGTAGTGCTGAAGCCCATTTCATACGTTAAAGATATAAACAATTAGCCTGAATCTTAGTAATACTTTAGGTTTGCGTAACATTTTTTTAAGAAGCCTGTTCCTACATTTGCCCCTGTAACACTAACAAAAATAAAAGTAATGAAAAAGTCGATTTTAATTGCAGTAATTGCCGTATTAGGTTTTACATCTGCAGCAAGTGCGCAAGAATTTGTTTATTTTGGAGCAAAAGGTGGTGTAAATTTCACTAATATGACTTCAGATGGATTTGAGGATGAAAAGAGTAGAACAGGATTTCACCTGGGTTTACTTTCTGAAATTCCTTTAAGCGAACGGTTTTCCGTTCAGCCCGAGGTGCTTTATGCTACGCAAGGACTTGAAGCCGATAGATCTTTTGCCGGTCAAACAATGAGCGGGGAATATCAATTAGATTACATTCAAGTACCTGTTTTGGCTAAAATCTATTTGATTGATGGACTATCTATTGAAGCAGGTCCTTCTTTTAATTTCCTAGTAGAGGAAGAATATGATTTTGATAGCAGTTTTGGTGATACTGAATTTGATACTGAAGCCGGAAGTACTTTTGAGTTTGGAGGTGCTATTGGTGCTTCATATAAATTTAATAATGGCTTTTTTGTCTCTGCAAGATATACACAAGGCTTTACCGATGTGTTTGATAGCGACAATTGGGATGATGATGCTATAAAGAATAATGGTATTCAAGCAGGGATTGGACTAATGTTCTAAATCTCTTAAAAGCACCTATAAAAATAGAAAGCGGAGGCCTTGGGCTCTCCGCTTTTTTTTGTACCTGAAATCCTGTAATTCTTTAATATAATGGGGCTTAATTGCTATTTGTGATATCTTTAGGTAAGTAACCAAAAATGTATAATTATGAAACGATTAGTACTTATTTTTTGTTTTACATTAATTGGAACCGCTGCTATGCAAGCTCAAAGTGGATTGCGAGTTGGCGCCAACATTGGTTTACCCGTGGGAGATATTGAGGAAGCTAGCAATTTCCAGATCGGTGCAGATTTAGCCTATATGGTGAGCGTTGCTGATATGCTCTATTTAGGTCCTAAAGTTGGCTATACCCGCTTTTTTATAGAAGATTTAGATACTGAGCTTGGTGATTTTGAGATTGACGATCCAGCATTTCTTCCTATAGCAGCTACCGGGCGGGTTTCCTTAGCAAGAGGTTTCTTCTTTGGTGCAGATCTTGGTTATGCTGTTGGCTTAAATGATGGGAATGACGGAGGTTTTTACTATAAACCCCAAATTGGCTATAATTTCGGTAAAATTGGTCTTATGGTTTCTTATACTGGAATTAGCGTAGATGGTGGTAGTTTTGATGCCATAAATTTGGGAGTTGAATTTGGATTATAAAAGCAATTAACCAACCAAAATAACCCTTCAGAGAATTTGAGCTTCCAAAAAGGAATGTTTCTTTTTCTGAAGGGTTTATTATGTTTTAACCCTATCTTATTTTTACCTTTACGAGTATAACCAGCTAATCGGCAAAAAATGAAGATAATGATTATCAACGGTCCTAATCTTAATTTATTAGGAACCCGTGAGCCCGATACCTACGGGAATAAAAGTTTTGAAGCTTATTTTTCTGAACTTCAGTTTAAATTTACAAATACAGAACTTTCTTATTTTCAAAGTAATATAGAAGGCGAACTCATTGATGAACTCCACAAAGCAGATAAAGATTTTGATGGGATTGTTTTAAACGCTGCAGCATATACACATACCTCAGTAGGTATTGCAGACGCGGTAAAGGGTATAAAAACACCGGTGGTAGAAGTACATATTTCCAATACCCATTCCCGGGAAGAGTTTAGGCATAAATCTTATATAGCACCTAATGCTAAAGGTGTAATTCTTGGTTTTGGACTGCTAGGCTATAATCTGGCAATTCAGAGTTTTTTAAACGAAAAATAATGAAGAAAGCTTACCTAAACTGGAGTAGTGGTAAGGATGCTGCTTTAGCATTATATAAACTACAACAGGAAAATGAGTTTTCGGTAGAAAAGTTGGTAACAACGGTAAATACTGATTTTAATCGAATTTCCATGCACGGAATTAGAGCCGATTTACTTACTAAGCAAGCTGAAAATATTGTTTTGCCCCTACATCAAATTAAATTAGACGGTGAAATTTCTATGGCACAGTACACCGAGGTGATGGAAATGGAAACTAATAAACTTTTAAAGGAAGGTTTTACCCATAGTGTTTTTGGAGATATTTTCCTGGAAGATTTGAAGCGTTACCGCGAAAAACACCTGGAAGAAATTGGCTTACAAGCAGTTTTTCCGCTTTGGAAGGAAAACACAAAAAATCTCTTAGAAGAATTTATAAATCTGGGATTTAAAGCGATTGTGGTTTGCGTAAATGCTAATAAACTTGATAGCTCCTTCTGTGGAAGAATACTAGATCAAAATTTTTTAAATGATTTACCGAAAGATGTAGATCCATGTGGTGAAAATGGAGAATTTCACACCTTCGTTTCTGATGGACCAATTTTTAAGGAGCCTATCAATTTTAAAATAGGGGAGATGGTAGAGAGGTCTTATAAACCTGCTAAAGAATCAGAAGACAATTGCTTTTCTGATGATCAAAAATCCTGGGATACCAATTTTGTGTATTGTGATTTGTTGTTGGAATAAATTTTATTTAGAAAGAAGATTATTACGAGAATAGAAGTTAGAGTAATAATTAGATTGCTATTTCTAGAAAAGACTCTATGTGTCATCCTGAATTTATTTCAGGATCTAATGTGTTGATATTTGTAGATGATAGAAGCTGAAACAAGTTCAGCTTGACGAAATAATAAATTTAACTGAAGGTTGTTTATTAACAAATAAAAAATCCCCGAAACAATGATGCTTCGGGGATTTTAATTTTTAAAATATATGGCTCTTAAATATGAATTACTTCATCATAAGCAGCAGCAACAGCTTCCATTACCGCTTCACTCATTGTTGGGTGAGGGTGAACCGTTTTAAGAACTTCGTGACCTGTAGTTTCTAATTTACGTCCAAGAACAGCCTCAGCAATCATATCGGTAACGCCGGCACCAATCATGTGGCAACCTAGCCATTCACCGTATTTCGCGTCGAAAATCACTTTTACAAATCCGTCAGACTTTCCTGCCGCTTTTGCTTTTCCTGAAGCAGAGAATGGGAATTTACCCACTTTAAGCTCGTATCCTGCTTCTTTGGCTTGCTTTTCAGTCATTCCAACAGATGCAATTTCAGGCGTAGCATAAGTACAACCAGGGATGTTTCCGTAATCAAGTGGCTCTACATCCATTCCTTTTATTTTTTCAACACAAAGAATTCCTTCAGCAGAAGCAACGTGAGCAAGGGCAGGTCCGTGAACAACATCACCAATCGCGTAAATTCCGTCTACATTGGTTTTATAGAAATCGTCTACAACAATTTTATCTTTATCGGTCTTGATTTTTAGGTCTTCAAGGCCTATATTTTCAATATTGGTTTTAATTCCAACTGCAGAAAGTACTACATCTGCTTCAAGGGTTTCTTCGCCTTTTTTGGTCTTCACTTTAGCTTTTACAGTTTTTCCTGAAGTATCTACACTTTCTACCGATGAATTGGTCATTACCTTAATTCCGGCTTTTTTAATGCTGCGCTCAAATTGCTTGGAGATTTCTTCATCTTCCAAAGGCACTACATTTGGTAAAAATTCTACTACAGTAACGTCTGTTCCCATGGCATTATAGAAATGGGCAAACTCAACCCCAATAGCACCAGAACCAACCACGATCATAGATTTTGGTTGTTTTTCTAGCGTCATTGCCTCACGGTAACCAATTACTTTTTTACCATCTTGCTTAAGGTTTGGTAATTCACGAGAACGAGCACCGGTAGCCACAATAATATTGTCGGCCTGGTATTCTTTGGTTTTATCATTTTTATCGGTCACAGCGATTTTCTTGCCAGACTTTAATTTTCCGAAGCCTTCAATGACATCAATCTTATTTTTCTTCATTAAGAATTGAACACCTTTGCTCATTCCGCCAGCCACATCGCGACTACGCTTAATAACTTTTGAAAAATCTTTATCGGCTTTTTCAAGGCTCAATCCGTAATCTTCGGCATGTTTTAGGTAATCAAAAACCTCTGCACTTTTTAAAAGTGCTTTGGTTGGGATACATCCCCAGTTTAAACAAACACCCCCAAGGCTTTCTTTTTCCACAATAGCGGTTTTAAATCCTAATTGTGAAGCTCTAATTGCGGTTACGTAACCTCCAGGGCCACTACCTAAAACAATGATATCGTATTTACTCATATTCGGAAATTTTTATTAGGCTTAATAAATCAAATCTCGCTTAGCGAGTGAAGTTGCGAATTTAAGGAATAATCGCTTAAACTGAAAAGTTTTCGTTAGGAGTATAACAGCTATATTAAAAGTAAAAATTTTGAAATCAATTTACATTGTGCTGTATTTTATGAATGCAAAAAAAGACCTCACAGGTTTTTGAAACCTGTGAGGTCTAATTAAAACTTAATATAAATGAAGGATTATTTAATCGCTTCAACTTTTTTTACATCACTTTCTTTTATATTAAGTGCGTTCATAACTGCATTCATATTTGAAGTATCAATTCCTGTACTTTGCTCGAAATCTGACGGAACAACTACAACTCTATAATATTGATTTGAAGTGAAGGAAGAGTCTAGATTCTCTAAATCAAAATCAGCTTCAATTAATAATTCAACATCCTGATCGGTATGATTTGAAGAAATCTGTAGAATTCCCTCATCGAAAAAATAGCTTTTTGGAATTAAATTCCAGGTTTCTACATCTTCAATTGTTTCCAGCCTATAAACTAATATAGCATCTGAAGGTTCTTCCGTTGGCGGAAATTCCAATAAGGAAATGTAAATGTTATCGTCTTCAATGTATTGAAACTCTACATCATATTCATAACTGATGCCAACTATATTAACGCCGTTTTCACCGGGAGGTCCAGCAGGCCCCTGAGGTCCTTGATCGCCTTCGCAGGCAGCGAATAAAAAAGTTGTCATAAATAAAATTGAAAATAGTTTTTTCATAATTATAGGTGTTAGGTTATTATTTATTAAAATTAATACTGGCTGAGTTTACGCAATAGCGTTGGCCGGTATCTGTAGGTCCATCATCAAAAACGTGGCCAAGATGGCCACCACAATTTGCACAAAGAATTTCGGTTCTTATCATTCCAAAGGTTTTATCCTGAACATATTCTACTTTTCCTTCTATGGCTTTATCAAAGCTGGGCCAGCCACAGCCGCTGTCAAATTTTGCTTCGCTATCAAAAAGTTTTTCGCCACAACCCGAACAAAAATATTCTCCATCTTCAAAATGCATATTGTATTTCCCGGTGTGTGGTGCTTCAGTACCTTTTTTTCTCAATACCCGAAATTGTTCTTCAGAAAGCTGATCTTTCCATTCGGTTTCAGGTTTTTCTATACTGTATTTTTTCATACTTAATTTTTTGTCATTTCCGTATAGACGGAAATCTTTTTAACTTTCTCATTTCCGCAGCTTATGCTGAATTTATATCAGTAAAGGCGGAAATCTTATTGTTTTTTTGGTTCAAAATCCATTGATACTCCATTAATGCAATGTCTTTTTCCGGTGGTTTCTCTCGGGCCATCGTCAAAAACGTGGCCTAGATGCCCACCACAGCGAGCACAGTGAACTTCGTTTCTTTGATAACCTAATTTTGAATCTTTACCATAAGCAACTCCGCCTTCAATAGCCCGGTCAAAACTTGGCCAACCCGTTCCACTCATAAATTTATGTTCGGTTTCGTATAATTCATTTCCGCAGGCAGCGCAAACAAAGGTTCCGGGTTCTTTAATGTCATTTAAAGGACTGGAGAACGAAGGTTCGGTAGCAGCTTTTCTCAAAACACGATATTCTGCATCGGTTAATTCGGCTTTCCACTCCTTATCAGATTTAGAGACTTCAAATTCTTCCTGTGTTTTTTTTTGATCTTTTTGTGCATTGCCCTGGCAGCTAAATATAAAAACGGCCAGTAAAATTGGTAGTATCTTTTTCATAGCTAATAAAATTTAATTAATACATACTTGATTTATTAAAGGCTGTAATAGCCATATTAAATAAGTAATGCGTTTTTTATTTTAAAAGTACAAAGATTATACCGCGATGAACGTTGTGATTTTGTTAATTACCTCAGGGTCGCCCAAAATACGCCTATGCCCTAAACCTTGGGTAATATATAGCTCGCTGTTTTCCAGTGCATGGTGAATATCGTGAGCCGAAGAAATTTCAACATCTACATCATTTTCATCGTGAATAACCAGAGTAGTGGCTGAGACGTCTTTAGCTGAAATCGCTCCTGAATAACTATCCAGATCAATATCAAATTTCTTGTCAAAGTGAGCTTTCATTTTATCGGCTACTTTTCTATTCATTTTTAAGTTTTTAGCGAACTCACGGGTTATATGGGTTATACTGTTGGCAGTACCTATTATTGCCAGTTTCTTTGTTTTTAACCCTTCTTTTGCTACTCGTAGGGTCGCCATTCCACCAAGAGAATGACCAATTACGGCTTCAAAGGGTCCGTATTTATCGTCCAGAATGTGTATTGCATCAATAAAATCTAACATCATACTTCTTCGCCCGGGAGCTTTGCCGTGTGCCGGTGCATCAAAACTAATAGTACTGTAACCCTTAACTTTTAGTGCTTCTGCTATTTTAGCTAATTGTGTGCCGCGCCCGCTCCAGCCATGAACCAATAGAATTTTCTTACTGCTTTTTCCAAATTCATAAACTACAATTTCACGGTTGCTTTTAGGAATTTCAAGCCTGTACTGGTTAGAAAGTTTATCCATATTTTTTTCTCGTTCCGGAAGCTTGTATTTAAACGGAGTTAAAAAAAGCTGGGCAGCAAATCTACTGGCCACAAATGGGGAAATTTTGGAAAGTACTTTCCCGGTATATCTTATATAGTTAGGTACTAATAATCGTTGTACCGGAATTTGATCCTTTTTTTGCTGATTCATTTTTTTGAAGTAAGATGCTGCAATTTACATATTTCCTGAATGCTTACTACTTTAGTTCCTTGCCTTCTAAACGTTATTTGGGTTTGTGGTATCATTTTTGAAAACTTGTAAACTGTTAAATGATGCTTAAAACAATAAGAAGGCTTTAATGGCTTTTGTAATTTTAACAAAACTAAACCAAAAAACATGAAACTTAAAAAATCAATAAGTATGGTGGCTGTTTTACTGCTGGTAGTGGCATGTAAAACCAATCCTTTTACTGGAGAGAAGAATTTGAATTTTGTTTCTAACGATCAATTATTTCCAACCTCTTTTGATCAATATGATCAGTTTTTGTCTGAAAATGAAGTGGTAAGAGGAACTGCTGAAGCACAAATGATTAAGCGAGTTGGAAATAAAATAGAAACCGCTGCTGAAAGATATCTGAATGCGAATGGTTATCAGGGTTTTTTAGAGGATTTTAGATGGGAGTATAATTTAGTAAAAGATGATGCAGTAAACGCCTTTGCAATGCCAGGTGGAAAAATAGTTTTCTATACAGGAATTTTACCCATAGCTGAAACAGAAACAGGTGTAGCCGTAGTAATGGCCCACGAAATTGCCCACGCCCTTGCTGATCATGGTGCGCAAAGAATGAGTGCTGCACAATTGCAGCAACTTGGCGCTGTTGCCGGTTCTGTAGCCGTAAGCGGAAGAAGCCAGGAAACTCAACAAATTTTTGCACAAGCTTATGGTTTGGGAACGCAATTGGGAGTGATGTTACCTTTTAGCCGTAGCCACGAAACCGAGGCCGATAGAATTGGCTTAACTTTAATGGCAATTGCCGGTTATAATCCAGATGAGGCAGCAGATTTATGGAGAAGAATGGCTGCGCAAAGTGGTGGTCAGGCTCCGCCGGAGTTTTTAAGTACTCACCCTTCTAATCAAACAAGAATTAATAACTTACAACAATGGGCACCAGAAGCGAAAGCAGAAGCCACAAAATATGGAGTAACAAGTTATAAATAGCGTATAATCTAGAAATTATATTAAAAAGCTGTCTTTTAAGACAGCTTTTTCTATTTTAGGGCTCAGCAAAAAAACGCTATAAATGAAGATACTTCCCAAAGGGCATAAAAAGTTAATACATGCCTGGGCTTTCTATGATTGGGCAAATTCAGTTTATAATCTGGTGATTTCATCAGCGATCTTTCCTATTTTTTATGGAGCGCTTACTATTGTAAAAGATGAAGACGGTTCTATTCTAGATGATACTGTAAATTTTTTAGGGATAAGCTTTAATAACGACTCTTTAATAAGCTATGTTACTGCAGCCGCCTTTTTAGTGGTTTCTATTTTAAGTCCAATTTTGTCGGGAATTGCCGATTATGTGGGTAATAAAAAGAACTTCCTGAAGTTTTTCTGCTATTTGGGAGCTTTATCTTGTATTGGTCTTTTTTGGTTTAACCTGGAACAGCTTTGGTTTGGATTACTATGTTATTTTCTTGCCCTTATAGGCTTTTGGGCCAGTATGGTTTTTTATAATTCTTATTTGCCCGATATTGCTTTTCCCGATCAACAAGATAAAGTTAGTGCTAAGGGTTTTTCCCTGGGATATATAGGTAGTGTTATTCTATTAGTAATTTGTCTGGTAATGATTTTAAATTACGAGTCTTTTGGTTTTGAAAGTGAAGCTTTCCCTACGCGCTTATCTTTTGTTTTAACGGGAGTTTGGTGGATTGGTTTTAGCCAATACACTTATGCTTATTTACCTAAAGGAAATAAAAAAGCCGCATTTACCAAAAATGTGCTCTTTAATGGATTTAGAGAACTTCGCGGAATATGGATCACGCTTAAACACAACACCCAACTTAAACGATATCTAATTGCTTTTTTTGTTTACAGTATGGCTGTACAAACCATAATGTTAATTGCTACTTATTTTGGAATCGAAGAATTAGAATGGGGAGAGCAAGATGCAACTACAGGGTTGATTATTAGTATTTTATTGATTCAATTGGTTGCTGTGGCCGGCGCTACCTTAACCTCCCGGTTGGCGCTTAAATTTGGAAATATTAAAATCCTGATCTTTATTAATCTCATTTGGATAGCCATCTGTGGATATGCCTTTTTTATTGTTAGTCCGCAGCAATTTTATGTGGCAGCGGCTTCAGTAGGTTTGGTTATGGGAGGTATACAATCCCTGTCCAGGTCTACTTATTCTAAAATGCTTCCGAAGAACGCCATAGATACCACTAGTTATTTCAGTTTTTATGACGTAGCCGAAAAAATAGGAATTGTTATTGGAATGTTCCTTTATGGGATGGTAGCGCAAATAACCGGAAGTGTACGGAATTCAATCTTATTTTTTGTGGTTTTCTTTATCGCTGGAGTGATATTGCTGCTAAGGGTGCCAATAAAAAATCCTGCCAAAAAAGACAGGATTTAAGCAATTTTTCTTTTTCAATTATTTTTTAATAGGCTTTTAATAACTGGAAACCGAACCCGAACCCGAAGTTTTAAAATCCTGACGCTTAGGGTTTCCTTTGTACTTTATATCTCCAGAGCCCATCACTTTAGCTTTTAAGCTTGAATTGACTGAAAGTTGAATATCCCCAGACCCCATTACGGTAGCTTCTACATTTTCTGCCTTAAGGTTGTAGGCCTTAAAATCTCCAGATCCGGTAACCTTACATTCAAAATCTTTAGCTTTTCCCGATAAAAGAATGTCCCCAGATCCGGTAACTTGTCCTGTAAGATTTTCCACCTCCAGCTCTAATTTAATATCCCCAGATCCGGTTACTTTCGTACTAAACTTTTTTGCGTTTATTTTTGACGTATTCCAAACATCGCCAGAGCCGGTTACTTCTACGGCTGCTAAATCTTTATAAGGAACAGTAATTTTAATTCCGTTATTCCTGGATGGTTTCAAATTATAACCTTTTTCTACTGAAATTTTTAAGATGCCTCCATTTACTTCGGTAGTGATATATTCTTGCAGGTTGCTTTCGGCCTCTACGGTTAAATTGCCTTCGGTACCAGAAACCAATTCAACATCCATTGAGCCTACCAGCGAGATCTCATCATAATTTACAGTGTTTCTTTTTTCTGAAGTCATATCGCCATTACCTCTTATAGTTTCGTTGCTGCCCCACCATTGGCATTGTGCGGGAGTAATTGCGATGAATGATACTGCTAATATTAAGAATAGATTTTTCATGATTTTGTGTTTTTTGATTGATAAATATTTTAGTTTTTATTAAAAGTTACATTTCCATAATTAGTGTTGATGTAAATGGTATTTCCGCTATTTTCTTGCAGGTGGTAACCTTCATAGAGTTTACTGGTGTTTTTGTCGTGACGTTTTCTAATTTCCATCTCTTCCAGGCCTTTCGCATTTCCATAAGAAGATTTTACGGTGAAATTAAAAGGATGCTCACTATCATAGCCCAGTTTTATTCCGGCATAATCAGTATTTATTTCTACTTTAGAAACTCCTTTTATAAGTTTTTCAATACTTGCTGAACCATAATCTAAATTTAGATCTAAAGATTCGAACACACGCCCTATTTTGGTGCTTAAGTAATCACCATTGCCCACAATTCTTTTCGCTTTTTCAATAGTGATACTACCATAATCGCAATTAAAATCAAGTTGGGCTACTTTTTTAATCCTGGAGTCGGTATAATCGGCGTTTACATATAGTTTTCCGGCTTCTTCAATTTCATATCCGCTGTAATCGGCATTTATTTCAGCATTCTTTACATAGCCAATGTGGCTGTTTCTGGTATAGTCAAAATTTAGCTGATTCGAGTTTCCTCTTAATTCTCCAATATCAACCTTTCCATAATCGCAGTTTATTTTAGCGTTACCCAATAGCCGGTCTATATAAATTCCGCCGTAATCATTTTTAATATCCACACTGTGTTTTTCCGGAGCTTTTATTATATAATTAATCTCCATATTTACATTATTAGAACTATTAAAAAGCGAGCTCCACCAGGATTGTTCCTCTCTTTTAAAATGGGTTTTCGCGCTCACCCCAGAAGATGATTGATTAAATTCTATATTAATTTCGTCTAATTTCTTTTGTACTTTTTCCTCATCGTCACCATTTGTTTTTATATTCACTTCTATCACTACTTTATTCTGGTTCCAGGTAGAAATATCTATATTTCCATAGCTGTTATCTATAGTTAGCATATCTGTGGCGCTTACATTGTAAGATTTTGAGACTTTTTTGGTCTTGGTATGCCTGCCGTCTAAATCGCCGTTACAGTAACTTACTGCCGGAACTAATAGCACTAGCATTATGATGTTAAATATAGTTTTCATCGCTTTTATTTTTTAGAGATTTAATATTTTCTATTTGGTCGAGTACTTGTTTTAAGAGATCTATTCTTTGCTGAAAATTAGAGATCATGGCATAAATCACACGTTTATCCTGCCCGCTATTTCGCAAGTCCTTTTGAAGTTCTTCATATTCTGTTTCCAGTTTTGCTAGCTGGGTTAAAGCATCTTCAACGATAGCTTCAGTTCCCGGGGCATTTTCCGCTTTTAAGTTTTGCAGCTCGGTTTCAATAAGCTGGGTGTAAAACTGTTTCGTTTCTTTCATTTGAGGAGAAACACTAGCTAAATCTCCTTGATTTTTATAGGAGTTTTCGTTGAAAAATCCTGCAAAAACCATAAAAGCTATAGCAAGTATCGCAGCCACCGAAAGCATAGGCGCCCATAGGCTTCTGCTGTTTGAGCCCTTAGTTAAATTTTTGGAATGGCTATTTTGTTCTTCCAGCTTTTCCAGGAATCTTTCTTTATGCCCGGTTGCTGGTTCCTTATTATCGAAATCCAGCTCGTTAAATAGCTTGTTTATATTATCGTTTTTCATAATTTTAAAAATTGAAATAATCCAGTAAGCTTATCACAGACTAATTATTTTCTCCTGGTTTTTTACCGGTTTTTGTATCTGGCATCATGCCGGTTTCATCCTTCAGTAATTTTTTTCTCAGACTTTCCTTAGCTCTTGAGATTGTTGTTCGGCAATTTGCATAGCTAAGGTTTAAAATCTCACCAATCTCTTCGTAGTCGTAACCTTCAATTAAGTGTAACGTTAAAGCAACACGGTAATTTTCTTTAAGATTATTAAGCGTTTTTAAAATCTTTTTTACTTTATCATTTTTTGAATCTTCTTCAAGAATAATTCCCTCACTTTCATCTGCTTCGTTTTTCAACTCATCGTTATAGGTAACCTCATTTAATTTTACCTTATGGTTGAAGGAATTAATGCTTAGATTGACTACTATTCTTTTTAACCAGGCTCCAAAAGTTGAAACTTCCTTTAAAGCGTTTATTTTAGAAAAAGCCTTTAAAAAAGCTTCCTGCATAATGTCTTCAGCTTCGGCGGTATCTTTTACAATACGCACAGATGTATTGTACATGGCTTTATAGTAGCGCTCATACACTTCCATTTGCGCCTGCTGATCACCTTTTTGGCAACGTACAATAAGATCATTAATATGTGTGATGGTTGATATCAAGTAAAAAAACTATCTAGTTTCTATAATAAAGATAGCTTTGATTTTTATTTGTTACACTTTTGAGAAAAAAAATATAAAAAAGATGGTGGCATAGGAATTGACTACTTCTAATAGAAATTGCATAAAAAGCCGCTTAGAAAGCTAAGTTCAAGGCTCTAAAGAAATAAGAAAAGATTAAGAACCATAAACTGTTGTGACAGTTTGACCTAAAATAAATTATGGCTAAAACGAAATTAACAAGTTTTGACAGTTTGTCATTGCAAGATATAGATCAGGACGCAGATTTAATTCCTTTAATGACGCCGGAAGATGAAGAGGAAATTAATCGTGAAGAACTACCCGAAACCTTACCAATTCTTCCTTTAAGAAATACTGTGTTGTTTCCGGGAGTAGTAATTCCTATCACCGCAGGAAGGGATACTTCTATTAAATTAATCAATGAAGCCAATAACGATTCCAAGATCATTGGGGTTGTTGCTCAGAAAGATGAAGAAGTAGAAAATCCTACGGCCAAAGATATTTACCGCACGGGGGTTGTTGCACGTATTTTAAGAGTGTTAAAAATGCCCGATGGGAATACCACGGTGATCATTCAGGGTAAAAAGCGTTTTGAAATAAACGAAATTGTTCAGGAGGAACCTTACCTAACAGCAAATATTAAGGAAGTTCCTGAAGCAAGACCGGAAATTGATAATAAAGAATTTCCTGCAATTATAGATTCTATAAAGGAACTTGCGCTTCAAATAATTAAGGGAAGTCCTAATATTCCAAGTGAAGCTTCTTTCGCTATTAAGAATATTGAAAGTTCTTCTTTCCTTATCAATTTTGTTTCTTCTAATATGAATCTTGCGGTAGAAGACAAGCAAAAACTGTTGGAAACAAACGATCTTAAAGAGCGCGCGCTAACAACTTTACGACATATGAATGTTGAGTTTCAAAAACTGGAACTTAAAAATGACATTCAAAGCAAGGTGCAAAGCGATATGAGTCAGCAGCAGCGTGAATATTTTCTTCATCAGCAAATGAAAACTATTCAGGAAGAACTTGGAGGTGTTTCTCAAGAAGATGAGCTTGAAGAGATGCGCCAGCGTGCGAAGAAGAAAAAATGGGATGAAAAAATAAAAAAGCATTTTGATAAAGAGATTTCAAAAATGCAACGAATGAATCCGCAAGTTGCTGAATATTCGATTCAACGAAATTATTTAGATTTGTTCTTAGATCTTCCGTGGAATGAATTCAGCAAAGATAAATTCGATTTAAAACGAGCTAAAAAAATACTTGATCGAGACCATTATGGTTTAGATGATGTAAAGCAAAGAATTATAGAATATTTAGCGGTTCTCAAATTGAGAAACGATATGAAATCTCCAATCCTTTGTCTTTACGGTCCTCCCGGAGTTGGGAAAACTTCGCTTGGTAAATCTATGGCCGAGGCACTCGGTAGAGAGTATGTGAGAATTTCACTCGGTGGCTTAAGAGATGAAGCCGAAATACGTGGGCATAGAAAAACCTATATAGGGGCGATGCCGGGTAGAATTATTCAATCCCTTAAAAAAGCAGGAACAAGTAATCCTGTTTTTGTCTTAGATGAAATTGATAAATTAAGTATTGGACACGCCGGAGACCCTTCTTCAGCTTTATTAGAAGTATTGGATCCCGAACAAAACAGTGAATTCCACGATAATTTTTTAGAAATGGGCTTTGACCTTTCTAAGGTAATGTTCGTGGCTACAGCAAATACTTTAAATACCATACAACCTGCGCTTAGGGATCGTATGGAAATTATTAATGTTACTGGTTATACCATAGAGGAGAAGGTAGAGATTGCCAAACAACACCTGCTTCCGAAGCAATTAAAAGAGCACGGACTTACCAAAGAGCATATTAAAATTGCCAAGCCTCAATTAGAGAAAATAGTTGAAGGTTATACCAGGGAATCTGGAGTTCGTGGCTTGGAAAAACAAATCGCAAAAATGGTACGTCATGCAGCCAAAAATATTGCGATGGAGGACGAATATAATGTTAAAGTAACCAACGAAGATGTTATAGAAGTACTGGGTAGTCCAAGACTGGAGCGCGACAAATACGAGAATAATGAAGTTGCAGGTGTGGTTACAGGTTTAGCCTGGACACAAGTTGGTGGAGATATTCTTTTTATTGAATCTATACTTTCTAAAGGAAAAGGTAACTTGAATATTACCGGAAACCTTGGTAAAGTAATGAAAGAATCGGCTACCATTGCAATGGAGTATATGAAATCTAATGCTGAAGAGCTTGGTTTAGATCCTTCAATATTTGAAAAATACAATGTTCATATTCATGTGCCGGAAGGAGCAACGCCAAAAGATGGACCTAGTGCCGGTATAACAATGCTAACCTCTTTGGTTTCTTTATTTACGCAACGCAAAGTGAAGAAAAGTATTGCGATGACAGGGGAAATTACCCTTAGAGGAAAAGTGCTGCCGGTAGGAGGAATCAAAGAAAAAATTCTTGCAGCCAAACGTGCTCGCATTAAAGAGATTATTCTTTGTAAAGAGAATGAACGTGATATAAAAGAGATTAAAGAAGATTATTTAAAAGGACTTACTTTTCATTATGTAAATGAAATGAGTGAAGTTATAGATCTTGCGATCACCAAACAAAAGGTGAAAAACGCCAAGACGCTTTAATCAATAAAGAAGCTGTCTGGAAAGTCCAGTTATCGTCAACCTGAACTGGTTTCAGGTTCTAATATGATATAGAATATCAACTTGTTAGATTCTGAAATAAATTCAGAATGACGGTCAATCAAAAGGACTTTTTAGACAGCTTTTTTTAATTTACAGCGAAAGTTTCAGGGAAAGTAAAGCTTTGCCTAATTTTGCCATCCACACAGAAAATAAATTATGAGTAAAAAAATAACCATTGCCATAGATGGATATTCTTCAACCGGAAAAAGCACCGTGGCTAAGCAGCTTGCAGCAGAGCTGGGATATGTTTATGTAGATACGGGTGCGATGTACCGTGCAGTGACTTTGTACTTAATGCGTAAAATGCTGGTTAGTGACACCCATTTTGATAAAGAAGCCATCTTAAGACATTTACCGTTTATTAATATCAGTTTTGTATTTAATAAAGAGGTAGGTTATGGTGAAGTGCATTTAAATAAAGAAAATGTTGAAAAGGAAATCAGGTTGATGGAGGTTTCACAGCAGGTGAGCAAAGTTGCTGCTGTGCCAGATGTTAGAAAGATGCTAGTTAAAATCCAGCAGGAAATTGGTAAAAATAAAGCAGTAGTGATGGATGGTCGTGATATTGGAACCGTGGTTTTTCCTGATGCCGATCTTAAATTATTCATGACAGCTTCTACTGAAAAGCGTGCAGAGCGTAGATACAACGAATTAAAGGATCGTGTTGATGATATTAAATATGAAGATGTGCTGGCAAACGTTAAAGAACGCGATTACCTGGATACCACTCGCGACGACTCTCCATTGGTAAAAGCCGAAGATGCTGTAGAGATTGATAATTCAGATATGAATTTGGAAGAACAATTTGAAAAAGTATTAAAACTGGCCAGGGAGAAAACTCAAGAATAAGCATTCTGTTTTTAAACTCATTAGGGTTTGAGAAAAGAAAAATAAGTTGTATTTTTGCAGCCCTTTTTAGCGAAGAATCGGAAAATTAAAAGGGGTTGAAAATCAAAAACATAACGACTTCTGTGTTTTATTTGCTTAATTTTTCCGAAGAATACAGGATACAAATTTTTTATCAGCAATGGCTGAAGACAACAAACAACAGGACGTTCAGGACGAAAATCTTGAAGTTCAACCGGTAGCTGGAATGGCTACTACATCGCAACCTGCTCCTTCTGAGCAACAGGAAAACCCTGAGAAATTTCTTGAAGAATTCAACTGGCACAATTATGAAGAGGGAATAGACCCTATTGATGATGAAAAGTTAGAAGAATTTGAGAAATTAGTTGCAGAAAATTTCGTAGACACTTTAAATGACGAAGTTGTAACAGGAAAAGTAATTAATATTACAGATCGTGATGCAATTATAGACATTAATGCAAAAAGTGAAGGCGTTATTTCCCTTAACGAATTTCGTTACAATCCAGATCTTAAAGTTGGTGACGACGTTGAGGTTTTGATAGATATTCGTGAAGATTCAACAGGACAATTAATTCTTTCTCACCGTAAAGCTCGTGTAATTCAGGCTTGGGATCGTGTGAACAAAGCTCATGACGAAAGTCTTATCGTAAACGGTTTTGTTAAGTGCAGAACTAAAGGTGGTATGATCGTAGATGTATTTGGAATTGAGGCATTCTTGCCAGGTTCTCAAATAGACGTGAAGCCTATCCGTGATTACGATGCTTACGTAGGAAAAACAATGGAATTCAAAGTTGTGAAAATCAACCACGAATTTAAAAACGTTGTGGTTTCTCACAAAGCGCTTATTGAAGCCGATATCGAAGAACAGAAGAAAGAAATTATCGGTCAGCTTGAAAAAGGTCAGGTACTTGAAGGTACTGTTAAAAACATCACTTCTTACGGAGTATTTGTTGACCTTGGAGGAGTTGACGGACTTGTTCATATTACCGACCTTAGCTGGTCTCGTATCAACCATCCAAATGAGATCGTTGAACTTGATCAAAAACTAAACGTGGTAATTCTTGACTTTGATGAAGCTAAAACAAGAATCCAATTAGGTCTTAAGCAATTAAGCAAACACCCATGGGAAGCTCTTGACGAAAATCTTAAGGTTGGAGACAAGGTAAAAGGTAAAGTAGTTGTAATCGCAGATTACGGTGCATTTATTGAAGTTGCCGATGGTGTTGAAGGTCTTATCCACGTTTCTGAAATGTCTTGGAGCACGCACTTGCGTTCAGCTCAGGATTTCGTAAATGTTGGAGATGAGGTTGAAGCTCAAATCTTAACTTTAGATCGTGAAGACCGTAAAATGTCTCTTGGAATTAAGCAATTAACTCCAGACCCATGGACAGATATTACCACTAAATATCCTGTTGGTTCTAAACACAAAGGGATTGTACGTAACTTCACCAACTTTGGTGTATTCGTAGAATTAGAAGAAGGAATTGACGGATTAATCTATATCTCTGATCTTTCCTGGACTAAGAAAATCAAGCACCCATCAGAATTTACTAATGTAGGTGATGAGCTTGAGGTTGTAGTTCTTGAATTAGACGTAGATGGTCGTAAGTTAAGCCTTGGTCACAAGCAGGTTGAAGATAACCCTTGGGATAAATACGAAACTGAATTCGCTGTTGGTACTAAACACACCGCAGAGATTGCAGAGATCGTAGATAAAGGTGCTACTATAGACTTTAATGAAGATATCACTGCATTTGTTCCAACCAGACACCTTGAAAAAGAAGACGGTAACAAATTAACTAAAGGTGAATCTGCAGAATTCCAGATCATTGAATTCAATAAAGAATTTAAGAGAGTGGTAGCTTCACATATGGCTATTCACAAGGAAGAAGAACAGCAAATCGTTAAGCAAGCCGCTAAAAAAGCTGCTTCGCAAAACAACGACAAAACCACTATTGGTGATGTTAATGCCGATCTTCAGGCCTTAAAAGATAAAATGGAAGGAAAGTAATTTTATTCCCGTGAAGACGTGAATCCATAATTTATCATAAATAAAACCTCCTTAGTTCATGCTAAGGAGGTTTTTTTGTTTAATTATGTATTGTGGAATTTTGTTGGTTTTAATATGAATCTATCAAAAGCTCAGTATACCTTATGAAGCGAAAAATTGGAATAATTTATTCTTCTGTAGATGGCCAAACCCTTAAGATTTGCAAAGAATTAAGTACTTTCTTTAATGAGGAACAAATACAAACAGAACTTTGCTCCATTGATTCTTTTCAGGGCGATTTATCTGAATTTCACACATTGATTATTGGGGCTAGTATTCGGTATGGAAAACATAATAAGAAGATTTCTGAATTTGTACAGAATAATAAGGAACACTTAAATGAAATGAGAACTGCATTTTTCTCTGTTAATCTTGTGGCCAGGAAAGAAGATAAAAACTCCCCTGATACAAACCCATATCTAATAAAATTTTTGCAAAAAACTAATTGGAAACCTGATTTTGTGGGTGTTTTTGCCGGTAAATTAGACTATAAATCTTACTCGCTTTTTGATAGCTTAATGATTAAACTCATTATGAAATTAACCGATGGCCCAACAAAATCTGAAAATCCAATAGAATTTACAAATTGGAAAAAAGTGAAGGCTTTTGGTTTAAGAATACTTGAAGATTATCCAGGTAATAAAAATTCCTAGATACAAATTATCCATTCCAATCTCCAAATTCTCCATTTTGATAATCCTGAAAAGCCTGTTGGATTTCTTGTTGAGAATTCATTATAAAAGGTCCCTGGGCTACAATAGATTCATTAAATGGTAATGCATGCCCCAGCAGTAAAATACTTTCTTCTAAAGCTTCAATTTCTAGTTTTTCTCTGTCATTTTCAAACTCTACCAGGTTGTGCATTTTGGCTTCCTTACCATTTACCTGCAAATTTCCTTTAACTACATAAAAGAAAATATTTCTTTCTGAAGTAATATCTACTGAATATTTACCGCCTTCAGAAAAATACAAGGTAGCCATTTGAATGTCATTTAAAGGTGTAAAAGCACCCTTTGTATTTTCCCATTCTCCCGAAATTGCCGCTAATTGTACTTTATCATTATCTAAACTTAGCTGCGGAATATCTTTTTCCTGGAGACCTTTATAATTAGGTTCGGTCATTTTCTGCTTAGCGGGGAGATTTACCCAAAGCTGAAGAAGTTCCAATTCGCCACCATCTCTTTTAAATTCATCCGAAGAAATTTCAGCGTGAATTAGTCCTTTTCCGGCAGTCATCCACTGAACGCCCCCGGCTTTAATAACACTTTCCCAACCAGTGCTGTCTTTATGAGTAAGATCACCTTTAAGAATAAATGTAACTGTTTCAAATCCTCGATGGGGGTGTGGCCCAAAAGGTAGTCCGTTATTATTTTTAGGATATTCCTGGTAACCGTGGTGGTTTAAAAATAAGAACGGGTCTATGTGATCTATAGAATTTGTGGGTAGGGCGCGATAGGTTATAAGGTCTGCAATAGGAGAGCTTACCGCCTCATGCACTTTTTTTATACTTCTCATAATCTAATTGCAGGTTTAATTAAATACAAATTGATTAGCGAGTCTTAGTTCGTCTTCTGAAATGGTATGCGGTCTATTTTTATAGATCTCAATTTCAACCTTAGCGTTCATATCTCGCAGAATTTCGGCAGATTCTTTAACACGTTCTACTGGAACATGAGCGTCTGGATCTCCGCTGCCTATAAAAATTGGCGTTCCGTTAAAATCGCCTGTATAATTTTCTGTATTAATTTTATCTCCTATAAGTCCGCCGGTAAATGCGGCTACACCACCAAATCTTTGTGCATTTCGGGTTACAAATTCAAGGCTTAAACACGCGCCCTGGGAAAACCCGGCAAAATAAATATTTTCTGATGCAATACCTGTTTCCTTTATATCATCTATAAGTTCTTCCAGTACTTTTAAAGCTGAAGAGTAGGCGGGCTCATTTTGTGCAGCAGGGGCTAAAAATGAATTGGGATACCAGGTGAAGTCTGTAGCCTGTGGCGCTAAAATGGCAAATTCTGGTGTGTTTAGGCTATTAGCAAGTAAAAGGAACTCTTTTGCGATGCCGCCACGACCGTGAATCAGGATCAAAACTTTTTCTGCTTCTCGAAGTTCTTTGCCAGCGGTATATATTTCTTTTTTATGCATTTTAATAATTTTAAATTAAGATACTAAATACCAATAAAAAAGCCCCAGAAAATGGGACTTTTAAAATATTTTTTAGATTTGACTCGCTAATCGAGATTTAATGCTCCGAGCCTTGCCTCGAAACCAAAAAAATCCTTTTAATGTCTCGTTTGCTTGAGACGAGTTAATTTACTGGTTATCGTCATTATCAATTTTCACTTTTTTCTTTATCTCACCATCATCTTCCTTGATCTTGATCTTTTTGTCGTCGGTCTTTACTTTTATCTTGTCATCCTTTACTTTAACCTTCGCGTCTTCTTCCTCTGCCAGTTGTTCTATTTCAGACTTTTCTTCTTCCTGTTCTCTACAGGATACAAAAGTTAAGCTTAGGGCCAATAGTAATAAAATAGGTTTTAAAGCAATTTTCATAGTTAGTTGTTTTAGTAGTTTAGTTAAATGTAATCTAAAAAGCTTAATCTTTTTTAGAGAGTACAGCTTTTTCTGAAAATTCTAACAATTCTACCTTTGGATTACCATATAATTCTATCTCACTTCTGTTTTTTGCAGTGAGCGTTAAAGTCTCTAAAACTTCTATTTCATTTTTAGATTTACCTTCGGCTATAACAACAGCTGTTTTAGCAGTTAATCGTTTACCATCAAATTTACTGGAATGTTCTGCACGTAATTGTAGATCATCTACTTCTCCTTCAATTTTAGCATCAGCTTTTTCATAAGTGTCAACTTTAAATATGGGGGCATTTACCAGGGCCTTGATGTCACTAGAGCCATTTAGTTGAAAATACACGTTTTCTGCGGTAAGATTTAATTCTATTTTAGCATCATCTTCATTAAAAAGATCAAATTTTGTAGCCGTGATAGTGAGATAAAGTTCAGCATTTTCCTTACTGGTAATTTTAAGTTCTTCACTATAAAGTTCTCCTTCAGCTTCTAATTCTACTTTTCCCGAAATAGTTATTTTCTGAAGCTTTTCAGGATAGGTAATTGTAATATCTTTAGATTTGCTGCGGCCTATTTCTTTTGATGGTTTTATAAATAAAGTGCGGTCTACAACCTCGGCCCGAATAATGCTATGTAGATTATCGTCAGCTTCAATTTCTATCATTGCCGTGTTTCCATTCTTGAGCTTTACATCAAAATCACCTGCTATTTCTATGCTATTAAAGTCTGTTAGGCGGTTTTTCTCAGTAGTAACGTTTCCGCTTCCCGTTATTTTTTTGGCTCCACAGCCAACTAGCAGTATAGTACTAAATATTAATAGTAAATTTTTCATAATAATTATGTTTAAGACAAATATAATAAAAAAGCCTCCCGAAGGAGGCTTTTAAGATTTGCTTAGCATTCATAGAAAGCTACAGTACATTTCCTGGTTAAAATTTGATGACACTCTATATAATCTTTAACCATCTTATCATTTTTAACTACCGGTTCTCCTAAATTGAAAACCACTAGTAGTACTTGCAAGATTAACTGGATCATAATTCATTGTTTTCATCATTCTGTCTTTTACTATCAACCGGCTTTTTATCTACCGTTACCCCTCTACTGTTAATTTGAATGTTTACTTCTTCCTCACCAGAATTGATTCTGGCGTTAAAATCACCGTCCTCATCCCATTCGTCTTCATTTTCATTACCCCATTCTTCAATTGGACAATCTTCACATATAGCTTCATCTTCGGTAATTTTTAAGTATTTTTCTTCATCACCAGAAATCAAGATATCTCCCCAATAATCAGTGTTTCTATGAAAACTACTGGTATTATTATCTGCAAAAAACGTAGTGCCTTCCGGAAGATAGAGCGTAACCTTTACTTCCTGATCCCGAAACTTATATTGAGCCGGGGAAGTGAAAAAACCGTCTAATAATAACTCACCTCCGCTAAAGTTAGTGTTATAGGTAATATTCCCAGCACGGTCTTTTGCCTCTTTGTAATCCTTGCCTTCTGCCGATTTTATTACCTCCACTTTTGCAAGTGAATCTTTAGTAGCTTTTACAATGAGACGAACATCTGAACTATACAATACTTTTTTATCGTTTTCATCATACTTTATTTTGAATTCTGAACTTCTGTAAATGCTGGAAGAGTAATTAGAATTTCCCTGCATAGCCAGGTATAGAGTATCGTTTGCTGAGATAGGAAGAGTTTCAGTAACAACTTGTTCCCCATCAAAAGCCCTGTGAGTGGCTTGCTGAATTCCTATAATTGCAGCCCCAACCAAAGCAAGTATCCAAAGACCCAGCAGTACCAATTTTGCAGGGGTTCCTATAGATCTTAATTTGCCTACCAGGATTTTTAATCCTAAAACAAAAAGAAAGAAAAACGGAATTCCTACAATTAAAAAGCTCAATAGCCATAATAGCCAGAGTGGGGCACCACTTACCGCCATTTCTACATAACTACTCCAGGGAGCATCTATAATACCAAAGGTCCCTACGGTAAACAAACCTACAAACAGGCTAATTAATACAGAACCTGCCAGTATTATTAGAACAATACCTATTAGTTTGACAAAAACCTTTAAAATAAAGGCAATTACATCACCAATTGCCGTTGCGGCAGAGGTCGCACCGCTTTTGGCCTGATTGCCGTATTTTTGGTAATCTACATCTTTTACTTTCCCGGTAACATTATCAAAACCCTCACGAATTTTTTTTTCAATATTACTAATTGTTACTTCCTCGCCACGCATAGCCAATTTGTCGGCCGTGCTTTTAGCTTCCGGAACAAAGATCCAAAGGGCAATGTAAATAAGAATAAAAGCACCACTAGAAAAGATAGTTAGTAATATCCAGAGTAAACGCACCCAAATAAAGTCGATGCCTAAATAATGTCCCAGTCCCGAAGAAACACCGCCTACATAAGAATGTTCGGTATCTCTAAATAACTGTTTACCTGAAGATTTTGTGGTTTTGGCAGCAACCGGTTCGTCTTCAAAGATCTCTTCATCTACCATATAATCTTCGGGTTGCCCCATAATGGCGATTACTTCTTCAACTTCTTTTATGCCGATAACCTGTCGGTCTTCTTTCTTCTTCTCATTGAACAGTTCAGCAATACGTGCTTCAATATCAGCTATAATTTCATCTTTTCCCTGTGTATTGGTAAAAGAACGTTTTATGGCATCTAAATAATGCTGCAGTTTGGCATATGCATCTTCGTCAATGTGAAAGAATATACCGGCAAGATTTATATTTACTGTCTTATTCATGATTCTTGTTTTTTTGAGTGGTTACAATGTTAACAGCGGTTTGCAGTTCTGTCCAGGTGCCGGTAAGCTCCTTTAGAAAGAGTTTTCCGGTATCGGTTAAACCATAATATTTTCTTGGTGGTCCGCTGCTGGATTCTTCCCAGCGGTAACTGAGTAATCCTGCATTTTTCAGCCTGGTTAATAGCGGATAAATTGTGCCCTCAACCACCAGTAATTTGGCGTCTTTAAGCGTGTCCAGAATTTCAGCTACATACGCATCTTCGTCTTTTAATACCGAAAGAATACAGTATTCCAGCACACCTTTACGCATTTGAGCCTTGGTGTTTTCTATTTTCATAGCGTTTCATTTTTAGGGTTGTTAAACTGTTCATTTTTTGATTGTTGATGGTTAGTAAATTGATGATTATCTGAATCTCTTCCTATAAAATTGATGCTTAAAGGGAAAGAGTAATTTTCTCCATTGCTGGCTTTTATACTTGCGCTTATCACGGCAAATATTTCTAAAATAAATAATGCTGAAAGCAGGATGGCAAATACACTAATGGTAATAACTATAGAAATGGCCTGACCCATTTCGTCTATATAAAACTGGTCTGGACCAATTGCAAAGGGAACTTCGCCACCTAACCTAATAGCCTGGAAAAGTACAATGGCTAATCCTACCGCTAGTATAAAGATGGTATAGAGAAAAAGGCTAATTTGGAAATTGATCGCTTTCCTGCCGTGATCGTCTATAAAGGGTTTTTCTTTTTTAGTCAACCATAATATTAAGGGGAAAATAAAATTCCCAAATGGAATAATAAACTTTGAAAAGACCGATAAGTGTAAGATCGTGCCCAGTGTTTTTTCTTCTTTTGCTATCTGTGAGTTCATAACCTAATAATTTATATAACAAATATATGGTTAAAAGAAGGTATTTTGCAAAGCATAGTACTAAATATTAACATAAAATTATGATTTAGGTTATCAATAAATAATGATTAAATTGAATACATTTAGTAAAAATAAATACTTCACAATGACATTAACTAAGGGTAAACTCAATAAATTTTTAATACTAAAGCTTCCTAGCGCCTGGCTTTGCGGGGTACGGGTTGGTGAAATTGAAGAAAATACCTGCAAGGTGACGGTAAAACATAAGTGGATAAATCAAAACCCTTTTAAGAGTATGTACTTTGCCGTACAAGCAATGGCTGCAGAATTAAGTTCAGGGGCTTTGGTTATGGGAAAAATTCAAAAATCTAATAAGAAGATTTCTATGTTGGTTGCTCAAAACCGTGCCCAATTTACCAAGAAAGCTACCGGAAAAATTAGTTTTTATTGTTATGATGGTCATTTAATTGATGAGGCTATTGAAAGAACATTAACAACAGGAGAAGGGCAAACCTTCTGGATGAAATCTACCGGTTTGAACAGTACCGGTCAACAGGTTGCTATATTTGAATTTGAATGGACCATTAAAGCAAAATAATATGAACGCACACGAAATAGATTATCAGATTTTTGGAGAAGAGATGCAATATGTAGAATTGGAACTTGATCCGCAGGAAGCCGTAATAGCCGAAGCAGGCAATTTTATGATGATGGATGACGGAATAAAAATGGACACTATTTTTGGCGATGGTGCTAAAGAGGATGAAGGCTTTTTAGGGAAAATCTTAGGTGCTGGAAAGCGATTGCTTACCGGGGAAAGCCTTTTTATGACAATTTTTAGTAATGAAATTCAGGGGAAAAAACGTATTAGTTTTGCTTCGCCTTATCCCGGTAAAATTATTCCTATAGATCTTACTCGCTACGGAAATAAGTTTATTTGCCAAAAAGATGCTTTTTTATGTGCCGCCAAAGGTGTTGGAGTTGGAATTGAGTTTAGCAAAAAGCTGGGACGTGGATTCTTTGGGGGTGAAGGTTTTATTATGCAAAAATTGGAAGGTGATGGTATGGCCTTTGTTCACGCCGGTGGAACTATGGCTAGAAAGGAATTATCACCAGGAGAAAAATTGAAAATAGATACCGGGTGTATTATTGGCTTTACCCAGGATATAAATTATGATATTGAATTTGTAGGAGGTATAAAAAACACGTTTTTTGGTGGTGAAGGACTTTTCTTTGCAACCCTTACAGGCCCTGGAACAGTTTACGTACAATCATTACCTTTTAGCCGATTAGCTAATAGGATATGGCAGGCTGCACCGCAAGGTGGAGGAAAAGATAAAGGGGAAGGTAGTATTCTTGGTGGCTTAGGCGATGTAATTGGTGGTGATCGTAGATTTTAGAATCGTTAAACACTTGTGAAAACAAAGAAGAATGAGAAATTTTTAGTATCTTTCAATGATTCTAAAACCTACAGCCTATTATTAAATTTCTACTCTTTTTTAATTAACCTAACACTAATCTAAATCTTTCAAATTATGGCGCGAGCGATGTTTGAATACACCAAAACTGTGCTTGACAAAGTTAGTTTTGACCCCAATCTTTTTTGCCGAGAAGTGAAAAAAGCACTTCAGCGACTTTTACCTCACGAAATTGAGGAACTACGTATCTGGATTATGACTTTAACCAGTAAAAATCCAGAGCTTAATCAATGTCTAATTCTTTTAAATACATAAATAAAAGCGGCTTTTTGTAGCCGCTTTTTTATCTCTTGATTAAATAATCTTAACCTTCTCTCAAAATTAAAATTAGTATCTCTAGTAATGCCTTGTTTACTTTTTTAGGCTAGCTAATTATTCCTGAAACTCTTTATTCTTACTTAAAGGGCTAATAATATTCACGTTATGAAAAGCGATAGCACCCTTTACAACGCCTGCGATTGTACTTCTTATAGCTTCAATAATCTGCATTTTCAATTCACTTCGGTTATAGATGAGACTAACTTCTCTGGCAGGAACAGGATCTTTAAACATCCTTAAGTTTTTCTTTTCCTCATCTTTAAGATCCATTGTGTGCAAATAGGGTAGAAGCGTCATGCCCAAGCCTTCATTGGCCAATTTAATTAAAGTTTCAAAGCTTCCGCTTTCTAGTTGAAAATGGTCTTCTTCATAATTTCGTGACGACTTACATAAATTAATAATTCCATCTTTAAAACAATGTCCATCTTCTAGAAGAAGCATATCGTCTATGTCAAGATCATTTACTTCAATTTTGTCTTTACTATGCAGCCTATGAGCATTTGGAATATAACCTACAAAAGGTTCGTAATAGAGAACATTTTCTTTAATTCCCTGTAATTCCAATGGAGTAGCGGCAATTGCAGCATCTAAATGTCCTTCTCTTAACCGCTCAATTATAGCCTCTGTATTTAATTCTTCTATTTTGAGTTTTACTTTTGGGTATTTTTTGATGAAATTATTAATAAACATAGGTAATAAAGTAGGCATTATCGTGGGGATTACACCCAGTTTAAAAACGCCACCTACAAAGCCTTTTTGTTGATCTACAATATCTTTAATCCGATCACTTTCATTAACAATATTTCTGGCTTGTTGTACAATCTTTTGTCCGGTTTCGGTTAGCTGAATAGGTTTTTTGGTCCTATCAAATATTTGTACATCCAGTTCTTCTTCCAGTTTTTGAATTTGCATACTTAGGGTAGGCTGGGTTACAAAAACTTTTTGCGCTGCTTTAGTGAAATTTTTATGTTCGGCTACAGCCAATACATAATGCAATTGTGTAATCGTCATAAATTTAGAATCTTATTGTTACCGCAAATGTATTGGTTTTTTCTATTCTAAATTAAAATAAATATGATTTTGTCTATGTTAATTGATATTTACCGGAGTTTTCTTTAGAACTGAAGTTTCAACTGTTTCTCAGCCCCGTCAAATTTAAATTTTGCATCTTCCCAAAGTGGTGGCCCGTATAAATTTATTTGATTATTGGAAACTCCATAATCTTCCTTAGGAATTCCATTACTTTCGAAATCCATCTGCTGATTCCCATTTTTATCGTGATAAGCGGTTATTGCATAGATCCCGGAAGGAACTTCAGAAAAAGTGATCTGGGCGACTCCTTCTTTAATCTCACTTACTTCTCCCTGGATCGGGGCTTTTTTAAGAAAATTATCTTCATTGAAAAGGGCGAAATAAACCTTTCCTTCTTCCGAAGAAAGATTTTCTACACTCACTGTAATGTTTCCGGTTTCTGTTTGCGCGAAGGCAATTTGACAAAGGAATAGACTGAATAAAATGGCAATGGTTTTCATAATTACTTAGTTTTTATTGATTTATATCTTCAAAACTAAATGGATTTATACTGGCTTATTAATATTTATAACCGAGTTGTAATTTTTGAATGATGAATTGTAGAATACTTCTAATTAATTATTGAAAAGAGTAGGTCGTCATTGGGAGGCATCACTGAAGCAATCTCTTCAAATAAGGTGAATTCCCTAATAAAAAGATTACCGCGCTCCTGCGTCGCTCGTAATGACGGGACTAAAGAATACCCCGCGCTTTAATTTCCAGGTATTTATTAATCGCATTAATACTTAGATCTTCGGGTTTGGTGAGCAAGGTATTAATCCCGTGTTTCCGTAACTCCGCCGCCATTAGTTTTTTATCGTGCGTAAAACTTTCAGCGATTACCTGGTGAGCCATATCGGTAGTATTATCAGGCTTGCTGGCTATAATTTTATCCAGCTCTGTATTTTCAAAAAATATCACTACCAATACGTGCTTTTTATTGATAGCTTGCAAATAGGGAAGTTGTCTTTTTAATGCCGAAATATGTTCAAAATTGGTATATAACATCAGCAAACTACGCTGGGTAATCCTTTTTCGCAAATTGCTGTAGAGCATATTAAAATCTGAATCGGGGAACTGTGTATTGATATTATACAAGCGTTCCATAATTTGCTGCAACTGGCTTAACTTTGCGTTCGCCTTAAGTATACTTTCAATTTTAGCAGAAAACGAAATTAATCCTACTTTATCTTTTTTCTTGAGTGCGATATTAGAAAAAGCGAGACTGCTATTAATTGCATAATCCAGCAAGCTCAAGCCATTAAAAGGCATTTTCATCACCCGCCCGGTGTCTATTATTGAATAAATAGGTTGGGCTTTTTCATCCTGAAACTGGTTCACCATAAGATCGCCATGCTTGGCGGTGGCTTTCCAGTTTATAGTTCTTATATCGTCTCCCGGCACATATTCTTTAATTTGCTCAAATTCCATAGTGTGCCCAATCCTTCTAATTTTCTTTAAGCCAGCTTGAGATAAGCGATTATCTATAGCCAGGAAATCCAGTTTTTTCATCTGGATAAATGAAGGATAGACTTTAAGCATTTGTTGTTCCCCAAAAATACTTCTGCGTTTAGCAAACCCTATTTTTGTATAGCTGTAGATATTAAGTTTTCCGAAGAAATATTCACCACGTTCTACCGGTCTCAAAGAATAGCTAAATTTCTCTGTTGCGCCGGCCGCGATTTTTAGCTTTTTAAAAAAATCCCGTTTTTGAAATTGTACCGGGATTTCATCTATAATTTCTACATAAATCGGAAAACCGTAATTGTTTTCCAGGATAACTTCTACCTCATTTTCATCTGAATTCGAGAATTTCTGCGGAAGAATTCTTTCGGCATGAATTTGGTTATTTTTATATAGACTTACCAGATCGGCAAGAAAGAAAAATAGTAAGAGCAGACTTAAAACCCAGGTGAATCCATAGAAGAAATCAAAGAAATAAGAAAACAAGAAGAGTAGTGCGATGCCGAAGATCACATAAAAGAAACGTTGATTTAGGTATAAAGATTTGAAGAATTTTAGCACTAACGTGGAATTTCTACAGATTGGGAAATCATTTCTATCACTTCTTTGGCGGTAATACCTTCCATTTCTCTATCGGGACTAATAATAAGTCTATGAGTTAAAACAGGATTCAGCACTTTTTTAATGTCTTCCGGAATTACGAAATCCCTTCCGTTAATTGCGGCAAAAGCTTTTGAAGCATTCATCACTGCGATAGATGCCCGGGGAGAAGCACCAAGATAAATATGCGAGTGATTTCGGGTTTTCCCCACAATACTGGCAATGTAATGCATCAGTTTTTCTTCAATAATTATTTCCTGTATCTGGCTTTTTAGTTCCTTTAGATTACTGGGATTTAAAACAGCTTCAATCTGTGAAATAGGTAATAAACCTTTGCGATCGTGATGGGTTTTTAGGATATCAATTTCATCTTCCAGACTTGGATAATCCACTTCAATTTTAAATAAAAATCGGTCTAATTGGGCTTCGGGTAAGGCGTAAGTGCCTTCTTGTTCTATAGGGTTTTGTGTAGCCAGGACCATAAATGGCGACTCCAAATCGTGTTGAATTCCATCTATAGTGATTTGGCGTTCTTCCATTACCTCAAAGAGAGCAGCCTGGGTTTTTGCCGGGGCACGGTTTATCTCATCTATTAAAATAATATTAGAAAAGATGGGACCGGGTTTAAATTCAAATTCGCCTTTTTGAGCATTTAAGACCGAAGTTCCTAAAACATCACTGGGCATTAAATCTGGCGTAAATTGAATTCTGCTAAAATTAGTATCCAGGCTTTTGGCGAATAGTTTGGCGGTTAAAGTTTTTGCAACCCCGGGAACACCTTCTATTAAAACGTGGCCATTAGAAAGCAGCCCGGCGATTAATAATTCTACAAAATCATTTTGTCCCACAATAACTTTGGCAAGCTGATTTTTTAAACTTGAAACAGCTTCTTTAAGATCGTCTAAAGGAATACGACTATCAAAATTCAGCGATTCGGTTTCTTTATTTTCCTGATTTTCCATTAGAATGTGATTTATAATTATTTATTGCCTCGGCAAGTTCAAAAAATTCACTTTTACCGGCATTTTTATGGTTAGAGAATCTTTCCATTTTATCAAAAAGTTTCTTTCCTGAGGCTATACTGTTTCCAGATTTTGCCGCCAGTAAAGTATGGAAATTTTCGTCTATATTTTTGGTGGAAATTTTATAGTTCATCCGTATGTACTCTAAAAATAAATTGATCTTTTTTGAAATCAATTCTGCATATTCTTTTTCTTCTAAATAAAGATCGCCAACAGTTTTAGCGTATTCGTAACTCTGGTTTTTTAAAGGATTTACAACAGGGATTGCTCTTTGTTTTCTTTTTCCTTCAAAAATAATGAACAAGACACTGCCTACCAGTAAAAAGTAATAAGCCCATTTAAGTCGGCTATCGCTAAGAAGAATATAGAGTGGAGAAGCGTAAAAGCTTTTTTCTGCCTTATAATAAGTGTCTGAAAAAACCGGTTGATCCTGATTTATGTAAGCCAGAATACTTTCAGCATATTCGTAATTCTGTTGAGATAAGAGAAAATAATTGCCAAAAGCTTCCGGGGTGGTATGAAGGTAGATTTTTCCTTTACCAAATGGAGCAGTTATAAAATTAGGCTGTTTATAGCTCTCATCTCCCTGAATATTTATCTCGCCCAGAACTTGAATAGCAGCACTATCTTTTTGCTCAAAGAAAAGCGGTGAAAATTCATTGTTAAACTTAAAACCAACTTCACTTTTTAAAGCGGAATTTTTAAAATTCAGTTCTGGTTTTGAGCTTAGATCGTTTTTTGGAATAAATACTTTAGTTTCCAGGTGAAGCGTATCCAGTAAGGCCGGGCTAATGCCCCTGGCAGAAATAAAAAGTTCATTACCCTTATTTACCCAATCTAATACTTTATCTAACTCATCTTGATCAAATGCTACAGCATTATTCAGAAAAAAATAAGTGCCACTTCCCAGGCTATCAGCAAGTTTTTGAAATGGAGGAATGCTAATTTCTTCCATTTCCCATTGGTTGGTATTTTTCCAGCTTTCATAAAAAACCAGGCTTCCAAGTGGTATTTTATCATCACTCATATAACTGGGATTCCAGTTCACGGGTTCAGGTTCTGTAGCTTCCAGGTAAGTTAGGAAAACAACCAGGAGCAAGAAAAAACCGAAAAATAGCTTTGCTGTTTTACCCATTATTTCCAGGTTTTAAACTGTTTTCCATTTCGGTGAATTCTCTGTCAACCTTCTCAAAACGTTCTTTAGAAAGCTGAAAATCCCCGTACCAGATAAAATCGTAGAGCCTGGTAATTTTAGTGAACTGCTCTTTTATTTCAGGTTTAGTTATTTCATTGATGTAATCTTCATTTGTTTTTTGAAATTTATAGGAAATATATTCCTTTTGATCCAGCAAACGAAGGCTTTTTAAGTACAAATAACGAACCGCTAAACGGTAATTTTCTTCGCTTATAGCTTGATTAATTAAAGAAGAAATATCAGCCTTTCTTACAAGCTCTTCTTCTTTTTGAAGGTTTACTTTGCCGGTAACAGGTTCTGCCATCATGGCATTGGCTGGGTTTAAACGAATAAATAACCAGGTAATTACCCCTATTACTAAAACAAGTAAAATATAGGGTAAGGCCTGGAGAATAACACTCCAGAAGGCGTTGGTTTGATAATCGCCAAAAAGCCATTGAAGAAAAGCATTCCATTTTAAGTTCACCCAACGTTTTAAGCGGGTCCACCAGGAATCTTCTTCAATTCTATCTAAATAATCAAAAGCTTTTTCAGCTTTATAATTTTCAATTTCATCGGGATTAAAATCAGCTTTTTTCAGATTAGCTTCTGCCGATTGCTGAACTATTTCAATAGAATCAGCAATTATTTGTTCCTGCGGAATTAAATTTCCGAAGAATAACAAACTAAAAAAAAGCAGGAAATTAATCATTAATCGTTTTTACCAAGGTTTTCAATGCTTTCGTAGGCGCCGCTAAAATATTTTTGTTCGTTTAAATTGTAATAAACAAAAGCAATCCCAATTGGTGTTATAGCGTAAATAACATATTGGATGGCAGAAGATATAACAGTTAAACTGAGATAAACCCAATCAAACATATCGGCTACGTTAACATCTGATGCTGAATTTTCATCCATCATTGTAAACATTCTCAAAAAGGTATAGATAATCACAGGAATTTGAAAAATAAGGCTAATTACATATACAATAAGCCAAATGAGAAAAATGCTTATAAAACTCATCCACCAGTTATCTTTTACCAGGTGGAAACCTTCTGAAATACTATCACCAATACTTTCATTTTTAAATACAAGAACGGCTGCTGCAATACTTAATGGTACACTTAAATAAAGCCCGGGAATAACAAAGATTATAAGTCCGACGAAAATTAAAACCCATGTAATAGCGCCAAGACCAAACATTTTTCCGAGATCTTTTTTTACACCCTGTTTAATTTCTTGCTGATTGGTTTCTCCGTGGTTAGTGACATAAGATTTAATAAAATGAAAGGCGGTGACATTCATTACCGCAAAATATAAAAGCAGGGCAATCATTAATAATCCAAAGCCAACAAAAAAACTACCATCTTGCGTTATCATAAGCGAGCTGTCTACGGTAGTGTAAGAATAATAGCTTACGGCTGCAATTAATAGTAAAAAAGCAGGCCAGGCAATTGTAGCAATACTCTTAAAATAAGCCTTGTAATTTTCGCGTATAAATTTGAAGGTATAACTAATAATGTCTCCAATTTCTCGTTGTTGCTTAAAATCAATGTAATCCTGCTTCATGAATTTTTTTTTTGTGTAAAATATGTGGGTAGAAGATATAATAGAATAAAATAAGTGCAAGGGAGCTGCCAATAATTAAAATAGCTAACCAATCTGGCATTTGCGTTTGCCTGGTGACAAAACCTTCTAAAAACCCGGCAATTATAAAAAATGGGATAGTGCTAATCACAATCTTAAGTCCGTTTTTGACTCCTTTTACAAAAGAGATTAATCTGGTATAAGTGCCGGGAAAAAGTATACTTTTTCCTACTACTAAACCTGCGCAACCTGCAATTATGATTACTGAAATTTCTATAGTTCCATGAATCCAAATTGTTCTGGCAGATTCCCATAATAATCCCTGATCATAAAAGAAATATTGAAAAGAACCCAGCATAACTGCATTTTGCATTAAAATAAAAACGGTTCCTATTCCAGCCAGGATACCCATACTAAAAGCCATTAAAGAAACCCGAATGTTATTTATGGTAATTCCCAGGAACATATCTGTTTCGGCCATCTTTTTGTACACCGCCATGGGATCTCCTTCAGCAATATTTTGTAAAGTCATATTCACATAGGCATCACCTAGAATACTTCTTACAAAAGTATGATCTGATGCGGCAGAGAATGCTCCTACAGCAGAAAAAAGTACGAATATTAAAAAGCTAAGCAATAATTGTTTCTGAAAACTGTAAAAAAACAAAGGAAATTCCCTGGTAAAAAACGTGATAAAGCGGTTTCGAGACTCTTTTTTATTTTTATAAATTCTTTGATGAGCCGCAACGGTTAATTGATTTAAGTACGAAGTAGTATTACTTTTTGGGTAAAAAGTTTTGGAGTAACTCAAATGGTCACTAACTTCAATATAAATATTAGAAAGCTGCTCTGGCCGCAGATTATTTTTATTTTGAAGCCTGCTTTCAAACTTCAGCCATTTATCCTTATTTTGCTTCACAAAAGCAGCCTCTCGCATGGTTTTTATATTATTTCTCAAAGAAACAGATTAAATGGATAATTTTCAAATTGAAACCGCTCAAAATATTAGTATTAATCAGAATGTTGCAAGTGTTGGCGATCGCATCCTTGCTTTCATTGTAGATGTATTCATTATTGGTCTCTATATAGTGATTAGTTCGCTGGCATTAGCCGGTACAGGATTAGATGCGGCAGGGCAGTGGGTATATTATCTGGTAATGGGGCTTCCTTCGTTACTTTATTATTTGTTGTGGGAAACTTTATATAACGGCCAAACTCCCGGGAAAGCCGCTTTACAAATTAGGGTAGTGAAGTTGGATGGTAGCAGACCTGCTTTAGCTGAGTATTTGATAAGATGGTTGCTTCGCTTTATAGATATTTCTATTAGCAGCGGGGCTATTGCTGTAGTAACTATTTTGTTAAATGGGAAAGGACAACGATTGGGAGATCTAGCCGCTAAAACTACCGTGATTTCTGAAAAACCAAGAACCAATTTAAACCGAAGTCTTGCGGTAGATGTTCCAGATGGTTATCAACCCAAATATCCGCAGGTGAGTGTTTTAAAAGATGCCGATGTAGAGAATATTAAAAACTTGTATCAAACCGCGAAAAGAAACAATAATCACCGACTTATCTTATCGCTTTCAGAAAAATTATCAGAATTATTGGAAACGAAGCCGGAGGAATCCCCGATGGAGTTTATTCGGCAAGTGATTACCGATTATAATTATTATACCCAACGGGCGTAATTAGTCTATAATCTCAATATCCATTTCCACATTATCTATGGGCCATTCTGACTGGCCGGTTTTTACCTGGGCAATTTTTTCTGCAACTTCCATTCCTTTGGTGACGCGTCCAAAAACCGTATGATCATTATTTAAGTGCGGAGTTCCATTTTTATCCATAACTATAAAAAACTCAAATGGAGACGAAGCTTTACTAACGTTCTGTTCGCTGTATTTTGCTGCTGAAAATGCGCCGTAGGTGTGTTTATGCCCTGCATCAAATTCACTGGGAATTAGATAATCGCCAATTTCAGAACGTTTTCTTGGCGTTGCTAAGTTATCTGAATTCCCACCCTGGATTACAAAACCAGGTGCAATCCTGTGAAAAAAGGTATTATCGAAATAGCCTTTTTTTACCAGCATTATAAAATTAGCTCTATGAAGGGGAGTATCACGATAAAGCATTACTTCAATATTGCCAAAACTAGTGATGATGCGAACTCGGTTTTCCGGATTTTCTTTTCCATATTGGCTTAAAAAAGGAATTAGTTGCTCCTGTGGAATCGGGAATCTACCATCGACTTCTTCTTTATTCTGAAGAACCACTTCTTCCTTTTTGGCATATTTAGCTTTTAAGGAGTCTAGTTTAGAAGTTTTTTTAGAAACTTCTTCTTTATCTATAGCCTTTTCCGACGTGTTTTTATTTGAAGTTTCCTTATCTTCACAACTTGCGAAAAAAAGAATTAGAAAAAGATAAAAGATAGAAAGCGAGGTTTTCATGGATTTTCAGGATTTTAAAGACAGGATACCAAAATTAAAAAAAATTGTCCTTCCGGGGGAAGAGGCGCATCATAAATTAGTGCCCGGTAACCGCCGTGAAGAGATGAGAAATCTTGACATTAATAGCCTTAAGCCTAACAAAGCCGGTGTTATGGCTGTGTTTTATCCTAATAATTCCGGAAAAACTCACCTGGTATTAATTTTAAGAAAAACCTATAAAGGTGTACATTCTAATCAAATTGGATTTCCCGGAGGACGTGTAGAACCCGATGATGTGAACCTGGAGCAAACCGCATTGCGTGAAACCGAAGAGGAAGTTGGAATTCCAAGAAACAATATAGAAGTGATACGAGAACTTACTCGCCTATATATTCCGCCAAGCAATTTTTGGGTGCAACCTTATTTAGGTTTGCTAGATGAAACCCCAACTTTAATTCCGCAGGAAAGCGAGGTAGAGCGTATTCTAGAGGTAGATTTAGATCATTTTCTGGATCATTCTAATTTTGTAAATCAAGAATTGAGCACTAGTTATTCAAATAAAATGGTAGTGCCGGCATTTAAATTAAATGAACAAATTGTGTGGGGTGCTACGGGTATGATGCTGAGTGAAATACGAGAAATATTTAGAAAAAGCTTTTAAAAACGAGGAATTACTATATTTGTGCGGCTTAATTTTTCCTCGATAATCGAGATTTAAATAGTGCCCGACTTGTTTTAAAATTAAATTATTTTTTCCTTAGGTTTTGTGGGCTGGTCTCCTAATCTAATAAAATTTATACAGGAAAGTAAGAACTGAAATTTAAACTATGGGGTTGTTTAAAAGAAATCCATTTGGACATATTTTATTTCTAAAAAAATGGCTTATCCGTATTTTTGGATTGTTGAGTCATCGTCGTTATCGTGGTTTTAACGAATTGAATATTGAAGGTTCAGAAATAATTAAAAACCTTCCGGATACCAATGTGCTTTTTGTTTCCAATCATCAAACATACTTTGCCGATGTAACGGCCATGTTCCACGTTTTTAACGCTAGTTTGAGTGGGAGGGTAGATTCCATTAAAAACGTAGGTTATATCTGGCAGCCGAAACTTAATATCTATTATGTAGCGGCTAAAGAAACCATGAATGCGGGATTGATTTACAGAATTATGGCTTACGCCGGAGCTGTTAGTGTAGAGAGAACCTGGCGGGCAAAAGGCCAGGAAGTGGAACGCCAGGTAAACCCTGATGACACTAAAAATATTGGAACCGCTTTAAAAGATGGATGGGTAATTACATTTCCGCAGGGAACTACAAAGCCTTTTAAGCCCATTAGAAAGGGAACCGCCCATATAATTAAACAATATAAACCGGTTGTTATTCCTATTGTAATTGATGGATTTAGACGCTCATTCGATAAAAAGGGGATAAGGATCAAGAAACGCGGTATTTTGCAAACAATGCAAATTAAAGAGCCGCTACAAATAGATTATGAAAACGAATCTGTAGAAGACATTGTGAATAAGTTGGAATACGCTATAGAACAACACGCTTCTTTTCAGAAAGTTATTCCTGCGGAAGCAGTGCGAGAGATGGAAGAGTTAAACAAAAAACGAGAATATTAGTAGTATTCCAAATCCTGAAAAACAAAAATTTGCAACCCAAGCGCTATTTTTACCTTATTAAAGTTCAATATTTAGGTTATCGTTTGCACGGCTGGCAAAAACAGCCAGATGTAAAAACGGTAGAAGAGTTAATCACAAAAACCTTACGTTATGTAATGCCTACCGAAAAGTTTAAAATTTTAGGTACGAGTAGAACAGATGCTATGGTTTCAGCACAGGAATCGGCATTTGAGCTTTTTTTAGATTACGAACCACTTAGTGATAAAGATGAGTTTTTAAAAGAATTCAATCTTAATTTACCTCAGGATATTAGAGCGCTTTCCATCACTGAAGTGGATGCGAAATTCAATATTATTCAGCATCCAAAACTTAAAGAATATGCTTATTTATTTAGTTTTGGGGAGAAAAATCATCCTTTTTGTGCGCCTTTAATGGCTAATTTTCAATTTGATCTGGATATTGAATTGATGAAAAAAGGAGCAAAGCTTTTTGAAGGCAAACACCAGTTTAGAAACTATTGTGTGCGGGTTTCAGAGAACAGTACTTTTGAACGCGAGATCATAAAATCTGAATTAGTTGAGAATACCGAAATAACCGCCAGCTTTTTTCCTGAAAAATCTTATATTTTTCATATTCACAGCGCCGGTTTCCTAAGACATCAAGTTAGGTTAATGATGGGTGCCTTGCTGCAACTTGGTAGAGGTGAGTTTAGCTTAGAAGATTTAGAAAATAGTTTAAAACCCGGGGTGCAAATGCAAATGGACTATATAGTACCAGCCTCAGGCTTACTTTTAAATAAAATTGGGCTGGAAGATTTTTAAACTTCTGCTTCCTGTTTTTCTAAAACAGCTAAGGCCAACCTAATGGTTCCATAATCTATTGCTTCTTCAAAATGCTCAAAGTAGACTTTTAGTCCGTCAGGGTTTTCAATTTCTCCACGCGCTTTTTCAATGGCTTTAAAATCAGCATTTGAAATATATTTCATAGGGTCTACCGCTTCATTTTCGGTATATAGTTTTGCCAGATGCGAATAAATGGTAGTAATGGCCAACTCTCGCTTTTTGGCAATTTCTTCCAGACTTAAACCTTCATTTAATAAGCTTAGTGTAGCTTTATAGGTATTTGCTTTTTTACGCTTTTTGGTGCTGCGTTTTTTTTTACTAAAAGCGATAATTTCCTTTATAAATTCGTAGCCGTAATCCTGCATTTTTTGTCTTCCCACCCCATTAATTTGAAGAAATTCATCATCGGTCATTGGGCGGGATTTCTCCATTTCTTTTAAAGTAGCATCGTTAAAGATAAGATATGCGGGAATCTCTTCTTCGCGAGCAATTTTTAAACGTAGTTGTCTTAATTTTTCAAAAAGGGAATTATCAGAAGTCTTTTCTGCAATTTCGTTTTCTTCACGACGTTTTAGCTTTTTGCGATCAGGAACTTCAGCAAGCTGAACTTTTTCGCCTTCAAAAAGTACGTTTTTTGCCAGGGCTGTGAGTTGTAAATTATTGCCACGGTGAAAAGCTATTTCTACATAGCCAAGATTGATAAGCTGAATAATATATTGCTGCCAGTGGTGCCAGGAAATATCATTACCAATTCCAAAAGTCTTTATTTGCTGATAATTCTTGCTGAAAACTGATTCATTTTGAGAGCCTCGTAAAACGTCTATTAAAACAGTGATGGGTTCGTTTTCTTTTAGCCTGAAAATGCATGAAAGTGCTTTTTGTGCAATAACAGTTCCATCAAAAAACTGTGGAGGATTTTTACAAATATCACAATTGCCACAATCCTCCTGTTTTAATTCTCCAAAATAACTCAGCAATATTTTTCGGCGGCAACTTAAAGCCTCAGAATATTGTTTCATTCGGTCTAGCTTTGCAAGCTGTACTTCTTCATTTCCAGAATTGGAAGCGAATTTTTGCAGCTGCACCACATCAGCATAACTATGAAAAAGCATAGTGTCTGAAGGCAAACCGTCCCGCCCTGCACGACCAATTTCCTGGTAATAACCTTCCAGGTTTTTTGGCATATTATAATGAATTACCCAACGAATATTAGATTTATCTATACCCATCCCAAAGGCTATGGTAGCACAAATAATCTTTGAATTATCATTGATAAAATTATCCTGAATTTCAATACGTTTCTCTGCCGGTAAACCAGCGTGGTAAGCTTCTGCTTCAAAACCTTTTCGTTGGAGTTTCTCAGAAATCTCTTCGGTGTTTTTTCTGCTTAGGCAATAAATAATTCCGCTTTCCTTTTTTCGGTTTTTTACAAAATTAGTGATTTGCTCAAAGCGTTTAATACCCGGCCGCACATCAAGACTTAGGTTTTTCCTATCAAAAGAAGCGATGTGTTTTTGCGCTTTTGGAATATTCAATTGGCGGCAAATATCTTCTCGTGTCGCTTTATCGGCCGTAGCGGTTAGGGCGATCATTGGGGTAGTGGGGAAGCGGTTTTTTAAATAGCCTAATTGTGTATAAGCCGGTCTAAAATCGTGCCCCCAGCTGGAGATACAATGTGCTTCATCTACCGCGATCAAACTTATTTTTCCATCGCTCATAAAGCGATCTACAAACTGCAAACTTTCTGGCGCAACATAAAGCAGTTTTAATTCTTTGGAATCAATTTTTTTAAAGATTTCTTGTTGCTGGCTTTCGGTTTGGCTACTATTTAAAAATGCCGCGGGAACACCATTTGCGGTAAGTCCGTCTACCTGATCTTTCATCAAGGCTATAAGCGGGGAAATTACCAGGGTGATTTCAGGAAGTAAGATTGCAGGAAGTTGGTAACAAATAGATTTTCCACCACCGGTGGGCATAATTACCAGGTTGTCTTTGCCTTTAAAAACCGAATCGATGATCTTCTTTTGAAGTGGTCTAAAACTATCGTAACCAAAATATTCTTTAAGCGTATGTAAAACCCGGGTATTTTCCATAGCCGCAAAGTTAGTTTAAACTAATAATTAGCAAACAAATGCTTAGAAGAAATATGGAAAACCCTCATTTTTCTTGAGTAGGGAACAGTAAAACTTTAAATTCTGAATTTAACCTCTAAAGATCGTAGGCTACATAAGCCTGGTTAATAACTCTAAAAGAGGCGTTGGTATCGGCTACATTTTCAAAAGCCTGATAATCTATCCAAACAAAACCATTATCACCCCAGGATTCTCCCCAGGAGTTTACCAATTTAAAAGCATTAAATTCGTCATTAAAGCCAACCACTAGCATTGCGTGGCAGGTTACGTCTTCATAATTTACGTTGTGTTCACGGTAAGCAGTTAGGCCAAAACTATCGGTTTTTCCAAACTCGGGAGAGAGGACCGCGCCTATAATAATAGGTTGTTGCTGGGTGAGTAAGGTTTTCATTTCGGCTACCATATTTTCTCCGCTTAAAGCTTTATAATCAGCTATTCTAGCCTCTTCTGCAGCCTCAGTAATAGTTTCGTTTGGCTGGGTAGTACATTCATTTTCGGTATAAGGGAAAAGTTCCAGAGCAGCGACTCCCTGTTCTTCAATTAGGGCAAGAGTTTCCTGAATAGAAGTCCCGCCACAATCATTAGAAGTAAGTTGGTTGTATGTGTAAGACGGACTAAAAATAGTTGCTTCGGAATAAGGTAATCCAGATTCAATTTTTTCCTGAAAAGATTTCATGTAATAACTTGTAGCCCAGGAAGTACAGGAGCCTAGGTCACCCTGGTTACCAACGGGAGGTAGAAATTTAGATAAATCGAAAGTTTCAGGTAGTGTATTGGGAATGCTTAGGTCTTCCAATAAATTTTCTGAATCTAAAATGTAATTTCCGTTGCCTGTACAATCCAATCCTGTAAAATAAATTTCCCCATCTTCAGCTACAAATTGATTATCGGTTTCTTGTGGCACTTCTGGGGAATTATTATTTCCGGAAGGATCTAAATCATCTCTATCATTATAACAACCTGTAAGGCTTAAAATAAGCGCAAAAATTAGAAGTTGGAGTTTTTTCATAATAATTTTTGGGTATTGTATTGATAATTAGATATCAATATTTACACCAATTTAATGAAGATTTAAATTTCTTAGTAATTTATACTTATTAGCTTTAGGAAAATGATAAATATTGTAACGAATTTGATTTAAACTCTTCTACCTGATACTAATAGTACTTAAAAAGAAATTAGCGGCTGCAATAGAAAATACGTACATTTGCAGCCGCAAAAAATCATTACTATGAAAGCCGGAATTGTAGGATTACCAAACGTAGGAAAATCAACGCTTTTTAATTGTCTTTCTAACGCAAAGGCACAAAGCGCAAATTTCCCATTTTGTACCATTGAACCTAATGTTGGAGTGGTTAACGTTCCAGACCCAAGGATTCAACGATTGGAGACTTTGGTGAATCCTGAAAGAGTACAACCGGCTACTGTAGAAATAGTGGATATTGCAGGATTGGTAAAAGGTGCCAGTAAAGGGGAAGGACTTGGAAACCAGTTCCTGGGGAACATCAGGGAAACCGATGCAATTCTTCACGTTTTACGCTGTTTTGAAAACGACAATATTGTGCATGTAGATGGTTCTATAGACCCAATAAGGGACAAAGAAACCATAGATATGGAGCTACAACTTAAAGACCTGGAAACTACCGATAAGAAATTGGAGAAAGTGAAGCGTGCAGCACGTACCGGGAATAAAGAAGCTCAAAAAGAACAAACAGCGCTAACCAAGGTGAAAGAAGGGTTAGAAGCCGGAAAATCTGTTAGGGCTATTGATCTTACTGAAGATGAAAGAAAGGAATTTATAAAGCCGATGCAATTTATTACCGATAAGCCGGTAATGTATGTTTGTAATGTAGATGAAGATTCGGCAGTTTCTGGAAATGCTCATGTAGATAAGGTTAGGGAAGCGGTTAAAGATGAAGGTGCTGAGGTGCTGGTTCTTGCCGTAGGAACTGAAGCTGATATTACCGAACTTGACGATTATGAAGAACGCCAAATGTTTCTTCAGGATATTGGTTTGGAAGAACCTGGAGCTGCAAAATTGATTCGCGGAGCTTACGATCTTTTAAATCTTCAAACTTATTTTACTGCTGGAGTTAAGGAAGTTCGTGCCTGGACTATCCCCGTTGGATCTACCGCTCCACAAGCTGCTGGCGTAATTCATACCGATTTTGAAAAAGGATTTATTCGTGCTGAAGTGATTGCTTACGAAGATTTTGATCATTTTGGAAGTGAAGCTAAAGTAAAAGAAGCCGGTAAAATGCGTGTAGAAGGTAAAGAGTATATCGTTAAAAATGGCGATGTAATGCACTTTAGATTCAACGTTTAATAGCTTATTAAGGGTTTAACACCCCGAGGCTTACCTCGAAATTATAAAATAGCTTATCGATTCTAACCTCGTGGATAATCCTACGAGGTTTTTGATTTCTTTTAATTCCAGTCTGTATCTAGCATTTTGTAAAAGAGCTGGTAATTATGATTATACCAGGCAGACCTGTCTTTAATTATTTTAAGAGATTTTCACCTTTAGTCCTCTAAAACCTTTAGATTTAACTAAGTCTTATTAATTTCCCCATTCTTTTAAAATTAGTTTATCACTTGATATTGCTGAAGTTACAAGGTATTTTCTAATTTTATTTCCAACCGAAAACGAAAAAGAAATGAATTTTAGAAACAATCATAATATGACTTTAAATACTTCTAATTTTATAAAAAAGACCGGATTAATGATAATGATTTCCGGTGTTCTGTTTGCTTGTAATGACGGCAATAAAAAGGACAGGGAAATAGAATTTGAGCAGACTATGGAGGTGGAGAAGGACACAGTGTCTAATTATGCCTACGAAAGTAATTCAGTAGCAGATTATCTTACTTACATAGATGGTGAAGATGAATATGAGCAAATGCAGGAAGAAATTGATCCAGAAATAGCCTTACAGAAATTCGCTGCTGCAGTTTCAGAGAGAACTCGTGAGTTTGGAATAGATGCCAATAAGGAGCTTGAAATTATTGGAGATAGTTTAAATGATTCTACAAAAGATATGAGCGAGCAGTTGCAGACTGCAATTGCATCGCTGGAAAAACTTCAGGAAAACTCTTATGAAGAACTTTCTGAAGAGGTAAATGAATTAAAAGCAGAGCTTAAGGCAATAGATATGAAGGCAGATGATGCCAAAGATAAATTGAGATCTTTCTTTAATAAAGCTGCAGATGTTATGGAGGAGATGGACGCCCCAACAGAAAATGCTGCACTGAGTACCAATCCTGGAGCGATAGATAATTCAGATTATAGCCAGGAACCAGATACTGTTGAGGTAGACCAATAAGAAATACGAAATATAGACTATTTAAGAGTCGCCAGTTGGGCGGCTCTTTTTTTGTCTTTTTATTTCCTTAATTTTAGTAGAAATAGACATTATTTATGAAAGATAATTTTTCTTCCCATTCCTCATCTTATGCTAAATATAGACCAACTTATCCGCAGGCTTTATATCATTTTCTGAAAGAAAAACTCGATAAAACAGAAATGGCCTGGGATTGTGGAACGGGAAACGGCCAGGTGGCAGGTGAACTTGCTGAGTTCTTTAAAGAGGTACAGGCAACCGATATTAGCCGGCAACAATTAGATAATGCGATTAAGAAACCAAACATTCATTATTCCTTTCAGGCTGCAGAGAAAACAACTTTTACTGATAATAGTTTCGATTTAATTACCGTGGCACAGGCTATTCATTGGTTTGATTTTAAATCTTTTTACAAGGAAGTAAATCGTGTTTTAAAACCTAATGGTATTATTTCAGTGCTAGGTTATTCTTTGTTTAAAAGTAATTTCGAAACCAATAAGGTTATTTATAAACTTTATCATGATATTATTGGGACTTTTTGGGACGAAGAACGCCGGTACCTGGAAGAACATTACCAAACGATTCCTTTTCCATTTCAGGAAATAAATTCTGCTGTATTTGAGCAGGAATATACCTGGTCTTTTGAGCATTTAATGGGCTATCTAAATACCTGGAGTGGGGTAAAACATTATGAAAAGGAAAATGGTAAAAATCCGTTAGACCTTATACGAAATGAGCTCAAAGCAGCCTTTGGTGCTAAAAATAAAGTGATATTTCCTGTTCTTTTAAGGCTTGGAAAAACTGTTAACTAATTTATTGAATTGAACTGGCATAAAATATGATTATCTTCGGATCGTTAAAATACTTAATAACTGATTAAAATTATTGACAATGAATAAATTGGGTTTTATTTTTCTGTTTTTCTCGGGAATGCTTTTTCAGGATATTTCGGCACAAAGTTTTGCCGAAGACCAATCGGTAACCCAAAAAGTGCTTCAGGAGCTTAACCGTGAACGCAGTTTGTTAAGTCAGAATCTGGAGTTTAGAATCAAAGAGATAGATTCTAAAATCAGTAATCTTGATGAAAGTATTCAAAACACTAATTCTTCGGCAGAAAAGGTTGAAAAACTATTGGAGCGAGTGAAATTCCTGGAAGAACGTCAGGAAGAAATAGATAAAAACACCATTAGTGTTTACAAATATAATTACAGCTCTGCCGTATTAAACCTGGCATCTATGGAGCGGGAGATCAAACCATTAAACCTTTTTAATGCTTCCCGTGAATTTTACGCTACTTTAGACCAGGTAAGTAATCCTATGCATTATGAAGGATACCAGGAGTGGTTTGGTGAATTTAGAAAGTTTGTAGAGGAAGAAAAGAAAAATGATGCGCGTCTTTCGGCCCTGAGTCATATTTTAACTGTCACCGGAGATCTTGCCCAGGGTACTCCTTTTACCGGTATGTTTGCCGGAACAGTTTTTGACGGCATTGGCAGCTTTATAAACTCATTGGGCTGGGGCGATAAAAAGCTAAAAAAGCAAAGTACCGAAATGTTGAAACTCACCACAACTGTGGCGCAATTCACCCATGATAAGGATCTTATAGAAACCGAATGGGAATCTATAAATAAGAATTTGGATGAATTAAAAGAACTTCAGGAAAAAGCGATGCAGGAAAATTTAGTACAAATCCTTGAAATAGATACTAAAGAATTCAATAGAGACTTTACCAATGAAACCGATGCGAAAAAGCGCACGCAGTATATCCTGGATATTTCTAAGATCGCAGAGAATAAAATTACAGAAGAAAAAGCTAAAAATCCGGAGAATTGGAAGCAGGATTATCACGACCAGATGATTGCCGTACAGAACTTGAAAATTAGATTTGGCACCATTACTTTTAGAATATTGGAGAATTTAAAGAAATATGACTCTCTTATTAAGAAATATGAAGAAGATGAATTTCTAAAAAGTAAAATTGCAGATTTAAAAAATAAATTGAATACAGTGCGAAACAGCTTTGAATCTACATTTAATCCTCAGGAATATATTAAAGCTTCTAATGAGATGTATGTGGTAGAGTAGAGCTTTTCCCCCTTATAACTATAGACTATCTGAGAATCTTAGATTTTCGATTAAAAATCGGGGCAAGCTCTGAAATAAATTCAGGATGACGTGTGTAGATTTTCAGATAGTCTTTTAAGTTTGTCTAATGTTTCAATTCGGGTAGAAGTTTCTCAATTCTATCTCGAGAACCTTCGTACTGCGCGGGTAATTTTAAGCTACTTCCAAGCTCTTCCAAACTTTCGTCTCGTGTAAATCCGGGATTGTCTGTTGCGATTTCAAATAATACTCCACCAGGTTCTCTAAAATAAAGTGAGAAGAAATAGTCGCGATCTATCTTCTCGGTTATCTGAAGACCTTTTTTTATAATTTTCTCATGGAAATACATTTGGGTTTCTTCGTCCTTAACACGAAAAGCAATATGATGATTAGTTCCGCCGGCATTAATACCACGTTCGGCCGCAGGATCTTCGTGAATATCTACAATGGCAGCATTTTCTACCGCACTTGTCTTGTATCTATAAAAACTATCTTCTTTTTCTTCAAGTTCATAATCAAAAAGATCGGTGAGAATACCGGCAGTAGGTCCTACGTTATAAAGAGTAAGTGTAACACTATGAAATCCTTTTAAAGCGACATCACTCTTAATTTCATCGGTTTCCCAGGCTTCACGGTCATCATGATGTTTCGGAACTACCAGTTTTAAATTAAGTCCGTCTGGATCGCGAAAGGGTAAGTGTTTTTCTCCAAACTGTTCCCTGGTTTTTCCATATTCAACACCATTCTTCTCGAAACGCTCTTTCCAGAAATCCAGGCTGCCTTCTGGCACCGAATATCCTATTTCTGTGGCCATACCCACGCCATTTTTACCTTGTTTTACACGTTCCCAGGGAAAGAAAGTAAGAATACTTCCAGGGGTTCCCGTTTTATCTCCAAAATAAAAATGATAAGTTTGTGGATCATCAAAGTTTACGGTTTTCTTAACCATTCTTAATCCAAGCGTTTTGGTATAGAAATCGTAGTTGCGCTGTGCATTTCCCGCGATAGCAGTAATATGATGTAAACCAAGTATTTTATTTTTCATCTTTTTAATTTCAAGAAAGTAAAAAACAAGCGCTTTTAGGTTAAATTAATGGTAAAAATAATCACTAAAAAGCTAAATTTTGATACTGCGTTTATACAGCTTATAAGCTTCAAACCAAATTACCGATAAAAACCCTGTAAGGATACAAAGTAATAACTGTGTTATTGAAATTTGTCCAAATTCAAAGAACACCTGAAGTGGTTTCCAGTATAGCATAGTAGCACTTAATAGCGTAGTAATTCCAATTATTATTGGAATGAGTCTATTTTTATAGGATAAGCTTGTCACTACCGAATAATAGAAAGAGCGGTTTACCAGAGTTAAAAATATATTAGCAGCTATTAAGCAGCTAAAAACCATACTACGAGTCATATCTTCAGAAAGACCTGAAGAAACGGCAAATTGATAAATACCTAAAGTTCCCAGAGAAATAACAATACCTTGAATAATACTTAGGCTTAATTCTTTTGCGTTGAAAAAGTTTTGTGTTGCAGGTCTTGGGTTTTGTTTTAAGATATTGGCTTCGGCCGGTTCATTTTCATAGATAATAGAGCAGGTAGGTCCCATAATTAATTCCAGAAAAATAATGTGTACGGGGGAGAAGATATTTGGGTAAATCCAACCTAAAGCCAGCGGTATAAAAACCGTGAGAATTATAGGAATATGTATAGAAATTATATACTGAATTGCTTTTTTTAAGTTACTATAAATCCTTCTACCCATTTCTACGGCATCTACCATACCCGAAAGGTCATCTTTTATCAAAATTAAGGAAGCCGCTTTTTTTGCAATTTCACTGCCATTTTTACCCATAGCTATCCCAATATGAGCTGCTTTTAATGCCGGGCCGTCATTTACACCATCACCGGTCATGGCAACAATTTCGTTATTAGCTTTCAAGGCATTAATGATCTTTAATTTTGCCTCGGGAAACATTCGGGTAAAAATATTGATGGTTTTTACCTTTTCTTTTAGCGATTCTTTTGAAAGTTTAAGCAGCTCTTCTCCGTCCATGCTTTTTTCTGCATTTCTAAAATTTATTTGTCTGGCAATTTCACTGGTAGTTACGGCATTGTCGCCGGTAATTATTTTCACCTGAAGTCCTGCAGAATAAAAATCTTCAAACACTTTGCTGATATTTTCTTTCGGTGGATCATAAAAAGCGATAAGCCCCAGGAATTCAAATTTTAGATCTTGCTGGATTTCAGGAAATTCTTTAATTTCTGAAGTTACTTTTCCTACCCCTAATACTCTAAAACCTTCACTTGCCAATTGGTTTAGTTGCTTTTCAATATGTTCTATCGCGCTTTTATCCAGATTAGAAACCTTTAATAAAGCTTCCGGTGCACCTTTTGCCGCAATGATCCTTTGTCTGTCTTTATTTTCAAAGATATGAGTCATCATTGGTGGTTTACCACTAAGAGGATACTCGTGAACCATTTTATAATCTGGCCTTAGATCTACGGCTGTATTAGTTTTATAAACCTTATGAATTGCAATTTCCATGGGATCAAAAGGAATGGGTTCGCTTGCCCACATGCTTACTTCAATAAGTTTTTGTGCTTCTAAGTTTAGGTTTCCTTCAGCATCCTTAATCTCCCAATTTTTGTTAGTGACAATTTTTGCAAGACTCATTTTGTTTTGAGTAATGGTTCCGGTTTTATCGGTACAAATTACAGTCGCGCTTCCCAGGCTTTCTACCGTTTTCATTTGTTTTACCACAATCCCCATTTTCATAAGTCGCCAGGCTCCCATAGCCATAAAAGTGGCAAACGCAACGGGGATTTCTTCAGGAAGAATACTCATTGCCAATGTTAGCGCCTGCAGTAAACTTCCAAGAAGGCTTTGTGTTTTTAAATAATTAAGTATCCAAACGAGTAAAAAAAAGAAACTACCGGCAATCACCATTTTTTTGACAAAGCTGTTGATTTGTTTCTCGAGTAAGGTTTTTTCGGTTTTTTGGGACTCCATGCTTTTCCCAATTTTTCCCAATCGCGTTTTATTGCCAATAGCAGTGACTTTAGCTACGGCAAGACCACCAACAACTTGAGTTCCCATAAAAATTTCGGAATTTTCGTCTGCTTGTTTTGAAACACTAAACGATTCTCCGGTTAGCACCGATTCATTGACAGAAAAATCATTGGATTGCATGATGGTAGCATCAGCGGGAACGCTATTACCTTCTTCAATAACGATAATGTCGCCTAAAACTAATTTTGCTGCTGAAATTTTCTCGAGCTTTTGGTTACGAATCACTTTCGTTTCCGGTTGAATTATTTGCCTTAGTTTTTTTAGCGCATTTCTACTTCTGGTTTCCTGAAATAAAGAAATACCAGCAACTAATAATATTGCAAAACTTAGAAAAAGTCCATCGCCTGGATTTCCTGTAAGAAAGTATATAATTGCGGCTGCAAAAAGTAAAATAATCATTGGCTCGGTGACCAATGTTTGCAAGGCAACAACAACTCCCGATTTTTTTTTAGAAACTATCTGGTTGTATCCATGTTTTTCAGCAGAGGCTTGAGCAGCTTTCGAGGTAAGCCCTTTAAAATCTGCGGTAAGACTTGACATATAATAGGAGGGATAGGGCTAAAGATGTTTTTGAAGCCGTTTTACAATATTATAGGTATTCGAGTCAGAATAAGTACCAAAAGCATTTACCAAAACACCTTTTATTTTATGATTGTGTGAGGAAATGGCATATACAATCATTTCGTCACCGGGATCTGTCATTCCTTCGAAACGATAAATTTCATCAATTTCAAATTCTTCAGGAGAAAGTTGCAGGCTGCGTGAGCTGTCTACAATTTTATCTTCTTCCGGCTCTAATTTAAAGTCGGTAGTATAACCCCGCCTAGCCAGGCCATTAATAGCCTGACTAACTGTTTCGTAATCGTGTCTCTTTACTACCATAATTTAAAATTTATGAAGGTTGAAAATTATTTAATTCAGGGAATTGATAATATTTTTAAGTTTTTGCTGTACTTCGGTCGCTATTTCCTCCAGGGAGTCATTTTTTGCCGCCTGCATGGAAGATATTGGATCTACCGCTGAAACTTCAATATTGCCATTATCATTCTCCTCTACAATTACATTACAGGGTAGAAAAACGCCAATTTTATCTTCACTTTTTAGGGCTTTATGGGCAAATTCAGGATTACAGGCACCAAGAATTCTATATTTTTTGAAATCGACATCAATTTTCTTTTTTAGAGTTTCTGTTACATCAATTTCAGTAAGTACTCCAAAACCCTCCTTTTTTAAAGCTGCAGTCACTATTTCTATAGCTTTATCAAAGTTTTTTTCTTTTAATATGGTATTAAAATAGTAGCTCATGATTTAGTTTTTATCTAATTATTTGCACTTATAATTTACGAAGAAAATTAAATACTAAGAAGCTCTTTAAGAAGAAATACTTTGAAAAAAGATTTATAATCTGAGGGCTATTCAACTTCAGGAAAAAATAAAAAAGCTTACTTTTGTGCTAGAAACTCTACTTTTTGCAACTAATTATGGGTCAACGAATATTACTGAATGCTGATGAAATAAATATTATTCTGCACCGTCTTGCATGCCAATTAGTTGAAAACCATACCGATTTTAAGGATACTGTTATTATTGGAATCCAGCCACGTGGTGTTTTTCTTGCTGAAAGAATTATAAAAATTCTCCAGGAAGAATATGAAATCACAGACTTAAATTATGGGCATTTGGACATCACTTTTTATCGGGATGATTTTAGAAGAGGAGAGAAGCCGCTTGAAGCCAATAAGACCAAAATAGACTTTATAGTGGAAGATAAAAAAGTGGTTTTTATAGATGATGTGCTTTATACAGGCCGAAGTATAAGAGCGGCACTTACCGCTGTACAATCTTTTGGTAGGCCTGCCGAAATTGAATTACTAAGTCTTATAGATAGGCGATTTAGCCGCCATTTACCAATACAACCAGATTATAATGGTAGGCAGGTAGATGCCATAAATGAAGAAAAAGTAAAAGTGAACTGGAAAGAAAACGATGGGGAAGACGTGGTTTATCTGGTTTCTAAATAATTAAATATATGAGCGAATTAAGTGTAAATCACTTACTGGGAATAAAATATCTTAACGAGGAAGATATTGAGCTTATTTTTAAAACTGCAGATCATTTTAAGGAAGTGATTAACCGACCCATTAAAAAAGTTCCTTCACTTAGAGATATAACCATAGCTAATTTATTTTTTGAAAATTCTACCCGAACCCGTCTTTCGTTTGAACTTGCCGAAAAACGATTAAGTGCCGATGTTGTTAATTTTTCAGCAGCCTCTTCTTCGGTGAAAAAAGGAGAAACGCTTATTGATACCGTAAACAATATTCTATCTATGAAGGTTGATATGGTAGTGATGAGACATCCAAATCCAGGAGCGGGAATATTTCTTTCCCGTCACGTAAAAGCCAGTATTATTAATGCAGGAGACGGCGCCCACGAACATCCAACCCAGGCACTTCTTGATTCATATTCCATTAGGGAACGTCTTGGTGGAGTTGCCGGTAAAAAGGTAGTGATTGTAGGAGATATTTTGCATAGTAGGGTAGCACTTTCTAATATTTTCGCATTAAAATTACAAGGTGCTGAGGTGAAAGTTTGTGGTCCTAAAACACTCTTACCTAAACACATTGAGTCTTTAGGAGTAAGTGTTGAAACCAACCTTAAAAAAGCTTTAGAGTGGTGTGATGTAGCTAATATGCTTAGAGTGCAGAACGAGCGTATGGATATTAGTTATTTTCCCAGCACCAGGGAATATTCGCAACAATTTCAATTGAATAAAAAGCTATTGGAAAGTTTAAATAAAGAAATAGTGGTAATGCACCCCGGACCTATTAATCGCGGAGTTGAAATTACCAGTGACGTTGCCGATGCCGAAAATGCTATTATTTTAGACCAGGTTCAAAATGGTGTTGCTGTTAGAATGGCCGTAATTTATTTACTGGCTTCAAAGATTAATCGCTAGAAGGTTTTTTAGAGTTTAAACTTAAAAAATAACGTAATGAAGATTTCAGAGAAAGAGAATTATATATTAATAGAACCATTAGAAGCTCCGGTAGTAGATTTTGTTTCTCTACTTACCCAAAGGCACGCCGAATTTGAAAAGAAAAATGTAGCGGTTAGTCTTTTGGCTTATCATAATCTTAAAAAGGAAGAAGTACTGGGTTTTTTAGAAATTTCTAATCTTCACCAAATGCATAACAAATCTTTTGTGTTGGTAAGTAACGCAATTACAATAGACCAATTGCCTGAAGAAATTATAATGGTTCCTTCACTAAGAGAAGCCGAAGATCTTATTCAAATGGACGAGATTCAAAGAGATTTGGGCATATAAAAACTTTTTTATGAAGCTCAATATTCTTGGTTGTTACGCTGCTACTCCACGTAGTTTTACCAATCCTAGTTCCCAGGTACTGGAAATGAAAAACGAACTGTTTTTAATTGATTGTGGCGAAGGAACCCAGGTACAACTAAGACGAAATAAAATAAAATTTTCTAAAATAAAACATATCTTTATTTCCCACCTTCATGGGGATCATTGTTATGGACTTGTAGGTCTCATTTCAACGTTTAGATTGTTAAACCGGGAAAATGATTTACATGTTTATGGTCCAAAGGGAATAAAAGAGATGATTACCCTACAGTTAAAACTGTCTAATTCCTGGACCAACTATCCGCTTTATTTTCACGAGTTAGAGAGCAAAGAGCCAGAGCTTATTTATGAAGATGAAAAGCTGACTGTAGAAACGATTCCGTTGGTGCATAGAGTATATACCAATGGATTTCTTTTTAAAGAAAAACCCGGGGATCGAAAACTACTTATAGATAAAGCCGTAGAATATAATATACATGTTTCTTTATATAAAAGTTTAAAAAAGGGAAAGGATGTCACGTCAGAATCCGGGGAGCTTATTTCCAATCATCTTGTTACCACAGATCCTGAGCCATCAAAAAGCTACGCTTACTGCAGTGATACGGCTTTTAACCAAAAAATGATCCCGCAAATTAGCGGTACTACGGTTTTATACCACGAATCTACTTTTCTTGAAGATAAGGCCAAACTGGCCTTGCCCACTAAGCACAGCACAGCTAAAGAAGCCGCGCAAATCGCTAAAGAAGCAGGAGTTAAGAAACTTATTCTAGGCCATTATTCTACTCGTTATGCCAATATTAATCTATTTAGAGAAGAAGCCAATACGATATTTCCGGAGGTTGACTTAGCCGATGACGGGAAGGTTTTTGTCTTTGAATAGCACTTTTCTCTTTTTTACACCTACACTTTTAACGCACTAATCTCTATTTTTCTCATTTTCAGTAGGATTAATCCTACTGTTTCTGTTAAAAAACAAATAAAATCGATGAAATGCATAACTAGCTGTGTTTTTAGTCGATAAAAAGTGTACTTTTAACTTCCCAGTCTTACATGATCAATTATGAAAAAAAGTACACTTAAGTTTGTTATGCTTGTTTTGCTAGCCGTTTCAACGGTTTCTTGTGCAAAAGAAAGCATCGAAGAAGAAGTAAATTCTTACAATCATACCGCCGAAGAAAAAGTAGATTTTGATTATTCTGAAATCGAAAATGATATTCTTACTTTAGTAAATGAACATCGAAAAAGTTTAGATCTTGCACCTCTTAAGCCTATTGCTGAGATTTCAGTTGAAGCAGAATCTCATAATTACTATATGCTGGAAGTTGGGGAGGTTAGTCATGATAATTTTGGAGCACGCTACGAAAATTTAGTAAAAACTGTGGGAGCAAAAGCTGTTAGCGAAAATGTAGGTTATGGATACCGTACCGCTGATGCTGTAGTTAAAGCCTGGTTAAACAGTAAAGGTCACAAAGAAAATATTGAAGGGAACCATTCTCATTTTGGAGTTTCTGTAGTAGACGATGTAAATGGCCGTAATTATTTTACCAATATCTTTATAAGAAGGTAATAATTGTTTTCATATATTGATTTAAGTAAAAAGGTTCAGCGTTATGCTGAACCTTTTGTATTTAATAAAAGAACTTAATCTTTAATCCATCTTTACAACACTAAACATAGAACGGCGATTTAATTGATGTTGCTCTTTAGAACACCTATCACATTCTATTGCAGGTTGGCGCTCACCATAACCTTGTTCTTTAATACGATTTTTAGCTATTCCTTCAGCGATTAAATAGTCCCTGGTTGCATGAGCTCTGCGTTCCGCTAAAGCCTCATTATAAGCTTCGCTTCCGCGTTTATCGGTATGCGATCCAACTTCAATTACTAGATCAGGATATTCATCACGCATAAGTTTTACAAGTTTGTCAAGTTCTTTTGCAGCGTCTGGTCTAATATTACTTTTGTCAAAATCGAAGTAAATATTATTTATTTCAGCAAGATATTCCACATCAGCCACCGGTTGAAGTTCAATATTGTACTCCATTTCTTCCGAATCTTCCATATTACTGGTATTCAAAGTAGCACTGAAATTTTTATACTCAATTTGCTTTGCTTCCAGCGGAATTTCCATATTTCTATTCACTGTTGTTTTATAATTTCCATCTTCGTCAGATTCAAGAAAAGCTATTTGCTCGTTATTTTCATTAAAAAGCCTAATTGTTGCCTGAGCAATAGGGTTTCCATTTACAGCATCGATTACCTTTCCTTTTAAAATTAATGGCAGTAATTGGTTAAATCCATAAATATTATCTGATCCATCGCGGTTAGAAGCTATATACCCAGAATTACTACCAGTTTCTCTGAAATAACTAAAATCGTCTAAATTACTATTTATGGTTTCTCCCAGGTTAACAACTTCTGCATTTTCAGCTTCTAAATCAATTTTATAGATATCGGCCAAACCATATCCACCGTGTCCTGTAGAAGAAAAATAAAGCACTCCGTTATCATCTATAAAAGGAAAAGTTTCGTCTTCGGCAGTATTAATTAAATCTCCAAGGTTTTCCGGATTCCCAAAGCTATTATTCCCATTAATGGAAACTTTATAAAGATCTGTGCCACCCTGGCCTCCTGGCATATTAGAGGTGAAATAAAGAAATTTACCGTCATTGGAAACTGTTGGATGTCCTACAGAAAATTCGTTGTTGTTTATTGGTAATTCTTGAATATTCACCCAGTTATTGCCTTGCTTTTGCGCTGAATAAATCTTTAAGTGATTGGTGGCTTCCTTATCCCGTTTACCTTCTTTATTATTATAGTAATTATTTCTGGTGAAATACAGTGTTTCTCCATTGCTGAAACTGATAGTCCCATCATGTAATTTAGTATTTATTTCGCCGGAAATAGGGGAGGCCTCCTCATTAGAATTTAATTGATACACATCAAGAAATGGCTCTTCGTTCCAGGAATATTCTTTTTCTGAATTGTTTGAATTTCGGGCAGAAACAAAGTAAGTTTCGCCCTGATGCTTTACAGCTCCAAAATCACTAAACTCTGAATTAAAGTCACTTTTTTTGAGCCTATAGGTAGTTTGAATTTTGGGTTTGGTTCTGTTCAGCATTTCGTTAGCTACAGCTGAAACTTTTCCGTTGCTCTCCAGGTATTTCTGTAACCATCTTCGGGATTCCTCATATCTTTTAGTCCCTCTTAAAGCCTGGGCATATTCGTAATAATATTCCGCAGAAATATTTGTAGAATCCTCTAAAATATCTTCGTAATAGAAAACCGCATTTTCGGGACTCCTTAATTTCATATAAGTCTCGGCCAGTTTTAATCTGTTTTCCCTGGTTTTATAATCGTTCTCTATAAGATCTTTATAAACCTCTACGGCTTCCACATAAGCTAGGTTTTTATAAAGTTTATCTGCTCTTTTTTGTTTCCCGTATTGTGCTTGCATCGATATGCTAAACACGAAGAAAAATAGGCTTAAATAGTATAGTTTTTTCATAATTAGCAGCGTTTATTTTAGAAGAATCGGGGTGATTTGTAGCGGGTTTTTTGGAATCTGAACTCATAAATAAGTAAGATCTCGTGAGATCCAGAAGTGTATGGCCTAATGTCTGAAATTGAATATTCATAAGCGTAACCAGCTCTAAAACCATCAAATAGTTCTACATCAAGAAAAGCACCTAGCGCATCATCTATACGCCAGTTAGCTCCCAGGTAAAACTTTTCGTTAAAAATCATAGTTCCGGAAAAGTCTACAGAAAGCGGTGCACCGCTAGTCATTTTCAGCAAAGAAGTTGGTCTGAATTTTAGGTTTTCATTCAAATCAAAAACATATCCACCGGTGAGATAATAATGAACCTGTTCCATTGCCAGGAATTCACTAAACTCATGGTTGTTATTATTGATTAATTTTGGTGCAGATGCCCCTATATACCAGTTTTGAGAAGAAAGATAAAAACCAATACCAAAATTTGGTGTCCATTTATTAAATCTATCTTCAAAAAATGGATCGTTTAGAACCTGCTGATCGGTAAATAATTCCTGATCTAAATTGTAGTAGCTCATACCGGCTTTTAAACCCATTGCTAAAGAGATATCATTGCTGAAATCTAAGCGATATGCAAAATCCCCATAAGCATAGGTATAATTTTCATATCCCGTTTTATCGTTAATTACTGAAAGTCCCAGACCTACTTTATCGTTTGTAAGCGGGGAGTGTATAGATAGGGTTTGTGTATTAGGAGCCCCACTAACTCCGGCCCACTGATTACGATTTAATGCAGTAATAGAAAATCCGTCTCTGCTCCCGGCATAAGCGGGATTTACAGATATAGTGTTGTACATATACTGGGTGAACTGCGGCAATTGCTGCGCCATACCAGATATGGAAAACATAAGACAGAATAGGAGTAGGTATATATATTTCATGATTTCTGTTTTTATTTTGTTCCTAAATAGATGTAACCTTGTATTGGTTCAAATCCGCTATTGTTAATTTCCAGAATATAGAAGTATGTTCCTGAAGGCAATTGATTAGAACTTGTTGCCGAATTTGAGGAATATCCATCCCAATCGTTCTGATAGTTAGTGGCTTCATATATTTTATTTCCCCAGCGATTAAATATCATCAGGTCGTAGGTGAATCCGCACTCGCCAGCAAAATCTATACTGAAAAAATCGTTGCGATTATCTCCATTAGGCGTTACGGCTTTAGATATACTAGATTGAATATCATCAAGGCTACAAGGCAATACTATACAATCATCATTGATGTTAACCGTAACTTCTGTGGTAGAGCTACAGATGCCATTGTTAAGCTCATATTGAAAAGTATAGGTACCTACCTGTAACATTGCGGGATCAATAAAGTCTTGTGTTAAGGCACCGGTTTCCTCGGTATCTATCCAAACTCCAGAATCATCATACTCTCCTTCAAGCAGTTCAAAAAGATTAAAGCTGGTATCTTCCAGACAAAGACTTATAGACCTTGTCTCAATCTCACTCGCTACAGGCTCTTCTAATATAACCTCTGTAGCTTCTGAAATTTGATCAAAATCATCTTTAGCAGTTACCTGATAAGTACCTGGTTCAAGTTCTGTGAATTCCTCTACAGCTTCATAAACTTCTCCATCAATACTATAGGTAAGTCCGTTTTCAGTATTTATTAGGATTACTCCAGTTGGTGTAACACAATCTGGTTGAATAAGGTCAACTTGAGGAACAGTTGGTGCCGGCGGAGTTTCTTCAGGATCTTCTTCAACTATTACTACAAACGAACAGCTTACCGAATTTCCGGAAGCATCCGTAACTTCATAAGTTACTCTTGTCTCTCCTACAGGAAATTCTTCACCTGAAGCAAAACCTTCTATGAGTTCGATACTGGTCTCTGAGCAATTATCTGTAGCTGAAATAGCATCATAATCAACAACAACAGCTGTGGTTCCAAACTCAACGTTCAATTGAATATCTTCTGGACAGGCAATTACCGGAGCTTGATTATCTATAACTGAAACTATAAAGCTGGAGTTAACTGTATTACCATTTAGATCTGTTGCGGTATATGTTAGGCTTGTTTCTCCTAAAGGAAATTCAGATCCAGGAGCTAAGCCTTCAGTAAGTTCTATATTTTCTATTCCACAATTATCGCTAGCAGAAGGAATTGTATAATTTACAATTGCACCACAGCTATCAGGATCAGTATTTACGGTTATATTTTCTTGTTCAGCAATTACCGGTGCCTGGTCATCAGTTACGGTTACGGTTTGTAATACCGGTTCAGCCTCATTTCCATTATCATCAGATACGATCCAGGTAATAGTTGTTGTTCCTACCGGATATTCTACATCTAAAGCCTGATTATCATCCCGGGTTCCAGTTACCATTCCAACAGAGCAGTTGTCGCTAGCTAACGGACCAGTAATTTCTATCATCGCGCCACAAGTATCAGCGTCAGCAGTGGTACTGATGTTTTCCACTTCTGCAATTACCGGTGCTTGATTATCAGTTACGGTTACGGTTTGTATTACCGGTTCAGCCTTGTTTCCATTATCATCAGATACGATCCAGGTAATAGTTGTTGTTCCTACCGGATATTCTACATCTAAAGCCTGATTATCATCCCGGGTTCCACTTACAATACCAACGGAACAGTTGTCGCTAGCTAATGGAGCTGTAATTTCTATCATCGCGCCACAAGTATTAGCGTCAGCAGTGGTATTGATGTTTTCCACTTCTGCAATTACCGGTGCTTGATTATCGGTTACTGTTACAGTTTGTAATACCGGTTCAGCCTCATTTCCATTATCATCGGTTACGGTCCAGGTAATAGTTGTTGTTCCTACCGGATACTCAGCATCTAAAGCCTGATTATCATCCCGGGTTCCACTTACAATGCCTACGGAACAGTTATCGCTAGCTAATGGAGCTGTAATTTCTATCATCGCGCCACAAGTATTAGCGTCAGCAGTGGTATTGATAGCTTCCACGGCATCAATTACGGGTATTTGGTTATCAGTTACCGTTACGGTTTGTGTACAAGTGCTTTCATTTCCTGCAGCATCAGTCACCGTCCAGATAACGATAGTTTCTCCCAGACTGAAAAGCTCTGGAGCATTGTTCGTAATACTTAATTCCGAATCACAATTATCTTTAGCAATAAGATCACCAAGCGATAATTGAGAAGCGGTACAAGTTCCTTCGTCTACAGTAACATTTATTAAATCAATAGGACAAGAGATAATTTCCGGTGCCTCTACATCCTGATCTGCTTCTACAATTACTTCAACTTCAGATTCACAATCATTATTTTTAGCAACCAGGTAATAAACTCCTGAAGCTAGGTCTGTGAATGAACCGTTTTCATGGGAATATTCATTTTGCCCATTATCTCGAAGAACATAAGATAAGCCCCCGGTAAGTTCGAATTCAATGATTCCGTTATTTAAGCTACAAGTTGTATTAGTAATAGAGGTGATTACTGGTGCAATTGGTGCTCCCAGATTTTCGATGATCACTAATGCTTCGGAAACAGCTTCACAATCTCCATTGCTAGCCTGTACAAAATACTTTCCGGCATCCAGACCGCTGAATTCTCCATTAGCAATACTATTAGTTAATGGATTTTGATTTTCATCTAAAAGGGTATAAGAAATTCCGGCTTCAGTAGTTACCGAAATAGTTCCGGTGGTATCTTCACAAGTTGGTTGTTGCGAAATACTTGCTTGCGGTTGATTCGGAGTTCCTAAGTTTTCTATGATCACTAATGCTTCGGAAACAGCTTCACAATCTCCATTGCTGGCTTGCACGAAATAAGTTCCGTCACTTAGTCCGCTGAATTCCCCGTTAGCAATATTATTAGTTAATGGGTTATTATTTTCGTCTAAAAGGGTATAAGAAATTCCCTGCTCGGTAGTTACTGAAATAGTTCCGGTGGTATCTTCACAAGAAGGTTGTTGTGAAACGCTTGCTTGTGGCTGACCAGGAGTTCCTAAGTTTTTTATGATTACTAATGCTTCAGAAGATGCTTCACAATCCCCGTTACTAGCTTGCACGAAATAAGTTCCGGCATCCAGACCGCTAAATTCTCCATTAGCAATACTATTATTAAGAGCATTTTGATTTTCATCTAAAAGGGTATAGGAAATTCCGGCTTCAGTAGTTACAGAAATAGTTCCGGTA
>NZ_FUYY01000008.1 GCF_900168045.1 Salegentibacter holothuriorum | reverse complement strand
AATAGTTTTATACCAAATCAAAAAAGATAGATTTGAGTTTTCCATTATAGTTCCGCTACGCAAGGTCTGTCGTGCCTCACAGGATTTACACTGGTAGGCCCACTTGTTTTTGAGCCAATAATGTGATGTGCCGCCACATCTATTGCAGGTGACACCTTCCTTATCGCGTTGTGCTTTATAATGTAAACGACAACTCTCTTCATCTGTGAAATGTACTGTGAATGAAAAAATATCCATAACTTGAATTATTACAACTCATCTAATATAGGATAAATTCCTTAATATTGGAATAATTACGGATATGCAATAAATTTTTATATCAAACTAAGTATTACATAGAGGATTAAAAATTTTAAATGAAATTTTTAATTGAAATAAATTACTTCCAAGACAAAAATAAAAGGGAAAGCTTAAGGAATTAGAATTGCGTCCTTAACTATTAAAAGATGAGAAGTTGAAGTTATGCCAAAAATACTTTAAAACAGCCTATATGAAACTGCTTTATCCACAAATGAATTTTACATATCTAATTATGACTCATCAGAATACAGAGGGAAATCAGTTTGGATTTGGGATATCTACCCAGATATTTTTACCAAAGCACATATCTGGAAATTTGGACTTAAAAATCCATATTTAAAATTCTATCCTTTATGATGGAGTTACCTCTTTTAACTCAAGTACCATCACCACTGGCTTTAAATTCTTAATGGACTAGTAATAAAGCATTTGGGAAACTTGGGGCTTAACTCGATACTTCATAAACATCTCAATCATATATTCTGGAAGAAATTCAATGTTTCCCTAAGTTTTTAATATTAATTGAACCTAAAATTCACCAAATCATAAAAATTCAATTAATGTGTTACCTATGTTGTACCAAAACAAAAAAGCCGACTCTTTCAAGTCGGCTTATCCCTTTGTGCGGGCGGAGAGACTCGAACTCTCACACCGTAAGGCACTAGATCCTAAGTCTAGCGTGTCTACCAATTCCACCACGCCCGCATTTCAATATGTGTTGCTTTAACTAAGCGGTTGCAAATATACATAAATGTTTCAATTCACAAATAGTCTGGAAATATTTTTTTTACCTTTATCTCAGTTAAAATTTTAAGTATGACCGATATTAAAAAATATGTTGAGGAAAATAAAGATAGATTCCTTAGCGAACTCATTGATTTACTGAAAATTCCATCGATAAGCGCCGACTCGAATTACAAGGATTCCATGATAAAAACCGCAGAAGCGGTGAAGAAAAATTTATTGGAAGCCGGCTGTGATTCTGCCGAAATTTGCGAAACCCCGGGTCATCCTGTGGTTTATGGAGAGCGAATAATTGATAAAAACCTTCCTACCGTTCTGGTTTATGGCCATTATGATGTACAACCACCAGACCCTTTAGACCTCTGGAACTCCCCTCCTTTTGAACCCGTGATCAAGGAAACCGAAATTCATCCCGAAGGTGCAATTTTTGCCCGCGGTGCCTGTGACGATAAAGGCCAGATGTTTATGCACGTAAAAGCGCTGGAGTATATGACCAAAAACAATGAGCTCCCCTGTAACGTGAAGTTTATGATTGAAGGAGAAGAAGAAGTGGGTAGTGAACATTTAGGTTGGTTTATAGAAAACAACATAGAGAAACTTGCCAACGATGTGATCCTTATTTCAGACACTGGAATGATAGCTAAAGACACGCCGTCTATCACTACGGGACTTCGCGGACTCTCCTATGTGGAAGTGGAAGTTACCGGGCCAAATAGAGACCTGCATTCTGGTTTATATGGTGGCGCCGTAGCAAACCCTATTAATATTCTTAATCAAATGATTTCTTCTTTAACCGATGAAAACAATCATATCACTGTTCCCGGTTTTTATGATAAGGTTGAAGAATTGAGCAAAGAAGAACGTGCGAAAATGGCCGAAGCGCCTTACGATGAAGAAGCTTACAAGAAAAAAATTGCTATTAAAGATGTTCACGGAGAGGCAGGTTATTCTACTTTAGAAAGAGCTTCTATTCGCCCAACCTTAGACGTAAACGGCATGTGGGGCGGTTATATTGGGGAAGGTGCCAAAACGGTACTTCCGTCAAAGGCTTTTGCAAAAATATCTATGCGTTTGGTTCCAAACCAGGATTGGAAAGAGATCACCCAACTCTTTAAAAAACATTTTGAAAGTATTGCCCCAGATTCGGTTACCGTTGAAGTAAAACCTCATCACGGTGGACAGGGATATGTGACCCCAATAGATAATATTGGTTATAAGGCAGCGAGCAAAGCTTATGAAGCCTCTTTTGGAAAAACCCCAATTCCGCAGCGTAGTGGTGGGAGTATTCCTATAGTTTCCCTTTTTGAAAAAGAACTAAAAAGCAAGATTATTTTAATGGGCTTTGGGTTTGATACCGATGCCATCCACTCCCCTAACGAACATTTTGGAGTTTGGAACTATTTAAAAGGCATAGAAACCATCCCATGGTTTTATAAATATTTTACCGAGATGAGCCAGGAGTAAACAACTTCGGAGCAAGCTCACGAAGCATTATTATTGGAAAATATAATTTGATTTCGAGGCAAGCCTCGGAGCATTTAATCTCGATTATCGAGTAAATTGATTTCGCGGCTCATTCGTTGTAAAAATATTGTTCAAGTGAGGTTGTTTGAAAAACATACGTCATTCTGAATTTATTTCAGAATCTAGGTTGTTAGTAATTAAAACATGTTAGATCTCCGAATAAATTTCGGAGCAGGCTCTGAAACTAGTTCAGAATGACGTCTCCTCAGAGAACTTGGTTTTTCTACCTTTTTCCGCAGTAAAATAGAAATTTCGGGAAATTAGTTTTAGTATATTTACAGGTATTGCTTATCTAATTCATTTTAATTTATGGCGAAGAAAATTCTTATTCCTTCCAACTTTACCAAACATGCGTGGAATACGCTCGTGTATGCTTTAAATCTTTATAAAGGCGTTCCCTGCACTTTTTATATTCTGAATGCCTATAAAGTGCCTTCCAGAATATCACTTGGCAGAAATAATAACGCCGACCTGGACACGGCAAAGGCCGAATCTGAAGCGGGGCTACAGAAGATTATGCAAGGCTTAAATTTTAGAAAGGAAAACGAGAAGCATACTTTTGAAACTATTTCCCGCAATAAAGAGCTTGCTGATGCCATTCAGGAAACTGTAGATACCCATAAAATAGATCTTATTTTAATGGTTTCCAGGGGCGAAAATGTTTCGATAAATGCTGCTTTTGAAAATGAGATTTCAGAAGTAATTCAAAAAGTAGAAGATTGTCCTTTTTTGATCCTGCCCGAGCAAATGCAAAGTTTGCCGGAAACAAACCGGGAAATTGTTTTTCCAACCAATTATAAATTTCCGTTTAAAAATAAAGAGGTAGCCCCACTTATTGAAATGGCTATTAGTTTAAAGGCAAGCATCAGGATCTTGTATATTGATAGCGATGGGAAACCGCTTAGCAAAGACCAGGAGCAAAACAAAGAAGCCCTAAAAACCTATTTTACCGAAGTAGATTTTAGTTTCCATAAACTCACGCAAACTACCGTTACTACCGGTATTCATCTATTTATTGAAAGCAGGGAAAGTAATTTTCTGGCACTTTATAAACGCAGGCAGGGCTTTTTTAGTAAACTTTTTTCCCAGCGGTTTAAGGAAGACATAGATTTTAATCCAAAAGTACCGGTATTGATTTTAAAAGAATTGGAATGAAAATATACTTTTCATGAAACTCAAAGCTGATTCTGTTGAAGACTATATAGCGAAAGTTCCGGAAGATAAAAGACCGGGCATCATTAAGCTTCGTGAAATAATTAGGAAAAACATTCCCCAGGGTTTTACCGAAACTTTAAGCTACGGAATGATTGGCTATGTAGTTCCTCACAGCATCTACCCCAGCGGATACCACACCAATCCCAAATTACCTTTACCTTTTTTAAATATTGCCGCGCAAAAGAATTTTATTGCGCTTTATCATATGGGTTTATATGCCAATCCAGATCTGCTAAAATGGTTTAAAACGGAATATGCAAAATTACCACTCAACAAACTGGATATGGGAAAAAGCTGCATCAGGTTTAAAAGCCCAGCAAAGATACCCTTTGATTTAATTGGAGTTCTGGTTTCAAAAATGAGCGTTCAGGAGTGGATTGATCTCTACGAAAACCAAATGCGGTAGTTGAAATTATAAATTATTTATCCTTTCACTTATTCTCATAGACATTTTTAAGACTATTCTTTATATAAATGGTGGGCGATTGTCTTCATTTACTCCCAGGAGAAACTGGTAGCTTTATTTTTAAATTGCCGTAGTAATGGCAGATCAGCAGCACTTAATTTTGCCGTGAGACTTAAGGTTACTCCTCCCCGGCTAAAGCCCTATGATTTTAATTATTTTAATCCCTCCAGAGGGTTTAATTCCCCGAGGCTTGCCTCGAAATTTCAAAAAGTTTTTTTCCAATTCATACCTCGTGCGCTTGCCCCGAGGTTTTTGATTGTTCTGCCAAATAAACTAAAGGAAAGTTTTGAAAAATATCCCGGTATACGAAGCGGTGATAACTTTAGTAAACGCCACGCAAGATTATTAGCGTAACCAAAAAAAGCCGGCTAGGACTGGAAAAAATATAATGGAAGCTGAATAAATGAGGGTTGAGTTTGTTTGAACCGTCAGTTCGATGGTTTTTTTAAAAGGGTAGCTTTAGAGAATAGTATCCAGAACTTGCCTCCCTAAAAATCTCCCAAACTGCCACTTTTACCTTAATCTCTTTTATTATTGTATTCTTAGCCCTATAGAAAAGACTAATGCAATGAGAGATTCACTTTTATAATTTTAAATGGTAAAAAGCTTAGGATTTCGCTTCTAAGCGAAATCCTAAGCTCCATCATTAAAGAAACTACTAGCCTTTTACATCCTCCATAGATGCACCAAAGTTGATGTGCAAAGTATTTCCGTTTGGCGTCACTAAAGCCGGTACAGATTTAACACCTGCTTTTTCAGCTTCAGCTATCCTTGATCTATCCTCGCCTATGTGAACAACTTCCACATTTTCGGCTCCAACTAAATTAACGATGTCTTGTTCTGCACTAACACATACCGGACATCCCGCGTGATAAAAAATTGATTTACTCATTTTATAAGAATTTAATGGTTAATAAAATACACAGGTAAGTTTTCCTGTTAATAAGCATGTTCTTTATATTATAATTTGTGAACATACTTCCTTTGCTTCTTTGATTGGCCAATCGTTTTGATGCAAATGACTTTCTACAACCGCACTTTCATATAATAAATAAATACGTCTTGCGGTGGTTTTAATTTCTTCCTGATGATCAATTTTCAAATTTTTTGTAACCAATGCGATTATTAAATCAAGGAACTCTCTTTTTTGTCCCTGCAATACCGTTCTAATTTTTTGGTTGTTTTGTGGTATTTCAGCAACTGTTTTAATACCCCAACACCCATTAAACTCACTGTCCTGAAAGAAAAGTTGCAGGTAATCAAATAATGCCAATATTTGGTCTACACCTTCATTCCTGTCTTTGGTAAAAGCTTCTATGTCTTCCATAAAAGCAGCATGTTTAAAGTCAAGAAAGGCTATACATATATCATCTTTAGATTTAAAATGATTGTATAGCGTTGCCTTAGCAATACCGGATTCTGAAATAATCTCGTTCACGCCTGTTGAATTATAGCCGTTTTTATAAAACAGCTTAGATGCTGTTTCTACAATTCTATCTCTTACTTTTGAACGTCCCATACTATAAAGATAAGGAAATTTTTAAAAAACAGACCAGTCTGTCTATATAAAATTATCTTCTAGTCTTCACGTTTTTAAGTCATTGCGCTATTTTCTGTTTGTATAAAACGAAAGGGCTAGCGGTTTAAATAGCGGAAATCTGGTTTGAAATAAGAATTTAGTTTTTTATGAAACTCAAAGTTGACGCTGTTGAAGGTTATTAGGTATCCCTAAAAGCCCACCGGGATTGGTAAGATATAATTAAGGCCAAATAAGCGGGTTTTGAGTTTGTTCTAACCGTCAATTCGAGTGATTTTTTTAAAGCGGTAGCATTAAAAATCGTATCGAGAACTTACTTCTTATAAAACCGCTTTAAATAGGCCTTACACAGCCTCTTATAACACAAGTTGGCGAAGTAGGGAACGCGAATTTGCCAGCTTAGTATTGGTTTGTTGGTCAAGTTAATTATATTCTTAATAACGCTACCGCTTATTGGCGATGAACCGACTTGTTGTGCGTAGGCCGTTTACTATGAATTAGTGATTTCTTTATTTTCTATCATCTTTATTTTTTTACTATTCCAATTTAGAATAACGCGATAATCTTTAAAAAAATCTGAACCAAACCTCTTTTCTAAATATTGCTCTGAATACACTTTTACATTTTGTAAAATTAAATTTCCGAATTCTATTTCATCAATGATTCCGATATAAGATTCTCTGGTTGTGTTTTGTTCTCCATAAATTCCAGTAACACCCTTTGTATTAGATTTTTTAAAATCTAAAATTTTACCATTTTCTGTTTGCTTTTTAAATTCAGAAAAGGGTACGACAATACCTCCATTATAGCCTAAATCAACAGTGAAATTCCAGACTTTCTTTCCGTTTATTTTACAAGCAATAGCAGGTATTCCTGCCACACCAATAAACAATTTGTTTTCAATTACATCTTCAGGTATATCTAATGTTGATTCGTTATCAGTTATAGTAATTTGTTTTTTTCTAAAATCGATATCCCAAATAGCATGTTGCATTAAATTAGCTCCTATAAACCCATGAATATTTAAAGAAGACCATACTGATACAGAGTTAAAATCATTTATTAAAGCTGTTGTTCCGGTAAAATCTATATTTCCAATTTTAACGTTTTCCAGTCTTGTATATTTATTTTGTAGTTTATTATTATAAACATCCCCTGCTTTTGCAGAATCAATAGCTTTTAAATTTAAACTTGCAGCAAGTTCTTTCGATACCAGCGTAGGAGAACCTGTGTCTAAAAGAAAGTTATAGTTCTTATTTTCTATTTCTACAGGTATAATTATAAACCCATTTTTAATCTCGAAAGGCAACGTAACCTTGTAGTTTTCCTGTTCTGTTTCTCCTTCTTTAAGATGTTTAGCAGCTTTGCTGAGGGAACAGCTATTTATTAAAACAAAGCTTAGTAGATAAACACATACTTTGGCTAATTTCATTTTTTAATTTTTTATTCAAGTTTCTTACATATCACACCACAACCTCTTTTTCAAGGATCGGCATTCTATTTTTTCTACTCATAATTTATATTTTTTCTTACCTCAACTTCCGCAAAAAATTTCTTTTCCTGGCTTTCCACAGTTAAGACAGGATTCAGCCATTTTTCATGATATTCCTGGATTTCATTTCTTTCTTTACGTTATTAAATTGCTTCCAAAAAATAAGCAATAAGGGTAAAAATGCTAAAGGAAGAAATGTATTAGCCATAATACTACTCATAAAAAGGGTGATTATTGAGGAAATGACCATTACGATTATTAAACCTAAGAAAATGGAGAAAATAATTGATTTATCCCTGTATTCTTTTTGCAACTCATCATCGGTCAATCCTTTTAAGTTCTTTTTCATAGAGGTTATTTATTAATTCTTTTGCTAAGGTTTTCTATTATTAAGTTCCGAAAATAGCAACGCAAACCTGCCCACACTAAGCATTTTCTTTCCTGGTTTCTAAAATTATACTTTTTCGGAATCACACATTATTTGCGGTGATGCTGGCAGCTGGCTGCTAGTTAATATTATATTGAAAATCTAGCCATTTTAAATAATAAGGATCTCTAATGTTTTCTTTTATTTTTTTCTGAACCTCTTTATCGGTTCGAATCTTTTCTGAATTTAAGACAGATGCCAATACTAGAAATTTCCCTAAAGGATAAGGACGTTGAATATTCTTTGGGAACAAATAGAAATTTAATTTGTTATCTAATTTCTCTAGTTCTGAAAAATAGAATATTTGGTTTGCTAATGTGACTGTATTTGTAATTCCTGAGGAAATTTGATTATAGAGTAATTTCTCCACTTTGGAATTATTGTTAAATAAACGCGCAAGTATTGCTGTTACCTGTCTTCTTAAGTAAGCATCTGTCTGCCAAAGGTTTTTGTAATTGTTGATAAACCTATACAAATCCTCAGGATGGTTATACTTAGCTTTAAACCAGAGAATGCAATAGAAGTCGGACGATAACTTTCTTTTAAAGGATATCGTTGTTAGAATGCCTTCAAATTTGTCTAAAAATTGTTTTGAGTCTTCATTCAATGGAATTTCCCAGTTTGTTACTAACAAGCAAAGCTGATAAAGTGATAAATCGTCAAAAACATCAATTTTTTGAATTATTTCAAGTGCCACTTCTGCAGATTTTTTTCTGTATCCAATTTTAGACAAATACATGAGTAAATGGCTTCTCAATCCAGGGTAATCAATATATTTTTCTGGAAGAATGTTAAGTAATGAAGTTGATCCTAACTTGCTGTAAGTAGTTATATATCTTTTAGATATTTTATCCCAATACTTGGGTGTTTGATCTTTAAAATGAGATTTAAACTTTCTGTGTAAGTCTGACTTTATCTTAGTATAATCGGAATCAGTCTTTTCTGTATTCTCAATGTTGTCTATATACCTATTCTGTTCAATTTGAAAATGATAATAACCTTCTTCTTCTGAATAAATACTGGTTTTTGCCAAGTTTAGTGCTAACCCTCTTGTTTTTAGCATGTCCGAAACAGAACTAAGTGTTTCTATCGCTTCTTTTTTTGTATTAACCCCCATAACGATGTCATCCATCCATCTAGTGAAACTATTTCCTGTTTTTTGTTTTACTACTTCATCCACTTCGAAGAGAAATGAGTGCGCAAGCAATCTTATTCCTTCAATATTTGCAGTTGGTAAACCTCTTCTTGAGTAGGGTAAATAATCAGGCTTCCATGCAATTTCTTGTATAATTCTAAAAAGAAGGTCGATTAATACTTCATCAATCTTGGTAAAACTTGTAAAAACTTTTCTTAGTTCTTCTAAATCAATGCTGTCGTAATAATTGGAAAGATCAGTAACAACAATCAATTCTTTCTGGTCATGGAAATTATATATTTTCTTTTGTAGCTGTTTCCATTGCTGTCTCCAAGTAAAACCATATTCCTCTACCTCATGAGGGAATGCCGTATTATGTCTATCTCTTGAATAAAATGCATTTTTGGAAGGTTGATTTTCTAAAATCTTATCATTAATATTTTCCACCAAAACTTGTAGAACTACAGCATCATTAGGTTGAGGAATAACTATATGTCTACAAACTCCGAACTTTTTTTCTATTCGGTATATCAGTGGTTGAGAAACCTTATAAGTACCGTTTAAAATTTCATTGCGAATAGCAAGGGCCCTATCTTCTATATTGTAGTTAAAATCATAGTGATCATATAAATCTTTAAGATCTAAACTACGAAGCTGGTTTTTAACGATTTTCCTCCAAACTTTAGTAATTTTATTTTTTTCAAAAATTTTTTTTAAGGCCTCTTTTCGAAGTCGGTTAAATCTCTCTGTTTGCATAAAAAATTATTATCAGCTTGCTACCAACGGTTTGTATGAAAAGTAGCGTATATAAATACGATAAATCTCGGTTTTAGAACAGAGCCAAATTTTTATATTTGTTAAACTTTTCTATTTCAAAAACCAAATTAAAAATTTGCCGGACATTTATAAATAAGTACAAGTATTTGAGTTTAGCACTTAAAACCTATTTTCTATATACCTTATTAGGGCAAGTTTTTATTCAGTTTGATATTAAAAATGTTTTTCGCAAAATTAACACCTCTATAAGTCTCAAAGTCGTCTCCACAAATAATTTCGAATACTCCTTTATTTAATTCAATCATTTGCTTTATTCTCCACATTCCTATACCATCACCATTTTTCCCTAATTTTTTTGCTGAATTTCCAGAAACACCTTCAATAAAAATCCTTTCTCTTTCATTACTGGGGATAAATAAACTAATCATTGCAATGGACATTGTTACAGTGTCATAATCTTCTGTAAAATCAATAAGAATATTAGTATCTGGCTTTGAATATTTTGCTGAATTTTCTAATAGATGATACAACGCTACTTGAATCGTTTCATAATCAATGTATATTTTACCAAAAAAATCTGAAACTTCAACATATATATTTTTAGATGTGAAATCACCAAAGAATGTATGTAATACATTCAAAAGAACTATTCTAAACGGATATTTGATAAATTCTAAATCGGCATTATCATCTCTATCAAGTTTTCTGTAAATAGAAAATTCTGATTTCATATGAATATTGTGTTTAGCTATACGCAAAAACATCATTGAAGCTTTCTTTTTATTAGAAACCAATTCTTTCTGTATATATTCAATTTGAGTTCTCCAATTCGAAGAAAGAATATCTTGAGGAATCAAATTATATATCTCTTGGATATTGTGAGCATTTATAGATGTTAAGTTATGTACTAAACGGTTTACTTTTTTTTGCTCTGTTTTTTTTACCTCACTAATAATTTGTTCTCTTGGTATAACTAAATCGTAATAAGCATAGGATAGAGCATTTAATTTATCTCTAAAAAGTTTTGTTGTTTTAGTATTCTCGCAACATAAAAAAGTAATCCCTTTTTTGTTTTCAATTTTCCCTTGCCTTCTATTGCCTTTATATAAAGGACATTTAGAGAACAATTTTCCTTTTGTATCACAAGAGTTATAACAATTGTTACAATCACTTTTCAGATTATTGGATATGTCATTTTCATTGATGTCGGTTATTTTAAAATGATTCATAATTATTAATCGTTTAATAAATTTTCTATCAAATTACTAAACTGGAAAGGTTCAGCATCTTTAGATAAACAACCATCAACTTCTCTTAATGCTTTATGAAATCTATCACCTTTATTGTCTGCTGAATATATTATTATTTTTTTATCAGCATATTTATTTTTTAATGCAGATGCCAAACCGAGCCCTTCATCTTTAAATAACGTAGTTCCAACCCCGTTAATGTCTACAAAAATTATATCAGATTCTTTTACTTTTGAATCATCAAGGTTAATGACATCCTTAATTGATTTTGTATTTTTCCAACCTTGTCTTTTGAGTATTGAAACAATTTGAAAGTCAGTGTGATTATCATCAACGAATAATATCCTTGTTGATTCTTTAATTCTGTTTTTTTTGTTTTCGGGAGATTCTTTTACTGATTCTTTTATCAGAGGAGAATTAACATTATTATTGATAGTAATACCTCCTGTATTAGTTGCAGTTTTAGAAGTAGTTTTTTCTTTCTTTTTTCTTTTTTCTATTAAAATATATGTTAAAGCTATTCCAACAACTGTGGCACCAACTCCGCTAAAAATCCATTCGTAATTTTCTGTCATTTATTATTTTTTTAATTTGTCCTATCTGGTTATATAATCAATCCCCTATTTCTTAAACAGCAATTATCTCTCGAACAAAAACTATCGGTTACTGCCTAAAGATTAATCTTTAAAAGTTTCCGGAATAAATATTATTACTCCAAAAAATTCAGAAATATGAGATTTTGATAAACAAACAGCCTGTAGGGATGGCTGTTCTGGTAGCTGCTATTAACGAACAACTATCGCTGTTAAATTTTTAACAATATAAGAAGAAGATTAAAATTTTGTAGGAATTACTGATAATTTTTTTTCGACTGCAAAAAAGTGTATAGAAGAACTTAGATCCTGAAATAAATTCAGGATGACCACTTAAAATACTGAAACATCCAGAAGCTTCGGGACAGCTTGACGTAGGCTGAATAGGAATAAATCCAATATTTAGTATTTTTTCCTTTTAAAGCTTCAGAAATAATTATAATTTGGCGGCATGAAAGATGTCAAATTTGCGATAACCGATATTGAAACCACGGGCGGCGGCATTAAAGGCAATAAAATTACCGAAATTTGCGTGCTGGTGGTTCAAAATGGCGAAGTTATAGACGAATACACTTCCCTGGTAAATCCCGGGACCGAGATTCCCCTATACATTGAAACACTTACCAATATTAATGATGAGATGCTTATTGACGCGCCTAAATTCGCTGAGATAGCTCCAGAAATTCAAAAGATCACCAAAGACTGTGTGTTCGTGGCGCACAATGTAAATTTCGATTATAATATTATTAAAGCCGAGTTTGGGAATTTAGACATCAATTTTCAGCGAAAACGTCTATGTACAGTGAGGCTGGCTAAAAAGCTTATTCCGGGGCTGTTTTCTTATAGCCTTGGAAATATTTGTACTTCCATCAATATTCCGCATTACGACAGGCACCGGGCCAAAGGCGATTGTGAAGCTACGGTAACGCTATTTCAACGTTGTTTAGATTTAGACCCCGAATATGAAGTATTCAACAATTTTCTTAATCAAAGAACAGCGGCCTCTTACCTGCCTCCTAATTTTAAAAATTCAGATTTCGAAAAATTGCCTAGTGCAACAGGAGTGTATTTCTTTAAGGATAAAGATGGCATCCCGATTTATATTGGCAAGGCAAAAAATATTAAGAGCAGGGTAAAATCTCATTTCCAGGAAAAATCTAACCGTAAATATAAAATGATGCAGGCCACGTATAGCATAGACTATGAGCTTACCGGGAGTGAAGTGCTTGCCCTCTTGCGGGAATCTGCTTTAATTTTAAAATATTTCCCGGAATTCAATAAGGCACAGAAGAAAGTCAGTCGGCCCTATACGCTTACCTCCTATCACAATCAAAAAGGGATCGAGCAGTTTGTAATTCATAAAAATAAGGTTTCGCCTGTAAGCTGGATGAAGTTTTACACCCGGGAAGAAGCCATTAATTTCCTGGAATTTATTTGTCGGGAATTTGAGCTATGCCCCAGGTATTGCGGCTTGCAAACCGGGGTGGAACATTGCAGTCATTACAAAATTAAAGACTGCAGCGGCATGTGTAAAGGTGAAATAGACCAGCACGAATATAACCACCGGGTTTCTAAAGCGGTAGATTATATTCAGCAATACGAAAATTCCTGCCTGCTGGTGGAAAAAGGAAGAACTAAAGCCGAAAAATCCTTTATTTACCTGAAAAAAGGCCGGTATGCAGGATACGGCTATGTAGAGAATTCAGAAGATTTTAATACCGATCAATTTGAAGATTACCTGATTCCGCAGCAAAATTCGAGTTATTCCGATAGGATTGTAAATAAGTATTTAAGTTCTAAAAAGAATATAAACAGGTTAGATCTTAACCAGGTTGAAGAGGTTGAAGAAATAGAAACAGAAGAATGGTTTGGGTGATTAACGTTTTAAATTTTTGATTTTTCCATTGATGAAAACCCTTCGGCTGCGCTCAGGTTAAACCAAGCCAAGACGTCCAGGCTTACAAAATTTTAAAAATAATTCAAGTTATAGCTACGAATTTTCCCATTATGACCTGACTCATAAATTAGCAGAAGGACAAGGCAGATATTTGTAATGAAATATTGTTCAACTTAAAGCTATTATTATGAATACAGGAACCGTTAAAACCGTAGCCGACTACGTTACCGAAAATATTAAGAATGCTCATTTATTTAAGAAACATGGCATAGATTTTTGTTGTGGCGGCAGCATTAGCTTATCTGAAGCTGCGGCAAAAGCAGAGGTGAATTTAGAGTTGCTTGAAAAAGAATTACAGGAAACAGACTCGGCCGTTAGCGCAGCTTATGATTATAGAAACTGGAAACTGGATTTCTTAACCGATCATATTATAAACGTGCATCACCAGTATGTTCAGGAAAATATTCCACTTCTTATCCAATATGCGGCAAAAGTGGCTAAGGTACACGGCGGCGAGAGAAAAGAGCTTTATAAAATTCAAGAGTTATTCACCCAGGTAGCCCAGGAATTAAGCGCCCACCTAAAGAAAGAAGAACTTATTCTATTTCCATTTATCAAAAAAATGGTAAGAGCCCAGGAAGAAGGCAGCCCGGCACCACAACCTCATTTTGGTAAAATTGATAACCCCATAGAAATGATGGAGGCTGAACACGATGAAGCCGGGGCGATTTTTAAGGAAATTTCAGAATTAAGCGATAATTATACCTGTCCGGACTGGGCCTGTAATACTTACAGAGCATTTTATTCTAAACTGGAAGAGTTTGAAAACGATCTACACCATCATGTACATTTAGAAAATAATATTCTATTTCCCAAAGCAATTGAACTTGAGCGCAGTTTAAACAGTTAGTGAGATTTCATTTTAGGATCCCCAAAACCTAAGAGAAATTTAGTTTTATTTAGAGGTTTGTTTTTAATTGTGTTGAAGCTACCCCGAGTTAGAATTTCTCGGGGTATTTGCTTTTTACTCGATAATCAAGATTTAATGCTCCGAGGATTGCCTGGAATTAAAAAAATCTTCACCTTTAATGCCTCGTTGGCTTGTCACGAGATAATTTACTATATTCAAAAATGTCTCGTTTAGATATAAAGAACCATACATATATTGCCCTTACCTATTTCTTTTTGGCAGCCGGCCTGGGTATTTTACTTCGGCTTTTTTATATAACTCCCATTCCGGGAAATTATAAATATATTATTCACGCTCATTCCCATACCGCTTTGTTAGGATGGGTTTATCTTGCATTAACCACAATTATTTATCGACTGTTTTTTCAGTCTAAAAAGCTTTCAAAAAGATACCGGTACATTTTCCTGGCTACCAATATTAGTTTGCTGGGCATGTTATTTAGTTTCCCTTTCCAGGGCTACGCGGTAATTTCTATTATTTTTTCCACGCTGTTTTTATTTTGCTCCTATTTTTTTACCGCTTATATTCTAAAAAACACACCGGAAAAGCACCGGCAGACTCAATATTTTAAGCTTATAAAAGCCGCCTTATGGTATATGGTTTTTTCCAGTATTGGGCCCTGGGCTTTGGGTGCGATTATGAGCACGCTTGGCAAGGCATCTATTTGGTATAAACTATCTATCTATTTTTATCTTCATTTTCAATACAATGCCTGGTTTTTATTAGCCATTATAGGAATTGCGTTTTACCTGTTTCAACAATTAAAATTGACATTTAATTCCCGCGAGTTTAAGCGGTTTTTCTACCTGTTAAACTCTGGCGTGATCTTAAGTTTCTTTCTTTCTACTTATTGGACCAATCCGCCCACAATTTTCTACGTATTGGGAGGGCTTGGCACCATTTTATTGTTGATTGCTTTTTATCAACTTTTCGCATTTATCCTGCGGAATAAAGATCAGTTGAAAGCTGAATTGAATTCATTTAATTATCAAATTTTAAAGATCGTAGGCATCTTATTGCTTGGGAAGATCTTTATGCAAAGCCTTACAGCAATTCCCTTTTTTGCAGACCTGGCCTTTGAAAACCTGGATTTTGTAATTGGTTATTTACACTGGGTTTTTCTTGGTTTTGTTTCCCTGGTTTTATTCGGTTTTTTAAATTGGTTAAAATTGATCAGGCTTCCCAAAAATGCATTTTATCTTTACCTCAGCGGGTTTCTAATTTCTGAAATGCTTATTTTCTATAAAGGCCTGGTACTTTGGCTGGGACTTCCGTTTTTCAGCAACTATTTCCTGATCCTGGTTTTGGTAAGTGCACTAATTCCTATTTCTGTAGGATGGATTTTAGGATTTAACTTGCGAAAAAAGTAAATTACCTGTTGGTAAGTCCAGAAGGCATTAAATGGAAAATATTAAATTATATTTTCCAATAATAATGCTTCGTGAGCTTGCTCCGAAGTTGTTAACTTTAAAAAAATAAGATGATTAAAGAGAGTATTTTGTTGGATTTTGGAGCTTCAAAAGAAATTTACCATAAAGGAGATCAGCTTTTTGGGGAAGGAGAAATTGCGCTTAATTTTTTCCAAATTATTTCTGGCAAGATTAAAATGAACAATTATAACGCCGATGGCAAAGAGTTTATTCAGGGGTTGTTTTTAGATGGGGAAAGTTTTGGCGAGCCGCCTTTACTGGCCGATGTAAAATATCCCGCAAATGCCGAGGCAATTAAAACTTCAGAAGTCTTAAAATTACCAAAGCTCAACTTTTTAGAACTGCTCACTAAACACCCCGAAACCCACCTAAAACTTACCCGAACGCTAGCAAAAAGGCTTTTCTATAAAGCGATTATGGTTTCTGAAATTTCGAGTCAGGATCCCGAACACCGAATTATCAGGATTCTGGATTATCTAAAACGATATGTACATCACATTGAGGGTGATTTTAAATTTAAAGTAAACCTCACCCGCCAACAAATAGCCGATCTAACCGGACTAAGGGTAGAAACCGTAATTAGGGCTATGAAAGGCCTGGAAAAGAAAGGCGAAATAAAAATTAAAAGCGGAAAAGTTTATCGCTAAGCCCTTAATTTCTTCTTTATAATTTTTTAGATATTCTAAGACAACTTTTTTTTGCATTGCCCAAAAACCCTTCGACTCCGCTCAGGATAAAACAAGCCAAAAAAGTCTAGGCTTACGAAACTTTATCTAAATTTCATCGTTCAATCCCTAAATTTTAGGAACTATCCCGATAAAAATCGGGATCAAACAGCCTGAAATTTTACGGGATTTTTACTTTAAATTTCACGATAAACTTTCGGTAGGCCGAAAAAACCACACTGCTACGAATTACCCCAATCAATATAAAACTTTTTGCCACTCAGTTATAATAGAGCCTTATAGAATAACACCAGAATTATGTAAGAGCCTATTGCTTTCAGATTTAAAAATCTTTTTTAGCTGAAATATATTTAATTCTCCAAACAGGAAGTATCACCCATAAGATCAGCACTGCAATTGAGGTGAATGCTCCCAGGCCGGTTCCAAAAAACTGTTTAAATACTGCACCGGTATAACCCAATAAAGCAGAAATATCCAGTTTCAACAAGATGAGTATCCTGGAAAGATCTATAGGATTAAGCATACTGGCCACCAGGGAGAATTTATCCAAAGGATAGTCCTGAAAATATACCAGCGACAGTAAAAAGAGTCCGTCGTAAACCACGGCCAGGAAAAGCCATAGCAAAATCGCCAGGCCAAAACCTTTTATTTTATTCTCATTAGATAGGGCGATATTAAAAGCTAAAGCAGTAAAAATAAAAGTGAGAAATACCCCCGAAACCAAAAGGGAAGCGAAATCCCAAATTGCCCCCGACTGGAATATGCCGTAGAGAATAAAGGGTAACCCCAATCCAAGAATAAGGCTGGCAGACAAAGAAATAGCGACTCCAAGGTATTGCCCCAGGAAAATAGAACTTCTTCTTACCGGTTGCGCCAGGAGTAGCTCTGTGAACTCCCGCGAATTATAAAAGTACATTACTCCAAATATGGTTCCTATAAGAGGCACCAGGATAATGATCACATTCATTAAAGTGATTACCGCATTGGAAAGATCGTTGTTTAAAAACAACAAAACTACTCCTAAAAGCAAGTAAAAAAAGAAGTAGACGTAGCTCCAGAGGCTACGAGAAAGATCGTAAAAACTATATTTTAATATTTTAAGCATGGTTCTCTGTTAAGATGTTGGCAATGGCATGTTCAAAATCCTTCTCACCTGTGGAGGTTTTAAGCTCCTCTACCGTTCCGTTGAAATAAATTTTACCTTCCAAAAGAAATACAATTCTATCTGATATTTCTTCCACAAAATTCATAATATGTGAAGTAATAAGGATAGTCTTTCCTTTCTCTTTTTCCCGCTGAATAAGCTTCCGCAGGCGAATAAGCGAAACAGGATCCAGTCCTGAGGTTGGCTCATCGAGAATAATTAACGGACTATCAAACATAAAACACAAAACCAGATTTACCTTCTGTTTGCTTCCTCCCGAAAGATTACTAAGCTTTTTCTGCAGAAATGGTTCCAGTTTGAAGAGGTCTATAAGCTCCTGATCCCGGGCTTCTTTACCACGCAGATCTTTGATCATATCAATAAGCTCCTGCACCTTTAAATTGCCGGGGAAATTAGCAATTTGTGGTAGGTAATCTATATTTTTTCGGTAATTCCAGTGTCTTTTTACCCTTTGGCCGTTAACTTCAATTTCTCCCTTTTGGGGTACTACCATCCCGAGGATACTTTTTATAAGCGTGGTCTTGCCAGAGCCGTTTGGGCCTAATACTGCTATAATTCCACTTTCGGGAGTTTTAAGATTAAGTCCGTTTAGTACCACCAGGGAACCAAATTTTTTATGGAGATTTGTAATATTTACCATGAGATTCTTTTCATTTGAGGTTGATCATCCATAAGATCGGCCGGAGTAAAAATAGGAGAAACTTTCTCTGAAAAATCCAGCAAATCTATAAACGTACTTCTTAATAGCACAATCGCTTCAGGGGTTTTATTCACCAAATAAGAGAAGAGGGTAACGGGTCTAAAAGGCACATCTCCAACTCCATCTTTATCCAGGTCGTAACCGGAATAACCGCTCCAGTAATTATTACTGAATTTATTGTTATTGAGTCTTCCTGTATAGGCTACATCAAAGGAATTATATAAGAAATTATTCCGTTTAAAATTGTTATCATAAACAGCACCACGTATCCTTATCGCATAACCATTGTTCCTAAAATCGTTTTCTATATAATTTATTCGGTTGGTATTATCGGCACTAATAGCTATGGTGTTATCTTCAAAAATATTATTCTTTAATTCTGAATCGTTTATTTCTTTTAAAAGAAGTCCGTAGGAAGCGCTACCCCAGTTTTTCCTGAATTGATTATCCTGCATATCAATAAATTTGGAATACATCACGGCAACTCCTGCTCCATTATTTTCAAAAATATTGCCTTTATACAGGTCGTGATCTGAAAACATAAAATGCAGACCATAGCGTAAGTTATCTTTGCATAAGTTATCTATGATCTCAGAATTATTTACAAACTCCAGGTAGATCCCATCTCTAAGACCAATTACTTCATTATTTTTTACTGTTATTTTTTCTGATTTCCAGATATGCACTCCATTTCCGGAAGTAGACTGGCTCTTAGCATCACTGGTAATAATATTTCCAGAAACAATTCCTTCGGAAGCTCTTTCTAAAAGAATTCCGAAAAACACCTGGTCCAACCTGTTATTCTTTACCTCAAAATTTTTGGAGTTTGAAACCAGTATTCCAGCAAAGTCATTGGTATGACTTCTACCCACATTTATAATTTTTAAACCTTCAATAGAAAAATTTTCTGCCCTTATACTCAATGCGGTGCCTTTCATTTCAGCATCTATCACCGGAAAATCTTCCCCTATTATAGTAAGGGATTTATCAATAATACTTATATCGTGTTCTTTATAAGTCCCGCTTTTAATCCTTAGAATATCACCATCTTCGGCCATATCTACTGCAGCCTGGATAGTTTTCACTTCGCAGGTTTTACAGACTTCTATCTCCTGTGCCCGGGAAGTTACTGAAGCAAAAGCGAGAAATAAGAAAAGAAAAAACGACCTTAACATATTATCAATAGCTTGTTGTTAATGAATCATTTTCAAGAAAAATAGTCTTTAATTCCTGCCAGTTGAATATGTCTTCAGATTCTTTATTAACAACGTCACTTTCCTTTTTAAAAGCGGCAAGGTTGCCACCCATAGGAGATTTAATACTGTCATTTATCACAAAACCGGCATTCTTTACGTTTATCATAGTTCCGGGCTGTTCAAAATTAGCAACCAGGTTTATGGGCATATCATAATTATGCTGAAGCTGGTCATTTACCATGCATTCTATAGCATCATACTTATATTGTTTCCCTTTTTCGCTTACAGCCTGTGCAGCATAAGCCTTACTCACAATGGTCATCTCGCAGAAATCACAATTATCATTGCCGTAGTCTATTGGTTGGGGTTCATTGCTGCATGCAGTTAGCAGCCCCAACAGAAAGAGGTAAATTATCTTTTTCATAGCATTAATTTTTATCTAGCCTCGTTTCCTTTGGCTTTCTTCCCAATCCACCAGGCTACTAAAGTTAGTAACATTCCCACAAACATCAAATAGGCACCTGCTTTAGGATAGGAATGTGCTGTAAAATTCAGAATTTTATCAGAGCCTAACAAGGGTGGTTTATAACTTAAAGGATTACCTTCAGAATCGGTTAATTTCATAATTGCTTTAGGATCCAGGTCTGTCCCGTAATCTGTAAGCCAGTTATTAAAATCCATCATTCCTAAGATACCCAAAACGGTCATTAAGATAAGCCAGCCTAAAAACCAGTTTGGATGAATTACTTTAAAGAAGCCCAGTATTCCAAGCAAGGCACCAAGAGCAGCCATTCCGCCAATTACAAGAGGAAAGGTGTTAAATTCCCACATTTCTGCAGGAGTCGGGATTTTCTTCATCCCAATATAGTGGTTTATACCATCTATATTCTGTATATCAAATTCTTCTTCGCCCTCAATTCCACTAATATAAATATTCATCCCCAGAGGATCTGGATATTGTGGAGCTTCCAGTTGGATGTTCCAGAGTGGAAAGACAAACAGGCCTAGCAATAAAGCTGAACCTATTATCATTAAAATTCCTGACTTTTTCATTTGTTAAGGGGATTTTTAAAAGAAAGCGGGTAAACATTCCATCCACCCGCCTTTCTCAATCTAAAAATAACCAGTTTTCAACTAATTAAACTAATTAATCTCTTCATCATCTAAAGTCCATTTTAATGGCACATTAGAATTTTGTCCAGATACTCTTACGTATCCCTGCATCTCCTGGTGCAGCGCAGAACAGAAGTCAGTACAGTAAAATGGCCATACCCCTTCTTTTTTAGGTTCCCAGGTAATTGTTTTGGTTTGTCCGGGCATAATTAAGAGCTCAGATGTGTTGGCACCAATCATAGCAAAGCCGTGTGGTACATCAAAATCCTGCTCCAGGTTAGTAACGTGGAAGAATACCTTATCTCCTACTTTAATACCCTCCAGGTTATCTGGTGAGAAGTGACTTCTCACGGTAGTCATATACACATGAACTTCATTGCCATCACGCTCCATTTTTGTTTCAGACTCGCTTATAGCAGCATATTTGTGCTTGTTTTCATCCAGTCTATAAATCTTTTTAGATTTAGATTTAATTTTATCGGCTGGAATACCGGCAGCATAGTGAGGTTCTCCGTGAGTTGGAAAGTCTAAAAGAAGTTCCATTTTCTCTCCCGAAATATCATATAGCTGTGCAGAGTGTTCTAACTCGGGCCCTGTAGGCAGGTAACGATCTTTGGTAATTTTATTCATAGAGATCATATACTTTCCGTAAGGTTCTCTTGAGTTTCCTCCAGGAATCATAAGGTGACCAACAGAATAGTAACTAGGCTGTCTGTCCAGTACTTCCCAGGTTCCTAATTTCCATTTCACAACTTCAGAAGAAATAAAGAATGTAGTGTAGGCATTTCCTTTACCATCAAACTCGGTATGCAGTGGGCCTAATCCCCCTTCTTTTACTGTTCCTGCCAAAGTAGAATCGAAGTTTAGCACCGGAATGCCATAAGCATCACCATCAAAATCTTTATTTTCAATAGCTGTAAGCATTTTTGAAAAAGAGTGAACGGTTAGATCTGTTGAAAGCTTCCCGTTACCCACAATGTACTCTCCAGATGGATCTACATCACAACCGTGAGGAGATTTTGGAGTTGGCATAAAGTATACCGCACCTTCTACTTCTCTTGGATCTACGGTAAGCACTTTATTTTTCATAGTAGTGGTAGCAGCCTGGGTGCTATGGTCAAAAACATTGTGCGCATATTCAGCATCAATTTCTTCACCACCTCCATTTTTTACATATTCCTGGATTTTCTTCCAGTTTACAGCTGCAATGAAATCTTTATCATTTTGAGAGGCGTTAACTTCCTGCATGGTATGAGCTTCTTCGGTATTATAGGTAGTAAAGAAGAACCAACCGTGAGAATCTCCACGTCCTGGGTGTGAAAGGTCGTAGTTAAATCCTGGCATTTTCAGCTGGAAATCGATATTCATTCTACCATCTTCGCCAACGGCAATAAAGGTAAGTGGACCTTTAAAGTTTCCTTTCATTTGATCTATAGCCATATCTTTTTGTGGATAAGGCACAGAGAAACGGGTTCCTGCAACTACATATTCGGTATTTTCAGTAATAAAAGAAGAAGAGTGATTCCCTGCACTGTGAGGAATCTCAATAATCTCTTCGGTTTCAAAAGTTTCCAGACTAATACGCGCTATCCTTGGCGTGTTATTCTCATTGATAAATATCCAACGTCCATCAAGTTCTCCTTCTGTTTGAGAAATATCGGGATGGTGAGAATCTCCCCATGGTACAAACCCAAAGGAAGTATTTAACATTGGTACTGTTTCCTCTGAATACCCGTAACCATTGGTTGGAAATTGAGAAAAAACAGGGATCTCCTTAAGCATTCTTCCGGAAGGCAAACCGTAAACCGTAAGGTTACCACTATATCCACCTGAAAGGAATGCATAGTATTCGTCATGTTCTCCCGGCGCTACGTAAACACGCTCGGCTGCATTAGAAGTGATAGCTCCCGATTTTCCCTCGGAAGATGCATCATTGCCACATGATTGGATAAATAGCCCCAGAACACCCAGGACCGCGATTTTAAAAATATTTTTCATTAGTTTAGGTTTTAATTTATTGTTTGAGATTGGATTGATTATTCTTTAGGTAAAATGACGTCTTCTATTACATGCACCCACCCGTTACTTACTTTAACGGTACCTATAATTTTAGCTCCTCCTACAAGAATATCTTCTCCTTCTTTGCTAACCTCTACATTCTCTCCAGATGCCATATATAGGGTACGTCCCTTTCTTATATTTTTCTCCAGCATATCTATTGGATAATTACTGGGGGCCACATGATTTTTAAGGATATAAGCCAGTTTAGACTTGTTTTCTGGTTTTAAAAGATCTTCAACAGTGCCTTCGGGTAGTTTGTTGAAAGCTGCATTTGTAGGAGCAAAAACCGTGAGCGGCCCAACATTAACAAGTGCATTTTCAACACCTGCAGCTTGCACTGCTGCTACCAAAGTAGTGTGATCTTTAGAATTAATGGCTAAGCGCAAAGCATTTGGATTTTCGCTATCGCCTTCTATAAAAGCCTGACCCTTATTGGAGCCAACATTATCTACAGTTTCAGTATCCGCGGAAGGAGTATCATCTTCATCAGTTTTGTTATCCTTGCAGCCAATAAGTATAGTGACACTTAAAAGCAGGATACAGGTTAAAAAAAAGGAGGAGTTTTTCATTGTTGATTGGTTTAATTAGGTTTTAGTTTGTTTTTAGTCTCACTTATTGCCCTTCTACAGCCATCTATTCTTGTACATCATATTGCCTAAAGTACTCTACGATAGCTCTAGCCTCATCTTCTTTAAGCCCCTGATTAGCCATTACAGCCATATTTGATTCAATTAATAATTTTTTAGCGATAGGATCTTTTTTGATCATTTCTTCAGGATTAAGAATCATGTTCATAATCCATTCTGGTGAACGTCTTTCGGTAACCCCAGCAATTGCGGGCCCTACAAATTTCTTATCCATTTTATGACAGGCAGAACACATTTTTTTGAAGATATCTGCACCATTAGTTGCCATTTCAGCATTGATATCTGCGGGTAGCTCAATAGATTTTACCGGACCAATGCCTTTATTTGCTAAAGGATCACCAGAATCCTGAGATGTGTTGTCGGTTTCAACTTTTTCTTTTTTAGGTTGCGAACCGTAATCATCTAAGCGAAGATCTTCTTTTTTGTCTTTTTCTGAATTTCCGCAGGCTGCGAAAGAAAATACCAGGACTATAGCCAACCCTAGTTTTACAATTAATTTCATAATGTTTGTTTTTAATTTCTGAAGTAAAATTAACAGACCTATTAATCTTAATTTATGACCCCAATCATACTAATAGAATTAAAATTCTTAACAAGGTGGAGCTGATTTAACTCAAAAACAGGTTCTTAGGTTGCGAAAAAAAATCTCATAAAGATTTAGAAAGTAAAAAACCTGCTATCTTTATAAGAGTTAAAGTATTTATAAGGCAGAAAATATGCGAATAACCTTATCTATATTAATTATAATACACGGAGCTATCCATTTTTTCGGATTTCTAAAAGCCTTTGGCTTTTCAGAATTTAATGCTATTTCCCAGCCAATTTCCAAAACCTTTGGTGTGCTTTGGTTAATCGCCTTTCTCTTATTTGCGGTTACTTTAATCTTGTTTTTAAGTTATTCTCGTTATTGGTTTGTATTTGCAATTTTGGCCGTAATACTTTCTCAATTTTTAATAATTAATTACTGGACCGATAGCAAATTCGGAACAATAATAAACCTGGTAATTCTTATTGCCGTATTTATCGCTTTTTCAACATTCAGTTTTCAAAAAAAGGTGACTACTGAGATAAACAATTTGTTTACTGACTCTAAAAATTCAGAAAAAAATATTATCACAGAACAAATGCTTAGAGGCCTACCTAATCCTGTAAAAAAATGGCTTTGCACTAGCGGAATTCCGGGTAAAGAAAAAATTCAGCATATTTATTTAGAGCAGGAGATACAAATGTTGATGAAACAGCAACAAAAAGATTGGATGAAAGCGAAAGCCAGACAGTACTTTAGTGCAGAACCTCCAGCTTTTAACTGGATGATTAATCTTAATATGAAGCCGGGCATAAAGGTAGTAGGCAGGGATAAATTTGAGGATGGAAAAGGAGAAATGCTTATAAAATTATTATCAGCCATTCCTGTTGTAAACGCTAAAGACAGTGAAAAAATAGATCAGGCCACGTTGCAAAGATATTTAGCCGAAATTGTTTGGTTTCCCTCTGCAGCTACAAGTCCATATATAGCCTGGGAGTCTATAGATGACCAAGCTGCAAAAGGCACTATGAATTTTAAAGGAACGCAGGGTTCGGGCGTATTTTATTTTGATGAAAAGGGTGATTTTAAAAAATTTGTAGCAATGCGCTATAAAGATGCCAGTGATACCAAGCCTTCTCAATGGACTGTTACTGCAAAAGAAACCGGGCTCCGGAATGGCATAAGAATACCGGTGAAATGTGAAGTAGCCTGGGAATTGGACAATAAGACCTGGACCTGGTTAAAACTAAAGGTAGCTGATATAAAATATAATCTCCAGTCCTCAATTTGTAATAGACAATGAGCTTTAGAAATTATAACATTCTAGCTCAAGAGGTTTATTTAAATCTATAATAACAATAAGGGGGCTATAATACCCACCCTCACTTCATTTCTGTTATAATTGGCTGCACCTAGCTGTTCTACAGCATAATTTGAATAATCATAATAACGGCCAATATAAGCAAAGAAAAACCTGATATCAATTTTCTTAAATGGGCTATAATATAATGTCGGCACCATTCCGTAGCTTGTTCTCAAGTGAGTACGATTAGTTGTAGCGTCACCATAGGCACTGCTGGTCATTAGACTTAATAAGCCTTTAAATTTTGAGCTGAAACGGTATTCTGCTCTTAACCAGTTTTCAATATATAAGGCATCTTCAGCCACCGATTCTTCAGCCATAATTTCTGTCACAATACCCTTAGTATCCACTTCCTCATAGCTGTAATTAAAATCGTACATCAAGCTAAGGTTACGGTTCTGGTATTTATTCCCTAAAGTAAAAAAATAGGTACCTCTACTTTTTACCTGGTTGGAATAACTAAGACTGTAAATAGTTTGAATTTTTCCGTCAAAAAAGCTTCCACGCCAGTTTCCAACAATTGCTACCGGCCAATCGGGTTCCTGGATATTTTCTGCAACCACATCACCGTAAATATCGTCGTAAAGCATAGTACGCGAGTTTAACACCTGGAATCCGAATTTGTGACCTCCTATAGGTTTATAAGTAATACCAGCCCCGGTAACAAATGCCAAAGCATTACTTTGAATATCATTATATTCCAGAACCTCGAGAGCCTTGAACTCATATTCATAACCACCGTAGAAAGCATAGGTTTTTCCAAGAATAATATCAAGAGTAGGACTGGCTTTTATGTTTAAGTAGGCCAGTTCAATATTACTACCAAGTTGATCCAGTGATTGTATATCGCTGCCTTTATTAAAGCGATTTCTAAAACTGAAGTTCACTCTATCGTGCAGTTTCGCCGAGAATCCAAGGGCTGTAAAACCATTTTCAAACTGTATCCCGTTATAATAACGATCTCCGCCCCTAAAAGTATACGCCTGAAACTCAGTACGCATATCAAAGGTGATATTTAAATTTTTTAAGAGGTTTTTCTTTTCTAACGAGATAAGAGGTTCCTGTAAAGTGTCGTTCACCTGCGAAAACCCCAGCATAGGAATTAACAAAAGTGCACTTATTAAAAATGACTTTATCATAAGGCAGCAGTTAGAGTTTCATTTTTTTGTGAGATTGTGGTTAGATGCAACCTCAATGCATGTGTTTGTTTCAATACGGAAACCCTATTAATAAAGTATCCTTTTTAAATCTACTAAAATTTTATTGAAAATACATTAAAGCCTGGATGTTTTACGAATTCTGATGTATTTGAATATCTGAACATTCTTTAAACAAAGGAGGGTTTCAGAATCCTTTATCAAATTCTGAACCCCTCTGATTTCTATTTTTTTGATTAAGAAAGTTTACTTAAAAACTATGTACCTACTTAGTTACCTTCCTAAAATAAGGCAGTTCGTCTAAACCAGCCTGCACCACTTTTTTTGTAGGGCCTTTAATTACTTTACCCGAAGCATCTTTCCATTTTCCTTTTGGAAACTGAACACTTCGTTCTCTTTTTCCTTTTTTTAATACGGGAGCGACCAAAACCTTATCGCCTAACATAAACTGATCTTTTACCAGTTTAAATCCCTTATTTGGAAAGCTATATTCCATAGTACGAACAATAGGTTCACCGGTTTTAGCCGATTCTTCGGCAAGCCTCATAATAAGTGGTGTAAATTCTTTTCGTAAAGCTGCACTTTTCTTTACTGCCTCCAGGTGTTCCCTATCTAAAATACGCCAGGGAGCTACCGAAAACTGCATCATAGGCATTAAAGCATGTACCTGTGCCGAACGCACAATAAGTTCCTGATCTATGGTTTCAGCATTAAGAAATGACGAGAACTCTCCGCCTCCTATCATATCGGGGGCGCTGTAGGCATATCCCATCAATCCCTGTACGGTAATATTGGGAATTAGGGTAGAAAGATCTCCCCATCTATGTCCTTTATCACTAAGGCGCTGTGCCAGGGGTTGCCCTCCCATTTTCCACATCGCACGATATTCATTTAAAGGAAAATTGAGACCTATTTCTCCAAAAAGTTTAGCGTGCTCATTGGGGGTAGTATTCGGCTTATGAGAAACCAATACATCGGGATAGAAATTAAAATCACCTGCATCCAGTTTAAAGCCGTCTACGCCATAGTTTTCCTGAAGGTGTTCCAATTCTCCTCTAAACCAGTCTTTAGCATCAGGATTAGAAAAATCTAATAAAGCACTTACGCCGTTCCACCAATGGATCATCGCAGGTTGGTTAGGTGGCAAAAGGCCTGTTTGAGTAGTTTTCGCTGTTTCAGGATTTTTTAAAAACAACTCTCTTTTTGCTAAATCCCTGTAAACATCACTATCCGGACTTACAAAAGGGCATACCCACAGCATCACTTTAAAACCCAGCTGGTGCAATTCATTTATCATCGCTTTGGGGTCTGGAAATCTCTCTTTATGGAAATTCCATTTCCCATAATCTTCCTGCCAGTTATCGTCTATCATAAGTACTCCAGGTGGCAGTCCGTTATCTATAATCGCGTGGGCATATTCTAAAATATCCTTTTGGTTTTGATTATACATAAGCTCTATCCAGGTGTTATATTGAGGAGCTTTAAAAAGCAATTCATCTGGTAATTCTCCGGTAGTTGGGAAATAATTTTCCGAAGCATATTTGTAAGCATCTTTTAAGGTCTTTCCGGCTTGAACAATTTTTATATCGCCCCTTGCCTCCAAGGCTATTTCATTTTCAGAAAAACTGAATGCAAAAGGTTCTTCAGACCATATTACTCGTCCCATGCTGGAAACCAATAAAGGTTGTACCTGGTTATATTTATTGGTTCCATACATATCGAAAGAATAGCCGGAGGAAAAAGGCATATTATGCCCATCGCTAACTGCCCCACCCCACCAGGATTCATTTTTCAGAATTTCTACTTCTTTGCTGGTTTGGGCTTGAATTGAAAAACTGAAAAAGCTGAGTATAACAAGGTAGAAAACGCTTGTCTTATATATTTTTTTAGATTGCCTATTGTTCATTTCTGTTTGTATTAGTCATTAAATTATTTACTGCATCAGTAGTTTCGAGTCTTCCGGTAATATGTTTTTATCATTTATTGCGAAATGGAATATTATTTTATTTACTTCTATTTGGCAATGCTTCCTCAAGAGGAGCAAAATAAATCCCCTCCGCTTTCCAGGCATCCAAAAGAGCCGGAAGCGAACTCAAAAACCTGTCAAAATTCTTCTGTTTAGGCTGGGTCCATCCCACTTCTGCATAAGCCGCAATCCTTGGAAATGTCATATAATCCATATAGCCACTGGTAGGGATCCATTCGCCCCACATCTGAGAGCCTGTTCCTATAATTCTATCATGGTATTGCTCATCAAGGCTAGCGGGAATAGGATTAAATTTATAAGCTCTTTCCAGAGAAATATCATTGTAGGAATAATCGAGGTAGGTTTCGGTATGTAACGAATTAACTATATCGTATCCTTCTGCGGCTGCTTCAGTCATAAGTTTAATATCCCCACGCCAGAAATGGATGACAGAACTTTTAGATAACTCTTCTTCTGCTCCTCTATCTTTTTCAGCTTGATATTCATGTATATTCTGTCCTAAAATTTCGTTCCAACCCATCATCTTTCGACCTTTACTTTCTAGATATTGTGAGATCCTGTTAGTAAAGTCGACTTGTAAATCGGCAAAGGTTTTTAGATTGTTTTCATCCATATATTTTTTAATCATATTAGATTGTTCCCAATGCTCATACTTTGCTTCGTCGCCACCAATATGAATCACTTTTGAGGGAAATAAGGTCATTACCTCATCCAGCACATCGGTGAGAAAATCATAGACCCTGGGATCTGCCACGTTAAATATATCTTCACTAACGCCAAATTTAATTGGCACCTCAATTTCCTTTCCTGAAGAACCCAACCAGGGATAAGCGGCAATCGCGGCAGAAGCGTGCCCGGGCATCTCTATTTCAGGAACTACGGTGATATGACGGTCTGCGGCATATTTTACAATTTCCTTTATTTCTTCCTGGGTATAGAAGCCTTCATGTGGAACACCAGATTGTATAGGACTATTCCATTTTCGCGGGCCAACTTGTGTGCTTACTCTTTTAGAGCCAACTTCGGTAAGTAAAGGATATTTCTTGATCTCAATGCGCCACCCCTGATCATCTACCAAATGCCAGTGAAAAACGTTCATTTTCAGCCTTGCCATCTCGTCAAGTAACTTCTTTACCTGTTCCGCACCTTTAAAATATCTTCCTTCGTCTAACATAAATGCACGCCATTCAAAGCGTGGAGCGTCGTTAATTTCAACATAAGCTAATGCCTCATTTTTATCTGATTTAAGCATTTGAAGTAGCGTTTGCAATCCATAAAACAGGCCTTGCTCATTTGCGGCAGTAATTTTCACTCCCTTTTTACCCACCAATAAATGGTAAGCTCCTTTAGATTTATTCCTTGATTTATTATCTAAAATAAAGTGTACATTGCCTGCAGATTTACTTTTGGCACGTGTAATATTTCCTTCAAAATTATCCTTTAATACTTCTAAGGCATACTGAAGAAATTCGTCGAGTAATTCGTTGTTGGCAACTAAATTTAGTTGGCCGCTATGACTAAAGCTGCCATTTTTTGATACTATCTCATTAGGTTGCGGAATTACATAAACCGTATCATCTTGTGCCATCGACAAAAATGGAACAAGCAAAAACAGGTAACAGCTAAGATGCTTCAGGGTTTTAAACATAAGTTGGTTCTTTAAATAATTTTATTTTTCGTGTTCTATTAATCTTCGGTTAATTTACTGTTCCACCAATCTTTATTCGGACTAAAGTCTTCGGATAGCACATTTTTGCGTTCTGCTTCCAACTTTGGTAACAGCTCATTCACTTTCTTTGCATACAATTCTTTAGCTAATTCGGGATCGTAGACAGGATCTTTTTCAGGTTTTTTTGCGCCAACATTGTTTAGAAAATCTTCCAATTCAGTCCGCATTTTTGAAGTGATGCCCGGATTTTGTGCAGCCACATCATTCTGTTCCCCCGGATCGGTTTTCAGGTTATATAGCTCATCGCGACCATCTTCATAATAATGGATTAATTTCCAGTCTTTTTTCCTGAACATAGAAGAAGGTTCCCCGCCCTGGTTTCCGTAGTGCGGGTAATGCCAAAATAAATTCCTATCAGCTATCTCTTTCCCTTCCAATAGCGGTTTTAAGCTTATGCCATCTTTATGCTGGTTCGTTAAAAGATCGGTATTTGCAAAATCCAAAAGTGTAGGATAAAAATCAGTTCCTGTCACCGGTTCATCTATGCTTTTAGGGGCATTTTTCATCCAGGGCACTTTAATAAAGAAAGGCTCTCGTATACCACCTTCCCATTGGTAGCCTTTCCCTCCACGTAATGGCAAATTTGAAGTAGAGAAGGAATCGCCAGAAGCCACACCACCATTATCTGAAGTAAAAACCACAATTGTATTATCGGCTATTCCCAGCTCCTGTAATTTATCTAAAACCAGGCCTACCGCATCGTCCATTTGTTCTACCAGTCCGGCGTAAATAGGATTATCCTGAACAGTACGGATAGGAAGTACGCGCTCCATTCTAAAAGCTTCATCTTTAATACCTAATTGTTCTGCTTTATCGCGATATTTCTCCCATTTCGTCTCCGTAGTTTGAATAGGGCCGTGAACAGCGTAAAACGAAAGAAAAGCAAAAAATGATTCGTCTTTATTTTCAGCCATAAAATCTGAAGTTTCCCTGGCCAGGCGCATGGAGAGATTTTCACCTTTTTCCCCGTTAGACAGTCTTGGATTCTCCCAGGGAGAAAAATACCCTCCTATAGGACTTCCTACTTCCCAACCACCTTTGTTTATTTCAAATCCATGATCTTCAGGATAAGAACCTTCTTCGCCCAAGTGCCATTTTCCGGCAAAAAAGGTTTTATAACCAGCCCCACGCATGGCTTCTGCAAGACTAGTATCTTTTTTTGGTAAACTACGAACATAATCAGCCGGGAGTAATTTATCATTCCTTCCTAATTTACGCCAATCTTTACCTGTAGCCTCACCTATCCAATTGGTAATACCATGACGAGCAGTAAATTTACCGGTCATAATACTGGCACGGGCGGGACTACAAACTCTGCTGGCTGCATAGCCTTGCGTAAAGACCGTTCCTTCTTTGGCGATACGATCTATATTGGGTGTTTCATAAAAGTCGCTACCGGTAATACTCAAATCGTGAAGTCCCATATCATCTACAAGGATAAAGACTATGTTGGGCTTTTTTGCAAAAACGCCAGGGGAACTGTCCGTAGGGGATTCTTTATTCTTACAACTTAAAATAATTAAACTTAATAATAGTACACTTAATGAAGCTTTCATTTTTTTAGATTTTGAGGGATGAACCTCCGTGTTGTATTTATTTTGATGATTTGATACCACATAAGAATATCAACATATCTCTCTTATTTTCACTCATCCGTTCTTATTAGTCAGGTTCTTATCTTCAATGTCTAGATTAAGGCTTAAGGCCCTATGCTGTAAAAATTATCAGAACTAAGAATAATCCCTTAATTTTCAACCCGGTAAATCAAAAGATTCCATCATAACCATTATTATCTATCCAGTAATTCAGATGATTTTTCATTGAGTTATCATATTGCTGTTTTTATTCACCAAACAAACCGATTAATCAATGCTATATTTTTTAATAAAACCCCAATTTTTAATTAGCTGACTTTCTTTTACAGATAGTTTTATGCCTACTTTCCCGGTAGTGTTGTCAATAATTGAAACCACCAAATCATACTTACCTGCCTCGATTGATTTCGGTATTTCGTGTTTAAAATTGGTATAACTGTACAATGGTCCTTTTAGCCATTTACCGGGATTGGCTATGGGATCTATAAAAGTATGTGCTACTTTTTGTGTTTTTGGATCTAAAAGCGCAAAGGCCACTTTGTATTTATTATTCCAATTAGGATGATTATTGGGAAGTACGCCTACCCCAAAATTCTTCCAAAAATGATCTATAATCAATTTTCTATTATCTTGCTTTACCACTATTGAATCTGGATAAAGTCTATAACCACCGTAAGTGGTAAACTTTTGAACTTTCTCTGGTAATTTTTCTATCCATACTTTACTTTCAAAAGGCGTTCGCAAATCGAAAGTATTGGAATGACTTGACAGGGCATCATCTAAGGCTACAGATAAAGCATCTGTCCAATACTTCATATTAGGAAATCGCGGATCTTTCAAAAAAGGTTCCTTGGTATGAGCGGTGGTATCCTTATCTCGTGCACCAAACCAGTATGTTCCTTCTCCTATCAAAGCTTTATCAGGAAAGAGTTCTTTTAAATAGGCTCTCTCGGTATCATCAAACCAATGACTCCCTATTCCATCCCGGCGGGGTAAAAAACCCAGTTTGTCAAAAACCAGCGGTTTACTATAGTGCCAATCGTTACGTGATAGGTTATAAACAGTTAGGATATTTTTAAAGTATCGGGCATAAGCATTAGTGACTTTTTCAATCACATTTTTGTAATTATCCTGATCTTTCAATGTAACACCATGGCCTTCACCCCAGCGTCCCAATCCGTAGGCATCTACAAAATCTACTCTGGAAGGATCGTCATATTCTTCAGCAAGAGCCTTTATAAAGTTTTGTAATTTTTCCAAAAAAACCGGATCGTCATAATAAGGCTGTTTGTCATTATCCAGATTTAAGGGTTGCTCTAAAGTAGATTTAGCCCCAGCTTGATAAACCCAGTCTGGTGTGCCATTATCAAAGAAGATACGAAAAGCCAATTTTAAACCTCTTTCTTCTGCCTTTCGAATATATTCCTGGTATTCTTTGTTAAATTCCCAGGCATACTTACCCTCTTCTGGCTCCATAACCTTCCAAAGCACCCGAATATAAAGGATATTTGCATAATTAGCGGCATCAACTTCATCCATCTCTTCCCAGAATATTTCTGGGTCATAATTCTTATGTTCTTCTAAAAAAGAAGCACCTTCCTCATAAAGCACCCAACCCATAGCGGGATTTCTAAGATGAGAAACAGAATCTAAAGTGAAAGATTTATGAAATTCGTTTAACGCGTTGTTTTGGGCTGACAGCTGTAAGAAACCCGTTATTAAAATCACCAGGGTGTAAAATGCTTTCATTATAAAGGTTATTTTTAAGTTGAACTATTTAAATAAAAACCAATAGAATAAAGTATAAACAACTTAATTCTATTGGTTTCATTTATAGCTAGATTCCTGCCCAATTAATAGCCTGGATTTTGTTTTAGGTTACCTTTATATTCGTTGATATAACCAACTGGAATAGGGAAAAGGAATTTATTGGTATCCTCATCAAACTTTTTGACTCCATTTCCGTTTGTGATTCTTTGATATCTAATAAGATCGGCTCGTCTTACTCCTTCAGCGTAGAGTTCGTGTCCACGTTCCTGAAGCAAGGCATCCCTAAGCTCTGATTTACCTAAACCTTGTAAAGGCTTCAATCCTGCTCTAACCCGAACAGCATTTATAAATGAAAAAGCATTATTACCACCATCGCTTTTTAAAAGCTCTCCGTCATTTGCCTGTTGGGTAATAATAGGGGCATTAACAGAATCTGTTTCACCTAACTCATTAAGAATTTCAGACATAGCTAATAACACCTCAGCATATCTGTAAACTATAAAATCATGTCCCTGAAAATTTCCAACTTGATCTGTATCTGTGTCATATTTAACGGGGATAGCTCCATCTCCAACACCATGCCGATCATTAACAGGATTTTCCCTATTAACCAATACTCCATCATCGGTTGTGTAAGAAGCGGCAATAGTAGATAAACGTTGGTCATTAGGAGCATAAGTGTCGTAGAAAGACCACAAAAGTTTATAACCACCCCAGGAACCTGCTCCACGATTTATTTCTGCTGGATAATTATTTGGTAAGGCTTCAGAATGCCACATATTTACATTAAAAGAATAATCTGAGGGTGTTGCAAAAACAATCTCCCTATTTTTTTGATTGCTTTTACTAAAAACTTCAGTATAACTTCTTTGCAACTCATACGATCCAGACGAAATAATAGCTTCCGCACTTTCTTTTGCCTTTTGCCAAAAACTATCGTCTCCAGTTCTAGCGGCTTCAAGCATATATAAACGCATGAGTATAAAATTAGCAAGGCCTTTATTCATCCTTCCAAAGTTAGAACCAAAATCGGCATCCATTAATTTATCTTTATCAGCGAATAAAGATTCTATTATCTCCACAAATTCTTCGTTTGATGGTCTTTCTGGATATTCAATATCTCCTGGGGAAGCAAGCATTTCGTCGGTAGGATAAGGAACTGGACCATATAGGTCATATAAAATAAAAGCTTTCCAACCACCAACGGCAAAAGCTTCAGCCATTAGTTCCGATTTCTTATCTTCAGAAACAGTGGTCATTTCCCCAATTTGATTGGCTACAATTCGCGCATTGGAAATATGATTGTAATAATGGAAGAAGTTATTGGTTCCAAATCCATTGTTTTCGGCCCATTCGTGTTGTCTAAGATATTCCCAGGGATTATCTCCATAAGAACACATCATCATATCTCCTGCAGAAATATCAGTTACTAATTGAACTGAATTTATATTCTGCACAAATAAGCCCGGTGACCAGGTACCAACCTTCGTTATAGAGTTATTATATAAAGCAGCAATAGCTAATTTTGCGTCTTGTTCTGAATTATAGAAATTATCTGGCGTTATTTTATTGAATTCTTCTTTTTCAAGACTACAAGCTTGTAATAAAGAAACCAGAAAAATAATAAGTATAAGCTGTATTTTTTTCATAAGATTAATTTTAAATAAATATTTTTTCTTCTAGAAACTTAATTGAAGTCCCAGGGAGTAAGTATGTTGATTAGGATATGCGGCAACATAGTTATCCGTTTCGGGGTCCATCCCTGAATAAGGGGTAAACAAAAACGGATTCAATAAATTAGCATAAACTCTTAACTTTTTAATATTCATCGTCTCTAAAGTTCTATTTGGAAAGGTATAACCAAAGGCAATGTTCTTCACTCTAATAAACCATGCTTTTTCCAGGTAATAATCGCCAGTACCGTATTTTGCAAAAGCCTGCAAGGCAGAAGGTCCTGAACCTTGAAGATTGTTGCTATTCCAACGATCTTTGGTTTCTGCAATATTATTAGATCCGGTAGTGATTATGTTATAGACACTTGGCCCTCCAAGAGTAGTTTTAGTAGAGTTAATTTTTCTTCTATTAAAAATACCATAAGCATCAATAGATAAATCAAAGTTTTTATATCTGAAATTATTACTAAAACCAACAGTATAAGGAGAATTTGTACCAACCTTTACCAAATCTGCAGCATCAATCTTACCATCTGGTTCGCCAGAGTATTGTGGTTGACCATTTTCATTGGTAACTCTATTTCCTTCATCATCTAAAAGATAACCATCTACGTCTTTTATTCTAATAGTTCCTGGTATAGAATTTATATCATCAGTATTTCCTACTTCCACTAAACCATCTGATTCATAGAACCATAATTCCCCAAAATATTGATTAGGAGATTCATTAATACCCAGAACATAACTAGGGTCACGTTTTAACCATCTATCTCTATAATGGCTAAAGGTTAGCAGTGAATTCCAGGAAAATTCAGGTTTTTTTATATTTTGAGTATTTAGGGTTAATTCAGTACCATAGGTTTGTTTTTCTGCATCCAGATTATAGAAAATATTATTTACCGGGTTTGAACTCACTAAATTTCTGCGACCAAGAATACGACTAACTACACGATTAAAATATTCTACAGAACCCGTAATTCTATTTTCTAACAGGGAAAAATCAACTCCTACATTTATGTCAACTTGTTTTTCCCATTTTAAATCAGGATTTCCCAATCCGGCTAATTTCACCCCAGATATCACAGAACTACCCCACATGGTGTTCGCTCCAGGCGAGTACCAATCTGAAAAAGCAGAGCCGATATTATCGTTGCCGGTTTCTCCATAACCTGCTCTTAATTTTAATTGGTCTAACCAGTCACTACTTTTATCCATAAACCTTTCTTGAGAAATGTCCCAGCCTACAGATATTCCGGGAAAGAAACCATATTGATCTTCCGGTGAAAAATTAGCAGAGCCATCTAACCTAAAATTGGCCGATAAGAAATACTTAAAATCATAATCGTAGCTTAGTTGAGAGAAATAAGAGGCTGTTTCCGTAGAGCCGCCATAAGACCAAACACTAGGCCTATTGGCTCCTAAACCTAAGTTATTCCATAGAACACCATCATAGGGAAAATCAGTAGCTGTAATACCATGTCCTTCCCATTCATATTTCATATACTCTGTTCCTAATAAAGCAGTAATATTATGTTTCTCATTAAATGATTTGTCGTAATTAACCAATAATTGAAACTGGTAGTTCGAATTCTTATCTTCAGCTCTATCAGCGCGGCCGTTATAACTTTTCCCGGCTATTGTTGTAGTAGGCAAATACCCATAACTAGCGCTTTGTGTTCTGTCAAAACCAACTTGTGTCTTTACATATAATTCCGGCAAAATATCATATTTTAAATATGCTGTATTGAGAAATCTTTCAATATTGGTCTCATTGGAAATATCAAGGTAAGATACCGGATTTGGGAAATTGGATTGCCTAATGTTTAGCTGATACTCTCCATCTTCATTGCGAACAGGTAATGTAGGGTCAAATTGCAAAGCACTTAACAGAATTCCACTATTTTCATATAATCCACCATTTCCAATTTGTACATTATTGTTATTAATCTGACTATAATTAATAGTTATCCCTCCTGTAAAGTTATCGCTAAATTCCTGGGTTACATTGAGACGACCATTGAACTTAGTTAGACCATTATTTTTAATAATACCCTTTTGATCATACACATTAAAAGAAGAATAAAAGCGGGTATTTCTACTATTTCCACTAACAGAAAGGTTGGCATCTTGCACTGTTCCTAATCTGGTAATTTCATCTACAAAATCAGTTCCACTGCGTACTCCGTTTTCGAATTCCTGAATTTCATCATTATTATAATAAGGTTGGAACTCACCCGGAGCCATCCAGCCATTTGGTTTACTAACTTCACTATAAATATCTTCTCTACTTTCATAAAGATGCTCCTCTCTAAGAACCTCATTAGTTTGTTTCATATAATCAACAGCATTCAACATTTTTGGGATATCGTAAAACTGTTGTATTCCGGAAGATACATTCAGATCAACACTAAAACTTTTATCCCCACTTCTTCTACCTTTTTTAGTAGTGATGAGAATTACTCCACCCGCAGCTTTCGAACCATAGATTGCAGTTGCAGAAGCATCTTTTAAAATGTCTATGGATTCTATATCGGAAGGATTCAGCGTAGCTAATGTGGCATCAATAGATCCATTACCAAAGGTTCCTGCGGAAGAAGGATTAAAATCTGAGGTAGGCATTCCATCTATTACAATAAGAGGCTCCCTTCCTGTAGCTGACCCCCGTATTTGAAAGGAGATATCACCCCCGGGCTGCGCAGAATTAAAATTCACATTTAAACCAGCTGCTTTTCCACTTAATGTTTGAGAAACCGATGATGCAGGTATTTCATTAATCTCATCCATATCTATGGATGAAATTGAAGAAGTAACTTTTCTTCTAGACTGTGTGCCATATCCCATTACAACCACTTCGTCCAGGGCATCTGTATCCTGCTCCAAAACGATATCGATTTCGTTACGACCGTTTACTTTGATTTCTTTCGTGGCATAACCTATATAGCTCACTTTTAAAATAGCATTCTCAGGCACTTCAATAGAATAATTACCATCAAAATCTGTCATTACCCCATTAGAAGTACCTTTTTCCAGAATGTTAGCCGCTGGTACGGGCATTCCGGTTTCAGCTTCGGTAACGTTGCCGGCAACTGTGATGGTTTCTTGTTGTTTTTTGCGGTTTATGGCAGTTGACTCATTAGATTTTTTCGCAAGCCTTTTTACAACCACCTGCTTCTCTGATATTTTATAGGCAAGACTGGTATTTGAAAAAGCACTCTGTAAAACTTTCTCCAGGGAAGCTTTTTCCAGGTTTACAGAAATTCTCAAATTATCTTTTAAAACATCATCTTTGTAGAAAAATACAAACTCGGTATTGGCCTGAATCTCTTCAAAAAATTCAATCAGGCTTGCATCCTTAATAGCAATGTCTATTTTGGTCTGGCTGTAGGAAGAATTTGCATAGGAAGAACTAAGACCAATCCCCAACAGGATTATTAATACACGCATAATTTTTATTAAGTTTCGTGTAAAGTTATTTAAATCATAACATGACCTAAATCTTTCATTTTTATTCATAATTTTGTTTTTCGTTAGTTTATTTTGCTCTACATAAGTAAGTAACTGACCCGGTCATAAGATGTTGTCGCATCTTATGGCCTTTTTTGTTGTTTTCATTCCATATTTTCTAGTTTATTAATTATTAATGATCCGTTTTTAGCAACCTTATATTTAAAATCCGTAGCTCCTTGTAAGGTTGTCAATACACTTTCTATAGAGTCTTTTAAATTCAAATGACCCGAAAATGTTTCATTTTCTAATTCCGATTCCTGAAAATTGACATCTACATTATAGTATCTGCCTATTTTTTTCATGATATATTTTAGATTATTGTTCTTAAATATTAAAACACCTTCCCGCCAGGAAAAATAATTCTCTACCTCTACATCTTTTGTATTCACCTGTGGCCTGGCTTTATTATATACAGCCATAGTACCCGGTGTAATTTTTGTCTTTTCCTCTGATTTAAAAAAGGAATCTGATTTATAGCTAATTTCTACACTACCGCTTTTAAGCACCGTTTTAATATTATTATCATCCGGATAATTACTAACATTGAAGACAGTACCCAAAACTTCAATAGTATGCCCCTTAGACAATACTTTAAAAGGATGTTCAGCATTGTGCGAAACATCAAAAATTGCTTCTCCTGTTAAAAAAACTTCTCTATTCTTACCTTTAAAAGTTACTGGGTAAGTCAGTTTTGAGCCAGAATTTAACCACACCATCGTCCCGTCAGACAATACTATTTTAGATCTTTTACCATAGGGTACTATTAGCGTATTAAACTCATTGGGATCATCTAAAACAATTTCCTGTCTTTTCCCCAGAGAGTCAGCTATATTTACTTCCCTGCCACTAGTTTGATAAGCAATACTCGAATTATTATTTTGTATCGCTACTTTTTTATCTCCACTTAAGAATAACTGCACATCATTGGCACTTTCTATCTCTATGCCTTCGGAAGATTCCGCAAATTCTGTGATAGATGGTTTTGAGAAATTGTATTGATAAAATCCTATAGACAGAATTACCATTACTGAAGCCGCTATTGATATACTATAAAACAGTCGTTTCCTTCTGGTTTTATAGGCATAAGCAGATGTAATAATCCTCTTTCTTAGTTCTTTTTTTTCCTTATCGTTCATTAAAGTGAAATTAATCTGACACTCAATTAATAAGATTTTAGTCAGAATATTAGACAATTTTTCTTTCCTTCAAGAAAAGTAAATAAACGTCTATATAAACATAAGCAGCGTACTTATGATATATAGACAAAATTTTTAAGGTTTTTTTAAAAAAATATACCGGAGATAGTTAAAAGGAGTGAAATACAGTGTTTTTTAAGCACCGTTAATGCACGATAAACCAATGTTCTGGAAGTTGCAATACTAATATTCATAGTATCGGCAATTTCGTTATACGGCCGATTTTCAGTATACCTTAGGTGTAAGGCCTTTTGCTGCCTCCTGGTTAGAAATGTTAAGGCAGTTTTTAATTTATCCTTTTTTTCTTTTGAATACTCGCCTTCGATGATTTTCTCTTCACAGGATAATTCAGCATCTGTTTGCTTTGTTTCAAAAAAGGAATCTTGTAAATCTATACACTTTTTAGAAGATTGTTTCCTATACACTTTTCGTTTTAGTGATTTCAACAAGTAATACTTGACATTAGTAGGAGTGGTTATATTGGAACGGTATTTATACAAATCAACGAAAAGGTCATGAATAGCATCCATAACGCGGGTTTTATCATTAACCTTTTCCATCCCATAAAAAAACAACTCATCTACATATAAGTCATACAGCTGCCCCAAAGCATCCATATTCCCCTTCTTTATCTTCTTCCAGAATTCTTCGGCTAACTTTTCCGCAGCTTCTGAATGAACATTTGAATTAATCTCTGAAGAATCCTTTGAGTCCGGGATCCGGGCATTATTATTGTTTTTGCGATTGAAACCAATTAAATACTTATTGAAGTGGCCATCAACCTCTTCTTTAAATATCCTGTTTCCTTCTATGTATTCCATTTTTGGTTTAATCGCTTTAATATTTAAAATTCTGAAGAACTATAAAACTCTGCTTAATGAACAAAAGCTTCGAAGCTGAACTAATTTTGATCTCAATAATTTAAGAGAAAAATTTCTATTTAATCATCATAAAATAGAAAAGCACAGAATATCAAAATTAACATTTTTTTTTAATTTCCCAATTCTAATAAACAGGATCGTGATTTTTTAACTAAAAAAGTATAAAAGACAAATAAGATTGGGACTCGTTTAATTCATCAACAGAAGTAAAAACAGCTGAGCAGAATCATTCAATGAGAAAAATAGAAGCTTTTAGAGCTCACTTCAGAGGAGTGAAAATGTAGAATTCTTTCTATACAGATTGACTACAATTTTTGCTTGTACAGGAAAATTAGGATTGACCCTTTTTAAACACTCTAGATCAAAAGGCATAAAACAAAAAAAAATCCATAAACAGCTATATTTAAGCTATTTACGGATTTTTTTTGTGACCTTGCCAGGATTCAAACCTAACTTGCATATCTTAGAACTAGAAAGGTTTACGATGAATCATATTTTCAAGGTAACCTTTTAGGTAACTTTAAATTTGCACTTATTTATGATATTTTGACTTCAATTCTATAAAAATACAATAAATCTACTTTAATAAATTATTTTTAGTCGTTTTTATATCGTCTCCCTCATTTTTAACGCTGCCTCCGAGTAATTTTCATTAGTTTGAATATGAAGAAGACAATACGTAAGGCATGTCATGTCTTTAAAAAATTCTTTCGTGCTTTTTAAAACTCAATTTTTTTCATTAATAAAAATAAGAGTCACTATTACAAATTAAATTTAATTCCCTGCGCTAAAGGTAATTCTGTTCCATAATTTACAGTACATGTCTGTCTTCGCATATATGATTTCCAGGCGTCAGATCCACTTTCTCTACCTCCACCGGTATCTTTTTCTCCTCCGAAAGCCCCACCAATTTCTGCCCCCGATGTACCTATGTTAATATTTGCTATTCCGCAATCCGAACCTTCGGATGATAGGAAATTCTCTACTTCTCTTAAACTCAAACTAAACAATGCTGAGGACAACCCCTGAGGGACATTATTATTTATTTTTATGGCCTCTGATAACGATTTATACTTAGTAACATATACTATTGGGGCAAATGTTTCCGTTTTCATAACCTCCAGATCAGACTTTGCAACTATGATTGTAGGCGTTATGTAACATTGCGAACAGTTATTTTCAACTAAAACCGTTTTTGCTCCAGAAACTATCTTTGCCCCTTGTTTTTTTGCTAATTCAATGGTAGAAAAATAATTTTCTACAGCTTCTTTATCAATTAATGGTCCCATGTGATTTTCTTCATCCAAAGGATTACCAATTCTTATTTGTGAGAATGCATCTTTAAGTTTATTCAAAAAATCATCATAAATTTTTTCTTGAACTATTACACGGCGTGTGGAAGTACAACGTTGTCCTGCTGTACCAATTGCACCGAAAACCAGTGACGGGAGGGAGTTTTCAATATCTGAATGTTCATAAAGTATTATTGCGTTATTGCCTCCAAGTTCAAGTATAGATTTCCCTAATCTTTTACCAACTCTTTGAGCAACATCTCTACCCATGGAGGTGCTTCCGGTCGCCGATATCAATGGTATTCGCTTATCATCAGCCATTTTCTTCCCTATTTCTGCATCTCCAAGTACTAATGAAGAAATCCCTTCGGGTAAATTATTTCTTTTAAGAATTTTAGCGAAAATCTCCTGGCAAGCAATTGAAGCAAAGGGTGTTTTTTCTGATGGTTTCCATATACAAACATTTCCACAAACTAAAGCTATTGCAATATTCCATGCCCATACTGCTACTGGAAAATTAAAAGCTGAAATCACACCTACAATTCCTAATGGATGCCATTGCTCGAACAATCGATGAGCAGGCCTCTCAGATTGTATTTGTAAACCATAAAGCTGACGAGACAAACCGGTAGCAAATTCACAGATATCTATCATTTCCTGAACCTCACCATATCCTTCCTGCAAACTTTTCCCCATTTCGAAACTAATTAAGGCTCCTAATGGCTCTTTTTCCTTCCTCAATTCATCCCCTAACAACCTTACAATTTCGCCTCTTCTAGGAGCTGGTATTGTTCTCCATTGTTGAAATGCTTTCTCAGCAGTAGTCAAAACATTTTCGTAGTCTTCATTAGCAATAAAACCTATTTCCCCAATTTCACTACCGTCTACCGGAGATGTTATTATTCTTCTATTTGTTTCTTTACAATACTTTTTTTCTTGTCCGGTACTATAACTATAGAAGGGATGTTTAATATTTAAATTATTTAATATATCTAAAGGTGACTTTTCCATTATTTATTTTGTTGTGATTTATAAGTAGATTCAAAAATTTTATCTGCATTGCCTGTTTCAAATCCATCTCGGCGATGTCTTGTCTCTATATTCGATTTATTTAAGTGAGCAAATTGAGGTAAGACTAATCGCTCAGCAAATTCAATATAACTTCCAGGAATCTTCATCGATTTTCCTCCTTTAAAAATCGCAATGACTTTACCCGCTACGGAACTACTTTGCTTTAAAAGCCTGTCGCGACTAACTTTGATTTCTCCTCCAGAATTATTCAGTTTTATTCCAATGGATTTCAAAAATTCATTGAAATATTCCAGCTTATTAAACGGTTTGGGCAAGTCATGTATACTAATAGTAAAATGGTTCAAATAGTAACGGTTGTAAATAACCCATGCTGCATATTCACTCTCTTCCTGTAAACTCTCATAATCAGCCAGAGTTGGTAATTCCCAAAGGGACCTCCTAAAAAATGAGGATACCTCCTCTATATTATTCAAATCCAAATTATCCACTGGATCTGATTTAATTCCATCAGTATATTTATAAATTACTTTTTGAGTTTGTGGACTTAAATCTGAAACCCTTAATTCACTTATAAATATTCTAGGATATTTATTTTCTGGATGTGAATACCAATAGGCATTTAATTTTTTTTCAGAGAAGAAATAATAATCATGTTTCTCATAACCGTAATACATAAAAATTTTCTCCAAAGACTCAATGCCTAGATTTGGAACTCCCAGCGTACGAAAAGCTATATGGTCATTTTTTAAATCTTCTTCCTTAGAAATTATTCTTTCTATTAGCATGCCTTGTACTACATTCTGTACATCAGGAACTCTATTTTTATATGGTTCAATTAATGCATTTAGGACTTTATCCAAATCCTTTTCTTTTGTAAATTTCATAATAAAAAATGCTTAAAAAAATAGTGAATCCAACTTCAGGAAGTCGAATTCACTATTTGGCTAATTCAAATTATTCTTCTAATTTATTTCAGTGTTAGTTTGTATTTCTGACAGCGGAATTGGTAAATAAGAATGCTCCTGAGCATTAAATCCTGTCCTTTCTGCAGCGTTCATAGCATCATCTAACATTCCCCATCTTCTCAGGTCAAAGAACCGTGTACTTTCCAGAGTAAGTTCCATTACTCTTTCGTGGACTATTTGACTAAAGACAGCTTCCTCAGTATTAAGATCTACTGGAGGTACATTACCATGTGAAGTTCGTACTTTATTGATCAATTCAACTGCTGTTTCTGTATTTCCGGTTTCATTTAAAGCTTCAGCGTACATCAATAAAACATCCGCATATCTAAGCAAAGTTACATTAAGGCCTATATACCCATTACCCGCAAGAGGTTCAGGAAGCCATTTTCTAAAAAATGCAACATCATCCTTTGCATCCGGATCACCATAAGTGCTTTCTATTAAACTACTCCATGTACTACCTTCCATTCTTCCAGCAGATTCATCATTGAAATAGGGATCATCGAAATAAAGAGTTGCATATAATCTATTATCATAAAGACCATTTTCAGCAACCTTGCCTTCTTTTTTCATTTGGTTAACTAAACGATCATCAGCTAGAATACCACCCCATCCGCCAATAGACCAATCACCTATAAAGGAATGCAATCTAGTGGCGTTCCAAGAAGTAGCATCACCACTTTTAAACTGTAATTCAAAAACAGATTCTTTACTATTCTCATTTTCTCCATTAAACAGGCTTTTAAAATCATCAACTAAAGCATATTGTCCACTTTCAACAACTTTTGAGAAAGCCTCAGCAGCTTTTTGATATTCATCCCCGGTACTGGAAGATTGATCTCCGGCTTTATATATATATGCTTTGCCTAAATATCCAAGGGCAGCACCTTTATTTGCCCTTCCGTAATCCTGGGGCTGAATTTCAAATTCTAATTTGTTTGCCGCTATTTCAAAATCCTTAAATAGGAAATCCCAAGCTTCCGGACGGGTTGCCAGCGGTTTATCTAAGCTTGCTGCTGTAATCACATCGTCTCTAATAATAATTTGTTCGAACAATGTTAATAACTTAAAATGATAATAGGCACGTAAAAAGTAGGCTTCTCCTAAGATTTGTTCCTTTTCATCTTCTGAGATTTGATCGGAAGTCATCGTAGAAACATTCTTTATTACCTGATTTGCAAAATTAATCCCTTTGTAATTAGTACTCCACAGCACATCCAGAAAAATATGTCCATTGGTATAATTAAAATTATAAATAGACATCCAATGGGAATAATTGGTTGCATCAGGTCCCGGTAAAGCATAATCTGAACGAAAATACTCCACAACAGAACGACCTTCTTGCCAACCATCCCAAAAATTACTTCGGGCTTCCAATTCTGAATATGCAGCAGTTAAACCAGAGCGCGCATCTTCAGCATTACGCCAAAAATTTTCTGAAGTAAGTTGATCTGGCGGTTGTTTGTCTAAATATTCTTCACCAGAACATCCAATGGTGAATATTACGCTAATTAGAAAAATAAATTTTATGATATATTTTTTCATTTTAATATTTTTTAGAAACTAAGTTGAACACCGGTTATCAAAGATTTATATTTTGGATAGAGATTAAGGTCAACCCCTCTGGATAATACACTCCCTCCAACTTCAGGATCAAGCCCTGAATAATCTGTTACTGTCAATAAGTTTTGACCTGTTACAAAAATTCGGGCACGATCTACAAAGGTATTTTTCAATACATCTGGAGCTAACGTATATCCTAGTTGTAGCGTTTTTAACCTTAGATAATCACCATCCTCTAGGAATCTAGTTGAAGCACGGTTATTACGGTTTGGGTCATTTAAAACCGCTCTTGGAACGTTTGTATTAGTATTGGTTGGAGACCACGCATCAAGGGCGGCAGTTCTATAATTTCTACCTGTATCAAGACTCAATAATCTAAAATCATTACCATTATAGATTTTATTGCCTCCTACCCCTTGAAAAAATATAGTAAGGTCAAAACCTTTATATTCACCAGTTAGGTTTAAACTGTATTCGTAATTTGGAATGGCCGTGCCAGCATACACTTCATCCTTTTCATTAATTACTCCATCGCCATTTTGATCTGCAAACTTTATATCGCCGGGTTCTGCATTGGGTTGTATAAGGTTTCCATCTACACTATGAGCCTGCACTTCCTGTTCGCTCTGGAAAATTCCATCTGCCACAGGAAGGAAAAAAGCCCCGGGCTCATAACCAATCTTTGTTTGATTTACAAAATGGTCTGAACCAAACAATAGACCAACACCATAGAGTACCTGATCTTCATTACTCAGTTTAGTTACCTCACTATTTATAGTTGTAAAAGTACCACCCACAGAATATTTAAAAACATTATCCCTATTCCGGTAGTTTGCTTCAAATTCGAATCCCTGGTTCTCAAAAGCTCCAACATTTACAATTGGATTGTTTATTCCCGCGGACGGAGAAACTTCTTTTGTGATTAATAAGTCTTCGGTTTTACTGTTATAATAGTTTATAGATCCCTGAAGTTTATTGTCAAAAACGCCGAAATCCATTCCAAAGTTAGCCGAGGTATTCGTTTCCCATTGCAGGTCGTCATTTTGTAGATCACGCGCTATACTACCCAGGTATGAGTTTTGAGGATTCCCAAATACATAACCACCATCATTCTGGCTTTTCCCCTGTGAAATTAAAGCAACATAATCATAGTATCCTAAGGCACTATCATTACCTGCCTGTCCCCAACTATATCGGAGCTTCAGGAAATTAAAGACCTCCTGATTTTCCATAAAATTTTCTTCTGTAATTTTCCATCCTAAAGCAAAAGATGGAAAAACACCATACTGATTATTCTTTCCAAATTTGGAACTCCCATCGCGTCTAAGACTAGCTTGCAGTAAATATTTCTCGTCAAAAGCATAGTTAATTCTTCCAAACTGGGACACCAAAGCGTATTCTGCATTAGAACCACTGGCGGAATAAGTGCCGTCACTAAAAGCGTCTAAAGTATTAAAGTTAGGATCTAAAATAGTTGCCGGAACTTTATTTCCGTCATCATCTAATTTATATCCCTCTGCCTGTGCATAGGTGCTTTTAAAAGGCTCTCTAATTCTCTGATATCCCGCTAAAAGACCCACGCTATGCTTATCAATATCAAAGTTATACCTTAAAGTGTATTCCTCATTTAATCTTCTAAATTCTGAATGATATTCAGATAAAAATGCAAATTCGCGTTCAGCGATATCTTGTACATCCCTTACACGAAATGGTTGATGAAAATTGTAAGTATAATTTTGACGATCAGCAAGGCTAAAACCTGCGCCAATATGGAAATTCTCAAAAGCTTCAAAATCAAAGTTTATATTCCCCAGGAAATATTTCAGTTTAGTAAAGTTTTCCAAAAAATGATCCTCACCAACAGGATTTCGATGATCTGGAAGATCTCCGGTTCTATAACCAAAGCCTGATTCACGTTCGTCATCAAATACTGGGATTAATGGAGAGATAAAGTAGGTTTCCCTAATTGAAAATTTATAATCTTCCCTGTAAGTTTCACTATAATTTAGATTAGTAGAAACCTTTAATTTTCCTTTATCCAGGTTAACCTGGGAATTAACTCCTTTTTTACTAAAGCCAGAGCCAATTAACAATCCCGTTTCATCAGCATAATTACCGCCAATACTATAGTTTATATTTTTTCCGCCACCACTAATTCGAATATTATTGGTAGACAGATACCCCGTACGCTGTGTTTCCCCAATCCAGTCAGTATCGTATACAGATGGATTTTCTACATACTGTGGAAGCTCAGCACCGGCATTCTCATACATCTGGCGATGAACAGAAATATATTCCTGGGCATTTAATAGTTTCATTTCTTCTCTGGGCGTATTCACACTTAAAGAAGACTCGATTTCTATTTTTGGTTTTCCTTCTTCTCCTTTTTTGGTAGTGATAATCACCACTCCATTTGCAGCTCTCGTTCCATAAATCGCTCCAGAAGCAGCATCTTTAAGAATTTCAATACTTTCTATATTATTAGTATTGATAAAATACGGATCTGCCTGGACACCATCTACAATGTAAAGAGGTTCATTATTTCCAAAGGTTCCAATTCCACGAATGGATATTTCGGGTGCAGAACCCGGGCTGCCGGTTGAATTTGTTACAGTAACTCCAGAAACTCTTCCTTGCATGGCATCAAGGGGATTGGTACTTACCACTTTATTAAGTTCTTCACTTTTAACAGAGCTAATAGCCCCGGTAACATCACTTCGCTTTTGGGTACCATAACCAACAACAACCACTTCATTTAAGCTCTCTAAATCATCTTTTAAAACAACATTTATTGTAGTTTGATTTTCTACTGATATGATCTGTTTCTGAAAACCTAAATATTGAAAAGACAAACGCTCACCCTGTCCTACCTCGATAGTATAATTTCCATCGAAATCAGTTTGAGTTCCTCGTTTGGTTCCTTCTACATAAACATTAACTGCGGGCAGTGGCATACCTTTAGAATCCTTCACGGTGCCGGTGATCGTATTCTGTTCCGAAATCGTTTTAGTACCCGAGTCAAAAAAAAGATTTTTTTCTTTAAGTAAAATCACCTGCTCATCGGTAAATTCATAGGTATAGTTTACCAGTGAAAGGCACTGATCCAAAAGCTCTTTCGCAGGAATAACCCCTGCCTTTAAATTAATCTTTGGAGCTTTATTAAAAAGATCACTGGGATAAATAAAAGTATAATCTGTTTGTAATTTTATAAGCTGGAAGGCATCTTCCGCACTTATACTCTCTGACTTATCAATTTTTATTTTGGCATTCTGAGAGAATAGCTCATCCGAATTAAATCCGAAACTGCTAATACAAAAAAATAAGATAAATACTCTCATAATAAAAATTAAAATTCCCTTGGGTAAAGGCAATAGTTTGGCATTAAATTTAGTTTTCATAAATTTGTAGTTAGTTAATTACTTAATGAATGGGAGTGGGAGTTTAAATTGTCCAGGTCTAAACCCCATTCCTTTTTTTACTCCTGATATTGCATTACTTTGATCTTATTTCCATTTAATTCAAATCGTGCTCGTTTAGTATTTTCAATAATGTGCAGAATATTTTTCAGTTTTTGCTGTTGTTTAAATCTGCCATTAAATTTTATTTCCTGAAGTGTCTTTTGCTCAAATTCTACTTCTATATCATACCATCTTGAAAGTACGTTAAAGATATCCTCCAAAGATTTATCTTTAAATAAAAACATACCGTCTTTCCAGGCTACATAATCATAAACTTCAACTTTTTTTATAGCTTCTAAGTTTTGATTTTTTACAGTAGATTGTTGACCTGGAGTCATAACGGTTTTATCTTTTCCGTATAAAAGATTAATTTTCCCCTCTACCAAAGTGGTTACAATTTCCCCTTCATTATAATTTTCAATATTAAAAGAAGTGCCAATCACCTCTATATTTTGATTGGAATTTTCAACTATAAATTTTTTGTCGTTGTTTTCAGATGCAGGAGTCACCTCAAAATAGGCTTCTCCATATATCAAATTAATTTTTCTATGATCACTTTCACTGAAACTGGTAGGGAATTCAAGCTTTGACTTGGCATTCAAGGTAACTTTTGTACCATCGCTTAATTCAATATTAAATTGTTTTCCGGTTGGCACTATAATCGTATTAATGCCCACAGCTTCGGAAACTTTCGCAATTTTAAGCTGATTTTTACTTCCCTGATAATACTTACCGGATACAACCGAATCATTTTTTCCGAAAGTAACAGAGTTTCCATTTTGATCCTTAAAAATCACACCTTCAGAAGGAGACTCCAACTCATTAACATTTACTACTTTATTTTTCTGCTCCAATGGAGTACTTAAAAAAAAGTAAATAGGAAAACTCAGGAAGCCGACTACCACAATAGCTGCAATAACATATTTCCAATAATTATTCTTAGCTTTTACAATCTTCTTATCAACTTTTTCCCAGGCTTTGGAAGTATTTATTTTAAGGTCACGGGAATCATGAAAATTATTTTTTAAGTTTTCATAATACACACGATGATCTGGGGAAGAAAAATACCATTCCTGGAATTGTTTTTCTTCCTTAGGGTTTAAACCTTTTTTAAGCCTTTTTACTAATAAACTATATTCCATTATCAATTAGGTATGATGCCCCTTTATTATGAGACAAGTTTTTTTCTGGATAGGGTGACAATTTTTATATCTTTTTTTCTTTTTAGTAGAAAAGAAGGATAAAATAAAGTATTGATAAAGCTGATTCTATTTTAAACCTGGCCCGTTTTAGTTGAGTCTTTACGGTATTTACAGAAACCCCCATTTCCTCAGCTATTTCCTTATAACTTAAGCTATGCATTACTTTTAGCTTAAAGATTTCCTGCATTTTTCCCGGTAAACATTTCAGGATTTCTTCGGCATTTTGAGTAAGTGCCCTCATCTCATTTTCAGAAATCATATTTTCCTGAAAGTCTTCCGTAAGGAAGTTGGAAATATCAATAAGATGGTTAGAATCGGTAAGGTTAATTTTTTTGAGATAATTAAGGCTACGGTTTCTAACCATAGTGAATAAATAAGCCTGAAGGGATTTTTTAATTTTTAGGTTATCTGAATTTTCCCAAATATAAATAAATGATTCCTGCACCAAATCTTCACTTGCTGCCTGATTGTAAGTGAATTTATAAGAGTAGTCTACCAAACATGGATAAAAAGCCTCAAAGACTTGTTGAAAAGCCTTCTTATCTTGTTTCTTTAATCTTTCTAGAATAAGATTTAATTCCACTGTTTAATAATATTTATGATTGTCCGTAAATAATCCTAAGCTTGTTTTTCTCACCTTGAGCGCAGTCGAAAGGTCTAACAAAAACGTCTCGACTGCGCTCGACGTGATATATAAAGCTAAATTTTATAATTAGGACACTATACGGATATACAATAATATTTAAACAAAACAAGATATTTTTAACGAGCTAACCAATTTTTTAAAATAGTTATTTAACATTTTTTAAACCTTATTTATTAGAAGAACCATTTATTTTTAAGGGTACTCAAAATTTTCAAACTATTTCTTGGACGCTAATCATTTTTTTGTAATTTAGGCCTGTCCGTGGGCGTAATATTTTAAAAACGCCACTTTATTTCCATCTAATTCATTTCTATTTAAGTAATCTATTCTGAATCTTTCAGATTAACAACTTTTATAAAAATGAATAAATATCTTTTAACTAGTCTTTTCTTATTTACTGGCGCTACTTTTTTATTCGCGCAAAAAAACAATGCTCATCCGGACGATAAAGAAATTTCCAATGTATTGGACTACCGGGGAATACCAAATTCTATCGAGGATAAATCTTTTCTTGCTTTTTCAGATAAAGGTTCCTGGTTTGGTTATTCCATGCCTAAAGCCTCAGATGTAAATGGTTTTTCCGGGCCATTTATAATGTCTCAGGAAAACGGAGCCTGGTTAGGGCCATCCCTGGTTAATATTCAGCTTCAAGACTTGGATAAAATCAGCCATAATTCAGAAATAAAAAAATCTTTTCAGAGTACATTATCCGGTTTGGAATTCCAGAAAAAAACGAAAAACTGGTTGGTATCCCATAAAATGTTCTTTGCATCTGCTAAAACAGCAATGTTTCAATTTCAATTTAAAAACCTACAAGACCAATCAATTACGATAAGGCCGGTCATAGAAGGAAAAATATTTAACGGAGATTTTTCCTTATCAAAAAATAAGGGTTTTATAAAGGTAGAAAGTGAAATAAATAATTTCTATGGGCTACTGCACCTTCCCGGTGAAATAAAAAAATCTACTATAAAAATTTTGGATACTGCTTATACAGCATATCTGAAACCAATTGAAATAGGAGCCGGCGAAACTTACGAGCTCAGCTATTCCTTTTCTTATGCCTCAAAATTTAATAAAAACGAGCTGGCAGCAATAACCAGGCTTCAGGAAAAATTTGATGCTTCCTATCAAAAAACTAAAAGTCAAAAACTAGTGACCATTAAGTCTATTAACGCTAAAATAGGAGCTCAATGGCAGGATTCCACTTATTACCAATTGGCCCAAAAATCTTTGCTTACGCTACAAAACAATTGGCGAACGGCTTCCGGCGGATTAAAATATGACGGTTTCTTTCCCAGTTATAATTATAAATGGTTTTATGGTTTTTGGGCCTGGGATAGTTGGAAACACGCAGTGGCGGTAGCGCATTATGATACAGATTTGGCAAAACAACAAGTACTGGCTATGTACGACTATCAAACTGAAAACGGATTTATACCAGATTGCGTGTACCGGGATAACTTAATTGAGGAGAACAATTACCGAAATACCAAGCCCCCGCTTTCTGCCTGGGCTGCCTGGACAATTTTTCAACAAGATGGAGATATTAATTTCATTGAAAACATTTATCCTAAAATTAAAAAGCAACATGATTGGTGGTACCAGTTCCGGGATCATGACCAGGATGGCCTATGTGAATATGGCTCTACCGATGGAACTCTCATTGCAGCGAAATGGGAAAGCGGGATGGATAATGCGGTGCGGTTTGACGATACTAAATTGCTGGCCAATGATACAAACGCTTTTTCCATGGATCAGGAAAGTGTAGACCTCAACTCCTATTTATTTGCCGAAAAGCTCTATTTAAAAAAATTAGCAAACATTCTTGATAAAAAAGAACAAGCAAAACAATTCCAAAACGAAGCTGATGCTTTAAAAAAGCAAATTCGTCAGCAATTTTATAGTGAGGAAGATGGGTGGTATTATGACACTTCCATAGATGGCAAATCTTTTGTCAACATAAAAGGAAGCGAAGGCTGGATACCTCTTTGGGCAGGAGTCGCCTCAAAAATTCAGGCTAAGAAGCTTTTAAAGACAATGATGGATAGCACAAAATTTAATACCGCTGTCCCGTTGCAAACCTTAGATGCCAGTTCAGAAAAATTTGAACCAGATGGTGGGTATTGGCGAGGCCCCACCTGGATAGATCAATCTTACTTTGGAGTTAATGGATTAAAAAAATATGGATTTAATAAAGAAGCGAACCAGCTTACTAAGAAATTAATCCATAATGCTGAAGGATTAACGGAAAAAGGAACCTCTATTCGAGAGAATTACAACCCCATAACTGGAGAAGGCCTGGAGGCTCACAATTTTAGCTGGTCTGCCGCTCATTATTTACTACTACTCTTAAAGGAATGAATATGGAAAAGTTAAGCCTGGATAGTGTTAAAGAAATAGTCCACAGTCTATATAATATAACAGGAACAATAACTCCTCTTCCGGGAGAACTAGACCTTAATTTCTCGGTAAAAACAAACGCGGGGGATTATATCTTAAAAATGGCTTCCCGGGAAAAATGTAAACTGAATTTTCTGAAGTTTCAGAATAATATTCTCAAGCATTTAAAAGGAGGTGACACCGGACTAATTTTACCGCAAACCATTCCCAGTATAAAAGAAAACTTAATTACTGAGCTGGAAATTGAAGGGAAAAATTTCTATATAAGACTTTTAACCTGGATACCTGGACAGCTATGGAGCGAAAACTCTTTTTTTACGACCGGCCTGTTATTTGAGCTGGGAGTAAAAGCCGGAAAACTCACCCAGCATTTAAAAAACTTTGAAGACACATACCCCTTGCAGCGAAAATTCCATTGGGATATTTCACAAACATCCTGGACAAAAGAATATCAACATCTGTTTGATTCAGAAAAAAAGAAATACATCAAATATTTCTATGATGGTTTTGAGTCTATTGAAAATCAATTAGCAAAATGTCGCAAGAGTATTGTTCATAATGACATTAACGACCGTAATATTATAGTTCAACTTAATTCTGAAAAGGTCATAGGCTTAATAGATTTTGGCGATGCTACTTATACTGCTACCATAAACGATTTGGCAGTTTGTATTACGTATGCCATGATGGAAAAAAAGCAGGTTCTTGAAGCTGCAATAGAAGTAATTAAGGGCTACCACGCCTCTTTTCCACTTAAAAAGGAAGAATTGGAAATTCTGTATTGGCTGGTGGGTGCGCGTCTAATAATCAGCCTTACAAAAGCACAATTAAACGCCCAAAACGAACCTGAAAACGAATACCATCAAATTAGTGCCGCGGGAGGCTGGGAATTAATTAAGAAATGGCACCGTATAAGTCCAGACTTTGCCAGAATTTTATTTCAAAACACCTGTGGATATAAAGAAAAGAAGAAGGTTTTATTATTTAAAGAATATTCCCAGGCTAGCAATTACCATCTTTCAGATCTTATTGAGACGAAAAAAACAGCCTCCTTTCAACCTTTAAATTTGGACATTTCTTCGAACTCCATTAGCAATATGGAAGATGTTAGAACCAGGGAGAAAATGGCAAATAGGATTCAGGCACTTTGGCTCGAAGAAAATGAAAAGATCTTTTTTGGTGGTTATAATGAAGTCCGGCCAGAATTGATTAACGAGAAGAACCGAATAACTACTTTGAATGGTGATTTCTGGAAGAATTTGTTTTTAGGAATACAATTTTGGTATTTTAAAAAGTTTAAACTTCGTGCCTTAATTCCGGGAAAAATTATTGAACTGGATGAGACCGAAAAAATCCTGATCATTGAACATCCGTTTGATAATAAAGAAAAGTTCTATTCCATTTACCGCAATCTTAAAATAGAATCTTCTAAAGAGGTTGATCAGGAAATAGATAAAGGTAGTTTATTAGGCACCCATAAACCCACAGAAAAAAATGCTTTTTGCTTTCAATTAAGCCTTCTTTCTCCACAAATGCTACCACCTGTTTCAAATTGTTTACAGAGGGAAAAAGAAGTTTACAACCAAATTTTCCCAAATCCATTAGCCCTATTTAAAGAGGTTAAAATAGCAGAAAATAGGCTTGATTCTGAAACCCTGATCTCAGAGCGTAAAACCTATTTAGGAAAAAGCCTGAGTTTAAGTTATAAGGACCCCTTAAAAATAGTTCGTGGCGATGGGGCTTACCTTATAGACGATAAGGGTAGAAAATACCTGGATATGGTTAATAATGTAGCCCACCTAGGGCACGAGCATAAGAAAGTGGTTGACGCAGGAAAAAAGCAAATGGAAATGCTTAACACCAATTCCCGTTATCTTCATGAAAATATCCTTCTGTTTGCTAAAAATCTTTTAGCCACTTTCCCAAAGGAACTTTCGGTAGTACATTTTGTAAACTCAGGAAGTGAAGCCAATGAACTTGCCATTAGGATGGCCAAATCTCATACCGGCCAGAAAGATTTTATAGCGGTAGAAGTCGGATATCACGGGAATACCAATGCTTGTATAGACATAAGTTCGTATAAATTTGATGGAAAAGGGGGAAAAGGTGCGCCAGAACATACCCAAATAGTTCCATTGCCCGATGCGTTTAGGGGAAAATATCGTGGCCATCAATCTGGACCACGATACGCTGCTCATATACAAGATGCAATCAAATCGATTTATAAAAAAAACAGAAAACCGGCAGCTTTTATTTGTGAAAGTATTATTAGTTGTGGTGGGCAGATAGAATTACCTCAAGATTATTTAAAATTAGCTTACCAATATACCCGAAAAGCCGGTGGTGTTTGCATTGCCGACGAAGTACAGGTAGGTTGCGGAAGATTAGGTACGAATTTTTGGGGTTTTCAGGAACACGCTGTGATTCCCGATATCGTGACTATAGGCAAACCTCTGGGCAACGGCCACCCCCTGGCAGCTGTGGTTTGCACCCCTGAGATCGCCAACACTTTTGCCAACGGCATGGAGTATTTTAACACCTTTGGGGGAAACCCTGTTTCCTGTGCCATAGGCAAAAAAGTGCTGGAAGTGATTAAGGAAGAGAACCTACAGGAAAACGCATTAGAAATTGGCAACTATCTAAAAGAACAGCTTAAAACCCTTCAAAATCAATTCCCTGTAATTGGCGATGTTAGAGGCAAAGGATTGTTTCTTGGTTTTGAACTTAATGATAAAAACAAAAATCCATTAACCAATGCAGCTAGCTTACTGGTGAATAAGATGAAAGCTCGAGGTGTATTAATGAGTACCGATGGACCAGATAATAATGTACTCAAATTGAAACCTCCAATAATAATAAACCGGAACCAGGTTGATTACTTTATATATCACCTAAAAACTGTGTTACAAACCAGTAATCTAAATACTTCAAAAATTTAATATCCCACAAATAATGAAAAATCAATTATATTTTCTTCTTTCCTTATTGTTAATAAGTGCAAACGCTATTGCCCAGGACAAAAGACCTTACGAAAACCATAAGGTTTTTGAAATCAACAAACTTGATCCAAGAGCAGATTTTTTTGCTTTTGAAAACCAGGCCTTAGCCAAAAAAAACGATAAGGAACTTTCTGAAAGATTCATCTCCCTTAACGGGGAATGGGACTTTAAATGGGTGAAATCTTTAAACGACCGGCCGGAAGATTATTACGAATCTCAAATTAATCCAGAAGGATGGGACAAAATAATGGTTCCGGGAAATTGGGAAACCCAGGGTTATGGCCATCCTATTTACCTGGACGAGCGTTATCCCTTTGAAGAAACCTGGCCAAATATTCCTTATGAATATAATCCCGTGGGCACCTATCGTAAAGTCATTGAAGTTTCAGCAGATTTTATTAAAGACAGCAAACTTATCCTCCATTTTGCAGCTACAAAAGCTATGGAAGTTTACCTGAACGGAGAATTTGTGGGATATTCTGAAGGTTCTAAAACGCCAGCAGAGTTTGATATCTCCAATCTTATAAAAAAAGATAAAAACCTGCTGGCTTTGCAAATGGTACGCTGGAGTGACGCCAGCTACTTAGAAAGCCAGGATATGTTAAGAATGAGCGGTATAGATCGGGATGTGTATTTATATAGCATTCCTAAAATTAATATTCAGGATGTTGGAATAAAAGCAGATCTCACCAACAACTATCAGGATGGGAGCTTTAAGGGCAGCTTTTTTATCAAAAATACTTCTCAGAAAAATCTGAAAGCAGATCTTTGGGTAAAACTCAGGGATCCAAATGGGAAAATAGTTTATTCAGCTTCAGAAGAAGTTCATATCAAAAAAAATGAATCCGTAAAAAAAACATATTCTAAGGAGCTTAAAAATGTAGAAAAATGGTCAGCCGAAATTCCAAATTTATACACCCTGGAATTTAGTTTGCAACCTGGCAAAAATGTTTCTAGCTCATTTATTTCAAAAAAAATAGGATTCCGTTCCGTAGAAATAAAAGAAAATCAATTACTCGTTAACGGAAAACCTATTTATATTAAAGGAGTAGATCGTCATGAAACCGACCCTATTACCGGGCACGTGGTAAGTAAGGAAAGTATGGAAAAGGATATAAGCATGATGAAACAAAATAATATTAATTCAGTACGAAGTAGTCACTACCCTAACGATCCCTACTGGTACGATCTATGCGATAAATATGGTCTTTATGTAATTGATGAAGCCAATATAGAAAGTCATCCTCTCGCAATTGATGAAAAAACACAAATAGGAAACGAGGAAAGTTGGATACCCGCTCATTTAGAAAGGACAAAAAGAATGTTTTATAGAGATCGAAACCATCCCTCTATAATTATTTGGTCTTTAGGAAATGAGGCTGGTCACGGCAAGGTATTCGAGACTACTTACAAATGGCTAAAAGAGCATGACTCCAGACCTGTACAGTACGAACCTGCAAAAACCGAACATTATACAGATATATATTGCCCAATGTACCCTTCTGCTTCTCATTTGGAGGACTATGCGAAAAATGATCCCAATAAGCCTGCGATAATGATAGAATATGCTCATGCCATGGGAAACTCAGTTGGGAATTTACAGGATTACTGGGATGTTATAGAGAAATATGAGGTGCTTCAGGGAGGGTTTATTTGGGACTGGGTAGACCAGTCCCTGGAATATAAATATCCAGATGGCAAACCCTATTTGGCTTATGGGTATGATTTTCATCCCGATTTACCTACTGACGGAAATTTTTTAAACAATGGCTTGGTGGATCCCTACCGGAATCCACACCCTCACTTATCTGAAGTGAAAAAAGTATATCAGCCGGTTGAATTTAAGTTTAATAAAGCTTCATCAACGATAGAAATTTTCAATAAATATTTCTTTGAAACTTTAGAGGACGAAAAAGTTATATGGAAGGTTTTAAAAAATGGAAAAAGTATAGATTCGGGAGAAATTTCTTTAAACAAAATTAAACCTAGAACTAAACAAGAATACCAATTAAATCTCAATCAAACACTTCCAGAGCAAAATGAAATCATATTACAGCTTTTTATGGAAACAGTTACAGCAAAAAGCTTATTACCGGAAAATCATCTCTTGGCTTTTGAAGAATTTTCTCTATCATCTTTTGAAAATTCAAATTTTGGCCCTGAGAATGACATATTAGATATTGTTGCTGATCCAGACAATTTTCTAATTAAAGGAAAAAATTTCGAACTCAGTTTAGATAAGACTAGTGGGGAAATTCAAAAATGGAAATATGACAATAAATTGATAACCAAAGAACCAATACGTTTAAATTTTTGGCGTGCTCCTACCGATAATGATTTGGGTAATGGAATGCATAATTGGGCTAAAATATGGAAAACAGGTACCTATAATTATACATCAAAATTAATTAAACAACCAGCATTTGTTAATAATCTAGTTTCATTTGAGGTGGCATACCAGCTACCGGAAAAAACTGCACAGGTCAATGTCCAGTATACTTTAAATTCTGAAGGCCATCTTAAAGTGAATTATAATTTTGAGCCCCTAAAAGAAGATTTACCGAATATTCCAAGAATTGGTATGTATTTAATTTTACCTTCAGACTTTAAGAACGTAAGCTGGTACGGGAAAGGGCCAGAAGAAACCTACTGGGATCGTAAAACTGGCCAACCAACTGGAATTTATTCAGGTAATATCGAAGATCAGTTCCATCGATACCTTAGGCCACAGGAAACAGGTAACAAAACCGATGTTAGGTGGATGAAACTGGAATCGAAAGACATAACCCTTACAACGATTGCAACTAGTTCCTTATTGAATACAAGTGTCTGGCCATTTAAAATGGCAGAGATTGATTTGAATGATAATGAAATGACAGATTCAGCTTCCGGTCTTGTACCTATTACCAAAAAGCACGGAGCTGATATTAAATTAGGAAAAAATATACAATGGAATATAGATCATTTACAAATGGGTGTTGGAGGTGATACATCTTGGGGAAGACTGGTACATAACCAATATACAATTCCTTCTCAACAATATTTCTACAGTTTTATTATAAAGCCTAATCTCCAATAATTCAATTAAGAAAATCGACAATAACAATATTATGCGAGCACTATCTCATAAATTGTGTAAATAAAAAAATAACAGGGGTCGCGACCCCTGTTATTTTTTTGCCTAATTTTAAATTTTACACAGTAAAAAATTAAGATTGCAACACACAGTTGCAAAATGAAAAAAACTTTAAAAGAAGCATTGAAATATTCTTTATACTCTTACAATTCTCATAAGTGGTTCAAAGGAATATAAAGCAGGCCTTCTGCCTGATGCTTCTTCTTTTTGAAGCAAATAACCATTTTCTAATAATTTTTTAGTAATTCCTGCTGCAGTTGCAGAAGGTATACCTGAAGTGGATATAAATTTATTATTTCTAAAAACCGGAAAAGTAAAAACAAAATCTAAAGTATTCATACTCCATTTGGACGAAAGAATATCTGAAAATTCGATTTTCATTTTCTCATAGAGAGTCCTTATATTTTCTGCAATTTCTAAATTCCAGATGGCTTGTTTTTCCACAGCCGTTAAAAAAAATTTTATCCAGGCTTCCCAATCGTTTTTTTCTGATACTTTTCTCATAGTATCTATATATTGATCTTTGTTTTCTTCCATATAACCACTAATATAGAAATGTGGTTGTGAGAGTATACCCTCCTTCCACAGAAAGAGAGTTATTAACATTCGTCCAATTCTTCCATTTCCATCCTGAAAAGGGTGCAGTGCTTCAAACTCTAGATGCATTAACGCAGTTTTTATTAATGCGGGATCATTACTATTCTTTAAGTAATTAAAAAGTTCTTCAAGACCTTCATCTAATTTTTCCGGACTAATAGGAATAAACTGGATCTTCTTTTTAATCTTATCTGCTAAGTAATTTTGTTCCTTCTTAAATTCTCCTGGCGATTTGGTTGCACCTCTACCAAAATGTAATAATTGTTGGTGCATTTGTTTTATATAACTTGTAGAAAGTTCGTATCCATCCTCCAATGCTTTTTGTGCATTTTTTAGTGCACGTTGGTATAATATCGTTTCAATTACTTCCGATCTGGCATTTAAATTTCCCCCGTCGTCATCAGCTTCATATTGCAGAATTTCATCCATCGTACTTATTGTACCTTCAATTCTTGAAGAAATAACGGCCTCTTGATTTCTTAACGGAGCTAACAAAATCTCATTATTATGTAAGTTTTTAAGCGTTTGATCATACCGAGCTAATGCGGCCGTAGCTTTAATAATTTCTGTAATAAAATTATTATAGCTAATATTCTTGGGCGGAAATTTTCCGTAATGATATCGAACTGCTTCTGTTTCATTAAAATCCATAATTCACATTTTGGTTCTCAAAAATAGCAAAAAACAAGACACAAAGTCATTTGACTTCCGTTTTAACCCGTAATGTATACAAATAGTAAATTTTAGGTGAACAAAAATTGCAAATCAGTTTCTTATAAAACCTGTAAACAAATAACTTTGTGTACAAAAATTGAATTCAAAAAAGTTTGTCGATGAAATTGATGTTTAAACTAGAAACAAACATTCTTGTCTACAGAAACTGAATTCAAAAAAGTTTGTCAATTAAATCACGAAATAAACTGGAGATAAATTATTCCATAATTTTAAAAGGATATAAAAAACGGAGAAACCACAATGACTACTGAAAACAAGAAAAGCCTTGAAAATAAATCGATTAACAAGGCTTTAAGCACTTGCCCTCGAACTAGCCACTTAAAATAATATCTATTCTTAGGATTTTAAGAATACCACCACTTTCATTATATCAATTTTTCGATGTATGTAAAACCTTAAGGTCTAACCTGCCAACTGCCTACTATCAGATTTTATTTAATTTCTAATTAAATATTAGGTTTCCAATTTCTAAGCTTCCGACTAAGTTCAGACATATCCTGACTTAATTTATCTTCAAGGACTCGCGCATATATTTGGGTTGTTGCTATTTTCGTATGCCCCAAAAGCTTAGAGACAGTTTCTATAGGTACTCCATTGGAAAGCGTAACAGTAGTAGCAAAAGTATGCCTGGCCATATGAAAGGTTAAATTCTTCTTGATATCACATAGATCAGCTACTTCCTTTAAATAAAGATTAACCTTAACATTAGTTATAACTGGTAAAAGACTTTGAGTTATTTCGGTCATTGGATGTTCGTTGTACTTTTCGAGTATCTCTAGAGCTTTATCCAGTAAAGGTATCTTAACTTTGGCTTTAGTCTTATTTCTTGAAGTGAAAAGCCACTTTTGGCCGTCCAGACCATTCCTGACATTATCCTTAGTTAGATCATTCATATCTGTAAAACTGATCCCAGTATAACAGCTGAAAACAAATAAATCCCTAACCCTATCCAAACGGTCATTATGAAAATAAAAATCCTCGATTTGTTTTAACTCACTAAGATTTAGAAAGTCCCGTTCCTTTTTTTGGAAAGTAGGTTTCCATCGTATAAACGGATCCTTTTCAACCCATTCCAAATGAAAAGCAAGAGTTACTATTTTACGAAGTCTTTGTAAATGCTTCATTACCGTGTTATGACTCATGGCATTCACATGGCCTTTTGGCCAGTAGTTAAAAAGGAAATTCGCAAAGTCATTGATAAACTTATAATTAAGTTCGTTTAGATAAATAGTGGTCGTCTTAAATTCTTCGTTTAAGAATTTAAGAACATATTTCTCTGTAACACCGAAATTACGGATGGTTCCTTTGGTAAGCGTTTTCTCAATCTTTTGCTTGTGATACTCTAAAATATCTAACAAGGTTTTATCTCTAGGCCCTTCCCCTAAAAAATTTGATTTAAGAAGGTCTGCGGTTACTTTTTTATTCTGAAACCTTAAGTCCTGGTAATTCTGAAAAATCTTCGTTCTGGTCTCCGAAATGAGATTATTAGCCTCCCTAGCTTGTTTAGAACTACCATCGAGACGTTGTGTTGAAGGATCCCAAAGATCGAATGGAACTTTAGATTTTAAACTAATGTTTACTCTACGGCTATCTAGAGAAATTCGAACGTAGAGATTTGCTTGATTGTTTTTCACTCTGGAAGCATACACCCAGAATAAGATGGAAAATGTTTTAGAAGTACGCATAGGTATCGTCTTTAAATTAATATTCAGCTAAAAGACGAAAGTCAAATCCACAAAAAATTTAAGCTACTGGTAATCAAACTGTCAACATGTTGACAGGGTAATTTTTTATGTTGACGATTTGTTAGATAATAAATATAATAAAAGTCATTCTAACAAAAGCCCTAAAAAACATAAAACCCTGTAAATCATAGCATTTACAGGGTTTTGACATCATTTGAATTCTCTAAAAAGTGACCTTGCCAGGATTCAAACCTGGAACCTCCTGAGCCGTAATCAGGTGCGCTATTCAGTTGCGCCACAAGGCCTTTTTAATATTGCTTTTCCTAAGTGGTTAAGCGGCTGCAAATATATTATTATTTTTAGAATCTAAAAATAAAAAATTGACTTTTTTAAATTAAACGATCTCGGCACTTAAACCTTCTTCCAATAATTTGGAACATCTTGGCTTTAATTCATCAAAAGAGCCGGTTTTAACCGTACACTTTCCTTTGTAGTGCACCAGGATAGCGCATTGTTCTGCCTGCACCGGAGTGTGTTCACAGGCGTAGATTAAAGTTTCTATTACGTGATCAAAAGTGTTGTAATCGTCATTATAAAGTACGATCTCATTTTCCTTCTGCGTGGTGGTTTTCACCTCTTCTAATACTTCTTCTTTAGTACTCATCTTCATTCAATTTTAAAGCCTCAAATATACAAAATATCTATAAAATGCTTATTTTGAAAACCTTATAGCTACCCAATTACTTTTCTCAAAGTGCTCTTTATAAGTTAACCCAAGTTTTAGGCAGGCTTCTTTAATTACCGGAATATCTTCTTCATAAAACCCACTTAAAAATAGATCTCCTTCTTTATTAAGGCAGTCTACATAAATAGGAATATCTCTAAGTAGAATGTTCCTATTGATGTTAGCCAAAATCATATCATATTTTCTGTCCTGCAATAGTTCAGCTCCTCCCTCTTCAACATTAATATTATCGCAATCGTTTCTACCAATATTTTCAAGAGTATTTTGGTAGCACCAATTATCAATATCAATGGCGTCAACAAACTTTGCTCCTTTTAAACTTGCCAAAATAGCTAAAACACCGGTGCCACAGCCCATATCCAGTACAGCTTTATCATTCCAGTCATTTTTTAAAATATGCTGAATCATCATGTGAGTGGTCGCGTGATGCCCGGTCCCAAAAGACATTTTTGGTTCTATTACAATATCATATTCCACATCGGGCTCTGGATGAAAAGGAGCTCTAACACTACAAATATCATCTACTAAAATGGGATTAAAATTTTTCTCCCATTCTTCGTTCCAATTCACCTGTTCTATTTCACCTTTAGAATAAGTGATTTCAAAATCTTCTGATTGTAGGATATGAACCCCTGCCAGGAGATCATCTTCGTACTCCTCGGCAGGGATATAGGCAGTAATGCCATCTTCTTCTTCTACAAAACTCTCAAAACCCAGGTAGCCCAGCTCTGCTACAAGAATTTCTGAGGCAGGCTGCAAGGGCTCTATTTTAAACTTGAATTCGAGATAGTTAGAAGACATAATTAAAAGGCATTTATAATTTCAACAAAATCTACTGCTTTAAGGCTGGCTCCACCAATAAGTCCGCCATCTACATCTTCTTTTGCAAAGATCTCTTTGGCATTTGCAGGCTTCACACTTCCTCCATAAAGGATAGAAACATTTTGTGCGATTTCGTCATTAAATTTTTCTGAAATATTTTTTCTAACAAAAGCATGCATTTCCTGTGCTTGTTCTGGAGAAGCGGTTTCTCCGGTTCCAATAGCCCAAACCGGTTCGTAAGCCAATACTACATTCTTCCAATCTGCATCAGAAATCTGGTATAAACTCTCCTCAAGTTGTTTTGCTACAAGATCAAAATGATTATCACTCTTTCTATCGGCCAATTCCTCACCAAAGCAAAAAATAATTCTCATCTCACTTTTAAGAGCTGAATTCACTTTTTCTGCAAGAATTTCGTTGGTTTCCCCAAAAATCGCGCGTCGCTCACTATGACCTAAAATTACGGTATCTACCCCAATGCTTTTAAGCATTTTTGCTGAAACCTCTCCGGTATAAGCTCCGTTCTCTGCCTGGTGCATATTTTGCGCCACAACCTGTACCGGAGTATCTTTTAGCCCTTGAAAAGCTGAGTATAAATTAGTAAAGGCCGGTGCTACCATAACTTCGGCTTCAGGCTCTTTTACCAATTGCATTTTTAAATGTGAAAGCAACTCCTGCGTTTCAGCAAGATCGTTGTTCATTTTCCAGTTTCCGGCTACTATCTTTTTTCTCATAATTTCTTAGTTGATTTTATTATTTCCGCGGAAAAAATCCGCTCTCCTACAAATATATTGATAAGAATAAACATAGCTACGCCTAAGCCGAATGAAGATTCGCTTTTTACCAAAAATTCAAGAAATCTTAAGTATGATTTATAATCTTATATCCGCAGCATCAAACCAATGCTTTTTCTGGACAATTGTACCTTTTTCCATAACTAAAAGTCCAGGGTTAGATCTTACAATTGTTTGTAAAACCTTTTTATCTACCTGGTAAAATTCAAAATCAAGCTGAAATTTTTCGATTATTTTTTGTTGGTCTGCATCATTAGAAGCGGTTAAACCAACTACGTTATAACCCTTTTCATTAGCTTCTGCTGCAAGGTCTTGTATCGCTTTAAATCCTTCCTGCTCAGTATGAGAAAGATCATAGGCCACCACCATAAAAAGTTTTTCAGCATCAAGAATTTGACTGGTAATCACCTCTCCATTTGCTTCTATCTCAAAATCCTGAATTAACGGCACATAACCTTCCTCTATCATCGTAGTTTCCACACCTACAAATTCACCTTCCTGCTTAGGGTAAGTCCCATCTGTAATGAGTTTTACTTCTTCGCCATTATGCATAAAGGTCCATTCGTACTCATAAACAGCTTTTTGGGCGTCTTCCGGAACCTGCATTAACTCTTCAATATTATTCCCGATTTTATAAGCTCTAAAATCAAAAACCGGTAAATGCATCAATACGTGGTAGCAAAACCAAAATGAAAGGATAAAGGATAAAAAGATGATCCAGCGATGTGAAATAGGATTTAGAACGGGAGTGATCAATTTTCGATTAAAGAAAAGTATCAGTATAAAAACAAGCAGGATAACATCTTTGATAAAAGACTGCCAGGGCGTTAACGGGATCGCATCTCCAAAACACCCACAATCTGTCACTTTATTAAAATAAGCCGAGTAAAAGGTGAGAAACGTAAAGAAAACGATCATTAAGAGTAAACTCCAAACCGTAAATTTAGGGAGGTAACCAATTAAAAGCATAATTCCCACCACCAGCTCAAAAACCACTAAAACTATGGCGATCACCAATGAAAATGGAACCAAAAAATCAAGCCCTAAAACCTCCGGACTAAAATATTCCTGGAGTTTATAAGAAAATCCCAGTGGATCGTTGAGTTTTATAAATCCTGAAAAAATAAATAATACGCCAACGAAAATTCTGGAAAACCCTACTAATAATTTCATGCTTCTTTATTTATTAAATGCTTTTATCTTCTGAAAAGTTATAAAAAACTATGCTTCAGCTTCATTCATTAGAATCATTGCGAAGATGGAATAATTTATCATATCCTGGTAGTTCGCATCAATCCCTTCGCTCACCAAGGTTAGCCCTTTATTGTCTTCAATTTGCTTGACCCGCAATAATTTCTGAATAATAAGATCAGTTAAAGAGCTTACCCGCATATCTCGCCAGGCCTCGCCATAATCATGATTTTTGTTCATCATCAAGGCTTTGGTTTCAGCTATGTTTTCATCATAAAGATCTGCCGCTTCTTCCACCCCAAGATCTGGCTGGGCAACAACACCTTTTTTCAACTGAATTAAAGCCATTATCGAGTAATTGATGATTCCTATAAATTCCGATTTTTCGTCCTCATCTACTTTTCTTACTCCATTTTCCTGGAGTTTTCTTATGCGCTGGGCTTTTATAAAAATCTGGTCGGTAAGTGACGGAAGCCTAAGAATTCTCCAGGCGCTTCCGTAATCTTTCATCTTGTTAATAAACAGGCTACGGCAGGTGGCTACCACCGCGTCATACTGTTTTGAGGTATTCTGCATAAAAGAGATCTAATTTCCGTAAATTTCGTGCAAATATTTCAGATAGTAAAACAATATTTATCTAATCGTTTTTTACAAATTCTTTGAAATATTAATAATTATGTGTAACCTCCTAAATTTTTAATATTGAGGTTCTATTTTTTATATTTTGTACTGTTGATTTTTAAGCGGCCTACCGAAAATTTATCATAAAATTTGAAGTGATGCACCGTGAAATCTTAGGTTGTTTGATCCCGATTTTTATCGGGAGAGTTCCTAAAATTTAGGTGCTGAACGATAAATTTAGATAAAGTTTCGTAAGCCTAGATTTTTTTGGTTCCTTTTTCATCAATGGAAAAAAGAACAAGCATAAATTATTAAGAACAGAATTAATACTAAAACCGCATTTTATAATTTCTGAATTGAGCTTTAAAAATTATTGCTTTTGACTTCAGAATATTTAATTAAAATTCCGTAAAAATGACCATAAATTGCCAGGGCAAGCTTATAGACCTTAACAGCCCTAAAGTGATGGGAATTATCAATACCACTCCCAATTCTTTTTATGCTGAAAGCCGAAAAGTTTCGGAAAAAGATATTCTTAATCAGGTGGAAAAAATGCTGAAAGATGGCGCCGATTTTATTGATGTTGGTGGCTATAGCACTCCGCCGGGAGCACCAAAAGTTGAGGAAACCGAAGAGTTGAAACGCGTACTTCCCGCAATAGAAAATATTCTAAAACATTTCCCGGAAACATTAATTTCTGTAGATACCTTTCGCGCAAACGTAGCCGAAAAAAGCATTGAAGCAGGTGCAGCAATAATTAACGATATCTCTGCCGGAAATTTGGATCAAGAAATGATGAAAACCGTGGCAAAACATCAGGTACCTTATATTATGATGCATATGCGTGGTACCCCACAAACTATGAAAGACCTCAACCAATATGAGGATATTTTACAGGATATTTTATTCTATTTCTCGGAAAAGATAAGTGCTGCAAGGGCTTTAGGAATAAACGATTTAATTGTGGATCCGGGCTTCGGATTTGCTAAAAATATCAATCAGAATTTTGAATTACTTTCCAAAATGGAACTCTTTAAAACTCTAGAATTGCCATTATTAGCAGGACTTTCAAGAAAATCCCTGATCTATAAAACTTTAAAGACTTCGGCAGCAGAAGCTTTAAACGGGACTACCTTCTTAAACACCATAGCCTTAAATAACGGTGCCAATATTTTGAGAGTTCATGATGTAAAAGAAGCGGTAGAATGCACTAAATTATTTGCAGAACTTAATAAGTAGCCGCATATTTTCTATTTTTACAAAAAACCCAACTAATTTGGATATAATCAATCTTCGTTTTCTAGATGTACTGGATATTGTATTTGTAGCTTTCCTATTATATTATTTATATAAATTAGTGAAAGGAACAGTTGCGGTAAATATCTTTATAGGGATCGTGATTATTTACCTTATGGGAAGCCTCACCGAATTGCTTCAAATGGAGCTTCTAAGCAGCGTTCTTGGTGAGTTTATAGGAGTTGGAATGTTTGCTTTAATCGTGGTCTTTCAACAAGAAATAAGGAAATTTCTTTTAATGATTGGGTCAACAAATTTCACGCAAAAAGGAAAGTTCTTTACCCAGCTTAGATTCTTAAAAGGTGATTTGGAAACCAGCACCAATGTAGATGATATTATTTCGGCCTGCGAAGCCATGGGCCAAAGTTATACCGGCGCTTTAATTGTTATTCAGAAAAATACGAACCTGGATTTTGTAAAAAATTCTGGGGACGATATGAATATTGAACTCAATCAACCTATTATGGAGTCAATTTTCTATAAAAATTCTCCACTTCACGACGGTGCGATGGTAATAGAAGATAATAAAATCACGGCCACCAGGGTAATTCTACCAGTTTCTAACGATAGGTCTATTCCGCTAAGATTTGGATTACGCCACCGTGCCGCTGTTGGAATTACTGAAAAAACCGATGCGCTTGCCCTGGTAGTAAGTGAAGAAACCGGGCAGATTTCTTATGTAAAAGACGGGGAATTCGTGATGTTTGAAAGTACAGATGAATTGATTGAAAGAATTAAAAAAGATCTTCTATAATCCTTTCTAGAAGGCGTGACCCCCATAGATTGACCGTTGGAATTCTATCCTTAAATTATTGACTTTCCTTTAAATTCCTCGAACTTATAAACTTTCCTCTGCCATAAACTGAACTTCATAAAGGTTTTTGTAGTAGCCTTCTTTCTTTTGAAGCAATTCTGTGTGCGTTCCTATTTCTACAATTTCACCGGCATCCATCACCATGATCTTATCGGCTTTTTTAATGGTAGCAAGTCTATGGGCAATCACAATAGAAGTTCTTCCTTTCGTAATCTTATCGGTGGCTTCCTGGATTAGTAGTTCGCTATAAGTATCTACCGAAGAAGTAGCTTCATCTAAAATGAGGATACTGGGATTACTCATATAGGCACGTAAAAAAGAAATAAGTTGTCGCTGTCCCGAAGATAACATTGCGCCTCGCTCTTTTACATTATAATGATAAGTATTAGGCAGGGTATTGATGAATTCATGAATACCAATTTGTTTGGCTGCACTAACCACATCTTCTTCGGTAATGTTAGGATCACTGAGATTTATATTAGCCAAAATAGTATCGGCAAAAAGGAAAACGTTTTGCAGTACTACGGCAATTTCAGATCGTAGAGATTCCAGCGTAATATCTTTAATATCAATGCCGTCTACAAGAATTTGACCACTATCTATTTCATAAAAACGATTCAGCAAATTGATTACCGTAGATTTCCCTGCCCCGGTAGCACCAACAATCGCAATAGTTTCGCCTGCACTTGCTTTAAAGGAAACGCCTTTTAAAACCTCTTCATCATCGGTATAACTAAAACGCACATTTTTGAACTCTATGTCGCCTTTCAGGTCTTTAACTTGAATTTTACCTTCATTACTAATAGAAGAGTCGGTATCTAAAATTCCAAAGACACGATTGGCCGCAACCATTCCCATTTGCAGCGTATTAAACTTATCGGCAATTTGTCGTAGTGGTCTAAACAGGAGCTGAGACAATTCAATAAAAGCAATAATTACACCCAGGGTAATTCCATCGTCTGCAACCGCGCGTAAACCACCAAACCAAACAATTAAACCAATGGTAATAGAAGTTGCCATTTCGGCAATTGGAAAGAAAATAGAGTTATACCAAACGGTTTTAACCCAGGCATTTCGGTGCTTATCATTAATTTCTTTAAATTTTTTGTATTCGGCTTTCTCACGGGTAAAAAGTTGCACGATTTTCATTCCCGTAATTCGCTCCTGAACAAAAGTATTTAGGTTGGCAACCTGTGTTCGTACTTCTTCAAAAGCGACTTTCATTTTCTTCTGAAAAACACGAGTAGCGTACATAATTAGCGGAAGCACGGTCAACACCAGTAAGGTTAACTGCCAGCTTTGGTAAAACATAAAGCCAATTACCACCAGCATTTTTAGAATATCACTGATAATCATAAAAAGCCCCTGACTAAAAATACTGGCAATAGTTTCAATATCGCTTACCGCGCGGGTTACCAAACGCCCAACTGCCGACTTATCAAAATAAGTCATTTTAAAATTGAGCATATGTTTAAAAAGGTTTACCCGAAGGTCTCTAACCACTTCCTGTCCTAACCAGTTAGCGAAATACACAAATAGAAACTGAAAAATAACTTCCAGCACTAAAACGCCGGCCATTAAACCAACATAAAAAACAAGGTTATCATAATTCTGTGGCGTAATTGCATCATCTACGGTAACCTTTAATAAATAAGGTCTTAAAACAGCAAAAAATGAAAGCAAAATAGCTGCAACACCTACAAAATAAAAAGTTACTTTATAGGGATTAGTGTATTTAAGCAAGCGCTTAAATAAATCAAAATCGAATGCGTTACCTGTTTTAGATGCCATTTATTTTATTGCTATTTCCGGGTAAGTAACCCTGCTAAGGTATAATGCTTTTGCTGGTACCGAAGTCCCCGCCTTACTCCTGTCTTTACTTTTTATAATCTCGTGCATATTTTCTATGGGTTGTTTCCCTAAACCAATTTCCAGTAAGGTTCCCACAATTGCACGCACCATATTTCTTAAAAATCTGTCGGCAGAAATATAAAAAATCAACACTTCATTTTCACTTTTCCAAACTGCTGCAGAAATCTTGCAATTATAGGTTTTTACATCGGTTTTAGACTTTGAAAAACACTTAAAATTAGTATAATCCTTTAAGATTTTCGCTGCCTCATTCATTTTTTCAACATTCAGCTTATTCTTCAAAAAATAACTTCTATCCTCTAAAAAAGGATCTTTCTGCTGAACGATATGATATTCATAACTCCGGCTTAAAGCATCAAAACGAGCATGTGCATCAGGTTTCACTTTAAAGAAACCCCGTAAAGCTATATCTGCCGGAAGCAAAGAATTCATTTTAAACCTAAAAGCTTCTTTTTCCAGTTCTTTATCGGTATCAAAATGTGCAAAGATCTGTTTGGCGTGAACGCCAGCATCTGTTCTTCCTGCGCCAACAATAGGTGTTTTTTGTTGAAAAACAACTGAAAGCGCTCGTTCTATTTCTTCCTGAACCGAAATCGCATTCGGCTGATTTTGCCAACCGTGATAAGCTTTCCCAAAATATGACAGTTCTAAAAAATACCTCAACCGAGTTCTTTATTTTTATATTTGCGAACTGCAAAGATAAGGCATTTATTAGAAGCTGAAATCCTTTGAAGGCATCGGTTTCAAAATGATTCTATAAACAAAAACAATCCCAACTTGAAAAAAATATTGCTGTTAAGCGACACCCACAGTCATATTGACGAAAGAATTTTACATTATGCCGGCGAAGCCGATGAAATATGGCACGCCGGCGATATTGGCATCACCGATATTACCGATGAATTAAAAAAAGTAAAACCCTTAAGGGCCGTTTATGGCAATATTGATGATGCAGAAATAAGGAAGGAATTTCCACTCCACCAACGATTCAATTGCGAAGGCGTAGATGTTTGGATTACGCATATAGGTGGATATCCTGGGAGATACTCCCCCGCCATAAGAGAAGAAATTAAAAGAAATCCGCCAAAGCTATTTATTAGCGGGCATTCACATATTTTAAAGGTAATGAACGATAAAGGCCTGGGATTAATTCATATGAACCCGGGAGCGGCAGGAAAGCAGGGATTTCATAAGAAACGCACTATGCTTAGATTTAAAATTGATGCTGCGGAAATTAAGGATTTAGAAGTAATAGAACTTAAGAGTTAGTGGGGAGTCTTGATGAATAATTTGCAGCAAATTTTTATCAGGAGCAAAAAAGCTGTATGAAAAGTTTTAAACACGTCATCCTGAATTTATTTCAGGATCTAACAAGATCAGAATTTATTTTATGTTAGAAGCTGAAACAAGTTCAGCTTGACGAAGCTAGACTTTTCAGACAACCTCATTCATCACAGTATGTTCGCTTAAACATAACTATGGAAGTAACCATACCTTTAAAAACTAAAAAACCCGAAGCTTTCACTTCGGGTTTTCACGCACTAATACTACTAAGATGATAGGCTTATCGTAATCGGTCCACAGATTTTACGAGATCTTCGTCCTTTTTAATGGCCTTATTGGCCAAAACAAGAAAAACGATAGAAATGATTGGAAGAAACATCCCAATACCCTTCTCTGAAATATCCATTTCTCCAGGTAAACTTAGCGACCAATAAACAAACACTCCTAGTAAAAAAAAGTTTAATAAGATATTTAGACGCCCCAATACAAATTGGAGCTTTCTATTTTTGAACATAAAAATACTCACCAAAGATAATAAAGCTGAAGCTAGAAATGCAATAAAAACCATAAGATAATCTTGGGCATACATTGCAACTCCTTCAGAATTTTCCCAAAGTGAGAAAGCAAAGATTAGCCCGCCACTAACAATAACAGCGATAAGCAAATATATAGTTTGGATTCGTTGTAGCATATCTTTCAGTGAAATTCGCGAACAAAAATAAAGATTCTTTTTAGAATTGCTATTCAAAATATTAAAATAAAGTTGTATACTTGCAGGAACATTTCGTAACCAATTCAAAACAGGTTACTTAAGTCTCCAAATTTTTTTTCGATTCTTCCTCGCGAAGTTCAACAATCAACCCAAACACAAATTTATTTTTAATTATCCATGTTTGAAATTTCAGAATTAAAAGCTAAAAAGCTTCCTGAGTTGCAGGATATCGCTAAATCTTTAAATGTTCCTAAATTCAGGACTTTAAAAAAATTAGACCTGGTATATCAAATACTTGACTATCAGGCTGCCAACCCTAAAAAGGCTAAAGAAGCTCTTACAACAGAGGACACAAAAAAGGAAGAATCTCCCAAAAGTGAAGCCTCTGGTAAATCTTCAGAAAAACCACAGGCTAAAAAAGCCGGTAAAATTGGAAGCAATAAAAAGCCACCAAGCACTGCTACTGTTAAAGAGACCAAAGAGTCCCGCGCTATAAAAAAGGAAAGCACTTCTCCTAAAAAGATTGATGCTCCCAGGAAAGAAGATTCAACTTCAAAACCAAGGGAAAACAAAAAACAGGAGCAAAAACCAAGAGACACAAGAGACGATAATTCTTCTAAAAACCAGAAGAACAACAATCCTCGTGACCAAAAGAAAGACCCGCGCAATAAAAATAATGCTGGTCGCGAAACCGGCAACCGTGATGGACGTAACCGCTATCGCGAACCGGATTATGAGTTTGATGCGATTATTGAAAGTGAAGGTGTACTGGACATTATGCAGGACAACTATGGTTTCCTAAGATCCTCAGATTACAATTACCTTACTTCCCCAGATGATATTTATGTTTCTCAGTCGCAAATTCGTTTATTCGGATTAAAAACCGGGGATACTGTTCTAGGGCAAATTCGTCCGCCGAAAGAAGGTGAAAAATATTTCCCTTTAATTAAGATTAATAAAATTAATGGATTAGACCCACAGGTAGTGAGAGATCGTGTTTCTTTTGAGCACTTAACCCCACTTTTCCCTAAAGAAAAATTTAATATTGCTGAAAAGCAGAGCAGCATGTCTACCCGTATTATGGATCTCTTTTCCCCTATTGGAAAAGGCCAGCGTGGTATGATTGTTTCCCAGCCTAAAACTGGTAAAACAATGTTGCTTAAAGATATTGCCAATGCAATTGCAGCAAACCATCCTGAAGTTTATCAAATAGTTTTACTTATTGATGAACGTCCTGAAGAGGTTACAGATATGCAACGCAATGTACGAGGTGAAGTAGTAGCTTCTACTTTTGATAAGGAAGCTCACGAACACGTACGGGTTGCGAATATCGTTTTAGAAAAAGCAAAGCGTTTAGTAGAATGTGGTCACGATGTAGTAATCCTTCTAGATTCTATAACTCGATTGGCCCGCGCATACAACACCGTACAACCTGCAAGTGGTAAAGTATTGAGTGGTGGTGTAGACGCCAATGCCCTACACAAACCAAAACGTTTCTTTGGTGCTGCCCGTAATATTGAAAACGGTGGTTCTTTATCAATAATCGCTACGGCCCTTACCGATACCGGTTCTAAAATGGACGAAGTGATCTTTGAAGAATTTAAAGGAACAGGGAATATGGAACTGCAATTAGACAGAAAGATTGCTAACCGTAGAATTTTCCCTGCAATAGATCTTACCTCTTCAAGTACACGTCGCGACGATCTTTTATTAGACGAAGCTGCATTACAAAGAATGTGGGTGTTGCGAAAATATCTTGCCGATATGAATCCTATAGAAGCCATGGAGTTTATTAATGACAGGATTAAGCAAACTAAAAACAACGAGGAATTTTTAATCTCTATGAACGGTTAAACTCTTCTTAAGTTATAAATTGAAAAAATCCGGAAGCTTTTAGTTTCCGGATTTTTTTATGATTCTTTTTAAAAGATTAGGGTTCAGGTTCTATTAGGCTTCAAGCGGGACAGGCTTCTCTTCTGAGAAATTTTCTATTACTTTTTCGACATAAAAAAGAGGTTGTGTAAAAAGTTCTTAAAATCGTCATCCTGAATTTATTTCAGGATCTAAAATATCGATAATCAGAACAGGTTAGAAGCTGAAACAAGTTCCTTGACGAAACTATACTTTTCAGACAACCTCTCTTCTTAGAGCGGGGGACCGGATTTCCTGATATTACGCCCTATTACGCTTCAAGCGGGACAGGCTTCTCTTCTGAGAAATTTTCTATTACTTTTTCTACATAAAAAAGAGGTTGTGTAAAAAGTTCTTAAAATCGTCATCCTGAATTTATTTCAGGATCTAAAATATCGATAATCAGAACAGGTTAGAAGCTGAAACAAGTTCAGCTTGACGAAACTATACTTTTCAGACAACCTCTCTTCTTAGAGCGAGAGACCGGGTTTCCCGATATTACACCCTATCGGGCTTCAAGCGGGACAGGCTTCTCAACCAGCCAATTTTCATCATTTTTTCGCACAAAAAAAAACCCCAACGTTTTGTTGAGGTTTCTCTTCTTAGAGCGGGAGACCGGGTTCGAACCGGCGACATTCAGCTTGGAAGGCTGACGCTCTACCAACTGAGCTACTCCCGCCTTTGTTCTGCAAATATAGAGTTTAAAGCCTTCAAATTCCAAAAGAAAATTGAACTTTTTAGGCTCTACTATCCTATTTACTTAATATTCAGAGGGAAAATAAAATGAACCGATAAAATCTTGTTAAATGGGTAATTAAAAAACAAGTGTTCCGACAAATAAATCTTATTTTTAATGCCTAACAGAATACATCTTAAACTAATTTCTTATGAGTAATAAACCCGGTAAAACCCAGGACCTAATAGACGCAAAATTCCTTGAAGAACGAAAAGTATTTCTTTGGGGTGAAGTCAACGACAAATCAGCTAAACATGTTATAGACAGGCTACTTTATCTTGACATGGAAGGAGATGATGAAATCCAGTTTTTTATTAATAGCCCCGGAGGCTACGTAACCGACGGATTTGCTATTTATGACACCATGCAAAGCCTTAAAAGCCCAGTTTCTACCATTTGTAGTGGTTTAGCCGCCTCTATGGGTTCTATTTTACTTTCTGGCGGAACTAAAGGAAAAAGGTTTATCCAAACGCATGGAAAAGTAATGATTCATCAACCTATGGGTGGAGCCAGAGGTCAGGCTTCAAACATTGAAATTCAGGCGAACGAAATCATAAAAACCCGAGAGTTAAGTGCAAAAATTCTTGCTGATAATTGTGACCAAAAGATAGAAAAGGTACTAAAAGATTTTAATCGTGATTACTGGATGGATGCCCAGGAATCTATAGATTACGGTATCATTGACGGTGTCTTCAAAAAATAATTTATGGATATTCAACATCGCGAAAATGATAGCCGCGGAATGTTTTTTATCAAAGATGAAAAAGGAATTTACGCCGAGCTAACCTATCAAAAAAAGGAAGAGGATATTCTTGTTATTGATCATACCGAGGTTAGACCAGAACTGGAAGGCCAGGGAATTGCTACCAAGTTATTAGCCCACAGTGTAGAATTTGCCCGTAAAAATAATTATAAGATAGAACCCCTCTGCCCTTTCGCTGAAGTTCAATTTGATAGAAACAAGTCTTACAACGATGTAAGAGCTTAAGGAAACTACCTCAGGGCAAGCCCACGAGACATTCGTTGGAAACAAATTTTTAATTTCGAGGCAAGCCTCGGGGTATTACACCCTTTGGCGGTGCCAATAAAAAACCTACTAACTTTTCCTCTTTTATGAAATACCCCCATTTTCTAATATTCCTTGGCGTATTGTTTTTATTTTCTTGTAAAGAAGATCAAAAAAAGGGAATTGAAACTTCAAAAGAGGAAGAGGCTGTAGTTATTGAAAAATTAGCCTCATCTGATTTAATTGCCAAAAGATTTACGGCAATTTCTAATTCGGTTGGCAATATAGATCTGCAATACGCCAGCTTACTTGATTCTATATATTCGAAGCGGGAATACAAACCAATTTGGACCAACCGTGCGCTACGGGAAGATCTTTATCGAGGCATAGAAAGAGCTAAGGAAGACGGCCTGGAACCTGAAGATTACCATTTAAGCTATTTAAAAAAGTCTCTCGCCAATTTATCAGAATTAGATGATGAAGAGCGCAGTTTGACCGAAATTATTCTTACTGATGCTTTTTTTGGTCTTGCTTCCGATTATAATTCGGGGAAATTAGATCCTAAAAAAATTTACAGTATTTGGGGACTAGAAAGCAACAAAATAGAACTCACCGGTCTACTGAATTACGGAATTCAGCAAAACAATATCCTGGCCGCTATAGATTCTGTAACACCAAAGCACGAGGTTTATAAAGGCTTAAAACAGAGTTTAAAGAAATATAGAGAACTGGCAAAAAAAGAAGAAAACCCCATTTTTATTTCCGAAGAAGGAGAGAGTATTAAAGCCGATGAAAAAGATGAGCGAATTCCTGATATAAAAAGGCGCTTAAAAGAATTAGGTTATTGGGAACAGGAAATTACAGACAGCCTTGATACTTATGATGACTCGCTACAGGAAGCAGTGAAAGAATTCCAGGAAAAATATGGTATTGAAACTGATGGTGTTATTGGCGGTGGCACAATTAAAACCTTGAATAAAACCTACCAGGACAGACTGGAACAGATTTTAGTAAACCTGGAACGCTGGCGCTGGTATCCTAAAGACCTGGGAGAACAATACATTATTGTAAATATTGCAAACTATCGCTTACATTTAGTAAAAAATGAAGATACGCTTGCTACGCACCTCACTATGGTTGGTACTGAAGCGCGAAAAACCCCGGTTTTCTCAGATAAAGTAGAACATATAGTTTATAACCCCACATGGACTATTCCTCCCACGATTAAGAGTAAAGATGTTATCCCTTCAGCTTCTAAAGACCCCGATTATATTAACAGGAAAAATTTCAGCATATTTAACCGAAGTGGTGAAAAAATGAATCCGCATGATGTAGACTGGTCTTCTTCTAAAGTGAAAGGCTATACTTTTAGACAGGAAGCCGGGCCGGCAAATCCGCTTGGATTGGTAAAGATCATATACCCCAATAAGTATATGATTTACCTACACGACACGCCTTCAAAATCGCTTTTCAACAAAAATTTAAGGGCGCAAAGCTCTGGTTGTGTAAGGGTGCAGGGAGTATTGGATCTCGCAAAAATGCTCTTAAGCGATCAACCAAAATATGACGATGATAAAATTGCAGAAATTCTAAACTCAGGGAATACTACCACAATTAAGGTTACTCAGCAAGTACAAGTACACCACCTATACTGGACAGCCTGGAACGAAAATGGCAGCACCCGTTTTGCAGAAGATGTCTACAAAAGAGATGCTGCCATCTATAAACTGCTTACTAAAAATTAACTATTTAGTAGCGTAGATTTTTCGAGGTATTCTTTATTGTTTTTGTGAATATATACTACAGATTCTTCTTTAATAGTATCTATCACTTCTTTAGCAATTGTATTTGGAACCGCAGGGCAACCGTAGCTTCTTCCTAACCTTCCAATTCTGTCTATAAAATTTGGTTCAGCATAATCTGCACCGTGAATTACCACATAACGCTTACGAGCATTGCTATTAAAACCTTTCTCCATACCATCTATAAAAAGTGATAATCCGTTTTTTCCGTAATAAGTTTCAGCGGTAACGTAAAATCCAAGAGAACTTTGCAGGGAATTTACAGTATTAGAAAACTTGGTAGCGAACTCACCACCGGTATTTTTTCCGTGGGAAACATAAGTATTAAACAATACTTTTTTTGTTTCCATATTCATAATCCACATACGTTTTTTTGTAGAAGAAAGTCCAAAATCTATTACGGTAAGGAGTTTTTTACCCACTTTACCATTCTCGTCTAATTGCTCGTAGCCTTTTATCGCTTTTTCAAAAACGGGCATTGCAGGAATGCTTATATTATTGGTAGAAAACTCATTGTAGAGACTAGCGACTTTACTTTCAAAAGTTATGTTTTTACTTTCTTCAGAAACCGGGGAAGTGATAGCTTCTAATTCTGAAGTTTTAAGCTTAGTTTTTAAATTATCTGTAGTTGTAAATGCAAAAGAGAAAATCAATACGGCAAATACAGTCAGAATTCTATAAATCATACACGTTGTTTTATTAATGTTCTCCTAATTTAGTCCAAATGTAATGCCAACATACAAAATATTCTTATTAATCTAAGTTTTAAAGCTATAGAACATAAAATTTAACATTTACAGCCTTATATAACTACATTTCAACATATTACACGTTAGCAGCAGTTATTTAAAGAACGATTAATCGAATAAAAAATTATTCCAAAGCAACAAGTTTAATGTTAAATTTTTAAAACTTAGGATAGAAGTGATTTCTCTTTTCAGCTAAATTAAGTATAGCCTAAAGTTATCAAATGGTCTTCTATCTTTAGATTTAATAAAACATTTAGTGGGCATGGATTTAGTAGACCGGCAATTTGTTTTTATCTTTATGCCTTAATTAACTAATTATTATGAATAAGAAAGTTCTACTAATGATTTTAGACGGCTGGGGAATTACGCAAAACCCAGACGTTTCAGCTATAGCTAAAGCAAAAACTCCATTTATGGATAGTATCCTGGAGAAATATCCACACGCTGAACTACGCACCGACGGAATGCAGGTTGGCCTACCGGAAGGACAAATGGGAAATAGTGAGGTAGGACACATGAACCTTGGAGCCGGCCGCATTGTATACCAGGATTTGGTAAAAATCAACATGGCGGTAGAAAAAAACACCTTAAAAGATGAGCCCGTACTGGAGGAAGCTTTTAATTATGCGATAAAACATGATAAACCAATTCATTTTATGGGTCTTTTAAGTGATGGTGGAGTACATTCTCACATTGATCACTTAAAGGGCTTACTTTCAGCTGCAGAAGAATTTGGAGTTAAGGAAAAATACGTTCATGCTTTTACAGATGGCCGTGATGTAGACCCACATTCAGGAAAAGGTTTTGTTGAAGAACTTGAAAAACATTTAGAGAAAACCAATGGAAAACTAGCTTCTGTGATTGGGCGTTATTTCGCAATGGATCGTGATAAACGATGGGAAAGAGTAAAGAAAGCCTACGATCTTATTACTAAAGGTGAAGGTGCAAAAACAACAAATGCTTCTGAAGCTATTGCTAAAAGCTATGAAAACAATGTTAGCGATGAGTTTGTAGAACCAATTGTAATGACCAATGATGCCGGTGAGCCGGTAGCCACTTTAAAAGAAAAAGAAGTTGTAATCTTCTTCAACTTTAGAACAGATCGTGGCAGGCAGCTTACCCAGGCTCTAACTCAAGACGATTTCCCGGAGTACAATATGAAAAAAATGCCGTTATATTATGTGACAGTAACTAAATATGACGATAGTTTTGAAGGCATAAATGTAGTTTTCAAAAAAGACAATATTAAGTCTACCCTGGGTGAAGTCCTGGAGTATATGGGCAAAAAGCAAATTAGAATTGCTGAAACAGAGAAATATCCACACGTTACCTTCTTCTTTAGCGGTGGCCGTGAAAAACCTTTTAAAGGCGAAAGACGCTTAATGTGTAACTCTCCAAAAGTAGCCACTTATGACCTTCAGCCAGAAATGAGTGCTTTTGAAATTAGGGACAAAATTATTCCTGAACTCCAAGAAGAATCGGCCGATTTTATTTGCCTGAATTTCGCAAATCCAGATATGGTAGGCCATACCGGGGTATTTGAGGCTGCTGTAAAAGCCGTGGAAACTGTAGATTCTTGCGCTAAAGATGTGGCTGAAACTGCCATGGAAAATGATTATTCGGTAATTATCATTGCAGATCATGGAAATAGTGAGATCATGATCAACGAAGACGGCAGTCCAAATACAGCACATACCACTAGCCCTGTACCATTAATTTTATTAGATAAAGATCTAAAAGCAATTAAAAGCGGTAAGCTTGGAAACATTGCTCCGACTATCCTGAAGCTAATGGGTATTGAGCAGCCTGAATTAATGACTGAAGACCCTCTAATTTAAAAATCAATGATCAATAAGATATTGCTGCTTTTCCTTGGAGTTTTTATCACCACAGGGGAAGTTTCAGATAAAACAGAGAAACTAGCGAATATAGATTCGGCAGAAATGCTTTTAGGTGAATTCACACAAGCTGATTTGGAGAAATCTCCATATTCGCGCTGGTTCACTCCGGGTTACGCGAATTACAAGCCTAATGCAGAAGCTGTGGAAACCATAAAGAAAAATATAGGAGATTATGAGATTCTTCTCTTTATGGGCACCTGGTGTGGCGATAGCCGATACGAAGTTCCTAAGTTTTTCAAATTGTTAGATTTAGTAGATTTCAACAGGGAAAACCTAACAAGTATTGCGGTAAATTATAGTAAAAAAGCCCCCGGCGATTTGGACGAAAAGTATAATATTCACCGGGTTCCTACTATAATCTTTATTAAAGATGGAAAGGAAGTAAACCGTTTTGTAGAATATTCTGTAGAAAACTTAGAGGAAGATATTGCCAGGATAGTTGATGGTAAAGAATATATAGATCCTTACTCCGAATAACAGGAGCCTAAGAAGATATATTCGGTTAATCTTGCTAATTTTGCCCTATGCCTCATACACTAACCATAGCCGTAGATTTTGACGGAACTATTGTAGAAAATAAATTTCCTGAAATAGGAAAGCCAAAGCTTTTTGCATTTGAAACACTAAAAAAATTGCAGGAAGATGGTCACCGACTTATTTTATGGACTTATAGAGCCGAAGATAAATTAGAAGAAGCGGTGAAATTTTGTGAGAAAAAAGGCATTAAATTTTACGCAATAAATAAAAGTTACCCCGAAGAGGTTTTTGACGAAGATATAAGCAGAAAGATCCTGGCCGATATTTTTATAGATGATAGAAATATTGGTGGTATGTGGGGATGGGGTGAAATATACCAGCGATTAAAAGACCGATCAATAATTAGAGAACAGAAAAAAGAAAAGAAGAAATTCGGATTTTTAGGCCGATTTTAAATAACGAATATGATAATTACCAAAACCCCTACAGAAATTGAATTAATGCGTGAAAGCGCATTAATTGTATCTAAAACCCTGGGAATGCTTGCACCCCATATTAAACCAGGCATAACTACTTTAGACTTAGATAAGATGGCGGAAGAATTTATACGCGATCACGGTGCTGAACCAGGTTTTTTAGGGATGTACGATTTCCCAAATTCACTATGTATGAGTCCCAACGCGCAGGTGGTTCATGGTATTCCCAATGACAAGCCGTTGCAAGAAGGCGATATTATCTCTATAGATTGTGGCGCTTTAAAAAACGGATTTTATGGAGATCATGCCTACACGTTTGAAGTTGGTGAGGTAAAACAAGAAATAAAAGATCTTTTAAAAGCTACTAAAGAATCGCTTTACGTAGGAATAAGAGAATTTAAAGCCGGAAACAGAGTTGGAGATGTTGGTTATGCCATTCAAAAATATACCGAAGATCGCGGCTATGGCGTGGTAAGAGAATTGGTAGGCCATGGCCTTGGAGCGACCATGCACGAAGATCCAGAAATGCCAAATTATGGAAAACGCGGTAGGGGTAAAAAATTTGTAGAAGGAATGGTAGTGGCCATTGAACCAATGATTAATCTTGGCACAAAAAGAATAAAACAATTACCCGATGGTTGGACTATTCTAACAGCAGACAATAAAGCCAGTGCCCATTTTGAGCACGATGTTGCCCTGGTAGATGGGAAACCACAACTACTATCTACCTTTGATTATATATATGAAGCTTTAGGAATTGAAAGTGATGAAGAAGATGAGTTTAAAGCAAAAGCCCATGATAAAGAATTATAGAGGCGAAGAATGGAAAAGACTCCATAAAGAAGAATGGCAGGATCGCTTTGTATACGATGTGTCCAATTACGGCAGGTTAATTAGCTACGTGCAGTACCCAGAAGGAGAATTAATAAATGGCGGCCGTACCAATGGCTATACAAGTTTTTCTCCCAGACTTCAAAACGGTAAACATAAAGCCTATTACGTACATCGTATTGTTGCTGAACTTTTTCTTAAAAAGAATGAAGATCATAAATACGTGATTCATAAGAATTTTAAAAAAGACGATAATCGCGTAGAAAACCTTGCCTGGACCACCCCAGACGAATGGGTAAAACATCAGCATGATAGCCCTGGCGTTAAAGAAAACAAGCGCAAAAGAAAATTGAGACAGGTAGTTACCTATTCCAAACTCTCATATGCACAGGCCGTGGTATTAAAAAAGAAACTTTTAGACCCTAAAAGAAAAACAAGAATCAAGGTACTGGCCAAGCAATTTGGAGTTTCAGAAATGCAACTTTATCGTATAAAATCTGGTGAAAACTGGGGCGATATTAAAGTCTAGCAATTCTTGATGAAAAAGCTTTTCAAAATAGTTTTAAATACCGTGCCCCGCCCTATGCTTATCAAATTAAGCTATTGGGTGAAACCTTTTTTTAAATATGCGCTTCGTGGAAATAAATACACCGATCCTATAGATGGGAAAAGCTTTTCTAAATTTCTACCTTACGGGTATATTAACCAGCGGGAAAATGTGCTCTCCCCTTCTACTCTTTCCCTGGAAAGGCATCGCTTACTTTGGTTATACCTAAAAAATGAAACCGATTTCTTTAGCAAGAACCTAAAAGTACTGCATTTTGCCCCCGAACAAGCTTTTTATAAGCGTTTTAGAAAGCTTAAAAACCTAAACTACACCACAACTGACTTAAATTCACCTTTAGCCGATGTAAAGGCTGATATTTGCAATTTGCCGTTTAAAGAAAATGAATTTGATTTTATTCTGTGTAATCACGTTTTAGAACATATTCCTGATGATACCAAAGCGATGCAAGGACTTTATAGAGTTCTTAAACCTGGCGGCACAGCGATATTACAGATTCCGCAGGATTTAAAGAGAACGGATACTTTTGAAGATGATTCAATTACCGATAGAAAAGAACGGGAACGTATATTTGGCCAGTACGATCACGTAAGAATATACGGTAGGGATTATTTTGATAAATTGAGAAATATTGGTTTTAAGGTTGAAGAAGTTGACTATACCGAACAATTATCTCCTGAAGATATTGATAAATACCGCCTGGCAAAAGGGGAAGTTATTCCAGTTTGTTATAAATGATTATTCCATTAAGGCTTCCTCAAAGCCTTCAGAAGTAAAGACCCGAATACTTTCCGCTTCATCTACATAAATAAAATACACATCTACATTTTCCAGTTCTTCCAGCATTTCTAAGGATCTTTCGTAGCCTAAAGCCATAAAAGCAGTGGCGTAGCCATCGGCAAGGGTACAATTTTCAGCAAGTACAGAGGCGCTTAGCAAATTGCTTTTTTCAGCTTTCCCGTTTAAGGGATTTATAGTGTGTACATAACGATTTCCGGTGGTACTGTCTATTCTAAATTTTCGGTAATTTCCGGAAGTTGCCATCGCCCGGTTTTCCAATGCAAGAACGGTTTGTAAAGTACGTTCAGCATCGGTTTGCTGCGGATTATCTATGGCTACCATCCAGGGAGATTCCCGCTCTAAATTTTCACCTTTGGCAACGAGCTCTCCCCCCAGTTCAATTAAATAATTTTCAATATTATTTATATCTAAATATTCAGCGATAACATCTATGGTATACCCCTTGGCTATCGCATTAAAATCAAGATAAATATTCGGGTTTTCTTTCTCAATGGTATTAATGCTGGTTAAATTAACTTTTTCAAATCCCACCAGTTGCTTTATGGAATCTAAAACAGCTTCGTCTGGTTCATTTAAAGGCTTATCAGGGCCAAAGCCATAGGCGTTGACTAAACTACCCACCGTTGGATCAAAATAGCCGTTGCTTTCTTTAAAAACCTGTTTAGAATATTTAAACACATTTTGGAAATGAACATCTACTGTTAGCCCTTCAGCTCCCGAATTTATACGAGAGATATCAGAATCATCCTGATAAGTGCTCATTGAGGTATTGATCACTTCAAAAATAGAATCTAAAGCTTTTTCGGTATCAAAATCTTGGGAAGAAAAATATTTTACCTGGTAGGTGGTACCAAGTGCATTTCCAGTATATGTGTTTACCTGCGGGCCTTCATTCTTGCAGGAAATAAGTATAAAAATAAGAAGTAAGGGAAAAAGTAAGTTTTTCATTTATAAAAAATTGAAGAAATAGAATGCCACGAATATGTTATATTAAAAAGTGTGCATTATGCGCTTAAATTTCCTGCCAGCCTTCATAATTAACCACATAAGCTTCGCCATGCATCACTGGTTTTTCATAATCGGAAGAATTTGCCAGGCCTACTCCGGCATAAAATGTACGTGCCTTAAACTTTATGGCATGGTCTTTAATAGATTGCAGAAATGCCATATCATATTCTTTGGGATTATATGGATATTCTATAGCCCGCACAATTACAAAGTGAAGCTTTTTATCTTTTAAAGCAACGAACTGCGGATCCTTTTGTATCTCACTATTTACCCCAAGAAACTCGTAACCATTTTCCTCAAGTTCTTTACCTACAATGTTCATTGCAAGGTTATGCAGCTCCTGATCGTTTAATTTCGCCATAGTGCAAAAATAAAAAAAGCTGTCTAAAAAGCCTTATGACCGTCAAGCTGAAACTTGTTTCAGCTTCTAACATGTTTCAATTAAAAACACCCTAGATCCTGAAATGAATTCAGGATGACGAATTAAAAACTTCTTAGACAGCTTGTCTAAATTATTTAATTCCTAACCTCCAAAATCATCAAACCTGATGTTTTCTGGTGGCATTCCAAAGTCTTCACCCATTTTCTGAACAGCTTTGTTCATTAAAGGCGGTCCACAGAAGTATAATTCAATATCTTCTGGTTCCTCGTGATGACTTAAATAGTTATCTATTACAACCTGGTGAATAAATCCAACAAATCCATCTCCTTCATCGTCTAGACTTTTCTTTACTTTCCAGTTATCTTCTTCCATTGGTTCAGAAAGCGCTAAGTAGAAACCAAAGTTAGGAAAATCCCTTTCTAAAGCTCTAAAGTGCTCTATGTAGAACAATTCTCTTTTTGAACGTCCACCATACCAGTAAGTAACTTTTCTACCGGTTTTAAGTGTACGGAACAAATGGTAAAGGTGAGAACGCATTGGCGCCATACCTGCACCACCACCAACATAAAGCATTTCTGCTTCACTATGGTTAATAAAGAATTCTCCATAAGGACCAGAAATAGTTACTTTGTCTCCTTTTTTCCTTGAGAAAATATAAGAAGAAGCAATACCAGGATTTACATCCATCCAGGTATCTTTTGATCTATCCCATGGTGGAGTAGCTACACGAACGTTAAGCATAATCTCACGTCCTTCAGCAGGGTAAGAAGCCATAGAGTAAGCACGTTCTACCGTTTCAGGGTTTTTCATTACCAATGGGCGAAGTTTAAACTTATCCCACTCGGCTTCAAACATATCTGGCACATCGTGTTCTTCAGGGTGAGCAGTGATATCCATATCACTAAATTTAACCTCACACTTAGGAATTTCAATCTGAATATACCCACCGGCCTTATAATCCATATCTTCAGGAATTTCCACTACAAATTCCTTAATAAAAGAAGCTACGTTATAATTTCTTAATACGGTTGCTTCCCATTTCTTAATTCCGAATACTTCTTCCGGAATAGTAATCTTCATATCTTCTTTCACCTTTACCTGGCATCCTAATCGCCATCCCTGCGCGATCTCTTTACGGGTAAAGTGTGGTTCTTCGGTTGGAAGAATGGCACCGCCACCTTCTTTTACGATACATTTACACTGTACACAGGTTCCACCACCACCACAGGCTGAAGGTAAAAATAATTTATTGTCTCCCAGGGTTGAGAGTAATGTTCCACCGGAACCTACTTCCATATCTTTCTCCCCATTTACGTTTATGGTAACAGGACCTGAAGGCGCTAATTTTGCCTTTGCTCCAAGCAACACAGAAACCAATATGAGTATCAATGCTAAAAATACTACTATACTTGCTATAATAACTGTCATAGTCTTTCTTTTGCGATTATAATTTAATTCCCATAAAACTCATAAAACCTAATGCCATAAGCCCAGTAATAATAAAGGTTATTCCTAAACCTTTTAATGGAGCAGGCACATTAGAGTAAGCTATTTTTTCACGAATAGCTGCAATACCAAGAATTGCAAGGAACCATCCAATTCCACTACCAAACCCATAGGTTATAGCTTCTGTGATTACACTAAAATCCTTTTGTTGCATAAAAAGCGCCCCTCCAAGAATGGCACAGTTTACAGCAATAAGTGGCAAGAAAATACCCAGGGCACCATACAATGCAGGGGCAAATTTCTCAACGATCATTTCTACTAATTGTACCATAGATGCTATTACTGCAATAAACATTATAAAGCTTAAAAAGCTAAGGTCTACATTAGCATATTCTGCACCAAGCCATTTTAAAGCTCCCGGTCTTAACAAGTAATTATCCAGCAAATAGTTAATAGGTACAGTAATAGTAAGTACAAATATTACCGCCGCACCCAACCCAACAGCTGTTTTTACGGTTTTTGACACTGCTAAATAGGAACACATCCCTAAAAAGTAGGCAAAAATCATATTTTCTATGAAAATACTTCTAACAAATAAATTTATAAAATCCATAATTTCGTTTTATTTAAGCTGTTGTGCTTTAGTTCTCTTCTATCAGTTTACGGTTTCTGGCACGTTGTACCCAAATAAGCAAACCAACTACAATAAGCGCCATTGGTGAAAGCAACATCAATCCGTTGTTTTCATATCCTAAAGCATACAAACCTGTAGAGTCTGCTAAAGTTGCCGCTTTATGTCCTAAAACTTCAAATCCGAATAACTTACCCGATCCTAAAAGCTCACGGAAAAATGCAACTATTATAAGAATTAAACCATAGCCTGCTGCGTTCCCTATACCATCTAGAAAAGATTTGTAAACTCCGTTTCCTAAAGCAAAAGCTTCTAAACGTCCCATTACAATACAGTTGGTAATAATAAGACCAATAAATACAGAAAGCTGCTTACTAACATCATAAGCATAAGCCTTAAGCACCTGATCTACCAAAGCCACAAGGGATGCAACAACTACTAGCTGTACGATAATCCTGATTCTACTAGGAATCATATTACGTAGCAAGGAAACAATAATATTACTAAATGCCATTACAAACACAACGGCAATAGCCATAACCACAGCGGGCTCTAATTGTACCGTAATCGCCAATGCAGAACATATACCCAGCACCTGGACAGTAATTGGGTTGTTATCGTCTAAAGGATCAGACAATAATTTTCTATTGCCTTTAGAAAGGAAGTGTTCTTTTTCTTCTGAATTAGATAGAAAAAGGATCATTTCTTTCTTTTTGGCTTCTTTCTCTTCTGAAATATTTTTTCTCTCTGTAGCCATAATTACTTAGTTGCGACTTTAATTTCCGTTTGCTGTTTGAAGTAAGGCAGATAACGTTGAAGTCTTTCAGAAATCATATCAGAAACACCATCACCTGTAATTGTAGCTCCAGAAATAGCATCTACCTTATTATCTTCTTTATCTGAAGGATCTATATCACCTTTCACCACAGATACTCCAATTAAATTACCATTACTATCAAAGATCTTTTCATTGGAAAAACTTTCCTTAAACCATTCTTTGGTGATTTCTGCTCCCAGACCAGGAGTTTCCCCCAGGTGGTCAAACGTTGCACCTTTAATAGTATTCACATCGTCTTTTAAAGAAATGTACCCAAATATCGCATTCCACAAGCCATTACCTCTTAAAGGAACTATATAATATTTAGAACCTTCGTAATCGGCAATATATAGCGGGTAATTTTGTTCCGCTACAGGTCGCTTAAGCTCTTTGGCCAAATCTACTGTAAAAGCGTCTACATCTTCTTTCACATCACCATTTTGATCTAAGGTTAATGCTTCAGTGATATACTGATTATAAAGCTCTTCAGCACCAGCTCTATCGGTTTCAACACCAATAGTAGCTAAAATACTTTGCATCTTCTCCTGGCGAACATTCTCCCTTTGAATAGGTTGAAGTGAGGTTGCAGTAAAAGCCAATACAGAGGCCACAACCAACACCATAATCACCGCAAAAAGAAACGTATAACCGTTACTATTTGTTTTATTTACTGATTTTTCTTCCATAATTAAACTGCTGTTTTCACCTGTGCGGTGGCGGATTCAATTCTCTTTTTTCTACGCTTGATATTAGATTGAATTACGTAGTGATCTATCGTTGGTGCAAATACGTTCATAAGTAAGATTCCAAGCATTACTCCTTCTGGGTATGCCGGGTTAAAAACCCTAATCATTACTGAAAGGAAACCTATTAGAAATCCGTAGATCCATTTCCCTTTCATAGTTTGCGCTGCAGATACAGGATCTGTAGCCATAAACACAATACCAAAAGCAAGTCCACCAATAATTAAGTGACCATACCATGGGAAGTTTGTAAGTTCATTACCTGTAACCCCCATTGAAGGCAAAGCGTTAAAAATAAGTCCCATTACTGCTGCACCTATAAATGCACTCAATATAATTCTCCAGCTACCTACTTTTGTTAAAATTAAAAGCAAGGCCCCCAGAAGAATAAAGAGTGTTGAAGTTTCTGCTACAGATCCCGGGATAAACCCGTAGAACATATCCATCATACTGTAACTCGCATTCTCTCCAGCTGCCAAAGAACCAAGAATAGTTTCTCCAGAAATTGCATCTACACTACTTGCTTCACTAACCCAAACCTGGTTACCAGACATATAGGTAGGATAAGCAAAGAATGCAAATGCCCTTGCGGTAAGAGCCGGGTTAAGAATATTCATTCCTGTACCTCCAAATGCTTCCTTACCAACAAGAACTGCAAATACTACAGATAGTGCCAGCATCCAAAGTGGAAAATCAATAGGCATAATCATTGGTATCAACAAACCTGTCACTAAATATCCTTCGTTTACCTCGTGCCCTCTAAAGATGGCGAAGGCAAACTCAATTCCCAGTCCAACCGCGTAAGAAACTACGATCATAGGAACAATCTTTAATGCTCCGTGACCAAACGCATCCCAAAAGGTAAAATCACCACCTAACTGAGTAAAGTGCTGGTAACCGGCATTCCACATCCCAAAAATAAGCGCTGGAATAAGGGCAAGTACCACCGTGATCATTGTACGTTTTAAATCTACTGCGTCACGAATATGAGCTCCTTTTTGCGTGGTATGATTTGGGGTAAACAAAAAAGTATCTATTGCATTAACTGCAGGCGCATACTTTTCATATTTTTTCCCAGGTGCAAAAGGCTCCTTTATTTTATCTAATCTTTGTCTAATCCATTCCATAATTCTACTGCTTTTTAACCTACTTCAGTAATCATTAAATCCAAACCAAGACGAATCACATCCTGAATCTCGATCTTGGACGTATTCACGTATTCTACCAAAGCAAAATCCTCAGGAGCTACTTCATAAATCCCAAGATTTTCCATCTTTTCAATATCACCGGCCATACAGGCTTTAATAAGCTGCATTGGATACACATCCATAGGTAAAACCTCTTCCATTTCACCGGTTACCACAAGAGCTCTCTCCTCCCCATTTAAGTTGGTGGTAGGTTTAAACTTTCTATTTGGAAACAACCAGGATAAAGAAGTTCTTGAATTTGAGTGAATATTGTTATAAGTAAATGGCAACCAACCAAAGGCTCTATAATTATTTCCTTCTGGAATAAGCGTCACTTCGTTTGAAAAGAAACTTACGTGTTGATCGTAAGCCAGTTTCAAACCGGTAAGCACATTTCCTGAAATAATACGTACGTCTTCATCAACCTTTTGGATAACATCTGAAACCTCAGCTCCAATCTTTGTTGAAAAATATTTACGATTAGTAGCTTCACTACCTGTTACGGCAATAGTTTTATCGGCAATATAATTCCCTGTAAGAAAAAGATTACCAATTATAGTCACATCTTCAGGATTCACTGTCCAAACTCTATCTCCCTGATTAATTGGATCTATTTTATGAATTTGAACCCCAACATTCCCTGCAGGATGTGGTCCTTTTACGGTATGAAGCTCTACACCTTCAATATTTTTTAAATATTGTGCAGAACTAGCATCTACCCCCAGGTGAACTTTTCCTGGAGTAAGTTTTTTAAGCGCGTTTATCCCTTCCTGAAAAGCAGCTAGTTTTTCTTTTAAAACAAAGCCCCAGTCTGGAGCTAATGGTGCAGTACTTACGGCAGAAATAAAAATAGCCTTTGGCGTATCTTTAGGATCAGCTACGATATCGTAAGGACGTTGATTAATAAATGCACCACAACCACTTTCTAAAATGCGCTGCTTTACAGCTTCAGCATCAGAAGAAGAAGCGTTCATTTTTCCAAAATCTCTGTAAGTGTCTTCAGGATCGGCCTCTATAATCACTTCCATGATTTTACGCTTTTCACCACGCTTAATTTGCTTAAGCACCCCGCTTACAGGGCTGGTAAAACGTAATTCATCAGTGTACTTTGAAAAGAAAAGTTCATCGCCAGCAAGGACCTTAGCCCCTTCTTTTAATACCATTTTAGGTACCAAAGCGTGAAAATCTGGCGGTTTAATTGCGTAGGTTTTAGACCTTGGAGCTTTTACAAGCTCTTTTTCCGCCTCCCCTTCTAATTTTAGAGATAATCCTCTTTTAATTCGAATGTCTTTTGACATAGGATGGAGTGTATGTTAAAAATTTTTGTTTTGAGTCGTGCAAATTTAGGAATTTAAACCACACTTTTCCCAAGAAACCAAAGATTTTTAAGCATTTAAAACTGTTAAAGTGAAATGTTAAAAATTATAGAATAATATTTGTAATTACATTTGTCAAGATTCTATTTTAATGAAAAACTTTTTCTCACTCTTACTTTTATCCCTTTCATCGCTGGCATTGACTGCCCAGGTAGCACAGGAGACACTTCCGCCAAATTATATACGGAGCATTCAACTCTCTGGAAATGCGCAAAACACCTATGGAAATCCTGTTTTGCAATTAGGAGAATCCTTAATTTTAAAGTTTGATGATATAATTGGTGATGAAGCCGATTATTATTACACCATAGAACATTACAATTACGACTGGACCCCCACTCAATTAGCAAAAACCGAATACTTAATAGGCTTTGATGATATAAGAATCTTTAATTATCTCAATTCTTATAATACACTTCAGGCTTTTTCACATTACGAGCTTAAAATTCCAAATGAAGATACCGGCGGTCTTAAAGTAAGTGGCAATTACATGATCAACATCTTCAACAGTGAGAAAGAATTGGTTTTTTCCCGAAAATTTATGGTTTATGAGAATATTGCCCAGGCCAAAATTAATCTAAGACGCTCCAGGAACCTGAAGTTTATAGATGAAAAACAAGTAGTAAATTTCACCATTGAATCTCCTAATTTACTTCTTAAAAATCCCGAAAATAATGTCAAGGTTCTTATTACCAAAAATCATAACCTAAAAACCGGTATAAAAAATATTGAACCGCAATACAATATTGGCAATGACCTGGTTTATCGCTATGATGTCAAAACCGCTTTTTGGGGCGGAAACGAATATCTTCAGTTTGACAATAAGGAGTTAAGAGCCTCTACTTCAGATATCAGTTCGGTTGCATTAAAAAATCTTTATCATCACTATTTATTCACAGACCGCACTAGAGCCAATGAACCATATACTTACAATCCCGACATAAACGGGCAGTTTCTAGTTCGAAGCCTACCTGCAGAGAATCCTTCAATAGAAGCCGAATATGTTTGGGTTCATTTTCAACTTCAAAATTATTCAGAATTAAACGGAGGTGAAATTCATATTTACGGAGCCTTTAATAATTTTAATTTAGATAAAAGCACGCGCCTTACTTACAATAAAAATGCTGATCTTTATGAAGGTGCAAGGTTATTTAAGCAAGGATTCTATAATTACAAATATGTGCTAAAACGTACAGACGGAACCATTGATGAAGGCTTTTTTAGCGGTGATTTTGATGAGACCGAAAACTCCTACCAGGTGTTGGTATACTACCGAAGCCCCGGTGCCAGGTACGACCGTTTAATTGGTGTAGGCACAGGAAATTCTACAACTATTACCAATTAAGAGATCAACAAATCTTTATAAAAATGGCAGCGAATAGATCTGATCTAAAATACAGAGGCACTACATGTCTAAATTGTAAATTTCCGCTAGACAAAAGTGACAGATATTGCCCAAGCTGCGGACAATTAAACAGCACTAAAAAATTAAAATTTGACGATTTTTTCTCTGAATTCTTTTCAGGGCTGTTAGCCTACGACTCCCGTTTTCAAAGAACTTTAAGGGTTTTATTGTTTTCACCCGGTAAAATTTCTAAAGATTATATTAATGGAAAGCGCATGTGCTACGCCAATCCTTTTAGATTCTACTTAAGCGCCTCTATTATTTTCTTTTTAATATGGAGCCTTACTAATTCCTTTGACAACCTTCAACCAATTACCGATGCTGATGAAGTTGCCCAGAAAATTGAACAGGATAGCTTAAATGCTAATATGCATAAACTAGTTCCCACCCCTATGGGTGATGTGAGTTTAGATACAAATATTCAGAATCAAAAACAACGCAATCTAAAATCCTATAAAGAAGTTTACATCCCTTCCGGGAAATTAGACAGTCTGAGTTATTTGGAGGCAATAAATAAAAAATTCGATATCTTTTCAAAGTTTCACAAAGAAACAACCATTAGGAAAGCCGAAATTGCAATGGACAGCCTTGCCTATCCACAATCCAACTACAATCATTGGTTATACAAAAAAGCAGTAGACTGGAGTACCATAAAAAAGAATCCGGGGCTATTCTTTAATTACTTTGTTAACAAACTACCGTTTATCATTTTCTTTTACCTACCGGTATTTGCTCTATTTATTTGGCTGTTGTATTTAAGGAGACCGTTTAACTATATTGAGCATTTAATCTTTGCTTTCCATGTACAAACCACCTTTTTCATACTTTGTGCCCTGGCATCTATTTTAGATATTTTCTTAGAAAATTGGGCATTTAACGTAGCCATTATCGTTTTTATCTTCTATTTATATAAGGCCATGCGTAATTTTTATGGGCAGGGACGTGTTAAAACCGTTGTAAAGTTCATACTCTTAAACTTTATATTTTTTATTTTAGCAGGAATTGCGACAATAATATCAATTTTAGCGTCTTTTGCTATTTACTAGTATATGGTTCAACAAGTTACAAGAGGAATAAAGATTTCGGTTAAAACCAGCTTTGAAGGCACCTTACTAAGGAGCTTAGGTTCTCGTTTTGCTTTTTCTTACCATATCACTATAGAAAATCAAAGTAATGATTCGGTGCAATTAACCTCTCGTTTTTGGAAAATAAAAGATGCCTTAAACCATACTGAAATTGTACAGGGTGAAGGCGTAATTGGCCAAAAACCTGTATTAAAACCAGGCGAATTCCATACCTACCAAAGTGGTTGCTTACTAAACTCTCCATTTGGCTCTATGGGCGGTTATTACAATATGGTGAGCTTCACTTCTACTAGAAAATTTAGGGTTAAGATCCCCACTTTTAAATTAAGCGCTCCATTTGCCGTGAATTAAAGTCCTTTAAATTCCTTTCTAGTAGTTTCTCCTTTTTGAAGATCTTCATATGTGAAAATCAATTTTCCTGGCAGGAATTCTATTTGAGAGATACTTTTAGTTTTTACAAAACCGCGATCCATAATTAAATCAATTTCTTTATCCCCTTTTCCAGCGGAATGATGAAATTCCCATAAATTTTTAGCAGAAAGATTATTTTCCTTTTGAAATTTTGAAAACCACGCTTCCCTAAGGTTTTTAATTTCTGAAGTATATAAAGGTGAGGAGGACCAAATTTGCGCTTGAAAAGGCAGTTTTTTAAAATACTTCTGCTTACCATCCCATACAAATTCAGCAAAAAACAATCCTGAAGACCAATCGGCTACCACTACCGTAAAAGGTTCTATATCTAACAGATTATAGTGTTTTATTTCTGTTTCAATATTAGCAGCAACAAGCCACTCCTTAAGCACCAAACCCCTACTTTTTCTATAATAACCCTGACGTTTATGCGAGACAAAACCACCATTCATTAAACATAAAACCCTTTTTCTCTGGCTCACTCCAATCCAGCTCCCACCAGCCACCGCATCTTCAGGAAAAAGTAATTTTAGCTCCTTTTCAACTTTAAAATTGGGAGGAAAGGTCTCCCTTTCGCTGGCTTCATCTCTATTAGATGTTAAGATAAACCCATTAGGATTTTTCAGGTGTGGTATAAGACTTATAGTGCACATAAAATTTTCTTAATAAATGTACTGATTTCGCTAAAATAGTTAAGCTTTCGTAAATGGTGAGTTAGAGTGATTAGAAATCACCTATTTTTTCTAACTTTAGACACACAATAATTAAAAATCAAAAAATACAAAATAACTATGGGAAAAGGATTTTTTCACGTTCCAAAAGCAGTTAACGAACCAGTAAAATCTTATGCTCCGGGAACGCCGGAAAGAGAAGAAGTTTTACTTACTTATAAAGATCTTTGGAACGCTAATACAGAAGTTCCGCTATATATTGGATCTGAGGAAATAAAAACCGGTGAGACCAAAACCATTAACCCTCCTCACGACCATCAGCACCAGGCCGGTACTTATCACCTAGCCAAAAAGAAACATGTTGAAAAAGCTATTGAAGAAGCTTTGGAAGCCAGAAAAAAATGGGCGAAACTTGAATGGGAACAACGTGCAGCTGTTTTCTTAAAAGCAGCCGATCTTATCTCGGGACCATACAGATCCAGAATTAACGCTGCTACCATGATTGGGCAGTCAAAAAATATTTACCAGGCTGAGATCGATTCAGCTGCAGAGATTTGTGACTTTTTGCGCTTCAACGTAGAGTTTATGAGTGAACTTTATAACGAGCAACCAATTTCTTCTGACGGAAACTGGAACCGTGTGGAATACAGACCTCTTGAAGGCTTTGTATATGCCATTACTCCTTTCAACTTTACGGCTATCGCCGGAAACCTGCCTTCTAGTGCAGCCCTTATGGGAAATGTAGCGGTTTGGAAGCCTAGTGACAGCCAGATGCTTTCCGCTCAGGTTTTGATGGAAGTTTTCAAGGAGGCCGGTGTTCCAGATGGAGTTATTAATATGGTGAACGGAGATCCGGAAATGGTAACCGACACAGTTCTTGCCAGCCCAGATTTCGCAGGAATTCATTTCACCGGAAGTACCGATGTCTTTAAAGGTATTTGGGAAAAGGTTGGAAAGAATATCAGAAACTACAAATCTTACCCACGAATTGTAGGAGAAACAGGTGGAAAAGATTTTATTCTTGCGCATCCAACAGCTAATGCAAAGCAGGTTGCAACCGCTATATCGCGAGGTGCCTTTGAGTACCAGGGTCAAAAATGTAGTGCAGCTTCAAGGGTTTATCTTCCAAAAAGTCTTTGGCCAGAGATAAAGGATTTCGTAGTAGAAGATGTTGAATCTTTTAAAATGGGATCGCCCGAGGATATGAGTAACTTCATCAATGCGGTTATCCACGAAGGTTCGTTTGATAAACTAGCGAGTTATATTGACAAAGCCAAGAAAGACGAAAAGGCCGAAATCGTAGTTGGCGGAAATTATGATAAATCTAAAGGTTATTTTATTGAGCCGACCGTAATCCTCACCACAGATCCGCATTACACCACCATGGAAACCGAACTTTTTGGTCCGGTTGTTACCATCTATGTATATGATGATAAGAACTTTGATGAAAAGAAATGGGAAGATATATGCGAAACGGTAGACAATACGAGTATGTATGCTCTTACAGGAGCGATTATTTCGGGTGATCGTTATGCTGCCGCGAAAGCAACAGATTTACTGCAAAATGCTGCCGGTAACTTCTATATCAATGATAAGCCTACTGGAGCCGTTGTTGGTCAGCAGCCATTTGGAGGTGCAAGATCCAGCGGAACCAATGATAAGGCAGGGTCTAAAATGAACCTGATGAGATGGATTTCCGTAAGATTAATTAAGGAAACTTTTGTTCCGGCAACCGATTACAGATATCCTTTTATGGGTGAATAATTTGTAAGAATTTTACTTCAAAAAAAAAGCCGTAGCCTTATTCGCTGCGGCTTTTTTATTCCAACAATCTAAACTGCCTTAAACTATATTCCAAAGAGCTTAAGAAAGTTTTAATTGTATTTTATATAATTTATTAACACATAAACAAAATATTATTAAATTATTTTAACGAATTAAATATCCCTTCACCGATTTAAAACGGCCAATAGTATAAAAAACCGTACTTTCCATTGTTAATTGTCTTCACCCCAGAAGGTTAACCCTTTATAGACTGTTACATATAATTATCCCTACGTAATTATTATTGCTCTAAAACATTACTATTATGGGAAGAAAATTACTTTATTATTTATTACTGGTATTTTCTATTGTTATAATTTCTGAAAATGGATATTCCCAGGCCTGTCCTACTTCGGTTAGCATAAGTGCAGCTGAAGGTAGAACCATTTGTGAAAATACCCAGGTTACTTTCAACTCATCAGTTACTGGAGGCAGCAATTTAATTTACCAATGGCAAATAAATGGAACCGATGTTGGAACCACTCAAACAAGCTTTAGCACCTCCACACTTCAGAATAACGATGAGGTAAGGCTTATAGTTACCTCCAGCGATGATGCAAACTGCGAAATCCCTTCCCAACCTATTAAAATGACGGTGAATAGTATTCGCCAGGGAAGCGTGGTTATTCAGGCAGATAAAAACCCGGTATGTCCCGGGGGAAATATAAATTTTAGTATATCAAGCATTACGGAAGCCGGAACTAATCCTGTATACGACTGGAGAGTGAATAATTCCAGTGTAGGAAATAATTCAACTTTAAACACCTCTCTTAATGACGGAGATCAGGTTCAGCTATTCATAAGTTCCAGCAATCCCTGTACCGATGATTTTTTAAGTAATCAAATTACTATTTCCGAAAAACCAGCCTCACCCGGCACTCCTTCTGCAATTACTGGAAGCATCACGGTTTGTCCGGGAACCTCAGAGACCTACAGTATTTCCACTGTTAATAACGCTATTTCTTATCAATGGGAATTACCTAATGGATGGAGCGGGTCTAGTAGCTCTACATCCATAACATTAACCACCGGAAGCAGTGATGGCACTATAAAAGTGATTGCAATAGGCGAATGTAGCAATAGTGAGCAAAGTATTAACGTAACCGTGCAACCCGATGCTCCCGGCCAACTCGGAAATATTTCAGGAAACGAATCGGTTTGTCCGGGAGTGAATGAAACCTACAGCATAGCCGCCATAGCAAATGCTGAAACTTACGAATGGACTTTCCCTTCAGGATGGGGAACAAACAACACAATAACCACAAGTACACCGGAAGCTACCATTAATACCGGAAATTCAGGAAGTGGACAAATTACTGTAAAAGCTATAAATTCCTGTGGCGAAAGTGCAACTAGGAATTTGGCAGTAAATGTAGAAGCAGGCACTCCTGGTATTCCTGGAACCATAATCGGAGCTATAGAAGTCTGCCCCGGTACTAGTGAAACTTATACAATAAATGCCATAAGCGGTACCGAGGAATATATATGGAACTTTCCTTCTTCATGGGGAATGCAAGAGCAAATCACTACAACACCTCAAATAAGTATTCAAACAGGCCAATCTGGAAGTGGGAACATTGCGGTTGCAGCAAGAAATTCATGTGGTACTAGTGCATCTCAAAGCCTGGCGATTCAGATGCAGGATGGAGCACCTACAAACGCTGGCTCTATAAGCATCAATTTCAGCAACTCCAATAATGTTATTTGTCCGGGAGATCAAATAGAATTTTCTGTTTCCGCTTTAGCTGAAGTCGAGGAATATATTTGGAGTATACCCACCGGATGGAATATTACAGGAACTGAAACCGGAAACAGCATCACCGTAAATGCAGGCAATTATGGAGAAAACGGACTGGTGAGTGTAGTTCCAAAAAATTCCTGTGGACAAGGCACTGCCAGTTCCTTATCGGTTAGCGTAGATGCGCCAACCCCTGAAATTGGAACTGTAGAAATAACCGGCCCACAAACGGTTTGTTCTAATGCAACACAACTGCAATATAGCATTCCACTTATTAATCATGCTACTTCCTATGAATGGTCATTACCCTCGGGCTGGGCAATCACCTCAGGTCAAAACACCAATAATATTGAGGTAAGTGCTTCGGGAACATCAGGAAATATTGAAGTTTTCGCAAAAAACGATTGTGGAGCTAGTTCAGTAGTTTTTAAAACGATAACCTCTACTACTGCTGTCCCAGAAAAACCTTTAGCAATATCTTCTAATTTACCCAGTACCGCAATATGCCCTCCATTTAATAATGTAGAATTTTGGATAGATGAAGTTGAGAATACCGAAGAATATTTATGGAGCTTACCCAATGGATGGAATATTGTAAGCGGTGCAGGAACCACTAATATTACTGTAAATATTACCGCAAATTCCAACTATAGTGCTAACGAAAGCGTTTCAGTACAGGCCATAAATATTTGCGGAGCAAGCGCAAGCGAAACGATGGGAGGAATAGCCATTGATGATTATGTAGTTACCGATCTTGGTGAAGATATGGTTTTGTGTAGCCTAAACAACACTATTATTATTGATGCGTATGTAGCCTTTGGTTCGAAAAATGCTAAATTAAAAATCGACAATATTGAAACTTCCTCGGGGACACAAATTGATCCACCCTCTGGAAAGGTAGACAGTTTTAAAATTGAGTACATTCCTACCGCTTCCGATATAAACAACGGGCAGGTTACCATTAGTGTCACTACAGAGAAACCGGGTGGTGCATGTAATGCAGGTGAAGACGAAATGACCATATTTTTTAGGGAAGACCCACAGGCTTCTTTTACTACCACAGGTCAGGATATTTGCGAAAATTCCAGTACACAAATAAGTTTAACAGGAACACCCGAAACCCGAATTACTTATACCGAAAACGGAAACTCTAAAACTATAGACCTGGATGCCAATGGAGAAGCCGGTATAATTACGGGAAACTTAACTTCTTCTACTACTTTCCAATTAATAAGCTCACAATACCTGGAGGAACCCCTATGCGAGAATTCACTCTCAGGAACTCACGAGGTAATAGTTAACCCGGTTCCATTTGCAGACCTGGTTTATACTCAAGCTGCCTTTTGTGAAGATGATACAGAAATTAAACAAATAACACTGGAAAACCCTATTGGAGCTATTGAAAATGGAGTTTTTACAGCAACACCAGCCGGACTAAGTATTAATGAAAATTCCGGGGCAATTAATCCTGAAAATAGTAATCCCGGCGAATATCTAATCACTTACATTATTCCTCCAACACTAGGTTGTGAACGTGTAGAATTAACTACCAATATAAGCATTACGGCAGTACCACAGGTAAGTTTAAGCTACGAAGACACCCATTTCTGTTCATCAGATGAGAACACCAAAACAGTAACGCTAAATGGCAGCGGAAATTATGAAAATGGCACATTCGCTGCCGGAACTGGTTTACAAATAGATTCTGAAACCGGAGAAATTAATCCGTCTACGAGTAATCCAGGCACATACCAGGTAACTTATACCACTCCAGAAAGTGCTGGTTGTGGAACTTATAATTTCACTACAGAAATCATAATAACCGAAGCTCCAAATCCAACCATCGCTTATCCGGCAACAGAAGTCTGCAATTCTGAAACAGCAGCTTTTGTAGTTGAACTTACCGGAAATAATAATAGCCAGAGCGGTACTTTTTCCGCAGGAAATGGACTAGAGCTAAACGCTACAACCGGGACTATAACTCCAACAGGAAGTGACCCGGGAACCTATACGGTCACATATACTACTCCAGAGATAAATGGATGCGCTCCGGCTATCACAGAAACAAGCATAACAATCACAGAATTGCCATCTGCAGAAATAAATTACAACACACCAATTTGCGCTTCAGAAACTGAATTACAGCAAGTAAGCTTTAGTAATACTATAGGTAATTACACAAACGGCACGTTTACATCAAGCCCTACCGGACTTTCAATTGATAGCCAAACCGGCGCTATTAATCCATCCTTAAGTGATCCTGAAATTTACAGCATAACATATACTATTATGGAACAAGGAGGGTGTGAAGCAGTAATCATAAATACTTCAGTCGCTATAACAGAAGTACCATACGCAACTATAAGTTATGAAAACGCTTCGCTTTGTACGTCTGTAACGCAAGATCAACCGGTAACTTTTATAAATACACCTACTGAATATCAAGACGGAACATTTTCAGGAAGTAACGGACTTGCCATAAGTGCAGATGGAAATATAGACCCAGCATCCAGTAACAGCGGGTCACATACGGTTTTTTACAGTATTCCTGCTAAAAATTCATGTGATGAAGTCGTTACAAGCCTGGAAATAGAAATTTTCGAGAAACCACAGATCACTTCCCAACCATTTAATATTGGAATTTGTACCACCCAACCAAGTGAGTTAAGTGTTAGTGCCATTGGAGACGATCTAAGTTATCAGTGGTATCAAGACGGAAATGCTGTAAGTGGTGCAACTTCTGCCACGCTTAACTTTAGCAACACGACTTCTGTTAATGCCGGGGAATATTATGTGGTGATCACAGGAGCTCAATCTTGCTCCGAAGTTACTTCTGATACTGTTAGCCTTAATGTAGATGAAGATATTATTATTGAAGAACCTGTTAAGGAAGTTCCAATATGTGGTGACGGATTTTCAGAAGTTAACCTGAAATTTATCGCGCACGCAAATGGCGCACCCTTAACTTTCACCTGGTATAAAGGAAATACGATCGTAGATGATACTGATGCAAATATTACGATTACCACACAGCCAGCCGATGAAAATGGGAAATATGAAGGCATCCTGGAAATAATTAATGTTACTACTGCCTACAACGGAGATTATTATGTAGAAATTCAAGGACCTTCTGAATTCACCTGTTCTACCGCAGTTACAAATCCTTTTCAATTACGTTTAAATGAAATTCCGGAGCAACCTACAGTAGAAAAGTTTGAATATTGCCAGTTTGAGAATGCTCCCGCATTAACAGTGGTTAGTGGTACTAACCTCACGTGGTATGCTTCTGAAAACGGAGATGATGCTTTTTCTACTCAACCCATACCCAATACCGATGCACCTGGAGAAACTATCTACTGGGTAACTCAAACTCCAGATGTATGTGAAAGTGAACGGGTGGCAGTTAGTGTAAACATTAAAGAAAAACCTTTAACTCCCGAAACCACTGCACTTTTGGAATACTGCGAAGGTGAGACAGCAAACACCTTAGAAGCCACCACTACTAACGGTGCAATTTTAAATTGGTATGATGAAGATAGCAATGCACTTACAGCAGCTCCCACCCCCGATACCGCGGCCCCGGGAACTTATCTTTACTATGTCTCTCAAAGCCTTGAAGCTTGCGAAAGTGATAAAGTGACTATTGAAGTAATAATTCATGAATTACCAGAGGTTACTATAACCCCTTCAGAAACTCTTGTTTGCGCAGCATCTACTGTTATCTTAACCGCAGTAGGAGCTGACTCTTATATCTGGTATAACGAAGCCGATGAAGAAATTGGAACCGCAGATTCTCTTGAAATAAACCCTGAAACGACAACTACCTATACGGTTATTGGCACGAGCACAGGAGATTGCTCCTCTGAAGCTGAAATCACGATTCAGGTTGACCAACCCAGTGATGCCGGAACAATTACCGGAGAAACCAATGTTTGTATTGGAAACAATTCCGGAGAAATTTCCGTGGCGAATATAAACGGGGAAGTAATTCGCTGGGAGTATTCCGAAGATAACGAATCTACCTGGGAAACAGTAAATCAGGAAGCTTCTGAAATATCAACAAGTTATACTTATGAAAACCTCATCCTTAGTACCTCATTTAGAGCTGTAGTGCAAAATGGGATATGCGATGAAACCACTTCAGAAAGTGTTAATATACAGGTGGATGAGTATCCCGTAGGTGGAGAACTGAATTTTCAAGGATTTGACCGTCTGTATACCACTTGCCAAGATCCGGAATTTTTGGAAGATCTTGTTCTAACCGGTCATACTGGAGAAGTTGTAGCCTGGAAATATAGAACCGCACAGGGTTCTTTTCAAACTATAGCCGGAGAAACCGGCACAACCTTATCTGCTGCTGTTATCGGGAATTTATTGGGTAATGAAACTCTTATTTTCCAGGCAGAGGTAATAAATGGAGCCTGTAGCGAACCGTTAACCAGCAGAACTGCTATTTTAAGTATAATTTCCTCTGATATTGAACCGGCCCCGGTTAGTGTTAGCGAAGATCTTATATGCTTAGGGGATGAAGTTACCTTAACCGCGGAGTCTGGTTATGAATCTGGCGATGGTATAAACGATAGAGGTAATTTCAATAATGCGTCTATAGATCAACATGGCTGGAGAATAAAAGATTCTGATGGCAACTTGGAAAATTTTGAATCCAGTGCTAATAATGTTAGACCAAATGTCTGGAAAAGAGTTACGCCACGGGAATTTATTACCGCTAACCTCTCTTCTCCCTACAACACCTCCTTGCAATTATTTGATCACGGGTTAACGAGTGGAAATAAAGGTTTTGCTATTGTATCCGGAACTAATAGTTCTACGATGGAAACCAATGTTTTTGCTTTAGACGGGATGGATTCAGGTATTTTAACTTTTGACCAGGCGTATAATCTTACACCCGGCGCTTCCATTGAAGTATTAATTTCTACCAGTGGTGGAGCCGCAGGTAGTTACACACAATTATACAATAATAACAACGATCCCTCAAGTGGAAACTATGCCAATTTCTCCTCTGGAAACCCAACTTCCCGTCCGGAAAATAAGATGGAAATTGATTTAGGCGATTATATTGGACAAAATAACCTAAGAATTATGTTTAAGTTCACGGGAGTTAGAGATGGAGATGTTTGGGCTGTAGATAATATTATTTTACCGGACGGCCCCCAGGATGTAGGTGTTATTTGGGAAGACACGACCAATCCCGAAACACCTGTGGTTATCGGAACTAATTTTTCAGAACAATGGACCCCCACCGAAATTGGATGGAATGTTTCTGTAATTACTACTACTTTAGAGTATACAGGCGGCTCTTGCCCAACTGCCAGAAACGACGAAGAAATCAAGGTTTTTGTATATGATCAATATACTACCAGTATCACTGCTGAGACCGGTAATTGTGGTGTATACTCGGCCGAGTTGACTGCCACGGTAAGCAGTGCAGCTCAGGGTGTAATTACCTCCTACCCTACTGCAGATGGCTACATTGGAAAATGGAATGTAGAAGGCCCAGATGAAAATTTCGAATTTTCAAATATAGATCCTAATGATACAACTGATCCTATAACCAATCCGAACGCAATTTTCACTTCAGAATCTCAAAATACTGAAAATTATATCTTCACCTGGATTTTAGAACCAACCGAAACCGATGAAAATGGCAATTTAATAGAAAACCAAAACTGTTTACCAATTTATGAACCTTTAGAAATTGCTTTCGAAGCATGCACAGCCCTGGATTTTGACGGTATAGATGATTATGTAGACCTGGGCGAAACTTATACCGGCAACTACACCCTGGAAGCCTGGATACGCCCACAAAGCTCAACTGGAACTATTCTAAGCGGGCCTAATTTTGAAATAAATATGGAAGATTTACCCGCTGGAATTTATCCTAATACTCGCTGGTACCATATTGCTGTATCTAATAACAAGCTTTATATTGATGGAATTGAAGAAGGAAGTTTTAATATAGGTAATAGTGGTACAAAAACCTTAATTGGAGCAAGATGGAACAATGGAACTCCCGAAAATCATTTTGATGGCTGGATTGAAGAAGTCCGTATCTGGAACAGCAACCTTACCATAGACCAAATTAGATTTATGATGAACCAACGCCTCTACAATAATGGTACACAAATGGGCGTAGAAATTCCAATGAATGTTCCCGGCGGACTAAGTTATACGAGTCTTGCAGGATATTACCAACTTCTTGCAGATCCTGTATTGGTGGCAATGGGAACTACCCCAGATCTTGCCAGTACATCAGTTCCAGGCAGACTGGTTAATATGGATACCTTCCAGGAAAACACAGCTCCCCTGCCTTACACTTCACGCGTAGATGGTCAAACCTGGGCAACTGATAACACCTGGACACACTTTGATGTTTGGGACGCACCAAATAGCAATGGTATAGATGGAAGCCCGATTGATTGGAATATTGTTAGAACTTCCCATGATATTGATTCAGGAAATAAAGATATCATTGTATTAGGTTTAAAATCGGAAACGGGGACTTTGGATATTTTCAATCCGTCAGGTGTACATAATGAAACTAATTCGGGGCAATACTTAAGAGTAAGTCATTATTTGAAATTAAATGGAGTTATAGATCTTACCGGAGAGTCTCAATTAATACAGGATATTGGTAGTATTGTTGATGCCGGCAGTTCCGGTTATCTGGAACGAGACCAACAAGGAACAGCGAACAGCTACAATTATAATTACTGGAGCTTCCCGGTTAGTGCCGGAGCTTCTAATAGCGGTGGTTCAATAAAAAATCTTCTAAAAGACGGAACAGATTCTAATAACGCGAAGGATATTTCCTTTGCCTACGACCATACCTACGCCGACAATTATAATTATACTGCCGGTCCAAAACGCATTAGCGCCTATTGGCTTTTTAAATTCTTTGGAACCGCAAATATTTATGCAGAATGGAAATGGATAGGTGAAAATGGCCTTCTTAATGCAGGGGACGGTTTCACAATGAAAGGCACCTCTGGGAATGTGGCGATTTCAACACCACAAAATTATGTTTTTAAAGGATTGCCAAATAATGGTCCTGTTAGCGGAGTAAGTATTGGTACTAACCAAAACCGTTTAATTGGCAATCCATATCCATCTGCGATGGAAGCAAAACAATTTATTTTAGACAACCTGGATAAAAACATAGTTTCGGGTGCTACAAACACTCAAAATATTTTTAACGGAGCACTTTATTTCTGGGATCATTTTGGGCCTGAAAACACGCATATTTTAAGAGAATATGTTGGTGGTTATGCAACGATAAATCTCTCTGGAGCCGTCAAATCTGCATCATCTGTAGATGAACGTATTAATAACGATGGTTCCTCAGGAACCAAAGAACCAGGACAATTTGTCCCGGTTGGCCAGGGATTTTTTATCAATACAGTTTTAGATCCTGCAATTGCCAATGGTATTACCATAAATGGAGGTACGGTTAACTTCAATAATGGCCAAAGAGCTTTTGTCACCGAACTAAATTCAAATGAATCGCAATTTCTTAAACCTATTTATCCTACTAAAGAGAAAACCAAGGTAACAACAAAAGATTCAAGATATAAGATAAAATTAAATTTCACCTCTCCAATTGGTTTTCAAAGACAAATTTTGGTAACTGCCGATGCAAATACCACCAATGGTTTCGATTTAGGCTATGACGCACTGTTAATCGATGATATACCAGAAGACATGTACTGGTTAATTCAAGACAACGAATTCGTTATTCAGGCCGTACCAGATTTTAACATAGATCAGGTTTTACCACTGGGAATTAAAATAAAAGAGGAAGTTGCGTTCAGCGTTGAAATCGGGGAACTAAAAAATTACCCCGACACACAACCGGTGTATCTAAAAGATAAGATACACGATAGCATTCACGATCTTAGATCAGGCGCTTACTTCGCTACTTCAGAATCTGGAACTCATAATGAAAGGTTCGAAATAGTTTTCAGGAATAAAAACGAGCTGGAAAAGCCTGTAAAACCAAAATTGAACAATACAGTAGATTTCGTGTATTATAACGATACCAGGGAACTGATAATTAGCAACCCAGACCTGGTAAATATTTCCGAAATATTAATCTTTGATTTAAACGGTAGAGTTTTAAAAACCTACGATGACATCCCTACTGAAAAAGAAACCACTATCAATATTAGGTCAAGACATGCAAGCGTATATATTATAAAACTAATTACTGAAATGGGAAGTAGAAATAAAAAGTTTATTATGAATTTAGAATGATTTTTCCTACAAGAATTCACGGTCACCCCCCAAAAGATGGTTTTTATCTGGTTATTAGACATTTAAATCTTTATTTTGTATTTAAATTCTTGTTAAAATAGATTTTTTATATGTAATTTTACCCTCTAAAAGCAATTAGTTGCCTATGGGTAAAATTACTCCCCGGTTTTTCTTAGCGGTATTTATTTACGGACTGTTCTCACTTTCCGCTAACACTGTTTTGGCTAGTATCAATTATGGCCCGGAAAAGGCTGTATTTGAAAAGCAAATTAAAAACAAATCATTTTTTGTAGGTTTTTTATTAGAAGCGGCGCCTACGATTATAGCTCCTGCTGATGTTAATCATATTAATGATTCCGGACAATGTTATGCATTACGATCAAATATTGATCTCGGAAATGCATCAGTTGGAGGAACTTCCAGTAGTCCAACAAATGATGCTCCGACGCAATTCATGGTTGGATCTACTACAGTCACCTGGTCAATTACCGATGACTCTGGTATTACTGCTACTGATACCCAGCTAGTAACTATTACCGATAACGAAATACCA
>NZ_FUYY01000012.1 GCF_900168045.1 Salegentibacter holothuriorum | reverse complement strand
TGATCCGTTAAGCCTGACCTAAATAAACTGGCATCTAAAAAGCAAAAGCCTCGTAAATATAATGTTTACGAGGCTTTTTTTTGCGGAGGAAGAGGAACTATCCGAAAATCAGATAAGCACACTGATACTGGCATTTCAAGAGGTGTGCAAATTAGGTGTAACCGAATTTGACACCTTTAACATCACTTTAACTTCAAAACTTATTCCTTGCTTTTTCTAAAGTGATTTATATTGAGTTACTATTAACTTTTTAATTAACTACTACCAGGATTCAAACCTAACTTGCGCGTCATAGCTATCTATATGATTACGACTATTTAAATATTTGAGGTAACCTTTTAGATAACTTTAATATTAAGATATATAAAAAATTATTTTTTAATATTTTCAATATTCTCCCAATCAGAAACCTGCTCTGGTTGAAATTCATCTGATTGCATATATTCCAATAAACTATATTTTAATTGCTTAGCTACAGGGCGGTTCTCAAGATTATTATTTAAATCTATACTTGTAAAAAGTAAACTTCCTTCTCCCACCTTAGCCTGAAAAACATTCGCTAGGCTGTGGTTAGTCACAAAATTATCAATCACTCTGACGATGGGGTCAATGTCTGTGTCATCTAATATTACCGATTTAGACTTAATGGTTAGATCCCACCAATTCCATTCAGTGTAAGATGAGGTTGGGAAATTTTGCAATGCGGAATGCTCCTCGTTTATCATTAGCCCCATAGTCCCAGGTTGATCTGGAAAATGTACTGGACTCCAAAAAACAGGAACAAACCTACCAGTAATTCCTTCTATATTATCTAGCTCAGGATTAAGAAAGACCTTTTTCCCTTGCTTCAGTGCTATCCTAGCATCTTCGAATGAAGAGGTAACAACTATATTTGAACCTGAATTAACCTCAACTTCTGGGTAAACCCATATTGGCCAGGAATTCTTAAAATCTGTTCCATCTAGTGCCACTGAAATCTTTAGTCTTTTGGCGTTCCTAACTTGAAGGGGAAACTCAATCGAAGCTATTTTTTTATTACTACCAATACCCAGGGAACTGGAAAAACTGTTGCTAATAAGAATTTCTCCTTCGGCATCCGAAATAGACCAGTTTATTTTTTGATCCTGAAATTCTTTGTAGAAATTAGCAACTTCTATATCTGCCTTGAATGTTTCACCTGCATTATAGATAGCTTTTTCAAAACGGATTAATGGCACTACTTCCGAATTAAATTCTCTAAATTCTTCACCAGAAATCACTCCTTTTGATTCCCAAAAAGCATTCAGTAAGCCAACAAGTGCCGTTCCCTGACCGGGAAAATCCTGTAATTGTAACAACTGAAAACCATCAAACTCTTCGGTTTTTAATGCTCTTTCTATCTCTTCCTTATAAAGCATAGCAGCAAGATTTCCAGATGCCTGAGTAAACTCATCAGCCAAATCCAATAAACCTTTTTCTTCAAGATCGTTTTTAACAGCTATAAAATTAAGTGGTTCGAGTACTCCTGTATATTTTTCTATTTCAGATAAATCGGGATAGACTGAATACTGCCCAATTTCGTGCGAAACAACCGGTATGCCTATATGACTGATATTATCTGAATAATCCTGGTCGAAACTTGGTGGTTGATTATTGAAAATTCCCTGACCTCTGATCCATCCTTTATCAGTCCATTGCGCAATGAAAAACTCATCTTCAGGTTCAGGTCTGGTTCCCGATGGCTTTTGAAAAGAAAAGCTTGTAGTCGCATATAAATGTCTACCATCTTTTTCTTTTAAGGCTGCGGTCATCTCATTAAGAACATTCATATCACCTTCTAGTTCATTCCCCATTGCCATCATTACAAAAGAAGGATGATTTCCATATTCCTGAATCATTTTTTCAGCTTCTGAATAAAGAAACTCAGTGGTTTTTTTATCCTCACCTACTTTCAGACTCCAGTGAGGCAATTCCACCTGCAAGTAAAATCCAGCCTCATCTGCAGCTTGAAAGGCTGCTTCTGGTGGACACCAAGAATGAAATCTTAAATGATTTAAACCATAATTTTTTGCCTGACTAATCAATGAACTCCACTCTTCTTTTGTCATAGGAGGATAGCCCGTTAAAGGAAAAATCACGCACTCTAGATTACCTCTAAGAAATATTCTTCTATCATTCAATTGCAAAATGCCATCGTTTGTTGAAATATTTCGATATCCGAATTTAGCCGAAGTACTTCCTCCAGAATCAGTCACTATAGCTTCATAAACATCTGGTGAAAACTCATCCCAGAATTTCAGTTCTTCCGGACGCTGTATAGAAAATTTAACCAGACTATCTTCTGCCAAATAATCCTCAACTGTTTCTGACAAGATTGAATTTCCTCTGTTATCAAGAACTTCGAATTGAATCCCTTCTGAATTACTAATTGATTGTTCAAATTCTACATTAATTTTTCCATTTTGCGTATCTGGATATATTTGAAGATTTGTCGGATTTGACTTTTCTGAAGCCTTTAAAGCAATATTTCCTAGTATACCATTCCACTTAATTTGCGTATGATTAGTATAGCCATGTGCCATTTGCTTATCGGCATCGTCTGGATATTTATTCCCCAAAACATTAATGTTAGGATATTGATCTGAATTATCCACTCTTACAGAGATAATATGATTTCCCGGTGTTAGCACTTTAGAAAGATCATAAACATGACTCCCTACCAGGCTTTCACGAGTGCCTATGGCATGTCCATCAACATATACTTTTGATTCCCATAGCACTCTTTCCAATTCAAGAGTAATGTCTTTTTTCTCCCAATTGCCAGGTATTTTCACTTCCTTTTGATACCACGCTTTTCCATAATATTCATGTTTACGGTTTAAACTTGAAAGCACAATATTATTTAAGGCAGGTTCCAAAGTACTTGCTTTACCCATTTCAGCATCATCCAGAGTACCTGGAAGCGTTATGCTATTAGCTTCTTTTAAACCATTAGCCCAATTTTCTTGATCACCAACTTCCATAGAGTCTAGTTTTACACTCCACGCTCCGGAAAGAGAAATTGAATCTCCAACCTCTTCCTTACAACCGGTTAATATTGTTAGGAAAAAAAGGAAAACTATCTTTACTGAATTAGCCAGTATATTTCGAATTTTTGAATTATTTTGAGACATTCTTATTTAATATTTTAAGGAGTTCATTTTTCATTTTTTCTACAATATCCGGATGATTTTCTGCCAAATTTTTGGATTCTAAAGGATCATTTGAGAGATCGAATAATTGAGGTTCTTCAAAAAAACCAGGATCTATTTGTTTATTCTGTAACCAACCTGGAATTGTTATATCTTCTTTTGGATGGATGTATTTCCAGTTCTCCATTCTTAGTCCGTATGCGTAGGCTTCTTCCAATAAATATTTTCTTCCAATAGATTTTTTTCCCATCCACGCAGAAAGATGGTCTTCACTGTCTGGGGCATCTTCTGTTTTCAAACTTATATTTAACAGATTTGCGAGAGACGCATAAAGGTCTACCTGAGATAGAAGCGCTTCACTAGTCCCAGGTTCAATTTGATCATCCCAGGAAACAATGGTTGGAACTCTTGTACCAGCTTCAAAAATGGAATACTTTGTACCTTTGAATTTTCCGCCAGGTGTATGATTCCCTACCAATTCCTTAGCGTAATCCAAATAGCCGTCATCGAGGATTGGACCATTATCGCTAGTAAAAATTATAAGAGTGTTATTTAAAATATTTTCTTTCTCTAAATGCTCTATAACCTTACCAACACTCCAGTCCATTTGTGCAATCACGTCTCCTCGAGGCCCCATTTCACTTGATTCCACAAATTGAATATTTGGAGTTCTTGGTTGGTGAATATCATGAAACGAATAAAATAAAAAGAATGGATTATCACTTTTCTCTTTTATAAATTCTTCTACTTTGGCATCCAGGACAAAAGGTATGTCTTCATCTACCCATAAAGCTTCTTTAGCCCCTTTCATAAATCCAATTCGGCTAATCCCATTTGTAATCGAGCTTAAATGATAATTATCGGTATGTTGTTTTAATAATTCTGGATGATTCCTGCCAGAAGGATATCCGCCTGGAATAGGTTTTTTATAATCAACTAGTAATGAATCTGATGGATTTAGATTAAAAACTCGTTGATTTTCTAGGAAAACAGTAGGAACCCGGTCACCCGTGGCAGGAATCAAAAAACTATAATCAAATCCAACTTCTGCTGGTCCGGGGGAAACCCGCCCGTTCCAATTAACTTTAGCTCTACCAAGTCCAAGATGCCACTTCCCAACGATTCCAGTATAATAGCCTGCCGATTTCAACATATCGGGTAAGGTTTTAGTTTCAGTATCTATTATTAACGGAGCATCACCTTCCAGAATTTCAGCCTTGTTTCTAAAAGCATAACTACCGGTTAAAATAGAATACCTTGATGGCGTACAGGTTGCAGCCGAAGAATGAGCATCAGTAAAATTGATACCATTGTTAGCCAATTGATCAATATTAGGAGTTTTTACGCCTTTAGCTCCATTTACTCCAATATCCCCATAGCCAAGGTCATCGATATAAATCAAAACGATGTTCGGTTTTTGATCTTGGTTATTTGATTGTGCTCTTATATTCTGGAACCCCAGAAAAAAAATAAAAGCGACAATCAAAACTTTTTGTGTTGTAAAATTACTTTTAATCATTGTTTAGATTTATTTTTAGATAATAGTCTTTCTAAATCCATAAAATCCTCCGCTGCCGCTTTTGCTTTATACCCAATTTCTGAATCGAAAACCTTCTTAATATCCGGAATAAAAACCAATCGATTTTTGAGGTATAAGGTGTAATTGATAGCGTTTTAAGTAAATCCATTAAAACTTATTTATTTGGTTACTTCAATTATATTATTTTCTTTCTCCTGTATCATAGTGAGATGTATTTTAGCCGGAAGATGATATAAATCCATTTTAAGAACCTCCTCAAAGGCAGAAATAGAAGCCTTTCTATTTTTCAGGCCAAATTCCCCCAAACCAATTAGATAGTTACAATGAATTTTGTTAAGAATATTCAAATTTTCATTCCAAATTAAAAAATCTTGTAGGGAAACCGCAAAATAATCCAATTTAACCTCATCCTCCATATGGGTCTTACCATACTTTATAAGGTTATTAAAACGTTTTTCGGCTTCATGTACCTCGCCTAGCTTCAAAAGAGCCAGTCCCTGATAAAATATCTTATCCGGTTGCTGATCGTTATAAAAAATAGCTGGACTAGGATTACTTAGCCCTTGTGAGGCTTTTTGCCAGTTTAATTCCGCTAGCTCCTTATTATTTAACCCATCATAGGCACAGCCCAACCAGTAAAAGACATCGTTCTCCTGGGTTCCAAAAAGTTTTCCCTCCCCAAGGTTATGTGGGTACGCCTGAGCAGCCTTTAAATGTTGAATAGCTATATTGTATTCCTCATTTTGAATATTTTCTTTAGCAAGTTCAACCTGAGTGGTAACATACTGGAAAGTCACCTTTCCTTCCCCCCCTTCTCTTGGATGAAATTGTCTGTTTTCAAGCGACTTCATTGCTTTCTCATATTCTCCCTGGTGATTATGCAAAGTAATTCTTTCTAGGTAAATGTCGTCTCGTGAAGCTGTGAGCATCTGGTCTTTTTCAAGCAATGTAATCCTCTCATTTATAGGAATATTCATCTTTTTATATAATTGATCTAGCTCCATCAATAACCGGGCTTCTTTGTTATCTAACTTAAAGGCAAATTCCAAGTGTTCTTTAGCCAAATCTTTTTGCTCTGTCTTATTATAATAAAGTAAGGCGAGGTTTCGATGACAAATAGCATTCGTGCTACCATGCTTAATAGATGCTTCCCAGCATTCCTGAGCATTATCATATTGTTTGTAAGCATACCAGAAGTTTCCTAAATAATAGGCCGCAGAAGAATCTTGTGGGTTGGTTTCTAAAGCTGCCTCTAGCACAACTACTTCTTCCAATCGGTTCGGAAAACAATAATCGGCTGGCATTTTTTGCGCTTTTGTAAAATGTGATTCAGCCTGATCTTTATTGTTGCTTTTTTGGTGATACCAACCTAAAAAATAGTGGATCATAGGATAAACTCTATCTTTACCTTTCTCGTGTAGGTTTAACAATGAAATGGCTTCTTCAAAAAAACCGGCCTGAGCATAATCTAAAGAAAATTCAATATAATTATGCGCATTTTCCCGTAGGATATCTTTAAAATGTTGAAGGTCTTTTTGTTCCTGACTTATCAAATATTTTTCATATAAGACCCCGAAATTAAAATTATCGATCTTCAACGAGTCTTCAATAAGATTCTTTGCTTCGTTATCCTTATTCAATTTTCTTAGCAATATGATTTTTAAATGCCTCGCCTTATGATTATGCCAGTTTTTTATTAGGGATTTATCTATTAACTCCATTGCCTTTTCAAAATCCATTCTGGAACTGTCAATTTGGGCAAGATTAAAATATCCTGCATCTTGCCATGCCGCATTCCAGCAAGCTTTAAAAATAGAATCATAAGCCGCATCATTATCACCCAAAAACCTTAGGGTTAGACCTTTATTAAAAAAAGACTCACCATCATAAGGGTTTGGATTATGTTGAATCAGGGTTTCAATAGCAGCATCAAAATATTGCAACGCCTGCTTAAACTGTCCGTGTTTTAAGTACCATAACCCCATAGCATTATTATTTCGCACATCGCCAGGCTCACGGGAAAGTGCTTCTAGATAATATGCAGTAGGATCGTATGTAGCATGCCTGTATTGCTCTAGATGCAATCCACGCAAGTAAAGTTGCTCTATGCTATCTATTTCCTCCGGTTCTTTTGCTGCTTTTGCAGGTTCAGGGATTTCCTCTTGACCATCTCCTTTTGGCGTCCAAGAAATCAACTGGTTTCCTTGGGAATCATAAACTTTTACGGTCAACTCTTTATAAGAAGAATCTCCAATATCAATACGTTCTTCAAAAACTTTTTCAGGTTTAAGATCTAAAGTCCTTTGAAAGAATTTGACTTCACTTGATTCAAGAAGTATTTTACAATCTTTGTAAATTCCAGTTACATGCACTTTTAGGACAGCTTTTTCACTTTCCATCTCCAGGTTTAAAAGCACATCTTTAGTGGCATTTTTCACAATTCCTACATTATAATACGGCATGAAATATTGCTTAAAGCTCTTCTCCTCATAAGGCTGCATCCAAGCAAAATCCGGTTGATTATCTGTATAAACGCCACACATTAATTCAATATAAGGCCCATCTTCATCGGTTAGATTACGATCCCACGCCCTACCAAAATCTCCATCACCCCAAGTCCACTGTTTTTTTCCTGGGGAAATATGATGATCGGCAACATGGAGCAAACCTCCTTTAGAGTCGTTTTCAAAGCCTCCTACAAAATTATATTTGGAAGTAATAGCCATATAAGAAGTTGGGACCGGTATATTTTTATAACGAGAGATATCGGTACCAGGTGAATAATCAACTTTGTAGTACTCACCTTTTGCAATAGGGAATTCTGAAACATCTCTTTTGCCATGGTCAAAAACCGCATGAACATCTGGCGGAAAAACCGACTGGTAATGGTCATTTACAGCTACTGCCGGGTTAGCCCACCAAAGAAATGTCTGTGGATGTGGCGTACGATTATATAACTGTGCTTTAATTTCTATATAGGCTTTATCTGGATGGAGAGTAAACCCTGCCATTCCTTTAGTTCTAAACATCCTCTCTACCTCACTCACCCAAACAGTCACACTACCATCTTCATTTTCTTCAATAGTACTATCCACCGGATCGTAGGTACTTGGGCGGTGATGTTGAGGCCAATTAAACTCAATACCTCCTGATATCCAGGGGCCGGTTAAACCAACTAGAGCTGGTTTTATCACATGGTTATAATAAACAAAATGGCGTTGTCTTATCTTATCATAAGCCATCTGAATACGACCTCCAAGAGCAGGTAATACCATAATTTTGATATAATAATTTTCTAAAAAAATCACATCCCACTCTTTGTCTACTTTTGTATCGCTCACATGTTCTATTATCGGGTTTGGATAAACATCTCCACTACTGGCTTGATAGACTCTTTTTTCCGGAAAAACCGGATATTTTTCTGGCTTCCCTACTTCATATGTAGGAATCATCATCTTTTCTTTCCAAACTTTTACATTATCCATTTTTCATTTCTTTTTGGTCGTAAATATCAGATTTGACCTAGTTTATAATTAAATTTTCTATTTAACGTAAATGCCCATAATATCTTCCATGGCCACTTCATTTTGTGGATTGAATTCTTTAGAGCTTATATATTTTTTCAAACTGTACAGTAATTGTTGAGCTTCTAATCTATTTTCAAGATTGGTGTGGAGATCTACACCTGAAACTAATAGCTTCCCCTTTCCAACCTTTGCTTCAAACAACAATGCCAGTCTTCTATTTTCAAACCAATCATCTATTATTCTCACAATTGGTTTTAAATCGGAGCTAAATTCATCCAACACTATAGCGTTACTATGATTCATAGCATCCCACCATTGCCAGTTGGAATGATAATCCGTTGGAAATTCTTTTAACGCGGGGTGTTCGGGATTACAAAGAATCCCCAATGTATGTGGTTCCTGACCATTAGTCCAGGATGTATTCCAAAAGATACTGGAAAAACCTACAGCAATATCTCCTCCTTTACCAGAAACCACAGCTCCTTTAGAAGGGTTAAGCAGAACTTTACCTCCATTTTCAAGGTAATCAATGGTTTCTGCGTCCAAAGTTTCAACTACCCGAAAATCGGTTTCAGATATTTCGGGTTTTTCAGCTGGATATACCCAAATATCCCAATCATTTATATGGTCTCCTAAACCTACACTTAAGTTTAACTTACTAGCTTCATCAATATCATTTAAAGAAACTGAGATTTCTCCTAGATCAATTCCATTTCCTATTGAAACCGTTTTTAAGGATAGGGCTCCCTCTGCAAAGGTTTTACCATTCTCAAATTCAAGAGTCCAAGTTGGCGTAACATTTTCTAAAATCTCTTTTCCAAAATGGGCAATTTCTACCTTAGCGTATAAAGTGTCGGTGTTTTTAAATGTTCTTTGCTTTAATCTTACTAAGGGTACTGTTTGACCACTGAAAGATTCAAATTCCTTGGCTGTCACATATCCTTTCTCATCCCAGAATGCATCCAGTACTCCAACTAAGGCGGTTCCTTGTCCAGGAAAGTCATGCAAGTCCAACAATTGAAATCCTGCGAAATCTTTTGTTCTCAATGCTGCTTCAATTTCTGCTTTATAGCATAAGGTTTGCAACTTTCCAGAGGCAAGCATTAGGCTATCAGCTAAATTCCCCATATGGTTATCTTCCAGGGTTTCTTTAAAAATTTCGAAATTCTTCGGCTTTAGAACACCGGTATATTTATCCATTTCTTTAAAATTGGGATAAACACACCATTGCCCAATCTCATGGCTCACCACTGGCATTGAAGTAGAATCAATAATCTCTTGGTAATCGAAAAAAGTCTGTGGAGGCTCCCTATTTATAATACTATTTAAATTCTGATTCCATTGCTGAATCCTTGGTTTCGGAGTATTCCAGTAATCAGCGTTTTCAATGTATGGATAGCCAGCCCCACTCGTATATACTTTAGTATTATCCTGACTCTTAAAATGATCTACAAAATCGATTAGATATTTTATATGGTTATCTCCACTTGGCTCATTCCCATGTGCCATCATCACAAAAGATGGATGGTTACCATAAGCATCTAAAATAGCCTGGGCTTCTTTATACAGCCATTGGTCAATAGGTTTCCCGTCGCCAACTACGGTCCAGGCAGAAGCTTCTACCTGCAGATAAATACCTGCTTCGTCTGCAGCATCAAATGCAGCTTCAGGAGGACACCAGGAATGGAATCGCACATGGTTTAACCCATGATCTTTGATGATATCAAAAATTTTTGCCCAATCCTCCTTTTTAGTTGAAGGGTATCCTGTTTTAGGAAAAATTGCAGATTCCAAAGTCCCCCTTAGAAAAACAGGTCTACCATTAATGGCAAAATGTTTTCCGTTAGCTTTAAATTCCCGCATTCCAAAACGAACTTTCTTGCTATCCTCACCTTGTTTAGAATTCAGCTTTAAGTTCATTTCATATACATTAGGATTAAATTCATCCCAAAGTTCTACACTATCTCCCATTGGGTAGGATATGGATACAGTTTGGGATTTACCTACCGAATATTTTTTTTGTATTTCACCAGTACCAACCTCTACTCCTTCGATATTTTTAGCTGAAAGTTTAAGTTCTACAACCTGGGAAGAATTAGAAGTATTGATTATTTCTGCAATGACTTCTACCTCCCTATTGGTAACATCTGGCTTTACTCTTACCAAATCTATGTATACTTTGGGCTTTGCGACAAGATGTAAATCTCCTATCAGACCGTTCCAGTTGCTTTGGGTATTATCAGAAATACTATGTGCATCCTTTCCAACATTTATATCCTTAATCCTATTATCTACTCGAATACTAATTCGATGCTTCCCTGGTGAAAGCAAGTCAGTAAGGTTGTATCTATGCGGAGTAGCCAGTAAATTTTCGGCTCCCACCTTCTGACCATCAATCCAAAGTGTAGTTTCCCAGTGGGCACGTTCCAAATCCAAAAAGACATTTTTTTCATTCCAGTCTTTTGGAATATTAACTATTTTCTGGTACCAGGCAGCACCGTAATATTTTTTCTCGGGGCTAAGCCAAGAGGAAATTTTTATATTGCCAGGTTGCCGGTATTCTGCATATTTATCACCTTTATACCAAAGGCTATCGTTCCACATATTCGCCGTCCAGTGGGTATGAAGGTCAATATCGTGACCTTTACCATTTTCAGCCATTGATCCCGGCAGAGATATAGTATCCTCTAATGATTTTTTGAACCATTCCTCCTCTTCACCAAGATCCAAAGAATCGATTCTAAATTTCCACTTTCCAGCTAAATCTATTCTTGTAGATTTATCCTGACAGGATATTAAAACGAAAAGCAGAGTTAAAAAGGCGATATGTTTAATTGGTAGTTTCATTTCTTAAAATATTCGCTAAAAATCAAATCGGCTACCAGTTGATGTCCCTTTTGGTTTATATGGTTATTCTGTGCCATAAAAGCTTTAAGTTGCTTAACCATGGATAATTCTTTAAACATTTGGTAGCTGTCAATTAACCCTACTTCATAATGTTCCGCTAGATCTCGAATCTGTTCTGCGTGCTTAGCTAAATTTGAATCTGGATTAGAAATATCTTCTCTTAAATCTGGTGTAGGGGTTAGGAGAATTACTTTTAGTTTTTTGGAAAGTGCCATTTCAATCATCTTTTTCCAGGCAGCTTTAGCGGTGTCGAGTCCGATGCCACGGTCATTTAAAGCATAGTCTATAAAGAGCACATCAGGTTTATATCTTAGTATCTCATCTTTGAACCTCCTGGCTCCTTGTTCTGCCTGTTCACCTCCAATTGATGTAGTTATCACATTAACCACCGAATATGGGTAGTAATCATTTATATTTTTTAGTGTTTGAAATGGATATGAATTTATTCGATCGACCACCCCTCCAGTTGTATACCCGGTAGGTACCGAATGCCCATGAAAAACAAGGTTGATGGTCCTGTTATCAGGCCATTTCTTTTCAAGGTCCATTTTTAAAGAATCAAGATATGTTTCACCATTTGCTACTTGCGAATTGCAATCCTGCATTCCAACAATCTGAAATAAACCAAAGAAAATAATTGCGATATGTATTTTATAAATTTTCATTTCTAAACTTTTACCTCTCTTCCAGATTCTCTCTGACTTATTTCTGCTTCCTTCCCAGTCAATTCAATTTCAATTTCTTCCAAACTCTTCCCTTTAGTTTCTGGTAATTTCTTTTGGATAAAGACGAAGCCTAAAACACAAATTCCGCTGTATACCCAGAAGGTTCCTGATGCTCCCAGAGCATTATTAAGGATGGGAAAAGTAAAAGTAAGTATGAAGGAGGCTACCCACAGGGAAAAGGTTGCTATAGACATTGCTGCACCGCGCAGTCGGTTTGGGAAAATTTCTGAAAGCACAACCCACGTTATCGGTGCTAATGACATTGCATAAATTCCTATTGCGATGATTACTAGAAGTAACACTGGCCAGCCGGTGAACTGGAAATAATAAGCACCGCCTAAAATTGCATAAACTACGGCCAAACCAATAGATCCAAATAACATTAGTTTTCTTCGTCCCCAGCTATCCACTGTTCGCATTGCAATAAAAGTGAAAATAAGGTTTACACTTCCTGTGATTACGATATTAAAGAGCATATCACCTACACTATAACCGGCAGCAGTGAAAATTTCTTCCGCATAATTGAAAATAATATTAATCCCACACCACTGCTGAAAAATTGCCAGTACAATTCCAACAATAATAATAGGTTTAACCTTTGGGTTACTGAAATCTGAAAAATTTATCTTCCCTTTATTATTTTGATTTAATGTGAATTGAATATTTTTTAATTCCTTCCTCGCATATTCTAATCCTCCAATTTTCCCCAAAACTTTCTGCGCTCTGTTGTCTTCTTTTATTTTCACCAGGAAACGGGGACTTTTTGGCACAAAAAACATTAGCAAGAAAAAAGCTCCTGCGGGAATAAGTTCTGCCCAAAACATATAGCGCCAACCTACTTGACCATTCCACGATTGCAGAATACCTGTAGCAGAAAGGGTTTCAGGTATAGACTCTGCAATAAAATAATTAGCAATCTGGGCAGCGAGAATTCCAATAACAATTGTCAATTGATTAATGGCTACAAATTGACCCCGATATTTAGCCGGTGCTATTTCAGCGATATACATTGGTGATAATGTAGATGCTAATCCAATCCCCAGTCCTCCAATCAATCTATAAATAATAAAAGGGGTGAAATTATCAACATAGCCAGTCCCAAAGGCCGATAAGGAAAACAAACCAGCTGCAAAGATCAGTGGGAGTTTACGTCCATACCGATCTGCAACAAATCCTGAAAGTACAGCACCAAAAATACAACCAACCAGCGCACTACTCATGGCCCAGCCCTGTAATGATGGCATAGTATTTATCTCAAAATAGAGTTCGTAGAAAGGCTTGGCACCGCCTATTACTACCCAGTCATAACCAAATAGGAAACCTCCCATTGCAGAAACTAAGGCTAGAAAAAGTAAATAGGTGAAATTGAATTTTGTCTTCTCCATTTGAAATTTATTGGTTTTTGATTGTTCCGGTAATGGTTATTATACTTCTAGGTAGAATTTCGATAAATCTTCCTTTAATTTCTTTTAAAGCAAGATTCTTATGAGTTGAAGTTTCATAGACCTTTCCAAAGGTAATTTCTCTATTATCTACCTTCAAAGTTTTTGGATTTTCACTATAATTTATAGCAACTATAACCAGTTCATTCGTTATAGAATCTTTATAAGCGGAAACCATAATATCTTCATACTGTTCATTCAAAGGCAGGTCTAAATTTAGATCAGCTGAAATTCTTTGCATCCCTGGCTTTATAAACCTGGAAAAATTGCCTAATGCCCACAATAGTTTAGAATCGTGAAATTCTCCATCATATTTCAAGGACTTTCTATTGTACATATCTTCAGGATTTCCTGTATCCAGATAGATCAGACCATCCTTAAAATCTGCAATTGTCAAAGCCGTCCACCATTGCCAGGATTTAGCATTTGCTAAGGTTAAATCAGCATGGATAACACGGGCTACATAAAGTGCGGTACCCATTCCCAAATCCCTTTTGCCTCCTCCGCCTATATCGTCATTCTTCTCTAGGATACAGAATTCACTTTGCCAATAGCCAAGATTATTCTTCTTTAATGATTGATTTAAATCCCGTCGAATCCTAATCAAACTATCCACAGGCCAGGTAGTGAAATAACTATGACCGGAAACTGTAGGCTGTATGTTCTTTAAATTTCCAACATATGTTTTCTTATTCTTTTTGCTTCCAAAGAAATCTTGAATTTGATTACCACGCTTAGGTCTGTTAAAATCTGAATATAGATATCTTAGATCGGCAGCTTCAGGGATAACGATTTCCGTTTTCAGATCTTTCTTACTGATTTTACTATCTAATAATTCAACCAGCTCTGAAATATTGTCATTGGTTGCAGGTGTCCCTTCCTGAGTAGCCTTTTCCCAATCCCATTGAGGTTCATTGATTGGACTGAGATAATCGAAAGAAATTCCTTCTCCTCGAAAATGATCAAGAAATTCTATCATGAAATCGGCATAATCATCATAAAATTCAGCTTTCAAATTTAGATTGCCATCAGTTCTACTGTTCCAACCTTTATTATTATCTGCCCAAAAAACCGGCGCGGCGATGGAAAAGGCTAAAAACTTTTCTACACCATGCTCCTTTGCTTTTTGGAGGAACCATTGCTGTCCTTCTTGTTTAGACCAATCGTAATTTCCATTCTTATCTATAAATGATTCCCCGCGTCTCCATTCATTTTTAATACCTGATTTTTGCCCTTGTTCAGAGGTCCCTGCGCTAATGTAAAATCTCCAAATTGAAAGTCCTATCCCCTTAGGATTTCCTTGTCTATCATCTTCTATGCTAAAAAGCAACTCTGCGATTTTTTCTTTTTTAGCATCCGGCCAATTTTTCCCCACAAATTGGGCTCTCCAGGCATCAGAGGCACCAAAACCTTCAATTTCCTGAAATTCATTATTAAGATCTAAGTTCACTTCAATAGTTTGCGCATCGATAGAAGTGCAAAAAAATATAGTAAAAAAGTAAAATATATTCGCTTTCATTCAATTCTGTGTATTCTATTCGTCATTCAATTAGTAAATCGATCGTATCTCTTAAATTTCCCTCTAATTAATACTTCCTTTAAGGACCAGTTTAATAATTTGATAGGAACCCTCTTCGTTAATCATGAACTGAACTTTATTTTCAGAATCTATACTGGCCGATGCTGTCTCTATCTTATATGGTGCCGCTTTGGCTGTTTCTGTATAATCATCTGGGACAAACTTTTCAGCCACCTCAATAGATTCTACATTAAACTCCTCAATAACTAGTTTGATATCTGTCGCATCCCTATCTTTTCCCGGAACATAAACCACTAAAGTTTGATCATCCTGTAACGCTGCTGTGATTTGAAAATTCCCATCACTAGTACTTACAACTTCACCGGTAAAAGAATTTGATAAATCTGAAAATATTTGTCCAACAGGAAAGGTTTTTGAAAAATTCCAATTAAATACTCCTACTCCAGGAATGGAGGAGTTTACAGGCGGCCAAAATGCTGCCGCATCTGTACCGGCCATAGCATAAATTTGAAAAATATCTGGAATTATATTTGCTGCTTCCATATAGAGCCTTTTTTCATTATAATCTCTTGAAGGCATCCATTCAGATAAGTATATATAATTTTTCTCTGGATTAAAATTGTCAGCAGATTCTCCTATCCGCTGCTGAAGATCCTCCATATTATGGGTGTCGGTTTGATAACCAACATAAGTATGCAAGGCCACCCCATCAATTTCTTCGTAAGCTTTAGTGAATTGTTCTTTCATATCGGCGAATTCACTCGGTTTAGTATAATCACCGTTGATCAGTAGTTTAAAATTTCGCTCTGGAAATTCTTCACTGATATACTCTGCTATGTTCATTGCAACTGTAGTATACTTAGTCAATTTATCAGCTCTACTTACACCTCCGGCATATTGCAACCACCATTCATTTCCAATTTCAACAATTCCTATTTCATTCACGCCCGCCATGGTAATAGCGGTTTTGGCTGTTTCTTCAAGTTCAATCAAAGCTTCGTTAAATGAAGCTGAGTTTAATTCATGATTCATCGCTATAGCGGTAGGTAGAACAATACTATAATTTTCAATATTGGATTTTATAGTATTTATGTCAGCACCCGGCTCCTCAGGCTTGTTATCCCAAGTTGGGGTAGTATTGGTTTCCCAATCATAAAATTCTGATTCCCACCCCCCAGGAAATCTTAATAAAGTACCGCCTAAGTTTTTATATTCCTGACTAAAAGCTGTGAATCGAGTACTAGGTATTTGTCTCCAATCATTGTTCAGCCCAAAAATCAAAGGATTTATTTCTTTTCTATTAGAAACATTAATTGAAAAAGTATCTCCGGTGAATTCATTCCCTTCTTCTACCTCTTCTTCAGCTTCTTCTTCAGGAATTCCATATTTAGGATCCATAGGATCTGTAGCATCTGGACTACAAGAGAAAGAGATCATCAATAAAGCTAAAGCACTTATAATTTTTATTCTTAAGTCTTTCACAGTTTTATTTTTTAATTAAACTAGTCTTTCAATTTAAATTTGATCTTATTTAGATATTATTCCCCTGGCCCAGAAATATTTGGGAATTGATAACCTCATAATCAAAATTTTAGTATATTTTATGTTTACTAGTAACCTGGATTCTGTTCAATTCTACCTTGTGATAATTGAATCTCCTCTGGAGGTATTGGCCATAACATATGTATTGATTCATCAAATAAAATTCCTTTATCCATTGCCTCTCCCATATTGGTGGTTTCAAATGGATCGTCATTTTCGTTTAAATTATAATCCACAAAACTGCCATTTGGTCCCATAATTAATGAAATACGAGGTGTTCCATTTATTTTTTGACGTCTTAAATCATATAATCTATGTAATTCAAGTGCCAATTCCAGGCGTCTTTCTTTCCAGATAGCATCTCTTAGGGCCGGACCATTTATACTCATATTTATTTCTAAACCAACCCTATCCCTAACTATTTCTAAAGATTCTATGGCCTCCTGCTCATTACCGTTAAAATAAGCGGCTTCAGCATGCATTAGCAGAACATCTGCATATCTAATATGAATATGACTTAATGGATGTTGGCCTATCTGATATGGCTCTGGTCTATCGGCAGTAGGTAAATAATATTTTCGGTTAATTCTACCTGATTTATTTCTAGCCGGAGCAGCATCAAATTCAGTTACTTCTGGATCGCCATATACAGGCTCGCCGTGTTTTATTATCGTTGATCTTAAACGAATAGAATCTCCTTCTGATAAAAATGCATTTTCTAAATTACTGGTTGGAGTACCCCAACTCCAACCTAAATCTGCACGACTTCCCTGAGTGGTTGAATAAACGCCTCCAATATTTGGAAACTGTTCATTATTAATATAACCTACCTCAAAAATAGACTCAACTCCGTATCTATGGTTAGGCTTCCATACATCTGCAAAATTATCTTCAAGCTGATATTCATTTGATTGAATAACATTTTCGAACATTTGCTCTGCCTCCATCCATTTTTCCTGATATAAATAGGCCTTTCCTAAGAGAGACTGAGCTGCTCCCCTTGTAGCTCTACCAAAATCTTTTTGAGCATACATGCTTTTTAAAGGAAGTACAGCTATTGCATCGTTTAAATCCTGTTCGATCTGAGTATATACTTCTTCAACACTATTTCGCGTATATTCATAAACCTCTGGCTCGAACAACTCATCCCAAGTAGTAACGATAGGTACTCCACCATAATTTTTCACTAATTCAAAATAGAACCAGGCTCTCAAAAATTTAGTTTCCGCCAGTAAACGCGCCTTATGATCTTCATCCATTTCTACTTCCGAAATTTGATCCAAAGCTAAATTGGCACGAGTGATCCCTATGTAATTGTGCTCCCAAAAAGAATTGATATAGGCTGAGCCCGGAAAAACATTAAAATGCGCAATGCCAGTTATATCAGCTCTGGGCTGTTCGGTATTACCAGACCATTGATCGTCAGAGGCCATGCCATTAATTGTTCTAAAAAAATTAATTTGTGCCCAACCTTCACCATTTACCTTCTGATAAATACCGTTAACAAATCTTTCACTTGCCTCTGCTGATGCAAAGAAATCATCTAATTCCTGTTGTCCCCGCAATGGCTGATCTAAAAAATCATCAGTACAACCATTCAAGACAACACCTAATACGATTAATAATACTATTCTTTTCATTTTTAAAAATTTTATAATGAGAAATTAAGTCCAACCAAAAAAGTTCTAGTAAGTGGATAGTTGGCGTAATCTACCCCATACCCATTGATTACATCTCCTCCTGCACTAACTTCCGGATCAAATCCTGAATAATCTGTAATTGTAAATAAATTTTGAGCAGATAATGAAATTCTCATTTTATTAATGCCTTCTAAAGGAATATTATACCCTAATTGTAAATTTTTAAGTCTTACAAAACTACCGTCCTCCACAAGAAGATCAGATGGCCTTTGATAATTCTGGTTCCTGTCAAGACTACTAAGTCTAGGAAAATCAGCCCCGGGGTTATCAGACCTCCACACCCTATCTAAAGCGCCGGCCCTAACATTTACTTCGTTTATAGCCGAATAGGCAAATAAATTGGTATAATTGATAATATCGTTGCCAAACACACCATACCACTGCATTGTCAAATCCCAGTTACCATACGAGAAGTCCATATTTAAACCAGCGGTAAAATCTGGAAAAGGATTCCCAATAATTGTTAAATCTTGATCATTGAGAGCTCCATCGTTATTTTTATCAACAAACCTTAGATCACCAGGAACCGCATTCGGTTGTAAAAGAGCTCCATTCTCGCTAGAATGACTGTTTATTTCTGTTTGATTTTGGAATAAACCACTGGTTTCATAACCGTAGAATAGCCCAGCTATCTCTCCTGGTCTCGATATTTTCAAGTATCTATTTCCTAAGTCTGATCTTTGTTGACCAAATAATTCTTCAATCCCTGGAGCAATCTCTTGCAAGCGACTTTCGTTAGCAGATATATTAGTATTTATTGAATAAGTGAATTTATTTTTGGTATCTGAAAATCCAACAGATAAATCCCATCCTTTAGACTCCATACTCCCCACATTTTGTGCTATGGTACCAGGAATACCAGTATAGTTTGGTGGCTCAACCTGGAACAGAAGATCCTTTGATGTTCGCTGATATCTTTCAATCGAAAATGTCAAACGGTTATCAAAAAGGGTTCCTTCTATTCCAACATTAATATCTTCAACCGTTTCCCATTTAAGATCTACATTACCGAATCTATTTAAGGTATTTGTTACAACTCTTTCCCCTCCAAAAGCATAGTTTGAATCTCCTATTCCAAAAAATCTGGATGCAGGATTTATATTTTGATTTCCTAGTTGGCCGTACCCGGCTTTAATTTGAAAGGCGTTGATAAAATCAAAATCAAAGAAAGATTCGTCAGCCAAAGACCAACCTACAGAAACACTAGGGAAAGTACCCCATTTATTCTCTTCTGGGAAAACTGAAGATGCATCTCTTCTAACGGCTGCGGTTAAGAAATATTTATCCTTGTAATTATACATGAGCCTACCGAGATAAGAAAACATCGTTCTTACACTTTCGTTTCCTCCTACACTCATATTCTCACCGGTGGCGGCATCGATATATCTTAATTCTTCTGATTGGCCCGGAACATCTTCCCGATAAGCTGAAACATAATTAAAACGCTGTTCATCTAAGATTAAACCAGCTGTAAAGGTTATATCATGTTCTCCAAACTTATTTTTATAGGTAGCTGTATTATTCCAAACCCAGTCTCTGTTATTATTGACCCTTCTAAATACATTATTTATAAGATTTTGTTCATTAGGATGAATAAAGAATTCAGGATTAAAATCATCACGACGGCTACTATCAAAGTTAAAACCAAATTGACTTTGAAGGTCCAACCATTCAAAAGGAGTATAATTTAGTTGCGTATTGGTAAACAATCCAAAATAATTAATTCCACCAAAAACCCTTGATACACTCGCAACCGGATTTGGAACCCCTATCCCTGAACGATCGAAAATACTAAATTCATTTCTACCTGCTCTTTCCTCAATTGGTATGTATACATCAGTAGTTGGTTCAATTCTTAAAGTATTGTAGAATACATTCGGAGTATCTTCCCAACGTTCATATCTTGGACTTATATCTTGCTTTAGTTTAATCTTATCACTAATTTGGAAGTCCAGGTTGAAGCGACCAGTTAATTTTTTTCTATAGCCTTTCTCAAAATGAGATTGTTCTTCAAAATATCCAACACTTGCAAGGTATTTTATATCTTCTCCACCACCGGAAATACCTAAATTATAATTTTGAACCAGAGCAAAATCACTTAATACTTCATCCTGCCAGTTTGTTCCTTCACCAAATTCACTAATTTCTTCTTCCGTAAACTTTATTTCCTGTCCTTCATTTATATTTCTTTCATTAATCACTCTTGCATACTCCTGTGAATCCGCTAGATCTATTTTATTTATATTACTCACACCCGATGATACATCTAAAGTAAACACGGCTTTACCAAATTTCCCACGTTTAGTTGTAATTAAAATCACACCGTTTGAAGCTCGAGAACCGTAGATTGCAGCTGCAGAAGCATCCTTTAAAATTTGAAAATCTTTTATATCTCTAGGATTAAGAAAGTTCAGATTTGTACCTGAAGGAAGCATCACGCCATCAACAACTATAAGAGGTGATTTATCGTTATTAAAACTAGTTATGCCACGTATTAAGATCTCTGGAGCGGCACCCGGTGCCCCCCCTTGAGAAATTACCTGAACACCAGAAGCGCGACCCTGTAAGCCTTCTGCAGCATTCCCCGTAGTTATCTTTTCAAGATCATCTCCAGCTACAGTGGAAATACTACTTGTCACCTCTTTCTTCCTGGCTTCACCATATCCTATCACAACCACCTCATCAAGAGCACCTTGATCGTTAGTTAATTCAACATTTATGGTAGTTTGAGCATTTACTTCCACATCCTTAGAAACATAACCTATATAGCTAAAGGTTAAAGTAGAATTAGCTGGTACAGTTATTTCATAATTTCCATCAAAATCTGTGATTACACCGTTACTTGTCCCTTTCTGGATTATGTTCACTGTAGGAATTGGCATACCATCAACATCTGTTACCGTCCCGCTTACAATAATTTCCTGAGCAAAGATGTTTATGGAACATAACATCATGAAGCACATGAAAATACTCCTTAAATTTATTTTCTGAGTTTTTCTATTCATTTTGTAAATATTAATACTGTTAGTTTATTGGTGTTATCATTACCGTATTTAGATGCGTATCAAAAATAAATTGATAGGTACCATCAAGTGATTCTTCAGGAAATGTGAGGGTAGAACCTCCCTGAGGTACAGCCCTATTCTCATCAAATCGCCAGAATGGAGCCCAACCTTCTTTATTTGAGTTCATTATCATTCCATTCGCACCTTCACTATCAGGTTCATCAAATATTTCTACAGTAGCATAAAATCTATATGGATTATCCTCATCCTGCATTAGAGCTTTACCTGAGCTAAAATGAAAACACCGGAAGGAATCATCGGCATCCACATTACAGGTACTTTCCCCATTCACACGCATACCTGTAGCAATGATCTGTACAAAATCATAAGTATCATCAGTTGGTGTATAAGACGTAAGATTATATGTGAAGTCCCTTAAATCTATTTTGACTTCATAGTAGCCTTTTTCTGGCAATATAAGAGGATTGATCTCGGGACTAGTTCCATTTATAAGACTACCTTCCTCATTAGCATCTATCCCAAAAGTATATGGCTCAAAGGATGTTTTCTGAGGGATAAATCTTAATTCCGTATTCGGTTCTGCAGCATAATATCTTCCGGTAAATACAAATCCCTGCTCTTCTTCCACTGAACTTCCATCCATTATGGCAGGCACACCAAAAGCATCAGAAGTTAATTGTGTTTCAGAAGTAACTACTGTCATATACATTTTATCAAACTTCAATTCATCAAATACGTTTACTGTAAAATTGGTTGAGTTAGTATTCCCTGCCGCATCCGTTACTATCGCTGTAAAAGTGTAGGCACCTGTTGTTTCTATATTTAAACTATTTTCATACGTAAAGCTATTGCCTGAAATTTCAACAATATCAATAAAATCATCACTTTCAATACTAAATTCAGATAAAGATTCATTATCTGAAACGGTGATATTAAATTGAATTTCATCACCGTTACCAATTATTACGGTTCCACCATCCACAGGGTCTGCAATTGTTATCTTAGGTGCTTCAACATCTAAATCCAGAGTCACGGTAAAATCAGTAGAGGTACTTACTCCTCCAATATTTGTGGAAGTTACACTTATAATATGCTCACTATTTTCAGTCGCACTTTCTGGAACTTTAAAAGTGTAATCTAAATTGTATGAATTAGGTAAGGAATCCTTAATTATAGTTTTATCTAAATCCCAAGGTTCATATTTTATATTCACCGTTTTAATTCCTGCTGGATCATTAATTGTTGCTTTCAATGATAAATCCATTCCAGGCAAGGAAGATATAGTTGTTTCAGCCATTGTAAATTCGGGTTGAGAATCTACTCTCAAATTATTATCATCATCTGTGTCGCAACTAACAGCCAGTATGAGAAAAATAACTCCTAGTAAAATTTTATTTTTCATGATTTCGTATTAAAAGTTAATATTTACGCCAAATCAGTACCTTACAGCACTATTTCTATTTCTCTTTAGGGAATTGAGCTTTTATATCTTTTAAATATTGCATAAGATCACCTTCGAGCTTTGAAACAAGTTCTGGTTTCAGGGATGCCAAATTAGTAGATTCGGAAGGGTCGCTTTTTAAATTATATAGTTCGTTTTCTCCACTCTCATAAAAGTGGATAAGCTTCCAAGGTCCGTTTCTAATTGCCGAAGCAGGCTTACCTCCTTGAGGACTATAATGAGGATAATGCCAATACAGATTTCGATCAGGCATTTCTTCTGATGAAAGAATTGGTTTAAGGGAAATACCGGAAAAACTTTGATCAGGTTTTTTTTCAACACGACTTACATCAAGAAGTGTCGGGAAAAAATCATTGCTTATCACAGGATATTCAACCACTCTATTTGAATCCCCATCTGTTAAAGGTGGATACTTGATTATTAATGGCTCCCTAATTCCTCCTTCATAAACCCATCCCTTACCTCCACGCAAAGGTTTATTGGAAGTAACACCGTAACCAGGAGCTGAAAGCCCACCATTATCTGAAAAGAAAACAACCATGGTGTTTTCCTCCAATCCAAGCTCTTCAAGTTTTCTCATTAATGAACCGATAACCGAATCCATAGCCCATATCATTGCAGCGTAAGTAGCATCACTTTGGTTAGTTCTGTTTTTCACACCCTTATCTATTTCATAGATTCCATCTTGGTTTAATCCAAGTTTCTCTCTTCTATTTCTGAAGACATCAATAAGATTCTCTGGAGCTTCAATAGGTGTATGTACATTATACATAGAGAAATACATAAAAAACGGCTTATCAGACCGCTCCTTCCTATGCTCTTCCAGTAAAGAGTTTGCTTCTCTTCCTAATCTAAAAGGTAAATATTCACCTTCAGGTCCATCTTCTATTCTAGGATTATTATACGGCGAAAAGAAACTACCTGGATTACCTTTACTCCAACCAGCAATATTTTTATCAAATCCTTGATTTTCGGGCCAGTATTCCTCTGTATGACCCAAATGCCATTTTCCAATGAAGTAAGTAGAATAGCCATTGGCTTTCAAAGATTCAGCCATAGTAATTCTCTCCAAAGCCAGATGATCTGCAATTTGCGGTTGTAACATCTTATCATCACTACGATCTTCATATTCTTGGGCTCCAATCCAATTCGATATGTTTACCTTATGATGAGCAGGATCCATCCCAGTAAGTATACTTGCTCTTGTTGGACTACAAACCGGATTAGCTGCATAGGCATTGGTAAATCTCACTCCATCTTCAGCTAACTCATCAATTTCTGGAGTGAGATAATATCTACTACCTTGAATGCCTAAATCCTTCCAACCCAGATCATCCACAAGTATGAAAACTATATTGGGAGATTTAGATTCTCTTTCCTGAGCAAACAAACCCGAAGAAAAAAGAAATACCAATAGTGTTAGGCCTATGCCCGGCAAATAATCAGAGAAACCAGTGTTATGTTTAAGCAAAATCATAATTAATTTTTTGTTAAAAAAGTATTAATCAAATATAGTTGTAAAAAGAGTCGATGTAAATGGATAGAATAATTGTAATGATGGATTTTATTCCTATTTTTAAAAAAAATGCAAAATTTTACTATGAAATTTAATTTAAACATCATTATTAAGGTATTAAAATTGCCAATAGCTTGATATTTTACTTTTAATATCATTTATTCATAATTCACGAAAACCTTATATTAGATGCAATCTCACTAAAAAAAGCGCTACATATGGACAATTCTACGACGTCAGATAAAAAAAAAGAAGGATTTTTAGGGCAAAAAATGATAGTTTTACCCCCCGATTCCCTAAAAAAAATAGTTAATAATGTATTAATACAAAATTTCTATTTAACGGCAATTGGATTCTACCCACACGCCGAATTTCATGATAGAAACCGTCAAATCGGGGCAAATGAATATATTCTGTTGTATTGTACTGAAGGTGAAGGTGAAGTTTTTATAAATCAGCAATCTTTTCTCCTTAAACCTAATCACTTTATCATTATACCTCCAGAAGTTCCTCATCACTATAAAAGTTCATTATCAAATCCGTGGACTATCTTTTGGGTACATTTTACTGGAAAGAGAGCTGAAATAATTTATGATAGATATGCCAATGAAAACAAACCAGAAGTTAAATTCATCGCTTATAGTGAACAACGAGTCAAAAATTTTCTTGATATTATTAATCTATTGAACCGTACTTTTGAAGATCGAGCTCTTGAATTCGCCAATATTAATCTTATGCATTTTGTCAGTTCATTCATATATCAACAGGAATTCAATTCAAAATCTACTGAAAAAAATATGGTGAATCAATCGGTGGAGTACATGAAAGAAAACTTACATAAATCTTTAAAAATTGATGACTTAGCCGAAAATCAAAATTTATCTATATCAAGATACTCAGAAGTTTTTAAAGCGAATACAGGCTACCCACCTATTCATTATTTTATTCAATTAAAAATTCAGAAATCCTGTCAATATTTATATTTCACAGATAAAAGTATTAAAGAAATTTGCGCATTGATTGGCTTTAAAGATCAATATTATTTTTCAAGGATGTTTAAAAAAATGATGGATGTTCCTCCCTCAAAATATAAAAGCACCTATAAGAAGTAAATAAATAGCAATATTATATTTATATAATATTAGCAAAAGACTGTATTTTTTTTCCTATAAACTAAAAGGTATTATTTTTAAATAGATTCCCTGTTATATACTTTCACTAACTAAAGTTTAAATATTTACAATATAATGAGAAAATTGGCTTAGATTTTTATTCTTTATCATAGCTTTATATTCTTGCGAGGAAAAAAATAATACTAAAAATCTTGATCAAAATAAAAATCTTATTAGTCCATTAGTTAATAGTGTATTGATTCAACAGCCTTCAAATATCAAAACACCAGAAGGAATGGTTTGGATACCAGGCGGAACTTTTATTCAGGGTGCACTCGACTCAGACCAAATGGCTATGAGTCATTAAGAACCGGCACATGAGGTTATAGTAGATGGTTTCTTTATGGATAAAACAGAAGTTACCAATGCCGAATTTAAAAAATTTGTAGATGAAACGGGCTATGTGTGACCGTCGCAGAGCGTGATAATAATTGGGAGGAAATCAAAAAACAATTACCCCCAGGAACGCCTAAACCTCATGATTCCATATTACAACCACATTCACTTATATTTAAAAAAACAAACAACAGTGTTCCCAATCTTTATGATCATTCACAATGATGGAACTGGACCATTGGTGCCAATTGGAAACATCCGCAAGGACCGGAAAGTAATATTAATGAAAAGGATAACTTTCCTGTGGTACATATTGCCTATGAGGATGCCCAAGCTTATTGCGAATGGGCGGGAAGACGATTACCCAAAGAAGCAGAGTGGGAATATGCTGCTAGAGGCGGACAGCAGAAAGCTATTTTCAGCTGGAGCAACGATTCTAAAAAATTATCTGAAATGGCCAATTCCTGGGAAGGAGAATTCCCAACTGCAAATACTAAAAGAGATGGTTTTGAAATTAAAGCACCGGTTAAACCCTTTCCACCCAATCCATATGGGTAATTTGATATGGCGGGTAATGTATGGGAGTATTCAAGCGACTAGTATAATATTAATTACTATGCGGAGCTAAATAAAAAAGGATTTATTAAAAATCTGGAGGGAGCATCAAAATGGAAGAACCCCAATGTTATGGCACCTGAAAAGGTTCAAATTAAAGGTGGTTCGTACTTATGTAGCGCTTCTTATTGCGCCAGCTATAGAATTTCGGCACGAATGGCTAATTCCTTAGACTCCTCACAAGAACATTTGGGCTTCAGGGCGGTGGCTACGCCAGAAATGTTAATTAATAAAAATAATTAATAGTGTGTTTTTTATTTTGAAAAAAATCTAAAATTTGCACCTCTTTTTTTTAATTATGAGATAATATCGTTTTTAAATACCTAGGTTCTCCGCTTCTAGAATATGTAATATTTCTATTTAATCCTTTTAAAAAAAGTCCCAATTATTCCTGTTCGCATAATAAGGTCCAAATTTTATAAATTATAATCCGAAACCGCACTCAGCACATTTCCCTTCCGTACCTCCAGAAAAAAGAGCTTCGTTAACCAACAACCGGACACAAGTGAAAAACCGCCACCTTCCATTCCGCTTCTTCCACAGAAAATGCGGAAACGCTTCATTCTCGGTTCTGGTTTACAGTCCTTGAAATGGATTACATAAAAAATTAATTCTGCTTCAGGTTCTTTTCACCACCTTCATTTTTATAATTCTCATTTATTCCCTCATATCTCTATAATAAATTCAGAAAGATTTTTTTTTAAATCTTAAAAGTCATGATTTAGTTTTTAAACATTTAAAGTGCTAGTAAATTTAATTTAATAGTCGAAGTTTTTGTCCCTGCGGGACGAAAAGGGGTAGAGCAAGAGGGCAACACGCAAAGCGATGTTGGAACTACCTTTTCGATTTTAATTAATTGTTTATCAGTGTTTTAAAAATTATGAGAATATTATAAATATATGGATTTGCGGCAAATGGCCTCAAACCCCCAGTAAAATGGCAGGAATTTGCGGCAAAAATCAAAAAATAGGAAAAAATGAAAGGCTATATCAACATTCGATTCAAGAAAAAAACTGCTGAACGTTTCCAGCAGTTTTCTAAAAAGCATTACAAAACACATTCGGAAGCTATGGCCGGAATGTTGGATTTCTTCTTTTACAATGAGATTTCTCCCAAAGAAAATTTTGGACCCACCGGCAGACGAATTGAAAATATTATTAAGAAAAGAATAAACGCAGTGATCGCAATTACGAAAGATATGGAGAAGAATAAAGTAAATCCCACTTTGGCTATTTTGATGTCCCTCATGGAAGCTGCAGATCCTAAAAGTAAATATGCGAATCGGAAAAGGGATTATGAAGAAGACGATACCCATCCCGATTTTTATAAATAATTTACCGATCCAGATTTTAGTTTTTTTTCTTTTAAAACCACTTGCTTACCGCCTTCCCTTTTGATGCTAAAGGAACAAGCTTTGAAATTAACCGTAGCGCATAAACCGCCAGGCTATTTATAGCTCCTCTATAATTTCAAAGCTTGGTAATAAAGAAGCATCAAAAGGTAATGCGAAGGCGCTGAAAGAAGTAAATGAAAATTAAGTACTAAAATTTTTCATCCCTCTCTACTTTTTACTCTTTTTCGACATCAAAAAGGAAAATGCTCCAGATGAAAAAAGTAAATGGTTTTAAAGCCATCATTTTATTTAGTGCGTTTTGGGATATTTTGTGATCCTGAAAGCTGCTTTTTAAGTTTTATATTATCAAAATATCCCAAATGGTATCAAATTTAATTTTGCCAAAAAATTCACCCTTAACTATTTTAAAATCAAAATATTATTTAATTTTAAAGAGCTGAAATACAGCAATTTTCAAAGTACTTACTTGTCCATATTTTTGATTTGACTTCGCTGGCAAGAGTACATATCTAAAAAATAATTTTTCGAATTTATTGCCTTTTAAACCGGTATTGGTTTAAGGCAGATTGTTCAAAATATTTGTCCTGGGACAAATGTTTTTAAAAATGATTGCTTCCGGAAAAGAACAATTTTCGGAGGAGATTGCTATCGATTCAAAAAAAATGTAATGACAAAATGATGAAACCATGAAAGAAAACATCCACCCATTTTTAGTAAGTATGCATTCCCTGGAAGCTAAGATAGAGCAGCTCACCAGGGAATTCAAAATCCGGCAGGTCAAAGATCCCGGACTTATTCTACTGGATAATGCCGAT
>NZ_FUYY01000010.1 GCF_900168045.1 Salegentibacter holothuriorum | reverse complement strand
ACGAATGATAATTCCAATTTCATATTGGAATAGCTTGGGGACTTTCAGTCCCTAGTAAAAAAACCTCTGCACTTGGAGTGCAGAGTGGTTTAGTTAAAATAATTTTTATTTTTTTATGAAAAATTTAATTGGTTGAAATATGCCGGTTTATAATTCTCTTTAATTCCTACTTCAAAACTCTTTAAATTATTGAATATTAAAGGAATAAAATATATTCTAGCTCACCTTCTAAAGTAAAAAATACAGATTTTCTCTTCATAAATCAGTGCTCAACCGCCTTTCTTATTGATTTTCAGACTAAAAGGCGCTTAGGATACGAAAAAAAAATGGTATATTAACAAGCAGCGAAAAAAGGTTGGCCCCTACACCTATCTCTACTTAGCATGCTAGTTTTTTAGATTAACCATTCAACTGAACAACCAAATATTTATGACTGAAGAGCAAACAAAATCTCAGCAGCTCCACGATAGGAGAAAAAACATTGTAGCCAACGGAGTTGGTGTTTTCAATACCGCCACCGTAAGCAAGGCCAAAGGAGCAATAATTACAGATGTAGATGGAAAAGAACATATAGATTTTGCCGGCGGGATTGGCGTTGTGAATGCGGGTCATTGCCCGCCACCTGTTGTTAAAGCTATACAGGAGCAGGCTGAAAAGTATCTGCATACCAGTTTTAATGTAGTGACTTACGAGCCTTATGTAAAACTCTGTGAAGAACTTGCAGAAATACTTCCACACGGCGATCATACCAAAGCCATGCTTATTAGTACCGGAGCCGAGGCGGTTGAGAATGCTATTAAAATTGCACGCCAGGCCACAAAAAGACCCGCCGTAATTTGTTTTACCGAAGCTTATCACGGTCGCACGCTAATGGGAATGAGCCTTACAAGTAAGGTAAATTACAAATTCTTTTCCGGTCCTTTCGCTCCTGAAGTTTACCGAATTCCCTTTCCTAATTTTTACAAATATCACGGAACCCAGAGCATGGAGGAGTTTGTGGAAACGGAACTCAACCGACTTAAAGACAGTGCACATAGCATGGTAGATATCAATAGCGTTGCTGCAATAATCGTAGAACCTATTCAGGGAGAAGGAGGTTTTAATCCAATTCCTCAAAAATACATGGAAGGCCTTCGCTCCTTTTGTGACGAGCATGGTGTTATGCTAATTTTTGATGAGATTCAAAGCGGTTTCTGTCGTACGGGGCATTGGGCAAGCTGGCAACATTATGGCGTACAACCCGATATTAGTACTTATGCAAAATCTATGGGCTCGGGGCTTCCAATTGCGGCTGTACTTGGTAGAGCCGAAATTATGGATGCTGCCTTACCGGGAACTATTGGCGGCACCTACATTGGTAGCCCTGTTTGTTGTGCTGCAGCTTTGGCTACAATACAATTTATGAAAGATGAAAAGCTTAACGAAAGGGCAGTTTATATAGGAAAGATTATTACAGAGCGACTGGAGAAATTCAGAAAAGAATGTCCTGAAATTGGAGATGTAAGGGGGTTGGGCGCTATGATTGGCATTGAATTTATAAGAGATAATGATCCCGGGAAACCGCATACCGAATTATGCGCCAGTATTGTAAAAGGTTGTGCCGAAGAGGGCTTAATTCTTATAAGTGCGGGAACCTTTAAAAATGTATTGAGGATATTATGTCCCCTGGTTATTACCGAAGAACAATTAAATAAGGCGCTTGATATTCTGGAAGACCAAATACGAAAACATACTTAAGTTTTAAAATACCACTTGAAGTTCTATTAAAAGGAACAATGAGGGGGAAAAATGCGTAAAATTTTATCGCGTTTAAAAATATCATCTGATCTGCTTTTTTGAAATATTGAAAGAGTACGATCAGAAAAATCCGGGGGAAATATTTTCTGCGGAAAACAATAAATAAAAATATATGAATCCATTCGCAATAGCAGGAATACAAATGAAGGTTTCCGCAGTCGCTTCTAATGTAGAAATGATGAAGCTGAAACTTGATATTACCATGAGTCTTTATCCCTGGGTAGATATGGTAGTGTTTAGCGAGTTATGTGGCTACGGGCCATTAACTCATAATGCCCAGGAGATCCCCGGGGAATTTGAGAAGGAAATGCAGGCGATGGCCAAAAAACATAAAGTTTGGTTATTACCGGGTTCTATTTTTGAAAAAAGCGAAGGTAAAATCTATAATACAGCAACCGTTATTAATCCTCAAGGGGAGATAGTGACCCGCTATAGGAAAGTTTTTCCTTTTTATCCTTATGAAGTTGGTGTAACGCCAGGTTCAGGATTCTGTGTGTTTGATGTTCCGGGAGTGGCGAAATTCGGCTTATCCATTTGTTATGATATGTGGTTTCCAGAAACTGTACGAACCCTGGCCGTGATGGGTGCAGAAGTTATTTTGCACCCAACGATGACGGGTACTATAGACCGCGATATAGAATTGTCTATTGTAAGGGCGATGGCGGCTGTAAATCAGTGTTATTTCTTTGATGTAAACGGATTGGAATCCGGCGGAAATGGTAGGTCGCTAGTTTGCGGTCCCGATGGCCGCGTAATTTACCAGGCAGAAGGTAATGAAGAGATTTTTCCGTTAGAACTTAATATTAATCGTGTAAGAAGAAGTCGGGAGCTCGGGGTATTACGCTTAGGTCAACCATTAAAGAGTTTTAGAGATCATATAGGTGATTTTCATATTTATCAAAAAGGGATTGATTTACCATATCTTAATTCTTTGGGACCGCTTATTAAGCCTACAAAATTAGACAGTCTGGCAAAATTAAAAATGAAAGAACATGAATATGAACCACCACAAAACCCAACAGGTTATAAAGGGTTTGGAGGATAATTAAAAATAGTACCATGGGAGGAACAACGAGAAGAAAACAAAAAGAAGAAACATCTGTAAAAGATTTTATTAGCTGGTTTGAAATCCCCGCAATTAATTTTCAGCAAGCGGTAGATTTTTATAACCGCATTTTTAAGATAGATATGGAAACTCAATTTGACGGGAATTATGCTATGGCATTTTTTCCCGCCGAAAAAGGTATTGGGGGAGCTATTGTTACCGGTCCAAATTCAATTCCAGGTGCAATTGGCCCTCTGCTTTATCTCAATGCCGGTAAAAACCTTAATGATATTCTTAAGCGGGTTGAACCAGCAGGAGGCAGGGTTGTAATGACCAAAACCTTGATCAATGCAGAGTCCGGTCATTTTGCCATTTTTATTGATTCTGAAGGAAACAAACTAGCCCTACATTCAAAAGATTAATTATGCCAGAGAAGAAAATAGACAGTTCACATTATTACAATATCGCTCAATTTAGGGTAGAATCCTGGAACGACTTAAAAAATGAGTCGACCAAACTTTATTCATCGCCTCGCGGCTCTGAAGACGAAAAATTATATAAAAAAAATCTTCAGAAATTATTAAAAGATATTGAAGGAGTAGAATGCTATTTTGCTTTTCCGGGTTTATCTTGTTTAGAGTCACTGCGTGAAATGCTGGACAGGCATGAGCATACCGCTCTTTCCAATAAAATTGCTGAGATTACAAAGAACCTGGTAAGTGATAGGTATAGAAGTAATCCAGATTTCCTTGAAGATAATGATCCAACAGTTGAAACAAGCGATAAGGGCGATCGCGCTGAAGTTTCCAGAAAGACTTATTTTGAAGTGATGTTTGTGGAAGATGTATCCCATGCAGAAGATAATAAACTAAGGCATGATCTAAGAGACCTTCGGCTTTCTAACGAGCAGTTTGCTTACGGGATTGTGGTACAACATTCTTTTGAAGATGCTTTGATCGCGCTTCAATTTAATTATAATATACAGGCGGTGGTAATTCGTTATGCGCCTCCGTATCATTCCAAAAAGATCACCCCGGTGATCAAACCTTTTATTCAGAATATTCTAAAATTAGATTTTGCTTCCAGGGCACCAAAGGAATTAGGGCCAATTTTGGGAGCTGTAGTGAAAAAATTTAGGCCAGAACTTGATACTTATTACGTAACCGATACTGCTTTAAGTAATTTAAAAGACAGTACGCTAAAAACGTTTAGAAGAATTTTTTACCGTACCGAAGATCTTCAGGAGCTTCATCTTACCATTATAAGAGGAATAAGTGAGCGTTATGAAACCCCGTTTTTTTCGGCTTTAAAAGATTATAGTAAAAAGCCTACGGGAATTTTTCACGCAATGCCAATTTCAAGAGGTAATTCGGTATTTAAATCTAGATGGATTATTGATTTTGGGAATTTTTATGGGCGAAATATGTTTTTGGCAGAAACATCTTCCACCACCGGCGGATTGGACTCTCTGTTACAACCAACCGGTTCGCTAAAAAAGGCTCAGCAAAAAGCCAGTGAAGCCTATGGTTCCAGAAATACATATTTTGTAACCAATGGTACTTCTACTGCAAATAAAATTGTAGTGCAGGCCCTGGTAAAACCGGGGGATGTAATTTTAATTGATCGGGATTGTCATAAATCACATCATTACGGACTTGTACTGGCGGGGGCTTACCCGGTTTATTTGGATTCTTATCCAATAGAAGATTATTCTATGTATGGAGCTGTTCCTCTTGAACAGATAAAAGAAAAATTATTAAAATTAAAAGAAGCAGGAAGGTTAAACCTGGTTAAAATGCTTTTATTGACCAATTGCACTTTTGATGGGTTGGTTTATAATGTTGAAAAAGTAATGCAGGAAGTACTGGCCATTAAACCAGATATGATTTTCTTATGGGATGAAGCCTGGTTTGCCTTTGCTGGCTTTACTTATAACTATAAACAACGCACGGGAATGTTTGCTGCCCAGAAATTATTTGAAAAATATCAGAGCCATAGTTACAGGAAAAAATACAAGACTCATATTAAAGGCCTAAAAGCCAATGAAAGCCCTACGTTACCAGATCCTGATAAGGTTAGAATCAGGGTTTATTCTACCCAAAGTACCCACAAGACACTTAGTAGTTTTCGTCAGGGTTCTATGATACATATTTGGGATCAGGATTTTCGTAAAAAAAGCGAAAACACCTTTATGGAAGCTTATATGACACATACTTCGACTTCCCCTAATTACCAGATGTTGGCTTCCCTTGATGTTGGCAGAAGACAGGTGCAGTTTGAAGGTTATGAATTGGTTGAAAAAAGTATAGAGCTAGCTATGGTTTTAAGGGCTAAAATCCACGATCATCCCAAGCTTAAAAAATACTTTGATGTATTAACCATCGGTGATTTTATCCCGGAACAACATCGTAAATCTGGTATTAAGGAATATTACAATTCCAAAGAAGGTTGGAATAGGATGGAAACCGCCTGGGAACAGGATGAATTTGTTCTAGATCCAACCAAAATTACCTTGCATATTGGAAAAACAGGAGTAGATGGGGATACCTTTAAAAACAGGTATCTTATGGATAAATTTAATATTCAAATAAATAAAACCTCGAGAAACACCGTTTTATTTATGACCAATATAGGAACCACCAGAGGAAGTGTAACCTATTTAACAAATGCCTTACTAAAAATTGCCGATGAGCTTGATCAGGAATTTAAGACCCTAAGCCAGAAGGAGAGTAATAACCGTATGGAATCTATTAAATCTTTAACGGAAGATTTTCCACCATTGCCAGATTTTAGTTATTTCCATCATTCCTTTCAGGCCGTTCCCGGCGTACCTGGAGGAAATATTAGAGAAGCTTTCTTTCTCGCTTACAACGAAGAGAATTATGAATATATGCCGCTATTAGATTGTTTACCTGCTATGGAAGACAATAGAACCCTGGTAGCCTCCTCATTTATAATTCCATATCCACCGGGATTTCCTGTGCTTGTACCCGGGCAGGTGGTAAGTAAGGAAATAATAAGATTTCTTACTGCCCTGGATGTATCCGAAATTCATGGCTACCGGGCAGATCTCGGTCTAAGAATTTTTAAGGATAACGTATTAAACCGGCAGAAAACAGTGAGTTCTATGGGCTCTATGGGAAATAATTCGAAGAAAAAAAATACTAAACTAAAAAACTAAATTATGGAATCTAAGAAACCAAAGGCCTCCAGTAAAAAGGGAGCTGAACATAAAAAGAAATCAGCAATTAAAACAGGAACTGACAGAACTAAAATTCCAATTACAGGAAAAGCTCATAAAGCTAAAGAACAGGGTGGTTCCGTAGATAAAACAAAGAAGGCAACCTCAAAACCAGCTGTAAAGAAGAGTTCGGTCAAAGGGAAAGCCTCGGTAGCTTCGAAAAAATCAGCCGCTCAAAAGAAACCTGATAATACTTCAGTACCTGAATTAAGTGGAGTTTCGGATATCCGAAGGTCTTTTCACAAAAATGAAGAACCTCTTTATTTTATAAGCGCGACCAACTTTAATCTTCTAGGAGCCGATGAATGGATAAAAGGTTTTAAGTTCATTACCTATATCGAATGTTTCGATGGTTTACATCCAAATGTTTTTTCACCAAAAAAGGAGATACCGCATGATGATTTTGAAGGTATTGAAGATATTAATAATTACCTCTTGCAACATCCTGAAGTCCAGGATTATCTTAAAACAAGATCTATAGACGGGAGAGCCGGGAAAGCAATGTTTTTAATGTTTAATGAGAAAACAGAAGAACTTGCAGAGAAACTTGGCCTGGAAATTATGTTCCCTACCGCTGAAATGCGGACTTTCCTGGATAATAAAGTAAACACCAATCGTATTGCAGAAAAAGCAGGAGTAGCCTGCGTGCCTTACGTATTGACTAATATAGATAGCTACGACCATTTAAGAGAAGTTTCCAAACATCTTGGAAACGAATTAGTTATACAAACTCCATTTGGTGATTCTGGCCATACAACTTTCTTTATCTCTAACGAAGAGCAATATGATAAACACGCAGAAGAGATCGAAAAAGAAGAGGAAGTTAAGGTGATGAAACGCATTCGCTGCAGAGGTTCTGCTATAGAAGCTTGTGTAACCCGCCACGGTACGATTGTAGCTCCGTTAATGACCGAGTTGGTAGGGTTTGAGGAACTTACACCTTACGAAGGTGGATGGTGTGGTAACGAAATTTACCCGAATGCATTTACTCCCGAGCTGAGAGAAAAGGCAATAGAATACACGCAATTATTTGGAAACCAGTTGCGGGAGGAAGGTTACAAAGGCTATTTTGAATTAGATTTCCTGATAGACCAGGACAATGGAGAAATCTATTTAGGAGAATTGAATCCAAGGGTTACGGGCGCAAGCTCTATAACCAACCACGCAGTATTTGCCCTCGCAGACGCACCTCTGTTTGTTTTCCATATCTTAGAATGGATGGGGATAGATTATGAACTTGATATCGATGTCATAAACGAGCGTTGGGCGCGCCAGGAAAATATAGATGGATGGAGCCAGTTAATAGTGAAGCATACTGAAGATAGCATAGAATACGTTACAAAAGCACCAAGTTCAGGGATCTATAGAATGTATGATACAGGCCATATTCAGTTTGATAGAATGGATACTCACCGTAGAGCGGTAGAAAATGAAAATGAAGCTTTTTTCTTAAGAATAAGTAGAAAAGGAGATTACTTGTATGAAGGAGCCGATATGGGAATATTGGTAAGTCGTGGCCGTATGATGACCGATGATTTTCAGCTTAACAATAGAGCGAAACACTGGATTAAAGCTATTAGAGGTCAGTACAGTTCAGAAATGGTAGAGGATAAAAAGAAGCCAAAATTGTCGGGAACTTTAACTAAATAATATGCTGTAATTTAGAAGATTGGAAAGAAAATAAAACTACTTTGCAAAACCTTTCAGAGAGAGGCAATTATTCAAAATCTAAATTTATGCAATTACATTTCAATGCTATTTCTGAACCTGGAAAACCGGGAACTAAATGGCAGAGATTATATAAAACCCATTGGCCGGCTTATAAAAACTGGCTTAAATCTAAAGGAACGGCTAATTATCCAGACCTAAAAACTTCGCAGGCAGCACTTAAAAAATATATGCCAGAGATGTGGCTTACTTATCAACGTTTATGCAAGCTTGCAAAAGGTGATAAGATAGCGGCGCGTTTTTTAACGGGTTTCCAACCGCCGGCTTATATAAGTGGCTGTTCACAGGCGGTTACCACCGGAAAGGATATTCAACTGGTGAGAAATTACGATTTTCATCCAGATCTTATGGAAGGAACGCAATTGCTTACCTGCTGGAATAAGAAGAAAGTGATCGCAACCAGCGACTGTCTTATTGGAGTTGTGGATGGTATGAACGATGATGGCCTGGCTGTATCCCTAACTTTTGGAGGAAGAAAAGAGGTTGGAGTAGGCTTCGGTATTCCTTTTATTCTGCGTTATGTATTGGAATTTTGCAGTAATGTTGATGAAGCCGTTGCGGCTTTAAAAAGAATTCCCTCGCATATGTCTTACAACGTGACCGTTGTAGATAAAACAGGAAAATTTAGAACCGTACAATTGGCACCAGATAAAACTCCTGTAATTACTGATGCCTCTTTTACTACCAATCACCAGGGAATTGTAGACTGGCCGGAAAACGCTGCTTTTAATAAAACCCTGGAAAGGTCTTCTTTTCTGAAAAAGATGCTTTCAGTTAAAAATGTGAGTTCAAATCAGGTAGCCGATGCCTTTCTTAAGGCACCTCTTTATAACACCAAGTTTAAGGAAGGTTTCGGAACTTTATTTACTTCCGTATACCGTCCATTAGAAGGCAAAGTGATACTTCGCTGGCCTGGAACTTCGGTAGTACAGACTTTCGATAATTTTCAGGAAGTGTACAGACTTATAAATTATAAACAGGCTAAAGTTACACCAGAATTATGGAAACAGGAAGTTGTGGAAACTATTAAAACTGTAGAAGATCCTTTTGAAGATCAAACTTCCCAAAATTTAGATTGGCAGGAATCCATAACCGAAATTATGGTAAATGCAATGGCACAGGCTCATCCATCAACAAACGAGCGTGAACTTGAGAATTTAAGAGGAAAAATAATTGATAATGGAGAAGTATCCTGGCAGGCAGTAGCGGGCTTTTGGAGCAAAATGGGTTCAGAATATACCGATTCCTGGAGTAGTTGATTATAGTGATTTCCCATAAAAAATAATAAAAATAGATTTTCGAAAAAATATCAAATCAGTCATCCTGAACTTGTTTCAGAGCCTGCTCCGAAATTTATTCTGAGATCTAACTTATTGGAGTTCCTCAGGCCTTTTTGCCAATTTTCATCAACTACTTTAAAATAAAACACAATGGAATTTTATAGCGTAAACCCATATACTGGGAAGCAAGTTGGAAAGTATACAGCACAAAGCACTGAAGAAACCAAAAAGGTCCTGGAACAATCTGGAGGGGCTTTTAAGGACTGGAGTAAGCAGCCGCTTTCTTTCAGAACCGAACTTTTACAGAAAGCTGGGCAGGTATTAAAAGATAACCTGGAAGACTATGCTAAAATGATCACTCAGGAAATGGGAAAACCAATTTCTGAATCTAGAGCTGAGGTTAACAAATGCGCCTGGGTTTGTGATTATTATGCTGAAAATGCTTCAGATTTCCTTCAGCAGGAAGAAATAAAAACAGATGCCACTCACAGTTATGTAAGGCACGACCCGATAGGAACTGTTTTTGCCATTATGCCATGGAATTTTCCATTCTGGCAGGTTTTTAGGTTTGCTGCTCCTACACTAACCGCCGGGAACACCGGTATTTTAAAGCACGCTCCAAATGTTTTTGGATGTGCTTCAATGATTGAAGACGTTTTTAAAAAAGCCGGTTATTCGCCTGGAGTTTTTCAGAATTTAATTGCGCATCATGATCAAACAGAAATGATCATTGCTCACGATGCAGTGCAGGCAGTTACCTTAACCGGAAGTGAAGCTGCGGGAGCTGCCGTGGCGCAACTTTCGGGGAAATATATTAAAAAGAGTTTGCTGGAACTGGGGGGCAATAATTCTTTTATTGTCTGGGAAGATGCAGATATTGACCAGGCTGTAAAAACAGCTCTAACCGCCAGGATGCTAAACTGCGGACAAAGCTGTATCGCAGCGAAGCGCTTTATTTTGATGGAAGGAATTTATGATGAATTTGTATCGAAATTCAAAACAGCAGTAAGCTTGTTAAAAGCCGGCGACACTATGGATGATGCTACCCAGGTTGGTCCGCTTGCCAGAAAAGATCTGGCAGATCAACTTCAAAGCCAGGTTAAAAGGTCTATTGATAAAGGAGCGGAATTACTACTTGGAGGTGAACAAAACGAATGTTTCCACCAGCCAACTATTTTAGGAAATGTAAAACCGGGAATGCCTGCCTTTGATGAAGAAACATTTGGACCCCTGGCGGCAATGATTAAAGCAAAAAACATTGATGAGGCTTTTGAACTTTCAGAGAAATCAAAGTTTGGACTGGGAACTACGGTTTTCACAAAAGATATTGAAAAAGCTATGCAAATGGCGGGCAGTGTTAGTGATGGCGCTTATTTTGTTAATGAGCTGGTAAAATCAGACCCCAGGCTTCCGTTTGGTGGAACCAAGCGATCTGGCTATGGACGCGAGTTAGCAAAAGATGGAATGATGGAGTTTGTTAATAAGAAAACAGTTTATGTTAAAGCCTAAAGCATAATTTTTTACGCATTGGTCATTGCCACGAATAGTTGTACTTTTGTTTTACTTTGTTAAAAAATCAACGTAAAACATAAAATTATGAGTAAATATGATGTTGCAGTTATAGGTTCAGGCCCCGGAGGTTATGTGGCCGCTATTCGCTGCGCACAATTGGGAATGAAAACTGCTATCATAGAAAAATATTCAACTTTAGGTGGAACCTGTCTTAATGTTGGTTGTATTCCAAGTAAAGCTCTTTTGGATTCTTCTCATCATTACCACGATGCCGTAAAACATTTTGAAGAGCACGGAATAGAAATCCCTGGTGAGGTTAAAGTAAACCTTGAGAAAATGATGGAACGTAAATCTTCAGTAGTAAGTCAAACTTGCGACGGAGTGAAGTTCCTGATGGATAAAAATAAAATTGATGTTTTTGAAGGAGTAGGATCTTTTAAAGATAAAACCCACATCAATATTGAGAAAAACGATGGTGAAACCGAAACCATCGAGGCTGCGAAAACAATTATCGCTACAGGTTCAAAACCGGCAAACCTTCCGTTTATCGAGCTGGATAAAGAGCGAGTGATTACTTCTACTGAAGCTTTAAAATTAAAGGAAATTCCTAAACACATGGTCGTGATTGGCGGTGGTGTAATTGGCCTGGAATTAGGTCAGGTTTACCGTCGTTTGGGAGCTGAGGTTACTGTTGTAGAATTTCTAGATAGAATTATTCCTACAATGGATGCCGCACTTTCAAAAGAACTTCAAAAAGTGCTTAAAAAACAAGGAGTAAAATTTCATACTTCAACCAAAGTGAAATCAGTTGAGCGAAAAGGTGATGAGATCATTATAAAAGCTGATGATAAAAAGGATAAAGAGATTGAAATAAAGGCAGATTACTGCCTGGTTTCTGTAGGGCGTAAACCTTTTACCGATGGTTTAAATGCTGATGGTGCCGGAGTAAAAGTTGATGATAAAGGTAGAATTGAAGTAAACGAACATCTGCAAACGAATGTAGATAATATTTATGCTATTGGAGATGTGGTAAAAGGCGCGATGCTGGCACATAAAGCTGAAGAGGAAGGAAGTTTTGTTGCTGAAATCATTTCCGGACAAAAACCACATATTGATTACAATTTAATTCCGGGTGTTGTTTATACCTGGCCTGAAGTTGCTTCCGTAGGAAAAACCGAAGAACAACTTAAGGAAGATGGGGTGAAATATAAAGAAGGGAAATTCCCAATGCGTGCTCTTGGACGTTCCAGGGCAAGTGGAGATACAGACGGATTTGTAAAAATCCTTGCCGATGAAAAGACCGATGAGGTTTTAGGCGTGCATATGATTGGTGCACGTACCGCCGATCTTATTGCTGAAGCTGTTGTTGCAATGGAATACAGAGCATCTGCTGAAGACATAGCAAGAATGAGTCATGCCCACCCAACTTATGCTGAAGCCGTTAAGGAAGCAGCTCTTGCTGCTACCGATAATCGTGCGCTTCACGTATAATCGGTTTTAAAAATAACTTATAAAAAAAGTGGCTGTTTGTTAGAATTTCAAACAGCCACTTTTTTTTATTTATAAGAAATCAGTTATTCTAAATCTCCAACTTCTTGAGTTCTTTATAGTTTCTATTCAATCTTCTTAGTAGAATTCCGTAGACCACTCGGTAGAATAACCATATTAAACCAAGGAAAACAGCGAGACCACCAATCATAATTCCGGCAAACATTAACCACTGTAGCGGAGTAAAACTATATTTTTCCATATCATCTACAACAGTGCTGGAAACATGATAATCCATCATAAAATAAGTATAGATTAAGGCAACTAAGGCTGTAGAAATTAAAATATAACCTATGTAATACTTAACCGTCTTTCTGGTTTGCAAAATGTTTTTCATCAATTGAGCCGCATTATCTGTAGAAGAAATTTTTCGATAATTCTTATAAAAACAAAAGATAAAGAAAAAGGTAATGGCATAATTAATTACATAAGTGGCTACCGTAAATTCTTTTAGGTGAATACGCTCCATCTCTTCCCAATATTCATGGTCTGCCATGAAAACAGTAATAAGTGCCCAAAAAAGAAACTCCACTATGCTAATTAAAAAAATCCACTTTACTATAGAAGAGGAGCGCTTCCACAGCATTTTATAAATTTGGTTGTAGGAAAGTTGCGGAAGGCTGCCTTCGCGTTTTTTCCAATCTTTTTTTAATAAATCCAATCCATCCATTATTCACTACGGATTTAAAATGTTCTTTAACTTTGTTTTTACCCTATTCATCTTCACTCTTGCATTTACTTCAGTAATACCAAGGGTTTCAGAAATGTCCCTGTAATTTTTATCTTCGAGATATAAAAAAACAAGAGCCTTTTCAATATCATTTAATTCCTGAATTGCAGCATACATGACTTTTAATTGCTGCTCGGTTTCATCATCATATTCTTCTGCTTTAATCTTAAAATCTACCGTATCAAAATCTTGTGTTGGTATACTTCTTTTTTTCTTTCTGTATAAGGTAATGGCGGTGTTAAGTGCCACTCTGTACATCCAGGTACTAAATTTTGCTTCGCCCCTAAATTTTGGGTAAGCTTTCCAGAGCTGAATGGTAATTTCCTGAAAAAGATCGTTGTGCGCATCTTGATTATTCGTATAAATACGGCAAATTTTATGTGCAATATTCTGGTGCTTTTCCAGGTTCGTTACAAACTGATGTTCTAATTCCTTATTCACAATAGTTGGTTAGCACTTATATGTAGCTTAAGTGCCTGCAATGTTACAAAAAACTATAAAGTATCGTTAATGCCACTTTAATTTTTCAGCTAAAGCACGAGAAAACTTAAATTTGAGTGCACTACCGCGATAATAGTGGTAATTTAAATCTCTAAATATTGAGAAAAACCAAGCTTTATGAATATTCCAAGAACAAATTTACCTAGAGTCGTTATTATTGGTGGCGGTTTTGCGGGAATGGCAATGCTAAGAAAGTTGATTGGCGAAGATGTCCAAACTGTGATTTTAGACCGGCATAATTACCATACTTTTCAACCATTACTTTACCAGGTTTCTACTTCTGGCTTAGAACCAGATTCCATTGCTTATCCTATGCGTAAAATTACGCGAAATAGTAAAAAATGCCTCTTTAGGATGGCCGAAGTAAAGTCTATAAATCCCGAAAAGAGTTTAATTGAAACTTCTATAGGAGATTTAATCTATGATTACCTGGTGATTGCCACGGGTTCTAAGACTAATTTCTTCGGAAATAAAAGTATTGAAGATAATGGTATGTGGATGAAAACCGTACCACAGGCATTGAATATTCGTAGTTTGATCCTGGAAAATTTAGAGCAGGCGGTAATTACCGATGATCCTGAACTAAGAAAAGCGCTGTTAAATTTTGTTTTAGTAGGAGCTGGACCAACCGGTGTAGAGCTTAGTGGTGCTATTGCCGAACTTAAAAATCACATTGTCCCCAATGATTATCCCGATATTAACCCAAATGAGATGAATATTCATCTTTTAGAAGGATTGGATAGGGTTTTACCTCCAATGAGCGAAAAATCATCTAGAAAAGCCCACGAATTTCTGGAAGAACTAGGAGTGAAAATTCATTTAAATACTATGGTTGAGGAGTATGATGGCCACTTAGTGACCACCAATACCGATCTTAAATTAAAAACAGAAACTTTTATTTGGGCCGCCGGGGTAACCGGTGCACCGGTGAAAGGTCTAAAAGCCGAAGCTATGGTAGAAAAGGCTAATAGATATGAGGTGAATGCCTTTAATCAAATAAAAGGCTATGATAATATTTTTGCTATAGGAGATATTGCCTTAATGCAAACTCAGGAATATCCAAAAGGTCACCCTATGGTTGCCCAACCGGCGATTCAACAAGGGAAGCATCTGGCAACTAATATTATGAATATTGTAGAGGGCAAAAAGCTAGAAGCTTTTAAATATAAAGACAAAGGAACTATGGCCACGGTTGGACGAAACCGTGCGGTTGTAGATTTGGACAAAGGATCTTTTAGTGGATTTTTGGCCTGGTTTATTTGGATGTTTGTACACCTTTGGTTCCTTATTGGATTTAGAAATCGTTTGGTGACTTTCTTTAACTGGCTTTATAATTACTGGAATTATGATAAAGCGGCCCGGTTAATTATAAGGCCATTTAAAGGTTATGAAAAACAAATGAAGGTAGATAAAGAAGAGATATAAATAGGAAAGAGACTGTCTGAAAAGTTTATTCTCGTCAAGCTGTACTCGTTTCAGCTTCTAATATTTTCATTGATTATCAATATATTATATCCTGAAATAAATTCAGGATGACGGTTTTGAAACTTTTTCCGACAGTCTTTTTTCTTTAGGCTGATCTTTCTTTTTAATTTATCACAGAACCTTATTTATTTGTTTTTAGAATTACCTCATTTTCTTTATTTCCTTATTATAATCATCAGCCAGGGAAGTCTTTTGGTTTTCGGTTAGCGCCTTTCCAGCCATTTGGAAGACTTCCTGTTCTTCTTCATCTAAATGATGAATTACCTTATGCTCAAGCTCCTTTGCAATTTTTAGCCAGTTTGAGGCATCCATTTCTGTGTCTTCCAGTTGCTCAATCAATTCATCCATCTCGTGGTGTTCAGCTACACTATGCCTGGCTTTTTCCTGTGTAAGGTCTTTTTTGATTAGCGGGATATAAAAATGCCTTTCTTCCGCATCAGCATGAATTTTTAATTCATGTTTTAGCTGTTCAAAGATCTTTTTACGCTCCTGAGTATCGCCGTGGGTTTCTACCAGTTTGGCCACAAGGTTTCGCTGTATTTCATGTTCCTGGCGTAAAGCTTCAAAAATATTCATAATTTAGGTATTGGTTAAGCTTCTAAATTATTGATTTATATGTTAAGGAAAATTTAAACCAGAGTTTTTCGTAAGCAGTTTAAATCGGTTCTAAAGAATTTAACGGTTCAGTTTCTTTTTTCTACAATTCAGAAATAATAATTAGTAATACAAATTACTTTCACGCAATTTAGTGGCGTAATTTATAAATAGATGAAGTTTATTCAGAAAATATTAAAAATTAGTCTTGCGATAACCATTCTCATTATTGGTTTAGAATTGCTCTTTGGAGGTTTTGAGCTAGAAAAGTTTATGAGTTTTGAAACCTGGATTCTCTTTTTCGCTTATAGTTTTATTCTTACTTTCATTAACGGAAGCTACTTCTGGTGGTTTGGTGCTAAAATAACCTGGGAAAAGGCCACCTTAAAAAAGGTGCTTTTTGGAGCATTTGGAGCTGTTATTTTAACTTTAATAGGGTTTTTCTTTTGCCGGGTGCTGCATTACGTGGTCTACGAAGGAGTCGCGCTGCAAGAGTTTTTAGCAAACGAAAAAATGTATACTTATTTGTTTCCGTTGCTATTTACCACCATTATTTCACTGTTTTTTCATCTTATTTATTTCTATAAAGCTTTACAGGAAAAGAAAGTAAAAGAGCAAAAAATAATTGCAGGTACGGCTTCGGCTAAATTTGATGCTTTAAAAAATCAATTAGATCCACATTTTCTATTCAATAGTTTGAATGTTTTAAGTGCTTTGATTGATGAAAACCCCGAGCAGGCACAAAAGTTTACCAGCGCGCTTTCTAAAGTATACCGCTATGTGTTAGAGCAGAAGAATAAGGAATTGGTAAATCTGGAGGAAGAATTGAAATTCGCAAAAACCTATATGGATTTGCTAAAGATGCGCTTTGAGGATGCGATTATTTTTAATTTTCCCTCGATGTTAGAAAGACCAGAAGCCAAAGTAGTTCCGCTTTCACTGCAGTTATTACTGGAGAATACTATAAAACACAATACCGTAAATTCTGAAAATCCCTTAGAAATAACCATCGTGGAAGAAGACCGCAACCTGGTGGTGGAAAATAATATTCAGCCTAAGAAAATATTAAAACGGGGTAGTGGGGTTGGACTTTCAAATATTCAGCAACGCTATGGTTTGCTTACCGATAGGAAGGTTGAAGTTTTTAATGAGAACCAGGTGTTTAGTGTAAAATTACCACTACTAACAAAAATTGTAAAAATGGAAAGACAAATCCCAGCTTTTAACAAAGAAGATGCTTATTTAAGAGCACAAAAACAAGTAAAGGCAGAACGCGATTTCTATGGACATTTAACTTCTTATTTAATTGTAATTCCGGTGCTTGGACTATTTAATTTTCTAACCTATGACGAATTTTTTTGGGTTATTTTTCCCGCAATTGGTTGGGGAATAGGTGTTTTTTTTCATGGGCTTTCGGTATTTAACTATAACCTCTTGCTTGGGAAAAACTGGGAGGAACGCAAAATAAAGGAATTAATGAAAAAAAATAAAGCCAACTAAATATGGAAACATCAGAAGACAAGTATCTACAAGCTCGGGAACAAGTGAAAGAATTAAAAGAATTTTATAATCATTTATTCTCTTATATTTTGGTCAATGTATTCCTGGCCGGGATCAATTACTATACAAATCAATGGGCGTATCCCTGGTTCTTATGGGTTGTAGGTGGTTGGGGAATTGGTTTAGCCTTTGATGCGCTAAAAGTTTTTAGATTGAATCCTATGTTTGATAAAAGATGGGAAGAACGCAAGATCCAGGAATACATGGAAAAAGAAGAAAAACAGCGCTGGGAATAATGGAAGTAGTAATTGTAGAAGACGAAAAGCCTGCTGCCCGGCGTTTACAAAGAATGCTCAAAAAGCTGGGATTAGAAGTAAATATCATGTTGCATTCGGTTAATGATGGGATTGCCTGGTTTAAAGAAAATCCTGAACCAGATCTTGTTTTTCTGGATATACAACTGAGTGACGGCATTTCTTTTGAAATTTTTGAAAAGGTGAGAATCAATAGCGCCGTTATTTTTACCACGGCTTATGATGAATATGCTCTAAAAGCATTTAAGCTGAACAGTGTTGATTACTTGTTGAAGCCTATAGATGAAGAAGAATTGGCAAACGCAGTGACGAAATTTAAAGAAAATTACCTCAAAAATTCACCACAAATAGATTTTAACGCCTTTAGAAAAATCCTGGAAACCGGAAATAAACCAGATTATAAAACCCGTTTTACTATTCAAGTTGGCCAGCATTTAAAGATTATCGCAACCAATGAAATTTGCTGTTTTTATTCTGAAAATAAGGCATCTTATCTAACTACCGCTTCAGGCAGAAATTACCCGGTAGATGTTTCCCTTGAAAACTTAGAAAAAGATCTGGATCCCGAGAAATTCTTCAGAATTAATCGAAAATCTATTGTGAATATTGACTGTATAGAAGATATTATTAGCTATACCAATAGTCGCTTAGAGGTTAAAGTGAAAGTGTTTAGTGAATTTCAGCTTATTGTTAGTCGGGAGCGAGTGCGAGATTTCAAAGACTGGATTTCTTAGGCTGAAAAAGTTAAAATTGGCGCTAATAAAAACCACCAGCTGATTTTCTACGTAAATATCTATGAAAAGTTGGGTAACTAAAAGCAGATTCGTTTTTATTAGCCCCCTGGTTTTTCGAATTTTATTTTTTTGGTTGGTTATGTGAAGGTTTGCCGTAATAATTATGGCAGACCTTCATTTTTTATTCGATAATCGAGATTAAAATATTCCGTGGCCTGTGCGAATTCAAGCGATCTTTTTTTTGAAATTAGAATGTATTTTTTCAGGCAGACTAGCCTGAAAATTGTATGCTTAAAAAGTTCAATTACCTGGATTAGGAGTAAAAGCTGTTTTTGTTTGCGCTATAGTTACGGTGCAGCTACTGTTCCTAAAACATATAACTGCTCCATTGTTGGTGTCTCGCTACCACCTTCAGGTTCTAAAGTAATACCAAAAGCTTCAGATTGGTTTTGATTTTCAAGACTAAAAACTTTATTATCATCGGTTTCGAAATCTGCAAGTAAACCTATACTCGTAGGAGTAAGGGGTTGCATGGTAAGTGACCATACCTGGTAAACTTTTCCTCTAGGAGGTTCGGGCAGGTCTTTGGCGTCTATATAAGCAGTATTCTCCTGGGTGTTCCAGTAAACAGAAGCAAAGGCTTCAGGAGCAACTTGTTGGCCCTGTAAAGGTATACGCTTTACATTCCTGTCTCGAATTACAGCGAGTAATTCTTCAGCATTTTCAGCGTTCTCACGGGCATTCGCTATTTGTTCTTCCATCTGCACATTTCTGGCATTGGCAGCTTGTAAATCTTCTCTTAGTTCGTTGGTTCGGTTAAAGAAAATGAAAAGGCCAACGAGTAGGAGTAAGCTTGCTGCCCAACCGGAATAGGTGATCCAGTTTATGGATCTAACCGGCGTCACTGAAGGGGCTTTAGTGGTAGACGTCGAATTGGTTAGTTTATTTTTTATTGAAGCAATTAAATGTTCGGCATTATTAGGAGCTGCAGCAGCTGAAAGTGTAAGGAGAGATTTTTCAATCTCTTCTACTTCAGTTTTAATTTCAGGATATTTTTTAAGCACGCGGCTTACCTCATGGCTTTCTTTTTCAGAAAGTGCGCCATAAACATATAGTTCAAGAATTCCAGACGATATGTACTTTTGAATATCCATTACTTAATTACCATTGCTCTTAACTTATCAATACAAATTCTATTGCGGGTTTTTACAGTTCCCAGTGGCATATCTAATTCTTCTGAAGTCTCTTTTTGTGTATAGCCTTTAAAAAAAAGATAATCTATCAGTGTTTTACAAACCGGCTTTAAAGCTTCAATATACTTTTTGAGTCCGATTGAGTCTACAGCTTCAGAGAAATTTGTTTTCGCCTCTAATATATCTACGAAGTTATCGGTCTTAAGGTTTTGTTGATCGTTTTTAAAGCTTTTTGATCTTATTTTATCTATGGAAGCATTCCGGGCAATATTCAAAATCCAGGTAAAAAATCGGCCTTTATCAGAATTATAACTTGGGGCTTTATCCCAAATTTTTAAAAATACATCCTGCAGTACTTCTTCTGCAATCTTTTCGTCCCTAATTATACTATAAATAATTCCGTAGGTGCTTTCTGAATACAAATGATAAATACGTTCAAAGGCACGTTCGTTACCATTTTGTAGTTCTAAAATTAAAGCATCTTGTTGCATAAAGAAATTGTAGGCTTAAGTAGTAAAAGTATATAAATCTCCAGCTTGAAAAAAATAAAAAGCGGCATTTAGCCGCTTTTTATTAAAATTTATGTGAAAGTGCTTACATTTTTATTACACCACATCCAACTCTGGTACCTGCTGCTCCAGAAGGTTGAGAAGTGAAATCGTCTACACCGTCGTGTATAATAATTGCTTTTCCAACGATATTTTTGTTATCGTCTTCACAACCTATACACCATTCATCGGTAGTCATACTAACCGTTCCTTCTCCATTAGCATCAACTTCAAAGTTTCCAATATCACCTTTGTGATATCCTTCAGCATCACCCCATTTACCGTGCTTTTCGTTGGTAGGGTTCCAGTGCCCACCTGCAGAAGTTCCATCTTCAGCAGAGCAATCTGCTTTTTGGTGAATATGGATAGCGTGCTTACCTTCAGCTAAACCTGTAATGGTAGCTTCCATAGTTACTTCTCCATTTTCCTGGGTAAAAGTAACTTCACCTCCTAAATCGCTTCCGCTTTTTGGTTCTAGAGGCACAGTAATTTCTTTAGTTTCTTCTTCTTTTTCCATGCTGTCCATTTCAGAATTCATTTCTGTTTCGGTAGCATTTTCTGTTTCATTTTCTTTTTTGTCGTTTTTACAACCTATAATAAATAATGAGGCGCAAAACACTAATGATAAACTTATTCGTTTCATAATCTAGATTGGTTTTTTAGATTTAACAGGGCTAAATTAGGTTTATCGCTGTGTATAGCCAAAGATTTAAGGATAGGTTAACAACCTCAGCTGATTACTTTAGATTAATTTAGTAGCTATAGTTGTTGTGGAAGTTAGACTTTTATGGACAGGGCAACGATCTGCAATTTCAAGTAATCGCTTTTTTTGTTTTTCATCTAAATCCCCATAAAGCTTGATCTCTCTTCTAAAGGTATCAATTTTTGTATTGCTTTTTTCACAATTCTCACAATCTTCCTGATGTTTCCGGGAATAATAAACATGCGTTTCCACATCTTCCAATGGCCATTTTTTACGTTTAGCATACATCTGAAGCGTCATAGAAGTACAGGAGGCTAACGCGGACGATAGAAATTGATATGGAGTAGGGCCGTAGTCTTTTCCGCCGGAGCTTACCGGTTCATCGGCCAGGAAAGTATGGTTTCCAGCTTTCATTCTAGTAGTAAAAGCATCTTCTTTTTCTAGTCCTGCTACCACATCTGCATTAGATTCCGGAATTTCCTTATTAGGAATTATTAAATATCGGGAAGCCCAGGTAGCAATCACATTTCCGGCATACACCGCATCTTTTTCTGAAGCTAAAAGATGTTCTGCTCCATCTAATGAAACAAAGCTTTTAGGATGTCTTGCGGCAATGTATAATTCTTCGGCATTTTTAATACTTACAATATTATCTTGCGGCGAATGCATTATTAAAAGTGATTTTTTAAGTTCACTTAGGTAAGGTTTCAATTCATGCTGGTCAATATCCTCTAGAAACTGTTTTTTGATTTTAAAACTTCTGCCTCCAATATTCACTTTAGCTTCGCCATTTTTTTTAATCTCGTCTATGTTATTTTCTATTAAATGCTGAACGTGGGCAGTAGTAGAAGGAGCTGCAATAGTAGTTATAGCTTTAACCGATTCTATTTCTTTTGCAGCAAATAATACCGCGGCTCCACCAAGGGAATGACCAATTAAAAGGCTGGGAGCTTTAAATTCTTTTTCCAGGTAAGTTGCCGCAGCTAGAAGATCCTGGATATTTCCAGAAAAATTACTGTCGGCAAAATCACCTTCACTTTCTCCTAATCCGGTAAAGTCAAAGCGTAAAACCCCATAGCCGTTTTGTGCTAAAGTTCGACTTATATTTTTAGCGGCGAAGAAATTTTTGTTGCAGGTAAAACAATGTGCAAAAAGCACAAAATTATGCGGATCCTGGTTTAGTGGAAGTTCCAGGTATCCCGATAAATCATCTCCATTCTTATTTTTGAAATTTACTTTTTCGGTTCTCATAACTTAATTTTTACTCGATAATCGAGGTTTAATTTTCCGAGACTTGCCTCGAAATCTAAAAATCTTTCCATTTAATGCGTCATGGACTTAACGCGAGGTATTTTATTAAATGTACAAATTGTTTAGCGCAAGTGCCAAAACAAAAAAAGGCTGTCTGAAAAGTCTATTTTCGCCAAGCTGAACTTATTTCAGCTTCTAATACTCTTATTGATTATAAGTATGTTAGATCCCCGATAAAAAATCGGGGCACGCTATGAAATAAAATCAAGATGACGATTTTAAAACCTTTTCAGAAAGCCCCAATTATAAAATAGGAATTAGGTTAATCTAAGTCTTTTATTTTAATATTTCTAAACCACACTTTGTTGCCGTGATCCTGCAGTGCAATATGGCCTTCTCTGCTTTTCCCAAAATCTTCCCAGTCTTTAAACTTTGAGTTTTCTACCAATTTACTCCATTCTTCCCCGTGAACCGGGAATTCTGTGATTAGCGTTCCATTTAAACGAACCGAGCCTTTATTGGTCTTATGATTAATTCGAATCACCGTTTTATTCCATTCGCCGGCGTTACGGGATTTGTCTTCGCTTGGTGGCATCATATCGTAAAGGGCACCGGCTTGCCTAATTGGGCCATTTTTGGCATCGGGATGCAATTTGTTATCCAGAATTTGAATTTCTGGCCCGGTTAAGTAAGGCTCAGAAAACTCTTCACTTTCCTGAACGCCCCACATAATTCCGCTATTTCCTGCTTCTGAAATTTTCCATTCCAGGGAAAGTTCAAAATTGGTGTAAGAGTTTTTTGAAATAAGGTTTTCTGTACTTTCCCGTTTTCCTTCGGCCGGGGTAAAAGCAAGTACCCCATCTTTTACCTGCCATTGATCTGAAATAGAATCAGCATTAAAAGCTTTCCAATTTTCAAGATTTTCACCATTAAGCAGGTTTTGCCAACTACCTTCAAGACTTGTCATAGCAGTAGTGTCTGGTTTTTTACTGGTTTCGTTTGCCTTGCTTTCTTTTTTATCAGATTTACAGGCGGAGGCCATTATTACAGCGGCTGCTAAAATTAAGCTGGTTTTTTTCATGATATGTTAGTTAAGTCCTAAGATTCGTTTTAATTTTTGTTCGTCAATTTCACTTCCGGCAAAATCATCAAATTTCTTTTCGGTAGCCTCAATAATATGACTTTGAATAAACGGCGCACCTTCACGAGCACCTTGGTCCGGGGATTTAATGCAGCATTCCCATTCTAAAACGGCCCAGACATCGCAGCCATATTCGGTTAATTTAGAAAATATAGTTTTAAAGTCTACCTGGCCATCTCCGGGATGCCTGTAACGGCCGGCTCGATCTATCCAGTCGCCATATCCACCAAAAGAACCTTTTTTTCCGGTAGGATTAAATTCAGCATCTTTTACATGGAACATCTTAATAAATTCATGGTAATGATCTATATAAGATATGTAATCTAATTGTTGCAGCACAAAATGGCTGGGATCATATAGTAAATTTACCCTTTTATGATTATTGGTAGCTTCAAGGAAACGCTCAAAAGTAACTCCATCATGAAGATCTTCTCCCGGGTGAACCTCGTAGCAAACATCTACACCCTGTTCATCAAACTCGTTTAAAATGGGTGTCCATCTTTTTGCGAGTTCCTGGAATCCCATTTCTACAAGACCTTCCGGTCTTTGTGGCCAGGGGTGTGCAGTGTGCCAAAGCAGCGAGCCGCTAAAAGTACCGTGTACATCTAAGCCAAAATGCCTGCTGGCACGGGCTGCGCTTTTCATTTGCTCAACGGCCCATTCGGTTCTCGCTTTTGGATTGCCTTTAACTTCATCTGGAGCGAAATTATCGAACATGGTATCGTATGCTGAATGTACAGCAACAAGTTGGCCTTGCAAATGCGTGCAAAGCTCGGTAACTTCTAAGCCGTAAGATTCTACTTTTCCTTTAATTTCCTGGCAGTAATCTTTGCTTTCACCTGCTTTTTTTAGATCTATTAAAGCCGATTCCCAGGTTGGGATTTGTATTCCTTTATATCCTAAATCTGCAGCCCATTTACACAAACCATCCAAACTATTGAATGGCGCTTTGCTGTCCATGAATTGTGCTAAATAAACCGCAGGTCCTTTTACTGTTTTCATAATACTCCAATTTTATGCGTCTAATTTCACCCAAACATTTCCTTTGGCGTGAGAGTCTACAACTTTTTCAATAAAGTTCATTCCGCGTATACCATCTTTCATTGTTGGGAATTCTGCGGGATGATATTTTTCACCATTAATTGCTTTAGCTACTCCTTTGTAGATGTTTCCCATAGAATCAAAAATACCTTCAGGATGTCCCGGTGGTAATTTTGTTCCGTCTAAAGAAAGTGCTGAATTATATTCGTGCCCGGGTTTTAAAACCTTTATTGGCTGGCCATCTTCTAATTTATACAAATAATTGGGATTTTCCTGCTCCCATTTTAAGCCGGCTTTTTTTCCATAGATCTTTACCGCAAAATTATTTTCTTCTCCGGTCGCGATCTGGCTGGATCTAAGTACTCCTTTTACATATTCTGAAAAACGAAGTAAAACGGTGCCGTCTACATCCATTATATTATCTGAATACACATAGTTTAGATCGGCTAAAAGTTCTTTTACTTCCAGGCCGGAAACATATTCTATCATATCAAAAGCGTGGGTACCAATGTCACCAATACAACAGCTAATACCTCCTTTTTCTGGATCAAGTCGCCATATACTGTTTCTTTCATCTTTATCGTGGATAATAGGATTTATCCAACCCTGATAATATTGTACGTCTATCTTTTGTACTTCACCAATTTCGCCAGCGGCGATCATTTCTTTCATTTGGCGAATCATAGGGTAACCTGTATAGGTGTAGGTTACCGCAAAGATGGTTTTAGATTTATTAAGGGTGTCTTCAAGAATTTTAGCTTCCTCGTAAGTCGTGGTCATTGGTTTTTCACAAATCACATGAAACCCATTTTCCAAAAGCTGTTTAGCCATAGGGAAATGCAGGAAATTTGGCGTAAGAATAGAAACAACTTTAATACGCTCATCTTCCGGTAACTTTTCTTCTTCAGCGATTAAATGGTCAAGGTCTTTATAAATCCTATCAGTTCCAATTCCCAGTTCCTGAGCAAATTTTTTGCTCTCTTCCAGGTCGGGATTAAAAACACCACCAACAAATTCAAATTTATCAAACATAGAAGAGGCCACCCGGTGTAAGATCCCGATAAGGGAATCACCGCCGCCGCCTAAAACTCCTAATTTTATCTTTTTACCCATAATTTTTAATCTTTTGCTTTTTAAATTTCAATATCTTTTTTTGCTATTTTTTCATCTTTAAAGAAAATAGCGAAAATTATCATTACTACAAAGGCAAAACCTGCTGGAACTATCCATATTTGTTGCCAATTGTGAGTACCGTCTGCGTTTAAATAAAGATCACTAATTTGTCCTGCCACCCAGAAACCGATTAACATCCCTACGCCATAAGTAGCTAATGTAATTAAGCCCTGTGCTGCACTTTTAATTTTTGGTCCCGCTTTAGAATCGGTATAGATCTGGCCGGAAACAAAGAAGAAGTCATAACAAATCCCGTGAAGCGCAATTCCTAAAATGAGCATATAAACCAATTCGCCGGCGTTGCCATAAGCGAATAATAAATACCGAAGCACCCAGGCTAACATCCCGGCCAATAAGGTGATTTTAAAGCCAAATTTCTTAAAAAAGAATGGCAATAATAAAAGGAATAATGCTTCGGAAATTTGACCGATAGACATCATAAAAGTCGGATCTTCCATTCCTACTTCCGAAAGAAATGGATTGGCATTTTGATAATAAAAAGCCAATGGAATACAAATTAAAACTGATGAAATAAAGAACATTAAAAAGTTTCTTCCTTTAAGTAAAGCAAGTGCTTCCAGCCCTAAAATATCAGATAATGTCACTTTTTCCCCTTTACTACTTGGTGGGGTTTTAGGTAAGGTAAAACTAAATAAGCCTAAAACTGCAGAAGCAGCCGCTGCCATTAAAAAAGTGTATTTAAGCATTCCTTCTTCTCGCGCTATAGCAGAATCCCAGCCAAATACCAGACTAATTACCACTCCTGAAACAATCCATCCCATGGTTCCAAAAACCCTAATGCCTGAAAATTGTTTAGAAGGATCGGTCATTTGATAAAAGGAAATGGAATTCACCAAAGCCAGGGTAGGCATGTAAATAATCATATATCCTAAAACAAAAGGATAGAAATTAGTAAAGTCTTCCGCCTGAAACATCATATAGAGCAAAACCGCTCCTGCCAGATGAAGAAAACCTAATATGCGTTCGGCATTAAAAAAGCGATCGGCTATAAGGCCAATAATAAAGGGAGCTATAATGGCTCCCCATGATTGAGTAGAAAATGCCATCCCGGTTTGGGCACCGGTAGCACTTAAATTTTGACCTAAAAATGTTCCTAAAGTTACAAACCACCCGCCCCAAATAAAAAATTCGAGGAACATCATGGTTGATAGTTGAAATCTGGTTATACTTTTCATTATCTCCTGTGGCTTCTCTTATTTAGTATTTAGTTTACTTCCCACTCCTATTAAAAGTTCTTTAGTAGCTTTAATACCTTCTTCCGGAGATAAGTTCTGACCTTCATATTCCACCCCAATAAAACCGGTATATCCAGCATCCTGAACAATTTTCAGGATTCTTTCATAATCTAGGGTAGTTTCTTCTCCTTCTTCGTTAAAGTCGTAAGATTTTGCACTTACGGCCATAGCGTGAGGCATCATTTCCTCTATACCTTTATATTTTGGATATTCTTCCACACACTTTGCTTCCCATTGTGCGCCACCTTCTCTTTTAAGACAGAAATTCCCAAAGTCTGGTAATGTGCCACAGTTATCCATGTTAACACCTTTAATTACCTCTACGAGTAACCCAGCATTTGAAGATAGTTGGCCGTGATTTTCAACTAATATATTTACATTTTTTTCTGCTGCATATTCACTAAGGGCTTTTAAACCTTGAGTGGCAGAAGTTTTCCATTCTTCTGGATCCTGGCTGCCAAAAAGATTTACCCTAATGGCTTGAGCATCTAAAAAGTTAGCAGCATCAACCCATTTTTTATGATTTTCAACAGCTAATTCACGCTTATCTTTTTCAGGACTAGCTAGATCACCTTCACCATCTATCATTATTAAAACGTTTTCTACGTTAAACTCTTCACTTTTCGCTTTTAAAGTATCTAAAACTTTCTGCAATGCCTCTTCCGGGTTTTCAGCATCTTTGATTTTTTGTGCATAGAAACTGTTAACATATTCAATGCCCTGAAAGCCCATTTCATTTGCTTTTTCCGCAAAATCCATAGGGTCTAAATCGCCGGCAAAAATAGGTTTGTTGAGAGACCATTGCGCTAGCGAAAGTTTAAAAAATGGATTTTTATTTACTTCAGAATTAGCTTCAGCGGTTTCAGTATTTTCTTTTTGTGATTTTTGATCTTTACAGGAATATATTCCGAGGAAAAGGAAAAATATAAGGGAAAGGGATAAAAAATTAGTTGAGTTCATTTTCATAAAATAGATTTAAGGATTACAGAATGTGATTTTACTGATATTTTTAGAATCTTAAAAGTATACTTTTTTTTAAAGAAGTAAAATCATAAGCATAAATTTATATATTTGGGAACATTCGATTAACTAAATTATTAATTAACTACAGGAAAGTGAGCAATTATTATGAAAATGACACTTATGATGCAATAGTCGTAGGTACGGGAATAAGCGGTGGTTGGGCCGCCAAAGAACTTAGTGAAAAAGGATTTAAAACCCTTGTTCTGGAAAGGGGGCGTATGGTAAAGCATATTGAAGATTATCCTACTATGAACGATGATCCCTGGGATTATAAGCATAAAGGACAATTAACAAGGGAAGAGAAGAAACGCCAGCAGAAGCAATCTCGTACAGGCTATACTACTAACAAAGCTAGTGCGCATTGGTTTGTAGATGATATAAAACACCCTTATAATGAAACCAAAAGGTTTGATTGGATGCGAGGTTACCACGTAGGAGGTAGATCTATTATGTGGGGAAGACATAGTTACCGATTAAGTGATTTAGATTTTACCGCCAATAAAAATGATGGCCACGGAGTAGACTGGCCAATTCGTTATAAAGATATCGCACCGTGGTATGACTATGTAGAATCATATATAGGTGTAAGTGGGGAAAACCTTGGTTTAAGTCAATTACCCGATGGGAAGTTTCTCCCACAAATGCCACTTAATTGTGTTGAGGATCACCTCAAGAAAAGTATGGCAAAAAACTTTACAGATGGTCGTGTTTTAACAGCAGGACGAGTGGCGCATCTTACTGGTGATAAAAATTTTGAAGGCCGTTCTAATTGTCAATTCCGAAATCGTTGTATTAGAGGTTGTCCCTATGGAGGTTATTTTAGTAGTAACTCTTCTACTTTACCTGCAGCCGAGCGTACAGGTAATATGACTTTAAGGCCAAACTCTGTAGTTCACGAAGTAGTTTACGATCCTGAAACCAAATTAGCTACCGGTGTTAAAATTTTTGATGCCGAAACTAAAGAAGAAATAGAATTTAAAGCCAACGTAATTTTTCTTTGTGCTTCAGCCATTGCTTCTACAAGTATCCTTATGCAATCAAAGTCTGATAGATTTGAGAATGGAATGGGGAACGATAGCGGAGAATTAGGTCATAATGTGATGGATCATCATTTCCGTGCTGGAGCTTCAGCCAAATATGACGGTTTTGAAGATCAATATTATAAAGGCCGAAAACCAAATGGTATCTACTTACCTCGATTTAGAAATTTGAAAGCAGGGGATAATCTTGATTTTAAACGTGGTTATGGTTATCAGGGAGGTGCCGGTCGTGGTGATTGGAGCCAAAGTATAGCGGAAGCGTCTTATGGTAAAGAACTAAAGGAAGCCATAGTGAAGCCTGGAGGCTGGACTATGGGACTAATGGGCTTTGGAGAGACCTTACCTTACCATGAAAATAAAATGACCCTGGACTATAATAAAACCGATGAATGGGGTCTACCAACCGTAACTTTCGATGCCGAGTTTAAGGAGAATGAGCTTAAAATGAGAAAGGATATGGTAAACCAGGCGGTAGAAATGCTGGAAAAAGGTGGATTCAGAGATGTTCAACCTTATGATTATCTGGGAGCTCCCGGGCTTGGAATACACGAGATGGGGACAGCCCGAATGGGAAGAGATCCCAAAACATCGGTTCTAAATGGGAATAATCAAATACATGAAGTTCCTAATGTATATGTTACCGATGGATCTTTTATGACCTCTGCAGGTTGCCAGAACCCTTCTTTAACATATATGGCCATGACTGCAAGGGCAGCAGACCATGCTTCTAAGAATTTCAAAAAATCTAACGTCTAAATTTAGGATTATGAACAGAAGACAGGCATTAAGAAACATAGGGCTTGGAGCGGGGGCTATAATTGTTGGTCCAACTACTTTAAACCTTTTACAAAGTTGTAAAAATGATCCCGGTTATAATTGGGAACCTACTTTTTTAAGCGTATCTAATGGTTTTGCCTTAAAACAAATTTTAGAGGTAATTATACCTAAAACTGATACTCCGGGAGCAGAAGATCTAAATATTGCTGAATTTATAGATTCTTATATGCAGCAAGTAGCTTCTAAGGAAAGACAGGAGAATTTCAAAAACTCTGCCGATGCTTTTTCCAGGGCTTTTAACAATGAATTTGATAAAGAAGAAGGAAAAGGTAGCACAGAAGAATATGAGCAAATTGTTGCAAAATATTTAAAAGCCACACAGGCAGAAAGAGACGAAATTGCAAAGCGCAATACCGAAACTCAAGATCCGCAAGATAGAGATCTAAAAGTTACTTTAGATGCAGATGCCGGTTCGCTGGCTTATTTACAGGAAGTGCGTAATATGGCAATTTGGGCATACAAAACCAGTGAAGAGATTGGTGAAAATGTAATGTGGTATGATCCGGTACCCGGTGAATATATTCCCTGCGGATCAGTCGATGAATTAGGGGGCGGGAAAGCAATGTCGCTGTAATTAACCAATCTTTGATTTAAAACTTACATTTTTTCTATATGATAAAGCCCTTACAGAAACCATCTGTGAGGGCTTTTTATTCTATATTGTTGAGATTTAATTGCCATTTACGTCTTATGAATTAAGATTATTTCTATTCTTGTTCTTAAGCTTGTAGTTTAATACTTCTTCTGCGTCATAATTGGTAGTTTTTCAGAGGATATTTTTACATAAATCTCTTCCTTTTCTCCAATATATTCACCATCAATCTGAAAAGAAACCGGCTTTTTACAGTAAACTCTAGCTTCTTTTACAGGAATTATTTCAACGAATTCAGAGTTCACATCGGTTTCATTACGTAGGGTTTTAAGAATCTCCAGAGTATCAAAATTTTTAAATAAAAGAACTTCAAAAACGCCATCATCAACTTTTCCCTTTGGGTTTACATTAGCGCCGGTTCCATATTTTTTAGCGTTGGCAAAAGCCAGAAGGATTCCTTGTTTTGTAAAACTTCTACTTTCTATTTGAACTTCAAATTCAAAAGGATATTTACTATACCATAGGGTAGGGATGGACTGAAGAAGATATCCCATTTTCCCTCTAATCCTGGATTGCTGATAGTTTTTAATTAATTCGGCATTTAGCCCCAGGTCACCAATGTGCAAACAAAGCTCGCTATTAATCTCTAACATATCCATTTGGGTTATAGAATTTCCAAATGCAATTTTTAGTTGTTCTTTTAGATTGTTTGGAATACCTAAATTAATAGCAAGCCCGTTAGCCGAACCAGCCGGGATTATTGCAATTGGCGTTTTATTATATATTAATGCCTCTGCCACCTGTTTAATTGTGCCATCGCCGCCAGCAATTAGAATGCGATCAAAAGCCTGACCAGCAACCAAATTTTTAATCTTTTTTTGGTCATTCTCGCCGGTAGTGCGGTAAGTTTGTAATTCAGCATTAATTTTTCTTACCTCTACTTCAATATTTTGAATGATATTTTCTTTATTAATTGCGCCCGAAATGGGGTTTACAATAAGTAAAACCTTCTGTATTTCTTCCATATAGCTTCAAAATGTTCTTAAATTTAATTATTTTGGGATAAGAAAAATTCAATAAAAATCTAAAATTTTGAAATTAGATCTAAAACTTTATCGAGGTTATGTAAATGACCAGGAACTTAACGTATATGGACATTTGTTTGAATCCTGGGCCCCAGACAAATATAGACTGGATAGAAAAGGAATTAAACATGCATTTGCTATAATCCATATGTTTCGCATTAGTCCTTTAAAAAATGTGGAGATCACGCTTAAGTTTCAAAATACCAAAGTTACTACCAAAACCCTTGACGATGGTTATTTCCGGTTTTCAATTCCCTTTAACGAAGAATTAGAAAGTGGCTGGCACCAATATGAAGTAATATGTAATTTAAAAGATTTTGGAATAGTTGAGAAAGGAGAAGTATTAAAACCACATCCATCTAAATACGGAATAATATCAGATATTGATGATACATTTCTTATTTCCCATAGTAATAGCTTTTTTAAAAAGTTGTATGTAATGCTTTCCAAGAATATCTATAAGCGTAAAATTTTTGATGATGTAGTAGAGCATTATAAAGAATTAAGCCGTTCGGGGCAGGATTCAGAATGTGCTTCAAATTCATTTTTCTATGTTTCCAGTAGCGAATGGAATTTATATGAGTTTATAAATGAATTTGCTAAAATGCACGAATTACCAAAGGCAGTAATTAAGCTAAAAAAAATTAAGACGGGTATTTCAGATTTTCTCTCTACCGGGCGAGGAAGCCACGATCATAAATTTGAAAAAATAAAAGATATCATATCTTTCTATCCAAATATTCCTTATGTTCTCCTGGGAGACGATTCCCAAAAAGACGCTTATATTTACGAGCGTATCTGCAAGATTTTTCCAAAGAGTTTAAAAGCGGTTTATATTAGGCAAACAGGTAAAAAGAAAAAGTCGGAAATAACTAAAATCCTTAAAAATATTGAAAGCCTGGGCGTTAGCGTTTGTTACTTTAAACATAGTCATAAGGCCATAGAACATTCACGTGAAGAAGGGATTATTTAAGAATTCTGAATCCTATATTTGCTGAAATTCGCTGAAATTTTAATCGAAGAATTACTTAACCTGAAATCCTATTATTTGAAAGTACAGGACTATATACAATCCCGGGCGCAATTACCTGCCAAAAGCATACAAAATACTATCGCACTGTTAGAGGCAGATGCTACAATCCCTTTTATTTCCCGATACCGAAAAGAAGCCACAGGAAATTTAGATGAAGTTGCTATAGAAAAGATTTCGCAACTGCTCACAACGTTTAAAGAATTGGAAAAGCGAAAGGCTGCAGTTCTTAAATCGATCAAAGAGCAAAATGTTTTAACCGATGCCTTAGCTGAAAAAATTAAAAAAGCCACAACTTTAACCGAAATTGAGGATCTTTATTTACCCTATAAAAAGAAACGAAAAACAAAAGCAGATACCGCCAGAGAAGTCGGTTTAGAGCCACTTGCTAAAATTTTAATGGCGCAAAACGCTCAAAATATCGAACAATCTGCGAAACAATTTCTTTCTACAAAAGTAAAAACCAGGGAGGAAGCTTTTGCCGGCGCAGGCCATATTATTGCTGAATGGATCAATGAGAACACTTATGTTAGAATTTCGCTAAGAAGATTATATGCTCGAAAAGCACAATTAATTACAAAGTGGGTAAAAACTGAAGAAGAACATCCTGAAGCTTCAAAATTCACGCAATTTGAAAAATGGGAGGAATCCCTAAATAGAATTCCTTCGCATAGATTTCTGGCTATTCACCGTGCCGAAAAACTCGGGATTATAAAAGTGAAGCTGGAAGTTGATAAAAATGAAGCATTACAGCTGTTGGAAAAATCAGTAATAAAAAATCCAGGTTTTTCAGGAATAAAATATCTAAAGGTCTCGATTGAAGATGCCTTTACCAGATTGCTAAAAAAATCTTTTGCCACCGAATTCCTTGGTGAAGCTAAAGAAAAAGCTGATGAAGATGCGATTGCGGTTTTTGCTTCCAACCTGGAGCAACTGTTAATGGAAGCGCCATTAGGGAGTAAACGTATTCTGGCTATAGACCCGGGTTTTAAATCTGGTTGTAAGGTGGTTTGTATAGACGAGCAGGGAAATCTGTTTTATAACGAAGCCATATTTCCGCACCCACCACAGAAGAAAACAGAAGCGGCCTCAGCAAAGATTAAAAGTTTGGTAAATGCTTATAAAATACAAGCTATAGCCATAGGAAATGGTACTGCTGCCAGGGAAACAGAGGAATTCATTAAAAAAGTGTATTTACCAAAAGAAGTTTCGGTTTTTACGGTTAATGAAGCTGGTGCATCGGTATACTCAGCCTCTAAGATTGCCAGGGAAGAGTTTCCTAATTATGATGTCACTGTTCGTGGAGCTGTCTCTATTGGACGAAGATTAATTGATCCCCTGGCGGAATTGGTGAAAATAGATCCTAAATCTATAGGAGTAGGGCAGTATCAACACGAAGTAGACCAGACAAAATTAAAGGAAAAACTGGATGTGGTGGTGATGCGCTGTGTAAATAAGATTGGTGTTAATCTAAATACCGCGAGTAAAGAATTACTTTCTTATGTTTCTGGAATTGGTCCGGGATTGGCACAAAATATCTTAGATTATAGAAAAGAAAATGAAAAGTTTATTAGCCGAAAAGAATTGCTGAAAGTGACAAGACTTGGAGCAAAGGCCTTTGAGCAATCTGCCGGATTTTTAAGGATAAGAAATGCTGAAAACCCTTTAGATAATTCTGCGGTTCATCCGGAAAGTTATTTTGTGGTTGAAAAAATGGCTAAAAGTAATGGTCTAAAACCTGAAGCCCTTATCGGTAACAAACAAATTCTGGATAAAATTAATCCTGAAGATTATATTTCCGGAGACTTGGGTTTACCCAGTTTAAAAGATATTCTGGAAGAATTGAAAAAGCCGGGTGCCGATCCCAGGGCGAAGAAAAAGCCTTTTAATTTTGATCCTTCCGTAAAAAGCATAGCCGATCTTAAACCAGGTATGAAACTACCGGGTATAGTGAACAACATCACCAATTTTGGCTGTTTTGTGGATATAGGAATTAAAGAAAGCGGACTTATACATATCTCTAAACTCGCTAATGAATTTATAAGCGATGTAAATGCAGTGGTAAAACTAAACCAGGAACTGGAAGTTACAGTGCTGTCTGTAGATGAAAAGAAAAAACGTGTTCAACTTTCTTTGATAGACTGATGTTTTGTATTTTTAAACTAGACCTCACAGGTTTTAAAAACCTGTGAGGTCTAGTTCTGCAAGGCTGTCTCAGTTAATTATATGGTTTCAGGAAATGTTTACCTTCTTTGTTATTTCCGAATTAAACCAAATTCCAGTTATATTTTGAAATTAGAAACTAACGAAAAACTCCCGAAGGAAAAACCACCACACTTTCATGCTCGTCTTTTCCTACGGCTGCAACACCAAAAAAGTAGTTATCTATAACAATGCCGTCTAGCGTAAATTGATTTACATCACCAACAAAACGGGAATATTGCCATTGTGCTTCGGTAGTTTCTCTCCAGTAAATCTTATAACCGGCAATATCGCCTTCAACTTCATCCCATCTTAGTTTTGCTGAAGGTTCTACAATTCCACCAATTTCAACATTTTTTGGAGCAGGAGGTGCCCAGGCCAGGCTTGCCATATTTATAGCATTTACCGCCGTAAGTTTTTCAGCATAATCAAAATTCACACCTTCTACCACATCGCCATATTCAATCCCATCTTCAGTACGAATATCCTGGTGTTGTCGGTTATAATTTTCGTGAGCTTCCATAATCCTAATTCCTGCAAAGCCAAGGTCGTTAAAAGGACGATGGTGCCCACCACGTCCAAACCTATCTAGTCGATAAATCATCATAGGGTTCATTTCTGGCATGTAAGTTTTCGTGGTTTTATGAACATAGCGGGCAAGTTGACGAGAAATACCATCTACTTCACCGCCGTAAAACCTGCGCATAGTTCTTTCCCTATCTGTTTCATTTGGAGGTACCGGTTCGGAGAATATTCTAAAAGTACGGTTATCAATTACACCGTCTACTCCTTCAATATTACCAATCATATCGTTATTTAAAATTCCAATGATCTCCCAATTGTTTTCTTTAGCATATTTGGCTAGTCCTTTTCCACCAAAAAGACCCTGTTCTTCCCCAGAGAGCCCAACATACACCACACTGCTTTCAAATTCGTATTGTGATAAAACCCTGGCGACTTCCATAGCACCGGCCATTCCGCTGGCATTATCGTTGGCACCCGGCGCATCGGTTTTATAATCCATTGTATTACTGGCGCGAGAATCTATATCACCGCTCATAATTATATATCGGTTGGGATATTTGGTTCCTTTTTGAATGGCCACTACGTTCACCACCCAGGCGTCGTGAGGAATGCGCTCACCATCATCTGTAGTAACAAAGTCTTTTTGATAAAAAACATCCAGGCAATTATCGCAGTTTTTAGAAAGATAATCGAATTCAGATTTTATCCATCTTCGTGCTGCTCCAATTCCCCGAGTATCAGATACTGTGTCGCTAAAGGTATTCCTGGTGCCAAAACCGGCAAGTTTACGAATATCGGCTTCAATACTATCTGCTGAAACTTTGTCGATAATTTCATAAATACGCTGATCTGTTTGTGCATTTGTTTGTTGAAATATTAATCCTGAAAAAATGAGTAGGGCAAGAGTAGATATATTTTTAATCATATAAAAATGTGGTTTAAGCTTCTAAAATACCCAAAGTTTCGGTGATATCACAAATAATTGCGATTTTGATAAGATTCCAAACAAAAAAATCCCGACGATTATGCCGGGATCTTATATTGTATTCTAATTAAAATTAGAATTTAGCTTGCTTTCATATTATGAATTTCAGCTTTTGCTTCGTTAGCTTTTTTTTCAGCTTTTGAAAGACTAGCTTTTGTTTTGTTTTTTAAGGCGTCTACTTTATGACTTAAAGAGTCAGAAAATTCATTGAATTTTCCTTTAGTTTCTTCTAATGCTTCATTGCTTGAATCTGAAATCGCCTTTCTAGTATCTGCTCCTTTTTTAGGTGCAAATAATAATCCTAATGCTGCTCCTGCAGCTGCTCCTGATATTAATCCTAATAACATTTTTCCTGATTTCATCGATCTAAGTTTTTAAGTTTGGTTCGTATTATTGTTTAATGTAAAATTAGATGATAATAGAAAGCCTGCCATATTTTTGGAGTTAAGTTATGCATAAACTTTTTTAGCAAATGTCAAGGATTTTAACACTTTTAGTCCTTAAGAATTTTCAGCAAATTTATTCAGGATATCCCTTACTTTAGAAGTGTCTTCTACATAGAAGCTTGCACTGGTTTTTTTCATCCCAACTTTAACAGTAAATGCCTCTTCTGGCAGTTCTTCAAACATATACTCGTCTGTCCAATCATCTCCAATCGCAAAAATAAAATCATAATCTTTCGCTACAAGTTTCTTATTGGAAGCTTTTCCCTTATTTACGCCGCTACTTTTTATTTCTAAGACCTTATTTCCTTCAAGAACGCTAAGACCACGGTTAGAGATTAATTCCTTTAAAACATTAGAAAGTTCGTTGGCTCTAATTTCTCCAAGTTCGGGATCGGCTTTTCTGTAATGCCAGGCTAGCGAATAGTTTTTATCTTCTATAAAGGTACCGGGAGTTCTATCTACAAATGTCTCTATTACCGGTCTTACCGTACTCATCCAATCGTTATTCACATTTTCAGATAATTCCCATTCAGAATTTTTTTGACGCATCCAAACTCCGTGTTCAGAAATAAGCTCAACAGGTATTTGCTGCCACCAGGAACCAAGGGTGTCTTTGTCCCTTCCACTAATAAGAATAACATCGGTATTTTCAGACTGATTTAATTTATGAACCAAATCAATTAAATCCTGGTCTGGTTTTGCTTTTTCGGGTTTATCGGTGAAATTAACCAGAGTTCCATCATAATCAAGGAATAGGATTCTATTCTTAGCGTTTTTAAATTTCTCCACAATTTCATCTGAAACTTTAGAGGAAATCCTGGTTGCTTTAAAGGCCTCACGATCCTGACTTGTATTAGCTAAGGCGCTCATAAAATCGCTAGCCCATTTTTCTACACTGTAACGTTTTAATCGCTTTTGAAGGGTTTTATTACGTTGTTGTTGTTCTTCCTTCGGCATTTCTATAGCCTGGATCAAAGCTTGTGAAATTTGCTCAAAATTATTTGGGTTGATTATCAAAGCTTCATTCATTTCGTGCGCTGCACCGGCCATTTCACTTAATATTAGCACCCCAGTTTGATTTATTCTTGTGGCCACAAATTCTTTAGCCACCAGGTTCATTCCGTCTCTTATTGGCGTTAATAAAGCAATATCACAGCTGGTATAAAGATCTATTAAGTTTTCAAAAGGCATAGAGCGGTAAAAATACCAGATAGGTGTCCAGCTTACGGTAGAGAACTTACCGTTTATTCTTCCTACCAATTCATCTATTTCCCTTTTTAAGCGTTGATACTGCGGAACGTTAGATCTTGATGGAACCGCAAGCATTACCAACCTTACTTTTTCAATAAATTCTGGGTGGTTATCCAAAAAATATTCAAAAGCACGAATTCTGTTGGCTATCCCTTTAGTGTAATCTAGACGATCTATGCTTAAAATAAGTTTTGCTTCAGGCGTCTCGCTGGAATGATGATCAAGTCTTCTTTGTAATTCGGTGCGTTGTTCTTCGGTGTTTTTGAAATGATTATGAGCGGCACTTTCAAACTTATTGTAATCTATTCCCATGGGGAAAGAATCTACCTTTACAATTCTTTCTGGAAGCGTAATTTCATTGAAATTTACCTGGTGACGAAGAATACGACTTACCGAACTTAGAAAATGTCTTTCATAATCATAGGTATGAAAACCTATTAAATCGGCACCTAAAACACCCTTTAAAACCTCATCACGCCAGGGTAGAGTTCTAAAAACTTCATAGGAAGGAAAAGGGATATGGTTGAAAAACCCAATAGTTGCTTCGGGTTGTTTTTCCCTAATCATATTTGGCACTAAAAGCAATTGATAATCGTGTACCCAAATATGATCACCATCTTCGTAATGTTTTAGTACTTCATCGGCATATTTTCTATTTACGCTTTTATAGGTTTCCCAGTGCTCTTTATCGGCTTCAGTGTATTCCATAAAATAATGGAAAAGTGGCCAAATAGTGCGATTGCTAAAGCCATAATAAAAACCTTCAATTTCTTCTTCGCTAAGGTTTACAGCAACACAAGCTTCTTTACGAGCTTTTTCTTTCACATCATCCAAAAGGTTTTTAGGAATTTCTTCTTCCGTGAGACCACTCCAACCTATCCAAATACTATCGCCATCTTTATGGAATGACTTTAAGCCCGTTGCAAGACCTCCAACACTTGGAGTGACCTCTAGCTGATTATCTTCTAAACTAATTTGTAATGGTAATCTATTCGAAATTATTATCGTCTTACTCATAATTATATGTGAATGCTGTTGTTGCGAAATTGATTTTTCTTAAATTTCCGAAAATCATTTTACACTACAAGTCTTTTTAAAGAATTTTAAGAGTATATGGAGAATTTAGATTATGGAATTATAGGAAATTGTAAGAGTGCTGCATTGGTCTCAAAAACGGGCTCATTAGATTGGTGTTGTTTACCAAATTTTGCTTCATCAGCTGTTTTTGCAAAGTTGTTGGATGAAAAAATTGGTGGAAGTTTTGAGTTTATTGTAGACGATTCATATAAAATTACCCAGGAATATCTTTGGGAAACCAATATTTTAAATACCGAATTTACTGATGGCGAAAATTCCTTTCAGGTTATAGACTTTATGCCAAGGTATCCGCGTGAAGATGGTTCTTATTATGCGCCGCCAGATATAATTAGATTTATACGATTAATTAGCGGAAAGCCTAAATTTAGAATAAAGTACGATCCTCGTTTAGACTTTGCCCGAGAAAAAACATTTAATACTCACAAGGGGAATTATATTAAGAGTTTTACCAAAGAAGGTAAATACGATTCCCTTTTCTTTTACTCCAGTTTAGACCTGAATGATATTTTAGAACAAAAGGAGATTGAATTAACCGGAAACGCATATTGCCTTTTGGGTTATCACGAAAAGCTTATTACGCAATCTTTAGATCGTTCCTATTTAAAATTTCAGCGTACCAAGACCTATTGGATGAATTGGAGCTCTAAAACTACTCGTTATACGCATTATGAAAATGAAATAATGCGAAGTGCTTTAGTATTAAAATGCCTTAGTTATAAAAAGTCTGGTGCTGTATTAGCGGCAGCCACCACTTCTTTGCCTGAAACTATTGGGGAAGAACGAAACTGGGATTATCGTTTCTGCTGGATTCGTGATGCTTCTATGGTTATTAAAGTGATGGCGGGCCTTGGACATATAAAATCGGCTAAAGATTTTCTTCAATTTATCATAGATATTATTCCTGATAAGGATGAAAAAATCCAGATCATGTATGGTATAAATGGTGAAAAAGAACTTACCGAACATATTTTAGATCATTTATCTGGTTATAAAGATTCTCATCCCGTAAGAACCGGAAACGCTGCTTATATCCAGAAGCAAAATGATATCTACGGAATTTTGATGGAGGTGATTTATCAGCAATTCAACCAGTTTGAAACCTCTTTGGAGAATTCAGAAGAACTTTGGACCGTTGTACGCGGAATAGTAAGCATTGTAGAAGAAAACTGGCAAAAACCCGATAAAGGAATTTGGGAACTACGCACTGAAGACCGGCACTTTGTATTTTCAAAACTTTTATGTTGGGTAGCAATAGACCGGGCGATAAAGATTGGAGAGGTTTTAAGAATGGGTATTAACGATACGCATTGGAAATCTTTACGTGCCGAAATTTATAATGATATTTATAAAAACGGCTGGAATGAAGAGGTGCAGGCTTATACACAATACTACGGTTCTAAAGATTTGGATGCTTCAACTTTGCTCATGGAGCAATATGGATTTATAGAGGCTAAAGATCCAAGATTTGTGAGCACCGTTCAGGCAACTGAAAGAGAATTATGTAAAGACGGACTGATGTATCGTTATAAGAATAAGGATGATTTTGGCGAACCAACTTCTTCTTTTACTATTTGTACTTTTTGGCTAATAGATAGTCTTTTTAAAATAGGGGAGAAGAAGAAAGCTAAAAAAATGTTCGATCAATTGCTTTCTTATAGTAACCATTTGGGATTATTTAGTGAAGATATAGATTTTGAAACCAAAAGATTGTTGGGTAATTTTCCACAAGCATATTCCCACCTGGCCTTAATAGAAACCGCTGCTAATTTTAGTATAGGGACAAGTTCCGAAGAAAGCTGGCTTAGTGAGTTTTAAATATTATAGGGAGAAAATTTTAAGTTTCTCCCTAATAAATTTACATCAAAAGCTGAGTAGTTTGAGATAGTTATAGAGCGATTCGCTAATTAAAGCAAATTACTTATCTGGCTTTTTAGTCTTTTCGGCATTAAAATAAGGTTCATTTAATTCTACTCGGGAACGCGTAAAATAAATTCCCTTTTCCAATTCTTTAATATAGGCTACCATTTGCTCCCTTAGTTTGCAATGAAGATCCCAGGCAATAACTGCAGTACTGGCGCTACAAATGGCTCTTACTTTTAAAGATTTCTCGGTCATTTCAGTAACCTGCATTATGGGAGGGTGTTCTTCGTCCCATTCATCAGATTCTTCAAGCAACTCTTTAAATTTTGTTCTAAGTTTTTCAACATCTACACGGTAATCTACATAAAGTTCAATTTCGTTTAGCGAGTGCGGGCTCGTAATAGAAAGATTTTCGAAGGTATCAGAAATCACTGTTTTTAAAGGCACTACCAGTCTTCTAAGATCCCAGGTTCTAACAATCATATAGGTAAATCTTATATCTTCAACATAACCCCAGCGGCCTTCAATAATTACAGTATCCCCAATCCTTGCGGGTTTGGTAAGGGCAATTTGAATTCCGGCAATAATATTCCCCAAAGTGCTTTGGGCAGCAATACCAATAATTATAGTAGCCAGTCCTGCCGAAGCCAACATAGAAACCCCAAGTTTTTCCATTGATTTAAATTGGGACAGGATAATTGAAGTGCCAATAATAACCACGGTAAAGGTTAGAATTCTCCTGGCAACCGATAAATAGGTGAAAAGTTGCCTGGATTCATGGCTATTTTCTGAAGTCACATCGCCAATTTTATGTTCAGCAACATAGCGCATAGCAAAATCTAAAATTCGCATAAAGAACCATGTAGCTGATGCGATTACAATAGCCAGTAGAATGGCATAGATGGTACTTGAGAAAGTACCGGAATAGGAAATTAACTGGTTAAGCGTAATATAGAAAAACAGAACTCCTGAGGCTAAAGCAGCCGGAATCCCTAACCTTTTAGATAAGGCTACAATTATTGGTTTATCAAATGATTGGGCGATTCTTCTTATTAAAAGAATGACTACTTTTCCAAGAATATAGGAAACAATAAGTAATAGAAATGTTAGCACTGGCTTCCACAAGGGGACAGTACCTATTTTTGCCTGAGACCAGGTAGGCATATGGCGGTCTAAAAAGGTGGGGCCATAAACCTGGTATAGTTCTTCGGTATTCTCAACAGTATTTGCGGAGATTAACCAAAATGCTCCATAATTCTGATATTTTATTCTTTGTAACCTAAAAATTATATCCCGAGTTTTTATCTGTGTTTCTCCAAAAACAACACTTCTTCTAGGTTCTCCAGCCACCGCCTGATTGGTAGTGGTTCTAATATCTACCTGTCCATCTGGGCGGTCTGGTAATCCATCCCAATTGATCGCCACCCGTTGATCCATTACAAAATAAAGTTTCTGCGCAATATCTATCGCTTCTTTCTCGGTAATATTGTTGGGGAATAGGTTAAGATTTAAAGCATACGCAGCTTCTTTAAAGTTTTTATTTCTACAACTAATCACAAAATGCTCTAATGTAGATTGTGGAGTTTGTAAATTAAATTTGTTTGGTGGTAAACCTAATGGATTATTTAAACGTGTAAGTTGGTAATAGGCTTCATTGTACTCTTTTAAGCTATTTGGAAGATAGTTGGACTTATTTGGTTCATCTATTTTTTCTTCTGAAGGAAGTGTTTTTTCAGTGCTTACCGAATCCTGTTGAAAAGCAAAAACCGAAATGGGCAGCAGGAATATGCTGAAAATTAAAAATAACAATCTCATTTGGTTGTTCATACCTATTTATTGAAGTCTATTCTAAAATTATTGATTGGAATAATTTTAAAATTAAGGAATAAAAAAAAGACCGTCTAAATTTGACGGCCATTTTAAAATAGATTTATCAGAATTTTTAGAAACAATACTTATTTTCTGAAGTAAGTTTTTCAGCAATAGTATTTCTTAAGGCTACCACATTTGGCATTCTGTCGTATTTGGTGAAACGCTTAAGTCCCATTAACATCATACGTTGCTCGTCTCCTTCAGCAAAAGATGCAATACCCTCTTTGGCTTTCTGGTTTACGGTATCTACAGCGTGATATAGATATAATTTGGCCATAGCGATCTGCTCTTTTTGTGCATCTTCACCAAAACGTTTTACATTCTTTTCAGCTCTTAGAATTCCAGATTCAGCCATATAAGCTTCAATAAGAATATCTGAAGCAGCAAGAAGTAATTGCTGGTGTTCTTCCAGGTCCTGACCAAATTTTTGAACTGCGCTACCGGCTACCATCAAGAAAACCTTTTTCAGTTTTTTGATCATATCCTTTTCTTCAGCAAACAATTCATTAAAATCTGGTTTGTCCATTGAAGGGATACCGGTGAGTTCTTCCCCAACTGCCTGTGCCGGTCCTAAAAGATCTACGTGGCCTTTCATCGCTTTTTTAATCAGCATTCCAACAGCCAACATTCTGTTAATCTCATTAGTACCTTCATATATCCTGGCAATTCTGGCATCTCTCCAGGCAGATTCCATTGGAGTATCGGCAGAGAAGCCCATTCCTCCCAATACCTGGATACCTTCATCGCTACAGTTCTGAATATCTTCAGAACAAGCAACTTTTAAAATAGAACATTCTATTGCATATTCTTCAAAGGTTTTTAATTCGGCATCAGCATGAGATTCTCCACCTTCCAGGCGAAGATTAATTCGATCATCAATATTTTTTGCAGCTCTATAACACGCTGCTTCTCCAACATAAGCTGAAGTAGCCATTTCTGCAAGTTTAGATTTTATAGCACCAAACTTTGCAATTGGGGTTTTAAACTGCACCCTGTCATTAGCATATTTCACAGCTACATCGGTTACTCGTCGTTGCGCTTCTAAAGATGCTGCTGCCAGTTTAATTCGGCCAACGTTTAGCGCATTCATTGCGATTTTAAATCCGTTTCCTCTTTCCGAAAGCATATTTTCAGCAGAAACTACAGTGTCATTGAAAAATACCTGGCGAGTAGAGGAGGCGTGGATTCCCAGCTTCTTCTCTTCTTCACCAAAAGTAATCCCGTTCGGATTCTCTTTATCGTATTCCACGATAAACCCGGTAATATTTTTATCATCCTGAATACGCGCAAAAACAATAAAAACACTTGCAAATCCCGCATTGGAGATCCACATTTTTTGTCCGTTTATTTTGTAGCTTTTTCCGTCTTCGGTAAGCTCAGCTTTAGTTTTCCCTGAATTGGCATCACTACCAGCTCCCGGTTCAGTAAGGCAATAAGCGCCGAACCATTCTCCTGTAGCTAACTTCGGGATATATTTTTTGCGTTGCTCTTCATTTCCATAAAGCAGGATTGGTAATGTTCCAATTCCCGTATGCGCGCCAAAGGCGGTTGCAATAGAACCAGATGCTCCCGAGATATAATCACAAACCAACATGGTTGAGACAAATCCCATTCCAAGGCCTTCGTATTCTTCTGGTATTGCTACTCCAAGAAAACCAAGTTCCCCGGCTTTTCCCATTACCTCTTCGGTAAGCGCGTAATTTTTATTTTCAAATTCTTCCTTCTTCGGCCAAACCTCACGATCTACAAATTCCTTAACCGAATCACGCATCATTTTTTGCTCCTCATTAAAATCTTCAGGAGTAAATACATCTTCTGCTTTGGTTTCCTTAACAAGGAATTGCCCGCCGCGTAGAAGTTCATTTTTATTTTCTGTTGTTTCCATTCTATTATTTTGAATTTTGAATTATAAATTTTAAATGATCTAGCTTTTTATAATTCAGTGTTATTAATGTTTTTTCGAGCTGTAATTATAATTTTAGTGATGATGTTTATTATATGTGTGATTTCATTTAAATGATTTGAAACTTCAATTTTTGTTATTTCTGAATCTTCTAGAAGTCTTAGCCAGTATTTCGTCTCTCTGGCTTCCTTGGAAGCAATTGACATTTTACTTATAAAATCTCGCTTTGATTGTGCTGCAGTTGCTTCTTCTACATTAGCGCCAATACTTGTTGCAGATTTTAATAATTGCCTGGAGATTATAAACTCTCTTTCCTCTTGAAGTTTTTTGAAAAGCGAGATGATGTCAAGAGAAAACTTAAAGGTTTTGTCTACTATGATATTCTCACTTTTCAATTTTATTCATTTAACATTAAACATTCATCATTTAAAATACTTCATAGATCCCAGCAGCTCCCTGTCCGGTTCCTACACACATGGTTACCATGGCGTATTTATCTTTTAGATTGCGTTTACGCATTTCATCAAAGATCTGCACCGAGAGTTTTGCTCCTGTACAGCCCAATGGGTGGCCCATAGAGATTGCTCCTCCATTTGGGTTTAAGGTCTCAGGATTCAAGCCAAGTTCTCTAATCACGGCCAGCGATTGTGAAGCAAAGGCTTCATTAAGTTCTATAAGCTGCATGTCATCCTGCTTTAACCCAGCTTGTTTTAAAGCTTTTGGAATGGCGTGAACCGGCCCAATACCCATAATTCGAGGATCTACGCCAACTGGTGCATAGCTCACCATTCTTGCAATGGGTTCAAGATTAAATTCCTTTACCATTTCTTCGCTCATTACCATTACAAAGGCAGCGCCATCACTCATTTGCGATGAGTTACCTGCAGTTACGCTACCGCCTTCGGCAAAAACAGGTCTTAGTTTTCCTAATACTTCCTTAGAAGTATCAGCACGCGGACCTTCATCTTTGTTAACTGTATAGGTTTTGGTTTTCTTCTTACCGTCTTTCCCTACAAAAGTTTCTTCAACATCTATAGGTACGATCTGATCCTGAAAGCGATCTTCTTCCTGAGCTTTCAATGCTTTTTGATGGGAATTAAAAGCAAATTCATCCTGGTCTTCACGGGAAACTTTATATTTCTCGGCTACTGCTTCTGCTGTAAGCCCCATTCCCCAGTAATAATCTTCATGGCCTTCTTTGGCTGCGTTATAATTGGGAACCGGTTTGTAACCGCCCATTGGGATATAGCTCATACTTTCTGCTCCACCCGCAATAATGCAATCCGCCATTCCGCTTTGAATTTTAGCCGAAGCAATCGCGATAGTTTCGAGTCCTGAAGCGCAATAACGGTTAACCGTCATTCCGGGAACCTTATCGGTGTCTAAACTCATTAATGAGATTAAACGCCCAACATTAAGGCCTTGCTCTGCTTCTGGCATGGCGTTTCCTACAATTACATCATCGATCCTGGTTTTATCAAAATCGGGTAATTGTTTCATCATATATTCTATGGTCTCGGCAGCCAGATCATCTGGACGCTTAAACCTGAACACACCCCGGGGAGCTTTTCCCACGGCTGTTCTGTATGCTTTTACTATGTATGCTGTTTTGTTCATTGTATATTGTATTTTGTATAATGTATATTGAAATTATCTAGTTATAATGTTGATTGTAATTTGATAATCATATTCTGAATATGATGAAGTTCATTTTCTAGAATTTTAAAATCATCTGAATTCATATAATTTAATTTTTTTGCAATTATCAACTGTGTTTCTAATTCGAATGCCGATCCAAGGGATATTCCCAAAAAGTTTGCAAAATCTTTATCGGTTTTTCTGCCGCAACCTTCTGCTATATTTGAAGGAATTGAAACCGCAGATCTTCTAATCTGAGATGTCAACCCATAAAGCTCTTCTTATGGAAACTCCTGACTCTTTGTATAAGTCTCAGTGACCAAATTGATAGCTTTCTGCCAAACTTTTAACTCCTTGAAATAATTCATATTATCTATAGATTACAGTATACAATCTACATTATACACTATACTATTTAGTTACGAAGCGGTTTCCCTTTTTTCAACATATGTTGAAGTCTTTCCAGGGTTTTGCGTTCCCCGGTTAGGGAAAGGAAAGCTTCTCTTTCCAGATCTAACAAGTATTGTTCACTCACCATTTGTGGTTCAGATAGATCACCACCGGCCATTACATAGGCAAGTTTGTTCGCAATCTTCTTATCGTGATCACTAATATATTTTCCTGCATTCATCTGGTCTGTACCTACTAAGAAAGCTCCTAATGCTTGTTTACCAAGAACTTTAATATCTCTTCTCGCGATTGGCTTAGTGTACCCATTTTCTGCCATTAATAAAGCGTGCTGTTTAGCAATGCTTAGTTGGCGTTCTGGATTGACAACTACAATATCTTTTCCTTTTTGAAGAATATTTAAATCGAAGGCTTCGTAGGCTGAGGTTGAAACTTTTGCCATTCCAATAGTTAAGAAATGTTCTCTTAAACGGTTTAGCTCCACGTCATCTTTTTGATAGGTATCAGCGGCTCGTACGGTCATTTCCTTAGAACCACCTCCGCCGGGAATTACCCCAACACCAAATTCCACCAGGCCAATATAAGTTTCGGCTGCTGCCACAACTTTATCGGCGTGAAGTGAAAGCTCGCATCCACCTCCAAGTGTCATGGAGTGAGGTGCAGCTACCGTTGGAATAGAAGAGTAGCGCATGCGCATCATGGTATCCTGGAAATATTTAATCGCCATATTTAGCTCTTCATATTCCTGTTCTACGGCCATCATAAAGATCATCCCGATGTTTGCGCCTACAGAAAAATTCTTGCCGTTATTAGCTACTACTAATCCCTGGTAATCTTTTTCAGCCATGTCTATGGCCTTATTGATCCCGTCTAGCACATCACCGCCAATGGAGTTCATTTTGCTACGGAATTCTACATTTAAAATGCCATCGCCAAGATCTTCAACTACAACACCGCTGTTGCTAAAAACTTCTTTAGATTCACGAATATTATCTAAAATAATAAATGAGTCCTGACCAGGAATTTTCGTATAATCCTTTTTCTGAATATTGTAATAATAGGTGTTTCCATCTTTAACGGTGTAGAAAGAATCTTTACCGCTTTCCAACATCTCATTTACCCAGGCCGCCGGTTCTTTACCTTCGGCTTTCATCATTTCAACACCTTTCTCAACACCAAGAGCATCCCACATTTGAAATGGGCCGTGCTCCCAACCAAATCCGGCTTTTACACCATCATCGATTTTATAAAGATCGTTTGAAATTTCTGGAATTCGGTTAGAAACATAAGCGAACAAAGCTGAAAAGTTTTTACGGTAGAATTTACCAGCTTTTCCTTTATCACCAACTAAAACTTCATAGCGGTCTTCCAGTTTATCTATAGTTTTGGTTTGTTCCAGCACATCGAATTTCGCACTTTTTCTATCGCGATATTCCATTTTATCTAAGTCCAAAGACTTGATTTCACTAGAGCCATCCTCTTTCTTTACTTTTTTATAGAAACCGGTATTATTGGTTTTGCTACCCAGCCATTCATTATCCATCATCGTCTGGATAAAATCTGGAAGTGCAAAAAGATTGTTCGCTTCATCTTCGGGAACGCCTTTATGAAGGCCATTGGCAACGTGCACCAAAGTATCTAAGCCTACCACATCTACCGTTCGGAAAGTAGCTGATTTTTGACGGCCAATAACCGGGCCGGTAAGTTTGTCTACCTCCTCTATGGTCATATCCATATCTTTAACCATGTGGAAGAGGCTCATAATGCTAAAAATACCTATTCTGTTTCCTATAAACGCCGGAGTATCTTTTGCAACTACCGATTTTTTACCCAGGTATTTTTCACCATATTCGTTTAGAAAATCCAGAACTTCCGGTTTGGTGTACGGTCCCGGAATAATTTCAAATAGTCTTAAATATCTTGGAGGGTTAAAGAAATGCGTTCCGCAGAAATGCTGCTGAAAATCTTCACTTCTACCTTCATTCATTTGCTGAATAGGAATTCCCGAAGTATTGGAAGTTATAAGTGTTCCTTTTTTACGGTGTTTTTCCAGTTTTTCAAAAACCTGTTGCTTAATATCCAGGCGTTCTACTACTACCTCAATAATCCAATCTACTTCAGAGACTTTAGAAATATCGTCTTCCATATTTCCGGTCTCTATACGATTGGCAAAATCTTTATGATAAATAGGAGAGGGTTTAGATTTTAAAGAAGCTTGCAAAGATTCGTTTACCAATCGGTCTCTTACTTCTTTATCTTCTAAAGTGAGTCCTTTTTTCTTCTCTTTCTCGTTGAGTTCCCGCGGGACAATATCCAGCAAGAGAACTTCTACTCCAATATTGGCGAAGTGGCAGGCAATACCGCTCCCCATAATTCCGGAGCCTACAACTGCTACTTTGTTAATTCTTCTCTTCATAATTGTTATCTGGTTTTACTATAAGGTTTTCGAAACTGAATAAAATTTTACAGATTCTATAGTCTGTAAACTTCAGTTCTTATTATTTTAATTTAATTTCTTCTTCGTAAATTTTCTTTTCTGAAATGAGGTACAGAATGGTATTGGCTACTTCTGTAAATGTCTTTAAGTCTTCTTCTGAAACGTTTTCTTTTACAGCATCATCAAAGCGTAAGACCACTTTTTTAGAATACTCACGCATTTCCTGTCCAAAATCGGTTAAATATATAAGAACACTTCGGCCGTCTTTTGGATTCTTTTTACGCAGGATTAAGCCTTTATCTTCCATTGTTCTAAGTATTCTCGATAAGCTTGTAGCTTCCATTCCCATTTTGGGGCCAAGGGAAGTAGAGGGAGTACCATTTTCAGGATCTATACTTAAGAGGGCAAAACCGGTGGACATTGTACTTCCAGCTTTACCGGCTTCTTCATTATACATTTTAGAGACCGCCATCCAGGTGGCTCGTAATACATAATCTATTGTTTTTTCCTTCATTCTTAAATCTTGATTCTCAAAGTTAATAAAAATTATTATGCACGCATAATAAAAACAGAATAAATAATAATCTCTATGAATTTACCACTTAAATTTCCAATAAATACATAAAAAAACCCTTCATATTGAAGGGTTTTAACATTAATACTGAAACTATATAGGTCTGTAAATTTTCTCATATAGCTTTTGGTAGCGATCTCTAATATTTCTTCGCTTTAGCTTCATAGTAGGAGTAAGGTGGCCTTCCTCAATGCCCCAAACTTCTCCAGTTAGTTCTATTACTTTAATACGTTCCCACTTACCAAATTTCTCATTATAAAAATCTACCTCTTCCTGAATACGATCTTTAACCTGTTCGTTTTCTGCTATAGTCTTTTCAGAGCCGTCGCCAAGATCTAAATTTTTGCGTTTAGCCCATTCCTGAATAAATTCAAAGTTTGGTTGAATAAAAGCAGCAGGCATTTTTTCTCCATCTCCAATGACCATAATCTGCTCGATAAAGCGAGATTGCTTCATTGTGTTTTCAATAATTTGAGGAGCTACATATTTGCCACCAGATGTTTTAAACATCTCTTTTTTACGATCGGTAATCTTTAAAAATCCATCTTCATCTAATTCTCCAATATCGCCGGTATGGAAATAGTGATCACCATTAAGAACTTCTTTTGTTTTTTCCGGATCTTTATAATAACCGAGCATCACATTTGGTCCTTTGGCTAGAATTTCTCCGTCTTCAGCTATTTTTACATCAACATTTCTGATTGGCTTTCCTACTGTACCTATTCTAAAATGATGATTTCTCTGATCGTTTACTGCAATTACCGGGGAGGTTTCAGTTAGTCCATAACCTTCCATCACCGGAATATCTGCTGCGGCAAAAATACGAGCCAAACGTGGTTGAAGCGCTGCAGAACCGGAAACGATCAATTCAATATTTCCGCCCAGACCTTCTTTCCATTTAGAGAAAATAAGTTTTCTGGCCAATTTAAGTTGGGTTTCATACCACCAGCCATTTGCACCGTAGGGTTCGTATTCCAGACCTAATTCTACAGCCCAGAAAAATAATTTTTGCTTAATTCCACCAACAGTAGAACCTTTAGCGATAATTTTATCATATACTTTTTCCAGTAATCTTGGTACGGCCGAGATTACGTGGGGTTTTACTTCTTTAAGGTTGTCACTAATTTTCTCTATAGATTCTGCAAAGTGAATAGAAACCGAATAGTACTGATATAAATATAGTATCATACGTTCAAAAACGTGACAAACGGGTAAAAAGCTAAGCGCAATGTAGGTGCCTCTTTCAAAAGGAACACGTTGGGCACTATCTAATACATTACTCACAATATTTTGATGCGAAAGCATAACTCCTTTTGGTCTTCCGGTGGTACCGGAAGTGTATATTAAAGTTGCAAGATCGTCTGGTTTAACGGCCTTCTTCATTTGTTCAACTTCATCCTGATTGCTTTTGTCTTTTCCAAGATCAATAACTTCAGTCCAGTTTTTTGCGCCGTCTATTTCATCAAAAGTATAAACCTCTTTTAATTTGGTGTCTTGTTTTATAGAGTTAAGCTTTTCTAAAACTTCTGTGTCTGAAACAAAGCAAAATACTGCCTCACTATGGTCTAATACATACTGGTAATCTTCTTCAGAAATTGTAGGATAAATTGGCACAGTTTGGGCACCGGTTTGTAATACCCCAATATCCATAACATTCCATTCAGTTCGGTTACTTGTAGAAATTATAGCAATCTTATCATTCGGTTTGATCCCAAGACGCAATAATCCGCGACTCACAGCATTGGCTCTGTCAATATATTCCTGGGTAGAAAGAGCCTTCCAGCTACCATCATATTTTGTAACTAGCGCCTTTTCTAAATCATGTGTTTCCAGTTGAAAATATGGGAAATCAAATAGTCTTGTTGGTTTATTCATTTTGGGTGTGGAATTATTATATACTTTGCAAAATAGCAAATTTGTAACCTATTTCAAATTGAAATATTAAAATATACACAGATTTATTAGTAACAATATAAAATAGTTAATAAGGATAGCTGTTTAAATACTAAGCTGCGCTTACCTAAGTAATAATTTATTAAATTGATTTTCAATTAATTAATTTGAATACAAAAACGCCCGATAAAAATTTATCGGGCGTTTTAAATAATATTATAACAAGGAAATTATTTTTTCTCCAGCCACTTTCTGGCATTAACAAAAGCTTCAAGCCAGGGACTTACTTTATCATCTTTTCTATCTTTTGGGTAATATGCCCAGTTCCATGGAAAGGTAGAGCGTTCTAAATGTGGCATCATCACCAAATGTCTTCCGGAGTCGTCGGTTAACATTGCCGTGTTATGATTTGAGCCGTTTGGATTCGCAGGATATTTATCGTAACCATATTCTCCCACAATGTTATAACGTTCTTTTTTATAAGGAAAACTAAATTTCCCTTCACCGTGAGCTGCCCAAATTCCCAGTTTACTTCCGGCAAGGCTAGAAAGCATCACAGAATTGTTTTCCATAATTTCTACGGAAGTAAAATTACATTCAAATTTATGAGACGCATTATGAAGCATTTTCGGTTTTTCTTCATGCTCTGGATTTATTAATCCTAATTCTACAAAAAGCTGGCAACCATTACAAACTCCTAAGGATAAAGTATCTTCTCTGTCAAAGAAATTGTCCAGGGCGGTTTTTGCCTTTTGATTATATAAAAACGCTCCTGCCCAGCCTTTAGCACTTCCCAAAACATCAGAATTAGAGAAACCACCAACAGCGGCAATAAATTTAATATCCTCTAAAGTTTCCCTGCCTGAGATCAAATCGGTCATATGTACATCTTTAACGTCAAATCCGGCAAGATGCATTGCACGAGCCATTTCACGTTCAGAATTAGAACCTTTTTCACGAATAATGGCAGCTTTTATTTTCTTCTTATCACTTCCGGCATCGTTGAGAAGTCCCGTGAAGTTTTCCGGGAATTTAAATTCCAGTGGCTGATTTTTATAATTATTAAATCGCTCTGTTGCTTTGTCTACGCCACTTTGCTTTTGATCTAAAAGAAAGGAGGTCTTATACCAGGTATCTCTTAATTGATCTATATTGAAACTAAAATTTTCCGAGCCATTTTTAATCTTAAGGGTGTTTTCTTCAGTAACACTTCCAATTTTAAAGAATTCAACTTTATTATCACTTAATACTTTTTCGGCTGTTTCGTCTTTTGCCTGGAAGACAATTCCGCAGTTTTCATTAAACAGCAATTTAACACTGTCTTTTTCATTTAAGGCTGAAAGATCTAGATTGGCACCAAGATTATTATCAGCAAAACACATTTCCAAAAGCGTTGTGATTAATCCACCTGAGGCCACATCGTGCCCGGCAAGAATTAAATCCTGCTTTATTAATCCTTGGATATTATAAAAAGCATCGGCAAATTTCTTATCATCTTTTATGGTAGGTACTTCTTTTCCAACTTTGTTCAAAATTTGCGCAAAAGAAGATCCGCCAAGTTTAAAATTATCCTGAGATAAATTAATATAATAGATGTCGCCTCCATTTTTTTGCAAAACAGGTTCTACTACTTTAGTAATATCATCACAATGTCCGGCTGCCGAAATAATAACCGTTCCAGGAGAAAGTACTTCGCCGTCTTTATAACGTTGTTTCATGGAAAGAGAATCCTTTCCGGTAGGAACATTTATTCCAAGCGAGATCGCAAAATCTGAAACTCCCTGCACAGCTTCATAAAGCCTGGCATCTTCACCTTCATTATTACACGGCCACATCCAATTTGCCGAAAGCGAGATAGATTTTAAGCCTTTTTCTAGTGGTGCCCAAACAATATTGGAAAGTGCTTCTCCAATAGAATTCTTAGAACCCGCAACCGGATCTACTAATGCAGAAACCGGAGAATGACCAATAGAAGTAGCCACACCTTCTTTTCCATTATAATCCAAAGCCATTACACCACAGTTATTTAGCGGAAGTTGTAATGGTCCTGCAGTTTGTTGTTTGGCTACACGGCCAGTTACACAGCGGTCTACTTTGTTGGTTAACCAATCTTTACAGGCAACAGATTCTAATTGAAGTACTTGTGTTAAATAATCTTTTATATGGTTTGAAGAATAAACTACATCTTCATAAACTCTATTTACCGAGGTATCTTTCATGATGGTCTTTGGTGAACTACCAAACATATCAGAAAGTTCCAGATCCATAGGTTTTTGTTTAGATTTTGAACCTTCAAAAGTAAACTTGTGATCGCCTGTTACGTCTCCAACCTGGTAAATAGGGGAGCGTTCGCGTTCAGAAACCCTACGGAGTATTTCATAATTTTCTCCACCTATAACCAATCCCATTCTTTCCTGAGATTCGTTTCCAATAATTTCTTTTGCGGAAAGTGTAGGGTCGCCAACCGGTAATTTATCAAGGTCTATTTTTCCGCCTGTTTCTTCAACCAACTCACTAAGACAGTTTAAATGTCCGCCAGCACCGTGATCGTGAATGGAAACAATAGGGTTCTCCTCGCTTTCTACCATTCCACGTACCGCATTTGAAGCACGTTTTTGCATTTCGGGGTTGGCTCTTTGAATAGCATTTAACTCAATACCACTTCCAAAAGCTCCGGTATCTGCTGAAGAAACTGCGGCACCGCCCATTCCAATTCGGTAATTTTCACCACCCAGAATTACTATTTTATCATCTTTCTTCGGAATATCCTTTTGTGCCTGGTTGGCTTTGCCATATCCAATTCCGCCGGCCAGCATAATTACTTTATCGTAACCTAAACTTCTTTGATGCTCTTTATGCTCAAAAGTAAGTACAGAACCAGAAATTAAGGGTTGCCCGAATTTATTTCCGAAATCTGAAGCTCCGTTAGAAGCTTTTATCAAAATATCCATTGGGGTTTGGTACAACCAATCCCGCTCTTTCATTCCATTTTCCCATTTTCGGTCTTCTTCAAGTCTTGAATAGGAAGTCATATAAACAGCGGTTCCTGCTAATGGTAAAGAACCTTTTCCACCGGCAAGTCTATCTCGAATTTCACCACCGCTTCCAGTTGCTGCACCATTAAAAGGCTCTACTGTAGTTGGGAAATTATGGGTTTCGGCTTTTATAGAAATAACCGAATCAAAATCTTTGTTCTCATAAAATTCGGGAACGTCTGGAAGTTTTGGAGCAAACTGCTGTACTCTTGGTCCATTAATAAAGGCCACATTATCTTTATATGCCGAAACTATTTCATTCGGATTCTTTTCAGAAGTTTTTCTAATAAGTTTAAATAATGAACTTGGTTTTTCTTCGCCATCAATCACAAAAGTGCCATTAAAAATTTTGTGACGGCAATGTTCAGAATTCACCTGTGAAAATCCAAATACTTCAGAATCGGTGAGTTTTCTGCCTAATTTGTTGGCCAAGCCTTCCAAATAAGCAACCTCTTCTGCATTAAGCGCGAGACCTTCCTGTTGGTTGTATGCCGCAATATCATCGATTTCAATGATTGGCTCGGGATTAATGTGAATATCAAAAATATCCTGATCCAGGCCTTCGTATTTTTGGGAAATCATTGGATCAAAATCGTGATAATTCTTATCTATTCGTAAGAACTCCTCAATCCTGATAATTCCATGAACTCCCATGTTTTCGGTTATTTCAACCGCGTTGGTACTCCAGGGAGTGATCATTGCTGCTCGGGGTCCAACAAAAAAATCTGCCAGTGCAGATTTATTGATTTGTTGTGTATTTCCAAAAAGCCAGTTTAGTTTCGTGATGTCTTGAGCCGTAAGATTAGTATGCGTTTCTACCGCAAAAACCTTAGTGGCTTGGTCTCCAAAGAAAAGGATCATTCTATGTTGTTTTGTGTTGTTCGAGAAAGCACAAATTTAGGTTTTTTAAAGGAAATATTTCAGGAAGTTTGTGCAGAAAATCTAGAAAAGGATTTTGCCACGAATTTACTCGATAATCGAGATTGAATGCTCCGAGGCTTGCCTCGAAATCAAATTATATTTTTCAATATTAATGCTTCGTGAGCTTGCTCCGAAGTAGCTTACAAATCGATTTTTATTTTTAAGTATTGCTCCTGTAAATTACCGTCATCGCGAAGGAGTCTTTTCAGGTAACTGCGGGAATCTGTACTTTTTTGAGAAAGTTCCTTTTAGATAGGCGGGTTACTAAAGTCAAAAGTTTACTGCGCTTGTTCCTCGCATAACTCTTTGCCCTTTTCTTATTTAATAGCTACCCAATTCATCTACATTATTCATATCAAAAACTTCCCAATCTTCTGAATTATACTCAAGGGATGGTTCGGTAATAGATTTCTTTCTTCTAAGAGTTTGATCTTTGGCAAAATCCTTAGAATTATTATGCGTTCCAATGATATCTATTAATTCACCATTTTTAAAGAGGCCAATAGGATCGTTACCATTAAAATCTAAAGGTGCCCCGGTTTTTAATTGATGGGCTTTAGCAGTGATTTCAGAAATATCTGCAGACTCATTACTTATAATAAAAGTTTCGGTATGGGCAATGTTTCCTTGAAGTATAACTTCCCCCATCCAGTCTCCGGAACCATTGGATTGTTTTTTAATAGAATAAGCTTCAGCCTCCAGATTGATTTTCTCTCCTGTGAGATTTACAATTTCAAGTGCCTTATTAAAAGAACTGCCTTCTAAATATTCTGAAAAGAAGATTTCGGTTGAAAAGTTATTCTCCGGCGGAATTTCTTCAGGAATTGAAGCATCATCTGCGGCACAGGAATAAATGAGGATCGAGAGAAGTAGAAAGTAATATTTTTTCATTAGAAATCAATTTCAGGGAAAATAGTTGGATTTTACCTGAAATTGATTCGATTAAGGAATTTGGGTAAAATCCCTAGGCTTTTTTCTCTAAAAGGGCCATGTAGAAACCATCAAAACCGGTTTCAGATGATAATATTTTCTGATCTTTAAGTAATTTGAATTTTTTCCCTTCTTCGGTATTCTTTAGGAAATTTTCTACTTGCTTCTCGTTTTCAGAAGGTAAAACCGAACAGGTTGCGTAAACCATTTTTCCGCCCGGTTTTACAATACGCGAGTAAGTTTCGATTATTTCGGCCTGGGTTTTTATAAGCCTGTCTATAAATTCCGGTTGCAATTTCCATTTAGCATCTGGATTCCTGCTTAAAACACCGAGTCCGCTACAAGGAGAATCTATTAATACGCGATCTGCGGTTTCATAAAGTTTTTTGATCACTTTGGTAGAATCAATAGCACGCGGATCTATATTATGTGCACCGGCACGTTTGGCACGGCGTTTAAGTTCTTTTAGTTTATTTCCGTAGATATCTGTAGCAATAATCTGGCCTTTGTTTTCCATTAAAGCCGCAAGGTGAAGTGTCTTCCCGCCGGCACCCGCGCAGGTGTCTACCACACGCATTCCGGGTTTTACTTCAAGAAATTCAGCTACTAATTGAGAAGATGCGTCCTGTACTTCAAAGAAACCGTCTTTAAAAGCCTGGGTTCTAAAAACGTTTCCACGTTCTTCCAGTTTTAAAGCGCTTTTATATCCTTTTAAAGGTTCAGAAATTATTTCTTCATCTTTAAGAACACTACGTAATTTATCTTTGGTGGTTTTTAAGGTATTGGCTCTAAGAATTACCGGTGCATGTAAATTAAGGGCAGCAATTTCTTTTTCCCATACTTTTTGTCCAAGTTCTTTTACTCCAAGTTCATCCATCCAATCTGGAATAGATTCACGGTATTTTCTAATCTTACTTAGGCTATCAAATTTCCCTTTAATTCTTCGGGTAGGGGTGCCTTCAAATTGTGGCCAGTCTGGCAAAGTAATACCACGCAAAGTAGCCCAAACTGTAAATAATCGAAATAAATTTTCACGATCAAAGGGTTCTTTTACTTCCGCTATTTCAGCATAAAGTCTTTTCCAGCGAACAATGTCGTAAACGGTTTCTGCAATAAAACTACGGTCTCTAGAGCCCCAACGTTTATCACGTTTTAAGGTTTGCTCAATGACCTTATCGGCATATTTACCATTATTAAAAATTTCATTTAAGGCATCCATGGTCGCAAAAACCAAATTCCTGTGTAACCGCATAATTAAATTTTGAATTTGCAAAGGTATGTTTTTTACTCGATAATTGAGATTTAAATGCGTACAGGCTTTTCTGGATAATAAAGTGATACTACTTTTAGCTGCTTTGGGAGATTAGTATGAGGTAATTTGTTCTGGAAAATTTACCTTTGGCCGGATTAAAAGAATAATTAAAACTCCACCTATGAACCGACTTATAGTTTTTTGCCTGATTTTAGTATTTAGTAGCTGTAAAAATAAGAATGAAGCTGAAAATAAAGTAGTCAAAAAATCTGAAATCAATTTTTCCTCAGTAGAAATTGAAACTATACTTGAAGATGATTCTCTTAGTATTCGAGCTATAGAAATAATTGGAAATAACCTTGCTTTTGCCGCCAATGGAGGAACTTTTGGAATGTATAATTTTCAAAATAAAAACTGGCGAATCAATACTCAAAATTATGATACTCTGGTGCCTGAATATAGGGCCGTAGCTGCTACAGATAACGATTTTTTTATGCTAAGCGTGGGAAGTCCTGCCTTACTATATAAAACGGGAGATTCTGGTGCTATGGAGTTGGTATATAAAGAAGAACACGAAAAAGCCTTTTATGATGCTATGGCCTTTTGGAATAATAAGGAAGGAATTGCGATGGGCGATCCTACCGATGATTGTATTTCAATAATCATTACCCGTAACGGAGGAAAAACCTGGGAAAAATTAAACTGTTATCTGTTACCGGAAGTTATTGAAGGGGAAGCAGCTTTTGCGGCGAGTAATTCCAATATTGCTATTAAGGGCGATAAGACATGGATTTTATCTGGCGGAATTACATCGCGTGTATATTTTTCGCCTGATAAAGGTGAGACCTGGGAGGTTTTTACTACTCTGTTGCTAGACGGCAAAGAGACCACAGGTGGATATACCCTGGATTTTTACGATGAAAATTTTGGAATTATTATGGGTGGCGATTATACCAATCCTGAAGGAAATACAGGGAATAAAGCTATTACAAAAGATGGCGGTAAAACCTGGGAATTGATTGCAGAAGGGCAGGAGCCAGGCTATAAAAGCAGTGTTCGATTTGTACCAAATAGCAAAGGAGAGAAAATAATTGCTACCGGATTTAGCGGAATTTCATTTTCTAAAGATTCCGGGGAAAACTGGATGGAACTTTCTAATGAAGGTTTTTATACGCTGAGATTTAAAAGTGATTCAGTTGCTTATGCCGCGGGGAAAGGAAGAATTGCAAAACTAACTTTTAGATAAAAAGAATCCCGGAAGACCTAAACCAACCGGGATACTAACTACTAACTAACCAAAAAACTAAACTTTACTCGATAATCGAGGTTTAAATGTTCGGATTCAACAAGGCATCCTATTCTTCTTCCTGCTTTTCGCGCTCTTTACGGGCGCGGTATTCTTTAATTAATTTCTTATGAAATTCATCTTCCAGTTTATGAAGATTAATAATTTCCTGGGCAGACATTATTTCTCTTAAATCTTTAAAAAGCTTTTCTTTAAGTACATAATCCTGCTTTTCTATCGCTACATATTCCTCTAACATATCTTCAGCTTCATTTTCAGTAATGCATTCCAGATTAGGAAGATCTCTATGCTCTCGTTTTCTTAGCTCGTGTAAATTAGATTCATATTCGTTATAAATTGGCCAGAACTTTTGCGCTTTATTCTTGTCAAGGTTTAATTCTTGCGTAAAAAATGCGGTTTTTAATTCCTTAATTTTCTCACGATGACTATCATGTTTCTCCTGTGATTGCATTTGCCACAATCCAGAAAACATCAATAATATTATAAGTAGGGTTTTCATATTAATCTTCATCTAAAATATATAGGGGTTCTTCTAAATTTTCATCAAGATAATTCATCATCGCCTCAGAGTCTACTTTATCTAAATCGGTATCATCTACTATATAACCTTGTTGAAAAATGTAATTTGAAATTTCACCGGTAGAGAGATCTATATTATTATTGTCTATATAGCTCTCCATCACAGAAAGTTCTACGTTTTCCCAACTGGTTTGGGTTTCAGGATTTATATAAAAGGTACTGGCAAAAGCAATAACCATTGCTGCTATGCTCGCTGCATAAAGGAAAACTTCTTTGGTAACCAATTTGCGTACTTTAGGTTCACCTTGAGTTGCTTTTTTAAGTAACTCATCTTCCATTCCATCAAAATATCCTTTTGGCGCTGTAAAACCTGTTGATTTTTTCTCCCCCAGATCTTCCGAAAGCTTCATGGTTTCCAGCAATTCCTGTTCAAAACCCTCAAAGTAGCCTTGGGGAGCTTTAAAACCTGACTTGGGATTATATGATATTTTATCTTTCTTCATTTGTATATTTGACTATAAAAAGTACAAAAGGTTTAATTTGTTTTTAAGTATTCTTCTATTTTTTTGGAAGCATGGTGGTAGGAAGCTTTAAGCGCTCCTTCACTTGTTTCAAGAATTTCAGACATTTCCCTATATTTTAATTCCTGAAAATATCTCATGTTAAATACCTGTTGCTGCTTTGCAGGAAGACTGGCAATCGCTTTTTGTAATTTTAGCTGAATTTCATCACCTTCAAAATAAACATCACTTTCTAAATTAGCAATAAGCTGTTGCTGTAAATCTTCTGAAGAAATTTGGTTGCGCTTAGCTCGTTTGTTTAAAAAACTAATTGTCTCATTAGTGGCAATTCTATACATCCAGGAAAATAATTTGCTCTCTCCTTTAAAATTATGAATATTTTTAAAAACTTTAATAAAGGTATTTTGAAGTACATCATGCGTGTCCTCATGGTCTTTGACCATGTTACGTATATGCCAGTATAAACGCTCTTTGTATAAAGATATTAGTTCTTTAAAAGCTTCTGAAGAAGTTTTTTTATCCTGCAGGCGTTTAATAAGTAGATTTTCGGACGTTTTCAAAGGGACGCTAGTCTTAATAAATTGGTGAATCCCGAGTAACGGAAATCAAAGGTACTTAAAACTTTATTCTTCTTAAAGTCAGTCTATAAAAGAATTTGAATCCAAAATTCACGCAATAGCACCTAGATTTAATCGATAAAATGCATAAAAAATAGATAAAAAGCACTTTTTGTTTGGTAGATAGGTTTTTCTAATCTATATTTACAGTATTAGAATGATTTAATATTTTTTGCCCCAAACAAAATCGAGTTAAATCTTTTATTCTTATTTGCCCCAAAATGAGAATAGTTTTAAAAAAGGATAGAGTATACTCTGTCCTTTTTTTATGCTCAAATCTTAAACTGTGAAAATTTTACTAAAAGATTTATTAAAACTATATAGAGGTAAATTTCTATGTATATTTTTATGAAATAAATAAATTTTATAATGAGAAATATATTTATAATTCCGGTTATGTTATTATTTGCCATTCAGGTAGAGGCGCAGCAACAAAGCCATCCAGTTGTGGTGGGAGATGTTCTGGTGATTAATCAAAATGGTGATCAGGATTTTGAATCTTTAGATTTACCAAAGGCTAATTTTATTATTAAAAAAGGTGGAATCGCCAATTATAAGAGTTTGATTGGTAAAAGGGTAGAAGTGGCAGAAGTTGCTACCAACGATGTAGGGGAAACTACCGTAATTTTAAAAAGGGAAGATGGAGGAAAATTCTTTCGTACCCATATCTTTATCAGTGCTAATATAGATGAAGCACTTAAAAACGGAGAGTTGATTCTGTAGAAATAAGAATCATTGAAATAAAAAAAGCTGTCTGGGAAATTCTTAGACAGCTTTTATATTTTATTAATCTAATCAAAAGACTGCATCTCTACCAGTTTTTGATAGGTGCCTTTTTGTGCTAGTAATTCCAGGTGTTTTCCCTGTTCTACAATTTCTCCACGATGCAGTACAATAATTTTATCGGCATTTTGAATCGTTGAAAGTCTATGGGCAATAACGATAGAAGTTCTGTTCTTCATCATATTCTCCAGTGCTTTCTGTACTAATTTTTCGCTTTCTGTATCTAATGCAGAAGTAGCTTCATCGAGTATCATTATGGGCGGGTTTTTAAGAACCGCACGAGCAATAGAAAGGCGTTGTTTCTGCCCACCACTCAATTTATTACCACTATCTCCAATATTAGTTTCAAGTCCCTCGGGAAGCTCTTTAACAAACTCCCACGCATTGGCTATTTTTAAAGCTTCAATAATTTCATCTTCGGTAGCATTATCTTTTCCTAAAGCGATATTATTTTTTACCGTGTCGTTAAAAAGTATAGAATCCTGGGTTACAAGTCCCATTAAATTACGAAGTGACTTTTTGGTAATTCCTTTAATATTATTCCCATCCAGCTTTATTTCTCCTTCGTTAACATCATAAAAACGTGTTATAAGGTTGGCAATGGTAGATTTTCCACTACCAGATTGGCCTACAAGCGCAACCATTTTTCCTTTTTCAACCTGCATAGAGAAATTCTTTAGCACATTCTCTTTCTCATACCTAAAGTTGATGTTATCTACTTCAATAGTATTATCAAAACTTTCTTTTTTCACTGCATTTCTATCATCCTTTATCGTCGATTCTGTTTCCAAAATTTCCAGGATTCGCTCTGCACTGGCATTTCCTTTTTGGATAGAGTATGTTGCTTTAGAGATTGCTTTTGCCGGTGTTAAAATATTGTAGGTTAACACTAGAAATCCTATAAAAGTTTCAGGCTCTAATGTATTATCAAATAATACCATTCGCCCACCAAACCATAAAACGATTGTGATTACAACAACGCCTAAAAACTCACTCATAGGTGACGCCAGATTCTGGCGATGTAAAAGCGTGTTTAAAATTTGATTTAAACGCCCCGTACTGCTATAAAATTTCCTTTTGAATTTATCTTCAGCATTAAAGCCTTTAATAATTTTTAAGCTTGAAAGTGATTCTTCAACTATGGTGAGGAAATTTGCATTTTCCTGTTGCGCCTGGGTTGATTGTGATTTGAGTTTTTTCCCAATGGTAGAAATTAGTAATCCTGAAATAGGCAAAAAGACCAAAACAAAAAGAGTAAGTTTAGGGCTAAGTGCAATCATTGCTACCAATGTAAATATCAGCGTAAGCGGTTCTTTTACAAATAGCTCCAACATGCTTAAGAATGAAGTTTGAATTTCCTGGACATCACTGGTAATTCGGGAAATAAAATCTCCTTTTCTTTTTTCAGAAAAATAGGAAACCGGTAAATCTACAATCTTATCGTAAATACGGTTTCTTATGTCCTTAAGCATTCCGTTTCTAAGATTAGCAATAAAATAGAGTGCCAGGTAATTGAAGAGATTTTTAAGGAAAAACAGCACGATTACAGTAATACAAATGCTAACCAGCGCTGCAAGCTGGCCATATTCTTCCACCTGTTGATTTAAAAAGTAATTGGAATAATCATTAGCGAAATCTTTTATATTGCCAAAATTTCCATCCCAATTCGGTTTTACTTTTACAGGCTTTTCCTGTCCAAATAAAACCCTAAGCATGGGGATAAAAGAAATAAACGCCAGGGTGCTAAATAGCGCGTAGAAAACGTTACTAATAATATTAAGTATTGCATAAGTCTTGTAAGGCTTTGCAAACTGGAGGATCTTTTTTAAATAAGTCATAGGTGTGAGCGATTAGCTCAGTTGTAATTCATTTTTAATTCGCTGAATCTTATCGGCAAGTTTCGCATTTTCAACTTCAAAATCTTCAACTTTATCCAATTGGGAATTAACGCTGAAATAGAATTTTATTTTTGGTTCTGTACCGCTAGGTCTTGCAGCGATTTTTGTTCCATTTTCGGTATAGTAGATTAGTACATTAGATTTTGGAATATTTAGTTTTTCTTCACCGCGCTCCTGAAGATTTTTTGCTATTGAGGTGTGGTAATCTTCAATAAGTACTACTTTTTCTCCGTCTATCTCTTTCCATGGATTTGCTCTAAGGTCTATTAGCATTTGCTTTATTTCTGCTTCTCCTTCAATGCCTTTTTTCACTAAAGAAGTGAGCTCTTCTCGATAAAGACCGTGTTCGGTATAAAGTTTTAGCAATTGTTCGTAGAAAGAACTTCCCTGTGCTTTCATTTGTGCAGCTATCTCACAGGCAAGAAGCGTTGCAGTTGCTGCATCTTTATCACGTACAAAGTCACCTACCATATAACCAAAACTTTCTTCACCACCGCCAACAAAATCAAGCTCTGGATTATCTTTTATCAATTTGGCGATCCATTTAAATCCGGTTAAAACTTCGTGATATTGTGCGCCGTAGGCTTCAATAATATTTTTAAGCATTGGCGTAGAAACAATCGTAGAAGCAACAAAGGAGTTTTTAGAAAGCTTGTTTTGTTCCTTATGTTTTTCAAGTAAAAACCAGGTCATCATTAACATGGTTTGGTTTCCATTAAGGAGAATCATCTTTCCGTTTAGATCGCGCACAGCAACTCCAAGCCGGTCACCATCGGGATCTGTGCCAATTACAATATCGGCATTCTTTTCTTCGGCAAGGTCTAATGCCATTTTTAAGGCTTCCGGTTCTTCTGGATTAGGTGATTTTACCGTTGGGAAATTTCCGTTAGGCTCCTTTTGTTCCTCTACAAGAAAAACATTTTTATAGCCTGCTTTTTCTAAAATCTGCGGATTGGTTTTACAAGCCGTTCCGTGCAGGGAGGTGAAAACGATTTTTAATTCGTCTTTAGCTGTAGAAGGAGTGTCAAAACTCCCATTAGCTACTGAAGCTTTTTGAAATGCATCATCTACGTCATTATCTATCTTATGAATAAATTCTGGCTTTGCTCCAAAATTAACCTCGTTATACTCCAGCTTATTAATAATATCTACAAGTTTAGTGTCTTGCGGCGGTACCAATTGGCCACCATCCTGCCAGTACACTTTATAACCATTATATTCCGGTGGGTTGTGGCTAGCGGTTAATACGATCCCGGCGTGACAATCAAGATACTTAACAGCGAAAGAAAGCTCTGGTGTTGGTCTTAATTCTGAAAATAAATAAACCTCAATCTCGTTAGCCGAAAATACTTCAGCCACCATTTGCGCCAACTCTTTAGAGTTATTTCTACAATCGTAAGCGATGGCTACTTTTAACTTTTCTCCTTTAAATTCAGCTTTCAACAAATTAGAAAGCCCCTGGGTATTTTTTCCAAGCGTATATTTATTGATCCTGTTGGTGCCTACGCCCATAATTCCACGCATACCACCGGTGCCAAAAGCTGCATTTTTATAAAAAGATTCCTCTAGTTCTTTTGGGTTGTTTTCTATAAGGTTGTTGATCTCTTTTTGGGTGTCTTCGTCAAATATATTGGTGAGCCAGGCTTTAGCCTTAGCCAGGATTTCTGGTTTATTTTGAGCCATAATTTTATGTTTAGAGAAACAAAAATAAGGATTAATGCCTTAATGGCATTATAAATTAGGAGTGGTTTTATTGATTAAATAGCGTTCTTTTTCCCGCTTGGAGCGTAAAATGAGTTCGCCTAGAAAACCGGCAAGGAAAAGTTGAGAACCAATTATCATTACCGCCAGGGCAATGTAAAACCAGGGATTTGAGGTTACTAAAACATTGGGTAAGCCGTGGTAGAGTTTGTAGAGTTTAGATATGCCAATCCAACCGGCAGAGATGAAACCGAACATAAACATAAGCACTCCCAAAGCACCAAAAAGGTGCATAGGTCTCCTGCCAAATTTGGAAAGGAACCAAATACTAATAAGGTCTAAAAAGCCATTAAGAAAACGTTCTGCACCAAATTTTGTTTTTCCGAATTTCCTGGCCTGATGCTTTACTTCCTTTTCGGTAATTTTTGAATAGCCTGCATTTTTTGCCAAAACCGGAATATAGCGATGCATCTCGCCGTAAACATCAATATTCTTGATCACTTCTTTTCGGTAAGCTTTAAGTCCGCAATTAAAATCATGCAGTTTTACTCCAGAAGTTTTTCTTGCGGCTGCATTAAAGATTTTAGAAGGAATATTTTTTGAAATTACCGAATCGTAGCGTTTCTTTTTCCAACCGGAAACCAGGTCGTAACCTTTCTCTTTTATAAGTTGATAGAGTTCGGGGATTTCTTCGGGATTATCCTGTAGATCGGCATCCATGGTAATAATCACATCTCCCTGGGCTCTTAAGAAACCGGCGTGTAAAGCCTGTGATTTTCCGTAGTTTCTATTAAATTTGATTCCCTTAACCGCCTTGTCGTTATTTACAAGAGCTTCAATGGTTTTCCAGGAATTATCGGTACTGCCATCGTCAATAAAAATGATCTCGTGTGAAAAGGAATTGGATCGCATTACTTTTGCGATCCAATTATATAATTCAGTTAAAGATTGTTCTTCGTTTAAAAGAGGAATAACGACGGAAATCTGCATTACGTTTTTATTGATGAGCTGGATTTTCTCTTTTTAGAAATAATCCTGTAATTAGTGATATTATGAACCCGAAAAATAAACTTGTTACTAAAGTCATAGTTGCGAAAAACCACGGACTAATAAACATTTTTGTCATTTCCAGGGCTTGGGATTGCTGAGATTCAGGTATGTTTTGTTCTGACATTTGTAAAACTGCTTCATCATACTTCATCTCTGCAAACTCAGGATATACAAAGCTATAATGAATATATGAATAAATGGCAGCAATTACTCCACTTATTACCGCTACAGCTAACCCAACCTTTAAGGCCTCTTTGATGCTTAAAAATCCACTATTATTTTGTTTGAATTTTTTGATTGCCAGAACAAATATAGTTATTGAAACAAAAGCGTTTAGTGTTCCAACTATCCAATTATCTTCAGCTACATTAAATGCATAGATAAGCACAAGAACCAGGATAGAATAAAATGCGAGAACTATTCCATAAGGATAAGCAACCGATTTAATTGAGGTAGAATTTTCCATAATTTATGATTGTTTAGTTATAACCGGTTAGTGCGCAAATATAAGAAAACGTTACATTGCATAAGAATTAAAAATATTTTTGTCTAATCCTTGTTTATATAATTGAATTACTTAAATTTGCACCTCCAAAATTAAAAGAACTAAAGCGATGAAGCAGGGAATCCATCCGGAAAATTATAGATTAGTAGCATTTAAAGATATGTCTAACGAAGATGTATTCATTACTAAATCTACCGCAAACACTAAAGAAACAATAGAAGTAGACGGTACAGAATATCCACTTATTAAGTTGGAGATCTCCAGAACTTCTCACCCATACTACACCGGGCAAACCAAATTGGTTGATAGCGCTGGTCGTATTGACAAGTTTAAAAACAAGTACAAGAAATTTAAGAAATAAGTTTTTTGTTATATATAATTGCAAAAAGTCGTCTTTTTTAAGACGACTTTTTTGTGTTTAATTGGTCTCAAAATAGGGATTTAAACCCTGCAATTTTATTGCAGAACTTTAGTATTGCGAAAAAATCCATATTTTCGGACTATGAGTTATCAGCGAAAAGGCTCTCATACTGTTAGTCATTTGACTTGTCATGTTGTTTGGGTTACCAAATATCGATACAAAGTTCTTCGGGGTGATATACAAGTGCGTTGTCGAGATGTTTTAATCCAAATCTGTGAAGCAGAGGGAATAGAAATATTAAAAGGAGTCGTTAGTTCTGATCATGTCCACATGCATATTGAATATGCTCCGAAATTAAATGTAAGCACCATCTTAAAGAAGTTAAAAGGTA
>NZ_FUYY01000006.1 GCF_900168045.1 Salegentibacter holothuriorum | reverse complement strand
TGCTGGTATCCTGTTTTTTAAGGTGTCTCTTAGAATTAAAAAATAAGAAGCTTTTGAGATGTCTTGACTGCATTGACTAGGATATTTAAAATCCTAGAAAAGTTCAAGTTGTTGGGTAGGAGCCTCTGGGACGGTTTCTTTTCTTCCGTGAAAAAGTTCAATCATGCCAAACTGCTTATCGGTTATTTGCATTATACATACTTTCCCTTTTTTTGGAAGATTTCTCTTGGTTCGTTTGGTGTGTACATCTGCATTTTCTCGGCTGGCGCAAAACCTGGTATAAATTGAAAATTGAAACATTCCAAAACCATCATCAAGGAGGTCTTTCCTAAAACGGGTCGCTGCTTTTCGTTCTACCCTGGTTTCCGTTGGAAGATCAAAAAATACTAATACCCACATACTTCGATACTGATTTAAGCGTGAAAATTTTTCATCCATATAGTTACTGTTGATTTTCCAACTTTATCCAAACCGAATATCATTATTGATAAACCGGATAAAGAATCCTTCGACTTAGATTGGCAAAGCACTCGTATAAAGAATTAGTCGTCCTACTAAGGGCCACCATTAGCGGACTCCATTTTCCATCAATAAAAACATCTAAGGCTGGGATTTTTAGAAGTTGGGATTTCAAGTCTGTAGTCAATTCGTCAATATTCTTTTCCGCAACCACCATTTCATAAACCAGGTCATCTACATAAATGCGATAAGGTTCCATAATATCATCGGCCAGGGCAAACGCATTGTACTTATTATGATGAAAGATTCCCACGCCTGGCAGTAAGCCGGAACTAATTAGGGCTCTTGCAGCAATTGCTCGTAGAATTGCATAGCCGTAGTTTAGCAGATTATTTGGAGGATCCCCGTGTCTATATCTGGTAAATCCTTCTATATCAAAAAGGTTCTGCCAATAATGGGCGGCTGCAACGGCTTCGTGATTTTCGGTATCGCCGCTTTTGACATCACCTGCCCAGCGCGCCAGTTTTTTATGGTTTTTATTTCTTCGGAAAAGGTGCTGTGCCTGATTGTTAATTTTAGCACTTATGGTTTGCTGCCATAGGTTTTTCTTTAAAGGTAAACTAGCACTGAGTTGCGCTGAAAAACGTTCTGTTTGTTCCGTATGCCCAACAAGCGGTTGCAAAATAGAGCAGGGTAGGTGCTGTTTATCGCAATTTACCACCGCAGCTTTGTTCTGAATAAGTTTGGTTATGAGTCCGTTTGTTAGCGTGATCTGCGGGTTCTCTAATACTAGCATACCAATATCTTCAATGGGAATTGTTTTATTTACTTTTCCTTCTTCAGGGAAAGATACTACTAACTGTTCATTTTTTGTGCTTAAATAGGCGGGATTGGCAAAAAAAAGGCTGCGTTTAATCATAGATTATATATTCCAATTAATAGAACCATCTAAGTTTATCTCAAAATCTTTTTCTTCTATGGCAAAGTTCCAATTTCCGGCTGTTAGGCGCATTAGAGGCTGTTCTTCGAAACTTCCAAATGGAGAAGCTTCTTTGTACTCTTTTGGTAATTTTTTAATAATATCGATATTTGGTCCTGATATTAAATGATGTTTGAATTTTATTTTATCTCCGCCTTTTCCCCGCTCAAATTGATACATTTTATACATTCGTTTAGAAAGTTCTTTTTCATCAAGCTCCATTAACTCCTCCAAACTTTCTTTATAAAAAATGGCCTTTTGTCCTGTCTTCAAGATTGCATACAGTGAAAGTTGGCTTTTTTTCTTTTGAATGAAATTGAAATGGGGAATTTCAAAGAATTCTTTTTCATCTTCAATCTCTAATTTTGCCAAATCAAAAATTCCGATGTTATTGATCGCCCTTTCTTCTTTGCCTTTGATTTCACCTTTATAAAACAGGCAAAATATATTATTTCCACCCTTAGCGATTGTTGAATGCTTATATTCTTTATCAGAAATAAATACATGTTTGTGGGGTTTTACAGCGGCATTATAACTTAGTCCTTTAAATTCACATCGTATATGCCTAATTTTATTGACTTTTTCTCCTTTTCGGTTAAGCATATATATACCCGTTTGTAAAGCATCTTTAAAACTGCCTGCATCTTCAACTTGCTTTTCTATTATCTGGAACAAAGCTTTATCAATAATGACTTTTTCTATCTCATCTAATTTTTTGAAACCTGGTGTATTATTGTCTTTAGCATAAGCAAGAGGTCTTCTAATTACAAGCCTGATTTTGTCTTCCAAAACCATGCTCTTTTCTTCATTAAAAATAATCGTATTATCCTCGTTACGTTTGGGTTGTTTTATAGCTCCGTAAAATGACTCATCATGCAACTGACCTCGAATGCTATCGCCTTTAGCCCATTTAGGGTCACCATTTTCTTTTCGATCTATTTTTCCACGTTTTCTAAGTTTTTTAAAGGTCGAATTTAAAGTTCTATGCTCTTTAAGATTATTAATGAGTGTCTTTTCTTCTATGTTTTTTATATATGAAACTTTAAAGTTGTCCCACTCTTTCGGGGTTTCGTGGTAAATCTCTCCAAAGCCTTCATCCTTTCTTAATTGGTATTCTTTAATAATTTTGTCCCGTTGGGCAGCTTTCGGAATTAATGTGAGAATAGCTCCATCTACTGCGTGATGACTGTGTTTTGAACGATCTTTTTTATCACTTCTTAATTTTACATTGTACACTTCTTTAAATATATCAACAACACTTCCTTTTTGAACCTCTACACGATTAAAAACTGTTTTAAGATATGGCACTGCATATTTGGTCATTATTTGGGTGTCGCGTAACTGGCTATTACGCCAGCTAGCTTTGTACTCTTCAATAGTAAAAGTTTGTAGTTTTTGCTTTAAATAATCTAATTCGAACTTTAACTTATGTCTTTTCTGGATAAGGCTATCCCTTTTATCTTTAGGTTCAACACCTCTTAAACTACTTAATTTACTTAGTTGAAATTCAAGTTCCGCAATCTTGCTCCACTTTTCAATAGTAATTTCTTTCTGTATACCTTTTTTCTTTATAGTCTTTTTCTCTACACTTCTTTTGCCGAATAAGGCTTCAATATTTTTCAGGATAGGCTGAAGAGGCTTTCCATTAAAATCACCTTCTGAATCATAATTATCAAGTTGTGTGGGGAATTTTTTGCCTTTGATATTCGAATTGTAATTTTTGTCTGCCAGTGTTAGGTTTTTTAATTCGTTATCAAAACTAATGCTTGCGGGAATGGTATGCTCAAAATCATAGTATTCGCCATTCAACAAGTCGCATTTATTGATCATTGCTCCGGTATACATGCATTTTTTACCTTGTTCTTCCCATAACCTGATTTTTCGAATTAACGCTTTACTGTTAGGGTCAAAACTTGTGTTACATTCTTGGTTGATTTCTTCAATAGTATCCCTGAACTTTTGGTTTTTCTTTTCTCGTTCACTTTGCCATTGTTCTAGAGCTTTACGGTAATTGGCGTCATTTAGCTCCCTTGCAATTTCAACAACAATCCTAGTATGAGCATTAATTAGTTGTGTTTGTAATAAAAAGTTTAGCAATTGCTTTAATTTATGTAAACTTTTTAAAGCCATCGGATTTTTAAAACCTTTGCTTATTGGTTCCGGATTTCTTAGAAGTTTTAATGAAATCCCGTCTGCCTCGGCATGAGGGTTGCGGTGTAAAAAAGAATTGAGTTCGGATTCCTTAATATAGAATACTTTGCCTTTTTGGTTTATTTCCTGATAAGTATCTGAATTTGGGTACTTTTCTTGTTCTGAAGGATGCCATAAATATTGAATGTTTTTTTTGGGAACTTGTTCTGGATAATGTTCCTGCAAATATTTGAAAATAGCGTCATGAATTCTAGGCTGTTCTATGAAACTCCCTTTCTTGGCTTGAAATGGTTTTTGAAGAAATTCTTTATATTTTTCTTTTACGAAATTCACGTATTCCTCTTTCTGGTCTTCATCGATCTCTCCCCATGTTTTATCACCTAAAACAGCAACAATATGTTGTTTGATCAAGTTCACATCTGATGTATCCAAATCTTCGTGTTCGCCTAAATGATAATCTCCTTCAGCCACCAGCTCTGTTCTGAATAAACCATTTAAAACATTATTTAACTTACGCTCGGTAGAAACACTTTCGTAAATTTTATCAATCTCAAAAGCAAAATGATTAATAAACTCATCTGAAACTTCATGAGTTCCCAGAACTTTTTGAAGGTTGCCCATATATACAGCCTTGGAATAAGTAAACCCTTTTTGAAGATATGGTAGAATCTTTTTTATAGCTGATAGGCTTAAAGTAGCATAGCCTTGTTGAAGTCTTATTTTAGAAAATTTCTCTGCCTTCGCTTTTTCAAGTTTTAACTTTTCTAACGCAAATTCTTTTAATTTTTCTTCGCTATCAAAGGTGAATAATACATGCCAAAGGTCTTCAAAGGTATAGTAGCTTGAATTTTTCTTTGTTGGTTGAGCATTTCGAACAAAAGCATCATTCCAACCTAAATTTTCTTTCCAGTTTTCACCAAAAATATCTTCAAATTGTTTCAGTAGCTTTGTTGAAAGTACTTTTGTCTTTTCTCTTATTGCATAACCGGAAGTAATTGTTGCCTCATCTTTGTCTAATTGATTGAGAATAGATTTAAGGCTGAAATCATTTCCCACTTTATAAAAAATAGGATAGATTTGTCTCTTTTAAATAATCTTCCTGTTTCCAACCTTGCGGAGCTTCAATCTTTAAATTATTGATAAAAACCCAGGTTCTATATTCTTCATATAACGGGTGGCTAATGGGGGCGCGTCTTTTGTTTTTTTCATAGGTACACAATCCTACCGAACCTTTTTGGGTACGCAAAGGCCTTTGCCAGATAATTGCTTTCCAAAGTTTTTCATAAGATGTTTTTTCCAAGCCTTGAACTCGACAGATTTCCTTTAATTCGTTTTCATAATCTTTTCTAAGATTATAGCGCTGACGGATTCTTATTTTTTCACCATTAGTGGATTTTTCTTTTTGATAATGGTATAATGCTGCTCCTAAGCTTCGGTGTTTTATAATATAATCTTTAATTTCATTTCTGCCAGGCGTGTCATTATTTTTGCTGCCCTCTAACATAGTTTTAGCCTCCTCTTCATCACGCCCTTTAAAACCACGGCGTTGCACTAAATGATAAAATACCCTACCTAGGATTTGAGGATTCTCCTGAAAGACTTTTTTATCATCTTCATTTTCACTTACTGCTTTAGCACGAAATAAGTAATGGTTTTCGTGTTTGTCACCTCCAAAAAGGCGAAAATCTGGTTTGCCATCTCCATTAAAATCGTAACGTAGCCAATTGATAAAAGTCTCGGTTTGTGGATACTTTCTAGGACTGTTTTTGTTGTATTTCCGCCATTCATTTAATTCTTCAATGGTTAAAGGACACATTCTTTCTTTTATAAGAAATTCCAGTAATTCCCATTTTCGGTATTTTTCTGCCTGGTAGTTTCTTCTTTTCCCCCTACTTTCTGTACGTTTTTTAACTTTAGGAAACTCAATTCCTTTCTCTTCACCAACTCCTTTATCAAATATTAAAACACCATTTTTTATGATTTGATTGTCAGTGGCTGTTATATCTCTAATTGCCCATCCGATGCTATTTGTTCCAAGGTCAATTCCTAAAGTTAAGTTGTTCATAAAAAATATTTTTATATATTTGGATTACTGAAAGCTTTTCACAATAAGGCTATAAGCCGAAGAAAAATCTTAAATCCTGCGTACTCCGTGGGATTTTTCTTTTTTTTAACTGCAAATTAAATTTCAGAGGTGATTATATTATTAGGAAAGTAGGGTAGCCTAAAACTTATTAACATAATTACTGAAAATAATTATGATTTCCTACAAAAAATAAGGGAAAACCTGTAGTTAAATAAAGATTTTGAATTCTTTAGAAATTTTTTCTACCACGTAAGCAGGAATATTAAGCTCTTCTGCTATTCGCGGCCAGTTAGAAATCTGCTCCTGAACTTTCTCAATAATCCCTTTCGGATTTTTAATCGAAAATTCTTCTGCTAACCCAAGTAGATCCTTTAGCTGGATATTATCACGTTTATTATTAATAGACAGCGCACGGCTGATCTTATGATAATTGAAATCTACGTTTAAAGGGTAGGTGAGATCATAAGCAGGAGCGAGGTTCCATTTGTCAGAATTCTTATTATATATAAAAGAATGGTTTTTTAAGTGATCATCAATATTGGCAAAGACCAAATTAAAAACCATTCGCTTAAAAAGTTCCTGAATCTCATTATAAGGTATTTTTAAATCCAGAGCTAATTTGAAAAGATTTTCATAGGATGAGTTTTCTGGTTTTAGAAAATCCCATCCCGTTAAGCCGCTTGCAGTTAGTACATGTTGTTTTGCGCCGTTTTGCCTGTCATATCTTAGCGTGGTAAAATGCTTGTCGTTAATTAGGTTAGAAGGCATCATTGCTATTCCGGTGGCAGTGGCCATTTTATAGTATGCATATTCTACGACTTCTTTATTATAACTATCTTCATTTAAGGAAAGCTTTACCAGGTAATGCTTGTAATCCTCAGAGGAAACAATATCCCCGGGGATAATTTCTCCGGTCTCAATATTTTCAGAAATTAATAGTTTCGGTCTGGCTCCACCGGCAGAGGTACCCATTTTGAAAATATTGAGTAAAGCCAGGTTGTCTAAGTTCTTTTCTGAAGTATGTTCTTTTTGATCTATAACTTGCTTTAATACACTAATAATTTCTTCAAGGTCAATTGCTGAAGTTTTGGGAAGATTCTGGGCCGGTTCATATTCCAGAGCACCCATCCCGCGATTGGCTACATAGGTTAACTGTTCAAGAGGTGTAAGTTTTGTCTTATCTTTATTATTTACCTCAAACCATTCTTTAAAAATAATATTACCGAACATATCTGGAAGAGAGTCTGCTATGGCTGGAGGGAGTCCTTTGAAAGTATTTCCTTCATATTCGGAGAATACCTGAACTGGTTTTATTCGTTTAATGATATACGGGAAAATGTTTTGTAATTGAATTGTTTCTAAAAATTCCGGATTATACTGAAAGAAACTCTTACGTTGATCCAAATCGTAATCTAACTTTCCAACCTCATAATCAAATAGCTTTACATTTAGGATAGTATTTTTAGCCATAATGGTTAATATAAGGAGCGATTAGTATTTTGTTCATTATAAGATTTTACACCATTATAAAACTTCTCCAAATCCTCGAAATGGTGAGCAATTTTTAAAACAGTATCGATGGTTGAATTTCTCCCGCTTTCAAATTTCTGAATAGTATACCTAGATATTCCCAGTTGATCAGCCAATTCTTGCTGGCTTAATTCAAAACGATCTCTTTGAAGTTTACACCATTTACCTAGTTCTTCTTTAGTTTGCTTTATAGTGACGAGTTCGAGCATAATGTATGTTATAATAAACAAATATAGCTAAAAAATAGGTTTTTGTGGATTATAACAAGCTTAAATTATAATAGTGTTTCCATTTCATGCCCCATATCTACCATAACCTTCGCCGGTGTCTTTCAAAAAAAAGTAATTTTCCGATGATCTCTTCCCGGTTATAGGCCTTGTCTTCTTTTCCCACATCATCCAGGTACAGTTTTCCGCGATAATAATCTTCCAGTTTAAAATAGCTGTTCTGGTCTTTTTGCGATTCATAATACAGGCTAAGCATATGAACGCTTGAGATTCGAGAAAACCAAAGTTGTGTACTTCGGGTTTGCTCCAGAATTACTCTTCCTATGTGATGAATGGCATCAAAAAGCGTGGATTTTCCTAAGCCATACACCAACAATCCTTTTTCAAGTCCTGGTTTATTTTTTATGATTCGAAATTCATTAAAATTGGTTCTAAAGAACTTAATCTGGGTTTTTTCGGATGGCTCCCATTCTGAACGATAACAGATAACCAAAGAATAAGATAGAGGAAATTATTTGTTCTTTATATTATTAATCGTAATATTGCAATGAAGTGATGAAAATTAAAGTGGGTTAGTAAGAACTGAGAAATTTACCGATCTACAAAATCAAATTGCATTATGCACAAAGGTTTTGGACATCCTGCCAGGGTAGTAATTTTGCAAAACCTATTTAGGTTAAATACTTGTTGTTGTGGCAATTTAGTAAGTGAAACAGGACTGGCTCAGACTACGATTTCACAACATTTAAAAGAGTTGAAAACACTTAAGCTTAATTAAAGTGAGTATTGAAGAAGCAAGTGTTTGCTATTGGATATATAAAGAAAATTGGGTGGCAATGAAAATCCTAATCTCTAAATTTTTGGGCCGCGATATAAAACTTAGAGAAGTTTGTTGATAATAAAAAATAGCAGTTATGAATAAAGAACAAGAATTAAAGAATATAGTTAAGCAACGATATGCCAAAATTGCTGAACAGGGAAAAGCAGAGAATGCTTCCTCTTGTTGTGGCGCCACCACTCCGTCAAATAAAGTATACAATATTATGATGGATGATTATTCTGAAACCAAAGGATATATCGAAGATGCCGATTTAGGCTTAGGTTGCGGTTTACCAACTCAGTTTGCGAAAATTAGCAAAGGAGATACCGTGATCGATTTAGGTTCTGGAGCGGGGAATGATTGTTTTGTTGCAAGGCACGAAGCCGGTGTGGAAGGAAAAGTAATCGGAATCGATTTCACTCCAATTATGATCGAAAAAGCCAGGGCAAATGCAGAAAAACTTGGTTATAACAATGTTGAATTTAGGGAAGGTGACATTGATGCAATGCCAATAAATAATAATATGGCTGATGTTATTGTGAGTAATTGTGTTCTAAATTTAGTTCCAAATAAACAAAAAGTAATAGGAGAAATTTTTAGAGTTTTAAAACCTGGAGGCCATTTTAGCATTTCTGATATCGTTTTATTAGGAAATTTACCGGAAGCTTTAAAAGAAGATGCAGAAATGTATGCTGGTTGTGTTGCCGGGGCAATTCAAAGAACAGATTATTTGCAAATGATACAGGATAATGGTTTTCAAAATATAGCTATTCAAAAGGAAAAACCAATCACAATTCCAGATGATATTTTAAGCAAATATCTTACTTTAGAACAAATTAATGATTTTAATAAAGGAGAAACAGGAATTTTTAGTATTACGGTTTATGCCGATAAACCGGGATTAAAGACTATTAAAACCAAACAAAATATTTCTGAAATTGGAAATTCCAGTTGTTGTTCTTCTGAGACCAATTGCTGTTAATGGCAAATATCTCTTATTATAGAGAGAATTAATGACTTTTTTCTAAAGGCTTGCTTTGGTTCTTGGTTCAACAATCCTCATCAGGATCTTCAACTGCGCAATGGTCGGCGTGCCAGGCATTTCTTTCACCCATTGGTCTTTCCATTCCAATAGTGGTGTCGTGGCGAGTTTGGTGTTCCATTTCTGAGTTTATTTCAGCTCCCATCAACACAATAAAAGCAGTGAGAAATAGCCATAACATTAAAATAGCTACTGCGGCAAAACTTCCGTAGAGATCGTCGTAGCTTCCAAAATTAGCTACGTACCATGAAAATAATATTGAACCTGCTAGCCAAAAAATAGAACCTATTACTGCGCCCCAGCTTACCCAACCAAATCTTGGGTTAGTTCTGTAGGGTGCAATCTTATAAATCATACTTAAATTTAGAATTAAAATAAGTCCCAGGAATACCCAACGTAACCAGTTTAGCATATTTTCCAGTTGAGGAGTTAATCCCAGGTTTTTTACGAGTAGGGGAAAGAAAATTACAATTAACAAACTAATAAGTCCTATCACTAAACCACCCAGAGTGAAAAGCAGGCTTAACAGGTTCTTCTTGATAATTCCTCGACCGTCAATTTCGTCGTAAGCAATGTTGATCCCTTGAAAAAGAGCACTAGTACCCTTATTCGCACTCCAAATACTTATTAGAATACTTATAAAAAGTCCCCACCCAATTTCCTTTCTGGAACGTTTCAGAACAGGTTCCAGAAAATCGGTGATCATTCCAAAAGCCTGGTCGGGTAAAATTAGACTTAAGTATGAAATCTGTTCTTCAATTTTAGCTGGTTCTAGAACAAGGCTGTAAATTGAAATAGCGGCGACAATGGTCGGGAAAATGGCTAGAAAGAAATAAAATGCAACGCCGGCTGAAATTATTTGCACATGGTCAAATTTCATTTCCTTATAAACGCGTTTCCCAATATCTATCCAGCCCGATACGGGAATTTGATGAGGCCATTTGGCTTCTTCTCCACGGTAATTTTTTTTTCTCTTCGGGTTACTCATTTCTAATTACTTTGGATTTTTTAAGGTAAATTCGGTTAAGTCTTATTTTTTTTCTATTCCTGTACTTGAACCTTCTGGCGGATAACTGGATTTATTTCTAAGCGCATCAATTTGTTCCCTGGTAAATTGGGGAATTGGCATTTCTCGTTCTTTTTTCCAACTTTCAACTTTAGCTTTAGCTTCAGCCGATTTCTCTTTAGAAAGTCCCTGATCTTTTCCGAAGTAAATAGTTTGAGAAGGGAAGGCGAAATCAGTTCCGCTCTGGTCTACAATCTCCATCATTCTAAGCATAAGGTCTTCCCGTATTTCCAGAAATTCATCATAATTACGGGCTTCTAAATAAGCGAAAATTTCCAGGTCTAAAGAGTGTGCACTAAAACCAATAAAACGAATCCTGGCCGGATCTTCGTAAACTTTTGGATGTGCATAGAGTACTTTTCGTAGTTCGGCAAGTAAAAAGCGTAATTGGTCTGATGAGGTTTCATATCTAAAATTTAAAACACTTGCAAACCTGAACCTATCCCGGTGGGCATAATTTTCTATTGTATCAGATGAAAAAGCACCATTGGGAATAGTAACTACCGTGCGATCTAAAGTACGAATTCGGGTAGAGCGAATACCTATTTTTTCAATATGTCCCGTTACTTCTCCCACTTTACAATAATCACCAACCCTAATAGGTCTATCGGCTATTAAAGTAACACTCCCAACAAAGTTTTCTATAGTTTTTTGTGCACCAAGGGCCAGTGCTATACCACCAATTCCTAAGGCAGCCAGGCCTGTAGTTACATCAATGCCTACTGCTCCTAGAATAGCGATGATACCAAAAGCTACGATAGCGATCTTAGCGGCCCGCTGTAGAAATAGAACTATAGAGACGCCGGCGGGATTTCCGCGTAATAGCATTTTTTCCTGAGTGATTTTTCCAATAAAGTCAGATAGCCTCCATAAAAGAATTAGAATGGCAGCAATTCCTACCGTTATGGTTATAGCGCTGAATTTTTGTCTTAGAATAATTGAAAGCTCAAGGTTTCTGGAGATGGATACAAATATCCATACGGCCATATAAAGTTTTACAGGCAGCTTTAGCGTGGTAATAATTCCTGCAACAGGCGAATGTCTTGCTTTTTTCCATAATTTTTTCAGTAGATAGATTATGATTGAAACTATTAATAAAGAAATAAAATAGCTTAAAGCCATAAGAACAACTGCAATTATCCACTGCCCGGCCGGAACGCCTCCCCAAAGATATTTTTTAAAAATACCTGGTGTTATTTCATCAATAAAAGCAGAATTTTCCAGGCTAAGTGAACTAATAGCACTGGTGGTTTCAGAAGAGAAAAGCCATATTGGATACCCCGCTTCATCATCATACTGTTCTAGGAAAATTTCTATAGTCTCGCCATCGGCATTTACGCTTCCTATTTGTTCCAGGTTGGCATCTAAGCCATCATCTAATTTGCCACTTTGCTCATTACTAATTATATAATAAGGCTGTATATTTCCTTTTTGATCAAATAAGCGTTGCAAAACCTGGACGATTTGCTCTTTCTGCTCTTGCGAAGAAATTCCTGGCGGAAAATTCAAATATCTAGCTGCAAGATTATAATTTACCCCGGCCATAGCGTCTATAAAACCATTTACGGTTCCTCGAGGAGTTCTTCTTCCCAGAGGGTCCTCTGGAATTTTATCTTTTTCCTGTTCTTGGTTTTGTGTAGTAGATAAAGGGAATTGAGCCTGAATACTTGAGCCGGAAAGCAAAAGTAAAACTATAATAATAACCTTGTAAATAGGGGGAGTTAGCTTCATGAATTTGCGGTTTTCAAACTTAAGTCGAATATAAGGAATTGTTTTTATCGCTTCGGCTTATTGATTTTCTTTAAAACGTGGTTTTAGAATTTAGATTGATAAAGCTTCCTTAAAACTTGAGCTTAAAGTCTTTAAAGAAGGTTAAATGTCTTGAAACCGCCTTTTTAAACCAGTAAATTAAACTATAGCGTTTAAAAAAAAAATAAAATGGAGAAGACAGTAAAGATTAAGGAAGTTAAAACTATAACTCACGATGTTAAACAATTTGTAGTAGAAAAGCCTGATGGCTATGAGTTTACCCCGGGTCATGCTACAGAGGTTTCTATAAATAAGGAAAAGTGGAAAGACGAAAAAAGGCCGTTTACCTTTACCAGCCTAAATGAAGATGATTATTTAGAATTTACCATTAAGATTTATCCAGATCACGATGGTGTAACCGAACGGTTAGGGAAATTAAAGCCTGGAGACGAATTGATTATTCGCGATACCTGGGGTGCCATAGAATACAAAGGTCCAGGATATATTATTGCCGGGGGCGCAGGAATAACACCTTATATTGCCATGTTGCGCAAACTAAAGAAAGAGAATAAATTAAATGGCATTAAATTGTTTTATTCTAATAAAACAGATAAAGATATTATCCTGAAAACAGAATTAGATGCTATGCTGGGTGAAAACGCTACTTATGTAATCACCGATCAAAAAGACACAGACTTTACCAAAGCTTATATTGATGAAAATTTTTTAAAGCAACATATAGAAAATTTTGATGAGAAATTCTATGTATGTGGGCCTCCTAAAATGACGGAAGAGATAGGAAATACTTTAGAAAGATTAGGTGCAAATCCAGATGCGGTTACTTTAGACGACCAATAGAGAAATAGCATGAACTTAAGAAGAGTAGCTCTGGAGGCAGGTTTTGAAAAAGTTGAAAGATTGAAATTTTCGTATATTTTATCCTTATTACTTTAGTAGACCATGATTTTCTTTGAAATTAATAATCCGGGGCTTTTCTTAGTTTGTGTGCTTATCTTTTTTGTCGCAGTTTTTCTTAGGTACCTGGTTTCCGCAGGAATATTCTACTGGTATTATTACAGACTTAAAAGTGAAAAATTTAGTAATAAAAGATTAAGCAAACGCGGTTTTAGAAAAGGGCAGTTAAAAAAGGAGATTTATTGGAGCATGTGGTCTTCGGTGATTTTTGGCTTTTTTGGCGCGCTTACCTATTTTCTGTGGCAAAAGGGCTTTACCGAAATTTACCTGGAGCTTGAAAAATTTGGATTATGGTATTTACCGGTGAGTTTTATTTTACTTTCTCTACTTCATGAAACTTATTATTATTGGGTGCATCGCTGGATGCACAATCCCTTGGTCTTTAAGAAAATTCATAAGGTACATCACGATAGCTTAGTGCCCAGCCCCTGGACGGCTTTCTCCTTTCATCCCTGGGAATCTTTACTGGAAGCTATAGTAGTTCCGGTAATTCTACTCTTTCTGCCTGTTCATCCAATTGTAATTGGTGTTTATTTAATTTTTATGACGCTTAGCAGCGTGATAAATCATTTAGATATTGAAATTTATCCCGAAGCTTTTATAAAAAGTCGCTTCGGAAAATTGTTTATTGGCGCTACGCACCATCATTTTCATCACGCCGAGTTCAAAACCAATTTCGGACTTTATTTTACTTTCTGGGATAGGTTGATGAATACCGAAAGCAGATCCAGGATTTCTTCAGAGTAAGGAAGGCTGATTTTGGAAACTTTTATACGTCAAGCTGAACTTGTTTCAGCTTCTAACATAATTAAGACACTTACATCTGAGATCTTAAACAAATTCAGGATAATGTATTGACAATATATATTCTTCTCATCCGATTATTTCAACCTTTTATCAGGTTTGCTTATCTTGAAGCCAAAATAAAAATTCATGATAAAAAAATTACCTATTCTGGGGCTGGTCGCAATACTTGCAGCTGGTTGTGGAAGCGAAAAATCTGTTTTCAACGGTAAAGATAAATCGGCTGAAAACACTTCAAAGAAAGCAACAAACGGACTCAAATCCTACGACGAAGTCATCACTTCAGAAGCTGAATCTGATGAAGGACTTTTTACTACGCATTTTGTAGATGACAAACTTTATTTTGAAATTCCGGTAGATTTGCTGGATAAAGATATGCTTTTGGTAAGTCGTATTGCCGGGGTGCCAGATGGTTATGGGGGCGGTTATGTGAATGCCGGTTCTAAAGTAAATGAACAGGTAGTTCGGTGGACAAAGCGAAAAGGAAATATAGATGTAAAGGTGATAAGTTTTGAAAATATGAGTGATGAAGAGTCACCTATTTACAAATCTGTACAGGCTAATAATTATTTTCCAATCCTTTTTAGTTCAAAAATCGAAACCTATAATGCAGACTCCACAAGTGTGGTGATTGAAGTTGGTGATTTGTTTGAAAACGAAGTGAAAGCCATCAACGGCCTTTCGTCTTCACTCCGTAAACGTTATAAAGTTAGGAAACTGGATCAAAGTAGATCTTATATTGAATCAGCAAATTCTTATCCAGAGAACATAGAGGTAAAACACGTTATGACTTACGAGGCTGAAGAACCGCCAACACGTGACCAGGCCGGAACTATTTCTATGATGATGAACCAATCTATGATCTTGTTGCCAGACGATAAAATGCAACCCAGAGTTGCAGATTCTCGTGTTGGCTGGTTTACCATAGATAAATACGATTATAATTCAGAGGAACTAAAAGCCGATGATTATGAATTGATTCGCCGCTGGCAACTAGTGCCTAAAGATATTGAAGCTTACAAACGTGGGGAACTGGTAGAGCCTAAAGAGCCTATAGTTTATTATTTAGACCCTGCCACGCCTGAAAAATGGAGGCCATATTTTAAGCAGGGAATTGAAGACTGGAATGTGGCTTTTGAAGAAGCAGGTTTTAAAAACGCAATAATCGCTAAAGATCCACCAACAAAAGAAGAAGATCCGGAATTTAGTCCTGAAGATGTACGTTACTCAGTAGTGCGCTACGTAGCCAGTACTACCAGGAATGCAGTAGGCCCTTCAGTAACCGACCCGAGAACCGGGGAAATTATTGAAAGCGATATTATTTGGTATCACAATCATTTGCGCTCATATCGAAACCGCTATATGATTGAGGCCGGAGCGCAAACCGAAGATGCCAGAACTTTAAACACACCGGAATCTGAAATTGGCGAAATGATGCGTATGGTAATAGCTCATGAAGTGGGACACGCGCTTGGTTTGCCGCATAATATGAAAGCGAGTTCTGCTTATCCAACAGATTCTTTAAGGTCGGCTGAGTTTACCCAGAAATATGGTTTAACTCCCTCTATAATGGATTATGCACGGGTAAATTATGTTGCGCAACCGGAAGATGGAGGAGTAAGGTATATTAGAATGATGGGGCCATACGATTTGTATGCCATCAACTGGGGTTACAGATACCTACCGGAAGCTGAATCTCCTGAAGCAGAGAAAGAAAAATTAGATGAATGGATTTTGGAAAAAGCAGGTAATCCCTGGTATGAATTTGGAAATGGATATGGAGGTGTAGATCCACAATCTCAACGAGAAAGTTTGGGTGACGATCAAGTGAAAGCCAGTGAATATGGGCTCGCAAACCTTAAAAAAGTAGTTCCTAATTTAATTGAATGGACTTCTAAAGACGGTTATGGTTATGACGATCTTGAAGAAGTGTATAGAGAGTTGACTTATATGTGGCGAGGTTATGTTTCTCACGTGGTGACTAATGTTGGCGGGGTTTATGAAACTCGTAAAACCTCTAATCAGGATGGCGTGGTTTATGAAAATGTACCGAAGAAAAAACAGGAAGATGCCGTTGAGTTCTTAGTAGAAGAAGCTTTTACTACTCCAAATTGGTTGCTGAATCAGGAAATATTAAACCGAATAGAAGCAACAGGAGCTATAGATCGGGTGCAGAGTTTACAGACTCGTGCATTGAATAATTTGTTAGAGGAAGATCGCTTAAACCGAATGATCGCTAATGAAGAGGTAAATGGGAATGAGGCGTATACTGCAGTTAATTTAATGCAAGATTTGCGAAAAGGTATTTTTAGCGAACTTTACAAGAGGAATAAAGTTGATGCATACCGGCGTAATTTACAGCGATCTTATGTAGATATTGCTTCAGAATATCTTAAAAAATTAAATGCTGAAGATAACGATGCTTTATTGAAATCTGATATTTTACCACTTATGCGCGGTGAAATGCAATCATTAAAGCGCGATATAAATCGTAGGAAATCGGGAGTAAATCATTCCCTAACCCAATATCACTGGGAAGATCTAATTGCCAGGATAGATGCTGCGCTAGATATAGAATCTTAATTTTAAAAGAAAATCAATAGAAACCCCGAAAAGCATTAGTGTTTTTCGGGGTTTTATTTTTTACTCGTCCTTCTGTCCCGACGCTTCGGGATCATTTCAGAATCTAAGTTGTTATCTTCTGTGGTGAGTTTATAAAATTCTGGATTTGTTCCATTTCTTTTAGAGACTTCGTTGGTAAATATCTTGTTTTACCGTTTTTAAGTTTTAGGATTAATCGTTTTCTTCCGAAGAAATTTTTTGAAACTGGATGCTGAATTTCATCTAAAGGAATCACTTCTTTAGTGCTAAGTTTAGTGAAATAATACAATATAAAAAGCGACACGAGACCAATGGGGATCCAAAACCAGGTAAGCGTGTCCCATTCAGAAATAGGCCTTTTATTAACCCAACAAACATTTGAAATAAATTACTAAGCATTATAAACTTTAGCATCCAATATTGGAATTTTAGGTTGTCATCTATCTTTATTTGGTTGTTAGCTGCGTCTAATTTTATGTCCATTGATTCAATAAGAATTTTAGTGAAAATACTAAAAACCGTAAAATGAATTTTAATTTTATAGGATTCTCAATTATTTTTCCTGCAATTAATCTTATAACTAATACAGTTTTATTATTGCAGAGAGAGTTTTACAGTTTATCTTTATTGCCTTAAGGTTTGCTATAAAACTTTAGCACTAAATGCGAGTATATGCAGAAGCCCCCCACACATGAGGTACTATTAGCTGAAGACAATTCACTTATTTTAAAGTTGGAATTAAGAAGTTTAAAGAAATTAGTAAACTGCCCAATAAAAGGCTTTTGGCAAGGCGGTGAATTAATTGATTATCTAAAACAAACCGCAAATGCCGGGCATTTACAGCTTATTTTTTTGGATCTAAATATGCCACGAGTAAATGGCTGGGATGTTTTAGATTTTCTAGAGGATTTTAAATACAAAAATTCCATTTATGTAGTTGTACTAAGTTCTTCTATGTACCAGCCAGATAAGGAACGTGCTTTTAAGTATAGTAGAGTTATTGGTTACCACGATAAATTTATAGACACGCAGGAGCTTTTAGAAATTTTAAATCAAGACGTCTTAATGAAAAATTTTAATTTTCAATTTAAGGAGGAGTTAGATGAAGATGAAAGCATCTCAAGAGATCAAACTTTAGATTTTATTTCTTAAAATCTAGCGTACCGGAAAATCAAAATAGGTTTCAGGATAAGGTTCATTTCGCAAAGTATAATGCCACCATTCTTCAGGGTAAGGCCTAAAGCCATTTTTAATCATTATCCGCTTTAATAAAGAACGATTTGCCTTTTGTTCCTTTGTGATCTTGTCTGTATTATGATGAGAAATATCCCCGAAAAAGTCATAACCACTTCCCATATCCAGTTCTTTTCCAGTGTTAGCATTTAAAATTGTTAGATCTACGGTACTTCCGCGAGAATGCCCAGACTTACTGGCTATGTAACCTAACTGAAAAAGATCTTTTTTAGCAATTTCTGGATAAAACTTACTTTTTGTGAGGGTATCACCGGGGTTTCTGGCCCATTCAATAAAATGATTTACCGCAGTTTGAGGGCGATAAGCATCGAAAATTTTAAGGCAAAAACCTTGTGACATTAGGTCTTTCTGTGCGGTTGCCAAAGCTTCGGTAGCGATTTTTGTTAGAATGCCTGCGGGCTGATGATATGCATCTACAGGCTTTCCAATAAAGTTATTGCTTCCCGCATATCTAATATCAAGTTTAATATCTGGGATTTGTGCTTTAATATAAGTAAAGCCCTTGAGGAGTTCTTTGGTTTGAGCTAGTCCAGAATTAAAACCAACTAGAAAAAGTAAAAGATAGCTTAAGCTTTTCATTCTTGCTGAATTTTAAGCCAAGTTACTTAAAATATTATTCCTGATTTTCATCATATTTTTTTAGTGTATAAACGCTTAGCTTTAAGTGTTTTAACCTAAACGGAAGTAGTCATGGAATTAAAAGGTAAAGTAGCTCTCATTACGGGCGCAGCATCGGGAATTGGGAAAAGTACAGCCTTACTTTTCGCTAAAGAAGGAGCAAAAGTGTTTTTAACCGATATCAATGAAGAGGGCGGGAAGACACTGGTTAACCAAATTGAGGAATCTGGTGGTGAAGCTACATTTTTAAAAGCTGATACTTCACAGTCTCAAGATTCAGAAAAAAGTGTTGCCGAAGCAATAAAGAAGTTCGGTAAATTAGATATAGCGGTAAACAATGCAGGTATAGGTGGTCCTCAAAAACCTGTGGGCGAATATGAAATTGAAGCCTGGGATAAAGTAATAAGTATCAATCTCTCCGGGGTTTTCTACGGAATGCGTTACCAAATTCCTGCAATGCTTAAAAATGGCGCGGGAAGTATTATAAATGTGGCTTCCATTTTAGGAAGTGTAGGTTTTGCAAATGCAGCAGCCTATGTTGCGGCTAAGCACGGGGTTGTGGGCTTAACAAAATCGGCTGCATTAGAATATTCAGCTAAGGGGGTAAGAGTGAACTCGGTTGGACCGGCTTTTATAAAAACACCTTTATTGGAAGGTCTTGACGAAGAACTATTATCACATTTGGTAAATGCTCATCCCATTGGTCGTTTAGGGGAAGCAGATGAGGTAGCACAGCTTTTTGTTTGGTTAGCAAGCGACAGGGCTTCTTTTGCTACTGGTGCTTACTACCCAATAGATGGGGGCTATTTGGCTCAATAAAATTTGAGTTTCTTTAATAGACATCTTTTAGTAATAAATTTTGCTTTATTGTTAATTTTATATATAATAATGGACTCTTTTTGAGTATAAATTTATGATTTTCATAAGAAAATGTAAGGTAGATTAGTTTCTAAAAATAGTATTTTAGAGCTATTATTGTAGCCAATCTTAATTGAGAATATAGTATAGATATATGGTAGAATCCAATGCCGATAAACTTTCCAGGAAAGAAGAAATAACACTTGTAAAATATGCCTCACAGCTTACCCAAACTATTAGGGAGCCATTACTTATTTTAGATGACAACCTTTGTATTATAGGCGCCACAGCTAATTTTATTTCTGGTTTTAAGGTAGACGATACTTTAATAAACGGAATTTCGATTTTTAAATTAAATAAAGAACAATTAAATCTTCCAGATTTTAGAGAAGTTCTAAAGAAAGTCCTGGACACTGAACAAGCGGTTAATAAGAAAACGCTTAGTGTTAAATTTCCTCAGAAAGGAAGAAAGGAAATTTCTGTAAATGTTTCTCCACTTTGGTCTCCTGTTGACCGAAAATTACTTTTGGTTAGTTTTAAGAAATTGAAAGGAATTAATAAAATTTCTAAACAGGAGATTGTTTTTAATCGCATTTTTGAGAATATACTATCTAAAGCACCTGCTGCAATATGCGCATTACGCGGGCCTAAACATGTTTTTGAATTGGCCAATGAAAATTATATGAAGCTGCTTGGCCATAGGGATATTATTGGTAAGACTGTAAAAGAAGCGGTTCCAGAAGTAAACAATCAAGGTTTTATAGAACTTTTAGATAAGGTATACGAGACGGGCGAACCGCATATTGGGAATGAAACTCAAATTCGACTTAAAGTTGGTGAAAATGAATTTAAAAACTCTTTTTTAAATTTTGTTTATCAGCCCACTCGAAATCATAAGGGAAAAATAGATGGGATTTTTGCTCACGTAATTGATGTAACAGAGCAGGTAGAAGCCCGAAAAGCTTTAGAAAATAGTGAACAACGTTTAAGGGAAGTTATTGATGCTGTTCCTGCAATTATCTGGATTACAAATACTAAAGCACAAACTGTTTACCTAAATAAAAATTGGTATAGTTATACCGGGCAGGATAGAGATGCTGCTGAGGGCATGGGATGGTTAGATGCCACCCATCCTGAAGATAGGAAACAAACTGAGTTTGCATTCCTGGAAGGGCACAATCAAAAAAAAGCTTATAGTATGAGTTTTAGATTGCGCAACAAAAAAGGGGAATACCGCTGGGTTTTAGATAAGGGCAGTCCTAAGTTTGATGCCAATGGTAATTATGAAGGTATGATAGGTACCGTAGTAGATGTTCACGAAGAAAGAAATAAAGAAAACCTGGTAAGGGAAAAAGATCACCGCCTGCAGGGAATTGTCAAAGAGGCTACTGTAGCTACTGCAATTTATACGGGAAGAGACATGCATATAGAACTAGCCAATGATGCTATGATAGAGCTTTGGGGTAAAGATAAATCTGTTATTGGAACTCCGCTTCATGAAGCTTTGCCAGAGTTAGATGGACAGCCTTTTTTAGACTTGCTTAGAAATGTGCTGGATACCGGAGAAATATATTGGGGTAAAGAAGATAAGGTAGACCTTATGATAGACGGTAAAATGCAAACCGGCTATTATAACTTTACTTACAAACCACTTAGAGATAAGAAAGGAGATATCTACGGTATTTTAAATATGGCCATTGATGTGACTGATTCTGTGACTTCTAAAATGCTTCTCAAGGAAAGTGAATTCCATTTTAGACAAATGGCTGATCTAATGCCGGGAATGGTCTCTAAAACTAACGAGAAAGGTAGTGATATTTACTTCAATAAAAATTGGCTGGATTTTACCGGAAAAGGAATTACAGATCTTAAAGACATAGGCTGGGTTCACTATATTCATCCAGATGAAAAAGATAATTTCTTAAAAGCCTGGGAAGATTGTTTAGGTACTGGTTGTAATTTGGAGATGCAATTGCGTCTTAAAAATAAGGAAGGAAAATATATTTGGCACTTAAGCAGGTGTGAAGCCGTAAAAGAAGACGATGGTTCGGTAAAAATGTGGATTGCCGTAAATACGGAGATAGATAAAATTAAGGAAGAAGAAAAACGTAAGGAAGAATTTCTAAAAATGGTAAGCCATGAGTTGAAAACACCCGTGACCTCCATAAAAGGTTATGTTCAACTATTATTAAGCTTAATTAAGAAGCAAAAGGAATTAGAAGCTTCAAAACTTCCGCTGAAGCCTTCTTTAGAACGTATAAATCATCAGGTAACCAGGTTAACCCGTTTAATTTCAGAAATTCTTGATCTTTCCAGAATTAGGGAAAATCAATTAGAATTAAAAAAGGAGGGATTCAATTTAAATGAATTGGTTAAGGAAACTATTCAGGATATAAATTATACCAATACCCAACATAAAATAAGCTTAGAGAGTGATGTTCAATGCCATGTTTTGGCAGACCGGGATCGTATTGGGCAAGTGATTATAAATTTTGTGATGAATGCCATTAAATATTCTCCCGGTAGTGAAGATGTAAACGTTAAAATCACCCAGGAAGATGAGCATAGGGTAAGGGTATGCGTAAAAGATTTTGGAATAGGAATAGGGCAGGAGAACTATAAAAAGATTTTTAAACGATTTTACAGGGTAGGGGTTAAAAGTGAAGAAACTTACTCAGGTTTTGGAATTGGCTTATATTTGGCTAACGAAATTATAGAAAGACATAACGGAGAAATACAACTTAAAAGTGAACTGGGTGAGGGATCAGAATTTTCATTTATTTTGAACACTACGCAGGTTACTTCTTAATTAATATATATGGAGAAAACTACAAAAATTCTGGTGGTTGATGATGATTCGGGAATAGGGGAAATGCTAAAAACATTACTGGAATTTTACGGTTACGAAGTGATAGTTACCGAAAAACCACTTTTAGCAGAAGAATTAATTCAGCAGGAAAAAATTGACCTGGTTTTATTAGATATGCTTATTTCTGGGGTTGATGGGACTGATGTTTGTGCGGGTATTAGGCAAAATCCTGAAATTGGCAAAACTCCAGTACTTATGATGTCGGCATTACATGATGCCGGGCCAAAATGTAAAGCCGCAGGTGCTAACGATTTTATTGCTAAGCCATTTGAAGTGGAAGACCTTACCGAAAAGATAGAAATAATTCTTGCAGCGCAAGAATAGCCCAATAGTTTTTTTGTAAATATGGAATTTATCCAATAAATTTGACTATTATTGGATAAATTCCTAAATATTAGAAATTATGGGGCAGCCAGCATCTATTGAAATAAAGCATTTTAAAGAGATTAGAGAAGAGAATAACTTCACCCAATCTGAATTCGCCGATCTTCTAGGTATTAAAAATTCTACGGCAGATATTGAGCGTGGTCGTACCAAGCTTTCCGGAAAAGTAGTAGCCGAACTTCTTGGACAGTTTGGGGTGAATCCATTGTGGCTTTTTGGACAAAGCGGGCAAAAGTTTTTACAACTTAGTAAAGGCGATGTTAGCCCAAAGGTGGTGACCGTAGATTCTTCAGATAATGAAAATATGCTGATGGTAAATCAAAAGGCTGCTGCCGGTTATCCGCACAATGTACAGGATGTAGAATGGTACCAGCAGTTACCGGCTTTTGATATTCCACTACCTGAATTTAGAAATGCCACTTATCGCGGTTTCCAAATTGAAGGAGATAGTATGCTGCCAAATTATTATCCAAACGAGTGGGTTTTGGCCAAAGCCGTTCCAGATCTTGATCAGGCCAGTAATAATAAAATTTACGTAGTGGTTTTGCAAGATTCGGTGTTGGTAAAAAAACTACAGAAACTACCAGATTCTTCCAAGGTTTTATTAATCTCTTTGAATGAAGAATATCTTCCTATTGAAGTGAATATAAATGAAATACAGGAGATTTGGCAGGTTAATTCTAAGCTTACTTTTAACCTGGATAACCCTTCAGAGAGTGGTCTTTTTAGGGAATTAAAACAGTCTATGGAAGATCTTAAACGAGAACTTAGAACGTTCAAAAAACAAGCCTAAATAAAAAAATCCTTTTTGAACTTAATCAAAAAGGATTTTTTCTTTGGTTAGTTAAGAATTTAGATTCTACATATCATCAGTAGCATCTTCTATTTCATCTCCTACATCATCTGCAGCATCTTCTATATCATCGGCTGCTTGTTCAACACCAGATTTTTCTTCTCTACAAGAAGTGAAAATCGCTGCAGTACTAAAGGTAAGGGCTAGCATTAAAATTAACTTTTTCATAGTTCTAAATTTAGTGATCAAAAAAGGGATTAATAATCGTCGTCTCCTTCAATTTCCTCTTCTACTTCGTTTGCAGCATCTTCAACTGCTTCACCGGTCTCATTTGCTGCATTTTCTACAGCGTCTCCGGCATCGTTAGCGGCGTCTTCAATGTCTTCTTCAACATTGTCCATATCATTATCCATTTCGTTCATTTCGCCTTCCATCTCGTGTTCCATTTCCATCTCATCGTCTTCTTCATTGACTTCACGGCAAGAAGTAAAAGCTGTACTAATGGTAAAAAACATAGCGAGCATTAAAATTGATCTTTTCATAATTTGGTTGTTTCTAGTTTTCTAAAACAAAATTACAGATGTAAAAGTGTATTTTAATACAAATAGCATTAAAATTTTCTTAAAAAATAAATAATTCTGCTGCTTTAGGAGTGTTTTAGCTATGAAAATTAATTATCGTCAATTTTATCTATTTCTTCGTTAATCTCTTTATTTACTTTTTTATCTACTTTTTCGCCGGCGCGTTCTAAAATCCCTTTTTGTTCCTCTTCTTCAACCTCCGGTACTTCTTTTTGAACTTCAACTTCCTTTACCACGGTTTTTTCTTCTGGGGTTTCCCGGCAAGAGGTTAAGCTTATGATACCTAACAAAAATACTCCTGTAATAAATACTCGTTTCATATTTCTAATTTATTGATTAGATGATCGAAATTACAATATAAACTTTGAGCTTATTTATTTTTTAGGAAACTTTAGCAAAATCAGGAAGGCTTCTTAAGTAGTTCATAACACTACGGGTGGCGCCGGTATTGCTATTAATAAAGTGACCGGCAATCATTCCTGTTTTTTCTCTAAAGCTGCCGTCTGTAATTAGTTTACTGGTGATATTAGAAAAATCATTGGAATCGGCTACTACATATAATCCGGCCAATTGCCGAAGCTTTACAGCTTCAGGGAATTTTTTATAATTTTCTCCTATTATAACCGGAATCCCAAAAGTAGCAGGTTCCAGAATGTTATGAAGCCCCGTAGTCCCGGCGGCACCACCTACATAGGCAATATTGGCATAGCTGTATATCTTCCCTAAAAGACCAATAGTATCTAATATTAATATATCATAACCTTCTAATTCCTTATTCTTCCTGTTGGAATAACGAATAGATTTCTTTTTCAGCTTTTTCTCTAATGTGTTTATTTTTTCTTCATTTATTTCATGTGGAGCAATTATTACCTTTATCTTTTCCGAAGTTTCATTTATAAAGGGAATAAGAAGTTCTTCATCTTCAGGCCAGGTACTTCCGGCTACTAAACAGGTTTGTTCATCAATAAAATCTTCAGCAAACTCCAGTTTGTTATCATACTGAATTTGTCTGGATACACGATCAAATCGCGTGTCACCACTTAGTGTAGTGTTGTTAAGGCCAATATTTTTAAGAAGTGCGATTGACGTTTCATTCTGAACAAAGAAGTGATCGAATGTTTGCAATGCTTTTCGCATAAAGCCGCCATAAGGCTTAAAATAGATCTGATTTTCCCTAAAAGCCCCCGATATCAATAAACTTTTAATTTTTCGTTTTTTGAGTTCTGCCATAAAATTTGGCCAGATTTCATATTTAATAAAAAAGGCAATTTTTGGTCTTACAAGGTCTAGAAAACGCTTTGCGTTCTTCCTGGTGTCTAGCGGAAGATAAGTGATTACATCTGCTAGCGGATGATTTTTCTTGTTTTCATATCCCGAAGGAGAAAAGAAGGTAATCAGGATCTTATATTTTGGATATTCTTTTTTTATTTCCTCAATAATAGGTAAAGCCTGCTCAAACTCGCCCAGGGAAGCAGCATGGAACCAAAGATATTCTTCTTTAGTATTAATTTTAGCTTCCAATACACTAAAAACCGACTTACGGCCTTCCGTAAATAATTTGAGTTTTTCATTAAATCTACCGGCCAAAGGGAGTGCTCTCTCGGCAATTTTTGTCGTTAAGTTATACAGTGCTCTCAAAATAAGTGATTTCTATTGCGAAAATAGGCCTTTAATTAAAATTGATTGGCAATAGGGAGCTTATTTCGTATTTTCGTAGCACTCAAAAAAAAATTGAAATCAGCATAATGCTGGACACAGAAAATAGCAATTAACAGGGGGAATGTTTATGTACCTGTGACAGATTCCTTCTATGGGATTAAATTTATTAACAGATGAGAAAGATACAAATGGTTGATCTTAAGGGTCAATATGAAGGAATAAAAGATCAGGTAAATACTGCCTTTAAGGAGGTGATAGAAAATACAGCATTTATTAACGGTCCTGAAGTTCAGCAATTTCAGAAAGATTTGGAGGATTATCTTCAGGTAAAAAATGTTATTCCCTGTGCAAATGGAACTGATGCCTTGCAAATAGCAATGATGGGTCTTGGATTAAAGCCGGGAGACGAAGTGATTACAGCCGATTTTACTTTTGCTGCGACTGTTGAGGTGATAGCGCTTCTTCAGCTTACACCGGTTTTGGTAGATGTCGAGCCAGACAGTTTTAATATAGATCCTGATGCTATAAAAAAAGCAATTACACCTAAAACTAAAGCTATTGTTCCCGTACATCTTTTTGGTCAGGCTGCAAATATGGATGCAATTATGCAAATTGCCGAAGAACATAATCTATATGTAATTGAAGATAATGCGCAAGCCATTGGTGGAAATTATCACTCTAAAAGTGGTAAAACACTTAAAACAGGAGCTATTGGTCATATTGGAGCAACTTCGTTTTTTCCGTCTAAAAATTTAGGATGTTATGGAGATGGAGGAGCCATCTTTACCAACGATGATCAATTAGCACATACTATTCGCGGTATCGTAAATCACGGAATGTACGAGCGTTATCATCACGACGTGGTGGGCGTTAATTCTCGCTTAGATAGTTTGCAGGCAGCTGTTTTGCGCGCTAAACTTCCAAAATTAGACATATACAACGAGGCTCGTAAAAAGGCTGCAAACCTTTATAACGCCGCTTTTCAGGATGAACTTCATATAGAAACTCCACACAGAATAGGAGACTGTGATACGCACGTTTACCATCAATACACGCTAAAAATTAAAAATGGGAAGCGTGACGCTTTAGCGAAACACTTGCAGGAAAAAGGGATCCCTTTTGGAATTTATTATCCAATCCCGTTACATCAGCAAAAAGCTTATGTAGATTCCAGGTATAATGAGGCCGATTTCCCGGTAACTAATAAACTGGTTCAGGAAGTGCTTTCTCTTCCTATGCATACCGAACTGGATAATGAACAAATTGATTATATTACGGGAACAATCAAAGAATTTTTAAACACTTAATCTTTAAGAATGAAAAAACTTTTAATCTTTTGCTTCGGAATTTTCTTAACTGCGGGGCTTCAGGCTCAGGATTTATATATACAAGCCGGGAAGTTGGTAGATACCAAATCTGGAAAGGTCTTAACTGAAAAAACAATTATCGTTTCCGAAGAAAGGATTAAAAGTGTTGAAGATGGATTTGTAAATCCGGAGAGTAATAAAGATTCAGTAATTGATCTTCGCGCAAAAACAGTGCTACCGGGATTAACAGATATGCACGTTCACCTGGAAAGCGAAACCAATCCGCAGAAATATATGGAGCGATTTGTAGATGATCCTGCAGACGCTGCTTTTAGTTCGGTTGGTTTTGCCAAAATAACTTTAATGGCTGGTTTTACCACTGTTAGGGAATTAGGTGGAAGCGGCGTGAATATCGCCCTTCGTGATGCGATAAATAGCGGTGAAATTGACGGCCCAAGAATTTTTACTGCCGGTAAATCTTTGGCTACAACCGGAGGACATGCAGATCCCACTAACGGCATGAATAGAAAATTAACTGGAGACCCGGGGCCAAAAGAAGGTGTGGTGAACGGGCCTGAAGATGCTGCTAAAGCGGTTCGCCAGCGTTATAAAAATGGAGCCGATTTAATAAAGATTACGGCTACCGGTGGTGTTTTGAGTGTAGCGAAAAGTAGCTCCAATCCACAGTTTACCGAAGAGGAAATAAGAGCCATTGTAAAAACAGCTAATGATTATGATTTTCACGTGGCGGCCCACGCTCACGGAGACGAAGGAATGCAGCGTGCAATAAGGGCCGGTGTAAAAACTATTGAGCACGGCACGAAAATGAGCGAAGAAACAATGGATTTGATGAAAGAGCATGATGCTTATTTGGTACCAACAATTACAGCCGGGAAAGAAGTAACTCAAAATGCTGAAATTGAGAACTATTATCCGGCACTCGTAGTACCAAAAGCCAGGGAAATTGGTCCGCAGATACAGGGAATGTTTGAGCGTGCATATAAAAGAGGTGTAGGAATTGCTTTTGGTACCGATGCCGGAGTTTTTAAACACGGAGAAAATGCTCGGGAGTTTGTGTATATGACTGAAGCCGGAATGCCGGCAATGGAAGCAATTCAAAGTGCTACAATAACGGCGGCTAAGATTTTAAAAATGGAAAATCAAATCGGCCAGATCGCTGAAGGTTTTTATGCCGATATCATTGCCGTAGATGAAGATCCAACTGTAAATATAGAAACTTTAAAAGAGGTGAAATTTGTGATGAAAGAAGGGAAGATCTATAAAAAGTAAACCTCTTTGTCTTTGTCACTTCGAGCGGAGTCGAGAAGTTGTCTGTAAACACATAAAAAAAATCCTGAAGTTTATAGCTTCAGGATTTTTTATTGGCACCGCCAAAGGGTGTAATACCCCGACGCTTGCTTCGAAATTAAAAATTTGTTTCCAATGAATGCCTCGTGGGCTTGCCCCGAGGTAGTTTACCTTTTAGGAATTTCTTCGGGCTATAGAAAGCGAAAAGGTTGGAATAAACTTCTTTCGTCAAGCTGAACTTGTTTCAGCTTCTAAAATGTTAGATCCTATAACAAGTTCAGGATGACGATTAATTTTAAAAGCCTTCTTTATTTCTAAGAATTTTTTAAGCCTCAAATAGAAGCTGAAGCAGTTTCCATTTTTCGGTCTATTTTCTTTACCAGACCCTGTAAAACTTTTCCGGGGCCTACTTCAGTAAAGCTAGTAGCACCATCGTCCATCATGTTTTGAACACTTTGTGTCCATTTTACCGGTGCTGTTAATTGAAAAACAAGATTTTTCTTTATTTCTTCGGGATCGGTTACCGCAAACGTGCTTACGTTTTGGTATATAGGACAGGTAGGTATATTGAATGTAGTATTCTCTATCGCTGCAGCCAGCTCTTTTCTAGCTGGTTCCATCAAAGGAGAATGAAAAGCACCTCCAACAGGCAGGATCATAGCTCGTTTTGCACCGCGTTCCTTTAAAGTTTCGCAAGCAGCCTCTACAGCTTTTACATCTCCCGATATCACTAATTGACCGGGGCAATTATAATTTGCTGCTACTACCACTCCTTCTGTTTCAGCGCAAACGGCTTCAACAACTTCATCTTCCAGGCCTAAAACTGCTGCCATAGTAGAAGGCTCTAATTCGCAAGCCTGTTGCATGGCCATAGCGCGTTTATATACCAGCTTCAAACCATCTTCGAAAGAAAGCGTGTTATTGGCTACAAGTGCCGAAAATTCTCCTAGTGAATGGCCTGCTACCATATCTGGTTTAAAATCTTCACCCATAACTTTACTCAAAATAACAGAATGTAAAAAAACCGCCGGTTGAGTAACTTTGGTTTGTTTTAGATCTTCGGCAGATCCTTCAAACATAATATCGGTAATTGAAAAGCCTAAAATTGCATTGGCTTTCTTAAAAAGTTCCTGTGCCTTAGCAGATTGTTCAAAAAGGTCTAAACCCATTCCTGAAAACTGCGCTCCCTGGCCGGGAAAAATATATGCGTTCATAATTTTTTCAATTTAGATTCGGCTAAAATAGAAATAATAAAAAAGACCTCATAACAATTGACTTGCTAGGAGGTCTTTTCATTGAAAAACATAATATTTTAAAGGTCTAGCTTTCCTTTTTCACCAATATCTTTTTGATCACCCGTTATTGCTGCAGCTCCTATTTTTAGAAAGGTCACAAATTTGTTTTGTTTGTTATCCCAAAAGTAAGCTTCTTTAGGAACTACTTTTATAGCCGTTAAATTAGGGTCATCTACTCCGTCAAACCAGGCATCATCCATTTTATGGTAGAATTCCTTCAAAACACCTTCATTGGTTTCTATGCTCGCTTTACCGTAAATACTTATAAATTCCATATCTGAGGTGTCACTATATAAAAGTTGCACATCGTTATCTTTGGCGATATCTCCATTATGGTCGCTATCTAACCTGCTAAAAAACCAGATATTTCCTTCTTTATCTATCTCTTTGGTGGTCATTGGTACGGCACTTAAGGGTTTGTTGCCGAAGTCTGTAACGAACATACAGGTTTTAATGTCTTTTACCATAGACTTCATTTTATCCAAAGCTTCGTCTTTATTCAAATTTTCAGTACTCATTTGTTTTTAGTTTAAGTTGGAAGTTTGAATGTAATGAGTATCCACGCCTATCTGCGCTAATAAACTCCTAAAAGAATAAAGTGTCCTGTTAAGAATTGTGAAATTACCTGTATTGCTTAATAATACTCGTAACCTGGGGTTTGTATCCAGCACCAAAAAGGTTAAGATGAACCAATAAATAGTAAAGTTGCCAAAGCGGAATTCGTTCTTCAAACCCCGATTCTAAAGGAAATTCTTTTTCATAGATTTTGAATAACTCCTTATCAAATCCGCCAAAAAGTTGCATCATAGAAAGATCCATTTCACGTGGAGCAAAAGCTGTGGCAGGATCTATAAGGCAGGGATCACCATTTCCATTTACCAAATAATTACCGCCCCATAGATCACCGTGAATCAAAGCCGGTTTTTCATCTGGAATTATTTCTGAAATATTTCTAAAGAATGATTTAGTGACACCCAGATCATAACCGGTATCTTTTGCTAGCTTGAACTGAGGTTCCAGACGTTGAGAAATATAGAAATCTACAGCTGATTTAGTGGACTTATTTTTCTGTGGAAGACTACCAATATAATTATCCTGATGAAAACCGAATTCTTCTGAGGTGATTTTATGCAAAGCGGCCATTTGCTTACCAAAATCTTTCCAGAAAGTGGATGATTTCGCGGCACTTTCCTTGTATTCCAAAAGTAAATATGAAGTATTTTCGATTTCACCCATTCCCAAAACATTAGGAACATCAATTACTTTTGGTTTGTGAAGAGCTTCCAGCCCGGCTTTTTCAGCGGCAAACATTCCGGGGAATTTTTCAGCATTATTTATTTTTACCACCTGTTTTTTATCACCTGCAGTAATTAGGAAAACATCATTGATATCACCGCCGGTAAGTCGGTTAAATTTCGCGTTTTTAAGGTTATGCTCTTCGGCTATTTTATTTAAAATGTTATTTTCTAACATAGGTAAGATACGTAAACGCGTAGTTGTGTTTATCATCTTTAGGATGAAATTCTTCAGCTACCAATTCCCATATTTCCTCATCTATTTCCGGAAAAAAAGTATCGGCTTCAAATGTGCCATGCACCCGGGTAAGCTCTATCTTCTGGGCAAGCTCCATCCCTAACTTATAAATTTCTCCTCCGCCAATAATAAAAGGCTGTTCATCATTTTTGGCAAATTCCAGCGCTTTCTCTAAAGAAGAGGTGACTATAGCATCTTTTTTTAGATAATTGTCTTTTTTAGTAAGTATGATGTGGGTACGGTTTGGCAGCGGTTTTGGAAAAGTTTCAAAGGTTTTCCTGCCCATAATTATATGATGCCCGGTAGTAAGTTTTTTAAAACGCTTAAAGTCGTCTGGTAGGTGCCAAACAAGATCCTGGTCTTTTCCCAGAGCATTATTTTCCGCAGCTGCGGCAATCATTGTAATCATATGTCTAAGTATTGTAAGGTTGATCCAGGTCTTCTGAATCTTTAGATTTAGGTTTAAATCGTTCGTTCTCTGCTTTTAATTCCGGCTTGTTTTCCGGTTCTGGAATAGTTTCTTTATGGGGTGAGTTTGCAGGAAAATCTTTCTCTACCTGGGTTTGCATTTTAGCGATCTTCTCTTTTTGTTTCTGTACCAGTTTGGTCATTTGTTTATCCTGCCATTCTTTTCCTAAAAATTTATTCGTGATAAAAACATTAAATATATGCGCTAATAGTATAAAGGCCCATATCAAAATCGCCCAAACAAACCAATTATAACCAAGCGGCATAAAATGTTCCTGATAACCAATTACTACATTTAATACAATGAAGAATACAGCACCTATTAAAAAAATAATAAAATGCTGGAATAGCCTTTTTTTCTGAAGGGTACGTTTACGAGCATTTTCGTATAGCTCACGTTGCTCTGCATCGAGTTTGGAAGTGTTTTTCTTTTTAGAAAACATAATTAGAAGTACTTTAGTGTCTATTCCAAATTTACAGTTTTCGTTAACAATTTACACAGGATTATGGAGAATTTAAGAAAAGGCTTTCCAGTATTGGAGCAATATACTTACTTAAATACGGCAGCATCTGGTTTATTGCCAGAATCGGTTTGGGAGTTTAGGCAAAATCACGATTTGGATTTTCTTATTGGCGGAAGTGTTTTTAAAGACAAACAGGCCGATGCTTTAACCGAAACACGTGAATTGGTGGGGGAATTTTTTAACTGCGAGCCTTCAAAGGTGGCTTTGGTGCCCAATTTTTCGTATGGATTTAATACCCTATTGGAAGGGCTTAAAAAACCTCAAAAAGCACTTTTACTGGAAAACGACTATCCATCACTAAACTGGGCAGTAGAATCCAGGGATTTTCAGATTTCTTATGCTGAAATTGACCAAAACCTGGAAAAAAATATAACTGAAGCTTTTGAAAAACAACAACCCGATTTCTTTGCTTTTAGTATTGTGCAGTATATTAATGGGATAAAAATAGAACTTGATTTTATAAAAAAGCTAAAGCAAAAATATCCTGAAACTTTATTTTTTGCCGATGGAACCCAATTTTGCGGAACAGAAGCTTATAATTTTGAAGAAAGCGGATTGGACGTACTTATTTGCAGCACTTATAAGTGGTTGAATGCCGGTTATGGAAATGCTTTTATGCTTTTTAAAGATGGCGTGCAGGGTAAAATCGCCCCAAAAACTTTAGGATTTGGTTCCTTACAGGGAAAATACAAAGCCCACGAAGGTAATTTTATAGGCAAATTTGAACCCGGGCATCAGGATACTTTAAATTACGGAAGTTTAGCCGAGGCCCTAAAACTGATCAATAAAATTGGATTAACCGAGATTTCCTCAAGAATTGAATCTTTAAGCGCCAAAGCCAAAGCTGAATTCACTAAAATGGATTTACTGGAAGAAAGCGTGGTAAAACGAAATGCACATTCCTCGATCTTTAACATTAAAGGAGGAGATAAGTTATTCCAGCATTTAAGAAGCAAACAGATTATTGTATCCCAAAGAGGGGAGGGAGTACGTGTAAGTTTCCATTATTTTAATACCGAAAAAGAGCTGGATTTACTGATAAAAGAAATTAAGGAATTCGGGATTTAATTTTTCTTCCTGAAAATATAATTTTTATACCAGTTTTCCTGATCTTGAAAGCTGGTTTCAATTTCTAAACCGGCTTCTTTGGCCAGCCATTCTACTACTGCATCATCGTATTTCTGGGAAATTTCGGTATGTATGCTTTCCCAGGCATCAAAATTTACTTCCAACTCTAGCTTTTTGATTGTTACTTTTTGATGTGCTTTGCTTACTAAGTAGCTTTTAGCAGTTCCGCTTTCCGGATCATAAGCCTCCCAGTGTTTAAAATTATCCAGATTAAAATCTGCGTCTAATTCCTTATTGATTCGTGCCAGTAAATTCTTATTGAAAGCTTCAGTAATGCCAGTCTTGTCGTTGTAAGCATCTAAAATATTTTGAGGATCTTTTTTCTGGTCAAACCCCATAAAAAGCTTGTCATCCTGATGCATGGCGTGCTGAATATTCCTAAGAAATTCTATAGCATTTTCATGTAAAAGGTTTCCAATATTACTGCCTAAAAACAAAATCACCTTTCTTCTATTGCTATAACCAGCCAGGTTCTCCAGGGTTTTAAAATAAGTGCCCTGTTGAATTTTTACATTTACTTCGGGTATTTCATTCTTTAAAGAATTTTCTAGTTCTTCTAATACGTGCTGACTAATATCTATAGGTAAATAATTAAAATCATATTTTTTATCTACCAAATGTTGCAAAAGAATCTTGGTTTTTTTACCGTCCCCGGCTCCCAATTCGATAAGGTCAAATCCGCCTTTCGTATTGATGATTTCGGCAATTGCTGCTTTATGGTGTTTTAGGATATTTAACTCACAATTGGTGAGGTAATATTCCGGCATGGCCATTATTTGCTGAAAAAGTTTATCGCCTTTTTGATCATAAATATATTTGGAAAGTAGATATTTAGGAAAGCTGGTTAGGCCTTTATAAACGTCTTCCTCAAAAGCCGTTTGAAACGTAGTTGGTGTGGTTTTCATGTAAGTATATTGGTTATTTGACCAGTCTTAATCCTGTGAACTGCCAGCGTAAATGCGGATGAAAAAAATTGCGATAGGTGGGGCGGGTATGGTTTTGAGAAGTGGCTACTGAAGCTCCCCGAAGAACTTTTTGATTCACCATAAATTTGCCATTGTATTCGCCAAGCGCACCTTCAGGCTTTTTGTAATTAGGGTAGGGGGAATAAGCGCTTTCTGTCCATTCCCAGCGATCTCCCCATTTAAAATATTGCTGTGCTGTTTCCCATTCAAATTCGGTAGGTAATCTTAAACCTTTCCACTGTGCAAAGGCAAAAGCTTCAAAATAAGAAATGTGACTTAGCGGGGCTTCAGGAATTAGTTTCTTAAATCCGTTTAGTGTGTATTGATGCCATTCTCCATCAACTTTATGCCAGTAAAATGGCGTTTCTATATTATTAGAATTCACCCAATCCCAGCCTTCAGCGTGCCACAGTAATACATCTTTATAAGCTCCTGCTTCCATAAATTCTATAAACTCGGCATTGGTAACCAGTTTATTCGAAATTTTATAATCATTGAGGTAAACCTTATGAACGCCCTGCTCATTGTCATAACAAAAGTCATCAGATTTATGGCCAACTTCGTAAACGCCTTCAGAAATAGAAATCCATTCCTGTTTAAAATCCTGGATAGGGTTTTCTTTAAATTGATCGTTGTATTCAGGAAATAAAGGATTGTTTCCCAGAATATATTTTATATCGGTTAATAAAAGTTCCTGGTGTTGTTTTTCGTGGTGGCACCCAATCTCTATAATACCGCATAGTTTTTCTGAAATTTTCTTCTCTTTCAGAAATTGCTGCATCGCTTTAGAAACATAATTTCGATATTCGTAAACCCAGGCTACGGTTGGGCGTGATAAATTACCGCGATTGGTTCTAATCACTTTATCGCCTACGCTTTCGTAATAACTATTAAAAACGTAAGCCGAATTCTCATCAAAAAGTTGATAGTTCTTTACATTAGGTTTTAAAACAAATTCCTCAAAAAACCAGGTGGTATGCCCAAGATGCCATTTTGGAGGAGAAACATCTTCTATAGGTTGCACCACATAATCTTCAGTTTCCAAAAAGGAACAAATAAGTTCAGAATGGGCTCTGGTTTCATTAAAAAAATCGAGTAATTGTTCTTGTGATTGCATAAAAAAGAGTGGTACTTTTTTGGGTACCACTCAAATTTACAATTTTTTCGTTCGGTCTGAAACCTAAGGTAGTTAACGGCAAGTTAAAGTATATCTTGCTTCCTATAGATTTAACGGTAGGGTGTAACTTATTTTAGTGGGTTTGCCACCACGAGTGCCCGGCTTCATTTCAGGCATTTTTTTTAGCATATTTTCTACTGCGGCAATAACCGGTTTTTGATCTCCTTTTACGGAGGTTACTACCGTTTTACCATTTTCGTCTATATGCATTTTAACAACCACCTTTCCTCTTATAAATTCCCCCTCGGCATTACGAGGATATTTATAATTGTTCTTCACATGTTTCATTAATTGTTGATTGAAACATTTTTTTTGATCCTCACTGGATTCACATCCCGGCCATATTGGTGCTTTTTCTTTTACGGTAACCGTATTTCCTTTTACCTCTACATCGTTTTGGGCAAATGCGAAACTGCCGATTAATAGAAAAAAGCAAAACATTAATTTTTTCATAGCCAGTGGTGTTAAATTTTTCTAGAAATTAAAGGGAACCGTAAAATTACGATCGTCTGGTTCACCTTCCAGGGTTCCAGGTTCCATATCTGGAATTTTCTGTATCATTTCCTTAGCTGCTGCATTTACCTTTGGCTTAGAACCTTCAACCGAATTTACAACAGTTTTTCCTTCTTCAGTAATTGTAAAAGAAATTTTTACTTTCCCGCGAACATAATCACCGTCTTCTGTTTGCGGATATTCGTAATTCTCTCTTACGTGTTGAGATAGTTTTTGATTAAAACAGGCTTTTACGTCTTCGACGTCTTCACAGCCTGGCCAAACCGGTGAAGTTTGTTGGGCTTGTGCGGTTGTAAATCCTCCAATTAAAAAACTTGCGATAAGCAATAACTTTTTCATAAACTTTTAAAATTTTAAATTAAAACTATTTGAATTACACCGCAACCTTCGCTTTTATGCCCGGATACGGATTATAGTCTTCTAATTTAAAATCTTTATAGTCGAAATCAAAAATATTTTTTATTTCAGGGTTGATCTGCATTTTAGGTAGCGCTCTTGGCTCTCTTGATAGTTGGAGTTTTACCTGCTCCATATGGTTGTTATAAATATGAACATCGCCAAAAGTGTGGATGAAATCTCCCGCTTCGTAGCCACAAACCTGGGCCATCATCATAGTTAATAAAGCATAAGAGGCGATATTGAAAGGCACGCCAAGAAAAACATCTGCACTTCTTTGATAAAGCTGAAGGGATAACTTTGGTTTCTCTCCCACATTGGGGGCTGGGCTTACGTAGAATTGAAAAAATGCGTGACAGGGCGGAAGTGCCGCTTTTCCATTCGCTACATTTTCTGAAAAGGATTTAGAAGAATCTGGTAATACCGAAGGATTCCAGGCCGAAACCAACATTCTGCGGCTATTTGGATTATTCTTAAGTGTTTCTATGATCTCTTTTATCTGGTCTATATCTTCGTTATTCCAGTTACGCCATTGCTTCCCGTACACAGGGCCTAAATCACCATTTTCGTCGGCCCATTCGTTCCAGATACGTACTCCGTTTTCCTGAAGATACTTTACGTTAGTGTCACCTTTTAAAAACCACAGCAATTCATAAATAATAGATTTTAAGTGTAGTTTTTTGGTGGTGACCATAGGGAAGCCTTCGCTAAGGTCAAAGCGTAATTGATGCCCAAAAACACTTCTGGTTCCCGTGCCGGTTCTATCGCCTTTATCGGTTCCATTATCTAAAATATGTTGTAATAGTTCGTGGTACTGTCTCATAAGTTTAAGGTGCAGAAGATTAGTTTTGCTAAAATAGCAAAAGCTGTTCAAATATAATTCTTAACGAATTTTTTAAAATTTAACCAATAATCATCCCGGCAAGCGTAGCAGAGAGCAAAGAAGCTATAGTTCCGCCAATTAAAGCTTTCATTCCAAATTCTGATAAAGTTTTTCTCTGGCCGGGAGCCAGGGAACCAATTCCTCCAATTTGGATTCCTATAGATGCAAAATTTGCAAAGCCACAAAGCATATAAGTAGCCATAATTACAGATTTTTCATAATTAAGGCTAAGAGCGTTTGCTGTATTTTTAAGATCGGCCAGTTGTACGTATCCTACAAATTCACTTGCTGCCAATTTAATGCCCAGCAGTTGTCCCATAAGCATCATGTCTTCTTTTGCAACACCAATAAGCCACATTAAGGGAGCGAAAATTGTTCCTAAAATAGCTTCAAGGGAAAATCCTGAATATGGTGTGTTTTCGGCTAGAAAAGCATTGATGCCTGTCCATGATCCCGTCCAATTTAAAATATAATTGATCATTGCGATAAAAGCGATAAAAACCAGAAGCATGGCTGCTACATTTGCGGCAAGTTTTAAGCCTTCGGTAGTTCCATTTGCTATAGCGTCAAGGATATTCGAGCCAATTTTATCTGAAGATACATCTACATTTGTATTGATTTTATTCTGCTGCGGATAGAGGATTTTTGAAACCACAATCGCACCCGGCGCAGCCATTACTGATGCTGCCAGAAGGTGTTTTGCAAACTGAAGCCTGAGTTCGGGATCGTCTCCCCCTAAAAACCCAATATATGCCGCCAGTACACCACCGGCTACTGTAGCCATACCACCAATCATGACCAGTAAAATTTCAGAACGGTTCATTCGTTCTAAATAGGCTTTAATCATAAGTGGAGCTTCGGTTTGACCAAGAAAAATATTACCTGCTACACTTAAACTTTCGGCTCCTGAAATGCCCAGTAACCTGGTTAAAATCATCGCCATTCCCTTTACAATAATTTGAATTACCCCAAGATAAAATAAAACTGATGTTAATGCTGAAAAGAAAATAATAGTAGGCAAAACCTGAAAAAGAAAAATAAAGCCAAAGCTTTCTACATCCATCATTCCGCCAAGTAGAAATTCGCTTCCTGCAGCCGTGAAATCCAAAATTAATACGAATATATTTCCTACAAACTCAAATATTTTTTGAATAAAGCTAATCTTTAAAACGCCAATTGCGAGTAATAACTGTGCTCCAAGACCAATACCAATAGTTTTCCAATTAATAGCCTTACGGTTACTGCTAAATAAAAAAGCGATAAGTAATAAGGTGAACATTCCCAGTGCTCCCCTCCAAATGCTGCTAAAGGATATCCCAGAGCTGGGTATCATCTCTTTTGCTACAACAGCTGGAACAACCTCTTTTAGCTCGTTAAAATCTTTTGTTTTAAAATAAAACTCACGATTATCCTGTTTTACAGTCATACTGGAATCTGTAAGTGCAGAAATCCTGTAGTTTACAATACTGTCTTGAGGTTTATTATAGAATAAAATAAGGAGTTTGTTCTGTAAGATATAATCTCCTTCAGCCAGAGTGTCTTTAGCTTTAATAATACTAAATAAACCTTCATTTAAATCTAAGGTATGTCCTTGGGCAAAAGTTTCCTGATTTCCCTGTCCTTCGTCTAAAGTCCAGGTTTTTGAAATATTTTGAGAAAAAGTGTTGGTAACACTTAAAAGAACTAAAATCAGGCAAAACCAGGTTTTATTCATAAATAGGGGCATTATTTGCGTTTGGAAATTTCGTCCCTTATGCGTGCTGCTTTCTCGTAATCTTCATTGTTAACGGCCTGGGAAAGCAAGGTTTTTAGTTCTTCCAAAGACAATTTTTTGTAATTGGTATCGTCAGATTTCATGTCAATATCATCAGGAAGTAATTCCTCTGAAATTATTTCTTCTTCTTGCTTTTCTGAAGGAGCTTGCACACCTTCGTCCCCTTTTAGGAAAATCCCCGCCTTATCAAGAATATTCTTGTAGGTGAAAATAGGAGCGTCAAATCTTAAAGCAAGGGCAATAGCATCACTAGTACGGGCATCTACAATTTCCTCAATCTTATCGCGTTCGCAAATTAGACTGGAATAAAAGACACCATCTACCAATTTATGAATTATTACTTGCTTAACTGTAATTTCAAATCTGTCGGCGAAATTTTTAAATAGGTCGTGGGTTAACGGGCGTGGAGGTTTGATCTCTTTTTCTAAGGCAATGGCAATAGATTGCGCTTCAAAAGCTCCAATAACTATGGGAAGTTTGCGTTCTCCATCTACCTCGCTTAAAATTAAAGCGTAGGCTCCGTTTTGGGTTTGACTATAAGATATTCCTTTTATATTAAGGCGCACTAAACTCATATATCATCAATTAAAAAGGGCTGTCTAAATTAGGACTTTAACCGTATTTTAGACAGCCCTTTTATGGGGTGCAAGTTATAAAAATTATGCGTTTTTCGCCTTAAATTCCTTTAGTTTTTCGTTTAGCTTGGGTACGATTTCAAAAGCATCACCAACTACACCGTAATCTGCGGCCTTAAAGAAAGGTGCTTCGGGGTCGTTATTAATCACCACTTTAGTCTTGGCAGCATTGATTCCTGCAAGGTGTTGAATAGCTCCCGAAATTCCTACAGCGATATAAAGGTTAGAAGCCACAGGTTTTCCTGTTTGTCCAACGTGTTCGCTGTGCGGTCTCCATCCCATATCACTAACTGGTTTAGAACAAGCGGTTGCAGCTCCAAGAATATCGGCCATTTCTTCTATCATTCCCCAGTTTTCCGGACCTTTAAGTCCGCGACCTCCAGAAACAACAACTTCCGCGTCGGCGATAGTTACTTTGTCTTTTGCTTTGTCTACAGATTCTACATTTACAGAGAAATCTCCATCTTTTAATTCAGGAGAAAAATCTTCAACGCTTGCATCACCTTCATTTTCTTTTAAACCGAATGCATTTTGAGATAATCCCACTATTTTTACATCGGTGGTAATTTTTGTGAAATTGAAAGCTTTATTGGTAAAAGCACTTCGTTTTACTGTAAACGGATCGGTACTTTCTGGCGCAGCCATTACATTAGAAGCGTAACCGGCGTTTAAATGCACAGCTAAAAGTGGAGCTAGATATTTGCTGTTGGCGCTTTGGCTTACCACTACAATTTTACTTCCTTCTTTTTGTGCAGCTTGTTTCAAGGCATCTGCATAAGCTTCAGCATTAAATTTGCTTAATTTATCGTTTTGGATGTTCAGCACTTTGCTAACACCATATTTTGCAAGTTCAGAAGCATCAGTAGCGTTAAAACTTACTGCAACTACTTCATCGCCGCCTGCTACTTCTTTTGCATAAGAAGCAACTTCAAAAGCAGCTTTTTTAAACTTGCCATCTTCGGTTTCTGTATATACTAAAACTGACATATTTATTTTTTTTTTGTCATTTCCACAGCTTGTGCTGAATTTATTTCAGTAAAGGCGGAAATCTATTTTTTATTCATTCCAGACCTTACGGGTTTTCAACACCTGTGAGGTCTCTTTTATAATTTATATCGCTTTGGCTTCGTTATGAAGTAGATCTATCAATTCATCAAGATTTTCTGGATCAACCAGTTTTACATCTCCTTTTGGAGCTGGTTTTTCAAACTTCACAGCTTCGGTTTGAGTAGGAGCCTCATCTGGCTCAACTACATTCAAAGGCTTTTTACGAGCTTGCATAATTCCTCTCATATTTGGAATTTTAAGATCGCTTTCTTCAACCAAACCTTTTTGTCCTCCAATTACTAAGGGTAAGGAAGCCGTTAGGGTTTCTTTACCACCGTCTATTTCTCTAATGGCTGTAGCTTTGTCGCCTTCAACCTCTATACTTATACAAGTATTAATAAAATTAGCATCCAGAATTGCGGCAAGCATTCCCGGTACCATCCCGCCGTTGTAATCTATAGATTCACGGCCGGCGATTATAAGGTCGTATTCCCCTTTTTTAGCAACTTTTGCTAATTGTTTTGCTACCTGGAAACCATCGGTTGCAGGCGTATTTACTCTTATTGCGTTGTCGGCTCCAATAGCCAATGCTTTTCTTAAGGTTGGTTCAGTTTCGGCACCACCAACATTTACTACATCTACACTGGCACCTTGTTTTTCTTTGAACCACATAGCGCGGGTAAGTCCAAATTCATCATTCGGATTAATTACAAAATTCACTCCGTTGGTATCGAATTTCGAATCGCCGTCGGTAAAATTAATTTTTGAGGTAGTATCAGGAACATGACTAATACATACTAATATTTTCATTATAGCGAGTTTTTAAAATTTATAACGATTTCGTTCACGAAGTTACATAATTTAATCCAGAAAATGCTATGCGTGCATAATAAAATTCAGGATTTTTGTTTATTGAATATTATTGATTCCTTAAATAAATTGTAAAAATGCGGATTTAATAGCGGGAATAGTTTTAAAAACTAATTATTTATTAGCTATAATAGCTCTTTGGGATACTGTCTTGGTTCACTTGTAAATTTTTGTGGATTATTAGTGGGGAAAACTTTATTGAATTACTATTTTTGTTCTTTAGAAAAGATACATATAAATAGTATAGCATATAATGAAGACAATTCAATTTAGGGAAGCCGTTCAGCAAGCGATGAGCGAAGAGATGCGAAAAGACGAGTCTATTTATTTAATGGGCGAAGAAGTAGCAGAATATAATGGTGCTTACAAAGCCTCTAAAGGTATGTTGGACGAATTTGGCCCTGATCGTGTAATAGATACTCCAATTGCAGAACTTGGTTTTTCTGGAATTGGTGTGGGTTCAGCAATGAATGGTAACAGGCCAATCATTGAATTTATGACCTTTAACTTCTCTTTAGTTGGAATTGACCAGATAATAAACAATGCGGCCAAAATGCGCCAAATGAGTGGTGGGCAATTTAATATTCCTATCGTTTTTAGAGGGCCAACCGCTTCAGCAGGTCAGTTAGGTGCAACGCACTCCCAGGCTTTTGAAAGCTGGTTCGCAAACTGCCCGGGTTTAAAAGTTATTGTTCCTTCTAATCCTTACGATGCTAAAGGTTTGCTTAAAGCAGCGATTAGAGATGACGATCCTGTGATCTTTATGGAAAGTGAGCAAATGTATGGTGATAAAGGTGAAGTTCCTGAAGAGGAATATGTAATTGAAATTGGGAAAGCCGATATTAAAAGGGAAGGTAGCGATGTAACAATTGTTTCCTTCGGAAAAATTATAAAAGAAGCTTACAAGGCAGCTGATAAATTAGCTGAAGACGATATTTCTTGTGAGATTATAGATCTTAGAACAATTCGCCCAATGGATCATGAAGCCATTATCGAATCGGTTAAGAAAACCAATCGTTTAGTAATTTTAGAAGAAGCATGGCCTTTTGGAAATATTTCTACTGAAATTACTTACCAGGTACAAGCTAAAGCTTTTGATTATTTAGATGCGCCAATTGTAAAAATAAACACTGCCGATACTCCGGCACCTTATTCTCCTGTATTGCTAAAAGAATGGTTGCCAAACAGCGACGATGTTATTAAAGCAGTGAAGCAGGTTATGTATATTGACTAGGCCAGCATGATGCTGGACGCGAAAATTAGTAATAAACAGTCAGTTAATTATAAGTCTGTGAGTAATGCCATTATTGGAACAAACTTACAATTAGATAGAAAATCCTTATAAATTTGAAACTTCATCGGATGCTGATTCGATGAAGTTTTTTTTTGCCCTGAAGAATGATGATGACGAAAGCAGCTTATCTTTTCCTATTGTTATTGTTTTGCTGTACTATGGTGATATCGCAAACCAAAGTTGGCGGCGTGGTTAAAGACCAAAACGGCGAAGCGCTTCCTTTTGTAAATGTGATCTTTAATAATTCTTCGGAAGGGACAACTTCCGGTGAAAACGGGAAGTTCTATCTACAAAGTGAAAACAATCATACCGAACTCAAAATTTCTTTTATCGGTTATAAAACTGAAATAATCCCGCTTCAGCAAAAATTCAATCTATCTCTTGAAATTGAATTACAGGAAGAGGCTTCCAGTCTAGGTGAGGTTAAAATTGTTAGGGGGAAAACTTCTAAAAAGAATAATCCCGCTATAGGTATTTTAAAGAAAATATGGGAAAATAAACGTGATAATGGAGTTTCTGCTTTTAAACAATATCAGTATAAAAAATACGAAAAGCTGGAATTCGATTTAGACGGGATTGATAGCTCTGTAGTGAAAAACCCGGTTTTTAATGGTATGGAATTCATTTTTGACTATGCTGATACCAATAGAATTTCGGGAAAAACCATTCTGCCGGTTTTTATTAACGAATCGGTTTCTAAGGTTTATGGCGATAATATTGAAAATGAAGAACGCGAAGATCTTCTAGGAAATAAGAATTCCGGATTTGAGCAAAATCAGAATCTAATTGCTGCGGTAAAAGATGTGTATGATGAATATAATGTCTACAACAATTATATCAAGGTTTTTGATAAGAGCTTTGTAAGTCCGCTTTCTACAACAGGTATCAACAATTACAATTATGTATTGAGTGATAGTGCTTATATAGAAGATAAATGGTGTTACAATATAATTTATTATCCACGTCGTGAAAACGAGCTTACCTTTAAAGGAGATTTTTGGGTAAACGATACTACCTGGGCGGTAAAGAAAATTAATCTTGAAGCTTCCCGCGATGCTAATATAAACTGGGTAAAAGAACTGTATATAGAACAGGAATTTGAAGTACTAAACGATTCGGTTTTCCTGATTTCCAAAGATTATTTCCAGGCTAATTTCTCATTAACCAAAAAAGAAAGTTCAAAAGGAGTTTACGCAAAACGCACCCGGGTTTTTGATGAATATCAATTCAACATAAAGAAAGCAGAAGATTTTTACGATAAGCGAGCTTATAAATTCAACGAAAAGGTTTATAAACGGGATAAAGAATTTTGGAAAGAAAACCGTTTGGAAGAGCTGAATAAGGAAGAAGAAGATATTTATGTGATGCTGGATAGCTTAACCAATGTCCCCGCCTTCAATAGAATTTACGATATCGCCACCATTGCAGAATCTGGTTATGTAGAATTTAACGGCTGGGATTTTGGTCCTGTTTATTCTTTATTTGACTATAATCAGATAGAAGGCTTTAGAACCCGTGTGGGTGGTAGAACTTATTTTGGGCAGCACGATCCCTGGCGAATAGAAGGTTATTTAGCTTATGGTTTCACAGATGAAAAATTTAAGTATGGAATTTCGGGAAAATGGCTTTTAGATTCAAAGTCACGCCTAATTATTTCTGGCGGAAAAAGACGTGATATAGAACAACTGGGGGCTAGTTTAACCAATAATACTACCGATGTTTTGGGACGTAGTTTGGCATCTTCCGGGCTTGTAAGCGTGGGTGATAATACTAAACTAAGTAATATAGATTTAACTACCGTTAATCTTGAAATTGAGCCCTGGTATAATTTTAATGTTCGGTTTGGTGCTTCTTATCGCGAACTTAGTTCGGCCTCGCCGGTATTTAGTTTAGATTATTATACTTATGAAGCTCAAACTGAAACTGCTTCAACCATAAAACAAACCGAAATTTCTACCATTTTCACGTATACTCCCGGCAGGCAAACTTCTGGTTTTGGGGTTGAACGAAATGCAGTGAACGAAGAGGAATTCCCTACTTTTTTTCTTAATTACACATTGGGTTTAAAAAACGTATTAAATAGCGATTTTAATTATAAGAAAGTGCAGTTTTTTTACGATCAGCCACTTAGAATAGGTGGATTTGGGAGGGCAAATGCCAGTTTGGAAGCAGGAAAAACCTTTGGGGAAGTTCCGCTGGGACTGTTAAACGTGGTGCCTGGAAACCAAACTTATTTTGCGATGTATAATTCATTTCCGGTGCTTAATTTCTATGAATTTGTAACCGATACTTATGTTTCAGCGCATTTTGATCATAATTTCAACGGCAGGTTATTTGCCCGAATTCCGCTTTTACGAGAATTAAATTTACGGGAATTGGTAGGCGCCAGAGCGGTTTGGGGTAAAATTTCTGAAGAAAATAAGGCTTTAAATGCATCTGGAATACCATTGCGTGCACCCGCTAAAGGCCCTTATTATGAATATAGCGTAGGTGTAGGTAATATTCTTAAATTTCTAAGTATTGAAGCCCATTTTAGAGGGAACTATTTTGATATTCCAGAGTCGCGGTCTTTTGCCGTAACCGCTTCCTTTGGTTTTCATTTCTAAATACACGGATTTAATAGGCATTTTCACTATATTTGCCGCCTTTAAATGAGAAAACAGAAAGAAAATGTCAGATAGTTTTGATGTATTAATAGAGATCCCGAAGGGGAGTAGAAACAAATATGAGTACGATTTTAAATTGAAGAAAGTCCGTTACGACAGGATGATCTTTTCTTCAATGATGTACCCAGCAGATTATGGGTTTATTCCTAATACCCTGGCGCAGGATAGTGATCCATTAGACGTTTTGGTATTGGTAAGTGAACCAACTTTTCCGGGTATTGTGATGGAAGTTAAGCCAATTGGTGTTTTTCATATGGCCGATGAAAAAGGACCGGATGAAAAGATTATTTGTGTGCCGGTATCAGATCCAATTTGGAACAGGTTGAATGATTTGAACGAACTAAATGGCCACATGGTTAAAGAAATTGAACACTTCTTTAAAGTCTATAAAGATCTTGAAAAGAAAAAAGTAGATGTTGGTGGTTGGGGAGATGTCTCAGAAGCCAGAAGAATTATAAAAGAATGTGTAGAACGTTTTGAGAATTTTGATGGTGATAAAGGGCAGTTTGGAATACAGCCATAGTTTCACTCACATAATATATTTTTTAAAGCAATAACCTTAAAAAGTTATTGCTTTTTTAATTATCAGTGATTTACTACATTAGCCATATTAACTAAAACTTAACAATTAATATGGAATCAATGATGATTTATATGCCTGCAATACTTGCAGTCGTTGGCCTCGTTTTTATGTGGGCCAAACGTTCCTGGGTACTTAAACAGGACGCCGGGGACGGCAAGATGAAAGATATTTCTTCACACATCTACGAAGGGGCGCTCGCCTTTTTAAATGCAGAATATAAATTACTTAGCTTTTTTGTAGTTGGAGCAAGTATTGCCCTGGCGGCTATTGCTTATGTGGTTCCAACTACGCATTACCTAATTATTGTTGCTTTTATTTTTGGAGCATTTTTCTCTGCACTAGCCGGGAATATGGGAATGAAAATTGCCACAAAAACTAATGTAAGGACCACTCAGGCAGCCAGAACAAGTTTACCACAGGCATTAAAAGTTTCTTTTGGAGGTGGCACCGTGATGGGACTTGGCGTTGCCGGTCTTGCCGTATTGGGGCTTACAGGTTTTTTCATCCTTTTCTTTCATTATTTTATGGGTGGGGAATGGACAAATACTACACAAATGACGGTTGTCCTGGAAACCCTTGCCGGTTTTTCTCTGGGTGCCGAATCTATAGCCCTGTTTGCCCGTGTGGGTGGCGGGATCTACACTAAAGCTGCCGATGTTGGTGCCGATTTAGTAGGAAAAGTTGAAGCTGGAATCCCGGAAGATGATCCTAGAAACCCTGCAACTATTGCCGATAACGTGGGTGATAACGTTGGGGATGTAGCCGGAATGGGTGCCGATCTCTTTGGAAGTTATGTAGCCACCGTTCTTGCAGCTATGGTTTTAGGAAACTATATAATTGAAGATATGGGCGGAAATATCGTCGATTCGGGATTTGGTGGAATTGGTCCTATTTTACTACCTATGGCTATTGCCGGTGCAGGAATTATCATTTCTATAATCGGGACACTATTAGTGAAAATTAGCAGTAATTCAGCTAAAGAAGCTGAGGTTCAAAAAGCATTAAATATTGGAAACTGGACGGCTATTGCACTTGTTGCGGTTGCCAGTTATTTTCTGGTAACCTGGATGCTTCCTAAAGAAACCCTAACTATGGGCTTTTTTGTTGGCGGCGCTGAAGGGTTTGAATATATGGATATCGCATCAATTAGGGTGTTTTATGCTTGTTTAGTAGGGATTGTTGTTGGAGGTGTAATTTCAGCAGTAACCGAGTATTATACCGGGCTTGGGAAAAAACCGGTGCTTTCTATCGTACAAAACTCAAGTACAGGAGCAGGAACAAATATTATCGCCGGTTTGGCTACCGGAATGATTTCAACATTCCTTTCAGTTTTATTATTTGCGTTCGCAATTTGGGCTTCTTATGCTTTTGCCGGATTTTACGGTGTTGCTCTGGCGGCTTCGGCAATGATGGCTACTACCGCAATGCAGTTAGCTATTGATGCCTTTGGCCCTATTGCAGATAATGCAGGTGGAATTGCAGAAATGAGTGAACTTCCCGCTGAAGTTAGAGAACGTACAGATATCCTGGATTCGGTAGGAAATACAACTGCGGCTACAGGAAAAGGTTTTGCGATCGCTTCGGCAGCGCTAACTTCACTTGCGCTTTTTGCGGCTTATGTAACCTTTACCGGAATAGATGGGATCAATATTTTTAAAGCACCTGTTTTAGCTATGTTGTTTATTGGTGGAATGGTGCCCGTTGTATTTTCGGCTTTAGCAATGAAATCAGTTGGGAAAGCAGCGATGAAAATGGTAGAAGAAGTTAGACGACAGTTTAAAAGTATTCCCGGAATTATGGAGGGAACTGCAAAACCTGAATATGATAAATGTGTGGCGATTTCTACCGAAGCGGCTTTAAAAGAGATGTTGTTACCAGGAGTTTTAACCATTGGTTTTCCTATAGCGATCGCTTTGATCCCAATGATTTTTGGGTATGAGAATGTATTGATTGCTGAAATGCTTGGAGGTTATATGGCCGGTGTTACCGTAAGCGGTGTGCTTTGGGCTATTTTTCAGAATAATGCCGGTGGCGCCTGGGATAATGCTAAAAAATCTTTTGAAGCAGGTGTTATGATTAATGGCGAAATGACTTACAAAGGTTCTGAGGCCCATAAAGCCGCAGTTACCGGAGATACGGTTGGTGATCCTTTTAAAGATACTTCAGGACCTTCGATGAATATTCTAATAAAATTAACCTGTTTAATTGGTTTAGTAATCGCCCCAATTCTTGGAGGCCATACCGAAGGCGATATTCCTAACGAAGGAGCTTCTATAGAAATGGAAGAAGGCATAAATGCTGAAGACATTTCAGAAGAAATTCAGGTAAATATGACTTCCGAAGGAAATAAAACCATTGCAAAAGTGAGAATTACCACCACGAGAAAAGGTGAAACCAAAGTTCAGCAGAAAACCTTTACCGGTACAAAAGCTGAGGTTGAAAAACAAGTACAGGATTTAAAAGATAAAGCCTGATAAATTTATCAGTTTATAGAATAAAAAGAGGCTGTTTGATTTTTTCTGTTTTCGTCAAGCTGAACTTGTTTCAGCTTCTAATATGTTAGATCCTGAAACAAGTTCAGGATGACGGTTCTAACAGGAATCTTCAAACAGCCTCTTTTCTTTAAAATATAGACCTATTTAGCCTTTTTATTCACGCGTTTTTCTGCGAGTTTATTCAGGTCTTCATCGGCGGTATATTCTTCATCAAGCGTTTTCTGTAACTTATTCGCTACAGCTTTATGGCCTAATTCTTTGGCGTATCGCACCAAAGTACCATAACCGGAAATTTCATAATGTTCAACCCGCTGGGCATCTGCGATAATTCCTGCATCCCTTACGTCATCTTCGGCATCTTCTTTTAGAAAAGCTTCGGCCTCCTCTATAAGACCTTTCATCGCTTTGCATTCTTCGCCGGTAGGTTTAAAGCCCAGTTCCTTGCTAACTTCTTCCAAGCGCTTTTTGTGCTCTTTGGTTTCCTCGAGGTGGTCTTCAAAAGCCTTTTTCAATTTTTCATCGGTTGCAGCTTTCGCCATTTTCGGTAAAGCTTTGACTAACTGGCTTTCGGCACTGTAAAGGTCTTTTAATTGGTGTTCAAATAGATCTTCTAACTTTTTCATGATTAAATATTTAATGGTTAAAATTGTTAGATAAATTTATAAGCAAAGTGTTCTGAGCCAAGTTAAATGAGTGATAAAGCTTTGTTGTTTATTCCTTAAAATTTTAAGCTGAAGGCCTTTCCAATTTTAACAAAGCTACAACTAAGCTTACGCATTAATTCATTTAATTTTAAGTAGAAAAGAAACATAAATTAAAATTGAATATTATGGCTAAAGATCATGGACCATCAATTAAAAACGATGAACAGTACGAGGAACTTCGTGATGAAGGAATGAGCAAATCTAAAGCTGCAAGAATTGCCAATGATCCCAATTCAGGGGAGAAAGGCGGCAAAGCCGATAAATATGAGGAGCGCACCAAAGAGGAACTCTATGAGAAGGCCCAGGAGATCGGGATCGAAGGCCGAAGCGATATGACCAAAGATGAGTTAATTAAAGCGCTTAGAAACCACTAAAATGAGATCTATTTGGAATGGCTCTATTAGCTTCGGACTGGTTTCTATCCCGGTAAAATTATACTCGGCTTCAGAAAGCAGAAAGCTCGATCTCGATATGTTAGATCGGCACGATAATGCCCGTATTCGTTACAAAAGAGTAAATGAAGATACCGGGAAAGAAGTGGAGTGGAAAGATATTGTGAAGGGTTTTAAAAAAGATGAAGATTATATTGTACTCGAGAAAGAAGATTTTGAAAATGCCAACCTCAAAAAAAGTAAAACCATAGATATTGAAGAATTTGTGGAAGAGGATGAAGTGGCCGAGGTTCTTTATAAAAAGCCCTATTTCCTGGAGCCGCAAAAAGAGGGTGGGAAATCCTATAATTTACTTCGTGATGCGCTTAAAAAAACCGGAAAGTTAGGTGTGGCTACTTTTGTAATGCGGCAAAAAGAACACTTGAGTTTGGTTGGTGTTTACGATAAAGCCTTGGTCTTACACGTGATTAGGTTTGCCGAAGAAATTAGGGAGACAAAAGATATAAAACTTCTCAAAACCAAAGTTGCCAAGAAAGAAGTAGATATGGCTATTTCGTTAATAGATCAGTACACTACAAAGTTTGATCCCGATAAATATAAAGATGTGTACAATGATCAATTAATGAAAATTATTGAATCTAAAAGTACTGGCAAAAAGCCCAAACCACAGAAATTTAAAGATGAGCCTACCGAGGCAAAAGATCTTATGGCAAAATTAAAGGCCAGTCTTGATAAAAAGAAAAAGTCTAAAGCATCCTAAAAGATGAGTTTAGCCGATTATAAAAAAAAGCGAAACTTTAAAAACACGCCAGAACCCGGCGCCGATTTTTCTACCGAAAATCGCGGACGGTTTGTAATTCAGCGGCATGAAGCCACACGTCTGCATTACGATTTACGACTGGAAATGGAAGGAGTTTTAAAAAGTTGGGCCGTGCCTAAAGGCCCTTCAATGAATCCGAAAGATAAACGCCTGGCGATAGAAACCGAAGATCATCCCGTTAAATATTTAGATTTTGAAGGTACTATCCCAAAAGGAAATTATGGAGCGGGGGAGATGCAAATTTGGGATAAGGGCACTTTTAAAGCCGCTGCAAAAACTAAGGATAACCTTGAAGAACAATGGGAAGACGGTAACCTGAAAATTGTTTTTACAGGCAGCAAAATTAAAGGTGAATTTGCTTTGGTTAAAACTAAGCGAGGTGATAAAAAGAACCAGTGGCTGCTTATTAAAAAGAACGATGATTACTCTACCGAGATGGATTATGATGCGGAAGTTTTTTCCGAAAAAAAGCGTCAGGATAAAGCCGATAAAAAACCTGAAGGAAAAGTTAGAAAAATAAATCCTTCAGAATTTACAAAACCAATGCTCGCTACCACCGGCAAGAAAATATTTAACGATCCCGATTGGATTTACGAGTTAAAATGGGATGGTTATCGCGCCCTGGCGCATATTGAAGACGGCAAGGTGGATCTCTATTCCCGAAACGGAATTTCCTTTAATTCTAAATTTCCAAAGCTAGTCAAGGATTTAGAACAGGTAGAAAATAATGTGATTTTAGACGGTGAAATTGTGGTATTGAATAAAGAGGGAATTCCACAGTTCCAGGCTTTGCAAAATTATAATGAAAACACCCCGGGAGCCTTGCGTTTCTATGTTTTTGATATGCTTTTTCTCAATGGTCATTCTATGTTAGATCTGCCACTTTTAGAGCGCAAAAGTTTAATCCCTGAAGTTTTGGAAGATCTGGACATGGTTCAATATTGCGATCATATTGAAGGTATGGGCACCGCATTCTATAATAAATCCATAGACCTGGGATTGGAAGGTGTGATCGCCAAAAAAGCCGATGCTACCTATTCTCCCGGCTATAGAACTGAAAAATGGCTAAAAATAAAGGCCGATAATTCCCGGGAAGTGCTTATTTGCGGTTACACCACTTCGGAAGGTGCGGTTTTTGGTTCCCTGATTATGGGCGCTTACGAAGATGAGGAGCTAAAATATATTGGAAACTGCGGTACAGGTTTTTCTAATGATGAGCAGAAAGCATTGTTGAAAAAGTTTAAAAGCAGGGAACGTAAAACTTCTCCTTTTTCAGAAAAAATAAATTTAAAGGATAGAGAGCCGGTTTGGATGCGCCCCGATTTGATTGCTGAGGTAAAGTATTCGGAAATTACAAAAACAGGAAAACTGCGACATCCCGTTTTTAAAGCTCTTAGAAAAGATAAAGATCCCGAAGAAATTTCAGCTGAAGAAATTATTGAAAATAAAACTTCCGAAGAAAAGAAAACAAAAAAAACTTCGCCAAAGAAATCTGGCGAAAGCCTGGAAATAGATGGGATAGAAGTGCCGTTTACTAATTTAGACAAGATGTATTGGCCAGATTCCAGATTTAGAAAATATGATTTAATAGATTATTATATCCAGGTTTCAGAAATAATGTTGCCTTACTTAAAAGATCGTCCGCAGAATTTACACCGGCATCCCAATGGTATTAAAAAACAAGGTTTTTATCAGAAAGATAATGAGGGGAATTTACCCAATTGGGTAGCAACTACTGAAATTTATTCCGAATCTTCAGAAAAAGACATCGAATATTTACTTTGCCAGAACGAGGCTACGCTTTTATATATGGCAAATTTGGGTTGTATAGAGATCAATCCCTGGAATTCGAGAATTAATAACCTGGATAATCCAGATTATATGGTGATAGATTTAGATCCTTCAGATAAAAATACTTTTGATGAAGTGATTGAAGTTGCCCAGGCCGCTAAGGAAGTCATGGATCTAGCCAAAATTGATGGCTTTTGTAAAACTTCCGGTTCCAGCGGACTTCATATTTATATTCCGCTAGGCGGAAATTATAGTTATGATGAGGCGCGCGATTTCACCAAATTGCTGTGTTATTATATTGCAGATAAAGTCCCAAAAATAACCAGTATGGATCGCGCTAAAAAGAAGCGAAAAGACAAGATTTACCTCGATTATTTGCAAAATCGAAGAGGCCAAACCCTGGCTTCAGCCTATTGCGCACGCCCAAAACCTGGTGCGCCTGTTTCCGCTCCATTAGAATGGAAAGAAGTAAAAGGCGGACTTAAAATTCTGGATTTCAACATTAAAAATATGTCACAACGAATTCAGAAAAAAGGTGATCTATTTAAAAAAGTGCTCCAAAAGGGAATTGATATGGAGCATGCTATGCAAAGCTTAGAATCTTCCTAAAGTTTAATTAAAAGCAAGGTGTGACTTCCTGATAATTTTTAACTTGACCAAAAGCGGAAATTAATGAAGAAAAGAATACGCAAACTAGCCGGTAGGTATAAATTAATAGAGCAGATCTTAATCACGGCATATAGAAGTTACGGCACTCATTCCCGTCTATATATAAAGGGACGTGTGTTAGATAATGAACCACTAAAAATTACGCAAGATGCCAATATTTTTAAAACTATAAAAACTACCTATAAGCAGTTTGATACATTTGAAATCCCGGAAGCACAAATAGATTTAAGCCTGCCGGGAAAGGTGCATACAAGCACAGAAACCAATGCTGAAGGCTTTTTTTTATTTGAAGATGATATCAAAGAAAACCTGGCAGAATACGCAGATGAAGAAGGCTGGCTAGATTATAAGTTATATTATAAAGGGCCTATGGGTAAAAAAACCGAGTTGCTGGAAGATCCGTTTACCGGTAGTTTTTTAATTCCGCACCCAGAAGCAGAATACGGGGTGATTAGTGATATAGACGACACTATTTTACAGACTGGTGTTACTTCATTTTTAAAATTGCGATTGCTTAAAAATTCATTGTTAACCAATGCCTATGATAGAATTCCGCTAAAAGGAGCGGCTGAATTTTATCAGAAATTGCACGAAGGCCGGGACGGTACGCCCAATAATCCCATTTTCTATTTAAGTAATAGCCCGTGGAACTTATATGAATATTTAAAATTATTTTTGGATCATAATGCTTTTCCGAAAGGTCCAATTTTGCTTCGGAAATTCAGAACGCCATTCGATGGGAGTATCAAACCTGAAAAGCCACATAAACAAAAGGAAATCACTAATATTTTGCAAACCTATCCAGCTATGAATTTTATTCTAATTGGAGATAGTGGCGAACATGATGCCTCTATTTATACTGAGATTGCAGCGCAGTACCCAGAAAGGATTCTGGCAATATATCTAAGAAGTGTAAAGCATAAAAAACAAATGAACCGTGTGAGAAGTATTGTAGATAATTTTGAGACTACTCCGGTACTTATGGTAGAATCTTCACAAGAAGCTATAGCGCACGCAAAGGAACACGAGTTTATTTAAACGTATAAGTCCCATTTCCAGTATAGGAAGTCTGCATCCAGTAAGACCTTTGTATATTAGCATTATTTTGCAAAAATATCTAATAAACAAGAATCTTAAACGTGCAATTTATCACGAGAAAAGCAAGCTCGTTAAAGAGTCAGTTTTAGGTAAGTGTTTAAAACGTTTACTCGATAATCGAGATTGAATGCTCCGAGGCTTGCCTCGAAATCAAATTATATTTTTCAATATTAATGCTTCGTGAGCTTGCTCCGAAGTAGTTTACTTAATTCTTTTAAAAAATAAAACTATGCTGTGTATTAAGCATCACTCTACAGATCCTTATTTTAATATCGCAACTGATGAATTTATATTTAAACATTTAGAGGAAGACTGCTTTATGCTTTGGCGAAATGATAATGCTATTATTGTTGGGAAGCATCAAAATACCATTGCAGAAGTAAATGTAGATTATGTAAAAGATAGAGGAATTAAGGTGGTTCGAAGACTTTCGGGTGGTGGCGCTGTTTATCACGATTTAGGGAATTTAAATTTCTCCTTCACAAGAACTGGTAAAAATTCTGAAATGGTGGATTTTCAGCGTTATACAAAGCCTATTCTTGAGGTTTTGCAAAGTTTAGGTGTAGAAGCTAGGTTTGAAGGGAGAAATGATTTAACGATAAAAGGCAAAAAATTTTCGGGAAATGCCGAACACCTGGTAAAGAACAAGATCTTACATCATGGGACGCTTTTGTTCTCTTCAGATATGAAAGATATTAGCGGGGCATTAAAGGTGAATCCTTTAAAATATAAAGGTCGTGCTATGAAATCGGTACCTAACCGTGTAACCAATATAAGCGATCATCTTGAGGAAAAAATTACTCTTGATGAATTTACCGATAAAATAATGGATCACATTACAAATACATTTGATGATGCTAAAATGTATTCCTTCTCTGATGAAGATTTAAAGAAAATAGAGGAAATTCGGGATAAAAAATACAGTACATGGGCCTGGAATTTTGGATCTTCTCCTGATTATAATTTTGAACAGGGATTAAGAACAGAGGGAGGAACCATAGAAATGCATATGAATGTTTCAAAAGGAATAATTACTGATGTAAAAATTCACGGAGACTTTTTTCATATAAAAGATATAGAGCCTATAGAGCGTGCCCTGGAAAGTACTAATCACGAAGAAGTGGAAATTAGAAAGGTCTTGCAGCAATTTAATTTGAATGAATATTTCAACAAAATAACCGAAGACGACCTTATTAAAATTATGTTCTAAACCGCGCAAAGAAATGTTTGTATTATGAAAAACAAACATGATATTTAATACATTATAAAGTAAATATTCTAATCGTCAATACTTTTTCCAACAGCGGTTTTTTTACTGCCTGAGGTTTTTCTGGGCATTGTTCTAAAAATATGATCCCAGAGTGGTGAAGAAACACCAAAAGCCCTGTCTGACTCCCGGTAATGATGAATGCTGTGATGTTGCCATAAAATCTTTAGGAAATTGTTAGGTACTTTAAAGGCGTGTACGGAGTAATGAATAGCCAGGTACGCGGCATATCCTATTAAAAATCCAGCCAGGAATCCAAAAACATAATCTCCTAAAACAGCCCGGTAAATTATAAAAAGTACGGTAGCAATTATCAAACTTAAAATCGGCGGCATTGCCAATCGGGATTTATCTTTTGGGTAATCGTGGTGTACACCGTGCATCGTGTAAGATATCTTTTTCTTTCTTTCACTAGTTGCAGGGATATGGTACAGGTAACGGTGCATAATATATTCTACAAAAGTGAAAAAGAAAAGTCCGGCTGCGAAGAGTCCTACCATAATAGGTGCTTCAAAACCTTTTTCAATAATCCCATAGTAAATTAAAGCAACTGCAATTACTCCAAAAATAATCAGTGGAAAAGAAATATGCGTATGCGTGAGTTTTTCTAAAATTGGGTTGTCAAATAACTTTGGAGAACCCTTGTGTTTTGGCCGTTTAAGTTTTGTTGATTCCATTTTTTCGAGTTTTAAAACAATCCGTGAATCTCAGCGTCAATGCGGTTTATAATATTTCCCAGGTCTTCAGGATCGTCTACAAAATTAATATTGTCTACATCTATAATTAATAAATTGCCTTTGTTATAGTTATGCACCCAGGCCTCGTAACGCTCATTTAGTCTGCTTAAGTAATCTATAGAAATAGAGTTTTCATAATCACGTCCTCTCTTATGTATTTGGGAAACCAGGTTTGGAATACTGCTTCGCAGGTAGATTAGAAGATCAGGTCCCTGTACAACACTTTCCATAAGGTCAAAGAGGGAACTGTAATTTTCAAAATCGCGATTGGTCATTAATCCCATCGCGTGCAGGTTGGGTGCGAAAATATGGGCATCTTCATAGATGGTTCTGTCCTGGATGATCTTTTTTCCGCTCTCGCGTATTTGAAGTATTTGCCTAAACCTGCTATTTAAAAAGTATATTTGGAGGTTAAAAGACCAACGCTCCATTTTATTATAGAAATCTTCAAGATAGGGGTTCTCCAATACATCTTCATACTGCGCTTCCCAGTTATAATGTTTTGCCAATAATTTAGTAAGGGTGGTTTTTCCTGCGCCAATATTCCCTGCAATCGCTACGTGCATAAATTTGTTATAATTAGATAGTTGTTAGGGCCGCTTTAAAAAGCGGGGTGCAAAGATACAAGAATTAAGGTTCTTTGATTTTTACACTTTGTCAAATTACTCATAAATCTTGAAAAGCTAAAGTTTTTGATTCTATATCTTCTTAAAATTCATTAACTTAAAGTTGAATTTAAAGCTATGAAATCTCTGTTAAAATATTTTATCTTCATTTTTTGTTGCGGTATTCAATTTGGAACAGCGCAAGAAAAAGATAAAGACCACCTAATGCTTACTCGCAGTGATTATAGCTTTAAAGAAACAGCTTCGCGTTTGGATAAGATTTTAAAGCTAAATAATAATCTCACTCTTTTTGCTGAAATTCAGCACTCGGAAGAAGCTAAAAAAGCCGGGTTAGAACTTTCAGCAAAAAATCTGTTTATTTTCGGAAATCCAAAACAGGGCACCTTATTGATGCAATGTGATCAACTGGCAGGTCTGGATCTTCCGCTTAAAATTTTAGTGTATAAAATAGAAAACCAAACCAAAATCACCTACAGTAGTGTTAATTATTTGAAACAGCGGTACGAGCTTAAAAAAGCCAGGAATTTAGGCGACCTAAATAAAGCGCTGAAAAATATAGCTTCTAAGGTATCGGGGAATAGGGTAAAAAAATCAGGGGAGTTTAAGTTAAACAAGCACCAGGGTATAATTTCAGAAATAAGTGAATTTGATTTTCAAACTACCTATGAGCGTCTGGTTTCTGCGATTGAAACTAATCTCAATCTTCAGATTTTTTCAGAAATAGATCATTTTAAAAATGCTGAAGAAATAAACCTGGGAATGCGCCCCACTAGACTTATAATTTTTGGAAACCCTAGAATTGGTACCCCAATTATGCAAGAAAATGCAAAGATAGCCCTGGAGTTGCCGGTTAAATTTCTGGTTTGGCGTGATGAAGCCGGAATCGTGAAAATTTCTTATAATGATCCTGCATTTTTAGTAGAAAGGTTTAAACTTACCAAGAATATTCCTCAGTTGGAAGCCATGAAAAGTGCCCTGGAAAACCTTAGTATGAATGCTGCGAAATATTAAGCAATATTGTTTTTAACCAGTTTTCTATATTGATTGGGTGTAACTTTTTCAAAACGTTTAAATTGTCGATTAAAATAGCTGGTATTGTTAAATCCGCTTTTATAAGCAATATCTGCAAACTTATTGTTTGTTCTTTGAATAAGCTTCTTCGCAAATTTAATTCGTTCTCCGTTTAGATAATCTATAGGACTTTCACCAAGCGTATTTTTAAAACTTCGGTAAAAATTTGAAGTACTCATACATGCTTTATTCGCCAATTTATCTACCTGAATGTTTTCGGTAAGATGTTCTCGCATATATTTTACGATAAACGCCATTCTATTATTATCAAAAAGTGTTTCATTATCCAGGAGCATTACTTTTGCTTTAGTTTGAAGTAACCTTATAATGAGTTCTTTTACCATTAAGTCTAACAACATGTCTTTAGCCCTGCCATCTTCCAGGAATGTGCTAAAAATGCGGTCTAACACAAATTGTACCTGCTGGTTATTGGCCAGATGTACAGCGCTTGCGTCAAAACTATGTTGATCATTTTCGAAATCAATACGAGTATTTTCATTAAAAAATTCAACTGTTTCTTTTATTTTATCCGGATCAATTCCCAGAGCGAGGCATCGCGTAGGATGTTTGGAGTTGGCCAGGGGGAAATCTATGATCATCTTTTTATCTGAAGGCAACACTACCGATTCTCCCGGGAAAAAATCAAAAGATTTCATACCCTCCAGGTGCATTATTTTCTTTCCCGTAAGCATACTTGCAATAATTGGAAACCCAAACTGAAGATTTACACTTTCTGCTACCTGCCGGGTTTCAAAAACATTTAATTCAGCATAATCAGCACTGTAGATCGTCCTGTTTTCTATTGAAGTGTTGAGTTTTAAATCGCGATTGTAGTTTAGTAAATTATTATTCAAAACCTATTTAATTTAATAAGACAGTAGTAATGTAGTATTTATTTGTAGAAAAGTTCAATTATTTAATCTTAAAATTAAGGATATTGTAGTGTTAATTATAAATAATTATTTCAATGAGCTACTCAGCACCAAAATTTAAGGAAAAATATGGCAATTTTATTAATGGAAAATTTCAGGATCCTATTGATGGAGCGTATTTTGAAAACCATTCTCCGGTAGACAATAAACTATTGGCCAGGTATCCAAGGTCTAATGAGAAGGATGTAAAAAATGCGATTGAAGCTGCTAATAATGCAAAGCACGAATGGGGGAAAACATCAGCTTCAGAACGAGCTACTATACTGAATAAAATCGCTGATGTTATTCATGAAAATCTGGAAACTTTTGCGCAAATGGAAACTGCAGATAACGGGAAGTCCATACGAGAGACCATGAATGCAGATGTCCCATTGGCGGTAGATCATTTTAGATATTTTGCAGCAGCAATTCGGGCAGAAGAAGGTTCTGCTACAGAACTTAACGAAAATACACTTTCCTTAATTATTAATGAACCGCTTGGTGTAGTTGCACAAATTATTCCGTGGAACTTTCCATTATTAATGCTTGCCTGGAAGGTGGCGCCTGCATTAGCATCGGGAAACTGCGTTGTTTTAAAACCTGCCGAACAAACCCCGGCCTCAGCAACATTTTTAGCTGAAAAAATTGCAGATCTTTTACCGCCCGGTGTATTCAACGTGATTCATGGTTTTGGTCCCGAAGCGGGGAAACCTCTAGCTTCCAGCCCTAATGTAGATAAGGTGGCCTTTACTGGAGAAACTACTACCGGCCAATTAATTATGCAATATGCTTCAAAGAACCTGCACCCGGTAACTATGGAATTGGGTGGAAAATCGCCCAATGTATTTTTTAATAGTATTATGGACCATGATGATGCTTTCCTTGATAAATGTATTGAAGGCGCTGTGCTTTTTGCATTTAACCAGGGAGAAGTTTGTACCGCGCCATCCAGGATCTTGATTCAGGAAGATATTTATGATGAATTCATTAAGCGGGTAATTGAACGTACCAAAGCTATAAAAATGGGTAATCCTTTTGAAGAATCCACTATGATGGGTGCACAGGCTTCCAGCGATCAGCATCAAAAAATCCTGGAATATATTAAGATAGGAAAAGATGAAGGCGCCGAGGTTATAGCCGGCGGTGGTGCAGCAAAACTTGATGGAGATTTAGCAAACGGATTTTACATTCAGCCAACTATTTTAAAAGGCCATAATAAAATGAGGGTTTTTCAGGAAGAAATTTTTGGTCCTGTAGTAGCGGTTTGCACATTTAAAGATGAAGCTGAAGCGATTGAAATCGCAAATGATACTATGTATGGTCTTGGTGCCGGCGTTTGGACCAGAGATGCACATCAATTATATCAAATTCCACGAGCAATAAAAGCCGGACGGGTTTGGGTAAATTGCTATCACGATTATCCTGCGCACGCCCCATTTGGAGGTTATAAAAAATCTGGTTTCGGAAGAGAAAACCATTTAATGATGCTGAATCATTACCGACAAAGCAAAAACATGTTGATTTCCTATGATAAGAATAAACTGGGATTCTTTTAGAAATGGAATATAAAAGAGTAGAAATAACTCCTGAAGCAAATAAATTATTGCAGGAACTCAAGCAACAGCACGGCGAGGTGATCTTTCACCAAAGCGGCGGCTGTTGCGACGGGTCTTCGCCTATGTTACTGCCAAAAGAGGATTTTTATATTGATGATAATGATATTTTACTGGGGGAAGTTGGCGGCGTAAATTTTTATATGAGCCACGACCAATTTGAGTATTGGAAACATACTCATCTTACCGTAGATATCGTAAAGGGTAGGGGAGGTAGCTTTTCGCTGGATATTCCCACCGGTTATCGCTTTCTAATAAAATCAAGAATGCTTAGCGATGAAGAAAATAATAACCTAAACCCTTAAATTGTTGCTTAAGCAATGCCTGAAATCTGTTTATACCCTAAATATTCAGTTTTTCAGGTTTTTTACTCGATAATCGAGATTTAATACTCTGTTGCGAAGCATCGGGTTGCCTCGAAATCAAAAAAAATCCATTTAATGTCTCGTGCGTTTGCTATGAGTTAATTTTGCTGGTAGGTTTAAATTGTGCTATGACCGTCTAAAGAAATTTGTTTTAGAGCTTGTCCCGATTTTTACTCGGGGGATCTAAGATGTTGGAAATTGAAACAAAATTATGATGTTCCTATATTTCTAAAAAAAAATTAATTAAACCATTTATAAATTTCAGAAGAAGTATAACATTCACCGCATTTAGAAAACATCCAAATGCAATCTATAAAATCGGTAAGCATATGAAATAGCAAACCTATGAATATTAATTTCAATAGTTTGTTTTTTATAAAAAAGAAGCCTAATAAATAGCCAATAATTGCAAAATGAGAATGTAAAGGATGATAGCCAATTCCGCAGCGCATGGGATCAAATAAAGGAGTGGCGAAGACGTGATCAAGATCTACGGCCATAGTAGCTAGTAAAATAAGCCAGTTTTTTTTCCAGTTCTTTTTATCATAAAACCAGGCAATAGCACCAATAGCTATAAAATGAAGAAAATAATGTGTGACTGTTTGCAATTGAAGTTTTTACAAATTGAAGTTTCTAAAAAATATCTAAACCTGGACCTCAATAAACTTATTAATTATTTTCAGGTTCTTCTTCCTCTTCAGCTGTAGACTCTATTTTGCCCTTTAAAAGATCCTTCATCTTATTTTTTAGTACGATGAATCGCCAAATACCAATGGTAAGGAACAATACAGAAATGACCAGGGCCAGGTAGCCAATATAATGCATCTCTTGGTATTCCTTTAGCTGAATTAAAGCCAAACCCCCCAGCAGAAAGTACATAGCCGCTTGGGTATAGGATAACAGCGTACGCTCATTGGCGAGCTTAGTTCTTTCCAGCGCAAGATGTTCGCGAATAATGCTTTCATCTATTTTTCTGTGAGTGAAAAGCTTTCCAAATTTAACCCTTCTCATAAAATTTTATATTTCAGCATAGAAACTGGATAGTTAATTTGCTTTAAAAGTTACCAAATTAGGTTTGTTTAAGCAAGAACTTAATTAACTATCCAGTTTGTGATTTTTGGTTTTTTAATTAGTTAATCTATGGCAGGTACAACCGGGAGCGGTAAAGCTCTGGGTGCTTTCGTGCCATGGGAAAGCCGCATTATATTTGTTATTTTCCCAATAAAATTCGCCGCGTTCTTCTGGATTGTTTCCAATTTCATTCATTGTTTCGGCGTCATATAATCTACCGTTTACCATCGTGTAAATAACCGATTCAGAATTACGAATATCTTCCAATGGATTCTTCTCTAAAACAATTAAATCGGCTAGTTTACCTTCTTCTAAAGATCCAATTTCGCTGCCCATTCCAATATACTCGGCACCGTTAATTGTGGCTGCCTGTAATGCTTCCAAATTGGTCATTCCGCCCATTTGCAGTAGCCAAAGTTCCCAGTGAGCACCAAGTCCCTGCAACTGCCCATGTGCTCCAAGATTAACCTTTACGCCAATGTCAGAAAGTTCTTTAGCAGTGTTTGAAACTAAAATAGGTCCGTTATCATATTCTTCATCAGGAAGTTTTGTACGATGTCTTGATCTTGAATCTACAATTTGACGAGGAGTAAAATTTAGCAAGCGCTCATTCTCCCAAACATTGTCCTTTTGATAAAAGTAATATTCACCGTTTACGCCTCCGTAATTTACAATTAACGTTGGGGTATAACCGGTATTGCTGTTGCTCCAAAGTGTTTCTATATCTTTAAAAACAGGTGCTACAGGAATATTATGCTCTATCCCGGTGTGCCCGTCTACAATCATATTCATATTATGTAAAAAGGTACTTCCACCTTCGGGTACTACATTCATTTCTAGTTCTTTAGCTGCCTGCATAATTTGCTGGCGTTGTTCACGACGGGGCTGATTGTAACTTTTTACCGAAGTCGCTCCAAAGGCTTTTGTTCTTCTTAAAGCCGATTTAGCATCTTCCAGACTATTAATTACCGCTTTAAAATCGCCTTCTGCACCGTAAAGAATAATTCCGGTAGAATAGATTCTTGGCCCTACCATTTCACCGGCTTTCACCATTTCTGCCATACTAAAAATGCTTTCACTTAAAGCCGAAGGATCGTGCACTGTAGTTACCCCAAAAGCCATATTTGCATATAAAGGCCAGTGTTTTTCGGGCGTTAAGCCATATCTAAACGCGCCAATATGAGCGTGAGCATCAACAATACCGGGCATTATTGTTTTCCCTTCCAGGTCATAAACTTTCGCGTTATTCGGAATATTTACTTCGGAAGCTTCGCCTACTGAAACAATTTTATTTTCTTCAATAACCAGACTTCCATTTTCAATTACCTGATCACCGTTCATGGTAATAATCCTGGCATTTGTAAACGCGATTTTGCCTTCGGGAACATCGGTTTTTAATTGCAATCCTATTTTTGTTCCTTTTTCGGTAATAGCAGGAATAGAATCTGGAGAACTTTCTAAGAACGTAAAACGCTCTGAAACTTCATTGGTAAAATATTCGTCACCTAAGGTCCAATGTACATTTTGGCTGTTGTTAGACCAATGTAAGTTCATTCCGGCGTCTTTGGTGATTTGGGTTACCGGAATACTTTTGGTGTTGTTATCTAAATCTAAAGGTCTTCCTGTTAATGTAAGCGGTGCCAAATAAGCCTGGTGCAAATGACTAAAAGCTACCCATTTGTTATCAGGGCTTGGTACTAAACGGTTAGCGTGTTTTGAATTGATGTGCGTGCGCTCGTCATTTCCATTTACGTCAATACTTTTTAAGCTCTTTTGCAGGCTACCCATAAGTGCGCCCCCGGTTTGAAAGAAAATTCGGGAATCGTCTTTGTTAAACACTGGGAAATCTCCCGTGTTGTGGATCTTCTTTTTATTTTCTCCCGAAGCACTTATCGTGTAAATTCCAGGTTCTTTGCTAAATGTTTGTCCCTGGTCGCTATTCCCTCTTTCTTTAACAAAAACAATTTGTTCTCCATTATTTGAGAAGGCCGGGTTTCTATAAATTCCTTTTTCTGAAGTGAGTTTTTGCGGATTTCTTCCATTAAGGCCAACTTTCATTAAAGCCCCCATTTTTGAATCGTTCCAGGTCACATAAACAAGCTCTTTCCCGTTTGGTGAAAAAGCAGGTTCAAACTCAAAATCTTCACTCTTTGTAATTCGCTGAGGTTTTCCGTTAGGTAAAGATTTTTTCCATAGATAACCAACCGCATTAAAAATAAGGGTTTTTCCATCTGGTGAAGTTACTGCGTGACGAATCACTTTAGGATTAAAATCTTCTGAAAACACCTGATGTTCACTGCGATGCGTTTCAGCGATTTCTATGGTATTTTCAGCTTCAAAAGGAATGATTTCAGAAGAATAATCTTCAATATTTACTTTATTAATCTTTCCTTCACTCCAAAAAACAAGCTCTTTTCCTGAAGGCATCCAGCTAAAACCGGGATAAACTCCAAAAATTGCCCATGCTTCCTGCTGGTCTTTACTCAACTTATCGTATACCGGCCATTCTTCGCCAGTTTCCAGGTTATGAATAAATAAAACCGATTTTGTTCTTACGCGTTTTATAAAAGCGAGCTTCTTTCCATCAGGAGAAACCTGAGGTCTTGCTGCACCTCCGGGACCACCGGTAATAGTCTTGTTTTTACCGGTTTCAAAATCGTATCTTTTAATTACATAGATCTGTTTATTAGGGTCTTTATTGTACTGAAACATTCCGCCCGGGTACATATCTTCACTGTAATAAAGGTAGCGGCCATCGGGAGAAACGCTAGGCTCATTGACGTCTTGCTGGTCGTTTTTGCGTTCTGTTAATTGTAAGCCACCTTCGCCACCAATATGATACAACCACATTTCACCGGCACCAAGAGAACGGCCAGAGGTAAAGTGTTTTCTGGCAACGATCGCATTTCCGTCAGGCGTCCAAACCGCATTGTTTAATAATCTAAAATCTTCTTTGGTAAGTTGCTTTGCATTTTCTCCTTCGGCATTCATGACCCAAATATTGTCACCACCGCCGGCATCACTGGTAAAAGAGATTTTAGAACCATCGGGGCTAAAGCGCGGCTGGACTTCATAAGCCATTCCGCTTCTTAAAAGTTCTGCTTTGCCGCCAGTAATTGGCATTTTATAGATATCGCCTAAAAGATCAAAAACAATGGTTTTGCCATCTGGGGAGACATCAAGGTTCATCCACGTACCTTCATCGGTTTGCAGTGGAACTTCTTTAATATTCCAATCATCGGAATAAGGATCGTTTACATCCCATTTTTTTTTCTCTTCTTTTTCTTGAGAGAAAAGTGGTGAAGCGGCTAAAAGTAACATAATAGCCGGAAGAAAATTTCTAAGCATAGTGTAATTTTTAATGATTTTTGTTAGGATGCCAATTAGATGTGCAGGTGTCACTTCGAGTGGTTATTGCTAATTATTGAAACTGTATCGACAAGTGTGAATCGTTTTTAACTTATTCTCGATATGATTTTCGCAAAAAAAACTATTCGAATTAACGTACTCTTAAAAGTGTTTAATAAGCTCCTTTCTTAAAGAGGCTAAATATACTATGAAATGCTCAAAAGCTAAAGCCGAAATGCAGATTTAAAAACTTAAAGCTTACCGACTATTTTTTATGAGCTTTGTTTTTTCTATTAAGTTTTTATTCGATATTTTTTGGATGAAAAATTAAAAAATGGAAAATAATAAACCTGAAGTTTGGTTACGTGGAAAGATACTTGGTGTTCCTAATTTGTTGCAACCTGCTGCTCATGCTCTTTTGCAATCTAGCGAAGAAGTAGAAAAGTATATAAAAGATTTTCCTGAAGAATTGCTTTGGAAAAAGCCTGCAGGTCGGGCTTCAGTAGGATTCCATTTACAACATTTAACCGGAGTGATAGATCGAATGTTAACCTACGCGAAAGCCGAAAAACTATCGGAAACTCAGTTTGAATATTTGGAAAATGAAGGAGTTGTGAATCCGCAGATAGCACTAGTGTTTCTTGTGCAGAATTTTCGGGATAAAGTGGAAGAGGCACTCGTTTTTCTTAAAAATACTCCTGAGAACAAACTAACTGAATTTAGAGTTGTGGGAAGAAAAAAATTACCTTCAACAGTAATTGGCTTACTTTTTCACGCGGCAGAGCATAGCCAGCGGCATGTTGGACAACTTTTGGTAACGGTAAGTTTTTTAAAGGAGAACAGGGAAATTTAAAAAGGTAAATTACTTAAGTCTACATTACCTCCAGAAATGATAATTCCCACCCTTTTTCCGTGAAATTTTTCTTTTTCACGTAGAACAGCCGCAAAGGCTACCGCGGCAGAGGGTTCAACGACAATCTTCATTCGTTCCCAAATAAGTTTCATAGCCGTTATAATTTCCCCTTCTTCAACCCTAATAATTTCGGAAACTTTATTTTGTATAATTGGGAAGTTTTTATCGCCCAAATGTGTTTTTAGTCCATCGGCAATAGTGTTGATAGTTTTATTAAACTCAATTTTTCCGCTTTCTAAAGAGCGGTAAGCATCGTCAACTTCAAAAGGCTCTGCGCCTATGGTTTTACATTTTTCGGCATAAAAATCTACTGCAAGTGCGGTGCCGGCTAAGAGACCACCGCCACCAACGGGAGTGATTATAACATCCAGTTCTGGGAAATCTTCAATAAACTCTTTTGCTGCGGTTCCCTGGCCATAGATTACATTAACATCGTTAGAAGGATGTAGAAAAGTAGCGCCGGTTTCTTTCTGTATTTTTGCAGCAGCTGCTTCCCGGGCTTTTATATTGGGTTCACACTCGGTAATTTGGCCTCCATAAGTTTTTACTGCATCTTTTTTAACTATAGGGGCAGAGGAAGGCATCACGATATAAGCAGGGATTCCCAGGCTTTTTGCTGAAAGTGAAACAGCCTGAGCAAAATTACCTGAAGAATGTGTAACAACTCCTTTTGCTCTTTCTTCTGCGCTTAGTGCTAAAATTGCAGCAGTAGCGCCGCGCATTTTAAAAGCGCCCATTCTTTGAAAATTCTCGCATTTAAAATACACTTCGGTTTCGGCAAGACCATTTAATAATCGCGATCGCATTACAGGCGTGCGCTTAATGTAGGTTGCAATTTGTGAGTGTAGTTTTGTGAACTCCTCTTTACTTATCATTATAACCGGTTTATGCTAATAAAATTAATACAAATTATGCGGTAAAGATTGAAAAATAAGACTGAATAAAATGCTATTTTTCTTCTTCAATTGGAACAGAAAGAACCGGGATTTCAGCATTTTTAAATAGTTCTACCGATACACTCTCGGCAAAAAGATTATAGAAAAAGCTGTGTTTGTGAGTGCCTACAATAAGCATGTCAGCTTTTAATTTTTTGGCTTCTTCAAGTACAGTTTCTACTGTAGAACCTTGAATTAAAAGCGCATCAGATGCTATCTTTTTGCTAATAAACATTTCGCAAATTTGTTGTAGTTCTTTATGTTCTGCCTTAAGTTCATCAGCACGCATATCCCGTATGTATTGAGGTCCTGTACTATAGCCTACGAAATCTGGATCTGGAGCGGCCACGTGGACCACCCAGATTTTTGCTCCAAATTTCTGCGCCATACTTTCAGCGTAAGCCATAAGTTCACCTACGGCATCGTTAAAATCTACCGCTACAAGAATATTTTTGAAATTTTTCATAAGCTTATTTTTTAATTAATAGCCTCTATCTCTTTTCACCTCATTTTTAAGTTCTTCACCTTCCTGTAATCTCTCGTAGTTCTCAATAATTTGTGGTACTACAGAATTTGGCTGAGTAACACTGGCAATGTGCGGGGTTACTCTAATTTTTGGATGTTTCCAAAATGGGTGCTCATCTCTAATGGGTTCTTCCCAGAATACATCTAAGGCAGCACCGGAAAGATGACCGTCGTCTACCTTAGCTAAAAGATCTTGCTCTACCAAATGTTCACCACGAGCAACATTTATTAAATATGCACCTTTAGGTAATTTTTCAAATAATTCTTTATTGAGTATTTTTTCGGTATCTGGAGTTAAAGGAAGCATGTTTACCAAAATATCTGACTGCTCTAGAAAATCATCTAATTCATCTTCTCCGGCAAAGCTCTCTACGTTTTCAAATTCTTTCTTGTTTTTTGAAAATCCAATTACCTTAAAATCGTTTTGAAGCAATTTATGAGCAACCCTTTGTCCCAGGTTTCCAATTCCCAAAATTCCAACTTTAACTTCGTTGTTCCGGGTGTAAGGAACGGGTTCCCATTTTTCGTTAATTTGACTTTCACGATAGTGCAATAGGTTTCTTTGGTGAGCCAAAACAAGGCTGAGTACAAAAGTTCCCATATCTTCCGCTAAACGATTGTCTACCACTTTGGTGATTTTCACATTTTTGGGAAGCTCCTCATCACTGGTGATATGGTCTACCCCGGCACCCATAGAAGCAATAACTTTTAGATTAGGATAATTTTGGAAAATTCCGCGGGGATGATTCCAGGTTAATGCGAATTCTACATCTTCTTTATCGTGGTCTTCGGGATAAACATAAATATTTAATCCTGGATGTTGTTCTTTTAAGGCTTCAACCCAGGCTTCCGGGTCTTTCCCCGGGCTAATAACTAATAATGACATTCTCTTTCTTTTTTTTTGATTATTTAATATCAATTCACAAACGCACTGTAACCGGTAATTGCACGACCTACAATAAGTGAATTTATTTCTTTTGTTCCTTCATAACTATAAATGGCTTCTGCATCTGCTACAAAACGCGCTACATCGTGTTCAAGTAAAATACCGTTGCCACCCATTACCTCTCGAGCACGGCTCACCACATCTCTAGTGCGCATACTACAGAAAACCTTAGCCAGAGAAGCGTGTTCATCTGTGAGTAAGTCGGCATCCTGCATTTCAGAAAGCCTGAAAACTAAAGTTTGCATCGCGGTAAGATTGGAAACCATTTCTACCAAATGATCTTGAATTAATTGATAAGAAGCAATTGGTCTCCCAAATTGTTCTCTTTTTCGGGTATATTTTAAAGCACTCTCGTAAGCTCCACGAGCACAACCCACAGCCTGCCATGCTACGCCAGCTCTGGTCATACGAAGTACTTTTGCAGTATCTTTAAAAGAATCTGCTTTTTGTAATCTATCACTTTCCGGTACTTTGCAATCGGTTAAGGTAATAAGGGCGTTTTGTACAATTCTAAGCGCCATTTTATCTTCCATCTTTTCGGCTTTAAAGCCTGGATTTCCTTTTCTAACGAGGAAACCTTTTACCTGGTTACTATCTTCGTCCCGAGCCCAAATAATAACTACATCGGCGAAGGTGGCATTACTTATCCATTTTTTCTGTCCGTTTAATATCCAATTTTCACCATCAAATTTACAGGTGGTTTCCAACCCCCCGGCAACTCCAGATCCTACATTTGGTTCTGTAAGTCCAAAGGCACCAATAGCATCTAATTTTTGCATCTTTGGAAGCCATTCCTGTTTCTGTTCTTCACTTCCGCAGAGATAAATAGAGCCCATTGCCAGGCCACTGTGCACACCAAAGAAGGTTGAAATGGAAACATCTACCCTGGCAATTTCCTGTGCGATGATGCCTTCCATTAAAAACGGAAGATTTGGGCAGCCGTAACCTTCGTAAGGAACGCCGGTAATATTTAATTTTTTAAATTTTTCAATAATCTCGTGCGGAAATTTAGCGCGGTTCCAATGGTCGTTTACCAAAGGTCTAACTTCATCTTCCATAAAATTTCGCACCTCCATCTGCAACTTGCGTTGCTCATCTGTTAATTTAAGGTCTAAATTGTAAAAATCGCCATCTATGGGAGGGAGGTCGCTTTGCCCTTTTTTACGTTTGGTTTTTAACATTTTCATCAAACCCTTGAGCTGGCGTTCATCGAGTTGGCCTAAACTTTTCATCGCTTCAGAAAGGTCTATTTGCTCATTTATTTTTGCTAATTGATCCATGTCAACCGACTTTAATAGGTTGATGGTGTTTTTTACTTTTTTAAAAACAGACATAAGGTGTTTGATTGGTGGAATTCTAAAATTAGGAATTTAAACTGCGTCCCGTTGTTAAAGCTTTCCGAAGAAAACGTCAAAAAAAATACCGCTGGTTTCAGCGGTATTTTTAATAATTATGGCGTTTATAATTTAAAGCTCAAAAGCTTCCTTAACTTTATCTACATAATCCAGTTTTTCCCAGGTAAAGAGTTCAACTTCTTTCTTTATTTCTCCGGAATAAGGACTTTTAAAGATTTTTGTTATTGTTTTTGGGGTTTTTCCCATATGGCCGTAGGCAGCAGTTTCCCGATAAATAGGATTCCTTAGCTTTAATCTATCTTCAATGGCCCAAGGGCGCATATCAAATATTTGAGCTACTTTCTTCGCGATTTCACCATCTTTCATATCTACTTTAGCTGTGCCGTAGGTTTCTACTGAAATTGAAGTAGGTTCTACAACCCCAATGGCATAAGAAACTTGAACTAAAACTTCATCTGCAAGCCCGGCTGCAACTAAGTTTTTGGCCACATGTCTAGATGCGTAAGCGGCCGAGCGGTCTACTTTACTGGGATCTTTTCCGGAGAATGCACCACCACCGTGAGCACCTTTACCACCGTAGGTGTCTACGATAATTTTTCTTCCGGTAAGTCCCGCATCACCGTGGGGTCCACCAATAACAAACTTTCCTGTTGGGTTTATATGATATGTAATATCATCATTAAATAGTTTCTGAACGTATTCAGGTAATTGAGCTTTTACTCGCGGAATAAGGATTTCAAGAATATCTTTCTTGATTTTTTTTAGCATTTCATCATCATTCTCATCAAAATCATCGTGCTGGGTAGAAACTACCACTGCAACAATTTTTTGCGGAACATTTTCATCGCTATATTCTATAGTAACCTGGCTTTTAGAATCTGGACGCAGGTAGGGGATATCTTTTCCTTCACGTCTTAATTTTGCCAGTTCAATAAGAATTTTGTGAGAGATATCTAGCGCCAGGGGCATATAATTTTCTGTCTCGTTAGTGGCGTAGCCAAACATCATGCCCTGGTCTCCGGCGCCTTGTTCCTCCTTGTTTCCGCGATCTACACCCTGATAGATTTCCTGGGATTGTTCGTGAATTAGGGAGATTACGCCACAGGAATCACCACTAAATTTATAAGCGCCTTTGGTGTAGCCAATGTCATTTATAACTTCCCGCGCAATGTTTTGCACATCTAAATAAGTGTCGCTTCTAACTTCTCCGGCAAGTACAACCTGGCCAGTAGTTACCAATGTTTCGCAAGCAACTTTAGAATTTTCATCAAATGCAAGGAAATTATCTAGTAGTGTATCGCTTATTTGATCTGCGATTTTATCGGGGTGACCTTCAGATACACTTTCTGAAGTAAATAAATATGCCATATTTTAAAATTATTTTTTTAAAAATACGGGCAGAATTTGACAAATAAAGCTAAGAGGAGTGTATTACTGCTTTAGCATTTTTAATACACACATTGTGTATTTCAGGGTTGCAATCAGTCAAATCCTTCCCTTTAATTAATTAAGGTACAAATGTATAAAAATAACCTTAACTCAAACTTGCTTTAACTTTCTTTTTTATTCGGTTTAAGGATGTTAGGATTATTACAAGAAAGAATTATTTGACAGTCTTTATTGTATTTTGTTGTTTTTTAGATAATTAGGTTTTTTTAAAATCTTAAAAATGAATTATTATCATTTTTAATGAAATTTATTCTCGATTATTTACTTTACATGCCCTAAAATATTTTTTTTCATAAAAATGAGGTTTGGGTTTGGATATTATAAATTTCTCCCCTTATATTTGTCCCGAACAAAACGATAAAATGTACCAGACAATTTTCAATATGATGCGTATGATGATGTGGAAAACTTCCGCAGCGCGCTCAATTGTTTAATTCTGAAAAGATATAATTGCAAAGCCGCTGCCAACCGCAGCGGTTTTTTTATGCAATAAAAATAAATTAAAATTAGATTCCCACTTGTGTGGGAATGACAAGAATAAATATGATGAATAAGGCAATAAATAACATGATGATGCGCAATATGATGATGTGTATGTCTATGCGACACATGAAACGCTATTGCCAAAACCGAATTTAACTTAGTTTGTTTAGAGTTCAATTTAAAGGTCCCCTTGGTAATAGCTACTTAAGGGGACTTTTTTTATTTAAATCAATTATTTCTCCGCAAAGGCGGAAATTCAATAAAAACAAAACAAGCTTCAAAAAATTAGAAGCAAGAACTTAAAAAAAACTAGAAATTATGAGTACTCAAAAATTTTCAACAAACGCATTACACGCCGGTCACGATACAAAAATTAACGGAGGAACAAGAGCAGTGCCTATTTATCAAACAACTTCTTATGTGTTTAATAATTCAGATCACGCTGCGAATCTTTTTTCATTAGCAGAGCCTGGTTATATCTACACCCGTTTAAATAACCCAACCAACGATGTGTTGGAACAACGCCTTGCGGCATTAGAAGGAGGTATTGCTGCTGTGGTAACAGCTTCTGGAACTGCAGCCATTAATACTACGCTATTAACGCTTTTAAAAGCCGGAGATCATATTGTAGCATCCAGTAGTTTATATGGCGGAACTTATAATTTATTAAGTGTAACCTTACCAAGATTTGGAATTACAACCACTTTTGTTGATCCGGAATATCCTGAGAACTTTAAAAAGGCTGCTAAAGAAAACACCCGTGCAATTTTTGTAGAATCGCTGGGAAATCCAAAACTTGATGTTTTAGACCTAAAAGCAATTGCTGCAGAAGCCAGTGCCCTTAAAGTGCCATTTATAGTTGATAATACGGTTGCTACGCCTTCTTTACTAAAACCAATAGAGCACGGAGCAGATATTGTTATTGAATCCCTTACCAAATATATTAGTGGTAATGGAACTTCGCTGGGAGGTGCTATTATAGATGCCGGTAATTTTAATTGGGCAAATGGAAAGTTCCCGGAATTTACAGAGCCTTCACCAGGTTACCACGGACTTGTTTATCACGAAGCATTGAAGGAAGCTGCTTTTATAGCCAAAGTTAGAATAGAAGGTCTTCGTGATCACGGTGCAGCTTTAAGTCCGTATAACGCATTCCAAATATTACAAGGTTTGGAAACCCTGGAGATTAGAATAAAGCAGCATAGTGAAAATGCCTTAAATCTGGCTAAGTGGTTAGAGCAGCAGGAAGAGGTGAAATGGGTAAATTATCCAGGATTGGAAAGCAGTAAGTATAATAAACTTGCCAAAGAATACCTTCCAAAGGGGCAAAGCGGTGTGGTTACTTTTGGAGTAGAGGGTGGCTTTGAATCGGCTAAAGTTATAGCTGACGAGACCAAACTATTTTCTCTTGTTGCCAATATAGGGGATACTAAATCTTTGATTATTCACCCGGCGAGTACTACGCATCAGCAACTTGACGAAAAGCAACAGGCAACAACAGGAGTTACGCAAGACCTTATTCGTCTTTCGGTAGGCCTGGAAGATGTAGAAGATTTAAAAACAGACCTAAAAGAGGCTTTCACTAAAATTAAGGAAAAGGCTTTAGTATAATTTATTGTTGGTGGAAAGGCAAGGGAGAAAGCAGCCAGGTTAAGTCTTTTTCCTTTTGCTCTTTCTAAATCAAAAAAAAGAGAAAACATGCTTCAGGAACTCTGTTTAAAAGATTTTAGAAATTCGGCGGGAACGGTACAGGATATCTATTTAAGCTTTCAGCAATTTGGGCAAAGCCACAAGACTGCGCCGGTTGTATTAATAAACCATGCACTCACCGGAAACTCCCAAATTACCGGAAAGTTGGGTTGGTGGACCAAAATTGTAGGTGAAAACAAAAGTATAGATACCAAGAAATTCAGTATCCTGGCTTTTAATATTCCAGGAAATGGTTTCAACGGAAAAAAAGAGCACTTAATTGAAAACTATAGGGAATTTACCCTGGCCGATATTGCTAAAATTCAAGCTTTAGCGCTTAGACAATTAAATATTGAGAAGCTGTTTGCCATAATTGGTGGTTCTATTGGTGGCGCACTTGCCTGGGAGCTGGCTGCTTTAAAACCAGATTTGGCAGAGCATATTATTCCTATTGCTACAGATTATAAAGCGACAGATTGGGTGTTGGCAAATTGTAAGGTGCAAGGGCAGATATTAAATAATTCTAACGCCCCGGTAAAAGATGCCAGAATGCACGCCATGACTTTTTACCGCACGCCACAATCCTTAAGTAAAAAATTTAATAGAAGTAAAGAAGACGTGGAGCCTTGTTATAAAGTTGAAGGCTGGTTGCAATATCACGGTAATAAGCTGGAAGAACGTTTTCAACTTGCTTCTTATAAGTTAATGAACCATTTGCTAACTACTATAGATATTAGCAAAGGTAGCGGTAAGTACCTGGAAGCCGCAAAAAGAATTAAGGGAGATATTCATATTGTAACGGTAAATTCAGATTGGTTTTTCCTGGCCGATGAGAATTGGGATACTTATGTAAATCTCTCGCTAGAAAAAAATAATGTGAGTATTCACGAAATAAGATCAATCCATGGGCACGATGCGTTTTTAATTGAAGCTGCGCAATTGTCTAGATTTTTAAAACCTGTATTTAAAACCAACATTAAAGAAAATGAAAAAAGTGAACATCATCTTGTTTGGGATCGGTAACGTAGGAAGTACCCTTATCAATCAATTACTTAGTGCCAAAGAGCAATGGGAAAAGAATTCTGGAATTTCGGTAAGTATCCCTGTAATTGCCAATTCTACGAAAGCGCTTTTTAATGCTGAAGGAATTTCAAAAAACTGGCAAAAAGATTTCGAAAAATCTGCTGAAAATTATAATCTCGAAGATATCCTGGACTTTACCAAAGCGAATGATTTGGAACACTTAATTGCCATAGATGCTACGGCAAGTAAAGAGTTTGTAGAGATTTATATTCGGTTAATTCAAAATGGCTTTAACCTGGTAGCTGCCAATAAAGTAGCGAATACATTATCCTCAGATTTTTACAAGGAAATACGTAAGGAATTAGATTATCACGGCAAGCATTTTTTCTATGAAACCAATGTAGGTGCGGGATTACCAATTGTACAGACTATACAGGGCTTATATCAATCGGGTGAAAAAGTAACTAAAATTCGCGGTGTTTTTTCCGGCTCTCTAAGTTTTATTTTTAATACGTTTTCTGAAAATAAAGAAAATTTCTCTGATGTTTTGGAAAAAGCTGGGAAGCTTGGCTATACAGAACCCGATGCCCGCGAGGATCTTTCAGGTAACGATGTTGGAAGAAAACTGTTGATCCTGGCTCGTGAGCTTGAGTTAAATAAAGAATTTCAGGAAGTGAAAATTCAGTCTTTAATACCTGAAAAATTAAACGGGAAAACTTCGGCAGAAGAGTTTCAAAAAAGAATAGGGGAGCTGGATGAGATCTTTACCAAGCATAAAACTGAGCAAGAGCAAGGTAATGTGTTACGATATATTGGGGAAATTGAAGTTGCAAGTGCCAGCCTGGAGGCAAAGCTTATTTCTGAACCTAAAAATACGGCATTGGGCCAGATTAAAGGAGCCGATAATATCTTTGAGATTTATACCGAATCCTACGGTGATCAACCCCTGGTTATTCAGGGTGCGGGTGCAGGAGCTGCGGTAACTGCCCGTGGAATTGCAGGCGATGTACTTAAATTATCACAAAGGCTAAATTAGAAACTACCAAACCAACAATTATGCATTTTGAAACCGAAGCCATTAGAACGCAAAACGAACGAACACAGTTCCAGGAGCATTCTACCCCTTTATATCTTACATCTAGTTATGTTTTTGATGATGCCGAAGATATGAGGGCTTCATTTTCTGAAGAAAAAGAGCGTAATATTTATAGCCGATTTACTAATCCCAATACTTCAGAATTTACTGAAAAAATAGCAAAGATGGAGGGGGCAGAGGCTGGCTTTTCTTTTGCTACAGGAATGAGTGCTGTTTTCTCCAGCCTTGCTGCTTTGCTAGATAGTGGAGATCATATTATTTCGGCAAGATCGGTTTTTGGTTCTACCCATAGCTTGTTTACAAAATATTTCCCTAAGTGGAATATCTCTCATTCGTATTTTGGTGTGAATGAAGTTGATAAGATTGAAGATTTAATAAAGCCTGAAACCAAGATTATCTTTGCCGAAACACCAACTAATCCCGGTGTAGATATTTTGGATTTAGAGTTGCTTGGTAAGATTGCAAAAAAGCATAATCTTATTCTAATAATTGATAATTGTTTTGCTACACCCTGGCTTCAAAATCCTATAAAGTTCGGGGCACATTTGGTGATACATTCGGCAACAAAATTAATAGATGGGCAGGGCCGTGTACTTGGAGGGGTAACCGTGGGAAAGGCCGATTTGATTCGTGAAATCTACCTTTTTTCCAGGAATACCGGCCCGGCTTTGTCGCCGTTTAATGCCTGGGTGCTTTCAAAAAGTTTAGAAACCTTATCGGTAAGACTGGATAAACATTGTGAAAATGCTGAAAAAGTAGCTCAATTTTTAGAAACTGAAGCGAATGCTGAAAATGTAAAATATCCATTTTTAAAATCGCACCCGCAATACGAAATTGCAAAAAAGCAAATGAAGAAAGGCGGGAATATTGTTTCCTTTGAGATTAAAGGTGGTATTGAAGCGGGTAGAAAATTTATTGATGCTATTAAACTCTGTTCAAGATCGGCAAACCTGGGAGACACAAGAAGTATTGTTACACACCCTGCCTCCACAACCCACAGCAAATTAAGTGAAGAAGATAGGCTGGAAGTTGGGATAAAGCCAGGTTTAGTAAGGGTTTCGGTAGGCCTGGAACATGTAGATGATGTGATAGAAGACTTGAAGCAAGCTCTAAATTCAATTTAGTTATGGTAATTTCAGTAGATGCCTACCTTCTTGATGTTTCCGCAGAGAAATTAATTATAAATGTGAAAAAGTCAATATTTGAGTATATTCGCAATATGCTTTCAAAAAAGACTAAATACGGTATTAAAGCTCTGGCATTTATCGCGAAAAAAAGCGATAGAAAACCCGTGCAAACTTCAGAGATTTCCAAAAGCGAAAATATATCACAGAAATTCCTTGAAAGCATTCTCCTGGAATTACGAAAATCGGGCTTTTTGGGATCTAAAAAAGGCAAGGGGGGCGGTTATTATTTAATAAAAGAGCCTGAATCTATTCTTATGACGGCAGTAATACGGGTTTTAGAAGGGCCCATTGCCATGGTTCCTTGCGTGAGCCTTAACTATTATGAAAAGTGTGATGATTGCCCTAGTGAAGAGACCTGTTCAGTTCATAGCTTAATGATACAAGTTAGGGATAGTACACTAAAGGTTTTAGGCGATAATACTTTAGCCGATATTTCAGCAAAAAAATAATTTTTTTTAATGTTAAAAACTGAAGATTAGGCCATTATTTATTGGTCTAAAAAAAAATAAAGTTACTTTTGCTTTATAACCTACTAATTCTATAGGTTATTAGAATTAAAAATATAAAACAGTATGATACTGGATCAGGCGAAATCCAAAACCACTTATAAAAAAGACAGGACTTCAGAAAAGCCCTTGCGCAGTATTTTAAAAACGGTGAGTTGGAGGATTGTAGGGACCATAGATACCATAGTTATTTCCTGGGTTCTTACGGGAGAAATAGAAACCGCACTCGCAATTGGGTCGGTAGAATTGGTTACCAAGATGATCTTATATTTTGGCCACGAGCGGCTTTGGAATATGATCAGTTTTGGGAAAGATTGAAATTGTGTTTTAGAAAGATATTTAAAGTATAGCTAGGTTCTAAAAGAGCCAAAAAATATTAAAAAGATGAAACGGTATAGTGAAAAAGAATTAAAAATCCTCAATCAGCAGTTTAAGGGAATAACCCCGGCAGAGATTGTACAATGGGTGACTTCCAATGCGGCAAGACCTGTGATCACCACTAATTTTAGACCTTATGAGGCCGCGATTTTACATGCAGTTTCAGAAATAGATCCTGTAATTAAAGTCATTTGGTGCGATACCGGTTATAATACACCACAAACGTATAAACACGCAAAAAAAGTAATTGATCAATTAGGACTTAATGTAAAGCTTTATACGCCAAAACAAACCGCAGCCTATCGCGATGCCCTTTTTGGTGGAATCCCCGATATTAATAATCCGCAGCATGAGGAGTTTACCAGGCAGGTTAAGCTAGAACCTTTTATGCGAGCTATGAGTCAGCAAAATCCAGATGTTTGGTTTACTAATCTTAGAAAAGGCCAAACCAATTTTAGGGATAGTATCGATATTTTGAGCTATAGTAAAGATGGAATCTTAAAAGTAAGTCCTTTTTATCACTGGAGTGACGAGAAACTGGATGCTTATTTAGAGCAAAATGAATTGCCAAATGAGTTTAAATATTTTGATCCTACTAAAGTATTGGAAAATAGGGAATGTGGACTTCACGCTTAAAATTAAAAAATTGAATAAAGAAAAATCACAGTTAATTATGTGCCGCTTTATGTGTATTCCCTGCACTTAAAGGTATCTTTTTGTAAAATTTATAAAAGGTTCTTTTAGGTGAAAACACAAAAGAACCTTTTTTATTAAACGCCTGTTTTAGGCTTCATTTTAAAAATTATTAGTAATGCAAAGTTTTAGAACCGAAATAGAAAACCCAGTAGTAGAGAAAGATATCCTGGATTTAGAGAAGAAAATCAGGTTATTTCGTGAAGGAAAAGCCGATGAAGAAAAATTCCGAAGCCTGCGTTTGGCTCGTGGAGTTTATGGGCAAAGGCAAGCTGGAGTACAAATGGTTCGTATAAAACTACCATTTGGAAAAGTTACTTCAGAACAATTACATAGAATTGCCGATGTTTCTGATGAATATTCTAAAGGGCGCTTGCATATTACTACACGCCAGGATATTCAAATTCATCACGTGAGTTTAGACAGAACACCAGAGCTTTGGGCGCAATTGGAAAAGGATGATATAACCTTGCGTGAAGCTTGTGGGAATACGGTTAGAAATGTCACGGCTTCGCCAACCGCGGGAATTGATAAAAATGAGCCTTTTGATGTCTCGCCTTACGCACACGGAACTTTTCAGTTTTTTCTACGGAATCCAATTTGCCAGGAAATGGGAAGGAAATTTAAGATTTCCTTTTCTTCTTCAGATGAGGATACAGCATTGAGTTATATACATGATCTCGGATTTATCGCTAAGTTGAAAGATGGGAAACGAGGATTTAAAGTAATGCTAGGCGGCGGACTCGGTTCTCAGCCAAGACACGCCGATGAACTTTATGATTTTCTACCCGTTGAAGAATTGTTGCCGCTTATAGAGGGTGTGTTACGGGTTTTTGATAGGTATGGTGAACGTGCAAAAAGACTAAAAGCCAGGATGAAATTTCTCGTAAAAGATATAGGAAAAGATGCTTTTATGAAGTTGGTGTCTGAGCAAAATACGGCGCTTTCTCAAAACCATCCAGATTTTGAAATCGCAAAATTTGAGGTAGAACCACCACTTCAGGAAGTTGAGGTGCCTTCAGTAGAAATTGAAGACAAAAAGGATTTTGACACCTGGAAAAGCACCAATGTAATTCCGCAGAAACAGGAAGGATTATTTGCTATTGGAATTCGTGTTCCGCTAGGTGATTTTTATACCGGTGGTGCGAGAAAATTAGCCGATTTGGTTAAGAAATACGCCGGAAATGAAATCAGGCTAAGTTTAAGACAGGATATCTTAATTCGTCATGTTCGGGAAGAATTTTTGCCTTTTTTCTATTCAGAATTAAAAAAACTGGGATACGCTGAAACCGGTTATGACAAAACCGTAGATATTACCGCCTGCCCGGGAACAGATACCTGTAATCTTGGGATTGCCAGCAGTACTGGAATTGCAGATGTTCTGGAAGATGTTTTAAAGGAAGAATATCCGCAATATATAAACGGAAAAGATATTACCATAAAAATAAGTGGCTGTATGAATGCTTGTGGTCAACATAATATGGCCGAGATTGGTTTCCAGGGAATGTCTGTAAAAGTTGGCAAAACCGTGGCGCCGGCACTTCAGGTTTTACTGGGTGGCGGAACGCTTGGAGATGGAAAAGGCCGTTTTGCCGATAAAGTAGTGAAAGTGCCCAGTAAAAGAGGGCCACAAGCCTTAAGATTGTTGCTTAACGATTTTGAGGCGAATGCCAATTCCGAAGAAAAATTTGCAGAATATTATGATCGCCAGGGAAAAACTTATTTCTATGATTTGTTGAAAGAACTGGCCGATACTTCAAACTTAACAGAAAATGAATTTGTGGATTGGGGTCACGAAAAACCTTATATAAAAGCGGTTGGAGTAGGTGAGTGTGCCGGAGTGGTTATAGATCTTATTGCAACATTATTGTTTGAAAGTGAAGAGAAAATAGATAATGCCAAAAGTGCGCTGGAGCGAAAAGCCTGGGCCGATAGTATTTATCATTCTTATACCTCGATAGTAAACTCGGCTAAAGCATTGTTGTTGGCAGAAGATGTGAAAACTAATACCCAGGCAGGGATTGTTTCTCAGTTTGACGAGTTGTTTGTAGATACCGGTAAAATTGAATTGTCAACATCTTTTAGAGAATTCGTTTATCAAATGAATGAACACGAGCCAACTGAAGCTTTTGCAAATAAATATTTAGAAGACGCGCATTTGTTCCTAAAAAGGGTAGATGCATTTAGAACAAAGGAGGTACAAAATGTATAATTCACCAAAATTGAGCGTGGTAGGCGCAGGGCCAGGAGATCCTGAATTGATAACACTAAAAGCTTTAAACACTTTAAAAGAGGCAAAAGTGGTGCTTTTTGATGCGCTTATAAATAGAGAGCTATTGGAATACGCCCCGCAAGCCGAACATGTTTTTGTTGGAAAACGAAAAGATAAACACCGTTATTCTCAAGATGAGATTAATGAGCTTATTGTAAAGTATGCGCTAGAGAGAGGTCACGTGGTTCGGTTAAAAGGAGGGGATCCTTTTGTCTTCGGAAGAGGCTCAGAAGAGATTAATTATGCAAAACATCACGGCCTGAAAACCGCTGTGGTTTCGGGAATAACTTCCTCAATAGCCGTTCCGGCTAATTTAGGGATCCCGCTTACGCAACGTGGCACCTCTGAGAGTTTTTGGGTAATTACAGGAACCACAACTCAAAAGAAAATTTCAGAAGATGTTCGTCTGGCTGCGCAATCTACCGCAACGGTGGTTATCTTAATGGGGATGGCAAAACTCAGAGAGATTGTTGAGATTTTTAGTCATTACGGAAAAGAAAATATTCCGGTAGGAATTATCCAGAATGGAACTACTGCCAACGAAAAATCAGGTTTTGGAACCATAAAAAGTATAGAAAAAGTAGTTGCTGAAAAACAATTAACAGCCCCGGCAATTATCGTAATCGGGGAAGTGGTTCGCGAAAGCGGACAGCTTAAAGCTGTTACTGAAAATTTTGTTGAATACGAACTTAAAAATTCCCCCTTTGGGGGCTAGGGGGCTTATGGAAGAAAGAAACGAATTATATCCGGTGTTCCTAAAAGTCAATAAGCTAAATATTTTAGTTGTTGGTGGTGGTAGTGTGGGGCATGAGAAACTTCATTTTCTCTTTAAATCGAGTCCGAATGCCAAAGTAGAAATGGTGGCAAAATGGTTTTTACCGGAAACAGAAGAGCTGGCTAAAAAACATGGTGCCAAATTAACTAAAGGTCGGTATAAGAAGAAATATTTAAAAAACCGTCATTTTGTAATTGCGGCTACCAACGATGCAAAATTAAATAAACGAGTATACCGGCACGCCAAAAAACGCTACTTACTGGCCAACATTGCTGATACGCCTGAACTCTGTGATTTTTATATGGGGGGAATTGTAAATAAGGGTCACGTAAAAATAGCAATTTCTACCAATGGGAAATCCCCTACTGCTGCCAAGCGTTTACGCCAGTTTTTTGAGGAAGTAATTCCCGAAAATATAAACCAAATGGTAGAAAATCTTAATGAATACCGAAGCACTATAAAAGGCGATTTTGAAGCCAAAGTGGAGCAAATGAATACTATAACAGAATCTTTAAAAGTTAAAAACCAGAGTGATGATTAAAACTGATATCCTCATCATAGGAGCCGGACCAACCGGGTTATTTACCGTTTTCGAGGCGGGATTATTAAAGTTGAAAACCCATTTAATAGATGCGCTGCCGCAACCCGGCGGGCAATGTTCTGAGATATATCCTAAAAAACCAATTTATGATATTCCGGCATTTCCTGAAATTTTAGCGGGAGATTTGGTTGGAAATCTAATGGAACAAATAAAACCTTTTGAACCAGGTTTCACTTTGGGCGAACGCGCCGAAACTTTAGAAAAGCTGGATGATGGTACATTTATAGTAACCACCAATAAAGGAACCAAACACCACGCCCCGGTGGTGGCAATTGCTGGTGGATTAGGTTCTTTTGAACCCAGAAAACCCCCAATCGCTAATATCGCAGATTTTGAAGATAAAGGCGTTTCTTATTTTATTAAAGATCCTGAAGTTTATCGAGATAAAAAAGTAGTGATTGCCGGTGGTGGAGATTCGGCTTTAGACTGGGCGATTTATCTTGCTGATGTTGCTGCTGAAGTGGCCCTGGTGCATAGAAGGGCTGAATTCCGTGGCGCCCTGGATTCTGTAGAGCGAGTATCAGAATTGGCAAAACTCGGTAAGATTGAGATGATCACCAATGCTGAGGTGGTTGGTCTAAGAGGAGAAGATAATCTTGAGCAAGTGGTAATTAGGCATAAAGATGAAGCCCGCGGGGAAGAATTTAAAGAGGTAGATGATTTTATTCCGCTTTTTGGATTGTCGCCTAAACTTGGACCAATTGGAAGTTGGGGACTGGAAATAGAGAAGAACGCTATAAAAGTTGATAATTCTTATGATTATCAAACCAATATCCCCGGGGTTTATGCCATTGGTGATGTAAATACTTATAAAGGAAAATTAAAACTAATCCTTTCCGGATTTCACGAGGCGGCTATTATGTGCCAAAGTGCTTACAACCGTATTTTTCCAGATAAAAAATATGTGCTTAAATATACCACCGTTGGTGGCGTAACCGGATTTGACGGTAGTAAAAAAGAAGCTAAAAAAGAAGTGGTACAGAGTATTGGCTAAGAAGCCCCCTAACCCCCAAAGGGGGAATAAAATGAATGTTTTTTAAAGCTTATTAGCTCCCCTCCTTTAAAAGGAGGGGTGGCCGATAGGCCGTGGTGGTTGAAGGCTTTTTTTAGTCAAATTAATTATTTTCTTTCTAGCGGCTCCGGCTATTGGCGATTAACCGTTGTTTTGGCCAGTACTATTACTCTATAGCTAATATTTTGTCAATTATTTCTTTCATTCCATTAGGTTGAAAATTTTCGTCTTTCATTTTTGATATGATCAAGTTTCGAAATAGTTCGTATCGTATTACTTTGATTTTTTTGGTAAAACAGTTTAGAATATTTCTACCATTGAATATAAGTTTCCAAGAATCATCCTTCAAAGATTGCTTGAATTTATTAGCTATAAATATCTCTTTCTTTTTAAGTTCTTTTTGACTTAATGAATTAATTTTCTTTGTTTCTATTTCTGAAATTGTCCTTTCTACGACTTTAAAATATTCTTTGTTCAATACGTTAGAAGCATCAATCTTTGTAGTAATAGAGCTGTTTAATTCGGAGGATACAAATTGATTCAATTCATGTTGAATGTGGAATGGCAAAGTTTCCTTCGCGCATTCTTTTAAGGCTTCTAGAATTTTTACTTCACTATCAAACTCTTCATTATTTATATGAAGATCATCCAAAACCTTTTTTATAAAAGTTTCGTTCAAAAGGTAGTTCTCAATATGATATGCATTCCACGAAAAATTCATTGTTTCTAGGTCATTTATAACTTTATTTGAATCCTTATCGACAATGGAAACAAACTTTTTAGAAATTAGTCCTTCGTCAGATGCTGTTTTTAATACTTTTTGCAAATTAGCAACATTTGATCTGCTACCAGCAGAAATTGAATTTGTGCTGTTTTCGAACTCTGGAAAAAGTATATTAGTTATTGTTTTATCAAATTCTGAATCTTCACCTTCAAAAATTACAATCTTGTTTCTTTGGTCATAAGCAGAAAATTCGCCAATTAAATCAATTAAAGCTGCCTCAGCTTCATTTTCTAGGGAGATTTTGTGAACTTGATTATTACCATCATTTAAGGATTCTGACATATGGAAAATACTATATTCATTATTTCCAGCTACCTCTTTTAAAATCGCATCCGAATGGGTAACCAACCATATTTGATTATTTAATTGCTTGCCTATCGTTTCATAATAAAATTCTGGTAGTTTTTTGGCTATTTTCGGATTTAAGTGCAATTCTGGTTCGTCTATAAGAATTACAGAATTTCTAGGGGCTTGATTTCTAAGTCTAAGGTATCCAAATAATATTTCTTTCTCACCTGAACTCAAGTCAGCAATATCATGCTTTTCTCCAGTTTTAATTTTAACCGGAAATTCTAATGTGCCATTTGAATTTGGTACCATTCCGTTGAAGCTTTTACCAGGAAAAAACTTTGAAAATAATGAACTTAATGAATTGTTCAAATCAGACAACGCTTGGTCTGTTGCTCCGCTTTCTTTGGCGATTAGAGCTTTGACATAGCTAGAAGCCATTTCTGTCTTTACGTTGTTATATTTATTGGTGTAGTTGTATAAAGCATGATTTTGATAATTTTCTTTTGAATTGCTAAAGTTTAGATTCAAGTTTTGCAAATGTTCTTTTTGGTAGCTTCTATGTGCACCATGATAATCGATTATTCCAAGCTCATCTGGACTGAAAGTATGAAATAACAATTCTAATAAGATGTTTGGCTTTACTTTTAAAGAATTATCCGAATAAATTTCAACTCTACCTTCGAATTCATTTTGCTGTACTAATCTTTCAAATTCAACCATATACTTTTTGGTTTCTGTTTGAACCGTCTGACCATACATCCTTTGGTTTGAAGCTGCAGAATTTGATAAATCGTCCATTGCTGGATCAAAGTTTGGATTTTTGGTATATAATCTCCATAGTAATTTCTCAAGCAATTTTTCACCATTATTTTTTAAATAATCAATTTCAGTTTTTGACAATTCTATTGTCGCCTCTATCTCAATAGGATTTTTATTATCTCTGAAAAGTTTATCTAAATTGAAATTATTTCCAATTTTAACTTGGAATTCATTATAAAAGTTGTTTACCTCATTTTGATTGTAACTCCCATAGTTAGACTTAAACAATCTAATACAATCAAATATGCAAGATTTTCCTACTCCATTTTGACCTGCTATAAGAACTAAATCTCCAAGGGATTCCATTTTCACTAATTCAATCGCCTTAAAGTTTTTTATGTGGAGTTTTTTAAATTTCATTATGTACTCGGATTTTGTTTAGTATTGCCTACAACCCCTTATACCCCTACTATTCCCAATTGCATCATAATGGATAACCGGAATAAAGTCAGTTTTAAGTATAACTTCCTGTAAATCTATTAAAAATTTGCTACTATCATTTACGGAAAACCCTAATATGTTATAAGCTAAAGAACGGTGAGGTTTTTTAGTATGCTTTGACTAAATTTGTTTAAAACAAAATATTATGAAAATTAGCCTTAAAAGACTTAATAAAGATTATCATTTTGAAACTGTAAATGAGCGAGGAGACATTGTTCATTTAGATAATAAAACCGATGCCGAGCCAAAAGGTGCCAGCCCTATGGATTTGCTGCTTCGCGCCATTGCCGGATGTAGCAGTATAGATATTGTAATGATCTTAAAAAAACAACATATAGAATTAGAAGACCTTCAGGTTGAGGTAGAAGGCTTTAGAGAAGATGGAGCCATACCTAATGTTTTTAAGAAAATTCAGCTTAATTTTCTTCTTAAAGGAGATTTACCTGTAGCAAAGGCCAAACGTGCAGTAGACCTTTCTATGGATAAATATTGTTCGGTATCTAAAATGCTGGAGAAAGCAGCCGAGATTAATTACGCTATCACTTTAAATGGCGAGTTGATTAACTAACACCTCAATCCTGTCTGTGGAGACCGTGTTTGTTTGCGTTGACTTTACCTGTCTGAAAGAGTTTTATAACAAGACTGGCAGTTTTAATTTAAAGATATGGTCTCGGTATAGTATAAAAGAGAACCTATAGATATTCCCGGATTATTTGAATATGATTATTTTTAGTAATATTCAAAAGTTCGGGATTTCTTTATTTTATCTCAATTTGGTTTTTTAAAAACTGAGACTTCTTTAAGAGCAGGTATTCGTTTTTAACGCTTTTTTTATTCAATTTTTTTAGAAAAAAGCTTTAAAAAAACGATTTAAGTAGATTTTTAATAAAAATAGTCTTGAGGCCTTGTGTTTAATAGGCTGTATCGTATATTTGTTGGTTCAAGTTCATTGTTTGTAATATCGTTATCAAGAAAGGTTGAGGGATTAGACCCGAAGACACCTTGGCAACCCTCCTGTAATGGGAGAAGGTGCTACATTCTACTCCGTACTGTACGCAGATAGATAACAGAAAAGAATTCTTTCCCGCTTCTTTTTTTGATAGTGATTTTAGATAAAATTATATGTCAGAATTAGAAGAACAACTTCAAAAAAACATACTTGTTTTAGACGGTGCCATGGGTACAATGCTTCAGGAATATAAATTCTCTGAAGAAGATTTCCGTGGAAAACGTTTTGCCGATTGGCCTGTTTCCGTACAGGGAAATAACGATTTGCTATCTATCACCCAACCTAAGGCAATTGCCACAATTCACCGTAAATATTTTGAGGCCGGTGCAGATATTGTAGAAACAAACACCTTTTCTGCAACCACTATTGCTATGGCCGATTATGAGATGGAGGAGCTGGTGGATGAACTCAATTATGAGTCGGCCAGAATTGCCAAAGAAGTGGCTGTAGAGTTAACGCAGAAAAACCCTGAAAAGCCTCGTTTTGTAGCGGGAGCTATGGGACCTACCAATAAAACAGCCAGTATGAGCCCAGATGTTAATGACCCTGGCTTTAGAGCAATTTCCTTTGAGGAATTGCGCCTGGCGTATAGACAACAAGCCAAAGCTTTAATAAAAGGAGGCGTGGATATTCTTTTATTAGAAACCGTTTTTGATACTTTAAATGCTAAGGCCGCCCTTTTTGCCATAGATGAACTTAAAGAAGAATTATCTCTGGATATCCCGGTGATGGTTAGCGGTACAATTACCGATGCTTCCGGGCGTACCTTATCTGGGCAAACCGCTGAAGCTTTTCTTATTTCTGTATCACATATTCCATTGTTAAGTATTGGTTTTAACTGTGCTTTAGGCGCTAAACAACTCACTCCGCATCTGGAAGTTTTAAATCGTTTTGCGAGTTCAGGGGTTTCTGCCTATCCTAATGCCGGCTTGCCAAATGCTTTTGGAGAATATGACCAGGATGCGGAAGAAATGGCTGGCGAGATCAAAGAATATTTAGAAAAAGGACTAGTGAATATTTTGGGTGGCTGTTGCGGAACCACCCCCAAACATATAAAAGCTATTGCTGATATTACTAAAGATTATAAGCCGCGAAAAATAGTGAAACCTAAGTTTTCTACTGTATTATGATAGTATCTGAAAATAAAGAAGAAGGTCAGGAAGAATTTTCTACGAGTACACAGCAAAAAGAGGTAAGGCCCTTAAAACTATCTGGGTTGGAACCTTTAATAATAACGCCCGAGAGTAATTTTGTAAATGTTGGGGAGCGTACCAATGTTGCCGGTTCTAAAAGATTTCTACGTTTAATAAAAGAAGAGAAATTTGAAGAGGCGCTGGAAGTAGCCAGAGACCAGGTAGACGGTGGTGCACAGATTATCGACATTAATATGGACGATGGTCTTATTGAAGGGAAAGAAGCTATGGTGAAATTCCTGAACCTTATTGTAGCCGAACCCGATATTGCCCGCGTTCCTATTATGATAGATAGTTCTAAATGGGAAATTATTGAAGCCGGTTTACAGGTAGTGCAGGGAAAATGTGTGGTGAATTCTATTAGCCTAAAAGAAGGGGAAGCAGAGTTTATTGAACATGCCAAAAAAATTAAACGCTATGGCGCGGCAGTAATTGTAATGGCTTTTGATGAAGTTGGACAGGCCGATAATTATGAACGCCGAATTGAAATTGCAAAGCGTTCTTATGATATTTTGGTGAATGAAGTGAAACTTCCGCCGGAAGATATCATTTTTGACCTGAATATATTTCCGGTAGGAACCGGGATGGATGAGCATAAGAGAAATGCTATAGACTTTATTGAAGGAACCCGATGGGTAAAAGAAAATCTACCGCATTGTAGTGTGAGTGGAGGAGTAAGTAATGTTTCGTTTTCTTTCCGCGGAAATAATCCGGTACGGGAAGCCATGCATTCGGTGTTTTTGTATTATGCAATTAAAGCAGGAATGAATATCGGTATTGTAAACCCTGCCCTTTTGGAAGTTTACGATAATATCCCCAAGGATCTTTTAGAACATGTAGAAGACGTAATTCTTGATAGAAAAGAAGATGCTACAGAACGCTTGCTTGAATTTGCCGAAACTGTAGTGGGCTCCAAAAAGGAAAGCAAATTAGATCTATCCTGGAGAGAAAACCCTCTTCAGGATAGAATAACCCATGCGCTAGTAAAGGGTATAGACGCTTATATTCTTGAGGATATAGAGCAAGCCCGCCAGGAAGCAAGTAAACCTATTGAAGTGATAGAAGGTCATTTAATGATTGGAATGAACGTGGTGGGTGATCTATTTGGAAGCGGAAAAATGTTTCTGCCACAGGTGGTGAAATCTGCCAGGGTAATGAAAAAGGCAGTGGCTTACCTTCTTCCATATATTGAAGCCGCAAAAGAAGCCCCCCAACCTCCAAAGGGGGAGCGCTACTGGCAAACGGCTGAACCGGCACTCTACGGTTTAATGAAAGAATTTGCTCAAAAGAATCGATATAACCAGCCAACTGAAGCTGAAACTTTGCTTTGGGATTCCTTAAAGGATAAGCAACTTGAAGGTTTTAAATTTAGGAGGCAGCATATTATTGGCAGTTATATAGCCGATTTTGTTTGTCTTAAAAAGAAACTTGTAGTGGAAGTTGATGGTTTAATTCATCAATTACCCGAAAATAAAAAAAGTGACGAGGAAATAACAGCCTGGTTAAAGGAGCACGAGTTTCGGGTAATTAGGTTTACTAATGAAGAAGTGCTTACCAATTTAGACCACGTACTGGATAAAATTTTGCGTACGCTTAAAAAAGCTCCCCCATCGGGGGCGGGGGGGGCTGGAAAAGTTCTTATGGCTACGGTAAAAGGAGATGTTCATGATATTGGAAAAAATATTGTAAGCGTAGTATTGGGTTGTAATAATTATGAAATTATAGACCTGGGCGTGATGGTTCCCCCAGAAAAAATTATAGAAACTGCAAAGGCCGAAGGTGTGGACGCTATTGGCTTAAGTGGCTTAATTACCCCTTCTCTAGACGAGATGGTTTTTTTAGCCAAAGAAATGCAGCGGCAAAATTTTGATGTGCCTTTACTTATTGGTGGCGCCACTACCTCTAAAGCGCATACCGCTGTAAAAATAGATCCACAGTATAAAAATGCGGTTGCTCATGTTAACGATGCATCACGAGCGGTGACAGTAATTGGCGATCTTTTAAAAGAAGAAACCCGAATAAAATATATGAGCGATCTTAAAGCCGAATATGATAAATTCAGGCTTAATTTTAAGAAAAGAAGCAAAGTAAAATCTTTCTTATCTATAGAAGATGCAAGGGATAACAAATACAGTATAGATTGGGAAAACACAAAAATAATCGAACCCAACAAGCCGGGAATTCAGCAAATAGATAATTTCGATCTAAAAGAACTTGAAGCTTATATAGATTGGAGTCCATTTTTTAGAAGTTGGGATTTGCATGGACGTTATCCAGATATTTTAGAAGATAAAGTTGTAGGAGAGCAGGCTACTTTACTGTTTGAGGATGCTAAAGTTTTGCTGAAAAGAGTTTTGGATGAGAAATTACTAAAAGCAAAAGCCGTTTACGGATTGTTTCCGGCTAACACCATTAATAGCGATGATATAGAGGTTCGTTATCAGGACAATTCCGAAGAAAAAAAGATTCTTTTTAGAACACTTAGGCAACAACTAAAGAAATACGGGGGAAAGCCAAATTTTGCGCTTTCTGATTTTATTGCACCTAAGGAAACTGGAATCCAAGATTATATAGGCTGTTTTTGTGTGACTACCGGTTTTGGAACTGCAGAACTTGCTAAAAAGTTTGAAGAAGATTTTGACGATTATAACTCGATTATGATCAAAGCGCTGGCCGATAGGCTGGCCGAAGCTTTTGCAGAATATTTACATAAAAAAATAAGACGCGAAGACTGGGGCTATGAGCCTGAAGAAAATTTAAGCAACGAAGAATTAATAAAAGAAACTTATAAAGGAATTAGGCCTGCGCCCGGTTATCCTGCCTGTCCAGACCATTTAGAAAAATTAAGTATTTGGGAAGTTTTAAAGGTTAAAAAACGAATAGGAGTTGAACTAACCGAAAGTTTGGCGATGTGGCCGGCAGCGAGCGTAAGCGGATATTATTTTGCCAATCCCGAAGCACGTTATTTTGGCCTGGGGAAAATTAAGGACGACCAGGTGAAAGATTTTGCCGAAAGAAAGGGGATTCCGTTGAAAAAAGCCGAAAAATGGCTAAACCCAAATATTGCAGATTAAAACAATAGTGATACCATGAAGATTACCGAACATATAAAAAAAGCCAAAGGGGAAACCTTGTTTTCTTTTGAAATTGTGCCTCCACAAAAAGGAAAAAATATTCAGGATCTATACGATAACATAGATCCATTAATGGAGTTTAATCCGCCGTTTATAGATGTTACTACCTCCAGGGAAGAGCATTTGTATATTAAGAAAAATAACGGCTTACTGGAAAGAAAAATAACACGTATGCGTCCTGGAACGGTGGGTATATGCGCCGCAATAAAGCAAAAGTACCATGTAGATACTATTCCTCATGTACTTTGTGGCGGCTTTACCCGAGAGGAGACCGAGTATTTGCTGGTAGATTGTCACTATTTGGGTATAGATAATGTAATGGCCTTACGTGGTGATGCCATGAAGCATCAGCGGTATTTTGAACCTACTGATGGAGGAAATTGTTATGCCAGCGACCTGGTTAGCCAAATTAAAAATCTGGGGGCAGGTAAATACCTTAACGAGGTCATAGAATCTGATAATAATGCAGATTTCTGTGTGGGTGTAGCAGGATACCCGGAAAAACATTTGGAATCTCCTTCTCTCACTACCGATTTAAAGTGGCTTAAAGCAAAAGTAGATGCCGGTGCCGATTATGTGGTTACTCAAATGTTCTTTAACAACCAGGCTTATTTTGAATTTGTAGATAAAGCCAGGGAAGCAGGGATAAATGTTCCTATAATTCCCGGTATCAAACCTATTGCTGTTAAAAAACACTTGCAATTATTACCGCAGGTATTTAGTATAGATCTACCCGAGGAGTTGATAACAGAGGTTGAGGCTTGTAAAGATAATAAAGAGGTAAGAAAAGTGGGGATTGAATGGGCTATAACGCAATCTCGGGAATTAAAAGAAGCCGGAGTGCCGGTTTTACATTACTACTCGATGGGAAAAAGTAGCAATATTCAAAAAATAGCAGAAGCTGTTTTTTAAAATATTAGGCTACATTTGCGGGTAATGAAGAAAATTACCGCCCTTATTTTTCTTTTTAGCATTTATAATCTTTCGGCCCAGGAATTAGGGAAGAATTATTATTCCTTTGATGCTAGTTATTTCTACGGAACCATAGCTGAACATAGCCCTGATATTGCCCATTTAATTACCGGGCACCCTACCGGGCTTATTCTTGGTTTGAATAAAAAAAGCTTCGGTTTTGAAGATTGGGAAAAACGCTACAATTACCCCGATGTTGGAGTGTCTTTTACCTATCAGGATATGAAAAATCCGAATTTAGGTGAAAACTACGGATTATATGCTCATATGAATTTCTACCTGTTCAAAAGAAATTTGATGTTTAGAATTGGGCAGGGGTTGGCTTATGCTTCCAATCCTTATCATCCTGATGAAAATTATAAAAATAATGCCTATGGTTCGCGGCTGCTAAGCTCTACCTACCTAATGGCAAATTATAAAAAGGAAAATATTTTTCAGGGATTGGGTTTTCAAACGGGACTTTCTTTGATTCATTACTCTAACGCCGATTTTAAATCTCCTAATTCAAGTACAAATACCATTACGTTTAACCTGGGCTTGAATTATGCTTTAGATCATCAAAATCTGCCGAATTATATTGCCGGGGGAACGAGAGAAAAATACACAGAACCCATTCATTTTAATTTTGTGTTGAGAAGTGGTGTAAATACTATGGGGATTATTGGTTCTAAGCAATATCCATTTTTAACTTTTTCCGCTTATGCTGATAAGGTGCTAAATCATAAAAGTACACTGCAGGGGGGAGCCGAAGTTTTCTTTTCTAAAGCTATGGAAGAACGTATTTATTACCAGTCGGTAGCTTTTCCTTCGGGAAATACCACCGGAGATGAAGATTCCAAACGAGTAGGAGTTTTCGTTGGGCATCAGCTAAACTTCAATAAATTATCGGTGATCACGCATTTGGGGTATTATGCATATTATCCTTACGAACATTTTGTAGATCAACTATATAACAGGCTTGGTCTGCAAAGAAAGATCACGGAAGATATTTGGGCTTCACTAACGGTTAGATCACATTATGCAAATGCTGAAGCTGTAGAATTTTCAATAGGATATCGTTTATGAAAAATCGAGTTTTAGGAATAGCGATCTTAATTTTTGTCTTTTTAGGATGTGATTCTGAAGAATTGCCGACTTGCGTAAAGACTTCTGGAAAAATCGTTTCTGAAGAATTTAGCGTTGATGCTTTTGAAGAAATTATAGTTTATGAACGTGTGAAATTGTTTATTGAACAGGGCGATGACTATAAAGTGAAGATCGAAACAGGAGAAAATCTTCGAGAAGATGTTTATGCTGAAGTTGTAAATAATCGACTTGAACTCAGAAACGAAAATTCATGTAATCTTTTTAGGGATTACGAGATCACTAAAATCTATGTCACTACGCCAAGCTTAAACTGGTTGCAAAATAGTAGCGGAATCAGCATTGAAAGTATTGGTAGCTTAAATTTTCCAGAACTTTGGTTACGTTCATTTAACCAGGAAAGGGATCCGAATATTCATACCAATGGTGACTTTATTCTTGATTTGGAAGTTGAAAATCTAAGAATCACCAACGATAATTTTTCTAATTATTTTCTCACCGGAAACGCCAGTAATGTCAACCTGTTTTTTGCCAATGGAGACGGAAGGCTGGAAGCAGGAGATTTTATCGTGGAGCATTATGAAATTTTACATCGTGGAACCAACAAATTAATAATCAATCCGCAGCAGTCTTTAAAAGGAGATATTTTTGGTTTTGGAGATATTATTTCCAAAAACCGCCCGCCTGAAGTTAATATTGAAGAACACTATACCGGCCGACTTATATTCGAAACCCCCTAACCCCCGAAGGGGGAACTCCGAGCACCCTGTATATATTTACAAGGAGTCAAACACAAAAATTAAGGTAATATCTTTAAAGTATCCCAAAATAAAACTCCCCCTTTGGGGGGCGGGGGCTCTTTCTCCCTTTGGGGGTTAGAGGGCTTTTTGGGGGGCTGTTAGTTCAGCAAATAAACTTTCTAAATTTTTTGTTTTTTGATTCAGTTGTAAAGTCTTCAATCCGTTATCATGGGCAAAATCGAATACTGCGGGGCGCATATCTTTTTTAGTGTCAAAAGTAAGTTCATAGGCAAATCCGCCTACATTTTTAGATGAAATAAGATGTGGTAATTTTTGGAGAGCAACTTGCTCCACCCGGTAATCGAATTCCACTAAAATAACTTGTTCGCTTTCTTCGCGTAAACCTTTTAAATTTTTATCAGCAACTATCTTTCCTTTATTGATAATGATCACACGGTCACAAACAGCTTCAACTTCTTGCATAATATGCGTGGAAAGAAATATGGTTTTTCCTGATTTTTCTTTTCCAATTTGCTTTATAAGAGCTCTTATTTCTACCAATTGATTAGGATCTAATCCTGTGGTTGGTTCATCTAAGATTAAAACCTGAGGATCGTGAAGCAATGCTGTTGCCAGTCCAACCCTTTGCCGGTAACCTTTAGAAAGCTGCTCTATCTTTTTATTGGCTTCTGGTTTTAGGCCAGTAAGTTCAATAACTTCTTCAATTCGGGATTTATTGGTTTTGTAGATTCTGGAATTAAATTCTAAGTATTCCCGTACATACATTTCTGTGTATAAGGGATTGTGTTCCGGTAGATAGCCTATTTGCTGCTGAATTTTATGTAAATCGTCTTCAAGAGAAACTCCATTTATTTCAGCTTTTCCTTCTGAAGCTTTTAAATATCCGGTTAATATTTTCATTAAGGTAGATTTTCCGGCACCGTTTGGTCCCAAAAAACCAACAATTTCTCCTTTCTTCAGCTCAAAGGAAACAGCATCCAGCGCTTTTTGTTTGCCATAAAACTTAGAGATTCCTTGAATATGAATAGACATAACCAGCTTTTTTTCAAAAGTAAGGATTTTTATACCACTGGAAATGAAGAAAATTGTGGTATATCTGGTTATAAGTAATTGACGGCTTTGTAGATTTCGGAATTAAGAACTGATTAGTTAAAGTCTTATTGTAAATCTTTCGATTTTTTTATGGAAAAAAAATTAAGTCTGTAAAAAGCTTTGTAAACTTTAAAAAAAAATAAAAAAAGATTTTTCATTAAAGAATTATATTCTACTTTAGCCCCGTAACAAAGAAACAATGAATCACTTAATTAGCTGGAACGCATTTTATTTTTTTTATTTCTATTTCAGAGATAGGAACGGGAATGCTATGTAGTTAAGTAAAAAATTATATAAAAAAGTCCCGATAAATATCGGGGCTTTTTTTTTACTCATTTTTGAGATTTAATTAAAAATAAATGGATAAAATTATTGCAATACAGGGAGTTCAGGGATCATTTCATCATTTGGTGGCTCAGGAATATTACCACAAAGAAGTTGATGTTTTAGAATGCATGTCTTTTGCAGAACTCACCAAAAGCCTGGTGAATGGTGTAGCTAATGAGGGGGTAATGGCCATAGAAAATTCTATTGCAGGTTCAATTTTACCAAATTATGCGCTTATAGATGAAAATAATTTAAAAATAGTTGGAGAGCATTATATACCCATAGATATGAATTTTATGGCAATGCCGGGACAAAAAATAGAGAACATAAAAAAGGTCTATTCACATCCCATGGCACTTTTGCAATGCAAGGAATTTTTTAAAAAGCATCCGCATATTAAATTAATTGAAGATGCTGATACCGCTGAAGTAGCCAGAAGGATTTCAGAAAAAGGAAGTACAAAAGTAGCGGCAGTAGCCAGTAAAGCGGCAGCACAATTATTTGGGCTTGATATTCTGGCTGAAAGTATTCATACCAAGAAAAGCAATGCAACGCGTTTCCTGATTATTAGTACAAAAAAGAAAGAGCCTAATGGCGATAAAATAGATAAAGCATCTTTAAAATTTGAATTAGAGAGTAAGCGTGGTAGCCTGGTTTCGGTATTAAATATTTTAAGGGATTTTAACCTGGATATGACCAAAATACAGAGTATGCCTATAATAGAATTTCCCTGGAAATATTCATTTTTTATAGATGTGATCTTTGAAGATTATACCGAATTTCAGAAAGCAATGGAAATTCTGCAAGTAATGACAGAGCGATTAACAATTTTAGGAACCTACAAAAATAGTTTGTAATGATAGAGCAGGCCAAGAGATTGGATAGTGTAAAAGAATACTACTTTTCTTCAAAGTTAAGAGAGGTGCGTGCTATGGCGGCTGCCGGGAAAGATATTATTAACCTGGGCATTGGTAGTCCAGATTTGGCGCCACCACCGCAGGTGATTTCGGCCTTAAATGAGGCGCTGGTAAACACCGGTGCGCATCAATATCAGCCATATAAAGGCACCGCAGATTTTAGAAATGCCATAGCTGAATTTTACCAAAATCATTATCAGGTTTCTCTTGATGCAGAGACTGAGATTTTGCCCCTTATGGGAAGCAAAGAAGGGATTACCCATGTTTCTATGGCTTTTTTAAATGAAGGCGATGAAGTGCTTATCCCAAACCCGGGTTATCCAACCTACTCTTCGGTTACCGAACTGGTGGGAGCTAAAGCGGTGTATTACGATTTAACTGCTGAAGGAAATTGGTTGCCAAATTTGGAAGAACTGGCTAAAAAAGATTTGAGTAAAGTGAAATTAATGTGGGTTAATTACCCGCATATGCCAACCGGAGCTTCTGCAAATGAAAGTCTTTTTGAAGAACTTGTGACTTTTGCTAAAACCCATAATATTTTAATAGTAAACGATAATCCTTATAGTTTTATACTGAATGAGCACCCAAAAAGTATTTTGAAGGCTGAAGGAGCCAAAGATATGGTTTTGGAACTTAATTCGTTGAGCAAGAGTTTTAATATGGCCGGCTGGCGAATAGGAATGCTTTGTGGCAGTGAAAGAAACCTGAATACAGTTTTAAAAGTAAAAACCAATATGGATAGCGGGATGTTTTATCCGCTTCAGGCAGGGGCAGCAGCAGCTTTGCGTTTAAATGAAGATTGGTTCTCTGATCTAAATAAAATTTATCAAAGTCGAAAAGAAAAAGTCCTGGAGCTAGCTGAAGCTTTAGAGTGTGAGCCCGAAAAAGATCAAACAGGAATGTTTGTTTGGGCAAAGGTTCCGCAGGGAACAAACGCTGAAGCTTTTGTAGATTTTCTACTGAATAAATACCACATTTTTACCGCACCAGGTTTTATTTTTGGTAGTAATGGTGAAGCCTACATTCGGTTTTCACTTTGTGCCTCCCAAGAAAATATAGAACGTGCAATTAAACGAATTAAGCAATGAGGGTTCAGGTAATAGGAATAGGACTTATAGGCGGTTCGTTTGCGTTGGATATTAAATCGGCTTTTCCGGAAGCCGAAATCTATGGAAGTGATGCCGATGAAAAAAACCTAAAAAAAGCGAAAGAACTTGGGATTATAGATCATTTAGCTAAATTAGAAGATACACAACACGCTGAGGTTGTGGTAGTAGCAGTTCCGGTAGATGTTGCAAGTAAGGTAGTAGCCGATGTTTTGGACTTAGTTAGTGACAATACGCTGGTTTTTGACGCCGGTTCCACAAAGTCTGGTCTTTGTAAAGAAATCGCCAGTCATCAAAATAGAAGAAACTTTTTAGCAGCTCATCCTATTGCAGGTACCGAATTTTCTGGTCCCGAAGCAGCAATTTCTAACCTATATAGGAATAAAACCAATATTATATGCGAAGTAGAAAAAACAGCTTTTAAGCTTCAGGAACGGGCGCTGAATATTTTTCAGAAATTAGGAATGCGAATTCGGTATATGGATCCTGTTTCGCACGATAGACATATTGCTTATGTTTCGCATTTATCACATATAAGTTCTTTTATGCTGGGGAAAACAGTTCTGGAAAAAGAACGTAACGAGCGCGATATATTTGATTTAGCAGGCAGTGGATTCGCTTCTACGGTGAGACTTGCCAAAAGTTCACCGGCCATGTGGTCGCCTATTTTCAGGGAAAATAAAAGTAATGTTTTAGAGACGCTTAACGAGTATATAAATAATCTAACGCATTTTAAAGAATTACTTGAGAATGATGATTTTCAAGAGGTGTATAACGAAATGCAACGCACCAATCATATTAAATCAATATTAAACGGAATAAAATAATAATCAGGACTAAATTTTAAATTATGGAAAACAAGAAAGAATTAAGAAACTGGCTAGACGCTTTCGGATTAGATCATCCGTTGGTAATTGCAGGGCCTTGTAGCGCAGAGACCGAAGAACAGGTTTTAAAGATTGCACACCAATTAAAAGATAGTGACGCAACCGTATTGCGCGCCGGAATCTGGAAGCCAAGAACCAGACCTGGGAATTTTGAAGGTGTAGGGGCACTAGGTTTAAAATGGTTAAAAAAAGCCAAAGAAGAAACCGGGATGTTAACTACAACCGAAGTTGCTAACCCGCATCACGTAGATCTTGCTTTAGAAAATGATATTGATATTCTTTGGATAGGAGCAAGAACCACGGTTTCTCCTTTTATTGTTCAGGAAATTGCTGAAGCACTTAAAGGAACTGATAAAACTGTATTGGTAAAAAACCCGGTAAACCCAGACCTTTCGCTTTGGTTGGGCGCAGTTGAAAGATTGTATACTCAGGATATTAAGAATTTAGGAGTTATTCACCGTGGATTTTCGGCTTACGAAAAAACGAAATATAGAAATAACCCAGAATGGCAAATAGCGATAGAGCTTCAGAATAAATTTCCAGATCTTCCGCTAATTTTAGACCCTTCACATATTGCAGGTCGTAGGGATATTATTTTTGATCTTTGTCAAACTGCACTTGATCTTAATTATGACGGGATTATGGTAGAAACACACCATACTCCAGATGATGCCTGGAGTGATGCCGCGCAACAAATTACCCCTTCCACGCTTATTCAAATTATGAAAGATTTGAAGATTAGAAAAGAGATTTCAGAAAGTGAGGAATTTCAGAATAAGTTAGGTACTCTAAGAGCTAAGATTGATGTAGCCGATAATCAATTAATTGAATTGCTTGCAAAAAGAATGAAGGTTTCTGATGAGATTGGCCAGGTTAAAAAATCACAAAACGTTTCTGTATTGCAAACCAAGCGATGGAATGAAATTCTAGGAAAAATGGTTCTTGAAGGTGAGCAACACGGTTTAAGCGAAGAATTTATTTTGCGTTTATTTAAAGCCGTTCACCAGGAATCTATTAATCACCAGGAGAAAATTATGAAAGCTTAAGAATCTTGTTTTCCATGATTTTTGGTTTAAAAGCAACTAGTGAAAACTGCTTTTGCTATTTTAGCAAAGTGGCTGTTTGAAGGTTGACTTATGGACGTCATCCTGAACTTGTTTCAGGATCTAAATTGTTAAGATATTAGATGCTGAAACAAGTTCAGCTTGACGGAAATTAGAATTCTCAAACAGCCACTTAAAACCATAATGTGAATGAAAGGAACCGTTTATAAATCTACTGGAAGCTGGTATCAGGTAAAAAGTGAAGCTGGAAAGTTCTATGATTGTCGAATTAAAGGGAAATTTAGGATTAAAGGTATTAAGAGCACCAATCCTGTTGCTGTGGGAGATCGCGTGGAGTTTGATATTGAAGATAAGGAAGGTGCAGAGCAGGGAGTGATTAAAGAGATTGGGAAACGGGAGAATTATATTATTCGAAAATCGGTTAATCTTTCTAAGCAAACCCATATTATAGCGTCTAATATAGACCAGGTATTTTTGCTGATTACCCTTAATAACCCGCCTACACTTACCACCTTTATAGATCGATTTTTGGTTACTGCGGAAGCGTATCACGTAAAAGCGGTGCTACTTTTTAATAAAGTAGATACTTATAATGAAGATGAACTGGTAGAGGTGAAATATCTTGCTGCAATGTATAGAAATGCCGGTTACGATTGTATAGGGATTTCAGCTAAAACAGGGAAGAATGTGGAAAAGGTGAGAGAGATGATGACCGGGAAAACCAGTATGTTCGCCGGCCACAGCGGTACGGGGAAGTCTACTTTGGTAAATGCTATAGAGCCCGGTTTGAATTTAAAAACTTCAGAGATTTCAGAACAACACAAACAAGGGCAACATACCACCACTTTTGCTGAAATGTTTGACCTTAGTTTTGATGCCAGAATTATTGATACTCCGGGAATTAAAGGTTTTGGGGTTGTAGAAATTGCACGTGAGGAATTGGGAGATTATTTTCCCGAATTCTTCGAACTTAAACAAGATTGTAAATTTCATAATTGTCTACATCTGGAAGAGCCAAAATGCGCTGTAAAAGATGCCCTGGAAGAAGGCGAAATCGCCTGGAGCCGTTATAAAAGTTATTTGCAGATTTTAGAAGGGGAAGAAGATAATTACAGAGCAGATATTTATCCAAAAAAATGAGAGTAGTTTTACAAAGGGTTTCAAAAGCTTCGGTGCAAATTAACCACGAGATTAACGCAGTGATGCGTAAGGGGCTTCTAATTTTACTGGGAATAGAAGCTGAAGATACCCAGGAAGATATAGACTGGCTTTGTAATAAAATTGTGAAAATGCGCATTTTTAATGATGAAAATGAAGCTATGAATCTTTCTTTATTAGATGTAGATGGTGATGCTATTGTAGTGAGCCAATTTACCTTGCATGCTTCTACTAAAAAAGGAAACCGACCAGGTTTTATAAAAGCAGCAAAACCTGATGTTGCTGTTCCAATTTATGAGAAATTCCTTAAAAAATTGGAAGAAAGTTTAGGGAAGCCAGTAGGAAGTGGAGAGTTTGGCGCAGATATGAAAGTGGAGTTAATTAACGATGGGCCGGTAACGATAATTGTAGATTCAAAACAAAGAGAATAGAAATGAACATAGAAAACGCTCAAAAAGCGGTAGACCACTGGATAAATGAACATGGGGTTCGGTATTTTAACGAGCTTACCAATATGGCACAACTTACCGAAGAAGTAGGGGAAGTAGCCAGGATAATTGCCCGCCGTTATGGTGAGCAAAGTGAAAAGGAATCAGATAAAGAAAAAGATTTGGGAGAAGAGCTTGCAGATGTAATGTTTGTAGTGTTATGTCTTGCCAATCAAACCGGGGTTGATTTACAGGAAGCTTTTGATAAAAAATTAGATTTGAAAACAAAAAGGGATCACGATAGGCATCATAATAACCAAAAGTTAAAATAATGAAATTCAAAGAGATGATTTCGCAAAAAGCCTTCTGGAAATCGGTTTTATTGCTTGGGTTGGGCTTCCTTATTGTGTATGATATTGTAAGTATGCTGTTTGAATACGGCGGATTTCATTTTAAAGCCTATTTTACCGAACGTACTGAAGATGGTAAGTTATTTCGCTTTATCGCGGGGCAGTTCCTGGCTGCTTTTGCTTATGGTTTTATAATCTCGTTTGGGCAATTTAGAGCAAAAAATAAGAAGGATGCAGCAAACTAATATAGTTAATTAATGAATTTAGAGATCTCAAATACCAAAAAGCATCTGTCGGGAAATATTAAAATTACTGGCTCTAAAAGTGAATCTAATCGCTTGTTGATTCTACGAGCTTTATATCCAAATCTGGAGATTAACAACCTATCTAATAGTGACGATACCCATTACTTGCAAAAGGCACTTAAGAGTGAAGACGAATTAATTGATATTCATCATGCAGGTACGGCGATGCGCTTTTTAACGGCCTATTTTGCTACGGTAGAAGGTAGAGAGGTAGTTTTAACCGGAAGTAAAAGAATGAAGGAACGCCCGGTTAAATTATTGGTAGATGCTCTTAAAACTATGGGTGCCGATATTTCTTATGAAAATAACGAAGGTTATCCACCAATTAGAATTAAAGGAAGAAAACTAGAAGCCAAAACGGTAAGTCTGGAAGCCAACATTAGTAGCCAATATATTTCGGCATTAATGCTTACTGCGCCTTCCCTGCCCAATGGACTGGAAATTAACCTGGAAGGAACAATTACTTCTACACCTTATATTAAAATGACTTTAGAGCTCTTGCAAAGAGCTGGCATAAGCGGAACTTTTGAGGGTAATACTATTAAAATTGAACCGGCAAAGCAATTAAAAAATCTAACTTTAGCGGTAGAGTCAGATTGGAGTTCTGCTTCTTATTATTACAGCCTTGCGGCAATAAGCGAATCTGCTGAACTTAAATTGAGCACTTATAGAGAAACCAGTTTACAGGGAGATTCCTGTTTAGCAGAGATCTATAAGCAATTTGGGGTGACTACTAAGTTTGAACACGATTATATTATCTTAGAAAAACTTCCTGGCGGTAAACCAAAAAAGATAAAAGAAAACCTTCAAAATGCTCCCGATATCGCTCAAACCATAGCGGTAACCTGTTTGGCTTTAAATGTGCCCTGTTATTTAACTGGTTTGCATACTTTGAAGATTAAGGAAACCGATAGACTGGAAGCTTTAAAAGCTGAAATCGAAAAATTTGGAAGTAAGGTGACTGTAACCCAGGATAGCCTGGAGCTTTTTCCAGAGGAAGAATTTTTAGAAAATGTTTCAGTAGCTACTTATAACGATCATCGTATGGCAATGGCTTTTGCGCCATTAGGGCTCAAAGTTCCTTTTGAAATTGAAGATGCCGGGGTAGTTTCAAAATCTTACCCCGGCTTCTGGGAAGATTTTCAAAAACTCAATTTCGAGATTAAGAAATGCTAAATTCAAAGCATTTTTTAAATAAACGCCTAAATACTTGACAACGCCTATCTTGAGATTGTATATTTGCGCCTTCTAAAAATTCAATTATGGGAATGAAACTTTCACACTTCAATTTTGAACTTCCGGATGAACTTTTGGCCGAGTATCCTTCAGAGAACAGGGATGAAGCAAGGCTTATGGTTCTTAACCGAAAAGAACAAACAATTGAGCATAAACAATTTAAAGATATTCTAGATTATTTTGAGCCAGAAGATGTCATGGTATTAAATAATACCAAGGTTTTTCCGGCGCGCTTATATGGAAATAAAGAGAAAACCGGTGCGCGGATTGAAGTATTCCTTTTAAGAGAATTAAATCCAGAAACTAAACTTTGGGATGTACTTGTAGATCCTGCCAGAAAAATTAGAATTGGAAATAAACTTTATTTTGGGGACGACGAAAGTTTGGTGGCAGAAGTTATAGATAATACTACTTCCCGCGGAAGAACGCTTCGTTTTCTTTATGATGGTTCTTATGAAGATTTCAGAAAGAAACTAAAGGAACTAGGGGAAACTCCACTACCAAAATATATAAAACGTGACGTGCAACCTGAAGATCAGGAGCGTTACCAGACCATTTACGCTAAAGAAGAAGGAGCTGTAGCAGCACCAACTGCGGGTCTGCACTTTTCTAAACACCTTTTAAAGCGTTTGGAAATTAAAGGGGTAGATTTTGCTGAAGTTACGCTACACGTTGGTTTAGGAACTTTTAGCCCGGTTGAGGTAGAAGATCTTAGCAAACATAAAATGGATAGTGAAGAAGCTTTTATTGAAAAGAAAGCAACTGAAACTATTAATAGGGCTAAACGCGAAAACAGAAGAGTTTGTGCGGTAGGTACTACTGTTATGCGTGTTATGGAAAGCGCTGTGTCTTCAAACCATACTTTGAATGAGTTTGGTGGATGGACCAATAAATTTATCTTTCCTCCTTACGATTTTAGTATTGCAAACTGTATGATCACTAATTTCCATACGCCAAAATCTACGCTACTTATGATGATCTCTGCCTTTGCAGGTCATGATTTTATGAAGCGTGCTTATGAAGAAGCAGTAAGAGAAAAATATCGTTTCTATACTTATGGAGATGCGATGTTGATTATCTAGTTTTTAAAAGAAATTGAATAAAAAGCCACAGCTTAAAAAATTAAGTTGTGGCTTTTTGTTTAGCTTAAGTTCAGAAATTAAAACACTTATCAACTTAATTTTTCAATGTCGCGCAGAAAACGAAGTTGCTTTTTTTGTCTGTGACGCTGTGATTGATTTGCATAGCCATAACTATGGAAATTATGAGCAAGAAAATAGAGCGGAAAATGAACGAGTTTGAATGCGTTATTACATGGTTAAATTGGTATTAGCTTTGGCTTAACTTAAAAATCCTTTAATTCTTAGTACTTTTGCAGCGTGATAAATAAGAAGAAAGACATACGAGCACTTACCAAAGCACAATTGCAGGATTTTTTTGTGGCCAATGGCGATAAATCTTTCCGTGGAAGCCAGGTTTATGAATGGCTTTGGAACAAAGGTGCGCATAGCTTTGAAGCGATGACCAATATCTCTAAAGCTACGCGTGAAATGCTGGACGAGAATTTTGTGATAAATCATATTCGGGTAGACCGGATGCAGCGCAGTAGTGACGGGACCATTAAAAATGCCGTGAAGCTACACGATCAGCTCACCGTGGAATCGGTTTTAATTCCTACGGCTACCAGAACTACGGCTTGTGTTTCTTCACAGGTAGGTTGCAGTTTAGATTGCCAATTTTGCGCAACCGCCCGCTTAAAAAGAATGCGAAACCTGAATCCAGATGAAATTTACGATCAGGTAGTTGCTATAGATAATGAAAGTCGTTTGTATTTTGACAGGCCTTTAAGCAATATTGTTTTTATGGGAATGGGCGAGCCACTTATGAACTATAAGAATGTAATGAAGGCAGTTGAAAAGATTACTTCTCCAGAAGGTTTAGGGATGTCTCCTAAACGTATTACTATTTCTACATCTGGCGTACCTAAAATAATTAAAAAATTGGCTGATGATGAAACTAAAATAAAACTTGCAGTTTCGCTTCACGCCGCAACCGATGAGGTACGGACTAAAATAATGCCTTTTAATGAAACCTTTCCACTAAAAGATCTTAGGGAATCTTTAGAATACTGGTACTCAAAAACCAAAAGCCGAATTACTTACGAATATATTGTATGGAAAGATATTAACGATACTCGTAAAGATGCAGAGGCTTTAGTGCGTTTTTGTAATTACGTGCCGTGTAAGGTGAATTTGATTGAATATAACCCAATAGACGATGGAAACTTTCAGCAGGCTTCTGCTAAAGCTACAGATATGTATCAACAAATTTTAGAGCGAAATGGTATTACGGTTACCGTAAGACGATCTCGCGGAAAAGATATAGATGCTGCTTGTGGTCAATTAGCAAATAAATCAGCTTAAAATATTTTTTAATTTTTAAATCCTTGCTCAAAATTACAATTTTTTGTAACCTTTCAAACATGGCTAATATTCTTGATTTTGACGGAAAAGCGTCACTAAATATTCTCTATAAATAATTATCTTTGGTGGCTTAATGAAAGTAATTTCCCAAATAAAACTTCCGGTAGAGAAAGAGATGGAACTTTTTGAAAGAAAGTTCCTGGAGGCTATGTCTTCTAAAGTCGCCCTTCTTAATAGAATAACCCATTATATTGTAAACCGTAAAGGAAAGCAGATGCGGCCTATGTTCGTTTTTCTGGTCGCCAAAATGGTTTCAGAAGGTAAGGTGAACGAGCGTACTTACCGCGGAGCTTCAGTAATAGAACTTATACACACCGCCACTTTGGTACATGATGATGTGGTAGATGATTCTAACCGCCGCCGGGGATTCTTTAGTATAAATGCTTTGTGGAAGAATAAAATTGCTGTTTTAGTGGGTGATTATTTACTTTCCAAAGGTTTATTGCTGTCTATAGATAACAATGATTTTGATCTATTAAAAATAATCTCTGTTGCTGTAAGGGAAATGAGTGAAGGGGAACTGCTGCAAATTGAAAAAGCCAGAAGGCTGGATATTACAGAGGATGTTTATTACGATATTATTCGGCAAAAAACCGCTACCCTTATCGCTGCTTGCTGTAGTTTAGGTGCGGCTTCGGTAAAACCAGATTCTGATGCCGTTGAGAAAATGCGAAAATTTGGAGAGTTGATTGGTATGGCTTTCCAGATAAAAGATGATCTTTTTGATTATGGCAACGAAAAAATAGGAAAGCCTACGGGTATTGATATTAAAGAGCAAAAAATGACTTTGCCATTAATCTATGCTCTAAATAATTCGAACAAGAAAGAAAAGGACTGGGTGATTAATTCGGTTAAAAATCACAACAAGGATAAGAAGCGGGTAAATGAAGTAATCCAGTTTGTAAAGGATAAAGACGGATTGGAATATGCCGTAAAGCGTATGAAAGAATTTCAGCAGGAAGCTTTAGTGATCCTGGAAGATTATCCTGCCTCTCCTTACCGGGAATCTCTGGAACTTATGGTGAATTATGTAATAGAACGTAAAAAATAAGGCTGCTTTTAAGTTGTTCTGTGCTTTTTCCAGAGAGCCACTAACTAAGGCTACTGTTTATAATATTATCTCAGCTTAATAAACAGTAAAAACAGTCTCAATCTTTTATTAAAATCTTTTTTGTTAGTGATCATTGGAGTTGTGAAGCTCTTCATCGATCTCTTTTTCTACCTTTTTAGCACTCTCTTTAACTTTTTTTGCGCCTTCTTTAACTTTGTCGCCAGCCTTGTTTACATTGTCTTCAATGTCTTTGCCGATGGCTTCCACAGCATCTTCTGTTTTTTCCTGGGTTGTTTCACGACATGAATATAAGCTCAAGCAAAAAACGGCGATTAAAATTAATACTTTTTTTTTCATTTTATTACTTTCAATATTAATTAAAAAAAGCTGCTTTCTGTAAAGAAAGCAGCTTTTAGAATTTTTAAGAATAAGACGATTACATGTTATCGTCTTCGTTCATTTCTTCTTCCATTTCAGCCTCAGCTTCTTCAGCTTCTGCTTCAATTTCGTTTCCAGCCTCTTCAAGTTCGTTTCCGGCTTCGTCAGCTGCGTTTTCTATATCTTCACCTGCAGACTCCATAGCGTCTTCAGTTTTTTCTTCAGTAGTCTCTCTACAAGAGTAGATAGAAAGAGACATTGTTGCAACAGCAAAAAGTAAAAATAATTTTTTCATTTTAGAATTTGTTTAATTAGTTGAAGCAACAAATTTAAACTATTTTTTAATTATGCAAGGGATTCTTTTCACTCAAATATCTCCAGTAACGTTTAGGCATGTGTTGTTTGTGAAGCCTAGTATTTATGCGGGACTTGATGGTGGTTGCTTCAAAATATTTCTTCCATAATTTCTGAAATTCAATTTCTGAAGTATCAAATAAATGCTCTTTTTCTTCTGATAAAGTCGAATTTTCGGAAAAATTAATATGAATTATTTTCGGCTTTTCTAAGTCATAATATAACCCAAAATTGCGTTTTAGGTCATAAATAATCCATTGTTGATCGCTATAGCGGGAAGTGAAATGCTTTTCAATTATTGGAAGTACATTGAAATCAGGTTCAATATTAGAGAAATAGATATTGTCTTTAGTAAGCTGAAACCTAACAAAAGCTTCCATTCTATGTTTTTCCCTTCCCACCTTTTTAGCAGTTTGCGCAATTTTTAAAACGTGAGTATTAGTAAAATCACCATCAACACTCGTCTTGCAATTAAAGGTGTGCTGCATATACCTTAAAATATCAAGTTCAATCTTGGGTATTTCACTCAGGTAAGCGTAATAGACCGCATTTTGACCACGTTGAGTAGCATATTTTATAAACCCTTTCCAAACACGCTTAGCTTTACCTTCATCTGTAAGGACCTCAATATTTTCGGCAAACATTTCAGTTTGAGGAGTGCCCGGCGGGAGAATATTATTTACAAGTATTTTTTCCTCAAAAACAGTATAAACGCAAGTAAGTAAACCTTTGAATGTGCCATCGTAGATAAGACAGGTAGTTGGTTTCATTTTAAAATAAGCTTAATTGACTGCTATAATCTTTCCGGAATTTCCCAATGGAATTTCGGAGAATTAAAGATTTTATTTTGGCTGGCCCAAGGTCTCGCGTTTCCCAGCCTCTGGAGTCACAGATAATAAAATAACGGGCGCGGTTTAAAGCAACGCCTATAGCTTTTAGATGATCGTAATTTAGTTTTCTAAACCTCCTGGCCTGAAGTATTTTATGAGCAGACTTTAAACCAACTCCAGGAATTCGCAATAACATTTCTTTTTCGGCACTATTTACATCTACTGGAAACTGATGTTGATTCCTCAAGGCCCAACTTAGTTTAGGATCTATTTCTACATCTAAATTAGGAAATTGCTGATTTAATAATTCGTTTACATTAAATCCGTAGAATCTCATTAGCCAATCTGTTTGATAAAGGCGGTTTTCTCTTAACATAGGAACTTGTGAGCCTAGTGATGGTAGCCTTGGGTCGTTACTAATAGGGACATAGCCGGAGTAATACACCCGTTTCATATTGTAGTTTTTATAATAATAATTTGCCGAAAGCATAATTTCCCGGTCACTTTCTCCCGAGGCTCCAACAATCATTTGGGTGCTTTGCCCCGCAGGCGCATACTTTGGTGTACTTTTAATTAATTTTTTTTCAGAATTATACTGTATGATTTCATTCTTTACTTTATTCATTGGTTTAATAAAGTCTGAATGATTTTTTTCTGGAGCAAGTTTCTTTAGACCGGAGACTGTTGGAATTTCAATATTCACACTTAGCCTATCGGCATATAAGCCGGCTTCGCGCATAAGCTCGTCACTTGCACCGGGAATAGATTTTAAATGAATATAACCGTTAAAGTTTTCTTCCAGTCTCAGTTTCTTTGCCACGCGTATAAGTCGCTCCATAGTGAAATCGGCATCCTTGAATATGCCAGAGCTTAAAAATAGCCCTTCAATATAATTTCTTCGGTAAAAATTAATTGTTAGATCTACTACCTCCTGGACTTTAAAAGCAGCTCTTTTAATATCGTTACTTTGGCGGGTTACGCAATAGGCGCAATCAAAAATACAATGATTAGTGAGAAGAATTTTAAGTAGGGAAACACAGCGGCCATCCTGGGTATAAGAATGGCAAATTCCCATTCCATCTGAATTTCCCAAACCTTTATTTTTGTTACTCCGTTTACTGCCGCTACTGGAGCAGGAAACATCATATTTGGCAGCATCGGCAAGAATTTCTAATTTCTCCTTTATTCGGTCAAACATCATAATTCTGAAATTTGAATCAAAAATAGGAAAAAATCCAATAAGTCGGAATAATTACTAATATTTCTTAATTTAGTTATGAAAACTATTCATTTTTATAACCGGGATAATTTTTTGGGTTTTCTCCTGCCATTCGTGCAAAGTTTCTGTAAGCTTGATTTACCTTAGTTTTGGGGGTTGTAGCAAATTCTTCTTCGGTGACCTTATATTTTTGCTGAAGGGAATCCAGGTTAGAATGTAGCTCTTTTCTAACCTCGGCATATTTTGGATTAGTGTAAATATTATCCATTTCATTTGGGTCTTCCTGCAAATCGTACATTTCCCAAACATCAATATCATCATAAAAATGCATTAATTTAAATCGGTCGGTTCTAATTCCGTAATGCCTTTTTACCATATGAAAGGCTGGGAAATCATAGTAGTGATAATAAATGCCATTTCTAAAATCTTCATCAGAAACGGAGTTGTTCATTAAGGAACGCAGAGACCTACCTTGCATTGCTTCGGGGATTTCAGCACTAGCAAAATCCAGGAAAGTTGGCGCAAAATCCAGATTTTGGGTCAGAGCATCAATTTCGCTCCCTGCTTCAATTACACCGGGAAATTGCATAAGCATAGGCATTGCCAAAGATTCTTCATACATAAAACGTGGGTAATCTTATCTCCAGACTTCAATTTGTTGATTTTCTCCATTCAGCAATACCTCGTTGAAAAACTCAAAAACTTCCGGTAAATAGTTAAAAGGCATCCCTGAATGTTCGTGTTTTCCGCCTTTAAAACTATAAAGCATATAAGCGGTATTTAAATTTGCCAGCTTTTGGGTAATTGTTCTGGAGCCGTCCAGCATAATATATCCCGGCTGGTTTGGATCACACCAGTGATGAGGTGCGGTTGCGTAAGGCACCAGATTATCTTCGGTTCCGTGGAAAAATATTCCGGGAACGGCGTTTTCTTCAGTAATATATCGCGAATCTACAATGGCGCCGGCAAGAGAGAAAACCCCGACAAAATCTATGTTCTTGTATTTAGCAGGGTCTTTAAACATTAGCCTGTCGTTATAGACGGCGTTTAGAACTGCTTCGGCCCCGGCGCTGCTTCCTCCCACGATTATTTTGGAAGTATCTATACCGTATTCGTCTTTATTTTTCACCATAAAATTAACCGCATCCATAAAGTCTTCGGCAGCCAGTTTAAAGGTTTCTATTTTTCCGGAGGCTTTATAATCGCAACCAAAAGATTGTCCTTTGCGGGTTAACCTGTAAGAGATCTGCACTGCAACGTATCCTTTTTTGGCCGCGTTTTCTGCAAATTTAACTTCGGCGGGATTGGTTCGTGTTCCACCAGCGAAGCCACCACCGTGCATAAAAATAATGACAGGCCGTTGTTGCATGGTATCTTTTTCAGGCTGATAAATATCCAGCTTTAAAGCTTCACCATTTTTAGTAGCGTATGTTCTGGTTACCGTGTTTTGTAGATTAAAAGCATTGTCTATAAATCGTTCTTGTGCTGAAATTGAAAAGCTTAAAAGAAGTAGGGTAGTAATAAAGAGGTTTTTCATAATAAAAGCTGCGTTTGAAGTTTCAAGATACTTAATTTTCAAAGGAGAATAAGTGGGCTTTTTAATTTTAAAATTTTATCTTCGCTGCGTAATTTAGATTTCTGCTCCGGATAATTATCGAGAGGGGAATTACAATAATTAGATTTCCGTCTGCGCGGAAAGGACACAAGTTATATATGAGTTTACAGGATAAAGTAATGGCAGAGATGAAGGCTGCTATGAAGGCTAAAGACAGAGAAAAGCTAGAAGCTTTACGATCGGTAAAAGGTGCTATTTTATTGGCAAATACCGAAAGTTCTGCCAAAGATGGTTTAACCGAAGATGAAGAGTTAAAAATCTTGCAAAAATTGGTGAAGCAACGTAAAGACAGTGCTGCTATATACCGGGAACAAAATAGACCAGACCTGGCAGAGCCTGAAGAAAAGCAAGCTGCTGTGATCGAGTCTTTTTTACCAGAACAGTTAAGCGAAGCTGAGATTGAAGCTAAAGTAGACGAGGTCATCGCTAAAACCGGAGCCAGCGGAATGCAGGATATGGGAAAGGTGATGGGAATGGCCAGTGCAGAATTGGCTGGTAGAGCCGATGGTAAAACAATTTCTACTATTGTTAAGAAGAAATTGAGTAAGTAATTATTCAAAATAAATTTTAAAGGAAATATTTTTTAGTTTTTGCTAAAAGCTAAAAGCTAAAAGCTAAAAGCTAAAAGCTAAAAGCTAACAAAATAACGGCCCCGTGGCGCAACTGAATAGCGCATCAGATTTCGGCTCTGAGGGTTGCAGGTTTGAATCCTGCCGGGGTCACGAATTAATAAAAAAATCTCACGTCATATCAAGCTCGCTTGAATTTGAAAGTGAGATTTTTTTATTTTCAAAGCGGAGCTTTACCAGGAAAAGCGTAGCCAATTCTGCAGAAGCCACAAAATAGAAAAGTCTACACGAGGTTGTGGACTTTTTTATTGCTCAAAAAACTAAGCTTACTCAAAGCTTTTGTTTTTATTGAACCAGGATTTTTTCTTGCTTTTTAGCGTAAATTGTTATTATTCTTTTTGAAGATATGGGGGCAAAAAAGCATTATTAATAGCGGGAATAGAAGTGTTTTTTAGATATTTATTCTTATAATTTAGCTGTAGAGATATAATTTAATATTTATTGAGAATATATAATTAAATAATAAAACACCAGGAATGACCAGATTAATACTTTTTGCATTTTTTATAGGGATAACGGCAATTCAGGCTCAAGAAAAAAAATACAATGTGCTTTTTATTATCGCAGATGATCTTACCACAACTGCGGTTTCGGCCTATGGAAATCCTATACCAAAAACTCCTAATATTGATAAATTAGCTTCGCAAAGTGTGAAATATACCCGGGCTTACTCTCAGTATCCGGTTTGTGGACCTTCCAGGGCGTCTATGATGTTTGGATATTACCCAAATGCAAGCACTACTTATGGATATGTAAGCGGAAGAGAGAATATGGGGCCTCAACGAAAATCATGGTCTCAATTATTCAAGGACCATGGGTATTATGCAGCAAGGGTGAGTAAAATTTTTCACATGGGTATTCCTATAGATATTGAAACTGGTTCTAATGGAGAAGATGACGCTGCATCCTGGACAGAACGTTTTAATAGCCAGGCCCCCGAATGGAAATCTGAAGGAGATGCCGAACTGGTTCAGAATAACCCTTATGGCAATAAACCACGCAAAGGTGGGAATGTGATGACTATTGTAAGGGCTGAAGGAGGCGACAGTATTCAATCTGACGGAAAAACTGCCGAAAAGGCATCTAGTTTAATCAGGGAACATAAAAATGAACCTTTCTTTTTAGCGGTTGGTTTTGTTAGGCCGCACGTACCGTTTGTAGCTCCTAAAGAATATTTTAAGTCCTATCCTTACAGGGAGATGATATTGCCTCCCCAGGTAGCAAATGATTGGGATGATATACCTCAACGAGGTATTAACTATGTAAACAGCGTGAACGCACAAATGACAGAGGAACAAGAAAAAAAGGCCATAGCAGGCTATTATGCTTCAGTTTCGTTTATGGATGCCCAGGTGGGCAAAGTGCTAAAAACTTTAGAAGAGGAGGGATTAGAAGATAATACCATTGTTATTTTTACCTCAGATCACGGATTTCATTTAAACGAGCATCGTTATTGGATGAAAGTAAGTTTGCACGAAGAATCGGTGCGTGTACCATTAATTATTAAAGTTCCCGGAAAGAAACCGGCGGTTAGTAATTCGTTTGTAGAACTGCTTGATCTATATCCCACAGTAGCCAACCTGGTAGGGCTGGAATATTCTAAAGATTTACAGGGTAAGGATATAGGGAAAACTTTAGATAATCCTGATTTTGAAGTGCGGGATATGGTATTTTCGGTCACCCAGGGCGGTGAATCATTTTTGATAAGAAACAAAGATTGGGCTTATATTCAATATGATGAAGATGCCGGTGCAGGAATGGAATTATATAATATGAAAATTGATTCCCAACAGTTTAATAATTTGGCTTATAACCCCTTATATGCCAATGTTGTTACAGAAATGCAAAAGGCTCTCAAACTTAAACTAAAGGATGTCCGTAATAACGATTTAGGGATAGATTATACTAAAAAGTAAACTACTTCGGAGCAAGCTCACGAAGCATTAAATGGATTTTTTTTATTTCTAGGCATCTCGATGATTCGGGACAAAGCATTTAAATCTTGATTATCGAGTAAATCCAAACATTCTAATTATTACAAAAGTTCCAATTAATCCAGTAATTGAAGCTACTAGATCATTAAGATCATAAACGTTATTTCCACCTAAGTTGTGAAATTTTAGTTCTTGAGATATTACATAAACTGTAGCGAGGCCTAACGCGATTAAATGAATATGCAAGGTTTTTATAAAGCCGAATTTCTTATTGAAGTGTTCTCGTACTTGCAATAGAATTCCGGTCAAAATTAGAGTGGCAATAATCGCTTCTATAAGGTTCGGAATTGAAAAGCTAAGGATATGAAGAAATTCAGGGACATCGTTTTTAAAAATCCAGCTTCTGAAGTACAGCTTATTCAGTAAAAAAATAAAAATTGACCCCCCGAATAAGTAGATCACATATTTTTTGATCAGTATCTCTTTCATTTTTAATGTACTACTTCTCTAAGATACTATCTTTTTGAGATTATGATTTTAATTAAAAGATACTTTTTAAAAGTCTTCTATTGCTAATAGAGCAAGGTGAAATTTCATTCTGTGGTTTTATAAATAGCTACATCCCGACGAGAACAAATAAAGAAAAAGGAGAACCTTGTTTGTGCTTTTTTCTTTCTGAATTATTCGTGATCACCTTGAATTAATTGTTTTACAGGTTATTATGAATTTATTCCGGTAAATTTTAATAGAGAATGTTGTATATTCATGCCTAGTATAATTCCTGCCCCCAGTATTTCAATAGGTATGAAAAAAATAATTTTCACAATTATACTGGTTTGTTTTTCTTTCGGGCTATGCTTTTCGCAGTCTAAAAATTTAAGCGTGCAACCAATAGACTCCAGCCTTAGTTGGATGCAATCTCATGAAACTTCAGGGGAGTATTTAGACGAATTTCATCCCCTGGCACTAAAAACTCTAGAACGAGGGTTAAAATCAGCGCCAGATAGTATAACTGCTCAAATCCACGAATCTTTAGCCAGCTGGCATTCTTATAATGGCTTTTTTTCACCAGACTCGGTGGTGCATCACGCTGAAAAAGCATTGGGTTATTATTTAAAGGCGAATAATAAAAAGAAAATTGCAGATGCCTACCGCTCTCTTTCTATAGATTACTTGAACACAGGGGAATTAGAAAAAGCACAGGAAGTACTATTCAAGTCAATAGCTTTATATGAAGAATTAGGTGACGATTCCGGTTTGGGAAGCGCGTATCGAACTTTAGGGGTTAAATATCGGGTTACGGGAGATTTTGAAAAATCTATAAGCTACACCAATCAAGCGATTCCTTTATTGGAAAAGACCAAAAACTATAGCGCTTTAGCCATTGCTCAATTCAATTTAATTATTGGTTATGGCGAATTGGGAGAGTATCAAAAAGCCTACGAAGCCACAGAAGTTTGCCTGGAAATTGTGAGAACAAAAGTACCTGAAGAGATTTTTGTGCCGGTTAGAGCATATTCCTACCGCGGAGAAGTCTATACCAAAGCAAAAGATTATGATAATGCTTTAAAAGATTATCTAAAAGCCTGGCAGCTGTGTATAACACATATAGGAGAGGAACGTTGTGCCACTTATCGCACCGAGATAGGAAAGATTTATTTGTTGCAGGAAGAATATGAGCAGGCTTTAGATCACCTTTTAGCTGGTGTAAATTCTTATGAAGAAAAGGGACAAATAGGTTTTGTAGAACCTTATTTAGATCTGGCCGAAGCTTATAGGCAATTGGGAGATTTTGAGAAAGCATTGCACTATAGAGAAAAAGCTTATGCTAATTCAGAAAAGATGCTGGAAGACAAAATTAGTAGTATTGAATCTGAAATGGCTATAAAATATGAAACCGGGAAAAAGGATGAAGCCTTAGCATCTCAAGCTGTTTTAATTGAACAAAAAAGTAAGACACAAACGCTCTTTATCGTGATTGCCTCGCTCTTATTATTGTTTTTACTATCCTTACTTTATTTCTTCTACAAGAACAAAAAAGCCACTAAAATTATACGGGCTAAAAATGCCGAAAAAGAATTGTTGCTGAAAGAAATTCATCACCGCGTAAAGAATAATTTAGAAATGGTGAAAAGCTTAATTGCCTTGCAATCGGCACAAATAGAAGATCCGGCCACCAAAGACGCGATGATAGCCAGCCAGAATAGGGTGCAATCTATGGGAATTATTCATCAAAAATTATATCAGGGGGAAAACCTGGGAAGTATTGAGATGAAGGATTATTTTATAAATCTGAGTGAAGGTATCCTGGATAGTTTTGATGCATCAAATAAAGTGAGAATTGAGCTTGCCATGGATAACCTGGAACTTGATGTAGATACGGCGGTTCCCATAGGTCTTATTGTAAATGAGTTACTTACTAATGCGCTCAAATATGCATTTCCTGAACAGCAACAAGGCCTTATTAATATCAGTTTAGAAAAAGATAGTGATCAAAATTTAAAATTAGAGATCAGGGATAATGGTGTAGGTAAAACCAGGGGGCTTGCTCCTATTGGTACCGGGTTTGGTTCGCAATTAGTAAAACTACTTACCCAACAACTCAACGGAAAAATGAGGGAACGTATAGATAAGGGTACTCATATTGAATTTGATTTTGCTCGATAATCAATTTCTATAAACGTCTTCGGTCAATAATTTGGCCTTTTCGGGAAGTGAATTGGTGCTTTCGTCCTTGATGTCTTGTGGGTTTTACTGAATATCAGTTACTTATATATTTAATCGACTATTAATTCTTAAATAATTTAAAATGAAAACATTAAAAATATTAGCACTTGCAGTAGTCCTTTGTATAGGACAAATCACAATCGCTCAGGAGATGAATTTCAACGAAGTTGTAACCCAAAATCCAACTGCCGAGGAAGACCTTAAAGTAGTTGCCGATTACTTAGATGCCCTGGTAAATAATAACCTGGATAAAGCCAAAAGTCTACTGGCTGACGATTTTAGCGGCAGTGGACCCAGCGACGGTGACAGTGAAACCAAAGAAGACGTAATCGAAAACTGGACGCAAATTCATAAACTGCGTACCAACCAAAATAATGAATATGTTGTGAATACCTGGAGAGTATTAAGTGGAGAATACGAAGGAGATTGGGTTTCTATTTGGGGCACTTATTCGTTTACAGAAAATGATACAGATATCAACCTTCCCTATCATTTAACTGCAAAAGTTGAAGATGGAAAGATACAGAATTCAATAATCTATTATAATAGTTTAGCCGTAGCGCAAAAAATGGGTTATGAATTAACACCTACCGAAAAAGATTAGTCGCTAACATATATGGAGCTAATATTCTATTAGCTTTTAAAAAAAACTTATCCATGTAGATAAGTTTTTTTTATGATCCTATTTAAGGATTAGCTATTGAGTGATTTCAATCTATAGAATTAGAATGGACGATTGAGATTTAGCGTGAAATAGAAGAATAATAAAATCACCAGAAATGCTACCGCCAATAGATGATGTGTTTTTAATAGAAAATAATTAACTTACTCATAAATAAGGTTGAATATGGTTGTCTAATGGATTGCTAGATAAAACTTATAAGCGGAATGGAGAACATTGAAATCTATATTAATTATGTTGCAAAAATAACTGAAGCCATTGGTGTTTTAACTATTTTCCTTGGCTCATTATACGCCATCGGTAAATTTATGTTTTCGATGAGGAATAGGAAACCTGTTACTTACATAGAGCTGCGGCAGTCGGTTGGAAAATCTATTCTTTTAGGGTTGGAAATTTTAATTGCGGCAGACATAATGGCCACCGTGGTTACTAAACCCACATTAAAATCTGTATCTATTTTAGGTTTAATAGTTTTAATTAGAACCTTCTTAAGCCTTTCGCTCCAGGTTGAATTAGAAGGAAAGTTTCCCTGGCAGAAAAGCAAGAATTAAATATTAAAAACTGTATTTGGAGTTTTGATTATACTTCTAAAAAGGCTAAAATTTTCCTATAATTTCTTTCCAAAATCATAAGATGCAGTTTTTTTCCTATGGCATTACTTAACTTTAAGAAATAGATCGTGTTTTCTAATTTCGAATAAATTATAGCCAATGTCTAAATCAATTTTAATTACCGGTGGTTCGGGTGCTTTGGGCTTTAAACTACTTAAGGATTTTAAGTTTAAGGGTTATAAAATAAGAGCGCTAACCCATTCAGAGGAAGGCCTGGAGAAACTCAAAGGAGAGGTTGAAGATATCCAGTATCTGGATGCCAGCGAAGATAAAGCTAAATTGGAAGGGATTACCAGAGGTATGGATTATGTAGTTTCAGCACTGGGAAAATCCATTAGCCTTTTCCACCCCGATTCAGATACTTTTTATGAAAGTAATTACAAGGCTAATAGTCACCTGTTGGGAGATGCAAAAGAATATGGGGTAAAGAAGTTTATATATGTTTCTATGATGGGAGCAGATACCGCCTCGAATTTTAAAATTCCCGGCACCCATAGAAAAACGGAGAAGGAGATTCAGAATTCAGGACTCAATTATTCCATATTAAGACCTGTCGGATTTTATTCCGGTTTACATGATCTAATTATTATGGCCAGGAAAAAAGTGATTCCGCTCGTTGGGGATGGGCAAGCTAAGACCAACAGTATTTATCATGGCGATTTGGCAAACTTTATAAGCAATAACTTTGCTGGATTACCTGAAATTTTAGATATAGGTGGTCCAAAAATTCATACCCGGGAAGAAATGGCTGTGATGATCCAGGAAAAAATAGGAGGGAAGATAATTAAAGTGCCGGAAGCGATAGCTAAATCAGGTAGTGAAGTCCCAAAGCTTTTTGCTAAAGAAAACCTGGGGCACAAGCTGGATTATTTCAGTTATATTATGAGTAATGATATGATAGGGCAATCCCGGGGAACATTAAGTTTTAAGGAATATTTAAATCAAATTGACCTTGACAATATAGAGTAAACTATCTCGGAGCAAGCTCACAAGGCATTCATTGAGAACCATTAAATAATTTTCGAGGCAAGCCTCTGAGCATTTAAATCTCGATTATCGAGTAAAGCGACTCTTAAAAAATTCAGGAATAATTCCACTTAATTTTATAAAATGGAAGTCAGAAAGCCACATTCAAAAAAGTACGATGCAGTTATTATAGGTGGTGGCTCCAATGGTATTGCCGCTGCTATACACTTGCAGCAGCAAGGTTTGAACACGGTAATTTACGAGAAATCTTCTGTTCCCGGCGGAGCAACAAAAACTGCTGAAATTACTTTGCCAGGCTTTAAACATGATATCGGTTCTACGGTACTTCCTATGGCTTATAGTTCTCCTATTTTTCAGGAACTTCCATTAGAAAAATATGGTTTAGAATGGATTTACCCGGAAATTCCTTTTTCACAAACCCTTGAGAACGGGAAATCCATAGCCTGTTATAAAAGCATTGAAAAAACCGCTGCTCAGCTAGGGAAAGATAAGGGGAGTTATATTCATTTTATGAAGCCTTTAGTCGAAAACTGGGACGATATTGGAGAAGATGTGCTGGGGCCGTTGGGGATTCCATCTCATCCTATAAAATTTTTAAAATTTGGCTTAAAGGCTTTTCCTTCGGCTAAATTTCTGGCCAATTCCCTTTTTAAAGAAGCGGAGGCTAAAGCTTTGTTTTATGGTGCAGCTGCACATTCTACGCTACCATTAACGAACTTGTTTTCTTCGTCCTTCGGGGTAGTGCTTGGATTGATGGCGCATTTAAATGGCTGGCCATTTCCTAAACAGGGTGCGGGTGCACTAATTGAAGCTTTATTAGATTATTATAAAGATCTGGGAGGTGAGTTGATATTGAATACTCCTATCAGGAAAGTATCTCAACTTCCCGAAAGTAAAGTTCAAGTTTATGATCTTACACCCCAGCAATTATTACAAATTCAGGACCTGGATTTAAGTTCGGGTTATAGAAAACGATTAGAAAATTATAAATATGGCGCCGGGGTTTTCAAAATAGATTGGGCATTAGACGGTCCTATTCCTTTTACAAGTGATAAATGCAGGCGTTCGGGTACCATTCACATTGGATTTAGTCCAGAAGAAATGGAAAAGTCTGAGCAACTTACAGCTGAAGGGAAAATTTCGGAACAGCCTTATGTGTTATTGGTACAACCCAGCATTTTTGATAAATCCAGAGCTCCAGAGGGTAAGCATACCGCCTGGGCTTATTGCCACGTACCCAATGGCAGCGAAGAAGATTGTACCAGGATTATCGAAAATCAAATTGAAAAGGCAGCGCCGGGATTTAAAAATTTGATAGTCCATAAAAGCACGATGAACACTAAGGAATTAGAGGTTTTTAACCCTAATTTAGTTGGAGGCGATATCAATGGAGGCCGACAGGATATTACACAATTATTCACGAGACCTGTAGCTAAAATTTCCCCTTATAAGACTTCTAATGATAATGTTTATTTGTGCTCTTCTTCAACTCCTCCCGGTGGAGGCGTTCACGGGATGGGTGGGTATAATGCTGCTAAGCAGGTGATTAATGATCATTTTAGTTAGATGAAGAGTGAGGGGAAAAGAGTGAAGAGTGAATTCTAAAGAGTAAAGAGAAAACCATAAACAACAAAGACACTATCTCGCTAACTGATAATTTACAACCCACAACCCACAACCCACAATCCACAACCGAGAACCGATACCCTAAACTATAAACAAAAGTCTACCAATTATCGTCTGGGACGGTGTGAAGAGTGAAGAGGAAATAGTGAAGGGTGAATAGTAAATAGTGAAGAGGTAATGGGAACGTCACCCCGAATTTATTTCGGGGTCTAAGTTGAGCACGGCAGTCCATTGTTGTGAAGAGGATAATGTAAATAGTGAAGGGTGAATAGTAAAGAGTGAAGAGGTAATGGGAACGTCACCCCAATTTATTTCGGGGTCTAAGTTGAGCACGGCACTCCATTGTTGTGAAGAGAATAATGTAAATAGTGAATAGTGAATAGTAAAGAGTGAGGAGTGAAGAACAAAGAACAAAGAACAAACAACAAACAACCGCTAACCGCTAACTGATAACTCACAACCCACAACCGAGAACATACAACCGACAACCGACAACCGACAACCCACAACTCAGAACCGACAACCGAGAACCCACAACTGACAACCCACAACCGATACCCCAAACAACAAACTACCAACTAAAGACTACCGCCTGGAGCTGCCTGGAGCCATCTTTCTTCTTTTCTTTTCTCTCCGAAGTAAGTTTAACTCTCTATTCGTTTGTCCTTCTACAGAAGAATTCTCTTCAGCCCTTCTTAATAGATAAGGAACCACGTCTTTTACCGGGCCAAAAGGAACTAACTTCGCGGTATTATAATCTTTGCTGGCAAGGTTATAACTAATTTGATCACTCATTCCGTATAACTGGCTAAACCACACCCTGGGATCATCTTTTGCGATTTTCTGGTCTTCCATGATCTGCAGCGCCAGGTAGTTGCTCATTTCGTTGTGGGTTCCTATAAAAACGGCGATATCATCAATATTATCAAGACAGTAAGCCAGCACATTGTTAAAATGAAGATCGGTAGCTTTCTTATTCTCACAAATAGGAGATTTTTTCCCGTACTTTTTAGCTCTTTTGTTTTCTTTCTCCATATAAGCCCCGCGAACTATCTTTGCTCCAATTTTAAAACCTTTTTCTTTGGCTTTAGTATGCAGTTCCTTTAGATAATCAAGCCTGTCCCATCGGTAACATTGAAAAGTATTAAAAATAAGCGCCTTTTCGGTATTATATTTTTCCATCATTTCCTCCATCAGGTCGTCGGCTGCATCCTGCATCCAACTTTCTTCCGCATCTGCGTATAAACGAACACCTTGCTTGTGTGCTTCTTTACAAAGGTCTTCAACCCTGGCTTTAGTTTTTTGCCATTCCTCTTTTTCCTTTTCACCGAGATTGACGTGGGAACTGAGTTTATGCCAGATTTCGAAGCTACCCAGTGCAGTAGGTTTAAAAATAGCGAAAGGGATCTCTGTTTCTTCTTTGGCAAATTTTATAAGGTCTTTCTTTACCCTGTAGGCCGAATCGAATTCTTCTTCGGTTTTCTTTCCCTCTACCGAATAATCAAGAATACTGGAGAGGTTTACCTCGTGCATTTCTTTAATAACCGGCTTGCAATCGTCCTTACTGGTTCCTGCACAAAACTGGTCAAAGATGGTGCTCTTAATTAGTGGCTGTATAGGAAGTTTAGCCTTAAGGGAAAATTTGGTCAATAAAATTCCGGGTTTAATCAAGGAGGGGATTCCCATTACGTTAAATAGGAGTAAAGCTCTATTGAGTTCTAAATCAGACTTTAATCTAAATGCTGTCGCTGTATCGTTAAAAATTTTCTTCTCAATCATATCCCAAAAATAGCCCAGAAAGTAGTTTAAGGAAAGTGGTTTAGCTAAACTTTAACCGACCAAACCCCTTATTGTGAAAAGAGTTCAGATTAATTCGAAATGGAGCATAAAAAGTCTTAATGATATCTTTTAATGTGTTAAGGATTTTAGGAGTAAAAAGTGTATATCGTTATATAGTGAGAAGACTTTCTAAGTTTAATTTGACGTTTCTTATGTAAAGTAAGTGGACTTGGAATTTTTTACAGGGATTCACTAAATACAAAATCATTCATTTCCCGGTATATTTTGTTCGGTAAACTCTAATTTCAACTCAAGTGCTTAGTTTTAAGTTTGAATAAATCCCTGACTCAAAAACAGTTAAAAATAAGTGAAACCGGGTCGTCTTAATTCTTAAAAATTTTAACAAATATAGTTCGTTAGAATCTTTTGCAGTGATTTATCTTTGCGGTCTTAACGGAAAGCACATATTCATTACGGTTTTCCGTAATTTTCCCTGAATTTGTCCGTTAAATTACTTGGCAACACGGGAAAGGTATTAACATAAAATTAAGGTTAGCGAGAGTTAAAATGTGACTCACTGTGGCGAAGCCGTATTCAGTTGGCAGGTTTTTTAACCGAGAACCGAAAACTCATAACCGACAACCGGTAACTGAGAACTCAAAACTGATAATCGATAACCGAAACAACCCAAATCTATCGTCTAAAGACGAATACTAAACTTAACCTACGGCTCGTTCTAAAGCGAGATTAATTAACCCCCTGCTTTCGCAACACCCTACATCGCGAAAGAATTAAAAATGTTTATGGTGTAAATCCAAACCGCAATCCGGCGGTAAAAAAATCTTAAACTTTAATTACCAGAGTAAAGCATTTCGAACATGTTTATAGCTATGCTTATGTCATTATTAGAGGGAAATTGAGACATAGTTATTTTAATATTATAAGTCAACTTTGTAAGAAATATAGAAAAATATGAAAGGTATCATTCTTGCCGGAGGATCCGGCACCAGGCTTTATCCTATTACTAAAGGGATATCTAAACAACTTTTGAGTATTTATGATAAGCCGATGATCTATTATCCTCTTTCGGTTTTAATGCTTGCCGGAATAAGAGAAGTGCTCGTCATATCAACGATTGAAGATCTTTCGAATTTTGAAAGATTGCTAGGTAATGGGTCTGAATTGGGGATGAAGTTGGAATATAAAGTTCAACCAAGTCCAGATGGTCTTGCTCAAGCCTTTATTATAGGTGAGGAGTTTATAGGAGATGATGATGTTTGTTTGGTACTGGGAGATAATATCTTTTATGGACACGGTTTTACAGAATTGCTTGCCCAATCTGTAAAGAATGTAAAGGAAAAAGGAAAGGCAACCGTTTTTGGATATTATGTAAATGATCCAGAACGCTATGGAGTAGCCGAATTTGATAAACAAGGGAATGTGACCAGTATAGAAGAAAAGCCAAAACAGCCTAAAAGTAATTATGCAGTGGCAGGTCTTTATTTTTATCCTAATTCTGTTGTAGAGGTTGCAAAAAATGTTAAACCTAGTGAAAGGGGAGAGCTTGAGATAACTTCTGTGAATGAAGCATATTTAAAAGACGGGGATTTAAAAGTCGAATTAATGGGGCGTGGCTACGCATGGTTAGATACCGGTACGCACGATTCCATGCTGGAAGCTTCTAACTATATTCATACCATAGAAAAAAGGCAGGGCTTGAAAGTGGCTTGTTTGGAAGAAATAGCCTATGAAAAGGACTATATCTCAAGAGATCAACTTTTGAAACTTGCTGAACCTTTAAAAAAGAATGGCTATGGCCAGTATTTAATTAAACGTGCTGAAAAAAAATAAATATGGATTTTATCAGAACAGAAATTCCCGATGTGGTTATATGCAAACCCAAAGTTTTTGGAGATCACAGGGGATATTTTTCAGAAACTTTTCGAAAAGATACTCTTGAAGAATTTTTAGGCTATAAGGTTAATTTTTGCCAGGATAATGAATCGAGATCTACTTATGGGGTTTTAAGAGGAATGCATTACCAATTACCCCCATTTACTCAAACCAAACTGGTACGTGTAATTGAAGGTAGAGTTTTAGATGTAGCCGTAGATATTAGGCAGGGATCTCCATATTATGGGAAGGCTGCTGTAGTAGAGTTAAACGATAAAGACAGAAATCAGTTATTTATTCCCCGGGGTTTCGCCCATGGTTTTGTAGTGCTTTCGGAAACTGCAACATTTGCCTATAAATGCGATAATTATTATGCTCCTGAATATGACAGTGGATTCTTATTCAACGATTCCTTTTTAGATATAGACTGGAGAATACCTATGGATAATATGGTTCTTTCTGAAAAAGATAAAAACCAACCTATATTCTCGGAAGCTGAAAAATTTGATTTCTCAAAAAACCTTTATGAAGAATATATTAGTAACGGGCGCTAAAGGACAGCTGGGTTCTGAGATTAGGGAAATTGCTTCTCAATATCCCGATTTCACTTTTGGTTTTACTGATATCGCTGAATTGGATATTACTGATAAAAATGCAGTAGTACAATTTATTGTCGATAATAATATTGATATTATTATCAATTGCGCCGCATATACCGCAGTAGATAAAGCGGAGTCTGAACCGGAATTAGCTGAAAAGATCAACAATACAGCTGTTAAATATCTTGCCGAAGTCGCAAAGAAATATTGTAGTAGTATAATTCATATTTCAACCGATTATGTTTTTGACGGCAAAAATTTCCAACCCTATATGCCCGATCATCCGACGGACCCGGTGAATATGTATGGGGAAACAAAATTAGAAGGAGAAAAAACTTTAAAAAAAATTAACCCGTCTGGTTCAGTAATTATTCGTACTTCCTGGGTGTATTCCTCTTTCGGAAATAATTTCGTTAAGACTATGCTTAGGCTTGGTGGCGAACGGAAAAATCTCAATGTTATTTATGACCAGGTGGGTGTACCAACATACGCGGCCGATTTAGCGAAATTTATTCTCGATAATTGCCTGAACTTGCAAAATGAAGAGGTGAAGACTTATCATTACACCAATGAAGGGGTTTGCTCCTGGTATGACTTTGCAAAGGAAATTATGGAGGTAGCTAACTTAAACTGTAAGGTAGCTCCAATTCCAACCGCATCTTATCCCACCCGGGCAAACAGGCCTTTTTATTCTCTGATGGATAAAACCAGTTTAAAGGAAGAGTTTGATGTTGAAATTCTTTATTGGAAAGATAGTTTAAAAGACTGTATTGAAAAAATGGCTGTAAGCATTAAGCTTTAGACTATAATTTTTCTAATAGATAAATCAATTTAAAAAAATAAGGTCAACAGCCTATAGCTTATGGCCTAAAGCAATACAACCCAATGTCACTAACCCGAACTATACTCATCACAGGTGGCGCCGGCTTTATTGGTTCCAATTTTATTCCATATTTTCTTGAATCCAATCCAGATGTAGCTGTAGTAAATCTAGATTTATTAACCTATGCAGGTGACCTTGCAAATTTGGAAGAAGTAAAAGAAAATGATCGCTATACTTTTATTAAAGGAGATATATGTGACCGGAGCTTGGTAGAACAAATTTTTGATAAACATCATATTACCGGGGTTATCCATTTCGCTGCAGAATCCCACGTAGACAATTCTATTAAAAACCCGGGAGTTTTTATGGAAACCAATGTTAAAGGAACCTTTGCTTTGGTAGATGTTGCTTATAAAACCTGGATGGAAAAACCATTTGAATATAAAGAGGATTATAAAAATGTCCGGTTTTTACATATCTCTACCGATGAGGTTTATGGAACACTTGGGGAAACAGGTTTGTTTACCGAAGAAACTCCATATGCTCCTAACTCCCCTTATTCAGCCAGCAAAGCGGGATCTGATATGATCGTACGTTCTTATCATCACACCTATGGATTGAATACTGTTATTACGAACTGCTCTAATAATTATGGACCGAAGCAGCACGATGAAAAGCTGATTCCTACTGTAATTAGAAAAGCTATAAAAGGAGAAAATATACCCATTTACGGAGACGGTGAAAATGTAAGAGACTGGTTGTATGTTTTGGATCATGCCAAAGGCATTAACCTTGCTTATACTAGTGGAAAAGCTGGAGAGGTGTATAATATTGGTGGAAGAAATGAACGAAACAATAATTACATCGCTAAAAAGATATGTGAGCTTATGGATGTCCTAAAACCTAAGAAAAAAGGCAGTTATTTGGAGCAAATCGCTTACGTAGAAGATCGTGCCGGCCACGACCGTCGATATGCAATAGATGCAACAAAAATCGAAAATCAATTGGGCTGGAAAGCCGACGAGAATTTCGAAACCGGAATAATAAAAACTATTAATTGGTATTTGGATAAATATGATTTCATTACTAAAGAATAAAAAATTATTAGTATTCTTTGATCAGGCGATAGTAAGTGGGAGTAATTTTTTACTAAGCGTATTATTAGCAAGAAATTTAGAAATTAAAATTTTTGGAGAGTTTTCATTATTATGGCTTGTACTGTTGTTTTTTTTAGGTATACAGAATGCTGCGATAATTTCACCATTTTATTCTCTGGAACCTAAACGTTCTGCAGAAGAACATAGAAGGCTTGGAGATGTTTTCGGTTTGCAACTTATATATTCTTCTTTAGCTATATTATTAACGTTAATCTTTATAGTGATTGCTTCCTTTTTTAATGAGGATTGGGATATTAAAGATGGGTTGTTGCCATTTAGTTTGTTTTTTGTGGCTTTTTTAATCCATGATTTTTTAAGAAGACTATTTTTTTTAAATAATAAGTATATCCATGTTATAATAATTGATGTTTTAGCATATGTTGTGTCGTTAGTTTTGCTTTACCTAAACCTTAATATTCTTGATAGTTTAGAACTGGTTTATTATCTTCTTTTTTCAGCCTTTTTAAGTAGTTTAATAGTTGCTCTTCTGTTTTTGAGAAAATCGGGATTACGAATTTATAATTTGCTAATTACATTTAAGGAATATTGGAGTTTTTCAAAATGGTTGAGTCTTTCAGCAATTCTGCAATGGTTTTCTGGTAATTGGTTTATAGTAATAGGGGCAATGATTTTGGGACCATGGGTGGCTGGTGTGATAAGAGTTTTCCAAAATACTATGGGGGTCTTTAATGTTTTATTTCTAGGCTTAGAAAATTTTGTCCCAATATCCGCATCAAATATTTATTCAGCCCACGGTTATAAAAAAATGATTTCATATATAAAGAATTTTGCTTTTAAAGGATTATTACCCTTTTTGGGGTTTGGTGTATTACTATTAATTTTTAGCCCAGAAAAAGCAATTTCTTTCATTTACGGAGATGGTTATAATGAATATGCTAATTTAATTTATTGGTATCTATTGATATATATCTTCATCTATTTTGGTCTCCTATTTAGATTCATAATTAGAACAGTTGAAAAGACTCAAAAGATATTTTTAGTTTATTTAGCTTCAACAATTTTGAGTCTAATATTTTCCTGGCCTCTAGTAAAATATTTTGGGATTTATGGGATTGCTGGAGGAACCCTCGGAACTCAAATCCTAATGTTCACTCTTTATTATAAAATAGGAAATGAAGGCACGGCTTTCTGTAAGTAGATATTATTATATTTTACTCAATCTTTTCTAACTGCAATATTAATAGATTAACCTAATGGTGGTTCAGCAAGGGGAAAACAACCTTTACACTTATTTTACGAAAATTATCATAATATCTTTAGCTATTGCTCCTGCATTTGCATTGGGTAGTGACAACAGAAATTTGATATTAATTTTTGTTATGAGTATTTCTCCTATTTTAATTTTCACCTTCAGAAAACTTTACAAATCAGATTTACTACTCCTAACTTTTATTGCTAGTATTACCTTATTTCCCTCGATTCTGCATCCACAGAGTATGCGTTGGTCTACTGTGCTATATTCCTATATGTTCTGTCTAACTTTTATGTCTTATTATCGTCTTTTATTGAGTGGGAAACTTGAAATAAATAGCTATTTAAAATTACTCCGCTTTTTAATTTTAGCATATTTTATAACATTAATTTTACAGCAACTTTCAGTCTTGACAGGACTTCCTATAATTAATCTCAGTAACTATAGTATCGAAGAACCATGGAAGTTAAACTCTTTATCATCAGAGCCTTCTCATTCAGCTAGAATTTTATCTTTATTAATGTACTCCTTTATTAGTGTTAAAGAGGTGGTGATTGATAAGAGGTATAATTTTTTAAATGCCTTTAAGGAGGATAAATGGTTGTGGTATGCATTTATTTGGACTATGGTAACTATGGGTAGTGCAACTGCTTTTATATTCCTGCCATTAGTACTACTGAAATTTCTTAAGAATAGAAATATTATTTTACCATTATCTATATTACTTTTAATTGGATTTATTTTATTTAATATTAATTATATACCTGTAGAACGGGTTATAAATGTAGTTGAGGCAACACTAACCTTTAATCCAGATGAAATAATTAAAGCTGATCATAGTGCATCATTTAGAATTGTTCCTTCAATTGTATTGATTTCTTTTCTCGATCTAACTTCAGCTGAATCTTGGTTTGGTCATGGAGTGGATTCCGTTAGTAGTTTTATGTATCAATATATTCCATATGGAGGAGAAGAAATATCCGGTGGGGGTTTCTTACAAGTATGGTATGAATACGGTTTAATAACTTTTATAATTATTACTATTTTTAGTATTAAAAACACTATTAGGAAAAATGATTTTTTGACTTATGCATTTTGGTTTATGTTGATTTTTATTTATGGAGTTAATAATCAAATTGTGTGGTTATGTGTAATTCTACTTTTCACTAATAAATATTTTATTAATAATAAAAAATTATTTAATTAATTGAGGAAATATTTTATATGTAGAGAAATCAACTCAATGATAAATTTTGAATTTTTAAGAATTACTTATGAAAATAGATTGCTTGGCATCAGATTTACTAACTGGTTTTTTTCATGAAATAAACCATCAAAATATTGAATATGCTGTATTAAGAAATTATGAAGGCTTACCATATAAGATTAAATCAAAAGATGTAGATATAGTAGTTAATCCCACTTCTTTGTATAAGACAGAAGAGATATTATTACATACAGCTAAAAAATTCGGATATCAATTAATATGGTCGAACCATTTAGATTATTTAAGAGGTTTTAGTTTAGTTAAGTTGGAAAATAATAAAGTATTTTCAGTTAAGATTGATTTGTTTTTTGGTTTCAAATGGCATGGCTGTACCTATTTAAATCACGATTTAATATTTGATAATATCAATTATTATAATGATATAAAAGTTCCTAATAAAGGTCATGAGGCTCTAATAATGATTGTATACTATGTTTTATACGCAAAGAGAATAGACGAAAAGTATCACGACGAAATCTATAATAATGCAGTTAATAATTTTGAAAATTTTCAGGCAATTGTTCATAAGACCTTTAAAAATAAATTGGGTAATAGTATAATAGACAGAGTTAAAGAAAATAAAATTAAAACTTTGGAGAAGTTGAGACCTCAGATTAAGAAAGATGTAGTGGTTCATAGTTTTAAAAATGATTTTTTAATTAAAACTTACTTGAAACACTTTATAACCGAAGTGTTTGACAGGAATAACATGGGGACTCTAATTGCATTTTCTGGACCAGATGGGGCAGGGAAAAGTACTTTAGTAAAGGTTGTAATGGAGTTATTTTGTTCTTTGGGCATTTCTCATAACCCAATTCCCGATCATTTTTTATCTAATAATGTGCCATCATTACATAAGCTCCCAGGTGCACCTAAAAAATATGCAGAACAAGATTATACTAAACCATATCAAACTAAAACAACTGGATTTTTTAATTCAAGTTTACGAACTACGTATTATTATTTAGCCTTCTTATTTGACAGACTGTTATTTATAAAGAAGAAAAAGAGGTCTAATCAAATTGTGGTTTATGATCGTTATTATACTGATCTGATAGTAGATCCATCGAGAATTAGAATAGGTCTAAAAAAATCTCTCGTTAGAAAGTTGTTTTTATCTCTACCTAAACCGGACTTTACATTTATAATATTGGCAGAAGTAGATCAAATTTTAAATCGTAAAGAAGAATTATCAAAAGATAAACTTCAAGAACTGCTATTTGAATATAATGAGCTACCAAAAAGAATGGCGAATTGTGAGGTTATCAACAATATAGGTTCGCTTCAAGAAGGCCAAACTAATATTTTGAAAAGTGTATTTGATAAACTGAACAAATTTAATTAATTAATATTGAAAATTTTACATTTCATTTTAGGAAAGGCTAATCCAGATAGAGCCAATGGAGTCAATGTAGTAATTAATGGATTGGCGAAATATTCTGCATTAGCTGGGCACGATATTCAAGTAGTTGGTATAAGTAAAGGAATGCACGAAAAATTTGAATTAGTAAAGCGAGATGGATTCGAAGTTAAAGTTTACAATTCATTTTTTGGTGAAAGTTTTAATGAAATAAAAAAAATCATTGGCGAAGTTGATATTGTACATCTTCATAGTGTATGGCAGCACTACAATATTATATTGGCAAATTATTTATTGAAAAAAAATAAACCTTACGTAATAACAATACATTCTGGTTTAACAGAAGATAGGATAAAACAGTCTAATTATTGGATAAAATTGGCTTATCATCAAATCTTTCAAAAAAGAATATTTGATGGCGCATCTGGTATCCATGTTATTACAAAGGAAGAGATGAGCGATGTTGCAAAATACACCAGAAATAATAATATTTTTTTTGTTCCAAATGGGGTTGATTTGGATAATTATAATTTAATAAAAAAAGAATATAATGAAAGTAACCTCAAAATCCAATTTGGGTATCTCGGAAGATTTGGAGTTGAGAAGAATATTTCGAGTTTAATATATGCAATTGCGAGATTACCTTTAGAATATTTAAATAAAGTACAGTGTCATCTTATTGGCCCAATTGATAAGGAGGGTGAGCGACTGAAAAAAATTGTAGAAAAATTAGAATTACAAAGTGTCATAAAGTTTACTGGTCCCTTATACGATTCTGATAAATATAATATGTTAAAACAATTAGATTTTTATATTCATCCAGCTCATTCTGATGTTGTAAGTATTGCTGTTATGGAAGCTATGGCGTCGGGTCTACCTTGTGTTATTACTAGAACCTCACAGGTTTCTTATTATTATAATTCCAAGGCATTTATAATGGTGGAGCCGTTAATTGAAGACATTAAAAGTGGTATAATTGAAATTATTGATAATGAAGCAGATTGGGGGCATATGTCGCAAAATGCCTTAAAATTAATTGCTCATAATTTTAATTGGAAAAATGCAACTAATAGATTATTGCGCCAATATGAGCTTTTAATCACACACCCGTCTTAGTAATTCATTTATGAAGAAAATTTTAATGACAGCTTATGACATAAACCCTTATAAGGGATCTGAAGCTGGAACAGGCTGGAACTTTGTTATACAAGGTGCTCGCTTTAATAAAATAATTGCCATAACTAGGGAGAATAATCAATCTGATATAGAAAAATATATAATAGAACATAATATTGACCTAAGCAATATTATGTTCTATTATTACGATTTACCTTATTACCTACGGTTTTGGAAAAAAGGAGCTAGGGGATCTTCTATTTATTTCTATTTATGGCAAATGTTCATACCGATATTTATTAAATCGAATAAAATAGAATTTGATATAGCGCATAATGTCAATTTTCATGCTGATTCTTTTCCAACATTTTTATGGGTATTTCATAAGCCTGTAATTTGGGGACCGATAAATCATAATGAGAAAATTCCTAAACAATATATTCTTTCAAAACGAGAATACATAAAAGATAGAATTAAGTGGGTAATAAAAAATTTCAATTGGAGGCTAGATCCTTTTATGCAATTAGCTAAATGGAAAGTTAATTTAATTATCGGGGGTAATAGCAGTATTCAATTAAGACTAGACCTAGATAATAGAAAATTTCTTCATTTGTCCCAAGTAGGTGCTCATGCTCATACAAAATATGTTAAACCTCAAAAACTAGAAAATGAATTTAATTTTCTAGTTGTAGGAAGATTTTTAACAATTAAATCATTCGATATAGCGGTTAAGGCTTTTGATCAATTCTATAATAAGCTCTCATCATTTGAAAAGAATAATATCAAACTTAGAATAATTGGACAAGGCCCTTTAGAGAAGTCACTTAGGTCAATTATAGGGAAATTGGATAGCAAATCTTCAATACAATTAGAAGGGTGGGTAAATAAGGACGAAATAGATAATATTTACAGAGATTCGTCGGTATTTGTTTTCCCATCTCATGAAGGGGCTGGTATGGTAACTATTGAAGCTTTATCCCACGGGTTGCCTGTAATTTGTTTTGATAATTATGGAGCAGGAGAATTTGTTAATGGTGATTGTGCAATAAAGATTGAATATTCAACCTATTTAAATTCTGTTCAATCTTTCGCGAACGCATTTTTAAAATTGTATTCTAATAAAGACTTATATTCTAATATGTCAAAATCAGCGGTGGCCCATTTTGAAAATTCATATTCCTGGGAGCAGAAAGGATTAGAGCTAGAACGAATTTATAGCTTATACTAAAATGAGGAAACACAGAGTATTTCTTGTGATGAATGGAAAAAACGGTGCCACATACATTATTAATGCTAGTGATAGAAATTCAATTACAGAATCCCTTAAGTTTTATAGGGCGTTATCTTTAAGATCTAAAATTTTAAAAGTGGGCTTAATGATTTCTCTAATGCTCAAATCCCGTATTTTCTCTACTAAATTCGAAACCGCAGAAGAGGTACAGCAGTTTCTGCAAAATCTTTCCAGCTCGAAGATAAAATTTGGGATTGATGAAAATTGTTCAGTATTGGTATCTCCAACCAGGTCTAAAATAATTGTCAATCATCATGGAAACTATTTTGAAAAATTTGCTTTTGGGGATAGTTATATTCAGGTAAGAAATGAAGCGAATATTTATAAGTTATTTTCGGGTCAATATAATAATTTTCAGGTTTCAAATTTTTATGATCTTACAAATTCATTCGACGAAATTTGTTCTTTTAAGCTCTCCAATGTTAATGTGGATGTTGCCGGTGGACCTACTTTTAGTCTTGTAAATAGCCTTTCGGAGTTTTTTAATATAACAGAAAACACAAAAATAACTGTTGAAAAATATATTGAAGATTTGGTGCAAAGGTTGAACTTCTCAGAGCTTCAAAATCTTTCCCTACAGGATGAAGAATTGGAATCAATAAAACAAAAATACAAAACAAAAAAATTCCCAGTAGGCCTGGTTCACCGTGATTTTAAGCCCTGGAATATTATTGAATATCCAAAAATATTAATATTTGACTTTGAAGAGGCGATTACAAATGGGCCACCCATGGAAGATCTCCTGAATTTTTATCTAGACCCAATAATTCGATATCAATCTACTAAAATGGTAGCTGAATATTTGCAATCTGAAGAATTGGTTAATTATCAAAATGCATATTTAGAAAAATTGAATATTTCAATAGATTCCAAAGTATTTATACATTTTTATTTAACTGAAAGAATGTTATTCTGGTGGAATGCTGGGGAAAATCAAACTTCTAAGGCATATTTGAAGTTGTCAGATTATTTACTTGAATCCAGACAGCTTTAGTGAAACAAATTATTTTTGTACATCTTCTTAATGACTTTAGCGGGAGCCCAAAGGTGCTTTCTCAAGTTGTGGATGCTATTAAAAGAGATGGTCAGGAACCTGTTTTGTATACTGGAAAAGGTGAGTCAGGATTTTTATCCAATAAAACCTCTAAACATAAGAATTTCTACTACAAAAGATCTGAAAATCGGTATATCACGCTTTTCAATTTCATGCTATCTCAGCAAATCCTATTCTTTAAACTTCTGAAATATTTTAATAAAGATGTGGTTATCTATGTAAATACCATGTTGCCTTTTGGAGCAGGCCTCGCCGGTTTAATAATGCGTAAACCTGTTTACTACCATGTTCATGAAATAAGTTTGACTCCTGTTACCCTCAAACGATTTTTAAGAGGGATCATTCAGCTAACAGCCCAAAAAGTGATTTATGTTTCGGAAGCGGTAAGAGCTTTAGAAACTTTTAAAAATAAAAGATCTTATGTGATACATAATGCATTGCCGTCAGAATTTGCACGGAAAAATGATGACCTTAACCCACATACCTTTGCCGGCCAATTCAATATTTTAATGATAGGATCATTAAAGGCTTATAAAGGAGTTTATGAATTCCTGGAGATCGCCGAAAGATTAAGGGAAAATACTTCGCTTAATTTTAATCTCATCCTTAATGCAGAAAAGGATGAAATAGACAGCTTTTTTAAGGATATGTCTGTTTCGCCTAATGTTTCTTTAATTCCAAGGCAGAAAAATGTTGTGTCATTCTATAAAAATGCCAATCTAGTGCTGAACCTTTCCAGGATAGATAAGTGGGTGGAAACTTTTGGACTGACCATTATAGAAGCTCTGGCTTTTGGAATTCCTGTTATTGTACCGCCGGTAGGAGGTCCGGCCGAAATTGTGAGAAACGGTAAAGAAGGATATCTGATCTCTTCTTATGAAATAGAGGAAATTGTCCGGAAAATTCAAATGTTGTCTCATGATAAAAACAAATGGGAAGAGTTATCAAAAAATGCTCTTAAGCGGTCCCTCGATTTTTCAGAAGAAAGATTCAATATGAAAATAATGGCAAGTATTAATGCGTAAAAAAGTTGCAATAGTAGGCACAGTTGGTTTGCCTGCAAAATATGGGGGGTTTGAAACCCTGGCAGAACATTTTGTGAACCAGAAAGGAGACGAATTTGATATTTTGGTTTACTGCAGTAAAAAAGCCTACCCGGAAGGTCCTGTTGCTCATGAAAAAGCTACTTTAAAGTATTTACCGCTAAATGCCAATGGTATACAGAGTATTCCCTATGACATCTGGAGTATTTTGTATTCAGTAAGAAAAGCCGATAGGTTACTAATCCTGGGAGTTTCAGGTTGTGTTATCCTACCATTTGTAAAATTAATTACTCGGAAAAAAATTGTGGTCAATATTGATGGTCTGGAATGGAAAAGGGACAAATGGGGAAAGTTCGCCCGGAAATTCTTGAAATTTTCTGAAAAGCTGGCGGTACGATATGCTGATGAGGTTATTGCCGATAATAAAGTGATACAGGACCATGTAAAAAAGTCCTATAAAAAAAATGCTCAACTCATTGCTTACGGTGGTGACCATACTCGATCTGAAAATATTTCTTCAGATACATTCTTAAAATTTCCCTTTTTAAAAGAACCATATGCCTTTAAGGTATGCAGGATAGAACCGGAAAATAACATAGAATTGATTCTGAAGGCATTCTCAAAATCTGGTAAATTGAACCTTGTTATAATTGGTAACTGGGAGAATAGTGATTATTCCAGTAGATTGAAGGCAGAATATGATAATGTTCAAAATATTTTTCTATTAGATCCAATTTACGATCAAAGAAAACTTAACGAGATTCGATCAAATTGTTTGCTTTATGTACATGGACATAGTGCCGGCGGCACAAATCCATCTCTTGTAGAAGCTATGTATTTAGGGCTTCCCATTTTAGCTTATGGAATTAATTATAATCGTGAGAGTACAAAAAATCAAGCGCTTTATTTTGAGGATAAAGATTCTTTAGTTTCTGCTTTAAGTAAATTGGAAAGTCTACCATTGAAAGAAGTTGGAGAGAAAATGTCAGACATGGCAAAGGAGGAATATATGTGGGTGAAGGTAGCTAATGCTTATGCCAGACTATTTATATAAGTCTTTATTGTATGTGAGATTTTTGAACTGTACTGAGTCTAAATATTAAATAAAATATCATACTCATATGAATCAGTATAATTAACCGACCTTCTCTTTAGCAAGAGTGGGAAGCCATCCATAATTAAAAATCTCTAACGACAAGTCTTGTCCATCATAAAAATTAAAATTGTTTAATCAGACAATTTACCAATATAACAACCCAATCGATCATATTTCAAGATCTCCCTACAGGTCTCTAATTACTAACCAAAATCTTAAATTATGAACATTCTGGATCAGGACATTTTATTGGACCTATTTCACCGGTATTATCTAATTTTTGCAGGAGGTGTATTTTTTCTGGCTTTTGTACTTACCTGGTATTTCACGCCAAAGGTATTATTGGTGAGCAGGGAAAAGGCATTGGTCAAGGAGGTGAATGAACGTAGTTCGCACCAGCAAGCGATTCCGCCATTTGGAGGGGTAGCCTTCTTCCTGGTGCTTATCCTGGTGATAAGCATCCTGCAGGCCTTGCGTAACTCACCCACCGGGAATCATCTAATAATAGGGCTTACCTTTTTATTTATGGCTGGACTTAAGGATGACCTGATTATCTCTTCCGCTAAACTTAAGTTTGTGAGTCAGCTTTTTGCTGCGGCATTTATTATTTTCTCACCGGAACTACAGCTTACCAGTTTGCATGGCTTTTTAGGGATAGCTGAGATCCCAATGGTACTGGGATATGGATTAAAAGTCCTGATAGTTGTGGCGCTTATAAATGCTTATAACCTGATAGACGGGATAGACGGGCTGGCAGGAATTGCCGGGATCGTGATCTCGCTTACTTACGCGGCGGTATTCTATGCTACGGGGCATCCTTATTTTGTGCTCATAAGCCTGACAGTAGCAGGAATCCTTGGTGCTTTTTTAAGATTTAATTTCTCCAGAGGGCGCAGGAAGATGTTTATGGGAGACGGTGGAAGCCTGGTCATTGGATTTATGATCGCTTTTCTAAGTTTGAAGATCCTGGTAATGCAGCCTTCTGAATCCCTAATGAGAGAAGGTTTTGTGCCCGAAAACAGATTGTTATTTGCTTTAGCTGTTTTATTTATCCCCATTTTTGATACGCTTAGGGTGATTTGTATTCGTTTAAAAAATGGAAAAACCCCTTTTGAAGCCGATCGCAATCATATGCACCATGTATTGCTGGATAATGGTCTAAGTCATAAAAAGGCCAGTTTTATACTTGGAGGATTAAACCTAGTTATAATTATTATATATATGATGGTAAGTCGGGATCTAAAAAGTATCGGGATGAGTTTAGCTATGCTTGGGATTTTTGTGGTAGTAGCAATTGCTTTTGCCGGACTAAAAAGAAAGTCGCAACAAAGAACCATGGTATATGGCAGGCCAAAAGGTATTAAAATTGTAAGGCAACAAAAGGAAACGGTAGAGAATTAGTAGACGGATTGCGTCGGTCATATCTCCTTTGAATTGACGCAATATTTCATTCGTATCGTCATTGCGAGGACGGCGATAGCCGGACGCGGCAATCTTTCGAATTGATTTCAAAGTCTCAAGAACAGATTGCTTCAGTCTCCCGATACTTCGGGATCCTTCGCAATCATAATTTTATTTGATCCTCGTCATTGCGAGAAGTGTATTGACCGAAGGGAAATTAACGACGCGGCAATCTTTTGTTTGCAGGGTAGTACGTCATCCTGAACTTGTTTCAGGATCTATCATGTTAGAACCTGAAACAAGTTCAGGTTGACGATAAGTTTAATAGGGGTGACAACTGTTTGAATGTATAATGAGGTTTGAGCTACGAAGAAAAGATTGCTTCAGTCGTACCTTCTTCGCAATGACGTTAGAACCCGGAATGCCTCGTCATTGCGAGGAATCTATTGACTGCAAGGAAATAGATGACGCGGCAATCTTTTGAATGATATCAAAGTCTTAAGAAGAGATTGCTTCAATCGTACCTCTTTCGCAATGACGGCCAACGACCAAAGTCTATGGACTTTTTTAAGTAAAAATTAACATAAATCAATATATTTGCACAAATTTTCAAAAATGAAGAAATTGCCCCAATTTTTTAAATTATCTGTAATAGGTTTGCTGCTTATTAGTCTTGCTTCTTCCTGCGTTTCAAGGCAGGAGATCGTTTACTTCCAGGGATTGGAAGAAGCCGAAGCCCGAATAGATAAACAAAGAGAAAACAGTTTAAAAATTAAACCTAATGATCTACTTACCATTAGCGTTTCCGCACCGGAACAAACTGCCGCTTTACCATTTAACCTTCCGGTAATTGGTGTTTCTCAAGGTGGAGAAATTGGAGGGCTTAGTCCTGTAGGACGCCAGCAATTACAAACTTACCTGGTAGAAGAGAATGGTAAAATTGATTTTCCTATCCTGGGCCAGGTAGCGGTAGAGGGACTTAGTCAGCAGGAATTAGCTGCTAATCTAAAAGAAAAAATAAGAAGATATGTACAGGATCCTATTGTAAATGTAAGACTGGTTAATTTTCAAATTAGTGTTTTAGGGGAAGTAAATCGGCCCGGAACTTTTGATGTTCAGGATGCCTATTTTACCTTATCCCAGGCCCTTGGGATGGCCGGGGATTTGAGCATATATGGAAAGAGGGATAATATTTTGGTGATGCGCGAAGAAAACGGTGTGACTACCCATGCTTATCTGGATCTTGGAGATGCTAATGTTATTAATTCTCCTTATTATTATTTACAACAAAACGATGTGGTTTATGTAGAGCCTAACGCACCGCAACGTCAAAGTGCAAGTTATAACCGGAATGCCGGAGTTTATATTTCAATAGCCTCAGTATTAGTTTCTGTGGCAGTCCTTTTAACAAGATAAGAATTTATGTCTCAACAATCTACCCCAAATCGTCCACAGGAAGAAGAAATCAACTTAAGGGATGAAGTTGAAAAATACTTACGTTACTGGCCATGGTTTGTTATTGGTGTAATCCTTAGCTTACTCATTGGTTTTATTTATTTAAAATATTCTACAGCAGAATATAGCACTACCGCGAGTATTATTATTAAAGATGAAAAGAGTAAAGGACCATCTTCTGAAATGGCGGCTTTTGCCGATCTTGGTCTGTTAGGCGGAATGGGCGCGAGTAGTATCGAAAATGAAATAGGCATATTAAAGTCTAAAACTCTAATGACCCAGACTATTAAGGCACTAAACCTTAATATTACTTATTTTGAAGAGGGAACTGTAAAAACCAAAGAGCTTTATTCTAAAACTCCTTTTGAAGTGGTGGCGCTTCAGTTAGATGAAGAGAATTTAGAGAAAACTATTCAAGAAGAATTGGGAAATACTTTTTATATAGTTCCAAAATCTGAAGAGAAATTTCAGCTTGTTAATACGGAAACCGAAGAAGTAATTGAAGGGAAATTTGGAGCCCCTGTAACTATAGATTTTGCTACTGTCACAATAGAAAAAACAGGGGTAAGCCTGGAAGAGGATGCAGGAAAAATTGGAGTACGCTTTAGTCCTTTAGAATCAGTTGTGGGAAAATACCGGGCAGCTGTTCAAATTAATTTAACCGATAAGAATTCGAGCTTGCTTGAGTTAAGCCTGGTAGATCCTGTAAGGGAAAAGGCACAGGATATTCTGGACCAGTTAATTCTGGAATATAATCAACAGGCTATTCAGGATAAAAACCTCGTAGCCACTAATACCGCTGAATTTATAGATGAAAGGCTTGCTATCATTAACCAGGAACTGGATTCGGTAGAGGTAGGTAAAGAAGAGTTCAAGGAGGCTAACCAGCTTACCAATATAGAGGCTGAATCTGAAATGTTTATTGAAAATGCGAGTGATTATAAAAAACGCCAGCAAGAGGTAGGAACTCAACTGGAACTAGCCAATGCAATGATCACTTACCTGGAAACAGGAAGTAATTCTGATCTTTTACCGGCAAACTTAGGTATCCAGGAATCTGGAGTCAACGAACTTATTGGAGAATATAACACCCTTGTTCTTGAACGCAACAGGGTTTTAAGCGGTTCAACCGAAGAGAACCCGGTAGTATTAAGACTTAATTCGCAAATTGAGCAAATGCGCGCCAATGTTTTACAGAGTTTGGAACGGATGCGAAATAATTTCAGGATCGCTCAAAAAGATCTGGATCGGCAGATGGCTGTTATTGGTTCACAAATATCTTCGGTCCCCTCAAAGGAAAGACAATATCGCGGGATAGAAAGACAACAGAATATTAAAGAAGCTCTTTATTTGTTCTTACTCGAAAAGCGGGAAGAAAATTCTTTATCTCTTGCAGTAACGGCGCCTAAGGCAAAAATTGTAGATGATGCTTATAGCAGTAATACCCCGGTTTCGCCAAAATCCAAAATAATTTTATTAGCATCGCTTATCCTAGGGCTTTTAATTCCTTTCCTCATCATTTATTTAAGAGGGTTACTTAACAACAAGGTTAGAAGTAGAGAAGATCTTGAACAGCAAGCGAAAGAAATTCCCGTGGTAGGAGAAATTCCACGGGTGGAGAAGAAGAAAAATGAAATGGTCTTAAAGAACGACCGTAGTGTACTTGCCGAAGCTTTTAGGATTTTGCATACCAACTTGCAATACCTTATTGTAAATACGGCAGATAAGGATACTGGGAATACCATCTTTGTAACTTCCACAGTAAAAGGTGAAGGTAAAACCCTGGTTTCTTTTAACCTGGCTGCAACCCTGGCAAATACAAATAAAAAAGTACTAATCGTAGGGGCTGATCTTAGAAATCCTCAATTACAGAGGTTTGAAAAAGATGCCCGGTCACATATTGGGGTAAGCGATTACCTGGCCAACGACGAGCTCAAACTTAAAGACTTAATTAGAGAATCTAATACTGAAAACCCTAATTTGCAGCTTTTACCATCTGGAACAATTCCGCCAAATCCATCTGAACTCTGGAGAAGACCGAAAACCGGCGAAATGTTTAAGGAGTTGGAACAAATGTATGATTATGTAATTGTTGATACCGCTCCTTCTTTATTGGTAACCGATACCTTCCTTATCAATAAATGGGCAGATCTTACGCTATATGTGGTAAGGGCCGGCCATACCGAAAAGAAACTATTGCAATTCGCAGTAGACTCGAAAAGAGACGGGAAATTCAAAGATCTTAATTTTGTACTGAATGATGTAAAATGGGCGAATTTTGGTTATGGTAATAAATACGGTTATGCGTATGGTGAAGAAAAGAAATCTTTTCTAACACGCCTTTTAAATAAAGCCGCAGTTTATTAAGTAGTTATTTCCTTTCTGTCATTGCGAGTTATTAATTGACCGAAGGGAGATTAATAACGCGGCAATCTTTCGACTTGATTTCAAAGTATCAAGAACAGATTGCTTCAGTCGTACCTCCTTCGCAATGACGGGCAGAAATGATCTAAAATACACCGTCATTGCGAGCGACGAAGGAGCGCGGCAATCTTTAGGATTTGAGTTTTCCTTTTGAGATAATATTCAATTAGAAGTAATCTTAGAAATTAAAAGATTGCGTCAGTCGTTTCTTGAATGTATATTGTAAAGTGTATACTGTATAATGAGGTTTGAATTATTATCAAGCACTTCGACTTTTCCTTCGGTTATCGCCTCGGGCTCAGTGTGACACTGGATTTTAATTGCAGCGTCATTGCGAGAAATCAATTGAACGCAGGGAAATAGATGCCGCGGCAATCTTTTTGTTTTGGGTTTATTGTTTTGTGATTTGGGTTTTAGATTTGTTTTAAAGTTTTTAATCGTACTTAGAGTTCATAAATTCAAATTATATTAAACATTATCAGCTTGTTTGTTTATTTTAGTGCTTTTAAATGAACTATGAGTACTAATAAACCATCTAAAATAAACAAGTTATTGGGGCTTCAGCCCCCGGGCGTGGTATTAACGAGTAACTGGCTATCAGAACAGGGATACAGCCCCGAATTACTCAGGAAATACCGGAACAGTCAGTGGTTGTTCTCTATTGGCACCGGAGCAATGATTAGAGCAAATGATCAGATAGATTATTTGGGTGCAATTTATAGTTTGCAACAGCAGTTAAATTTAAGTATACATCCTGGAGCTAAGACAGCTTTGTCCATTCAGGGTAGAATTCATTTTTTAGATTTTTCCGAAAAAGAAATTTATTTATTTGGGAATGCAAAAGAAAGTTTACCAGTCTGGTTTGTAAATTATGATTGGGGAGTTAAAATAAACTATTACACTTCCTCTTTTCTTCCTGCAGATGTGGGAATGATATTAACTGAAAAAAAAGAAAATTTTGATCTAAAAATTTCATCACCTGCCAGGGCAATAATAGAATGTCTATTTCTGGCACCGCAATCCCAGGATTTGATGGAATGTTTTCAAATAATGCAGGGCCTCAATAACCTGCATCCCCAAAAGACCCAGCAATTATTAGAACTATGCACCTCTGTAAAAGTAAAACGTTTATTCCTATATCTTGCTGAAAAATCAGGACATGCCTGGTTTAAATATTTAAATGTGGAGAATATTGATTTAGGAAAAGGGAACAGAAGCTTAGTTAAAAATGGGATTTACATTAAAAAATACAAGTTAACCGTTCCCCGAGAAATGGAGAAAAATGAGTATCCAGACCTATAAAAACCAGGTTAAGCTTTTGCTTACAATTTTGCCAGAAGTTGGGAAAGAAACGTGTTTTGCACTTCATGGAGGTACAGCTATTAACCTATTTGTGAGAAATATGCCCCGCTTGTCGGTAGATATAGATCTAACATATTTACCTCTGCAAGACAGGACTACTTCTATTATAGCTATAAATAATGCTCTTGCCCGAATAAAAAAGAATATAGAAACAGTTTTTACGCAATTAAGGGTTCAACACCTGGAAATAGAAGCTAAATTATTGATATCACACCGCGAGGCAAGTGTAAAAATTGAGGTAAACTTAGTAAAGAGGGGCTGTTATAACGAACCTCAAATTTCACAGTTATGTGTTAAAGCACAGGATGATTTTGAAGTATTTACAGAAATGAGACTAGTTGAATTAGGCCATTTATTTGGAGGGAAAATTTGTGCAGCTTTAGACCGGCAACATCCCCGGGATTTATTCGACATTAAATATATGCTCGATACAGAGGGTTTTACTTCCGGAATTAAAAAGGGTTTTATTTTTTATTTAATTAGTTCCAATCGTCCCATAGGTGAAATTTTGTTTCCTATATATAAAGACCAAAGGAAGGCATTTGATAATCAGTTTGCCGGAATGACCAGCGAAGAATTTGATTATACAGATTATTTGCAAACCAGGGAAGTCCTGGTTCAAACCATACATACGTTATTAACCAGTGAGGATAAAGCTTTTTTACTGAGTGTAGAAAGAGGTGAGCCAGATTGGAATATATATGATTTTAGTCAATTTCCTGCAGTAAGATGGAAATTGCAAAATATTAATAAACTGAGGAAGCAAAACCCAAATAAGCATAAAGGACTCTGTAAAATACTTGAGTCTAGGTTTTCCGAAAACCAGGGTGAATAATCACTATAAAATAAACTTAAACTTAAGCGTCATCGCCAGCGATGTAGGAGCCCGGCAATCTCACCTTATTTTCATATTCAATCCAACTAAAATTAAAAACTCAATCAATAATTAATCATCAATGATAAAAAAAATAGCCTTAACAAGCTTTTTCATCTTAATATCTCTTAGCGGTTATGCGCAATGGGATTTTTCGGGTTCTGTAAACCTTAACGCATATCTTCACGATGGGGAATTGCAACGACTTCCTTTTTGGATGTATCATAATCAACGAGGAAGAATTTCAGAAGAAACTAATATTTCGGGATGGATTTCAGCAAAGACTTTTAAAGAATTCAATAATGGAAATTCTTTAGAGATCGGCGCCGGGGTTTTATACCATGATGGAAATAGCGACGAAATTTTCCTGGATGAAATTTATGCTGCTTATAATAATGACTGGCTGGAAGCGGTAATTGGTCGCAAACAGGAGGAAGAACTTTATAAAGGCTTAAGTGCTACCAATGAAAGTATCTTATGGTCGCTAAACGCCAGGCCGATGCCGGGTGTTTCTTTGGCTACAAACCGAACGATCTTTTTCAGCTCACAGTCTGCCTTTGGTTTTGAAGGACATTGGAGTGATTATTTAATGGGAGAAGATCGATTTGTAAGCAATGCCCGTTTGCACCACAAGGGTTTTAAATTGGTGTATCGACCTAACCCTGATTTTGAAGTGAAAGCAGGGATTCGTCATTTTGCACAATGGGCCGGAGACTCTCCGGAATCAGGACAACAACCTGATGGGCTTTCCGATTATCTAAAAGTGATTGCAGGAAGGGAAGGCGGTGAGAATGCCGTAATTGGTGATCAGCAGAATGTTTTAGGAAATCAATTAGGAACCTATGAACTGGAAATAAGAAAAAGACTTTCTCCTGAAATGCAACTGAATTTCATATATAATCATATGTTTGAAGATGGCACCGGCAGTCGCTTTGCTAATTTTCCTGATGGCCGCTATGGAGTTTTCCTGGATTTTGACGATGATAGCCGACTGGTTAATGGAATTTTATATGAGTTTTATTATACGCGGAATCAAAGTATTAATTCCAGCGCACCGCATAAAAGTGATCAGTATTTGAATAATTATGTGACCTATCATTCCGGTTTCACCTATGAACGTAGAATTATAGGCCTTCCATTTTTTACTTATGATGAAGAATTAGACCAGGTAGTAAATAATAAATTTAGTGCCCATCATCTTGGGCTTTCCGGCAATATTTCGAATTATTTTGTGAGTTATCCCTGGAAACTTTTATTAAGTTTTTCCCATAATGAAGGTCAATATAGAAGGTTTTACGGTCCCAACCGGGATATTTTTTCCGGCTTGTTCGATATTAATTTACTGCAATCTTTTGTCCAGTTAAATGTGCAACTGGGGCTTGAATTAAGTAATGTAGCCGAGCCGCTTTATGGAGCTGGGATTAACTTGAGAAAAGAGTTTTAGGTTATAGACGAATGTTTAAGATCAATAACTAATTATAGGGATAAATTATTAATCACTATTTTAACTAGTAAGACAAAACCTCTTGAGAAATCAGGGGGTTTTTTGTTTTACTCTATAAGCGAGATTCAAATGCCCCGAGACTTGCTTAAAGATAATTTACGTCATTTGCAAGCAACGAAGGAGCGCTGCAATTTTTACGTGAAGAGGAAATAGTGAAGGGTGCTGGAGCTTGCCCGAGATAATTTACTAATTTTCATGTTAGATGCTGAAACGAGTTCAGCATGACGTCACCTTGAATAATTTCAAAGCCTGCTCCGAAATTTATTCGGAGGTCTAATTAGAGATTCAAATGCCCGAGTCTTACTTAAAGTTAATTTACGTCATTGCGAGCAACGAAGGAGCGCGGCAATCTTTGCGTGAAGAGGAAATAGTGAGGAATGAGGGGGTGAAGGGGAAATAGTAAAGGGTGAATAGTGAGGAGTGAAGAGAAAAGACAAAAGTTCAAAAACTTGAACAACTCTAATCCACAAACCCACTACCGTCTACCCATCGAAGTAACGAAACACCTTGATAATAGCTTGTTCGAGATAGTGTGCTAATTATCATGTTAGATGCTGAAACCAGTTCAGCATGACGAAAGCTACGTCACCCCGAATTTATTTCGGGGTCTAAGAAGAGATTTTCAATAATTAAATGCTCCGTGGCTTTTGTGAATTTTCAATAGAGAATTAATATTCGCATAATTCTGCCTTTTGTAGTAAGGAAGCAAATTATAAAACTACGATCTTAAATATTTCCCTTCATTATTTCAGAAAATATTTCAAAAGACCTTAATCTATCTTGATGATCATAAATATGGGAGACAGCCATAATTTCATTTACACCGGTTTCCTTTATAAATGCTTCAGTTTTTTCTTTTATAGTCTCAGGATTACCAATAAATGCATATTTAAGCATTCGCTGAAAACCTGGGTGGGCAAGAATCTGCCTATGTTCATCAGTGAAATCTTCTGGGGGTTGCATATAATCTATATTTCCACTCATTACCCCAAGCATCATTTTAATAAGAGAAGTCGATATTTTTTCAGCTTGAGCTGTAGTATCGGCAGCGATTATATTTACACCAGCCATGGTGTAAGGATTTTTTAGAAATTTTGACGGCTTAAAATTATTGTGATAAATACTAAGAGCCTGGTGTAATTGGGCAGGAGCAAAATGGCTGGCAAAAACATAAGGCAGGCCTTGTTCGGCGGCAAGGTGAGCACTATCTGTGCTTGATCCCAGTATATAGATGGGCACATCAACTCCTTCAGCTACGGCAGCTCTTACTTTGTTCTGAGCATTTTCTACTGAAAAATATTTCTGAATCTTTTTTACTTCCTCAGGGAATTTAAAAACCGATTTCATTCGGTCTGACCGAATTGCCTGTGCGGTAACCTGATCGGTGCCTGGAGCTCTCCCTAATCCCAGATCTATTCTATTGGGATAAAGTGTTCCTAAAGTTCCAAATTGTTCAGCAACGATTAAAGGAGAGTGATTAGGAAGCATGATTCCGCCAGATCCTACTTTAATATTTTTCGTCCCTCCCGCAATATGACCTATTAATACCGATGTTGCAGAACTGGCAATACTCACCATATTATGATGCTCGGCGAGCCAGAACCTGGTATAACCCATTTCTTCGGCCTTTTGAGCGAGATCTAAACTTTGATCAAAAGTCTCTTTTACACTAGAGTTTTTGGCCACTGTAGCCAGTTCAAGAATAGCATAGGGAATATCCCTTAATTTTGAAGCCATATTGGATTTTGTTTGATGCTTACAGGTAGCCGAAATCAATTTGAAATCCTTACAGTAAACACCCTGGAATCCTTTGTTTTTCAGGTATTTTATGAGATATTACTAATGAAAAGTTAAGAATGTAAATGTACTTTTATCTATACTTCCTTAAAGGAAAAGGTTTTATTGTGCTTTTTTATTATTAAAAATTGAATTAATTTAGAGATATTAACAACTAGGAGTTAAATTCCGCATAAAAAGTTTTCGCCCAGTAAGTATACCTATAATTTAGCCTAACCAAACTAATAAAATTAACACCTATGGCATCTTACTTAAACACCAACGAAATAAGGCTTAGCCTTCGTCAATTAGTAAAGCAATACATTCAAGAATGTAAATCTTGTGAGGAACTTCCTGAAGAATTTGTTAGCTTAATTAAGCATAATTTTTTTGCTAAATATGTGTACTATAATAGAAAGAGGGAACAAATTGAAATTGGAATTGACGCCTCTGAATCTCCGGATACCTATCCAGAGATTAAAGTTTATAAATTTCCGGTAAAAAAGGCCGGAAAGTGGATAGATAAATCATTTAAAGATCAAGAAAGTGATTTAGAATTTTATGGAAAATTATTAAATAGAAATGATAGTTTTAACACATCTGAAATTATTTTGATGGGGAAATAGTGGATTTTTATGATAACCTAAAAAAGGCGATTTTTTAATTAAGATCGTTTTTTTTATTTTTAATAGATGAATATAGAGATAGCAAGAATTTACGAGCATAAGAAAGCTTCAGATAATGTCAGGATTTTAGTAGATAGGCTCTGGCCACGCGGAATTTCTAAAGAAGATGCGCATTTAAATTACTGGCATAAAGAATGGGCGCCAAGTGATGATTTACGAAAGAAATTTCATGAAGATAAAATTTCGTGGAAAGAATTCTGTAAAAATTATGACGAAGAATTAAACGATAACAGAAAACCTATTCTTGACGATCTGGAGGAAATTGACAAAAGAAAAAAACTAATTCTTTTGTATGGTTCGAAGGATAAAACCCATAATCATGCAATTCTGTTAAAAGAGTTTTTGGAAAAGCTATAAATTAAACCAACACTTATCTGGCCAAATCTTCCATGATCATTTTAGCATGTACCCTGGAGTTTTCTATAAACCATTTGTGGGTTTCTACACCGCCACAAATAACTCCTGCCAGATAAATTCCTTTCACATTTGTTTCCATCGTTTCCTCATTATATTGCGGGATCTTACGACCATCATCAGATAGATTAATCCCCAGGTTTTTGAGGAATTCAAAATTAGGGCGATAACCGGTGAGCATAAGCACAAAGTCGTTTTCCAGGGTTTGTTCGCCCTCCGGGGTTTCAATAACCACCTCGTTTTCCCTGATTTCTTTTAAATTAGCCTGGAAATATGCTTTAATGCTACCTTCTTTAATTCGGTTTACAATATCTGGACGTACCCAATATTTTACCCTGGGGCCAATATCTTCTTTTCTAACAATCATAGTAACCTCGCCGCCTTTTCGGTATATTTCCAAGGCGGCGTCTACAGCCGAATTGCTGGCGCCAACTACAATAGTCTTTAGGGTGGCATAATAATGAGGGTCACCATAATAATGCGATACTTTTGGTAAGTTTTCTCCTGGAATGTTTAAGTGATTAGGAATGTCATAAAACCCGGTAGCCACGACTATATTTTTAGCGGTGTACTGGTTTTTTATACTGGTAACAATATGGAGATTATCTTGTGATTCAACCTTTGTTACTTTTTCAAATAGGTTGATATTAATATTATTGGAAGTGGCTATCCGCCGGTAATACTCCAATGCCTCGGCTTTTCTTGGTTTAGGATTATTGCTGATAAACGGAATATCGTTCAATTCCAGTTTTTCTGAAGTTGAAAAGAAAGTCATGTTTGTAGGATAGTGGTATAATGAGTTTACCAGGCAGCCTTTTTCCAGGATAAGATAAGAAAGGTTTTTCTTTTCAGCTTCCAGTGCACAGGCAATCCCAATAGGGCCACCACCAATAATTATAACATCGTAGATATTCTTAGGAGTTTGCAAGTTTTTTTAGGTCTTTTATGGTTTCCAGTTGATCCTTAGCTTTAAAAACATAGCTGCCTGCTACAAGAACATCTGCACCGGCTTTTATAAGCTGAGAAGCATTTTCGTTAGTTACGCCGCCATCAATCTCAATTAAAGTTGAAGCGTTGTGAGTTACAATAAGCTCTTTTAAACGCTGAACTTTTTGGTAGGTGTTCTCTATAAAACTTTGCCCGCCAAAACCAGGGTTTACACTCATTATACAAACTATGTCGATATCATTGATCACATCTTTCAATAAATCTACACTGGTATGCGGATTTATGGCAACTCCGGCTTTCATTCCTTCTGCCTTAATCGCTTGTAGTGTGCGGTGTAAATGTGGGCAGGCTTCGTAATGCACCGTTAGATTATCGGCGCCCAATTTTGCAAATTCCTTGATGTATCTATCTGGATCTATAATCATTAAGTGAACATCAATGGTTTTTTCGGCATGTTTGGAAATAGCCTGAAGTACGGGCATTCCAAATGAGATATTCGGTACAAAAACACCGTCCATAATATCTATATGAAACCAGTCGGCTTCACTTTGGTTTACCATTTCAATATCACGCTGAAGGTTGGCAAAATCTGCAGCAAGTATAGATGGAGCAATAAGTTTTGTTGTCATAATTTTTGTGCTGTAAGTGTGCCCACAAAAATAATAAGATTATACTTATTTGATGCCTTCTGGAAAATTATTTAAGATGTACTGTACGCGATATTCAAAATTAAACTAACCAGGGTTTTGCCGCGAGTTAGTTTGCTGTAGTTCACAGAGTGAAACTTCTTGAAATATACTGGGATTTTAAAATGGGTAAGTTGATTTATGTCATGAAAAAACCCCGGTTCATCACGCCGGGGTCATTCATCAATCAAAAAACGAACAGTTATGTTAGCCGGCCGTCGCCGGCATTAACTGTTGTCATCTTAAATATCTTATCCTAAATACGTTTTTAGGATCTTGCTTCTAGAAGTATGTTTCAACCTTCTAATCGCTTTTTCTTTAATCTGTCTAACTCTTTCTCTGGTAAGGTCAAAAGTTTCGCCAATTTCTTCAAGCGTCATTGGGTGCTGGTCTCCAAGACCAAAATACAAACGAATAACATCAGCTTCACGCGGAGTTAAAGTTTCTAAAGCACGCTCAATTTCAGTTCTTAAAGATTCGTGTAAAAGTTCTTTATCAGGATTTGGAGATTCCCCAGATCGCAATACATCGTAAAGGTTAGAGTCTTCACCTTCTACCAACGGAGCGTCCATAGAGACGTGACGTCCGGAATTCTTCATAGATTCCTTAACGTCATTAATCGTCATGTCCAGCTCTTTCGCAATTTCTTCAGCACTTGGAGGGCGCTCATGAGATTGTTCTAAGAAAGCAAAAGTTTTGTTGATCTTGTTTATAGATCCAATTTTATTCAATGGTAAACGAACAATACGCGATTGCTCGGCCAGCGCCTGTAGAATAGACTGGCGAATCCACCATACAGCGTAGGAGATAAATTTAAAACCACGAGTTTCATCAAAACGTTTCGCAGCTTTAATTAATCCTAAATTTCCTTCATTAATAAGGTCGGGTAGGGTTAACCCCTGATTTTGATATTGTTTTGCTACCGACACCACAAAACGTAAATTCGCTTTAGTTAATTTTTCTAAAGCGCGGTCATCACCCGCTTTAATTCGTTGTGCTAATTCTACCTCTTCATCGGCAGTAATTAGATCAACTTTACCAATTTCTTGCAAATACTTATCTAGCGAAGCAGTTTCACGGTTCGTTACCTGCTTCGTAATTTTAAGTTGTCTCATCTATCGTCTCCTTGGATTTTAATTGTGAATAGCTCTTGTATTAGTTTATACGTAAAGACTAGTCTAAATGTTACAAAAAACCTTAATTAATTTTTTATTTTAAAAATGAGTAGAGGTTTTGTTCACTTTTAGGTTGGCAAGCAGTTTATTATATCACGTTTCAATTTCTAAAATCTTCTTGAAGCAGTGGGTTGGCCCAGTGTTAGATAATTTTCTCCATAATAGAGATTTAAATGCTTCGATGATTGTTTCGAAATCCAAAAATTTTTCCATTTACGGCCTCTTGGGCTGGCCGCGAGATAATTTACTGCATACTTATATATAATGCCCGGTGAAATTGATCTTATTTACTGAAAAATATTAGATTTTATGTCTTAAGTGTTCTCCTGGGCGTTACCCTGCGGGTCGGGCTTTCCGCTGCAAGTCCGCACTCGCTCCACTCGCTGTGGGCTTTCCGCTGCAATCCCTAACGCAAAAAAAAACTGAAAATACTATCTTTTCGTCATCCTGATTTCAGGATCTAACCTAATATCATGCTAGAAGCTGAAACAAGTTCAGCTTGACGTTTAAAAATACACCTATAAACTGCATAAAAAAATCCCCGAAAATTGCTTTCCGGGGATTTAGATTTATAAAGCTTAAGACTAATTAGTCGTTATTTCTACGATCTTTATTGTCTCTTCCTCTGCGATCATCACGGCCACGATTATCTCGAGAACCACGGTTGTCACGACCTCTGTCATTACGATCGTTGTCTCTTGGTGGTCTTGGCTGGTAACCTTCAGGTTTTTCAAGTAAAGCTTTTCTTGAAACTTTTTCCTTTCGGGTTTTAGGATCTACACCAAAGTATTTTACATCTATTACATCACCAATATTCAAAATATCGGTTACGTTATCTGTACGTTCCCATGCCAGTTCAGATATGTGAAGTAAAACCTCATTGCCAGGGGCATCAAGATATTCTACTACTGCACCAAAGTCAAGAACTTTGATAACTTTTACTTCGTAAACACTTCCTTTTTCAGGCTTAAAAGTAATAGATTCTATTTTAGCAAGAACCTTATCAATTCCTTCTTGTTTAGTACCTAATATTTCAACAATACCTTCTTCGGTTACAGGATCTTCGTTGATTACGATTTCACACCCTGTAGTTTTTTGAAGTTCCTGGATCACTTTTCCTCCAGGTCCAATTAATGCACCAATAAATTCGTTAGGAATTCTTCTGGTGATAATTTTTGGAGCGTGAGCTTTTACATTTTCGTTAGGCTCAGAAATAGTGTCGGTTAATTTTTCAAGAATATGAAGTCTTCCTGCACGTGCTTGTTTTAGTGCTTTTACTAAAATCTCGTAAGGAAGTCCTTTTACTTTAATATCCATTTGGCAAGCCGTAATCCCGTCAGCCGTTCCTGTTACTTTAAAGTCCATATCCCCAAGGTGATCTTCATCTCCAAGAATATCTGAAAGTACAGCGTGACGCTCACCATCAGAAATTAATCCCATAGCGATTCCAGAAACTGGTTTTTTCATTTTTACCCCGGCATCCATCATTGCCATAGTTCCGGCGCAAACCGTAGCCATAGAAGATGATCCGTTAGATTCTAATACTTCAGAAACTATTCTTACGGTGTAAGGATTATTTTCAGGAATCATTCCTTTTAATGCACGTTGTGCAAGGTTTCCGTGTCCTACTTCACGTCTTGAAGTCCCTCTTATTGGGTAAGCTTCTCCTGTACAAAATGGAGGGAAATTGTAGTGCAGGTAAAAAGTTTCTTCGCCCTGGTGGGTTGGCATATCTATGGTGTTTGCTTCTCTGGAAGTTCCCAAAGTAACCGTTGCCAATGCCTGAGTTTCCCCACGGGTAAAGATAGCTGAACCGTGTACCGATGGTAAATAATCGGTTTCACACCAAATTGGTCTAATCTCGTCGGTTTTTCTACCGTCTAATCGCAAACCTTCAGCAAGGGTAAGTTCTCTTACCGCTTCTTTTTCGGTTTTGTTATAATATTTTTTAATCAGCTTTTCGTTTTCTTCCAATTCCTCTTCAGAAAATAAAGCTAATACTTCGTCTTTTACTTCTGCAAAAGCATCACTACGCTCTTTCTTACCATGACCACCTTTGGCAATAGCATAAATTTTATCGTAAGCCGCATCGTGAACTTTTTTCTCAATATCTTCTTTTTCTTCAGCAGTAGCATATTCCCTTACCGGTTTTTTGCCAAAAGCTTCTGCAAGACGTAATTGAGCGTCTATTTGTTTTTTGATATGTTCGTGAGCGAATTGAATGGCTTCTGCCATTTCTTCTTCTGAAATTTCTTTCATTTCACCTTCTACCATCATCACAGAATCTGAAGAAGCACCAATAATCATATCGATGTCTGATTCTTGTAATTGTGCACGGCTTGGGTTTATCACAAATTCACCTTCTATTCTGGCCACACGGGCTTCAGAAATAGCGGTTTCAAAAGGAATATCTGAAAGTTGAATAGCAGCTGAAGCAGCAAGTCCTGCTAAAGCATCTGGCATAACATCCTCGTCATGAGACATCAATTGAATCATTACCTGAGTTTCTGTTCTATAATCTGATGGGAAAAGTGGGCGCAATACGCGGTCTACAATTCTCATTGTTAAAACTTCACCGTCACTTGGTCTTGCTTCTCTCTTAAAGAAACCACCTGGATAACGACCTGCGGCAGCAAATTTTTCCCTGTAATCTACAGTTAATGGAAAGAAATCCATGGTACTCTCTTTGTAAGAGGATACTACGGTACAAAGCAACATAGCGTTGCCCATTTGAACAACAACTGACCCGTGGGCCTGCTTTGCTAATTTTCCGGTTTCGATAGAGATTTCTCTTCCATCTCCTAAATCGATAACCTCTTTAAATGTTTGTGGAATCATAATTTTGAATTCTTCGTTTGATCTGAATAACTTCACCAGATCTTTTGTTATACAATGGTCTCCGCCTATAATACCGGACGGCCGGGAGTTGTGTTGTTGTGTGTTGTGTAGACCAATGAAAAACTACTCTCTTTGAGCGACAATTTTACTCGATAATCGAGATTAAATGCTTCGAGGCTTGCCTCGAAATCAATTTATATTTTCCAATATTAATGCTTCGTGAGCTTGCTCAGAAGTTGTTTACTCACTAAGTGAGATTTAAAATATTTCAAGGCTTGCTTCTATTTTTTGTGTAATAGGGCTTGCCAGAGGAAATTTACAAATTAATAGTATATAAAAAAAGGGGGCATAAAGCCCCCTTTGAAATTTATTTTCTTAATCCTAATTCTTTAATAATAGCACGATATCTCATAATATCTTTCTTCATCAAGTAATCAAGCAAGCTCCTTCTTTTACCAACCAACATTACCAAAGAACGCTCTGAGTTGTAGTCTTTACGATTCTTTTTTAAGTGATCAGAAAGGTGAGAGATTCGGTAGGTGAACAAAGCAATTTGTCCTTCAGCAGAACCGGTATCGGTTTTACTTTTTCCGTGCTTCTCAAAAATTTCTTCTTTTCTTTCTTTGGCTAAATACATTCCAATATTAATTTTAATGATTTTTATGTATTGACAGTTTTTCCGTCAGGCGGCAAAGATACTACTTTCTATATAATTACCTACTCAAAGAAAAATTTATTTTAAGCTCTTACTGGCTGATTTTGAATTAGATCCAAATAAAGGTTTACTTTACTTTTAAGTTCAGACCTTTTTGTTATAAAATCTAAAAAGCCATGTTCTTTAAGGAATTCTGAAGTTTGAAAATCTTTTGGAAGGTCTTTTCCGGTAGTATCTTTTACCACACGTGGCCCGGCAAAACCAATTAAAGCACCTGGTTCAGAAATATTAATATCGCCTAACATTGCGAAAGATGCCGTAGTACCTCCGGTAGTTGGATCTGTGGCTAAAGATATATAAGGAATACGAGCTTCTGCCAATTGTGCTAATCTAACCGAAGTTTTTGCCAATTGCATTAATGATAATGCGGCTTCCTGCATTCTGGCTCCACCAGATTTAGAAATTATCATAAATGGGATTTCATTTTTTAGCGAATATTCTGCAGCACGTGCAATTTTTTCACCTACTACAGAGCCCATTGAACCACCAATAAACCTAAAATCCATACACGCAATAACGAGATCTTTCCCTTTAGATTTCCCAACAGCGGTACGAATGGCATCAGTAAGTTCGGTTTTTTCCTGTGCACTCTTTAAACGGTCGGTGTATTTTTTAGTGTCTTTAAAGTTTAAAGGATCTTTTGAAGTCACATCTTTATCCAATTCTTTGAATTTATTATCATCAAAAAGGATTTTAAAATACTCCTTACTGCCAATTCTTACATGATAACCATCCTCTGGACTTACATAAAAATTACTTTCTAGCTGTTCAGCATCTACGATTTTACCTGTAGGTGATTTGTACCAAAGACCTTTAGGAACATCTTTTTTGTGTTCTGTTGGTGTTTGAATTCCTTTTTGTGTTCTTTTAAACCAAGCCATTTATTTTCAGGTTTCAGGTTTCAGTTTATTGTATGAGCAACAAACCAAAAGTTTTACTTAAAATAAAAACAGCCGGAATTTTAAAATTCCAGCTGTTTTAAAAAATTAAATTTATAAAGTGTTTACGTTGTTAAGGTCTTCACATGCCTTTTTAAGTCGGGCTTTAAAAGTAAGCTCTCCTTCACGTAACCATTTTCTTGGATCGTAATGTTTTTTATTAGGAACATCGTCTCCTTCTGGATTACCAATTTGGGCAGCAAGATATTCTTTCTTTTCTCCCATATAATCACGAATTCCTTCAAGGTAAGCATATTGAAGATCTGTATCGATATTCATTTTAACTACTCCGTAGCTAATTCCTTCACGAATTTCTTCAACAGTAGAACCACTACCTCCGTGGAATACAAAATCAATATGGTTTTCTTCAACACCATATTTTTTAGTGATATATTCCTGAGAATTTTTAAGAATTTTAGGGGTAAGCTTTACGTTTCCTGGCTTATACACTCCGTGTACATTTCCAAAAGCTGCAGCAATAGTAAATTGGTCACTTACTTTGCTTAATTCTTCGTAAGCATAGGCTACTTCTTCTGGTTGGGTGTATAATTTTGAAGAATCAATATCGGTGTTATCCACACCATCTTCTTCACCACCTGTAACTCCAAGTTCAATTTCAAGGGTCATTCCCATTTTGCTCATTCTTTCCAGATATTTCTTGCAGGTTTCTATGTTTTCCTCAAGAGATTCTTCTGAAAGATCTATCATATGTGAGCTATATAATGGTTTCCCAAATTGCTCAAAATGTTTTTCACTGGCATCAAGCAAACCGTCTATCCAGGGAAGTAATTTTTTAGCACAATGGTCTGTATGTAAAATTACAACTGCACCATAGGCTTTGGCAAGTTCGTGAATGTGCTTAGCACCTGCAACAGATCCTAAAATAGCGGCTTTTTCATCCTTATTGGATAGACCTTTTCCAGCGTTAAACTGGCCACCTCCATTAGAGAATTGAATAATGATGGGTGAATTTAGTTCTGCAGCTGTTTCCATTACAGCATTCATACTGCTGGAGCTTATTACGTTTACTGCGGGAAGGGCAAAGCCCTTTTTCTTGGCGTAATTAAAAATTTCTTGTACTTCTTTTCCTGTGGCTACGCCAGGTTTAATGTTATGACTCATAATTTTAGTTGATATTAGAAATACAAAAATAAGAAAATATGTTGGCTTAGAAAGGATAATTGATGCCTACATTATAGACCGCGTGATTAAAATTGTAATCTCTAAACCAACGATTAGCTTCAGGAAGGGCAGGATTGTAGGTTTTAAAGCCAACATCAAACCTTAGAACAAAAAAATTAAAGTCGTATCTAAGACCAAAACCAGAGCCTATGGCTATATTCTTTAAGTCTGCTAGCGACTCGAAAGTGGCTTTTTCGTCTTCAACAATATCCAGAACATTCCAAATATTTCCTACATCAATAAAAACAGCTGAGTTTAAAGCACCAAATAGGTTGTAACGATATTCTGCATTAAGAGCCAGTTTCATGTTGGCTTCGTTAAATTCGTTTCTACCACCACTGCTGCCAGGGCCTAAATCGTATGCTCGCCAGGCACGATTATCGTTAGGTCCACCGGCAAAGAAACTTCTTACAAACGGGATACTGTTGGCGTTTCCATAAGGGATTGCTACACCTCCAAAGGCACGAAATGCAAATATATTATCCCTTCCCATATCCCAGTGTTTTATGAAATCGAGTTCGGTTTTAATATATTGAGAGAAATTTACTCCCAATATATTATAGTTTTCGTTTTCATTTTTTGTGAACCCTGCTATAGAAGAAATTGCAGAAAGTGCATTTCCTGCCGTCTCTATTTTAAATCTAAATCGGGTGAACTCCTGGTCGTATAAATTTTTCTTGGTGTTCCATAAGTAAGTATAGTTTGAGGCAAAGATGAGGTTGTTTTCGGTTAAACGATTTTTGCGTTCTCCTATATTATTTACCAGTTGAGTTTGATCTTCATTCAGGCCGGTGGTTCCTCCGGTGTTATTGGAAATGTCCCTAATAAAACTTTCGGCTCCAGTAGGGATGCTGAGTAAACCTTCTGAATTTAGATAGGAAGGATTGGTCACTATACTACCCGATTGGATAATCTCATTAAGATCGTTATAGGAATTGCGATAAACATTGAAATAATTATCAATATTCAGGTTTCTTACATATTGAATATTTAATAGGTCCAGACGGTTTGAGAGTTGTGAAGAGGGATTCCACCTATAATTGAGAATTCCTGTGAGATTTCGTTTATCAAGTCCAATATTATTTTGAGTGCTAACCCCAAGGCTAAGTGAGGTGAAGGGCTGCATATATTTTGGGATAAAGCGATCTGTATTAATTGGAAGAAATATCCTTGGAAAGGTGAGTTTGAGATCGGCTCCAATTTCCGAAATATCAAAAAAACGATCGTCATTTCCGCTTATAGCTGCATCTGTAGAAGATCCTATGCTTCCCCGTCCTGAAATTTCAAAGTTTTCGGCTCCTCTAAATACATTCCTTATTAAAAGCGAACCTCCAAAACCAATTCCAAATTTTTGGATATTACTTTGTGAAACATCAAAATCAAACCCAAGTGAGTATTTTGGTTGGGGAGTTAAAAAAATATTAGCTACAAGATCACTGCGTGTAGAATCTACAGGATCTGGGGTGAATTGTACATTGGGATATTTAAAAACGCGCAAAGAGTTTAAACGATTATAAGTTCTGGAACGCGAAATATCACTGTAAGTGTTTCCTGGCTTAATAAAAACAGCATCTGTAATCGCTTCTGGTTTATAACGCAGTTCTTCAAAGCTATAAAGGGTATAGCCATCCTTGGTAGTTATGCTATCTGTTAAGGCTTGATTTCGGTTAGCATATTTATAATCGGTAAAAATATTAACCTTACTAATTTCGTGAATTTTAAATGGAACCCTAGAAGTGGTATCTTCTTCTGAAGCAAAACGGTTTTTTATTATTAAGGTTGTATTTACATTTTTGCCGGTGTTAATCGTATCGGCATTAAAACTTATATATTCCTGGTCAAAATTATACACTCCGCTATTTCTAAAAAGAGAAGTAAGTCGGTCTCTTTCTTCATTAATGTCCAGTGTTTTATACTGCATACCTTCTTTAATGATAGATTCATCTTTATGAAGTTTGTATAAAGAATCTATAACTTTAGAAGAAATATTGGTGGTTATGGAATCTAAATGGTAGGGTTCTCCCGTTGTAACTTCGTAGGCTACGTGGGCGCGTTTGTTTTTATTTTCTGACGGAATTATCTCGTAATCGGTTTCTACATTAAACCAGCCGTTATTCCAATACCAGGAATTTAGGCGGTTAACCGATTTTTGGGTTTCTTCTTCATTTACAATTACCGGTGCCTCACCTGTTTTTTTAATCCATTCGTTGAAAGCCTTCCGTGAATGTAGATATTTTTCAAACTGTTTATACGAAAGAATATCTACCAGCGTATTTTTCTTCCCTTGATTTTCAAGATATTTTTCGCTTAAAATAGAATCGATATTTGGGCGGGCAAGATTATAAAAATGAAGTCTCAGCGGAACTCCTAAGAAACTGGTATTTGGTTCCTGGTAGAGTTGATTATAAATACGGGTTTCTTTAATCTTTTCGTCATTGACGAAAATCTCATTGTCAGTGAGCAGTTTGTCATCACCCTCCACGCGTTTAACGGCATTACAGGAAATTAAAAAAAGCAGGCTTAAAAAAAATAATGATATTTTTGCGAAATGCCGATTCAAACACACATTTTTAAGAGATCAAAATTACATTTTTTGTATGGTTAGTAAAAGCCAAATTAAGTTAATAACCAGTCTTGCACAAAAAAAATACCGTTATAAACACGGACTTTTTGTAGCCGAAGGGTTTAAAACAATAAACGAGCTTATAAACTCTAAATTTAGTCTAAACAGGCTTTTTACGATTTCCGCAGATTTTGGTGTTGATTCTAGTAAAGTCCAAAAACTTGACGAAAAGGAACTCAAAAAAATAAGTTTTCTTAAAACACCACAGACTGCATTGGCCTTATTTGAAATTCCAGAGGAAGAAATAGTTCAGGAGGAAAGCCTGATTCTTGCTTTAGACGGAATTAGAGATCCCGGAAATTTGGGGACCATTATAAGGCTTTGCGATTGGTTTGGGATAAAAAACCTTGTGTGCTCTAATGATTCGGTAGATTGCTTTAACCCAAAAGTGGTCCAGGCGACGATGGGTTCTTTAGCCAGGGTGAATATTTCTTATTGTGAATTAAAAATGTATCTGGAAAAATCAGATTTACCAGTATACGGAGCTTTTATGGAAGGAGAAAATATTTATAAAGCTGAAGTGTTTAAGAATGGAATTTTAGTGATGGGAAATGAAGCGAATGGTATTTCTGCTGAGATTGAAGCTTTGATTAATGAAAAAATAAGCATCCCGCGTTTTGGAGAATTAAATGAAACTGAAAGTCTAAATGTAGCCACTGCAACGGCAATTCTTTTAAGTGAATTTAAGCGTAAAAATTTTTCCAATAGTTGAGTCTGAAATGCTCCGAGGCTTTCCGCTAAATCCAAAAAAAACTTATTTAATTTTTCCGGATTGTCTATTGAAAAGTGAAATTAAGAAACACAGCTTGTGATCGCATAGCATCTACCGCTTGGAATTTTGTTTCTACCATTTCGTTGTTTATGGTAAATACACCTCTTATAGAAGGAGAGAATTTAAAATAATATAGGTAAAGATCTACTCCCAGGCCAACTTCGTAATTGTAATTATTGGTTTTTAGACGCGTGTCTACGTCAGGATTGTTTTCATTGCTAGAAAGATTTATAGAGGCAGATAAGCCGCCAACCACAAATGGTTTGAAATTATTGTTACGATCTGCTGAGAATTTTAATAATAGTGGGATATGAACATACGTGGCATTTACTTCCTCGATATCTTTGGTGTATGGAGGTCTAAAGTTACGAGTGTTAAAAGTAACACCTGGTTCTAAACGAAGATCCAGGTTGTTGTTGAGTTTTAAATTTCCAACCAGACCAACATTAAAACCAAGGGTCTTTTCAATAATTAGGTCGTTACCGTTAGGAGCTACTTCCTTATTATATTTAAATTTAAAATCGTAGGTATTAAAACCTAGGTAATATCCCCAGGACCAACGTTGTTTATCAAAATTCTCATTATTTACAATTTTATCTCCTCCAAAAATTTGTGCGTTACCAAATTGAACGCAAAAAAGAAAGATAATAACAAAAAGTTTCTTCATAGTTTTATTTTGAAGCAGTATAAATAGTTGCAACCCCAAGTGTTTGAGGTTTGTTATCTATATTTATAAACCCCGTTTTCTTTAAAATATTGTTGAAAGCTTCTCCATGAGGAAATTCGGCTGCACTTTTACTTAAATAGGAGTAAGCTTCCTGGTCTTTAGAAAATATTCGCCCAATTAAGGGAAGCATATAGCCAGAATATAATTTATAACCTTGTTTGAACGGGAATCTGGTAGGGACAGAAGTTTCCAAAACTACAAAAATTCCACCGGGTTTTAGAACCCTTTTTATTTCTGATAATCCTTTTTCTAAATCCTCAAAATTCCGAACTCCAAAAGCTACGGCTATGGCATCAAAAGTGTTGTCCTCAAAAGGTAATGCTTCAGAATCTCCCTGAATCATCTCAATTTTATCGGTTAAGTTTTTTGCAGCAATTTTCTTACGGCCAACTTTTAGCATGCCTTCAGAAAGGTCAAGACCAACAATTCTCTTGGCGTTAATATCGGCCATTTGTATTGCGAGATCCCCGGTTCCGGTAGCAATGTCTAAAACAGCATCTGGCTTTTGTGCCTTAACCAAAGCAATAACTTTCTTTCTCCATTTCACATCGGTACCCAGTGAAATCACCCGATTTAAGCCATCATAATTGCCAGATATTTTATCGAACATCTGCTCAACCTGTTTCTTTTTATTGAGGCCAGAATCTTGATAAGGAGTCAACTTTTTGCTCATAGTAACAATTTTGCTCCAAAGATACACGATATGAAATAATTGCGCTTGATACTTTTAAAATTTGTTGTTGCGCACTTTGGTTTTTGGTTTGTCTAAAATACCGTACATTTGTTCTTCTTTTCAATTTCAAGCTGTTATATGAAGATAATTATTGCCGGAGCAGGTGAAGTGGGCTTTCATTTGGCAAAATTGCTTTCTTTCGAGTCCCAGGATATTACATTGATTGATACCAACCGGGATAATCTTACTTATGCCGATACGCATTTAGATATCAGGACAATAAAAGGAGATGCCACCTCTATAGCTATTTTAAAAGATTCTCAAGTAAAGCATGTAGACATGCTTATAAGTGTAACCTCTAGTGAAGCTACCAATATTACCACCTGTGTGTTGGCTAAACAGCTAGGTGCAAAACGAACTATAGCCCGTATTTCTAATACAGAGTTTCTGGAAAATAAAGAGGAAATTGGGTTTACACGCTTTGGAATAGACGAATTGATCTCTCCTGAAGCATTAGCGGCAAGGGAAATTGCTTTGCTCCTTAATCAGTCTGCTTTTAATGATAGTTATGAATTTGAAAATGGCGCCTTAACCATGATAGGTCTTAGCCTTTCTCGTAATGCATTATTTGTGGGTAAAACAGTTAAGGAAGCGGCTAATATTTTTCCAGATCTTAACTTTGTTCCAATAGCTATTCAGCGGTATGGAACTCAGTATACATTAATTCCGCGAGGAGATACCCAGTTTAAAGAAGGCGATCAGGTAAATTTTATTACCCTAAAAAGCGGGGTTGAAAACCTTTATAAGCTTACCGGGAAAACCAAGCAGTCTATTAAGAATATTATGATCCTGGGCGGAAGTAAAATTGGTAAAAAAACAGCCATAGATCTTTGTAGAAATAACTTTAACGTGAAGTTGGTTGAGAGTGATAAAGAGAAAGCTTATGATCTTGCCGACGAACTTCCTAATGCGCTAATTATTCATGGCGATGGTAGAAATGTAGAGCTGCTTGAAGAAGAAAACGTACACGATATGGATGCTTTTATTGCGGTTACCGGTAATTCGGAAACCAATATTATGTCCTGCCTTGTAGCAAAATCTAAAAGTGTAAAGAAAACCATCTCGTTGGTAGAAAATATGGATTATTACCAATTAAGTCATTCTATTGGGATTGATACGCTAATTAATAAAAAACTACTTGCTGCAAATAATATCTTTAGATATGTTAGAAAGGGCGAAGTAGTTGCAATGACCAAGATCAATAATATGAACGCTGAACTTTTGGAGTTTATCGTAAAACCAAATTCACAAGTTTGTAATAAAAAAATTAAGGATCTTGATTTCCCTAGATCGGCTATTATTGGCGGAATTATAAGAGATGGCCTGGGAATAATTGCACTTGGAGAGTTTACTATTACCAGGGGAGATCGAATAGTGGTTTGTTGCCTGCCACGATCTATTAAAAAGGTTGAAAAACTCTTTTTGTAATGCCTAGACTTAATTATCAAATTATTCTGCATGTCATGGGGCTGTTGCTTTTGTGTAACGGTGGTTTTATGCTTACAGCAGTTTTGGTGAGTTGGTTTTATGAAGATGGGGTGACGATAGATATTCTAGCCGCAGCTTTTATCACCTTATTCCTGGGAGTGCTTTTTATGTTTACTACCCGGGGGCACCGTAAAGAAGTGAAAAAAAGGGAAGGTTATATTATAGTGACCTTTGGCTGGATTTTTATGGCTCTAAGTGGCACTTTACCTTATGTTTTAAGTGAATCCATTCCTGCCTTTACCAATGCTTTCTTTGAAACCATGTCTGGGTATACCACTACGGGCGCTTCTGTTTTAAATGACATAGAATCTATTCCAAAAGGGGTGCTGTTTTGGCGAAGTCTTACTCATTGGATTGGTGGGATGGGGATTATAGTTCTTGCCATCGCGATTCTACCACTTTTGGGAATAGGAGGAATGCAGCTCTTTGCTGCAGAAGCTCCCGGCCCCAGTGCCGATAAACTTAAACCCAGGATTACTGATACTGCTAAACGCTTATGGCTTATTTATGTAAGCTACACTATTGCTGAAACTATCTTGTTAAAAGTGGCAGGAATGAGTCTTTTTGATGCGGTAAACCATTCACTTAGCACACTTTCTACAGGTGGTTTTTCAACCAAAAATATTAGTGTTGCTTATTGGAATGACCGCCCGATTATTCAATATATTATTATGCTTTTTATGTTTTTGGCGGGAGCTAACTTTGTTTTAAGCTATTACAGTTTTAAAGGTAAAGTCCAAAAGGTATTGCATGACGATGAGTTTAAATGGTACTTCTTTTTTATAGCAATATTTACAGTGGTAGCTTCTTTATTTATTTATTTTGAGGCTGATGTAGCCCTCTCACAAATAGATCATCCTATGGTTTGGGGTGAAGCCGAAAGTGCTTTTAGACATGCGCTTTTCCAGGTTTTGGCAATTATTACTACTACAGGTTTTGTGAGTGCCGATTATACTATGTGGACACCCTTTCTTACAATTTTATTCTTTGGAATGTTTTTCTTGGGCGGTTCTGCAGGCTCAACAGCCGGTGGCGTGAAGGTAATGCGGCATATTATAATGATTAGAAATGGTGGCATTGAATTTAAACGGGCTCTGCATCCAAACGCGATTCTTCCTGTGCGATTTAACGGAAAATCTATTGGCAAAGGAGTGACCTTTAATATTCTAGGCTTCTTTATTCTTTATATGCTTTCTTTTATTATTGGATCTGTTATTTTAGGTGGGCTGGGACTGGATTTTGAGACTGCCATTGGTGGTGCGGCCTCCTCGTTGGGGAATATTGGCCCTGCTTTTGGTGCGCTTGGACCGGTAAATAATTATGATATTCTTCCGCCATTAGGGAAATGGTGGTGTTCTTTTTTAATGCTTATTGGTAGATTAGAACTCTTTACCGTGCTTATCTTGCTTACTCCGTTCTTTTGGAGAAATAGGTAATACTAATATTCAAATAGAAAATAGAAAGGCAGGTCAAAAGGATAATTTTCCGTCAAGCTGAACTCGTTTCAGACTTTATCCCGAATTTGCTTCGGGATTCTAACACTTTTTTATTTTTTAACATCCTGGATCTCCGAATAAATTTCGGGGCAGGCTCTGAAACAAAGAAATAAGCTGTGATTTTAATAAAAAACGTCATTGCGAACGGAGTGAAGCAATCTGTAGTTAATTACTGAAGATTGCTTCGTTCCTTGCAATGACGAGTATAATGTTTTGTATATACAGCTTAAATGGACCTATTAAACTAAAATTCTATGCTTCAGTTAAAAAAGATTTAATTCGCTTCAGTGCTTCTTCAATTTGATCTTCACTCGCTGCGTAAGAAATTCTTATACAATCTGGATTTCCAAAGGCATCACCAGTAACGGTCGCTACGAGGGCTTCTTCTAATAAAAACATAGAAAAATCTGTTGCATTTTCAATTTTATGGCCTTTAATTGTTTTTCCGAAGAAATGAGAGATATTTGGGAAAACGTAAAACGCACCTTCCGGCTCTGTGGTAACAAAACCTTCTATATTGTTTAAAAGGTCTATAATGAGTTTCCTTCTTTTCTTAAAGGTATCTACCATATAGCTAATTTTGCTAACAGGAGCTTCTAGCGCGGTAATTACTGCACGTTGGGCTATACAATTGGCACCGCTTGTAATTTGACCCTGCATTTTGTTAGTAGCACGGGCAATCCAGGAAGGAGCTCCTATATAACCAATTCTCCAACCCGTCATAGCGAAAGCTTTAGAAACACCGTTTACGGTAACTACACGGTCATACATATCTTCAAACTGTGCCATAGATGCGTGACCACCAACAAAATTAATATGTTCGTATATTTCATCACTTACAATAATGATATCTGGATATTTTTTTAGCACATCTGCAAGGCCTCTAAGTTCTTGTTTGCTGTAGACCATTCCGCTAGGGTTACAGGGAGAGCTATACCAAATCATTTTTGTTTTGGGAGTAATTGCTGCTTCAAGCTGCTCTGGCGTCATTTTAAAATCGGTTTCTACTGAAGTTGGTACTTCTACCGGAACGCCTTCGGCAAGCTTAACTATTTCAGCATAACTTACCCAGTAAGGGCAGGGCAATAGAACCTCGTCTCCCGGATTTAACAAAACCATAGCTACATTGGCCAAAGATTGTTTAGCACCTGTAGATACTACAATTTGAGAGTGGTCATAAGTAAGATTGTTGTCTCGCTTAAATTTATTGATTATCGCATCTTTTAATTCTACATAACCGTCTACAGGAGTGTAAGAATTATAATTGTCGTTAATCGCTTTTATAGCAGCGTCTTTAATGAAGTCTGGAGTGTTAAAATCTGGTTCTCCCAGGCTTAAACCTATAATGTCTTTCCCTTCGGCTCTAAGTTCACGCGCTTTTGCAGCCATAGCCAGGGTTTGAGAAGTGGCTAAATTGTTAATTCGATTAGATAATTGTTCTTGCATTTTTTAAATGGTTACAAATTAATTACTCACTAAATGAGATTGGAAAATAAATACTCTTTAAAATGGTGCCTATTTTCCAAACTTGGCCTCGTGGGATTTCCCCGAGGTAATCTACGAAATTGCAGGTTTCGCGCCCATTTCTTTTAAATGTTGAAAATGGGCAATTATTGCTGCGCGTGTGGTTTTGTATTCGTGATATGGGAGATTACATTCTGATGCGGTCTCCTTAACTATTTTAGCTATTTTAGAATAGTGAATATGACTAATATTCGGGAAAATATGATGCTCTACCTGGTGGTTTAATCCGCCGGTAAACCAGTTTACGATTTTGTTTTTTGTAGCGAAATTAACCGTGGTAAACAGCTGGTGAATTGCCCAGGTATTTTTCATAGATCCGGTTTCATCTGGTAATGGCATTTCTGTTTCCTTAACCACGTGGGCCAATTGAAATACAATACTAAGAATTAGACCTGCGGTATAATGCATCACGAAAAAACCAATTAAAATCTTCCACCATGAAATAGATAAGATGAGCATAGGGATTACAATCCATATTGAAACATAAATCACTTTGGTGATGGCTATAATGCTCCATTGCGCTACCGGGTTAGGCATTTTTCCGTAAGATAATTTGCGTTTTAGGTAGTTTCTCGTTTGCTTAAAATCGGTAGTCAATGCCCAGTTAAAAGTTAATAACCCATATAAAAAGACAGAATAATAATGTTGAAAACGGTGAAAACTATACCATTTTGCATGTTCAGAAAATCTAATTATTCTTCCTGCATCCAAATCTTCATCGTGACCGTGAATATTGGTGTAAGTATGGTGTAAAACATTATGTTGTACCTGCCAGTTATAAACGTTTCCGGCCAGCACATAAATAGTGCCGCCCATAAATTTATTCACCCATTTTTTTGAAGAATAGGAACCATGATTGCCGTCATGCATAATATTCATTCCTACTCCGGCCATCCCGGCGCCCATTACTACTGTAAGCAGCAACATCCACCATTGAGAAATATCCAGGGTGAGAATCAAGAAATACGGTGTTAAAAATAAAGAAAACATGACAACAGCTTTGAGGTGCAATTTCCAGTTTCCTGTTTTTTTAATATTGTTTTCTTTAAAGTAATCGTTAACTCTTTTATTGAGTAGCCTAAAGAATTTTGTAGAATCCTTTCGGGAGAACTTTATGTGATTTTGAGCGTTTTCCATGTATTTTTTTGTAAGCGGTAAAGGTAAAATTTTTATATAGTTAATCTATAATCCAGACCGTATTAATATACGGTGCAATTTAAGCACCAAATTATGTATTTTTGTTCAAAATTTGAAAACTTTGGAATTAATAAAGAAATATTTCCCCGATTTATCCGATGACCAGTATGCTAAATTTGCACAGTTAGAAGCTTTGTACAAAGACTGGAATCTTAAAATTAACGTGGTGTCCCGTAAAGATATAGATGAAATTTATCTTAGGCATGTACTACACTCTCTGGGAATCGCAAAAATTCAGGAGTTTAAATACGGAGCAGAGATTTTAGATGTTGGCACCGGTGGTGGATTTCCGGGAATTCCATTAGCTATTTTGTTTCCGGAGTCGAATTTTCATCTAGTAGATTCTATCGGAAAAAAAATGAAAGTAGTGGAAGAAGTGGTGGAAGGTCTAAAGCTTACCAACGTAAAAACTACCAATGCAAGGGTAGAGGAGATTTCCGGAACTTACGATTTTATAGTGAGTAGAGCTGTAGCCGCAATGCCTACATTTGTGCATTGGATAAAAGGTAAGGTCGCTAAGAAAAGTAAGCATGATCTTAAAAACGGTATACTCTACCTTAAAGGCGGAGATCTGGCCGAAGAGTTAAAAGATTATCCCAAAGCTAAAATTTACGATTTAAGCAATTACTTTGAAGAGGATTTTTTTGATACTAAAAAAGTTGTTCATCTTCCATTGAAGTACAAGCCTTAATCTTTTCTAATAATTATTTTTTTAGCATAATCCCCGGCATCGGTATAAACTTTTACAATGTAAACAGCCGAGCTTAAAGATTTTTTCTGCGGAATATGAATTTCTTTTATGTCTGGTATCCCAAAGTGTTGATCTACTAATTGGCCTCCAATATTGTATATGTTTATATGTTCAATTTTATGCAGTTCGGGATTGCTGATTACAAATTCCCTATTGTCTAGGGAGTAATAGTAATCAATTGTCCCTTCACCAGGTTCTTTATCTACCAGCGTTGAATTTAAATCTTGAAAAACAATTTCATACCTATCGTGATATTCTCCGGGAGGCAAACTCGATTTAAAATCCGCTTTTCGTAGATCATGATAAGTATTATCACTATTGTCACGTAAATAGATATCTATGATATCAGGTAGATTCTCAAGCTCTCCAATTTCTATGCTGAATTCTTTTTCTTCGGCAATTTTAAGGCCAATTGGTAATTTTTGATCCAAATTAAAATTGGGAACCCCCTGAATAACAAACTTATTTTCTTTGATTAGCCAGAACATATCTTCAGGAATATTGTCATTTAAAAGAGCGTCGTAACCCAAATCAAAACCATTTGTAGTATTGGCATCAGCAGTAACTAAAATCTGTCTTTGGTAGCCAAGGGCGGAGGTAAAGTTTAATCTTATTTTATATCTTGAATCCTTAGTTTTAACCGTTTCTGGGCCCTTAATAAGATCAATTGGTTTTAGAAATTGTGAATCATTTGTATTAGCTTCGGTTGCAAAAGCACGTTGACCGTTATTGAAGTTGATATTTCCACCACTTATAGTTAAATCATCAGCCAGACTTGGATCTAAAACTGTATTTACGAAAAATCCCTGACCTACCGGAATAAACTGCCCGGGTTTTTTAGTTCCCAGAGCATTGTTGTTATTAATACGTTCATCTACAGAAGATGCAGATTGCACTGCGCCAGATAGGTTTATAGTGGCATATCCGCCTACATATTCTCTTAAAATATGGGTTTCGCCGCCAAAATGATCCCAAAAGTAAAGGGCACCGTTAAAAATATTTTTGGTGTTGGTAGCACCGGTCACCACACTTTTGTCAAGATTGTCTAAAATAAATTGCCTGGCTTCAATTGCCGATGGGTAAGGATTGCCTAGAAGGTAATTTTGATCTTTGACAATATTCAAAGGATTGGTTAGTGATCCATTATTTGGAAAACCTTTAAAAGTGTAATTTTGAAGGTCTTGTATATTCGCATTACCTGAAGTTCCCTTCATAGTGTAACCTTCTCCCGGTAATAAAGTTCCATCTTTTCCTAAATATTCCCACTCGCTATATTGGTTGGCATCGCCTCTAAATTTATATAACCAACGTCCACTTATTTTTCTTGGAACGCTCAAACCACCATCTGCATATGTGACATGTCCTGTAGGTCCGATATCAAGTTTCTTTGGTATTTCTTCTGTACCGTCGTGCATAACAGAAGCAATAGTATAAGATTGGTTTCCCGTATTCGAAACTACCGGGGAACTCCAATAATTATAATTATAACTACTGGCTGTTCCCTGTTGGTCACGGGTAAGATACCCCGATCCTGAAACCTCACTACCTTCTGACTGGATAAGTTGAGATTCTCCGTTGAGGTCCAGCACTCCGTCTAATTTGAAATAATGGGTAATTGTAAGACCGTTTCCGGAAGTGTTATTTGCTCCCTGCATATCCAATGTGCCTCCTTCATCCAGAAGGGCAAGTAAGTCTATGCTTTTAGAATTATTCGTACTGGCAGGATTATGGACCAATTTATTGTTTAACCTAACTATATTCCAGGCTATGGTATCTCCGGTTATTCCAGCGCTGCTTGGTGGATCCCACACTAGGGGTTCATTCCAGGTATTTGTGTCCCACCAGTTTCCGGCTTTGGCAGCTATGTAGGGAAGGGGGGCAGTTCTGTCTTGAAGAGAAGTAATATTTTTAAGTTTGCCAGTAACGCCGATATCTTCGTGTGGTATAAGATTTCCACAGCCTGTATTATCCATCCTGTAATAACCAATTAGATTAGTCCAACTTAGATTATTCACAATTACTGGAATTTCCTCACCTTCCACCTCATTGGTATTAGCTTTTTTTATTCGTTGATTCATCATAAGATGTATCTGATCTTGTGTGAGTGCCGCATTCCAAATCCTTAGCTCTTCCATCCAGCCATTAAAATAGTTTGATGGGGCGTCATTTAAATTGCTATGCATTGCCCCCAAAATGGCTTTAGTATCATTTATATTAGGAGAACCCCCTCCCTCACTTTTAATTAAAATTCCATCAATATATAAATTATATAAACTTCCAGTGTGAGTAACAGCAATATGATACCACCTGCTTGATGTAATTGGATAGGATGAAACAATTCTTCCTGAAGTATTCCAATTAAATGAAATTTTGTCTCCAACTAATTTCAAATCATATCCGGTAGCCATATTATTCAAATAACGTTTGGAAAAAATAGTTTGGGTACCGGTGGTGGATTCAGGTTTTATCCAGATTTCAAAACTAAAGGCTCCGTTTAAGTCGTATCCATCATTAAAATCTACGTAATCATCTATTCCATCGAAATCAACTTGATTACATTCTGTTATTGTAATAGTTAGGTCATCGGAGCATCCGTTGACAGTCCAGGTTAAAATATAGGTTCCAGCTCCAGCGGTAAAAGTAGCATTAGGATCATTAGTTGGATCTGGATATTTCGTTGGATTACTAGATGAGAACAAGCCATTTTCACAAGAATTGGTTGAGGTAACATAAGTCCACTTTCCTATCTCTCCAGTTCCCGGATCATCACATGTTTTACAATCAGTAGGTCGAGTAGGATATGCTCCTTTATCGGAATTTTCATTGGCTGTAATAGTGTTGTCATACGCATTTAATTGAATTTTATTCATCCCGCATTCTTGAGAGTCTCTTATTATATCCTTTCCTGCGTATGAATAATTTACATAAACATTAGCCATAGCTGTTCCTTGTGGATCGTAGGCTCTGCAACCATCTACCAAAATTGTTGCCCCATATTCATGATATCCTGGTGCTTCTGGAGTAAAAGTATATGTGGTTTCCAATCTCCCATTTGATAATACAGGTTTATCAGGACTCCCTAAACCATCAGTCCATTCTATTTCATCTAATATTGGTTCTGTAGGAATTGAGATGCCGTCAATAGCCCAAGCACTTGCATCCGAGGTGCCGTGAAAAGTCCATCTTATTCTAACTTCAGAATTCCCAACGTATGGCGTTAAATCAAATGTAGAATTATCGTTTTCAAAATTATAATTGGTTGATGAAGAGGGGGGGGTTGTGGCTTTTGCAGGGTTGGAGTAATCCCATGTATCTCCTCCCGATAATGATTGTAGGGTTATTGAATAAGTGTTTCCCCCATCCAAGGACAATTCTAAAGTTGCATAATCACTATCTACTAAGTTATAGGCTTGGTCGAACTCAAGCGATGCTGTACCAATATTTTTTAAACTGAATATGGGGGTTTCTAATGTTGATTCTCCTGTTTGGTATACTTGAGGTTGTTTCTTCTTTATCCAAGATGATGAATAATCTCCTTGTGCTATACCAAATTTTGGAGCTCCAGAACTATAATATATTGATCCAAGCTCTTTACCATCACCTTTTGCAGCCCAATTTGTAGGTTTTCCATTATTAGCATTTGCAGTAAAATAAGAGGCAGCAGCAGCACCATCAATTCTCCACATATCTGGATTGTGTTTATCTGGAAATTGTCCACTTTGAAAATTCCCGCCTTTTCCCGTTAATACGTCTTCTTGTACTGTAAAACCATTTCTTGCCACTAAGGACACCGTCTCGTTAAGGCAAGTGTTGAATAAACTAACATCTAAAATTGGAGCTGTATCCGGTGGAATCGCTCGAGCGTAAAAATTATTGGAATATTCATTACAGGTTCCTTTCTGAATCAATACACGAAAAAGTGTAGATTCACTAGTAGAAGCATCAAAGGTAACTGAATAGGAGTCTGAAGAGTTTTCAATAACTTCCCAAAATCCAGAGCCAACTTCATATTTTTCCCATTGAATAATTGTTCCTCTTTCATTAGAAAGATTCATTTGAATTATATTTGATCCAGATGCACATGCAGTAATATCAACTTCCTCACTGGCAGTATTCGCCCCATCATTGGTGAGATAACCTTTTAAATCACCCCCATCAATATTTTCTGGGATTAGCCGAATTTCTTGTGGTTTTACAGATATATTACCGTGGCTGTCTACGAACTCCCATTCGATAATGTTGGATCCAATAACAGAATAGGGGAAAAGAAAATCTTCCGCCAACGTTCCTAAAATTAAACCATCACATTGGTCTGTCGCAGTTGGTCTTGTAAATTCTGCAATATTTGAAATTTGGCACCCATTGAATGTTTGAGGAGGTAATGTTCCTGTTATATCTGGCTCAGGAGCATTATCAGTAATTGTAATTTTTTGTGCAGCTTCGGTTGATTTTCCTGAAGCATCAGTGAAAACCCAATATATGGTTTCTTCACCTACGATATCAAATGTTAAATCAGTTAGGCCTGTTGTACCCGTAATTTCTCCATCACAATTATCTGTGGTTGTTGGTGGTACAACAGTTAATGAGCATTCTGCAATTAAATCTGGTAAAACTGGAGTCTCAGGGAATTGGGTATCCTGTATGTTTATTTCCTGGGTTACCTCAATAGAATTCCCTGCATCATCGGTTACGCTATAAGTTCTTTTAATGACTTCCGGATTAAAATTGCCATCACTAACATCAGAGACAAAATTGACTACAGGATTAGCAGTACAATTATCTGCTTCATCAGTAACTACTGTTTTATCCGGATCAGGAACATCGGCAATACATTGCACATTTATTGGTGTGGGATTACTGGCTGTGGGAACTTCATTATC
>NZ_FUYY01000007.1 GCF_900168045.1 Salegentibacter holothuriorum | reverse complement strand
CTTCTTTAAGATGGTGCTTACATTTAATTTCGGAGCATATTCAATATGCATGTGGACATGATCAGAACTAACGACTCCTTTTAATATTTCTATTCCCTCTGCTTCACAGATTTGGATTAAAACATCTCGACAACGCACTTGTATATCACCCCGAAGAACTTTGTATCGATATTTGGTCACCCAAACAACATGACAAGTCAAATGACTAACAGTATGAGAGCCTTTTCGCTGATAACTCATAGTCCGAAAATATGGATTTTTTCGCAATACTAAAGTTCTGCAATAAAATTGCAGGGTTTAAATCCCTATTTTGAGACCAATAAAACGTATCTCTAACTGGAATATTTATATTACGGTAATTCTAATGTTCTTCGTCTTTTTTCAGGCAGATATCCCGAATGTTTTGTCCCGTTTTTTTGAATCCCTTTATAGCTACATTATAGATTTTGTTCCGCTTAGTTTAGCACTGGGGAAATACAATCCCGGAAAAGAATTTCTAACAGACTGGACGTATTATTAGTGGGCATTTTGGTTAGCCTGGGCACCATTTACCGGAATTTTTATCGCCAGGATTTCTAAAGGAAGAAGTATCAGAGAAATGATTTTGGGCGTCCTGGTTATTCCTTCACTAGGCAGTTTCTTTTGGTTTAGCGTATTTGGCTCTGCTTCCTTCGATTTAATAGGAAACATGGAGAGCTACAGCGGAGAATTTGATAATGTTTTCACTTCATTATTTCGCTTTTTCGAAGCTTTTCCGTTTGCAAATTTCACCAATATTGTCACTATACTATTACTAATTAGTTTCCTGGTCACTTCGGTAGATTCGGCAATTTATGTGCTGAGTATGTTTAGCGATAAAGGAAAGGAACATCCCAGGAAAAAATTCAGGTTAATTTGGGCAATTTTAATCCTTATTTTTTCAGAAGCAATTATAATTCTTGGAAATATAAAACCAGATAGCAATGTGCTTACCGCTATGCAGAAATTCTTAATTATAAGCTCCCTGCCTTTTGCGATTTTTACGGCAGGAATTATGATCTTGTTTTTAAGAGAGTTGTTTAAGAAACACTAATTTCCCCTATCGTCATCCTGAACTTGTTTCAGAGCCTGCTCCGAAATTTATTCGGAGATCTAAGTTGTTTATACTCTCCATCAAGTTAGAAGCTGAAATAAATTCAGCTTGACGAAAATCTTTAATTATTTTGTCTGAAAAATATGTGAAACTAAGCTTTTGGTAAGAAAACTTCAGCCATCATACAGCGGGCACTACCCCCGCCACAGGTTTCTATTACATGAAGGTCACTGCTTAAAATTTCACAATGCTTTTCTATTTTAGAAATTTGAACCTGATTTAAACTACTGTGAGCGCGAGCACTCATTACAAGAAATTTATTATCTTTTCCCTGTACCTGTAGCATATTTCCGGCAAATTCATGCATTTGTTCCTCAGAGATCGCAATAACTTCTTTCCCATCTTCTTTTAAATGCTTCAATACATTTTTACGCTCTTTAGAATCATCTATGGTATCAAGACAAATTACAGCAAAATTTTCTGCCAGGCACATCATTACATTGGTATGATAAATGGCTTTTCTTTTCCCACCTACACTTTGGTTGGCATTAAAAATTACTGGTGTAAATTCAAAATCTTCACAAAATTCTATCAATAAATCTTCATCTGCGCGAGCTGACAGGGCGCAGTAAGCTTTACGGTTTACCCTATCCAGCAATAAGCTTCCGGTTCCCTCCAGAAAAACATCATGTTCTTCAGCTTCGGTATAATCTACAATGTTTTTTATTTTAAAACCTTCTTCTTCAAGTTTGGCAAAATATTCGAGTCGGCGTTCTTTTCTTCGATTTTCAGCAAACATAGGATAGAGCCCAATATCTCCATTTTCGTGAAAAGAAACCCAGTTATTAGGAAAAATAGAATCTGGCGAATCGTCTTCTAACTTATCATTTACCACAATAACGTTTACCCCAACTTTTTTAAGCTTTGCCGTAAATTCATCAAACTCTGCCTGAGCGCGTTCATTTACATTATCGGCGGTAAGGTCTTTTTGAAAATAGTTATTTACCGCAGTTTGCTCGTTCATTCTAAACGCGACCGGGCGCACCATTAAAATTGTATCTGTAATCTGTCTCATAATTCTACTCTCTTATTAAAGGTAAGGTTGAACAACGCAAAAGCCCTTCTTGCTTGGAAATTTCAGCATAAGGCACTTCCTCAACAGTAATGCCCTGTTCCCTTAACCATGTATTTAATCTCGTGAAATTCTTTTCTGAAATCACTACATCTTCATCAATAGAAAAAATATTAGAATTCATATAATACATCTCATCACGAGAAATTTCAAAAACATTCTCTTTTCCGAAAAGATTTACCAACCAGTTGTATTCTTCTTCTTCTAAAAAACCGTTTCTATGAATAATTGCTTTGCCTTTACCCACGGGTTGAAAGCAACAATCTAAATGCAAAGCATTATCCCGAGGCTCCCTATTTGACTTTCTTAAATTGAAAGAAACCACTTTTTTATTCGGGAATAATTCCTGCAAGGCTTTTACAGCCTCCACGTTGGTACGTGCGGTGATATAATCTTTATAATCGGCACCGCGATAAGTTCCTACAAGAATATAATCTCCAAGTGGCATTACATCGCCACCTTCTATATGAGCTTCTTCGGGTAACTGTAATACTTTTGCAGGATCTATTTGCTCAATAACGTGATTAATGGCCTCAATTTCCTGTTCCCGATCTGGTAGAATATTCGATTTAATAAATTTATCCTCTATCACAAAAGCGATATCGCGAGTAAAAATCTGGTTATAATCTTTTATGACTTTTGGTCTAAAAACCTGTACATTATATTTTTCCAGCACTTTAGCCACAGCTTCCATTTCCTCTACCATATCTCCCTCCTGAGGATAGGACCCCATTCTGATAAATTCGGCTGATTTAGGATCATAAGTCTCCTCTAAAGAAGGTTCCGGACCATTGTTTTTTGCTATACCTAAAACCACCGCTTTAAGACGTGAAGTTTCATTTTTTATATTCAATTCCACAAGTAAATTTTTCACCAAATATAGAAAAAGCTCCATACGATGATGAAGCTTTTTCCAAATTTATTAATAAGTTAATAATATTCTTATCTCTTTTCAACCTCCTTAAACTCACGTAGGTTTTCACCGGTGTAAATTTGTCGTGGACGCCCAATTGGTTCTTTCATCAATCTCATTTCTCTCCACTGTGCAATCCATCCTGGAAGTCTACCAAGAGCAAACATTACGGTAAACATTTCTACCGGAATACCCAATGCTCGGTAAATAATTCCTGAATAGAAATCTACGTTTGGATAAAGCTTTCTATCTACGAAATATTGATCTTCTAAAGCTTCTTTCTCAAGACCTTTTGCGATATCCAGTACAGGATCGTCTACACCAAGTTGCCCAAGAACTTCATCTGCAGATTTCTTGATAATCTTAGCTCGTGGATCAAAGTTTTTATAAACGCGGTGTCCAAAGCCCATTAGACGGAAAGGATCATCTTTATCTTTGGCTTTTGCCATAAACTTCTTGGTATCACCACCATCTTCTTTTATTCTTTCCAGCATTTCTATCACCGCCTGGTTAGCACCACCATGAAGCGGCCCCCAAAGTGCAGAAATTCCAGCTGAAATTGAAGCAAACAGTCCTGCGTGAGAAGAACCTACCATTCTTACCGTTGAGGTAGAACAGTTTTGCTCATGATCTGCGTGAAGAATTAATAATTTATCTAAGGCTTCTATAACTTCTTTATCTACCTTATAGCTTTTACCCGGTTTTTCGAACATCATTTTATGAAGATTCTCTACATAACCAAGTGAATCATCTCCATAGTTTAACGGAAGACTGTTTTTCTTTCTAAGTGTCCAGGCTGCAAGAACCGGAAATTTACCCAGAATTTTAACTATAGCCTTATACATTTCCTCTTCAGATTCTACATTTACTGAAGAAGGATTAAAGGCGATAAGCGCACTGGTTAAAGAAGAAAGCACTCCCATTGGGTGAGCAGATTTCGGAAAACCATCAAGGATTTTTTTCATCTCCTCATCTACCGCAGATTCTTCTTTAATATCTGCATAAAATTTATCTAATTGAGTCTTAGTTGGTAATTCCCCAAAAATAAGCAAATAGGCTACTTCAAGAAAATCAGCTTTTTCTGCAAGAGATTCAATTGAATAACCCCGGTAACGAAGTACACCCTCTTCCCCATTAAGAAAAGTAATAGCACTCTCACAACTGCCTGTATTTTTATACCCACGATCCAGGGTGATAACACCTGCTTCAGCTCGCAGTTTCTTTATATCAATTCCCTGTTCATTTTCGGTTCCTTCTACAATAGGGAATTCGTATTTTTTCCCATTTATTTCAATCGTCGCTTTTGACATATCTTAATTTTATATACTTTAATTCAACTAATTTTCAAGAGTTGCTAATTTAAGAAATATACTGTTAATTTACCGTTAAGCATTAATAAGATTTTTACTGAAACAAAGGATTTTGAGCGGTTTATTGCTGATTTAACTTCAAAAAAAATCCCTTTTGATATTTCTTCAAAAGGGATCTTGTATTTAATGAAAATCAATAATTAGATTTTAAAGGCTTTACGCTTTGGGAAATAAGCAACTTCCCCTAATTCTTCTTCAATTCTAATTAACTGATTGTATTTTGCCATACGGTCACTTCTTGAAGCTGAACCGGTTTTAATTTGCCCGGTATTTAAAGCCACAGCAAGATCAGCAATAGTATTATCTTCTGTCTCTCCAGAACGGTGAGACATTACTGAAGTAAATCCTGCATTATGCGCCATGTTTACAGCTGCAATAGTTTCTGTAAGCGTACCAATTTGGTTCACTTTAATAAGGATAGAGTTAGCGATGCCTTCTTCAATTCCTCTAGAAAGTCTTTCAACATTAGTTACAAAAAGGTCATCCCCAACTAATTGAACTTTATCTCCAATTTTATCGGTTAAGGCTTTCCAACCATCCCAGTCATTCTCATCCATACCATCTTCAATAGAAATAATAGGATATTTAGCAGAAAGTTCGGCTAGATATTCAGCCTGTTCTTCACTAGATCTTATTTTACCGCCTTCACCTTCAAATTTCTTATAATCGTATTTTCCATTTTCATAGAATTCGGCTGCAGCACAGTCTAGAGCGATCATTACTTCGTCTCCACCTTTGTAACCTGCATTTTCAATAGCTTTTAGAATAGTATCTAAAGCATCTTCGGTACCATCTAAAGTTGGCGCAAAACCACCTTCGTCTCCAACTGCAGTACTTAAACCACGGTCGTGCAATACTTTTTTAAGGTGATGGAAAATTTCAGTTCCCATTTTTAATGCGTGAGAAAAGCTCTCAGCCTTCACCGGCATAATCATAAACTCCTGAAATGCAATTGGGGCATCACTGTGTGAACCACCATTAATAATATTCATCATTGGTACGGGAAGCGTATTAGCGCTTACTCCTCCAATATAACGATACAATGGCAAGCCAAGTTCGTTGGCAGCAGCTTTAGCAACAGCAAGAGAAACACCTAAAATAGCGTTTGCTCCAAGCTTAGCTTTATTTGGAGTACCATCTATCTCTATCATTGCTTTGTCTATAAGGTTTTGTTCAAATACAGAGTAACCCAATAATTCTTCAGCAATTACATCATTTACATTTTCTACAGCTTTAGTAACGCCTTTCCCCATATAATTATCTCCACCATCACGAAGTTCTACAGCTTCGTGCTCACCGGTAGAAGCTCCAGAAGGCACTCCTGCTCTTCCTAAAATTCCATTTTCGGTTAAAACATCTACTTCTACGGTTGGATTTCCTCTTGAATCGAAAATCTGACGGGCGTGAATATTTATTATTACACTCATAATCTTCTTTAATTAGTTAATTGATTTAAATGCAAGATACAAATTGAAGCCCAAAATAGCGAGTGAAACAGGTAGTTTTAAAGCATTTATAACATTATGGAAACACGAAATGGTTTTCTAAAAGAAAGTGTTTAAAAGAATCTTAGAAAATGGTTTTATTTGTTACGGATTTATAAAAAACCAAAGCAATAACGCATTTCTAGAATTTAGCAGGTTATTTTATGAATAACTATGTTGGGAAATCTAATTGTTTTAATCGTTTTTGGAAGCAAAAGGGTTATAATAAAAGCGAAAACCCAAACCTATTGTAGGAGTTGAAGCTGACTGCATAAAGGCATCCTCTGTTGAAAACTCCATGGTATCCCAAACCTCGTTAGCATCTACCAATGTATACTGAATGGAAAGAGCAAACCAATACCTAGGAGAAATCTGAATACCTTCAAAGCCAATAGCAAAACTCCAAAAAGAAGTTTTGATTTTAGACTCCTCGCTTTCCTTCACACCTATGTAGCGCTTATTATCACCACTATACACTAAATAAGCAGCTTCGCCTATTAACTTGCCTATATGATATTTTGGAGAAAAGGTAATATAGGCATCTTCTTCACCAAATTTAAGTTTCGGGTTTAAAGTGAATACTGAAAATTTAAACCGTTGCTTCAAAAGCCCTTTTCTTGGATCTTGAATAGTAAAATCTTCACCAAAAACAGTTCTTTCTGGGAGCGTGCCTCCCCCATAATCGAAACCAATTTCGGGAGCAAAAAACTTAATTTGATAGATTTGAGATCCTACTGAAAACTTCCCGAAGCTATTATCTTCAAAATCGGTATGCCTGTAGCCTTCAAAACCCGCATAGAAAACAGGATGTTTTTGTGCATGAACCTTAGAAATACAGAGAAATAAAAAACCGATAAAAATTAGTTTGAAAGGCGCCATCCTGATCTAATCAGCATAATTGGAAATAAAAAAAGACAAAAGCTGAAAAATTAATAGTTTTTTCATTGAGGATTTTTGATGATTGATGGGGAAATTTAGAATAAAATCAGTTTTTTAATAAAAGAAAAGCCCAAAATATTTAAATTTTGGGCTTTATAATCAATTATTATTAAAAATATTTTAAGCTTTAGCTCCTTTTATTCTATCCATAAATTCATCAAATAAATAACTGGCATCGTGTGGACCAGGGCTTGCTTCTGGGTGGTATTGAACTGAAAAACAGTTTTTATTCTTCATCGCAATCCCGCCAACTGTATCATCATTTAAGCAAATATGAGTGATTTCTACTTCACTATTAGCCTCTGTGTCGGCTCTATCTACCGAGAAACCATGGTTTTGAGAGGTAATTTCACCTTTTCCGGTCTTAAGATTCTTAACAGGGTGATTTATGCCGCGGTGACCGTGATGCATTTTATAGGTTTTTATTCCATTGGCAATTGCAATAATCTGGTGCCCTAAACAAATACCAAATAACGGATGATCATTTTCTAATATAGTTTTAGTCAGATTAATCGCGCTTTCCAATGGTTGTGGATCTCCAGGGCCGTTTGAAAGAAAATAACCGTCTGGATTCCATTCCCTCATCTCTTCGTAAGTTGCATTATATGGAAAAACTTTTACATATACATCGCGCTTCTCAAAGTTGCGAAGAATGTTCTTTTTAATCCCTACATCCAGTGCTGCAATTTTATAAGTTGCATTTTCGTTTCCAAAATAATAAGGTTCTTTAGTAGAAACTTTAGAGGCAAGCTCCAAACCATTCATATTCGGTACTTGAGCCAGCTCTTTTTTAAGCTCCTCCACATTATCTACATCTGTAGAGATAATAGCGTTCATGGCTCCATTTTCTCTAATGTATGTTACTAAAGCACGAGTATCTACATCAGAAATCGCAAAAAGTTTGCTGTCTTCAAGAAACTCCATAAGGGAAGAATCTGCAGCAGGACGAGAATGTGTGTAACTAAAGTTTTTACAAATAAGCCCGGCTATCTTAGTTTTATCGGCTTCACTTTCTTCGGCTAAGGTTCCATAGTTACCAATGTGTGCATTAGTGGTCACCATAAGTTGACCATAATAGGATGGATCTGTAAAGATTTCCTGGTAACCGGTCATCCCTGTATTAAAACAAACTTCTCCAACGGCTTTACCGTCTTTGTCTCCTACAGCCTTACCGTGAAAGATAGTACCGTCTTCCAGTAAGATAATCGCTTTTTTTCGAGTTTGATATTTCATAGTTATAATCCTAGATGTATTTGCTTTATATTATTTTCCGTTTTCCCGTAAGTGAGTATTTCGTTAGATTATATAAAAAAAGGATAAACCCAGAGAGTTTATCCTTTTTAAAAATTAGATGATTAAAAGATTCATTTTTATTCCTCTTTTTTGTCTTCTTTATTTTCTGAAGATTTCTCTTCTGTTTTTCCTTCTGCTTTTGGAGCAGTAGTTTCAGTAGCCTTCTTTTTACCAGCTCTACGAGTAGATTTCTTCTTCTCTGGCTTGCTAAGGTTATAAGTTTCGTTGTAATCAACTAATTCGATAAGGGCCATATCGGCATTATCACCAAGACGGTTACCTAATTTAATTACCCTTGTGTATCCACCAGGGCGGTCACCAACCTTAGGAGCTACCTCACGAAACAATTCGGCTACAGCTTCCTTTTGACGAAGTTTACTAAATACCAATCTACGATTGTGAGTAGTATCTTCTTTAGACTTAGTTACCAAAGGCTCTACAAAAACTTTTAATGCTTTTGCTTTAGCTACGGTAGTATTGATTCTCTTGTGCTCTATAAGAGAGCAGGCCATATTGGCTAGCATAGACTTCCTGTGAGCGGTCTTTCTACCTAAATGGTTTGTTTTCTTTCCGTGTCTCATTGTTTTGTTCTTAATTCATTCTCCCAAAGCACGATCTTTTGCCGGCTTTTATGGAAAACTACTTTTCAATTAGTATTCCGTATTTAGTAATGAGTATATAGTAAGGTGAAAAACTGAATTCTCTATACTAATATCTCAAGACTATTTTTAGTCCTTATCTAATTTGTATTTTGAAAGGTCCATACCAAAGTTAAGTCCTTTGTTGCTTACCAATTCTTCAAGCTCTGTTAAAGATTTCTTTCCGAAGTTTCTAAACTTCATCAAATCATTTTTATTGTAAGATACAAGGTCTCCTAAGGTATCAACTTCAGCCGCTTTTAAGCAATTTAAAGCTCTTACTGAAAGATCCATATCCACCAACTTGGTTTTTAACAACTGTCTCATGTGAAGAGATTCTTCATCATAAGTTTCAGTTTGTGCTATTTCATCTGCCTCAAGCGTGATACGCTCGTCAGAGAATAACATAAAGTGATGGATAAGTGTTTTAGCAGCTTCAGTAAGTGCATCTTTTGGATGAATAGAACCATCGCTTACAATTTCAAAAACCAATTTCTCATAATCGGTTTTCTGCTCTACACGATAGTTTTCAATGCTATATTTTACATTCTTTATTGGTGTATAAATAGAATCTGTAAATATAGTTCCAAGAGGTGCGTTGGCTTTTTTGTTTTCTTCGGCCGGAACATAACCTCTACCTTTTTCTATGGTCATTTCCATATTCAGGTTTACTTTCTTGTCTGCAGTACAGATCACCTGATCTGGATTTAGCACTTGAAAGCCTGAAATAAATTTTTGAAAGTGACCGGCAGTAATTTGTTCTTCTCCAGATATAGAAATGGTAACGGCTTCGTTATCTATTTCATCAATTTGCCTTTTGAACCTTACTTGTTTCAGGTTCAGGATAATTTCTGTTACGTCTTCCACAACTCCAGGAATAGCGGAGAATTCATGATCTACGCCTTCTATACGAATGGAAGTGATTGCATAACCTTCTAATGAAGATAAAAGCACTCTTCTTAAAGCGTTACCAACGGTTAATCCATAGCCGGGTTCCAAAGGGCGAAATTCAAATTTCCCTTCGAAATCGGTTGAATCAATCATTATAACTTTATCGGGCTTCTGAAAATTTAGTATTGCCATATTACGACTTCTGTGAATTATTATTTCGAATATAATTCGACGATGAATTGTTCATTTATGTTTTCCGGAATCTGAATACGTCCGGGTACTGAAACAAAAGTTCCTTGTTTTGTTTCGTTATTCCAGGTAATCCATTCATAAACATTACTAGAATTAGCAAGTGAATCCTGGATAGCCTGTAAAGATTTAGATTTTTCACGAACACCAACAACATCTCCAGCTTTCAATTGGTAGGAAGGTATATTAACCAACTCGCCATTTACCGTAATGTGTCTGTGAGATACAAATTGTCTAGCTGCACTTCTAGTTGGGGCAATACCCATTCTAAACACAACATTATCAAGACGTGATTCGCAAAGCTGAAGTAAAACCTCACCAGTAATTCCTTGCGCTCTTGTAGCTTTTTTAAACATATTACTAAACTGACGCTCAAGAATACCGTAAGTATACTTTGCTTTTTGCTTTTCCATTAACTGGATAGCATATTCAGATTTTTTACCGCGACGACGGTTGTTACCGTGTTGTCCCGGAGGATAGTTTCTTTTTTCAAAAGACTTATCGTCTCCAAAAATAGCTTCACCGAATTTTCGGGCTATTTTAGTCTTTGGACCAGTATATCTTGCCATTAACTTTGAATTTAGAAGAAAGGGATTATGAATTAAGGTCTCTGTCCTTCGATAATCTTAACTCCTTTCTTATTGTTTATACTTAATATTAAACTCTACGTCTTTTAGGAGGACGACATCCGTTGTGTGGTAATGGAGTAACATCAACAATTTCAGTTACCTCAATCCCATTGTTATGAAGCGAACGAATAGCAGATTCTCTACCATTCCCCGGCCCTTTAACGTAAACTTTAACTTTGCGCAAACCAGCTTCGTGAGCTACTTTAGACGCGTCTTCTGCAGCTAATTGGGCAGCATAAGGAGTATTCTTCTTAGAACCTCTAAAACCCATTTTTCCTGCAGATGACCAAGCAATAACATCTCCCTTTTTATTAGTAAGGGAAACAATAATGTTATTGAAAGAAGCCGTAACGTGCGCTTGCCCAACGGCTTCAACGGTTACCTTACGCTTTTTTTGAACTGTCTTCTTTGCCATATTAATTACTATTTAGTTGCTTTTTTCTTGTTAGCAACTGTTTTTCTTCTACCTTTTCTGGTTCTTGAGTTATTTTTGGTTCTCTGCCCTCTAAGTGGCAAACCACTTCTGTGACGAATACCTCTATAACATCCAATATCCATTAGACGTTTAATACTCAATTGAACTTCCGTACGTAATTCTCCTTCGATTGTAAATTCTCCAACAGCTTCACGGATACGACCAATTTCTTCATCGTCCCAATCTGAAACTTTTTTGCTTTCATCTACTTTGGCCTGGCTAAGGATCTTTTGAGCCCTGCTTCTACCAATTCCGAAGATATAGGTCAATGCTATAACTCCTCGCTTTTGTTTAGGTATATCTACCCCTGCAATTCTTGCCATAATTAGCCTTGTCTTTGTTTAAATCTAGGATTCTTTTTGTTAATTACGTAAAGGCGCCCTTTTCTGCGAACTATCTTACAGTCGGCACTTCTTTTCTTTACTGATGCTCTAACTTTCATCTGTTTAGTTTTTTACAATTCACTGATTTTAAAATATGCTTAAAACCAGGATTTCAGCATTCATAAATTTTTCAGGTTGCAAAAGTACTGAAAATTTTACAAATAGCTCAAATTACTTTTAGTATCTGTATGTTATACGAGCCTTAGTTAAATCATAAGGACTCATTTCCAGTTTTACTTTATCTCCAGGTAACAATTTAATGTAGTGCATACGCATCTTTCCAGAGATATGAGCTGTCACAACGTGACCATTTTCCAATTCTACACGAAACATTGCATTAGATAATGCTTCTATAATTGTTCCGTCTTGTTCTATTGCCGGTTGTTTTGCCATAATTAAGCTACTGCTTTTCTGTTTTTACCTGTTTTCATTAATCCGTCGTAATGTCTATTTAGCAAGTAAGAATTTACTTGTTGCATAGTATCTATTGCAACTCCAACCATAATTAAAAGCGAGGTTCCTCCAAAAAACAATGCCCATCCTTGTTGCACACCTAAGAGTTGCACCACAATCGCTGGGAACACAGCAATAAGCGCAAGGAAAATAGATCCTGGCAAGGTAATTTGAGACATAATTCTATCTAAGAACTCAGCGGTTTCTGTTCCGGGACGAATGCCTGGAATAAATCCTCCGCTACGTTTTAGATCATCAGCCATTTTATTGGTAGGTACAGTAATCGCGGTATAGAAGTAAGTAAATACAATAATTAATAGTGCAAATACTACATTATACCAAAATCCAAATATATCGCTAAACGCGGCGGTAACCCCTTGCGCAGCATCAGAATCTGACAATCCTGCCACAGCAGCCGGGATAAACATAATAGCTTGAGCAAATATAATTGGCATTACCCCAGAAGCATTAAGCTTAAGCGGAATGTACTGTCTAGACCCAAATACGTTTTTCTCGTACCCCCCAGAGGCGGTTCTTCTGGCATATTGCACCGGGATTTGACGCACAGCCATCACCAACATTACTGAGGCAAGAATAATAGCAAACCAAATTACCAATTCTATAAGAATCATAATAAGACCTCCATTAGATTCAAATACCCTGGAAGCGAATTCCTGGATAAATGCCTGTGGTAAGGTTGCAATAATACCAACCATAATCAATAGCGAAATACCATTACCAATACCTTTATCGGTTATCTTTTCACCAAGCCACATTGCAAAAATGGTTCCTGTTGTAAGTATCACCACTGCTGAAGCTACAAATGTAACAGTGTCACCCAATAAAAAGGCTTGCTGCGGAAGTGTAGCAAAAAGGTTATAAATATAACCTGGCCCTTGCACCAAAGTAATTGCAATAGTTAACCACCGAGTGATTTGATTAATCTTACGTCTACCACTTTCTCCTTCCTTTTGAAGCTTCTGCAGGTAAGGTATCGCAATACCCATAAGCTGCACTACAATAGAGGCCGAGATATATGGCATAATCCCCAAAGCAAAAACAGAAGCATTAGAAAACGCTCCTCCAGTAAATGCATTTAGTAGACCCAAAAGACCACCATCGGTTTGTGTAGCAAGGTTAGTTAATTGCGAGGCATCTATTCCGGGAAGCACTACTTGTGCCCCAAAACGATAAACCAACAATAGACCGAGGGTAACTAAAATTCTATTTTTTAGTTCCTCGATCTTCCAAATATTTTTAATAGTATTGATGAATTTCATTTGGCTATCTATTATAAAGTAACAACTTCACCTCCAGCAGCTTCAATAGCTTCTTTCGCTGAGGCCGTAAATTTATGAACAGATATTTTCAACTTTGCCTTTAATTCACCTCTACCTAATATCTTAACTGGTTCGTTTTTACTTACAAGACCGTTGTCGATCAAAGTATTAACATCTACAGTATCTTTAATTTTACCTTCATCAACCAAACGTTGTAAAGTATCAAGGTTTACGCCTTGATAAGCCACGCGGTTTATGTTAGTAAAACCAAATTTTGGAACACGACGTTGAAGTGGCATCTGCCCACCTTCAAAACCAATCTTCTTGGAGTAACCAGAACGAGACTTAGCCCCTTTGTGACCACGAGTGGCAGTACCACCTTTTCCTGATCCTTCTCCACGGCCAACACGTTTATTGTTACTCTTAACTGAACCTTTTGCAGGTTTTAAGTTATTTAATTCCATGTGAATTTATTATTTTGTTTCCTCTACAGAAACTAAATGTTTAACTTTATTTACCATACCAAGGATGTTTGGTGTATCATTATGCTCTACCGTCTGACCTATTTTCTTAAGCCCAAGAGACTCTAAAACCAATTTCTGATTTCTAGATCGGTTAATAGCACTTTTTACTTTTGTAACTTTTATCTTTCCCATCGTTCTCCTTGATTTATCCTTTAAAAACCTTTTCTAGTGAAATACCACGTTGTTTAGCAACCATATCTGCACTTCTTAATTGAAGCAGCGCATCAAAAGTAGCTTTCACCACGTTGTGTGGGTTTGAAGACCCCTGGTTTTTAGAAAGTACGTCATGCACACCAACAGATTCCAGTACGGCACGAATTGCACCACCCGCGATAACCCCGGTACCAGTTGCTGCCGGAAGCAGTAGAACTCTTGCTCCACCATACTTCCCTTTTTGCTCATGTGGAAGAGTTCCTTTATTCAAAGGAATACGCACTAAATTCTTTTTTGCATCTTCCACAGCTTTAGAGATAGCGTCAGCAACTTCTTTAGATTTACCTAAACCTTGCCCTACAACACCATTCTCATCTCCTACCACTACAATAGCAGAAAATCCAAAAGCTCTACCACCTTTGGTCACTTTGGTCACACGTTGTACTCCTACCAAACGATCCTTTAACTCAAGTCCGCCTGGTTTTACATGTTCTACGTTTTTATAATCTTGATACATAATTTTCTAGAATTTTAGTCCTCCTTCTCGAGCACCTTCTGCTAATGATTTAACTCTTCCGTGATACAGGTAACCACCTCTATCAAAAGAAATGGTTTCTACACCGGCCTTTAAAGCTTTTTCAGCAAGGGCTTTACCAACCAACTCTGCTTGTTTGGATTTATCTCCTTCTGCTGTTACACCTTTATCTCTCGAAGAGGCTGCAGCCAGGGTTTTTCCTTCTACGTCATCTATAATTTGAGCATAAATTTCTTTATTACTTCTAAATACAGATAATCTTGGACGGCTAGCGGTACCGGTAATTGACCTACGTACGCGCTTTCTTATCTTATTTCGTCTATCTTGTTTTGAAACTGCCATATCTAAACTTTATTAAGCTGATTTACCTGCTTTTCTACGTATTTGCTCTCCAACATACTTAATACCTTTTCCTTTGTAAGGCTCTGGAGCTCTGAAGGAACGTATTTTAGCAGCTACTTGACCCACAAGTTGTTTATCATAAGAACTTAATTTCACTATAGGATTTTTTCCTTTTTCTGAAATTGTTTCTACTTGTACTTCTGGCGCCAAATCTATTACAATATTATGGGAAAACCCAACAGCTAAATCTAATTTTTGTCCCTGGTTAGTAGCTCTATATCCTACTCCTACCAATTCCAATGATTTAGTGTATCCGTTAGAAACTCCTTCAATCATATTGTCTATCAAAGCACGATATAAACCGTGTTTTGCTTTTTGATCACTTTTCTCAGAAGAACGCTCAAAAGTAATTACGCCATCTTCAATTTTCACATCAATGTCGCTAACTTCCTGCTTAAGTTCTCCTAATTTTCCTTTTACCGTTACAACACCCTCTTTAAGGTCTACATTTACACCTTCAGGAATTGTAATTGGATTTTTACCTATTCTTGACATTTCTTTAGTCTTTTAAGTATTAGTAAACGTAACACAATACTTCACCACCAACTTTCTCGGCTTTAGCCTGCTTCCCTGTCATCACACCGTGAGAAGTAGAAACTATAGCAATACCAAGACCGTTAAGGATACGTGGCAATTCATTAGCGCCGGCGTACTTACGTAAACCAGGTTTACTTATTCTTTGAATATCTTTAATTACAGGTTCTTTAGTAATTTTATCATACTTAAGGGCAATTTTAATTGTCCCCTGAGCAGTTTCATCATCAAACTTGTAACTTAGAATATATCCCTGATCGAATAATATTTTTGTTATTTCCTTTTTAAGATTAGAAGCTGGTATTTCTACCACCCTGTGGTTTGCAGCCACAGCGTTCCTAACTCTTGTCAAATAATCTGCAATAGGATCTGTATTCATCTATAATAATTTGCGGATGTGGTTTTCTTACCGACTATCGGAAGAACCTACAACCAATTTATAATTTACCAACTAGCTTTTCTAACTCCAGGAATTAAACCTTGATTAGCCATTTCTCTAAACATTACACGAGAAAGACCAAACTGTCTCATATATCCTTTTGGCCTACCAGTTAGCTTACAACGGTTATGCAAACGTACAGGAGAAGAATTTTTTGGTAATTTTTGTAATGCTTCCCAATCGCCAGCTTCTTTCAAAGCCTCACGTTTTTCAGCATACTTTTTCACCATCTTTTGTCTCTTCACCTCACGGGCTTTCATTGATTCTTTAGCCATAATTAATTCTTTTTAAAAGGTAATCCTAGTTCGGTTAACAATGATTTAGCTTCCTTATCGGTTTTGGCAGTGGTCACAAAGGTAATATCCATACCATTAATTCGGTTCACTTTATCAATATCAATCTCCGGAAAGATGATCTGCTCAGTAACACCTAAATTATAGTTCCCTCTACCATCAAAACCATTAGCCTTAATCCCGTTAAAATCACGAACACGTGGAAGTGCTGATGTAATTAAACGATCCAGGAATTCATACATTCTATATCCTCGCAAAGTTACTTTTGCCCCAATTGGCATCCCTTTACGAAGTTTGAATGAAGCAACATCCTTTTTAGAAATGGTTTGCACCGCTTTTTGCCCAGTAATTGTAGATAATTCATCTACCGCATGGTCAATTAGCTTTTTATCTGCTACAGCTGCACCAACGCCACGGCTCAAAACTATTTTTTCAAGTTTTGGGATCTCCATTACGTTAGCGTAGCTAAATTCTTCTCTTAATGCAGGCTTTACTCGCTCTGCATATTCTGCTCTAAGTCTTGGTACGTATGCCATAACTAAATTACTTCATTAGATTTTTTGGAAAATCTTACTTTCTTTCCATCCTCTTCTTTATATCCAACTCTGGTAGTATTACCATCTTTGTCTAACAAAGAAAGGTTAGAAATATGAATAGGAGCTTCTTTCTTTACAATACCACCCTGCGGGTTAGATGCACTTGGCTTCTCATGTTTTGAGATAGTGTTTACACCTTCCACGATGGCTTTATTCTTTTCTATGAGAACTTTTTGAACTTTGCCTTCCTGACCCTTATGGTCACCAGCAACAACTCTTACAGTATCTCCAGTTTTTATCTTAAGCTTTCTCATCTTATTAATGTATTAAAGCACCTCTGGTGCCAATGATACAATTTTCATGAATTGCTTATCACGAAGTTCTCTCGCAACCGGTCCAAATACACGAGTTCCGCGCATTTCTCCGGTAGGGTTTAGCAATACACAAGCATTATCATCAAAACGGATATAAGACCCATCTTGCCTGCGTACTTCTTTCTTGGTACGAACAACAACTGCTGTTGAAACTGCACCTTTTTTGATATTACCGTTAGGTGTAGCTTCTTTTACGCTGACAACGATCTTGTCCCCAACAGAAGCGTATCTTTTCTTTGTACCGCCCAATACACGAATGGTCAAAACTTCTTTTGCCCCGGTATTGTCTGCTACTCTTAGTCTAGACTCTTGTTGTACCATTACTTCGCTCTTTCAATTATTTCTACTAATCTCCAACATTTAGATTTACTTAAAGGTCGTGTTTCCATGATCCTTACAGTATCTCCTTCGTTGCAGTCGTTTGTTTCGTCGTGCGCTACATATTTTTTCGTTTTTAAAACGAATTTTCCATACATAGGGTGTTTTACTTTCTTAACTTCAGAAACCACGATTGATTTCTGCATTTTATTACTGGTAACAACACCTATACGCTCTTTTCTTAAATTTCTTTTTTCCATCTTTCAGCAGAATAACACTTATTGTTGTTCTCTTTTAGTTAACTCTGTAGCAAGTCTCGCTATAGTTCTTCGTACAGCTCTAAGCTGTATTGGGTTCTCTAATGGCGAAACTGCGTGAGCCATTTTCAAATCTGAATATGCTTTTCTAGATTTACCAAGCTCTTCTTGTAATTCTGCCACAGACAGTTCTTTTACTTCTGATTGTTTCATAACTTTATAATATTAAGCTTGATAGTCTCTAGCTACAATAAATTTGGTTCTTACAGGAAGTTTCTGTGCCGCAAGCCTTAAAGCTTCTTTAGCAACATCCATTGGCACTCCACCAATTTCAAACATAATTCTTCCTGGTTTTACAACAGCAGCCCAATATTCAACAGCACCTTTACCTTTACCCATACGAACCTCTAGAGGTTTCTTAGTGATAGGCTTGTCTGGAAATATTTTTATCCAGATAGAACCTTCCCTTTTCATATAACGGGTAGCAGCAATACGTGCAGCTTCTATTTGACGGGCAGTAATGAAACTAGAATCCATAGATTTAATTCCAAAGGTTCCGTTAGAGAGTCTATGCCCTCTTCCGGCATTACCTTTCATACGGCCCTTCTGCTGTTTACGGTATTTTGTTCTTTTAGGTTGTAACATTTTTGTTTACTTTAAAAAATTACTTTCTACGACGTGATTTGTTACCACCTCGCCCGGCTCCAGCTTTCCCTCCTTGCTTCTTGGACATTCCAACAAGCGGAGAAAGATCTCTTTTACCGTACACTTCGCCTTTCATGATCCACACTTTAACACCCAATCTACCATAAGTAGTATGAGCTTCAATTAAAGCGTAATCAATATCAGCCCTAAAAGTAGACAGAGGAATTCTACCATCTTTGTATGCTTCTGAACGTGCCATTTCAGCACCATTTAAACGTCCGGAAATCTGTATTTTGATTCCTTCAGCATTCATTCTCATAGCAGCCGCGATAGCCATTTTTATTGCACGACGGTAAGATATACGATTCTCAATTTGTCTTGCAACACTAGATGCTACTAAATGCGCATCAAGCTCTGGCCTCTTAATCTCAAAGATGTTAATTTGAACTTCCTTGTCGGTAATTTTCTTAAGCTCTTCTTTAAGCTTGTCTACCTCCTGGCCGCCTTTACCAATAATAATACCTGGTCTGGCAGTGGTGATAGTAACGGTTACAAGCTTAAGCGTACGCTCAATAATTACCCTAGATACACTCGCTTTTGAAAGACGAGCATGGATGTACTTTCTAATCTTATCGTCTTCGGCTAATTTATCGCCGTAGTCATTTCCTCCGTACCAGTTGGATTCCCATCCTCTTACGATACCAAGGCGATTCCCGATTGGATTTGTTTTCTGTCCCATACTCTACTTAGCTTTGTGTATTATTGTTTTCTCCAAGCACCAAAGTAACGTGGTTGGATCTCTTTCTAATTCTATGTGCGCGACCCTGTGGTGCAGGACGCAGCCTTTTAAGCATTGCTCCTCCATCTACACGGATTTCTTTTACAAACAATTCAGCATCTTCAATACTTGCTTCTTCGTTTTTAGATTGCCAGTTGGCTATTGCAGAAAGCAATAATTTCTCTATACGACCAGAAGCCTCTTTTGAACTGAATTTCAATATTTGAAGCGCCTTCTCTACTTTCTCACCTCTTACCAAATCCGCAACAAGGCGCATTTTTCTAGGTGAAGTAGGGCAGTTATTCAACTTTGCAAAAGCTACCTGTTTTTTGGCCTCTTTTATTTGCTCTGCTCTTTCTCTTTTACGAACTCCCATAGCTTCAATTATCTTTTACCTTTATTTTTCGCACCAGCGTGTCCTCTAAAGGAACGAGTTGGTGAGAATTCTCCTAACTTATGACCTACCATGTTCTCTGTTACATAGACAGGTACAAATTGCTTCCCGTTGTGAACAGCGATAGTTTGCCCAACGAAATCTGGAGTTATCATTGAAGCTCTAGACCAGGTTTTGATCACGGCTTTTTTTCCAGACTCAACATTCTGAGCAACTTTCTTATCCAACTTATAGTGAACGTAAGGTCCTTTTTTTAATGAACGTGCCATATCTTATTATTTCTTTCTACGTTCTACAATATACTTATTACTCGCTTTTGTTCTTGAACGGGTTTTAAATCCTTTAGCAGGCAAACCTTTTCTAGAACGTGGGTGACCTCCAGAAGCTCTTCCTTCACCACCACCCATTGGGTGATCAACAGGGTTCATCACTACCGGTCTTGTTCTTGGTCTTACACCCAACCAACGTTTTCTACCAGCTTTACCAGAAACAAGAAGTTGATGATCACTATTAGATACAGCTCCAATTGTCGCCATACATGTAGCCAAAATCCTTCTAATTTCTCCTGAAGGTAATTTCACAGTTGCATATTTACCTTCTCTAGCTAATAACTGAGCAAAAGCACCAGCGCTTCTCGCCATTACAGCTCCTTGCCCTGCTCTTAACTCTATACAAGAGATTACAGTACCAAGCGGAATGCTAGACAACGGCATTGCATTTCCAATTTCTGGAGCAGCCGCATCTGTGCTTGATACAATATTTTGACCTACCTGCAACCCATTTTGAGCTACTACATATCGTTTCTCACCATCCTGGTAATTCAACAATGCAATAAAAGCAGTTCGGTTAGGATCATATTCTATACTCGCAACTGTAGCTGGAACACCATGCTTGTCGCGTTTAAAGTCTATAATTCTGTAACGTCTTTTATGACCTCCACCTTTATAGCGAATGGTCATTTTTCCCTGACTGTTTCTACCACCCGACTTTTTTATCGGAGCCAAAAGGCTTTTTTCCGGCTTATCAGTAGTTACGGCGTCATAACCGTTAACTACTCTAAAACGCTGGCCAGGGGTGATTGGTTTTAATTTTCTAACTGACATTTTTTAATCTTAAAGATTACTGTACAAATCAATAGTTTCACCTTCCGTCACCTGTACCAACGCCTTTTTAAAAGCTTTGGTTTTACCAGTGATCATACCAGACTTTGTATATCTGGTTTTGCGATCTGGACGGACATTTATAGTACGAACTTTTTCAACTGAAACTCCGTAAGCAGCCTCAACCGCATTCTTAATTTCAATCTTATTCGCCTTATTGCTTACCACAAAAGAAAAACGGTTATTCAACTCGCTATCTCCGGTGGCTTTTTCTGTAATAATTGGTTTTATCAAGATACTCATAAGGCTTATTTACTTAAATTCGACTCAATTCCTTCTAAAGAACCTTCAAGCAATACGATGTTCTTAGCATTAAGAATTCCGTAAGTACTTAATTCTGAGGAGTTTACAACCTCAAGTCCTTTTAAATTACGTGACGACAAATATACATTTTTATTTGAGTCACCCAACACTATAAGCGATTTTTTGTCCTGAATGCCAAGGGCTTCCAAAACATCTATCATACTTTTTGTCTTTGGCGCTTCAAAAGAAAAGTCTTCAATTACATAAATTGATTTCCCTTTTGCTTTAATTGATAAAGCCGATTTCCTAGCCAATCGTTTTAAATTTTTATTCAATTTAAAACCATAATTTCTTGGTCTTGGTCCAAAAACACGTCCACCACCTTTAAAAATTGGTGATTTTATACTACCTGCACGTGCAGTACCAGTACCTTTTTGCTTTTTAATCTTACGAGTACTTCCCGTAATTTCAGCTCGTTCTTTGGCTTTATGAGTTCCCTGACGTTGATTAGCTAAATATTGCTTAACATCAAGATACACAGCGTGATCATTCGGCTCTATAGCGAAAACAGCATCAGAAAGCTTTGCTTTTCTGCCTGTTTCTTTTCCTTTTATATCTAAAACTGCTACTTCCATTACTTACTAATGATTACGTATGAGTTTTTATGTCCTGGCACACATCCTTTTACTACTAAAAGGTTCTTATCTGCCACTACTTTTAAAACTCTCAGGTTTTCTACTTTTACTCTTTCTCCACCCATTCTACCGGCCATTTTCATTCCTTTGAAAACCCGTGCAGGGTAAGACGCTGCACCAATAGAACCCGGAGCTCTTAATCGGTTATGCTGACCGTGAGTCGCTTGACCCACACCACCAAAGTTGTGTCTTTTAACAACACCCTGAAAGCCTTTACCTTTAGAAGTACCTGCTATATCAACAAATTCTCCCTCGTTAAAGTGCTCTACCGTGATAGCATCACCTAATTTATAATCTGCTTCAAATCCCTTGAATTCAACGACTTTACGTTTTGCAACGCTTCCTGCTTTTTTAGCGTGCCCTTCAGCAGCCTTATTTACAGTCTTTTTGTCATCGAAACCAACTTGAAGTGCCTCATACCCGTCAACCTCTTTGGTTCTGACTTGGGTAACTACGCATGGACCCGCTTCTATAACAGTACAAGGAACATTTTTCCCGTTCTCGTCAAAAATACTGGTCATGCCTATTTTTTTTCCTATTAACCCAGACATAATTAATTATTGATTATTACTTATTTATTTAAAAAAATTCAGGGCAGAAAAATACTTTCGCCCTGAATGTATCTTTCTTCCGTTTTTCCCTCGCCAACTGCTTAGGACATGTAACTTTGAGTTCCCCTCAAAGGATCCTGAAACAAGCTCAGGAAGCATTAACTAAGGTTTTCCAAAAATGGATCACCCAAGTTTATCACACCTTAATCTCTACTTCAACACCGCTTGGCAATTCCAACTTCATCAACGCATCAATGGTTTTAGAAGAAGAACTGTAGATATCCAAAAGCCTTTTATAAGAGCTTAATTGAAATTGCTCTCTAGCTTTTTTATTTACGTGAGGAGAACGCAAAACAGTAAAAAGTTTTTTATGAGTAGGCAAAGGAATTGGTCCTGTTACCACCGCACCTGTAGTTTTTACAGTTTTCACGATCTTCTCTGCTGATTTATCTACCAGGTTATGATCGTAGGATTTTAGTTTAATTCTTATTTTTTGACTCATTTTCCTAATATTATTCGTTTGTACCCTTTGCCGCTTTAATTACTTCTTCTGAAATATTAGAAGGAGTTTCAGCATAGTGAGAAAATTCCATAGTTGAAGTTGCTCTACCAGAAGATAATGTTCTTAATGTAGTTACATATCCAAACATTTCAGCTAAAGGCACTTCAGCCTTAATAATCTTAGCTCCAGATCTGTCTGACATGTTGCTAACCTGACCTCTTCTTCTATTAAGGTCACCAACAATATCACCCATATTTTCCTCTGGAGTAACTACTTCAATTTTCATTATTGGCTCAAGAACTACAGCACCGGCTTTTTTAGCAGCGGCTTTGTAACCCATTTTTGCAGCCAATTCAAAGGAAAGTTGATCAGAATCCACAGGGTGGAAAGATCCATCCTTAAGGGTTACTTTTAAAGTATCCATTTGAAAACCAGCCATTGGACCGCTCTTCATAGCTTCTTTAAATCCTTTTTCTACCGAAGGAACAAATTCTTTAGGAATACGCCCACCTTTAATTTGATCTACAAACTGAAGTCCTTTTCCTTCAAAGTCTTCATCTACAGGTCCCATTTCAAATACAATATCAGCAAATTTACCACGACCACCAGATTGCTTTTTATAAACCTCTCTATGATCAGCAGTTTTAGTAACTGTTTCTTTGTATTCAACTTGTGGTTGACCTTCGTTAACTTCAACTTTAAACTCTCTCTTTAAACGGTCTACAAGAATTTCAATATGAAGCTCTCCCATACCAGAGATAATAGTTTGTCCTGAAATCTCATCAGTCTTAACCTGGAAAGTTGGATCTTCTTCGGCTAATTTAGCCAAAGCCATACCCATTTTATCAACATCAGCTTTTGTCTTAGGCTCTACCGCGATACCAATTACTGGCTCAGGGAAAGTCATAGACTCTAATATAATTGGGTTTTTCTCATCAGTAAGCGTATCTCCAGTTTTAATATCTTTAAAACCAACAGCCGCACCAATATCACCAGCTTCAATCCTATTAATAGGCTCTTGCTTATTAGAGTGCATTTGGTAGATACGAGAAATACGTTCTTTTTTACCCGATCTATTATTCAAAACATAAGACCCTGCATCTAAAGCTCCCGAGTAAACACGGAAGAATGCTAAACGACCAACAAAAGGATCGGTAGCAATTTTAAATGCTAATGCAGAGAAAGGAGAATCCACATGTGGCTTTCTATTCTCATCTTCATTAGTATCAGGATTTGTCCCTACAATAGCTTCAACATCTACTGGAGAAGGCATATATCTCATTACCGCATCAAGCATTGCCTGCACCCCTTTATTCTTAAAGGCAGAACCACACATCATAGGTATGATAGACATATCTATAGTTGCAGCTCTAAGCGCAGCAATAATCTCATCTTCAGTAATCGAATCTTCATCCTCAAAGAACTTTTCCATCAAGGCTTCGTCATACTCAGCTACAGCCTCAACAAGTTCAGTTCGGTATTTATTAACATCAGCAAGAAGTTCTTCCGGAATATCTATGGTCTCATAAGTCATCCCGTGATCTTCATCATTCCAAATAATTGCTTTTTTAGAAATAAGATCTACAACTCCTTTAAAGTCTATTTCATCACCAATAGGAACTTGTAATGGTACTGGATTACCACCAAGCATTTCTCTAACCTGCTTACACACATTAAAGAAATCTGCACCCTGACGGTCCATTTTATTTACAAAACCTAAACGTGGTACTTTATATTTATCAGCCTGTCTCCAAACGGTTTCAGATTGCGGCTCAACACCATCTACAGCACTAAACAATGCCACAACACCATCAAGAACACGCAAAGAACGCTCCACCTCTACGGTAAAATCAACGTGACCAGGAGTATCGATAATATTTACCGTAAATTCCTGATCCCTGTACATCCATTTACAATGCGTAGCAGCAGAAGTAATAGTAATACCTCTTTCCTGCTCCTGCTCCATCCAGTCCATAGTAGCTGCACCATCGTGCACCTCTCCTAATTTGTGGCTTATCCCTGTATAATAAAGAATACGCTCTGTTGTTGTGGTTTTACCCGCATCAATATGAGCTGCAATTCCTATATTTCTGGTAAATTTTAAATCTCTTTGTGCCATTTTTTTTAGAATCTAAAGTGAGAGAATGCTTTGTTAGCTTCAGCCATTTTATGAGTATCAACCCTTTTCTTAACTGCCGCACCTTCTTCTTTGGCAGCAGCAAGAACTTCAGAAGCTAATTTCTGCGCCATAGATTTTTCGTTTCTCTTACGCGCAAATGAAATTAACCACTTCATAGCAGTTGCTACTTTTCTATCTGGTCTTATTTGCATTGGGATTTGAAAGGTTGCACCCCCAACTCGTCTACTTCTTACTTCAACGTGAGGCATAACGTTAGAAAGAGCATCTTTCCAAATTTCCAAACCTGTTTTTTCTTCGTCTTGCTTCTTTTCTTCTATAATAGCAATCGTATCATAGAAAATTTTAAAGGCTACCGATTTTTTTCCATCCCACATCATCATGTTCACGAAACGTGTAACAAGTTGATCGTTAAATTTTGGATCTGGTAAAAGCGGTCTTTTTTTGGCCTGTCTTCTTCTCATTTCTTTACATTAAAAGTTTTTAATTACTTTTTAGGGCGTTTGGCTCCATATTTAGACCTACGCTGGCTTCTACCTTCAACACCCGCAGTATCTAATGCACCGCGAACAATGTGGTATCTCACACCTGGCAAATCTTTTACCCTTCCACCTCTAACCAATACTATCGAGTGCTCTTGTAGATTATGTCCTTCACCTGGAATATAAGCGTTAACTTCTTTTCCGTTAGTCAACCTCACCCTTGCTACTTTACGCATAGCCGAGTTTGGTTTCTTAGGTGTAGTAGTATACACACGTGTGCACACCCCTCTTCTTTGAGGACACGAATCTAAAGCAGCCGATTTACTCTTCTTGGTCATCTGGACTCTTCCTTTTCGTACTAATTGTGAAATTGTTGGCATAATTTCTCTTACCTAATTATTGTTTAAAATTAATCCCCTGTTTTTTAGGGTTTGCAAATGTAGAAATAAAAATATACTTATCAAACAATCAGCAATTTATTTCAGTTAAAATTCTAAGACAACACAAAATTAAACCCCGAAAGATTTTAAAAATTAAAAAATCATAAAAATCATAACACACAATATAGTTTTTTAATAAAAAATTATGATCTTAGCCCCATATAATTCAAACAAACGTTATAATGAAAGTAAAATTACGTAGTATTTTGACATTATTCCTGGTGTTAATTGTGCAAATAAGCTTTGCGCAACAAAAAACTATTACTGGAACAGTATCAGATGAAGATGGTCTTCCTCTGCCTGGAGTAAATGTGCTTAAAAAGGGAACATCAACCGGAACACAAACCGATTTTGATGGAAATTATTCTATAGAAGCAGCACAAGGTGATGTGCTTGTTTTTTCGTTCTTAGGAATGGAGTCTAAAGAATACACAGTTGGCTCTGTAAATATTGTAGATGTAACCATGAGCTCTGATGCCGCCTCACTGGACGAAGTGGTTGTTGTTGCTTACGGAACATCCAGCCTTGAGGCCTTTACAGGATCAGCAAGCGTTGTTGGCGCTGAAGACCTTGCCACAAGAAATGTAACTTCACCTATCTCAGCAATAGAAGGTAGAGCAACAGGAGTCCAGTTCACATCGGCATCTGGGCAACCCGGATCTTCACCAGGTATCGTTATACGAGGTGTAGGAACACTTAATGGATCTACAGATCCATTATATATTGTAGATGGGGTACAATATGAAGGAGCATTAAACACTATAAACCAGGAAGACATCCAGTCTTTCACAATACTTAAAGATGCAGCCTCTACCTCTCTTTACGGTTCTAGAGCTGCAAATGGAGTAGTTATTATCACTACTAAAAGCGGTAACCGAGGAGAGATTAAAGTAAACGCAAGCGTACAAAGCGGCTTAGTTTCCAGGGCAATCCCTCCATACGACGAAGTTTCTCCGGGAGAATACTACGAAGTAATGTGGGAAGCATTAAAAAATTCAAGTGCCGGTGAGGGCGATCCAGCTTTTGCTACCGCAAACATATACAACAGCTTGGGTTACAATCCATTTGATGTTCCAAACGATCAAATTGTTGGCGTAGATGGCACACTTAATCCTGATGCGAATGTGGTTTACAAGAGCCTGGATTGGTTTGAAGCCCTTGAACAAACTGGGGTAAGACAAAATTACAATGTAAACGTTTCAGGGGGTGGAGACAGCCATACAGTCTTTTTCTCTGCTTCCTATTTAGAAGAAGAAGGCTATGTTGTTACATCAAAATTCGACAGACTAACGTCTCGTTTAAATGCAGACTTTGATGTAAACGATCGCATAAAGATAGGTGGAAGCGCCAACATTACAATTTCTGAAACAGTAGGCCCAAGCTCTGCAGGTACAGGTAGTATTGTAAACCCTTTTGGTTTTGCACAAAATATTGGGTCTATCTACCCTGTATATGTAAACGACCAGCAAGGTAATTTGGTACTTGATCCTGCAGGAAATCCACTTTTTGATAATGGTGAAGGATACTCTGAATACAATATAGGCTCAAGACCTGTAAGCCAGGGACGTCACGCTATACAAGAGTTATTTTTAAATGATGAGCGGGATCGCGATAACACCTATGGTTTTAGATTTTATGGAGAAGCTGAAATATTAAATGGTCTTAGCCTTCGATTAAATTACGCAAGGGATATTAATGAAGGGCTGGAAAAAGAATATGAAAACAATATTATTGGTGACGCTCAACCAACCGGAAGGTATAGCGAAGAAAGATTTAGAAGGCAGGTTCAAAATTTCAACCAGCTCTTAACTTACAGCAACAGCCTAAATGATATTCACAACATAGATGTCACCGCAGGTCACGAAAGCTTTGACAGAACCTACTCAAGTAACGATGGTTTAGCTATTAATCAAACCGCTGAAGGTATTTATGAATTTGCAAATTTTGCAACTCCCGTTAGCTTAGGTGGGTCTACCACAAATAAAACCCTGGAAGGTTATTTCCTTAGAACAAATTATAATTTTGATGATAAATACTATATAAGCGGTTCAGTAAGAAGAGACGGTTCTTCGGTTTTTAGTGAAGACTCTAGATGGGGTACTTTCTATTCTGTTGGAGCTTCCTGGAGAATAGATCAGGAAAATTTCCTTAAAAATTCATCTGTAATTAATCAATTAAAAATTAGAGGTTCTTATGGAGAGGTAGGTAATGATGATTTATTAGATTTCTTCTTATCACAAGCAAGATACGACATAACATCTAACGCAGGAAATCCAGCAATAATAGTAGCAGATTTAGGTAACGATGAATTACAATGGGAAACTATTGAAAGTTTTGATGTAGCTTTAGAATTTTCACTATTCAATAATTTTCTCGATGGAACAGTTGAATACTATAAAAGAAACTCGTCTGATTTGCTATACGATTTACCTATAGCACTTAGTAACGGGTTAAATGTTGTTCCTACGAATATTGGAGATATGTACAACTCTGGTTTTGAAATTGGATTAACAGGACATTTAATAGACAGAAGTGATTTTAATTGGGATCTTAGCTTACAAGCTTCAACTTTTAAAAATGAAATCACAAGTCTACCAGACCCCTTTATAAACGGATCTAAGAGATGGGCTGAAGGGCGTTCCAGGTTTGATTTCTTTTTACTTAGAACAGCTGGAGTAGATCCTGAAACCGGGAATCAATTATTCTTACAATATGAAATAGATGAAGACGGCGAAAGCATACCGGTGCTAGATGCTAACGGCGAAATAGCAACCACAGACGATTGGCAGGAAACCGAAAGAGCATACACGGGAGACAACAGTATACCAGATCTACTGGGTTCTATAGCAAATAGGTTTAGCTACAAAGGCTTTACCTTAGACTTTCTAATAACTTATGGAATTGGAGGAAAGATTTTAGACAACGGATATTCCGGAATGATGCATAGCGGGAACTTTGGAAGTTCTTACCACCCAGACATCCTAAATGCATGGCGTGAGCCGGGCGATATTACTGATGTCCCAAGGTTAGAAAGCGGAAATCCAGATCTAGTAAGAAGCCAGTCTGAAAGATTTTTAACAGATGCTTCATTTTGGTCTCTTAAAAATGTAAACGTTGGATACAACTTTAATAATGATCTTACAGATCAAATAGGATTGGATAATCTAAGAATAAGCTTAACTGGTGAAAACTTATTTTTAAGCACCGAAAGAACCGGCCTGGATCCACAATATAATTTGGCAGGAACTCCAGAAGGTAATGATTATAATCCTGCGAGAATTATATCGGTAGGATTAAATATGGCGTTTTAAATAAAAAACTATAATTATGTTAAAAAAAATAAAACTATTATTGATTGGAGTATTTTTTATTTCAATCGTTTCATGTGATGACGACTTCTTAGATACCGCACCTACCGACGCTATTTCAGCAACTGATGCGCTAGCTACAGCAGAAAACATGTCGCTTATTTTAAACGGCTTACACCGAGGACTCTATTCGCAACTACAAACGATCCTGCCAGGTGGTAGCTCAATACGAGCAGGAAATCACTACTGGGTGCCACTTGGTGACAATATAGCCGGAGGGGTAATACATACCGCCCGAGCTAACAATTTAAGTTGGCAAAATGAGACGCAGTGGATATCACATACTCAAGAAACCTCAACAACTGTTGAGCTATTATGGTATCATCGCTACAACATTATAGCGAGTTCAAATTCCATAATAAATAAAGCTACAGACGGAAGCCTAACCGAAGATGACAGACTTCGTGAAATTATTGCCCAGGCATATACCTATAGAGCTTACGCATACCTTTCATTGATTCAACACTATGCTAAAGGTTATTTAATTGGGAATCCTTCTACAGACCCTGGAGTTCCACTATTGTTTTCATCGGACGCACCATTTACTAGTGCGCCCAGATCTACTGTGCAGGAAATTTATGATCAAATAGAGTTAGATCTAAACGATGCTATAGATTACTTTGAAAATGCTACTCCAAGGCCTAGCGGTAATGCGGCAGACAAGTCTCAACTAAACATAAACGTAGCTTATGGGCTGTTAGCACGTATGGCATTATCTACGGGAGATTGGGAAACAGCTGCAGATGCGGCAGTAAAAGCTCGAGAAGGCTTCCCTTTAATGAATGAAGATGATTGGAAATCTGGATTTAATACGGTTCTACTTCCAGAAGTAATTTGGGGTAGCAATGTAATTACAACAGAAACTACTTTTTTCCGATCTTATTTTTATTTGATTGGCAATACCTTTAACGGAAGTCAAGTTAGAAATAATCCAAAAATTATAGATAAAAGACTATACAACCAGATTCCCGAAACTGATTACAGAAGAGATCTCTTTTTGGCTAATGCTCCAAATTCAAATAACTCGGCAGCAAACGGCGAAGGTGGTTTTGGCAATGATCCAAATTATACCAATGAAGAAGAATTCGACAATAAAATCGAAGAAATTCAAAACACTTATGGATCAACCAGCGCCCACAACACGCATCCTTATATGCACTTTAAATTAAGACAACAAAACTCCGGAACTATTGATCCAGATGATATTATCTATATGCGTACCGCCGAAATGTACTTGATCGAGGCAGAAGCAAAAGCCATGATGGACGATATTGAAGGAGCTCAAGCAGCGCTTGATGCTTTAGGAATCACGCGAGACAGCGCCTATGATGCGAGTATATATAATTCTAAAGAATCCTTAATGGACCATATTAAATTTCAAAGAGGTGTAGAATTATTTGGCGAAGGCTTTTTGTATACAGATAAGATTCGTTGGGACGAAGGAATTGATCATGCTGCAAATGGTGGCTCCGGAGCTTCAGCAGTACTGTATCAAGACGGGTTTAAACAGGACAAACCCTCAATTAATGATGATTGGATATTCAAAATTCCGCAAGCAGAAATTGATGCAAATCCAAATTTAACTCCATCTGATCAAAATTAATTTTTAATCTTTTTAATTTCTTAAAAGTCTCCGGCTTCAAAACCCGGAGACTTTTTTATTTCTAATGATTTTCTAATTTTTTAATAAGATAATTTTTTTAGCTAAAATTTTATTCTATCCTTCACAACATATAAAAAATAAATATCTCAATTAAATATCATTTTAACATTTTAAATCGCAAAGCTGAAGCCCTGAAATCAAACTTCCTATGCATTAATATTAACAATTCCTTAAAATAAATGCAGATATTTAAAAATAAAAGTTTGTTTTATTAACCATTTATTAGCACATTTGGCGTGGCTAATTCAAACAAATTTTAAAATGAGAACAAAGTTTAGTAGTATTCTAACACTTTTACTAGTGTTAGTTGTGCAAATTACTTTTGCACAAGAACGAACGATTACCGGTACGGTAGTCGATGAAGACGGGTTGCCCCTTCCGGGTGTAACCGTTTTAGTTAAGGGAACCAACACAGGTACCCAAACAGATTTTGACGGAAATTATTCCATTGCCGCCAATCAAGGTGATGTTTTAGTTTATTCTTTCGTTGGAATGCAAACATCAGAGTATACTGTAGCTAACAATGACACCATAGATGTGACATTAGCCACAGATTCTGCTCAATTAGACGAAGTAGTAGTAACTGCCCTGGGTATTGATGGTCAAGATGCCGGTAGAGGTGGTTACGATTATGGTAACGCTGCTTCAGACATTAACCCAAATGACATTGCTTCTATTAACATCCTTAAAGGTGCGGCAGCAACTGCATTATATGGTGCAAGAGCGGCAAACGGAGCGGTAATTATTGAAACCAAAAAAGGTAGAAAAGGAAAAGGAATTGGAGTTTCTGTTAGTTCTACACTTATGACTACTAATGTAAACAACAATACACTTCCAGATTATCAAGACCAATATGGTGCTGGATACGGAGCTTACTACCAATCTGAAGACGGGTACTTTAATCTTTCTGATATTGACGGAGATGGCAATCTTGACAAAACAACGCCATTTACAGAAGATGCCTCTTTTGGGGGAAGATTTGACGGGCAACCAATATACCAATGGAATTCTATTTACCCACAATTAGAAGGAACAGACTATGATTTCTATCAACAATCTACTCCTTGGGAAGCCGCTAAACATACTCCAAACGATATTTGGGAAACTGGTTATACAGCGATCAACTCTGTTGCATTAGATGGCGGAACGGATAAAAGCTCTTTTAGACTTAGTGCTACCAATTTTAATCAGCAAGGTAACTTACCTAACAGCCAGATTAAAAGGAACACCTTAAAGTTTAGTGGTCAACATGAATTCACTGACAAATTTTCTGCTCAAGCCAACATTACCTATACTAAAACAGACGGTAAAGGTAGATATGGTACTGGATACAGTTCATTAAACATTATGCAGCAGTTTAGACAATGGTGGCAAACAAACGTAGATCTTTACGACCAAAGAGCTGCTTATTTCGCTACAGGAGAAAACATTACCTGGAACCCGAATGGACCAGACGATCTTTCTCCAATATATTCTGATAACCCATACTGGACACTTTACGAAAACTACCAAACAGATACTCGTAACAGATATTTTGGTAACATCAACCTTAATTACGAGATAAATGATGTTTTTAGTGTTTTAGGTAGATTCTCTTTTGATACTTTTGATGAGTTACAGGAAGAAAGAATAAATGTTGGAAGTGCTGATATCGCATCTTACTCAAGATTTAACAACAGAGCAGCTGAGTACAACTACGACCTTATCCTTAACTTTAATAAGGATGTTACAGAAGACCTGAACCTGGATGGTAACTTAGGGTTTAATTTACGTAGAAACGAAAGCAACTATATTCTAGCTGAAACCAATGGAGGGTTAAATGCTCCAGGATTTTATGCTTTAAGTAATTCTGCTTCTCCTATGAATCCGCCAGATGAATACGAAAGTGACAGAATGTTAGATGGTATTTATGCAAGAGCAGGTTTGGGATATTTAGACACCTACTTCTTAGAAGGTACTATTAGAAGAGACCGTTCTTCTACCCTTCCAAAAGAAAACAACTCTTTTTACTATCCATCAATTTCTACCAGTGTAATTCTTTCTAATGTAATTGAGGCCAACTGGTTGAGTTTTGCAAAGTTAAGAGCTAATTACGCAGAGGTTGGTAATGATACTGATCCTTATAGAGTTTTTAATACTTACGAAATCTCAGCTCCTTTTGGATCTGCCGGATGGGCGAGTAACAACTCTCAATTGGCTAACCCGGCTCTTGACCCTGAGCGTATGAAATCTTACGAAGTAGGTATTGAAGCGAACTTCTTTGACAGAAGAGTAGGTTTTGATGTATCTTACTACAACTCTCAGACTGAGAACCAAATTACACCGGTACCGGTATCTACCGCAACTGGTTTCGCAACTAAGCTGCTTAATGCTGGTACAATTGAAAACAAAGGTATTGAAGCTTCTGTAACTCTTAATCCTATTAGAACAGAAGACTTTAACTGGACTATGAACATTAACTGGGCTAAAAACGAAAGTGAAGTTTTAGAGCTTGAGGATGGTATAGACAACTTACAGTTAGCGAGTTTCCAGGGTGGAGTTTCAATAAACGCAGCTCCTGGACAACCTTATGGTGCTATTAGAGGTACGGCTTACGTATATGATGACAATGGCAACAAAGTTATAAACAGTGGTGGTTATTACGAAAGAACACCAAATGCCAACTATATTATTGGTAATATCCAACCAGATTGGACGGGTGGGGTTTCTAACTCTATCTCCTACAAAAACCTTACGTTAAACTTCCTTGTAGATGTTCAAAAAGGTGGAGATGTTTTCTCATTAGACACCTGGTATGGACGTGCAACTGGAGTATATGAAAGCAGTGTAGGAACCAACGATCTTGGTAATCCTATGAGAAACACGATCGCAAATGGTGGGGGTGTAATTCTTGACGGTGTTCAGGGAGATGTCGAGTATGACTCTAATGGTGATTACACAGTGACCAACACTTCTGAAAACACTACCAGAGCAAGAACCGATTACTTCGGTAACCCTTATGGATACGGTAGAGATGCTAACGAAGGTCACGTTTATGACGCTTCTTTCGTAAAGCTAAGAGAGGCTAGTTTAACCTATAACTTTGGATCTCAAATTATAGATTCAACTCCATTCACAAATGCTTCTTTATCTTTAATAGGTAGAAACCTATGGATAATTCATAAGAATATTCCATATGCTGATCCAGAAGCTGGACTTAGCTCTGGAAATGCACAAGGTTACCAATCTGGTGCTTACCCAGCAGTAAGAGAAATTGGTGCTAGCCTTAAATTTAACTTTTAATAAAAATAATTATGAAGAAATATATTGTAGCTCTAACGGCACTCGTAACACTATGGTCTTGCCAGAGTGACGAGCAATATGAGGATCTTAACAGAGATCCCAAAAATCCTACGGAGGTTGCTTCTGACTTTTTGTTTACCGCTGCAACGGTAAGTTTATCAGATAATATGGCATCTCCTAACGTAAATGATGGACTGTACAGGTTTCTGGCACAGTATTTCACTACAACTACATATTTAGATGAACCAAACTATAACTTTACATCGAGGCAAAACCCCGATAATGTTTGGTCTGAAATCTATAGAGATGTAATTTTAGATATTCAGGATGCAAAAAGTATTGTAGCAGAAAATGCTGAACTTGAGCAAGCTGAAAAAGATGCCCGTATGGGACAATTAGAAGTTATTGAAGTTTACGCCTGGCATGTACTAGTAGATAGTTTTGGAGACATTCCTTACTCTCAAGCAGGACAAGCTGACGAATTCCCATTACCGGCTTACGACGATGATATGGCAATTTACGAAGATTTGATCTCTAGAATAAGTAGCGTAAGTACTATGTTATCTGCAGGACAGGGATACACTTCTGCTGATGTAGTTTATGGTGGAGATATGAATAAATGGATGATGTTCGCTAATTCTCTTAAATTGAGATTAGGGATGAGGATTTCTGATGCTAATCCAGGCCTTTCTCAATCAACCGTAGAATCTGCTGTTGCAGATGGAGTATTTACATCTAATGCAGATAATGCAACCGTAGAATACCAGGGTAACGATCCTTACGGTAACCCATTATGGGAAGATCTTGTACTTAGTGGTCGATCTGACTTTTTAGCTTCTAACACCATCGTAGATTATATGAATGATCTTGATGATCCAAGAAGAATGGTTTATTTTGACGAAAACGTAAATGGATATATAGGTGGTATATATGGCGCCAGTAATAACTATGGAGATTACACTCATATTGGTGATCCATTCCTTCAACCAACCCGTGAAGGTATCTTATTAGATTATGCTGAAGTTCGCTTCAACCAATCTAGAGCTACTTCTAGTGATCTTAATTACGGAATAGCAGGTGATGCTGAAACTCATTATAATGCTGCGATTACTGCTTCTATGCAGTATTGGGGATTAACTGATGAAACTGCAATCTCAACATATCTTTCTCAGGCAGATGTAGCTTATGATGGTTCTGTAGAGCAATTCGCTACGCAGTATTGGATTGCTATGTTCGATAATCCTTTCCAGGGATGGTCTTTATGGAGAAAATATGATGCACCACAACTTAACATTCCTGTTGAATTTGAAACACCAGTACCGTTAAGATATACTTATCCAGTAGATGAGACTAACCTTAATGAAACCAATTACGAGGCCGCTGCCGAAGCAATTGGAGGTGATACTGCTCAAACCCCAATTTTCTGGGATGTAGACTAGGTGTTATAAACAATAAATAAAATTATAAAATATTAATATGAAAAAATATTTAAAACCTATAGGCCTTAGTTTAATTATTGCTTTTGGCTTTGCTTCTTGCGATACAGATGACGGGGAAATCGATAATGATCTAATAGATTTGGGAGGATATGCGACTTTAAGTGATAACTCTATTACACGTTTGGATAGAAATGCAGATCTTAACATAAAGTTATTTACTGCCGAAGGCGTAAGCGTAGAAAGTGTAGAAATTCTTCAAGACGGATCAGTTATTGGGGAAGCGACAGTTTCAGGAGAAACAGCAACCTTCAATTCATCTATTCTAGGAGATTTTACTTTTACCGATGAAGATGGGGCTAATCAGGAAACTGGTGACTACCCTATTACAATACGAAGCATGTATTCCAACGGTAATATGACAAACGACCCTTTTTCTATTGGGGTAGGCAAAGCCATATCTCTAGGAGACAATCCTTCTACAACAACTATGGACTCACTTTCTTCAGTAGAATTGTCATATGAGGTTTCTACATTTTCAGCAGGCGTTGATGAGGTTACATTAGAACTTAAAAAGAATAGTGACGGTACCTATGCAGATAGTGATGCGGATCTTTCAACAGAAGAAGGAACTGTAGAATTAAGCGAAACCAATTATACCGATTTAAATCTTGGTGTTAATGATACGCTTTATTACAGATTTACAGCTATGAGTGGCAGCCTTACAGATGTAGTTTCTTCGGAAGTTGCTATCACTCCAAAAGCATTCCAGAATTCTAATGCTGTAACGCTTTCAAAAGACCTTGGAATGAATCAACTAAACCTTCAAACGGGTGCTATTTCTGCCGATGGTGTAGAAGGTGCTGATATTCGATTTTTGGCACCAACTGGCTTTGAAGTAATTAATGATTCAGGAGCTAGTTTTGTGAAAGCTGATAACAGTTTCAACCTGGAGGACGCTGATGTACTTTCAGCTAGGGCAGCTTTTGAAAATGGTAACGAAATTACCTCAGCAACAAATCTTGTAGATGGTGATTTATTTATATATAAGGACACCAGAGACATCGAAGATGAAGATGGCAACGTAGAAACTCAAGACTTCTACGGAGTATTTGAAATTGGAAATGTTACTTCAGTAAATGGTAATGTTGCAAGTTTTGACATTGAATATTCTGATGGATTCTAAATAGGTATTCTTATCTTATTATAAAACCACCCCTAACCGGGTGGTTTTTTTATTTCCGGTAATTCCATAATTTTAAAAACAAAACCTACCTTTGCGCTATGGAAGAAACTACACGCATTTTTGGAATTAGAGCTGTTATAGAAGCTATTCAGGGAGGAAAAAGTATTGATAAAGTTTATATTCAAAAAGGCCTCTCAGGACCTTTATTTCAGGAATTAAATCACCTTATTCAAAAAGGCAGTTATAATATTTCATTCGTTCCTGAAGAAAAACTTTATAAGCTTTCCAAAGGAAACCACCAGGGTGTGGTAGCCACCATCTCCCCAATTAAATTTGGAAACCTTGAAGAAACAATTGAAAAAATTCTTGAAGAAAAAACCACTCCCCTCTTTCTTTTGCTGGACCAAATCACCGATGTGCGTAATTTTGGGGCAATTATTAGAACCGCAGAATGCACAGGAGTTGATGCCATAATTATTCCTGAAAAAGGTGGAGCTCCTTTAAATGCCGATACCGTTAAAACTTCTGCTGGCGGAGTTTTTAATCTTCCTATTGTAAAAGTGAATCATATAAAAGATGCAGTTTTCTACTTACAATCTTCAGGAGTACAACTGGTAGCTGCAACGGAGAAAACAGAAGACACTGTTTACGATGTAGATTTCAATAAGCCTTCAGCAATAGTTATGGGAAATGAAGCTAAAGGAGTTTCAAATTCAATTTTAAAAAGCGTTGATAAAAAAGCGAAGCTTCCAATGTTTGGTAAAATCGAATCATTGAATGTATCAGTAGCTTGTGGGGTGTTCTTATATGAAGCCATAAGGCAGCGAAGCAAAAGCCCATCCCCCCACCCTTCCCAAGGGGAAGGGAGCTAAAATTGGAATGCTGATAAGACTGATCTCGTATGATTAGCTATAATTTTCTTTCGGAATTTTAGCGAAAAACCTGTATAATTTGTAGTATCTCCGTGTGCTCTGGATTTTTTGGGTTTTATTAAAACCAATTTTTTTTGTGAATTCGTGGCAAAACTCGCAGCGAATCCCAAACTAATAATTTCCGAAAATACTATGCTCATAAAAATAGCTCTTTGGTGTGCATAAAAGCTATTCCTTATCTTTAGATTTCTTATAATAATACCGATAAGTAACTTCTGAATTATCATCTTCTTTCTCACTAAACTGAGTGTCATACCCCCCCTTAGGAGCCTGTCCCGAATTTACTTCGGGAGGTTGGGGGGCTTCTTCAATGAAATTCCCATGTTCATCAAAATGCTGCATAAATAAATCCTCATCCTCGCTATATTCAGGTTTTTCCCATTCGTATTTAGGACTTTTAATAGTACTCTTCCGATAAAAAAACGCCAACACAAAACCCGAAATTAATCCGGAAAGATGCCCTTCCCAGGAAATTTCAGGATCTATAGGAGTAACATACCATAGCATCCCTCCATAAAGAAAAACTACAATTAGAGAAAGTGCCACCAACCTATAATATTTGGAAAAAATACCTTTAAAAAATAAGAAAGCTGCAAGCATATATATTATTCCACTTGCTCCAATATGGTTGGCAGGTCTCCCAATACTCCAGGTTAGAATACCGGTAAGGAGTAAACCAATAATTAGCACCGGCCAGCTTATCTTTCTATAGAAATAAAAAAGCGACATGGAAAGTACAAAAAGCGGGATGGTATTATTAAAAAGGTGCTTTATATCTCCGTGAATAAATGGCGAAAATAAAATTCCTCTTAAACCTTTAATCTCTCCAGGACGCACTCCAAAGTTGTTAAAACTAATTCCGAAGCGAATTTCAAACCAGAAAACTATCCAAATAAGCAGCACAAACAAGATGGGATAGCCCAAAACGCCGGTAGTAAAAACAAAAGGATTAGATTCTTTCACAGAAATTAATTTCTTTTAATATTACAAAAAAGAATCCAAATTTGTCGAAAGGGATAAATTGTCATATAGGGTACAGCCCATATCTTTTTAAAGTCTATTATCTAAAATAAGAAGGGCAGTCAAGACGTTTTACTTTAACGAACAAATACAAAGGATAAATCCAAGCATTACGATGCAAGCTATGGAATTATGAAATTGAAAATAATCTTTTAAAATTATATGATAAATTTTAGAGAATTAAACCACTATAACATTAAAAATTGCAGGACTTCAAAGAAAATTTCCCCTTTGGGGATTAAGGGGCTTTTTTTACTAATTTTGTCAGATGAGTAAACCATTAGCAGAACGATTACGCCCACAAACTTTAGACGATTACTTAAGTCAGCAGCACCTTATTGGTCCAAAGGGAGCTTTGCGACAACAGCTTAAGCAAGGCATTATTCCGTCTATTATATTCTGGGGACCACCGGGCGTTGGAAAAACAACTTTAGCCAATATTATCGCCACTACTTCAAACAGGCCTTTCTTTACCCTTAGCGCCATTAGCAGCGGAGTAAAAGATGTTCGTGAAGTGATAGAAAAGGCCAAAAAAAGCGATGGCTTATTTACCACAAAAAATCCTATTCTATTTATAGATGAAATTCATCGTTTTAGCAAATCTCAACAGGATTCTCTGTTAGGCGCAGTAGAAAAAGGTTGGGTTACTTTAATTGGTGCAACTACCGAGAATCCGAGTTTTGAGGTAATTTCAGCACTACTTTCCCGGTGTCAGGTTTATATTTTAAAACCTTTTAGCAAAGAAGATCTGGTAGCACTTTTGGAAAGGGCGATGCGGGAAGATAAAGTTATTGCCGCTAAAAATATAAAATTAAAAGAAACTGAAGCTTTACTTAGGTTAAGTGGCGGTGATGCCCGGAAGCTTTTAAATATTTTTGAACTTTTGGTGACTTCTTCAGAAGGAAATCTTGAAATCACTAATGAGCTCGTATTTAACCGCGTTCAACAGAATACAGTGCTTTATGATAAAACCGGCGAGCAGCATTACGATATCATTTCAGCATTTATTAAATCTATTCGCGGAAGCGATCCTAACGCGGCAGTTTACTGGTTAGCCAGGATGATTGAAGGCGGAGAAGATGTAAAATTTATTGCCAGAAGATTGCTTATTTTGGCTAGTGAAGATATAGGAAATGCGAATCCTACGGCTCTGGTGATCGCTAATAACACATTTCAGGCGGTAACTACCATCGGTTTTCCCGAAGCCAGAATAGTGTTAAGCCAATGCGTTACCTACCTGGCAACTTCACCAAAAAGCAACGCTGCCTATATGGCGATTAACCAGGCGCAAAGTGCGGTAAAGAAAACCGGAAATTTATCGGTTCCGCTATCCATTAGGAATGCTCCAACCAAACTAATGAAAGATATTGGATACGGAAAAGATTATAAATATGCCCACAATCACGAAAACAATTTTGTGGAAGCTGAATTTTTACCCGACGAAATAAAAAACACAAAGTTTTATGACCCGGGAAATAATCAACGGGAAAATGCGCAAAGAGAATTTCTTAAGAAACGCTGGAAAACCAAGTACAATTATTGATTTGCCGAAGTTTTATAAACAAGTTTCACCGACTTATTTTCGGCGTTCAAATACTCCACTACCAAATTACCTCCCTTATCAAAATAGGCTACGCCTTGCCGGGTAAGGGATTTGTATATAAAACTATTTTCTCCTCCAGATTTTGCCAAAACTGCAAAAGGTTCTTCTGAATTTTCCTGATAAAATGAATAACCGGAATCAGATTTCCTTAGAGTATAAGAAGTACCATCTTTTTCGAAATTCAATTCTTTGATTGAGGCATTTTCTATCATAGGATTTTTAACCACTACTTCAGCAGGCGCTGTGGTGGGAGTTTTAATTTCTTCAGAAATTTTATCGGGCTGAGGGTTTGGTTCGGTTTTCGCAACTTCAGCTTCTTCAACTACCTTTGGTTGCTCTTCATTTGCAGAGGAAGTAGAAACTGAAACTCCAGCAGGGTTAAATTCGTAATTCAATTCTTTAATATCAGTAAAAGCATCGCGTAATGCTTCCTGGTGTGCGTCTTTAAAATCTTTTATCCTGCTTCTTCCCTCCTTGGTTTCAAAAACAATACTTCCCCGACAATCCTCTAACTGAACAACCAGCTTGGTTACAAACAAGCCAGAATGATCCTTTACATTAGCGGTAAGACCTAAACAGTAATTTTCCTGAAGATCTAAGGGTTTTTCTTCACCCTTCATCAATGTCTCAAAACCATATTTATCAAATAAAAATTTGGTAAGTGCATTTACCTGATATTCATTTTCTTCTTTTGAAAATTCAAACTTTTCAGGTACAATAATGTATTTATATTGATCCAGATTTTGTGCAAAAGCGGACATAGTTCCTATAAAGAAAGCGAGTACAAAAATTATATTTTTCATTTTCGTGTTGTTATTTATTGAAAATCAACTGCATTCCCAATTGAATGGAAGCGCTATGGGCTTTTGCCAAATTAGGAAAACCCAGCAAATTATTGGCAGCTAGATATACATTAAATTTATTAAAAGTTCTGGTATACATCAAGCCAATATTGGTTAAAGAATAATCGTCTAAAGAATAGGCTATTTTGAAACGCTGATTTTCATTGATTTTCCTATCCCAATAAGCTGTAAGCGCATAGACAAATCCTTTTGGTCTTTTTACCCCGCTTAGCTGCATTCCCAATAAATTCATATACCTCACTTTTTTTACGCTTAAATAGTGACAGGGTAAAAATGCCGGACCAAAACCATATTCCATCGCAAAATTAGCTTTTATTGGGCGCCAGGTAGTGTAAGATTGGTTGGTAGTCTCGTCTCTTAAGTTTCTATCTATTTCGTCTTCAAAAATATCCCAATAAGGTATGGCTTCATCGTTCTCATCTAAATCTGGAAACAGCGGTTCTAAACCACTGGTTTCATAAGCTCCAAAATATCGGTAATTTTCAACCTCCTTACGTTGAAAAACAGCTCCAAGATCCTGGACAGAACCCGAAAGTATAAATTGTTCGTCAAGGATATAGGAAAGTCCCAGGTCTAACCCGAACCCAACATTCCCACCAAAAAAAGACCTACTTAGTAGTTCGGCAGTGGCCTGTTCTACGGTCATTCCTTCTTCATCTTTTAAAGGCGCAAAACCCGAGGTATTGATTAATACATCTAAATCTACCACTTCATGCCTGTAAACATTCCTTCCTCCCGGAGTTGTATAAGTAGTAAACCTTCCTGTGTTCCCGGTACTTTCAGCATTAAAGATCCCGGAATATAATTTTGCCCTGGCTCCCACTGTAAGTCGTTTATCAAATTTATGGTTTATTCCCAGGTGATAAACCGTTAATATCTCACCTGTAAAAGAAACATCATCAAAATAAAAAGGTTCATTCAGGTAATTACTATTGCCTTCATTAGTTAATACAGCAGGGTCTTTTGGAAAGTAAGCAAATACATCCACTTCCTGATATATCCCGGTAGAGAGGTAATTTTTTCTATCTAATTTCCATCCTAAAGAAAGAATTTCCCATTGCTGATTGACAGCAAAATAATCTCTGGAATTCATATTTCTCATGGTTTCCTGGATTCGGGTATTTATATTGGTACCGTCATCGGCAAAAATATCGTAAAGATCTGCCCCGGTGGAACCTGCCGATAAATGAATTTGAGAGAAAAGTGGAATTCCAATATGGCCGGTAAAGTTTATTTGGGCACCGGGATTACTCATTAAAGTTTGTGGAAGATCGTCTACATTAAACAATAGCGGTTTGTTTTGGGAAACAACCGCGCTTGAAAAAAGTAAAAAAAAGCAAATAAGTCTCCACATCATTAAAATTCAAACGAAAAGAAGCCTTTTGAAGCAAAATCCAATTCTCCTTCAAAAGCCGTTGTACCCGGCTGCACTTCTAATTCTACCACCATTTTTATACTTCTACGTACTAAATCTACACGACCTTCTTCTATTAATTCATTTTCCTCTGTTGTTATGGGATTACCTGTAGCTCCCGGTTGGATGGTATAGTTTACTGTAAATTGCTCTACATTAGATTCTGATAGAAACCTGATTTTACTTACAATCTCGCGGGGAAAAGTATTAATATGTCTAAAATAAAAATCTACACTAGAGAGATCATTTTGTATATAATCATCGTCTAAAAATTCCAAACGCACGGTATCGCTAATTCGAGTTTTTAAATTTCCTGTAGTAGGATCATTAAATTGAGATTGATCTATATCGTAAATAAGTAGATCTATCTGCAAGTCCGGAGTAAGGGAGATATTTTCCCGCTGGCTCAAATCAATATCTTTGGCACAACTTAAGAATAAGCAACTTACAACAATAAGCGCTCTAAACTTGATAAGAAAGAATGAATGGAATTTCATTAGCCTTCAGAATGTGTTGTACTAACGAAATTAACAAAACTTTATTATTACAAATAAGCCTTTAGCTCTTTTAACGTTTTTATGTGTATTACGTCGATATTCTCTTTATTCCTATAGTAGTCAAAAAAAATGGGTTTTATCCCACAGTTTTTAGCCCCGGTACAGTCGGCTTCAAAATTATCGCCTATCATAATACTATTTTGAGGAGTCGCTGAAGATTTCTTAAGGGCAAATTCAAATATTTGTTTATTGGGTTTTTTTACACCGGCTTCTTCAGATGTAGTAACCGTAGTAAAGTATTCGTGAATTCCTGAATTGATAAGTTTTTTGTGCTGTACTTCTTCAAAACCGTTAGTGATAATGTGCAATTCATAGTTACTTTTAAGATAATCCAAGACCTCTTTACCTCCATCCAATAGGTAATTATGATCTGGCAAATATTGTATATAATCTATAGCAATGTTATCTATTAGCATCCTATCTGCTTCAAATTTTAAAACATCAAAGCTATCCTTTAACCTTCCATAGCGCAAATCTTCCTTAGAGACGTCATCGTTTCTATACCGCTCCCAATATTTAAAATTTATTGGCATATATACTTCTAGGAAATTATTAATTTCCAAAGGAATATTTCGAGACTTAAAAACTCGTTCAAAGGCCAGGGCCGAATTTTTATCGAAATCCCAAAGCGTATGGTCCAGGTCAAAAAATATATGATTAATATTATTTAATTTCATAAATCTGTTTTAATAGTGCGTAGTAATCCTCATAATTGGAATATTCAGAAAAGTCCTGATTTTTAAAAACCGCTTTAAAACTTCCTTCTACCTTTTTAACCTGCTCCAGCATTTTCGCAACTTCAGCAGTTAATTTTCCAAAATCAGTATGTTCAACAATATTTGAATTAAAAACATAAGGATGTATTTTTAAAGGAAGCGTAGACTCGGTATTGATATCATAAAACAAAAAAGGACTACAGGTACCAGCCCTAAAACCTGAAGTTTCAGGATATCCCATAGAGTAATCTTGTGGAATTTCTAATTCAGTCAAAAAAGTGTAAAACTCAGGAATATTCAAATTATTTTTCACGTTAATAACCCTTTCCAACGGCGTATGTACTGTGTTTTCCAAACGAAGTTTTTCCTTCCGCAGGGTCTTAAAATCCTCGTAAGCAAAATATCCCGGGATTAGACCAACCTTAGCATAATCACCTACATATTTAATAATAGAACGATATGGATTTCTATTGTAGTTAATATTGCGATCGTAAATAGAAAAGTCGCTTAACTGAAACATAAACAGCAAAGACACTTTATAATCTTTTATAAAAGCAATGAGATCTTCAAAAACATTGAGTGGATCTTTTTTAACCCTCAATAGTACCTGAATCCTGTCTATAACCTTATTGAACTGGAATTTTATTATATCCAGGTGCATCCCAGCTAAACTCCTTAAAAACCCTTTGTTCTGAAAGTTAAAAACATGTTCTACTGCTATAATTGCCTGGGTATGAAACTGTCTTCTTTCAAGAGAAATTTCTGGAAACCTTTCCTGAAGGACTTCCTTAAATTTATAAGCCCAGATATCTACGAGGGGAGATTGCAAAAACCCCTCCTGATATCCCACACTTTCTGTAGCAGGAAATCTCCCCAAATGATCTTTAACATGAGGCAAATATTCTTCATACCTACTCAGTAAAAAAAAGGAAGCTGCAAAAATATCAAATGGTAAAGCACTATGTTCTGAAACAGGAAAGAAGCATGAATCGTCACCCCAGGGCTGTACTTTTATTTCCACTTCACTTAAACCCTGCTCCATTAAAAGAGCTACCTTTTGCAAAAAAAGTTCGTTACCAAGAGCTTGCTTACCATAAGTAAGCTTCATTCCTTCGTGTGCGATAAACTCTTCTATCTTGGTAGTAAATTTTATAGAAATCCCCAGAATATTTGTGCAAATATGTTTAAAAGTATAAACTATTCGCGGGGTTATTTTCTGGGTATAAATTAATAGCATCTAAACAATTTAAAGTACGCCTTCGTCTGCAAAGCTAAAGTATGATTTTTCGGTTACAATAAGATGGTCTAGCACCTTAATATCTAAACTTTGCGCGGCGGTTTTAAGCTTTTGCGTAAGTTGCTTATCGGCCTCGCTGGGCTTTAAAGTTCCTGAAGGGTGATTATGCGCCAAAATTATTGAAGTAGCTCCAACCTCAAGCGCTTTTCTTAAAGTAATACGCACATCTACAAGGGTGCCCGTTATTCCGCCTTTACTAAGCTGTAATTGCTCAATGACTTTATTAGAATTATTAAGGTAAATAATCCAAAACTCCTCGTGATAAAGCTCCCCAATTATAGGTTGCATCAACTCAAAAACCGAAGCGCTTGAAGTGATTTTTTTCTTTTCTAAAGCTTCTTCTGTTCTTCGTCTCCGGCCAAGCTCCATAGCAGCCACAATACTCACTGCCTTTGCCGGACCAATCCCTTTAAACTCGCAGAGTTTTTTTACTGAAAGCTTTCCAAGTTCACTTAGTTGATTTCCTGTGGAAGCTAAAATGCGTTTGCTTAATTGTACCGCAGATTCGTCTCTACTTCCAGAACCTATTAGAATAGCAATAAGTTCGGCATCGCTAAGACTAACTTTGCCTTTTTGAAGTAGTTTTTCCCTGGGCCGGTCATCTTCTGCCCAGGATTTAATACCAAAACCATTTTGATTTTTCTGCTCCATAGTTTTATAAAGATAAAAAATGATTCTTTATCCTTGCTAAAACTATTTAAAATGAAGGGTTTAACCTAAAACAAGGCTATTACATTTTCCAGTTTTAGGTTCCCGAAGGTCCCACTACTCATTAAAAGCAACACTGCATCGTTTAGATCTTTAGATTCTAATAAATCCTGTAAAACAGCAGTTTCAGAGACAACCTCAAGATTTGGTTCATTAAAGGCTGTTCTTATCTCTTCCGCCGAAATAGGGTTCATTTGTTTTTGCGCAATTGCTTCCGGAGAATAGAAAACTATCGTTTCATCAGCTTCATTAAGCGCATTTTCATACTGCTGAATAAAAGCCGAACTAAGACTGCTAAAAGTGTGTAATTCCAAGCAGGCTATTAATTTTTTATCGGGGTATTGCTCTTTTACCGCGTTAGTACTAGCCTTTACTTTAGACGGGCTATGTGCAAAATCTTTAAAGACAACCCCAGCATCACTTTCATAAATCTTTTCCAACCTTCGGCTCGCTCCTTCAAACTCCATTATAGCTTCATAGAAATCATCTTCATCAATTCCCATATGTTGGCAAATCCATTTGGCACCGGCAAGATTATTCATATTATGCTTTCCAAAAATTTCTAAAGGCATATCGCCTTCTGAAGTTTCTAAAATAGTATCCCCTTCTTCTACGTGATATTCCGGAGTAAAATATGGATGCTTTCTTATTTGATTTTCGGTATTTTCTACAAGCTGTTTTAAGGTTTTATCTTCTTCGTTATATACTAAAATTCCACCCTTCACTATAGAATTGATAAATACCTCAAACTGCTCCACATAATTCTCCAAAGTTGGAAACACATTAATATGATCCCAGGCAATCCCGCTAAGCAAAGCAATATTAGGTTGATATAAGTGAAATTTAGGCCGAAGATCTATAGCCGAAGCCGGATATTCGTCGCCTTCAATAAGCATAAAATCTGTGTCATCGCTTAAATGAATAGTATTTTCAATTCCCCTTACCGGTGCTCCCAGCATATAATCAATTTCTTTTCCGTGATAATGCATCACGTGAATAATCATAGCAGTAATGGTAGTTTTCCCGTGGGAGCCACCAATCACAACACGAGTCTTCTCTTTAGATATTTCAAAAAGATATTCCGGATAAGAATAGATTTTCAAACCTAATTCTTTGGCTTTCTTTATCTCAGGATTATCATTTTTTGCGTGCATACCTAATACAACAGCATCCAGTTCTTTAGTTATTTTTTCTGGAAACCAACCAAAACTATCAGGCAAAAGGCCTTCTATTTCTAAAGCCGATTTGGAAGGCTCGTATATCGCATCATCGCTTCCGGTGATAGTATTTCCTTTTTGATGAAGAGCAAGGGCAAGGCTATGCATAGCACTGCCTCCAATTGCTATAAAGTGAAGTTTCATGAGATTCAATTTCGTATTCCAATAAATTGGCGGTTCAGACTATTTTTAACTGCCTGCAAATATAGTTAAGAGATAGGAAAATGCCTTGAGCTTACATCTCTAATATTTGTCGTTTCAGCTTTTCTGCTTCCGGAAAATTGAATTGTACAGCAAGGGCTTTATTTACATGATTTAAAGCCTTATCCTGATTATTTTGCAAAACCTGCATTTTAGCTATGTGGTAATGCGCCCAGGCGGGAGATGTTAAATCTTTATAGTTATAATTTTCAGTATATTTCTGTAGAAAATGTATAGCAGCATCAGGCATTATTTTTAAAGTAGCAGCCCGCTCCCCAAGCTCATAATTTAAATAATTACGTTCTATAAGTTTAGGATTATTTTGAGCATAATGAAGCGCAGAGCTCACAGCTTCTTGCATCTCATCCTGTTCATCCTTAGCTTTATTTATATATGCCTGAGCTAAATAAGCATCTACTTTATTGATGGATTTAAGCTCATTTACATATTGTTGAGCTATCTCCTCATCTCCGCCAATAAAAGACGGCAATTGCATATATAGTTCCACCAATGCTCGCCGAACTTCAGAATGGTTCTTATCTAACTCTGCAGTTTTATTTAGATAGGTTTTAATATCACCAACCATAAGTGCTGCTTTAAATTTAGAAGCCTCCATAGCTTTCATTCCAAGCGCCCCTCCAAGTTTAAAATTATAAACCGCCGAATCAGGATCATTTTCCACCAGCTCTTCATAATACTTAATGGCATCATCCCATCTTTTTTCAAAGCTGGCAATATCCCCAAGGTATTCTATGGCTTTTTTGTTATTTGAAAGCTCCTCAAAAACATTTTTCGCCCTTTTTATTTGATGCTGATTGAGGAAATTTTCCCCAACTTCAATTTTGGTCTGAGCTTCGACTGAAGGTAAAAAACACAGGACGAAAAGCAGAAAAGTCACTATATATCGGGTCATATTATTAATTTTTTCATAAATTTAATGTGGTTTAGCAGATAAAAACTCATACAGATTTTATCAAATAAGCAATAAGCCGGCCATGAATGATAAAAATTGTTAAACTGATTACTAATTTAACTTACAATGTTAAAAATTATTTTAATATTTGTGCTGCTAATTTTTTTAAACTAATACTAATAATTGAATTTTAACACCTAGCCTATGCAAAATTTTACTTTTGGGAGGAAGGGAACAAATTGGTTCCTTTTCGCCTTTGTATTGTTAATTGGAACCTTGCCTTCATTTGGGCAGACGAGTTGCGTCTCAGTGGCAGACACAGCTCCTTCCAATCTATGTTACTTAGAAAGCACAATTGCTGATTTAGAAGCCGCCAGTGGAGCGAGTACCACTAATGGTGATATTGTTTTTTTTAATGAAGCGGACTCCACTAATCCTTTGAGTTCGAGTGAATATTTAGTTGATGGAGAAGATTATTTCGCTGCAAGTTCAGACTCCAGCTGTTCAGACAGGGTAGAAATAACAGTAAATTTTGAGGATACAACTCCCGCTCCAACTTCAAATTACGGAAATATCTATTCACCATGTCTTTCATCTGAATCAGAAACGAGACCGGTTTCCGATCTTTTGCGAGGATTTGTTGAAAATTCTGCAGACTTAATCGCTTTTACAACACGTACTGGCACTAATACTGCTGATCCTTCAGATGATCTTGAAGCTGGGGAAACTTATTTTATAGGGCAAAACACCAGTGGAACATGTAATTTCTCTTATAGAACAGCAGTAAGGTACAGCCCAGATCCTGCAATTGCCCCAACAGCAGATTTAACACAAGAATTTTGTGAAGGAGCTACCATAGCCGATTTAGAAGCTAGCGGTACAAGTGAGAATACACAGGCAATTTTTTGGTATTCTGCTGATAACTCAATCACAAGATTAGATTCTTCAGAAGAGCTAGTTAATGGCGCAACTTATTATGCAAGTCAAATTATTAATAACGAAGGAATCCCTGAAGAACCATGTGAAAGTTCAGATAGAGCTGAGGTTACAGTAAGCTTAGAAGCTCCACAAATTGTTGACACAGTGAGTGCCACCGTTTGTATTTCTGCCATCAACAATCCCACCATTGAAGGTTTTAGAAGCTTTTACTTAAGCTTAATGGGAAATCCCGGAGAAGGAACTTTTGAACCAGCATTAGCCGATTTAGTTACGCAATATCAAAATGATCCTTTTGCAGCTCCGTTTGCTACCACCTATACCCTGGACGAAGGATGTGAAGCGATTGAAGCTTCAGTAACCATTATCGATACTGAGCAGGTTAATCCTGGTGAATTTAATAATTTCTCCCTTGCCTGTTCAACAGAAGACTTTTTCGATTTAAATACTCTTGAAAATATAGATGACACGGCAACTACCGGTGGTACATTTTCTGGATTGGGAGTAGAAAATAATATTTTTGATGTTACACAGGGCCCTGGAGAATATACTATTACCTATACAGTAGATGAGAATTCTGGAGAATGCCTGGAAGGGAATGAATCTACTTCTTTTAACCTTACTGTAACTGATGATAATTTACAAGTTAAGCCTATAGTGGTTAATTTATGTGAAAGTGAAGTTCAGGATAATCCAGATGTTTTTGGAGTGACTTCCTATTTAAATAACTTAATTAGCCTAAATACCAACTTGCCTAGTGGAGGAAGTTTCAACCCTACACCATCAGAAATTCTTCAACAATTTCAAAACCAAAATGGACTGGGCAATTACCCTACCCAATATACTGTAAATACAGATTGTGGAGAAACAACTGTGGATATAGATATAACTGTAAGTGAATTAACTTCGGCCAATGCTGGCAGCTTTAACGATATCCAGGTTTCATGTAGTGCTACTGAGGTGATCATTTTTGAAGATCTTTCTAATTTGGACGGAAATGCAAATACAGATGGAGAATTTACATCCAGCGATGTAAGTGTATTGAACGATGAAGGAAATTTTGATCCAACACTGGCTACACCGGGAGAAACATATACCATTACCTATTCGGTAGATGACTCTGCTTTCTGTACTATAGAGGGCACCTCGAGCTCAACCACTTTTGAAATCACAGTTACTACTGAAGCTAATGCAGGTGATGATGTTGAAGCATCTCTATGCATTACAGAGGTTGAAGAAATTGCCAATAATTTTGATCCGCAAAATCCGGAAGCAACATTAACCAACCTTTTTGAAAGATTTGATTGGGAAGGTGACACATCGGGAACTTTTGAGCCAAGCGCAACACAATTAGGTCTTACCTTATTGGCCTACTATCAAGATAATAATAGAGCTCCTTCTTTAACCCTGGCTGGGACTTATACCGTTGGAGATAATGACAGTCCTTGTGGGTCAGACCAAGCAAGCTTTAACATTACAATATTGGATGAAACCGAAGCAAACGCCGGAAGCTTTGAAGATATCAATCTTACTTGTAATGCCGCAGATATTATTGTATTTGATGAGTTAGAAAACCTGGATTCTAATGCCACTACTGGCGGAGAATTTACTTCTAACGATGCTACCGTAATAAACGATGAAGGAAATTTTGACCCTTCTCTAGCTACTCCAGATGAAACTTATACAATCACATATTCAGTAGATGGTTCTAGCCTCTGTACTGTAGCTGGGACTTCAAGTTCTACCAGTTTTGAAATTACCCTTAGTGAGGATGCAGAAATTCTAGACCCAATTTTTGTGGACCTTTGTGAAGATGAAGTTGTAGATAACCCAACAAACGGTGAAATATCAGAGTTTTTATTAGCACAAGTAGCGCAGAAACCTTATAGCATGGACTTAAATGGTACTTTTGAACCAGGAGTAAATGAAATAAGAGAACAACTTTTGAATCAGAATGGCTTAGGCGATCTTAATACCACTTATACGGTTAACTGCCAAAGTGTTGACATAAACATTACTATTAGCGAATTGACTGCAGCTAATGCTGGAGATTTTTCTAACATTGATCTTGCCTGTAGCGCCACAGATGTGATTGTATTTGAAGATTTGGAAAATCTAGATACAAATGCTTCTACGGGTGGGGAATTTACTTCTAATGATGTAACTGTATTGAATGATGAAGGAAATTTTGATCCAACACTGGCTACTCCAGGTGAAACTTATATAATCACATATTCAGTAGATGATTCGGCTGACTGTGTTATCGAAGGATCTTCAGATTCTGTAAGTTTCGAAATAAGCATTCAGGAAGCAGGCCCGGCAAACGCAGGAGATATTGAAGATCAATTTGCTTGTACTACTCAAGGAATGATAAGTTTAACAGATTACCTGGAAGATTCAGGCGCTCAACCTGGTGGTACTTTTACCGGTGAAGGAGTAGAAAATAATATGTTTGCCCCTTCAATAGGCGAGAATTTAGACGGGTATACAATCACTTACACCGTAACTGAAGAAGACGATGACTGTATTATTGGAGAGGACTCAAGTTCATTTACCATAGTTGTTTCAGAGAATCCTAATGCAGGTGCAGACAACAACACTACAATTTGTGTAACAGAAGTACAGGAAAATCCAACTGTTGGAGCTGTTCGCAGTTATTTTGTAAGCCTTCTTGAAAACGGTGTGTCACGAAATGGAACATTTGAACCAAGTATGGAACAAATAAGACAGCAATATTTGAATAACCCAATTGGAACGTTTAGTACTACTTATACTCTTGGTAGCGGATCCTGTTCAGACTCTGTAGAACTTTCGGTAGAAGTTACTGACGCCATTGACGCCGAAGTTGGTGAAATAGTAGACCAAACTCTTTGTTCAAGCGACGACGATTTGAACCTTTATAGCCTAATTACATCTGGAAACCAAGATGGTACTTTTGAAGGTTACGAAAACGGAGTTTTTAGTCCATCTATGATGGGTGCTGGAAGCTACGAAGTAACTTATACAGTAAATGAAGATGTTCCTTGCGTTGAAGGCGAAGCCAGTACTACTTTCACAGTAGAAGTACTTCAGGGTGCAGACGCTGGTGAAAACCTGGCAGTTAGTCTTTGTACTAACGATGAGACACAAGACCTTTATTCTCTACTTTCTGCAGAAGCAGACATGGATGGCGAGTTCACTTTAAATGGTGAAGTTATTACAAACGGCACTATGGATCCTTCTGCCTTTGATGCGGGAACTTACGAAGTAACATATACTGTTGAGGCCCAGGGAGACGATTGTGGCGGAGACGATGTCTCTACAATCACTATCACGCTTGGTGATGCCCCAGCAGCTCCAACTACTGGAACAGCACTGGCCTTCTGTGCCATTGATGCTCCAACTGCCGATTTATTAGTTGCCGATGGAACTAACTTAACCTGGTATTCTGACGCCGCCCTAAGTATGATGGTAAGCGATGAAGACCTATTGGTAAACGGAGATTACTATGTAACTCAATCTGCCGATAATGGATGTGAATCTGAAGCTGCAGTACTTACTGTAAATATTGTAGATTCTCCAGCACCAACTATTAGTTCAGATTATGAACTATGTGCATTTGACAATCCTACACTTTCAGACCTTTCTGCCGAGATCAACGAAACCGGTACAATAACCTGGTATGAGTCAGTAGACAGTATGACTGCCCTAAGCAATAATGCTATGCTAACTGATGGCACTACTTATTACGCTACCTTAATTTCAGATAACGGTTGTGAAAGTTCAGAAAGATTATCTGTTACAGTTAGTTTAGAAGACTGTGAATTACTATTCCCAGAAGCGATTACACCAAACGACGACGGTAAAAACGACATTTTTGTTGTTGAAAAGCTTGAAAGGGAATATCCTAATTTCAACATCACAATCTTTAACAGATGGGGTAATGCCGTTTATAAAGGCAATGCTTCCACTCCAGAATGGGATGGAACTTCTAACCAATCGGGTAACCTTGGAGACGATGTACTACCTGTAGGTGTATATTTCTATGTGGTAGACTTTAACGACGGTAGCACAAAGCCACGTCAGGGTAAAGTATACTTAAACAGATAATATAAAAGGATAAACATTAGAAAGAAATGAAAAAAATAATCACAAAATATTTAATATTCGCAGGCATTATCCTTTTCTCAATTAAAGGTATGGCCCAGCAAGACCCGCTGTTCACTCAGTATATGTATAATATGAGTGTCATAAACCCAGCTTACGCTACCGATGATCCTGGTATGCTTAACCTGGGGGGTATTTACAGATCTCAATGGCAAAATGTTGACGGTGCTCCAAGCACCGCCAACTTCTTTGCCCACACTCCAATTAGTGAAAGGGTAGAACTTGGATTAACCGTAGTTCACGATGAGATAGGTGGTATTGTAAAAGAGAACAATATAACCGCAGATTTCGCTTACGTAATTCCAACTAGCGGAGATAGCAAAATTTCATTTGGTCTAAAAGGTGGTCTTACCACTTTTGACGCAAGCCTTTCAGGTCTACAGGTAAACGATCCTACAGATCCGGCTTTGGAAAATGTAAACGAAGTTTTTCCGGTATTCGGAGTAGGTGCCTTTTGGTTTGGAGACAACTACTATTTAGGTGCTTCGGCTCCTAACTTGTTTACTTCAAAATACATTGAAAACGAACAAGAGATTGCAGCATTAGGCGAAGAGGCAATCCACTACTATTTAACCGGTGGATACGTTTTTCAACTTAATCCAGATCTTAAATTGAAGCCTGCTTTTATGGCAAGAGGTGTTCAAGGTGCTCCATTGGCAGTAGATGTTACCGCCAATGTTTTGTTATACGATAGGTTAGAAGCCGGTATTGGTTACAGATTCAGCGAAACCATCACCGGGCTTGTAAACTTCAAGATTACCCCATCACTACGTGTAGGGTATGCTTATGATCATTTTACTTCAGACTTTGCCAACTATGACTTAGGTGGTACTCACGAAGTAATGTTATTATTTGATCTTGACCTTTTTGGCCTTACTAAAGGATATGACAAATCACCTAGATTCTTCTAAAAACTGAATAATATGAAAAATTTATATAGTACATTTTTTATTCTTTTTATAGGTATAGCTGCTTTTGCGCAAAATGCCGAAATAAAGAAAGCAGATAAAATGTTTGCTCAAAGAGCTTACATTGATGCTGCAGAAGCTTATGAACAAGTTGTAGACAAGAATCAACAGGTTTTACAAAACCTTGGAGACGCATACTTCTACACAAACCAAATGGAAAATGCTGCAGAAGTTTACCGCACGCTTTTCCTTAGACACGAAGAGATCACAGCTCCCGAATATCAATTTCGCTTTGCACATTCTTTACGCGCTATAGGAAACCAGGATGAAGCTAATGAGTACATGAGTGCTTATACTGGTGAAGATATAGATTTTGAGGATTTTTCACGTAATCTAGATACGGTTGCACCTCACGTTTATACTACTGAGCAAATTATGAGCAATAGTGCTTCAGCAGATTTTGGTATTGCTTTTTACGGAGACCGAATCGCTTTCGCTTCCACTAGAAATCAAGAGCGCCCGGTTTATCCTTGGAACAAAAAACCAACATTAGATCTTTATACGGCTGAAATGTCTGAAGATGGTGAACTTAGTGATATCGTGTTATTTTCAGATAAAATTAATACCGATGAACATGAGAGTTCTGCAACTTTTAGCCAGGATGGACAGGTAATGTACTTTGATCGTAACAGCGAAAAAAGAGTGAAGAACGAAGAAGGAGTTAGAGTTGCCCATATTAAAATCTTCCGTGCAGAAATGGTAGATGGTGAATGGAGCAATATTGAAGCGCTTCCTTTTACAAGTGACGAATTCTCTACTGAACACCCAAGCCTAAGTGCAGATGGCAGCAAACTTTATTTCGCTAGCGATATGCCCGGTTCTGAAGGCTCTTTTGATATCTATGTTGTAGATGTGAATGAAGATGGGACTTATGGTGAACCAGAAAATCTTGGTACTGGAATTAACACTCCGCACCGTGAGCAATTCCCTTACATTAGCGAAGAAGGAGTACTTTACTTCGCGTCAGATGGACACCAGGGATTTGGTAACTTAGACGTTTTTAGAACTGAAGGAGATTTCTCTGAAGCTCAAAATCTTGGTAACACCGTAAACAGTGGTCACGATGATTTCGCCTTTGTTATAGATGAAGAGAACGAAAAAGGATACCTTGCTTCAAATCGAAGAGGTTCAGATAACCTTTATGTATTTGCCAGAGAAGATTATGTTCCTCCGGTTGTTGATTTTGATGATAGAGAAACAAATCTTGAAACAGGTAGACAGCAATTAAGAGACGTTGGAAACATTTACTTCGCTTTTGACAAATCAATTATTAAAGAAGAGTCTAAACCAACCCTAGATAAGGTTGTAAATATTATGAACAAGTACCCTGAACTTAAGATCGAAATTGGTTCCCATGCTGATGCAAGAGGTTCAGATAAATATAATATGGCACTTTCTGAGAGACGTGCAGCTTCTACTTTAGAATACTTAGTTGAAAACGGTATAGACCGCAGTAGATTAACTTCTAAAGGTTATGGAGAAAGCATGCCACTTAACGACTGTACGCAGCCTACAGGATGTACTGTTGAACAATATGCGAAAAACAGACGTAGCGAATTCACTATTATGAATTAATGCTGAAAAAAATGAAAGTTCAAGTATAGATCTTTCATTAGGTTAGCTACTAACTAACCAACCAAAATGTGAAAAGCCCCGGAACGTTCCGGGGCTTTTTTATTACTTAAACTTTAAACCTCATTGAAAAATAAATCCGATCATTTAAAAAAAGCTAATTCCCGGGAGGATATCCTTCCAGAGCCTTTTTAACGATCCTATCAAACATTGCCCTACGTTCCTCTGGTGATGCATTAGTATTCATTTTTGTTTCCACGATAGCCTGCCAAACCAAAGAATCTTCAGCTACGTCTATAAAGTCTATAGTAACCTCCAGAAAAACAGTATTATTCTCTAAAGGAATCCCTCCGGAGACTCCTACTCCTCCACTTCTACCGCCTCCGCCAACACCAATTCCAATACTACTTCGATTTTGATCCCTAAACTCTCTGGAATATGTATTTACATACACCTCTGGTTCTTCGGAAGTTGAAAAGCCTTTGCTCTCCATTCCATTTTTTAAACTGGTAATAAGTCGGGTTTCATCTAATTGGGACAATCCGGATTGAAAATCGGGAAAAAGTTGATAGGTTTTATAATTATTGAAACTTACTGTATCATCATAATCGTATACAGCTCTAGGTGTATTGCAGGAGGAAAGCAAGGCAAAAACAAAAAGTAATCTTAGTAGTTTCATGAGATTGAGTATTTAATTTTTACAAAAAAAGCAGCGTAGAAATACATCTACGCTGCTTAAATTTAAACAAAAACTATACAGAAAACTATTTCTAAGAAGTCTCCTTATTTAGCATTTCCCATAGCCTATCTTTAAGCTCGGTTAAGCCCTGTTGCGCCACCGAAGAGATAAACAGGTATGGAGCTCCTAAATTTTTATCTAATTCATGCTTCATTTCCAATTTCAATTCAGCGTCTAACATATCGCTCTTAGAAATAGCGATAAGCCTGTCTTTATCTAACATTTCAGGATTATACCTTCGCAACTCATCCAGCAGAATTTCGTATTGTTCAGAAATATTAGTTGCATCTGCCGGGATTAAAAATAAGAGTGTAGAATTTCTTTCAATATGTCTTAAAAACCGGTGTCCAATTCCTTTTCCTTCTGCAGCACCTTCAATAATTCCAGGAATATCTGCGACAACAAAAGTTTTAAAATCGCGGTACTCTACAATTCCCAGATTAGGTTTTAAAGTAGTAAATTCATAATCAGCAATTTTAGGCTTTGCTGCAGTAATTACCGATAACAAAGTAGATTTTCCGGCATTAGGGAAGCCAACCAAACCAACGTCTGCTAAAACTTTTAATTCCAGAGTAATATCTACTTCTGCACCATCAATTCCGGGTTGCGAGTATCTGGGTGTTTGATTTGTAGAACTTTTAAAATGCCAGTTACCACGGCCACCCATTCCACCTTCAGCAACAAGATATTCTTTTCCGTCTTCGGTGATCTCATGAATAATCTTTTGAGTCTCGGTATCTCTAATAACGGTCCCTAAAGGCACCTCAATAAACTGATCTGAACCTTCTGCACCACTACTACGCTGTTTACTTCCATTCCCACCGTGTTCAGCACGAATATGTCTTTTAAATTTTAAATGATAAAGTGTCCAAAGGTTTTTGTTCCCTTTCACAATCACGTGGCCGCCACGGCCGCCATCTCCTCCATCGGGTCCACCTTTCGCAACGTATTTCTCGCGGTGTAGGTGAGAAGATCCACTACCTCCTTTACCGGAAGCTACGTGTATCTTTACATAATCAACAAAATTCCCTTCAGTCATATTTTTTAAAAATTTAATCAACCTCTGGACGAGTCCAGAAGCCATACATTTTATAATTTCGTAACCAGCACCGTTTAATTAAAGCCTCAAAGAGAGATTAAGCCTGCAGCTTATCAATGACAGCACTCAATCTTTGGGTAATTTCTTCAATAGAACCCACTCCATCTACGCCGTAATATTTATCTTGTTTTTGATAATACTCTTTAAGAATTGCGGTTTCATTATAATAAACCTTTATCCTGTTTCTTATTACTGATTCATCAGCATCGTCTTTTCTCCCGGAAGTTTTCCCTCTTTCTAATAGTCGGTCTACCAAAATCTCATCATCAACCTCTAAAGCGACCATTGCAGTTACTTCGGTATTTTTTGATTCCAAAAACTCAGCTAAAGCATCTGCCTGAGCCGCCGTTCTTGGGAAACCGTCAAAAATAAATCCGTTAGCTCCTTCATTTTTATCAACTTCAGCATTCAACATCTGTATGGTAACCTCATCAGGAACCAATTGACCTTTATCTATAAAAGATTTTGCATTTAGGCCTAATTCGGTTTTATTCTTAATGTTATATCTAAACACATCTCCTGTAGAGATATGAACAAGTTGATATTTTTCCTTTAAGATGTCTGCCTGAGTTCCTTTGCCGGCACCTGGAGGGCCAAACAAAACCAAATTTGTCATGTTATTTTTCTTTACGTTTATAGACTTGTGTAAGATTACGTCCTAAACCATCATAGTCAAGACCATAACCAACAATAAATTTATTGGGGATTTCTATCCCTTTATATTTAATATTAAAATCCTTTTTATAAGCTTCAGGTTTGTAAAAAAGGCTGGCAACTTCATAATTATTAACCTGCTCTTTCTCTAAAATCTTATTGATCTCTTCCAGCGTATTACCAGTATCTACAATATCTTCAAGCAAAATTATTTCCCTGCCTTTTAAAGATTGATTCAAGCCAAGAAGCGTTTTCACATTACCGGTTGTTCGCGTTCCCTGGTAAGAACCTAATTTCACAAAACTTACCTCGCAATTTCCAGAAAATCTTTTTATCACCTCACTGGCAAACATAAAAGAACCATTAAGCACCCCTAAGAAAATAGGATTAGCATCCAGATAATCTTCATTAAGTTTTTGGGCTACTTTATCTATGGCCAAGTTAATCTCCTCCTCCGAAATGTAGGGCTCAAATTCTAAATCGTGTAGTTTTATCAAATCTGAAAAATTTTAAAAGGCAAAGATAAGGATTCTTAATAACCCAAACTGCCAGATTTCCATAAGAATAATAGCACAACTTAAGCTAAAAATTTATTTTTGCTGAAACTTTTACGCTATGATCAATTATTTTTCTACAAACTTTAAATTAGGAATACTTGGCGGCGGGCAGTTGGGCAAAATGATGCTCTACGAAACTCGCAAATATGACATTCAAACCAATGTTTTGGAGCCAAATCCTGAAGCACCCTGCAAAATTGCCTGCGATTATTTTGAAACCGGGGATCTTATGGATTTTGATACCGTAGTTAACTTCGGAAGAAAAGTAGACGTCCTCACCTTTGAAATTGAAGGAGTAAATATTGAAGCACTAAAACAATTAGCCAAGGAAGGGATTAAAACCTATCCTTCGGCTGAAACTTTAGAAAAAATACAGAATAAAGGAATCCAGAAGAATTTCTATAAAAAACATCAAATCCCAACGGCTGATTTTGAAGTTTTTGCAACAAAAAAAGAATTGACTACTGCCCTAGAAAATGATAAAGTCAACTTCCCTTTTGTTTGGAAAAGCACTACAGGTGGTTACGATGGTAAAGGAGTTTCTGTGATAAAAAACAAAGAAGCTTTAAACGACCTTCCCGACGCCGAATGTATAGCTGAAACCCTTGTTCCTTTTAAAAATGAACTAGCGGTGATTGTGGCGAGATCTGCTTCAGGTGAGGTTAAAACCTATCCCGTTGTAGAGATGGAATTTCACCCCACGGCAAACCAGGTGGAATATGTGATTTGCCCAGCCAGAATTGAAGATTCCGTAGCAACAAAAGCAAGGAAGCTTGCAGTTAAAGTTTCCGAGGCATTTGAACATGTAGGATTACTGGCTGTAGAAATGTTTCAGACAGAAAATGATGAAATCCTGGTAAACGAAGTTGCACCAAGACCTCACAACAGCGGCCATTACAGCATTGAAGCAAGTTATACCAATCAATTTGAACAACATATTCGCGCTATTTTAGATCTTCCGCTAGGAACAACAGAGAGTAAAGTTGGCGGAATTATGGTAAATTTAGTTGGCGATGCAGCTCACGAAGGGGATGTGGTTTATGAGAATATTGAAAAAATAATGAAGATGACCGGCGTGACACCGCATATTTACGGTAAAAAAATCACTCGCCCTTTTAGAAAAATGGGGCACGTAACCATTGTTAACAAAGACCTTGCAGAAGCAAGAAAAATTGCCGAAGAGGTAAAGAATTCCATTAAAGTTATTTCTAAAAAATAATATATACCTCACAGGTTTTGGAAATATGTGAGGTATTGATAACCATAAAAATTTATGAGCAAAGTAGCAGTAATAATGGGTAGCACCAGTGATTTACCGGTAATGCAAGATGCCATAGACATCCTGGAAGGTTTTGATCTGGAAGTAGAAGTAGATATCGTTTCTGCTCACCGCACCCCCGAAAAATTATTTGAATACGGTAAAACCGCACATGAGCGCGGGATTAAGGTAATTATTGCCGGTGCAGGCGGCGCAGCTCACCTACCGGGAATGATAGCATCACTATCCCCACTTCCAGTAATTGGGGTGCCGGTAAAATCCAGCAACTCTATAGATGGCTGGGATTCTGTATTATCTATTTTACAAATGCCAGGCGGAGTACCGGTTGCCACTGTAGCATTAGATGGAGCGAAAAATGCAGGAATTCTTGCGGCACAAATTATAGGCACTTCAGATAAGTGTACTTTAGATAAGATTCTAGTCTATAAAGAAGGACTTAAAGAAAAAGTAATTGAAGGTGCAAAAAAGGTGAAAAAATAACAAAAGCCACGTCTTGCGACGTGGCTTTCTATGTAGTAGACTTACCTAAATCTGTAAAAAATTATTTATTAACCATTCTAAATATTTAAACCAGAAAACTTTAAAACTACTACAATATTTTAAGTGCCGAATATACTATTTTTCACATAAAAATACTGTTTTGTGTTAAAAAAAGCACTTAAAAACGTCAAATTTAGGTTAAGTACAGATGCCATCTCGCTAATTCTATGCTTAATGAATAAATTGCACAAAAAACAACCTAGACATAATGAATACCGAAAATAATCCACTTTTAAAGGAATTTGATCATGCTCCTTTTTCAAAAATTAAGACTGAGCATTTTAAACCCGCAATAATTAAGGGCATAGAAATGGCTCGGGAAGAAATCAATGCGATCGCATCAAATGCCAATGAAGCTACTTTCCCAAATACCATTGAAACTTTAGAGTTTTCAGGAGAAAAATTAGATAGGGTAACCAGTATATTTTTCAATCTTAATTCTGCGGAAACCAATGAGGAAATTCAGCAAATTGCCCAGGAAGTTTCTCCGCTTTTATCAGAATTTAGGAATGATATTATTCTAAATAAAGCACTTTTTGAAAAAGTAAAAGCAGTTTACGATAAGAAAGACCAGCTTGACCTGAATACCGAGCAAAAAACGCTTTTAGACCGAAAATACAAGGCTTTCTCCAGAAACGGAGCCAACTTGCCTATAGAAAAGCAAAATGAGCTTAGGGATATCGATAAAAAACTTTCAAAATTAAGCCTTGATTTTGGCCAAAATGTACTTGCCGAAACAAATAAATTCGAATTACATCTTACCGATGAAAATGATTTAAAAGGGCTGCCGGAAAGTTTTAAAGAAGAAGCTGCCCAAGTAGCATCTTCCAAAGAGAAAGAAGGCTGGATCTTCACCCTTGAATATCCAAGCTACCTGCCATTTATGAAATATGCCGAAAACAGAGAACTGCGTAAACAAATGGCTCTGGCTTTTGGTGCTAAAGGATTTCACGGGGATGAGCTGGACAACCAGGAAAATGTATTACAAATTGCAAAATTAAGATTTGAAAGAGCGCAACTTTTAGGTTATAAAACCCACGCCCACTTTGTATTGGAAGAGCGTATGGCCGAAACTCCGAAAAAAGTAAATAGCTTTTTAGAAGAAATCCTAGAAAAAGCCAAACCTGCCGCTGAGCGCGAATTTGCAGAATTAGAAAATTTCGCAAAAGATCTGGACGGAATTGACCAATTACAAAAATGGGATGCCGCTTTTTACAGCGAAAAATTAAAGCAGAAGTTATTTAATCTAGATGACGAAAAGCTGAAACCTTATTTTAAACTTGAGAATGTAATAGACGGTGTATTTACTGTAGCTCAAAAACTTTACGGCTTGAGTTTTAAAGAAGTTTTTGATGTAGATAAATATCATGAAGATGTAAAAACCTACCGGGTACTTGATGAGAACAACAAAGATATGGCTCTTTTTTATGCCGATTTTCATCCAAGACCGGGAAAAAGAGATGGTGCCTGGATGACGGGTTACAAATCGCAATACAAAAAAGAAGGCCGGGAAGAGCGCCCACATATTTCCATTGTATGCAACTTCACCAAACCTTCTAAAAAGCAACCTTCTTTATTAACTTTTAATGAAGTTACCACCCTTTTCCACGAATTTGGCCACGCACTTCACGGCATTTTGGGAGATACTGAATATCCAAGTTTATCGGGTGCGAATGTATATTGGGATTTCGTAGAACTTCCAAGTCAGTTATTAGAAAACTGGTGTTACGAAAAAGAAGCCCTTCAGTTGTTCGCCAAACATTACGAAACCGGGGAAGTAATTCCTATGGAATTGATTCAGAAAATAAAAGAATCGGCTAATTTCCAGGAAGGAATGGCTACGGTAAGACAATTGAGCTTCGGGATGTTAGATTTAAGCTGGCATGGGGTAGATCCTTCAGCAATTAAAGATGTTAAAGCAAACGAAGACGAAGCTTTTGAGCGCACAAAGTTATTTCCAAATGTTACTGAAAACTGTATGAGCACGGCCTTCTCTCATATTTTCCAGGGTGGATATTCTGCAGGTTATTATTCCTATAAATGGGCAGAAGTATTGGACGCCGATACCTTTGAGTATTTTCAGCAAAATGGAATTTTTAGCAGGGAAGTCGCTAATAAGTTTAGAACAAATATACTTTCCCAGGGCGGAACAGATCACCCAATGACACTTTATAAGAAATTCCGTGGAAAAGAACCAAAACCAGATGCATTATTAAAACGCGCCGGATTAATTGAGAAGTAAGTTCAGTAAGAAGGTTGTCTAATACACCTTCGTGTTGTCAAGCTGAACTTGTTTCAGCTTGACAACACGTTTTAAATAATAATATCTTAGATCCTGAAATAAATTCAGGATGACGATTATTTCAGACAACCTTTTTTCTTTTTTAATCAATTCCAACTTAAAAACCTTATAGAATCTATAACTTATAAAGTCAAATACTTTTGCTAATTTTGATTTGTTCTTGATAAAAGCCTATGCCAACTCATAAACTCGATCCTAAAAAATGGGTGGATAAATATTCAGATTACCTATTCAATTACGCTATTGTTAGAGTTAACGATCGCGAAGTGGCAAACGACTTAATATCCGAAACATTTCTAGCGGGTCTTAATTCTAAAGACAATTTTGAAGGAAGAGCAACAGAACGAACCTGGCTTATTTCAATCTTAAAGCGAAAAATAATAGATCATTACCGAAAAACAAACTCTATAAAAGGCCAGGCTGAAGTTCGCATTAATTATTCAGATTCTGAAAACAATGGCGATTGGTTAGAGGAACAGGTAGCCGATACTTTTGATCGTACTGCCGAGGATAATATGGAGAACACCGAACTTGGAATGGCTATTTTAGAATGCCTGGATCAAATAAACGAAAAGCACGCCGCCATCTTTAAAATGAAAACTATTGATGAAGCTGATACTGAGGCGGTATGTAAAGAATTCAATATTAGTCCGTCTAACCTTTGGGTAATCATTCACAGGGCACGCACCGCATTGGCCGCCTGCCTCGAAAAAAACTGGTTCTAAAATATGCCGAAAAGAAAATTTTTTATTTTTGACTGTTCAAAAGCCGAAAACTGCTGCGACAAAAGTCAATATAACGAGGCTGGAATACGCGAAAAGATCTCTATGTTAATGCACTTGCTTTTATGCAGACCTTGCCGCAAGTACACCTCTAAAAACACAAAACTCACCCATTTAATAAAAAAATCTAACCTCAAAACCTGTTCTGAACAAGAGAAAAAAGTCTGGAAAAAGAGTCTGGAAAAAGAGATGGCTAAAAAAGAATCTTAATTAGCACCAAACAGAATAGCCAGAATACCGGTATTCCCTCTACCCAAAAAGCCGAATAATATAAACCCTGGTTAACTTTGGCAGCTTTAATAAAATATGCCGAAATTAATAAGGTAAGACTTAAAGCAATTAAGTTGATTACTGAAAAAGAAGATTTTAAAAAATCAAGAAACAGGATAATTCCCAGTAAAATATAACCGATTTTTCTAGTATTTATTATTCCAATTTGCTGCGGAATCGTATTTAAATTTCCAGAATCAAATTTCAAATCCCTTATCTCAAAAGGAAGTGTTATTGCGATCACAAAGAAAAATCGCTGAAAAAAGGTGAGGCTGATTTCCTTTAAATTAACCTGATCCATCAAGGGTAAAATAACAGTCACTCCGGCCCAAACCACGGCAATAATAAAAATTTTAATACCCCCAATATTTCTAAGATTTTGCCTGTTTTTCCCTAAAGGAATAGCATACAGCAAAGTAAATATGCCTAAAATAGCTGAAGCTAAAAGTATTTTTAATTCCTGCTGAAATGCAAAATATAGTAAAGCCAGAAAGCAAAAAAACGAGAAAATCTGAATCAGTTTTAGGTTTCGGGCAAGGCTGGCGTGATGCAGTTTAGCGATACCGGCATACTTCACAAAATTATAGCCGGTAATGCTTCCGAAGAAAATAAAAAAAAGCAGTTTTATATCAATTTTAATATTGAATTCCAGGAAGCTTATTAAGCTTAACGAAACCACGGCCAAAGCCACGTGCAGACTACTATTTATATAGAAATCCAATATATTTTTAAAACGCTGCATTCTGCTAAATTAATCATTCTTATCGCATCCAAAACTGACGTTATAAATCTTAACAAGTGTATACGGCTAATCACTAAAAAATTACGTTTAAAATATGTACTTTTGCAGCACAAAACACAACTTTATTTTAATGAGAACAGATTCTTTTGCCCTACGCCATATTGGCCCCAGAGAAAGCAATCTCCAGGCAATGTTGGACACCATTGGTGTAGATTCGTTAGAACAGTTAATATACGAAACCATCCCCGACGATATTCGTTTAAAATCACCCTTAAATTTACCTGCTGCACTTAGCGAAAATCAATATGCCGAGCATATTGGGAAACTAGCTGCAAAAAACAAGGTTTTTAAAAGCTATATAGGACTTGGTTATCACCAGGGAATCCTACCGGCGGTGATTCAACGAAATATTTTGGAAAACCCGGGTTGGTATACGGCCTATACTCCCTACCAGGCAGAAATCGCCCAGGGAAGACTGGAAGCTTTATTAAATTTCCAGACCATGGTAAGTGACCTTACCGGGATGGAAATTGCCAATGCATCGCTCTTAGATGAGTCTACTGCTGCGGCAGAAGCTATGGGACTTTTATTCGCTGTTCGCGATCGAAAGCAAAAGAAAAATGAAGTAAATAAATTCTTTGTTTCTGAACAGGCGTTGCCGCAAACCATAGATCTTATTAAAACGCGTGCCGATTTTATGGGCATCGAGCTTGTGGTTGGCAATCACGAAGAATTTGATTTTAGTGATAAATTCTTTGGAGCTTTAGTGCAATATCCAGGCAAATACGGACAGGTTTTTGACTATGCCGATTTTGTTTCAAAATGTAAAGATGCTGAAATAAAAGTAGCCGTAGCAGCCGATATTTTGAGTTTGGTTAAACTACAGGCACCAGGAGAACTTGGTGTAGATGTAGTTGTGGGAACCACTCAGCGTTTTGGAATTCCATTAGGTTATGGAGGTCCTCATGCAGCTTATTTTGCTACTAAAGAAGAATATAAAAGAAACCTTCCGGGAAGAATTATTGGGGTAACCAAAGATCTTGATGGCAACCACGCATTAAGAATGGCGCTCCAAACCCGAGAGCAGCATATTAAACGTGACCGCGCTACTTCTAACATTTGTACCGCGCAGGTTTTACTGGCTGTAATGGCAGGAATGTATGCAGTTTATCACGGGCCCAATGGCCTAAAATATATTGCTGATACCGTTCATTTTTCTACAGTTACTTTAGCTGAAGAACTTAAAAAAATGGGTATTAAGCAGCTTAATTCAGCTTACTTTGATACGCTTCAGGTTAAAGCTGATGCTCAGAAAATTAAAGCTGAAGCCGAAAAGAATGAGATTAATTTCTATTATCCAGATGCAGAAACGGTTTGTATTTCTTTAAATGAAACAACAACCCAGGAAGACATCAATAATATTTTGAAAGTTTTCGCTACAGTTTCAGGTGAAAAAACTACTGAAATTGAAAGCTTAAAAGAGGAATCAGCAATTCCTTCTGCATTACAGAGAAAAACTGAATTTTTAACGCATAAAGTCTTCAACCTTTACCATTCAGAAACTGAATTGATGCGTTATATCAAGAAACTGGAACGCAAAGATCTTTCTTTAAACCAGTCTATGATTTCGCTTGGAAGCTGTACCATGAAATTAAACGCGGCTTCAGAAATGCTTCCTTTAAGCAATCCGCAATGGGGAAATATTCACCCATTTGTACCGGTAGAACAAGCTGAAGGTTACCAGATCGTATTAAAAAAACTGGAAGATCAATTAACCGAGATCACCGGATTTTCTGCTACATCTCTTCAGCCAAATTCTGGTGCGCAAGGGGAGTACGCAGGTTTAATGACCATTAGGGCTTACCACGAATCTAAAGGTGAAGGTCATAGAAATATATGTTTAATTCCATCTTCGGCTCACGGTACCAACCCAGCTTCTGCAGTAATGGCGGGAATGAAAGTGGTGGTAACGAAGGCCACGGAGAACGGAAATATAGATGTAGACGATCTTCGCGAGAAGGCGATAAAACATAAAGACAACCTTGCCGCTTTAATGGTAACCTATCCATCTACCCACGGGGTTTTTGAATCGGCGATTAAAGAAATCACGCAAATTATTCACAATAATGGCGGGCAGGTTTATATGGATGGTGCAAATATGAACGCCCAGGTTGGTTTAACCAATCCTGGAGTAATTGGCGCCGATGTTTGTCACTTAAACCTACATAAAACTTTTGCAATTCCTCACGGAGGCGGTGGCCCGGGAGTTGGACCAATTTGTGTTGCAGAACAATTAAAACCATTTTTACCAGGAAACCCGGTAATAAAAACCGGTGGAGAAAATGCTATTGGTGCAATTTCTTCGGCACCCTGGGGCTCTTCTTTGGTTTGCCTTATTTCTTATGGTTACATAACCATGTTAGGCAGCAAAGGACTTCAAAAAGCTACAGAATATGCCATCCTTAATGCTAATTACATAAAAGAGCGCTTAAACGAACATTACAAAACATTATATTCTGGAGAACGCGGTCGCGCTGCTCACGAGATGATCTTAGATTGTCGCCCATTTAAAGTAAATGGAATTGAAGTAGTAGATATTGCCAAGCGATTAATAGATTATGGCTTCCACGCTCCTACGGTATCTTTCCCGGTGGCAGGAACTATGATGATAGAACCTACCGAAAGTGAAAGCAAAGCTGAACTCGATAGATTCTGTGATGCATTAATTTCTATTAGACAGGAAATTGAAGAACTGGATAGCGACGAAGACAACATACTTAAAAACGCTCCGCATACAATTACCATGCTAACGGCAGATGAATGGAAGTTTTCTTACACAAGAGAAAAAGCGGCTTACCCGCTAAATTATGTGTCAGAAAATAAATTCTGGCCTAGCGTAAGACGTGTAGATGAAGCCTTTGGTGATAGAAATCTTATGTGCACCTGCCCTCCTATAGAGGAATATATGGATGCATAATAAAAAAAATGCCTGAAAATTTTCTTCGGAATCATTTCTGATACAAAATTTTCGGGCTTCTTTTAATTTGGTGATTTTCATCACGTTTCAGTTTATTTTTCCATTTTACTTAAAGCTCATTATATTTGTAATTAGTACATTCGGAGTTTAATCTTAATTTAAAAGTCAGATGAATATTAAAATTACCGGCACAGGTAGTTATATCCCTAAAGTTATAACCGCAAATGCTGACTTTGACAATCATGAATTCTACAATCTTGACGGAACAGGGTTTCCGCAGGATAACAAAACAACTATTGCTAAGTTTAAAGCGATTACAGGCATTGAAGAGCGTCGTTATTTGGAGGAAAATTTAAACACTTCAGATATGGCTGTTATTGCAGCCCAAAAAGCTTTGGAAGATGCCGGGACAGATCCTGAAACTTTAGATTATATTATTGTAGCTCACAATTATGGCGATGTTAAACACGAAAGCATACAAAGCGATACCGTACCCAGTATAGCTACAAGGGTTAAATATCATTTGCGTATTAAAAATCCAAAATGTGTGGGTTATGATGTGCTTTTTGGATGTCCGGGCTGGATTGAAGGACTCATCCAGGCACAGGCATATATAAAAGCCGGAATGGCAAAAAAATACCTGGTAATTGGCGCTGAAGCTTTATCTCGAGTGGTAGATAAACACGACCGCGATTCCATGATCTTTTCTGATGGTGCCGGCGCTGCTATATTAGAGGAAACCGAAGATGAAGGTGGAATTCTTGCACATGAATCTGGAACTTACGCTTTTAACGAAGCTAATTATATTTACTTCGGAAAATCTAACCGATCTGAAGCACCAGAGGATCTACGATATATTAAAATGAATGGCCGTAAAATTTATGAATTTGCCTTGATGAACGTTCCTGCGGCAATGAAAACCTGTTTAGAGAATAGCGGAAAAAATATTAAAGACTTAAAAAAGGTATTTATTCATCAGGCAAACGAAAAGATGGATGAAGCCATCATTAAGCGTTTTTATAAACTTCACAAACTTGAAGCCCCTGAAAGAGTAATGCCAATGACTATACAGGAGCTTGGGAATAGCAGTGTAGCTACAGTTCCTACACTTTACGATCTTGTATTGAAAAATAAAATTGCAGACCAACAACTTGAAAAAGGTGATGTGGTTATGTTCGCCAGTGTTGGTGCCGGGATGAATGTGAATGCAATAGTTTACCAATACTAAATGTACGAAAACAGCTTCCCCAACAAACGATATAAAGAAACTTTAGCGTTTTTAGAAGCTAATGTACCCGCCCCTGAGCAAGTTCTGGATTTAGGCGTAAAAAATCCTTTTTCAGAAATTATGGAAAAACATAATTACAGGGTGCAAAATACTGAAGGTGAAGATTTAGACTTAAATACCAAAGCCGTAGAAACTAATGCGTATAATGTGGTAACCGCATTCGAAATTTTCGAACACCTTGTTTCTCCTTACAATGTGCTATCAAATATCAAGGCCAATAAATTAGTAGCTACCGTCCCGCTTAAATTGTGGTTTTCCAGTGCTTATCGTAGCAAAACAGATATGCGGGATAGGCATTACCACGAGTTTGAAGATTGGCAATTCGATTGGCTTTTAGAAAAAGCAGGATGGAAAATTATTAGCAGAAAAAAATGGACCAATCCTGTAAACAAATTGGGAATAAGACCTGTTTTAAGGTATTTTACCCCTAGATATTACGCCGTTTATGCTGAAAGGATAGTCTCACGATAGTGGTGAAATTTTTCCGCTAATGCAATTCCCGCTTTAATTTCTCAAAATTTTGCGCCTTTTTAAGGCTTCAAATCGAAGTTGTAAAGACTTTTTTTTTAAATTTAGGATAGAGTACGATATATAATGCGACGCTTTTTGAGGAATTAGCTATTTCAAAAAAAAGGAGCATATCTTTCAGAGTTGGTTATGAAAATAATAAAATGCCAACCTTATAAATACGATATACTGTATACTTTATTTTTTGGATTTACCTCCAGACTTAGAATCTGAGTACTCTTCAGGTTCAATTATATCTGTGTCCCTTGCCCAACCTTCATTTTCAATTTTGAGATATTGTATTAACACAGCATTTCCAGATGCATCCAGTTCTGGTAATGCCTGAAATTCGGAAACCCAACAGCGATAAACCCTGTAGGTTATAGCGAGTTGACCTGCTTCATTATATAATTCAATTATTAGATCTTTTCTGAAATCTTTTAAGGAAACCTCTGTTCCGTCACCAGCACCGAATTGAAACACTTTATTTGCCCATTCTTCAAATTCGGGATCGTGCGTTACACCACGTTCAATAATAATTGGCGCAAAATCAGTTTGCCCAGGAGACTTCCGAAGGTTTCCAGGATCTCCTCCTTCTCTGTGTTTAACAACCTGGGTAGTTTTTATAAGAGGGCTTATTTTACTGATACCGGCCACATATTTTCCATCCCATTTCACACGGAATTTAAAATTCTTATAGGGATCTAATCGTTGAGGGTTTATTGTAAATTGTGCCATGAGATACTTTTTTAGTTATCATTAAAATAAAGATAAGCTTTAAAAATTAATTTAACTTGCTTATAATTAATTGTTTAGCCCTACTAATCTGAAAAATTCCTGCATAATGGCAATATCTTTATATGTTTTTTTAAAGAGTTGTGCTAGTCCGTGGCTCAGGCTCTTAATCAACACTTTAAGACCTGAATCAATTGCTCTGTATTGCTGTAAAGCTTCAATCAAAAGTACATTTTCATTAGTTGTTTTTTCCGAATGATCTAGCAGAATGAACCTGAATTAGGACTGTTTAAATTTTCATTTAGAAAAATTGAGATTCTAAACACTATCTTCGCATTATCAAAATCTGCAACCCATTAAATTTGAAGATTTATATTATTATCCCCGCCTACAACGAAGCCGCATTTATTGGCAAAACGCTTCAGTCTTTGATCAGCCAAAGTCATCGAGCTCATAAAATTGTAGTGGTAGATGATGGTTCTTCTGACAGAACTCCGGAAATTATCTCTGAAATAGCTAAAAAACATCCTGAAATATCTCTTATAAAGAATACTTCAGAAGGCAAACATTTGCCCGGTAGCAAAGTTGTGAACGCTTTCAATATAGGTTTCAAAACACTTGACAACGATTTTGATATCATTTGTAAGTTTGATGCCGATCTAATTTTTCCTGAAAACTATTTAGAACAAATTAGCTTTAATTTTAAACAAAATCCCAAAACCGGAATGGTGGGTGGTTTTTGTGAAATTCAAAGAAATGGGAATTGGATTTTAGAGAATTTAACGGGGAAGGATCATATTCGCGGGGCTTTAAAAACCTACCGAAAAGCCTGCTTTAATAATATTGGCGGCCTTAAACCGGCTATGGGTTGGGATACCGCAGATGAACTACTTGCACAATATCACGGCTGGGAAATAAAAACCGATGAAAACCTAAGGGTAAAACATCTTAAACCCACAGGAAAGAATTATAATAAAACTTCAAAATATAAGCAGGGAGAGGCTTTTTACAGCTTAAGATATGGTTTTGCAATAACCGTAATAGCTTCGGCTAAACTTGCTTTTAAAAAGAAAGATTTGGGCTTTTTCCTAAACTGTATAACTGGTTTTCTATATGCCAAAAATGAAAAACGACCTTATCTTGTAAATAAAGATGAAGGTCGTTTTATAAAAAAATTACGTTGGAAAAAAATGCAGGAAAAACTATTCTGAAACAGCCGTTTTTTTAGCATCCAACATCATATACAATGGTTTTCCGGTAGTTCCATTAGGGAAAGATATTCCCAAAATAGTAGAAACCGTTGGGGCAATATCTATTATTTCTGTACGCTCTGTTGTACTTCCCTGACTAACACCATTTCCGTAGAAAATTAACGGAGCGTGAGTATCGTAATTAAGGTCGCTCCCGTGGGTAGATCCAGTTCTTGAATACACAATGGTAGCAGGGTCTAAAACATAGATCAAATCTCCACTTCGCTTTTGATTAAATCCATTTTGAATAGCAGCACCTGTACCCGTCACAAAACTTCCGCTACTTAGTTGATCTCTGGTATATACTTTATCTATTTGATCTAACTGAAGAATATAATGCGCCAATTTAGATTGTAAAGCTGAAGAACTGATTTCGGCCTCCTCCATCAAATCATAATTAAAGAATACCTGACTATTATATACACTTTCTATAAGGTCCTCTTCTCCAAACTCCCTTGCGGCAAATTCTTTAAGCTCGTTTACAAACTCATCAGATTCAAAATATCCTGCCGGAATCTTTACAGACTCCAAATAAGCGGGAACATCTACTCCACCGTGATCTGCAGTTAAGAAAATGGTATAATTACCTTCGCCAATTTTCGCGTCTAAGCTTTCTAAAAGCTGTGCTATATTTTGATCTAGCCTAAGATAAGTATCCTGAATTTCTTTTGAATTCACTCCAAAATTATGACCTATCTTATCGGTACTAGAAAAACTTAACGTAAGGAAATCTGTATCTACATCCTGCCCCAATTCCTCGGCTTCAATCGCTGCAAGAGCAAATTCAAGGGTAATATCATTCCCATAAGCTGAATTTTCAATGATATCAAATCCGCCATTCTCTTTACTTAATTTAGCGAGATCATACGGAAATGTAGCGTCTTTTTTCCCTCTAAAACCACCTTCAAAATTGTTCTTATCGCTACCGCTCTCTATGTAAGTATCAATATCGTAAAGGGTGTTCCAGGGTTTTAAATATGCTTCTACTTTATCTGAAGCATTAAAGTCTTTAACCCATTTTGGTAATTCTTCCATATAAAACGAACTGGTAATCCACTTCCCCTCATCACCTCCGTGAAACCAATAGGCTGCATTTGCAGTATGCCCAGCAGGTAAAATAGAGCCACGATCTTTAATAGAAACCCCAATGGTTTTTCCTCGCATTTGGGTATGAAGCCTGTTCTCGTCGCTAACCGTGGTTGTTTTCATTCTATGTGGAGACATTTTTCCGGCTTCATCTTTAGTTCCAACCGATGTTACCGTTTCATCTCCGGCACAATAAACCGATTCTTTAATAAACTTATCATACCATCCATTTCCAATAATTCCATGGTTCATTGGGCTGGTCCCTGTATAAACCGAAGCATGACCAGGACCGGTATAAGTAGGCACATAATTAAAATGGTTGTTTTTAAAGTTGTACCCTTCATTTATTAATTTTTTAAATCCGTCTTCTCCAAATCTTTCCCAAAACCTGTCTATATAATCATAGCGCATTTGATCCACTACAATTCCTACCACAAGCTTAGGTTTCTCCTGGGGTTTTTCCTGAGAAAAAGCCTGAAAACTTAATAATCCCGTCAATAATAAAAATGCTAATCGCTTCATCTTGTATTGTTTTATAGAAGTAGCTCAAAATTACTAAACTTATTGGGCTAAAGATTAATTCTACGTTAAATACTTTGGAGTATATTTTTAGTATTTTAGCTTTACAAAAATTGCTTAATGAACTATCTACACTCCATTGGGGAATATTTTTTGATGCTGAAGGGAACTTTCCGCCGAATGACAAAAACATCGGTTCTAAGAAGTTTAATCTTTAAAGAAATAGATGACCTAATAGTTGGCTCAATGGGAATTGTGTCTTTTCTATCATTTTTTATTGGGGCAGTAGTAGCTTTACAAACCGCATTAAATTTAAACAACCCGTTAATTCCAAAATCCTTAGTTGCCTATGCTGCAAGACAGTCTATAATTCTGGAATTTGCCCCCACCTTTATCTCTATTATTATGGCAGGTAAAGTAGGTTCTTATATTACTTCCAGTATTGGTTCTATGAACGTGACCGAGCAAATTGATGCTCTAGAAGTAATGGGTATTAACTCTTTAAATTATCTTATTTTCCCTAAGATAATAGCTATGCTATTTTATCCATTTGTCATTGCTATTTCTATGTTCCTGGGTATTCTTGGGGCATATACGGCAGCAGTTATGGGAGGTTTTGTTCCTCCAGATATTTTTGTACAGGGACTTCAGGAGGATTTTATACCATTTCATCTCGTTTACGCTTTTATAAAAACATTCTTATTTGCGTTTATTTTGGCCACCGTTCCCGCTTACCACGGTTATTATATGAAAGGTGGCGCACTAGAAGTTGGTGAAGCCAGTACCACCTCTTTTGTTTGGACCAGTGTGGTTATTATTATAACAAATTATGCAGTAACCCAATTATTACTCAGCTAATGATAGAAGTAGAAAATTTACATAAAGCATTTGATGGAGAGGAAGTCTTAAAAGGAATAGATTTTACATTTGAAAAAAGTAAAACTAATCTTATTATAGGTCAATCTGGTTCGGGGAAAAGTGTGCTTCTAAAATGTATGTTGGGTTTATTTACTCCTGAAAAAGGCGTGATAAAATACGATGGAAAACCTTATAGTAGATTTACTGAGGATGAACGGAAAGATCTTAGTAAAGAAATAGGAATGGTTTTCCAGGGCGGTGCTCTTTTTGATTCTATGACGGTAGAAGAAAATGTGATGTTCCCTCTAAAAATGTTCACTAAAAAGCAACATAAGGAAAATAAAAAACGAGTTAAAGAGGTTTTAAAACGAGTAAATTTAGACGGTAACGAGAAAAAAATGCCTTCAGAAATTAGCGGAGGTATGCAGAAGCGTGTTTCTATTGCCCGAGCTATTGTAAACCGACCTAAATACCTATTCTGTGATGAACCAAACTCGGGTCTTGACCCCAAAACTGCTACGGTAATAGATAATCTTATCCAGGAAATTACACACGAATATGATATTACTACAATTATCATAACCCACGATATGAATTCGGTTTTAGAAATTGGGGAAAATATTGCCTTTCTAAAAGATGGCGTTTTAGCCTGGAAAGGAGATAAATCGCAAATATTCAAAACCGATGACGAAACTGTAACCGATTTTGTTTACTCCTCAAATTTATTTCAGAAAGTAAGAGAGGCACAACAGAAAGGGCTTTAATTAACAGATTTCACCTGTAGCGTATCTAATTTCAACCTGACTTTTAGCCATTTTTCAAAACGTTCTTTCTGTTCAGAAATCTGGCTGGTTTTTAAGTCTTTTTTCCAACCCACAGTAAACGTTGGAATGGTATCTATTTTCGAGAAATTGGTTGTGATTAAATTAGAATATCCCAACTCACCTATCCCATCGTAATTTATTTTTGCTTCCTGGCTTAAATCACTAAAAGAAAAACTACTGCCACGGTATTTGGAAATTTCATTTTCCAACAGCGCTATTTTTTCATCTTTATTTTCAATAAGCTCCTGGTTTCTCATATAAAGATCTTCCAGTATACCACTTTTAACCTGCATAGAAAGTTCATCTATCGCCCCACTGGGATCTGCTCCCTGGTGTATAATTAATTTAGTTTCTTTTAAAGCCTCAAAATCCTTCAATTGCTTCTGCCAGGTGGTAATTGAAGTCTGTGGAACGCGGTTTCCAATCAAATAAACTTCTATACTTTTTTCTTTATAATCGTAAGTAGATTTTATGGTTTCAGTTCCTTCATACCTCATTATATTAGATACAAACTCTTTTGCCTTAGATTCAAACAATTGTTCCTGAAGCAGAAAAACAAACAATATTACACTGGGAATCATTACAATTACCGCAATAGTTGAGGCTATTTGAGCAGTTCTTCTACGTCTTTTACTGTTTACATATTTCACCAAAGGAAAATCAAGTACCTTGGTTACTACAAAAGTTGAAAGTGCAATAAATACCGCATTAATTGAAAATAGATACAAGGCACCTCCCGCATAAGACCAGTTCCCAATAGCCAATCCATAACCTACGGTACATAAAGGTGGCATAAGTGCAGTTGCAATCGCAACACCAAGAATCACACTGGCAATTGTCCCTTTTTTAGTCTTAGCAACTATTAAAGCCAATCCGCCAAAAATCGCTACTAAAACGTCTAAAATTGTAGGATAAGTCCTCGCTATAAGTTCAGGTGTTTCTTCTTTAACAGGCGAAATAAGAAAATAAACATAAGCGGTAAGCACACTTAAGCCTACCATTAAACCCAGATTTATAAAAGATTTTCTTAATGTAAGGACGTCGTTTATCGCTACAGACATTCCTACACCAACAATTGGCCCCATTAGCGGAGAAATAAGCATGGCTCCAATAACAACTGCTGTACTACCCACGTTGAGGCCAACAGAAGCCACGAAAATAGAAAATATAAGAATCCAGGCGTTATGCCCTTTAAAGGAAATATCTTTTTTCACTGCTTCTACCGTAGATTCCCTATCAGTATCATGCCTAATTTCCAGTAGCTCTCTTATAAGTGCTTTTATACTCTGCCAAATACCCTTTGCATTTGCACCCAAATCTTCAGATTTCTCTTGATTTTGAGAGGGTTGATTATTTTCAGGCTTTTGATTGTTATCCATAGAATTCACTCGATATTCGAGATTTAAATGCTGCGAGGCTTACCCCAAAATTCATAAATTTTCTATCTAATACCTCTTGGCATCACCACAAAGGGCTTTACCCTAGATCTTCTCCAAATTGCGCCATCACCTTTTCACGAATCGCCTTGATTTCCTGTATATTATCTTTTGGAGTAATTAATAATATTTTATCATTCTCCACCACCACAAAATCATGCAATCCATCTAAAACTACCACTTTATTGCTATGGGTTTTAATAATATTTCCGGTAGAGTTTAAAGGTAATAACCTCCCATTTACCATGGTATTATGTTGGTCGTCTTGTGGTAGTTCATCTTCCAGAGACTTCCAGGTACCCAAATCGTTCCATTTAAATTTCGCAGGGATCACATAAACGCTATCAGATTTTTCCATAATAGCGTAATCTATAGAAACACTTTGTGTTTTATGATAATTTTCATCTAAAAACTCCTGTTCCTTTTCTGTATTATATACATCATTACCTTTTTGAAAAAGTCTAAAAGTCTCGGGATGGTATTTTTTAAAACTTTCAAGAATAAATGCAGCACTCCAAATAAAAATTCCGGCGTTCCAAACGTAATTACCTTCCTCAAGAAAGCTTTCTGCTTGTTTAAAAGAAGGCTTTTCTGTGAACCTTAATACGTGCTTATCACCCTCAGCATCATCCTTTTCATATTTAATATACCCATAACCAGTATTGGGAAAAGTAGGTTCTATTCCCAGAGTAATTAATTTATCTTCTGAAGCAACAATTTTAAAAGCTTCCTCAATATTATCCTGAAACGCAACATCACCCTGAATCCAGTGGTCGCTTGGCGCCACTAATATTAAAGCATCCTTATTTTTCTTTTTAATCTTTAAAGCACCAAGCAAAATGCTGGGAGCGGTATTACGCATCTCGGGCTCCAATACAATTTGTTCATCATTAACCTGGGGAAGCTGCTCTTTTACGGTTTCCTTATAATCTTTATGAGTAAGAATTATAATATTTTCTACAGGCATTAGTTTTGCCAAACGATGAAAAGTAGTTTGTATAAGTGTAGATCCCGCGCCCAAAATATCCTGAAATTGCTTGGGATATTTCGAAGTGCTTACAGGCCAGAAACGGGAACCAATTCCCCCGGCCATTAGAATCGCGTAGTGATTTGTGTTTTTCATAAAAAAGGAATTAATTTTTTAGCAACTCCACTTCTGCATTGGGCTGAAATAAATAAACCTTACCGGTATCAACTTCCAGGCATTCATAGCGTTTTATTTTTCGCTCTCCCTTTTTAAACGTTTTTCCATTATAGATTCTAAAAATCCCTCCTAACGGAATTTCAAAAATATAATTTTTATCGTTCTTAGGGTCAAAAGTTTTAAGTGCTACAGATAATCTTGCATCAGTATCACTACTGGCTTTAGGGTTTTTAAAATGTTGCGCGATCACCGGAAGCAATCCCGAGGGAAACACATCTGGTCTTATAAAAGGCAACATTAATTCCTTAAAAGTAAATTTCCATTCGTGTCCATGAGGCTTTATTTGTCTTCCAAATTTCTCGAAAGCTATTAAGTGGGCAATTTCATGAACTAAAGTAATTAAAAAACGGTATTCATTTAAATTGGCGTTTACCGTAATTTGCTGTGCTCCATTTGGCATTCTTCGATAATCGCCGTGCCTGGTTTTGCGCTCATTTACAATTTTTAAATGAACATTATTAGCTTTTATCAATTCAAAAATAGGAGAAACAGCTCGTTCTGGAATATATCTTTCAAGAATTTCTCTCATTGGCTAAGGCGTACTATTAGAAACCTGGAGTAATTTACCATTATAAAATTTATGCCCCGTAAGACTAAAATCCATAATATACCCGGCCATATCTTTAGCCGAGAGTGGAACTTCCAGTCCCGGAAATGCTTCTTCCAGCATTTCGGTTTGTACAGCACCCAGAGCCAATACGTTAAATGAAGGTCCTTTTTCTTTATATTCCTCTGCCAAAAGTTCGGTTAAGGTAATTACTGCCGCTTTACTGGAACTGTAAGCAGAAAGTCCAGGAAATTTCACACTGCCCTGTACGCCACCCATAGTACTAATATTTACCACGTGAGCATCCTTTTTCATAAAAGGTAATAATTTTTGGGTCAAACCAATTACTCCAAAAACATTGGTACTATATATCTGCTGAAATTCTTCTGCAGAAATTTTTTCAAAATCTTTATTAATAAGCGCCCCGGCATTATTTATTAAAACATCCACCTGTTTCCATTCTGAATCGATAAACGCCGAAACCCTCCCCAGATCTTCGGCTTTTGATATATCACAGGAAAGCGCAGTCACACCTTCTAAATTTAAGTCAGAAACCGGCTTATCATTTCGGGAAATCGCCAGTACTTTGTGCCCTTTCTCAGCAAAGAGCTTGACCATTTCATAACCCATTCCGCGACTGGTTCCTGTTATAACAATATGTTTCATCTTCGTCATAATTTAAGTTCTCATTTTCCAGTTTTCCACCTTCATTTATTTTTTACGATTTCAAGCACTTTAGCGTCCAGCATCATGCTGGTTCAGTTTTATTTCTTTTTCAGGTGTATTGGCCATTTTTAATATTCCGGGAATAACACTTTCTATAACATTGGCCATGTGGCCAACATCAAGTCGTTGCGCTTCATCTGCTACGTGATGATAGTAATCGTAATTGGTAAAATCGAAAGTTGAAATTGTTTGTGCCGGAACCTTAAACTCCTCAAAAAAAGGATAATTATCGCTTCGTTTAAAAAGATTGTACTCTTTAGCCTGCGGTAAAAAACCCAGTACTTTTTCCCCAGAATATTCATTGAATTTATCTGCAAAATTGGAATTTTCAAAACCGGTAAGATAACCTATATAGTCCTTCCCATTCATTGGCACACCAATCATTTCAAAATTAAACAAAGTATATAAATCTAGTTCATCCTCTTTGAGCCTTTGTGCTATTTTCTTTGCTCCTACCAACCCCATTTCTTCAGCAGAAAATAATACAAACATAATAGTTCGTTTATGATCGCCTATTTCAGCAAACTTTTTAGCCAATTCTACAACCGCAACAGTTCCTGCAGCATTATCGTTAGCGCCGTTAGCGATAGAATCCCCTTCTAGAGGTTTCTGGATCCCTATATGATCGTAATGGGCCCCAAGAATAATAAATTCATCCTTTAACTTAGGATCATTACCCTCAAGCATTGCTACCAAATTAAATCCTTTAACTCCATCTATTGTAAAATTATGACGGTAGGAATCAAAATATTTTTGGATATTATTTTCTTTAAAAACCTTTTCAATTCTTCGTGCCGCCAGTTCTATTCCTTCTGTACCGGTTTGCCTTCCTTTTAATTCGTTAGAAGACAAATAGTTTAGTAGTTCCTGAATTTCAGCTTGCTTAACATTAGTATTGAAACTGGTTTTTACTTCTGTTGAAGTTTGAATAGATTGTGAATTTCCGCAGACAGAAGTAAGCAGAAATGCGGCTATTATTGTAAAATGTATGGCGATTTTTCTCATATCGTTAAAGATAAAAAAATCCCGCAAGTGTGCGGGATTTTAATAATTAGTTATTTATAAATCTGGTTTATGCCAACATAGTTACCGGATTCTCCATATAAGTTTTAAGCGTTTTCAAGAAAGCAGCACCGGTTGCACCGTCTACCGTTCTGTGATCACAGGCAAGTGTTAACTTCATTGTATTCCCTACTACAATCTCTCCATTTTTAACTACTGGTTTTTCAACAATAGTTCCTACAGAAAGAATTGCAGAGTTAGGTTGATTAATGATACTTGTAAACTCAACAATACCAAACATTCCCAGGTTAGATACAGTAAAAGTACTTCCTTCCATATCTTTAGGTTGCAATTTCTTGTTTCTGGCTTTCCCGGCAACGTCTTTTACATTATTCCCAATTTGAGTCATAGACATTTGATCGGCAAATTTCAAAACAGGAACAACAAGACCTTCTTCTACGGCAACTGCAACACCCATATGAATGTGTTTTGCAATTTTCATAGATTCACCCGTCCACTGGCTATTTACCTGTGGATGTTTACGAAGTGCCATTGCACTGGCCTTAATTACCATATCGTTAAAGGAAACCTTTATATCTGGCATCTCGTTAATTTGCTTTCGAGAAGCCATTGCATTTGCCATATCTACCTCTATAGTTAGATAATAGTGCGGCGCGTTAAACTTAGATTCTCCCAGTCTCTTCGCAATGGTTTTACGCATTTGAGAATTTTTAATCTCCTCAAAGCTTTCTTCTCCTGCAGGCACATAAGGCTGTGGTGCAGCTGCTGTATCTTTAGCTTCAGATTGAGGCTGTGCTTCAGCAGGTTTTTCTGAAGGCTTGTAATCTTCAATATCTTTTTTCACGATACGGCCATTACCGCCGCTACCTTCAACATTTGATAGATCTATACCTTTATCTTCTGCCATTTTCTTAGCCAATGGAGAAGCAAATATTCTTCCACCATCTTTAGTAGCACCAGAAGATTTCTTTTCTGAAGACTTACTTTCTTTCTCCTCAGATTTCTCTTCTTTTTTCTCTGATTTTCCTGAAGTTTCCTTTTTAGACTTTCCATCTACTGAAACATTGGAAACATCTGTTCCTTCTGGTCCAATTATAGCTAAAAGACTATCTACTTTCGCAGTTTCTCCTTCTTCAAGACCAATTTTAAGCAGCGTACCTTCATAGAAAGATTCGAATTCCATGGTAGCCTTATCGGTTTCAATCTCAGCAAGGATATCACCTTCTTCAACCTTATCACCTTCCTTTTTCAGCCAGGACGCAACAGTCCCCTCTTCCATGGTATCGCTAAGACGCGGCATAGTAATAATTTCTACACCTTCTGGAATTCCTCCATCGTCACTATCGCCATCACTTTCAGCTTCATCTTCGCCCTCGTCTTCATCAGAATCTGAGGCATCTTCTTCTTTATCTTTATCGGCATCTCCGCCGCCTTTCAGTAATTCTGAAATATCTTCGTCTTCTTCCCCAATAATAGCAAGCAGGGTATCTACAGGAGCGGTTTCACCCTCCTCAATTCCAATATGAAGCAAAGTTCCTTCGTAGAAAGACTCAAACTCCATAGTAGCCTTATCGGTTTCTATCTCAGCAAGGATATCCCCTTCTTGAACTTTATCACCTTTTTGCTTTAGCCACTTCGCTACAACACCTTCTTCCATAGTGTCGCTCAAACGCGGCATATTTATTACTTCTGCCATAATTTACTGAGGTTTATGTGCTAAAAACGGATAATCTTCCTGTTCGTAAACAACATCATACATTACGTTCTTTTCTGGGAAATCTGATTCTTCTGCGAATTTCTCACATTCAGACACCTTATCTTTAACGCGCTGATTGATCTCTTTTATTTGATCTTCTGAAGCATACTTTTTATCCTTAATCACACTCAACACCTTAGTGATGGGGTCTAATTCCTGATATTCTGCAACTTCTTCTTTTGTTCTATATTTTTGAGCATCACTCATAGAGTGACCGCGATAACGGTAAGTTTTCATTTCTAAAAATGTAGGGCCGTCACCTTTTCTCGCTCTTTTAATAGCCTCATCTAAAGCTTCTGCAACTTTAATAGGATCCATAGCATCTACAGGGCCACAAGGCATTTCATAACCATTACCAAGTTTCCATATATCTGTTCCTTTAGAAGTTCTGGCTACAGATGTTCCCATGGCATAACCGTTATTCTCTACACAGAAAACTACCGGTAAATTCCATTTAACGGCCATATTTAAAGTTTCATGAAGAGAACCCTGTCTTGCAGCACCATCACCTAAAAAGGTTAGGGTAACCGCTTCGCGCTTAAAGTATTTATCTGCAAATGCAAGTCCTGCACCTAGTGGAATTTGACCTCCAACAATACCGTGACCTCCGTAAAAGTTATGCTCTTTAGAGAAAATATGCATAGAACCTCCAAGACCTTGAGAGGTACCGGTTCCTTTACCATAAAGCTCTGCCATTACACGTTTAGGATCTACTCCTAAACCAATTGGCTGCACGTGGTTACGATAAGCAGTAATCATTTTATCCTTTTCCAGGTCCATCACATGAAGGGCACCTGCCAGGATAGCTTCCTGCCCATTATACAAATGCAAAAAACCTCTTACTTTCTGCTGAATGTAAACTTGCGCAAGTTTGTCTTCAAATTTACGCCAAAACAGCATATCCTCGTACCACTTTAAATACGTGGCTTTTGTTACTTTCTTCATTTAACTTATTAATTTTAGGCCAGACAGATAGGGTTTGCCAAGCGGATAACAAAAATACTATTTTCAATAAGAATGGAAAACAGTTTTCAAGCAAAAATAACGAAAACGTTATAAGGCCGAATTATCAAAAATTAAAGGTAGCAAATCTTTTATAGAATTCGCCTTCATAACCTGGCCACTCTCTCCCATAAAAAAGACATTAATTTCTGAATTCTGTTTCACTTCATACTCTATAAGCGCTTGCCTGCAGGCTCCACAAGGCGGCACAGGAGCGTTAACTTTATGCTTCATAGATTTAGCTGAAATAGCGATATTTTGAATTTGTACTTCGGGATATTTAGCACCGGCATAATAAATTGCCGTGCGTTCTGCACAAAGTCCAGAAGGATATGAAGCATTTTCCTGATTACTTCCCGTTATAACTTCAGCATTATTCAAGGTCAAAGCAGCACCCACCTTAAATTGGGAATATGGCGCATATGCATTATCGCGCGCCGAAACCGCTTCTTTCATTAAATCCTGAATAACTTTTGGAAGTTCTTCTACAGATTCATAGACCTCAAAATTAGAGACAACTTTAAATGGTTTCATATAAAAAATATTGGACAGGAAAGATAATAGAAAGCTTTCAGCCAGCAAATATTAAACTATAAAGGTATTCTAAAAGGGAATTTAATAGGCCGCGTATTGATCTCCAAAGTTAAATGTTAACCCAAATCGCAAGGTTCCCTCTAAAGGACTTGGAACTGTAGATGTAGAAAACAGATAAGAAACATCTATATTAACTTGCTCATATTTAAAACCGGCTCCAAAAGAAACAAATCTCCTGGATCCTTTGGTGAGACTTTCAGTAAAATACCCCGCACGAAAAGCAAAAGCCTCACGATACATATATTCAGCTCCCATCGCCCAGGTCACTTCCCTAAGCTCTTCTCCAAAACCGCCCGGAGCATCGCCCCAGGATGTAAAAATCCCTTCTATAGCACCTATATCATTATACTCGGCATCATCTTCAGCATCAATTTCACCGTCACCATTAAAATCTTTAGGAGTCGGCACCAAAAGCTTATTGAATTCAACATAAGCTCCCAATCTATTTTCTATGTCAAATATAAAATCAAACCCCCCACCTACTTTAAAGTTAGTAGGAATAAAATTTTCCTGTCCGGCATCATCATATTTCATTTTAGGACCAATATTAGAAATATTGGCACCTGCCTTCCATACGCCATCAAAACCAGAATAAGTTAATTGGTCACTACGATAAAAAGCAGCAATATCTACCCCAAAACTATTAGCTGCCCCTAAATCTTCTTCGTCTTGCAGACCAAGATCTGAATGCAAATAACGCCCGGCAACAGCCATGGCAATATTTTCACTTAGCTTTAATGAATAAGAAAGATCAAAAGTAAGTTCATTAGGATTTACAACCAGGGGCGCTTGTTCTATAGTAGAACGTCTCTCTATACTCCCCAAACTAAAATATCTTAAGCTGGAAGCAAAAGCACTTCTTTCACTTATTCGCTGGTAATAAGTAATATTCCCAAGAAAGATATCATTTACAATATCACTTAAATAAGGGGTATAAGAAACACCTACTCCGTGTTCGCTGGGAGCAAACGCATATTTTGCAGGATTCCACTGTTGGGAAAACACATCTGCTGAAGTAGCTACTCCCTGGTCGCCCATGCCGGCTGCCCTGGCATCTGCTGCTACAAGTAAAAAGGGAACCGCAGTAGTAATAACCCTATCTCTTTCCTCCTGGGCCATCATTTTAAACGGAAGGCTTAAAATAATCCCAAGCAATAATATTGTGATTTTTTTCATCATACTAATTAATGATTAACAAATATATACTAATAATCTTGTTAAGAAAAGACCTTAAGTTCAAAATAACCTGAATATGAAATAAAAAGCCTTCTTATTCCACAAAAGTCCAGAATAATTAGCGCAGCTATACAACAACTCTAAACGGGCTAAAATATTGTATGATCAGCATTTTAACCACTTTTTTAAGCTTAGCAACCTTCAATTAAATAAAAATCATTTAATTTTGCTGCTTTCTTGCTTAACTTAGAGCTTAATTAAAAGGGTGTGCAGATACTTTTTAAAAGTCACATACACCGTAATCCTTAAGGGCGCCAGGGTTTTAAAGAAAAGTAAGGCCTTAGGGCGAACATAAAATAAACTTGTACTTTTAGCGTTAATTACTATATTGCAAAGCCTAATATTTCTACCAAAAGAGATGATGAATATGAGAATCAATATTGCTTTTAGAGCCTTTTTAACCCTCGTTCTTAGCGTTGGTTTACTAAGCTGTAATAATTCCCGAGACTATGATAATAGCTCCAGGGCAACCGGATGGGATATTAATTCAGATGAAGGCGGATTTCAATACAACACAGATTACAAGGAACAGGAAGCCGGTCCCGGGCTGGTTTTTGTTGAGGGTGGAACCTTCACTATGGGACAGGTACAAGACGATGTGATGCACGATTGGAATAACACCCCTACGCAGCAGCACGTTCAGTCTTTCTATATGGACGAAACCGAAGTTACCAACATGATGTATATGGAATATCTTGATTGGTTAAAAAATGTTTTTCCTCCTACGCAGGAAAATTTTCGAAATATTTATAACGGAGCTGTACCAGATACTCTTGTTTGGAGAAATAGACTTGGATACAATGAAACAATGGTAAATAACTATCTACGCCATCCTGCATATGGAAACTATCCTGTGGTTGGTGTAAGTTGGATACAAGCTGTAGAATTTAGCAAATGGAGAACCGATAGGGTGAACGAGCTTCTTTTAGAAGAGGGCGGCTACACTAAAGAAGGTGCACGCTTAACCGATGTACAAGCAGGAACAACATTTAATACAGACACTTATCTTAATGCCCCGAGTAAAGCCTATGGAGGCAACACTGAAATTAGTCAGGGAGGCGATGAGTCTCAGGATATGATTGAAAATCAAAATACAGATGCAGAAGGCAATGCGCTTGGCGGACAAACTTATGTTCAGCGCAAAGATGGCATTTTGCTACCGGAATACCGTTTACCAACTGAAGCTGAATGGGAATATGCTGCCTCTTCTTTGGTAGGTATTAGGGATTATAATGTTTACAGAGGAAGAAAAAAATATCCATGGGATGGTCAATACACCAGATCTGGTGATGTGAAAAAACAAGGCGACCAATTGGCCAATTTTAAACAAAGCGATGGAGATTATGGCGGTATTGCAGGATGGAGTGATGATGGTGCCGATATTACCGCTGAAGTAAAATCTTACGAACCTAATGATTTTGGCCTTTATGACATGGCCGGAAACGTAGCAGAGTGGGTAGCTGATGTTTACCGCCCAATAGTTGATGATGAATTCAATGATTTCAACTACTATAGAGGTAATGTTTATACTAAAAATGCTATTAATGAAGACGGAAGTGTAAAGGTAGTTGGAGTTGAAGAAATTGAATTTGACACCTTAGCCACCGGAAGATTGGTTGCAAGATCCTATCCAGGAGATATTGCCCAAATACCGGTTACTGAAGAAGATACCTATATGCGTACTAATTATACTGATAGTGACCAACGTAATTTTAGAGATGGCGACAAAAGTTCCAGCCGTTATTACAGGTCATACCAGGAAGCTGAAGATGAATCTCAGCGTATGTATAACTCCCCAACTTACAATGTAGCAGGAGCTCAAGATAGTACAGGAGTGGCAAAACGCGGATATGACAGCGCAGATAGAACAACACTTATTAGTGACGAGGTTAGAGTTTACAAGGGTGGTTCCTGGAGAGATCGTGCTTATTGGTTAGATCCCGCTCAACGTAGATATTTCCCACAGGATATGGCTACAGATTATATTGGATTTAGAAATGCAATGTCTAGAGTTGGTTCAAAATCTTTAGATGATAATAAGAAGGCAAGGAATTAAAAATTCTAATCTTCTAAAAATTATGATAAAAGCCCTATTCGTTTAGGGCTTTTTTTATAGTTTTATTTTTGAAGCGCTCAAACCTTAATTAGAAGGCTTAGAAAGGCATACTATGAAAACAGCTATAATACACCAAAGATTTCTTGTAAGCACAGGAATTTCTACAGATACCCGCAACATTAAACCTGGAAGCATTTTCTTTGCTTTAAAAGGAGCTAATTTCAACGGTAACCAATTTGCAGCGCAAGCCATTGCAAAAGGAGCAATTTGCGCTATTGTAGATAACAAAGATGCAGCGGTAAACGATAAAGAATATATTGTTGTAAAAGATAGCCTTAAAGCACTCCAAAAGCTAGCTACATTTCATAGAAAATTCCTGGGAATTCCAATAATTGGGATTACGGGCAGCAATGGAAAAACTACTACCAAGGAACTTATTTACAACGTACTTTCAAAAAAATATACGGTTACAGCTACAAAGGGAAACCTCAACAACCATATAGGAGTACCACTAAGTTTATTGGCAATGGACGAGGAAACAGAAATAGGACTAATTGAAATGGGCGCAAACCATCCTGGAGAAATTGAATTCCTCTCTAATATAGTGATGCCAGATTATGGTTTTATAACAAACTTTGGAAAAGCTCATCTGGAAGGATTCGGGAGCCTAAACGGAGTAATACAAGCAAAAACCGAATTATATAGACATTTAAAAGAAAATAAAAAATTGATATTTCTAAATCTGGACGATGAGGTACAGAGACTGGAAATAAACTATAAGCACAATTTCACTTTTGGAGCCAACAGAAAGGCTCAGGTAAAAATCAGTTATCCAGAAACTGGTGATTCGGCTAAATTAATCTTTAACGACATAAACTTTAAAAGTCAATTAAGTGGAAACTACAATGCCAAAAACATGGCAGCTGCGCTATGTATTGGTTTATACTTTAAAGTTCCTGTAAATGATATTCAAACAGCTATAGAAAATTACACCCCTTCTAACAACCGTTCTCAAATCATAAAAAGTGATTCTAATAAAATCTACCTGGATGCTTACAATGCGAATCCAACGAGTATGATAGCCTCATTACAGCATTTTAACAAAGTGAAAACCAAGACTACTAAGATTGTAATTTTAGGTGATATGGGAGAGCTGGGCACTGCTTCAGAAACCGAACACCAGGTAATCGTAAATTTTTTAGAAAATGCTGATATTTCAGAAATCTATCTGGTAGGAAAGCTGTTTAAAAAAACTACAACAAATAAACCAAATATCATAAAGTTTGAAAATACCGAAAATATTAAAAAACACTTACATTTAGCAGAATTAAAAGATTGCAGTATTCTTATTAAAGGCTCCAGATCAATGGCCTTAGAACAAATATTAGAAGTTTTTGAAACTAAAGCTTAATCTCTTTTATATCTATAAATCCATAGGCGCTAATTTCCAAAAGAATTAACAACAAGGTGTCTCCGGGGATAATTTGGGCAACCTTCAAAATATTCACATTCCCCGAAAGGAAAACTCCGGGTGCAGTTTCCATCTCTTCACTAAGCTTCTCATTTACCTTACCCAATTGCTCGTTAATATGGGGTTTAAGATCCAACTTCATTTTATTTTTAATCTTTTTATAGATTAAAGTGTTTGCAAGTGTTTCTAGAGAATTATCCATAAGCCAATTTTTACTCTGGCCTTCCAATTCGTATTCTATAATATCTATCACCTGGTCTACCTCATTAAAACCCAAAGCAAGATGCACTAATAAGTTCACTTCTTTATTTTTAAAAAGCGTGGTTAGTGTTTTCAATTTTAAGTTAAGAGTTAGATCAAAATTAAACTCCTGACTTTTACCCAAATTGGCACCAAGCACTTCAACATAATTCTTTACCGTGCCCCTAGAATCTTCCATCCCTATTTGCTCGCCAACCAATTTTTTTTGAAGTACGTCTTCCAAAACCCCGTAATTAATCTTTACCGGTAAATCTAGTTTTATATTGTCTTCCTCTAAAATTTTGTCCATAAGTTATTCTTGAGCTTTTTTATTAATGCTGAATATAAATACAACTTAAGTTATTTCTGATAAAAAGTTCTGAAAACGCAGTTAAATAAAATTAAACATGATTCAGTCTGGGTAATTTCAGAAAAACTGATTAACAAAAAAACGACTTAAAGCATTATATTTCATCAAACAAAGGTTTTGTTTCCAATTCAAATATTCGCCATTGTAAAACCCAAAGCCATCCTGAAAATGATTTGATGGATTCTAAAAAGCTTTTATTCATGAAGATTCGTTTTTAATCTAATTCAGAATCTAGACGAAAATTAAAACTACCATTGCTCACAAGTTTTATAGAGTTATCAATGCTATTATGAGCACTAAAACCAAAACTGCCTTTTAAATAATTACCATCATCTTCCTGAATTTGTATAAAAGGATGAAAAGATTGTACCTGCCTGTTTCCAACAAAGGAGAACCAATCGCTGGCTGGATTAACCAAACCGTACCTCATCCAACCTTTATTCAGTTTATTATGACCGAAAATATACTTCTTTGGCCCAACGTAATCGGTAACAAAAATCTCTATAATTTCTCCTTTGGTGGTTTCTGCTTTAATAAGAAGGTCTATGCCACCATAATCATTTAAATGCTTCTTACAGAAAACAACTCCTTCTATGCGATACATCATAAAGTCCCTGCCATCAATCTGCGCGCTTAAAAATTCTTCCTCTTGGGCTTCTCTTAAGGCATCATCATCACTACATCCCACTAAAAGGCATATTATCAAAAAAAAGGGGGCTACGAAAAGTCTCAAAAAATTTTTCATAACAAAAGCGTTTAACAGTTAATAATCAATTAGTTAAAAGTAATAAACACTTTCTTATCATGCCAGGGTGATTTTACCCTATTTTGCTGATTTTCAATTATTTATATTTTTTTAACTCTATAATCAAGTAATTTTCTATTATCACTTCTTAAATTAAAAATTGGGTATGTTTATATTATTTTATAGCGAATAACTCTTTTATTGTCATTTTATCATATATATTTTATTACACTCAACAATCAGAGTCTGAAGACTTTTTAAACGTTCTTTATTTAACAAAAACAAAAGAATACGAATTGTTTTATTTTGACAATCAACATCTTATATGATTTTTACGGAAACCCGTAAAATCTCAAGTAACAAAAGCATTAAATTTGTGACATATAAGAGCAAATAGATTTGTATTTGTACTTATTTAATTTGGCGATTAAATTATGCCGGTTGCAACAAGGCTAAACTGAGTAGGGTCTGTTTAGTTTTTACGTAGCCGGTATTTTTTATTTTACTCGATAATCGAAATTTAATGTTTCGAGGCTTGCCACAAGATAATTTACTCGATAATCGAGATTAAATGCTCCGAGGCTTGCCTCGAAATCAGATTATATTTTCCAATAACAATGCTTCGTGAGCTTGCTCCGAAGTTTTTTACTTTTCACTAATTTGCTTACCAAAATAATTTTTTAGAATCCACCCACCTACGAAGGTTGTAATTAAGGAAAAACTACTATAAAGAATAGCTACCAAACTAATATCCTTATCTTTTAATACCTGGCTTGCTATAAATAGTGCAAGCACACTATTTTGCAATCCCATTTCAATAGCAATAGTGTAAGCAAAGCTATGTTTGAGTTTTAGGTGCCTTCCAACAAAATACCCAACAATTATGCTCATAAAATTTAAGATAATTAGGGGAATCAAAAGATTAAGGTGTTTAAAGTATGCTACATTTTGCTGTGACTCATCAAAAAAGATAACCACAATAAAAGCCAGTAACATAATACTGGGTAAAATATACTGCAAAGCTTTATGAAGTTTATAGTCAAATTTATGTCCAAAGAATTCATTTAAAAGTATACCAGAAAGTACGGGCAGGATAACGGTTAATAAAATATCGCTCATAGTCTCCCCAAAGCTTAGGCTAAAAGAAAGTTCATCTTTTCCAAAAATCATAAAGCTAAATTGGACTATTAACGGAATACTAAATAAAATAAAAAAACTGTTGAATGCAGTTAAGGAAACCGAAAGAGCCACTCTTCCGCCAAGCATCTTGGTGACAAGATTTGAGGCTGTGCCTCCAGGGCAGGCTGCAAGCAACATAATTCCAATTTTGTACACGGGATCTATGGGCCAAAAATAAATTAAAAGAAAGGCTATAATAGGTAATAAAAAGAGCTGGGAAGCTAGACCGGTGAATATTGCACGGGGTTGAACAAAAACTTTTCTAAAATTTTTAAAATTAAGCTCCAATCCTATCCCAAACATAATTAAGGCGATAGAAAGAGGCATAAAAATATTGGCGAATTGCTGCATATCTTTCAAAAAAACAAGATAATATTTTTTAAATAGAGAATTTCCAGCGAAGATTAAAAAGATTCATCATTATCAAATGATAAATTTTAGTACCGTATCTAATAAGTCACTATAAAGAATTGAAAGATTTTAAATAATATAATTAACGTAAAATATACATTTATTATCTTTGGAATTATCTTAAAAAAAAATCACAATTGGAACAAGCAAATAACACCAGTAATATGCCCGAAGATTTTAAAAGTTTTAAGGCTGAAATAGAAGTAGCTTCTCCCGGAAGAATTAACTTAATTGGCGAACATACCGATTATAATCACGGTTTTGTGATGCCCACAGCTATAGACAAAAAAATTTATTTTAAATTCAGGAAAAATAGCAGCAGTAATTTAGGCCGTATTTATAGTGAAACCTTTGATGCCTATGTAGAATTTAATACTCAAAAGATTACAAAAAGCACCAATTCGTGGGAGAATTATTTACTGGGGGTTATTGATGAAATCCAGAAATTAGGCAAAAAACTTCAGGGTTTTGATTGTATTATGAAAAGTGAATTACCTATAGGAGCAGGAATTAGCTCCTCGGCAGCACTGGAATGTGGTTTCGCCGGAGGCTTAAATTCATTATTCAATTTAGAACTGACGCAAATGGACATTGTAAAACTTTCCCAGCGAGCAGAAAACAATTTTGTAGGAAGTAATTGCGGGATTATGGACCAATTTGCTTCCGTAATGAGCAAAAAAGATCATTTTATAAAACTTGACTGCGAATCCTTAGAATCAGAATTTATACCGGCTAAAATTAAACATTGTAAATTATTACTTTTAAACACCAATGTCTCCCATAACCTGGCCGATAGTGAGTATAACACAAGGAGAAAGGAGTGCGAGGATGCCGTAGCTATTATTCAGCAAAAATATAAAGAAGTAAAATCGCTTAGGCAGGTCTCTTTCAGTGTTCTGGAAGAATTTAGACAGGAAATTGGCGAAACAAGTTTTAAGCGATGTCAATATGTATTAGAAGAAAATGAACGTGTGCGCCAAACAGAGGAAGCTTTGCGCGATGGTAACCTTATAGCCCTTGGAGAATTAATGTATGCTTCTCACAGAGGTTTGCAACACCAATATGAAGTAAGCTGTCCTGAACTGGATTTTCTAGTCGATTTTTCTGAAGATAAAGCTTTTATTTATGGCTCCCGAATGATGGGTGGAGGTTTTGGTGGTTGCACAATAAACTTAATTGAAGCCGATAAAATTGATGCCTATTTTGAAGAAGTAAAAAAGGTTTATCAGGAAAAATTTAATATTACACCAACAGCAATAACTGTGGTGCCCGATGCAGGAACTCAAATTACTAAAGTTTAAAAGAAGAAAAATGAATACCGAAATAAACAAACATCCGCATAGACGCTATAATATTTTAACAGGTGAATGGATTCTAGTTTCGCCACACCGCACCAAAAGACCATGGCAGGGGAAAACCGAAAAAAATAGTAAGGAGGAGCGGGAAACTTACGATCCCTCTTGTTATTTATGTCCCGGAAACTCCAGGGCCGGTGGGGAAACCAATCCCAATTATGAAGGAGCACATTCTTTTGAAAATGATTTCCCTGCGCTATTGACCGAAGCTCCTGTAAAAGATTTTGAAAACGGACTTTTAAAGGCCGAAGCTGAAACAGGAATATGCAAAGTGGTTTGTTTTTCTCCAGATCACTCTCTAACCCTTCCCCTAATGGAAGTAAAAGATATTACTGAAGTGGTAGGCCTTTGGAAAAAGGAATACCTGGACCTGGGCAATAAAAACAATATAAATTACGTTCAAATTTTTGAAAATAAAGGTTCAATGATGGGATGTAGCAATCCGCATCCACACGGACAAATTTGGTCGCAAAAATCTATCCCGACAGAAATTTTAAAGAAATCGAAACACTTTAAAGACTATTGGAATGAAAATAAAAGCAGTTTGCTAGGTGATTATTTAAAGCAGGAATTAGAGCTAAATGAGCGTATTTTAGCGCAAAACGAACACTTTGTTGCCCTAATTCCATATTGGGCGGTTTGGCCTTACGAAACGATGATTATTCCAAGAAAGCATTACCAGCATATTGGACAGTTAAATACTGCAGAAGAAAAAGCTTTTGCTGAAATTATTAAAAAGCTCACCATAAAATATGACAATCTTTTTGAAACCTCTTTCCCTTATTCTTCAGGTATTCATCAAATTCCAACCGATGGTAAAGCATATCCAGAATGGCATTTTCATATGAGTTTTTATCCCCCGCTTTTAAGATCGGCTACGGTAAAGAAATTTATGGTAGGATATGAAATGTTTGCCGGCCCACAACGCGATATTACCGCAGAACAGGCTGCAAATAATCTAAATGAACTTTCTGACATCCATTACCTTAAGCAGTAAAATAAATAACGCTACATAACAAGTCTTATTAGCAAAAACAAAATTCAAACTCTCTTTTAAAAAGCCCTTTCATTCTTTGGAAGGGCTTTACTTTTGATTCGTACAAACGGATCTTAATTGTTGTGTTTAGACAGAGATTGAACTTGATTTCTTATCAGGTTGTAATTGTTTTAAGCTTACACATCTTACTTCTAACCGATCCTATCTCTCCCAGCCTTATAACCCCCAGCAAAAGACGTATCCCTGGTTTATGGTTTGTAATTATATCGGCAACTTTAGCTACCGCGATATCCCTTTCCTGCACACAATCTTTATATTCTTTTCCTTCCGGATTATGCAAAGTTTGGGCAAACCGCCAGGCGCCATCCCGTGCCAGTTGCATACTGAAATTTGTCATAAGGTTATCGAGCTGCCCGGTATGTTTTAAGATATACCAAAGCGGCGGCCAAATAGTTGCTAAATTAAGCTGAACCTCTTCCACCAAATCTGCTAAAATCTGATTAATCCTATAAAAGTCATCTTTTAATTTCCCGATATTTTTTCCTTCCGAAACTTTGGCCGCAGCTATTCCCAAGTCAAGATTTATATGCGCGTTCATACCTATTAATAGATGCTGAAAAGTAACAGGCCAAAAATTTGTAGCCAGGTCAAAGGCCTTTTGCCATGATTTTGTTACCGGTAATTTCTCTTTATGTTTATAGTAGGCAACAATATATCTTTCAGCAAAAACCACATCCAGCTGCTCCATTCTTCTTGCATCGTCAAAGTAGTCGTTTTCTATGGCTTCTTTTACTTTCCAGGTTACCCTACGGTACAAGACGGCAAAATAACCAAGTACATTATTCTCTTTTTCAGTCTCGTTTATAATTTCATCTAAGCTTTCTAAAACCTGGGATATGTTTTCCATAAAAACCGATTGGTTGGTTGGTTAAAATAAGCAAGATCATGTTTTTAAATTCAGCTAATTCATTGATTTTAGCAGCATTAACATTTAATAAAAACACAAGTCTATTCAATATTGGCGTAAAGATATTTATAAAAATGGTGATTTTTCCCCTATCTTTAAATAAGAAATTAAGATAATTTTATATACTTTTCTAATTTTTTATAACCATGAAAAAAATAATATTCAATCTTTATCTTATAATTATTGCATTATCCTCAATTTCTTGCGCCAACATACCCAGGGAGGCTCCTGTACTCTCACAACAGCTTAACACAGAGATTCAAGAACTGGAAAATTCGCACCTTAGTCTGGTTCATACCTTTTTCGAGCTAAAAAGGAAAAATGCCAAAGAATATATAAATACCGTATGGCTACCCTTATTTGCTGAAAACTATTTTAAGCAACAGGATATTAGCAATATGTGGGACCTGGTAGTTAATGAGGGGAGTTCTGAAGATAGGTTACAATTTATTCTGGCAACGGCCCCGGCATTACAACAGGAAATTAATTTGCAATATGAAACAATGATAGCCCCCCTGGATAAGTTAGAATATCAATTAGAAAAGGCACTTGAAGAAAAATACACGAATGCAAGGAGCATCAATAACACTGTCACTTCTTTTCTTTTTTCAGCCTCTAAAATTGATGAAAATCGGCAACGCTATCTAGACATGGTTGGTATTAGCGATGATAATATAAGCAGAACAATTAATAAGACAGCTTTGATCACTGAAAAAATGCTTAATACGGCAAACACCGTAGATAATGGGTACGAGGAGATTCAGGAAAACATTGAAAACTATAAAGAACAATTAAATTATATCCTAAATCAAATATAATGGGGAATAGCACTAAAATAGATTGGGAAGAATTTAGAAAAAAAGCTAAAAATGCAGCTTCAACGGCAGCAGCTGAAACCAACGAGGAATTAGCCGGCGAGATGTCATCGTTTACGCATCTTACCAAAAAAGAAATTCAGGAGATTTTCCCTGAAAAGAGTGAAATGGAAGATTTCTCAGAATTAATGGAAATTGTTAAATCCAGTACTACGCGCAACAACAAGCTCAACAAGATCGTAGCTAATTCTGAAAAGTTCAGTAAAGTTATGCTCTCTCTTTTGGACAAAATTATTTAGTATGGGAAAGAATAGATTTTTAGATAATCCGGAAGTACAAAAACTTGTTGAGGAAGCTATTTCTCTAAAAGAAAAGAATAAGTCCTATTCTGATATAGTAGATTCTGAAGGCAACCAATATGTAGACCTGGTACAGGAAGGAGGTGGCGTTTTAGGAATTGCTTTAGTAGGCTACACATATATTATGGAACAGGCGGGAATACGATTCTATAGTCTGGCAGGAACATCTGCAGGTTCTATAAACACCATATTGATGGCCGGAGTAGCCAAACCTGGAGAACCCACTTCAGAAAAAATAATAAATATAATAGGAGATAAGAATTTTTTCGATTTTGTAGATGGCCCTTCCGGAATTAAAAGATTGGTTCAGAAAAAGATAGAAAATAACAGCAGTATATTCTGGAATATTATATGGAATGCTCGCAAAATCTTTAAACTTCTAAAAAATAAATTAGGTATAAACCCCGGCAATCATTTTGAAGAATGGCTCACTGAAGCACTTAAAGAAAATGGCATTAACAGTTTAGCAGATTTGGATAAAAGAAGAGCTACTCTTCCAAAATTAAAGCACTTAACCAATACCACATACAAATTTAAAAAACCGGGATTAGCCATTATCACCTCCGAAATTACAACGCATAGCAAGGTAGAATTTCCAAAAATGCGAAAACTATATTGGCAGGAAGCTGAGAATATTCATCCCGCAAAATTTGTTCGGGCTTCTATGTCTATCCCTTTTTTCTTTTATCCGTTTACGGTAAAGAATATTCCAAACGCCGGTAAATTTAAAGACAAAAACTGGGTAGACCTTGTTAGTTATAGTGGCCCCGTGCCGGCGTCGGTAAAATTTGTAGACGGCGGAATGTTATCCAACTTTCCAATAAACACATTTCATATTCCAAGCGGAATGCAGCCTTCAAGACCAACGTTTGGAGTTAGGTTGAGTACTTATAGAGAATCTTATTCTAACACCAGTGGCACCTTTGGATACTGCGGGGCAATGATTAGTACCATGAGACAAATTCATGATTATGATTTTATTCTTAAAAACCCCGATTATGAAAAACTTATTTGCAGAATTGATGCAGACGAAGATTTTAATTGGCTAAACTTTGGAATGAAAGAAGAGCGACAACAGAAATTATTTCTTTTAGGAGCTAAAAAAGCCCTGGAATTTCTTCAAAAATTTGACTGGAAGGAATACAAAGAGATCCGTGCAAAAATTGGATGTGATTAAAAGGAGTTATTAGAAAGAGCTAAAGTTTAATGGAGGGTGGCATTAGTCCTAAAAATGAACACCAGCTTTTAGGAAAAATTAGAGTAACTGAAACTTAAATTAAAAACTTTGAATTATGGAATCGAATTTTATTGTAGATCTTCACTGCCACCCATCAATGAAACCATTTGCAAGATCTTTTGCCAAGACACCAGGTTTGCAATCAAGAAATCCCAGACACAAGCATTCCATCTGGTTTCATGATGCTCCCAGCCTATTTGATAAAATTAAAAATTATATCGCTACGCTTACCAATTTCGTTCAAAGTGACGGCACCAGTTTAAAGCGGGGCCGTGTTGCTGTGGTTTGCCTGTCGTTTTATCCCCAGGAAAAGCAGTTCTTTAAGAATAAACTTGGGAAAGAGCTAATTTCTGATGTGCTTACTATGCTGGCAACAGAATTTGGAAAAGAGCGTATAGACCATATTCAGGATTTAAAAAGTTACTGGGAAGATCTAAAATTGGAGATGAAATTTTTAAAGCAGGAATCAGGAAATAAAATAAACATAGACGGGCAAAAAGTATGTTATCTAATTTCCAATTCCTACGCTGACATAGAAATTGCCGAACGTAATAATGAACTGGGGGAATCAAAAATAATATTTATTCCTACCATAGAGGGAGGCCATGTTTTTGATCAGGTTATGAACCCCGGTGAAAGCTGGAACACCTATCCAGACGGAGTAAGTAAGAAAGAATTAAAAAGATTGGTAAAACGGGTTAAAGAATTAAGAAGGGAAGAAAACGGTTTGATTAGACCGGTTTTTATAACCCTGGCCCATCATTTTTGGAACGGACTATGTGGACATTCCCAAAGTTTAGGGGGTCTTGTTAAGTGTATTGTAGATCAGGATAATGGCATGAATAAAGGTCTTACTGAAGCCGGCAAAAGAGCCATCCGGGCTATGTTAGAAAAAGAAACAGATAAAAATGGGCATTTTGTGCCGCCTATATACGTAGATATAAAGCATATGAGTCGCAAATCCCGACTGGATTTTTTTGATTTTCTAAAGGAATTCGATGATCAAAATATTCCGATTATTGTTAGTCACGGTGGTGTTACCGGACTTTCAGAACCTGGAGGCACCAACCAAACCCCAGCTGCCCAGCAAGGTCTTTTTATGACTGATGATATTAATTTTTATGATGATGAATTAATTAAAATAGGTAACTCCAACGGGCTGTTCGGAATTCAATTGGACGAACGCCGCATTGGTTCTAAAGTAGTTTTAAGAGAAGCCCGTGGAAATATTAAACGAAGAGATATTCTCTATTCCTGGTCTAAACTAGTATGGAACCAGATAAGGCATATCGCCGAAACTTTAGATTTAAATAACCAGTTCGCCTGGGGTATCCAAGCCCTGGGAACAGATTTTGACGGAATTATTGACCCCATTAATGGATACTGGACTTCTCAGGAACTAAATAAACTCGATGATTATTTGCTGATGCATACTTATAATTATCTTAAAGAAGTTAAAGAACCCTGCCCTTTAAAACAGCCAAGAAATAAAGCAATTTCCGCAGAACAAATTGTGGAAAGGGTAACGACGAGCAATGCCTTAAATGTATTGTCTCGAATAATGTAAATATGTTTTAAAAAAAAAGCCTCTTCCCGAATGCACGGAAAAAAGCTTCTCATTGGTTAGCCAAAATCTTCACAACACAAGATTATTAGCTGGCTAACTACACATCCCGATAAGTCCGGGACAAACAACACAACTTAATTTTACTGTAAAAATCAACTTTCTGTAATTTTCACTAATCAGCTTAATCACCTATTTTTTTATTTCAAGGTTTTTAGAAACCTATCTTTTTATTAAATAAAAACACCTCCAAAAAAATATTTAAAACTTAAGCTATATGCCTTTTAGTTCTAGAAGAGGGCTGGCAAATATACAATTTCTTATTTCTATTAAACAAATAAAAAAGTGGCTTTCATCTAAACTTAGATTGATTATTATAGGAGAATTACCAGCGAAAATTATGATATTGATAGTTTTTCATCTGTTTTGCGTTTTAAACCGAGACAAAACTGCAAAAGGCTCCTATAAACCGTTTCTAGATTTAATTGATCTGGGCAAAAATCAAATAATAAAGTAGAAAAAAATAAAAATGCGGAAAACCGTATTTTTTCTATAGCCTGAAAAGCTATTTTTGAAATAGGAAAGGGTAATGGCTAAAATTTGTAGTGATTTCCCGTTATAAAAAGTTATAATGTTTAAAAAAGTTCTCGTTGCAGAAGATATGGATAGCATCAACCAGGCGGTATCCATAGTTTTAAAAGATCTAGGAATTACCAAAGTAGCGCATTCGCAATACTGCGACCAGGCGTGGCTAATGGCCAAAAAAGCCCTTCAGGATAAAAACCCTTTTGATCTACTTATTTGCGACCTTTCTTTTAAGCAAGATTTTAGGGATGAAAAGATAAAGTCTGGACAGGAACTTATTTCAATTCTAAAAAAAGAAGATCCAAATCTAAAAGTCATTGTCAATTCAATAGAAGACCATCCACAAACCGTTAAAGACCTCTGGACATCAGGCAATATAGATGCCTATGTTTGCAAAGACCGCAGCGGACTTAAAGACCTAAAGCAGGCCATAATAAGTTTAAGCAAAGGTTTGAATTACAATTCTCCTTCCATCGAAAAAGCACTTAAACAAAAAAATCTTCTAAGCTTAAATAATTTCGAAATCAGTATTGTACAATGTCTGTCTCATGGTTACACGCAGGAAGAAATAGAAAAGGAATTAAAAAGTAAGAATATTAAACCCAGCAGTAGAAGCGCTATAGAAAAACGTCTTAAAGAGTTACGGGAAGAGTTTAATGCCAACACCAATCCTCACCTTATTGGTATAATGAAAGACCTCAAGTTAATTTAAAAGATTAATCAAAATAAGCACTGTTAATTTCAAGTCCAGATCGGCTTAAAAGCGCAATCGGTTCTTAATTATTAAAAGCCTATTCCAGGTTTTATTAAGACCTGGAATAGGCTTTTTTTATTTAAATTCAATTTTCAACCAGCTATTCGTTTTTTGCTTTTATTGATCTTAAGCTGAAGTAAGAGTAACATAGCCACAAAGCTTATAAGTATAAGAATTAGCAACATTTTAATTTCAGGAAATATATCGGCCATATCACCTCCATAATAGGCTACCTTTCTAAAAGCAGCTAAGAAATGGGTAACCGGAATAGATTGAGCAATGCCATTTATAAATCCTGGTATAGCCAGACTTGGCCATGTAAATCCGCTTAAAACAAATGCCGGGGTAGAGATTACCATCAAGAGTTCTGTAGCCTTTAATTGGTTTGGAATCACCACCGAAAATAACATCCCAATCCCTATAGAAGCCAGGCTCAATAAACTAACCAATATAAGCATAGGTATATTAAAAATAGCTGCTTCTACATTAAAGAAAATGAAAAGTCTACTTACTACAAACCACATAACCGGAAGAAATAACAGAAAAGGAGTTGCTTTTAAAGCGATAAGATACCAGGATGATTTATTCTTTTGGACCAGGCTTTTAAAATAGCCATCTTCAAAATCACGAGAGAACACTAACGCCATTGCCAAAAAAATCACCTGTTGCATAATAGCCCCTAAAAGTCCCGGCAGCATAAAACTTAAATAGTTGCCTGTAGAATTATAGAGTTTATTGAAATTCACCTTAAAACTCTCATAACTTGCTCTTGCCTGAGCTGGCGATGCACCCTGTTTCTGAAGGCTTTCTATCTCTATTCCGGCATTAAGAGTCATCAACACTTGCTGAATGTTCTTACTGGCAGTATTTGCATTAAGAATATTGGCCATATTAAGATCTACCCTTACTTCAGGATATCTTTTTTGAAGAATATCTCCCTCAAATCCAGAAGGCAAAGTCACTACAGCTGCATACTGCTCTACCGGCATTTCTTCCAGAATATCGCCGGGAGTATACCTTCGGTCTTTTACCAGCAGTGCTTCATTATCTTCAAAAGCATCAATAATGGCATTAGATAACGGGCTGTTGTCCTGATCTACTATAACAATGGGTAAATCTACCACTTTTGCCTGTTGGTATACATACCCAAACAAAACCCCATAAAGTATCGGTGCACCAAAAAAGATGGCACAAAGCACAGAGTTGGAGAAAATTCGTTTGAATTCTATTTTTAATAAGTCGAAAAACTCTTTCATACTAATAGTCTTTTAATAGAATAGTAGCATTGGCATAAAAATTACTTCCCGAAATATCTGAAGTTGGGCTCACTTTAAGTTCATAGACAGATTCCGAAAGGTCATATAATGGGGCGGTACTTGTAATATCTGCATATTGAGGCAGCTGTTTTATACGTACTATCTTTCCTTTAAATTGTTCCTCTGTATATGGGTTTACCAGGTTTAGTTCATCTCCTTTCTTAAAATCGTAGATGCTGGATTCATTTATAGTGAATCTAAAGTAAAGGCTGCTTTTTTTATACCCGTTAATCAGGGTATAACCCGGACTTAACAATTCTCCTTCCACAAGACTAATGGTTTCAATGCTCATATTGGCAGGAGCAATAAGGTACATTTCATCTGAGGCTGTTAACACCTCTTCCCTGGCACCACGCGCCCTATCTAATTGCCCTTGCGCCTGGTCTATCTTTTCTGTTCTGGCTCTTTTCCCGGCCTCCTGGCGTTTGGCTTCCACAGCACTTACCTGAGCATTGGCCATCTTTAACTTCATTTTTACCTCATCGAGTTGCTGGAGACTTACCAGGGAATCTTTATACATGTTATAAAGCCTATTGTAGGATTCCTGCGCAAAGGACTGTTCTGCTTTTGCCGCATTCAACTTTCCTTCTATCTGAATTAATTGCTCCTCTGTTGCCCCCATATTAGCCATGTTAAGCTGCCCTTTAGCAGCCTTCATAGCTCCTTGGGCCTGTAACATTTTCGCATTAATTTCGGGGATATCCAGAAACGCCAGGGTATCACCTTTGCGTACCTCATCTCCTTCGGCTACAAACAACTTATTAACGCGTCCCGCAAGCTTACTGCTTACTGAAATAGTTTCGAATTTCACTTTTCCTCTCACCGGAGAAATTTCCTCCTGATTATTGCAAGATGCAAGGCTTAAAAGACCAAGCAGTATAAAACCAATTTTAATGTTTTTCATATCTTTTTTGTGATGTATTTAGTAATTAAGTATTCCTTTTGCGTGCATAAGTGTAGTGGCAGCTGTGCTTTGATCAAAATAAGATTCCTGAAGTTTAAAGTTTGCACTTTCCAGGTCTCTTAAACCATCCAGCACTTCGCTTATTGAAGCCAGGTTATTTCTATGCTGTTTCTTTAGCATTTCAAAAGTCGCTTCTGCCAGTTCAATCTCTTTATGTGCAATTCTTGTATTTTGAAGTGCAGCCTCATAAGACATTTGTGCCTTCACAATACTTAGGGAGATCATCTCCTCAGCTTCCTTAATTTGTTCCTGATATTTTTGCGCCTCCAGTTGTGATTTTCTACTCTTTAATACACTTTTCCCACCATCAAAAACATTCCATTTAATGCCAACCCCAACATACCATTGCGGATCAAGCAGCGAGAGATCATCTTCCAGGAATTCATAATGGCCTTTCAATGCCAGCTTCGGGATAAAATTGCTTTTTTCCATTTTAGATTTGTAGGTTACAGCTTTTTCGGCCTCTTCCAATGCCTGTATTTCTGCCCTCTTTTCAGCTGCACTTCCGGTAGAAGAAATAGCACTTAGTTGGGGAGAAAGCGAACGCAAAACTTCTTTATTTTCACCGGTGATTTGGTGTAGCACCTCAACAAGCAAGCGCTTGTTCTGCTTAAATTCAAGCTGTTTTCCTTCTAGTTGCTGTTGAGCCAACTCGATCTTTTTCCGACTTATAGGAGTAGCAAGACCATTTTCTATTGCCTTCTTAACAAAGCGTTCCTGATCCCGAAGCTGATCTTCTGAAGCAGCCAGCACCTCTTGAGAGGCATTTACCAAAGCTAGTTTGTTGTAAGTTTCAATAAGGTTTAGGACTATCTTGTCCTTTTCGGCCTCACCGGCATAACTTAGAGATGCTTCTTTATGTTTTCCCGCTTTACGGGCATTTGTCGCTTCAAATCCGCTGAAAAGCACCCAATCTACATCTACCGAAGACTTTAAAATATTTTTATTCTGAAGATTATTTGCCGGCTGGAGTGGGATATTCTCTGGAAAAGCAGCATTAAAAGGAAGTCCTGCAGCTTCCTTGATAAGCAATTTCTGAGTAGACATCAATAGCTTTTGGGTATCCTCATCAAAAGTTATGTCGTCATTAAGCCTGGTATAGCTTCCATTTAAAGTGATCTCTGGCAGAAACACCGCTTTGGCTTGTTTTTGATCTATCCTGGCCTGTTCGCCTTCCAATCGGTTGATATTCAACCCATGGTTCTTTTCAAGAGCTTTTTGGATAAGCATATCCAGGACCGGATCTATCTGGGAAAAGCCAATGGCCGGAATAAGGCCGGTAAGCAAAACGCATAGCAACTTTGTTTTTAGTAATCTCATTTTCATTACACCAATTTATTATTAGTGCAAATTTCATTACTAAAAGAAAGCTTTCCTTTGACCTATGTCAAATAGTGGAATTAGATTTTTTTTGAAGTATCACCACGCCGAATTCGGCTTAAGGTTTCTTGAGTCATTCCCAGGTAGGAAGCAATTGAACCTAAAGGCACTCTGCTTGAGATATAAGGAAATTCAGTAAGCATATAATCGTAACGTTCCCTGGCGGTCTGGAATTGAACGGCATTTAATTTATTTACTACCCGGGTAAGCATTTCGGTAGATAACAGTCTCCCTAGTTTTTCCATATTGTGGTATCGGGCAAACAGCAAATCGAGGTTTTCTCTTGTTATGCTATAAAGAACAGATTCTTCAAGCACTTCCAAATAATAAAGACTTGGGGTTTGCTGAAAAAAACTTTCTATACTGGACATAAATTTTCCTTCTATAAAAAACCATTGTGTAACTTCTTTACCATCTTCCTTTAAATAATAACTTCTTCCCACGCCTTTTTTCACAAAATAGAGCTTAGTACACACCTGCCCTTCCCTGACCAAAGTATTGTTCTTTGAAATATTTTCCCGTTCAAAATGAGCCGTGATATCTGCTAATTCTTCAGGAGTAAAAGGAACAATATTCTTAAGAAAATCAATGAGGTTCATAAGCGGGTTTTTAGTTCTTTAGGCCTTAAAAGTAAACAATTACGAATTTTTTATTAGAAAAAGAGGTCAATAACATTTTACCTCTGTAATTATGTAATAAGTAGCACTGAAAAAACCTATCGCAATTAATTCTAAAATACTGCTATCTTTAGGGATCAAATACTTCAAATATGAGTTTGCTAAATAAAATTATGGGAAATGCAGGCAGTATTTCCAAAGAACAATTAGATGAAAAGTATGGTCGGTTACTTACGGAATCAGAAGAAATAGAACTGGGATTTTCCCTGCTTCGTGATATTTTTATGTTCACCAATAAGCGTCTCATTCTAATAGATATTCAAGGATTGACAGGAAAAAAACAGGAATATCTTTCCCTGCCTTACCGCCATATTTCTCGTTTTTCCCTGGAAACTGCCGGCACCTTTGATCTTGATGCCGAACTTAAGATCTGGATATCTAGCGAGAATGCTCCAAGCGTAAGTAAAAAGTTCAATAAAAGCATAGATATTTATGCGGTACAACGTTACCTGGCAGAGAAGGTTATTTAATTTTCAGATTTTCTTTTTGAGCTGATAAATATGAAAATATAATTTCTAATAGTAACTAGAGAGAAGACATTTATTTTCCCCAGGCATCCATACTTCTTAATATAGCTTCCAGAGATTTCCCCTTAGTTGTTAATTCATATTCCACTTTTGGAGGAACAACCGGAAATACCTGCCTGCCTATAAGTTTATCGTTTTCTAATTCCCGTACTGTTTGGGTAAACATCTTATTGGAAATTTCGGGAATTTTCTTCTGTAACACTCCAGAGCGAAGAGGGCCTTCGAGAAGATGAAACAAAACTAAAGGTTTCCATTTTGTGCCTATTAGGTTCATTGTGTAATTAAGAGGACAGTAAATTTTAGTCATTTTAAAATTTCAAATATCTGATTATGAGCATTTAACCCTTTTAGTTACCTATATCACTTTTAGGTAACTTATTGTTTTACAGTCAAATATAATCTTAATTTGCACTGTAAAATTAAATAATGATGAAAAAACAAGAAACTTATCCAAAATCATTCTCCCATATTGGGATAACCGTGCCCAATATAAAAGAAGCTGTTCGTTTTTACTCGGAAGTAATGGGATGGTATATTATTATGAAACCTTCTACTGTAAAAAAAGAAAGAGATACAGCAATTGGCCAAATGTGTATTGATGTTTTTGGTGAAGATTGGAAAGAATTTGAGATCGCTCATATGTCTACATCTGATGGAATTGGAATTGAGTTATTTTCTTTTCCCCACGGCATCAAAAAAGCGCCTGAATTTAATCCTTTTAATACCGGCCTTTTTCACTTTTGCGTGCAAGACCCGGATATAGAACATTTAGTTGACAAAATAATTTCTTTTGGCGGCAAACAACGAATGCCAATCAGGGAATATTATCCCAATAATAAACCCTATAAAATGTGTTATGTTGAAGATCCTTTTGGGATTGTTTTCGAAATCTATACCCACAGCTACGAATTGACTTACTCCTCTGGTGCTTATTCAGAATAAGTCTAGAAGATCTTAACAAAAAATGGCTCCTTCCCTAAAAAAATAGCTGGATGGTGCCATTTTTTCCTATCCTGGAATATAAGCTGCTTCAAAATTAGAAGTAAAAAAGGCTGCCTTATCAGACAGCCTTATACTTTACTTTTTAGATTCAGCAACTGAAACTTTACGGAATTCTTTTAAAAGTTTTTCCAACTCTAAAGAAGACTTTCTAGCTCTGGTTCCGGCGCTTTTATTTCCGCTTTCTAATTGAGCGTTAGCTTCTGTTTGGAAATTTTCAAAAGTAGTCTGGATGTTTTCAACAAGTTCTTTCATTATAATAGTTTTAAAAATTAAAACGCTAAAATAGCAGAATAATGCAGCGTACCCCTAAGTTTTTGAATATTTCTTATAAACAACCCGCAGCAAAACATATAAATTAGGATTGATTTAAAGATAGACTGCTTTTTTTTACATAATTATAACAATTAGGAACAACACAATACTTTCTGATTTAAAATAATTAAAGTAATATTTCAACTCACATTCAAGTTTTGAGATTGGTTCAATTAATATTTAAAAGAGATCAATCATTTATTTAAAACGCCTTTTGAAAAAAGAACTCGACAAATAAAAGCAATACTCCTTATTCTGTCTTAACTTACTCGATAAGCGATATTTAAATGCTCCGAAGCTTCCCTCTAACATTTCTTTAAAAAAACAAAAAGCCCTCTCATAAGGTGAAAGGGCTTTATTAGCATTAAAATTTTAATTTTAGAATTGAAATGCATACTGAATTTTGAGACCAAAGGCCAGAGTCCGGACTTCATCTAAATCCTGTATTTCACGGGCCGACAACAAGCTACTAAAAGCAAAATCTGTAGGGGCCTGGGCATTATAATGAACAAGCCTGTTCCCTGAAGTATTGGGCTTAATATCATTTAATCCGTAATCCAGAAAAAGCCCCATATAAAGCGACCTATCGTTCTCCAGCATAAATTTTACACCGCTTTCCAAATGAGCCACAAAATTTGTTTTTAGGTCGAGTTCAGATTTAGAATTACTTACAGCTTTAAATTCACCAAAACCTGCAAATGTAGGGCTGGTGAGCTCCACGTCATACTGTGAATAATATCCGCTGGTTTCTAGTGAACCGGCCGAACTTTGGTACTCTGAATTTAAAACTAAACCTGCTTTAAGACCGGCAGCTGCATAAAATCTGGTCGTACCAAGCGATTCGTATTGAACCTGAAGAGGTATATTTAAAAAGTAAACCTCCTGGTTTTCTGAAAAATTTGTAGCTGCATATCTAAATTCAAAGGCATCTGCCTCAGAATCCTGGGTCATATACGCTCCTTGTGCAGTAGGCACAAAAATAGACCCTTCCATAAACTGAAATTCTGCACCTGTTCCCAGGCTCCAGTTTTCAGTTAGGTAATAGGAATATTTGGCCCCAAAGCCGAAACCATTTTCCAATTTACTACTCTCTCCTAAAGCTTCATAATTAAGCTTAGAAAAAGAGCCCTGTAGGTAAAAGGAAACTTCGTTATTAGATTGGGCAAATGTCGCCATATTAGCACTAAGTAAACTTAGTGCTAATATGAGACCTAAAGTAACTTTATTAGTTACGTTGTTTATATTGTTATTTCTCATATTTATTTTGATCATTAAAGTAAATTTCAATTAGCATATAACTGTCCTATTTTACTATGAATTTGAGTGACTTCTGAATATTCTTAGTTTCAATTTTAAGAATGTACACTCCTATCTGAAGATTATAAGGCAAAGTAATGCTTGTATTTTTACGATTCGATTTCATTTGTTGGATAAGGCTACCGTTAAGATTATGTATCGATAGGTGCATGGTCTCAAGCTCTTCTTCAGGGAAATCGGTTAAAAGCTCCATCGTTCCTCCAGAATTAACCGGATTTGGTGCTAATGCAACATTTAGAGAGCTTTTTAACTGAACTGAAGAAATACAAGTTCTTAAAACTTCGCCATCTTCGGTTTCCAAAACCACGTAGTAAGAAGCATCAGCGTCTAATTGATCATTGGCATTGTTTCCTACAGAAAAGTATTGACCATTACCAATAACGGAACCATTTTTATACCAACGGAAACTCACAAACTTGTATCCGCCGTTGGTTTCAGGGTTGTTGTTAACCAGTAATACATTATTAAACTTCTGGATTACAATATCCTCGAAATTGAAATTCTTCTCTATTAGTATATTATAAGTAGTACTCACATTTCCATCCCCCGAAGTTACTACAACCGTTCTTCTATAAATCCCGGGAGTTGGCGTGTTCACAGTAAAGATATTTTGGCTGTCTATGGTTGAACCTTGATTTTGTTCAAGTTCAATTTGAACCTCATTTTCTGAACTTCCACAACCAATTAGATAGTAAATATCAACATTAGGATCATTATAAGTAGTACCATTAATACTCGCGTTAACCAATCGGGCTTCACTACCGCTTATAGTTAGGGTTCTTACCACATTAGTGGCCGCCTCGTAGTTTTGGTTTCCTTCCTGCGTGGCCGTAATGGTAATTTGTCCACCACCTAGAATTCGTACAAAACCTCTTGGGCCAACTGTAGCTGCCGGGTTTTCTGATTCATAAGTGTAAGAATACATTACCGGTAAACCTGAAGTAGAACTTCCATTTAGCTGAAAATGTTCATCTGATAATTGATTTCTATCTTCAAGTTCATCGAAGGTGATGCTTTGTGATGCTTTATTAATAAGCATAGTGGCAGTCAATATCAGATCCTCATATCCGGGTTTGCTAACTTTTGCTGTAACCACGTAAGTTCCGGCATTTGTTTGCCCATTATTGGTGTACTCTACCGTAGCACCCTCTGGAAGTCCAGATACAAATATACTGTGCTCTGTGCCGTCATAAACAAAAGCCTCAGTGTTATCATCAAAACTTACTCCGGTAAATTCTGCTTTTTCAATCACTAAAGTTACCTCTTTTGAGGTCCCGAAGTAATTTTCAGTTTCAACTGAATTCACGGTAATTTCATAAGTTCCTGGTTCAGTAAATCCTTTTTGAGGCGAATAACTCAATTCGGTTTCTGAATGATTTAGGCTTGCTACTACATTCTTAACAGTACCATCATAAATAAAAGTCTGAACAGCATCTGCGCTTATTTCTGCCTGAGCTTTTGCAATCGTAAGTGTGGCAGTCAATTGAGTATCTGGACAAGTTTCAGTTCCCGAAAAGAGATTTGCCGTTACCGTATAAACCCCTGCATTTATAGCTCCGTTTTGAATTCCTGTTTCTGGAACAATAGAATACTCAACAGAGGCGGCTTCAGGAAGGTTTTTAACTTCAAGGCTATGGGTATCTCCATTATACTCAAAACTTGCGTCATCAAATGTTACCCCATTTAATGGTGAAGGTTCTACAATTACATTTTGCGTCTGTGTAGTTGAATTTCCATTTCCATCGTCAAAATTCCAGGTAATAACATAAGATCCTATTTCGTTGTATGTTAGCGCATCTGAAGTTGTCGCAGTTAATTCTGAACAATTATCTATAGCTGTTGGAGCGGTAATCTTTCCAGGGAAAACTTCACATTTTACAATTATATCTTCAAGATTAGCTATATTAGGAATAGGAGCGATATTATCTTCTACCGTTACGGTTGCCGTGGCAATCGTTTCATTTTGATTGTTGTCCACAACGGTCAGGGTCACTGTGTTTTCACCAACATCTTTACACCCAAATTCGGTAACATCCAAACTTAAGCTAGCAATACCACAGGCATCGTTAGAGCCATTATCAATATCGGTAGGAGCGATAGTAGCTGTACCATTTGCATCAAGTTGTACGGTGATGTCTTTGGTTAAAGTAACCGGAGCCACATTATCTTCCACAGTTACCGTTGCAGTGGCTGAAGATTGATTTCCGTTAACATCGGTTACCATTAGGGTAACTGTCACAGGATTATCTACATCAGCACAATCAAAGCTGGTAATATCCAAACTCTTCGTATCGATCTCACAATTATCGGAAGAACCATTATCAATAGCTTCAGGAGTAATTGAAGCTACTCCATTGGCATCAAGCTGAACCGTGATAGGTTGAGTTTCAACTATAGGAGCTACATTGTCTTCCACAGTTACCATAGCAGTTGCTGAAGATTCATTACCGTTTACATCGGTTACCGTTAAGGTAACTGTTACCGGATTATCTACATCAGCACAGTCAAAGCTGGTAATATCCAAACTCATCGTGTCGATATCACAATTATCGGAAGAACCGTTATCAATATCTGCTGGAGTAATTGAAGCTACGCCATTGGCATCAAGCTGAACCGTAATAGATTGAGTTTCAACTAAAGGATCTATATTGTCTTCCACAATAACCGTGGCAGTTGCTGAAGATTCATTCCCATTCACATCTAGCACCGTTAAAGTAACTGTTACAGGAGTAGCTACATCAGCACAGCTAAATTCAGTGATATCCAAACTCATCGTATCGATATCACAATTATCGGAAGAACCGTTATCGATATCTGCTGGAGTAATTGAAGCTACTCCGTTGGCATCAAGCTGAACCGTGATAGGTTGAGTTTCCACTATAGGAGCTACATTGTCTTCCACAGTTACCACAGCGGTCGCGGAAGATTCATTACCGTTAACATCAATTACCGTTAAGGTAACTGTTACCGGATTATCTACATCAGCACAATCAAAGCTGGTAATATCCAAACTCATCGTGTCGATCTCACAATTATCGGAAGAACCATTATCAATATCTTCAGGAGTAATTGAAGCTACTCCATTGGCATCAAGTTGAACCGTAATAGGTTGAGTTTCCACTATTGGAGCTACATTGTCTTCCACACTTACCACAGCGGTCGCTGAAGATTCATTACCGTTTACATCAATTACCGTTAGGGTGACTGTTACAGGATTATCTACATCAGCACAGTCAAAGCTGGTAATATCCAAACTCATCGTGTCGATTTCACAATTATCGGAAGAACCGTTATCGATATCTTCTGGAGTAATTGAAGCTACTCCGTTGGCATCAAGCTGAACCGTAATAGATTGAGTTTCAACCATAGGATCTATATTGTCTTCCACAGTAACCGTGGCAGTTGCTGAAGATTCATTCCCATTCACATCTAGTACCGTTAAAGTAACTGTTACAGGAGTAGCTACATCAGCACAGCTAAATTCAGTGATATCCAAACTCATCGTATCGATATCACAATTATCGGAAGAACCGTTATCGATATCTGCTGGAGTAATTGAAGCTACTCCGTTGGCATCAAGCTGAACCGTGATAGGTTGAGTTTCCACTATAGGCAAAGTATTATCTTCAACATTTATAGCAAAGCTTGTGGTACTTGTATTACCAGCATAATCCATCACTATATAAGAATTAACTGTTTCCCCTATTGGAAATTCGTCGCTTAATGGGATTCCAGAAGTTTGTTGAGCTGGCAGATTAGGAGTCACCCCTGGAGCCTCCACTTGGACTACTAAATTTCCAATCTCTGTACCATAATGTCCTGCCCAAAATTCAGCATCTTTACCGCCATGCTCTATAAATATATATCGCACATCGGAACCATAATTATTAAAGGTTCGGTTAACCGATTGCCAATCACTATTTGCGGTCAAGGTTCCAGAATTAAAGGCTTCAATCACATTACCATCTTTATCTCTTAATTCCACTCTAAAAAAGTAAGTGTCACTAAAATTTGGCCAAATACCACGATATTCCTCTGAAATAGATATTTCTGGCTCACTATCCAGTAGTGCTCTATCATATCCCTGGGCCATTAAATCAATAACCTGAGATTTCTTTCCAAGACTATATGACGTTCTGAAAGCATTACCATTTACGGTCCAACCATTACCACCATTTTGCGTGATATTCCATCCTGTTAGGCCACCAGCTGCATTTCCGTTATAAGCTATATTTCCCGTAGTTGCACAGTTATCCTGAGTTGTAAATCGTAGATCTATGTAAGCTCCACACATTTCAGGGTCAGAGTCAAAAACTAATTGTGAAGGTTCCAGTATTTCGGGTGAAATATTATCCTCAACTATTACTTGAGCGGTTCCGGAAGACTTGTTATCGTATAAATCAGTTACAGTAAGCGTTACCAGGTTTTGCCCCACATTCTCACACCCTAATTCGGTAATATCAAGACTCATGCTTCCAATTTCACAGTTATCTGAAGAGCCATTGTCGATTAATTCTGGTGTGATAGTTGCATTTCCCTGAGCATCAAGCTGAACTACAATATTCTGAGTAAGCACAACAGGAGATACATTATCTATTGCAGTAAAATTGAAAACTTCAGTTGACGATGCATTTTTAGAATCAGTAACTGTAATAGTAATTTCTGAAGTTGCCTGGATCCCTTCAACAGGAACTATGGTCACATCATAATTAGTTCCATTATGTGCAACACTAATATTAGCATCAGACACTAAGCTTTGATTATCTGAAGTAGCTGCTACATTTAGGTTTTGATGGGTGTCTTCAACATCTGTTATGTCAACAGTAAAACTATATGATTCTGAAGGACAGTTCTCAATATCTGCTATCTCAGAAATTTGAGGAGGTGTATTCAATTCTACTGTCTTAACGCCTGAATATTCAAAGCAAGATTCATCTCCGGCAAGACCACCGTATTCTACAATGTAGCCCATACTATTGCCTCCATTCAAGTCATTCCATAAACCACCATTTTGATAATATATCTGAAGAGCGTGCTCCGAACCACCAGAGTTGTTAGGCTCTGCAGCATTCCAGTTCGCAAACTGACCAATTAAACTTTGAGAACCATTTGAAAATTGGGTTCCGGCTTCGGGTCCCGTAATCCAATGCCATTTTCCTTCCGCTTCAGTTTGATTATTGTAAAGTGTATTGCCTGCTGCTGAATTGATTTCAGAAAAACTATCTGATCCACCTATCCAACCGTCACCCGATAGTTTAGTGCGAATAAATTCGTTTTCTGTAGCTGAAGTAGCTGTTGCTAGATAGCCCTGCAGACCATTTAGGGTTTTTGTTGCCGCATCTGCCTTGGCCTGGCTCCAGGTAAATGATCCACTTACATATTCGTAATAATGATTATTATCTGAGTTAGATACTCCTGCTCCAATATTAAAGATTATTTCCCGCTGTAGCGTACTACCACCAGTAGTACTGAACTGAACATTCTGAAAAATATCCTGTAGCTCTTGTGGAGTGATGGTTCCAGAAATTGTTAAAACTCCGGTTGATGGATTATAACTACTATTTACACCTGAAGGTAAAGTAAAACCTGTGGGTAATCCCAAAACATCTCCCGACTGAAAGTTATCATTTATAGAAATGATAGCTCCATCAACATTATCCGTTAAATTGATTAGTAAGCCTGCATCAACTACAGCAAAGTCCTGTGATGTAGTAAATATAGTATTACCCTCACTTGGCTCGACTAGAGGATCTGGTTCTTCTATAGTGATACTCGTATTCTCGGTTGTTTGATTTCCAGAAGGATCTTCTACCGTCACAGCTATTTGTTGAGTTCCTATATCAGCGCAACTAAAGCTAAAATTAGCCGGAGAAACAGTATAAGTACAATTATCATTTACAGAAGTAATAAAATCTGTAGCAGGAACTGTTAACCCATTGATAGAAGTAAGTTTTTTTGTTAGAGTTTGTAGGCTGAGTGTTGGAAACTCATTATCAGTAACTTTTACTGTAAAGGAGTTTGACGTACTATTCGTCCCATCAGAAACCTTGTAAGTTACTGTGGTTTGTCCCACAGGGAAAGTAGCACCACTTGCAAAGCCATTCTCTAAAGTAATCGTAGGGTTAGCTTCGCAATTATCGGTAGCTTGAGGAGAATTGTAATTCACCACTGCCCCGCACACCCCAGCGTCCACATTCACCATAATATTGGTTGGAAAACTTGTAAAGGTTGGAGCATCGTCATCACTAACATTCACCTGAAAAGTTTCGGAACTTGTATTTCTGGAGGGTTGACCGGTATTATCAGTAGCGGTTACCGTTACTGTTGTACTACCTAAACCAAACTCATAAGTTTGTGGGTCAATATTAACGCCTGACACAGAATATGTTACGTTCGGATTATCATCACAATTATCTACAATGGAAACATTCGAAAATGTACCTGCAATATATTTACAGTTCTGCTGGTTTGTACCAACATCAAGGTTATTTGCTGTTATTGTTGGGGCAGATTGATCGCTAAATGTTTTTGTAATGGAATAACCAAATAATCCATTAGTACAAGCTTCCATTGTTTCCGCTGGTGGTCCCTCAACGAAAGTAATAGTAACTTCTTCGTTACATTTGGCAGGGTAAAAATCATAATACACCCATTCGTTATATGTATTCGCTTGCCCTGGACATTGAACTCGGTTATTTACCGTTCCCTGGACCGGCAAATTATTAAATGAAGTCTCATTATAATAACCAGATCCTGAAATTTGTTCATTACCATTTCCTTGATTTACAATAATATAATATCTCCCCAAAGAATTATCATTAACACTACCGTGCCAATGTTCTAACCAAAAACGTATGGTACCATCATCGCGAAGTTCCCAGAAGGTTTGAACTGTATGCGCAGAGCTGGTTATAGTTATTAGCATAAAAGCAATAAATAGTAAAAGTTTCTTCATAAAAGTGTAGATTAAGGATAGTTATAAATTGTATCGTGACCAACTACGCGGTTCTTAAATTGGTTTTATAACAGTCCTTTTAAAACTTAAAAAAAACTTTTACAATAGAATTTAGCCCCACCTAATTCGTTCTGCAAAAAAAATCTAAAAAAAAAGTTAAAGCCCCTAAAATCAAAGCAAAATGGTGTCCAAATTCGATTTGGACACGTGCTTTTCTTAAAATCTATTTCGAGAGTGCCGCCTATCTTAAGATTAACCCATACTGACTTGGACTTACATTCTCCTGAACTTTAAAAGCCTTGCTAAAAGAAGTTCTATTGGCAAAACCACATTCACTAGCTAAAGCTTCAATAGTATTTTGTTCCAAATAACCATCTTCAATAAGTTTCTTTGCATGTTCCATGCGTAAACTATTCTTATAAGCTGCAAAACTTAATTCATATTGTCTCTTGAGAAAATATGTAATATGATGTGATGGCATTTGCAGTTGATTAGCACATTCTGTAAGATTGAAATTTTGCTTTAGATACAGTTTACTCCTTTTTAGACTTTCTAGTTTAAGAAGAACCTCCTGCTCATTTAAGCCAAATTTTAGATTATCATGCTGTACTTCCGGTTGTATAGTTGAAGAAGATTTTATCTGCTGAGGATAGCGGTGCAAAATATCGGGAAAATAGATTGGAATAACTCCGGTTAAGAAAAGTGCTATATAAAGCAAAAAGGTTATGATTCCACTATTTTCACTTATAAAAATAAGAGACCCAAAAATACTTAAAAGCTCCATTTTTTCTAAAGCATAAACAATAGTAAGTAACGCCATAATTGTTAGAATACTCCATAAGACTATAAGCCATTTATTAAAGATATTTTTCATTTCATCATTATCACCTTTTTTAATAAATAGCCATATTTTTGGTGATAGAAACAATAAAACACCTAATTGCCACGCATTCCGTACAATAAGATGTTGATCGAGGTCCAAAAGCCAATAATGTACTCCTAATCTTTTCTTTGGATTGGAAATAGTTTGTGAAATAATATCATTATAATAACTCTCCGGTTGAAAATAAACATAACCAACATCTATCACGCCTAAAACAAAAGGAATTAATAGTATTAGTTCTGCTTTATACCATTTGAACTGATTTGTTAAAATGATTTTATAATAATAATAGATAGGAATAAATAGAAGATGATAGGGTAATAATGGCCAAAGAAAAAACCACTTGAAATGCTCTAAAAAACCACCATCTATAATATATGCCTGCAAGGCGTACACCGATAATAAAAAATAAAAACTACCTAAAATACGATTAGCAAAGGTGCTAGTTGACTTTTTAAAAAATAAGGTGCTAGATAAAATAAAGCCGAAAATAGCAGCTAACAATAAAATTATAATCATTATATCCTCATATTATCAATTGACCTAAGTGGGCTGATGTAAATTGGAAATATTTTCTTAAAATTCACAATAATGATTTAATTCTTTGATTAACCATAGAAAAACTGCTGAACGATTTATTTTTATTAAAATTTTAACAACAAAGATATAAATTTAAATTCAAAAAAAACAACCGGAATAGTCATATTCACCTTAAAAATAGTGTTTCAGAAGGCCATGAAGCTAAAAACAAATTTTACCGTCATTCAAATTCGTTTAGTCTATTAACGTTTTGTTAACTAATGCAGTCACAAAAATAATATTCGTTTTAAAATTATAAAAGGGGAGTTTTCCCCTATTGTTTTGCATTCTAAGGCCAATTAAATGACATACATTTTCCTTCAAAGTAATTTACGAACACAATGAATTATTTGCACCGCGATAAAGTTTAGCTTTATAGGTCATCTTGAGCGCAGTCGGGACGTTTTTGTTAGACCTTTAGACTGCGCATTGTTTACGGACAATCATTTCCTATAATAATATAGACGCTAAATTTCAGTTGATCTAGAGTTATTTTGATTACTTAACGATAAAAGTAGGAAAGAAGCGGATGTGTTAAAAAAAAATGTCGTGAACGGCCACCTTTTTGTCGTGAACGGCTATTTTTAATAAAAGAAGGGGTTTCTTATATTTTTTAGACACAAAAAACATATCGAAATAAATTTCAGCAGACTTACTAACCAGCTGTAATAGCTATTAAGCCCCTAATTATTTCTGTGAATTTAGTTGCAGAATATGATCATCTGGAGTTGCTAATTCCAAAACAGTTGTCTTTTGACTCATAGCCTTGTTATGAAATTAAATTTACTGAGTGCATAAAAAAACCTTTCAGCGAACTGAAAGGTTTTAAAATTAATCCGATATACTTTTGGATAAGACCTAAATAATTCTATCCCCAAATAGAAATAAATTAAACAATATCCATTATCGGATTAACCCCAAACTAATTCTTTATGAAGTCTCTACTTCTATCTTTTTAACACTACTACTAAACTCGTCTTTTAACGATTTTTCATGAGTATTGTAATTAATTAAACTTACTTGCTCCTCTAAAAGAGCCTTCTCCCTCCATGAGAGAGAATTTAGTAGTTGGTTCATTCTATCCATATCCGTTCTTAGTCAGAGAACCTCTTCTCTTAGTCCCTTTCATACATTTATCTGTCGCTTATTTAAATCGACTATGGTTTGAGGTTCCAGGTCCGCACCTCCTATAGTTGTTTCTTTAGCATGTAAGCTTTATTTTATTTCTAGTCTTTAGTCTTTAGTCTTTAGTCTTTTAAATTTACTTTTTAGCGTGACGCTATCTTATCAATTGGTATTTAAACGTTGAATATTTACACTCTGTCGCCAAAAGTAGAAAAGAAGTAGGAGGACTTAAAAAAAATGTCGTGGATGGCCACTTTTTTGTCGTGAATGGTTCTTTTTAATGAAATTATTCCAACAGAATTAATATCCAAGCTACCATAGCTATTAAATCTCCATGCATCTTTTGGATAGATTTCATGAAATTTAAATAGGTCTTACACTTGTATTAAGGAGAAAAATTTTTAGCGTTTTACAGGTGCTAGTATGTCTTTTGAAATGAATAATTTATATTTTTAAATAATTATTTATTTTACGTAAAAAACTATAATGCTTTTTTACATTTGATTTAACATATTTTAAATCAAAAATTGAAAAAATTAGTTTTTTTATTCTTTTTACTTTTTTCAGTATCACTTTGGTGTCAGGAAGAAAGTTCTCTCTTAATTAGTAAAAATACCTTTTCATTTAGAGACGGTTATTTAATCTCCAATCCCTACCATTCCATATACGATAAAAACGGCTGGCTGTGGATTTTGGGTGAGAACAAACTTTCAAACGAATATATTTTAGGGGAGCAAGAAATTATTATTCAACGTTTTGACGGGGCTAATTTCTTTACGCTAAAATTACCCAAGACCTTTGATAAAAAAATTAAAGAAGGCCATTTCTTTAAACATAAAGCCAACGGCCTTTATCTAAAATTATATTACCAGGCTGCCCGGGCAGAATTATTTTATATCAACACAGAAACTTTAGCCATTAAGGCTGTTAAAGAATATAATGAACTAAACAAGAACTATTTAATTTCTGAAGCCTATGCTGCAGGGAATTCGACCCGTATAGTCCTTACGTCAAACAATAAATTCTATAGTGCTGCACTTGAGAAATTGAGTTTAAAGTTTAGTGATTCTATTGCTTTTGAAAAACCGGTGACTCAACCGTTTCTGGCAAATCCAATTACTCTAGATGACTATACCCTTATTAAGTTACTATTTGAAAATGAAGGATATTTTTTGAATAAAGAAGGAAAATTTATAAAAAAAATAAGCGAAACTGATTTTCAAGCTAGTGATAAGACTCATTTTTTTCCAAAGGCCTTTCATACCTCTTTTAAAGTCGATGATTCATTTTACGTATATCTGGATAACTATAAAAATGTTTTTAAATTCAATAAAGCACTTAAAAAATTCATAGAAATACCCAATACCGGTAATCTACTTAGCAAAAATAAAATGTTGGAATTTACGCCAGATTCCAAATATGCCTTTTCAAATGAGATTGCTAGTGATTATACTGCAATTGAACTGTATAAATTTAAAGATTTCCAGAAGGAGTTACTCACTAAAGTTCAAATAAAGAGTTTTTCTAAAACCGCTTACAGTGAATTTGGAAAAGACCTGGTAGTTCTAAACGGAAACACCTTAGAATCGTATTCTCTTATTAAAAGTAAAATCAAAACTTTTTTAAAAGGTAAAAGTATACGTGCCATTAAAAAGCTGAAGGATAACAATTATATTGTAGCAACAGATACTGAGGGATTTTACAGCATAGATGTAAAAAAAAATACAGAGGAACGAATTAAGATTTTAGAGGGACCTAGAGAGCTATCAATTAATTACTCCAGGGATATTTTTATTGAGAAAGACAACACATTTATAATTGGAGATTCTGATAATTTATACACCCTGGATTCGAATTACAAAGTAATTAAAGATAAAACCATCAAAATACATGGTGAAGAAATCATAAAAATAAAAGACACCCTGTTTACTGCAGATCAAAGAGGTGTGATTTCTAAATACAGTATTAACGAAAAGAGATTTACTAAAATTCTAAATACCGATTCTATACAAGTAAAGGAGTTTACTACAGATGGCAAAATACTTTATGCAACCTCGTCCCAGGGAATTTTTGAATACGAAAATGGCACCTTTAATACCTACGAATTTAAAAATGTAGAAACAGATCATTTGCTGTCCATAAGCCACCTAAAAGATTATGGGATTCTGGTTTCTACGAAATTTGGTGAAATTTATACATTCAATACAACAACTAAAAAATTAAATCTTTTTTACGAAGATGCATTAAATGCATCAATAGTAGGTATGGTTGCAGACCATACGGGTACTTTATGGCTAAATACTTATGCGGGAATTGTTTCTTTCAACCCATCTTCAAAAAAAATAATTAGATATACTAAAAAAGATGGAATTTATGAGCTTGAAGGTAATAGGTTCAGCTCCTATAGAGACGAGCAAGATGGTAGTATTCTAATGGGAAGCTATAAAGGTCTAAGCTATTTTAAGCCTGATGAATTGGTTGAAAATAATCTAAATGTACAACCTCACTTTACTTCGGTTTCATTTTTTAATTCAGAAAACAATCGCTGGGAAATTAATACTTCCCCCGCCTTTTTAAACAAAACCAGCGAGATCGTTTTGCCTTCAGAATACAGGAGGTTTTCTGCAACACTATCTGTTTTTGGACAGATGAAACCTCAGGATATTAAATACCGGTATCGCTTATTAAATTCCGCCAGTAACTTAGACTGGTTTACCACCTATGCTGGGAAAGAAATTTTATTTGCAAATCTGGCAGCAGGAATCTATACCCTGCAGGTTGAAGCCTACAGTGCTTCTAAACAAAAGATAGGAGAGACTATTACTTTAAAAGTCATTGCCGAAGAAGTATTTTATAAAACCTGGTGGTTTATTTTACTGTTTCTTCTATTTGTTTTCACCGCCGTTCTATATCTGTTTAATCAATATAAAGTAAAACAGAAATTATTTGCAAAAAATAAAATTGCTTTGAATGAAGCCAAAATCAAAAATACTATGATGTTAGAAATTCATCACAGGATTAAAAATAACCTTCAAATTGTTTCCGGTCTATTAGGCTTGCAAATGGCAAACAGTAAAAACGAGGAATTAAAAGCAAAATTACAGGATAGCCAAAGCAGGATAGAGTCTATTGCAGGTATTCACAACCTCTTGTATAATTCAAGCAATCAGAATCTTATTTCTCTTAAAGAAAATATAGAAAATTGTGTAGCTTATTACAAAAAGCTTTTTCCTGTAAATGCAACATATCATTTAAACATAGACGCTTCCATTTTAAGCATCAATCAAGCCACCCCCTTTTCACTTTTATTGAATGAACTCATAAATAATTCAAACAAACACGCTTTCGCGGAAACCGAGCATCCAGAAATTTTCATACATTTTGAAAAGCGGGATAAGAAGTATGTATTTGAATATTCTGACAATGGTAGTTTTAAAAACCAGGAGAGCCAAAAGCAGGCTATGGGTATGAAAATTATAGGAATGATGAATAAGCAATTAAAAGGAGATCTAAAGATCGAAAAAACTACTAATTTCAAATTAATTTTACTTTTCCCAACACATGAGTAACATTCGAATCTACATCTTAGAAGACGAAATAATAACCCAGGAACTTCTAAAACAGACGCTGGAAGATTTGGATTTTACAATTTGCGGGATGGCAACAAATGCAGAAACGGCGCTCACAGAGATCAACCTAGTAAAGCCGGATATTGCTATTTTAGACATTAGGGTAGAAGGCTCACATACCGGGGTTTGGCTAGGGAATCAATTAGATATACCCCTCATCTATTTAACTGCTTTTAACGATGTAGATACCATAAAAAAAGCAATTGCTACAAAACCAACCAGCTATTTAGTAAAACCCTTCAACAATAAGGATTTATATATTGCTGTAGAATTAGCAGTAAGTAAAATAGAAAATAAGGCGCAAATCATTATAAAGGATAAAGACAAAAAGGTTATCCTTTCTGAAGAGCAGATTTTATTTGCAAAAAAAGAAGATCAATATCTAATATTATATTTAAAAGATTCTGAAAAATTAATTCGTTCCAGTATTAAAGATTTTCTGGAGCAGATGAATTCTTCTTCATTTTTACAAGTACACCGTTCTTATGTAATCAATAAAGATTGTGTCACTGCATTTAATAACAAAGAAATTACAATTCACAACAAAAACATTCCAATCTCAAAGAGTTTTGTTAAAGAAGTTTTAGAGGAAATTTCTTAATCTTGCTATACAGATCCGGGTTCACATTAATACCACTGATTTTACCCCATAAAAAAAGCCCCTCGATTGAGGAGCTTTCTGCAATTTTTCGGTCTGGACGAGACTCGAACTATTTTTAAAAACCCTTATTTTATAGGACTTCCCAGAGGGTCTGTTTTTGCACTCACCGAATTCGGCACCTTTCACAAAGTTTAACATTTGAAATACGCAAATAAAATCAAAGGAAATTAAACACAATTTTATCTTTAATCATCTGAAATTTAAACTTTTTATCTGACTAAAAGATGTTGGTAATAGTAAAAAAAGAAAACATTACTAAAAATCAATTAAATGCTAATCGCAATTTAATTTAGAAACCCCATTGAATCTGTCAGGAAATAAATAATTCTAAGAATAAATCGTTAAGCAATTAAATAATTAGGTCCAGCGTTTATGTGGATTTTATTTACAATAAAATATCCACTATGAAAAACCACTACTAATTACAGTAAATCATTATATCTATTTTTACCGACTCAAGAGATAAAATAAAGTTTCATATATTCAAATGATAACGGGTACTTTTTCTATCACCAGTTTTGGTGAATGCTCCTAAATCAACCATTTTTTTCAAATCTCTGGTAGCGGTTGAAGCCGTTGTTCCAGTAATCTTGATATAATTTTTGGCACTTAAGCCACCTTTGAATCCTTCCAAACCTTCTCGAAAAATCCGATTTATCACTTTCGTTTGGCGCTCATTGAACTTTTCATCAAACTTCTGGAAATACTTCGCTTTGCCTATTAGAAAATCAATTATTCTCTGGGTATAATCCTGAGCCTGAAGAATTGTTTCACAAAAATACACCAACCATTGAGTAATTTCAATTTCTTTACTATTGAGATGTAAGGATTTATAATAAAGTTTCTTATTATTTTCGATAATATGTGAAAGAGCTATCAATGTAGGACGTTCTAAATATTGCGACAATACCTTCTCTGATAACGCACGACCAATTCTTCCGTTTCCATCTTCAAAAGGATGGATGTTTTCAAAGTACAAATGCGCAATACCGGATTTAACCACCGGGCCGGGGCATTTATTTCCTGTTTGGTTAAACCATAAAATATACTTCTCCATTTCCTCTTTTACGGCATCAGATGGAGGAGCTTCAAAATGAACTATCGGCCGTCCCATTGAACCTGAGACTATTCGCATTGGATCTGGATGTGTTCTATAACCACCTATATCCTGAAGATCGCGACGCCCGTTCATCAACATTTCGTGCCACAAAAATAATTGTTCATGGGTTAAAGGAGATGAATAATTATTGTATAGATCAATCATCATTTCTGAAACTCCGTGTTCGGCAGGAGATACTTTTCTTTTATTGTACTGAAGTCCAAGGTGTTTGCGAATTGAGGATTGCAATGAATCCCTGTCAAGCAACTCACCTTCAATCTTAGAGGTTTGAAAGGCTTCATCACTTAGCAACCTAACCTTTAACTCATCTTGACCCTCATTACTGATATGCTTCAAACTACCGTACAACATCCCCGCTTTTTGCAAAAATGCTTTTTCATAGGAAAGCAAGGCTTCTGAGTTAAATTCAAAATCAGGCCAGTTTTTAAGTTGCCAATTCCACGCCATGAGCTATAATTTTTAAATTATAGCTCAATATATAGCTAATTAATGAGCTATAAAAATATTTTTATAGCTCAAATACACGTGTTTTTTGAGCTGAACGAAAAAATTAATCGGCTCGAAAACTTCAATTACAACTCAAATATAGGCGACATATTTGGTCGCCTCCTTCTTGTACTATTGCAATTCAGACGAAGATAAATGAGAATTACAGAAACAACAATGGCTAAAAAGCAATTTCTGAATATTCAGCGAGAAATCACTTGACTGAATCGAAAATTAATAACCACACAAGCGTATTAACTAATTACATTTATCTCCAGCTGAAGGATATCAAGCCCAGGAGACTGAAAAAATTCAAATACTGCTTTACGGAAAGCCGTAATAATATCCCACTTAAGCCTGGTAAATTAGCGCAAACAAAATTCACTTGCTCCCCATGTAGTGGAGCTCAATTTTCAGTTAATGGAAAATTCCCACGAAATAAAAAATCTAACGTACAAGGTGTTTAAGGAGGTTCATAACCTGAATTCATCAAAAGAGATAACATTTGAAGAAGTAAAATCTAAAATAGAGGTCATTTCCGCAAACATTAGTAAAGCTGAAGAAAAAGCCCTGGATGATCTAGCACATATAGAATTGCAGGAAAGCATTATGAGAAATCTAATTTTCGACTACTGTGTTACCAATAATTATGAAGTAAACGAGTTCCCTTTTAAACAATTTAAAAAAATTGGAAATCAAGAACCCGGTTATGACAAAGATTACGTCACCCTAAAACGTACCGAGTATTATCTCGATAAACTAACCCTGGAAAAGAAGGATGTTTTTGAGTTGAGAAAAATTGCATTGCAAAAATATTATCCTAACTGCAGCCCGGAAAGAATATATGAACATGCAAGAATTAGCATTCAACTGGCAGATGAAGAAAATTTTGATTTCGATTTGATCCAGCCTGAGATCGAAGAGGAAACAATATATATGGAAGCAGAGCGTCCATCATTGCCATAGATTTTTCTTAATTTACATTAAGTCCCCTCACCTATCAATTTAAAATATGTAAATCTGATGACTTTAATAAAAGCGACATGTTTTGACGCCTTCTCGCCTTAAACTTGTAATACAAAACAACAGCGATGAGAACATTAGAAATAACACTTACCGAAGAACAATACCAACATATTCAGGAAGAGATCAAATATGGCGGTAGAAAAATGCTGGAGGAAGAAACTTTAGGAGGTTTCGAGATCACGCTTCACGTTGGAGTTCCCAATATCTATACTTATTTGGAAATGAATTATATCAATAAGATCGATCTCGGAGAAGTAGAATGGAGTTTTAAAAACCCTAATAAACAAGCTTCCAAAAACTAAAAGATCGAAAGAAAAGACAACCGATAGAAACCCTGCTTTTAAAACCTAAAACATTTAACCGCTTTTTTATTTTAAACTTGACGTATCTAAAACCGTAATCTTTTTAAGAATTGTAGATAGTACAAGACTAAACAAGACGAAAGCTATAAAAATAATGAATCCCGGCTGCAAGGACGTTTTATTGGTAGATATACTCACGAGGGATTCAGTTTCAACATTCGCATTAGCAAGTTGATGGTCCAGTATACCCTGGAATCCTATATAAGCCATAAATATTGCGATAACATAAACATCTGCCATACTCCATTTACCAGATTTAAAAGCGAAGAATTTCAGGATTTTGCTTCTCCTTATTTTTTCGTTCCCGGCCAGGTAAATCTGAGTGGAAATAAGTTTAGCCACGGGAAAAATAATACTAAATACGAGAATTAGAATTCCCACAAAAAAAGAATCTACCTTTCCCGTTTGGAACAAAATATCTATTACCTGCAGAATACTTTTACTTTGAAAGAAGATTACCTGATCGTTAAAAGTGATTTGTTCTCCAATCAATAAAAAATTTACTTGCTGAAAACGCGCATCTATTTCTATCATAGGAGCAGTTAGCCCCGCGAAGAGAACTACCAGGGATAAAATCACCGAAATAATAAACAATGGCGTATGTAAGAAAAATTGATTTCTTAACATCCACCAAATAAAAAGAAAAACCACAATAATACCGAGCAAGATATAGGTATGATTGTAGGTTTGATCCTCCAGTGTCATTAATTTTTCTGAAGTTTTTCGGTTAAAAACTTCAAGGCCCGTAACCTCATATTTATCCAAAAGTGAATTTAATCTTACAACAGCAGTTTCAGAATCTGCGTGAGTCATATCACTGTATTCCTGCAGTTTACTTTTAATGACGTATTTAAGCGCTTCTTTATTCTCCGGCTGCTGGATTTCATCTACTATAGTTTGGGCAAACATAGGTACCAGCGCCCTTATCTTTTCTTCGGGCACCAGCGTTCTTACTGCAAATTTTCTTAGTTTTCCTTTTAAACTTTTTTGTTTAAGGTTCATTAAACTATCACCCTTATCAATCCCGGTCATGAGAATATTTTCTACCTGCAGCACAAGCGTATCTTCCTGGGCAGGAGTAAAATCAAATTCATCAATACGGTTTAAAACCATATTCGTTAAATGATCTCTCCAGATATTTACTGAAAGGAGTCCGTGGGTGATGCTATTAAGCTCACTGTAATCCTTCTTGATTTCTGCAGCTTCAGAAGAATATTTATAAACCAAGTAACTACTCCACCCCGCTAGGCATACCAAAAAACCAGTAAATAAAACAAGGAGAATGCGCTTTATATTTATGGCCATGATGTTGCGAAGTATTCTTTAAAGGTACTTCATTAATCCGGATAAATTCGGTGAGGTTTTCCTGCTGAAATATTAATTAACTATAATTTTTTTCTTGTAAAAAAAGTCCATTTCATTATAATTAAAATATCATCGAGACGAATTATTTTAAAAATATTAACAGTTATATCGCTTAAATTTGATCCTATATTTAAAAATGAGTATGTCTTCGTTAAGGTTGGTTTTGATCTTATTTTTATTGCTTACTGGAAGCAGTACTATAAATATGTTTGCTTCTGAAATAGAACAAACCCATTGGAATCACGATGTTGAAGGCCAAATTTCTGAAGACCTCAGTGAACTGAACCAAGTTCAGCATGACGTAAAAAGCACCGTTGAAGAAACAGTTTTTAAAATGTTTTCTTTACCATTCCTACTTTATGAGGTTCAGAAGTATTTTTAATCACAAAATCCACAACACCAAGTACCAGTTCCTCTTCTGTAATTACATCAACTTTCCATTGGCCTTCCCTAAGGTTGTTTTTATAAGTATATCCACGAAAACCTTGATTACGCCCACCGGTAACTTCAAAGCCAATGTCATCAGATACTTCCCATTCCCTCGTTTCGGGATTGTACCGTTTCCACCTATGAAAAATGGACTTTTTTAAATCTGTAGGGGCAAAAACAGAAGTGAATACATAAACTCTTTGATCTGCCTGACGATGAAAATTGGTGTGATGTTTTCGCCAAAATACATACCATTGATCCTTCTCGTAAGTAACGATATATTCGTTATTTTTTTTCAGCACATTATGTGCTACCAGCCCGGTATCCATTGCCAGCGGCACTGGTGGAATAAGATTGAAATAGTAAAAAACATTAATTGTTATATAGATAGAAAGGATAATACTGGTCAGTTTTTTTAGACTTATCTCAGCTCTTGTGACTTGGCTTGACCTGTATATAAATATGATGAGTACCAGCGTACACCCTAAACTTACAAGTCCGGAAATGATAAAAATAAAGCTATTCATTTCCCTGATCAGCGTGGGAATCATAAAAGCGAAAAAGGTAAAACTTATAAAAAAATAAACACTAAACTGAAGGTATTTATTGGAGATTTTCTTTTTTAGAAACTCGTTTGCAAATAACAGCAGAACCAGCAATATGAAAAAAAACATAGTTTTTGACATAGACACACTTCTGAAAAAATAGATGACAAAAGCACTGGAAAGTGCGCCAAAGAAAAACTGTATAGCTAGTGGAAAATATTCGGAAAAACGTCTGATAAAAGTACCTTCCCACTTGTCATCATCCACGGTATTATATAAATAAAGCGTTATGGATAATAAGGTCATGTGCGAGCAAAGTACCACCGTATCATAAACACGATCTATTCGCCCTAAGGTCAACGTATCAAAAATAAAACCACCCATAAAAAAAAGAATGGGAGCGTACTTTTGATTGCGAATAACATACCTCCCAAAGGCACTTTTTCTATATCTTATTAAAGCTCTTCTCATAATGTATTGAGTAGCGCCAAATGTAGCGTAAAAACTTCATCCAGATAATTGCTTTGACTTTAATGCCAGAGAGCTTATGAAAAAAAACGGAATTAGTATCTTATCGAATATTTCAGCGAAAAGGAATTTATTGTTCATTGTTATTCGGTGCTTCAAAAAAAGCCATGGATACACCGATAATTCCAGCTGTTAGCCCAAATCTAGTGGGATTTAGAATTTGGCATTTGGTGGTTTTATTATACCGTCCTCTGCTTTCTGTCCACTTTTCAAAATTAAAATTTGGTCCTTCAACCGTTGTATGTACCAGATTTTAATCCTTTACTTTTGAGTGATGATCCGGTATTGATCTTTTTAATGACAAAAAAAAATAAAGAAACCCTGGCCAACGAAAGCCGCCATTGCGCAGATCTATGAAAAGAACCTGTGGGGTGGGGAGAAATCTGAATTTTACTCTGGTTTAGGCTCACATCATCCTGAAACGGTAATTCCTTATATTGCTGTAGTAGCTGCTTTTTTTAAAAGTTTTGACAGTCCCCCAATTGTTTGTGATCTGGGTTGCGGAGATTTTAATATTGGTAAAGAATTGGTGAAGTACTCAAAGAAGTATTATTGCCATAGACATCGTTCCAGATCTTATAGCGCATAACAAGAAAACATTTAAAGCTGAAAATTTAGAATTTCATTCTTTGGATATTGCTGAAGATAATTTGCCTTCCGGAGATTGTGTGATTCTAAGGCAGGTTTTACAACATTTATCGAATACTGAAATAAAAAGTGTGGTAGAAAAACTATACAATTATAAGTATATGATTTTAACAGAGCATTTACCGGAAGGAAACTTTTTACCAAATAAAAATATTATTTCCGGACAGGGAATCAGGCTAAAAAAACAAAGTGGTGTAAACCTTTTAGCTTCGCCGTTTTGTTTTAAGGTTGTAAACGAAAAACAGTTATTATCGATAAACTCAACTGATTTTGAAGGATTTGTAGTAATTACGCTTTATAAAGTATTTTTAACCCTGGCAATCTTTTACTTTAAGATTTTTGGATATTACCTTGCAACATACCGAGTATTATCTGGATAAACTAAGCCTGGAAAAGAAGGATGTTTTTGAGTTGAGAAAAATTGCATTGCAAAAATATTATCCTAATTGCAGCCCGGAAAAAATATATCAACATGCAAGAATTTGCATTCAACTGGCAGATGAAGAAAATTTTGATTTGATCCAGCCTGAGATCGAAGAGGAAACAATATATATGGAAGCAGAGCGTCCATCATTGCCGTAGATTTTTCTTAATTTACATTAAGTCCCCTCACCTATCAATTTAAAATATGTAAATCTGATGATTTTAATAAAAGCGACATATTTTGACGTCTTCTCGCCTTAAACTTGTAATACAAAACAACAGCGATGAGAACATTAGAAATAACACTTACCGAGGAGCAATACCAACATATTCAGGAAGAGATCAAATATGGCGGTAGAAAAATGCTGGAGGAAGAAACTTTAGGAGGTTTCGAGATCACGCTTCACGCTGGAGTTCCCAATATCTATACTTATCTCGAAATGAATTATATCAATAAGATCGATCTCGGAGAAGTAGAATGGAGCTTCAGTAAAAATTAATCATCTTCTAACCTATAAATAAAAAGCGATGACAGCATACAGAGAGAAAATAGTTCTTACTTATAGGCATCTACTTAGCATACACGAGGAACTGCAAACCAGGATCATCAATGTAGGAATGACCGGAGAATTTGCCCAAGTAAATACAGTTTTTGAGGCCGGTGATACTTATCAATTTGATCTTGAACAATTTCGCGGAACGGAAGATATAAATCTGAATAAATTATTAAACTTCTTCGATGAGCTTGAAAAGCTAATGAACTCCCTTGCAAATATTAACAGGATTTCCGAAGAGGAGCTTGGCGATGAGGTCTTATAAAAGTAAACCTGAAAATATAAAAAGTAGCTTTTAAGCACTAGTTATATATGAACAACTACCCCAACTTTTCGTAATAAAAATAGATGCAACCCATAAAAAATGAGCGCATAATCTAAGGTTTAATTAAAAATAGGCGCACTGCTATAGAGGAAATTAAATTATTTTACAGCGACATATTTTGTCGTGATAAATCCTTTAATTTGTTATATACAATTGAAATAATGAGTAGATCCAAAAGAAAAACACCCATTCTTCCAAATTGCCAGGCTTCTTCAGAAAAATCCGAAAAGCAAAAAGCCAATCGCAAATTAAGAAGAATCGTAAAAGAAAAATTAGCAGTTCCAGATGAAGAGCTTCCGCATAAAAAAGAAATTTCGAATATCTGGAATTGGGGAAAAGATGGTAAAACATTCAGAGCTGATTTAACCAACAAAGAAAAAACTAAGTAATATGAATATACTTTACCTCCACGGACTCAATAGTAAATTAAGTAACGAAAAAAGAGAAGCATTGGAACAATACGGCCGAGTTTTCGCTCCTGATATAAATTATTCAGAAAAACATTTTCAACCTGATCTTATTCTAAAGGAATTCCCGAATACAGAATTGAACGTGGTACTGGGAAGTAGTATGGGCGCATTAAATGCCTATGCTATTTCAGAAATTATCGGTAGGCCGGCATTATTGTTTAATCCGCCTTTAACTAAATACAGGGAAATAGAATTCAGCAATAAATTCACTCGCGGACTTTCTCCTAAACAGATTTTACTGGGAGGAAGTGACGATGTTGTGAATGCAGCTGAAACACTGAACTTTTTAGGAAAAAACTTGCGAAAATCAGAGCTGGATATAAAAGTGCTGCCGCAGTTAGGCCACCGCATTCCTATTGATGTTTTTACTGATCAGGTAGAGAAATTCTTTAGGGATATTTGTGCTTAAACCTATTACACTGGTCCGTCAGTTCGAGTGAAATCCTGAAAGGATTTTGTATCGAGAACAGCGAATGAAGTTCAAAAACTTGTTCTCGATAAAATTTTTCAAAGAAAAATCACTCGAACTGACCTATTTGAACTCAAACTAAAAAACAAAAAAATATGTCTTTACGCCAAACGATAAAACGCCATTATAAGATCATATCTCTGCTACGATTACGCCCTATGAGTTATGAGGAAATTCAAGATATGATGGCCGATGATCCCGATGCCGTTGAAGAAGATTTATTTAGTTCTCAACGTACGTTTCAAAGGGATGTTAAAGACGTTGAAACTATCCATAAAATAGAAATCAAGTGTAACCGTAGCACCAAAAAATATGCTATTGTTGAAGATGTAGAAGAAACGCATTCCCAAAGATTACGGGAAAATTTTGACCTTCTCAATGCTATTAGGCTTTCAAAAAGTTTCGGAAACCAACTTATTTTTGAGGAAAGAAAACCCCTGGGTACACATCATTTAGCGGGTTTACTACACGCCAGTCAGAATTTTTTAGAAGTAGAGTTTGAATACTATAAGTTCTGGGATACTTCAATTAGTAATCGCAAGGTAAAACCCATCGCGCTTAAAGAAGCGCGGAACCGTTGGTACCTTATTGCAGAAGATACCAAAGATGATATTATTAAAAACTTTTCGCTGGACCGAATTAAAAACCTGGAAATTACTAAAGACAGGTTTAAACCTATTGAATACCAGGCGCACGAAGAATTCAAAAATAGCTTCGGAATAATAAACGGCACAGATGAAGATCCGGTTAAAGTTATTCTATCGTTTACACCCAGAGAAGGCAGGTATGTAGAATCACTCCCCATACACCATAGTCAGAAATTGATTTTGGGTAATGATGATGAAATCAGGTTTAGTTATTTTATTCGTCCTACCTACGATTTTAGAATGGAAATACTCTCTTATGGTGACCAAATAAAAGTGGTAGAACCTGAAAGTCTAAAAACTCAAATTAAAAAGGAGCTGCAAAGCAGTATATCGAATTACAACTAAACTATACCAAACTTCGGAATGAGAGACCTCACAGGTTTCAAAAACCTGTGAGGTCTGGTGATTTAACGAAGATTTCCTAATTATATGGGTAAAACCAAATATAAAAATAAGCTCTTAAATGTCTATCCAACAATTCATAATTCCACTCATATTATCCTGCTTTTTTATTAACACAATAAAAGCTCAAGCTATAAGAGGAAAGAACAAATATGGAGAGCAGCTTTATTTTGTTGAGGGCAATACGCTAAAGCAAAAAAATAAATACGGAGAGGATCTTTTCTACTGGAACAGCGAAGAAATTAAACTAAAGAATAAATACGGTAAAAGCCTTTATTATTTGGATGGCAAGACGGTAAAACTGGAGAACAAATATGGTGATCGCTTATATGAGTTCGATGGATATTATATCCGGTACCGTGATAAGTACGGCCCTAAAATCTGGTATTTAGATGGCCGGGTTTTAAAACGAAAAGATAAGTACGGGGAAGCGGTTTATTATTTTGAAGGAATTCCCAACAGATGGGTACTGGTGGCTTTGTTGGATCTTTCAAAGTAAGATTACCCACAGTAAATATATCACTGTTTTTTTACTCCTTATGTGATCAAACGACATTGGTTGTCAGGTTCGGTTTTTAGATTGCTTTTCAATATAAAAGGAAAATTAAAGTAAGATGAAAGATCTCAACCAATTTAAGTTTCGCGGAAAAAGAGGAGAAAAAAATTTGCTTATCATTACTTTATATCCTGTAGATTATGATAATTTTTTATCACGAATAGCTTTGCAAAATATTGACGCTATAGCCAGGGATTATGATTATGATGGCTGGATTATTTCAAGTATTTGCCCTTTAAAAGATTTGCGAAAATTAAATTCAGTTCAATTCATACACCCTGTAATCATTTACTACCGTATTACAATGCTCAAAAATCTGTTGAGTGAAAAGGATATTAATATTCGCGATGTTTGGTTAGCATGGGGTGATGGTGTTGAGAATGAAAACCGACAGTATTTAAAAGCAGCTATAGGGCATCTTTATGGAACACTGCTTGAATTTGATCTTAGATATTGGTGTATTTCCAGAACCCGTAGAGCTAACCCAAGGGATGCTTCTCCGGAAACTTTAAGAGGAATCATTCCTGAGATTGAGCCGCCTACCTTAGTGAAATTCGATTTCCAGCATTATGTACAACGAAGAGAACTTGAGTTAAAACCTCGTATCACTATTCAGTAATATGCACTATGAAATATGAGATCGATTTTTTTAAAGGGCTTTCTAAAATTGAAAGTCTGGAAAAGTTACTTGAGATCAGTTTCATTAAAGGAGCTTTAGTCAAGGCGGTTTTAAAGAACGATGAAGTGGCGTGGTTTAAAGTTGAGAATCAAGAAGGGCACTGTTTAACCCTGGCTAGTGATAAATACCTTATATTTTTGCTTGTGGAAGTGAATGAATTTATAATTAATGAGATTAAAGAGGCACTACCTCAAATTGATAATTACATTCCAGTGGTTGTAAAACTGGAAATAGAGGATCGTATTTATGGGTTTACAAGGGAAGTAGAACTAAGCGTGGATGAGATTTGTGAAACTGCAAAAAATGATGGCGTGATGCATAAAAACCTGTTCCTTGTCTTTCTAAGAATCCTGTTTGATCATAAACCCTATTGAGATCCGAAATTATTTATTATTAATACGGCAATATTTTTTCAAAGCTTTAAGAAAATATTTAGCTTTACAAGCACATATAATTTCCATTGTCCCTACACTCTGGAAGCTGAAATTCTAAACCATCACTAAATTCGTGGCAGAAACAGACTTCCTTTTAATTACCCCAAATAAAAAATGACCCAATCCAAACAACAACTGGAACAACAACTCTGGAATATCGCCAACACGCTCCGCGGAAAAATGGGGGCCGACGAATTCCGGGATTATATATTAGGATTTATTTTCTATAAGTACCTGAGCAGGAAGATGGAACTTCATGCCGATAAAATCCTAAAACCAGATAATCTTACTTTCCGCCAGCTCGAAGATCACCCACAGGAACAAATTTTCTTGGACGCAGTTAAAGATGATGCCCTGGAGCATTTAGGATATTTCCTAAAACCTTCTGAACTTTTTAGTGAACTTGCAAAACGTGGCAATGGGAACGGAAAAAGTAAATTTATTCTTGGAGACCTGGCAAAGGTGCTTACCAATATTGAGCAAAGCACCATGGGGAGCGAAAGCGAAGAAGATTTCGGAAATCTTTTTGAAGATCTCGACCTTACCAGCAGTAAACTTGGTAAAACCGAAGAAGCTAAAAACGAACTTATTGTAAAAGTGCTCACTCACCTAGACCAGGTAGATTTTGACCTGGAAAATACCGAAAGTGATGTTTTGGGCGACGCTTATGAATACCTGATAGGGAAGTTTGCTTCCGGTGCCGGGAAAAAAGCCGGGGAGTTTTATACGCCGCAACAGGTAAGTAAAGTTCTGGCTAAACTGGTAACTATAGATAAAACACAGATTAAAAATGTTTATGATCCTACATGTGGTTCGGGCTCTTTACTCTTAAGAGTTTCCAAGGAAGCTGAAGTTGGTGCTTTTTATGGGCAGGAAAGTAATCCTACTACGTATAACCTGTGCCGAATGAATATGATTATGCACGATGTGCATTATAAACGCTTTGATGTTTATAATGAAGACACGCTGGAGAATCCTTCTCCAGATCATATAGACGAACGCTTTGATACTATAGTTGCCAATCCTCCGTTTTCTGCTAAATGGAGCGCGAGCCCGCTTTTTATGAGTGACGATCGCTTTTCCGCTTACGGAAAACTAGCCCCTAAAACCAAAGCAGACTTTGCCTTTGTACAGCATATGGTGCACCAGCTTTCCACTACCGGGACAATGGCTTGTGTTTTGCCGCACGGTGTGTTATTTCGTGGTGCTGCCGAAAGCCATATTCGTAAATATTTAATTAAAGACAAAAATTACCTGGATGCGGTAATTGGTTTACCCGCCAATATTTTCTACGGAACAGGAATTCCCACCTGTATTTTGGTGCTAAAGAAAAACCGGAAAAACGAAGAAGACATTTTATTTATTGACAGTAGTGAGCATTATGAAAAAATTAAAACCCAAAATTACCTGCGGAAAGAGGATTTAGAAAAGATCATCGACACTTATAAAAGCAGGGCCACTCTTGATAAATACAGCTATGTTGCCAAACTGGCTGAAGTAGAAGAAAATGATTATAACCTGAATATCCCGCGATATGTAGATACCTTTGAAGAGGAAGAACCGGTTGACCTTAAAGCGGTCGCTTCAGAATTAAAAACCGTGGAAAAGGATATCAAATCTACGGATAATGAAATAGCCGATTTCTGTAAGCAATTAGGAATAGAACAACCTTTTTAAGTCAACTACGCCATGCTGAACTTGTTTCAGCATCTAACAAACTTATGACAGAAGAAATACAAATAGGAGATAGGAAGTCAATTGAACACAAAGCTGTTCCCAAACTTAGGTTTAAGGAGTTTGAGGGAATATATTCAGAGAAAATGTTAAAAAAGGTATTTTCAATCTTTAATGGCTATGCCTTTTCTAGCACAGACTCTCAAGTTAGTGGAGTCCGATGGATAAAAATTGCTGACGTAGGCATAAATGAAATGAAAAAGGATTCGCCATCATTTCTCCCATCAAACTACCTCCAAAAATATAATAAATTTATAATTTTAAAAGGGGATATTGTGGTTGCTCTCACCAGACCAATTATATATAAACAGTTGAAAATTGCAAGAATAGATGATTTATTCAATAACTCTCTTCTAAACCAAAGAGTTGGAAAATTAGTCTCTCACAATCATCTTTTATATATTTATTATACTTTACAAAGACAATCTTTAATTAGCAAGATAGAAAACAGAATAGCCGGAACTGATCCTCCAAACTTATCGCCTGCTGTAATTGGTTCATTAAAAACTTATATACCATCTATTCAAGAACAACAAAAAATCGCCTCTTTCCTTTCTGCGGTCGATAAAAAGATCCAGCAACTCAGCCGAAAAAAAGAACTGCTGGAAACCTATAAAAAAGGTGTGATGCAGCAGTTGTTTTCGCAGGAGATTAGGTTTAAAGATAAGAGTGGGAAGAATTTTGCGGAGTGGGAGGAAAAGAAATATGGAGAAGTTTATACTTTTTATTCTACTAATTCATTTTCCAGAGATCAGCTAAATTATGAAAAAGGAGAAGTGAAAAATATCCATTATGGAGATATTCATACCAAATTACCGACTCTTCTTGATCTTCAAAAGGAAAATATACCCTACGTGAATTCTGAAATTGATATTTCCAAAATAAAAGCAGAAAATTACTGTCAGGAAGGAGATTTGATCATTGCAGATGCCTCAGAAGATCACAAGGATATTGGAAAAGCAATAGAATTAATTGAATTAAATAATGAAAAAGTGTTAGCTGGTCTTCACACATTTATTGCAAGACCTGTAAAGGGTGTAATTAGTAAAGGTTTTTCGGGCTATTTGATGCAAAGCTGGAAATTAAGAAAGCAAGTAATGACTATTGCGCAGGGGACAAAAGTACTGGGGCTTTCTGCAACTCGAATGAAAAAACTTAAACTAGAAATTCCATCCTTAGAAGAACAACAAAAAATAGCGAATTTTTTATCTGCCATAGATAAGAAAATAGAAGCTGTGTCGCAGCAGATTGAAAAAACGAAAAGCTTTAAAAAAGGGCTTTTACAGCAAATGTTTGTGTGATTTTAAAAAAACTGAAGGAATAAGATGAATACTAAAGAGCAAAAAAATAGTGAAAATTACGACTTATGTTGTATATTTGCCTTAACAGTACACACCACGCTACCCATAAGCACAGCGTCCCAGGGTGTGTCTTTTGCTTTAAAGAATATGTAAAAACCTCATTGAGTTAAGACTCGATGGGGTTTTTTTATTAGAAAAAATTATGTTCGAAAAAAGAGCTTTTACCATATCGCAGCAAATAAACCAGCTTAAAGAAAGGGGCTTGATTATAAACCCTGAAGACGAGGCGGAACACTATCTCTCACATATAAGTTATTATAGGCTTGGGGAATATTGGTATGTGATGCAGGAAGACAAAGTTGAGCATAAATTTAAACCCAACAGTAAATTTGCAGATGTAATTGCCCTCTATAATTTTGACCGGGAACTTAGAATTTTATTATTTGATGTAATTGAAAAACTCGAAATCAGTCTTCGCACCAAGATGATCTACCATCTGTCACACGAATTTGACCCCTGGTGGTTCCAAAATTTTGATTTGTTTCAGGATAGTCGGGCTTTAGTAAAGACTTTATCAAATTTAGAGGAAGAAGTATCCAGAACAAAAGATATTACTATTAAGTCTCACTTTAAAAAACATAAAGATGATTTACGGTTTCCACCAGCCTGGAAATCTTTGGAACAAACAAGCTTTGGTGCACTCTCAAAATTATATGGTAATTTGAAGAATTCAATAAAATCAAAAGATACCATAGCAAAAGAATATGGAGCGGTAAACCATACTTATTTACCCAGTTGGTTGCAAAGTATTTCACAGATAAGAAACCATTGCGCCCATCATTCAAGGTTATGGAATAGAAATTTACCCGGAGCACCAAAACTACTTTCCAAACCGCCTTTTCATTGGGTTTCTAAGGTCCCAAAACAGCACGAATTTCAGTATTTATATATTCATCTATGCTTGATGAAATATATGTTGAATATAGTACAACCTAAAAATCATTTTACCGAAAAGCTGGACGAACTTTTTAAAAAATATCCAAATGTTGATCCAAATGCTTTAGGAATGAAAGCTTCCTGGCAGAAAGAACCACTATGGAGTGCGTAATAAATTATAACCTATGAAAGCAGCATTTTTAAATAATGAAATCTGGGTCCTCACCTTCGGCGGAGGTTTTCAGCGCGCCAATGTTTACAAAGAAAAAATCCCGGAACCGGTTAGAAAAGAATTTCGGGAAGCCCTGAGAGATAAAATTGAAGCTTTGGTAGCGAAAGACTATCATACCAAAGTTTCAGAGGAAGTGCATGTTAAAAATATCCAGTCTATTGTAGATTTTTCAAATAAAGAGCAAATTCAAGGATATACCATTCCTATAAATTTTGGGGTTGCTCAAAAACTGTTTAACCTCTATCTAAAATACTTATGGTGTAGTGACAAACTAGCAACTACTCCGGTTCATTTTCCTGTAGATCGTTTGATTCAAACCAAATTAAATGAAGAAGCAAAAGAAGCCGGAATTCAAAGAAGGGAACTAAAAGCCTGGACACAGTTTGAAGATGAGAAAGAATATCTAGAAGTGATAAGATTTGCAGAAAAAGTACAGGAAAAGAGTACAAAATATCAGGATGTACCATTGGCAGAAATGGAATTAGAAATGTTTAATAGGAGATAATGGCTGAAATTAAAGCAAATAAACAAAACCTCAAGAATCTACTGGAGAGAAGTGAAACCATCATTAAACATCATAATGAAATAACCATAGCTAAAGGGGAGCATTTTAACCTATTTTCTGTGTTGGGAATTGAATCAAGAGAAAATAAAACACATTCAGCATTTCTGATCGAATTATTAAATCCGAATGGAACCCATCTTCAAAAAGACATTTTTTTAAAACTATTCCTGCAAGTAATTCAAAGAGAAATAACAAAACAGGAGAAGAATGAAAAGGCAGCTCAAAAAAAATTAATAAATAATTTTATTAATTCTACTAATACAACAGTTTCTCCAGAGATTTCAATCGGTAGGCGCAATGATCATAATAAAGAAGGTGGTCGTATAGATATTTTTATTGAAAATAGGAATAATATTATTTGCATTGAAAATAAAATTTATGCTCAAGATCAAAACTGCCAGATTGAGAGATATTGTAACTATCCCAAGGAAAATACTGTTTTATATCTCACTTTAAAAGTGGATAGCCCTAGCAAGCAAAGTAGTGGGAATTTAAAGGCAGGAAAAGATTTCTACAACATCAGTTACAAAGAACATATTTCGGATTGGCTGGGATTATGTCTTAAAGAAGTTCCCAATCTTACAAGCGTTAGGGAAAGCATAAACCAATACATTCTACTTATCAAGAAACTTACGCACACCATGGAAATAAAAGAAAAGCAGGAACTTCAAAAAGTCATGGCAGGTTATTTAGAGGAAACAGCCTTTATAGTAGAAAATTACGAAGCAATGACAACGAAACTTAAAAGTAACTTTAGAAAAGATGTAAAAAAAGGCTTATTGGAAAAATTAGATTCAGAAATCTTTACATTAAAAAATGGAAAATCAACTCACAAAAGTAAATCCCAATTATGGGTTGTTTTTACATCCTATCCTGAAGCAGAAGTAAAATTTGGGTTGGAGTCTTTTAGTGGAAGAGGACACATTGGTGGAAATCTTTTTGTTGGAATCTGGAATAAAGATGGTGTTTCCTTACTGGTAGAAAGTATTCAAGAAGTAAATAAAATTAATAATTGGTGGAAACAAACCCAACGCCTATATACTGAGGATGGGAATGAAATAAACCTTAATCATAATTATACTCTTAAAATCCTAACAAATCCTTCTTCTGAAAAATATCAGAAATTGGTTGAAGAGATAGTTAATCAAGCCGTCCAGTTTATAATGGATTATAAAAATGATGTGTTATCAGCAATACAGAATAAAAAATCACTACCATTGAATATTAGTTAAATGAGCTACCAATCTGAAGCCGTATTAGAAGAAAAGCTGGTAAAGCAATTAGAAAACCTGCAGTATTCCCGGGTGACGGTAAACAGCGAGGCGACTGTACTAGCGAACTTAAAAAGTCAGCTTGAGGTTTTCAATAAAACAGAATTTTCTGAGAAGGAGTTCGATAACATTCTCAATCACCTGGCGAAGGGCAATGTTTTTGAAAAAGGCAAGACCCTTCGTGGCAGATTTCAGTTTACCCGCGAAGAAACAGGAGAATCTTTTTACGTACGCTTTTTTGATTCAGAAGACTGGACAAAAAATCTATACCAGGTAACCAACCAAATCGCACAGGAGGGAACTTATAAAAATCGATATGATGTAACGCTATTGGTAAATGGTCTTCCGCTGGTTCAAATTGAGTTAAAACGACGCGGACTTGAACTTAAAGAAGCTTTTAAACAAATTAACCGTTATAAACGCCACTCCTACTGGAACAATTATGGGCTGTTTAATTTTGTGCAGCTTTTTGTAATAAGCAATGGCGTTGATACCAAATACTTTTCTAATAATCCGCTGCAAGCCCTCACTTTTAAACAAACCTTTTTCTGGGCAGACAAACAGAACAGAAATATCAAAGAACTTTCTGATTTTACAAAAGCATTTTTGGATCCCGATCATTTGGGGAAGATGCTTTCTAAGTACATCGTATTTAATGAAACCCATAAAGTTTTAATGGTACTTCGCCCCTACCAGTTTTATGCTTCCGAAGCTATTATTCACCAGGTAAAAACGAGCACAGAAAACGGCTACATCTGGCATACCACAGGGTCGGGCAAAACGCTCACTTCCTTTAAAGCAAGCCAGATTTTAATGGATCTTCCGGAGGTTCATAAGGTGGTTTTTGTGGTAGACAGAAAAGATCTGGATTACCAGACGATGAAGGAGTTTAATAGCTTTAAAAAGGACAGTGTAGATGTTACAGACAATACCAATTCTCTGGTGAGTCAGTTTACCGACGACAGCAAACTTATACTTACCACTATTCAAAAACTGAATAATGCGATCTCTCCCGGTAGATATCAGTCCAGGATGAAGAACCTGCAAAATAAACGGATGGTCTTTATTTTTGACGAATGCCACCGGAGTCAGTTTGGCGACACCCACCAAAAGATCACGAGCTTTTTTAAAAACCTTCAACTTTTTGGTTTTACGGGAACTCCAATTTTTGCCGACAATGCCGCGAAAAATGAGCTCGGGAAGCGTACCACGAAAGACCTTTTTGGGGAGTGCCTGCATAAATATGTGATCACCGATGCCATACGGGACCAAAACGTGCTGAAATTCAGTATAGAATATATTGGAAGGTATAAGCAAAAGAGTAACACCTTTATAGATATTGAAGTTGAAGATATAGATACAAGGGAAGTTCTGGACAGCTCAAAACGACTGGAAAAAATCACCGATTACATCATTAAATACCACGATACAAAAACAAAGAACAGGGAATATTCTTCAATTTTCGCCGTAAGTAGTATTGCTAATTTAATTACCTACTACGAGCATTTTCAAAAGAAAAAAGAAGCCGGCGAACACGATCTACGAGTAGCCACTATTTTTACCTATGGCGCTAACGAGGAAGATGAAGAAGCCCAGGGACTTTTGCCGGAAGATCTAAAACTGGCGGCAGACCCAACACCGGTTTACAAAACAAGTCACACCCGGGAAAAGCTGGATAAATTTATTGAAGATTATAACAAAATGTATAAGACTGCATTTTCAACCCGGGACAGCAAGCAGTTTGAAAATTATTTTAAGGATATCAGCAAACGGCTGAAGGAGCGGGAGAAAGTCGGTTTTAAGGATGAAGATCGGCTGGATATTATTCTTGTCGTAAATATGCTGCTTACAGGATTTGACGCCAAGAAGGTAAATACATTGTATGTAGATAAAAACCTGCGGCACCACGGACTTATCCAGGCTTTTTCGAGGACCAACAGGATCCTGGACGAGAAGAAATCACAGGGAGAAATTCTTTCTTTTAGAAATCTAAAAAAAGCTACTGATGAAGCCATAGCACTTTTTTCCAATAAAGAAGCGAAAGAAGACATCCTCCTCCCCGATTACGAAAAGGTCACCGAGAAATTCTCTGAAGCTTTTATTGATTTACTCAAGATCGCGCCCACGGTAAAAAGCGTAGATAATTTACCCTCTGAAGAAGAGGAACTGGAATTTGTAGAGGCATTCCGGGCATTAATTCGCGCAAAAAATGTATTGACCTCCTTCGCCGATTTCGATTGGGAAGATGTCCCGATGAATGAGCAGACTTTTGAAGATTATAAAAGTAAATACCTGGACCTTTATGAAAAGTCGAAAAGCGACCACCAAAAGAATAAAACTTCCATTCTTGATGATGTAGATTTTGAACTGGAATTAATTCACCGGGACGAGGTGAATGTGGCTTATATTTTAAAACTTCTCGCCAATTTAAAACAGGCCAAAGGAAAAAATGCCGCACAACAGAAAAAGCAAATTCTCGATATGCTCGCGGGAGATGTAGAGTTGCGGAGCAAGCGCGAATTAATCGAAAAATTTATAGAAGAACACCTGCCCAAGATCAGTGATATAGATTCCATTCCAGACGAGTTTGAGCAATATTGGAGCGATCAGCGGGTACTTGCCCTTGCCGATCTATGTGAGGAGGAAAACCTGGATAAGGAACAGTTTAAATCATTAATAGACGCCTATATCTATAACGAACACGAACCCTTAAGAGATGATATTTTTAAATGCCTGGACAACCGCCCAAGCGTGCTAAAAGCACGAGAGGTTGGTGAAAGGATTATAAATAAAATGAAGGAGTTTGTAGAGGTGTTTGTAAGAGGGGTTGGGGCATAAACATCATCACTTGTACATTAATTATCAACAGAATTTTTATATAAATAATAATGAAAATTAAAAAAATTTTAATTGAAGATCTTTTTGACACTTTTACACACCGAATTGATTTTAACCAAAATAATAGTATTACTCTTATTTTAGGAAGAAATGGACTAGGTAAAACTGTTGTCTTAAAAATCATAAAATCTATCTTCGAAGGTGATTTTTTTCAAATTGAAAAAATAGACTTTTCAAAAATCTCTATTCACTTTGAAGACAATACAACTTGGCAATTTGAAAGAAAAAAGGGGGAGAATTCAAATAAAACTATAATTCTTACTAGTCACAAAGGAGAAGAAAAAATCCATTCAATGGATTTTGCAGCGGTTAATGAAAATCTCGAAAAAGTTGCTAGAACTATAAATCAATATATTCCTGGCCCTATTCGCAGAATGGACTCTGATGAATGGTACGATAGAAGATCCGAAATTCGATATACTACAAAGGAGCTAATAAATAAATACAGAGATCACCTACCTCCAGAAAATTTAAAGGAAATTTTCTTAGTACCAGATTGGTATTCTGAAAAAATCAAAAATTTGAAAGTTGCTCTCATTGAAACACAACGTTTGTTGACCTTGTCTAAGGATAATGATGAATTTAGGTATAGAGGACGGGATCGAGACCATAATATATATAAAAATACGGTCGAAGAATATTCTGAACATTTAGTTGATGAAATCCATAATCAATTAGCAAAATCATCTGAATTGTCCACAAAATTGGATAGGACTTATCCTAATAGACTTATTAACCGATTAAAAAATTTAAAACAAAAAATAAGTCAGGAGGATCTTAATGAAAGCCTCAAAAACCTAGAGTATAAAAGAGAGAAGCTGCATGAGGTTGGACTACTGGACCTACAAAACCAACCTCATATTGATATTATTGATGAAGAGCAAGATGATAAAATAAGAGCTGTATTTCAAGTTTACATTGAAGACAGTCAACAAAAATTAGAGGTTTATGATGATTTAGCTGATAGGATCGAACTATTCTTAAAAATTGTTAATGAACGTTTTTTAAAGAAAAAACTTTCTATATCTAAACAGGAAGGATTTCACTTTGAATCTACTAAAAACGGAAAATTAATACCTCTCAAAAATCTTTCGTCAGGAGAGCAACATATTTTAGTTCTTTATTATGAACTTTTATTTAAGCTAAAAAAAGGCACTTTACTACTAATGGATGAGCCTGAAATATCTCTACATATCGCTTGGCAAAAAAAGATAATCAATGATTTACAAGAAATCCTTAAACTAAATCCAATGGAAGTAATTATTGCCACACATTCTCCTGCAGTTATTGGCAATAATTGGGATCTTACTGTGGAATTAAAGGAAGAGTAGTAATGAGTCTAAAGGAAGAAATATCTCCAGAAATTATTGCCAATATGATTTCTATGGATTCAATAAAGGAATACTATATCTTGGTAGAAGGCGAAAAAGATTTTACGTTTTATTCTAAATTTTTAGACGAAGATTTATGCTCCTTTGAAATTTCACAGGGAAAGGAAAATATTATAGCAGCTATAAAAATCCTAAATTCAAGGAAAATTGAATCTAAATATTTTGCAATAGTGGATAAGGATTATGATGATATTTTAGAAATTCAAGAGGTTGAAAATATCTTGAGGACAGATGCTCATAGTCTAGAAACAATGTGCCTTTGCTCTGATTCTTTCGTTAATTTTTCTAGAGAATATTTTGATGAAACAAAATTGAAAGAAAAATCCTTCCAAAATTCTTATCAGTTAGCAGCTCATATATTAAAGCTTTCAAAGCCATTATCTCACTTAAGAATTATAAGCAATATCCATAATTATAATTTTCAGTTTAAACCTAACAATAGACTAAATGAAACAAAGGAATTGGACTACACGAAATTTATTTCTAAGTCTACTCTAGAGTTTTTAGGACTGGATAATTTATTGGAAACTATTAAAAGATATCGTAATCAAGGCCTTCAAATAACAAATACAGAACTAAAAGAACGCTTGAGTGCTTTAGATTTAAACCAATATGATCTTTATCAAATTTCTCATGGTCACGATATTTCTAAGATAATAGTAATAGGGTTACAAAAAGCTTTGGGTAAAAATTCGTCAAACAAAGCGACTACCATAGAAGTCGAAAGAGCAATGCGATTAGCATATACAAAAGAAGATTTTCACAAAACCGAACTCAAGAAAAAAATCGAAAAAATAAATTTTAATTTAATTTCACGATAATATCTTAATTAACAGTTAATTCAGTAATTGATGAAAAGAAATTAAAAAATTAAAAAATCTTATGAAATTCGTTTCAACAACAGCATTAGCAAAACAGAACAATTTAGAACCCCAGGAATTATTTAAAATACTTTGTGAAAATGACTGGATGTATAAAAAAGAAGGCACTTGGATTCTTACCAAGAATGGGAGAATTGCAGGCGGAGACACAAAATACAATCCAAAATTTGGAGAGTATATTGTTTGGCCTGATACTTTAGATTATAATAAAAGTGTGGATTCCTCATCGACAGTGAATGCTTCTAAAATTGGAGAGCATTTTAATATCTCGAATCGTAAAATTAATCTCTATTTAGCAGAATTAGGATGGATAGAGAAAGACAAAGGTGGATGGGTTAGCACAACCGCAGGAGTAAGAAATGGTGCAAAACAAATGGAAGCTAGAAATGGAAAACCTTATATAATCTGGAGTGAAAGTATTTTAAATAATAAACACTTAATACGCGAAATTAAAGAAGGTGCAGGTGATGTTGAGATTCAAGCTCAAGATAAGGAAGTTGAAAAGAGTGATGACTTTAGAATAAAATACCCTGCAAATCTAAGGACACCCGATGGGCATTATGTTAGAAGTAGGGCAGAACTTCTTATTGATGATTTCCTATATAAAAATAGGATTGTACACGCGTACGAGAGAAAACTAAATATTGATGAAGATATGTATTGTGACTTTTATATTCCCTCTCAAAAAGTATATATTGAATACTGGGGATTGGAAGAGAACGAAAAATATGCTGAGAGAAAGAAAATTAAACAGGGTCTTTATGCAAAGTATAATTACAAGTTAGTGGAATTAAATGATGAAGATATTTTAAACCTTGATGAGAGGTTAGCTGCAAAATTGAGAAAACATAATATTGTTGTGGACTAAAATGTACCAAGCACCCATTATAAGATCCGCTTTAACAAACAGCAGAAAGTTTAAAAGCAGGTTTATTTTAAATGAACTTAGAAATAACTCACATCCAGGGCGGCATGCTCGAATTGGAAAGGACAGGAATATATCCTGAATACCTGCTTTTCAACCTGCCCGGTACTAAGCAAAGATGGAGAGTAAAGATTAAGAAAAAACCACAAAACGGAATTTTAAAAAGTAAAGGAGTGGTGGTCTATGAATATAAATTCGACGACCACTTTTGTAAAATTAGAAGGGTCAAGAGTGATGGATCTTTCTCTACCTGGAAGGAACCTGAATTTATGAGTATTGAAATGCGAGATTAAATAAAATTATATAAAACCTTTTTGCTACAAATAATCAACCTGACTTCCGGTGAAAAGTTTGGTTTAATGTTGATTCATCTATAAGATTATAGCTTTATTTTCAAACTAGCTAAGCCTTCTCTTCACACTGTCATAAGCTTTTAACACGAATAAAACAGCGAACAATTGATAGATCAGTGAAAATAAAGCTATAAAAATGTTACTCCTTGTCCAGGTAGCAAAAAATGTCCAAAGCCATAAAATGCCTGCAGCCACAATCCAGACTATAATAGAGCCATCACCAGTATTTAGCATCACTGCAAAAGTTAAGCAAAACAGTGAAGCTATACCTCTTATAATAACACCAATCCCAAAAATATTATGATCATATTTTTCCTTGGCAAAAGACCAGGTATAATATCCAAGGCCGAAAAATGCAAGTATTACTAAGATTATTCCAATAATTATTAATGCTGTCATTCTACTTACTTTTTATTTGTTCTTCGTAAATTTTCAAGTTGTATTTTTTGATCTTATTGGGAATGGCAAAAAACTGGTTTATTGGCCAAATAAGAAGTAAAGATATTGGAAGAATACTGGCAAATTCACCAGTCGAAATCATAAAGATATGAGCAAATATCGGCAAACAAACAAACCAATATAATAATTGCATTTTCCATTTACCCACATATGCATAAGGAGCTTGGAAAATGAAAAATAAAATATATGCTTGCTGTTTAGACAGTAATTTTGCTTTGAGAGAATTTGTATTCATATGTTTTAAAAATTTAAATTTAGCAACCTAATAGATTGTTTAGTTTAATTGTTCTTTAATACTTTAGAAGCTTTTAATAAATCCTCTGTAGACATTGCTCCATTGAGCGCAGATTCCATCTTTTTTGCCTCTTGTTTATCCTTTTCCATGCTCTGCTTTAAAGACGCAACCAAGGTTTCAAATCGACCTAAGAATTCATGGTCCAGTTTTTCATTTAACTCATGTAGGAAAGTTGTTTTGGCTTTAATTTTTTGAGTTTTTAAGATACTGACAAATATATCTGTCCCAAGATTCACTAATTTCATTGTCTGGGCAGAATCCAATTTGGTTTTTTGTTGAATTTTGGATGACAACTGAAATCTCAATTTTTGCATTCTATCAGAAATAAATAGCTCCTTTTTTTCACCACCCAATTCCGCCATTTTTTCTAGGAACTCTCCATTAACCAAAGATTCTGTGTAGCTTAAAAGTTCAAGCTTAAGCTTCATCTGGTAGTACTGGTCGTTCAAATAATCTATGTTATTATCTGATACAGTAGGAATTGAAAATGTTTCTGAATCAGAAATGCCAACCAAATTATTTTGAAAATTAACCGATTTCTTAATAAGATCTTTTGCGATTCCCAGTTCCAGAAAATTCTTAGAAGCTGCCGACAATTGTCCTATACCTTTACTAAAAATTTCAAACTGCAGTTCAAAATCTTCAATTCTAATCCTTTGTTCTTCAATCCTTAATTTATTCTCCTCCCGCTGGTTTTCAATTTCTTTTAGTCTGTTCTCCAGCTTTCTTAGTATGTCTTTAAATCTTAGCAGAGTTTCCTCCTCCTGGTTTGTATTATCCACATAAACCCTGTATTTAGTTCTTATGGGTTCAGTTATTCTTTCCCAATCGGACAATTGTTTTTTATAATTGGTTTTTGCTGTTCCAAACGAGATTATATTATGAAATGGAATAGGGATATCGGGTTTATTAGCATTTACAAAATTATACTCCCAGTGAATTTCTGATATTAAGTCTTCATACCTTAATATCTCGCTTTCACAGATTGTTATTCCCTGATTTTTATCTTCTATTTCTGAAATAAGTTGTTTCCTTTCTGCAGCCAGTCTTCTGTTTTCACTGCTTAATTCCGCAATAGTGCCTTCCTCTACCATCTTGGAATAGGCATCTTTTAATTTTAGATTATATATAATGTTTGCTTCATTTATAAACTTTTTTACCGCAGGAATTAAAACCCCTTTTATCCTCGAGTGGATTTTTGCTAATCTTAACAGATCTTCAGCTATTATTTGGGCATCCTCTTTGAGCCCGAGTTTCATGGCTTCTATATCATGCTTTAGCTGTGCTACGGTTTCTTCTGCATTTTTCCTTGTTTCAGAAATGCTGAGGAAAGCATCAAAAGCGAAGCCAATAGCAGCAATTGCAACCTCCCCTTTTACTTCTCTCCTAGAAATTTGACCTCTTCTTTTTTGAGTTTTTCCAAGTTTATTTAGTGCATCATCAACGTGACCTGCACCGGCATCCTTTAGTCGGAGCATTTCTTTGTGATAATCGTTATTAAATATTTGCAATTTTTCTCCGAAACCATCAAATGCTAAATTTACTTTTCCCCGAAATTCTTCTATATCGAAATATTCTATTTCAGAAAAATCAAATAAATCTGGATGAGAAGCTTTCTCATTATCTCCAATAATTTCAGTCACTAATTGTGTAACCTCTTGTCTAAAATTTAGTAGTTCATTACGTAGAAACACAAAATCATCAATAAGATCTAAATTTGCCTGTTTAGCAAATTCATATTGGCTTATTAGCCTACCGTATCCATTATAAATTCTTTTAGCATAATTAAAAGTGTCTTTCACCTTTGTCATCCCGGTAAGGGAGAAATTATCCTTAGGAACATATTTATCAATGGCGAGCTTAGTTTCATTTATGTCAGCAACAGCATCTGTCTTTCCTATTAATTCTATAGCCCCATTTAAGATTTCTGTTTTTTGATCAAACTTATTTAGATCCAAAATATCATCACTGGTTGAAGTAAGACTTAGGTTTGCATCGGAAATTCTATTCGGATTGTAAACTAGTTTATCTCCTGTATTTTCAAAAAAACATTCTGAAAGGGCATTTTGAAGAACCGGAGAATGTGTTTGAGAATAAGCTTCTTTTATTAGGGCATTTACTATTCTACCATCTATTAAATTTAATTCTGGAATTTCATCATTTAATTGCTTTACAAGTTCTCTCCGAAGTAGAGATTGATTGTTCTGACTTAAACCGATAGCAATTTTTTGTATACCACCTATAATTTCAGGAATTAAATCTTGATTTTCTCCTAAAACAATTTCGTTAAATTTCATTAAGAAGAATTTAGTTTAGTTACTATTAGATATTTTCGACCACGAATGATGAGAAAGGGAAGCAGAAGAATTTGCAGGTCTGCATCTTCCAAGGACCGCCATTTGAGAAATTAGAGTGTCATTTTTTGTTATGCCACAAGTTCTACATTTATAAGTTGCCATAGGTTTGGATTTTCTTAGGTTAATTAGAAATTTTCCTAAAACTAAATTTTATGTTAAAACAAAAAAATAGCATTTAGTTAACGTATGGATCTTATAAGTAATCGTAGGAAATTTCAACTCTTTTTCAAAAACTGAATATAGTTGCTCAACAATCCCCTTATCTGCTCCGCCGCAAAAGGATTGGCTGAATGAACTTTAAATTGCAAGCTCTTCAGTTCGAGTTCCGATTCATACACCAGCCATTTTACCGCTGCATATCCATCCGGGGCCACTTCCCCACTTTCATCCAGACCGAAATCATTATCAAAGCTGATAAATTCCGGAAAGCCGTTTTGTTTTATGTACTTTACGAAATCAGCATAATTCCTTACCACAGTAAACTATCTCGGGGCAAGCCCACGAGGCATTCGTTGGAAACAAATTTTTAATTTCAAGGCAAGCCTCGGAGTATTTCACCCTTTGCCGGTGCCAATAAAATCTTTGGCTACAGTTTTATCATATACCATCTCTGGGGTACGGATACCATCGAGAAATAGTTTTTTCATATTTACATCTTATAGTTCATAATAATCTTTCTTTCAATTCTAAAATCAGAATAAGATTCCGCTTCGTCCTTTAATTTTCTTTTACCCCTACATATTAGAAAAGTCACAGACTGAAGCGGATCTATTCTTAACATTAAACAACACGAAGCAATTAACTTCGCAACTTATATTTTCAAAGATGCAGGGAGAATACGCCAAGGTATGACGTGAGAAGGATGATTTTTTTTTCTAAGACTAAATAATTTTTGAATAAAGAAGACCGGGATTTAAGTATTTTCAGGTATAAACCTATGAAATTCCAAGGCTGGAGCGACTTTATAAAATATCTATTTAAAAGTATAGCAAAAAGGAATAATACCAAATTACATTCCGTCATCATTAATGGTTCTATTGTACCATTTTATCTAAATTGCTTTTAAGAGAAAGCAAAATCTAACTAAAATGCTTTCTTTAAAAAGCAAATCCTTGCATTGAAAAAAGCATAAACCGGTATTAGAATAAAAAAAATCGAAGTAGGTTTTTATATTTTATCTGAATATCAAAATCTTATATAATCTATTGAGAAAGAAAAAATTAAAAAGATTAGAGAAGTGACTTCTACTGTAGCTTCAAAGAATAATACGACCCTACTCATAATATTTACTTTGAAAACAACCCCAATAAAGGTGTAGCCGCCACTAACTCTAATTTTTAGTAAAACTAAATTTTATGGTAATTCGAAAAATATTCGTTTAGTAAACGTTTGGGATCTTTAAGTTATCGTTAGACCTCTAGTTTTAGGGTAACGGAAGTGTCTTTATTCTTAATCGAAGTTATTCTCACGGCTTGCTCAATGTCGTAACCCAGCAATGCTAAACGATCTTTTACCAGTCTTGCACCTTTAGATTTAGAATTACCGCAGTGCTTTTACCTTTATGGGAATTAAGTCGTCTTATTTTCTCAACTTTTTTACCTGCCAATTTAAGACCTCACTGGTGCAAGAAGTATTATCTTAAAAATATCTACTCAACTTCCAGATCGATTTTTAGCCCCACAAATGTTGCATCTATATTAGTTTTAAATGATATAAATGCGGAACTAAAATTGAAAAAAAAGGTAAATGATATTATCAATTGTTTCTACCATCTCTAATTTTCAAAATTATTGAGATGGGAATTGAATATGATCTTAAATAGATTCAACTATTTCATCCTTTCTGGATTCATGAGCATTTTTTAATGAAACTCTCAGTTTCTCGGCCATCGGGGTAAAGGAAAAATATGAAACTCCCCCCGAGACCAACCCGCTCACTATAGGGATCACTTTGCTAATACCTTGATTTATAGTTTTTTTCGTAATCTTTAAACCAACAAATCTGGCAATGTTTTTTCTTAGCATGTAATAAGCAGTTTCAGTTAATGTTTTACCTGGTACTTTTGAAATCGTTTCAGAATTATGATCTTTTGATACTTCCAGGACAGCTTTGTCTGCTCCTTCTACCTCATACATCACCCCTATAAATAATGTCAGGTGGTGAACCAGATCATCATCCATATAATCAGAACCATCATTTTTAAACTGAGGATAACCATATAAAAAAGCTAATTTCTGAGCTAATACTATTACGTGGTAATAGTACTGAGCTAAATCTGCAGGTATTGTTGCAACCATAACCAAACCACCCGGCATTCCTGTTAGGGTAGAAATTCCCGTAACTTTGAACGTATGCTCCTGTACTACGCTTCTCACTGTTTTTTCAAGCACCACTTCCGGTATTCCCGCTTTAATTATAGAAGTATCTTTGGCTTTTTCTATTTGTTCAACAGTGCAATACTTTTGAAGGTTTTTCTCCAAAAATTCAACTCTATTGACTCTTGCACCCGGAATATTTAAGGATTTATTTAAAATTTTGTAATATATAAGATTTCCGTCTTTCATAGTATTTTTTATTAAGAATTGATTAGTATTGGTGAACGGTGTTCATCTTTAAATGATGACCAATATTCTATTGAAACATTGCTAATACGCTTAAAATAAGAAACCTATAAGGAAACTTATATTTTTTTTAATATGTTTAACCTATTTTTAGGTGAACTTGCGGTTTGTTGGCATTTTTTAAGAGGGGCAAGAGCGATTATTTATTAGAAAGAAAAAAAACTCCGACTTTTCAGCATTTTTTTAAACTTTTAAAAGGTGTAAATAAAAAATGAAATATGGCAGGAAGCCACTTAAGCCGGTTCAACAGGGAATTGTAGATTTCAGATTTTCAGCACTTCTATTTGCAGGTTGGGGTTGCTCTTAGATACAAAACCAGAAAATTAAACCGACATTTCCGCTTAATGTTCGCTGGAATGAATGCATTAACAGACACACCCTGCAGGAATAAAACCTGTTATATCTTCTAAAACACATCAAAAAGCAGATTTAGCAATTATAGGATAAATAGCCGCATTAACAGCCTAAGAAGATATTAAAAACAAAAGAAAGTCCCGCATATTTACACCTCCATCGTAGGATTGACAGCAGCCCGTTATCTCCTGACCGATTATAAGGCAGGAAGGTAATTTTATTTCTGATTTTTAGTAAATTTAGTCAGATACATTTAGATTATTGGCTTCAAAAGATGTAGTAAACGTATGGAATCTTAAAGTTATCGTTAGACCTCTAGATTTAAGGTAACGGAAGTGCCTTTATCTTTTTCGGAAATAATTTGTACGGTTTCTTCAACATCGTAACCTAATAAGGTAAGACGTTCTTTCACCAGGCTTACACCTTTAGAGTTATGTAATTTATTAGTTGAATATTTAGTAAACCCAACCCCATTATCTTCAATTCTGCATTGCAAAACACCTTCTGAAAGCAGCTTAAAAGAAACTTTTAATGTCGGGTTGTACACACCCGGCGGAAAAGCATGAACGAAAACATTTTCCACGAAGGTTTGTAATAACATGCTAGGGATTTCTAACTCATAAGGATCAATCAAAGGATCTGTTTTAAATATCACCTCAATCTTATTATTAAATCGCGTATTTTCAACCCGGATATAGGATTGCAAATATTCAATTTCTTCAATCAATAAAATAGTTGGCTTGGTACAATGATCCAGGTTTAGCCTGATTAATTTTGAAAAATCACCTAAGAATACCGAGGCTTTATCTATATCACTATCCATAATATAGTACTGAATAGAATTCATCGCATTAAAGATAAAATGCGGATTCATTTGGGCCAGTAAAGCTTCCATTTTGGTTTCTTCAAAACGCTTTTGAATCAATCCCTTTTGTGCTTCAAACTTTTTGATCTGTCTTATTTGAAATTCATAAAAGCTATAAACTACCATAATTATAATACTTATGATAATAACAAGGAACCACCAGGTTTTCCAAAATGGTGGAAGCACTGTTAAATTCAGCAAGGCTTGGGTATAACTTAAACCGGTACTCTCATCTGATACCTTTACATCTAGCTCATAATTATCTGTTGGTAAAGACGGCAGGAATATTTCGGGTTTGGTAGATGAAAGACTCCAGGGCTCATTATCGTTTAACCGGTATTGATATTTCAATTTATTCGGATAAGGATGAGCGTTTGTACTAAATTTAAGCAATACTGTATTCTCGTTATGCTTCAATTTTAGCTTATCCTTTTCGACAAAAGATCCTAAAGAAAATTTATTGTTATTGATGAAAATTTCTTTCAGTCTTATCTCATCTACCAAAGTATTTGTATCCCTAACCGCAACAAGATCTATGATGTAATAACCGTTATTGCTTCCTATTGATAATGTATTTTGATTTACCTCGGCACTCAATAAAGGCTGCTCCAGCCCCTGTTCTTTATCTAAAAATACATACCTACCGTTATTGTAGAGCGTTAATCCTTTTTCAGTTCCAATAATTAAAGTTCCCTGGTAATTCTTTAAAAAAGAAATGGAGTTTCCCTGGATTTTGGCCCGGGGTATTTTCTTTTTAATTTTAAATGGCCCATCATCATTAACGATAAACACATCCCCAAATTCATTTGAAATGGCGAGATTATTCCCCAAAACTGTAATGTGCTTTAATTTTTTTTCGCTCCAGATACCATTATTGAAATAGGACTTAAAGCTCCCGTTCTCCCATACATACAGACCAGAAAAAATAGATAAAAAATAGGTTTTGGCACCCATTTTCAAACTACCTACAACCATGGTAGGGGTTTGATCGTGTTCTTTTTCAAAATGAGTATAATGAAAAAGGGCCAAATCATTATACACCCTAACTCCGCCGTAAGGATTGGTTTCTATAAGATTTCCGGAGGGGGTAAAATTAATTTCTTCTGAGTGCAAAGGTAAATAACGATCCAACTTTCCAGATTCATTTATAGCAAACACTCCGATATTCGTATTTAGCCAATAGGTATCTCGAGAGACTTTTATATCATAAAAATTGATATCCTCAGCCTTTGTAGAATAATCCAGTTCGTAGAAATGGTCCTTATGTTTAGGTAAAGGTAAGTCGGTATTCAAAACATAATTTTCCTGCCATTTTTTAAGTTGTGATATAGTAATTTTCTGCTCATTTCCGGCTATTTTTAAAACAATACCATCGTTCAATAATACTGCGGAAGTTTCTTTTGTTTTCGCAAAACCAAGAATATTCTTGCCTGGAATCCCGTGAATTTTAATTTGAGGGTTTAAAGCGATTTCAAATAATCCGGCATCCCGGGTTCCTGCATATAATTTTTCGAATTTGGAATCATAAGCCAGGGATATTACCTCCCGGCTGGGTATATTAAATTCTACAGCCCGGGATATTAACCGCTCATCTACCAACTCATAAATTCCTCCGTTAGTATCGTATATGCCCCAGGCCGCCGCAAATATTTTATGATCATTTGTTTTAGCATAATCCCAGATAATGGAAGTTCCAAGTTTTTGTATTGGCACAGAATCCTTCGCACTCAAATAAGCAGGAAGAGAACTTTTAGTAAAGAAACCTTTATTACTGCTATAAATACTATCACGATCCATTAAGACGGAATAAATGAATTTATGATCATTTACACTAGCTAAAGCAGTTTGCTTGTCCTTATTTAAGATTCTGAAGATTCCCGAACTATATGTCACCACATAGATTTGGTTTTGATATTCAAAGAAATCCTGAACCCTAAAAAGTTCCTTTCCGGGAGGAGTCTTTAAAGAATTTACTTTAAAAGTATTTACGTCTATCAGGGAAACACCATCACTGGTTCCCACGTACATATAATTTCCGGAAGTAAATAGTTTGGTTATTTGGTTGTGAACCAAGCCATCCTTTTCTGAAATAATTTTGAATTTATATCCGTCATAGATACTAATCCCTTCACCGTAGCTGCCAAACCATAATTTGCCGTTTTTATCTTCTGCAATAGCCCAACAACTATTTTGAGCTAACCCATCTTCTTCAAAAAAATATTGAAATTCGTCATTTTCCTTTTTAACAACACCATTTTCAGTTCCTATCCATAGACTATTATTGCTGTCAACCAGTATTGATCTAACGGCATTATTTGGCAAATCTCTGGCTGCAGTATAATTGTTAGTGGGATAATTTTGAGTAAAGGCGAAATTAAACCATAAGAATGCTAAGAGAAATAGTTTAGTAATTTTGTAATATGGCATTGATAAACTCTTCTTCTTTTCGAAAGGAAACAGGAAGTTTCTCTCCATTGGTTAATTCAATTTCCTTGTTTGCCTTATAATATCTAACTACGTAATTTAAATTGATAACGTAACTTTTATGAATTCTTTTAAAGGAATTGGCCGGAAGTATTTCTTCTACAAATTTTAAAGTTTTCGAAGCTATTTTTGTTGAGCGGTCAATTTTTTTAATGCTACAGTAATTACTTTCTGCCTTACAATAAAGTATTTGATTGGTATGTATAAGTTCAAATCCTTCCAGGGTAGGAAAAGCAATTTTACTAACATTTTGATCATTCACATTTAGGTTCTCTAGCAATAAGGATAATTTTCTTTGGGCAAAATTCCCTTCATTTTTCTTTTCAAACTTTTTTATGGCTTCAGCTAATTCTAAATGATTAATTGGTTTCAATAAATAATCCAGTGCGCTACGCTTTATTGCTTTAATGCCAAATTTATCGTGTGCAGTGGTAAAAATGACTTCAAAATTTATAACCTCAAAATACTTGAAGAGTTCAAAACCATTCTTTTCAGGCATTTGAATATCTAAAAAAACCAGGTCGGGTTCGTGTTTTTTGATTGCAAGCACACCGGCATCCACCGAAATACATTTTTCGACAATATTAAATCTATTTGGAAAATACCTGTTCAGGGTTTTCTCAAGTAAACTTTGCGCATTTATTTCATCGTCTATAATTACTGCCTTAATCATAAAGTAAAATTACAATTAAATTATGAGTTGTTTAGATACTTATCGAATACCTTGGAACAAAAAAGTACTTATAACTAAACAAACCAATCACCCCATTTCCTTTCACTTCGCAAAAGCTGCGTTTCAGCAAAAGAGGTTCATTATAAATTGTCACGGACACGAGCCAAAAAGCTTTGAAAATATATCGATAAATAAAATGATTGAATAAAGCTTTTAAGCTCAAGTCCGCCTGGCAGGAAATTATCAAAAATTCATGTTTATTTTAGAAGATTAATTGAAGTGAATAAGCCCCTAATGATGCATTTATATCTACCAGGAATGGATACTTAATTTGATAAGCTAAGCCACCATTTAAGCGACTTTTTTATATATTTTCGCAGTATGCAAGCTCCCCGATTTATTCTAATCTTACTATGGACTATTTTCCCCCTTATTGGTTGTGATAAAAAACCCGTAAAGACTTCAAAAGAAATAAAATTAGGATCTGGAGAATACTACTTCAATAAGGCTATTAAAGGAAAGGAACCCTCTAAAATGCTTGCACATTTTAAAAAAGGCCTTGATTCTGCGGTGATCGAAAATGATACGATAGAATATTACCTGTTAGATGGGGTGATATATACATATAACCGACTTAAAGAATACGACAGTTCCATGGTCTATTCTGAGAAGATGATAGGAAGTGCCAGCGCTAATGGCAATACCTATTTTGAAGCCTTAGGGTACTATAGAAAAGCCATCATCCATCAATATTTAAATAATTATAAAGAGAAATATAGGAATGCCTTTCTATCCCGGAAACTGTTTCTCAGTATAGGAGATAGCCTGAGGGCCGGAAAAAGATCGCTGGAAATGGCGAATGCACAAAGTAGCATGTCAGATTATACAGGAAGTCAGGAAAATGCTGCTCTTGCGTTAAGCCTTTTATTAAAGACCAGGGACTCCTCCTATATAAGCAGCGCTCTAAATCAAATTGGCATTGCGAACCGGGAGCGTGGCTTTTACGAAGATGCCATTGAGAATTACGAGTCGGCACTTAAATATTCTATCTCAACTGAAGACAGCCTTACCTTTCTGAATAACATAGCCCTTGCATACAGAGATAATGGTAATTTTAATAAAGCAATTAAATACCTGAAATTGATCAACTCCAAAACTGAATATGCTGACGCGGAATCCCATGCCAGGTTTATAGACAACCTTGCCTATACTAAATGGCTGAATGACTCCACGACCAGTGTATTAGATAATCTTAGCCGATCTCTGGAAATGAGGCTAGAAAACAATGATCTAAAAGGCCTCACCTCCAGTTATAACCATCTTTCAGAATATTATTTGAATAAAGAGCCGGCCCGGGCTAAAGAATATGCCGTCAAGGCGTTGGAAGCTGCCAGGAAAAATGACAGTAAAATTTCAGAATTGAATGCTCTTAAATTTTTACTCAAAATTTCTGATCCAGCAGAATCTGAAAAATATATCCAAAGGTACCTTCATTTAAATGACAGTATTCAGGAAGCCGAATTAAAGGCAAAAAATTTCTTTGCTAAGATTAGGTTGGACGAGGAACAAAAGCAAAAAGAAATTAATGATCTCGAGGCTGAAACAATAAAACAAATACTGGAAGCAGAAGAACTTAAAAATCAAATCATTATTCTCTCTCTTGGAGGATTATTGCTGATAGTATCGGGTGGATTCGGATTTTTCTACCTGAGACAGAAACACGCAAAAGAGAAGATTCGCGAGACCCATAAAACAGAAACCAGAATTTCCAAAAAGATCCATGATGAGCTGGCCAATGATGTTTATAATGTGATGAGCAGTTTAGAAGCAATTGCGCCTGTAGCAACGATGGACAAAATTGAGCACATTTACAACCGTACCCGAAATATATCAAGGGAAAACAGGGAAATTAATACCGGAGAGGGATACCTCGATCAACTCGTGGCATCACTCTCTTCCATTTGTCCTAAGGATGCAAGACTTATTTTAAGCGGGGAAAAAACCATTGCCTGGAATGATTTAAATACCGAAAAGAAGCTTGTGATCTATAGAGTGCTGCAAGAGATAATGATTAATATGAATAAACACAGCAAAGCAAGTTTGGTGGCAATTATATTTTCTGAAGAAAAGAATTTATTAAAAATTCAATATTCCGATAACGGGCTTGGGGTTTCAAATGAAAGGCTTAAATCAGGAAACGGCATTCTAAATATGGAAAACCGTATTTCTTCAGTAAAAGGAAAACTTCATTTAGAAACTGAACCGGATAAAGGATTGAAGATATTGATCCAGATTCCAGTATAGTTTATCAGGGTGTTTGAAAAAGTTTCGGTTCCAGTCAAAAAGGTTCATTAAAATTGATCCTGAAAAAACGACAAAACAACCTTGAAAAATAAAAAAGGATAAAACTTTTAGGTCAATCCTGCCTGATAGATTAAGTCTCAGGATAGCCGTACCAATTAATTTGACTTGACTAAATTAAATGGAGATAGAAAAAGTCATTCGGGGTTTAAAAAGGAAATTGAAATGGGTTGGGACGGTCCGGACAGTTCAATGACAATGGATGGATTAATTGAATCCAGGTATATCGCTATATAGGCAACCCAAAAATTTTGAGTATATTGTACCAACGCTGCTAAATGCCAATGGTTTAGTACAATTACATATATCAAAACATGCCTTTTTGAATGGCATATATTAATTAAATTCTCTTTAATGAAAGCATCCGATGTATTTATAAAATCGCTTGAAAATGAAGGTGTTGAATATATTTTTGGCCTACCAGGAGAAGAGAATATAGATTTTCTGGAATCCCTTCGAAAATCAAAAAAAATAAAATTTATAGTAACTCGCCACGAACAAGGCGCTGGTTTTATGGCAGCGACTTATGGACGGCTTACCGGAAAGGCTGGAGTATGCCTCGCGACTTTAGGTCCTGGTGCAACTAACCTGGTCACACCCGCTGCCTATGGGCAATTAGGGGCAATGCCACTGGTTTTAATTACCGGTCAAAAACCGATAAAAACAAGCAAACAGGGTAAATTTCAGATTATTGATGTGGTTGAGATGATGCGCCCCCTCACGAAATATACCCGACAAATATCGCACGGCACAACCATACCCTCTATTGTGAGGGAAGCTTTTAGACTGGCTCAGGAAGAAAGACCGGGAACAGTACATATGGAATTTCCGGAAGATATTGCAACTGAAGAAATAGAAGCTCCTCATTTCTTTGATGTAGTAGACTTTAAAATCCCATTTGCGGGTACAAAAACAATAGACGAAGCGGCAAAGCTAATAAAGACAGCAAAAAAACCGCTGTTACTATTAGGTGCAGGTGCTAATCGCAAACGTGCCAGTGTTGCCCTAACAAAGTTTGTCGATGAACTGGGGATTCCGTTTTTTAATACTCAAATGGGAAAAGGGATTATAGATGAGCGGCATCCGTTATATCTAGGCACCGCTGCACTTTCTGATTTTGATTTTTTGCACGAAGCCATAAGTAAATCAGATCTAATTATTAATGTAGGGCATGATACCATAGAAAAACCGCCGTTTTTTATGCATCATAAGGATGATAGAAAAGTAATTCATCTTAATTTTTTCCCTGCACAAGTAGATGAAGTTTATTTCCCACAACTTAACGTGATAGGCGATATTGCAAATAGTGTCTCTCAATTAACATCGGCTTTAAAACCAAATGCAAAACAATGGAACATCGATTTTTTTCTTAAAATAAAAGAAAATGTTTCCTCGCATTTGGCAAAATATCAACAGGATGATCGTTTCCCAATCTTACCGCAACGTTGCTTAAAAATAATAAGAGACACGATACCTGAAGATGGGATTATAACCCTGGATAATGGAATGTACAAAATATGGTTTGCCAGAAATTACCCCGCTTACAGGCAAAATAGTGTCCTACTGGACAACGCACTGGCCACGATGGGTGCTGGTTTGCCTTCTGCAATAATGACCAAGGAATTATACCCAGATCGAAAAGTGATTTCCATTAACGGCGATGGCGGATTTATGATGAATTCGCAAGAACTGGAAACCGCTATACGAATGGAGCTCGATATGGTTGTCATCATTTTAAATGATAATGCCTACGGAATGATAAAATGGAAGCAAGAAGGAGAAGGTTTTAAAGATTATGGTTTAGAATATAACAATCCTGATTTTTTAAAGTATGCAGAAAGTTTTGGGGCAACCGGATATAGGCCAACTTCCGTTGAAAATTTTAAAGATATTTTAAAAATAGCCTTGAACGCAAAAGGAGTACAAGTCATCGATTTACCGGTTGATTATTCGCTAAATCATAAAATATTGAATGTGCTTTTAAAGGAGTATTCCAACACCCAAAAAAGGGAATGATGCCATAAGTTATGAATTAATCTCCATAATACTACGTAACAAATTTCAGTTGGAGATGATTAAAATTGTTAATCGTCTCACTTTATCCAAATTTCACTTCTGAAGTATCCCATATTACCAGTTCCATAAAGAAGCATATTCTTCATATTTTTATTTTATAGATTCCTCAATTATTCAGTCTTATTCCTATTATTAATTCCAAATATTTTCTTTTCAAATCATAAAAAATAGGATTCAGTTCTTACCTATTGAAAGCGCTATTAAATTCGATTTAATAGTTGAAGTTTTTGTCCCTGCGGGACGAAAAGGTAGAGCAAGAGGATAACCCGCAAAGCGATGTTAGATCTACCTTTTTTATTTTAATATACTGATTATCAATCGTTTAAAAAACATTAAAATATTTTGGAAATACGGATTTACTGGTTTTGGGCTTGAAACCCCTATAAAATGGTTCAAAAAACCAGTAAACCTTAAAAAAAGACTGAATTATGAAGGAGGTTAAAAACATTACTATCGAAAAGAAAATAGCCGAACGCTTTCAGCAATTTTCTCGAACGCATTACAAAACGCATTCGGAAGCTATGGCCGGAATGCTTGATTTTTTCTTCTACAATGAGATTTCTCCAAAAGAAAATTTTGGACCCACCGGCAGGCGAATTGAAAACATCATTAAGAAAAGGATCAATGCAGTGATAGCAATAACCAGGGATATGGAGAAGAATAAAGTAAACCCCACTTTGGCTATTTTACAAGCGCTGATGGAAGCTGCAGATCCTAAAAATAGTTACTCGAATCGGAAAAGGGACTATGAGCAAGATGATACCCATCCCGATTTTTATAAATAACAGACACTTCATGGTTTTTTGACTCAGGTATTCCTGAAAAGACTTCAACCTGAGAAAAAATTTCATTTTTTCCTGCTATATATTCAAATCGTATCTGGTGCTTCTCCCTTTTCCAATTCTGATCAATACCTCTTTCTCTAATAAGTCCTGCAGATCACGAGTAGCTGTAGCTCTTGACGTTCGGGTTAGGGAAACATATTTCCGGGTATTAATTCCTCCTTCAAATCCCTGCGGTCCAGCTTCAAGCATTCGCTTCACCAATTTCGTTTGCCGGTTGTTTAATACTCCCTTGTGCCTGTCAAAAAACTTTGTCTTTTTTAGAATGAATTGTAGTAACCCCTCGGTATCCTTTTGCGCCTCGAGACTGATACTAACAAAATAAAATATCCAATCAGTTATTTCATTAGATCGCTGCCCACGTTTTAAAGCATTATAATAGTCTTTTTTACTGGCTTCCATTGCCTTGGACAAACTCAATAGCACGGGTCTTGCAAAATACTGGGACAAAGCTTTTTCCGAGATCGCACGTCCAATCCGTCCATTCCCGTCCTCAAACGGATGGATGCTTTCAAAATAGAGGTGTGCTATAGCTGCCCTTATAATTGGTTGGGTTATTACCTTCTCTTTTTCCAGGGCTGTAGCATTAAACCACTTCAGGAAATCTTTCATTTCTTTTGGAATACGAGCCGATGGTGGCGCCTCAAAATGGATAATCTCTTTTCCCATTGCCCCTGAAACTATCTGCATAGGTTCAGTATGGGATCGCCATACCCCGCTTTCTATATTATGATTCCCCTTCATCAACATTTTATGCCATTTGAAAAGGCTGTCCTGAGTTAAGGGCTCCCGAAAACTTTTTTGAGCATAGATCATTAATTCAGAAATCCCCTGGGCTCGTTTATCTTTTACCGGCTCTTCTGGTATATTCAATCCTAAATTATTTTTAATAGAAGACATGACATCATTTCGACTCAAAAATTCCCCCTCAATCGCTGAAGTTTTGATGGCTTCAGCAACTAATAACTCAATTAAGGTATTATACTGGGTTTCTTCAGGGAGACCTTTCAGGATCCCATCAATCCTACCGGCACGTTCTGAAAATTTATACAAAAGAGGTTCCAGGTCTTTCGTTGAATATTTAAAATCTGGCCAGTCCGGTTGTTGCCAATTATATTTCATGAGTCAATTAATTAAATCAATCAACTCAAATATAGTTCTTTTATGAGTCAATTAAGAATTGACAATCAACTCATTTTTTATAAATAATTTACCGATCCAGATTTTAGTTTTTTTTCTTTTAAAACCTCTTTCCTGCCGCTTTCCCTTTTGCTGCAAAAGAAACAAGCTTTGAAATTAAACGGAGCGCATAAACCGACAGGCTATTTATAGCTCCTCTATAATTTCAAAGCTTGAAGCTGCAAGAGCATCAAAAGGTAATGCGAAGGCGCTGAAAGAAGTAAATGAAAATTAAGAACTAAAATTTTTCATCCCTCTCTACTTTTAGCCCTTTTTCGACATCAAAAAGGAAAATGCTCCAGATGAAAAAAGTAAATGTTTTTAAAGCCATCATTTTATTTAGTGTCTTTTGGTTGATTTTGTGATCTTGAAGGCTGCTTTTTAAGTTTAATATTATCAAAATATCCCAAATGGTATCAAATTTAATGTTGCCAAAAAATTCACCCTTAACTATTTTAAAATCAAAATATTATTTAATTTTAAAGAGCTGAAATACAGCAATTTTCGAAGTACTTACTTGTCCATATTTTTGATTTGACTTCGCCGACAAGAGTACGTATCTAAAAAATCATTCTTGGAATTAATTCCTTTTAAACCGGTATTGGTTTAAGGCAGATTGTTCAAAATATTTGTCCTGGGACAAATGTTTTTAAAAATGATTGCTTCCGGAAAAGAACAATTTTCGGAGGAGATTGCTATCGATTCAAAAAAAATGTAATGACAAAATGATGAAACCATGAAAGAAAACATGCATCCATTTTTAGTAAGTATGCATTCCCTGGAAACAAAAATAGAACAGCTCACCAGGGAATTCAGGATACGGCAGATCAAAGACCCCGGAATTATTCTACTGGATAATGCCGATTTTATCCAGCTATTCAAGATAAGTGCTAAAACAGCGCAAAACTGGCGGGAAGATGGCCTTATTGAATACGCACAGGTGAAGGGAAAAATCTATTATAGCCTGAAGGATATTAAAGATTTTATCACTCGGCATAGAAAAAACAGGCTCTGTTCCAATTCTTTGTGAAATGACTTCGGAAATATCAGTTCCCATTCAGCTTTTTATAAACGCACAGCAACAAGGCTATGCGAAAAAGCTGCAATTCTTTTTTGCTTTAAAATTGCTTTATAAATGCGGAAAAACTAAACTGGATGATGGGGAACTCTTATTTTTAGAATTAACCGAAGAGAT
>NZ_FUYY01000005.1 GCF_900168045.1 Salegentibacter holothuriorum | reverse complement strand
ATTTTTCTGTCGAAGCTTCGGCAGTAGAGCGCAATAAGCAGAAAGCCGGTCGGGGCAGCAAGACTAAATCCAATGTGATGGTGATGGCAGAGAGTACTATACTTGAGGATATAGAAACCAGGAAAATAAACCGGCAATGTCGTTATTTTAAGGCAAGGGCGCTCGACGATCACAAGGCAGACAACGCTGACCAAGCACTAAAAAAGGCCATTGATGGCGAAAAAGCTATTATATTTTCAGATAAAAGCACATCCTATCTTAATATAGAAGATTATGTGAGTATACATATGACCGAAAAATCAAGCCAGCAGACAACAAAGCAGACCCTAAGATGGGTTCACATTGCTATTGGAAATGCAAAAAAAGACTTGCAGAAATTCCATAAAATAAAGAGAAAATATCTGCAATTATATCTCAATGAGTTCATTTACAAACTCAACAGAAGGTATTTTGGAGACAAAATATTCAACAGGTTAATAATAGCAGGCATTACAGCTACTGGACGTTAAACGGATATGCAAAAAAGTTTTCTTCAAAATAGTAATAAAGACCATTTTTTACAAAAAAACTATTCTTCTGTATATTTAATTAAAAAAGAAGATAAAGCCGGTTACTGAAGCAAGCATTTTTACCTATTGAAAATAGAAATTCAACAGATCTAACGCCGGGTAAAGTAAACTACCTCGGGGCAAGCCCACGAGGCATTCGTTGGAAACAAATTTTTAATTTCGAAGCAAGCGTCGGGGTATTACATCCTTTGGCGGTGCCAATAAAAAAGTACGCTTTGAGAATTGGAACGACAATAAAACTGGCGTCTACTATATTTCTAATAAATGAAAACTAAAACTGCTTTAGGTTAACTCCAAAACTCAGGTTAAACATTTAGTACCGATTTCAAAAAACCGTACCTTGCTTTGCAATCGCAATAACTAACTATGCTGTATATTGTACATCACCCTAAGGATAGGGCGAAAATGGAAGAGGATATTTTTCCATTATTAGAAAATACTGAAAAAGAAATTCTAAATTATCCAGAAGTAGATTTTAAAATTAGCGATGAGGATATTTTAGTAACTTATTTAAGTGATGAGTTCTTAAGGGCATTTTTACCCAAAGCAGCACAGCAAAAAATCAAAATTGGTATTTTACCTCATCCCGAAAATACGTATACCACGAAAGGTTTAGGTATTTCAAACGATCCAGAAAAAGTTATAGAGGAAATCCTAAATAATAAAGAAGTACATAAACTGGATATGCTCTTCTGTAATAACACGCCCGTATTCCAATCGGTAAATATTGGTAATGTTTTTATTTTTACTGAAGAACATCAGAATAATAATGTATTTCGTGAACTCTTTTCCTTCTATAAAAACATTAGACGCTTATCTTCCCTTTCCCATAATTCCTATGAAATAACTTCTGAAGACGAAAAGATAATTCACACATCGGCTTTGGGGATAATTGTGGTGGAACATGCACTAAGTTCGGTAGTAGCCAGAAGATTGGTTTCAGATAGTACTTTAAATGATGGAATGTTTAGTGCACTTATTATTTCGCCTACCAATCTATTACAATTAGTCTGGTTTTTATTGCGCAGTTTAATCCCTTTTGGAAAGCAATTAGATATAGCTCCATCTTTTATAGGAAGAATAAGAATTACCAAACTTAAAATAAAAAACAATGCTTCTATTGAATTTACGGTAGATGGCGAAAAAGACCAGGCAGAACAAATAGCCATTAGGGTAGAGCCAGAATCATTGCTCCTCGCCCAATCCAGTAAATATGGCTCGGAAAAAGAAGAAGCTAATCTCAAAAAAAGTATTAAAACCAATACTTTACCAACCGGAGAAAAACGTGAAGAATTAACCAAACGCACCCTTCCCATATATCCCAGAGCTACCACTGAAGAATTTCAGGAATTATTTAAGGTATTACGGGAGAACTCTAAAACCACTTCTGTCTATGTTGTCATGATGATTTTATCTACCCTAATTGCAACATTTGGCCTTTTTGGTGATTCTTCTCCTGTAATAATTGGTGCCATGATCCTGGCTCCAATTATTGCTCCAATCGTCTCTTTCGCAATGGGTATGGTACGTTATGATAAGAGAATGCTCAAACAGGGAGTTATTACAATTTTAATTGGAACGGGAGTTTCTTTATTGTTTTCAGCGGGAGTAAGTCTTATTATCCCTATAAAACTAATAACTTCTGAAATAGATGCCAGGCTCTCTCCTACCCTATTAGATATGGGTATTGCCATAGTCTCTGGAGTCGCTGCCGCCTATGCCCACGCCAAAGAAGGTATTGCAAAAAGTTTGGCAGGGGTAGCTATTGCAGTTGCTTTAGTGCCTCCATTAGCAGTAGCCGGCATAGGAATTGGCTGGTGGGACTGGCAGGTATTTTCGGGAGCATTCCTATTATATCTAACCAACCTCGCCGGGATTATTATGTTTGCCGGGATTACCTTTCTTGTGTTGGGGTTCGCTCCATTTAAAAGAGCTAAACTAGGCTTAATCTATACCTTGATTCTAATTGGAATGGTAATGGTCCCCCTATCACTCTCCTTTAACCGTATTCAAAAAGAAGCAAGTATAACCCGCGAATTAGAAGGAGCTACCATAAATGAATTGGTTATTAGAAACGTAAAAGTGAGGTTTGGCACTCCACTTAGAGTTTCCCTTACCCTGGTAAGCCCAAATAATTTGGGAGGAGCTGAAATTAGAGAAATTAAAAGAGAGATAGAAGAAAATATTGGTGAACCTATTAGCCTGGAAGTTATTCCTGCCAGGGGATTTAAATAAACTAAAAACCCAGTTGTTCCCAAAGAATATTGAAGTATAGAAATCTATTCTTCTTAAAACTGATTTATAAATAATTGGAATTACAAAAGTTTAAATCGAAAATCATACTATTAGGTCGTGAAATTTAACATCCTATTCAATTTGAGTTAAGCTTCTCTAAAAAACAATAATTATTGATCTATATTTTTTGAATCGCAATAACGTATTTATAGATTGCAAGCTATTCAAAAACTTTAAACAAAGATTATGATTAAGTCAAAGAAGATTGCAGGTTTATTAATCGCTTTCGCCCTTATGGGTAGCACAAGTGTATTTGCTCAAACCCAGCAATTACCGCAACAGCAACAAACTGTAGAAATAGATGTTAGCGACGCAGAGCTTTCTAAATTTGCTGATGCTTATCAAAGAATTAGAATGGTAAATCAGAAGGCGCAACAGGAAATGGCGAAGAAAGTTGAAGATAGCGGATTTGATATTCAACGTTTTAATGAAATTCACCAGGCAGCTCTAGACCCAAATACCGAAAGTGATGCCACAGAAGAAGAAAAGAAGAAACATAAAGCTGTAGTTGCAGAAATTGAAAGTATGCAAGGTAAATTCCAAAAAGAAATGGAAGATGCTATTTCAAATCAAGGTCTCGAGGTTGCCCGTTACGAAAAAATAGCCATGGCACTTCAAACCGATACCGAACTACAACAGCGTTTACAAAAGCTAATGCAAGGATAATCTCTAATATCTTTAGAAATTTTAAAAAAGGTCCCTTCTAAAGGCGACCTTTTTTTATGTTTATTTTATAACCTCATTTTTGGTGCAAACTGCTAAGTATGCTATATTTTTAAACAGAAAATAAAGAAATTAAATTTGACAACTTGGCCTAAAACTTACGTTATAACACTAACTTCAATTTTAATAGTTCTATTGAATTGGAGTGCCCTTTATGCACAAAATACCATGAAACAAAAAGACACTTTAAAGTTTGAAAACAAAATAGTGCCAGATGAAATTTGGCGGGAAACCTACATTGCGCTTTCCCATTATCCTGAATTAAAAAATACGCCTATTGAGTTCAAATTTAAAAAGAAGATCCAAAAATCTTTTATGCAAGCTCAGCCTAAACTTTCAGGCTTATTAAAAAATAAGAAAAAGCGTTCTTATTTTGTTATGATCAGTGAACATATAAAAATTGAAGATGAAATTTTTGATGTAAAAAATGTTCCTTCAGAAGTATTAATTGGTTGGATTGGCCACGAATTGGGACATATCATGGACTATCGCGAACGCAGCGCGCTAAATATGGTTTGGTTCGGCATTAAATATCTAACCTCAAAAAAATCTATACAGGAAGCTGAAAGAGCCGCAGACACCTATGCGGTAAACCACGGCCTTGGTAAATATATTATCGCTACTAAAGACTTTATCTTAAATCACACACATCTTGCAGATGCTTATAAAGCACGAATCAAGAAATTATATCTCTCGCAAGAGGAAATTATGACTTTAATTGACGAAATAGATGAAGATGACGATTAAGCATTTTTATCTTTTACGAATTTTTCCCACTTCGCAAATTTTTCTTCGTCCATAACTTTTTCCATTTTCACCTGTCCGCCTTTTTTCTTATTGGCAGCACTCCACTCTGGAAACATATTTGGATTAACTTTAGTTACTTTAACTCCTTTTAAAGCTTTAGAACGAGCTACTTTATAATTTTTATTAGCATTTTTCAAAGATTCATCTAAGGCCTCTTTCAGTTCTTCCTCTGGCGTCTCACCTTCAGTTCCTAAATACCAGTGATGATGAAATTCACCATCAATTCGTACTGCAGCTAATGTAAATTCTGGAATTTTTATATCAAATTTCTCTTCAAGCTCCTGCAATGCATCATTCATTTTATTAACCGAAAGTTGAGAGCCTACAACGTTTAAGAAGAACTTTGTTCTTCCGGTTATGCGAATTTCCTTTCGTTTTACATCAGTGAATTTAATAGTATCTCCAATTAGATATCTCCAGGCACCGGAAACGGTACTAATTAGCAATACATAATCTTTTTCTTCTTCAACTTCATCTAAAGAAATAACTGGCGCATCATCAACTATAGAACCATCTTGATTAATATATTCAGCCTTAAACGGAACAAACTCAAAGTAAATTCCATTATCCAAAATAAGCTTCATTGCATTAGTTTCAGGTCTTGCCTGTACTGCCAAAAACCCTTCTGAAGCCAGGTAAGTATCAATAACTGTAATAGGTCTCGCCAACAAAGCGTTAAAACTTTTTTCATAAGGCTCAAAGGCAACTCCACCAGAAGCATACACCTGCAAGTTTGGCCAAATGTCATGTATGTTTTCAAGGTTATTGTATTCAATTACCTTTTTCATCATTAATTCCAACCAGGAGGGAATCCCGCTAAGGGCACCAATATCCCAATTTTTAGCATTTTCAGCTATGCGTTGTACCCGCTCGTCCCATTCTTCAATTTTAGAAATTTCTTCACCTGGTTTGTAGTAGCCGCGAAACCAGAAGGGAATATTACTGGCGCTAATTCCGCTAATTTCACCTTCCTTATGGTCTCCTTCCTTTTCCAGGTCGGTAGAACTTCCCAGCATCATAATTTCCTTTTCAAAAAAATCTGGTGGAAGATCAAAATTGCTCAGGGCACTAACCTGCTTTATCCCAGCTTTTCTAATAGATTCCAGCATTTCATCGGTCACGGGAATACGTTTACTTGATTTCCCCGTGGTTCCAGAGCTCACCGCAAAATAAGGCGGTCTTCCCGGCCAGGTAATATCTTTCTCGCCATCATGAAGTTTATGCCACCATTCGTCATTTAGTTTATTATAATCAAAATAAGGAACCTTTTCAGCAAAGGTTTTTTTAATATCCTCGGCTTTTAATATAGCTTCAAAATCGTAATGCTTTCCAAACTGTGTGTCTTTGGCTTTCTTTAGTAATTTAATGAGCACTTCCTTCTGCGCTTCTTCTCCTTCAGGCTCTGAAACTATAGTATCACGAAGGTCTATAAGACTTTTTATTAAGGAACCTACTATGGGCATAATTCTGGTTTTTATTGATGGTTATTTTCAAAAAATGAAGATAAAAAAAACCAAAATCAACATTATTAATGTCTTGACAATTATCAAGAATTTAACCTTTCAAAACACTAAGAATTCTGTGAACTCTCTACGCATTTTTCGGCACATCTTTCTCCATCTATTGCCGCAGAAATTATTCCGCCAGCATAACCGGCACCTTCCCCGCAAGGATAAAGTCCTTTTATTTGTACGTGTTCAAAACTATATGGATCCCTTGGAATTCTTACGGGAGAAGAAGTTCTGGATTCCGGCGCGTGAACCACGGCATCGTTGGTTAAAAAACCACGCATACTTTTATTGAATTCCTTAAAGCCTTCCTGTAAAGTTTTATGAATGAATTCTGGGAATACATTTCCTAAATCGGCAGAAGTTACCCCGGGCTTGTAGGAAGTTATGGGAAGATTTTCCGATATTTTCCCTTGCGTAAAATCTACTAAGCGCTGCGCCGGGACTTTTTGTGTGCTTCCGCCTTCCAACCAGGCTTTTTGCTCTATTTTTTTCTGAAACTCCATTGCCGCCAACGGATTCTCTTTAACATTAACAAAATCTGACAGTCTTAATTCTATTACAATTCCTGAGTTTGCCGTAGGTTGATCGCGCTTGCTGGGAGACCAGCCATTGGTAACCACCTCTCCCGGGGAAGTTGCACAGGGAGCAATAATGCCACCGGGGCACATGCAAAATGAATACATTCCCCTACCCTTTATCTGTTTTACAATACTATAGGGTGAAGGCGGAAGAAATTCTCCCCTGGAATCGCACTTATATTGAATTTGATCTATGAGCTCCTGCGGATGTTCAACCCTTACCCCAAGTGCAAAAGCTTTGGCCTCTATCTTTATATTTTTTTTGTGTAATAGTTCAAAAATATCCCGCGCCGAATGTCCTGTAGCCAGGATAATCTTTTTGGCTTTAATACTTTCGCCACTTAAAGTTTTAATTCCTGCTACTTGATTATTTTCAATAAGAATATCGGTTAGCCGGGTTTCAAAAAGAACTTCACCTCCACAAGCAATAATACGCTCACGAATATCAGCAATAATTGCCGGAAGCTTGTTAGTTCCAATATGCGGGTGCGCATCTACCATAATCTCTGGAGTAGCACCAAAACCTACCAATAGTTTTAGAATACGGTCTACATCGCCCCGTTTTTTAGAACGGGTGTATAATTTACCGTCACTATAGGTGCCCGCACCGCCTTCCCCAAAGCAATAATTAGAGTCTTCATTTACAATATGCTCTATATTAAGAGCCTTGAGATCGCGACGGCGTGTTCTTACATCCTTTCCGCGTTCAATAATTATAGGCTTAAATCCTAATTCGATACAGCGTAAGGCGGCAAACAATCCTGCCGGGCCTGCTCCTACTATTATAATTTCCTCTTTATCACTTACATTATTATATTCGGGTGGAGTAATTTTTTCTTCAGTAAACTTTTCATTTACATAAACATCTAACTTTAAATTGATCTTTACCGCCCGCTGTCTGGCATCTATAGATCTTTTTAGAATATTTATTGCAGTTATTTCTTCCTTAGGAATACTGGCGTGGCCAGAAACAGCTCTTTTTATGTGTTGCTCATTTGCAGCTTCTTGCGGACTTAGTCTAATTTGGTATTGATATTTCATGAACTTATATCTGTTGCAAAAATATACTTTTCAAAATTACTCGATCAGAAATTTTGTTATTAGACGCTTGTTATAGAAAAAAATAATTCAGTATTTTTCATTTAATCTATTAAATTTTTAACTTCATTTGTGTAGATTTTTAACCCCAACTATATTAAAAAAAATTACTAGAATGAATTTAACCTCAAGATATCCTATGGTTTCCTATGAAGAAGCCACGCCAGATGTTCAGGCTATTTATGATGATACCAAGAAGACCCTACAACTTCCTTTTGTTCTTAACTGGTTTAAATGCCAGGGCAATAACGCTACATTACTAAAGGGAAATTGGGGTAAATTGAAAAGTACATTAATGGAAGGTGACGTACCTAATGTACTCAAACAACTTATTATTTACAATGTATCCAAACAGCGCGGTTGCAATTACTGCTCACACGCACACGGAATATTTGCCGATAGTATGAGTGCAATGATTTCTGAAGAGGAAGGTTTTAGGGCTACAGAGCATATTGATTCTCCTACTATGCCTGCCAGTTTTAGAACAGCTGTAAAAATTGTTACTAATGCTGCGCTTAATCACAGTGAAGTATCAGACGAAGATTTTCTGGAACTGGAAAAAGTAGGTTTCACTCAAAATGAAATTCAGGAACTAATGGCACAGGCAGATCTAGTGAATATGCTAAATACCATTGCTGATGTTTCTGGAATCAAGATAGACAACGAATTACTGGAAACTCCAGAATAAGTTCAGTTCTTATGGAATCCCTACAGGATAGGAACTCTCGGGTTTATAGAATTACCTACGAAACTTTTTCAAAATTCAGCAACAATTTAAACCGTTGTAAAAGTTTGGATGATGTTTCGCGGGTTTCCGTGCGTTTCTTAAAATATTTGCTGAATTTTCATCTTTTCAGGATTAGTGTCAACCAGGTCGGTTCTTACCTGGTTTACTGCCAATGTAATTCCACAGGACGCTTTGAACTTATTCAGCGCGAAAATCTTTTTCCGTATGAAATAAAAATAATGGAAGACAATATTCCTATTAGAACAGGAAATGTCCCCACTGAATTAAGCGAAAAAATTTCTGAAACCAATTTAGAGGCGCCATTTCTTTGGTCTTGGACCTTTAAAAAAATGGATCTAGATTTCACCGTTTCTCTGGTTGCCGATAAAAACAAAGCCTTTGATGTTGGTGATATTGAAATGCTAAAATTAATAAGTGATAGTTTCCAGGCCAAATTTCAGGAAATCTATCTTAAAGAAGAATTAGACCATAAAAACAAATCGCTTCTTCAGGCCTTAGATGTTATTAAAAATCAGAATAAAAAGATCAATCAAATTGTAGAAAATCAAAAGCAAACTATTGCCGATCGTACGAAGGAAGTGGTTGAAAAAAATGAGAAACTACTTCGTATTTCTGCTCTAAACGCACATAATGTTAGGGAACCATTATCCAGAATTCAGGGTATAGTTCAGCTTTATGATGTTTTTGATGATAAGACCTGCAGGGAAGAACTTTTACCAAAGCTTAAACAATCTTCAGAAGAAATGGATCAGGTTTTGCAAGAAGTAATTAATATGGCAACAGCCGAAATAAATCAACTAAAAGCTAAAGAGTTATGAGCACTATTATCCTGGTAGACGACCAGCCCATAGCAAATTTTATAACGCGCAAACTCTTAGAGATTGAAGGGTTTAATGAAGATGTTTTAGATTTCACCAATCCCGAAAAAGCATTAGCCTATTTAAAAGGAAAGCAAAATGCTCTTATTTTTCTAGACTTAAATATGCCTGAAATGAATGGTTGGGAGTTTCTGGATCACTTAAAATCCAAAGAGCAAAGCCATAAAATAATCATTCTTACTTCAAGTACCAGCGCAATAGATAAAAACCGGGCTAAAGAATATGACTCGGTAATAAAATATGTAGAAAAACCCTTAAACAAAAATAAGTTCAATCAACTTCAACCTTTATTGAAGACTTTATAAATGAGCCTAAAACCAAACCACAAAGCACTCTTAGAACTTGCACACGCTAAAATGCATTTTGGGAAATATAGAGGCTATTATTTAAGTGACATTCCCGAATATTATTTGGTATGGTATCGCCAAAAAGGCTTTCCCGAAGGAAAGCTTGGGATGCAAATGAGTGAAGTCTTTGAACTTAAACTTAATGGAATGGAACAATTGCTTAGGGATATTAGAAGAAAATTTCCAAAATATTGAGCTTTTCGCACTTAATAAGCTACTTTTTACTTATAAAATATTAGGTTTAAAATTAACGGCTTTTCTATTCTTCTTTGTAATTTAGCGCCCTGAATAAAACAACGCAACAAACACTTCAAAGATGGCCGAAACCAAGTATATTTTTGTCACCGGCGGCGTTTCTTCTTCTCTTGGAAAAGGGATTATAGCAGCTTCACTGGCAAAATTATTACAAGCACGCGGATTTAGAACCACGATTCAGAAACTCGACCCTTATATTAACGTAGATCCCGGTACACTTAATCCTTATGAACATGGCGAATGCTATGTAACCGAAGATGGTGCTGAGACAGATCTAGACCTTGGTCATTACGAACGATTTTTAAATGTTAATACTTCTCAGGCAAATAATGTAACAACGGGACGTATCTACCAAAGCGTTATAGAAAAAGAACGACGCGGAGAATTTTTAGGAAAAACCGTTCAGGTGGTTCCGCATATTACCAATGAAATTAAAGACAGAATCCAGATCCTTGGACAAAATGGGGATTACGATATTGTAATTACTGAAATTGGGGGTACCGTAGGAGATATTGAATCTTTACCATATATTGAAGCGGTACGCCAATTAAAATGGGAATTAGGAGATGAAAATGCTTTAATTATTCACCTTACACTTGTTCCTTATCTTGCTGCTGCTGGAGAGCTCAAAACAAAACCTACCCAACATAGTGTAAAAACTTTGATGGAAAGCGGACTTAAAGCTGATATCCTAGTTTGTAGAACCGAACACGAACTTTCTGATGATATTCGCCGCAAACTGGCTATTTTCTGTAATGTAAGACAGGAAGCAGTTATTCAAAGTATTGATGCCGCCACTATTTATGACGTTCCAAACCTTATGCTAAAAGAAGGCCTGGACACAGTAACTCTAAAGAAATTGCATTTACCAGACGAAGTTACACCTAATTTAGATAGATGGAACCAATTTTTAAATAGACATAAAAACCCTAAAGCCGAAATCACTATTGGTTTAATTGGAAAATATGTAGAATTACAGGATTCTTATAAATCTATTCTTGAAGCTTTTATACATGCAGGTGCCGAAAATGAAGTGAAGGTGAATGTAGAAAGTATTCATTCAGAATTTATAAATGAAAATACTATAGACCATAAATTCGCGAATTTAGACGGAGTTTTGGTTGCGCCCGGTTTTGGAGAACGCGGTGTAGAAGGAAAAATTGATGCTGTAAAATATGCAAGAGAACATAATTTGCCATTTTTAGGCATTTGTTTAGGAATGCAAATGGCAGTGATTGAGTTTGCCAGAAACGTATTAAAGTTAAAAACTGCCAATTCTACCGAAATGGATCCTAAAACCAAACATCCGGTTATAGATCTTATGGAAGAGCAAAAAGAGGTAACTCACAAAGGCGGAACAATGCGACTTGGAGCCTGGGATTGCAAACTTACTGAAGGCTCTAAAATTCAAGATGCTTACGGCAAAACCGAAATTAAAGAAAGGCACCGTCACCGTTATGAATATAACAACAAATATAAAGACGAGCTTGAGAAATTAGGGATGCTAAGCACAGGAATTAATCCTGAAACAGGCCTGGTAGAAGTTATAGAGTTAAAAGACCATCCATGGTTTGTAGGTGTGCAATACCACCCCGAATATAAGAGTACAGTTGCTACTCCGCATCCGGTATTTATCGCCTTTATTAAGGCAGCATACGATTTTTCAAAAAATAAAGAAAATGCCAGTCTGGCATAAAATAAATAATGGCCGACTTATTGACCAAAAGCAAGTTATAGTTTAGAAAAGCATGGAAGAAAAGAAATTTGATGTTCAGTCCTTAATTGGATTTATACTTATTGGTGGAATATTAATTTGGATGCTCTACACCAATAGTGCTTCAGAAGAGGTAATAGATCCACAACAAGAAACCGAGCAGGTTGAAATCCCCAAAAATACAGATTCCAACCAAACACCATTACAAGAAGAGGAAGTACAAAGCCAGGGCGCAGACTCTACTGCACTTGCACAGGCCCGTGAGCGTTTAGGCGCTTTTGGTTACTCGGCAAGTCTTCCATCAGCTACAGAAAACACCACTACAATTTCTAACGATGTTTTAGAACTTAAAATAGACAATAAAGGTGGGTATATTTCAGAAGCAAGGTTAACCAATTACAAAACCTTCGATTCTATTCCGGTTTACTTAATTAAAGATGGAAATGCTTCCTTCAACATTAATTTTACCACTACAGACGGTAGAACGCTAGACACCGAGAACCTTTATTTTGAACCCGAAGTAACACAAAGTGGAGAGAACCAAATTATCTCTATGAAGCTTAAAGTTTCAGAAAACGAATTCCTGGAATATCGTTATGTGCTGAAACCCGGTGAATATATGTTAGATTTCAGTATAAGCTCTCAAGGCTTAAACGGTGTTCTAAACAGCTCTCGTGATATTAACATGAATTGGCAATTAAAAGGTTACCGCCACGCGAAAAGTATTTCTTACGAAAATCGTTATACCGATCTTATTTATGAGTATGATGATGGCAACGACGATTATCTTGGGGCAGGTGATTTTGAAGAACAGGAAGACGAAAATATCACTTACGTAGCTTTTAAACAGCATTTCTTTACTTCAATTTTATTAACAGATAATCCATTTACCCGCGGAAAATTCATTTCACAAAACCTTGTAGATGATGAAGAAGTAGACACGGTTTATACTAAAGATTTTGCAGCACAACTACCTTTAGAATTAAAAGGCGGCGAGCTTAATTATAATATGAACTGGTATTATGGGCCAACAGATTATAAGATCTTAAACGATTATGACCGTAACCTGGATGAAGTTGTACCCTTAGGTTGGGGAATTTTTGGATGGATTAACAAATATGTATTTATACCATTTTTCGCATTTTTAAGCGGAGTGCTACCAAGCTACGGTATTGCAATTATTGTAATGACCATTGTAGTGAGAATTGTACTTTCTCCGGTTACTTACAAATCTTATCTCTCACAGGCTAAAATGAAGGTTTTAAGACCTGAAATTAACGAGCTGAACGAGAAGTATAAGGATAATGCTATGAAAAAGCAACAGGAAACTATGAAACTGTATAGTAAAGCAGGAGCCAGCCCAATGAGTGGTTGTTTACCGGCTTTGATGCAAATTCCGGTTTTCTATGCGCTGTTCCAGTTTTTCCCAAGTGCTTTCCAATTAAGACAGAAAGGATTTTTATGGGCAGACGATTTATCAAGTTATGATACTATAGCTCAATTACCATTCAACATTCCGTTCTACGGAGATCACGTGAGTTTATTCCCAATTTTAGCATCTATTGCCATATTTATCTATATGATGATGACTACGGGACAAAGTATGCAGCAGGCCCAGCAACCGGGAATGCCTAATATGAAATTTATTATGTACCTGTCTCCTCTAATGATGTTGTTCTTCTTTAACAACTATGCCAGTGGACTTTCACTGTATTACTTCACCTCTAACCTTATTACCATTGGAATTATGCTGGTAATTAAATATGTGATTATTGATGAAGATAAAATTCATGCTAAAATCCAGGAGAACAAGAAAAAGCCTAAAAAGCAGAATAAGTTCACCAGGAAAATGCAGGAAATGATGGAGCAGGCTGAACAGCAAAAAAATCAACAGAAGAAGAAATAAGCTTTCAAAAGCTTAAGCATAAAAAAGCAGGTTTAAAATATTTTAAACCTGCTTTTTTATTACGTCATCCTGAACTTGTTTCAGGATCTAATAAGCTTAAAAATTAAATCAAGTTAGAAGCTGAAACAAGTTCAGCTTGACGGAAAGAGCATTTTAAACAAGCTATACTACTATTTAATTCTTATCCCCAAGTAAAGGCACGAACCTGAATTGTCCAAATTCGGTTTTATCAAATTCTGTAGGAGATTTTCTTATAAAAAGAGTCATAGTTTGCACATCGTCTCCTACAGGAATTACCAACCTTCCTCCAATTTTTAATTGTCCTAAAAGATCATTAGGCACAAAAGGAGCACCAGCAGTTACAATTATTTTATCAAATGGCGCATAATCTGGCATTCCTTTGTAACCATCTCCAAAACTAAGATGTTTAGGACGATAACCTATTTTACTCAAAAACATTTTTGTTTTTCTATATAGCTCACGTTGGCGCTCTATGCTGTAAACTTTGGCACCTAATTCACACAAAACAGCAGTTTGGTATCCACTTCCCGTGCCTATTTCCAAAACCTTTTCTCCCTTTTCAATTTCTAATTTTTCTGACTGAAAAGCTACGGTGTAAGGCTGGGAGATCGTTTGATCTGCAGCGATAGGAAAAGCTTTATCCTGGTAGGCATGATCCTCAAAACTACTATCCATAAATAGATGCCTGGGAATTTTCCCAATGGCATCTAAAACTGCTTTGTCGGTAATTCCTTTCTTTTTGACGGTTTTTACCAATTGCTGCCTTTTCCCTTTATGTCTAAAATTGTCCTGAATCACTTAATTTCCCGTTTAGCTTGCAAAAATACTCATTACAAGTCAAAGTTGCCAATTGAAATCGGGGGAGATTCCCCGCCGTATTGCTAAACTATTTGCTATCAAAATGCTATTTTTGTGAAAAATGCTAAAAAATATGTTGAAAGTTGGCGTACTTGGTGCAGGACACTTAGGAAAGATACATTTAAAATTACTCAATCAGTCTGAAAAATATGAGCTTGTAGGTTTCTACGATGCAAATTCTGAAAATGCTGAAAAGATTTCTGCTGAATTCGGTTATAAAAAATTTGATACTATACAAGATCTCATCGCAGCAGTAGATGTGGTAGATGTAGTCACTCCTACCCTTTCCCATTTTGAAGTAGCTAAAAGAACAATTACCGCAGGTAAGCATCTCTTTATAGAAAAACCCATTACCAACACTTTTGCTGAAGCCGAAGAACTTATTGCATTAGCCAAAGAATACGGTGTTAAAGGCCAGGTTGGTCACGTAGAACGTTTTAATCCTGCATTTAGAGCGGTAGCTTCCAGAATTGAAAATCCTATGTTTATTGAGGCGCATCGTCTTGCAGAGTTTAATCCGCGTGGTACAGATGTCCCCGTAGTTCTGGATTTAATGATCCACGATATTGATGCTGTTTTAAGCGTAGTGAAATCTAAAGTGAAAAATATTAATGCCAGCGGAGTTTCAGTAATTAGTGATACTCCAGATATTGCTAATGCAAGAATAGAATTTGAAAATGGATGTGTGGCCAACTTAACCGCCAGCCGAATTTCAATGAAAAACATGCGTAAATCAAGGTTTTTTCAGCGAGACGCTTATATCTCGGTAGACTTTCTAGAGAAAATATGTGAGGTTGTAAAAATGAAGGATGCTCCCGAAACTCCCGATGACTACGCGATGATCTTGCAAAATGCTGAAGGGGTGAAAAAACAAATCTATTTTGATAATCCTGATGTTTCTCCAAACAACGCTATTTTAGATGAATTAGAAACTTTTGCCGACGCCATAAATAATAATACCACTCCAATAGTGACACTGGAACAGGGGGCTGAAGCTTTGCGTGTTGCCAACGGAGTTATTGAAAGTTTTAGTAAATAATATAAAATCTATTTCAGTCTGTATTTAAGCTGAAATTCATAAAAACCACACACAATGAAAAATATAGCAGTTATAGGAGCAGGAACTATGGGCAACGGAATCGCCCACACTTTCGCCCAGTTTGGATACAAAGTAAACCTTATTGATATTTCAGAAGAAAGTTTAGATAAGGGAATGAAAACTATTTCGGGGAATTTAGACCGTATGGTTTCCAAGGAAAAAATAAGCGAAACAGATAAAGAAGCAACGCTTATCAACATCACTACATTTACTGATATTCCTAAAGGTGTAAAAGATATAGATCTTGTAGTGGAAGCAGCTACCGAAAATGAAGATCTAAAGCTTAAAATATTTAAGCAACTGGACGAAAACTGTTCGGCAGAAACCATTTTGGCAAGTAATACTTCCTCAATTTCTATTACAAAAATAGCTTCTGTAGTCTCCAATCCAGAACGTGTAATTGGAATGCATTTTATGAACCCGGTGCCAATCATGAAATTGGTAGAGATTATTCGCGGTTATAATACCAGCGATAAGGTTACTAAAAGCGTTATGGAACTTTCAGAAAACCTGAAAAAAGTTCCTGTTGAAGCTAACGATTACCCGGGCTTTGTTGCTAACCGTATTTTAATGCCTATGATAAACGAGGCAATTGAAACTTTTTATAATAATGTGGCTGGTGTTAAAGAAATTGACACCGTAATGAAACTTGGAATGGCGCACCCAATGGGTCCACTGCAATTAGCAGATTTTATTGGTTTAGATGTTTGTCATTCTATTCTTGAAGTAATGTACGACGGTTTTAAAAACCCAAAATATGCACCCTGCCCCCTATTGACCAATATGGTGATGGCCGGCAAACTGGGAATAAAATCTGGTGAAGGTTTTTATGATTATTCTGAAAGTAAAAAAGCCGAAAAGGTTTCTTCACAATTCAGTTAATTGAGAAAATATTTTGAAAAATAAGAGTAAAATTAAGTAACAAATTAATGAGTTTTTCTATTAGTTTTTACTCGTTACTCTGAACTTGTTTCAGAATCTAAGTTGTCTTTAATTAAAAACAGGTTAGAAGCTGAAACAAGTTCAGCTTGACGAATTTAGACTTTATTTTAAAGCTCAATAATTAAGTGAAATTTCAATAATTACATTTGACCAAGATACTTCCATTTAGGGCGGTTAGACCGCAACGGGCCAAAGCTGGTCTTGTAGCTACAAAATCTTTTGAAGATTATAATGAAGCTGAAATAAGAGCAATCTTGCAGTATAATCCGTATTCATTTTTACATATTCTGAATCCGGGTTATAAATTTCAGCACGAGATTACCGGCGGACAACGATTTCAAATGGTGAAAAATCGCTACCTGGAATTTAAAGAAGAAAACTCTTTTATAAAAGATGAAAAACCGGCTTACTACCTTTATAAGATTGTAAGCAGGGAAAGTAGTTGCTGCGGAATTATAGCCGCGGCCAGTGCCGAAGATTATGAAAATAATCTCATAAAAAAGCACGAAGATACCATTGCCCACCGCGAAACCATGTTCAAGGATTATCTAAAAGTGGTGGGCTTTAATACCGAACCGGTATTGCTTACCTACCCCGATAATTCTAAGATAAATGAAGTGATAGACCAGGTTATGCAAACCCGAGCCGAATACGAATTTGCTACTGTAAACCGGGAAATTCATTATTTATGGAAAATTGATGAGGAGGATTTACTGGAACAAATTAAAGAAGAGTTTGACCAGATGCCGCATCTCTATATTGCCGATGGCCACCATAGAAGTGCTTCCTCTTATTTGTTGGGCCAGGAATCTAAAGCAGCCAATAAAAATCACACCGGGAAAGAAGCTTATAATTATTTTATGAGTTACCTTATTTCAGAAAGCAATTTAAAGATCCACGAATTTAGTAGATTGATAACCGATTTGAATGGGCATACCAAAGAAGAATTCCTTATTTTACTGGATGAATACTTCCGAATTGAAAATCATGGCATGGAAGTGTATGAGCCGCAACAAAAACATCATTTCAACATGTATTTGGATGGGGAATTTTATTCCCTTTATTTACGTAAAACAAACTACGAATTTAGTGACTCTTTAAGTAAATTAGATCCTTATATCCTGTATAAGAAAGTGCTTCAGCCAATTTTGGGCATTGAAGACCTTAGAAATGACAAGCGTATTTCTTATATTCACGTTAAGAACGATCTCATAGAAATTAAAACCCGTATAGATAAAGGAGAGTTTGCAGTAGGTTTTGGAATGCTTCCATTAAGCATAGAGGAAATTAAGGAAACTGCAGATGAAGGATTAACAATGCCTCCAAAAAGCACTTATATTGAACCCAAACTATTAAGCGGATTAACCATCTATGAGTTTGAAATCAACTAAAAATTAAATTGCATGAATATTTCAGAGAATATTAAAAATTTTCAGGATGAACTACCTGATGATGTAACCCTGGTGGCTATTTCAAAAACCAAGCCTGTAGACGATCTTTTAGAAGCTTACGAAGCCGGTCAAAGACATTTTGGGGAGAACAAAATCCAGGAAATGACTGAAAAATGGGAAAAACTTCCCAAGGATATTAAATGGCATATGGTGGGTCATGTTCAGCGAAACAAGGTAAAATATATGGCGCCATACGTTTCCCTTATTCACGCCGTAGATAGTTTAAAATTATTGAAAGAAATTAATAAAGAAGCCGACAAAAATGACCGTGATATAGATTGCCTGTTGCAAATTAAAATTGCTGAAGAAGACAGTAAATTTGGAATTTCAACAGAAAAGGCTAAAGAGATTTTAGATTCAGAGGAGTTTAAAAAATTAGATCACGTAAAAGTAAAAGGCCTCATGGGAATGGCTACTTTTACCGATGACGAGACACAGGTAAAAAAAGAATTTGAGCACCTAAAATCGGTTTTTAAAGATTTTAGTGAACAATATGTAGATATGAAAGTACTTTCTATGGGAATGAGCGGCGATTATAAAATTGCTGTAGATTCCGGTAGTAATATGGTACGCATAGGCAGTGATATATTTGGTGCCAGATAATTAATTAAAAAAACATAAGCTAATTTTTGTACGCAGTAGTAGACATAGAAACCACCGGTGGTAAGTATAATGAAGAGGGAATAACCGAAATTGCTATCTATAAATTTGATGGTCTTAAAGTAGTAGATCAATTTATAAGCCTTGTAAATCCGGAAAAAGCCATTCAGCCATTTGTGGTTAACCTTACCGGCATAAATAACGACATGCTTCGTAATGCGCCTAAATTTTATGAGGTTGCCAAACGTATTGTAGAAATCACCGAAGATTGTGTTTTGGTAGCTCATAACTCAAAATTCGATTATCGTATTCTTCGCACCGAATTTAAAAGATTGGGCTTCGATTTTGAAAGAAGATCGCTGTGTACGGTAGAGCTTTCCAAAAAACTTATTCCAGGCCAGGAGTCCTATAGCTTAGGGAAACTGGTTAGAGCTTTGGGAATTCCTTTAAGTGACCGGCATAGGGCTAGCGGAGATGCTCAGGCAACGGTAAAGCTTTTTAAAATGTTACTTGCCAAAGATGTGGAAAAGAATATTTTAAAAGATGCCGTAAAACTGGAACCCAAGCGCCAGGTTGATACCCGCCTGGTTTACATTTTAGAAGATCTCCCGGGTATTACCGGTGTATATTATTTACATAATGCAGAGGGCGATATTATTTACATCGGGAAAAGTAAAAATATAAAAAAACGAGTAACCCAGCATTTTACCAGTGAGCAACACAAAGCCCGCCAAATGCAAAAAGAAGTTTCTTCTGTAAGTTATGAGGCTACTGGTAATGAACTCGCGGCATTATTAAAAGAAAATCAGGAAATAAAGCAGAACAAACCAAAATATAACAAAGCTTTAAAAAAGAATATTTTTAGTCATGCGCTTTACCATTCTACAGACGAGCAAGGCTATATAAACCTATATATAGCCAGGGCAGGGAAAAAGAATAGTATCACTACATTTTCTTCCTTAAAAAGAGCCAGGAATGTATTGGAAATGTGGATAGAAAAATATGAACTCTGCCAACGACTTTGTTCCCTGGAAAAAGGATCTGGAAATTGTTTTAATTATAGTATTAAAAAGTGCCACGGTGCCTGTATCCAGGAAGAACCGGCAGAAACTTATAACGAAAGGGTTAGAGAACTAATTAATCAGCATTCTTATAAGAACCAAAATATGCTGGTTATAGACCGCGGCCGTGAAATAGATGAAAAAAGTGCTTTGCTTGTTGAAAACGGCGAATTTAAAGGTATTGGCTATTTTAATCTAAATCATCAAATTAACAATATAGATATTATTAGATCTATAATAACGCCAATGAAAAACGACAGGGATTCCCAGCATATTATTCAGAGCTATTTGCGTCGCAATTCCAGGTTAAAGATTGTTCCATTAAATCCACTAGCTAAATAAGTTCTAAATTACTGACTGGCTTGAGTAATTTATTTAAATTTGAATAATTCGTAAATCACTAATTTTTGCCGAAAATAGAACCAAAATCAGGCTGGAAAGCAAAACTTCATGAAGTAATTTATGAAGCCGACACACCGGCAGGAAAGTTTTTTGACGTGGCCTTACTTATTGTAATTGCCATAAGTATCGCATTGGTAATGTTAGAAAGCGTAGGTTCCCTTAACACAAAGTATTACTGGCATTTCTATATCGCTGAATGGATAATTACTTTAATTTTTAGTGTAGAATACATCCTTCGAATAATATCTATTAAAAAACCCAAACACTATATTTTAAGTTTCTATGGAATTGTAGATCTACTTTCTACACTACCAACCTATCTGGCTTTTATTTTCGGTGGGCATAATCTGCTCTTTGCTGTAAGAGCTTTAAGATTACTAAGAGTTTTCAGGATTTTAAAAGTCTCCAGATATATAGGCGAGTCTAACCGACTTTTATTGGCTTTACGAAATAGTAGACCTAAAATTACTGTATTCTTATTTGCCGTACTTATAATCTGTATTATTATGGGTACAGTAATGCACTTAATAGAGGGCGAAAAAGGAGGTTTTGATAATATACCACTTAGTATTTATTGGGCAATTGTAACCCTTACTACGGTAGGCTTTGGTGATATACATCCGGTAACCCCATTGGGCCGGCTAATCGCATCATTTATAATGATTGTAGGTTATGGTATTATTGCGGTTCCTACAGGAATAGTTACTTCCGAAATTACTCGCTCCCAAAAAGATAAAATTCCTAACAACACGCAAGTCTGTCCGCATTGTAATGAAACAAAGCATTTAGATGATGCTGAATTTTGCCATAACTGCGGAAAATCACTTCATGAACACTAATTATCTTCTTAATATTGTAGGGCCAACGGCAATTGGCAAGACTTCCTTGGCCATAAAACTCGCAAATAAGTTTAATACTGAAATAATTTCAGCAGATTCCAGGCAGTTTTATAAAGAAATGAGCATAGGTACTGCTGTTCCTTCAAAAGAAGAATTAAGAGCGGCTAAACACCATTTTATTCAGCATATCTCTATTGAAGATAATTATAATGTAGGTGATTTTGAAACTGAAGCCATTCAGAAGTTAAATGAATTATTTCAGCATAAAAATTTTGCAATCATGGTTGGTGGCAGCGGACTGTACACTAAAAGTGTTTTGCAGGGTTTAGATTATTTTCCTGAAGTTTCATTAGAAATTAGGCAGGAGCTTAATCTGAAATTAGAAAAAGAAGGTTTAGCACCATTGCAGCATCAATTGCAAAAGCTGGATCCACATTATTTTAAAATTGTTGATATAGAAAATCCGCATCGGGTAATCAGGGCACTGGAAGTTTGTATAAGTAGCGGAAAACCATATTCCTCCTATCTAAACCAACCAAAGAAAAAACGTGATTTTACTACAATAAGTATAGGACTTGATGCCGACCGTAAAATAATCTATGACCGCATAAACCACAGGGTAGATCTTATGATGGAGGAAGGATTGCTGCAAGAAGCTAGAAGCCTCTTCCCAAAACGCCAACTAAATGCCTTAAATACCGTTGGTTATAAAGAGCTTTTTTCTTTCTTAGAAGGAAAAGATTCCCTGGAAACTGCAATTTCAGAAATCAAAAAAAATACCAGGAGATTTGCAAAAAGGCAACTTACCTGGTTTAGAAAAGATCAGGAAATCAACTGGTTTGATAACCAAACGCCTATAGAAGAAATTCAGCAATTCATTGAAACAAAAATCAGTGATAGATCTCATTCTTGAACAATAGAAAAAATTTCAACAACAACCCCTCCACCCTGCGGCCACCTCCCCTTGAAAATAAGGAGAGGAGCTTTAAAAGTTCTTTTGAAACTGCAGCCTGTTTCCCTTCAAAATACCTGGAGGAGCTGAAAAAGTTCTTCTAAACAATCATTGAAATCAGGAATCAATGTTTAAAAAGCTTTAGTTTCTGGCTCTGATTTAGAATAAAAAAAGCTCCCCTACTTTCAAAGGAGGGGAATGAATTCAGCTTTGCTGAACAAAGGGGTGGTTGAAACCCCTCCGGCCTGCGGCCACCTCCCCTTGAAAATAAGGGGAGGAGCTTTAAAAGTTCTTTTAAAATAACAGCCATCTCAACTTCAAATCTTTTAAATCTCAATTTTGGCTCCCAGAAGTTTTACAAATTCCCTAATAAAAGCCGAATGCCCAGGCCAGGCCGGTGATGTCACTAAATTACCATCTACTACAACTTCGGTAGGATCAACTTCTTGGTACTTCCCTCCTACCAATTCAATTTCAGGTCCTATTGTTGGATAAGCTGTAAGCGTTCTTCCTTTTAAAACATCTGCCACCGTAAGAATTTGAATCGCGTGACAAATTGCAGCTACCGGTTTGTCTTTTTCAAAGAAATGCTTAGTATATTCTATCACTTTTTTATTTAATCTAAGGTACTCTGGTGCGCGGCCGCCGGCCATTATAAAACCTGCATAGTCTTCTATATTTATATCTTCAAAAGAGTAATTGAGTTCAAATAAATGGCCTGGCTTTTCAGTGTAAGTCTGGTCTCCTTCAAAGTCATGAATAGCGGTTTTTATCTTTTCCCCTTTTTTCTTTCCGGGGCAAACGGTATGAACCGTATATCCTAGCATAACCAACATTTGAAAAGGCACCATAGTTTCATAATCTTCAGCAAAATCTCCAGTTAAAAAGAGTAGTTTTTTCATAATTGATAAGGTTTTAAAATCTTCCTTTAAATTATGAAAATTGAGTCTAAGCCTTTTAAATTAAGCTTTAAAAAATAGTTAAATATATTTGCTTGAGTAAGTCCATTTCAGGGAGTGCTAAGTTTGGTCACTAAAAACTGAGCTTATTTCAGCATTAACATGCTTTTTGATTAACGATATTCTAGAGCCATACATATAAGGTAAGTACAGGTTATATAGTCAAGTTTTGGAAAATGGAATTCTTATTACAGTTTCTACTCCAGACTCTTTATTGCGAATTTTAAAAACAGCTTTTTTGCCGTAAAGGGTTTGCAAACGGTCCCTGGTATTAGAAATTCCCACACCTTTATCCAACAAAGCTTCCTGTTTTTTAGTAAGAGTCTTTCCGTTATTATAAACACTAAGCACGAGATATCCTTTTTCTTTGAATATTTTGATTATAATTTTTAAATGTATGTTATGGTAAGAATAACCGTGTTTTACCGAATTCTCTACTATAGGCTGTAATAATAAAGACGGCACTAAGCGATCTACAAGACTTTCATCTATTTCTTTTTCAATTATTAAATGATCTGAAAATCTTAGGGTGAGAATATTTAAATAATAGTCTAACATTCTTAATTCCTTTCTCAAAGTAACCTTATAATTCTCACTACTATATAAGATTTCCCTTAGTAGATCACTTAAATCTGCAATAGTATCCTGAGCTTTTTTAGCATCCATCTCTACCAAGACCGAAATTGAATTTAAAGTATTGAATAAAAAATGTGGCTGTAGCTGAGACGATAGCATTTTCATTCGTGTATTGGTAAGCTGAGACTCCAGAAATGCTTTTTGTTTCTGGGTCTCTTTTACCTGCTTTAGATAGTAATAGGTATAAATGATAAAGATCATCGCAAAATAGATAAGGAAATTAAGATCTATCACAAATATCATTCGGTCTATGCTAGCCTTTAAACTATAATCGGCAAAACTCATTCGGCCTAGCAAAATTCCATGTAGATCAAAAAAGAATCTGATTACAAATCCTATTAAAATTGAAAACAAAGTATGTAGTAAAAAAATCTTTACCCAGGAGTAATTTTTATCTAATAAGCGCTTAGTACTTATGGCAATTAAGCTCATATACACTACAACAATAATCCAATCTATAAGCAGGTTATGAATTATAATATCGTGCCATGATTCTACTATTTCTTTATACACAAAAGCACGCATATAAGCCAGTTTACCCAAGTATATCAGGTTAAATAAAGTATAGAAAGTAGCTAAAAGTAGAATAAGCTTAACATCTATATATTTATTTTTTAAGGAGGAAAGGCTCATAACAAGATGCTTTAAATTCCAAGTTTCTCAAACAGTTCTTTCTTATGGGATTTACTGATGCGCAGTAATTTATCGTCTTTCATTCTTACATCTACTTCAGAGAAATCTGAATGAACAATTTCTTTAATATGATTTAAATTAACGATCACCGACCTATGAATTCTAAAGAAAGTGTAATCCTTTAAAAAATCATTTAAGTTATTTAAGGATTCCCGAAGCACATATTTATTTCCTTTAGAAAAGATTTCAGCATAATAACCCGAAGCACAGATATAACCAATCTCTTCAGGCCTTAACAGTATTGTTTTATTGCCCTGCCTAACCGGTAGCTTTAATGGAATATTTGCACTTTCCTGGTCTTTACTATAAACTTCGAACAAAGTTTGTAAACGTTTCTCAAAATTATCCTGGGCTTCATTTTTTGATATATTAAGTACCTTCTTTATTGTTTTAAAAAAGCGTTCGTCCCTAAATGGTTTCAATAAAAAATCAAAGGCGTCTACATCAAAAGCTTTCGTAGCATAATTATCATAGGCTGTTACGAAAACCACTACTGGTTTTGGTTTCACCTGAAGTTCCTGTAGCACTTCGAACCCATTCATATCTTTCATATTTATATCAAGAAAAACGAGTTCCGGTTGAAGTCTATTAATTTTTGCAATAGCAGATTTCCCATTAGAACACTCTCCTAAAATTTCAATCTCCTGTACTTCAGCGAGCAAGTTAAGCACTCTTCTTCTTGCAAGTTCTTCATCATCTACTACAAGTGCTTTCATAATTTTCACATTTAAAATTTTCTTATGTAATTTAAAACTATTTTTCTTGTTATAAATAATTTTAAATCATAAGTAACTGATATCAAATAAATTGATGCGATAAACATATCAATTTTTGCTTTGAGAGCTATCTTCTATGATGTAAAAGACCTTCTATTTGCAGTAAATCACCTCGCGCAAGCCCACGAAGCGTTCAATGGAAAATTTTTAAATACAATTGAGTAAAGACATAAAAAATGCCTGTAAAGTTTTTCGAGCTTCATTTATACTGAAGCATAATCTTTACAAGCATTAAGTTTATGTATTTCAGGTATTTACATACCTGCAACACGCTCTTCATTTATATTTTTAGGATCAATTTTGATGATTTTTGATTTATTATCGCCTACCACCTTAATTCTATAAAGTTCTTTATCCAGAATGCGACCTTTACCTTTAGCTATGTAATTGTTTTTCACCATTCTCCAGCCTTTGGTTTGTCTCCATAATTCATTTCTTACGGCAAGTGGCAATGCAATATTCTTAAAAATTTGTCTTGTTCGTTCTAATTCTCCTTCTTTAGAATATCTGGCTTCAAGAAAACCTTTATCTGTAGAGAAAGTCACCAGGTAAGAATTATAATCCTTATCTTTTACTTCTTCAATGAATTTAGAAATATCAAAATAAGATTCCATAAATGCCATCGGATTTTTAGTGAATTCAACCGCAAAACCATCGTTCACTTTATAGCGATATTCATCGGGATTATTGGTTTCGGTAAAACTAATAGGAGAAAAAGCAACTCTAGTTTCTTCCAGTTCTGTAATTCGCTGAGCATAGCTACCAAAGCTAAAGCTTACAAGCATCAAAATAACGACTAATGTTTTCATAACAATTTTATTTTAGGATTTATAAACAGTTTAGGTACAAGCTTATATCTAATTATACCCTAAAGTTAAGATGCAATACAGCTGAAATTGTTATTAATGATCTAGAATAGATTTTTTTGATATTGAATACTTTAAAAACTGATGTAAAGCCCAAAACATTCAATTTAACTATTTCACTAATAATTTTTTTCACTAATTTTATAAACTTTTCACATTCAAAAATTCACCCTTATCGAGACTTCCACTTTGCACAAAGATTATAAAGCAGACGTTGCTAATATTAATAAAATCCCAATCGTCTCTCAGCTATTAGACATTGTTTGCCTTAATACAGGAATGGGATTTGCAGCAATTGCGCGCGTTACTGAAGACAAATGGATTACCTGCGCCAGTAAGGATGAAATTTCATTTGGCTTAAAACCAGGTGATGAACTGGAAGTAGAAACTACACTTTGCGAGCAGGTACGCCGGGAAAAAGAACCAATTTATATTGATAATGTAGCAACCAGTGAAACTTATGCTAAACATCCTATTCCAGCGATGTTCGGCATTTGCAGTTATATATCGGTACCGATCTATAAAAAGGATAGAAGTTTCTTTGGCACGCTTTGCGTTATAGATAAAAAAGCAGCAAAAGTTGATAATGAAGCTACAAGGGGTATGTTTAAACTATATGCTGAATTAATAAGTTTTCACCTGGAGGCTATTGAAGAAAAGCAAAAGGCTTTGGCAGAGCTTAATGAAGAGCAGCATATAGCAGAATTGCGTGAACAGTTTATAGCTATTTTGGGACATGATCTAAAAAACCCTATTGCCACTACCCGAATGAGCGCTGAAATTCTTATGAAATTTAGCAAAGAAGATCTTGTGAAACGCAATGCCGCGCTTATTAAATCTACCAGCATTAGAATGGAAAACTTAATAGATAATCTTCTGGACTTTGCTAGTGGCCGCTTAGGGGAAGGAATTAAATTAAATAAAAAACAGGGAGTTGAGGAACTAGAAAAAATTTTAGAACAGGTAGTGAATGAAATAAAAATAATATCTCCCAACCAGAAGTTCTCTTCCAATATTCAAATTAAGAATCCTGTTAACTGCGACCCTAATAGAATTGCACAATTATGCTCCAATCTTTTAGGGAATGCGGTTACCCACGGTTCGTTAGATAATCCTATAGAACTTGAAGCTGTTTGTGTTAATGGAGAGTTTAAATTAGATATCACCAATAAAGGAATGAAAATTCCAGAAAAAGTAAGAGAAAAATTATTTGAGCCTTTTTATCGCATAGAAGGAGAAGAGCCCAAAAAAGGCTTGGGTCTAGGATTATATATTGCATCAGAAATTGCCCTTGCCCATAATGGAAATATCAATGTGAGCTCTACAGATAAAGAAACTATATTTAGCTTTACCATGCCGGCGTTGCACTAAACCAGGCAGGAACATCTATTTTCATTGTTCTAAAATAATAAATTTAGTGTTCCAAGAACTGCAAAAATAGCGGCAACAACAATGCATATAAGAATTAACAAAATGAATACCTTGGCCAGAATATGAAAACCGGCCGTAGCTGTTTTGTAATTTTCGAAAAAAATATGGAATAGGTTCATAGCACAGAAATTAAGTTAGACTTAAAAACTTTTGATAGGCTATTATTATAAGGTATGTCTATTTAAAATAATTTACTTGAAATTAGAAGGTTCTCTTTAATTAGAAACCCTGGAGGTATTTTTTCACCATACTTTATAAAATAAATCCTATTAAAAAATTCCACTTTAATTTAAGGCAAATAAAGCTTTAATGATATTGGGGAAATCCCCCTAATTAGTAAAAACAAAGGCTACCATTACCATAAAAAGAAACCGCCCGCGATAAATCGAGGACGGTTTTCCAGCTAACACATATAATTAAAAAACTAACTTGGTAAGATTAATTTTCCCGGCCCCTAAGGCCAAATACTATCATTCTTATCATTAATACGTTATTATCCCACACTACCATTCCTTATGTTTTCCATAAGATAAAAGTGGAATGTAAACCTAAAACGCAATCAATATGATTAAAACTAAAAAACATCCTCTAAATTTAACATTATTTTTTACAAAATAAAATACTTCTACGATTTTTTTTATAAGTGATAATTTTCATCATTTTTATTGATTTAACTATCTTTCCATAATTAAAAAATTATAGTTAAATATCTTCCTGGGTTAAAAGAAGTTAATAAGACATATTATCCAGAGTGTATTTAAAAATAATTACAGAGCGTTTAAAAAACCATTGGTATTACAGCTGCCTTATAATTCTTAGAAACTATAGTCTACTGCAACCAGTTAATCTTTGAATTAAAACAGTTTTAATTTTTAGAATAAAATCATTAATCAATCTATACTTTCAAGGACTAAGAAAGAACCTGACACTTAAACTATAATATATAATGATTAAAACAAACTCAATTATAGAAGGAGAAAGCAAGAATAAATCTCTAAAAAAAAGTCGAAAACCGAACAACAAATCAATAATGATGAAATCTAGCATTATTTTCTTGTTGTGTTTAGGTTTAATAAGTTGCAAAAATAAAACCCAGGATAGCCAAGCAGACGAATTGGTCACTAATAAACCTAATGTTCTATTTCTTTTAGTAGACGATCTTGGTTGGAAAGATCTTTCTATATATGGTAGTGATTTTTATGAAACTCCAAATATAGATAGGCTTGCCCAAACAGGAGCTAGATTTACCAATGCCTATGCTCCCAACCCAGTTTGCTCCCCTACGCGGGCAGCCATTCTTACTGGGAAATACCCTTCACGTGTAGGAATTACAGATTGGATACCGGGCTACGATCCTCACGATAGAAAACTTAAAGGGCCTGAAGATCTTCATCAATTGCCCTTGGAAGAAAAGACTATTGCAGAAACTTTAAAAGACCAGGGATACCAAACATTTTTCGCGGGCAAGTGGCATTTAGGTGGAGAAGGGAATTTACCTAACCACCAGGGCTTTGATGTCAATAAAGGAGGCTTTCATTACGGGCAACCTCCAGGAGGCTATTATTCTCCTTATAAAAATGAAAAATTAAAAGATGGTCCAAATGGAGAATATTTAACCGATAGGCTCACCAATGAGTCCATTCAGTTTATGGAAGAAAATCAAAATAAACCTTTCTACCTTCATTTGGCATATTACACCGTGCATACTCCTATCCAGGCCAATAAAGAATATATTGAGAAGTTTCAAAAAAAGAAAAACCAACTGGAAGAAAGCAAACCTATTATCAAGCAGGATGGCCGTGGCAACACTGTTCAAAATCAAAACAATGCAGCTTACGCTTCTATGGTTTATGCCTTAGACAAAAGTGTAGGGACACTATTAAATAAACTTGATTCACTGCAACTTACAGATAATACACTAATTATTTTCACGTCAGATAATGGCGGACTCACCACTTTAGCCAATAACAGAGGTACTGCCCCAACTTCTGTAAAACCCTTGCGCGCCGGGAAAGGCTGGGCATATGAAGGTGGAATTCGTGTCCCCTTTATCATAAAGCCTCCAAAAGAAAAATCTGATCAAAAAGTTCTAGAAGACCCTGTAATTAGTATGGATCTCTATCCTACTATTTTAGATTATCTAAATATAGAGAAGGTACCTGAGCAGCATAAAGACGGAAAAAGTTTATATGCTTTAATTGAAGAAGATAAAAGACTAGAACGGGAATCCTTATTTTTCCATTTTCCTCACTATCATTCAAGTGGTTGGAGACCAGGAAGTGCACTTAGAAAAGGAAATTGGAAGCTTATGCATTTCTATGAAAATGATGCTTATGAATTGTATAATTTAAAAGATGATGTTGGAGAACAAGAGGATTTATCAAAAAAACATCCTGAAAAATTAAAAGCGCTAAAACAAGATTTAAAAAGAATGATAAAAGAAACCAATAGTCAGTTGCCAAAAGAAAATGATGCTGCTTAGCGGGAGCAAATATTCTGTTTAAAAATAAATACCTGAACCTCAAACCGCATGTTAGAGTGTTAAAAACCCCATTTAATAACTATTAAGTCAATAAAATATGTTTAAAATAAAAACACTATTAATCGCTTTTAGCCTATTTTCTAACCTGTTTTTGGTAGCTCAAAACACCCAAGTAGTAGAAATACAAAACAACGAATCCTGGTGGGGAGGTGCGGTAAACGATGGCCATACAATGCCTTTTTCTGCCGGCTACTCTTACGATATGTATGGAAACAATAAAGGCAACCAGGTCCAACCCCTGTTGGTTTCCAGTAATGGAAGGCTAATCTGGTCTGAAGAGCCTTTTAAATTTAGTTTTTCTAAAAACGCGATAAAATTGGAAGCAAGCGCTGATATACAGATTATTGATGCTGGAGAAACCTTAAAAGAAGCCTATGCATATGCTTCAGGACATTTTTTTCCTTCTACCGGGAAACTACCCGATAGATTGCTTTTTAAAGCTCCCCAATATAACACCTGGATAGAGCTTATGTATAATCAGAATCAAAAGGATATTTTGGAGTATGCCCATGCCATTATAGATAACGGACTGCCTCCGGGAGTACTTATGATAGACGATAACTGGCAGGAAGATTACGGGAAATGGAATTTCCATAAAGAGAGATTTCCAGATCCCAAGGCGATGATGAATGAATTGCACGAACTTGGCTTTAAAGTGATGCTGTGGGTATGCCCTTTTGTAAGTCCAGATAGTGATGTTTACAGAGATTTAGCAAAAAGAGAGTTGTTTTTAAAAAACCCTGAAACAGCGCAAACTACTCAAACAGGACTGCTGCCACCTAACCAACCTGCCATGATTCATTGGTGGAATGGGGTAAGTGCCTTGCTTGATTTTTCGAATCCAGAGGCTCAGAAATGGTTTAAAGGGGAGTTACAAGACCTTACTGAAAATTATGGTGTGGACGGTTTTAAACTGGATGCAGGGGATTTTTATTTTTATCCAGACATCCTGAAATCTTATGATCCAAACATTACACCTAATGAGCATTCGAAGCTTTTTGGGGAGATAGGACTGGATTTTCCATTAAACGAATATCGCGCTATGTGGAAAATGGGAGGACAACCCCTGGCGCAACGCCTTAGTGATAAAGGGCACAGTTGGGGAGACCTTTCTACCCTTATTCCTAATATTACCGTTCAGGGATTAATGGGATACGCCTATAGCGCTCCAGATATGATTGGCGGCGGAGAGTTTTCTTCATTTCTAAATGCAGAAACCATAGACCAGGAACTTATTGTACGATCGGCACAAGTTCACGCTTTAATGCCTATGATGCAGTTTTCTGTAGCTCCCTGGCGTATTCTAGACGAAAAACACCAGGAGGCGGTAAGAAAAAGCGTAGCTTTAAGAGAAAAGTTCACTCCGCTTATCATGAAACTTGCTGAAGAATCGGCTAAAACCGGTGAACCTATTGTTCGCACCATGGAATACAGTTTTCCAAATAATGACTATCAAAATGTAAAAAATCAGTTTATGCTTGGCGATCAGGTTTTAGTGGCCCCGATACTAAAAAAGGGACAAACGCAACGTAGTGTTCTCTTGCCAAAAGGAACATGGAAAGATTCTTCCGGCAACGTAATTAAAGGCCCTATTAAAAAAACAGTGCAAGCTAATTTAGACGAATTACCTTATTTTTCTAAGATCAAGTAAACTTCGGAGCAAGCTCACAAAGCATTATTATTGAAAAATATAATTTGATTTCGAGGCAAGCCTCGGAGCATTCAATCTCGATTATCGAGTAAATAATACAAACAATTAAAGGCTAAGGGGCGCTAGAGCCCCTTAGCTTCAAAAAAATCTTCAAAAGAACTACCTTCTTCCATATTCAATTTTTTCCTTAACCGGTGTCGCGCTACTTTTATAGAATTTAAAGAAATCCCAAACAAAGTGGCTATTTGCTGAGAAGGAAAATTTAATTTTATAAGTGCACAAAGTCGTAATTCTCTATCGGTGAGAGAAGGAGCTTCTTCTTTTAAACTAGGTATAAAGCCTGCATGCACCTGGTTAAATATGCTGTAAAACTGCTTCCATTCAGTATCTATAGTAAGACTATCCTCTATTTTCTCTACAATATTTTTGAAAAATTCTTTATTCTGGGAGTCTTTTTTTCCTTCCGCTATAAAATTTTCTTTTATTTCTACGAGTAAATTATTTTTATGCACGGTTCTCAATGTACTATTGGTAAGTTCTTCCGTTTTAAAGTTTAGCTCATCACTAAGCCTTTTTTGTTTAAGTAATTCATTTTGCCTTTCAGTTTCCAATAATTCAAGCTCATTTTTGTAAGCCCTATCCTTTTCCTTTTCTACCTCCTTTGTCCTAATAGCGACTATCTTCTTAAATTTATCTCTTTGTTTTATAATATTTCTATTTCGCCATCGAACAAGAAAAAAGATCATAAGACCTATTAAAAGCAACATTAAAGCCTGTATTACCTTTCTTTGGAAAAAAGAAGGCAATACTTTTATTTGAATGTTTGCTTCTTGCTGTGATAATTCTCCTGTATCATTTCTTGCAGCTATATGCAGCGTATAATCTCCTGGAGCAAGATTAGAAAAGGTAAGCGATTTACGTTTATTTAAAGAATGCCATTGATTATTTAAGCCCTCTAATTTGTAAAAATACTCGGTGTCTTCCAGGTCGAAATAATTAGAACTGGAAAAATTAACAGTAAACAAACTATAACCGGGCTGAAGCTTTAAAATATCTGACTCTTGATTATTCAAAAATACCGCGGGATTAATTTCTCTTGAGCCTTCTTCTTCCACAATCTTAAAACTCGTAAAAAAAACAAGTGGTTTAGGGATGTCCTGCTCTAGACTTTCGGGTTTGAAATAAGATAATCCTTCATTGCCCGCAAAATAAATACGACCCGATTTACTTAAACTTGCCTTACCTCCGTGGAAAGGTGGAATTCCCTCTTGTATTCCAAAATTTCTGATTATACTGTCTTTTATTCTACTTAAACCAAGGTTAGTACTTAGCCATATATTCTTTTGTTTATCTATAAGAATACCTCTAACTATTTTCCCCTGCAAACCCTCTTGCTCTCCTATTCTTTCAAAGTTATCACCTCTCCTGGAATATCTATTTAAGCCAAAACCATAGGTTCCTACATAAACCGACAAGTCCGGCCCCTCATTAATAGAAAGAATATGATTCCCACTTAAACTTTTAATATCATCCTTAGAAAAAGAAAAATTACGGAGAAACTTTCCTTTCCCAGATAAAATATTGAGACCATTTTCTGTACCTACCCACATTTCATCTTTAGCATCCCGATAAATACTGGTAATTCTATTATCACTTAAGCCTTCACAGGTAAGGGTGTTGACGCGTTTAACAATATCTAATTGCTCATTAAAAACTATTATTCCATTTGCCGTTCCTACCCATATATTATCATTTGGCCCCTTTTCTATAACGTAAATTGACCTTAAATTCTTTTTTTCTGGAAAAATTAGAAATTTCTTCAGGTTTCTATCATATACATTTAAACCTCCTCTAAGAGTCCCTATCCAAATACGACCTTTATTGTCTTCTTCCATAGAGAGCACAATATCTCCCCCTAAGTCACTATTGTTTTCTTTATCATCTATAAAAATTTCTACGTTTCCTGTTCCAGTATTATATTTTCGCAATCCATTTCTACCGGCCGTAATCCAAAGGTTAGCTTCGGTATCCTCCAGAATTTGGGAGCTTTGTTTATCTGTACCGAAACCTAATTGTCTTGGAGAAACATTATACACATTCGTATGATCTTTAAAATAACTAATTCCTCCATGAACAGTGCCTGCAAATATCATATTGTGCATTCCTTTCCCAAAACATAAAATAGAATTATCTGATAACCCCCACTCTCCAGATTTTTGTTTAAAATAGGTAAACCGATTTTTTTCTGGATCATACAAATTAATTCCACCTCCATCGGTTCCTATAAAAATTCGTTGTTTATTTCCTTCGTATAAATCCAGAACTATATTATTATTAATACTCTCCCCATTTTTAGCATTAGCCTTATAATGAACAAGGGAATCAGATTTCAAATCGTATTTATACAAACCATTTCCATAAGAAGCTACCCATAGTTGATTTAGACTATCTACCAAAATATCATTTATAGCTGAAGCGTTATCCAGTCCATTTAAAGGTGTAATTTTTTTTGTTTTCAGATTAAAATTCCAGACTTCTCCATTACTTGTGCCGAGCCATAAACCTCCATCCTGATTTTCAAAAATTGAAACAATATTAGTATTTGGAAAGCTAGCATTTAAATCGAGTGCATTAAAGCTGTAATTTTTCTGATCTTCGCGAACATAATGGAAATTCCCTGCGCTTCCTCCTATCCAAAAATTTTGAGAATTGGAATTGGAAATACTAAAAATGTTTTGAGTAAAAATAGATTTAGTGGATTCTTCTTTTTCAGCATTATAATTTTCAAACCTATCGCTTTCTTTATGATAACTGTATAAACCTTTATCAGTTGCAACCAATATACCATCTACACCTATAACTTTTAAATCATAAATAACCTTAGTATTAGCTAAAGCATACTTACTTACTTTTTCGCCATCATACCTATTAATTCCAAATCGAGTTGCAGTCCAAATAATCCCATTATTATCTTGTACTACCCTATTTATCCTATTATCTGAAAAACCATCGCTCATATCCAGATGCTTAAACTGCAAAACAGGTTTTTGAGCATAACTCACTGTGGAAAAAAAAAATAAAATTTGAAGAAAAAGAATCTTAAGAAAGTCCAAATTGTAACTATTAAATAGTGCGTTTATTTTTGTGAAAATTCCATTAAAAAACATACTAAACTGATTTGCAGGTTTTTATAATTTAATAATAACTCAAAAGTAATACTCTTGTAACCCAAATGTATACCTGCAAATTATAAAATTATTTAACATATTTATAATTTCGTTAAGAAATAATTAAGAGCGAAAACGATTTAGGTATTATCACTAACTAAAAACCCAAATATTCCTCCTAAAAGGACTGTAGTGGCTTAAATCTGATAAAAAAATTTACTAAAAAAACTTCAAAAAGTATGTAAACAAAATTCAAAACTACCAAAATTCCTAAAAACTCTATAAACAAGAGTTTGACTAACTAAAAACTAAATAAATTATTTAAATGATGAAAAACATTTTTACTTTTTGCATGATAGTATTATCGTGCCAATCATTTTTATTCGCACAAGAGTCTATTACGGTTCAAGGGAAAGTAACCGAAACAGATACGGGGGTCCCAATACCGAGTGCTAATATTATAGAAAAAGGAACCAGTAACGGTGTCATGACAAACTTTGACGGTGAGTTTAGCATTAAAGTTCCGGCAAATGCTACCCTATCCATTTCATATATTGGTTATGCCACTAAAGAAGTTCCGGTACAAGGTAGAACTAACCTAAACATACAATTGCAAACAGAAGCAGCAGCGCTGGAAGAAGTTGTAGTAGTAGGTTATGGTACGCAGAAAAAAGCTAACCTAACGGGAGCAGTAACCACAGTTGATTCTGATGTATTACAGTCAAGACCTGTTCCAAAAGTAAGCCAGATGCTTCAGGGAGTTGTACCGGGTTTAAACTTTCAAACTTCAGGGCTTGGGGGAGAATTGAACTCCGGACTTAATTTTAACATACGGGGAGCTGGTACCATTGGTTCGGGATCTAATTCAGCTCCTTTAGTTTTAGTAGATGGAATGGAAGCATCTTTAGATGCTATTAATCCCCAAACCATTGAGTCTATTACGGTTCTAAAAGATGCTGCCGCCTCGGCGGTTTATGGATCCAGAGCGGCCTTTGGGGTGATTTTGGTAACAACCAAAGACGGACAATCTGGCGCACCTAGAGTATCTTATTCAAATAACTTTAGATTCACATCGCCAATTCAGGTTCCAGAAATGATGGATTCCCACACCTTTGCTTTATATTGGAATGAAGCTGCAACTAATGCCGGGCAGGCTCCTCCTTTTTCCCAGGAAGTAATTGACAGAATTATCCAGTACCAAGCAGGGGAAATCGACTATGGAACTGTACCAAACGCCAATGGAGATCGGTATCAATATTACACAGGCTCTCATGCAAATACAGATTGGTTTGATGAGCTTTACAAAGATTTCTCTTTTTCTCAGGAACACAATTTAAGCCTTAGTGGAGGTTCTGAAAGTACTACATACTATACATCAGCCCGAATAGTAGATCAAGTGGGATTATTAAAATACGGAGAAGACAGACTAGATGAATATGATTTTACAGGGAAATTAAGCACTGAAATATCAAAACACGTTAAATTCAATTATAGTACGCGTTTTTCAAGAAACAATTATAATAAGTCTACCCAACAAGGAGGTTTATTCTATCACAATATTGCTCGTAGATGGCCAACTGTGCCAGTAAGAGATCCTAATGGATATTTTACAGATTCATCTGGTGAAATAATTCAGTTAGAAGATGGAGGAAGAACCGACAACCTAACAGATAGATTATTTATGCAGGGGCAGCTTACTATTACACCTATTGAAGGGTGGAATATATACGCTATTGGAAATTATAAAATTACCAATATGAACAATCATGTAGATGTGCTTCCTGCATATGGATACGATGTAGCTGGTAATCCATATCCAGTATCTGTAGGCTGGAATTCTCCGGGATACAGTTCAGTATACGAATACAATAGAAAAGAAGATTATTTCAGCACAAACATTTATTCAGATTATGTTTTTGATATAAACCAGGAACATAATTTTAAGGTTATGGCCGGTTTTAACTCTGAAATTACTAAATATAGAACCATAGGTGCTTCCAGAAGTGGTTTAATTACACCCGATTTGCCAACTATTAACACTGCTACAGATGAAAGCAGGGCTACCGAAGGCCAATATCAGCACTGGTCTGTGGCCGGATTCTTTGGAAGGTTAAATTATAATTTTAAGGAAAAATACTTACTGGAGCTTAATGCCAGATATGATGGTTCTTCAAGGTTTATAAACGATAAACGTTGGAATCTATTCCCTTCAATCTCGGCCGGTTGGAATATAGCAAAAGAAGACTTTTGGAAATGGGATAGTATTCAACTTTTAAAATTAAGAGGATCGTACGGGGAACTAGGAAATCAAAATACCAGTAATTGGTACCCGTTCTACCAATCTATGCCCATAGGTACCGCAAATGGTGGCTGGTTATTAAACGGCGAAAGACCAAACACGGCAAGTGCACCCGGCTTAGTTAGCTCATTATTAACCTGGGAACGAGTAACAAGCTGGAATGTTGGACTTGATATGGCATTATTAAAAAACAGATTGAATTTAAGTGCTGAGTACTTCAACAGAAAAACTTTAGATATGGTAGGGCCGGCTCCGCAACTACCCAATATTCTAGGAACCGCTGTACCTCGTATTAATAATGCCGATATGGAGTCTTACGGTTTCGAATTAGAAATTAATTGGAGAGATAAAATTGGTGACTTTAATTATAGCGCGAGAGGAGTTCTTTCTGATTCTCAACAAAAAGTAGTGAGCTACCCGAACCCTACAGATAATATCTGGGATTGGTATAACGGAAGAAAAATGGGGGAAATTTGGGGATACACTACAGTGGGAATTGCTAAAACCGACGAGGAAATGCAAAATCACTTAGCCAATACCAATCAAAGTCAATTAGGAAGTGACTGGCAAGCCGGTGATATTATGTATGCCGATTTAAATGGAGATGGAGAAATTAATTCAGGTAATGGTACTTTAGACGATACCGGAGATTTAAGCATTTTAGGAAATTCTACGCCTCGTTATAGGTTTGGACTTGATTTAAATGGTGATTTCAAAGGTTTTGATTTTCGAGTATTCATAGAAGGCTTTGGAAAAAGAGATTACATGCCAAATGGCCCTTATTTCTGGGGTGCTAATGGAGGAATGTGGCAATCTGCCGGTTTTGAAGAACACATGGATTATTTCAGAAATGAAGAATCGCCTATGGTACAAGCTGGTCTGGCCGATGTTAACCTGGATGCCTATTATCCACGCCCTTCTTTTAGAGGTGGTAAAAATCAACAAACTCAATCTCGTTATATCCAGGATGCTTCTTATATAAGACTAAAAAATGTGCAGCTGGGTTATTCATTTAATTCTTATAACGACTCGAGAATTAGAGTATATGTTTCTGGTGAAAACTTGCTTACCTTCTCTAATATGATCGATATTTTTGATCCTGAATCTGTTGGCTTAGGAGGTTGGAGCGATGGAAAAACCTATCCTTACTCGCAAGTGCTTTCTGTAGGACTCAATGTTAACTTTTAATTAGTAATAAATATGAAATCAAAAAAATATATAAAATCAGTTTGTTTATTATTCGCAGTTGTTTTTATGACAAGTTGCGAAGTTGATGATTTTTTGGATAGAGAACCACTCTCTGATGTTACTCCAAACGATTATTTAAACAGAGAAGCCGACCTGGCTGCATATACCATTGCGAGGTATAATTTCCCTACCCACGGTGGTTGGAATATTGGAACCTTTGGTAGAGATAATCATACCGACAACCAGGCAACCTCTGGCTATAGTAGAATTTGGGCTCCCGGTGAATGGCGCGTACCACAATCTGGCGGGGCCTGGAATTTTGGCAATATTCGCCAATTAAACTATTTCCTGGAAACCGCAGTACCAAAATTTGAAGCGGGTGAAATTAAAGGAAATCCTTCAAGTATTGCACATTACGTTGGTGAAGCTTATTTTTTAAGAGCTTACGAGTATTTTCAAAAAGTTAAGCAAGTTGGAGATTTCCCTATCGTAAAAAATACCCTGGAAGATAATTTAGAGCAGCTTATTGCAGAATCAAAGCGTGACCCACGAAATGAAGTTGCAAGGTTTGTCCTGGCTGATTTAGATAAGGCAATTACTTTATTGCAAACAGATCCACCAAACGGAAAAAACAGAATTTCTAAACACACAGCTTATCTGTTAAAATCCCGCGTTGCTTTACACGAAGGTAGTTGGTTAACTTATCATCGAGGTACTCCTTTTGTTCCAGGAGGTGATGGTTGGCCAGGAGCTGGAGAGATTGATGGTTTTAGTATTGATATTGATGCTGAAATAGATTTTTTTCTTAGCCAGGCGATGGAAGCATCAGCGAATGTGGCCGATGCAATTTCTTTAACCCCCAATATTCCGGCAGAAGATATTGCTTATAATAGCTCCAACAATCCATACTTCACCATGTTTGGATCTGAAAACCCAGGACAATACCAGGAAGTGTTGTTATGGAGAGATTACGACCCAAGTATAGGCATTAATCACAACGTTAATCATTATTTAAACCAAAATGGAGGTAACTCGGGATATACAAGAAGCTTTGTTGATAACTTCTTAATGAGAAACGGATTACCTATTTATGCTGATGGTTCTGGATATGCCGGTGATGATTTTATTGATGATGTAAAGGAAAATCGCGATCTAAGGCTTCAACTTTTTATGAAACAACCGGGAGAACTTAGACTTACTGATGCGACCGATACCAATGGAGACCCGCTCCTAATCCAAAAACCTGAAATTACAGGTTTGCAGGAAACCAAGGATGTTACCGGTTATTCAGTTAAAAAAGGATTATCCTACCTTCAAAGCAATGTTGATGGCAATAGTGGTTCAACTGGAAGTATCGTTTTTAGAGCTACCGAAGCCTATCTCAATTATATAGAAGCTTCCTATTTAAAAGAAGGAAGTCTTAATACCAAAGCCACCGAATACTGGAAAGCTATTCGTGAAAGAGCAGGCATAGAACCGGACTTCTCGATAACCGTTGCTGCTACAGATATCTCTAAAGAGGCAGAAAATGATTTTGCTGCCCATTCTGCGGGGCAACTTTTGGACGATCCTATTCTATATAATATTAGAAGAGAGCGACGCGGAGAATTAATAGCAGAAGGAATGCGTTTGTTTGATCTTAAACGATGGAGAGCACTTGACCAATTACAAGACAATCCTCACATTATTAAAGGTTTCAAATTATGGGGTCCTATGGAAGATTGGTATCTAGACGATGAAGGTAACTCTACCCTAATTGAACCAGGAGATTCTGGAGTTCCTAATGTTTCAAGTAGCGACGAAAGTAAATATTTAATGCCATATAGAATCAATTTAGGTTCTGGAAACCCGGTTAGCGATGGTTATTCGTGGGCAGATGCTCATTATTTAGAGCCCATTGCCACCGAACATTTTCTAATAACTGAAACAGGAGATGGATCTGCAATTTACCAAAATCCAGGATGGTCTAAAGAAGCTGGTACCAGTGCCGAATTCTAAGTAAGTATTTTTAGCAATAGCAACTTTAATTCAATTTAAAAAGATTGAGTTAGCCTAAAGAGGCCATCTAAAACTAATTTAGATGGCCTTTTTACTTATAATAATTCTTTTCTAGCAGAAACACTTTTTGAGCTATCTTTAATAATAAAAAGCAAAGAGTCCCCCTTGTTATTCTATACTTCCTGGGGTTTTGCACCATAGCTACCAATCCTAATTCCGTAGTAACCTCATCCATTCAGGCATCAAAAAATTAAACCTCTTCATTGATTTAATGTTTCCCAAACTGATCTAAAAAAATCGTATCAGATCTCGTGCCATCCACCCTCGGCGCTTAAATAATCTTAAATTTAAAAAGGTGTTTACGTTTTAAGAAATATTCTACATACGATTCCGATATCATCGAGATTATCTGAGCTAAAGCTCTATAAAGCAAACCAAACCAGTACATAACTAATTAACTAAAATTATTGATAATTAATTGATTTACATTTCTTCTAAATCGGTATAATTTTTTCGTTAACATGGCCGATAGCTGCCGTAATGCATTGTAGCTTTTGATCGTACAAGCCTAAATGATCAAACATATGTCTTTTAAGCTAGTGGTATTAAATGTAGCTTAATAAGATCATTGAGTGTAAACTGTTTATTGGTGGCAGCATAATGCTTATAACAAATAGCGAAAAACATAACTGCTACTGCCTATAGGTGCTAAATACAACTATTATCATTTTATTCCCTGAAGAATAAAATTAGCTCTACAAAAAAACTGCCTTTTGTGACTACTACTTTAATACAAACATTTTACGCACAGCTAAATAATTGCTCACGAGCTTTAAACCAATAAAAATATTTAGGTTTTATATTTATTAATCGTCCTTAAACTTTTTTTAACGACAGAAAGGATTTTTATTAATTGCTCTTCCATTATTCTTTAATTTCCAAACGTTTAAAAGTTAATATCTAGTAATTACCTGCACTACCTCCTATCCAAAATCCCCGGAATCGGAATTAGAAATGCTAAAAACTGCATAATTCTTTTTAACAGAACTCTTCAGTTTCCTCAAAAAAAAAACTCAAAACTATCCCCAATCTTTTGATGTTATAAAGTTCTTTTACTCATAGCCATAATATTTTGGCGACACCAATAACCTGTAAATCAAAAATTGAAGTATTCTCCCCCAGCGTATAGATCTTTTTTTCACCATAATACTTTTTAATACCAAACTGTATTGCAGCTCAAATATCAGGAAAGTTATCCTGTGCTACCCAGTTTATTCTATTATTAGAAAATCTATCGCTATCGTTTAAATGTTTCAATTCGAAAACCGGTTTTTTTACGCAATTTTTTTGAGCATTAGTAAAATTGCTTTAAAAAGAATAAAACATCAATAAAGCAAGAATTGTAACCTCATATCTTTCCAATTATTAACCATTATAACCTCAATAAAAAACTCAAAACACTGTATAACATGTTTTTAAAATATTTTTAATAACCCAAAAGTAATATTAATGTAACCCAAAAGTACACCCGGTAAAGTAAGATATTATTAAACATACTCATAAATTCGTAGAGAAATAGAAGCATATAAAAGAAGCGAAAACGATTTAGTTTATATCACTTTTTAAATGTTCTTCTATTCTTTTTAAAAGTGTTTTTAAAATAAAGCCTGTTGGTTTTAAAAATTGAGTTAACAAAAAATCTTCTAAAAGTATGAAATTACGTTTACCATTTAAGCTAATTATTTGTCTCGGAATTTCGGGAGCCTTTTTTCTTGCCTGTAGTAGCGATGATGAGGACTCTGAAGTTTCTAGAGAGCCATTTTTCAACTTTAGCACTCGTTATTTTGACGAAGGAATATTGAAAAATGAGACCGATTCCATTAAGATTGATATTGAAACAAATTCTTATTGGAATATAGAGAAAGAATCAGATCTGGATTGGGTGTCTATCCAACCAAGTAAAGGTACCGGAAGCGGAGAGTCTACTATTCAAGTTAAAGACAACAAGACAGTTGGAGATAGATCTGCCTGGATTTACCTTAATGCTTTTGAATTTAAAGACAGTATTGAGGTTAAACAACGAGGAAGAGAGCTATCTATTTCAAAAGAAGCATTTACCGATGTTAATGGTGAAGCTACAGATTTGGAATTCACCTTAGAAGCTATTGAAAAATGGGTTTCGAATAAAGGTGACAATGCAGACTGGTTAACATTAGATCCCAAAAGTGGTGATGCCGGGGAACACGAAATTAAGCTAAGTCTTAAGGAAAACCCAACCGACACTACAAGAATGGATTCTATTTCCTTTATGCTTGCGAATCAAAATGCCATTGAAAAAGTATGGTTACATGTTTCACAAAACGCAAAAGAAAAAGTAGAACCAAAATTAACTTTAGAATCTTCTCAAAAAACGGTTGAAGCGATAAAAGGAAGTGTAGAGCTATCACTTACCACCAATATAGATTGGCAAGCTACTTCAGATATAGATGGTGTTACATTAACTCCTAATGAAGGAACAAAAAGTGATGAAGTTCAAAAAATAACGGTGGAATATCCAGCCAATACTACTACTGAAAAAAGAAACATAGAGATCAGTTTTTCAGGAAAAGAACCTAATGAAGAAGTAACAGCTACTTATACCATTGAACAATTAGGGCAAACTGCTTCAGAAATAGCAGTTAAGAATAACATAGTAGAAATAGATGGTAAAAACCAGGTTTTTGAAATAGAGCTTACTTCCTCTAATGTTGATTGGAAGGCGGTTTCAAAGGACTCGAGGTTTACGGTGATAGAAAACGAAAGCGGAATGGCTACTGTTACACCGGTTCTTATTAAGGTTAATGCCACCGAGAATATGAGTTTTGAGTCTGTATCTGGTGCGATTGAAATTCAAAAAGCAGACGATCCAGAGGTGAAGACCGAAGTGGCAATTAAACAAGGTTTACACCCTATGAACGATGAGTCTTTGGTTTATACTACTCCTTCTCAAACAGCTTCTCAAATTGGTTTAGACCGAGGTGTAGCCCACCCATCTCAAGAGAATTGGGAGTTTTGGAATGCCCATGAATTTACAGATAACGCTACTGGTTTTTGGAACTTTAATACCAAAGGCGGTATTGAAAATGCTGTATTTAATGGCGATATGAAAGTAGTTAAAGATGGAACTTTGAAAATAAAAACCCGAAAACTGGCAAGCCCTACTACTAATATTCACGGAGATGCTGCCGAATATGAAACCGCATCTTTATACAGTAAGAGACACCATCAAGGAGGCGTAAAATGGGTGAAATTCACAACTAGCATGAGAGTTGAAGTAAGATACAAATCTTCCGGACATCAAGGGTTTAACGAAGCGCTATGGTTTATGGGCCAGAGTAATTTTGATGGGCAGGGCATTCCATGGCCAGATTCAGGTGAAATAGACCTAATGGAAAGTCCGTTTAAAAATCAAGCTCATTTTTCCTTACACACAGAAAATTTCTCTGCTAAGACCGGAAACGCTGAAACTGCCAGTATTAATATTCCAGATGAGACCAAATGGAACATTTTCTGGGTAGAGATTTTAGAGGATAGAATTATAGGGGGCATAAACGGCTTTCAATATTTTGAACATATAAAAGGAGAAGGCGGTAATAATGATTGGCCCTGGGATAATCCTGCTGGGATGATGATGATTATAACTCCTGGAATTGGCGGCTGGTCTGGTGAGATGCCAAATATGTCTGCTGGAGAAGAAGCTTTTATGGAGCTAGACTGGATAAGGGTTTATACCAACGACAAGTTTGATGCCTCATCTCAAACTGGGCACGACGGGAAATTCTATTAAGAAAAATAAATAAACAGAAGCGCTTTTTTAGCGCTTCTGTTTAAAATCATAAAATATTGAATATGAATTTTAATAAAAAATTATGGCTTGCTTTAGCCTGTTTTTTCATGATCGGGCTATCCTATGCTCAAGATCAAAAAATTAAAGTTTCAGGAACCGTGACCGATAGTCAAGGAATGCCTTTGCCGGGTGTTACTATTATGGAAAAAGGAACTGCAAATGGAACCAGCACCGACTTTGATGGGAATTATCTCATTAATATTCCGGCCGCCAAGAGTAACATTCTGGAGTTTAGTTACATCTCCTTTGAAACTCAAAGCATACCGATTAATAGCCAAACAGATGTAGTAAAGAATATTATTATGAAAACCTCCCAAAATGAATTGGAAGAAATAGTGGTAGTTGGTTTTGGTAGAAAGAAAAAAGAAAACCTTACCGGGGCGGTTAGCCAGGTAGGTGAAGAAGTGTTTGAATCAAGGCCGGTACTAAGTGCAGATAAGGCACTACAAGGTGCTGTTGCAGGCTTAAACATTAGCACAGATGCCGGAGGGGAACTAGATGGAAACCTGGATATTAATATTAGGGGTATAGGTACTATTGGAGAAGGTTCTTCGGGTAGCCCACTGGTTCTTATTGATGGGATTGAAGGCGATTTGAATACTATTAACCCCAATGACATTAAAAACATTTCTGTTTTAAAAGATGCGGCAGCAGCATCTATTTATGGATCACGTGCCCCTTTTGGAGTAATCTTAGTAACTACAAAAGAAGGAGTACAAGGTAAAACACGAATCAACTATTCTACGAACTTTAGATACAAAACTCCTATAAATGTCCCAGAGCGAATGAATTCCCTGGAATACGCGTATATGCTAAACGATCTTTATGTTAATACGGGTAGAAATCCAATTTATAATGAAAACAGGATAGACCTCATTAAAAGTTACAGAAATGGGGATTTAGCCTTTGGTACCGAACCAAACTCAAGTGGAACAAACTGGACATTAAACAGAGCTGCTTATGGAGATGAGGATTGGTATAACATCCATTTAAAAGATCTTAGTTTAGGGCAGGAACATAACTTAAGTGTAAATGGCGGTAGTGAGAAAATAACCTATTATACTTCGGCAAACTTCTTAACTCAGGAAGGAATATTTCATTATTCTAATGAAGATTTTGACCGGTTCTCTCTTAATGCGAAAATTAATGCTGAGCTAAGCGATAAATTTGATTTGAGCCTAAATACAAGATTTATGCGTAAAAACCAGGATAGACCAACTGCACAGGGTTCTCGTTTTTATCATAACTTATCTAGATCTGTTCCTACCAGTCCGCTTTATACTCCTTATGGAGAATATATGGAAAACTCCATGGTACAACAGCTTACCGATGGTGGAAGATTTAAAGAACAAACCGATTATTTTTACAATACAATAAAGTTAACTTATGAGCCTATTGAAGATTGGAAAATCTACGGGCAGGTAAATTCAAGAATAGAAAATCATGATGATACCAAGCATATAGCAAAAATATCGGTAACCCAACCTACAGGAGAAAGTGAATATATTCCTGTATTCTCGGGATACGTTCCAAATATTGAAACGAGAGATTGGGGAATATCAGCTATTACAGCACCGGGACAAAATTACTATCAGGTAAACAATGGCCAGGTAAATTATTTGGGAGTTAACTTCTATTCAGATTACGAAACCTCCTTTGGAGATCATAACTTCACCTTTCTTTTAGGAGCGCAAAGTGAACTTTATCAATCTCACTTTTCTCAATTAGGTACAGATAATATTGAGTCTGATGATACTCCTTTTATCTCTCAAAACGGAGAAAAATATGTGTTTGAATCTAAAGGAACCTGGAGTAACGTTGGGGTTTTCTCAAGAATAAATTACGATTATAAACAACGTTATTTGCTAGAAGCTAACTTTAGGGCAGACGGAGCTTCACGTTTCCCATCAGACGAGCGTTGGGGGTATTTCCCTTCCTTTTCTGCAGGATGGAATATTGCTAAAGAAGCATTTTGGGATGATTTTAAACGAAAAGTTTCAGAGTTAAAAATTAGAGGTTCCTGGGGTATGTTAGGAAATCAAAACACCAACAGTTTCTACCCTTATTTCCAGAATATGAGTATTCAGAATGGAAACTGGATAGTAAACGACAATGTCCCCTCCTCTATTTATGCACCTAGACCTTTTAGTAGTTCTATTACCTGGGAGAAGATTATAAGCTACAACTATGGTTTTGATATAGCAGCATTTAATAACAGGTTAACGGCTTCCGCAGATATTTTTGAAAGAAAAACGAAAGATATGGTAGGCCCTGCTCCTCTTAAACCCGGTACTTTTGGTACCGTAGTGCCAAGAACAAATAATGCAGAATTGGTATCAAAAGGTTGGGAGCTCTCTTTAGGATGGAAAGATAGAATTAATGATGATTTCTCTTACAACGCAAATGTGGTGGTGAGTGATGTAAAATCTGAAGTTACCGAATATAGTAATCCAGATAAGATTATTATGGTTAACGGTAGAGATCAATTTTACAAAGGAAAAAACATTGGTGAAATATGGGGTTATGAATCAGCAGGGATCGCAAAATCCGATCTAGAAATGAACCAATGGTTAGAGAGCAATAAACCTAACTTCGGTTCAAACTGGGCAGGTGGTGATATGAAATACAAAGATTTAAATGGGGATAACCTTGTTGATGCCGGTGCTCGTAAATTAGATGATAGAGGAGATTTAACCAGAATAGGTAATAGTACCCCAAGGTATACATTTGGTATCAATCTAGGTTTTGAATATAAAGCTTTCGATTTTAGAGCTTTTGTACAGGGCGTTGGTAAACGAGATGTATTACTATCTGGCGGTGCCTTCTATCCGGGAATTAACCAGTGGCAAATATCTCCATATTCAGCCCACCTGGATTATTTTAGAGCTTATGGAGCAGATTTGGGCGCAAATTTAGACTCCTATTATCCACGTCCGTTTATTGGTGATAAGAACTATAAAGCCCAAACACATTTCTTACAGGATGCATCTTATGTTAGGTTAAAAAATGTCCAAATAGGATTTAATGTACCAAACCAACTCTTAAAAAAATGGGGGTTCCAAAATTTAAGACTGTATATCTCTGGCGAAAATATTTACACACACACCAATTTACGCATGTTTGATCCAGAAGGTATTCAGGATTTAATTAACGGAAGTGGAAAAACATATCCTATGTCTGCTACTTTTTCAACCGGATTAAACGTGACATTTTAAATAATGAAGAAAATGAATTCAGCATTATGCTGGACCCAAAAGAATAGCAACACACAGGGAGGTTATCCTGTGATGAATTCCCAAACTGGGATTAAAATTATAAACAGATGAAAAGAATATTTTTTGTATTTACTGTACTTGCCACAAGTATATTAACACAAAGCTGCGAAGATTATTTAGAACGTGAGCCCGAAGATTTCTTATCTGAAGAAGCTTATTTTAATAAACCTTCAGACCTGGAACTTTTTGTAAATAAATTCTATACCTCTTTTGATGTTAATTCAGAATACGGCCGAAATTCACTTTATGCTACAGATAGAAATAGCGATGATTTAATTGGCCCTTTTGAAGAGGAAAATTTATTGAAGGATTATAAATTGGTTCCTTCTTCTGCTGGTAACGGATTAGGCGATTGGAATTTCTCAAATATTAGAGAGACTAATTATTTTATTGAAACTATAGAAAAACGTATAGCTGCAGATGTATTAGATGCCGAGAACGCACAGGTGCGTCAATATCGGGGGGAGAATTACTTTTTTAGGGCCTGGTTCTACTTTAATAAATTACAGGCTTTTGGAGATTTCCCTATAGTAAAAGAGGTTTTACCAGATGATCTGGAAACCCTAATATTGGCTAGCAAGCGCGAACCCAGAAATGAAGTGGCGCGTTTTATACTGGAAGACCTTACCAAAGCCATAGATTTACTTCAGGATGGTGTATCTAAAAACAGGATATCAAGATCATCTGCACAACTGTTGGCATCAAGAGTAGCCTTGTTTGAAGGCACCTGGCTAAAATATCACCAGGGTACTGCAAGGGTTCCGGGAGGGCCAAATTGGCCTGGAGTATCTCAGCATCCTAACTTTTCTTATCCCTCTGGAAGTATTGCTGCAGAATCTGAGTACTTCCTGGACAAAGCCATGAAATATGCCGATAATGTTGCAGGTAAATATAATTTGTATAACGATTACCAAAAAATGTTTATATCGGAAAACCTGGAAAGTATAGATGAAGTGCTTTTTTATAAAAGTTATGGAATTGAAAATGTATTAGGTCACGGTGCAACACATTATTTACAACGTACCGGTGGCGGGGTAGGTTATACCAGATCACTGGTGGAGTCTTACCTTATGCAAAATGGATTGCCTATTTATGCCGCAGGTTCCGGTTATGAAGGTGACGCTACTTTAGAAGATGTAGTAACCAATAGAGATCAAAGACTACAGGTTTCTGTATTATCTGAAGGCGATGTAAGAAAGGAAAATCCCGATGGCTCAAAAGAGTTTTTTGACTATCCAGATTTAACTTCAGGTTCGGGTTGGCAAAGTGTGACTTCTGGTTACCAATTACAAAAATGGATGACTACAGACCCTACGCAAGCCGAATCTTCCACCTCTGGTACCACTGAGACGCCTATTTTTAGAATAGCAGAAGCTTATCTAAATTATATAGAAGCTTCTTACGAAAAAGAAGGAAGCCTAAACGGCAAAGCTACTACTTATTGGAAAAGCTTAAGAGAAAGAGCCGGAGTAGATACCGATATTCAGAAGACCATTTCCAATACTAATCTGGAGAAAGAGCGCGACCTTGCAAAATTTTCGGCAGGAAACGAGGTAGATGCTGTACTTTATAATATAAGACGTGAGCGCAGAAATGAATTTATTGCTGAAGGTATGCGTCTATTCGATATATACAGATGGAGTGCTTTTGATACTATGGAAAATTATATTGTTGAAGGCTTTAATCTTTGGGAAGAGTACGATGAAGACTATGGTACTCAAATAGAACAAGGGGAAAATGTATCTTATTCTCCAGAAAATGGAGGCTCTACTTATTTTCAGCCATTTAGAATAAAAAGTTCAAACCGAGCTTATGAGGGCTATTCATTCCCTGAAGCACATTACCTGGATCCTGTACCTTTAGATCAATTTACTTTAACTAACTCTGTTGATGCAGATGGGATTTTATATCAAAACCCAGGATGGTCTAAATCTGCTGCAATTCCGGCAGAGTATTAATAAGGTTTCATAAAAATATAAGTAAAAATTTAAATATATGTTTATTAACTATTAGGTTTGAATTAGCTTTAAAAGACAGGTTTGTTATGAACCTGTCTTTTGTTATAAAAATTTACAGATGAAAATTAACTTTAAATCCGGTATTTATTTCTTAGTGTTCATTTCGTTGGGCCTTATACCGTTTATTGCTAAAAGCCAAAGCAACAATCCGAACATTATACTTATTTATACCGATGATCTTGGGTATGGGGATATTAGCAGTTATGGAGGAGAAATCCCTACACCACATATTGACAATTTGGCTAAAAATGGTTTAAAATTTAGCAACGCCTATGCAACTGCGGCTACCTGCACGCCTTCGCGTTATGCCATGCTCACAGGAGAATATGCCTGGAGAAAAAAAGGGACTGGAGTGGCGCCTGGAGATGCTACCAGCCTTATTTTACCTGGACGCACAACGCTTCCAGGGGTTTTGCAGCAAGCGGGATACAAAACTGCTGCAATAGGAAAATGGCATCTTGGCCTGGGAAAAGAAGCTCCCATAAATTGGAATAAAGAAATTAAACCCGGCCCCTTAGAAATAGGTTTTGACTATGCCTACCTCCTACCTGCCACGGGCGATAGGGTACCAACGGTTTTCTTAGAAAATCACCGGATAGTTAACCTAGATCCGGAAGACCCGATAAGCGTAAGCTATCGCAAAAACATAAATGACAAGCCTACCGGAAGCAAAAACCCTGAGCAATTAAAAATGATGTATTCTCACGGTCACGATCAGAGTATTACAAATGGAATAAGCCGAATTGGATACATGAGCGGTGGAGAAAAAGCCCTATGGAGAGATGAGGACATAGCTGATGTATTGATAAAAAAATCGACTGGATTTATAGAAGAAAATAGCAATTCTCCATTTTTTCTTTACCTCTCAACTCATGATATTCATGTACCCCGCGTACCGCACGAACGTTTTGCCGGCACTACCGGAAAAGGTCCTCGTGGAGATGTTATTGTTCAACTGGATTATACGGTAGGTGCTATTCAGAAAAAGCTTCAGGAATTAAATTTAGAAGAAAATACACTTATAATTTTCACCAGTGACAACGGGCCTGTTTTAGATGATGGGTATGTAGATGGTGCGGCAGAAAGATTAGGTGATCACAATCCTTTTAGCAAGTTCCGTGGCGGAAAATACAGCAGCTTCGAGGCCGGCACAAGAGTACCGTTTATAGTACAATGGAAAGGTAAAATAAAACCGAACCAGGAATCTACTGCATTAATGAGCCAGGTAGACTTCCTAAGGTCTTTTGCTACCATGACCGGGCAACATGTAGCCAAGAACAAGGCTATAGACAGTCAAAACCAATGGAAAGCTCTTATAGGTGAGGAAAAGGATGGAAGAGAATCCCTGATACAGCAAGCTATTAGAAATGTATTGTCTTATGTTGAGGGAGATTATAAATATATAGAACCTAACTCTGGCCCATTAATGGTGCCCTGGGGTGTAGATATAGAAACCGGGTTTAATAAAGAACCACAACTTTACAACCTAAAAAAAGACCCCGGAGAAACGGAAAACTTAGCCATAAAAATGCCCGAAAAAACGAAGAAGATGAAAGAGGAATTAAAAAATATACGAAATGCTAAAAAGTTAAATTAATGTCTGCCCATATTGTTAAGTGTCTAAAACAGACTTACCATATAAGGCATAAAGCAGCTATCTAACTTAATACGTATGCATTAAATCAAAAACGAAAATCTAAATTAAACTCATGTCAAATTACAAAACTTTACTTTGCTCGCTAGGAATAGCAGCAGCCTTATTTTCTTGTAAGAATCAAGAAGAGAAAAAAAAGACAGAAGAAAGTAAACGTCCAAACATCGTCTTTATGATGTCTGACGATCACGCTTATCAAGCAATAAGTGCTTATAATAATAAGCTTATTAACACCCCAAATATAGACAGGCTGGCGCAGGAAGGTGTCCTTTTTGACAATGCCTCTGTAACCAATTCTATTTGTGCGCCTTCTCGTGCGGTTATTTTAACCGGGAAACACAGTCATTTAAATGGCAAAATAGACAACCTCAGCGAATTTGACACGACTAATGTAACTTTCCCGCAAATCTTACAGGATGCCGGTTATCAAACCGCAATGTTTGGAAAATTGCACTTTGGAAACAACCCAAAAGGCTTTGATGAGTTTAAAATCTTACCCGGCCAGGGAAGTTATTATAATCCCAGGTTTATAACTAAAGACGGTGATACGGTAATAGATGGTTATGTTACCGATATTATTACAGATCTTACCATAAACTGGCTGGAGGAAAAACGCGATAAGGAAAAACCATTCTTGTTGATGTATCTACACAAAGCTCCCCACCGTGCATGGTTACCAGCAGAAAGACATTACAAAGAATTCACAAAAAAAGAATTCCCATTACCGGAAACCCTTTTTGATGACTACACCCGTATTCAACCAGAAGACCTTAAAGCAAGTTCTCCCGATGCGTCTAAGGAATACAATCTAGATGAGCCAAAAAGCCGCAAAAGTACAGCTGCAAAAACGGCTGAAATGAATATTCTTACCCACATGATCCTTACTAATGACAATAAATTGAAAGATTCTACGGTTAAAAATTTGGGAATAAAAGAACGTTACCTGGGTGATCCTACCAATAGAATGAACAAAGAGCAAAAAGCTGCCTGGGATAGAATTTACGATCCAATAAACAAAGAGTTTGAAGAGAAATATCCAGATATGGATGATGAAGATTTAATGAAATGGAAGTACCAGCGCTATATGCAGGATTACCTGGGAACTATTGCTTCAGTAGATGAAAACGTAGGTAGAGTACTTGATTATTTAGATGATAACAACTTATCTGATAATACTATTGTGGTTTATACCTCAGACCAGGGCTTTTATCTTGGAGAGCACGGTTGGTTTGACAAACGTTTTATGTATGAAGAATCTTTTAGAACTCCTTTACTTATAAAATGGCCTAATAAAATAAAAGCAGGTATCACCGAAGAGGAAATGGTACAAAACCTGGATTTTGCACAAACCTTTTTAGATGCTGCCGGTGTGAATGCACCAGATGAAATGCAGGGTAAAAGCTTATTACCATTATTAACAGGAGAAAAAGAGGCCTGGGATAGAGATGCTGTTTATTATCATTATTATGAATATCCTGCAGAGCACGCAGTAAAAAGACACTACGGCATTGCTACCAAAGATTATAAGATCATCCACTTTTACTATGATGTAGATGAATGGGAACTTTACGACCGTAAAAACGATCCGCAAGAATTACACAATGTATTCTACGATCCAGATTATGCTGAAGTAAGGGAAATGATGATGAAAAAATTAGAAGAAACCCGGAAAAAGTATAAAGATTCTGAAGAGTTGGATAAGCAGTTTATTAAGGTTTACGAAGATAAATAAGCAGTAATTATGAAGATCAATTTCAAAAGAAACTCCGGAAATTTATCTCCGGAGTTTCTCTCACACAAAACACCGCAAGCTAGAGTAAAAGTTATTTCAGCTGATAAAAGTTTATGGCTAAAAAAAAGCTTTAGCGCTCTAATTCTTTTTCTATTCCTTTTTGGAGTATCTAATTCAATGCAAGCTCAGCTTATCCCCGCACCTACAAAAATGGATCTTGCATCAGGGGCATTTGAAGTAGATAAAAATACTTCTCTTCAATTTTCTAAAAACGATGGTTTAGAAGAAATGACCATCTATTTTCAACATCAGGTAAAACGTTTAAGCGGAATTCAGCTTCCGATAAATCAAACTGCAGGAAAGTCGATAAAACTGGAAATAGATAAAAATTTAGATTTAGCAGAAGAAGGCTATCAATTAAAAATTTCTGCAGATAATATTGCTATCTCTGCTCCTACTACCGCGGGTATATTTTATGGAATGCAGAGTATTCTACAATTATTCCCAGGCATACGCACTAACGAAAAAATTACGCTTCCGGCTATGGAAATTACCGATGAACCGGCATTTGGCTGGCGTGGTATGATGCTGGATGTGAGCAGGCATTTTTATTCCGTAGAAACTATTAAAGAAATTTTAGATTTAATGGCTTTCTACAAATTAAATACTTTTCATTGGCACCTTACCGATAATGAAGGCTGGCGATTGGAGATTAAAAAATATCCAAAACTAACCAGTGTTGGAGCCTGGCGGGAAGAAATTCCTGGTAGTGTTTTTTACAAAAAAGATTCTACTTATGCTGAACCATTAACCGGGAAGCCTTACCGTTATGGCGGGTTTTACACTCAGGAACAAGCCCGCGAAGTGGTTGCTTATGCAGCAAAACGGAATATTACTGTAATTCCCGAAATAGAAATGCCGGGACACTCTGCCGCAGCTCTTGCCGCTTACCCAGAATTCTCCTGCGCACAGCCAAAACAGGATCCTCCAGGATCAAATCTTTGGAACGATGTGACAGACACCGAAAATATGGCGTTTAATTATTGCGCCGGAGAAGAAGCCCCTTTTCATTTTTTACAGGACGTATTGGTGGAAGTCATGAATATTTTTCCTTCAGAATATATTCATGTGGGAGGAGATGAAGTAGATAAATCTTATTGGGAAAAATGTGAATCCTGCCAGGAAAGAATTAAAATAGAAAACCTGAAAGATGAAAAAGGTCTGCAAAGTTATTTTATAAAAAGAATGGAGAAATTTCTTCAGGCAAACAACCGTAAACTCCTTGGTTGGGACGAAATTCTGGAAGGTGGCTTAGCGCCAAATGCCACGGTAATGAGTTGGCAGGGTGAAAAAGGAGGAATAGCAGCAGCAAAATCAGGGCACGATGTAGTGATGAGTCCTAGTGATCCACTTTATTTTAATCGGTATCAGGCGGAACCGGAAGGAGAACCGCAAGCAGGCCCCTACTCTATAAATACCTTAAAACGAGTTTATAATTACAAACCGGTCCCAGCAGCATTAAGTGCAAAAGAGGCTAAATACGTTTTAGGCTCACAATTTGCGATTTGGACCGAGTTTATATCTTCGGTAGAGCATCTGGAATATATGCTACACCCAAGAATGGCTGCCTTTAGCGAAGCTGTTTGGAGCAATAGTGACGATAAAAATTTTGAGGATTTTACAAAACGCCTTAATCAGGGACATTATAGAAGATGGAAAAGTAATGGAATACGATTCCATTCAGATTATTTTGAGAAATCAGAATATTAACAATACACGATAAAAATATCTTCAAAACTAAATCAGATGAAACAGATAGTAATTATATTTTTTGCCTGTCTTGTAGCCGGATGTGGTACAGGAAAAGTCCAGGATAAACCCCAGGAGGAATGGGATCTAATTTGGCAGGATGAGTTTGAAAACGAAGGCAAACCCAATCCAGCTAAATGGTCTCACTCACCCAGAAAGTTGGCAGATTGGGCACGGTTTTGCACAGATTCAGATGCTACACGCTTCGTTAAAGATGGCAAATTACATTTGCGTGGCATTCTGAATACCAATAAAAATGATTCCGTAAAATACAATACTGGCTGTATTAGAACCACCGATAAATTTTCTTTTAAATACGGGAAAATTGAGGTGAAGGCTAAACTAGATAAAGGAAAAGGCTCCTGGCCGGCCATATGGATGATGCCACAAGACCCCGAATATGGTGGTTGGCCGCATAGTGGAGAAATAGATATCATGGAGCATCTAAATTATGATACCATTGTTTATCAAACCTTACACACCAATTATATAGATATTCAAGAGAAAAAAGATTATCCACCCTATTTTACTACCGTTCCATTTCAGGTAGATGCCTATAATGTTTATGGCGTAGAATGGTATCCTAATCGCTTAGATTTCTTTGTCAATGGAAAAAAGACATTTTCTTATCCAAAAATTGAAAATGCCGATTCCAAGCAATGGCCTTTCAACCAGGAGTTCTTTATTATACTGGATCAGGCACTTGGTGGAAACTGGGTTGGCAGCATAAAAGATGAAGATTTGCCCGTTGAAATGCTGGTAGATTGGGTGCGGGTTTATAAGCGATGATGGGGTGATGTGATGATACGGTAATTTGGGATTCGGGATTTGGGATTTGGGATTCGTAAATCATATTTATTATACATTTTTCAGAATACATTATATAATTTACAGTATACATTATACATTTTTCAGAATACATTATAAATTATACAATTAAAACAATGTTTTTAAAAAAGACTTTAGTACTACTGTTTTTAGCAATTGGGTTCACGATGCAGGCTCAACACCAACCCGAGTTTTCTACTGCGGGCTTTCATGAGTTGGAGGGAACCGGCCGAAACTCTTTTTCTATGAACCCAGCCTGGAGATTTCACAAAGGCGATCTAAAAGATGCAGAAAAGAAAAATTTTAATGATAAAGACTGGCCTGTAGTAAATATTCCTAACGGAATTGAATATCTTCCACAAGAAGCAAGTGGTGGTATTAATTACCAGGGGGAAGTATGGTATAGAAAGCACTTTACTCCAGATGCTGAATTAAAAGGCAAAAAACTTTTTCTTCATTTTGAAGCCATTATGGGGAAATCTAAAATTTACGTAAACGGAAAACTACTAAAGGAACATTTTGGCGGTTATTTACCGGCTATTGTAGATGTTTCCGATGCTTTAAATTGGGGTGAAGACAATGTAATTGCTGTTTGGGCAGATAACAGTAATGATCCCTCCTATCCTCCCGGAAAAGACCAGGAAGTTCTTGACTTCGCCTATTTAGGCGGAATTTATCGTGATGTTTGGCTAATCTCCCATAATCCCGTGCATATTACAAATGCCAATTATGAAAATGAAACTGCCGGCGGCGGACTTTTAGTTGCTTACCCTGAAGTTTCAGAAAAAGAAGCAAAAGTTTTGCTTAAAACGCACCTTAGAAATGAGAATGCAACAAACTTTCAAGGTAAAATAACCTATAAACTTTACAATAGTGAGGGTAAAGTCAAATTGAAAGTCAGTGAAAAGATTAACCTTCAAGCCAACGAGGCAGCACATTTTACTTCAGAAGAAAGTATTAGAAATCCGCAATTATGGGCACCTGAACATCCTCATTTATATGATTTGGAGGTTGAAATTAAAAACAACAAAGGAAAGGTAGTTGATGGCTACCGCAAACGCATAGGTATTCGTAGCCTGGAATTTAAGGGCGAAGAAGGATTTTGGCTAAACGGAAAACCTTATAACAAACCTATTATTGGTGGTAACCGTCACCAGGATTTTGCCTTGGTAGGGAATGCTGTTCCCAATAATGTGCATTGGAAGGATGCGAAAAAACTTAGAGATGCGGGAATGATTCTAATTAGAAATGCACACTATCCGCAAGATCCTGCTTTTATGGACGCAGCAGATGAGCTTGGCTTATTTGTTATTGTAAATACACCAGGATGGCAATTTTGGAATAAAGACCCACAATTTGAACAATTTGTTTACCAGGATATTCGAAATATGGTGCGTCGGGATCGCAGCAGGGCCAGCCTTTTTCTTTGGGAACCCATCTTAAATGAAACCTGGTATCCAGATGCTTTTGCCAAAAACACCAAAGATATTGTAGAAGCAGAGTTTCCTTATCCTAACTCTCATTCTGCCTGTGACCTGGAAGCAAAGGGAAGTGAACATTTTGATATTCTCTACACCTACCCTTTTGAAATGCTTCCGGAAGAAGAGGCAGATCCATCAAAAACTTATTTTACCCGCGAGTGGGGCGATAACGTAGACAATTGGAACTCGCACAATTCTCCCAGCCGGGTTTCTCGTGCCTGGGGAGAAAACCCGATGTTGGTACAAGCACAACATTACTCGGTACCACCGTACTCTTATATAAGTTATGATATTTTATATAAAACCAGTAAGCAGCATATTGGTGGTGCCCTTTGGCATCCTTTTGATCACCAAAGAGGTTACCATCCCGATCCTTTTTACGGCGGAATAATGGATGCTTATAGACAGCCAAAGTATTCCTACTATATGTTTGAAGCACAAAGAAATCCCGAAAAAACAGATCTTATTGCTGAAACCGGCCCTATGGTTTATATCGCCAATGAAATGACTCCGTTTTCTCCAAATGATGTAACTGTGTTCTCTAATTGTGACGAAGTAAGATTAACCAAATTTGAAAATGGAGAAACTTTTACGCATAAAGTAGATAAAGACAGAGAAGGTATGCCCTTCCCACCTATAGTGTTTAAAGATGTATATAATTTTATGGATATCAAAGAAAAGCACAGGGCCAGAAAAGCCAACGAGGTATTTTTAAAGGCTGAAGGCTTTATAGATGGAAAATTGGTGGCTACAGATACGATAAGACCGGCACTTAGACCAGAAAAAATTATGCTTTGGATAGATGATGAAAACCTGGATTTAAAAGCTAACGGATCTGATTTTGTTACTCTTATTGCGGCTGTAACCGATAAGGAAGGAAATATAAAGCGATTAAACAATAGTACCCTCGAATTTGAAATTTTTGGAGAAGGTGAGATTCTGGGTAATCAAAGCTATGTTGCCAACCCGCAGCAATTAAGCTGGGGCACCGCACCAGTTTTGGTAAAAACCACAAATATTCCGGGAGAAATTACGGTAAAAGCTTCTTTAAGAATGAAAGGCTCACAACGTCCAGTTTCAGGTGAAATCACTTTTAATAGTGTTTCTGCTAAAAAGAAAATGGTATATGATTCCGAAGAGTTGGCAGCTTATAAGTTAAATAGGAATTCAACCGTAGAACAAAGCAGTAAAAGCCAGGAAGAGCTTGAAGAAAAAGTTGAGAAATTGCAACAAGAATTAAATGCTATAAAACTTAAAGAAGTGGAACAGCAACAGGAAGATTTTGGCGGCAAAGAAGTGAATAATTAAAATAACAGTTTTAAATTTACAGAGTGTAATTAGTACGCGGCTAATGGTATTCAGTGACAACTGGAAGTATTGCCCAACTTATCTGAAATTCTAAATAAATAGACCTCACAGGTTATTAAAACTTGTGAGGTCTATTGTATAATAGCACTTATAAATACAAACATTTAAATCAATCTTAAATATCACCTATAATTATGAATAAAAAAAGTCTAAGAAATAAAATGAGCATTGCTATACCGCTCATTTTATTTGGGTTCTTATTTTCTGGGATGCAAGCGCAGGAAATTACTGTTATTCCTAAACCCCAGGAATTAATTTCTTCGGAAACGGAATTTAGCCTGGAAAAAACTCAGGATTTATGGATTAACAGCTCAAAGCATAATGATTTTGCCCTTCAGCAGTTAAAAGATGAATTAACGGAACAAATGGGAGTTGCTTCAGAAGTTGTAAAATCGCCTAAAAAAGCTTCTATTATTTTATATGCACTTGAAGAGAACCCCGATTCTAAAATAAAAAAGTACCTGCCTAATTCAGAAAAACTTCAGGAAATTGGAGAACAGGGATACTGGCTAAAAATTGAAGAGAATCAAATAAAGCTTATAGCCAATACCGAAAAAGGCTTGTTTTATGGGGTTCAAACTTTAAGACAGCTTATAAAAACTGCAAAAAACAAGAGTTTACCTGCTTTGGAAATTACAGATTGGCCTGCTTTGGAATATCGGGGCTGGATGGACGATATTAGTCGGGGACCAATTCCAACGCTAGATTTTATAAAAAATGCCATTCGCAAACTATCGCAGTATAAACTAAATTTTTTAAACCTTTATACCGAGCATACCCTTCGTAACGAGAAGTTTGCAGATATAGCACCTTTAGATTCTTTTACTCCAGAAGAAATTAACGAGTTGGAAGAATTTGCCGCACAATACCATGTTGTGCTTATAGGTAACCAACAGGCTTTTGGGCATATGGAGGAAATTTTAAAAAATCCTTTCTATGATGAAATAGCCGATAATAAATGGAATTTAAATCCGGGAAGTCCTGCTACCTATGAGTTTTTAGACGAGTATCTTGGCGATGCCGCCCAGGCTTATGACCATCCCTTCTTCAATATTGGCGCCGATGAGACCGATGGCCTGGGATCTGGAAAAGCAAAAGCTTTAGTAGATTCTTTAGGAATGGAAGCCGTATATGCAATGCATATTAATAAGCTGGATGAAATTCTAAAAAAGCACGGAAAACGAACTATGATGTGGGGCGATATTGCTGTTAACCATCAAGAGATTATAGATCTTTTGCCAAAAGACCTTATTATTCTTTCCTGGGGTTACGATCCCAGAGATAGTTTTGATCAGGCTATTATCCCGTTTAAAGAATCGGGCTTTGACTTTATGGTTGCACCCGGGGTGAGAAACTGGAGTGAGATCTATCCTAATCTAGATGTTGCCGTAAAAAACATTGCCAATTATGTGAGAGACGGAAAAGAATATGGAGCTATGGGAATGATAAATACCGCATGGGATGACGATGGAGAAACCTTATTCAATGCCAACTGGCACGGCATTATTTGGGGTGCAGAAATGGCCTGGAACCCAACTGAAAGCCAGGAAGAAACGCAGGCCAAAAAAGAGAGAGAAGGCAGGTTAAGCAGCTTTAACAAGGCTATGGATCAATTGTTTTTTGATATGGACAATGGCGAAAGCATCATGAAATCCTTAAATAAATTTAGGGAACTAAGGGAAATTCCGGTTTTTGGAAGTATGAGCAACGCTTCTATTTGGGGAAGTATTTTTGATTTCTATCCAAAAGAAGAAGTACAAAAAGTTAAAGATGCCAACAAATTAATGCTTAAAGAAGCAAGTGCACTTGCCAAAGAGTTGGAGGGAAAAATAGCAAAAACCAATTCGGAAAAGATAGTAGTTCAAGTTGCACAAAATGCGGCAGAAAGAGCAGCTTTTGCTGCTAAGAAAAACCTCTTTATTCTCGATTTACAGGAAGCTCACAGTAACCCGAATGCAATATCAAAAGATGAGATTAAACAAACCCGGGATGAGTTATTTAAAGAGTTGCATCAACTTAAAATAGATTATATCAATTTGTGGCAAGCTGAAAACCGGGAGTATTGGCTTACAGAAAATCTAAATAAGTATGATGAGACTGCTCGCGAACTCTTAGACCTGGAAACGCATGTATTTATAGATTCCGGCCAGGCCATACGCCCTGGAGAAATGGAGATTAGCTTAAGCACTCTTTATCCCGGTACAGAAATTAGGTATACAACCAATGGCGGGGAACCAACAAGAGATAGCGCGTTATACGAAGGAGCTCTAAGCGTTACAGAAAATGCAGAGGTTAAGGCAAGGGCTTTTAAAAACACCAAAGTAGGGGAAATCTCTGCTAAATACTTTAATGTGCATAAAGCCCTTGGAGCAAAGCCAAAAATAAAGGGCCGCGTGAGTACAGCCAATCCTGCTTATGCTGCGGGAGGTCCCGGCGGACTTACAGACGGATTAAAAGGCTCTGAAGATTTTGGTGATGGAAGATGGCAGGGATATGCCGGCCAGGACATTGAAGTGGTTTTAGATTTAAAAGCAAAAACCGAAATTAATGAGATTTCTGCAGATTTCTTTCAACGTTTAATTTCCTGGATTATGCTCCCGGAAAGTGTAGAGTTTTATGTTTCTAATGATGGAAAAGAATTTAGAAAAATAGCCGTTGCTGAAAACAATATAGATCCGCAAAAACAAGGTTTGATTATTGAGAATTTTTCTTCGGGAGAAATAAAAGAAAAAGCACGATATATCAAGGTTTTAGTAAAGTCTATGGGACCATTACCCGAATGGCATACCGGATCAGGGAAATCCAGTTTTATTTTTCTTGATGAAATTATAGTGAAATAATATTCGCTCAATTAACCTGAATCCCATCCTGAAAAATGGATTTTCAGGATAAATTAATTAAACCTCACAGATTTTGATACTATATAATTATCAAACTGTGGGGTTTTCTTATTTCTAATAAATTCAATTTTGATATTTTGAGATCACATGGGATCAGTGCTTAGATAGGTAATGACAAACAAGATTTAAAAATTATATTCCAGCCTTGAGTTTGAATAAATACTTAAGATCTATATCAGTATTTTAAATTAAATATCTGGTTTCGTTAGTTACTTCCCAATTGCAATGCAGCGAAGTTTGATTTTTGAGTATAGAGAAAAACAGCAATAACCAATTAGGCTTAGTATGAGTTGCAACGTCAATATTAAGAAAAACGGTTTATTATTAGTTTTCCTTCTTTAAACTTGAGTTCTATCTAAACTTTATTGTAGGTCAAAGACCTGTTTCTTTTTAAAATCCTTTAAGTGCCAAATAATCAAAAAATTTTAATTGGTGCGATTTTTAAGTTCTACCTGCGATTACAGGAAAATAAAAAAGCTCTTTCCCGTTAAAAGGAAAGAGCTTTTTATAATTATTTACTTATAAAAAATTAAATATCGAGTCCGTCAAGAACTTCTCTTAATTTTGGTTCTGAAGGTCTTGGAGCGTCATAGTCTACTATATTTCCTTGTGGATCAAGGATAATAAACCTTGGAATTCCCTGAATAAAATAATCCTGTACAAATTGAGACTGGTATTCATTATCGGCCAACAATTGGGTTCCGGTGAGTTCTTTATCTTCAATCATTTTTCTCCATTTATCTTCATCTTTCCTTGCGTCTATAGAAATACTAACAAATTTAATGTCTTTGTCTTTATATTCTTCTTCAAGTTTTAATAAAAATGGAATTTCATATTTACAGGGACCGCACCAGGTAGCCCACATATCTATATAAATATATTGCCCAAGGATATCTTTTAAAGATGAGGTACCGCCATTATAATTAATATAGTCCGTAAACTCTGGAGATGGTTTTCCTGGCGCAAGCTTAGCATTTATTTCCTTAAAACGCTCAAACTCTGCATCCATTTGCTTATTAAATGTTTCCAGGGATTTCTCCTGTTTATTTACAAAGTTAGAATCTAACTCCTCTTTATTAGCAGCTATTAATTCTTTAAAGTCTTCATTATATTGTTTAAGATCTTTCTTATAAGAATCTTCTGGTTGACTGAAAAAAGCTTTATAATCCTCAAATATGCCTGCAGCTAACTCATTTTTCTTCTTAAGAACATTATAAGTTATGCTTCCTTTTCCTGATGCCTCAGGTTTAGCAGCAGAATCTTTAAATTTTAAATTTAGCTCCATTCCGTTACTTAAATATAAAGGAAACATAGAACTGTAGCTAGCGTTAAAAAAGGTTGGGGATTCTAATCTTAAAGTATCCCGAAATCTTCCCTCTTCATCTACCTCTATAATTTCTGATTTTTGATTTTCATAATCATATAATCTAATCTTTCTATTTTCTATAGGATTTTTAATGGTACCGGAAATCACCGCATAATCCTTTTGTACTTCCTTCTCTTCATTACATCCCATTAACATAGTTGCAGATAGGACAATCATCAAAATTTTTCTCATTATTATTATTTTATTTTTTACACTAAAGCATTTAAGTTAAAAGAGGGAAGTAGGGCTCCCCCCTCTAACTTCAACTAATTCAAACATTTATTCTTAGTAACCGGAATTTTGTTCCAGTTGATTATTCGCTGTTAAAACTTTTAGTGGGATAGGTTTTATAAATTGGTTTTTATTATTCAAGGAAGCTTTAACATCAAAAGCATTTACATCGCCATAATTATGATATCTAATTAAATCAAACCAACCTTCTCCATTTTCGAAAAACAATTCAAGGAGTTTTTCCTCTCTAACTGCCTCTAACATTTCTTCAGGTGAGCTGGTTTCTTTTAACATAACTCCTGCTCTATTACGAATTGTATTTAGAGCTGCTAAAGCCTCATCCAAATCTCCATCTTCACGCACCTCTGCCTCAGCAAAAATCAAATAAATCTCTGCTAACCTAAGATGGTAATTCGTATTGGTTCTTCCATTTACAAAACTTTCATTTGGATATTTTGCATTTCTGGTACTTGCCTGGGTAGCTTCAGAATAGGCAAATAAGAACCTGGGGTCGTACCCCATTCCCATTCCTGTAAGTTCTCCTTCTCCTTCTACCTGTTTGTTGGCCAAACTATCTAATACAGGACTAGGATTTGTTTGCTTTACCTGATACATAGGAACCCCTCCTTCTGAACCTGGGGCAGCAAATGGAGCGAAAATTACTTCAGAAGAATTCATTTGATTAGCAAAAATGCTACTATAACTGGCTTCCAGACTATAGCCTTCCTCATTTTTAATCACTTCCATAGCAAGGTCTGAAGCAGCTTCGTAATCTCCAGCATACAATTTCACCTTTGCCAATAAAGCTTTGGAAGCTAAACTGCCTCCATAATAATGTTGTACCCCGGTAGGGCCATTTTCTACTGCATATTCCAGATCATCAAAAATTTGTTTATAAACGTCCTGTACGGTATTTCTTGGAGCGGCATCTACTGAATTAGAAAAATCCGTTTGCAATACTATCCCCATTGAAGAATCCATATCATAAAATTCACCAAAATTGCGCAATAACTTAAAGGTGGCAAATGCACGGTTAAATTTTGCTTCAGCTATAAGATGCTTTTGCTCTTCTTCTGAAATATCAGTTGCTTTTCCAGCTTCAATTTCCTGAATTAGAAAATTTGCCTGATTTATTATCTTATAGTGGGCATTGTAAATTTCGGTTAGAAGAGGGTTTTCTACAGGTATCTCATTAGTATTAAAACCTGTACTTCCCGAAAGTGCTGATATTAAAACACCCTCATTACCTTCAGCTGCCAATAAAATTGGATAATAGCCTAGATTAAATTGTCTCCAGCCCGAATATACACCATTCAATACCTGTTGGGCAGATTTCCCATCACGAATAACATTTTCGTCAGTAAGTTGATTTATAGGTTTCACATCGTCTACGCTACATCCCGTTAAGCTTCCTATACATAATAGAAACACTCCTAATTTTTTTGTATATGTTTTAAATTTCATCTTGCTAATTTTTTAAAATTGTAGTTGAACTCCCAGTGAATAAGATTTGGCAAGTGGATAAGGATCCTCATTATTGGCTCCATCTGTAATAGTTCCTCTTTCTGAAAAACTTTCAGGATCAATTCCTGGCCAGTCGCTTACCGTGAACAAATTAGATCCCGAAACAAAAATCGAAAACTTCTGTACATTAAGTGCGTCAAGGAAACTCTGATCAAAATTATAGGCTAACTGCAGATACTTCAACCGTAAGTAAGAAGAATCATACACAAAACGATCGTTTAATCTTGCATTTCTGGAAGGATCAGTATAAATAGCCTTTGCAAATCTGGCATCTGTATTGTCAGGACTCCAGGTATTTAAAGCATACTCGGTTAATTTATTTGGCCCAAGGTAATTAGAAGGTTGCGTGGTTATAGCACTCCAAACAGACTCTGCACCTACTGAATATTGAAAATAAGAAGAAAGACTTATATTTTTAAAACTGAATTTAGTATTAAAACCTCCAAAGAAATCTGGCTCTATAGATCCAATTTGCACCCTGTCTTCGGTAGTTATTTCTCCATCACCATTATTATCTTTAAACATATAATCACCTACTCCAAGAGACGCTCTATCATAAAGGCCAGAAGGTGAATTAGCATTAAGCTCGTCTACTTCTTCCTGAGTTTCTAAAATTTTAGCCACCTCGTAACCTTTAATGGTTCCTACAGGTTCACCCTCTATATAGTAATCTAAATTAAACTGATTGATGTTTGCGCCATTTAATTTTTCCAAAACATTGCGATTATACGCCCAGTTGGCATCTAAACTCCAGGTAAAATCATTGGTTTTAATAATATCACCTCCCAAAGAAATTTCCATTCCTTCGTTAGAAACATCCATTAAATTTGAAACATAAGTAGATGGGCCTAGTTCATAAGGTATAGGTGTGGGTGCCAAAGCTCCTTCTGTTTCTCTTTTATAAACGTCTACACTTCCGCGTAAGCGATAATCTAAAAGATCAAAATCTAAACCTAAATTAATTTCTTTTGTGGTCTCCCAGCCTACATTTCTGTTGGGAAGGGTATTAGAAGCTATAATCGCGGTGCTACCACCGTATAAATCACTTGAGGTTGTTGAGAAAAACTGTAAGTAGGCAAAATTTGAAATATTTGCGGAACCTACTTTTCCAAGACTTGCTCTTAATTTAAGATTGTTAACCAGCTTACTTTCATTTAAGAAAGCTTCATTTGAAATATTCCAGGCCGCAGAAATAGAAGGGAAATATCCTCTTTGGTTCTCAGGACCAAATTTTGAAGAAGCATCAGTTCTAAAGTTTAAGGTCGCGGTATACCTATCCAGGTAATCATAACTTAACCTGCTAAAAAAAGAGTTGATTCCGTTTTCTGATTCAGAGTTGTTATAACCTAAAACTTGTTCTGCCGAACCGGGATTCACTAAAATATCTTCATCGGGAAACCCAAGGAAGAAATAGCTATCTGAACTTATCTGTGTTCTATCCCATGCATATCCACCAAGAAGATCAAAATTATGATCCTTTAAAGAAAACGTATAATTAGCCGTTAAATTTGTAGTAAGGTTAGTAGACCTGCTTTTTGACGTTGTTAAGTAAGAAGAATTAGGAAATCCGAAATTGGTTTGAGCCGAACCGGGAGTAAAAATAGAATTATCCCTATCGAATAATGCTGCGTTTATTTCAGCTTTCAGGTTAAGGTTTTTTAAAGCTTCTACTTCTAAATATCCATTTCCTATAAAATTATAATTCTCAGAATTATTTTTATGCTGCAACCTAGCTACCGGACTTGGTTCAAAGGTTGGAAAACCATATTGAAAATCTGGTAAAGGAATAAGATTGCCATCTTCCCCGCGATATGGAACATCTGGTCGCGCTACAATATTCGCTGTATTCACATTGTATTGACCATCTTGTGCGCCCTCTCCAGATTCTGATTTATTATACCCAAGGTTTAAAGATACCCCGGTAGTAATTCTATCAGTAATATCGGTATTAACCGCTGCCCGCGTATTATAAAGTTTAAATTCATCATTTATTACTAATCCTTCCTGGTCACTACCAGAGATTCCGAAGGTGTAATTAGTATTTTCACTACCTCCACTAATCCCAAAATTTGATTGGTTCGTGATTGCAAATTCTCTATAGACCTCATCATTATAATCAATATCAGAATCTCCGAATTGGGAATCTAAAAGTCCGTTATAAGAAAAACCACCGGTAGTTGGATCAAAAGGAACATCGGCTAAATTAGCCAGATCAAAACCATAGAAAAATGGTACACGCCCCTGGTTCACGGCTTCAACACTATTAGAAATAAGTTGATCGTAAAAATTTCTATACTGAGATGAATTTAAAGAGTTTAAAGTATTTATAGGCTTAGCAATGGTAGTATTATAACTAAAGTTAATCCTTGCCTTTTGGTTATTTTCGCCCGATTTTGTTTTCACAATTACCACCCCATTTGCTCCCCTGGAACCATAAATAGCAGTGGCCGCAGCATCTTTTAAAATATCTATACTTTCAATATTATCTGGACTAATAGCCAATAATGGATTACTGGTACCTCCATTAAAAGTACCGGGCAAAGCATCTATATTAAAAGGAACACCATCTATAACATATAAAGGTTGATTTAAGCTTCCAGATAATGGAGAAGTATAACCTCTAATATTTAAACGAATAGGTGCACCGGGACGACCTGTATTTTGAGAAACCTGTACTCCCTTAGCCAAACCACCAAGTGCACGATCAAAGCCTATAGTACCGGTAGAGGTATTCTCTATATCTCCCGAACCAATGGAAGAAACAGCACCAGAAACAGAACTTCTCTTTTGTTTTCCATAACCAATTAACACCACCTGACTTAATTCGCCTAAATCTGGTTTTAATTGTATATCTATATTCGTTCTTCCTTTAAGTGCTACTTCCGTCTTTTGAAAGCCCAAATAAGAAAATATTAATGTTTGCTCTGTGTCCTGCACTTTTAATCGGTACTCACCGTTTTCATTAGTGGCAGTCCCCATGTTTGAAGCCTTTTCAATAACAGCTACGCCATATAGCGGCTTACCAGCTTCATCAGTAACTTTACCGGTTACAATAAATTCCTGGGCTTTTGTTACGGTATCCTCAATTTCCGATAGTGCTTTGGAAATTATAATTTGATTTTCAAAAACTTGATAAGAATTACTCGTACCGTTAAACAAGTACTTTAATACAGCACTTAGTTTTTCTTCTTTCACATCTAACGTGAGCCTTCTTGCAGGGTTTAGTTCTTCCTGGTTGTAAAAAAACCTGAAATTGGTTTGATTTTCAATCACGTTAAACACTTCTAGCATATTAGCATTACGAACGTGAATATCTACATTCACATCTTGAGCATAAGTACCAGCTTTGATTTGAAGGAAACAGAAAATAAATAGAAAATAGGTGAGCTTCATCTTTAAGTCGGGTTTCAGCAATAAATGAGGAAATCCCTTTAAATTAAATGGTTTTTTCATAATTTTGATAAGATTTAGTTAGTCAATTTCTAGGTTAGTTAAATCGTTTTTAGAGGGGATGTTGGCGCATCCCTTTTTTATTAGATTACTCTCATGCACTATTTAAGGTTTGGTTATTATAATCTTGTTTTTAATCCTCTTATAATTGAAAGCTTTGTATTTCTGAAAAGTTTGTAGAACCTGATCTATATTTTCAGTCTCAAAACTCGCACTAATTTTCATATCGTTAAGAGCTAGATACTTATTCTCTATAGTTACATTAAACTTCCTTTCCAATTTGTTTTTTATAACTTCAAAAGAATCGTTTATAAAAATAATGTTGCCATCTATCCAGGCCAGGTATTTTTCTGGTTTCACAATAGAAACCTCAATTTCTTCTCCGCTAATCTCCGCTAGTTGATTAGGACTTAATATCACCGAATCTTTTTCTGATTTTGGAGTAGCTAAAACCTTTCCCGAAACTAGTAAAGCTTTGGTTTTTTCATCATTTTCGTATGCCGTAACATTAAACTCTGTTCCTAAAACCTCCACCTTCATTTGATTGGTAGAGACTATAAAAGGCCTGGAGTTATCATGGGCAACTTTAAAATAAGCCTCTCCCTTCAAAAACACCTCCCTATTGCCTTCATCAAAAAATGCTATTGGATATTTTAATTCAGTCCCGGCATTTAGAATTATTTCTGAACCATCGGTTAACTTTACTTCAAAAGTTTTCCCAAAAGGAACTCTTAGTGTATTATACTGTAGTTCCTTATTGGAACTTACCGTATTCTCCTTATAAACCAGTTTGCGTTCCTCTTTATTAAGAATTATGGATTGTCTTAAAGAAAAATTCTCTTCGTTCCCTTCCATAACTTCCAAAGTACCATCTTCTAATTCTAGAGTAATTTGATTAGATTCTCTAAAATTATTTTGATTTGTAATATTATAATAGGCAAAAATCCCACCTAAAATAAAGGCTGCAAATACAGCGGCATACTTTAAAAAGAAAAAGTTCTTTTTATTACGCTCCTGCCTTTTAGCACCTCCCATAACTATAGGAGCCTTCTGTTCTTTGGGAACAAAATTGCGATCTATTAGATATTGGGTCTTTACAAAAGATTTATATGTTTTCTGGTTCGCTTCATCTTCCAACCAACTATCAAGCTCCTGAATCTCTAATTCAGAAGCTTCTTTATTTAAATATTTTATTATGATCTTTTCCATATCCACACCTATGATGATTTTTATTTTATTTACCCTTAACTTTTTTTTAATTATTTTTTAATATACATATCTTGCCCTAAATTTTAACGATATAAATGAACAATACAGATTTCTCACAAGCACTTAAAGATGGTGACAAACATGCTTACGGAAGCTTGTTCGAGAAACACTACCAGCCTCTTTGCGCTTATATTAAATCTTATACCCAGGATTGGGATACCGCGCAGGAGATTGTTCAGTCCACATTTATCGTTATATGGCAAAAAAGGGAAAAATTAGATATTAATACTTCGCTTAAGAGTTATTTATACAAAACTGCATATAATTCTTTTCTTCAAATGCAACGTGCCAATAAAAAACAGGAAAAATTATCACAGCGGCTAAAAGAAGAGGCTTTACGAGAAGAAATCTTTATAGATGAAGAATTACAAGAAAGAAAAATTAAAAAACTGAGAGAAGTTATTGAAAAACTTCCCTCCCGATGCAAACAAGTTTTAGAGTTAAAGCAACAAGGGTACAAATACAAAGAAATTGCTGAAAAACTCGAACTATCAGTTAAATCTGTAGAGTCTCAAATGCGTATTGCTTATCAAAAAATAAGAGACGAATTTAAAGAAGATCCTTTCTTCTTTATAATTATCCTAAAAGCTCTTCAAATTTAAGATCTACATTAAAACATTTAGTTCAGCATAAAGGTTTACGCTAAATTTAAAAGTAATGTTCATCTCAAAAGAAAGACAAATATAAAGTAAACCACCTCGTGAGCCCGCCAAGAGATATTAAATAATTTTTTTTATCCCTAATAAAGCTTATCCGCTATTCCCCTTAACAAGTTAACTTAATTTTTTTGTTTTAATTTTTTAAAGAAAAAAATAAAAAGAACAGATAGCACATTGAAAATAAACACTTCACGATCAATTCGTTACAAAAATAAAAACGAACAAACCTCCTCTCTACTTTAGTAGGTCATTTTTCATTTTAACAATATATTAACATTTACTTCACAATGGTTTTTAGGCTTTACGGTCTCATAGGGCTGTAATCCGGGTTTAGAAATAAGTTAACCAAGATCTTTTTATTTCACCCGGAGTTAAATATTTCCTTATTCACCCCTAAAATTTAAAAAATATGAAGCAATGTTTTTTTTTAAGAATTTGTACTTACGTTATGCTCTTTAGCTTCTTTACAAGCTATGCGCAAGAGAACAAATTCCAACACTTAAAGTCTCTTGGAGGCATAGAGGAATACAATTATAAACCTAACGATCTACAGGTTTTATTATACCAGGATCAAGCTGCTCCAGTAGTAACAGTTCAAATTACTTACCACGTTGGCTCTAAGCATGAAGTTCCTGGAAATACCGGTTCTACACACTTATTAGAACACTTAATGTTTAAAGGCACCCCAAAATATAACCCAGAAACTACCACGGTTACCAATGTTTTACAAAATATTGGGGCCAACCTTAATGCAACAACATGGAATGACAGGACTAATTATTACGAAACCATTCCAAGTGATTATCTTGAACTTGCCTTAGAGGTGGAAGCTGACCGTATGCGAAATGCTTTACTACTTCCTGAAGACAAGGAAGCGGAAATGACCGTAGTAAGAAATGAATTTGAGCAGGGAGAAAATAATCCCAATAGCATCCTTTCTAAAGAAATATGGGCTACAGCTTTCATGGCGCACCCCTACCATCATTCTACCATTGGTTGGAAATCTGATATTGAAAATGCACCAAACGAAAAATTAAGGGAATTTTACGATACCTATTATTGGCCAAATAACGCAACGCTTTCTATTATTGGCGATTTTGAAAAAGAAGAAGTATTTGAATTAGTTGATAAATACTTTAGTAAAATATCTAAAGCACCAAAAGATTTTCCGCAGCCATATACTGAAGAGCCAGAGCAAACTGGACCCAGACAAATAACCGTTAAGAAACCAGGGCAAACTGGCGTTGTAATGACCGCTTTTAAGGTTCCTGGAAGAATGCATAAAGATCATGCGACCTTAGGTGTATTAAATATGATTCTTAGCAATGGTGCTTCTTCTATTCTAAATAAAAAATTCACAGATAATGGCAAAGCACTATACGCTTATAGCCAACTTAGTAATTTTAAGGACCATAATTTAATGTCTATCGGACTTGGATTAGCTCCAGATTTTGAACATCACGAAGCCAAAGAAGAACTCCTTGCTCTTGTAGATACTATTAAAGCCAAAGGTGTGGCCAAAGAAGACATAAATAGAGTGGTATCGGCAACTGTGGCAAGTAACAAAATGAGTAGAGATGGCTCTTTTGCTATTGCAGGAGCATTAAATGAAGCAATTGCAGTAGGAGATTGGACCGATTATATTAACAGAATTGAAAAACTAAAACAGGTTACAGCCGACGATGTGCAAAGAGTCGCCAAAAAATACCTGAATATAGATCAAAGTACTACCGGTTTCTTTATTCCAAAAAATAAAACAGGGAATAACGAGCAACAAGAAGCTCAAGCTGAAGCTTTTCAGGAAAGTAGCAATAACGAGCTTTACTATAGAAACCTAAATACTGTCCGAAAAGAACAAACAGCAGCTACAAACTTAAACTTTACTCCGCTTAAAAAGGATAATCCTTTTAAATATAAAAGGCAACAAGTTTCAGGGATAGATTTAGTTACCGTAAACACAGCGGTAGACGATTTTATTACCGTAACCGGAAGTTTTAATGCCGGAGAATCTGTAGCTAAAAAAAGCAACCTTGCTTCCATTACTGCTGCAATGCTATCTAAAGGAACTTCAACAAAGGATAAATATGAGTTCTCTGAAGCACTTGAGAAAATGGGAACAAATTTAAGTTTCTATTCGGGAGATTTTAAAACAGGATTCTATTTTAAAACACTTAACGACAATGCAAATTCGGTTATCCAATTACTTACTGAGGCTTTATTTAACCCGGCATTTGAAGAGGAGGAACTGGAGCTAATTAAGAAACAATATGTTGGGAACTTAAAGAATCGTTTAGACGATCCTTCTACCCTGGCTCAAATTGAATTAGCCCAAACTATTTACCCGGAAGACCATCCAAACTATGCTAAATCTATTGAAGAACAAATCGAAGAGATAGAAAGCATAACACTAAAAGATGTTAAGGCCTTTCATAAATCACAATATCTAAACGCACCCATTCAAACCGTGATAGTTGGAGATGTTAATGAAACTGAAATCGTAAATGCTTTAAAAAAGAACTTCCCTGCATCTACAAAAAAAGCAACTTCCTTAACTTATCCTTCAAAATCTACAAAAAGTAAAAAGGAAGTTTCAAAAACCATTCAGGTACCAGAAAAACCAAGTGCCAGCCTGGTTATTGCACAATACACCGGACTTACTAAAAATGATCCTGATTATTTAGCGATGAAAGTAGGCACCTACGCTTTAGGAGGTGGTTTTGCTGGCCGACTTATGCAAGAGGTAAGAGATAAAGAAGGACTAACTTATGGTATTTATGCCAACCAGGCTGGCAACACTTTTACAGATGGCTACTGGTTAGTTAATGCTTCTTTTAACCCAGATTTAATTGAAAAAGGAGAAGCATCTAGCTTCAGGGAAATTAATAACTGGATTGAAGAAGGTATTACCCGTGAAGAACTTCAGAATAAAAAAACAAATATAATTGGATCCTTTAAGGTTTCACTTTCTACAACTGGTGGGATGGCAAATACAATCTTGCAATATTTACAGGAAGGTAAAGACCCATCTTATATTGCTACATATCCTAAGGAAATTGAAAAATTAAGTCTTAAAGAGGTAAACTCAGCAATTAAAAAATATATCAAGCCGGGACAGTTTATAACCATCAAATCTGGCTCTATTAAAGAATAAAACAAACTATGATTTTTAAACTTAGCAACAGGTTTTTCAAAAGAGGTGTAAAATTCTTACTATTTCTCATTCTGCTCGTATCAGCTAATGTAGATGCCCAAATATATGACCCCGTTAAATGGTCTACAAGCGTAGAGAAAATCTCGCAGACAGAGTTTGAATTAGTCACCAAAGCTCAAATAGAACCGGGCTGGCATCTTTATTCTCAGAAAGTTCCAGAAAATGGCCCAATCCCAACAAGCTTTAGTTATGAGCAGGGAGAAGGTTATGAGCTAATAGGAGAAACCCAGGAAGACGAAGGTCGAACAATAAATGATCCCGTCTTTAATATGGTAATCACCTTTTTTGAAAACCAAGCTGAGTTTAGGCAAAGAATCAAATTAACTCAAGAAGAATTAAAAAGTATTAAGGGGGAAGTAGCCTTTATGGTATGTGACGATGAACGCTGCCTCCCTCCTACTTACATAGACCTAAACTTTGATCTTTCTTCCAGTATTGCCGCTACCGGTAGTTCTACTAGCGAAGAAATAAAAAAACAAGAAAACCAGGTTTCTGAAGGTGAAACAACCTCAGAAACAGCTATTGCTGATACCAGAAAACAGGAAAAAAAGGGTTTATGGACCATTTTTATTATTGCCTTCTTTTCGGGTTTTGCAGCTTTGCTTACTCCCTGCGTTTTCCCAATGATTCCCATGACGGTAAGCTTTTTTACCAAACAAAGTAAAACTAGGGCCAAGGGAATAAAAAATGCTATTATTTATGGAATTTCCATTATTGTAATTTATCTTTTCTTAGGTGGGATTGTTACCTGGATTTTTGGAGCAAGTGCCTTAAATGCACTATCTACGAACGTCTGGTTTAACGTCATCTTTTTTATCATTTTAGTCATATTTGCGATTTCGTTTTTGGGAGCTTTTGAAATTATGCTACCAAATTCCTGGGCCAATAAAGTAGACAAACAAGCCGATAAAGGAGGTTTAATAGGAATTTTCTTTATGGGATTAGCCCTGGCTATAGTCTCATTTTCATGCACCGGTCCAATTGTAGGAACGCTATTGGTAGAAGCTGCCTCTAAGGGTGGAATTGCTCCTTTTGTTGGTATGTTTGGTTTCTCTCTTGCCCTTGCATTACCATTTGCATTATTTGCTGCTTTTCCAGGTTGGCTAAATTCGCTACCAAAATCTGGTGGCTGGCTTAATACGGTAAAAGTGGTACTGGGATTCCTGGAACTTGCTCTAGCTTTTAAATTTCTTTCCAATGCCGATCTGGTTTTACAATTACATTGGTTGGAACGTGAAACTTTTCTAGCAATCTGGATCACTATTTTTGGAGCTATGGCTTTTTACCTTTTTGGGAAAATCAAATTACCACATGACTCTCCACTAGATCACATTTCAGTAGGAAGACTTAGCTTAGGTTTGGTTGTAATGGCTTTTACCATTTACATGATTCCCGGTTTATGGGGAGCACCACTACAATTAATCAGCGGATTTCCACCGGCTATGAATTATAGCGAATCGCCATACGGCGTTGGATACACTAAATTAGGCAGTGGCGGCACAGCAAATTCAGAAAATGATTTTCCTGATGGCGCTCATTTAGGACCACACGATATTCTTGCTTTTACCGATTATGAAAAAGGATTGGCTTATGCTAAAGAAGTAAATAAACCGGTAATGATAGATTTCACAGGACACGCTTGTGTAAATTGCAGAAAAATGGAAGAACGTGTATGGAGTGATCCAGCAATATTACAAATTCTTAAAAATGACATTGTACTCATTTCCCTTTATGTAGATGACAAACGAAAATTACCGGAAGACGAAAGTATAACTTCTGAAATAACCGGAAAAGAACTAAAATATATAGGACAGAAATGGAGTGAATTTCAAACTTTAAGATATAAGGCAAATGCGCAACCTTTTTATGTGCTAATGGATTTAGAAGAGCGTAACTTGCTTGATCCCGTGGGATACACGCCAGATATTGAAGAATATAAAAACTGGCTTAAAAAAGGAGTTAAAAAATTTCAAGAAAAATAGTTCAATATGGAAGCAACAGTAAGCGAAATTAAAAACAGCAAACTGGAACAGGAATTCAAAGAGTTTCGAGAAAACACCATAGGCACATCATGCAGCTTTTATACAGATTATGGCAAGCAGGAGCTGCTTTATGCCGATTGGATTGCGAGTGGACGCCTATATCAACCTATTGAAGATATTATTTGTAGTAAAGTGGGCCCAATGATGGCCAATACCCACTCTTTCTCCAGCGAAAGCGGAAAAAACACAACTTATCTTTATCAGGAAGCTCGTAAAATTATAAAAACGCATGTAAATGCGAATAATGAAGATATACTGGTCACCACTGGAACCGGAATGACCGGAGCGCTAAGGAAGTTACAACGTATTATTTCTTTAGATAAACCATTAACCTCTAATGCAGAAGAAGATCGTCCCGTAGTTTTTATTAGCCACATGGAGCATCACTCCAATCAGGTATGCTGGTACGAAACTAACGCCGAGGTTGTTATTTTACCTCCCGGAAAGGATAATCTTATTGATCCTGAAATTTTAGAGAATGAATTAAAGAAATACGAAAATCGAAAATTAAAAATAGGTTCTTTTACGGCCTGCTCTAATGTTACCGGCTTGATTTCGCCTTATTACGAATTGGCAAAAATCATGCATCAACATAAGGGTTATTGTTTCGTAGATTTTGCGGCTTCAGCACCATATGTAAATATGAATATGAACCCTGAGACAGAAGAAGAAAAATTAGATGCTATATTCTTTTCTCCTCATAAATTTCTTGGAGGCCCAGGCGCTTGCGGAGTGCTAATTTACAATGAAAATCTACAGAAAAATGCTATTCCGGATAATCCCGGAGGCGGTAATGTAAAATGGACCAATCCCTGGGGTAAGTATGCTTATTCCTCAGATATTGAAGTTCGGGAAGACGGTGGCACTCCCGGAATTTTACAAGTAATGCGCGCAGCATTAGCTATAAGATTAAAAGAAAAAATGAACCCTAAACAAATGAAACTTCGGGAAGAAGAACTTTTACAGCTTTTTTACGATAAAATTTCTACAATTCCCGAAATAAATGTTTTAGGTAATCCAGAAAACGAACAAATTGGATGTGTCTCTTTTAATGTTCAAGACTTTCATTACAACTTAATTGTTCGCTTACTCAACGATAGATTTGGAATCCAGGTTCGCGGTGGTTGGTCTTGTGCCAGTACTTATGCGCATTATTTATTTAAGATAGATAAGGATTACTCCACAAGGATTAGCCAGGGAATAGCTATTAAAAATATGGAAGATAAACCCGGATGGGTACGTATTTCCCTTCATCCAATAATGACCAATAAGGAGGTGCTATATATTGTAGATGCACTAAAGAAAATTATTGAAAATAAAAATGATTGGGCAAAAGACTATAGATACAACCCGGCAACAAATGAGTTTGACCGCGTTGAAAAATCAAAAGTTAATCTGCCAGATTTCAATAAAATTTTGAGTTTATAAATACAACCTAAAATATTATAATAACTAACAAACCCGCCAGTTCTATACCGGCGGGTTTGTTAATTTTAAAGCTATAAACATTGGTTCAAAAAAAGTTTTCCATTGCTTTTAGCCGGCCTATTTCTCTCCAACTGGTACATTTTACCCCGCTTCAAAATAATTGAAATTCAGAACAAAAACACATAATTACCTGAAATACAAGATATTAATATTATTTTCAGTAAACAATTAAAAAAACAGGTATAAGATTTGGAGTTAGAGTAAGACGATTTTCTAAATGAATTATTATGCAAATAAATATTTATAAAATTTTCATTCTATTAATACTACTTGCATTCGGCTCATCAATATATTTACACAAGAATTTCTATTATTCCATTTGGCTAGAAAATCAAATTACCATAATATTTCTACTTTTTATCATCGTCTTTTTCATAGTGTTAATTACTAAACTTAGAAGATTATAGAAGTAGTTCAAGTCTACTTCTATAATCTCTCCTAAATTTTAGTCTAAAGTTTGTTCTCCACCTCCATTAACAAATAAGACCTGCCCGCTGGTCCATTTTGAAATAGGAGCTGCAAAATACAACACCGCTCCCGCAATGTCTTCTGGTTCACCCAACCTCTTAATTGGGGTATGCGCTAGCATTCTCTTTTCAATTTCAGGAGTTAGAACTGTGCTTAGTGCATGGGTACGAACCGCTCCGGGACCAATAGCATTAATCCGAATCTCATCGGGACCATAATCAAAGGCAAGATTCCGCGTCATGTGGTTAATTGCTGCTTTTGAGGAGGCGTATGCACTAATTGCCGGACTTTTATTTATTGAAGCCATAGAAGACATATTTATAATACTACCATAACCAGCTTCTTTCATATGTGGTGCCACCAGTTGACAAAGGCGCCACATACTAAAAACGTTCATTTCATATACTTTTTTAAACTGCTTCACGTCAATATCATACGGACTCTCTTTACCGGCTCCACCGCCGCCTACGTTATTTACAAGTATGTGAATTCTACTAAATTTCTCGATCGTTTTTTCTACCAAACTTACCAGTGCCTCATCTTTGGTCACATCGCAATCTATGGCGATAGCTTTTCCTCCTTCATCATTAATTTCTTTGGCGGTTTTTTTAGCAGCTTCCAGATCATAATCTGAAACTACCACTTTAGCTCCGTGAGCAGCAAGCATTTTACAACTCGCTTTACCAATTCCGTTTGCGCCACCGGTTACAATGGCTGTTTTTCCTTCTAAATCGAATAATTTTGATGTATTCATAATTATATTTTTTAATTTTTATTACTTAAATAATTTGCCAGGGCCTTATAAGCAGGCAGAGAAGTTGCATCGTTGGCGGCATTTCCGGCTATGGGATGCGAGGCCAGGCGTACAATTATCATTTCTGCTGCCGGGTCTATATAAATGGTTTGCCCGTGAACGCCACGAGCGGCAAAAGCAGCATTCTCATTTTCGGTCATCCACCACATATTGCGGTAAGACCAACCTTTAAGATTAGGATGATTAGATTTCGCAAATGCTTCTTTACTGCCGCCTTTCATAATATCTTCTACAGCAGCTTGTGGAAAAATTTGCTCCCCGTTATATTTTCCTTTGTTCCGAATTAGTTCCCCAAAGCGCGCTAAATCCCGTAGTCCAGCACTTAAGCCGCCACCGGCAAAGGCAATTCCTTTACTATCTACCTGGTAATACGCATCCTGTTCCATTCCTATTTTACTCCATATTTTTTCTGAAAGTAGTTGGCTAACAGATTTTCCTGTTGCTCTTGAAATAATCCAGCCCAATGCATCTGCATTTATGGTTTTATAGCCAAAAATTTCACCGTGTTCCCCCTCCTTCTCTACAGTTTCAAGATATTCATAGTAGCCTACAGGCCCCTTATAATCTTTAGGCTTAGGTAACGGGTTTCCGGCAGCGGAAAACTCCCAAATATCTGCCTTAGGATTGGAGTAATCTTCACTGTATTTAAGCGCAGTGGTCATGTCCATTACCTGTCGTACGGTGGCATCGCCATAAGCCGATTTTTTTAGTTCCGGAACGTAGAAAGATGCTAATTTTTTATCGTCCAGGGTTCCTTCAGCTACAAGAATTGAAGCCAATGTTCCTGTAAAAGATTTTGTTAAGGACATAACCGCATGCACATCAGTTTCTGTAAGCTCGGCAAAATAACGTTCATAGACAACCTTTCCTTTATGTAAGACAATCATTCCATCGGTATAATTTTCCCAAAGTGAAGCCTCCCAGGACATAGGTTTTTTAGAATTCCACGGAATAAAAGTGAGGGAATCAATATGTGAGTCTAGGTTGTATTGAAGCGCTTCTGAAGCTTCCAAACCGCGGGATACATTTTGAGTGGGCAATATTTCACGCATATGTACCACGCTCCATCGTATAGCCGGGAATTTAAAAAAAGAGCCATCCCAGGTGTGAAGTACCTTATCTGGGGCTGGTGGAAATCCTTGCATCCATTCAAAATTAGCCGGTTCACTTTCTTTTGCTGAAAGAAATTGTTGTTTGTCCTGTGCCATAAGCTCTATGCTGAAGAAAAAAAATAATGCGAGTATGGCTGCAGATTGCCAGGTTTTATGGTTACTTGTTTTAATATTTTGGATTTTATTTTTCATAATTGTTATTACTGAATTAATTGGTCAGTTTGTTTTTCTGATATCACACAATTCTTTATGGTAAGATAATTTACAATTCCTGAAACAATTCCAGCAATTAAACCAAGAATTATTAAAGCTATTATAAGCGAAACTTCTACCGTTCCCATATACCTTTGCCATAATACAGCCAGGGAAGTTATAATCCCAAATGTAAAAAACGCGTGTTTTAACGTCAACCAAAAAGCGGTCGGGAAAAATTTAACTTTTGGTGTTTTAATAATAAAATATTGAACCACGGTAAGTATAATGGCTATACTAATTGCGAGCACTACGGCAGTCCCCAAAACAGTTTCATTAGTATTGGTAATGGAATCTACAGAAACTGGAATAGACCCATGGCCTTTCAGAAAAAAATATTGAATTCCGCCGTTTATAACTGCATTGATCACTCCGGTCTTTATTGATCCTTTTAAAATTTCATTTTTATTCATTTTGTCTTTTTTAATCTTATAATTCACCAATACTTTCGCATCAAGTTATTCTCTTCACCCTAGCCTGTAATAGGTTAGAACTTTTTTGTTGAAAAAAACCCTGCTCCAAACCGAAGCCCAAAGCAGGGAAATAGATGGGGATTTCTCCCCAATCAGGCATCTTAAAGCGCAGCCGCACTTGCTGCAGTCGCTTCTTCTTTTATTTCATTATTTTCATTTTCTTCCAATTCACGTTTATATCCTTTTGTTGTTTGGCCTTTTAAGCGTTTTCGTAACAAAACAATTCTACGTTTATCTAACCCTTCCAGATTAAGAAAGGAAACATATACCAGGATACCTCCTCCCAGCAAAACTAAAATCTCATAAATTCTTTTAGTAGAAATTAGTAGGGAATCAATTTTCAGATTTCGATATAAACCCATTGCCACCTCTTTTGAGTACGCACCAACATCCATTTTTCCCGCCATATTAGTGAATGCTTCAAGACTCCAAATTCCATCGAAATAGCCAAAAATAACACTCCAAAGCCCGGGACCAATCATAGTACGAACAATAATGAGTACTGCTGCTACGCCCAGGGTGGCATCTACAGATAAGTTTCCAAGAGCATATAACCAAACACCTATAAATAACACTCCCATTCCAAAGCCACGTAGTATATTGGGAATAATCAATTGTTCATAACTAAGGTTGGCCGAAACCATAAAATACATAAAAAAATAGTAAAATATAAAAGCAGAAAACCCTGTTAATATATACATTTTCAGAGATTTATCTTTCCCCAACCATTTTAAACTATAAACACTTGCTAAAACCAAACCGGGTATCATCCATAAGTTGAAGGAACTGTCCATAACCGAGTTAAATCCCAGCACTCCAATTGTTATTTTGCTTTGTAAAGAACTACCTGCCAGGAAAAATCCTAACATGAGTAACATCATAATCCCGTGTACAACATTATAATTTTTTAAGCTTCTAAAATCTATAAAAGGTCTTTTTGTAAAAGCTTGATTTATTAGATATAAAATAATGCCTACTATCATTATTATTATACTTAGCACAATCGCGTCAGATCTAAAATAGTTTTGCTGTTTGGCAAAGGCAATAAAAAAGGCCATCGCTAAAAATACTACCGTAAATAAAAACATGCCCATCCAATCTATATAATATAGTGGCACCTTTTTATCAAAACGTTTATGATGCATAAAAACCAGGGCTAATAGGGCCAGAACCAACATAATTATAGCCATTACAAAATTGGCGTTCTCCCAGGATGTAGAAAACCCGAGCATGGTCATAAGATATCCTGCCAATTGAGGTACTATAATAGCCATAGGATAAAAAATGGAGTAAAACCTTGGTCGGTTTCCTTTAGGACTTATAATAAACATGACCGGCATTATAAGTTCTATAAGGGCAAACATTTTTAGAAATCCAATAAAGAAAGCTGAAGATACTATAACGAGATTATTATCTGTAGTACCTATCATAAAAGAAGCTATGGCTAGAAATAACAGCGTTCTTACCATTAAAAATTTGGTGTGAAATCGCAATTTATAGCGAAATATAATTGGTAGGCTAACGCCCATTCCCACCACACCGGCATAGTTAGCAAAGACAATCCATTCATTATGGGTGCCCAGACTGCCAACCATATAACTAAGGTTACCGGTATAAATCCCACTCACCACCAAAATAGGTAGGAGGAAAATTATTATCAACAGCAATTGAAGTGGTTTTGGAACCCAATCTGCAAATAAGCCTTTATTATACATTACTTATCTTCATTTAAGGTCATTACCACGTTCATCCCAACCCGAACTTTTTCCAGTAATTGCTGATCGTTCTCTTTGGTAAATTCAATTTTTACCGGAATACGTTGTTGTACTTTTACAAAATTCCCTGCCGAATTATCTACAGGAATAGCTGAATATTCTGATCCGGTAGCGGCAGATATAGAATTAACTTTGCCTTCAAATTCGGTATCTCCCATGGCGTCGATAGTAAAATAAACAATATCCCCCTCATTTATCAATGGAATTTGCGTTTCCAGTAGATTGGCTTCTATCCATTTAGAATCTTCCTGCACCAAAGCTGCAATTTGTTGCCCGGGCTGTATAAATTGACCTCTAGTAATAGATCTTCTGCCCATAACCCCATCTTCTGGAGCTGTGATTACCGAATATTGTAAATTTAATTTAGCTCTGTTTAGAGAGGCTTTTGCAGCTTCAATTTGAGCATCACTTATGCCCAACTGAGATTGTGTTTCAGAAGTAGATAGCTGCGCTGTATTTTTTTGTTTTTGTAAAGCATTATATTGGGATTCCAGTGTTTTTACCTTGGTTTCAATTTGCTGATATTGCTGAAGCGTTACGGCATCGTTATCCAATAGATTTTTATATCTGGCAAGATCTGCCCGCGCATTTTCCAATTGTGCCTTCACACCAAGCATATTGGCTTCAACAGTATTCTCCCCACTGCCTACTCGAGCTACCGAAGATTTGGTGGCTTCCTTACCGGCTTCGGCCTGACTTAAGCCTGCTTCGGCCTGTGCTATGGCGTTTTTAAACTCTGTTTTATCCAATACTATTAAAGTGTCTCCCTTTTTTACTTTTTGATGTTCTTTAAAGTGAATTTCTTCAATATAACCGGGTACGCGAGAGTTAATAGGGTTAATATATGCCTTTACCTGAGCATCGTTTACATATGTATCGTCATTGATGTGAAGGTAATTCTTAAAGATAAACCAAATTGCCAGTAGGGTTACTATAAATACAAACCCGTTTAAAAGCGTTAAATATAATTTGTTTTTTTTCTTAGTGTTTTTATCTGTTTTTGCCATGATCTATTTTTTTAAAAGTTGAATGTTTTATAGTTGCCCGGTAACTCGAAGAAGCTTTACATAATTCAAAATAATATTTGTTTGGTCATCCAGGGTTTGCAATTCTGCCTGCAATTTTGTGTTGGAAGCATCTATTATTTCGATTAAAGTCACCAGTTGATTTTTATATTTTAGTTCGGTAATTCGGTAGTTTTCATTTGCCGCGGCTTCATTTACAAGGCTAACAGATTTTTGTGCTACCGCCTGCCGATAGTTCTTATAAGCCTGGTTCACCTGTGCATCTATTTGTTGTCTTACCGCTTCTTTTGCCAATTCTGCCTGATCTATCAAAGCTTTATCAACAGCCGCCTTTTTTCTGTTTTTAAACAGCGATTCTATGTTATATGAAAGATTGAGACCAACCTGGTACGTATTGGAATAGTAATCTAATGCCGGAGTGGTAGAAGTCATAGGTCGCGTAGCATTATACCCGGCAAAGGCCGCCAACACAGGCATTTTATCGGTTTTGGTTAATTCCAAATTCTTTTCGGCAATAGCTAATTGTGTTTTGCTGGCATCTAACTGCGGATTGTTTTGATAAGCCAGTTGTCTAAAAAATAATTCATCTTGCTGGCGTATGGTATGATCCAGGTTGCTCACATCGGGAACAATCAAAATATTCTCATCCAATCCGGCAAAAAGGCTTAAGTTTTTATTAGTGATTAAAATAGCATTTTGAATTTCAATAATGCTTTGCTTTAATTTTCTTTCCAATACCTCTGCCCGTAAAACCTCGTTTTTGGTAATCATATCCTGCTCAAAATAATAACGAGCATTTTTTGTACGTTCTTCAGCTAACAAGATATTGCTTTGCAAAATTTTCTTTTGATTCTGAAGATTGTATAGGTTTAGATACAATTCTGTTGCATTAAGCTTTATAGCTTGTTCGGTATCTTCGCGCTGATTTTCACTTAAATTTTTGTTGAGTTCAGCAAGTTTTACAGCTTTGTTTACACGACCACCGGCAAAAATAAGTTGGTTTGCTGATATGTTCATTTGATGCCCAAAATTAGGGATATCTACTTTTTGAATTTTGGACCAGTGTTTATCGTAGATATTCACATCACTAAGGTACATACCACTCATATCTACGCCAATATCGGGTAGCCTATTCGTTTTTACATCGCCAATTCTGGCATCGGCAACGTCCACCTGCGCATTGGCCAGTTGCAATTGAATATTATTTTCCTCTAATTTTTCCGCCAGTTCCTGGACGGTCATTTGTTTTTCTTGCAGCTCTTGTGCTATGTTAGTTTGATGATTCAAACAAAATAACAGCGAGAAGAGCAAACTAAGTTTTTGTAAATGTTTCATGTGCCTATCTATTTTTTGATAAGACAAAGGTATACTGAAGCTAAACTGCTGAAATAGTAAAACTTAGGAAGAGGATGTCAAAATGTACGATTCTGGTTATCCCTGGTAATTATTCCGGAATTCTGAAGGGCTCAGGCCATTTTGCTTTTTGAAAAAATGGCTAAAAGTATAGGGATCATTAAAACCAAGTTCAAAGGCAATTTCTGAAATTGGTTTATCAGTTTCAGTTAAATTCCTTTTTGCATGACTGTAAAGTAAGCTGTGTATAATTTCAAGGGCAGACATACCGGTAATTTCCTTTATGGTAGTGGAGAGATGCCTGGTAGTAACATTTTGCATCCTGGCATAATCGCTTACCTTTAATTTGGAGGTACCTTTCTCCTGAATATTTTTAAGAAAATTCAGTACTAACTTTTCTTGCTGGGTTCTGGGTTCCGACTTAAATGAGACCGCGTGGTTCATTTTATCGATCGCCATATATAAAAATGAATAATTTAAATGCCGAAAAATATGATTCTCCAGGTTTGAATTTTGGGAATCTGCTATTTGCTGTTTGATAAAATTAAGTAAGAACCATAGATCGTTAAAATCATTGGTTGGAAGAAAAAAGCTGGGTTGGGAATCGGCATATACGTGCTTAAAAGCGGCCAAAAGATCCAGTTTTAAGGTCATGCTGCGAATATACCTACGATCGTATTTTATCAATATACATTCACAGTCCGGGCTCAAACCGGTAAAATTAATAATCCCTTCTTTTGAAAAAACCGAAATAGTTTTGGAATCTATTTTATCTTCTTCATTGTTTATACTCACTTCCCCATGTTTAATCAATAGGAAAAATGGAGAAACCACTTTAAAGACCTTATTTTCATAAAGGTTCTGGCGAATTGTCGCCTCAGTAAAAATTTCAAAACTATTTTCGGCTTCTAACATTTTCTGAAAGATATAATATACTCTTAAAGTAAAGAATAATTATCCTTAAGTTTTTAAAATGTATAGAGCAAATACATTTTCCAATAGTGCATTTGGAATGATAATATTTGATTTTAAAATCTAGTTACTTGGTAACCGGGTTTTAAATGTTCAGCGACTTATACCTCAAAATCAAAATTATTTCATCTATATAATGCCTCTTGAGCCGGCCCGGAGTTAATTTACTCGATAATCGAGATTGAATGCTCCGAGGCTTGCCTCGAAATCAAATTATATTTTTCAATATTAATGCTTCGTGAGCTTGCTCCGAAGTAGTTTACTTTATTGTAAATCCCAAATTTTTAAGTGCTGCCAACGCGATATTGTGATCATTTTCACCGCTACCTCCGCCAGATATACCAATACCTCCTACAAGCTCACCATCTTTCCAAATAGGTGCTCCACCGCCTAATAATAAGAGTTCAGCAACTGTATTTAAGTTTTTAGCATCTCTACTTTCAGCAGCTTTTCTCATTAATTCAAAACTTGGAGTTTTTGTAGATAATGAGGTATAAGCTTTTTTTCGCGAGGCTTCAGTATTATGAGGTCCTACCTGATCTCCCTTCAGCAATAACAAAGTAGTTCCCGATGAATTGAGTATTGCAATAGATACATTTTTGTCCAATTTCTTAGCTTCAAGCCCTGCTTGTTCTGCCAGCTTTAAAGCTCCTGATTGATTTAAGTCTAAAGATTTTTCCAAATACTGCCCAGACATAGAATAAGTTATTAATACTATTAAGGTGCACAGTATACTTTTAGCTATTTTCATAATTATTTTATTGTAAGTTTTTTAAAATTTTATTGTGATCTAAGTTTCCAGATATATAAACCTCCCAGCGTTAATTTAGATCTTTATTAATAGGTAAAAATTATTTTTTTTCTAATCAAAGTAAACCGCTTCAAAAACGGCTAATGGTGCACGCCTTCCAACATTTAAGCTTAAAACATCATCCTGAATTGTGTAATTGTTTGCCAATTCAAAAACCTTTAAGAATTCAGATTCATTGACCGCTACATCAGCACAGGCTTTCATAGTAGTAGCCATTTGAGAAAAATTAATACGATTGCCATCTTCCAAAGTATATGTACCATTAAAAGTATTACAACCTGCAAATCCTTTAATCATATTATCCTTAACATCCAGAATAAAATAAGCTTCTCTCTCCTGGTTTTCGCTCATTTCAATTTCCCGGCCTTCCAGGGTTTTAAGTTTCCAATACTTCCCTGTAACCTCTGGCTCAGATTTTTTAAAAACAGCCAGAGGGCTTCGCCTTCCAACATTAAGCATTAAGAGATTATCATTTACCGTATAATTATCAGCAAGCTCAAAGACTTTCAAAATTTCGCTTTCATCAATCATATTTTCGGGACAGGCCATACGCGTAGTAGCTAATTTAGAAAACCGAATACGGTTATTTTCCTCTAAAGTATAATCCCCAAAAAACGTATTGCACCCGGCAAAACCATTTATGCTATTCCTATCTGGATTTAAGGTGAAATAAATAGCATTTTTATTATTGTTAGTTATTTTCTGACCTTCCAGTTCTATTAGCGTCCATTTTTCCTGGATAATAGACTCCTTATCAGCTAAACTCGAAGTAGAACCATCTGTAGATTCACTTGTTTTTTTTGCAGTGTTACAGCTTACAGCAGTTATGATTATAAGTGCAAGACTGAATATCTTATTTTTCATTTCAATTATTTTTGTGATGTTTTATTTGTAAGTCTTTAATTTCCTGAAGAAGTTCGCCTTTAAATGGGCCTTTAACCGTAATATTTTTAATAATTTTCTCAACAGGAATAAAATTAATAAGTGTCGCTTTGGCGTTTCCATCTTCCAGCCAGGTTCCTAATTGTGCTGCCGAACTTAGATAAACAATTCCTCCCAATCCTACCCAGGCATGGGCTGCCGCACACATAGGGCAATGTTCGCCACTGGTATACATTGTCGTATTTTTTCTATCCTTTTCTGAAAGGTTTTCTGCCGCCCAATTGGCCAATTCTATTTCCGGGTGTGAAAGTGCATTAATTTCATTCACTCTATTTCGTGCAGTGGCGATTACCTCATTATTTTCATTAACCAAAATAGAACCAAATGGTTCGTCTCCAGCCTTAAAAGCTTTTTCAGCTAAAACAAGACAATGCTTTAAATGCACTATGTCATTTTCTGTAAACTTATGTTGAGAGTTTTCCATAATTTCTATAATTTTCGATTTACTAATTGCTTGTGAGGCAAGAATAAGATTCTGAATTCAGTTTTTCTCTGCAGCTAAAAAGAAACCGTTTTATGCTTATACATTAAGTATACCAATAGAATGCCAAGTGATAGAATTATTCCTAAAATTGAAACACCCGTCCAGTGATAATACTCCCAGGCAAAAGCGCCCAGACTTGTACCTACAGCCCCACCAATAAAAAAGCTCACCATATAAATTGTGTTTACACGGTTTCGGGCTTCAGGATTTTTAGAAAAAATGATATTTTGATTCGTAATATGCAAAGCCTGTAAACCAAGATCTACTAACGTAACTCCAATAATTAAACCGATTAAAGATGTGGCGGAAAACAAGAAAATACCCCAGGACAAAATGAGTAAAATTATGGAAAACAAAATGATCTTGTTCTTATTGATTTTATCATTTAATTTACCAACTACCGTAGCTGCCAGTGCACCTAATATCCCAAAAAGACCAAAAGCTCCGGTAACTCCACTACCATATCCAAAAGAGTCTTCCATTAGAAACACCAGCGTAGTCCAAAACGCACTTAAGCCCGCAAATGCCAATGCACCTCTAAGTGCAGCTAATCTTAAGGAAGATTCGGTTTTAAAATAAAACCAAAGAGACTTCATTAAAGCTGCATAACTGCCTTTATAATTTGGCTTTATTCCAGGTAATTTGAGTTGTAGTAATATAAAGAGTGCAAGCATTAATACAGCTGCGGCATAATACATAGCCCTCCAGCCAAATTGCTCTCCAACCAATCCACTAATCACCCGGCTTCCTAAAATACCAATAAGCAATCCACTCATCACGATACCAATGGCACGGCCACGACCTTTATCGTCTGATAATTCTGCAGCCATAGGCACAAAAAGTTGTGGAATAGCCGATGTAAAACCTATAAAAAAACTACTAATAATAAGTAACAGCAAGGAGTTTGAAACGGCAGCAGCAATTAAAGACAGAATCATTAAAAAGAAGTCAAATTGTAAAATCTTCTTATTGGTTACTTTATCACCAAGCGGAATAATTATTAATAATCCCAGCGCATAGCCTAACTGAGTAAAGAGCGCAACATTACTTACTGCAGACTCATTTACAGAAAAAGTAACAGCTATTTGGTGAAGCAGCGGCTGATTGTAATACAAGTTCGCGACCACCAAACCAGCTGAAATACTCATAAGGTACAGTACAGAATTACTAAGCTGTTTCATTGAAATTATGCTAAAGAGGAAGTAATAGTAGCTATCGGCATTGGGGATTAGCTTATAATTACTGTAGGGTAAATACTAAAAAGTATTAAGTAAATTACAGCAGAAATCCCCAGCCGAAGACTAAATAAACATTTTGTTAACTACCACGGTAAGTGGAATAACCAAAGGCCGAAAGTGTAATTGGTACGTGATAATGTTTCTCATCTTTAATTTCAAAAACAACTTCTATAAAGGGATAGAAAGTTTCTTTACCCTTTTCTTTATAATATTCATTTACAAAAAAGGTGAATCTATAAATCCCATTATTATTCTTTCCTGCCGGAAGAAAATCATTTACACGGCCATTTTCTTCTGTTAGCTTTTCGGAAACAAATTCCCAGGATTCTGTTTTATTATTTCTCTTTTCCAGTTTAATAGAAACATTTGCAGCCGGAGCACCTTCAGAGATATCTAAAATATGCGTAGATAACTGATGTGCATCTTTTTGAGCAAAACTTAGTGATGTGACCAGGATCAAACTGAGGCCAAAAAGCATTCTTTTCATTTTCATAATATTTTTTTTTACAAAAATAGAGAGAGAAATGTTTAAGAACGTTGACATAAGTCAATAAATTTTACAGCCTGGATTTAGCTCTGCTTAAGGTAGAAGGCGAAATCCCAAGGTAAGAAGCGGCCATTTTATTGGAAATTCTTAAGAGAATTCGGGGTTGGTTTTCTATAGTCCATTTTACTTTTTCTAGCGCATCAAAGCCCTGAAAACCATATATCCTTTTTTGGGAAGTAATAAAACCAAGTTCCAATATTTCACGATAAACCCGGTCCAGTTCAGGGAATTTTGTGATTAGGTTATAAAAATCATTACGTTTACACACCAATAATTCCGATTTCTCCAGACTTTGAAGATATTCGCCTGCAGGTTTTTGATCTATAAAACTTGGTAAAGCGGTACAGAACATTTCTTCAAAAGCAAAAAAACGTGAAGTCTCCAGGCCTTCTGAGTTAAGCGTATAAATACGTAACATTCCTTTGTTGATAAAATAAAAGTCATTACAAACCTCTGTATGGTTTACTAATATCTCGTTTCTTTTAGCGGTTTTCAGCCTGAAAAAATCTCCAATATAACTTATATCAGTTTCCTTTAAAGATGTCTTATTTTTTAAATATTGTTTGAATTTCTGCAACATATTATTTTATCTACTCGGGAATTATAAAATTAGTTGTTTTCTATACTTATTATTTCCAGTACTACAAATAAAGCTTTTTTAAATAGTAGTAAACCATAGCACTTTCATAAAAAGTTAAAAATTCGCATACCAAAGTACCTCGCGGCAAACCAACGAGATATTAATTGTTTTTTGAGTTCAAGGCATGAAGATGCTTCGAATTGGAGCATTCAATCTCGATTATCGAGTAAGCAACAATTTAAAGCCTTAAAAAATGGTTTATTAAAAACATGTAATATTCAAAGTCATTTTAAATGATAGATTTAGAACAATTTAACTTTATAAATCGGTATTTAAAGATTTCTTAATTTTTTATATGGGAAAATGTTGTAAATTGCGGGTTAATATTTTTACGACTAATGTTTTAGCTATGAATCAGGCTTTTTTAAAACTTAAGATCATCTTCCCGACTTTATAAGCACCAGCGAGTGTGCTTTGTTAACCTGTTTCCTTTATTTTTTATTAGTTATTTATTTCTATTTCCCCTAGCGGGAACCAAACTCGCTATATAAAGGTTTTGTTTTACAGGTTCGAGTTTTTAAAAAATCGTGTTGAATTTTAATTTATTATTATGGCAAAGCGTGGTACAGACCTAAAAACTTCTAAAAAAGATCTAAAAGCCAAAAGGCAGGAAAAAGCTGCTCGTAAATTGGAAGAAAAAAAGTTGAAAGGTCGTAAATCAAGAGTTTCTTAATCAAGCTTAATTGATAGAAACGTAAAATAAAAAAGAGTTCTTTTCCCGAATTAAAGGTGAAAAGAACTCTTCTAAATCAAAAACCTCGGGGCAAGCCCACGAGGTATGAATTGGAAAAAACTTTTTGAAATTTCGAGGCAAGCCTCGGGGAATTAAACCCTCTGGAGGGATTAAAACTTATAACATTATTAATTCTTTGAGATATGCAAAGTGATTTGTCTTTAGGTAATAGAATTTTGAGCCAGTATTTTGAGAACTCAATTATACCGCAACTCTTTGTTGATGTAAACTTATTTATAAGAGAATTAACACCGGCAACTGAAGAACATTTTAGATTAAACCGGGATTGTATTGGGCATAAATTACATTCAATTAAAAACAAACTCTGTCATAAAGCTTTCGTGGAAAACGTTAGGGGTGTACTAATTACCGAGCGTGTTGTGCACAAAGAAATACAATTAAGTGATGGGCGTTTATACCAATTATGCATACAACCCTATTTTACAGATTATGAAGAAGAAATTGATGGTGTTATTCTCACTTATCTACAAATAAAAGAATCTTTTACGCTCGAAAAAGAAAATAAAGAATTGCGTTTAGAAAATCAAAAGCTTAAAGATCTATTGATTCGGGAGTTGAATATTTCTTAGAACCTGATTGGAACCAAACTTTATTTTGGTTCACAAAGAATTAGTTCTAATAAACAACTTCGGAGCAAGCTCACGAAGCATTATTATTGGAAAATATAATTTGATTTCGAGGCAAGCCTCGGAGCATTTAATCTCCATTATCGAGTAAACTCAATGATATCGAAATTATACCGAAAATAAGTCTTCCACAAAGACCGCTATTTTCGGTATAATTTTCTTTTAAAAATTAGTATTTGGAATTAAATGATCTTTCAAATCTTCTACCTTCTCGCAGCATAACTGGTCCATCACCTGCTTAAACTGAGTTTTTAGCATAGCTATGGTATGATCTCCTCCTTTATTTCCTAAAGCTGCAGCACCATACATAAAAGACCTTCCCATAAAGGTGAATTTTGCACCAGAGGCTATGGTTCGTGCAATATCTGGTCCAGATCTAAGGCCACTATCCAGCATGATTTCAATTTTATCACCGTATTTTTCAGCTATATTAGGTAAAGTTGAAATAGTGGATTGCGCAGCGTCCAGTTGCCTGCCTCCATGATTAGATAGAATAACACCATCAAATCCCATTTTTATGGCATCTTCCACATCAACCGCCGAAGAGACTCCTTTGAGCACTAACTTGCCTTTCCAGGCATCTCGAATTGGTTTAATTTTTTCAGCATTTAATTTTCCGGAAAAGGTTTTATCCATAAATTTCCCTAGCTGTTTAAGATTTAAGCCTTCCGGTGTATAGGGTTTTAAGGTTTCAAAAGTTGGCACTCCATATTTTAAAGTGTTTATGGCCCAGTTTGGTTTTCCCAAAATTTGAAAGATATTTTTCGCCGACATTTTTGGAGGTAATGCCAGCCCGTTTCTTATATCCCTGGGTCTGTAACCAAAAGTTGGAACATCGCATAAAAGTACTAAAACAGGACACTCTGCTGCTTCTGCCCTTTTTAAAATATCATTTCTAACCTCATCCTCTACCGGGTTATATAACTGAAACCATGCGTTGCCCTGTGTAAGTTCACTGGCACGCTCAATACTCATAGTAGTAACCGTACTTAAGATAAAAGGAACATTGTGTTCAAAAGCTGCTTTGGCTAGTATTTCAGGGGAATTAGGCCACATTAGGCCTTGTAAACCTACGGGTGAAATTCCGAAAGGTGCACTATATTCTTTTCCGAATAATGTAGTAGTTGTATCTGCCTCTTTATAATTTTGAAGGTATCGTGGTTCTAACTGAATTTTTCGAATATCAGAGGTATTTATATTCAAATTTACATCTTCATTGCATCCCCCATCCAGGTATTCAAATGCAAAATCAGGTATTCTTTTTTTAGCCCTTGCGCGAAGATCCTCTATAGAAGGATATTGAGAATTAAAATCATTAGCCATATTTTCTATGTATTTCTTAGATCAAATATTTTATCCATGAGTGTCCACTTCTCACCATTTTTTGCCGATGGAACAGCTTGCTGATATTTCCCCATTAAGTTTTCCCATTCCTGAACTTTAATATTCTGTTTATCGGCTTTAGCCTTTTCCCCAAAGGAAAAATCTGGTTGCGTTTCCATAAGCATAATCAAGCGGTTACCCGTTCGAAAAATTTCCATATTTAAAATACCTACCTCCAGTGTGCTTTTAATAATCTCTGGCCAGACTTCACGGTGATATTCTTCATATTTCTTGATTAATTCAGCGTCATCCTTTAAATCACAAGCCAATACATATTTATCGGTTTTCATGCTTTGTTCCTTTTAAAAATATAATAACCATAGATCCCAACAACTATAAAGCATAGCACAGGTAAAAAGAACGAGAAGTTTATTTCTGGCACACCCAATATTAATGTATCTGTATAACCAGCGCCGCCAATATCTAAGATCATACCTTGTAAGGTGGGCATTAAAGCACCGCCTACAATTGCCATCACTAAAAACGCAGCTCCAAATTTAGCATCGTTACCCTGGCCTTCTAATGCAATTCCATATATAGTTGGAAACATTATTGACATAAAAAATGAAATACTTACCAAGGAGTATAATCCAATTAATCCCTGAATAAATATACAAACCAGGCAGGTTAAGATCGCCCCACAAGCAAATAGCATCAACAATTTCCCCGAAGTGATATAACGCAGCAGGAAGGTACCTAACCAGCGCCCTATAAGAAATACCAGCAAAGCGGCAATTCCATAATTTACGGCGCTTTGATTATCAATACCTATAGATTCTGCATATTGATAAAGATAAGTCCAGCACATTATTTGTGCTCCCACATAAAAAGCCTGGGTAATCACTCCCCCTACAAATTTTTTATTTCTAAAAAGTCTTTTTATAGCCGGTATTACCGCCACCTGGGCTTCTTTCTTTCTGTTTTCAGGCATTTTAACTAAAAGAATAACCAGAAAGAATAATATAACTACTAATCCCAATAACACATAAGGAGTACTTATAACTTCTAAATCGGCATCTCGTATAGTAGCCTTGGCATTTTCCGAAAGTGTACTATAAACAGGATTTCCATTCACGTCTAAATCATCAGATTCCAGGGCTCCCAGAATAAAATGTTGCGCAACAATTAAACCGCCTAAAGCTCCCATAGGATTAAACGCCTGGGCTAGATTTAATCGTCTCGTAGCCGTTGCTTCGCTTCCCATAGCTAAGATATAGGGATTGGCAGTGGTCTCTAAAAATGCCAGTCCAAATGTTAGAATATATAAAGCCAACAAAAAGAAGATATACTCCTGGTAAATTGCAGCAGGGTAAAATAATAAGGCTCCCAAAGCGTATAAAACCAGTCCCATAAGCACACCCTTTTTATAGGAAAATCTATTTACAAAGAGTGCAGCTGGCAAGGCCATGGTAAAATAGCCTCCATAAAAAGCAAGCTGAACTAATGAAGCCTGGAAATTATTGAGTTCCAAAACTTTTTTAAAGGCCGAAACCATAGGATTAGTAATATCATTTGCAAATCCCCATAAGGCGAATAAGGCCGTTATTAAAATAAACGGCACGAGAATTTTCTTTGAAACTAAAGAATCTTGGGACATAGAATTTACGTTAAAGATCGGTCTAAATGTACATAACCACCATCTGGAGAAAACCATTGTGCGGTGGTATGTCCTGATTTTTCAGATAAGATAAATGCTGCCAAATCGGCTATCTCGGTGTCAGAAGTCATTCGATTTCCCATTGGAATATTACGGGTAATATTCTTTAGTTTTTCTTCCGGATCATCAAAAGAATCCAGCCAGCTTTTATAAAGAGGTGTCATTACCTCTGCCGGTAAAATAGCATTCACCCTAATATTATAAGGCAGTAATTCTGCAGCCCATTCCCGCGTAAGCGACAACTGTGCTCCCTTTGATGCTGCATATCCAGAGGTACCCCCCTGGCCTACCAGGGCAACTTTAGAGCTAATATTTAGAATATTTCCTTTTGATTTTTTGAGCGCGGGCAGGCAATAATGCGCCATCTCATAATAATGATTCAAATTATTAAAAACTGAATTGGCAAACTTCTTAGGGTTACCGGCCTCCAAACCAACACTATCATTGGCTCCGGCATTATTTACCAGGGCGTCAATTTTTCCGAAGGTCTCTAAAACTTCATCAACAATTCTTTTACATTGGCCTTCTTCATTTAGATTGGCTTGTATAAAATGAGCATTAATTCCATTGGCCTTAAAGGTTTCAAGCATTTCATTACCACTTGCTTCCCCACGGCCAACAAAAACCGGAATTGCATTTTCCCGGGCAACCGCCTTACTAATAGCGCCGCCAATACCTTTAGTACCGCCAGTTATTAAAATTACTTTATCCTTTAATCCTAAATCCATGTGAGAAATTTTTCTTTAAATCTATATTCTTAAATCTAATTTTTAAACATCTTGTTATTCGGTGATCACTCCTATTTCAGCAATTCCCAGAACTTCCGTATCATCAGCACTTCGTTTTCCTACGAATTTAAAATATCGTGCCTTTGTAGTTTTAAATTCAATAAGCTGTTCTATAGGGTTATTTTTAATATTCGAAAATTCACCTTCACTTACTTTCTTCCATTGTTTTCCATTTTCGCTAAGCATAAATTCGTAATCTGCAATTACACCCTGAGGCCATCTACTTTGTTGTGGTAAATAAGTAAATCCTTTTAAATTATAGGTTTTACCAAGGTCTACTATTACTTCCTGCGGAAGTTTCCCCTTTTTTGTCCATACCGAATTTTCATCGGCATCAATAATTTTCGCTGCATCGGCATTTTCATTCAACACTTGCCAGTTCTTCTTGGGTATATCCAGTTTAATGTTTGAAACTTCACTATATGAATTAGTTCCGGGGTTATATGCTACAGCCATTACGCGGGTAGGATCCTGTAATAAAAATTCTTCAGAATAAGGTTTAGAATTCTTATTAGGTTCCTCTCCATTCAATGTATAATAAATTTCCAACCCATTATCATAACTTTTAATACTGATTCTCCCATCTTTATGCTGAACAATTTCCGGAGCTTCCATCACTAAAGGTGCCTTATAAACCTCAATATTTGAAATTAAAGGTCGTGCTTTAGCATCTGTAATATTAAAACGCAACGCAGAAACTTCTACAAGATCAAATCTTAATATTCGCTTATAGCCTATGGTAGTCTCAGATGCTATTTCCTTCCATTCTCCATTGATCTTCCCTTCTAAAGTAAAAGACTTCACACGCTGCCCTAAAGCAATATATTCCTGAACCACAAACCGGTTAACTTCCTGCAGCTCGTCAAACTCAATCGTTATGTTAGACTTTATGATTTCCTTCTTTGGCATCCAATAAGCCTTCGTATCACCATTAATGGCATTTGTAGCACTATAATTAGAGCCTGCTTCCGAAGAAGCTGTTGCTTTAGCATCTGTCACCAAATTCTCGGCAAAATCTTTATCTAACTGCTTCCGCAACTTCATCAATTGTTCTACATCCTTCTCATGCACAAGGCCGCGTGTATCCACCGGTAAATTCAATAAAAGTGGGGCATTTCTACCAACCGATTTATAATAGATATCCAACAAATGTGGTAATGTTTTTACCTGATGGTCTTCCCTTGCGTGATAATACCATCCCGGCCTAATGGAAACATCAGCTTCTGCGGGAATCCAATGTGTTCCATCTTCATCTCCATTTTGAAGATTTCCACTTCCGGGGGTAAATGGGCTCCAATTTGTTTTAGCTGCAAAGCCATGTTCGTTACCTACCCAGCGTACATCTGGATTTCCCCCACTAAAAATTACTGCTTCAGGTTGAAGCTCCCTAACTATTTTGGTCACTTTATCCCATTCATAATAAGTTGCATCGTCAATTTTTCGATGTTCATTAGCACCTCCGTAATAACCGGTACCACCGTTTGCTCCATCAAACCATACTTCGAATACAGGTCCATAGTTTGTTAAAAGCTCCTCCAGTTGTTTATGAAAAACCTCAACGTATTCTTCCCTGGCGTATTCAGGATGATTACGATCCCATGGGGATAAGTAAACGCCAAATTTCAGTCCGAATTCTTTACAGGCTTCTGCCAGTTCTTTCACTACATCGCCCTCACCATTCTTCCATGGAGAATTTTTAACTGAGTGATCTGTAGTTTCTGTAGGCCAGAGACAAAATCCGTCGTGATGTTTTGCGGTTAAAATTATTCCTTTCATCCCAGCTTCTTTAGCAGTTTTTGCCCATTGCCTTGTATCGAGATTGGTAGGGTTAAAATTCTTTGGAGATTCGCCACCTTCCCCCCACTCCATATCGGTAAAAGTATTCATATTAAAATGAACAAAACCGTAGTATTCCAATTCCTGCCAGGCTAATTGCCTTTGTGATGGAACAGGTCCTACCGCTTCCGGTTCAGTTACTTTTTCTTTACAAGAAATCAAGCTGATTACTACTAATAACAGCAATACAAAATTTGGATTTTTCATTATTTAAATATTTTAATAGGTAGTTCTACTTTCTTTTTGGTTCTTTTATCTAAAGGCATTTGCGCATCAACCGATTCTAGATACGAACTCAAAATTGTAGCTAATTCCTTTGTTTTTTTAGTATGAGTTTCTGAAATATTGGTGGTTTCCCCAATGTCCTTTCTAATATTAAATAATTCAAAACGGCGATCTTTATGGTAATAAATAAGTTTATAATCTCCCTTTCTAACTGAACTAAATGGAGCAATTCCGGGACCACTACCACCCCATTTATTAGGGTAATGCCAGAATAATGGACGTTGATTAAGAGATTGATTATTTTCTTCCATTAATGACACAAAACTTTGGCCATCCACTTTTTGTTTTAAGGCAGGAATATGGCTTTTGGTCATTTCCAGGATACTGGGAAAAAAGTCTTCAATTATAACATAATCATCAATGCTGGATGCAGGTTTGATTTTTTTAGGCCAGTAGACTAACATTGGCACCCTAATTCCTCCTTCATAGGCAGAACCCTTACCACTGTTTAAAGGTGCATTATGCGTATGTGGTTCTCCTCCGCGAGCGTGTGCACTTAACCCGCCATTGTCTGACATAAAAAGAATGATCGTATTTTCTTCTAAATTATTTTCTTCCAGATAATCCATAATATCACCCAAACTCTTATCCATTCCTTCAACCATAGAGGCGTATTTAGCTTCAGTCTTATCCAGGCCTGAATCAAGATATTTTTGATAAAAACGCTCATCAGCCATAATAGGCGCATGCACGGCATAATGTGACATATGTAAAAAGAAAGGCTTTTTCCCAGCCACCTTATCTAAACTTAGCAATGCTTCACGCGTAATAGCTTCGGTTAAAAAAATATCTTTACCGTGATACTTTTCTAAACCGGGTACAGCCCACTCCGACTTCCCGGCTTTTCCATTTCCAAAATTTTCTGTTCCTAAGAAACTCTCCGGTGCCCCGGCAGCGTGACCCGCAATGTTTACATCAAAACCTAAATGTAAAGGATCTTGACCCGGTGTATTTTTAGCTCCTAAATGCGCTTTCCCTGCGTGAATGGTATGATACCCATTTTGTTGTAATATTTGAGGCAAAGTATTTGCCACAAAAGAATTAGGAACATCTTCGCTATTGGAAATCCCATTCATATTCCATTGTGGAAACTCCAGGTGTTCATCGGCTGCATCTTTAGACTCATTTTTATTTAACGTCCAATTGGTAACCCGATGCCGTGCTGCATTGGCTCCTGTTAAAATACTTACTCTGGAAGGAGAACAAATAGGAGTTGCGTAGGCCTGAGTGAATTTAGTTCCTTTATTAGCCAAACGTTCCATATTTGGCGTATGGTAACGTTTATTAAATGCTGTTTCTTCTGTCCAAAATGGAACCGAAGTGTCTTGCCACCCCATATCATCTACAAGAAACAAAACCACATTCGGTTTTTGTTCCTGAGCCCTTAAAGTGGAAAAAAAGATAAACAGAACGTAAAAAGAAATTAAATATAGGTTTTTCATAAATCAGGGGGTTGTTTTTAAGTCTGAATTCATTATTACTTCTTGATTATTACCGGGAAGTCTAATTTCTATTTCTTGCTGGCCATATTTAAGCTTAACCTGCTGTTTTTTGTTTGTGCTTAAAGTAAGTTGCTTTAATTCACCTAATTCCCAGTCTATATCAACACTTATATCTCCCCTTGCTTTTAGGCCCTTAATATGACCATTCTCCCAGTCTTCAGGTAAAGCGGGCAATATTCGAAGAGAACCTTCATGAGATTGCAAGAGCATCTCGGCAACACCAGCGGTATAACCAAAATTTCCATCAATTTGAAATGGAGGGTGTAAATCGAATAAATTATCTGCCAGGGAAATTTCAAAAAACTTGTGTATATTCTCCTTTGCCGCTTTCGCATCTAATAAACGGGCATTGAAATTTATCATCCACGCCCTGCTCCAACCGGTTCCTGCTCCCCCATGTTCTAATCTATAATCAATAGATTTTTGTGCAGCTTTAAACAAACTTGAATCAGCTTCTGTTATCTTCGAACCAGGATGAAGCGCATATAAATGCGAAAGGTGTCTATGTCCTTTTTCAGGTTCCTCGTAAGGCTTTGTCCATTCTAAAATTCGACCATCAGGTCCTAACTTTAAACCTGGGGTTAAATTGATTCTTTTTTCTGCAATTTCTTCTAAAATTTCATCTTCTATATCTAGAATTTCTGCCGCTTTTAGGGTGTTATCAAATACCTCGGCAATTATTTGATGCCCCATGGCACTGCCGTATGAAAGTGCTACTCTTTCACCCTGCTCATTTATATAAGAGTTCTCTGGAGAAGTTTCTGGGAAAGAAACATACTTTCCGCTTTTTTCATCTTTAACCAACCAACCGGCATAAAATGTAGCAAATTCTTTTAGCACAGGATAAGCAGTTGTTTTAAGAAACTCTTTATCCTGAGTGAATAGGTAATGTTGCCAAAAGTGCTGGGCAAGCCATCCGCCACCGTGAATCCAACTGCCCCAATAAGCCCGACGAGCCTGCATGTAAGGTGCACCCCATAAATCTGAGGCATTGTGAAGCACCGCTCCTTCCAAACCATATTGTTCTTTAGCGGTATTTTTCCCTCTCCTTACCAAACGCTTAGTATAGTCAAATAGAGGTTGGTGAAGTTCACTTAGGTTGGTGACTTCTGCCGGCCAGTAATTCATTTGTAAATTTACATTCAAGTGATAATCGGCATTCCAGGGTGCGGCAATATGTTCATTCCATAGTCCCTGTAAATTGGCAGGATTAGTGCCCGGCCTGGAAGATGAAATTAGTAAGTACCTGCCATACTGGAATAAATCAGTAATTAATCCCCGGTCTTCCTCTCCTTTCTTAAAAGATTCCAGTCGTTTATCGGTTGGTATGCTGTCATTTATATTTTCTCCAAGGGAAAAGTCTACTCGATTAAATAATTCCTGATAATCTTTTTTATGTGAGTCTAATAATTCATCAACAGTTTTTTTACTAAGCTCTTCTAATGCCAAACTATTTTTCTGCTGAAAATCTTCAGAATAAAATGAAGTATTAGCTACCAGGTACAAGGTAACTTGTTTAGAGCCCTCTACTTTTAAGCCAGAATTATCAGAATAAATTTTCCCCGAATCGGATTCAGCCTGAAGTAAAGTTTCAAATTTCACCCCATAATCCAAAGGCTTAGATTTTGAATTTTTTACTGCACCAAATTGAGTAATCTCGCCCAGCATTGCGATTTGATTCTGTGCTGGATTAGTTAGCTCTACTGTTTTATGACCTTCATCTTCTGGGCGATCTAAATTTACATTAAAATTCAGCCCTTTAGACGAGGTTGTGCTTAATTGAATTATAATGGCATCGTCTGCTGCGGTGGCAAAAATTTTACGGTGGTATTGGTCCCCGTCTATTTCATAATGTACCTCAGCTAAAGCATCATTTAAACTAAGGCTTCGCTTATAATTCTCAATTTTTCCGGAGTGTTCAAAATCCAGATAAAGATCTCCCATAGTTTGATGGGATTTCACGATATCTTTATTTGAAAAGCGTTCAATAATTTCGTTATCGGCCTTGCTTGTTTTTCCATTCAGAATTAACTGCCTAATATAATCCAAATCTTCTGGACTACCTTTAGAATCGCCCCAATCGGGACCGCCGGGCCAAAGCGAATCTTCATTTAATTGAATTCGCTCATTAATTGTGTCTCCAAAAATCATTGCTCCCAGTCTACCATTCCCTATGGGTAGTGCCTCCATCCATTTTGAAGCAGGCTGCGCATACCATAGCACATGTTCATTTAAGTCTTCTTTATCTTCTTTTTCCTCTTTAGAAGGTGCTGAACATCCCAGTACGAATAGTAGAACTAAAAACAGTAATTTTTTAATCATAATTGGTAGAAATTAATTGCATTAAGCCCCATAATTTTTTCGATAACGATTTCGTTTTTAGTCATTAAAAAATTCTCAATTATCCCTAAAGTATCAGCGTATTGCCCGGCAGCTAAAGAAACCGGCCAGTCAGATCCAAACATTAATCTATTGGGGCCAAAAACCTCCAAAGCAAAGTCAAAAAAAGGATAGAAATCTTCGGGTTTCCAGCTAAAATTTTCAGTCTCGGTTAAAAGACCGGAAAGCTTACAAGACACATTCTTTTTATCTGCCAGTTTTGTAATTAATTCTTTCCAGTTTTTAGAAATTCCCTTTGAAACATTAGGTTTGGCGAGGTGATTTAAAACAAACTTTTGGTTTGGAAAATTAGAAACCAATTCAATAGTATTGGCCAACTGATCTTCCAAAACCAAAAGGTCGTAGGTTAGGTTAAAGTTCCCAAAAGCTTCCATTCCTTTTAAAAATTCAGGTTGAAGCATATAATTTGCCGATTCTGCCTGTAATAAATGCCGAACTCCTTTAAATTTAGGGTCTTTTGAAAAATAAGCCAGGCGCTCCTCAACATTATCGCCGGTAAAATCAACCCAACCTACAACTCCTTTTATAAACTCATATTCTTTAGCCAGGTTCAGCAAAAATTTGGTCTCATTTTCAGTGGGAGCGGCTTGCACCGCCACACAGCCATCCACCTTATTCCTTTCCAGAACAGGCTTCAGATTTTCAGGAAAAAAATCTTTTCTAATCACCGACATCTCATCGGGAATCCAGGCATCTTTTTCCTTCTCAAACTTCCAAAAATGCTGATGGCTATCTATCCTCATTGCCTATTCTTTATAAGCTTTTGCCACTTGTTTAGAAGTCCCAAGGCCTTCTATACCCAATTCTACTACATCCCCGGGTTTAAGGTAACGCTGCGGATTTAAGCCCATTCCTACCCCAAATGGAGTTCCGGTAGAAATAATATCTCCGGGTAATAAACTCATAAACTGACTTACATAACTTATTACCTGAGGTACGTTAAAAACAAAATCTGACGTGTTGCTTTGTTGTTTAATCTCATCATTCAGTTTTAACCATAGATCAAGGTTATGCGGATTTGGAATTTCATCTTTAGTAGCCAAAAATGGTCCTAAGGGAGCAAAAGTATCACAACTCTTTCCTTTAACCCATTGCCCTAAACGCTCTAATTGAAATTCACGCTCACTATAATCATTATGCAACACATAGCCGGCCACATAATCCATAGCTTCTTTCTCAGAAACGTAACTGGCCTTTTTACCTATTACCACTCCCAATTCTACTTCCCAGTCTGTCTTCTGGCTATTCTTAGGGATAATTAAATCGTCGTTAGGGCCAACAATAGCACTGCTTGCTTTGAAAAACAAAACCGGTTCTGATGGTACTTCCATCCCACTTTCTTCGGCGTGTTTTGCATAATTTAAACCTATACAAACTATTTTTGAAGGTCTTACTACCGGTGAACCAAGGCGCTCATCCTTATTTATTTCAGGACAGGACTCTTTATTTTCTGCTAACCATTCTTCTAGTTTTACAATTCCGTTATCTTCAAAAAAGCTTTCCGTATAATCTACTCCAAACGCCGAAACATCTATACGTTTTCCATTGTCTAATTCAATACCTGGTTTCTCTTTTCCAGGGGCTCCAAATCGTATTAATTTCATAATTTATTATTTATTGTTCAATTTTAAAGGTCCAGGCCTCATGCCCGGGCAATTCACCATATTTAATTCCTGAAGTATCAATAATAAGTTTACTGTTTTGGTAAGTCCAGGGTAACTCCCTGTCTAATCCCAGTAAACTAATTTTAGCATCCTCTTCGGGTTTTTCTATCTCAAGTTCTAAACGCTCATCTGGCCATTGAAAACTTATAGCGTACAGTGCATTATTATTTTTAGTATAACTTAAATAAGTTTCCTGAGAAGTATAGGTTCCCTTTAACCCGCTATTTTCCTTAGTTTGGTCAGTAAAAAAAGCATTTGAAGGAACAATTTCCTTTTCAGCGTTAGCTAATTGCCAGAACAATTTAATTTTAGCATTTTGCTTTTTTTCACGGTAATTTATTTTAATTGAAGTAAGCTCGTTGGCTTTTAAACGAATCTCCCCTTTATCTGAAGTCCCGGTATTGGCTCCCATAACCTCAGCTTCATTATCTGGTGCCGTATAATTACTATTAATGATGATTTCATCATCAATTTGCACCATAGCTTCATCATCTACCTCAATTTCAAAGGTATATTTCCCGGTTTTTGGCGCTACGATAAATCCTTCCCAGCTTGCACGAAAATCATCTTCCCGTATTCCTTTTATCGGTGAATTTCTTACCCAGTTAAAATCAATCACAGGGTCAATTCTTTCACGACTTGTCTCCTGCTCTTCTCCTGTTTTAGAATAGGCTTCAGCACCATAAATAGCCTCACCATTTATTTTAAGCCAGGTTCCTAGTTCCTTTAATCGCTCTTGTTGAATCATAGGAATTTGCCCATCGGCTCTTGGGCCAACATTTAGAATCATACCACCGCCATTTGCTACGGTATGTACAAACCGCTGAATGAGTTCTTTCCCGGTTCCATAGGCCTCTAAATTTTCATTTCGGTTTAGACCAAAACTACGTCCAATACCCCTAACTTCTGCCCAGGGTCTTTCGGTTTCGGTAATTCCAGAACTATATTCAGGAGTTAAGAAACCAACATCAAGGCCGTGGCCCCAACGATTATTCACTATGGCATCTTCTCCTACTGTTTCGTAATACCAATTTATAAGCTGTGGCGCTTGCCATTGTTCGGCTGTATTGTACCATTCGCCATCAGAAAAAATCAATGTAGGTTTATATTCTTTTACCAATTCTTTAAACTGTGGCACCATATACTCTTCAACATATCGTCCAATACTATCGTGCGGATCTGTATACCAGCGGTGTAAAGGATGGTTCCATTCGGCTAGAGAGTAATATAATCCCATTTTAAGGTCCTCGTCCCTAACGGCTTCTGTTAATTCGCCAACTATATCACGTTTTGGGCCGGTATCAACACTATTCCAGTTTCGGTTAAATTTACTTGGCCATAATGCATACCCATCGTGATGTTTAGAAACCAAAACCACATATTTAGCTCCCGCCTCTTTAAATATCTCGGCCCATTCTGCCGGATCAAAAAGTTCTGCTTTAAACTCTCCAGCAAAATCTTTATAGGTAAAATTTGTTCCATAATTTTCGTCTACAAAAGCATTACGTAAACTATCATTGGTTTGCAGTCCTCTCAAGAACCATTCGGCATAAGACTCCTTTCCTCCATAAGCCGGTACTGAATACAAGCCCCAGTGTATAAAAATACCGAGTTTTGCTTCCTTAAACCATTCTGGGTAGCCATGTTCTTTTATGGCTTTTTCTTCAGGAGATTGAGCAACCCCCTGAAAACCAATTAAAATACTGAGAAGTATTATTATTTTTTTCATAATTATTATCCTTGTAGTTTTATAAATCCTCCGTCTATTGGAAAATTAGTTCCTGTGGTAAATGCCGAATCATCTGAAGCCAAATACAGTGCTAGCTTCGCTACTTCCTTAGTGCTTCCCATACGACCTATAGGTTGTGTTTTGGAGAGTTTTTCAAACATCTCATCTTCTTTTCCAGGGTAGTTTTTAGTAATAAATCCGTCTACAAATGGGGTATGTACCCTTGCTGGTGCAATACTATTACAGCGTATACCGTAATCTATATAATCTTTGGCGATAGAGTAGGTCATGGTAAGTACTGCTCCTTTAGACATTGAGTACGCAAAACGATCTTGAATTCCTACTACAGAAGCAATACTTGCCATATTGATGATACAGCCTTTCTTTACTGATTTCATATAAGGAATAACCGCTTTTAAACAGTTAAAAACACCTTTTATATTAACTTCATAAATACGATCCAGGTCATCTTCATTTGTATTTTCTACATTCCCCACATGAGCAATCCCTGCGTTATTTACTAAAATATCAATTGAAGCTTCTTCGGCAATCTCATCAATAATTTTATTAATTTGCTCTTTACTGGACACATCGCAAGTATAAAACTTTGCATTACCTCCTGCTGAAATAATGTCTTCTACCGTGCTTTTCGCTGTAGCTTCATCATAATCTAAGATGTAGACATTGGCACCGGCACTTGCAAACTCCATTGAAATTGCTTTCCCAATACCACTTCCACCGCCTGTTATTATACTTGATTTCCCTTTTAAATTAAAGCCCATATTATTTTACTTATTCGTTTTGTATTTTATAACTAACTAATGTTGCTACTTCATGTTTTTTATCTTCGGGGATTTCTATAAAAGTCCCGAATTTTGTCTTTTCAAAATTTATTGTGGTTCCATCCTTCCAATGAATCATTGTTTTAGTTTTCGGAAAAAAATCTTCGATAAAATAAGTATCCTTATCTCCTAAAAGCCATAAAAACACTTCATTATCTTTTGCGGTAGACACCATATCTTCTTGAGGCGATAAAGGTCCTTGCCTGGTGCCATATAGTGCCTCACCGTAAGTTTGAAGCCAATCCCCAACTTCTAAAAATGATTCCTGATGTTCTTTTTGAATTTCGCCATTAGGCATAGGCCCAACGTTAAGCAGCAGGTTACTACCAAATCCTGCAGATTTAATTAAATAACGAACCAGTTCTTTTTGAGACTTATGCTTTGAATCCTGTAGATTAAACCCCCAGGAACCATTAATGGTTTCACAAATTTCTTTAGGTAAATCTCCAATATTTTCTTTTCCTGTTCCAAACCCGGTTGTGTTATGACCAGGCAAATCTCTTTCAAACATTTGGAAATCTTCTCCCATTATTGGTGCTATATGATGATTGTTTCCTATTAAAGCCTGTGGTTGAAGCTCATGGATCAATTCATAGATTTCATCATAATGCCAATTGGCCTCTTTTTTATCCCAATGTCCATCAAACCAAATACCTCCAATTTCGCCATAATTTGTAAGCAACTCGGTTAATTGCTGTTTCATAAATACTATGTAATCGTCCCAATTACCTTTGGTATTTTTATCGGCAATTCCATTGCCTGTTCTTCCCAGTGGGTAATAATCTTTATGATGCCAGTCTAACAGAGAATAGTAGAAAAACAATTTAATATCGTTTGCCCTACAGGCTTCAGCAAGTTCTTTTATAACATCACGGCCAAAAGGTGTAGCATCTACAATATTATAGGATGAAGCATCAGTATCAAACATAGAAAAACCATCGTGGTGACGTGTGGTTACTGTTAGATATTTCACCCCTGAATTTTTAGCCAATTTTACCCATTTCTGGGCATCAAATGCTATAGGATTGAAAAATCCCGGCAATTTCTCATAGTTTTCTTTCGAAATATTCTGATTATTCATCACCCATTCTCCATCTCCCAAAACACTATAAACACCCCAGTGAATGAACATTCCGAATTTGGCATCCTGAAACCATTCTCGCGCTTTTAAATTTTCTTCTGACGGAATATAGTCTTGATCTCCCTGTGAAAACATGGCAAAATGGACCAGCATTAAAATTACTATAGTTGCTTTTTTCATAGGTTAAAACTATTTTTTATAGTGAAACTCCTCTTTTCCAGGGAATAAAATCGTCCTGACCCAGTTTGTGGGCACAGGTTTCTTTATTCCCGCTGGCTATTTCAATAATTAAATCTATAAGTTCTCCCGATAGACTTTCTAAGCTTGCTTCTTCTGAGATTAATTTGCCTGCATCAAAATCAATAATATCAAGCATTTTATTTGGCAATTCAGAATTTGAAGATATTTTAATAACAGGACAAACCGGGTTACCTGTAGGTGTACCTAATCCAGTTGAAAATAGTATTAAATTTGCTCCAGAACCGGCTAATCCAGTGGTAGATTCTACATCGTTCCCGGGAGTACAAAGCAAGTGCAAACCGCTTTTTACAGGATATTCTGTATAATCAAGAATTCCACTTATTGGTGCTCTACCCGCTTTGGTAGCTGCACCGGCAGACTTAATGGCATCGGTTATTAAACCATCCTTTATATTGCCCGGTGAAGGATTCATATCAAAACCTGATCCCACCATTTGCGCTTCGGTGTTATAAGTCTCCATTAAGTTTATAAACTTATCTGCCATTTCTTTGGTTTCGCAACGATCTATTAAATCTTGCTCTACCCCGCATAGCTCCGGAAATTCGGAAAGCATGGCGCGGCCACCAGCTGCGGTAATTTTATCGGCTATATATCCAATTAATGGATTGGCTGTGATTCCAGAAAATCCATCTGATCCGCCACACTCTAAACCGATATTGAGTTTATCCAGGCCTGCCGGTTTTCTTTCTATGCGGTTAGCTTTTTCCAGTTCAGGGTAAGTTTTAGAAACTATTTCCTGTAACATTTCATTTTCTGAAGAAAACTGCTGTTGTTCAAAATAAAGAACTGGTTTCTGCGGATTCAATTCAGAAAGTGCTTCTTCCAGTAAACTCATTTGTGCGTGTTGGCACCCCAGGCTCAATACCGTTGCACCTGCTACATTGGGGTTCTTAATATATCCCGCAAGTAAATTCACCAATGCCTGAGCATCATCTCGTGTACCCCCACAACCACCTTCATGAGCAAGGAATTTAATTCCGTCTACATTCTTAAAAACCTGTTCATTAATAACTTCAGAACTAGCTGCTGCATCAGAGTCTCCGGAGAGCATTTGTCTCAATTGTAATTTATATGGATTCTCCTGCTTATAACCCAACTCGGTTTCAAAGGCTTCTTTTAAGACTTTTAAATTCCTGTTTTGACAAAAAACCAAAGGAATAAATAACCAGTAATTAGCGGTACCAACCTGGCCATCCTTTCTATGATAGCCCATAAAAGTTTTGTTCTTCAGAGAGGTAATATCGGGGGAATTATAATTATAAGTTGTGCCCTCATATTTATAATCGGCAGCACGATGTTTTATATTTTCAGTGGTTAAAGCATCACCACAGCCAATAGGCAACACCACTTCACCTACCGGGACACCATACATTATAATGATATCGCCGGCACTAAAATCCTGCAGGGCAATCTTATGTTTAATGTTAATAGGTCCGGAGACTTCAACTTCTTTCCCTGAAACCTTTAAAGGTTCTCCAGGTTTTAAGTTGCATAAGGCTACGCCAACATTATCCTGTTCGCTTATTTTTAAAATTTTATTCAAATTCTTAGCTTTTGTTTTATTTAATCAATCCTTGACTATAGCAGTTTGACTACTCGTTCCAGATCAAATCATCTTTTTTAATACTCCAGGAATTATCAAAAAAGCCAGCAGCTTTTACCCCGGGAAGCCCTTCACTCATCATACTATCTTCAAAAATCAAGATATCTGGATAAAAAGTACCGTTTAGTAAATAATCGTTCCCCCAGGCAGCTTTCATTCCTTTTTCTCCGGTAGCAGTAATCACCCCTATACTCGCAAAATCACTATCTTTTCTTGGATAAATAAAATATGCGCCCAGGTCATTTCCTTTTAAAGTTTTATTATTAACGCTCATCTTTCCTTTAGAAACCTGAATAGGCGAATCTCCCAGCATAGTTTTCCAACTTGCGTGGTTATCACTGTTTCCGTATAAGATTATATTTTGATCTGAGTAATCTTCCGGGTTAAACTCTGTATCAGCGACAATAGTCAAGTCTCCGTTAGCCCGATAGTAAAATTTCTCTGCATCAAATTTTGCTCTATGGTAATACCATTTATTTTCTTTATCACTCCCTTGAGTAGCATAGACTAAAACAGGTTTGTTCTTAAAGGCATCTTTAAATCCTCCATACCTATGCGGACCTTTTTCACTATCATCTGGTCTCTGAGTTACTTCCCAGCTATTGTTCATTTTCTTCATCACCAAAGATTCAAGCTGACGACCTACAGCGATTTGCTTTTCATCAATAACTATAGAATCTGGTTTTACTGTAAATTTTGAGAAATCTACTTCAATGGTTTTTACATTTTCAGTAAGAATTTGAATTTGCGTACTATCCTTTTCTACTGAAATATCACTAATTTCAAAGGGACGTTCTTGTTGAAGGATTTTTATGTAGTGTGCCTTTTCTGAAACCCCAGGAGAAGCCGTTTTAAATGAAAACTCATCCTGGTTCTCATCGGTTTTTTTATCGTGTGCTTTAAAGAAATCAAATAATAATGGCCAATCCATACTATGGTTACCATACCAATGGGTTCCGTTGGGGTATTCATAATAAACAAAGTCGTTATGAAACTTACCCAGACGTTCACGCATGTCTCTTGCTATAAACGTTGGAACTACTGAGTCTACCTCTCCATGAAGCACATAAATCCCAAAATTCAGGTAATTCTCAATTAACTTTAGAGTACGGCTGGTATTTCCAGCTCTTTGAATTATTGTGCTAAGCTCTTTCTCATTTTCTGAATCTAATTGAATAGCCGTTCTATTTTTAAATTCCTCTGCACTCATTTTAAATCGCTCTCGAAGCAGCTCAGGATTATCAGCGATTCGTAGCTTAAAGCTTTCACGGTATAACAATAGATCTGGATAGCCTGCTGCGGGAGCAATAGCAGCAAACTTATCTGGATAAGTTGCGCCTAAATACCAGGTACCGTGCCCTCCCATAGAATGGCCGGTTAAGTAAGTATGTGTATCATCGGTTTTCCATTCCTCTTTTGAGTGCGCAAGAACTTCAAGGGCGTCCAAACGACCCCAATCTTCCCAGGCAAAACCAAATGGGCGTCTATTTGTAGGCGCAACAATATGCCCCCAATCCTTTTGCTCGTAGGCATTGGCTTGATTAACCGCTTCAACAGAAGCTCCATGTAATGAAAAGAACATGGCTTGATTTTCACTTACGGTATCTAAAGAAGGTGCCATACTGTAGTACTGCACGCTACCATCAATATCACTTACAAATGTTTTTTTATGATGCTCGTATTTTGATTTTACCGGAAGCAATAAAGTATCAGTATCTAACTTTTTCCCATTGGAGTCCAGTAAATCCAGCATAACCTTTACTTCTTTTTTATCTTTAGAAGTTTCTGTAAAAGGAATTTCAAAAGGAACTTTTCTAACATATAAAGCTGGTATTTCTGTTATAGATGTTTCAGCTACTTTGTTAGCTACTCTAGCTACAATCTTTAAATTCTCGAAATTTTTCTCGCTTGTATTTGCAATTCTAATTGCAGCAGGAAAGTTTTGTTTTTGCTCTTTTAAAATTTCGGGCAAAGTCATATCTCGTTGCGTAAATTGAAGTTCTTTTTCAGAACTAATAAGTCTTGCCCGCATTCTGGAAAAACGTCCTGAAGAAAGCAAGAACTCATTCTTTCCTTTTTTCAATTTTACAGGAATCAAACTCCATCCAAAATCATAATAATCACCTTCGTGGGGGAACCCGTTAATCAAAATACTAGTATGTCCTGATGCATCTAATAATACCGTTCTCTCGGAATCTGAATGATATTCAAGATACAAGTACCCATCTCTCAAGCCCGGGTTTTGAAATTCACTATTTTCATTGACTTGAATCTCTTCCCAGCACATAGCTTCTCCCAGGTAATTTTTACCGGCTACCTGCCCTTTTTTAATTCCGCTTTTCGCCTCACCTATATATGCCGCAAAAAGAGGATCATATTCTACTGCCTCGGTGTCTTTTGGAAGCTCTTGCTTCTTATAAATTAAAGCCTCAGTAAAAACGTGCAGCACTTCTCCTTCGTGCACATCTTCAACCTTTTCTTTCCCGAAATATTCAACAATATTACCCTCGCGCTTCTGAGCAGTTAGACTTATAACGGCAAAAAATAAAAACAGTGATAAAATTTTATTCATGATGAATTTTAAATATTAATATTGGACAATGCTCCACTTAACTTTTAGAAAGCTCACTTCTAATAAAGCGCTGAAACAGCTATTATTTGCTTCAAAATAAACTCCCTTTCAAAAATAAACTTATTCCTGCTTTTTTCTTTCACATTAATTTGCATTCTATTGTACAATATTTGCGCACTTACGGCATTTATTTGATAAATTTGAAAATTACCGTATAGTTATATCTTAAAATTTTAAAAATTGAAACTTCATTTTCTTCATAAGGATTTAAAAAGTAATTTCGAATTTAGTCATCACAAAGAGCGACAATTTCTGCGCTTATGGCATTATCATCCTGAAATTGAATTGGTCTATATCAAACAGGGGAAGGGAACTTTGTTTGCAGGAGATTTTATAGGAACATTTGAAGAGGGAAACCTTTTTTTGATTGGAAAAAATATTCCTCATATGTTTCAAAGCTCCTCAAAAAATTTTTCTGAAGCCTATGTGCTTCACTTTAATCAGTCGTTTTTTGAAGCTATTAAAAGTAATAAAGAAGAATTTCAGTATATAAAACTTATTCATAATTTGAGTGAAAGAGGGTCTACTTTTCATGATTTTAGAAAGAATGAAATTGAAAATTTGCTTTTTCAACTGCGAGACCTCCCAATACCCTTACAGGCCATAAACATTCTTCAAATTTTTTATTCACTCTCAATTAATGCTAACAAAACTTATTTGGGAAGTGTAAATTGGTTAAATCATCATCAAGTGTCTGACCAACGTTTAAGCGAAGTAATGGAGTTTTTAATGTTGAATTTTAAGGAAGATATTAGCCTTGAAAAAATTGCAGGCATAGCCGGAATGAATAAAACCGCATTTTGCAGATTTTTTAAACAGCATACAGGAAAATCCTTTATCACCTATCTCAATGAGCTACGAATAAATTATTCCTGTAAATTATTAAAGGAAGTAAATAGCAATCACTCTATCTCTAAATCTTGTTACGCATCAGGATTTAACAGTTTATCTTATTACAACAGGGTCTTTAAAAAAACTATTGGTTTAACTCCTTCCGAATATTTGAAAGGCACTAATTAAAATTTCTATAGAAAAATCAGAAAGCTTGTAATGCAAGGCTTCCTATTAAAATATTATATATACCATCCAGAACATTAAAGCTTCTATAAGCAGCTAAATATTAAATTTCGTAATCATCCCAGTTCATTACTTCTCCCCTGTTTGCCGGATCCATTGCGACTTTTAAAAAATCTTCCTCATATTTCAATCCGTGTTTTTTTAAAACCTGCTCGGGAACACCATCCCAAACATTTGGAGTGTTTCCGCGATAATCAAGATATTCAATACCTGGCTCACTGGTAAAATACCCCGTAACTACTAAATTTTTAATTCTTCTAAAAAAAGTTGGCCCCGGAGATGTTTTCTCAAAATCCTGAGGATATGCAATTTGATCGATGATTTTTAACTGGTTCTCTTTTGAAGTCTCAACAAAAGGCATATTAAATTGTTTACTGCTTTCCCGGTTAAGCCACATTAGACCTCCTCGCATTGGGAGCTGATGCTCGGGTATGTCTTTTACAATAAATTCTATAAATTCTGGCACTCCAGCTTCAGTGGCAGAAACCGATTCTTCATCCTCCGGAATAATAATATCGGCCAGGCTTGTAATTATTGCCATTTCTTCTTCGGTAAAAAAGGTTTCAGACATCAAGTCTTCATCCCTTTCTATTTCTGCCGGGGTTCTTCCATAACCTTGCTTTTCTTCAATAATATCACCTTCTTCAATAGGCGATTCTTTATCGGTTACACAACTACTAAGAAAAAAACTGGAAGCCATTCCTCCCATTACCAATGTCCTTAACGATTCTCTTCTATCCATAATTCACGTCTTTAAACATTTCCTTTTTTAAGTTCTTCAATTAAATAATCTGTAGCTCGCCAGGCCAGTGCCAAAATCGTCCAGGTTGGATTTTTATCTGCCTGAGATACAAACGGGCCACCATCCATCACGAATAGGTTAGGGACATCATGAGCCTGATTATATTGATTTACAACCGAACTCCCAGGATCTGTCCCCATTCTTGTAGTCCCTACTTCATGAATAATTTTTCCGGGCTTCTCAAGACCATAATTAGATTCTTTCCCTGGTTTATCTCCTAATGGAATTGCGCCCATATTATGCATCACTTCTTCAAAAGTATCCTGCATATGTGCTGCCTGTTTCACTTCTTCATCTGACCAGTTGTAGTTGAATTTTAAAACAGGAATTCCAAATTTATCTACCGTATTCACATCTATTTCACAATAATTATCTTTTCTAGGGATACTTTCTCCCCGGCCAGCCATTCCGAACGTAGCACCGTAAAACTTTTTTACGTCCTTTTTAAGACCCGTTCCATAAGCATTACGCGAGGTATCTCCAATTGCTTCTTTTAAAGCTTGTGTATTAAAACCGAAACCATATGCCGGCATACTCATTCCTCCCCAGTATTCTATATGATATCCACGAGTAAAACCAAGATGTTTACTATCATTAAGCCACCAAGGGGTATAAAGGTGCATCCCACCCACTCCATCTTCATTATACCTTTCGCGGTCTAACAGTTCTGGAATAAAACCTCCTCGCGAAGATCCTGTAGAATCATGAAGATACTTACCAACTACCTCACTAGAATTAGCAAGGCCATTTGGATGATGAGCCGACCTGGAATTAAGTAGAATTCGGGCAGAACTGCAGGCACTAGCTGCCAGAATTACCACTTTTGCTTTAATTTCGTAATCTTTTAGATCTTCTTTGTCTATATAAGAAACCCCGGTAGCTTCTCCTTCACCATTGGTTAATACTTCTCTTACCATAGCATTAACGTACAGATCTACATTTCCAGTTTCCACAGCCGGTTTTACCAGCACTGATGACGATGAAAAATCTGCATAAGCCATGCAGGATCTTGAACATTGTTTGCAGAAAAAACAGGCTCCTCTTTCTTTATTAATCGGTTTAGTGAGAATAGACAAGCGAGAAGGAATCATAGGAACACCGGCTTTTGTAGCCCCTTTTTTTATGTATAATTCGTGCAGTCTTGGTTTTGGAGGTGGTAAAAAGAAACCATCGGGTTCATTAGGAAGGTTCTCTTTAGTGCCAAATACACCTATTAATTTATCGACCTTATCATAATAAGGCTTAACATCTTCATAGCCTATTGGCCAGTTATCACCTTTGCCGTCAAAATCTTTTCTTTTAAAATCTAAAGGTCCAAAACGCAGGGAAATACGTCCCCAGTGATTGGTTCTTCCACCAAGCATCCTGGAGCGAAACCAGGAAAACTCGGTATTACTGTTTTGCGTATAAGGTTCCCCATCTAATTCCCATCCACCATAAGCCATATCAAAATCACCGAAAGGCCGGGTACTACCAGCTCCTCTTCGGGGAGATTCCCAGGGCCACCTCAGTTGGGTACGTTGTTCTTCATTGGCAGGATCAAAATCGGGACCGGCTTCCAGCAATGCTATTTTAAAACCGGCATCTGCCAGTAGTTTTGCAGCCATACCGCCACCAGCTCCAGACCCTACTATGCAAACATCATATTTTGTTGGTTGCTTTTTTATTTGAAATGACATTCTTTTTGCGACTTAAGATTAGTTGTTTACACGATAATCCAAATTACATAATTCGAGTTGCCTCGAAAACATAAAAAGATTCTATATGATACCTCGCAGGATCACCCTGGGGTAGCTTACTACGCCATAAAAAATACACACAGTACTAACATGTGTATACCTTTTAATTATTGAAATTATGCCCTGGCTTTGGATTACTATTTTCTGTTAATTCTACCCTTCTATGATTAATTTCGGGGAAGTTCTTAATTTTAAACCTTGAAAATATTAAATTTTTATTATTTCCCTCCAACGTTTTCGTAATATTCTCTCATTTTTTATTTCCGATATCAAAAGCATTTCTACCAGGTAAAATTATTGGTCATTTGCCCGAAAAATGATTAGAAAAACCCTGAAAGCATATCTAGAATTTAGGAAAACAAAAAAAGGGGCATCGATTAAAAATCGATACCCCTTTTCATACTTGTACTAAATTCTATACTCCAGAAGAGTAATACTTACTTAAAAGTTTTTGAATTATTCCGGTTGTGCCCACCATAATGGTGTTAATACACTATCGTCTCCACCTAAATGGTTTACTGCTTGTTGATATCCTTCCGGAACGTTATTTTGTAGGTTTCCAGGATACTTTAAACGTTGAGGGAAAAATTCCTGACGACTCTCGGTATAATTACTCTGATCTAAAGCAGGTAAGTTAGGCAAAGAGTTCTCTACAGCTGGATTTTCAAAAAACGGTAATCCAAGTCTTCTATGATCGTTCCAGGTTTCAAGTGGCAACCAAGGCGTTTGCGCAATGAACTTTTGGGTAATAATCTTGGTTAAATGATCATTCTTAACAGATCCATTTTTATATAAATGGTTATCAGGGTAAGAGAAAGTTGTAGTTTCTTCGTTCCCATTATATCCGTTGATATAAGTTATAGATTTATCTGTTGGTTCTGCAGTATGATTCCAGTTTACGGAAGTCCCAACGCGGTTATAATCATCAGAAGTTAGGTAATCTTCAACATAAGATGAAGTGTTCCAATAATCAAAACTTTGTTTCACACCTTCTTCGTAAGCAGTTTGACCATCATGCGGTACATTCCAACCTCTTACTGCAGCTTCAGCAATTAAGAAATAAGATTCCCAGGCACCAAAAAACACTCTTTCAGTAGAACTATTTCTAAATCTATGAGCAAGACGTGGTAAAGCACCTGCCCAACTATATACCTGGTTTTTAGAACCTTTTTCTCCCCAGTCTCCAATTGAAGGAGCGTTCCAGGTAAAAGCAGCTTCTATTTCCTCTACTACTTCTTCACCATCAAGTAAGTTTCTTTTTGTAGTACCTGTTGTTCCTGGAGACCAGGAAGGATATCTATTCATTTCCGGATTATCAAACCATCCCGGAACTACATAAGCTTCATAGGCTCTTGGGTCAATCTCGGCGTGTAAACCGTCAAACCAATATCCTGCAGAAGGATCGTTGGTTAACGTTGTAAAATGATCTTCATATTTTTTCCCAAAATAGTCTTCAGCCTTAATATGCTGGTGTAAATCTGCAGGTAATAATTCTTCAGAAGAAATACCTCCTAAACCAATCATTAAATTATTTAGTGTTGGAGAAAGGTATTGATTATTCCACTCTCTTGACATTACACCGGTTAAATCATCCCATCCTGGTTTTTCTGCAACTTTAAAGCTATCTTCCCAGGTAGTAATAAATTGTCCAGAAGCTGCATCCTCAAATTCTGCTTGGGCTTTAGCTTCATCAACTTGAGAAAGTCTCATCGCTAATCTCATTCTCATAGAAGTAGCATACTTTTTCCAGGTTTCAAAGTTATATCCATAAGCAGGATCCAACTGTTGCACATTAGAAGGAGCGGTAATACCTTCATCCATATCGGCAGTAGCTTCCTTCAATTCAGTTAGCATAAAATCGTATACCTCTTCTACGCTATTAAAATCAGGGTTTTCTCCCTGGAAACCATTAATAGCTACAGGCCCAAAGTTATCGGTCAGTTCGCTAAGCAAATATACCCTCCAAATTCTGGCCACTTGTTTTAAGTTATTGGTATATTCAGTAACATTACCATTTTCTATTTTCTCATCAGCAATTTGAACCGCAGTATATGCGTGGTTTAACCAACCTGAAATAGAATTAAAGTAATCGTTAGTCCAACCATCACTATAATAGCCTACCGGGAGGCTATTTATTCTGTCCATTCTACCTGCTGCTTTCCAGTACAAAACAAAGGCTCGCTCAGCTACGTGTGGGTTTTGTTGTGCACCCGTAATAGAGTTATTGATAAAGTATTCAACCTGAACCTGGTCGGCATTTGCTGCCACAGGGTTTACGTTGATTTCTTCAAAATCGGAACACGCATTCAGGGCTAAAACGCCACCAATTGCAAGTGTCCACTTTTTTATGTTTTTAATCATAATACTATCGATTTAAAATTTAAAATTTAACACCAATATTTAAGAATACTGTACTAATTGTCGGTGATGCAAGGTTTTCAAAACCTACTGCGTTAGTTCCCGTTGCGTAAACCGATTCTGGATCTACCCCGTTTAAATTACTATCTATCATCCAAACATTATTAGCAGATAAGCCTGCGTAAGCTGAATTAAAGAACGTATTATCTAACCAGGTTGTTGGTAAATCATAACGCAAGTTAATAGATCTTAACCTAAAATTGGTTGCATCATAAATATTGGCTTCATTAATTCCCAGGTTACCAGATCTTTCGGTAATATTCTGCCAGTACAATTGTGGTGAAACTTCAGTAGTGTTTTCTGCAAAACCACCATTTTCATCGGCTACAACTCCATCTACCACTATATTATCGCGGTTACCATTAGTTACTGTTTCGGCACCTGTACCTGCATTCTGGATAGCACGGTTAGTTCCAGAGTAGATTTCTCCTCCTATTCTAGCATCCAAAAGGAAACTTAGACTAAAGTTTTTATAACTAAAAGAGTTAGAAAAACCTAATAAGAAATCTGGTTGTTGATTACCTAAACGCTCTTTTTCACTAGTAGCTAATGGTATTCCATCTCCATCTACAATAATCTCACCAAAAAACGGGCTTGACTCATCTTCAACTCTTTGATACTTAGTTCCATATATTTCACCGTAAGGTTCACCTTCTACTGCAAGAATAGCAAGGTTATCAAATCCTCCTAAGCTATATTGAGTTACTCCATCGGCCAGTTCAACAACTGTATTCACGTTCCTGGAGAAGTTTAAGTTCATATCCCAATTTAATCCTTCAGGATTATCCAAAAGACGACCATTCAACATTAATTCAAATCCTTTGTTTTCAATATCTCCGGCATTTACTTTAACACTACTATAACCGCTTAAGGGGTTTAATGGTAAATTAATAAGCTGTCTTGTAGCGTTGGTCTTATAGTAAGAAAAGTCTACACCAAAACGATTGTTGAAAAATCTTGCATCTAAACCAAATTCCGTAGAGCGAATTAATTCACTTTTTACGTCAGGATTATAAAGCGTTCCATTCCTACCTGCTGTAGTGTTTCCATTAGGATCTTTACCTATATTATAAAAATTATATAATTGATACGCAGGTAAATCGTTACCAACCTCTGCATAAGAACCTCTTACTTTCGCAAAGTTAATCCAGTCTGGCACATTACCACCGGTATTTTTAATCATATCAGTTACCACTAAAGAAGTACTTACCGAAGGATAAAAGAATGAGCGGTTATCTGCACTTAAAGTAGAAGACCAATCATTTCTTCCGGTAACATCTACAAAAAGAAATCCGTCATAATTAATTTGGAAAGTTCCAAAAGCAGAGTTGATTTTCTTGTTAGAGTAACTTTCAGAAATACCTGGATTTCCAATTCCATTATTCAATGCGAACAAGTTAGGAACTTCTAATTCACCTGCGTTTCCACTAATTGAGCTAGATTCCTGTTCCATTAGGTTTCCACCTAAAGTAACCGAACCTCCCCATTTTCCGAAGATATCATCTTTTGTTGCTGATATAATCGCATTGTAATTTGTCTCCCTAAATGTGTTTTTACCTACACTAAACCTACCAGTTGCCGATAACGGGCTACCGCTGTATAATTTTGATTCTGTATTGGTAGTATAAAGATCAGCTCCTGCTTTAACCTCAGCATATAACCAATCGTTAAAGTCATGACGAATAGAACCATTTAACATAAAACGGTCTCTGGTATCCATATTCAGGTTATTTCTGGCAGCCCAATATGGGTTCATAGAATTAGTAGGCACATACCATCTCATATTTCCAAACTCATCGGTTGCACGTTCATACCTGGTAACATCTAAAGATCTTGGCAGTAGGTACATGGTAGCAAAAGCATTAGAAATATTAACCCCGTTTAACGGACGGTTTTGAGCAGTAGCTCTTATATACTGTACTTTAACGTCACTCTTCCACTTATCGTCTTTACCAAAAACAGAAACTCCACGAGTCATCAAGTTTAAACGCTCTAAACTTGCACCTGGAATTAAACTTTCATCATCTAAATGATTTACCGATGAAAATAATGATGTACCATCAGTAACTTGTTGTTGCAAAGATAAACTATGGTTTACATTTAAACCATTATCAAAATAATTATCAAGATTATCGTAAGCACGAAGTTGCTCTTGTTCTCCTTCAGCATTCTCTACAGTTTGACCTTCAATTTTTGGTCCCCAACTTGAGCCCGATTGATTATCATACTGTCCATTAGAACCCTGCCCGTAAGAATCTTGCAATTCTGGTGAGCTAAATATGGATTGAAAACCAATATTAGTAGAGTAACTAACACCAAGTCCTTCTTGTTTTTTACCGGTTTTAGTGGTAATTAAAATCACACCATTACCAGCTCTAGATCCATAAAGTGCAGCTGCAGAAGCACCTTTAAGAACAGACATACTTTCAATGTTTTCAGGATTCAAATCTCCTAATCCATTCCCCATATCGGGAGATGGGTTCCAGTAATCATTATTTGCCGCACCGGTAAAGTTATCCATAGGTACACCATCTACAACAATTAATGGCTGGTTATCTCCGGTTAGGGAGTTATTACCACGTAACACAATTTTAGAAGAACTTGCGGGTCCACCGCTACCTCTTACCACCTGCAAGCCGGCAACCTTACCAGTCATAGCGTTGGCAAGGTTGTTTTCCCTGGCTTGAGTTAAAGACTCTCCTCCAACTTCCTGAAGAGCATAACCCAGTGACTTCTTTTCTCTTTTAATTCCAAGAGCTGTTACCACCACTTCATCAAGCGCCTCGGTATCGGGGGCTAATTCAACTTGAATTTCCGATCCATCAGGCTTAATCTCCTGGGTTACGTACCCTAACATAGAAAATTGCAGAATACTTCCTTCGTCAATTTCAATACTAAACATTCCATCGAAATCGGAAGAAACCCCATTACTAGTTCCCTTCTCAATTACGTTGACTCCAGGTAGCGGCATGCCGTTTTCAGCATCTACAATATTACCGCTTACCGTTTGAGTTTGTGCTAGCATAAGGTGAATGCTACACAAGAATAAACAAGCAAACAAGAATAATTTTTTGTTCATTACACTATAAGTTTTAGTTAAATTTAATCACAAGGTTTAACCTTGTTTTCTTAATTTTAACCAAAAATTGTTATAAAATTTACAAAAGAATAATAATTTCGACTGATAACGTTTTTCAATCGCTGGATAAACGAAAACGTTATCGTTTAGAGATGCTGTTAAGTCAGTTTTATGCCAGGTTCAACACCTATTAACGCCATTTTTCGCAATGAGAATTATTACATTTTCAAGATTAACAAGCTGTATATTATCTAAAAAACAAGAAAAACACCTAACTAAACCCCTGTTTTTATCTTAAAATCTTCTGTTTACCCGGGTTACTGGATTTCACCTTTAGACATGGCTAATGAAGATGACTTTGTAAAAACTTAGCAGTATAAATGGATCTTCTTACTCCCCAGAAATCCATAGACAATAATAAACCTTCCTAAAAGACCATAAGCCATTAATATTTAGTAAACTACCTCGGGGCAAGCTCATGAGGCATCCGTTGGAAACAAATTTTTAATTTCGAGGTAAGCCTCGGGGTATTACACCCTTTGGCGGTGTCAATAAAATAGCGCTAATTACTGATAGTTCCAAGCAACCAAGTGAATCTTTAAAGCACAACAACTGGAGCGCCAGCTATTCGCTTTAGGTATCAATCAATTATTAAACAAAGAAATAGCGAGACAAAACAACTTTACAGTTGCACTTGTCTCGCTTAAATTTTAAACGCTTAGGTTAGGAAAACTAACATTCAGCCAATAAAGAAAAAATTATTTTTCGTAAACTAAATATGCCGTAACCAGCCAGTGATTTAATTTATCACCATCTACAGGGGTGGCATCAATATCAATAAGTACCTCGTGTTTTCCTGCTTGTAAATCTCCCAAATCTAATTCATAGGGAGCTACTTTAGAACCGGGGCACCAATTAGAACGCGATAAATCTGAAGAAGCCAAACGCTCCTGAACCTCGCTAAATATTCTTTCGCCCTGTCTATTATAAGCTCGTGCCGAATCTTTACGAATCCAAACCCCAGATGATGGATTAAATCTTCTAAAACTCGCACAATCGTCCCGCCATGGAATAGTTTCCAGAACAGTCTCTGAGTCAAACTTCACCGTATTTCTCAACTTTATAAATTCATCGCCACCGCTATGGCCACCGTGCCCGGTAGTGATGTAATAAAGTTTGGCATTTTTAGCTTTTTCAGGTAATTGAAATTCAGCTTTTAGCGGATTAAAGGCAAAAAGATCAGGATGTTTTTGGCCTGCATAATAAACAGTATTTACCAATGGTTTTACAAGCTTTTTACTTAATTCACGACCAGAATATTCCAGCTCAACACTAATTTTATAGCCCTCAGGAGTCCAGGTATCTATCCAGGCTCCTATAAGTATTTCACCGGTAAGCTCACTTTCCAATTGAGAAACATCCATCTCCCAGGCTACCTCTTCTTCCCATTTAGGGACATACACCGGTCGATTATATTCTATATTCGGATTCTTTTCTTCATCACTATAATAGCCTACTCCAAAAGGAGTCATAAACCTCAAAACCTCCAAGGCAGGCTCATAGTCTCCTCCTAATTTAACTCCGGGATATTTATCCTGTCCTGCTGCTTTTGGATATTCTGCATTCCCCTTAGCTACATCAATAAAATCCAGCTTATCCGGATTTGGAATTACAAATAATGACCCCGACTTATCCCAGCGATCACCGGCAGATTTCACTGTCACTTTTACCTTTACATCGGTACCTTTGGGATATTCCGGGACATTGATCTTTTTTATAATTATTCGTCCGGATTGAAGGTATTCTCCATTGGTAATTTCTGTCTTTTCTCCGTTAAAATTAAGAGGAACTTCATCAAAAACGCTAATGGTTTTAGCTTCCTGCGCCAGGACCGGATTAATCACCAGACCGAGTACTAAGAAACCGGCTTTTTTAAATATTGATTTCAGCATTACTTTTTCGCTTTATTATTAGATATAACAGGTTTTCGTTTATTTTATAAAAATCAAATTATTCGGGGCTTATTTTAAAACTGTATTTATATTCCTTCTCGGTTAGCCAGTATTTTTTTAGTGGCAACCTACCCCAGCTATTAATACTACCAAGTCCCATTTGCGCAGTATCAATAAAAAGGTTGGTGAGGTCTCTTTTTTCAAGCTCGGCGGCATGCCTTTGCTCGCGATTCTCCCCATCATCAAGATCTTCCATAAGATAATGTAGCGCTGTGAAATTAAAGGGCTTGTTCCCGGTAATTTTTAAATTAACCCCGTTTCCTTTTAAAGTCAACCAACGCACATCACTTTTATTTCCAGTCTCTTGTGGACGAATGTATGGGTAGTATTGCTCATCTACAGTTTGCTCATAAACCTTAATAAGTGCGGTAGCTTTTCTATCGGAATAGTTTTCGTGTGGGCCACGGCCGTAATATTCCAAATGGTCAAAACCAGCCGGCATAGCCATTTTCATTCCCACCCTAAAGATCATTGGAGCCTCTTTATCTTCATCTATTTTAAGGTCAAAATCTACTAAAATCTCCCCTTCAGCATTCAACTTGTAATTAAGTGATAAACTGGCATTCACTTCTTCCAATCTATAAGTAGCCGAAACGGTATTTAATCCAGCTTCTACATTTTGCTTAAAGCTCTTTAGCCTTAGGCTTTCCGTAGCTTCCTTCCAGGGCTTTAATTTTGCCTGTAAACCTGCTCCATAATCATTATCTACAGGGGCTCTCCAAAAGTTAGGTCTAAGCTCAAAACCTTCTTTAATCACATCTTTACCATCAATCTTATATTCCTTTAAGAAGCCTGTTTCTTTATCAAAAACAAAACTGGCTTTTTCTGAAGTAAGACTTAATGCAGTCTTTCCATTTTCAACTTTTAGTTTTTCACCAGAGGCTATTTCTAAACCTGAAACTTCCATTTCCCCTAATGTTAATTGCTCTTCTGCAATCGCATAAGATTGATCCAAAAAGTGTGTTTTTTCTTTAAGCGTATAAGAGATATTTAAAAAGGCTTCTTTATACTCTTTTCCGTTTAAATTAATAGGAAGATCAAATTCCTTAGTTTCCTGCGGGGCAACATCAAGCTCATCTATCTCTCCAGAAGCTACTGTTTCTCCATCTAAAGTAACTTCCCAGTTAAGCTTAACATCTGAAAGATCGCGAAAAAACCTTTCGTTATACACACTAATTTCCCCAGATTTACCTTCCAGTTTTGTGTGAATTTCCTGCTGCACCTTTTTTACCTGCCACGCATGCGGATTTGGATTTCTCTCTGGACTAAATACTCCGTTATTCAAAAAGTTATTAGCACTGGGTGTACCCTCTGGTCCAAAATCTCCACCATAGGCCAAAATTTTTGTACCATCGTCTAATTTTTTATAAATAGACTGGTCTACCATATCCCAGATAAATCCGCCCTGAAAGTTTTTATGACTTCTTATAAAATCCCAATATTCTACAAAATTTCCAATGCTATTACCCATAGCATGCGCATACTCACACATAATATATGGACGATCCATGTTAGGATTACTTTCAGCATATTGTTCCATATCTGCTATAGAAGGATACATTGGAGGAATAATATCTGTATTCCACTCAACGTCCATTCTTCCTTTTGCTTGCCCGGGAACAATGGCCCGTTCGTGTTGTATAGGCCTGGTTGGATCCATTTCTTTTATCAAGTCATATCCCGCATAAAAGTTATATCCATTACCGGCTTCATTACCCATACTCCAAATTATAATTGAAGGATGGTTTTTATCCCTTTCAACCATTCGTCCAAGGCGTTCTAGGTGCGCCTCTTTCCAATCTGGGTTATTAGCAAGGGTTCTTGTAAGATTGTAACCCATTCCATGAGATTCTATATTGGCTTCATCTACCACATATAGACCATAAATATCACAAAGCTCATAGAAATAAGGATCATTAGGATAATGTGAAGTCCTAACCGCATTAAAGTTAAATTCTTTGAGCACCTTTATATCCTGACGCATACGTTCACGGGACATCACCTGACCTGTAGAAGGGTCTGTATCATGCCTGTTAACCCCTTTTAAAAGTATAGGTTTTCCATTCACCAATAATTGTCCGTTTTTAATCTCAACTTCTCTAAAGCCTACATTCTGTTGAATAATTTCCTGGACTTTTCCTTTTCTATCCTTTAGCTTAAATTTTAATGTATATAGGTTTGGAGTTTCGGCTGTCCACTTATTAGGATTTTGAACATCGATTTCAATTTTTTTCGTCTCCTGCCATTCACTTACTTTTCTTTCTGATCTATACAATTCTTTATTTTCCCCTTCAAGAATAATCTCCAGACTATGCTTATCACGTTTAGGAAGCTCAGTAAATTCTGGAATAATAGTTAAAGTAGCATCCTGATAATTCTCATCCAGGTCTGTGTTTAAATTAAAGTCCTGTAACCTTACTTTTTTTCTTGCAAAAAGATATGTATCACGGGTAATACCACTCAATCTCCAGTAATCCTGGCCTTCTAAATAAGAGCCGTCACTCCAGCGCATTACTTTCATCACAATTATATTCTCACCGGTTTTAACATAAGAAGTTATATCAAACTCCTGTGATAATTTAGAATCTTCTCCATAGCCTACATACTCTCCGTTTACCCATACTTTCAGATTGGATTTTGCTGCACCTACGTGTAAAAACACATCTTTCCCGTCCCAATTTTCATCAATTTCAATGCTACGACGGTAAATTCCGGTTGGATTATGATCTAAAGGAACTTTAGGTGGATCAACCTCTATAAGATTATCAAATTCATAAGTAGCATTTACATAAATAGGAATACCATAACCATGTACCTCCCAATTTGCCGGCACTTGAAACTTTTCCCACGAGATATCATCAATACCCGGAGCATAAAAGTTATTAGGCACCTGCTTAGGATTTTTGTACCATTTAAAATCCCATTCTCCGTTAAGGTTAAGATAGTTTTCTGATGCTTTCCAGTTGTTCGCTTCCGCCAAAGCTTCATTCTCAAAAACCATATAAGAAGCCCGCATTGGCTCCCTGTTTTCCTGATTTTTTTCAGGATTTAGATAATATGGCTCCTGACTATATAAGTCGGGACTTATCACTAATAAAGCAAGGAAACTACAGAAGGATAAAATCCAGTATTTTTTCAATTTGAACATTCTTATTTTTTTGATTATTGCTTAGTTTTTTTTATTTCAAAAATACGTATCAACAAAAAGGCTCATACATACTAATACAAATTTAATTAATAAGTTTGATGACTTAAGCTATTTTTCAACATAAGTCTAAATATTACTAATTCCAGCATTACAAAAAAGAAATTTAGACCAATAACCTACCAGTAAAGCCGAATCGATTAACGGCTAACTATCTTCACTCTATTAGGGTAAGTAATAATCCGGTATATGCTTCAGCATACTTTTTCATACCGGCATCATTAGGATGAACACCGTCAATAAAATCACCCTGACCTAAATCGAGATCTTTATTTTTTAGAAGATAAATATTCTTAAGACCGCTTTCCTTTAAAGACTCAAAAGCTTCTTTATTTGCCAGATTTAAAAGTTGATACTTCTTTTTTTCGGGATTATAGACTTCGCCATAAGGATAGCCGGCATGATCTGTAAGCACTATTGGTGTTTCAGGATTTAATTCCCGAAGCGTTTTTACACTTTTTATAAGTCGTTTTTTCGCTTGTAGCGCATTAAGGCCCTGCCCAGAAGTAAAATTCGCCAAGCAATCTAAAACAAACACTTCGGCTTTCAGTTGGGCGAGATACCTTATAATTTCCTCTTCCAGCCTTCCGTTTCCAGAAAACCCGTAATTGAATACAGGAATATCCAATTGCCTTGACATAAGAGAGGTCCAGGTGGTACCAGGCCTACCGGAACAGGCTCCCTGAGTAATAGAAGTTCCATACACTACAATGGGTGCTTTATTTGAAATTGGTAAATTCCTAAAAGAAGCATGTTTATCAACACCAATTTCCATGTAGGAAACAGTATTATAAAGCGGCAGGTATAAACGTAAACTATGCTTAATATCATTTACGCCCTCCTTTACCCTATAACTATATGAAATGGTATCCTGAAATTGATAATTTGCCTTAACCCATTTCCAACTATTATTTTTAGACACATATAGATCTACCCCACTAACACCGGTAGCAGGCATATGCGGAAATTGCAAAGGGCCATTTACCACGTATTTTACAATGACTTTAGGTGAATCAGTTTCAAAATCAACATATACTCCCGAAGGATTTTCAGATAAATCCCAAACCTTCTTCCTAACCAAATCCTGCATCGAATCTGGAAATCGCTGAAAAGGGCTAGATGTAGCAGCCTTTACTCTTCCTCCAAGCTCCATTTCCGCAACCTTATACCAATCTAATTTTGTAGTATTCTGGGCTACCAAAATGCCAAAAGCTAAAAATAAAAGTAAACTTAGAAATCCTTTCATTTCCACCTTTAATTTTCCTTTAAACTCTTATGATAGACCAGGCTCTTAGAATTATTATTGTTTTCAACCTTAAATATTAAACTTGCTAAATAACCTCCAATCACACAAACCGGAATGGCAATAAGCGGATAAATATAGAAATTTAAAGGCGTGAAATATTTTACTAAAACCAAAGAAGCCACACTTAAAACCGCACCTATTAGGGTTCCAATCCAGTTGGCTTTTTTAAAGAAAATTCCCAACATAAATACTCCGGCCAGGGCGCTTCCAAAAAGTCCAACAATTTCCTGAAAAAAGAAAAATAAGGAGGCGATAGGATAGGCCGCCATAAAAGCAGCTACAGAAGTACCCAGCACACCAACGATAATGGTTACCCATCTGGCAACTTTCATAGTGGTAACCTCTGTATGCGCTTTAGTAAAACGTTTGTAAAAATCTACGGTTATTACTGTAGAAACACTATGCATACTACTATCCAGACTGGACATAGCTGCAGAATAAATACCGGCAATCACCAAACCTGCTACTCCCGGGGGAAGGTGATCTGCAATAAACAATGGGAAAATTCCGTCATTTTGCATCCCCACTTGCAAAAACTCTGGGTTATCTCTAAAATAAACATATAAAAAAGTTCCCATTAGAAAAATAAGTAATCCGGCAGGGATAGAAACAATCCCGTTCATCCAGATACTTTTCCTGGCTTCTTTTTCATTAGAGGTAGTTAAATAACGTTGCACCACTGCCTGATCTGTGGTATAAGGAGCAAAATTTAGAGCAAATGTTCCCAGGAACATAGACCAGGTTACTACTTCGGTAAAGCTCCACCTAAAATCAAAAAGTTGAAATTTACTATCTTCATAAGCAGTAGAGAAAATATAACTTACATCTCCAATATCTACAGCAATATAAATAAGCCCTAGAATAAGCCCTCCAATGAGAACAATTACCTGAATTACATCTGTCCAGATCACGGCTTCAATTCCTCCCATCACGGTATAAACTATGGCTAAAATTCCCATAATGATAATGGCTGAATAAATATCGATCCCAACTACGGTAGATAGAGCAAGTGCAGGTAGGTAAACCACAATCCCCATCCTGGCTAATTGAAACAATACAAAAGACCCACTTCCAAACATCCTGATTACAATATTAAAGCGCTTCTCAAGATACTCGTAAGCCGTAGTGATATTAAGATTTCTAAAAAATGGCAGATAGAAAGTTATAATTAGCGGAACAATTAGCAAAATGGTAAAGTAACCTAAATAAGCCTGCCAATCGTAGCTAAAGGCCAACGCCGGTTGCGAAAGATATGTAATGGCGCTTAACATAGTGGCATAGATACTTAAGCCAGCTGCCCACCAGGGAATTCTACCTCCTGCAAGAAAATAATCGGAAGTACTTTTATTTCTCCTGGAAAAATACCATCCAATTCCTATCATTAAAGCCAAATAAGCAATTAAGGTTACATAATTGATCCATCCAAAATTTGTTTCCCGCGGAGTCACATTAATTTTATGGATGGCTGCAGTACGCACCCCAGGGCTAACCTCGCCTAACGGAATTATAATATCATCTTCCCATTGCAGAGCTTTTGCCACTACTTGAGTTTTACCCGGAATTTTGCCACGCTTAGTCCAGGTGTCTGTAATGGTATGATAGGCCCAAATAGTATTTGAAAAAGAAGTCTTTTGAAAATTTTCTGAAATTGCTTCTTTTATGGAATCGATTTTAGCGGTGGCAACAGAAGAATCTAAATTTTGCTGCTGAAGCGATCTCAATTCATTTTGTAGTAGAAGTCTCTTTTTATAAAGTTGATTTTCACCTCCTGCACCTCCAAAGATCAAAATATGGGCATCTCCAAGTTTGGTAGCCGGCGCAGCGCCAATATACCCTCCATCCAGCCCGGGAGTCTCATTTGAAGGTACTTTCTCCTTCTCTATCCATTTTTTTGACAAGGGATTATATTGCCATACATCAGACAAAAACTCGTTGGGATCTTCGGCATCAGGATCAAAATGAGTTCCACTAAATACGTAAACCACATTGGTTTTTCCATTATTTTGAGCAATTACTACGGGTTGAATTCTTCCTTTCCCCGGAATATCTTCTAACTTTTCCCAACCTTCTTTATCTGAATAAGAGAAGAAACTTTTAGTAGCTTTTCCTCCCAGCTCTTTTTGGCCTCCGGCAACATAGATCTTGTCGCCTATTACACTTGCTTCCATATTTGCGAGAGGCACAGGTAAAGCAGGTTTTTCTTCTACAATAATCTCTTTAGAAACAGCATCCCATTTTAAAAGAAAAACATCATTATAAATTCCCTCTTTATTAGCTCCCCCAATACACCATAAACCTTCCTTAGTAGCTACAGAAGCTCCATAGGCCAATGGTTTAGAAAGTTGTTTATCTAAGTTTTTAACCCATTGAAATTCGTCTTTTTTCTTTTCAAGAACATAAATCTGATTATAAAAAATCTTTTCGCCTCCATCCCATACAGGACGCTCGGGGAAGTTAGCACCACCCGCAATAATCAAAGCATCATTGTGAATCCCGGTAAAGCTTCCGTTAACCCCTTTTTCTAAAGGTAAATTGGGCAAAGAATCCCAACTGAATTCTATTTTACTATCAGTTTGCCCCCTTAAGGAGTTGGCAGAAAACACAAACAATAAACTGAAAACCAAAAAAAGACGAATATGCATAATCTATATTTTTGGTCCAAGATAATAATTTTGTATTATGTTATACATATAAAGTAAAAATTTTCTTTAAAATATCTTAAAATTTAGCCATAATATAACTGCTCAAGGTCCACGTACAGTTTAAAAGCAAAATTAAAAAAGCCCAAAAGGAGTAATTTTTTATTCGGAAATGCTCTTTTCTCCAGTATCTAAAGCTAATAATAAGCAGGATAAATTGTGCTAAAGCTAAAGGAATGGTAATCATTTCCATAACTACCCCTAATAAGATATAATTAAGTTTAAATAGGTGATAGTTCAGATACAAAAAGCCAAAATATCCCACAATAAAGAGACTTATGTAAAATAAGCGTTTGGAGGATAGACCTTTTATCATGGCTTTTGTTTTAATTCAATTAATCACTTTCTATAACCTCCATCTTAAATGTTGAAGCCGGCAATCCTTCAGAGTTTCCCAGGTTTCCAATAGTATAGGGTTGCCAATTGTAATAAATATACTCAGGTTTTTCGGCACTGGGAAATACTATTTTTTTGTCTTTAATTTCCCCGGTTAGTTCCGTTTTGCCATCAATAGAAAACCCACGAACAGCTTTCCCATCTAAAGTTTGTAAACCTTTCCCGGTATATTTAAATTCAACAATAATGTTTCCATTTTTATATTCCGCTTTTTGAGGAAGCGGGCCAGAAACTATAATATCTTTTCCATATTCATTTTTTAAGGCCCATCGAGCGAGCCTTTTTCCGACGGCTTTTTTATTACGGGGGTGGATATCATTCTTATTCCCAACATCGCTGCTAACCGCCATCCCTACATGATCCATTTCCCCAAGTAATCTGCGCTGACCATTTCTGAACTCAGGCCAAAAATGGGAGTCGTAATTGGTAGTATCTATAGAGGATAACTGGACCCAGTAGAAGGCTAGGTTTTTATTTTTCCATTGTTTTCTATAATCCTTAATCATAAGTTTTTGAAGTTCAGGATATTCTTTCACTCTTGCCAATTCCTGAGCATTGCTTTCCCCCTGGTACCACAAAATACCCTTTATCGGCATTTTTAAAATAGGTTTAATCCCCGTTTTAAATGCAAACCCTGGCTTGTAGGCGTGGTTATTTGTACCTTGGCTATGTCCAATATTTTGCATTCCGCGTTCTCGTATCCAAACCGGAAGGGCGTCATTTTCTAACCAGTTCCCATTTACTTTAGACGAGAATTTCTTATTCTTTATCAAAGCCTCCGCATCAATAAAAGTTTCAGCCGGCGCACCACCAATAGCTAAATTTATTAATCCTATAGGAATATTTTCAGCGCTTATTATGTCGCGACCAAAATAATAACCTACCGCACTCATATTCTTAAAAGAAGAACTATCGCTTTCCTCCCATTTTGTTTTCTGAAAAAGAATATTATTACTCAAGTTTTTTAGTTGGTGTTTATCATAGGCTGACCCGTAAAAATTTTTGCCAATATAATTTGGGTTAAAAAAGCGTAGATTACGATTTTTAGCTTCTTTTTTCGCTTCCTCATAATGCATTTCAGCTTGCATAGGCCATTCCATATTAGATTGACCAATAAGTAGCCATACATCACCGATGATGATATTTTTAATGATAATTTTTTCCTGAAAAGACTGAACCACCAAGGAATTAGGCTTAGTTGTGGCTTTATGTTTTTTTAAGACTACTTGCCAGCTTGAATCTGTCTTTACTGAAGTTTTAGCTGTTTCATCTAAAAAATTTACTCGTATTTTTTCTCCCGGATTCCCAGCACCCCAAACTCTTATAGGTTTTTCACGTTGCAACATCATATTATCGGTAAAAACATCGGCTATTTGCAATTGTGCAAAAGCCGGGAAAAATGATAAAATTAAAAGCGTCTGAAATATTTTTTTCATTTTTTAAAAGTTTATATATGATGTTTAAGGTATTAAAAATCAAACCTATCTGGAGGAAAAGAGAAAAATCATAAAAACAGGGAAGGATTATTGAATAAAAAAACCGGCTACTGAAATAATTCGATAGCCGGTAGCATCAACTGAAAAAAACTAAATCACCCTTGTTTTCCCGGGTGTAGGGATTGGATAATGTCCATCTGGATTTGGTGTTACCGGTGGTGTTGAATTCCATGTTAAATTTTCAGGTACCAGTTGCAGGTCAGATTGAATAGCTTCATCCCAGTTGATAAACTGTCCTGAATAAGTTGCCATTCGACCCATAATTGCAGACATTGTACTTTTGGCTCCATTTTCAGCATCACTTATTACTTCGCCATTTCTAATAGATTTAAACAATTTGTTATGTTCTTCCTGGTAAGGATTTGGATCGTTTCGACTTCTATACTTAAAAATATCATTACCTTCTAAATCAACTAATTTTGCCACACCCGCATCATTGGTTTCCACTAAACCTTTAGTGCCCTGAAAGCCTTCTCCTACTTTAGACATGGTCCCGGGTTGATGTCTACACTGGCTGGAAATTACCGCACCGCTGGGGTACTTAAACTCCACAAAATGATGATCGAAGATCTCTCCATGTTCAGGTCCTGTTCTAACCTGTCTACCTCCCATACCCTGGGCCGAAATAGGATATTCACCTATAAACCAATTCGCAACATCAATATTATGAATATGCTGTTCTAGAATATGATCTCCACACAGCCAATTGAAATAATACCAGTTACGCATTTGGTATTCCATCTCTGTTTGATTTGGCTGCCTGGGATTTACCCAAACACCACTACTATTCCAATAAACCTGACCAGATAAGATTTTCCCTACTTCGCCTTGCTGAATCTGTTCAGCTATTTTTATATAATTTTTCTGATATCTTCTCTGAAGGCCAACTACAACATTTAATTTTTTCTCTTTGGCAATTTTTGCAGCTTCCAGCACCTTTCTTATTCCGGGTACATCAGTAGCTACCGGTTTCTCCATAAACACATGCTTCCCTGCGTTTACGGCATATTCAAAATGATGGGGACGAAAGCCCGGCGGAGTTGTAAGAATAACTACATCAGCCTGATCTATAGCTTTTTTATAGGCATCAAAACCTACAAATCGGTTTTGATCTTTTACTTTAACCTTCTTTGAATCGGAAAACTCCTTTTCCAACTGCTTAAGACTCCCGCTTAATCGATCTTCAAAAGCGTCAGCCATAGCTACTAGCTCAATATTATCATCTGCTTTAAGTGCCTGGTTAACCGCACCTGTACCACGACCTCCACAGCCCACCAAAGCCAATTTTAATTTCTTATCGTTAAAAACATTGTACATCGCGTTCATATCCATGGCCGGCATCATCATCCCAGCGGTGAACAATGCCGTGTTTTTGCAAAATGTTCTTCGCGAGTTATTATTTAATTTAGAAGTAGTTGGTTTATTGTTTTTCATAATTTAATTCTAAAGGGTACATTTAATATTCTTCGAAGTATTAAGGAATTTCAATTCCCCAATATTTAACTTCGTCTTCTTCTGCCGGTGGATTGGGATCCCGCACAATTCTAAATCCTACAAACTGCGCATCTGTATTCCACCATTTACTTTTTGGAAATTGCGGATCGCGCATCTTCCAATTTTCAGAAGAACCTAATCTGGCAGCACTTCGCAAATATTCTGCATCATCGTAATAGGATCCACCCCTAACACTATGCGGATATTCTTCTTCAGGAATTATAAAAGGATTTGGAGTTAACTCACTTCTTTCACTATATGTTTCAGTATCATATGCATCTAAAGTCCACTCTGCTACATTGCCGTGCATATCATAAAGCCCCCAGGGATTGGGTTTTTTAGTACCTACAGGATGATAATGGCCATCGCTATTTTCATAAAACCAGGCATATTCGCCTAATTTTTCGGGCGTATCCCCAAAGTGATAAGCGGTTTGTTTACCTGCCCTGGCAGCATACTCCCATTCGGCTTCGGTTGGTAGACGATAAAAATATCCTGTTTTAGCTGAAAGCCATTTACAGAATTTTTGCGCTGCCAGATAGGTAATGTTTACTACCGGCATACCATCGCCTGTTCCCATTCCCAAACTCATATCTACATAAGGCACAGTAGCTCCGGAAACGGCATCAACTTTTATGTTTACATCATTAGCTTTATTCTTTAAAAGCATAGTAGCACCAGATGCAGCATCAACTTTTATGCTTACATTACCAGCCTTATTCTCTGAAGGCACATTATCTACCGGGCGCTCCAGGTAGAGGTTAAAAAGCTTCCAGGTGACTTCATGAGAGGCCATCCAAAAAGCATCAATCTTTACTTTGTGCAAAGGGGCTTCATCTTTATAATGACCAAATTCCTCTGCGGGACTCCCCATTAAAAATTCACCTTCGGGTATGGCCAGCATTTCAATATTAAGATCGGTACCGGAGATTTCCTGAACATAATCTTTCAGTTTTTCCTGGCTGTAGAATTCAATGGAGACCAGCATTAAACAGCATATAAGCAGTTTCTCGTATTTCATTATTAAAAATTGTCGCTTTGTTTATAAGCTTCTATTACCGCTTTCTCACCTTCTTTTCCCTGCCTGGAATTTCCATGTTCCATTCCAACAATACCATTAAAGCCTTTGGAATGAATAAACTTGAAAACATTTTTATAATTGATCTCACCAGTAGTTGGTTCCTTTCGGCCAGGATTATCACCTACCTGAAAGTATGCTATTTCATCCCAACTGGCTTCGATATTAGGGATTAGGTTTCCTTCCTGGATTTGCTGATGATAAATATCAAAAAGTATTTTACAGCTGGGGCTATCTACCGCTTTGCAGATTTGATAAGCTTGTGGTGATTCACTTAGGAATAAACCGGGATGATCCCTAAAATTAAGTGGCTCCAAAACCATGCTTAGGTCATGAGGTTCTAAAATAGCTGCAGCTCTTTTAAGTGTTTCAATCACATTGGCAGTTTGATATTGGATATTTTGTCGCTGATCTATATAACCCGGGACCACCGTCATCCATTTTGCATTAACACGTTTGGCTACCTCTACAGATTCTCTAATCTCTTTTAAGAATTCTTCACGTAAATCTGCATTACCACTAGTAAGATTTGGTTTAGTCCAGTAAATAGTATGAGCTACAAAAACGCCCATTTCCATATTTCTTTTGGCCATTGTACTAGCCATTTCCTTCTGTAATGATTTATCCCGTCCTTTCATTCCGTTATCTTCAAAGGCGGAAAAACCCTGATCTGCCATAAAGTTTAACTGATCCAGAGGATTAGCACCGGCATGCTCCCTAAACATTCCAAGGTGCGGCGCATATTTTAGGTTGAATGTCTTTTCTTCAGGAAAAGTATTTTCAGAAATATTAGTTGCATAAGCCCCAACCGGTCCAAGACCGGCAAGAGCTGATGCTGCTAAATTTTGTTTTACAAAAGTTCTTCTATTCATTTACTACGGTTTCCTGTGTTTTATCTGAATCATCAAAAACATGGGTAGCATAATTTAAATCCATTTCGTCATAATGTTTTTTGAACTCAACTAAACGACTTTTAAATTCATCCCAGTTGCGTTCTTCAGGATAGGTCCAAACCACCTCAGACAAAGCTGTCATTCTTGGTAAGATCATATACTCTACGTAATCTGAATCTTTCATATATTCAGTCCACACATTAGCCTGAGCTCCTAAAATGTATTTTTCTTCCTCAGCTGATAATTCTTCGGGAACAGGATCAAAAGAATACACATGCTCTACGGTAGAATTACCTCCAATAGCCAAAGGTTCGTTTGCCGGATCGGCTTGGTAATGGTCAAAATATAAATGGGTATTTGGGGTCATCACCACATTATGTTTTTGTTTAGCAGCTTCAATCCCACCCTGGTTACCTCTCCAGGACATCACAGTGGCATTAGGAGCAAGACCTCCTTCTAGAATCTCGTCCCAGCCAATTATTTGACGGCCATTTTTATTTAAGAATTTTTCAATTCTTTGTATAAAATAGCTCTGCAATTCGTGCTCATCTTCCAGCCCTTCACGTTTTATAACTTCCTGCGCCTGGGCACTTTGCTCCCATTCTGTTTTTGGGGCTTCATCTCCACCAATATGGATATATTCACTTGGGAATAATTCCATCACCTCGGTTAAAACATTCTCTAGAAATTCAAAAGTTTCTTCTTTTGGTGCCAAAATTTCTTTAAACACGCCCCATTTGGTAGCTACTTCATAAGGTCCTGTATTGTTACCCAATTCTGGGTAAGCCGCTAAAACTGCGCGAGAGTGACCAGGTAATTCTATTTCGGGGATAATAGTTACGTGCCTTTCGGCTGCATAAGCTACGATATCTTTAACTTCTTCCTGAGTGTAATAACCACCATATTCTTCACCATCACCTTTATATGGATCAAAATTCTTTTCTATCATCGTTTCTTTTCTGATTGAACCGATTTCGGTAAGCTTAGGATATTGTTTGATTTCAATTCTCCATCCCTGATCTTCGGTTAAATGCCAGTGAAAGGTGTTCATTTTATGCATCGCAATAAGATCTATATACTTTTTTATGAAATCTACCGGGAACATATGGCGGGCCACATCTAAGTGCATTCCGCGATAATCAAATGCCGGTGCATCAGCAATATTTACAGAAGGAATACCTATTTCTGAAGATTCACCTTCAAATTCAGCTTGTAAGGGCAGCAGTTGTTTTAGTGTTTGCACCCCATAAAAAACACCTTTAGCAGAAGCTCCTTCAACTACAACCTTTTCGTGAGTAACTTTTAAATTATAAGCTTCATCTTGATCAAGATCGGTCGAAATTTTAAGACTAATGCTTCGTTTTACCTCATCTTTATCAGATTTAATTCCCGGGGTAACGCCTGCGATTTCCCCAATATACTCCGCTAAAAATTCAGCTTCCTGGCTTAAATCTTCACTTGCTTGTATTTGAGTATTCTTGTCAATAACAAAAACCCCATTTGAAGTTTCCATTTTTTGTGGAAGCGGAATTATAGCATAATCCTGCTTTTCATTTTCAACTTCCGCAAATTCCTCGTAAGATTTTGAATTATCGCAGGATATAAGCATCGCAGCTAAAAACAAGGAGGTAATAAGTTTTTTCATAATTAATTTTCTATATGTGAATTTTGCATAAATATAATTATCATATCGAAAACTAAAAATTTATACTTCATAAATTTTTAGTTTTCGATATGATTAAAAATAAAATTAGATTTGAAATGAACTTCAATCAATTTTGAAGCATTAGCATTATTTTGTGTTTTCAATCTTTTCGAAAGCTTGCCAACATTGGTACATGGCACGAGGCACATGGAAGCAACCTTTCCACTTCCCTCCTTTTAAACTAAGGTGTGGTTCCCCCTGCCTGTTTAAATATCCAAACCATTCCCCATTCTTTTTATCGGCAAATCTATTCCAGGAGTATTCGTGAACTTTTTCATACCAATCCCACACTTTTTGGTTTTTGGTCAGGCTATAAGCTTTTGAGAGAGCAACAAGAGCTTCCAAATGCACCCACCAGAGCTTTTGATCCCATTCTAACTGCTGGGGTGGATAACCTTTAATATCCAGAAAATAAAAGATTCCGCCGTATTGCTTATCCCAGCCAAACTCAAGGGTGTTTAAGACGACCTGAACCGCTTCATCCAACAATTTTTTATCATTTTTCCTTTCGGCAATATCCATCATAAACCACATGGCTTCAATACCGTGACCCGGATTGATAAGACGGCCTTCAAAACTATCGGAAAATGAACCATCAGGATTTAAATTTTCGTAGATAAGTCCATCTTTCTGCAAAAAAACATCCATTACCTCCTTAACGCTATCATCAATACGCAAGGCAACTTCTTCTTCCGGCAAAACTGATTCCAACTCTAATACCAGATTTGATAAAATCATTGGCAGAGAGAAGTTTCGAAGCGGTCGGTTCCCTGTAGATTTTTCGTATTTACCTTTAGGGTTATCGCGGCGCTCAAGAATGTTGTAATAGGTTTTTCTCGCCAATTCTTCAATTTCTTTATCTCCGGTTGCTTTTGCGTATTGCCCAAATGCCATTGTAGCAAAGCAATCAGAGAAAATATTATAAGGCGAAATAAGAGGTTTACCTTCCCGTGTTAAGGAGAAATAAAAATTTCCATTTTTATCCATTCCGTATTTACGCAAGAAGTCTATCCCATTTTTGGCAATTTCAAGCCATTCCTTATTTTGGGCTACATTATTGTAGAGATAGGAATACATCCAGGCTTGTCTTCCTTGTAGCCATATGAATTTATCTGTATCATAAACTTCCCCCTCCCGGGTTAGGCAAGAAAAGTAGCCACCATGATCGTTGTCTATTGAATTTTTACTCCAAAAAGGAATAACATCTTTTAAAAGTGCAGTCTTATATAAATTTGATTTCATAATATATGTATAACATAATACGAATATAAAAATTAGTTATATATTTAGTATTTATAATCTAATTTTTTCTAAATTATTTTTATTCCTGAGCTTTTTTCGAATATTTGCATAACTATGAAGAATATAAAACCTATTGATACACTTTCCCTGGTTGATAAAGTGGAAATTCGCCTCTTAGAATTTTTTAAAAATAATAATTTAAAGCCAGGTGATCCTATTCCTAAAGAGCTTGAATTTACTGAATCGTTAGGAGTAAGTCGCACCGTAATAAGAGAAGCACTGCTAAGGCTTAGAACCCTGGGGTTGGTGGAATCTAAGAAACACAGGGGGATGGTACTTACTGAACCCGATATTATCAACAATTTCTCTCGTATTTTAGATCCCAGCCTTTTAGGTACAGGAATATTAAAAAACCTTTTTGAACTACGATTAATCTTAGAAATGGGGATGGCCGATTTTCTATTTGAACGAAAAACCCAAAAGGATTTAGATGAACTGGAAGAGATTGTAGTAAATGAAGAAGAACAAGATTCAGATAAAAGCCATTTTAGCCTGGATAAAGAAATAGCATTTCACGGGAAACTTTACCAGATTTCAAACAATAAAACGCTGCAAGGTTTTCAGCAATTATTATTACCCGTTTTTGAATATGTGCATCTTAAAAACGAACCTCAAGATTTTAAACACCGGTATTCATCAGGACGTTTTGTGACGCACAGAATGCTCATGGAGAATATAAAAGTTGGGACGCCAGAAACTTTTAGAAATGCGATGCGGCATCATTTAGAACCTCATTTTGATTCTATTTTTAAAGAGGAGCAAAGGAACAGTTCTATTTCAGAGGTTTAATTTTAACCTCCCGAAATAAAACACCCTGGCCTTCTGCCTGCAAACCAATATAGCCTTCATTTAGCATCTTGCCATCCTGTTTAATTTCTGGATCGTAACCATTGGTAGTACCACCTCCAATTTGTGTTTTCGTGTACTTAAGTACGGTTTCACCATTCACTTTATGAATTACAAGACTGTCTTGCACAATCAATTCGGCTTGCACCCACTCGTTCCAGGGATAAGTTTTTGAAGATGAACTAATACAATGATTAGGATCCATTTTGCCCTCAAAAAAGACTTCAGTACCTGGAGAGCACATATTTCCGGTTGGCCGTGGATTACCATCTCCGGCATCGGCCAACATTTGATATTCTACTGAAATAGGCCAATCCTGATTTTTTAATATCGTTTTGGGATCTTGAGAATGAAACATTACTCCACTATTTCTATACGTATAACCCGGAGCATCGTCTAACCATTCTTCTGTAAAACGGTATTCAAATTTTAAATGATAATTTGAGAAGGGTTCTTTGTAAAAAAGGTGACCATAGCGCTCCTCAAATTTTTCATACTCTTTATAACTAACCTGAATATTACCCTCATTTACCTGGAAGGTATTTGCATAGTTGTCTCCCAATTCATGTTTATGAATTTTAACTATCCAATTATCAAGGTTTTTGCCATTAAACAAATACTCCCAACCATCATCTGTGTTAGATTTTGAAGGATTTAATTTACAAGAAACCAAAACCAACATACAGGTTAAATAACCAAATAATTTTATCTTATTCAATTTCATCTAATTTTAAAAAAAGGGAATTTAAGTATTAAAATCGTTTTAGAGCTATAGAAACGAAAAAAGTCCAGTGCTCGATATTTTTAATATTGAAAGCTGGATTAAGCATGAAATTTAACTGAATATTCGCAAGCAGCAATATTGTTTCTAAAATACTATTCTATCGTCAATCCATTCCAATAAGTCCTTGATATAAGAAACCTCACAGGTTTCAGAAACCTGTGAGGTCTAATTTAAAGCGGTTTCCTTCATTTTATGAGTGGAAACGCATGTACATTTTTTATTTATCTGTTAACCATTCTAAAGAGAAGCTTGTAAAAAGATTTCTGGAATAGCCATCGGCTTCAAAAAATATGCCTATGTCTCCATTTTCCAAAACGGTAAGATCTGAATAGGCGGCAGATCCAGCATAGATGGTTTTCCCTTCGCTCCAGGTTTTCCCTTCATCATAACTAATACGAACATTAAGGTTTTCCCTGTTTTCAGAGCTTTTTGTGTTTGAAAACAAAAGCCTAGTTTTATTGTCCGCGGCATTATAATTAAGCAAGGCCGCATTGTTTACCGGATCTGGTAACTGGGGCTCTGGCTTAGTTGCCCAGGTTTTCCCTTCATCCCCTGATATATGAACGTAGCGAAGCCCTTCCCCGGTTTTCACCCTTGAATTCACCATATACTCCCCGTCTTTGAGTTCGACAACTTTCGATTCATTTGCAGGCTTAATTTGAGAATCAATAAAAAACCAACTTTCCCCGTGATTATCACTTCCAAAAAGGTGCAATCCTTTATCATGGTTTACAAGGGTATGGAGCAATCTGCCTGAATTGGTCTGAATTCCAGAACCAGATGTAATAAATTTAAAATCTTTATGCCATTCCTCTTTAGTTATTTCCGATGTTATATCTCGAGGACTACTCCATGTTTTACCATTATCTGCGCTCTTAATTACATGAAAATAATATACATCAGTATCATTGTTATGATTCATGAAATTATAAAACAGGAAGATATTTCCCGTTTTTTCATCCAAAATCATTGAGGGATCAGAGGCAGATATACCTAACGGAAAATCAACAATAGTTTCAATGTCACTCCATCTTTTTCCATTATTGGTGCTTCGTCTTATAACTATATTAATATTTTCATTGTATCGTAAATCTCCACAAGAAGGGACCCTTTGATCTATTGCTGCGATTAAATCACCATTAATTGCAGTTATTAGCGATGGAATTCTATAACACGCAATTCCATCACCTTCCAGTGCACTAAAAAGGTTAATCGCTTTTAAACCATTAGGAAGCTCCTTCGATTCCGATTGACTACTACTGAGTAACCAAGAAAGACTAAAACCTAATAATAGAAAAAAACTTTTCATAAGTCTTATTGTTGGTCTTCCCCATCAGTAAGCCATTCCAGTGAAAAACTGGTAAAAAGATTCCTTGAATAGCCATCGGCTTCAAAAAATACGCCTATGTCTCCATTTTCCAGAACTGTTAGATCTGAATAGGCGGCAGACCCCTCATAAATGGTTTTCCCTTCGCTCCAGGTTTCTCCTTCATCGTAACTAATACGAACGCTTAAGTTTTCTCGAGAATCAGCACTGTTAGAATTTGAGAAAAGCAGTCTATTCTTTGCATCAGCTCCTTCATGGCTATAACGAATAATACTTGCGTTATTCCCCGGATCTGTTAATTTAGTTTCAGCGCGGGTTTCCCAGGTTTCACCTTTATCATTAGAAATATGTACATAACGATGACCTTCTCCTGTATTCACGCGAGCATTAATCATATACCTGCCGTCAGCAAGCTCTATAACCTTTGACTCATCTGCAGGTTTTACAGGAGTATCAATTAAGAACCAGGTTTTACCGTGGTCATCACTTCCAAATAAATGCAGACCACTATCAAGATTTACAAGTGTATGTAATAATCTTCCAGAACTGGTTTGGGTTCCCCTACCCGAGGTGATAAATTTAAAATCTTTATGCCATTCTTCTTTAGCAATTTCTGCGGTAATATCACGAGGTTCACTCCAGGTTTTACCGTTGTCTTTACTTGTAACTACGTGTAGGTAATAGATATTGGCTTCATTTTCAAGATCCATAAAGTTATAGAACATAAAAATTTTACCAGTTTCTTCATCTACAATCATTGAAGGGTCTGAAGCAGAGTCTCCCTCAGGGAAGTTGACTACGGTTTCAATATCGCTCCAGGTTTCACCATTGTTGGTACTTCTACGCTGTACAATGTTTATATCTTTACTTCCTCTTAGATCTGCACAAGAAGGTACTCTTTCATCTATAGCAGCTATAAGATCACCATTGGGCGCAGTTATTAGAGATGGAATACGATAACAGGCAATATTTTCTTTATCCCCTGCATTAAACAGGTCTTTAAAAACTAACTCCTGGGGTTTATCGGCTTTAGTTTCCGCAATTTCACTTTCTTTTTCTTTTTCGTTACTCTTGCAACTCTGCAAAAACGCACTTAATGCTAATAATAAGACAATTTTTTTCATATAATTTCAATTAATTAAATTTAAAGAAAAGGTCGCCAAGGCGACCTTTTCTTACTAACACACAAATAAATGAATAATAAACATGGGTATAATTATTATTCATAACCTTCAGTCTGTTCCAGAAGAGGATTTCTACCAATCATATCTAAAGTAATTGGTAATTTCAACTTATATTCTTCACCTTCTTCTAAGAACGCTACATTATCTATTACATATTGATCACCGGCTCTTCGCAAATCCCACCATCTTTTTCCTTCAGCTATAAATTCAACATAGCGTTCATCTAAAATAGTTTCGGTATTCTCTGCTATAGATCCAGCTGAATAGGCATGAATTGCCGGATCATAATCATCTCCATAAGCTCTTTCCCTAATTCTGTTAATTTCAGAAGAAGGATCTTCTCCTAAGTAATTTTTAGCTTCCGCCAATAGTAAAATTACATCAGCATACCTATACACAGGGATATCATTATCAAAAATTCTAACACTTCCATCTATACGGCCTAAAAACTTGTTTAAAACAGAACCAAAATATTTTTCGGCATTATAATTAGGATAGCCGTTACCGTTATTAGAATCACTGTATAGTCTAATAAAAGTTTCGTCTTTTCTGGCATCCAGATTATCATCAGATAGTAGAAGTGTTTTTTCACTAGGCCCGTAACGATTTGAACCTGCTATAACAAAACCTTCCATAGTATTTCCATCTTCGTCAAATTGTGGCCAAATTTCGGTACTTCTCCCGGTAAAAGAATTATAGAAATTCCCGGCTTCATCTTCTGCATATTGTATGGCAAAAATAAACTCACTGTTATTTTCATTTTCTTCTCCCCATAAATCCTGATAGTTATCAACCAGGCCTACATTAGCTATTTGCTCCACCTGCTCTAAAGCATTTTTAGCTGCAGTGAAATCAGCATTACCGCCTCCAAGTAAGTTACCAGACCATATATATGCATCACCCTTTAAAGTTAAGGTAGCAGCTTTAGACCAGTAATTCTTGTTTCCGTTCCAGAAAGACGCATCATCTCCAAAAGCCGTTAAAGATCTTTCTAAATCAGCTTTTATAAACTGCATCACTTCCTCTTCTGAGGCTCTCGCTTTACTCAAACCCTCGGGCGAAGTTGTGCTCAATATTTCTTCACTAATTGGTACAGGACCCCAGGTTTTTAAAAGGGTATAATAGTAATATGCCCTTAATCCATAAGCCTGTCCCAACATATGTTCTTTATCCTGCGGACTATCAAATTCTATATTTGGAACATTTTGAATGAAATCATTAAGCTTATGAATCCTGGAGTAAAAACCGGCCCAACCTCCAAAAGGAGCTGTAGAAACGGTGATATTAGACTCTATTAGCTCTTGATAAAAAGGAGATTCAAAAGTTTGACCTCCCCAAACATCACTTCTAATGGCACCTAACACCCAAAAGGTATTGGCTGCACCGCGAAAGGTACCGTAAAGTCCTGAATGTGCTGCCCGTGCTCCATTTTCGCTTTCCCAAAATCCATTAAAGGTAAGTTCACTTGGCGCCTCAATCTCTAGCTGACTGTCACAAGAACTCAGCACGAATAAGGCTAAAACTATATATATATATTTCATTTTTAATATCTTTTTAAAGGGTTAAATTAAGTCCTAGAGTAAAAGTTCTCGGTAGGGGAAATTGCCCTGCCTGATATCCTCCTTCTTCGGGTGTGTCTCCACTATAGCTTTTGAAATAATGAAGGTTACTACCCGTTACATATAAACTCAATTTTTGAATTTTATCGGTAAAAGTTTCTGTTGGAAGATCGTAGCTAAGGGTTACCTCCCTTAATGCTAAATAATCTCCTTTTTCCCAAAACCGACTGTTCACTGTGCCTTCTCCTCCCCTGAAAATATTATCCTGGGCATCAACAAAAACAAATCTTGGCACATCTGTATTGGTATTCTCTGGAGTCCAGGAATCAAGCACTAAGGCATCCTGGTTTAGGTTACCCTGGGTTTGCGCCAATCCTTTTCCTCGAATATGGTTATAAATTACGTGACCTGTTGCAAAGTCGGTTTTAACATACAAGCTAAAATTCTTATAGCTCATGTTTGTGGAAAGTCCTCCGTAAAAATCTGGAGTAGTTCTTCCTATTACCTTTCTGTCAAAACTGTTAATCACATCGTCACCATTACTATCTACCCAGGCAACATCACCGGGATAACGCTTAAATGGATCTGGAAGAAAATCATCCTGCACGTTAGCATCAGCATCTACTTCTGCCTGGTTGGCATAAATATAATCCTGTACATAAGTTACTACTAAATCATTACCAACACGTTGGCCTTCCTGTAAACCTCCAACCCATTCGAGTTCTCCGGTATTAGGATTATAAATTTGAGTTCCGCCCTGGCGATTCAATTCATTATCATTTTCTGGTAATTCTACTACAAAGTTTTTGATTTTAGACAAGGTACCGTTTACTGACCATTGAAATTCTTCTCCTCTAACAAGATCTGCTCCTAATTGTAGTTCAATACCTTTATTTCGAAGAATACCGTTATTCGTAGTTACCCCACTAAAACCTGTCCAATAAGGCAACGTTAAGTTTGAAAGTTTATCTTCTACATCACGAATAAAATAATCAGCAATTAAATTTATTCTATTATTAAATAAAGAAACGTCTAATCCAAAATTAGTGGTTGTAGATCTCTCCCAACGCAAGTCTAGTGTCGGCAAAGATGTATTGGCATAACCTGTTTGCCCATCATAAACTCCCTGTGAGCCATAAGCTCCAAAAGAACTAAAGTTACCTAAAACCTCAAGATTACCGTTTACCCCATAACTAAGTCTGGGCTTTATTTTGGTAAAAACCTTATTGATATCAGAATCTTTAAAGAACTCTTCATTATGTACATTCCAACCTAAAGATACTCCTGGGAAAAATCCATATTTATTATTTCCTAACCTGGAAGAACCGTCATATCTAAATGTAAGTCCTACTAAATATCTATCATCATAATCATAATTTAGACGACCAAAACCTGAAGCGATCACCTGAAGGGTCCTAAAACTATAAGGAACTCCATTGGCTTCGGCACCAGCATTAAGGGTTGGAATTAAATCTGTAGGCGAGTTTTCAGTACCTGCGCTAAATGTAAAATATTCATCCCGGTAATACTCAGCACCTAATAGCACATCAAAATAATGTTTATCAACAGACTTTGTATAATTTAAAGTACCTGTAAGTTGGTTTCTAAGAGTTTTCTCAGTACGAGCAGAAGCATTTCTAGTCTCGATTAAAGAATTTCCACTTAAATAAGCTTTATTAAAACTTTCATCTAAATTATTAATGGTAAAGTGACTACCGGTAAGAGAGAAAGTTAGGTTAGACATTAAATCCCAATCTATACCTACAGATGCTGTTAATCTTTGTTCAAGATTGTCTCGAATAAATTTATCCTGATAATATAATGGATTTCCAAAACCAGGATTAGTCCCCGGATTTAAATCATCTGAAAGGCTTCCATCGGGATTATTATTATAAGTTCTGGAAGTTGGTGCCTGGCCGGCAAACCTTCTAAAAACCGTATTATTACTTCCCAACGGACTTAAATTTAAGTTAGAATGAGAGTATAAAATATTAGAGTTCACTCTAAATTTATCCGTAATTTTATAAGAGCCAGTAAATTTCCCCGAATATCTTTTAAATCCGGAACCTAAAATTAAACCATCGTTATCTAAATATCCTAAACTTGCAAAATAAGAACCCTTTTCATTTCCACCTTGAAAACCAATATAATGATCTGTAGAGGTACTGGGTTGATAAATTAGATCCCCTACATTATTTTGGCGAAATAAAATCTCTTTACTTGGATCTACAGGATCTGTAACTGTTCCCCAACCTGGGTAATCTAATAGATACCTATTTTCGTTGGATAAATACTGAGTGGTAAAAGGGGAATTTGTGGTATTTCCTCCTGTTCCAAAAGCTAAAGCTCCATTTAAGAAACCGGCATCAAAATTATTTCTTCCCGTAGCTTCATTATAATATAAAACAGCCTGGCGATTATATTTTATAAAGTTAGCAGCATCTAGATATTCAGGGGTTTCCCTTTCATAATTTATACTATACTTTTGTTTATAAGTAATTGTGGCTCTTCCAGCTTCACCTGTTTTTGTGGTTACTAAAACCACCCCATTCGCCGCTCTTGCTCCATAAATAGCGGTAGCAGCAGCATCTTTTAAAACCTCTATAGATTCAATATCATCAGAGTTTAAGGCATAAAAACTACCTGGCACTCCATCTATTAAAATTAAAGGAGACCCAGAACCATCAAAGCTAGTACCACCTCTTAATACAATATTTGGAGTAGCTCCAGGTTGACCAGTATTATTGGTAACCCTCAAGCCGGGAATTGTACCCTGCAAAGCGGTTGCAGCATTAGACCTGGTAGAAGTTTCCAGTATACGGGTATCCATTTTGGCGATAGAAGTGGTTAACTTCGCCCGGGATTGTTTTCCGTATCCAGTGACCACTACTTCATCTAAACTAGACAAATCTTCCTCTAGAATAACGTTCAAGTTTGAAAGCTGTTCCTCTACAACGATTTCTGAAGTTTTAAAGCCTAAGTAGCTAAATACCAAAGTTTCCCCAGGATTAGCATCAATACTATACACCCCATCAAAATTTGTTTGTACACCGCGATTGGTATTTTTCACAAGCACGTTAACACCCGGTAAAGGAATTCCGGCTTCATCAGAAACAACCCCAGAAACTTCAATGTCCTGGGCTTCTACTGTAAATCCAAAACACACTAACATGAGGGTTCCAAGAATAATTCTATTGGGAGCCTTAACATGTCTAACTAAGAATATGCTTTGAAGCACATATTCCATAAAGTTTAATCTTTTTCTCATAAAATTAAGATTTAATTTGTTGTTTTTAACATTGCTAATGTAAACAAATGCATTATGTTATACATAATAAATTTGCAAAAAATTTTACTTTATGACGAAAAATAGGGGGATAACCCTATACTATCAAAGGTTTTAGCGGCATTTTCCAATTGAGAATTGGTTAAAGTTGGGTGAGGAAAACGAGAGGGACCACAATTTACACCCAATGCAGACATAAAACTCTTGCCACTTCCATTAAAGCTACCATAAGTGCTCAAAGTTTCTACAAAGGTGACCACGAGGTTTTGTAATTGGAGTGCTTTTTCAAGATTACCTTTATCAAATTCAGCTTTGATTTCGTGAAAAAGAGGACTTAAATGATTGTAGGTGCTTCCAACCCATCCTTTTGATAATGAGCCTAAAGAAGAACAAAAAGCTTCATCTACACCAAAAAAGACGTCCAGGTCTGGATGGTTCAAATTCGTTTTTTGAAATTCAACCAGGTTATTTTCGGTGAATTTTATACCGGCAAAGTTAGGAATCTGTTTCTTAGCCATTTCGCCAAAAACAGTCATTGAGAAATTAACACCGGTTAAAACAGGTAAATGATAATAATAAAAAGGGAGATCACCAGCCTTTGCAGCAATTGCTTTACAATAATCCAGCAGTTGCTGCACATTAGCAGGCTTAAAGTAAAAAGGAGCAATAGCAGCAATAGCATCTGCTTTACCAACTGAAGCCTGTGCCAGGCCTTCTGCCTCCTTTAAACTATTACTACCTACGTGATTAATTAAGTAAAGGCCGTTTTTTCGTTCTTCAGACCAGGCTTCCAGGAGTTCAATACGTTCATTTCCAGTAAGAGAAACAAAATCTCCGGTAGATCCATTTATAAAAACTCCAAATACCTTATTACGCAAAAGATAATTGGAATAATTACTAACCTCCACTGGATTAATACTAAAATCTTCTTTCATTGGCGCGTAAGTCGCCGCAAACATGTTCTTCATTTGATATGTATTATGTATTACATATCAAATATATAAAATTTTAACTTCTATTCACTTTTTCCGGCAATTAAAACTTCTACGTTATTTTTCTTCAGCATAGCAATATCTGATTCTTCAATACCATCATCTGTAATTAGCTTGTCTATATGCTCAAAATTCTGAATAAAGGCCAGACCTGTTTTTTTGAATTTAGTAGAATCTGCAACCACAATTACTTCTTCAGCAATATCAATCATAATTTGGTTTAAGTATGCCTCCTCCATATGGTGCGTAAAGAAACCTACATTAGTTCTTATGCTATCAACTCCTAAAAATAGTTTGTTGCAAAAGAGTTGTTTTAAATTACGCTCTGCCATAGGACCTACCAGAGACATAGAGAACTCCTTTAAATAACCACCAGGCATATAAACTTTAAGATTATCAAATTGAGCTAGATTATTCACAATATCAAGCGCATTAGAGATCACTGTAATTTCCTTAAACTTCCCTAAGTTACTGGCAATTTCAAATGTAGTTGTACCTGAGTCAAGAATAATTGAATCATTCTCCTGGATAAGGTCAACCGCCACTTTTCCAATTAAACGTTTTAGGTCCCGATTAATACTTTTTTTCTCTGAAACCGCCAGAGCAAGATTATTAGTTTTAAAAGCCCCGCCGTGTGCCCTAACAAGAAGTTTATTTTTCTCAAGTTTATCTAAGTCGTTACGAATAGTAACTTCACTTACGCTAAACATCTCACTTAACTCTGTGACATTAACTTTATTAAATTCGTCTAGAATTTCCAATATTTTTGATCGGCGTGCTGCGGCTTTTCTCATAAATTAGTTTAAATTTAAATTGATATATTATTTTTTTGGTTGCAGAATACAAGTTTTTGTTATTGTTCCAGAAATGAAGATCAACATCACTTCTCGATATTTTTTTAGAGATTCAGTAGATAGTTACTCATACACTATCGGAAATTTATAGGAAATGTCAGGTTGAGCGCAGTCGAAACCTATTTTCCGTTAACGAATAGTTCTCGACTCCGCTCGAACTGACAGCTATACTTGCTTTAAAACACTTAATTCCAAAAGGTTAATCGTAAATTTTGTTAAGTATTTATCTACTGACCTCCATATTTTTTAAAGCTTTCGATTAAAAAACAACTAGAACTGATGCTATATTTAGTACTGCTACAAAACCCTTTAATTAGTCTTCAGAATTTATAGTATCAATTATAATAATTTAAATTCAAAATTAGACAAAAAATAAAAAATTCCTGCCAGTTATAGATAACAAAAACAGGAATTTAAAAAATAATTTATTTCGTTTGAAAATTTAATCACAAAAAGTGAAAAAAAACTCTCAATTTTTAAGCATAAATTTTCTAGCCTCTCAAAATAACATTGGTGGTTCCGCCTCCTTTTAAAGTAACATCTACCGGTTTATTATTTTTCCAGGCTCCCCTAGTAAAATCGGGAACATCCATAGATTGCGCTCTATTGGTTACAGAGTCTACTGAAAGCGGGGTAATGGCACTCCACAATGCAGCATCATAAACATCCTGATCTAGCGGTAAACCGTTTCTAAGGTTATCTATTAATCTCCAGTCCATAATAAAGTCCATTCCACCATGGCCACCTACTTTTTTAGCCAAATCTCCAACTTTATTAATAATTTCTGGGGTATATTTCTTTTCAAGCTCGGTCATCTCGCTTTCTTTCAACCAGGAATGTCCTTTGGCAACTCTCTCTGGACTAGGCCATTTCCTGGCAAAAGCCTCGGTACCACTAACAAGGTGAATACGTGAATATGGGCGTGGTGAAGTCACATCATGTTGCACCATAATGCTTTTTCCATTTTTAGTCTTGATTATGGTAGTATTCATATTCCCAGCATACTTCTTACCAACAAATTGTTCATAAAAAGAATCTTCTTTAGCTAATTCTTTAGCTTTTGCCCCCATATGAAAATCGTTACTGGACAAAGAAGTTAGGTAATCCATCTGGTCTCCTCTATTCACATTCATTACCTGGCAAATGGGGCCCAAGCCGTGAGTAGCATAAAGATTTCCATCCCTTTCGTAGTTTTCTCTTAGACGCCACATATCTTCGTAGGCATCTTTATTGAAATTCAAGTCTAGTAAATTATGAATATAAGCTCCCTCACCATGAATAATTTCTCCAAAATATCCCTGACGCGCCATGTTTAAGGTTAGCATTTCAAAGAAATCGTAGCAGCAATTTTCAAGCATCATACAATGCTTTTTCGTTCTCTCAGAAGTCTCTACAAGCTCCCAGCATTCATCTATAGTTTTTGCGGCTGGAACTTCTACAGCAGCGTGTTTCCCGGCTTCCATAGCATAAACAGCCATTGGCGTATGCCAATCCCATGGTGTAGCGATATAAATTAAATCTAAATCGTCCCGGTCTACCATCTCTTTCCAGGCATTATCACTACCTGAATATGTATCTGGATCGTGGGCAGTATCTTCCAATTCTGCTTTCACTTTTTCGACCTGTTCCGGACGTAAATCACATAAGGCCTTTATCTCAACACCTTCAATCTGGCTCATACGATACACTGCACCCGGGCCTCGCATCCCCAATCCAATAAAACCTATACGCACAGTATCTAACTTTGGAGCAGCATAACCACTCATATTAAACTGTTGTGGTCCTGTAGGAGCGTTTGCAAATAAAGTTTCCGGCCCTTTACAACTTAATGCACTTCCGGTTACTAAACCAAGTCCGCCAAGACCGGTAATTCTTAAAAAATCTCTTCGGTTATTTTTCATAATTAAAGTATTAATTCTAATGAGCAGTCATTTCTAACAGCAATTTTCCATCAGGTAGAAATGAAAAGCTTTTTTTATTAGTTAAAAATCTGTAAATCCATAAATTCTTTTGGCGTTAGAATAGAATATTTTCTCTACCACATCTTCAGGTAAGTTTAGACCTTTAAATTCCCCCTTAAACTCAGGTGCCCCCAAAACCTTGTCGGTTGCAAAGAAATCGTAGTGAAAATTCCATAACCATTCAAAACGTTCAGCAATTTCGGTCGCGGGTGTACTGCCGTCATCTATAACATCGGTTCCATATATAATTCTGTCCTGATATTTCAGAATAAAATCACGAACCCCCTGCCAGTTATCTTTTGCCTGGAGTTGTAAATGACAAACCCTTTCTGCAACATCGGTAAAAGTTTTAGGATATTTCTCAAGGCGTTTAGCCACTTCCTCTATACTCCATTCCATACTAAAAAGGTGAAGCCCAACATAGGTGATCCCGGGGAATTTATCCAGCATCTTATCCCTTGCCTGCATTTGATCTTCATAAGAAGGAAATTCCTTTTGCAGGAACATATGATACTCAGGATGTTCTTTAAAATAATTTCTATCTGAATCTACAGTCATTTCATCAAGTGGTAACCAACAGTTTCTTGGCTCTCCCTGGTGACCTATAAGCATAATATTATTCTCCTGAATATATTCAAAAATAGGGTCAAATATTGGGTCGTCTATCATCACAAAACTACCATCGGGATTGTGGTAATCAAAGCCCAGGTCTTTCCAAATCTTAACTCCTACTGCGCCATTGTTTAAACCGCGTTTTATTTGCGCAATAGCATCTTCAACAAAATCGGGCTGCCCCCATTTTTTAAAGTTGAAAGTGGTAAAATATTTTATCCTGCCGGGATATTTCTTTTGAAATTCTAAAATTATGTTTTCCTGTTCCTCAATTCCTTCAAAGAATGGAATATTGGTATTTATAGAAAGAAAGCCGGCGTTATACTCCATCATTTTCTCCATTTTTTCTGAAGAAAGCGTGTTTAAATGAACGTGAGCGTCTATAAATTTTGATATCATAATATTTGATTTTTATTATTTATGAAACAGCAGGTAATAGAATATTTTTAGTTTTAATACACTAAAAACTAAAGTTTTGAAAATTTATTATTCTAATAAGGGCTAATTCTAAACATTATTTTTTACAATTTCTAATCTTCCCTTAACCAATTTGGTTATTTCTCCAGTAGCTACAGGAAATACCTTTCGCAAATCTATCTCTTCATTATTCCTTAATTCGCTTTGCAGGGTTTTCATAAAAATATTCTTGATTTCGGTAGCCAGGTTTACTTTACAAATCCCACGCGAAATAGCAGCTTGCATTTGTGAACCGGGAACTCCAGAACCACCGTGCAATACCAATCCTACCGGAGTAGCTTTGGCAATTCTTTCCAGCAAATCTAATTGTAATTCGGGTTCTTGCTTATAGAATCCGTGTGCAGTACCTATAGCAATGGCAAGTGCATCAATACCGGTTTCTTCTACAAATTGTTTAGCCTCCTCAGGTTGAGTAAAAACCTTATCCTCGTGAGACTGCCCTAATTTAGCCACATAACCTAATTCAGCTTCTACATGAGCGCCATATTTTTTGGCTCGTTCCACAACTTCTTTGGTTATTTTTATATTTTCTTCAAAAGGTAGTTCACTACCATCTATCATTACCGAATCGAAACCGGCATCCAGGCAACGCTGAGCCAACTCTACCGAACCACCGTGATCTAAATGAATCCAACCTTCTACACCAAACTGTTTTAAACCGGTACGGCCTAAATTTACTGCTGTTTCCAGACCCATATAGTCTATAGAACTTTGTGTAAGTTGAAGAATAAGAGGTTCGTTCATTTCTGAAGCAGCAGCCAACACTCCGTGCAGGGTTTCTACGTTATAAAAATTAGTGGCCAAAATTCCACGACCATCATTTCGTAATTGCTGTAATTTTTCTTTTAGTTTCATTATAATTTCGTATTCCTGATTTGTTGAATTTTTATCTCAATTTCCTCTGTATGGCTAAAAGCCCCAGTTCCTCCTGCAGCAGTAGTACTTAGTGAACCCGTAAGATTGGCATAATCAAGACAGTCTCTTAAACTGGCTCCTTCCAGAAATTTTTTAAGGAAGCCGGCATTAAAAGAATCGCCCGCACCAATTGCATCTTTATAGGCCTTATTAAGATAAGGCGCTATACTAATATCTTCAGTTTCGGTAAGCACACGCCCACCTTTATCTCCTAACTTTAAAGCAAGGATATTACTATATTTTGATATTTCTTCAATCGCTTTTTTAAGAGTATTCTCCCCGCTAAGTTTTAAGATTTCATTTTTATTTGGAAGAAAAACATCTACAAATGGCAAGCAGTTCTTATAATCAAAATCCCATTCATCTTTAGGATCCACCTGCAAATCTAAAGAAGTACTAAGCCCAGCCTCTTTAGCTCTCTTGAATAGCTCTACAATAGTGGGTTTCATACCCGCCTGCAAGAAGTAGTTTGAAAAGTGAAGATGATCAAATTCGTTAATATGTTCCCATGGCACCTGCTCTATATTAAAAACATCCATAGCTCCACAGTAAGTAACATTTGCACGGTCCTGATCATAGTTCATCACCACAGTAATCCCGGTTTTGTATTGTTCGCTAAATTGAACAAAACGGGTATCTACGTTTTTTGTTTTTAATTCTTTTAGAATAAATTCTCCAAAATTATCTTTACCCAGCAATCCGCTAAAAGAAGTCGAAATTCCAAGTGCGGCAATATTAGAGGCTAAAATCGCAGAGGAACTGCCCAGGGTAAAATCCATATTTTCAGCAACCTTTTCGGCACCTACCTCAGGAAAACCCTGAATATTATTTAAAATAAGATCTATATTTAACTCCCCAACTACCAGTATTTTTTTATTACTCATAAGTTTCAATTTCCACCTGTTTCAACATTCTTTCAACATCTTCCTTTTTCAACATTCCTAAATCTTTATTAAGGCAATTAGCACTTCCACATGCTGCACCCCAGGCAGCAATTTGAGAATGTTCCATTTGATTATAAAGTGCAAAAGCGATCCCTGCAGTTAAACAGTCACCGCTTCCCACTGTACTTATAATCTCTTCCCGCGAAAGAGTAATTTTGGCTTTTATAATTCTATTCCTGTAGGCTAATTCCAGACCTTCACTTCCACGGGTTAGAGCTATTAATTGAACTTTATCACCAAGAAATTCTTGCAGAGCTTTAATATCAGAGCTACCACAAATTGCTTTTGCTTCAATGTGGTTTAGATGGATTCCGAAGAAACCTTCCTCTAATGCTTTTTCTAACTGAACACCTGTACAATCAAGAATAACTTTCTTTTGTTGTTCTTTTGCAATTCGAATAAGTTGCGCATAAGCATCTTCTGGAGCATTTTTAGGACAGGATCCAGATATACATATAAATTCGGCCTCTGCCGATTCATTTTTAAAAATTTCCAGAAAATTTTCAAAATCATTATTGGTAAGTTCCGGTCCTGGTTCCAGCAATTCTGTATGATGTAAACTTGAATTCTCTGAAATAAAGGTATAGCATTTACGATTATTTCCGCCGATGGAAACCCCATTGGATCCCACCTTTCGCGTTTCACATTGCTTTCTTATCCAATCTCCGGTCCCGCCGGCCCAAAAACCTAAAAGACGGGAATTCGTCCCGAGTTCGCCCAGAGCCATGGCTACATGAACTCCTTTTCCGCCGGGAAATTCTTCTAAACTAGAAATCCTGTTCACTTCCCCGGGCTTAAAAGCCGAAATCTGCGCATAGGAGTCTATAGAAGGATTTAAGCAAAGGCTAAGGATCATATTTTTGTATTTTCGGGGTAATCGTAAATTGTCACGCCTTTTACAACCCTACTTATAGCTCCTGAAACAGATGGGTTATCTGGATCAAGACCTAGTTGTAATGATTTATAATAACCTAGCACCTGCCCTATTATAGTAGCCGGCACAATGTTTAATTCCTGGTCTTTTTCAAAATCCAGGTCTAAATTAAGATTAGAATTAATCGCCGAATCCTCTTTATGCCCCACGCTTAAAGACCAAATATTCCTGGGGTCTTCCCCAATTGAAATTGCAAGGTCACGCTCATAACGATAAACGTGATTTGAAGGTGAGAAAAGATATACTACCAGGGTTTTCTCATTAGTAACCGCTCTTGGCCCGTGTCTAAAACCTAAAAAGGAATCGTGTTTACAAACCACCTTACCATCGGTTAACTCCTGTAGCTTTAAATGACATTCACGAGCAATACCAAGCATTGGTCCAGAACCAAGGAACACTACTCGATCAAAATCTAAATGCGTAATCTCTTTAAGCGACTCATAACTATCCAGGGTAAGTTTTCCCTGCTCAATTATTTTATTCACTTCACTTTTAAGGTCTCCAGCTTTATTCTTGTTACACACCAATAAGACACTTAACAACATAGAAGTAAAACTTCCGGTCATTGCCAGGCTTTTATCATTGGCTTCTTCAGGTAGGAGCACAGCTAAAGCAGTTTCGGTATTGGCTTCGGTATATTTGTAAAGCTCACCATTTTCATTACAGGTAATTATTAGGTGCTGTATATTTGAACAGAATTTATTAGCCAGGTTAACTGCTTCTACGCTTTCAGGGCTATTCCCGGAACGTGCAAAAGAAACCAAAAGCACAGGTTTGTTATTGTCCGGAAAAAAGTTTTCTGGATGCGTCACTAAATCTGTAGTGGCTATAGCCCTGGCTAAGCAGCCTGTATTTTTTTGAACCAAACCTTGCGCTGCCTCACCAACAAATGCCGATGAACCAGCACCGGTTAATATAATTTCTAAATCCTTTTGTTCAAACAAGGGATTCAGGAAATCTTTAATTCTCTGCTCTTCTGCCAGAATCAAATTATAAACCAATTGCCATAATTTAGGCTGACCCTCGATTTCTTTTTTAGTATATGCGGATTTTTTTGTTTTCAAAATACTCTTCTTAAAATATTATAACAATTCGTTAGATTTCATTCTTCAAATAAAAAGAATTTTTTTATCAAATAAAAATATTTTATTTGTTATTCACACAAATAACAAATATTTTTTATCTAAACGAAAATTTATTTTTTTGCTATCAACAGAAATAAGTATGCCTGGAGCCACTTACCCGGTTTAATTACTTGTCTTAAAATTGAAATTAGTATTTGGCGTTCTCACGGAATCCATAAGCGTTTGCAATTCCTTTGCTTTTTCAGGATTACTTTCTGCCAGGTTCTTACTTTCTGCAGGGTCTTGAGCTATATTATATAGTTCTACCGGAGCCTGCGGATTTTCATTCACATTAAGTCGAATAACTTTCCAATCACCCTTAAGCAACGCCTGCTTACCGCCAAACTCATGAAACTCCCAATAAAGGTAGTCGTGTTGTTTTTGCTCTCCACTATTCTTTAGAGTGGGAAGAAAAGATATTCCATCTATTGCCTCTTTATTAATAGATACACCGGCAATTTCAGAAAAGGTAGGATAAACATCCCAAAAAGCCCCTTTAAAATCGCTGGTAGTTCCTGCTTCTACAACGGCTGGCCATCTTACAATAAAGGGCTCTTTAATTCCACCTTCATACAAATCTCTTTTCACACCTCTATGCTCACCACTACTCTTAAAGAAATCTACATCGGCCTGTCTTCTTCCACCTTCAAGATGGGTACCGTTATCACTGGTAAATACCACCATGGTATTTTCATCATAGCCTTTCTCCTTAAGCACTTCCATTACCCGGCCAACATAAGCATCTATACTCTCAACCAATGCAGCATAGGCAGCTTTAGGATATTTTTGACCGGCATAATGGCGCCCCTCTGGCCAGGCTTCTTCGGGCTCATATTTACTATTTCCATCTTCAGTAAGGTGCTTTTGTATAAAATTATCGGGCACCACCAGCTCTGCGTGCGGAATCGTAAAAGATAAATACAGAAAAAATGGTTCTTTTGCATCCCGTTCTTCAATAAAATCTACGGCTGCATCAGTAAACAACTCGTTAGCATAACTATTCTCAGGCGTTTTTTCCCTTACCAGTTTGCCATTTTGAATCACATCCAGGGAGTCAGGTCTTTGAAAATGGGCATCTACATGATGTAAATGACCTAGAAACTCGTCCCAGCCCCTTTTTTCAGGAGAACCGGTAGAACCTTTTAATCCCAGGCCCCACTTACCATACATTCCGGTAGTATAGCCCTGTTCTTTTAAAATCTCGGGGATAATCTTTTTATCTGGATCTAATGGAAATTCTCCATTCCCTCTCACCTGAGTGCTTCCGGTATGTTGACCGGTTAATAAAGCAGCCCTCGAAGGAGCGCAAACAGTACTTCCCGCATAGAAATTTTCAAATTTCATTCCTTCCGTGGCCAATTGATCGATATTGGGAGTTTTAAAAACATCCTGCCCGTACACTCCCAGATCACCAATTCCTAAATCGTCAGCCATAATAAAAACAATATTTGGCTTCTTATCTTCTTTTGAAGCATTACTGCCACAAGCACTTAAAATAAGGCTCATGACAGCTATGCTAATATATTTTTTCATTTATTCTTTAATTTTATAAAGCTTATTCTATTGGAGAAATGATATAAGAATACTCATAATCCTGGAAAGGAACACGATATTCCTCTAAAGCTAAACTCCCCCAGCTATTTATACCTGCAACTCCCATTTGCATGAAATCTACATCTAGATGCACAACGTCATCTTTTTCCAACAAAGCAGAGTGCTCCTGCTCCTTTTCAGAAGAAGGATAAAGTTGCTCTAAAGAATATGGAAGTGCCGACACACTTAAAAGATTATCTACGAAATCTATTCTAACGCCGGTGTTTCTTCCATTTGAAACCTTAGCCCATCTAACATCTGTCTTATTACCAGATTCCTGAGGTCTTACATAAGGATGATACTGATCTTCTACCAAACCTTCATAAACTCCAACCATAGCACTATACTTCCTATCTGCATAACTCTCCCAGGGTCCTCTACCGTACCAGCTAAAGTTCTCTAAGTTTTTAGGCAACTCTAAAGTGTTTCCTACTTTCATTAAAAGCTTATGATCTCCATTTAAAGCTTTAAAATTGTTAGAAACCTTTATTTTGGCATCATCAAATATTTCATAGGTTTGAGTAAATTCAGCATCTCCATCCAACAATGTGAAACGTACCTCTACCTCATAACCATTATCAGCATTTGGTTTATGGGTAATTTCTTTCACCTCCAGCCCTGGTTCTTTTAGATAATCTAAATTTTGGTTTAATCTGCCTCCAAAATCATTATCAACTAATGGACGAAAAAGAGAAAGCTCAGGCCCCTTTTCAATTAAAATATTTCTTTTGTATTTATAATCAAAGAATCGCCCGGTATTTTTATTGAATTTAATAGAAAAACCACGTTTAGAAAGCTCTAATTCATCTTCGGTTTCTTCCACTTCAAAATCGGTCGCACTTAATTTAGGTGCCATAGAAACCGGCTTAGTAATCTGAAATTCATCTTCAGCCAAAAGCGTTCCCGCTGTCATTAAATTTTCTTTAGTTGCCAGTTTTGCCTGAATATGCAACCTGTATTCTGCAGCAGGATCATTTGGCACCTCGAAGCCCAGATCAATCTGAGTTTTGTTTCTAGGAGCAAGAGCAATAGGCTCAACCTCGGTAGTTTTTATTATTTTACCATTTTTCAGCAAATTAATTTCATATTTAAAATTAGCTAAATCACGGAAAAAATATTTATTAAAGATCTCTATCGCTTCGGCTTCTTTATTAAAAGTAAAACCTATCTCCTGGTGTACTTTTCTAACCTCATAAGCATGTGGATTCCAGGTACGGTCTGGCATAATAACACCGTTAATTAAAAAGTTATTATCACTTGGAGTATCTTCAGGACCCCAATCGCCTCCGTAACTAAAAATTTTCTTTCCATCTACTTCTTTATAAACTCCCTGGTCTACCCAGTCCCAGATATAACCACCCTGCAGGCCGTCATATTCTTCTATTACGTCCCAATACTCTTTAAAGTTACCCATACTATTCCCCATAGCGTGTGCATACTCACTCATAATATATGGACGCTCCAATCCATTTTCAGCATAACGTTTCATGCTATTTGGATGCGGGTATTGCGGTACAATAATATCGGTATTCCACTCGGTAGTAGAACGCTCGTACTGTACTGGTCTTGTAGGGTCAAAAGCTTTTATCCAATTATAAGCTTTATAAAAGTTATAACCATTACCGGCTTCATTCCCCATACTCCAGGCTACAATTGAAGGAAAGTTTTTATCCCGTTCTACCATACGCTTAATTCTAAGCATATGGGCATGTTCCCATTCCGGATCATTTCCAAGAGTACGCTCAGGATTATAGTACATCCCGTGAGATTCTATATTCGCTTCATCAATAACATAAAAACCATATTTATCGCACAACTCGTACCACCTTGGGTCGTTTGGATAGTGAGACAATCTTACAGCATTCATGTTTAGCTCCTTCATTATTTTAATGTCGGTTAACATTTGCTCTTCGGTAACTACGTGATGCGTTTCAGGATGTGACTCATGTCTATTCACCCCTTTAAATAATACCGGCTTACCATTTACCAAAAATTCATTCCCTACAACTTCATAAGTTTTAAAACCAACTTTTTGATTAATACTTTCTATAATATCGCCATTAGAAGCCTTTAAACTTATGTTTAAATCATATAAATAAGGAGTTTCAGCAGACCAGGAATTAACATTCTTTAATTCTTTCTCAAAATGAAGTATGGTTTTTCCCATTTTCCTTTTCAAACCAATAGTTTTTTGCTCCTCTTTATAAAGGCTCAAACCATTCTCATCTTTTAACTCAACTTCAACGGTATGTTCTCCCTGTTCCAGGTTAGTTCTATTCCAGAGTTCAATATCAAAGCTTAAAGCTCCATCTCTATAATCGTTAATCAGTCCGCTTTTCACAAAAAGATCATAAAAATGCACCCGAGGTCGCGAATACAAATAAACATTTCGCTGAATCCCGCTAATACGCCAAAAATCCTGAGCCTCCAGGTAACTACCATCGCTCCATCTTCTTACCTCAACAGTAATAAGATTATCTCCGGGTTTTAGGTATTCGGTAAGTTCAAATTCTGATTCTAACTTGCTATCCTCTCCCATTCCAACATATGCTCCATTCACATAAAGTTTAAATGCAGATTTTACAGCTCCTAAATGAAGAAACACTTGCTCGCTTTCCCAATCTTTAGGTAAAGAAAAGTTACGGCGATAAATTCCTACAGGTTGTTTTTCATTTTCTATATATGGCGGATTTGGATCATCTACCGCAAATTCAAAAGGGTGATTTACATAAATAGGAGTTCCGTAACCATTGAATTCCCAATTGGCGGGTACTTGAAAATCATCCCATCCCGAATCGTCAAAATTTTCGTTTTGAAAATTTTCGGGAATATTATCGTAATGTTCGGTCCAGAAAAATTTCCAGGTTCCGTTAAGATCTAAGAAGCGACTAGAGCCGGACTTCTCTCCCGCTTCGGCAAGTTCTTTATTTTCATAAGGAAAATAGGAGGCCCTCATCGGAAGCCTATTATCTTCCTGATAATTAGGGTTTTGAAATACATCTACCTCTTCTTTTTGAGCAGACGCGTTAGCCCCACAAAATAAAGCAAGGACAAATACAAAAAACTTTCTTTTTAACATACTTTTTAAATTTAAAAAGCAATGTTACGAAAATATTTCTATTCCTTAAGAAGATTTTATTCTAAAATATACACACTTAAAGCTATTAATCTAAAGCCTTGGTTACTTAACCCCTATAGTGCTCTCAAAAAAAAATATTTTTTTAATAATTTTTTGTTAATTAATTAAATTCAATATATTAGCATAATGTTAACGAAACATTTTACTTTCGTTATGTAAATAAATAAAATTAATAACTAACAAAATCAAATTAATTATGAAGAACAGCTACGTATTTGTACTTTTCTTTTGCTTAATGTTTTCAGGCACATACGCCCAGGAAAGCATTATAGTAAAAGGAACAGTCGTGGATGCTGAAACGGACATGCCCGTACCAAGTGCCAATATTATTGAGAAAGGCACCTCTAATGGAACCATGTCTGATTTTGATGGAGAGTTTTCCATTGAAGTACCGCAAGACGCTATTTTACAGATCAGTTATTTAGGTTATGCAACTCAAGAAATTAAAGTAGAAGGTAGAAACGAAATCGATATCGTTCTAGAGCAGAATGCAGATGCTCTGGATGATGTAGTAGTAGTTGGTTACGGTGAACAGAAGAAAATAAGTATTGTAGGGGCTGTTTCAACCATGGAACCAGAGAAGTTAAGAACGGCTTCCACAAATATCTCTACCTCCTTAGCCGGAAATTTATCAGGGATTATAGCTGTGCAACGTACGGGGCAACCAGGTGCTGATGCCGCTAACTTTTTTATTCGAGGTATTTCTACATTCAGTGGGGCACAAAACCCTTTAATCTTACTTGATGGCGTGGAAATTTCTAATGGGGACCTTAACGGGTTATCTCCTGAGATAATAGAAAGTGTTTCGGTGTTAAAGGATGCTACCGCTACTGCTGTTTATGGTACCCGTGGAGCAAATGGTGTTTTGATTGTTACCACCAAAACCGGGAAAAACTTCGATAAGCCCCGAATTTATGCCAGAGTGCAATCTCAGGTTACTGTTCCTACAGAAACTCCTAATTTCGCAGATGGTGTTGATTATATGAAGCTTTATAACGAAGCAGTAACCAATAGAAGTACTGGGGAAATTTTGTATTCACAAGATAAGATTCAGGGTACGGCAGAAGGAAGAGATAAATATCTCTATCCAAATGTAGATTGGTATGATGAAATGTTTAAAGATGCAGCCTACAACCAGGAAGCAAACGTGAACATTCAAGGTGGTGGAGAAAAAGTTGGTTACTTTATGAGTGCAACGCTTAACCGACAAACAGGTCTCCTAAAGAATTTCGATATGAACTCTTATGATAATAATATAGAAGTTCAGAAATTTACTTTTCAGAACAATATAGATGCAGAGCTTTCACCTACTACAAAAGTAGCCTTAAAGCTTAATACACAATTAAGGTATTACGATGGTCCATCAACTAGTGTACAGGGAATCTATAATGGAGCGATGAATACTAATCCCGTAGATTTCCCAATGTATTATCCTTTAGATAGTATTACCGACCCTAGAGATATACAATATGGTGGTAAAACAGGTGGTGCCGTAAACGGTGGGTGGCCAAACCCTTTTGCTGAATTGACCCGTGGTTACACTGATAATTTCCAAAGTACCGTCTTGGCTAATTTAAGTGGAGAACAAAAGCTAGATGTTCTTTTAGATGGTCTTGCTTTTAAAGGACTGGTATCATTTAAAAACTGGGCGAATACCAATGTAGTAAGAACTAGAGGATATAACCAGTATGAATTAACCGGTACTCCACAAGCACCAGATGGTAGTTATAATCTAGATATGGTGGGACAGCCTCAAGATTTATCATTAGGAACCGGCACCGGTACTTCAGGAGATAGAAGATTTTATTTTCAACCCTCACTGGAATATAATCAGAAATTCGGTAAACATAGTGTTTCGGGATTATTATTATATAACCAAACCGAGTTTGCTATTAACAACCCAGATGGTTTAATTAGTAGTTTACCTGAAAGAAGAATAGGTTATGCGGGAAGGGCGACTTACGATTATGATTTTAAATATTTATTTGAAGCCAATTTTGGATATAACGGTTCTGAAAATTTCGCTGAAGGAAAACGTTTTGGTTTCTTCCCCTCTGCGGCCGTAGGTTATGTAATTAGTAATGAAGACTATTTTAAAAAATTTACCGATGTAGTGAACCTTTTAAAGCTAAGGGTTAGTTATGGTAAAGTGGGTAATGATAGAATTGGCGGTGCGAGATTTCCATATCTCTCAAACATTGATTTAGGTGGACGTGGCTTTACAACAGGAGTTGAACAAAACACCTCTTATAGTGGCCCTGTTTACAATCAGTTCGCTAACCAGAATATTACCTGGGAAACGGCCAATAAGTTAGATATAGGCTTGCAAGTAGGATTGTTCAATGAGTTTGCTTTTGAAATTGATTTTTATCATGAGAAACGAGAGAATATATTCGTAGATATATCCTCAACAATACCTACAATCTTCGGAACTGCAGGAACAAATGTTTATGCCAACCTGGGAGAAGTAACCAATCAAGGTGTTGACTTCTCATTAGATTACAATAAACAATTCAACGATGATTTTCGATTAACCGCAAAAGGTACCTTTACTTATGCCCACAATAATGTGGATTTAAATAATGAACCTCCATTTTCAGAATTTCCTAATTTATCAGCCGTTGATCATCCAATTGGAACGCTGTTGGGCTATCAAGCAGAAAGACTATTTATAGATCAAGCTGAAGTAGATGCCAGTCCCGTACAACAAATGGGAGGTTTTGTTTCCGGTGGAGATATTAAATATACCGATATTAACGGCGATGGTATAATAAATAGTGACGACAGGGTAAGAATGGGAAATCCTACTACCCCAGAAATTGTATACGGTTTAAGTACCTCTATGTATTATAAAAATTGGGATATGTCTTTTCTTTTACAAGGAGTAGCCAGAACTTCATTTTATGTTAATGGTTTTCATCCTTTTGGGAGTCAAGGCTTAAGAAGTGTGTTACAATGGGTAGCAGATGATCATTACGGCCCTACTAATCCTGATATTTATGCGGCATATCCTAAACTTTCTAAATTGGATAACGGAAACAATACAGCTAACTCCTCGTATTGGTTAAGAGATGGTTCATTTCTTAAACTAAGAAGTGCAGAAATAGGTTATTCTTACAAGCAAGCACGTTTCTTTATTAGTGGGTATAACCTGCTTAGATTTTCGAAATTCGACAAGTGGGATCCCGAGCAGGGAGGCGGTAGTGGTTTAAGTTACCCAACACAAACTATAGCAAACCTAGGAGTTCAATTAAGATTCAACTAAAACATTAATAAGCATTATGAAAAAACCAATAATATTTATATTAATTTTCACCTTCGCCATGTCTTTCACAGCATGTGAAGACTATTTAGATATCGTTCCAGATGAACGACCTACCGACGAAGATGCATTTAGAAGTCCTAATGCCGCTCTTGGATATTTATATTCTATATATGGTTATATACCTAATCAGCGTCATTCGTTTTCAATAGATTTATTGACTTCAGATGAAGTAGTTACAGCTTTTGAACACGAAAACTGGGCACAATTCCCTAGAGGGGAGTATACTGCCTCAAATCCTGTAATTTCCTATTGGAACGATTTATATAAAGGAATAAGACAGGCCTATATTTTTAAGAGTAATATAGACAGTGTGGAAGGTATTGAACAGAGCACGAAAAACCAATACAAAGCCGAAGCAGATTTTTTAATAGGCTATTTTCATTTTCTTCTATTAAGAATGTATGGACCCGTAGTGATTGCAGACAAACAATTTGATATTAACATGCCTGCTGAAGACTATCCTTTGAGAGCAACTTACGATGAAAGTGTAGATTTTATTGCTGGTAAGTTAGATGAAGCAGCACAGGGACTACCCATGGAACAAACCAGCTCCAGCGATTTTGGAAGGGCTACCAGTGTTATTGCAAAGTCAATTAAGGCAAGAATGTTATTGTATGCTGCATCTCCTTTATTTAATGGAGGTGGCGCTAATAATTCCAGTTTATTTAATGGGTTTACAGACCATGATGGAAACCAGCTAATTAGTACTTCCTACGAAGAGGCTAAGTGGCAAAGAGCTGCCGACGCTAACAAAGAGGCAATTGATATAGCTTTAGCTGCCGGTAATAGGTTATATGCAAATAGTGATTATGATTCAGAGTTTCCGGAAGATCCTATCGAAAAAGACCTTCGCTATGTTTACGTAGATAAGCAAACCGATGAGTTAATTTGGGCTGAAACCAGACGTGAAGGTGTTTATGCTTTCCAAAACAAAAGTACCCCTTTTATTCCAGGTACATCGTGGAATGGCGTAGCCCCTACCCTAACAATTTTAGAAAGTTTTTATTCAGAGAACGGCCTACCTATTGATAAGGACCCTGAATACGATTATCAAGGTCGCTATAATATAGACAGTACTGCTTTAGGTAATACGTTGTCTTTAAACCTAAATAGGGAACCTCGTTTCGAGGCCTGGATATCTTATCATAATGACTATTATGAGATTATAAGGGATGACCAGAAGCGAATTGTTACCAATTATCGTAGAAATGATGATGAAGGTATCCAGGGACGTAGCAATAATTATAGCCCTACAGGATATTTAAACAAAAAAGGAGTTGCTCCTTTATTAGATCAGAGTCGTCTTCAGGTAAGTGTTAATTACCCCTGGCCGGTAATTAGGCTCGCAGAATTGTATTTGAATTATGCGGAAGCTTTAATTGAAACTGGACAAAATTTAAATACTGCTAAAGAGTATATTGATAAAGTACGGGTAAGAGCCGGAATACCAACTATAGATGAAGCCTGGGCACCTATTGGTGGAGCTAACGACCAGGAGACCCTCCGGGAAATAGTACGCCAGGAAAGAACCATAGAACTTTATTTGGAAAATCATAGATTCTGGGATTTAAGAAGATGGCAAATTGCCGATCAATATTTAGATACTAAAGCCAAGGGAATGAATATCCAGGGAGAAACAGATGAAGAATTTTTCCAGGTAACCGAGGTGAAATTTCCAAGGAATTTTAGCCAGAGGAATTATTTGATGCCTATTCCACAGGCTGAAGTTAATAAAAACGAACTGTTAATTCAGAATCCTGGATACTAACATTAAAAAACAAAAGTGATGAAAAAACTATTATATATTGCTTTATTGTCCCTTTTCGTAATAAGTTGCGATAAGGACGATGAAAACCTACCGGCACCATCTAATGTGATGAATGTCTCAGCCGAACCACGAATTGGAGGGGCATTGGTAAAATGGGAAATACCTTCTGATAGCGCATTTACTTATTTGGAAGTTCGCTATTTAAAAAATGGAAAAGAAGTTTTAGAAAGAGTAAGTAAATATACCGACACCTTACTAGTTGAAGGTTTAATTAATGCTGAAGAATTCAGTTTTGAAGTGCAAGCGGTAAATGAAACCCCAAATGCAAAAACCGAAGGTGAGGTACTAACTACCGGAAAGGTTAGACCAATAAGAAGATCTGCTGAGATTACTTTTTTTCCTAATCAATTAAATAGCGTGGATGTAGAAGCTTCTATGTTAGACACTTTCACCCAGGAACAAAGTGAAGGTCCAAAGGAAAATTTGGTAGATGGAGATCCCTCTACTTATTGGCATTCAGCCTGGTCAAGTGGTGTTGCACCGCTCCCCCACTGGATCCAAATTAATTTTGATGAGCCTAAAAATCTAGGAGCTATTAAGTATTGGTTCCGTCAAAGTGCCAACACCTCAGGAAGACCTCAGCAATGGGGACTTGAGGTAAGTGAAGATGCAGAAACCTGGGAAAGGGTTTGGGAATCTCGGGATAATTTACCGATCTCAGACAATTCTTCAGAACACGAATTAACTTTTGATAAGAATTACGAATCGCAATATTTTAGAGTTATGATCTTAAAAAATGGAAGTGGCACTTTCGCCCACCTTGGCGAGATATCATTTTACAATATGGATTCTAACATAGTTGATAAAGAAGAAGAGGCCGAAGAAGAATATTATAACTTTTAGAGATAAAAAACAGCCAGGTTGCTCACTAGTAGTAACCTGGCTCTTTATTTAAATAAACTTCTTTTAGTAGTTTTACTTTTTAATGATTGCTTATGTTTTACAAGTTTTACACAATTTAGTTGTTGGAAATAAGTATTTTTTTCACCCCATGATCTAATAGGATTTCGTTTCATATTCAATCCTAAAAAAGTTTCAGCCACGTAAAATTATTTTAATAAACACTCGACTCCAAAAAAAGCTGAATTCTTTTCAATCAAATATCCCACATTATCTAAAATTATTTATATGAAAATTATCACCAAGAAATCTCCTATTTTTTTTATGCTTTTTCTTTTAGTGAGCATTAGCTGTTCCGATAAAGATGAGATAGAAAAAGAAATCACAGAACCACCCATTGCAAAACCTGAGCCTCCTACAGAATACGATCCTGGAGATGCTAATAAAATTGCAAAAGACGAAAAAATTAGCCTGGAAGATGCTATTGCCAGTCAACATCAACCTGGTACAGATATTCAAAAGTCAATAGATGGGGATAAAAGTACAATTTATCACAGCCCATGGGGTAATGGAACAGAATATCCGGTTGAATTAGAATATTTTTTTACAGAGGATACCGAAAAAATTGATTATTTAATCCTGTATCCACGTAATGATCAAAGCAACGGCCGAATTAAAAAAGGGATTATTCATATCCAAAGCCGTGAGGACCAGGAATACCAGAAGTACCTGGAATTTGATTTTGACAAGCCTGGAAACCCTAAAATTATACCCTTCCCAGAAGGTTTTATAAACCCCAAAAGCCTAAAAATTTCGGTAACTGAAGGAATTAACGACTTTGTTAGCCTAGCCGAAATTGAGTTTTACAAAAAAAGTGCTTCTGTTGAAGAAAGCTTAAGCATTTTTGAAGATAAAGCAGCTACAAAATTAAAGCCCGGCACAAGCCTGGAAGATATTGAAGCCATAGAGAATGAGTTTATTAGAAATATGGCGATGGCTATCCATGAAGATGTTTATGATGAATTTAGAATAGGAGAATTTAAAAGTTATCCAGACCCTAATATAATCGCTACCGAAAACAAAACCGTTCCTTATGGGCTTTATGATAACGTAACGGGTATTCAGGTACCTTGGGGTACTGAAATGGTTGTATTTATGGATGATTTTGAGGGCGAAATAGTGCTTCGTGTGGTAAATCATAACCAGGGATTTGGCGGAGAAGACCATGTATTACAACCAGGAGTGAATAGATTTAAAGTAACTACAGAAGGTCTAGCCTACCTTATTTACCAGGATGAACAAGACCATACAGTAAAAGCAAATTTTGCTACCGGAAAAATTAATGGTTATTTCGACATTGCCAAACATACCAATGCAGATTGGCAAGAACTTGTAGGAAATGCCGGTTATAGTCATTTTGATATCCTTGGGGAATTTGCGCATTTAACTTTTACTACAGATGATTTACGCCAAAACACCAATGACGTAGAAGAGCTTATTGGACTTTATGATGAGTTGGTAGACATGGAGCAAGATTTTATGGGCTTATATAAGTACGACAGGGCAAATAAAACCCGTATGTACTTTAGAACCAATACCCACCAGGATATGTATATGTTCGCTACTTCATATCGTACAGAATATGCTAAAGGAACCATGGGAGCACTTACAAATCCTCAAACCCTAAAGTCTTCTCCCTGGGGCCCTGCCCATGAGGTAGGCCACGTAAACCAAACCAGACCGGGATTAAAATGGTTGGGAATGACAGAGGTCACCAATAACATACATTCGTTATATGTACAAACTAGTTGGGGTAATGGAGCCAGGATTGATGTAGAAGATTTAGGAAAGTACAACAATCGTTATGAAAAAGGCTTTACCAATCTTCTAAACCAAAAAGCACATGCCGAAGAAGGCGATGTTTTTGTAAAGTTGATCCCGTTTTGGCAATTACAATTATACATGGATAATGTGCGCGGACAAAAAGATTTTTATAAAGATGTTTACGAAATGGTTCGTGTAGAGGAAAATCAGCCCAATCCAGGTGCAAGCCAGGTTGAATTCGTTAAGATAGCTTCAGATGTTGCCAAATTAGACCTTACCGAATTCTTTAAGGCCTGGGGCTTCCTTACGCCCGGTAGTTTTGATTTGGATGATTACGGGCAGGGCAATCTCACCGTTACCCAACAAATGGCCGATGATGCTATTGCCTATGTAAAGTCTAAAGGCTATCCTGAACCTGGCGATGCCTTTCAATATATCCATGATCAAAGTGTAAGCTTATATAAAAGCTCAAGCAGCTTGTCTTCTGGCAGTGTTAGCGTTTCTGGTACAGATATTAGTATTTCAGGAGCCGGTAACGCTACAGTATTTCAGCAAGAAAGAGATGGAGCTATTCTTTATGTTTCTCCTAGAACCTCTTTTAGTGTAGATTCTTATGACGATGAAGATAAATTCTATGCCGTAGGAGTAGATGGGGAACGTAAAGAGCTGCAGATAAATTAAAATTTGTATTCATGTTTAAATAGTTAGCCTTAAAAACCCTGAAGCTTAAAAGAACTAGTTTTCAGGGTTTTTTATTAGATTAAACTTATGCTAAATTGATATTATGATTAATTAATTCTCTAGAAATATGATTTTTAAAACTACAAACTATTGTTACTGAAGCACCTAAAAATAATTCATACAAACATGAAAAAACAATTAATTTCAATTCTAATTGCTACTTTTTTTATAGTAGCGGCACACGGCCAATCAGCTACCGAAATAGCCTCTATATACAAGGACCTCTTTGTATTTGAAACTCCCATGGCTCTTTCTTTAAAAAAGAAGGTTAAAAAACGGGATATTGCCAACATTAAAAATGATCGATTACAAGAAACAGCCAGTAAATTATATTCCAAAAACTACGACCCTGATTTTCGTATGGCCAATTATGAAGCCTACCTATCCCCTAGCGTATTAGGACAGCAATTAATGATAGGAGACGGTTATAGCAAGTATGAAAATATTACAGGGATTTATATGCCAAAAGGAAAGCAGCTTGTACTAGTAGATGGAATTAACGAGGACACTGAAGTAGGCCTGGTAATCGTAAACTGGAACCGCCATGCGCCTGAAGGCACAGATCCAACTAAAGATCCGGCGGGATGGGGTATTGAAAAAAAGGAATTCACACTTCAAAATGGAGTTAACATTGTAAACCTAACAGAATTCGATGGCCTGGCTTACATAGATTATTTTTCTGACGAGCCGGAAAAAGACAAGCAAATACAAGTTCATTTCCCAGCTGCCCAGGTAAATGGCTATTTTGACAGCACTACTGATAGTGATGCAGACTGGAATGCGCTGGTAGATAACGCTGTTTACCCCATAGTAGATGCCCGTGGAAAACATATCCAAATTGCCTACCCGGCAGCGGCCATAAAGAAATATGCCTACAATAGAGGAATGGAATTGATAAATAATTACGATTCCCTGGTATATAGACAACATCGCATTTTGGGATTGATTAAGTATGACAAAGTTCCCAAAAACCGCATTTTAGCAAGAGTAAATTACAATTACTATATGTTCAGAGATGGTGATGGAGTTGCGTATATGGGTACAGATCCCGGTAATGCAATGCCTATGGTGGTAGATCCAGACCGAGTGATAAAAGGCGATCCCTGCTGGGGCTTTAGCCATGAGGTTGGCCATGTACACCAGTTGCGCCCATATTTTAATTGGGGCGGCTTAGGAGAGGTAAGTAATAATATTTTCTCCTTATACGTAACCACCTCTTTCGGCAATGAAAGCCGAATTTCCAGACAGAATAATTATGCGAAATCACGAGAAAGTATTATTGAAGGAGATATATGTTATTTACAGGATGGAGATGTTTTTAATAGAGTAGTTCCATTTTGGCAATTACAACTCTATTTCGCGGGGATAGGTGAAAACCCAGATTTTTATCCCGATCTTTTTGAAGCTTTTCGCCAACAAGGAGAAGCTATTCGAAAGGAAGGGCAAGGCTCACGACATTCTGGTGGCTGGGGAGCCAGGGGTAATAATCCTGCGGAATATCAACTAAATTTTGTAAAAACAGCCTCTAAAGTTAGCAAGACAGACCTAACCGATTTCTTTGATAAATATGGATTTTTCTACGTAGGGGAATTTGATTATAACGACTACGGAAATTACAGCTATAAAATGACCCAGGAAATGGTAGACCAATGCAAGGCCGAAATTAAGGCAATAAACCTACCAAAACCAAAGGTAGATATTAGCACCTTAAAAGATGAAAAATAAGAAAATAATACTGCTCATTGGATTGGCATTGATTTTATTTTCGTCCTGTAAATCAGATCCGTTTTCTAAAACCGATAAAAATATAGCAGCAGCAATCTCTGAAATTAAAACATTAACAGAATGCCGGAAAATTGAGTATAAATTTATAGGAAATCCTTCAACTGAATCAAAAGAAGGATCTTTAAGCACTATAAAAGTAGAACTTTTTGATGTTAGTAAGCCTATTGAAGATTATGAATCATTTGGAAAAGGCTGTGCAAAAATAATTTTTAACGCATCAGAGGAAACTAAAAATTATAGTAAAGTTTGGATTTCATTCGTAAGCAATGGTGAAAAGAAAAACAGCGTAATTGGAATTGATATTAATATTTCAAAGGAAGTGAGGAATTTCGTTTACAATTCATCAAATTTATAAAATCAAACCCACTCAAAAAAAAACCATAATTCAAATAAATCACAAAATGAAAAATCTTTTTATACTACTAATCCTGACCGCTTCCATGCTAGCGAATGCACAAGCTGAACAAACTCAAATCCCAGAATCAGAATCTATTGTTGGAATCTGGAGGCAAACGGGAATAATACATCCAAAGAATGGAGAATTAATACCAGTATTATCTGGTAATTATAAATTAATTAATCCCGACAGGACGTTTTTCACCTTTGTAACCTGGGGAACAAAAGATCCCAAAAAAGGTACAACTATTGGGCAATATGGCACTTATGAAATAAAAACTGATAGCACTTTAGTAGAGAATGTTATAAAACATTCAATGGATCCCAACTTAAATGGAAGTCGTGGAACGCTTCGGTATGAATTGAAAAATGAAAAAACGTTAATGATGGCCTGGAAAAATAATATGGGAAATTGGGTTAATGAAGAATGGACACGTTTACCATTATCCAGGTAAAAGACGAATTAAACAATTGATTTTCACAAAAATCAATTTTCAAAAATCTATACAAACCCTTGATTATATAATAATTATATTTCATTAAAATTCCCATATTAATTATGAATCAAAATTCACAAGGATACAAACCGGAAAATGATAGTCAGGGGCAAACTATAGTTGTGAATCCAAGACAAAATAACTCTAACGGCACGGGAACTGCAGGTTTTGTTTTAGCCTTAATCGCTTTATTTCTTGGATGGATTCCACTTCTAGGTTGGATTTTATGGCTACTGGGCCTGGTTTTGTCTTTTGTTGGATTATTCAACAAACCCAATGGCCTGGCCATTGCCGGGCTTATAATATCGCTGATAGGCGTGGCATTATTGATTTTCCTCTTTGCGGGCCTGGCAATATTTGGAAGTCTAATGTCATTTAATTAAAACCACAAGATGGATCAATTCAGATATATGAATAAATCCCTGCCATTTTGGAACGAGCGATTGTTCATTTAAACAAAAAACCCGACAACATGAAGCACCTCATAAAAATCTTGTTGATCTACTTTCCGCTTACACTCTTTGCACAAGAAGGGATAACTTTTGAGGTAGAAGAGCTGTCAAAACCAGATAAGCTATTGCGGGTACAATCTTATAATAGAATTTATAAGAATCTAATCCTAAAAGATGCAGACCTTCGCAATTGGGACCTGGAAAAGCACTCAATTGATTTCGATTACCAAATCGTGGCAAAAAGTGCCGCACCGGACAGCCTGGTGAATTATGGTTACAATTCTTTTTTTAATGGCATGTACGCTGCCTATGCAGACCACCGACCTTTTGTGTTGTCGCCAGATATGGTTTGGTTACTGATTAGCCAGGGATTTGCACGGCACGTCAATGCCAATCCTGAACTCTTAAGGAAACACTTTGTTGACTTTTCGGGGAAACTTAGCCTGGTAGTAGAATCAGAAGATGGCCTGACCTCAGATGCAAAAAAATGGGAAGCTGTTTTTCCCAAATTTACTTCACAAATAGCCGAACATACCGGGGAAGAACTCATCAGTATCCTGACATCAGATTTTTCAACTACTACACCGATTGAAAAAGTAGCTTCTGAAATCACCATCATGGAAGCTATGGAACCATACTTTGAATTTGTGCACATGCTCGTGGTATGCGGTATTCCTAAAATCACTTTAGAAGGAACTCCTGAAGATTGGCAAAAAATACTTGATAAGACCAGAAAGCTAGAAGAATACAATTTAAAATGGTGGACCGGGGAACTTGAACCTCTGCTTCAGGAATTTGTAAGAGCTTCAAATGGGGATGTAGACAAAGACTTCTGGAGAAATATGTTTAAGTATCACTCCCAGGAAAAATACGGTGCTCCAAATATTATTGATGGTTGGATTGTGAAATTCTTTCCTTACGACAAAGATGGGAAACGAAACAACTTAAAAGAGTTGGAAGGCGGCGCAAGCTTACCCGAAGAAATGGTAAAAGTCGATTTAAAATTTATAGAAGTGAATGGTGGCCACACAGAAGAAACCATGTTGGAATTGTGGGGCGGCTTCATAGGCCTGGAGCAAAACCCGGAGACCTTTGCGCTCACGCCAAAGATCAGTTGGATGATCAGGAAAAAAGATGTTGACCATGAGGGATTACAGCAAAAGTTAGCTCTGCAGAATATCCCCACAGAGGTTAGAGGTTCAGGGATCAATCTAAGGATTATTGAAGTACCGGAAATTTTAAAAAAATTCGATGAAATATATACTTTAAGCCTGGAATTCAAAGAAGAAGTGCATATTCCAGGTTGGCTTAAAGATATTCGAATAGGCCATTTGAAGATAAAAGGTACAATATCAACATCCGAAAAAGATAAAATACTACAATGGTTTCCACAAACTAAAGTGGAGATCAATGAACAGATAAACGGAAAAAAAGTCAATAAGGGAATTACCGTTATATCGTTTAAAGTATCCAAAAAATCAGAGAAAAATGACGCTGTTGTAGAACATGAAATAGAAAACAGTACAACAGCTTCTCCGAAAGACTACAAAATTATAACTAACGGCTGGATCTCTGTAAGAGATACAATTCCTGAAAGCCTTAAAAATCTAGGTGAAATTTGGGTTTTAGAGGTTTTCAATATTAATAAAATAATAATTCCAGATTGGTTAAAGAATTTAAAAATAGAAAACCTCTCATTTGTCAATAAAATCTCCTCCAAAAACATAAAAAAACTTAAAAACCTTTTACCGGAAACAAAAATTTATGTCGCCCGTGTTCGAGTGCCATGATAGATGGTAACACCCTTTAATTTATAATAACTTAAACCTTAATTATGCAAAAACAATCTTTTGACCTTCAAGCCAACCTCCTCCAGGCGCAATTCCCAACAATGTTCAAAGACTTTGTTTTTATCCTCTTATTGTTTTTTGCCTTTTTGATTCTTATCAACTTGTTTAAAAACATTTTTGTAAGTCCAAAACAAACCCCGCCAAAAGATTATATCGTGTTACTTCTTATTATTCTAAACAAAATCTTCCTTTTTGGCGGGATTGGCTTTATTGTAGCCAACATTATTAAAAATAGTTTTGAAGAAATTAGCTCTAATGATGGTGCGAAATTTAACTTTTTAAGTGTCTGGGAAGAAATGGCGTTTGGGATTATTCTCTTGTTCGTGGGTATCGGACTCAACAAAGCACGGAAAATTATTCTTGACCAATCTAGCGCAATAAATACTAGGGAACAATAGTAAAAAATGCAGTTCATTCCTTATAGGTGCAGTTCAGCGGAAAAGACTTTGTTATATGCTTAACAGTGGGTTTATTTATAAAATAAAATTAAGTTAAAGCTGAAATGAGCTATCAACAGCAATTTTGTGTTTAATGCGAAAACCCTAAAAAGGGACTTTTAAACCGAACTTCCAAAACCTCCCCCTTTAGGGGGACCGAGGGGGTAAACAAGGAACCAAGGGGGTAAAACCAATAACCAATGGAATCAAAGAATAATTTATACCACGATGACAGTATGTTTAAAGGAGCAACGCCGTCGATTTTTCAGAAAGCAAGGCATTTGAGAAAAAATACTACCCCGGCCGAAAAGAAGCTATGGAATGAATTGAGGAACAAGAAATTAAACGGTTATAAATTCAGAAAACAACATCCCATTCATCTTTTTATAGTTGATTTCTATTGTCATGAATTGGGATTAATTATTGAAGTTGATGGCAAATACCACGATAAGACAGAACAAATAAAAAAAGATCAAGAACGAACGGAACTTTTGAAATTTCAAAATCTAAAATTAATACGGTTTACAAATGATGAGGTCATAAATAAATTACACAATGTACTCGAAGAAATAAAAAGGCTAATAAATAACCCCTAAATCAAAAACCCCTAAATCCCCTAAAGGGGACTTATAAACTGAACTTCCAAAACCTCCCCTTTTAGGGCGATCGAGGGGGTAAACAAGAAACTAAGGGGTAAAACCAATAATCAAAAATTAAGCCTCTAAAAATCAACTTATGAAAAAACTAATACTCCTGGTATTGCTCATTTCCATCTCCTGTAAAAAAGAGAAGTCAAAGAATACCTACAGCTACGACAATCCAAAGACCGTTACTTTAACCGGTAAAATCTCCAATTTTGATCCAGCAGATCCCAATATTACCTTTGCCGTAAACCGGGTCGGCGTAAAACGAATAGCTCTCGATTCTAAAATTGATAGTACCGGGCATTTTTCAACGTCTTTTAAAAGCTATACCCCGACTGATGTATGGGTGAACCCTGGTATGAATTTTCTGGTTTTAACACATCCTGGGGATAGTATTCATATGAGTTTTGATGCAAAAACCCCTGAGAGGGTTCCAATTTTAAAATCAATACAGTTTTCTGGCGATGCTGTTGCGACCAATCAAGACGCCGCGCATTTTCAGGAAATGTATTTTTCAAATGAAATTTATACCGATTGGGATGCCAAGAAGAATTCCAAAAAAGAATATGGAGTCGATGACTATCAGAAGTATCTCGATACTTTACAGCAGAAGAGTACTGATTTATTGCGCAGATTTGCCGAGAAATATTCGCCCAATGAAGAAACCCTACTCTGGGCAAAAACCTATATCGAGCAAGATTATTACAACGCCTTATATTTTTATCCCCAGGCACACCGCGTGTCAAACAACCTGCCAATAACATGGGATGTTCCCGAAACCTACTATGATTCTTTAAAAAAGCGTCTCCCCATTACCAAACCTATGTTACTGAGTGGCTATGCCTTAATGAATTTTGTGAACCGGTATCATTATGGTTATGCCAGCACCAAGACCTGGAATGAAAAATCAAATGAGAAATACCGTACCAAATTCGGCATGGCCGGAGGCGCAAAAGAGCTGGATTCCGTCAAAATATATGGCATTATAAAACACACCCAAGACAGTTTATTGCGGCAACTGGTATTGGCCGAGGTATTCAGACAGGAATTTGAAGAAGCGGAGATAGGACTTTATGAAAGATATAGGGATCTGGTCGATGTGCACATTACCGAAGCTTTTATAGCCGAACCGCTGGAAGAACATTATAAAGAAACCAAGCAGCGTATAGCGTCCCCTAAGCTGGCGACCGAAGCCCTATTAAAAGAAACAGCGGGGACTTCAGTGGATAAATTAATCGAAGACCTCCTGGCCACCCATAAGGGCAAAGTTATTTATGCGGATACCTGGGCACCCTGGTGTGCCCCTTGCCTGGGAGAATTCCCGAATTCTAAAAAACTCATGGAAGAAATGGAAGGCCAAGATGTTGTCTTTATTTATTTCTGTGTCCAATCCAATAAAAAAGCTTATAAAGCCACGTTAGACAAGTATCAATTGGCCGGAGAACATTATTTTCTGGATCAAAATCAAAGTCGGGATTTTATGGCTGCTTTTGGAATTAGTGGGATCCCTTATTATTTATTAATCGATAAGGAGGGGACTATTGTAGAACAAGGATCGCATCTTCGGCCTTACGTTGCAAAAGCAAAAATCGAAAAATTGCTGTAATTGGTCCAACTATAGCTAATGAGTTCAATGAACTCGTTTAAACTTTTTCCATTGGCTAAAAAATTGCTCTTTTATGCCCATTTTTCGTCTTTTTATCCTTCCATAGCGATGCTATGCAAGTCAAAAAAGCTTTCAAATGAACAAAAAATTGCTAATTTTCGCTTCAAAGCGAAAAGTTTAAATGAGTTCAATAACAGGAATGGCTTCAACCAAACTTAGCAACCTAAAAATGCAGTTCACTCTCCATAGGTGCAGTTCAACCGAAACTGGTTTTGTAGATGAAACGATTCCCATTCTTTTGTGGTATAGATTTTTAAAGATATCACGATGAAAAAGCTCATAGCACTTATTCTTATTTTAATTATCACACCATTTTTGGTTAGTTCTGAGAAAGCCTTAGTTACAGAAGCACTAGAAATAAGCAAGCATAATACAATGATTCCTGAAACTGCCAATTGGGAATACGTAAAAGATAGGATATTTGACGGAGAGACTTCGTTTTTCGGAAGATTGGAAGGGCCTATTTCCATTACTTTAGAGGAAGCGACTAAAGAAGATAGTTTATTGCTCGAAGAAACGATTTCAGATATTAGAGAAATATTGCCGAACAAGGAAATTCGTATTTTAAAGCCTTCCAGTAAAATTACTGAGCCTTGGATACATATCCGCTTTATTTCTGAATCAATTTATACTAATCCTAACAAGCAGATTATAGATTTAGCAAATGGACATTTTTTAGAGATACCTTGGAACGTCAGGAAGGGCAACAAGTTGGAAATACGTCCTTACATGAAAGTTTATCTTCCTGAGGAACGCTCTTATGTTATTAATAGCCACGAAGTAAGGAAGAAATCTTTAAAAGCAGGGTTATTAAGGAAATTAGTTTTTCTCCAAAATGATTCGGAGGTGGAAGGAAGATCTTTATTCCGTAACAAAAAGATAACCAGCTTAGATTTCTTTATTAAAGATAGAGACAAATTTTTATTACAGAAACTGTATTCAGATGATTTTTTAACTCAATTTGAAGATTATTTATACACTTATTATCCCTGGCGGTATGCCTATTCTTTTTTGAGTAAAGAGAAAATGAAGATGTTGGCTATCAGCACAGTTACAGCAATTGGAATCATAGTATTTATTCTCCTATTTAGTCTTTATAGAAATAGAAAATTTAAACATGATTACTTCAATTACCTGTTTCCAATGGTATTCATAGCATTTCATCTTATTAATCTTAAATGGATTTATGAATATTTAACGGTATTCAATAGTTCAATTACTTGGAGTGGAGATATCATGTTTAGTTTAATATTTATTGGTCCTTTAGCAATTATTAGTGCAACACTACTTTATTTTTTAGAAAGAATATTCATAAAAAAAAGTTTTGACTTTTCTTATAAACTCATACTAAAAATAACATTCACTTTTATCGCACTTCACTTGCCTTTATTAATTTTTATGTATTTGTTGAATGATAAAGTAACTCTAAAAGATGTAAATTTTTTAGAATTTTACTTCCCTTGGTTTATCATTTCAATATTCCTGTCATTGGGTAGAGGCATCCTAATCTACCTAAACCACTTTTCAGAATCCCTCGTCAAACAAAAAGACGTTGAGTTAAGCCGCCTTAAAGAACTCAATGCCCAATCGGAGTTAAAATTGTTGCAGTCGCATATCAACCCGCATTTTTTATACAATGCATTAAATTCTATTGCAGGTTTGGCCAAAGACGATGCCGATAAAACAGAAAAAATGGCCCTGTCCCTGTCCGATTTGTTTCGGTATTCCATCAATAAAAAAGGCGAAAAAATGAGCACGGTCGCCGAAGAAGTAGCCCTGGTGGAAAACTATCTGGAGATTGAAAAAATACGTTTCGGGGAGCGCTTAAAATTCACGCTCAAGGTTGACGAAGTGGCAAAAGAAGAGAAAATCCCCATGTTCATGCTTCAACCTTTGGTGGAAAATGCGATTAAACACGGCATTTCCAAAATCGGCGGTGAAGCCAGGGTAGGTTTAAACATCAAAAAAGAAAAGGAAACGCTTTTAATAAGCGTAAGCGATAATGGCCCCGATTTTCCGGAAGGCCTGGTAAGCGGCCACGGCTTGCAAACGGTTTATGACCTACTGCGGTTAAGCTATGGCAAAAATGCGTCCTTAAGTTGGAAAAACAGCCCTAAAAAACAAATCCTGATCGATATTAAAAAAAATAACGCCCATGACTAGAATATATAAGACCCTGGTTATCGACGACGAGCCGCCGGCAAGAAAACGATTACTCAATTTACTGGAGAATTTCACCGATACCTTTGAAGTGATAGGCGTTGCCGAAAACGGTTTGATGGCCAAAGAAAAAATCGAAAGCTTAAAACCAGACCTTATTTTCCTGGATATTGAAATGCCGGAATTAACCGGTTTTGAGCTGCTGGAAACCTTGACGTATATCCCCATCGTGATTTTTTGTACCGCTTACGATCAATATTCTTTACAAGCTTTTGAAACCAATAGCATCGATTACCTGGTAAAACCGGTGCGCCTGGAGCGCTTGCAGCAATCGGTAAATAAGTTAAAGCAATTCAGCAAAACCATTCCAAATCAAAATATTCTTGGCTTGTTAAAAGAGCTATCCGCTAAGAGCGAAAAGCACGCGATGACTTCCATCACGGTTAAAAAAGACGACAAACTTGTTTTTATAAAACTGGAGGAAGTGAGTCACTTTAGCGCAGAAGAACGTTATGTCGCGGTACACGCCAAAGAGGGCGTTTTTTTAACCGAAGAACCCTTATCCCAATTGGAACAAAAATTACCCCCTAATTTTTTAAGGGTGCATCGCGCAGCAATCATAAATAAGGATGAAGTAAAGGACGTACAAAAATATTTTAACAGCCGGTATGTCATCACCTTACAAGATAAAAAAGGAACGAAAATAACTACAGGTAGAAGTTATAAGGAAATGATTAAAACCTGGGTGGATGTGTGATTTACCATGAATCTAGCATATTTGGAAATTCTTAATGCAGTTAATTCCGATTATATGCAGTTTGTCAGAAAAAGGTTTCAGCGCAATGACTTTTCCGGTTTCTTTGGAATAAAGGAATCATTAGAATTATCGTTATGAAGAAAATATTACTATCCCTTATACTCTTATCGCTGGTTTCCATTGGTTTTTCCCAAGAAAAGGAAAAATTACCGCTACAACCCTGGAAAGATATTCTTGAAATAAATAGCACGGATACTCCAATTTCAAAATGGGTGAAAGACATCAAAGTAGGTATGGAGGGTAATTATACTAAAGCCGACTCTTTAAATGTGGCCAAAGCTGTAAAAAAGTTGGATAGTATTACCCAAACCATATCTATTAAATTTACCAATAATATAGATGCAAATCTAAGAATCCACTTTTTAGACACGATCGTTAAGGAAGAGGGCAATTCCCTCATTGTAAATATGCATTATGACCGAAATTCTGGCGCTGGTTATGCAGGTGCGGATGTTTATATCTACAGAATTGATAAATCAGATGCTGAAGTTCAAAATACCATAGAATCAAGATTAGCAAAAACACTTGTTTCCGGCTCGTTTTATTACCACATAAGTCAAAGAAAAAGAAACAGTATTTTCAACCCCATAATAGGGCAAAGTAATAGCTCAGTTCCGTTAAACAAAAAGGATATGGCAATTATTGAAGCGGTCTATGGAAAGTATTATGAAGAACGATTAAATATTGCTGAAAAGCAATTTGAATCGGTAGTGAAAAACATTGAAAATGAGAAAATTGATCAGCGAAATAGATCGATATGGTGGGTAAGAAACCCGATCTCAGTCCTTATCCTACCGGGCATTATTTTATTGTTGGTATTTGCCTTTCTGATAAAAAAAATTAATCAGACAATATCTTCTAAAATTGAAAATGACTGGCTTCATTTTGGGGTTATCGTTTTTGTGGCATTGATATTTACCAATGTTTTAATAATACTTTTCGTGTCTTTTTATGACTTTATGACTATCCCAAATATTTATAGATCAGAACCTTTAATTCGAAAAAATACAATAATAAGCACTACCCTTTTGCTATATCTTCTTGTATATCCGTTTTTGTTCTTGCTCCGGTATCTTGAAATAAAGATCAGTAAGAGTTCGCAGCAAAATTTAATAAAGACCAGTTTGATTTTTCTGTCAACAGCTTTTTTACCCTTTCTTATCCTTTTAATAATTCTATATTTTACAAGTGGAATTGACGCAAATCGAGATTATTATAATCTCTCTAAAGCCTTTTTATTTATCATAGCATTTGCCTCAATACGCGCCTTTATAAGCTATTTTATTTTTAAAGAGCGTAGTTTAATCGTGCAAAATGAAATGCAGCTATCTGAATTAAGGGAGTTAAAAACAAAAGCTGAACTCAACTCGCTGCATTCACGTATAAACCCACACTTTCTTTATAACGCTCTCAATTCCATTGCCAGTCTGGCCCATAAAAATGCCGATAAAACAGAGAAAATGGCCTTGTCCTTGTCTGATCTGTTTAAATATACCATCAACCGTAAAGGCAGGAAAGACAGCACTATTGGCGATGAGGTAGAAATGGTCCAAAACTATTTGGAAGTCGAGCAAATTCGTTTTGACGACCGTTTAAATTTCACGATCGACGTAGATAAAACCTTAGAGAACACCAAAATCCCAATGTTCCTTATTCAGCCTTTAATAGAAAATTCGGTAAAGCATGGGATTTCTAAAGTCGAAAACAATGGACAAATAAGGCTAAGCATCCAGAAAAACGAGATTGGATTTACCATTATTGCAGAGGATAATGGCCCCGATTTCCCTGAAGGTTTGGTTAGTGGTCATGGACTGCAAACGGTCTTCGATTTATTGCGCTTAACCTATGGCGATAAAGCCTCCATAAGCTGGAAAAACACACCCACCAAACACATTAAAATCACCATAGAAAACTAGCATAAGCCATGAACCCACCTTATAGGACAATTATTATAGACGATGAACTTTTGGCCCGGGAACGCTTGTTGGAACAAGTGGCACACTTTCCGCAGTACTTTGAAGTTATTGATACTGCAAAAAACGGGACGGAAGCCAAAGAGCAAATAAACCGGTTAAACCCTGATATTATTTTTTTGGATATTGAAATGCCGGGACTTACGGGTTTTGAGTTGTTGGAAGAATTAGACCACATCCCCCTGGTGATTTTTTGCACCGCTTTTGATGAATATGCGTTACAGGCTTTTGAAACCCATAGCATCGATTATTTGGTAAAACCCGTGCGCCTGGAGCGCCTGGAAAAAACCATTGAAAAACTGGACATGTTTCAAGGAAACCATAGCTCCAGGAAATTATTGGAAGCCATTAAAGAAATGGCTACCGAAAAGGATACTAAAATGATGACATCCATTACCGTTAGGAAAGGAGAAAAATTATTTTTCGTAAAATTGGAAGACGTCCATTATTTTGAAGCAGATGCTAAATACTGTAGTGTTCATACCGAAACCGAAACCCATCTCACCGAACTTTCATTATCGCAATTGCAGATGAAACTGCCCCCTTACTTTTTAAGGGTACACAGAAGCTTTATCATTAATACGAATTATGCTGAAAACGTTCAAAAATATTTTAAAAGTAGATATGTAATCACCTTAAGCAATAGAAATAAAACGAAAATAATTTCGGGAAGAAATTATAAGAAAAACATCCAAAACTGGTTAAATATGTAAATAAATTGTTAAATTAGGTTTCAATATAAAAATTTTCCCCATCCATAACCTTATTTCCTTTATAAATAAGCTTAATCCAACTATATGAGATTCATTACAAAAACAACGTTCCTGCTATTCACGGTGTGCTTTCTTAATGCTTCAGCTACAAAAGCCCAATCTTTGGAAATCAACGGAAAAGTGCTTGATACGGCTACAAAATCAATCCTGTTAATCAAGTTAAACCAGGATTGGAGGTTTGATCCCGTGATAGAAATACCGGTAAAAGGTGGAAAATTCACCTATAAAACCGAACTACAACATCCAGAAGCCGTAAACCTCTTTCTTGGAGAAATGAAAGAAAATGGCGGCGGACGTTATACGCCCTTGTTTCTAGAAAATGAAAAAATTGAATTGACCATTTACCCAGAAGAGGATTTTGATAAAAACAAGATAGAAGGCGGGAAGCTTAATGCCGAATATAAAGCGTATAGGGACGAACGTGAATCAAAATTTGGAAGTCAAATAGCTGAATTTACAAATAAGAGGAGGGCGCTTTATAAAAGCGACGAATATCACAGTGAGCAGATGAAAGCAATTTTAACTGAACTGAACGAAGCCGAATCACAAGAAGAGAAAATTGTAATTTATAAAAAAAAGGAACGCCTGGAAGAAAAAGGCTTGGATAAAACGCCGAAGGCAAAAGCATTGGATGATAATGCATATAAGCTTCGAAAAAAAACAAAAAAATACCAACAGGATTATATAGACGAAAACCCCACGATAGTGTCTTACTATTTATTCTTAAAAAGTCTTATTAATCCCATAGAAACACCCGATGTAAATTTGGCTCGGCACAATTACAAAAAGCTCTCTCAGGCCAATCCAAATCATCCTTATAATGACTTGGCTTTAGGGTTGATTGAAGCTATTGATAACATAAAAGTAGGAAAACAATATGTGGATTTTTCAGCTCCCAATTTAGAGGGCAAGCTGGTAAAACTTTCCGACAAAATAGAAGGAAAAGTTGCGCTACTGGATTTATGGGCAACCTGGTGTGGCCCCTGTATTGCCAAAAGCCGAACAATGGTTCCTGTGTACAGCGAGTTCAAGGAGAAAGGATTTACCATAGTGGGAGTTGCCGGGGAATTTCGCGGTACGAATAGGTTGGAAAGCTTCCTTGAAAAAGAAAAATATCCCTGGTTAAATTTAGTGGACCTGGATAGACAGCATAACATTTGGAAAAAATATGGTATTGACAATTCAGGCGGTGCCATGTTTCTAATTGACAAAAACGGGGAGATCCTGGCCAAAAACCCAACGGCAGGTGAAGTACGAGAAGTATTGGCAGCGCGATTGAAATAAAGATTTTCACATCTCCTTTAAAGAAAAACCCACTCCAAACAAAAACCCAACCTAATATGAACAAAACTACCCCTCTTTTAAGAAAAGCAGCAACATGTTTTTTTATACTTTTTGTAAGCCTGGGCATAGCCCAGGACACCAATAGCAGCAAAACAGAACTCCCGGAAACCGTTTTTGGCGAATGGCAGGGGAATACAGGAAATGGCGAATACAATGGACTCCTAATCCATCACGATTTTATAGAATTTGGATATCGACCTTTTATGTACCGGAACATTCGTAAGGAACCTAATGGCATTTTTGCTTTTGAAGCGATGGATAGACAAGAAAACGTTCAGCGTTATGAATTGGAAATTTTGGCAAAAGATTCCATTAAACTAAAAAGGGGCGATGGCAATTTCCAGCTATTTGTAAAACACGAAAATCCCTTGCAAGCCAAACGTGTAACGATGGCAGAAGTACCCGATGAAATCAAAAAAACCTGGTTTACTACCGATGGGGAAAATAATACGGAATTTAAGTTGGAACCGGAACAAATTGTATTCAGGGACAAAGCTTATACTATTGAAGAAGTGGTTCATTTTAGACCTAATGAAACCGGGGAATACCGTTTTATCGTAAAAAACGGGAAAGATTACCGGATGTTCTATTTTAAAAATTGGGACGAGCATTATTTGCAGGTTGGTTTTAATGGTGGTTTTGGGGAATTGTACAAAGCCAATAAAGATTATCCGGACTATAGAATAAATGATATTGAAGAATATTTAGCCTCAAAATTTCCGCAAGAACTAAGGGGGGATTGGTTAAAGGGCGACGGAAGCAATGCATGGGCCTTTAGTTTTTATTACGACTATGCCGTTTTGGATAAAGAGATTTGGGGCTATAAAACTGTAGATAAGAGTAATGGTGCCTATAAAATCATTTTGGAAAACGAAACAGGGAAAACAACGGTTTATGCAAAACAAGGAAAAAACAAAACTGCAAAATTTGGGGACAGTCCACAAACCCTAAAAACCTATACCCTCAATACGCTAAATAAACCGGGGTTTACATTGACCAATGATGTTGTCTACAAAGAAGATGAGCTGTTTAAAATAGACTCCGCCACTTATTCGGGGATTATTAGGGGCTTTAACCCGCAAGGCAAAGAAAAAACGGGTATGGTGTATGTGAACAATGTTTTTACCGGAAACCAGGATTCTTATTTAATTAAAATTCAGGATGATGGCAGTTTTTCGGTAAAATTTCCATCATACCATCCGCAGCAGGTTTATGTGCGGTTCCCCAGTTATAATATATCGGTAATGGTGGAACCGGGAAAAGAAACCTGGCAGTTGATAAACGCCCATAAACCCGAGGGCATATATTTTACAGGAGATTTTGCACAGCTAAATACCGATTTAATGAGTTTGGTGTTTATAAAAAGGGATTTCTCTTTTTATAACAAAGTGTTAAGCCGGGTAGATCAGTTTTCATTAGCAGCGTATAAAAAAGAATGTATTTCTCAATATGATCGTCAGGTAAAAAAACGTGATAGTGTTTTAAAAACCAGGTTTATCAGTGACAAAGCCCTGCAGGTGTTTAATTTAGACCTGGATTATGGCCTTTACGAGTATCTCCTCAGTTACGACATCTATTCAAAAGACAGGAATTCTTCAAAAATTAATAGCGCGTACATGAGTTTCCTGACGCCAAAAATATATGATAATAAATTGGCGGTGGTTTCCAGCGCTTATAAAAGTTTTATCAACCGCCTGAGATTTGTGCCTCCAATGCTGGGCGAAATAAGCGTAGTTCATCCCAATGTACTGGAATTAGCCAAGATTCTTGAATCCAAAAACATAGCGCTCACAAAAGAAGAGAAGGAATTTGTATTTGAGCATAAAAATTTCCGAAAAGAGAACGCTGCTTCCTTAGAAAAACAAGAACAGTTTGGGAAAGAGAACCAGGAGGTTTTAAGAAGCTATAGCTTAAAATTAGGCGAAGTGTTTCAAAAGCTCACCGATGCAGAGAGAGCTGAGGTCTTTGGCGTAGATGGTGTAAACCTAGACCTGCTGCAAGAAATCATGGATAATAAAGATCTGGAAATAGCCTTTACTTCAGAAGAAATTGCCGTTCAAAAAGCACAAAAAAACCTATTGACAGAAGAAGAACAAGACCGTATCACAGCATACTACTCCAATGACTACAGTGCTAAAAATCAAGAATTTACCAAAAACCATAAAGATGTTATAATTGCTTTTGTGCAACGTGTGTTTCTCTTGTAATACACAGATCGGGTTTTGTATCATTTAGTGTTTTGCTTTAGTGCGGATTTTATTCTGTTGGAGTGTTTTTTTTTCCTTTTGGGTCGTTTTTTTTTTCTATTAAGCTATTCCAGCCTTTCGGGGTGCCATTATTTGTTGGTTTCTTCGTTTATTTTTCTGGTGATCAGTATTGAGAGTGATATGCTTACAGCTAAGATTCAGTCCCTTTCATTTTCTATCGGTTTTGTTTCCTTGTAAGTTCGCACCCGCTCCGCTTTTTGTTTTTTTTATGGGTTCTTTTTTTCATGTTTGGGTGGCGTTGTGTTTCTGGCTTTTTGGGTGTGCTGTTGTGCCTCCTGTGTTTGAGGTCTAAAAGAGTTGTGGGGTGTTTATGCTGATTTAGAAGGTCATGGCATTGTTTTTGTATTTCTCTGCTACGCCTCATCGTCTTGTGTTTGTTGTAGTAATTTGTTTTTTTCTGTTAATTGATAGTATTTTAGGTTTTTTTGTTTTTAATGGACTTCTTTGGCTGATAACTTCAAGGTCAGGTTTATGGCACGTTTTACCCTGGTAAACTCTTTTTGGGCGATTTTTGGTTTTTTTTTGCGTCCTGTTTCCTTTGTTTCTGTTTTTAACCGAATGTTTGCGGTGGTGTTTTGGAGCTAGGTTATCGTTTGTGGCCTTTTTGTTTGTCTTTTTTTTGTTTTTTGGTGTATTTGATTTTCGTGTTTAATTTTACGAAACTATATGATTTTTCAGAAGTTGTACCGTTTCTGATCGAATTCCTCTTATCCTTTTTTTTCATTGTTTTTATTTTGAGTGTGCTGTTATTATTATCTTTTTATTTGACTTGTTCGGTTTCGGCTCCCTTGGCTTTCTTATTTGTAATTATAGTTTTGTTTTTTGGCAAGCGTCATGGTCTTGATTCTCGGTTTTGTGTTTCGAGAGGTCTGGTGTTTATGTTCGGGGGTTTGCGTTATCTATTATCCTAGTTGAATTATGATCCTCCACTTTTTCTTTTTTTCTATTTCTATGTGGGTCTTTTTCTGCTGCTTTTACGGGTGTATTCAGTCATGGTGGTATTTTTTTTTTGGTGAGTTTCCTTTTTGCACGTGCATATAGTTGTAAGTGGCTTTGTGTTTTGTGTGGGTGAATTTTTTTGCTTTTTTTACAAAAGTTCTGATGTACTTTTTCTTTCTTTATTTTTTGTACTTTCATCTATTCTTGTTCGATTTGGTGCTGGTTGGGGTTTTTCAGTTGTTTTTGTTGCGTTTTTCTGGCCGTTTGTGTTTTCCTCCCTTTTTTAGATTCTTGTTGTTTTTCTTAGGTATCTGTAAATGCCTCTTTGTTTTTTACTTGCCTTTTTGTATTATTGTCTTGCTGTTTTCTTTTCTGGAGATTTTGCTCTTGGAGTGTTGTTTTTTTTTTCCTAATTTGTTCCTTATCTTGTTTTGTTTTTGATTGTTTTTTTTCAAGTTTTAGTTGTCTTTGGTTTTTTTCTGGGGTCTTTTTTGTCTTTTAACGTTCTTCTTCTTTTTTTCGTTTATTTTTCGGTTATGGGGGTTTGGTTAGACAAACGAATTGAATTTTATCTTACGGCTGCGCAATCCTTGTTGGATGGCCGCCTGGGGGCATTTGCGGCTAAATATTTTTTCGATCTTTTTTGTTTTCTCGTAGTTTATTGGTTTTGGTCTTAACCTTGTAGGCTTGTGGGGGACGGTGATTGTCTTCTTTCTTGTATTGTGTTATCCAGGGGGATTTTTGTTGTTGAATCCTTTTCATGTGATCTTTCTATTCTCTTTTATTGGCGGTAGGCTTGTTCGTTTTTTTTACTTTTTGTGTTAATAGTTCTTTTTTTACTGGTGGTATATTATGTTTTTGTTTTGTTCCTTTTTTTTTTGCTTGGTTTTTTTTGGTTTCGGGTGTTTTTTTGATTTTGGTCTGTTCTGTTTTTTTATGTGTACTTTTGGTTAACTTTTCTTTTTCTAGTCTCGTGGTGGTAGCTTCTGCCGGTGTAGTGTTTGTAAGCGGATCATTGGTTTCCGTTTTTGGGTTTAACTTGCCTTTTTGTTTTTTAGTTTTTTTGTCTTTTATTTGAGTCTCGTCTTTTTCCTTCTTATAATATCCGATTTTCTTATTGTTCACTGTATCCGCGTTCTTTTCTGGTTTTTTTATGGTTGTTGTTTTACTGGTGTTTTCCAGTGTGTTGTTTTTTGGCTTGTTGGGCATATGTTTGTTTTGCTCCTTGTTGCTTTCCTAATTCTTTTTATTTGTGTTTTTCTCACCCTTTTCTTTGCATTTTTTTATATTTTTATTGATTGTTTTGATCAGCCCGTTTTGCTTGTTTTGCTTCTTTTGTTCATCTTCCTTTGTATCATCTTGGTTGTTTTTTATTTTTTCCTTTGCCTTATAGCCGTGATTAAGCGAGTCTGTTTTGTTTTGGCTTGCATGGGTCAGATCCTTTTATGATTGCTTGGTTTTGGGGACTTTATGTTTTTATGTTTCGTTTCCATTTTTGTCTTTTGGTTGATATAATGCCTTCTTATTTGCAGCTGGATTTTTGTTTGGTTCTGCCGTTATAGCTGTTTCTTTCCCTACTCTTTTTCGGTTTCTTATTTTTTTTGGTCCTTTTTGCCTTCGCTCTTTTATGCTCCGTTCATTGCTCTCTTCCATTCTATTCTGTACTTCCTGTTTTTGGCCCGCCTTTTTTTCCAGAGGGCTTTTTTTTTTGAACTTGTTTTTTTTCGTTTGCGTTATATTGCTTTGGTTTTCTCCTTTTTTTGTGTCCGGTGTTTTTTTCTCGTTTTGTATCAGTATATCCTTACCAGTTTTCTGTTAGTCTGTTTTTTACCCTGTTTATGAACATTCATTATGATCTCATTCATTCTTGTGTTTTTCCTGAGCTTTTTTTTCGTTTTGGTACGCTTGTTTTCTCGGGTTCTCTGAGGTTTTGCTCTCTCGGTTCGTATTATTTTCTATCTCGCCTTTTTTGTTTGGTCTTATTCCTTTTTAAGCAAGCGTACCTCTTCTCTACTTTCGGTGTTGATAAATTGTAGCAATACTCTGGTTGTGTGTTGTGTTTTTGATTGCCTTTCTCCAAATTTCGAGTTTGTTTTTTTTAATATTCTTTTTAAAAATATTTCGGTGTTTGGCTGGAGGTGCGATTTGGTTTCTTTGCTCTTGTTTTTTTCTGCTGGCAATCTCTTTTTGGTTTTTTTCTTCGTCGTTTCAGATTTTTAACATCTGTCTACTTTCCGGCTTATTTTTAAAAATCCCCTGGCCGGCGTCTTTTTCTGTTATGTTTTTTTGGATGACCTTGGTATGTGTAGAAGAGTTGTTTGTGGGTATCTTAGTCGTGGTTTTTTTTGCTCTTCCTTTTTGTTCGTTGTGGTAGCTGTTTTTAATTCTATTTTTATCTTCGTGAACCTTCCTGCGATTTTCGGTTTTCTTTTTATCCAGTTTTCGTTCCTTATCCGTCGCTGGTTGTTTATAGTTAGTATTACTATCGTTTTCAATTCGACCCCATTTGTTATACTTTCTTTTTCAATCTTTTTCATTGGACGTGTTTTTTCCGCTTCTTACTGCTGGATTTTTGGGGTTGATTTTTGTCTTCCCTTTTTTGCCGTCGCGCGTTATGGTCCCATCGTTTTTTGGAGCATGTTTCATTTTGTTGTTCTTCTCTGTGATGTTCCTGCTTTTGGTATTGGCTTTGGAATCTCTTTTAGCGCCATTATTGTTTTTCGTTTTTTTGATGGTCCTCCCCCTGTTCTTTTTATTTGTATGGTTCGTTGGTCAAAAAATCTGTATGTGTATTGGGCTTTTCATTTTGGTGTTTTTGATGACTGGGTAGTTTTTATGATGTGTGTTGTGGTAACTGTACACATTTTTGCGTTTTTGTTGATTCTTTGTTATCTCTTCTTTGCCTTTTTTTATGGTGGTTCCTTTAAAATGCAGTAGTTCTGGCGTCGAGTCTTTGAGGAATTGTTTTAATTCGTTTGTGTTGTTTTTTTTTCTTCTTTCTTTATGCATTTCTAATTTAGTGGGTGGTTTGATTAACTCTATATCGTTTTGGGCGCTCTTCCGTTGTATGCCTTTGATGGAACGATTTCGGTACTTCATAATTTCGGTTGAACTTTCTTAATTTCTTTTGTGGGTGTTAATCTTCTTTTTTTGTGTTTTTGTGTGTTTTGTTCTTGTTTTATTCTGGCGCGCAGTTTTGCTCTTGCTGTTTTGGTACTCGGTGGTGGTTCGGGTCTACTTTTCCCCTTTTCTACTGTTTTCGTTCATGGTGCTCCTAATGGTTTCCCCTTTGGTTTGCCTGGTGATTTTTCTTTGTAGGCGTGTTCTGCCTCTGCCTTTGTTTTTTCTTTTTTTTTCTTTTTGGCTTATGACGTCTGGTTATTTGGACCATTGGTTTTGGGCATGTTTTTTACTTGGGCTGCCGGATCTCTGTATTTTGTTTTTGTTGTAGGATGTGGTTGTTTGCGGTTTGGTGATCTTCTTGGTTGAATTTCTTCTTTTGACGAAGTAGCGCTTGTTGGCGGTGCGTTTACTCAGGTGGGGGCTCTATTTGCCTTGAAAGCTGTTGGAGTGCTGGTTTTTTCATTTTCTTTAGAGCCTTTTTCTGGGTTTTGTGTTTGTGTTATTGTGACACATTCTCTTAATGCACTTAGTTCTCTATTATATGTTGTTTCTTGTGTATTAACCTTTTATTTTTGTTCCTTGCTTTCTGGTTTTTTTTCGTTTGTAATTTTATTGCTCGACGCCTCGTCTGCTGGGATGTTTGGGTCGTAGGTTGTTACCTTCTTGGTGTTGCTTATTCCCACGGAAGTTTTGAGCTTGATGTTTTTGTTGATTTTTTCTACTTACCTAGTGGTTTTCTTGTTGTGGTGCAGGTTGTCGGTTTTAAATCGCGCCGGGTATCGTGATTTGATGTCTTTAGTTGGTTGTCTTTTAGATTGGGGTTGGTTTCTTTATTTTTCCGATTGGTGGATTGTGATTTTTGGGGATGGGGTTTCTTGCTGTTGTCCGTTGTTTCTTTTTTTAAAACCGGAAGTGTCTGCCTGTTTCTTTTGCGTGGGTTCGACCCAACGGGAGGGTGCGTTACGACGTTGGTAACTGGTGCGGTATACTTTTTACGTTTTTTTTTTGCCCCTTTTGATCGCTTGGTTGGAGGTAGGTACAGGTTTTACTTATCCGGGGTCTTCTGTTGTTTATGTGGTTGATTGGAGTAGTGTGCATTGTTTTGGTGTTTTGTTAGGGGTATTTTCGGCTGCTCGACTTTTTGTTTTCTATAATGAAGATGGGAGTTTTCCTAGTATTCCTTTTGTGGTTTGGGCACCTCTTGTTGCATCAAGCGATGTATCACAATTTCTTTTTTTATGTTTTAGGCTGTTCGGTGTTGTTTATTTGTTGTTTCGTCTTTTGTTCGGGCTTGCGTTTCATCCGATCTTCGTGCTTTATTATGTTTTTTCAAGCTGTGATTGTTTTGTTTACGTATTTAGCACCAGTTATTTTTTTGCTATTTGTGTTCTAGTTTCTTTTCATTGTCATCTCTCTAATTCTTATATTTTAGATATGACGTTATTTTGTAAAACTGGTTTTGTTCTTCTTGTAATTGTTGGTCTTTTTTGCTGGGTTTATCAGCAATATAAATGGGGCGATAGCTTTTTTGAACGCCGCAATTTCGCTATTGTTTATATCCTTGCAGCTGATGTTGGTTCTGGGGTATTCGGTGTTTCTGGAGATGAAGCTGTTGAATCTCCCGCTTTTTTTGTTTTGGGTGTGAATTGTGTTTTTTTTGCCCAGTATTTTCTTAGTGCTCCCTTTTGTGCTGCTGGGTGGTGTATTTTTGTTCCAGGAAATCGTTGGGGCTGTTTTTCTTTTTTTTGTTTCGGCTGGTGGATTTCTCGTGGTAATTTGTTGGATTCTGCAGGTGTTATCCATGATTTTACCTTAGGAGGCGGTTGTGGTCTTGTTGGTAATGCTGTTTTTTTTCCCTATTTATTTTTTGGCGGAGTTTGTCGTGGTGGGATTTTCGGAATTTGTGGCTTGGTTGTGCCCGGCACATATTCTGTTTCCATAGCTATTGGCTTTTTTTTTTTGTACGGGTCTGAGGATCTGCGTGTTGGATTTGCCTTTTCCCTGGTTCATTTGTGCATTCATTTCACGGGTGTTGCTTTTATTAATGATACCCTTGCTTTTTTTTTAAACGTTCCGGTTGGGGGTTCTCCGGTGTTTGGTGATGGTTTTCAGAACTTCGGTCTATTGGGTTATACCGGGGTTTTGTTTTATGTCTCTATTATTAGTTTTATAGGCGAATTTAGTTGGCAGTCTTTTTTTTTTTTTTGGTTCACTCGTATTGCCGTTGTTGCTCTTGTGGGTCCTGAAGTTTTTGTCGGTTGTTTTGTTGGTCGGTTTGGAGTTGGCTTAGTGTGTGTTGGTGAGGCTGTATGTTTTTTCTTTGGTTATGTGTGTGGTGGTTTTGCTGCTGTGGTTTGGTTTTTTTTTTATATTGTTGGTAATGTTGTATCTCCTTTTGAGGCTTCTGGTGTTTATGGAAGCATAATTGTCGTTTTTACTTCTGATTTTTTTTCTGGTTTTACTGGTGGTTTTTCCTCTCCCTGTTTTGGTTTTGCCGTCTTTTTTCAAGGCTCATATGGGTATGGTATTTTTTTTGTTTCTGGTGTCGGTATTGGCGTTCTGATTGTTTCTTCCTGTCCCTGAGCTGTTGTTTTGGGTCGCTGGAGGGATCCTGTTTCTGTCCCTTATGTTGTACTGGCTGCGTTTGGAGATCTCGCTGGTTTCCGTCTCTCTACGGGTTTTGTTGGTGTTGGTTTTTTCCTTCGTCTGCTGGCTCTTGCTTTTCGGTATAATCTTCCTGATTTTTTTTTTTGTGGATTCCCGGTTTCTGGTGTTCAGTTGTCTGTTCGCGTGGATGACTTGTTTGTGATTCGCGGTTATTTTGGTTTTGATGCTGAGGTTAGTGTGTTTGTGTCTAGTTTCACGGCTGTTGGTGTAGATTCCGGTACTTTTGCTCGCTCTCGCCTTGTTATCTTTGGTTTGGCTGTTGCTTTTTTTGTGGTAGATCATGACAATGCCACTTTTGATTGGTTTTGTCTTCGGGTTATGGTTAGTGTTTTGGTTTTTGTGCTGTGCTGATTAGTTAGTTCTTTGACGTATTTCTCAGTAGGCTTTTGATAGTGCCTTTTTGGCTGTCGCGGCATTGGGATGTTTCGTGACAGGTGTTTTTGATTTTTTTTATTGCGTTGATTTTTATGTTTTGGTTAAAATTATTTTCTAGTTTGTACGTTGTTATGTTTATTATTCAGTTGGTGCTATTCCTGAATTATTTTACTTTTGTGTCTTTGTTGTTTGGACCACATATTCATGGTTTTTTACTGCTTTGTCTTTCATTTGGGATGTTTTTTCTAACGTGAATGTTGTTATTGTGCGCTTTCCATAACTTCGGGTGTGTCTTACGGTCAGTTAACTTGAGTTATATGTTGGCGTGGCTCTTTTCCTTAGTGCTTACTACTTTTATAATTTTTTGTGTTATTGGGGTAGATTATTTTTGTTTTTTTTTGGCTTAGTATCTACCGCGTTTTCGGTTGTTAGGATTCTTAGAGTTAGTGCTTTCGTTTTGTCTGCTCAATTTTTGGTTGTTCTTAGTGATTTTTATTTATTGTTTCCGGCTTCTTGTGTTTGTTATTTCTGTATACGTCAGTCTTGCGGAGGATAGGGCTCTGCCTATTGTTTATTCTCGACTTTGTCCGCTCCTTACTGTTGTCTTGGTTTCGATGCTGTGTTGAGTTGTTTTTATGCTTTGTTTAATATCCCTTCGGTCTATTAGCTATTGGGTTCTTTTGAGTATTTGTTTTTCTTTGCCGACTGCAGTAATGCTGGCTGTTTCCTAGAACTTCGGTGCTTTTGCAGTGATTCTGGGACCTGTGGTCCGCAATTGCATTTGCCTTCATCTTTTAGTGGTGGCACTTTGTGTAAGTTTTTTACTTCCTCCCTTGACGTTGTTTTATTTTATGATGAATAAGGTGTTGAAGTTCGTATTTATGCGGTTGTTCTCTTTGTAGCCTTGCTTTGTTTTTTTGTATCTTGTTGTACTGAAATTAATGGCGAGGTTGCCTTTGCTTATCAATTTCGGTTTGGTGGCGGTTGGTGGATTTCCGACAATGATTACCTCTTTAGATTAGTTGTTATAATTTTAGTGATGGCTGATTGGCTCGGCGAGTTGGGTCTTCTTGGTTCTTTTGGAGCCGACGTTTCTGGCATCATGGAGCTTGTTGTTCTTCTGGAGTTTACTTCTGGAGATATTCAACTTGAAGTGTCCTTAGGTGGAGCCATTTTTGAGTTTCGGGTTCTGGACCTAGCCTTTGAGGCGGTTTGTTTGGGTGATTTTGTGCTTTATGATTTTGTTTTTCAGCTTGTGTCTATTGTTGTTGTTGTGGCGGTTTGCAATGATCAATTGGTAGTTTATGATGTTTTTTTGGCTGGTGCTTTTTTCGCCGTGGCCGTGAATTTTGTTAATGGTAATTTCCATTTTGGTCGTCGTGGTGGTTCCTTTCTTTTGCGCTATGCGATCCCTGATTATCGTACTAGTCCTTGTTATTTTTTTAGTTTGCTGTTGTTATCGTGGGGCGGATTTGTGATCGGTTCTTCCTCTTTGGCTTGTGGGTTTTGTTGTGGTTATTTTGGAATTCTGGTAAATTCCGGGGGCTCACTCTGTCTTCTTTTTTCTGTTTGGTGCTCTTTTGCTATATGATATTGTGCTGAAATTGGGGTATTTCATTTCATTGTACTTCTCTAATGAGTTTCTGGTGTTTGTAGGTTTTGGTTTGGCACTTACGGGTTTGTCGGCGTGTTTTTTTGACAGTTTTTGTGGTGCTCCGATAGCTGTTTTACTTTTCTCTTTGTTTGTTCGGGTGGATGGTCTTGTCCTTCGTTTTATGCTGCTTACTTTTGGGGCGTCGGATTTTTCCTTTGGGGATTTTTTGTTTGCTTTTGTTGAGCCGGGTGAAGTAGTTCTTTAGTTGGTTTATTTTTTTTTTTGGAAAGTTTTGTACCTGGTGCTGGCGGTTTTTCCGGTTATTCTTTCTGTTAATCTCGATGTTTTTATGATGGGGAGTCGGTGTGGGTCGCCCTCTTGGATGCTGTTTTCTTCGTCTTTGTCTGGTGTTATCTTGAAGACGGTATTGTTTGTGCCGTGTGTGAGTTTTTTTGTGGATTTTATTTATGCTTCTGTTGCTTTTTTGATTGTTATACCTGCGTTAATTCTGCGTTTTGGGGCGCTGTACGAGGGCGTTTATCCTACTTTGCTTTTGGAAGCCTTTGCACCAGTTGTATTTATTTTCGCTTATTTTTGGTTTGTTTTTGCATCTAATTCTGTTGAAGCGAATCTTCTAGTTTTTTATTTTTCTTTTTGCCGTCTTTGTTTTTGCCGAGGTTTCGTGGTTGATTCTGGTGCTTCGCGATATTTATCTGGAAGTGTCTTTCACGCTTCTGTTGGAGTTGTTTCTTCTATGAGTGCCTTACGTTGTGGCTTTTCGGTATTTGGTTTTTATTTCTTTGACCTATGAGGTTGGCTGTGGTCATGGTTTTTTTCTGCTCGTTTGCTGTGTGATCTATAAATTTTTTTCGTTTGCCCTACAAAGAGTTGGTCTTCGCCTGGCTTCTTATTGTATTTAGCTTTCGACGAATATTTTTGTTGTTCTTGTCATTGGTGTTGTGGTTGCTTAGTTTTTGTTACTGTTTTTTCTTGCTTTATTGTGTTTTCGTATGTTGCGTTTTGTGGACTTTCTCGTTTTTCCCGATTTGTCTTTCCGGGGGGTGGTAGAATGGTTTTTTGTGACTCTCTGTGGGTTTGAGGACTGTTTGATGTTGCTTTTTTTTTTTGGGGTGGTTGCATTTCATTCGTATTTTTACGTGCCTCAGGTTGCTGCCTGGCATTGTTGGTCAATTTTTCGGGGGCGCTCTTTCGGCTTAGTATGCGATCAACTTCTGTTACTAGTTTACCGTGGTATTTTACTCCACGTTTTTTTTTTATGGGCCATTTATCCCTGCTTTTTTCTTCTTTTGCGGGATTCGGATTAATGATTTTTTGTGCGGAAGTTTCTGACTTTGTTTGTTTTGGGGGTTGGTTCTTTTGTTGTCTTTTTCTCTGATGTTTCGGGTCCATTGGCCTGTCCGACGCTGCCCGTATCGTTGTTTATTTATTTACCTGGTAACTTTGTGTTTGTAGCGAGGGTTGTTAGGTCTTTTATTATGTTCTCTTCGGCTTATCCGGTAGTGTGGTTTATTCCGGGCGGATTTTACGTGGAGTCTTTGGGTGTGGAGGTAGATCCATTTGTTTAGTTTTTGTGGCTGGGGAATTCGGTTTTTGTTTGTCTTGTTCTGGTTTTTATGGGTTGGATTATTCCTAGGTTTAAGTGTCAGTTTTTTCTTTGGTTGTCGTTTCGTGTTTTTTGTTCTGTCAGAATTTATGTCTTTTTGGTTTTTGCATGGGGTATTGCCCAGAGCATTTCTTTTTATGTGTTTGGGTTTGTGTCGTTGGCCCTGGCCTATGCTGAGGTTTTTCCGCTTGGTCTTTACGGTGTAGCGGAGTTTACCTTGCCTATGTTTTTTTATCCTGTACACGCCTGTTGGCTTGAGGCGCTTTTGAGTTTTTTGGTTATAACCTTTTTGGTGCTTGTGTTTTTTGCGGGAGCGAGGGTTGCCTTGTGACGAATTGTTCTGGGGTTCGTGTGGGTGGAATTGGTGGCTTTCGTTTCCGTTTTGGTTTTGTTCCTCACTGCTCTTATCTTCTGTGTGTTGATCAGTTACGTGTATTAGGTGGTGTTCTCCTTTATGGTTGTGGTGGTTGTTTCCCTGTGGTTTCTTTAGGGCATGGCGAATGGTTTTTTGATATTTGTTTTTCTGCCGTGGGTGGATTTCTTTTTGGTTTTTGTGGAGGCTGGTGTTTTTTTTTTCAATATGTCCAGGGCTTTAGTGGTGAACTATCTATGGGATTTTGGGGTGAGTTATCTTTCTTTTTTGTTGATGATTTCGGTCTTTTTTTACTTGGATCTTCTGGGGTTTCCGTACCCCTGTCAGGCGGTGGTTACACTTGTCGGCTTGTTTGTTGCGCGCCTGATCGCTCTGGGTTTTCCTTTATTGCTGAAAGCTTTTATTTACTTTTTTGGGGAGAGTTTATCATTTGATTTGAGTTTTATTCCGCTTCGTTTGTTTCTTCCTATTCTCTGTCTCTACAAGCTGGAATTCCTTTTCAGTTATATAGTTCTTGCGCTGGTTCGGGCTTTGTTTGTTCTTTTTTTGGCTTCTTTGGTGTTTCTTGGATTTGCGTTGGTGGTTGTGCTTTTGGTAACGTTGGTTTTGTATAAGGTGGTGCCTTGTTTTGGTTGGCTTGTTATCTGGGTTGCTTTTTAGCATTGCATTTTGTGGGCGGCAGTGTCTCCTGGAAATGTTGTTGTTTTTATCTTTTTTTTTGGGACGGAGGCTGTGGTGTTTGTGCTGATCGGGATTACTTCCTATTGTCTTATTTACACCCGTATCAATTTTTTCTGTCTTCAGCTTTTGTAGTTTGTTATGATATTTCGTTCTATTCTCCCTGGGCTATTGCTTTTGTGGTCGATGTCTTGGAATCTTTTTTTGGCCCTCTGTCCATTGGTTTTTGTTCTAATTTTGTTGTTTTTACCATTTCCGGTTCTTATTCGGTTTTTATTGTATTGTTTGATTATTTTTCTACTGGAACCTATGTTTTTATCCGTTGGTGCTTGGCCGTTTTTTCTTGTCGTTCCGGATTTTTTTGGCTTTTTTTCTGTAGCTGATATTATTTTTGTTTGTTCTGTTAATTGAATTTTTTTTTGTGCTTTCGTGTTTTTTATTTTTATGGGTTTTGATGCTACTGATTCTTCTGAGATAAAAGTTGTTGTTTGTTTTGCTGGTCTTGCTCAGCTATACTTTTTTGCTGCAATCGTCTTTTCTGGCGGTGTAGATAATGCTGTTTTTACCTTTGCTTTGGATTTGACTCGTCTTTTTGGTGTTTTAGATGGTTTTGGCTACTCCCTTTTCGGTGTTTTTTGTTTTTCTTTTATTGCCGTGTTTGGTTCTGCTAGTGCCGGTTTGTTCCCGGCTCTTTTTGGGGGTGTGGTTGCCGCGATTGTGTTCGGCTTTTTAAGACTGGGTGTTGGCGCTTGGTGTTTGTATTATGCTCCTTTTTTTTATGTTGACGTCCGTGGCCTTGGTTCCGCTGGGCTTCTGTCCTATTTTGGTTTGGCCGGTGGTGGTCTTACCTTCTTTGCGGTTTTTATTTTTTTTCTGGCAATAGCCCCTGAAGTATATATCTTCTTTTTTTCTTGGTCTCCCCGGGTCTGGATGATGTATATTGGCGATGCCCTAGGTGGAAGCCTTAATGTAGTGTATTCCCCGGTTTCTGCGATTTATTTTGTAACCTCTTTTGATGTTTTGGGCTTAGGTTTTATGCTTCTAGATGTTTTTGCTCTTCTTAATGAACCTCTCCCTGCTTTGGACATTTCTTGTCTATTGGTTTTTGGGGAAGCTCTGGCAGACTTCTTGCCGAATCGTCTTGGTGCTTTTTTTGCCGAAACTGATTTTCAATGTGCTCTTATTTTTTGTGTTGATCATGTGGCTCGGGCTGTTTTGGCTATTTTCATTTTCGATGCTTCTGATTCTGCTGCTTATCTAGACGTTTCTGGTTTTCACTTATTTGTGGTTTGGGTTTTTTTTCTGTTTGTATTGTATTAATTTCTTTTCGCTTCTATTTTTTATTTTATTGTTGATTGTTTTGGTGCTCGGGGCGTTTTTTTTCAGGTCCTGGTTTGGCATTTTGGCGATTTTTTTTTTGGAGTGGGTTGTAATTTGTTGTGCCTTTTTTTTGACTTGACCTTTTTGGTTGATTTTATTCCGAAAGGGCATTCTGCTGGTTTTGTCTGTGACCGGTGTTTGGGTGCCGTTATTCTTTCTGTCGTTTTGTTTACTCGCTCCTGTGCCTCTTCTATTATTTGTCGTGCTTCAAATTTTGTTTTGCTGTTTTTTGTAAGGATTTTTTGAAATGAAATTGCAGGCTTCCTGAATGTTTTTTTCTGTTCTTTTTGCGGATTTCTGGTGCTGATCGTAGCGCCTATCGTGGGCATGGTCGTCTTTTTTGCGTTGAGCTTTGTTCATGACTTCCGGGTTTTGGGGTTTTCGGCTTTCTCCGTCATAATTTTGTGTTTATACTTCTGACCTTACGTTTTCTTCTCTTTTTTGTGTTTGTTTTTGTATTTGTTGCAGGTTCCTTTGGTTATGTGTTGGATTTGTCTGATGAGGTGGTCTATCTTCTTTCTTTACTGGGCTTGGAGTTGGTTTTTGGTTTGGTGTGTCAGGTAATCCTTGCTGTCTTTGGGGAGGTTGCACTTTGTTTTTCTAGTTTTGTGCCGTTTGATTTTTCTCTGGAATTGTTACATTAGGGTTTTTGTGTTTACTGTTTTGGTTCGTTTTTTCATCGTGTTCCTCTTCGTTCTTTGTTTCGTTATATCTGGTATGAGGTAATCACTTAGATTTGGTATGTTTATCCTTCTTCTCTTTCCCTTTATTTCCCAGTAATTTACGGTTTTGTGCAATTTGGTTGGGGAAGCTATGCATTAGTTTCTCTTTTGTTTTTTCTTTAGTTTGTTCCCGGAGTTCGTCGTTTTGTGGTTCTTTTTTAGAAAGGAGCTGTTTTTTCTTCTTATGCAAGGCGTGGGCTTGGTCTTTTCTTTCCTTTTTTCTTTGTCTTTGCTGTTTTATTGTACTTCCTTTTTTCTTTTGTTTGGGTTTTTTTTGGGGAGTCTCTTTATTTGCCGTTCGTTGTTGTTGTTGGTTTTTTTTCTTGCTTTTTAGTTTAAGCTCCTGGTTTTTTCTCTCCTTCCCTTTTTGCTTTTACACTGAGACTTTTTTTGTTCTTTCAGGTTGTGGGTTTTGTTATTGTTCTCATTCTTTGGTTTTTTCCCTCGGTTGGTCTGTGTGCTTGTCTTTTTCCTTTTTTTGTGGGGGTTGTTTGTTCTTGGGTGGTTGTTATATTGGTTCCTTCGGGGTTTTTTAATGGTTTTCCTGTGTTTTTTGGTTATGATTTTTTTCCATACCTTTTCTTTGTTTCCTTTGGGTTTGTTTGCTTTTTCGTTCTTTATTTGGCTGTTTTCGTAAGCTTGCGCTGCGTGGTTCTTGTAGTTTTCGGTGTGCTTTCGGTTATCTTCATGGTTTTTCTTGCTGGGGTTTTTATGTTTTTGGTTTGTTTTTGATTTGATCGCTTTTTTGATGGTTTCTTCGGCTTATTTGTGTTTTGCTTCGTAATAGCTTAACGTATTATTGGTGTCGTTAGTTGGATTTTTATAGTCTCTTTTGTTTTTTTTTTATTTGTTCCCCTTGTTCCTCATTGTTTCACTTATTCCTGATTTGTTAGTGATTGGTTTGCCGCCGTTGTTTGCGTTATGGTTGTTGATTGGTTTTCCTTCTTGAGCTGCACTGGAGGTTTTTTCTGCTTTGAGAAACACTCGGTTGTTCTTTTTTTCTTTTCTAAGGTCTATTCGTTTCGCCGCTTTAACGGTGCTTGGGCCTTCTCTTGTGGAGTTGAGCTCGGTGTGGCTTTTGTCCTTCTGTTTAATACCTTTCTCGTGTGTGTTTTCATTTAGTTTGTTAATGATCTCGTCGCTTTTTTTCCTGTGGTTAATTTTTTCATTTATGGTAATTCTTTTTACGTTGTCTTTTCTTGATTTGGTGATTCAATCTTTTCTTTGCAGTGTGTTGATTATCTTTTGTTATTTGTTGGTGTTTCCATTTTTACTTATATCCCCGTCGATTTCAGTGTTTTTTTTTTTTCCGGTGGCCGCTTTGTCTTATTCGTTTATCTTGCCGGCACTGGCTTTTTCGTGCTCCTCATTGTGTGTGTGGTTATTTCCTGTTTCTTTCGCTAGTTTTTCGCTATTGTGTATGTCTTTATTCATTCCTCTCTGTTTGTGGATTTTGTAGGTTCTGCCTTGTTTTCTATTCTTTTTGTAGTTGTGATTTTTTCTTGGGTGCTTTTTTTTAATTATTTTGGTTATCTTCCTGCCCTTATTGTTTGTATCCTTGCTTCCTTTGCCGCATTTACTGTTTTTGTAGTTGTTTTTCTTTCTGGTTTTGATTATCATTCTTGATTTTTTTTTGGCTCTGGTTTCTTTTATCTGGATTTTGTTGTATGCGATCTCTGTTTGTATAAGTTTGGGATGCGTTTGATTTGCGTAATTCGTGTTTTCGTTTAATTCATTTATATTGTTGCGAGCGCTGGGTAAGACGTTGTTGAATTCTATACTTCTGTTCTTTTTTCTGTTTTTCTTCCTTTTGATTTTTAAGTTTTAAGCCGTTTTCCGGTATTGGGATTACGGGTTGTGTATATTATTCGTATTTTGTTTTTTATTGTCGGTGTCTGTTTAGTTTTTTTCCTTAGTAAGGGCGAACCTGTTGTTGGCCTTGGTGCTTTTGCTTTCATGTTTTATGCTTTTGCTCCGCCTTTTTTCTTTGTGGTTTTAATTTAGCTATACACTCCGCAATTTCTTGTCCGCTCTATCAATTGTTTTCGCAATCGTTTTTCTTTCTTTTTTATTTGCGTTGGTACGTTTTGGTTATTTTTGTGCTCAGGTTTGGCTTTTTTTTGTTTTTTTGTTTTCTTCAATGTTTTTGGTCTCTGTTTGTTTTTTTTCATTGCGATTGCGCGTTTGTTTGTCTTTTGCCCCTTTCCGGCCCTCTGGTTGTTCTCTGGTTTTTTCTTCCTTGTTTTTTTTTTGGCTTTGTTGTAGTTTTTTCTGATTTTTTTCACCTGAGCATATTTTTTCTCCTTCCTGGGATCGCGGTGTTCCGGCCCTTGCGCCCTCTATGGTGCTATTTTGCTTTCAGTTTTTTTGTTGATTTTTCTTCTCTTTCCCAAATGTCTCTTGGTTTTCGTATTGTGCCTTCTTTTTTTTGTGCTTTTTTCTTTTTTTTCCCGTGGTTTTGTTCTTGGGTCTTACCTCTTCGTTGGGCTATTTTTTCGGTTCTTTTTTGTTCTTCCTCTCTCCCCGTTTTTTAGGTGTTATATTCCGTGATTTTTTTGATTTTTTTGTGGTTTCTGTTATCTGTTTTGTCTTTTTCGCCCTGTTCTCCAATTTCGGTCTTTTTGGTTTTTTTTTCCTAGTGGTTTTAATCCTTCGTTTTGTTTCTCACCTGTTGGTTGTTTTTTGATTTTTGTTCCTTTTCGGTGTGGTGCATCCGGGGGTTTGTGTTATGGTCTTGTTGATTTTTTTGTTGGTCTCTATGGTCTTGTATAGAGTTTGGTCTAGGGCCTGTTGGTTCTTGCTGAGGGCCTTTTTTCTTGGCCCTTCGATGGTTGTTTATGTTTCTGTGGCTATGTTCGTTTTTATCATTTCTGGGGTGTATTAACGTTTTTGCATATTGTCTTTTTTCGGTGGCTTTTTCTGGTGCGACGTTATTTTTTATTGGTCTTTGTTTTTTGGTACGCTTGCCTTTTATTCGCTTAGTTTGGTGTTCTTGTTTTGCGGTGGTGTGTTCTGGTTTTTGTTTCCCGGTTGTTTTCTGGTTTTCTCTGGTTAAGCCTCTGTTTTTTTTTCCTTCGGTTTTTTCGAATCGCCTTTTTTTCTTGCCGCCTTTGTTCAATCTTACGTGTTTTTCTTCTGCCGTTTCTTTTTTTCCTGCCTGTTCTTTCTCTTTTTTTGCTCTTGGTGCTTTTTTGCTTTGCGGGGTTTTTTCGTCTTTCGCATATTATGCTTTGGTGTCCTTTTAAGGCCGTCTGTGGGGGGCTCTTTGTTTGTTTTGCTTGTGTAGTCCTTTTAAGTTTTCGGTTTTTTTGTCCTCTCTATCTGCTTGCTAGGCTTCTCGTTTTGGGTTGCTACGAATTCATGGTCAGTATTCAGGCGTTTTTTGTTGGTTGTTTGTTAGGAACTTTCTTTTGGATTTTTTTCGTTTAAGTGCGATTTGGGGCTTTTCATGTCTTGCATGGTTTTTTTTCTTCTTCGTTAGTGTTTTCTTTGCAGTTGTTTTTTTTTTCCTGATTTATTCGACCATTGACGCTGTCCTTTGGGTATGTTTTCCTGTTGGTTTTTTTTCTATTTTTTTGTATCAATCTTTGTCTTATTATTCTCTGGTTAGTTCCCTTTGTCCTGCTTATTTTCTTCTTTTGTATTTTCCCCTTGGTGCTCTGTTCTTTTTTTGGGCTTTACTTTTTGTCCGGTTTCCGTTATCTTCTTGTACATATGTCGGCTGGGATTGTTTCCATTCTTCGTTTAGTTTGGATTTTTTTTTTTCTTATATGAGAGCTTCTTGTTTGTGGTTAGGTTCTTTTTGTAGTTGGTTATGGATTTTGGCGTCATGTCTTCCTGTGATCGGCTTTTCTTTTGTTTCGGGTCTTTGTTCTGTGGGCGCTTCTGACTTAACCTGTGCGCTCTTTTTTTTTTTTTATGTCTTTTGTTGCAGTTTGTATTTGAATTGGCGCGGGTTCTTAAAAACTCGTGCATATTTTCTTTTTCTACCCAGGGTAGGTGTTTTCTTGATTGTTGGGCGCGTTTGTTTTTTTGCGTGTCGGTTATTTTTGCCTTTCACGTAGTTTTTTTTCCTGTTTCGTTCTCCTTTATTTGCGTTTTCCATTGTGGTCTTTATCATTTCTCGTCAAATTTTTGTCCTCTAATCGTGTTTTCATCGGTTCTATCTCCTTCGGCGCCTTTCTATCTTTGATCTTTGCCTTTTGCTGGGTTTTCTTCTTGTTTTTGTGTTTCAGGGTCTTCGTCATACTCTCGATTTGGCCTTCCTTTTTGAGCTTCTTCTTCGTTTCATCCTTCTTTCTTGGCATTTTTAGTGTTTGTTTTTTTTTCTTGCTTTCGCGCTCTGGAATTTTTTTGTTCTGGGGCTTTATTTTTTTTTTGCTTATTGTTTGCAGTAATTTTTTCTGGCTCACTTTGGGATGCGTGGGTTTTTTTTGGTATATCGTTTCTTCCACTTGGCGGCTTTTTCCGTTGTATTTGGTTTTTTTGTTTGTTCGCTTTGTTTTGATGCTTCTTTTCCTGTCAACCGGCCTCTTTCCTTGTTTTTCTGTTCGTTTTTTTGGCTCTGGGTATCTTTTTTCTGTTATCTGTTTGAATTTCCTGGTTTGTTTAACCTATTTTCTTCTCTGGTTTTTTATTTCCTTGTGTATTAACGCCTGCCTTTTCTCTTGTTTTTGTATTTGGCTGTCTACTTCTTTTTATTTTGGTTTTCTTTTCTGTAGTTGGTTTTTTGGTTTCCATTCCTTGGTAGGAGCTGTTTGGATCATTTTTTTTGCTTTGGTTTTATTTTTATTGGCTGTCTTATTTGGTCAGTTCTTTTCTGTTTTTAGCTTTTATTCTAATCCTGTCCTCGGTTTGTGGTTTGCCTTTTTTATGGGTATTTCCGCCGTTTTTTTTTTTTTGTTTCTCTTTTCTTTTCCGTGCTTTTTTGCCGTTTTATATGTTTCGGTCGTTCTGTTTGCTTTGTTTTTTCGTTCAAGTTTCTTTGCACGTTTATTGTTTTCCTGAAGTCTTTTTATCAGCTTCTTTTTCTGCTCTTTTTTCTTCTTGTTTTTGTCTATTTATTTGTTTACCAAGTTCTGAGGCTTGTTTTTCGTTTTTTTTTCTATATGTTTTTTTTGTGGTCTTTAGATATTTTTTTTTATTTTCGATATTTGTGTATTAGGCATTTTCGCTTTCTTTGTTTTTTTTTTTTTTCTTTCTGCTTTATCATTTTTATCGTTAGTGAATTTTTTTTTAGTTCGGTTTGTGGCTGCTGGTTTTCGTCTTATTGTGGGGGTAATGTCGATTTTTGGTTGGGATTTTTTTTCTCCCGCTCTTAGCTAATACATTTTTAGGTACTTTTTTTGCTTTCGTTTAGATTTTTTGGTTTACCTGGTTTCTCTTGTTCGATTTTGTGTAGGTCTTCATCCGCTTCATGTCATTCTGTTATATTATTTTTTTGGGCTTATTTTTGTTGAGTGTGTCAGTTGTTTTCTTTTTTTACGTGTTACCGACTTTTTTTGCTTCGAGTTTGCTATTCTTTTTGATCTTTTGAGCTTTTGCTAAATAAACTGGCCTCTAAACCGTAGCGTTTTGGTCTTTTTGTTGTTTTTTGTGCTTTTTTTTGCGGAGGAAGAGGGATTCGAACCCCCGGACCTGTTACAGTCAACAGTTTTCAAGACTGCCGCAATCGACCACTCTGCCATTCCTCCAATAAAATGCTAGACATTTCTGCTTAGCGGATGCAAATATAACAAGCTTTTACAATTACACACAAAATTTCTACAACTTTTTTAAAGCTTTTTTCGAGTTGCCTAATTATCAGGGATTAAGATTTATAATATTTTTTTAAGCCGGATTTATTGTTTAAAATTAAATTCTTCCTTGCTAAAGGATCAAAAACAATTTTAGTTGATTTGGGGTATTAGTTAGTGATTGAGCCATATCCTTTAATCAAATTTCTTTCTGCTTCAAACTTGTTTATCCACTTATCTGAGTCTACTTTTTACTGCTATATCTTATGAGAATAAGCGTACAAGAATTAGAAGAACTAAAAAAATGAACTTAATTTAGCAGTTAAACAGTCTTTACAAATAGGTTGATTTCTTACAATTCATGAAAAATTTCATTTTAATTTCAATAGTGCTACTTTTCAGCAACGCATTGAATGCACAAAAAGAGGAATACCGCGAACTTATGGAGCAAGATTGGGCAAATCATAAAAAGTATAAAGCACAAAACGAAAAAATAATCGGAAATCAGGATTTTCCAGATGTGGTTTTTATAGGGAACTCAATTACCGAAGGCTGGATTAAAACACAACCAGATTTCTTTAAGAGTAATAACTATGCCGGACGTGGCATTGGAGGTCAAACCACCCCACAAATGCTTATTCGCTTTATGCCAGATGTTGTAAAACTCAAACCCCAGGCGGTTGTAATTCTTGCCGGAACCAACGATATAGCCGGTAACACCGGATTTTCTTCCGTAGAAATGATTACAACTAATATTCAGGCAATGGCACAATTGGCCAAAGCCAACAATATAAAAGTAATCCTTGCCTCTATCCTACCCGTTTACGATTATCCGTGGCGTCCGGGACTTGAGCCCGTTAAAAATATTGCAAAAATCAATACGTGGATAAAGAAATATGCTGAAGAAAATAAGCATACTTATCTCGATCTTTTTACCCCGCTAAAAGATGAAAAAGAAGGCTTGCCAAAACAATATTCTGAAGACGGGGTACATCCAAACCTGGCGGGATACCAAGTTATGGCTCCTCTTACCAAAAAAGCTATAGAGAATACTCTTAAGCAGTAGAAAAAGAAAGTTTTACAGACTTCTCTGAAATTTAAAGTGAAACTGCTATCTTGCTCCGACTTTAATAAAAACTTCTAAATATTTTACGAAGTATTAATTAGCAAAAATTAAATTAAACTATGAAAAAAATGCTTTTAGTGACCCTAACTGCCGGAATGGTAGCTTGTGGTACACAAAAAAATGTTGAAAATGCAAATCCGATGGAGTATGCTGAAACCATCACTGCTTCAGAATTAAAAGAACATCTTTCCACTTTTGCCAGTGATGAATTTGAAGGACGGGACACCGGCGAACCCGGACAAAAAAAAGCAGCTGAATACATCGTAAACCACTACAAGGAAATTGGCATAGCAGCTCCCAACGGTTACGCTAATTACTATCAGGAAATTCCAACCGAATTTTTTAACGGAAAGCTTAAGGATTCTGAAAATGTACTTGGCTTTATTAAGGGAAGTGAAAAGCCAGATGAAATTCTTGTAATCACTTCTCACTACGATCACGTAGGGGTTGATGATGAAGGAAACATCTATAATGGGGCAGACGATGGTGGTTCTGGTCCAGTTGCTCTTTTAGAAGTTGCAGAAGCTTTTAAAGCAGCTCAGAAAGATGGTTACACTCCTAAGCGATCTATACTTTTTATTCATTTAACCGCTGAAGAAAAAGGTCTTCTTGGTTCTAAATATTATGTTGAAAACCCTATATTTCCTTTAGAAAATACTGTTGCAAACCTAAATATGGATATGATTGGCCGTATTGATGCCGAACATAAGGGCAACGATAACTATATCTATTTAATTGGTAGTGATAAGTTAAGTACAGATCTCCACGAAGTTAGTGAAAATGTAAATTCAGAATTTATGAATATGGATTTAGATTACACTTATAACGATGAGAACGATCCAAACCGTTTTTACTACCGAAGTGACCATTACAACTTTGCTAAAAACAACATTCCCGCAATTTTCTATTTTAACGGCGTACACCCAGACTACCATAAAGCCACTGATACTGCTGAAAAAATTGAATACGAAGCACTAATGAAAAGAGCTAGATTAGTGTTTCTTACCGCATGGGAAATTACTAATCGCGATGAAAGACTGGTAGTTGATAAAGCTGGAAAATAAAAAAAACTAAATCTTTTACAAACAAAAGCCCCGAAATATTATTTCGGGGCTTTTTGATTTGAAATTATTTCAAAAATTAATCTGTAGGCGGAAGTAATACGGTATCAAGCGCATGTATTACTCCATTAGTAGCCTGAACATCAACTGCAATTACTGTAGCCGTTCTTCCTCTACCATCAGTAATCATTACATCATCACCAAGGTTTACGGTAAAGTCTTCACCTTGTAATGTACTAACTTCCATACCATCGGTTAGGTCTCCAGATCTAACATTAGCCCCTGTCACAACGTGATATTGTAAGGTAGCTTCTAAAGTTTCAGTAGGGATATCACCAAGAGCTGCCAATTCTAACTCATCCAATAAAGCTACAAAAGCATCGTTGATTGGAGCAAATACAGTAAATGGAGCAGGGTCTTCAGTGATCATTAATGTTTCAACAAAGTTAAAAGATTCCTCACGCGTAAGAGCCTGTACCAAAATATCAAAATTAGGGTCAGCAATAGCAAAAGTGGTCACATCAGGTAATCCAATTACAGCGTCTACGGCGTGTATAACACCATTATCAGTTTCAATATCTGCAGCTGTAACCGAAGCTACACCATTTATCATTACTCCGTCATCTGTATTTATATACATACTCAATGGTTCCGCAGAAGCTCCCCAAACTGCCATACTTGGTATGTATCCGGTAGTTAAGTCGGTAGACATAATTTCACCCATTTGTACGTGATTTAACAAAACCTGAGTTAATAGGTCGGTTGGTACTTCATCCAGACTATTAAATCCATTGTCAGTTAAGAAAGCTGCAAAAGCGTCATTATTTGGAGCAAATACAGTATAATTATCAGTTCCGGTAAAAGTTCCGGTTAAGCTGGTAGCTTCTAATGCGGCTAACAATGAAGAATAATCATCATTTCCTGCAACAAAATCGGCAATAGTATTAGTTTCAATTTCAATAGCATCATTTTCAGGAAGAATTACAGTATCAAGAGCGTGTATAACCCCATTGTTTGCCTGTACATTAGTAGCAACAATAGTTGCCGTTCTTCCGTTCTCATCAGTAATAGTTACATTTTCACCAAGGTTGATAGTAAAGCTTCCGGTTTCAAGAGTGGTTACGGACATTCCATCAGTTAAATCTTCAGCGCGAACATTAGCTCCAACAACTACGTGATAGCTTAAAATACTTGATAAAAGATCGGCAGGGATATCTCCTAATCCGGCTAATTCAAGTTCAGCAAGCACGTTAGCAAAAGCGGTGTTTGTTGGGGCAAAAACAGTAAATGGTGCAGGATCTTCATTCATCATTAAAGTTTCTACGAAAGTAAAAGATGCGTCTGCAGTAAGAGCCTGTACCAGAATATCAAAATTAGGATCGGCAGTAGCAAAAGTAGTTACATCTGGTAATCCAATTACAGCATCTACAGCATGAATAATACCATTATCTACTTCAACATCGGCAGTGGTTACAGAAGAAGCTCCGTTTATAGTTACTCCGTCATCTGTATTTATATACATACTTAATGGCTCATCTGATGCCATACCTGTAGCCATACTTTCAATATAGCCGGTAGTTAAAGCATTAGACATAATTTCACCTTCCTGAACGTGGTTTAATAAAATTTGAGTCAAAACATCTTCTGGAACTTCGCTAAGACTATTAAAGCCATTGGCTGATAAAAAAGAATTGAATGCGGCATTGTTAGGTGCAAATACAGTAAAGTTAGCGGTTCCATCCAAAGTAGCATCCAATCCGGTTACTTCCAGGGCTGCCCCTAAAGAAGAATAGTCAGGATTTCCCGCCACAAAATCGGCAATCGTGTTTGATGGTGTAATCACATCTCCCGCATCGTCATCATCACTACACGAAAACAGGCCAAAAGTTAAGAAGGCCAGCAGGAGAATTTTAGTAAATTTAAAAGTTTTCATAATTCTAAGTTTTTGTTATGCAGTAAAATTAAACGAGAACCTAACTAAAAACTGTTTATTGTTTGTTAATTATTATAAAACAAGAGTTAAATGTTTAATCTTAATGGCTTTTATTTAAACAGAATAATTTAGAAATAATACCCGTGCAATAATCTATACTTATAGCCGTTTTTTAGAGGACGTACTTAAAAATGAATATATTTACAGTAAATTAAAATTCAGATTATGAAGAAACTTTTTTTAATGCTTTTTAGCATAGCACTACTAACCTCCTGTAGTGAAGATGATGATATTAATAATGACGAACGTATTTACGGAAAATGGTTTGTCTCTAATGCAAACCTCCCTGGTGGTGAATCTTTTACCTTTGAGTTAAGCGACTGCAATAAAAGATCTAATATAACTTTTAAAGGAAACGAAACAACTTACTCTGAATATCATGCTGAAACTGGTGGAGAATGTGAGCTGGAAGACACTACTGAAAGTACATGGAGTCGCGATAATGACAAGTACACATTTGAAATTCCTGTTGAAAATATTGGAAAAGTAAGTGGCAGGGTAGAATTCCAGCAAGACGCTAAACGTTTTGTGTTTAGCCCAGATGCTTTCCCCGGAGTTTCTATTATTTTCACCAGAGCTCCAGAATTTGAAGAATAATTAGACTTTCAATATAAATTGAAGCTAAAAAAGCGATCTGAGATTTAAATTTCAGATCGCTTTTTTATTTTTAACCACTTTTATTCCCGGGAAGCTTTCTCTCAAATTTTCGTAATTTTGCAAATTCTTTTCCGACTTTATGCGGAAGGAATTTCAATTTTAGATGTATGAAAAAGAAAGTGGTTGTAGGTTTATCGGGCGGAGTAGATTCCAGTGTTTCAGCGTACCTTTTGCAACAGCAGGGTTACGAGGTAATTGGGCTCTTTATGAAGAACTGGCACGACGATTCAGTAACTATTTCTGATGAATGCCCTTGGCTGGATGACAGTAATGATGCCATGATGGTAGCCGACAAGCTTGGGATACCTTTTCAAACAGTAGATCTTAGCGAACAATATAAAGAACGTATTGTTGATTATATGTTCAATGAATATGAACGTGGCCGCACGCCAAATCCCGATGTGCTATGCAATAGAGAGATAAAATTCGATGTTTTTATGAAAATCGCACTTTCCCTCGGCGCCGATTATGTAGCTACAGGTCATTATTGCCGAAAGGGAGAGATTGAAAAAGATGGGAAACCTATTTATCAATTGCTTTCGGGGAAGGACAATAATAAAGACCAATCTTACTTTTTGTGCCAGCTAACACAAGAACAACTTTCCAAAACGCTTTTTCCTATAGGGGAATTACAAAAATCTGAAGTACGAAAAATCGCTTCAGAACAAAACCTGGTTACTGCAGATAAGAAAGATTCACAAGGACTTTGTTTTATTGGAAAGGTAAGATTACCAGATTTTCTTCAGCAAAAACTACAACCTAAAGAAGGTAAGATCATAGAAATTGAAGCTAAAAAAGACTTGTATTCTTCTGAAACGCCTGAATTCAATAACAAAAAAGAAGAACTCGATTTTCTTGCTAAGAAATATGAATATGCTGCTGAAGATGGGAAAGTCGTAGGAAAACACCAGGGCGCTCATTACTTTACCAAAGGGCAGCGTAAAGGCCTTGCGGTTGGCGGCACGCCAGAGCCGCTGTTTGTAATTGACACCGACGTGGTAGATAATGTAATTTATACCGGGCAGGGAAAAAATCATCCGGGGATTTATAGAAAAGGGCTTTTTATCAATAAAGACGAAGTGCATTGGGTTAGAAAAGACCTCGCAATCAATATTGGTCAAACTTTAAAAGTAAAGGCCAGGATTCGCTATCGCCAACCCTTACAAGATGCAACATTGCATCAAACCGAAACCGGAATGTATGTGATTTTTGAGGAACCTCAAGCTTCAATTACCGAGGGCCAATTTGTAGCCTGGTATGAGGACGAAGAATTATTAGGTTCGGGGGTTATTTCTTAAATTCGGAGAAAATTTAAGCCAATGCCCACAAATAAAATCACACAGCTTTTTAATATTCAATACCCTTTAATTCAAGCCGGAATGGTTTGGGCCAGCGGCTGGAAACTTGCCAGTGCCGTTAGTAATGCCGGCGGACTCGGAATTATTGGCGCGGGTTCTATGTATCCTGAAATCCTTAAGGTACATATTGAAAAATGTAAAAAAGCCACGGATAAGCCATTTGCGGTAAACGTGCCTCTACTCTATCCTGATATCGATAAGATTATGGAGATCATTATTGAAGAAAAAGTCGAGATCGTTTTTACTTCTGCCGGAAATCCAAAAACCTGGACTAAACATTTACAGGATCACGGTATTAAAGTAGTGCATGTAGTAAGTGGAGTAAAATTTGCTTTAAAATCTCAGGAAGCAGGCGTAGATGCCGTGGTTGCTGAAGGTTTTGAAGCCGGTGGGCACAATGGTAGAGATGAAACTACTACCTTTACCTTGATCCCAATGGTTAAAGAAAAAATTAATATTCCATTAATTGCCGCAGGCGGAATCGCCACGGGTCGCGGAATGCTTGCTGCTATGGTTCTAGGCGCAGATGCCGTACAAATTGGTAGCCGTTTTGTTGCCAGCCCTGAAGCTTCTTCACATCAGAATTTCAAAGAAATGGTAGTGAATGCGCAAGAGGGTGATACCAAGCTCACTCTTAAAGAACTCGCTCCCGTAAGACTTCTAAAAAATAAATTCTTCGAAGATGTTCAGAAATTATATACTGAAAATCCATCAAAGGAGCAGCTTATTGAATTACTTGGTCGCGCCAGGGCTAAAAAAGGAATGTTTGAAGGCGATTTAGAAGAAGGTGAGCTTGAAATTGGCCAGATTTCAGGATTAATCCACGAGATAAAACCTGCTGCTGATATTGTACAAGAAATAATAGAAGAATTTGAAACCGCTAAGAAAGAAGTTTCCACGCTTTAGCTGGAATATTCAATTAGTTGCTGCAATTCCTTTTCAATAAACTGCCGCCATTTATATTCAGCTTCTTTATTAATACTGTGGTTGGTTTCTTTATCAAATTGATTTTGCATTTCACGACGCTGCTGTTCGATTTTGGAATAGATATCATTTAATTCCTTTTTCATATTCCGGCCGGGCTCATAATTCTTTAAAGCCATTCTAAGTTTCCGAGCGTGCAACTCGGTAATATCAAAATGCAATTGCTCGTGAGCAAGTAAATAATCTACTTCCTGAATCTCCTTGACCCAGGATTGATTTGGGTAAAAGTTACTTTCAACTTCAAAAGTAAGTTTTATCCCGCTGCTGCTTTCAGTAGAACTCCAGGAAAAGGATAGCCCGGAATTAGTATTCGCTTTATACGCAAGTTGTTTTTTAGGACTTGCCTTAAAATCTTCCCATGTTAAAGGCCTTGTTTTATCCCAGCTAATTTTATCAGCTTCTTGCGCTAGCAGTGGAAGACTTAAAACAAAAATCACTAAGAAACCCCAGCATTTCATGAATATTTAAAGCTGATAAGCTTTTCCATATCTGGATGAAGACTTTCCAATACAGGACAGGTTCTTGCTGTATTTTCCAGTATTTTACGCGATTTTTCAGAATAAGTTTCAGGGAAATTAATCATAATTTCAACCTTAGAAATTCGTCTGGGGTTGGCCGCCATGGTTTTAGTGACTTCGGCGGTGGTTCCTTTTAAGTTCACCTCAATTTCTTCAGCCTTAATTCCCATAACGGTAAGCATACAGCTCGCCAAACCGGTCACTACAGAATCTGTTGGCGAAAATGCTTCTCCCTTTCCATGATTATCGGTAGGGGCATCAGTAATTATCTTTGCGTCACTTTTAAGGTGTTCGGCTTCGGTTCTTAAACTTCCGGTATAAATAACTTTACTGGTCATTAGCGACATTTAAATTAAGTTCTTCATCTAAACTCATAATATATACAGCATCATTATAAAACCCTCCATTTTGTTTAGGAGTATAATGAAACTTATTCTCGTGATATTCGGTAAAACCGGTATACTTCTCAAATGAATCATAAAGATCTTCAGCCGAAGCAAGTCTAAACAATACATCTAAGGTAAGATCGTAGCCTCTTACCACATATTGGTTAGGAATCATATCAAATTTTTCTTTATAGGCCTCAATAAACTCTTCAGGCACCATGTCTTCATAACTTTTATCCACAGAGGGATAATGAAAATTAAGTCGACCTAAATGCTGATTATCTACAACATCGTCCTCAAAGCCAGCATTTTTATTAGTAGTAAATAATTTAATTTGATGCTCCCTGGCCAAACGATTTAATGCTGAAGTGGTACTGCTTATTAAACCAATATTCGAAGACTCCAAAATCACCCAGTTTTCCTGGGTTTCAGAAAGTATTCCCTCAATTTTTTCTGCACTTAAATAAGCTTCAGAAGGAAGAATTACCCTGGAATTTGGTAAAATTTGAGTGAGTTCGTTTTTTATCACATTACTGGCAGCGTCTGCAATAATTATAACATTTTTATCTACTGCATTATTCTCCAGGTAATCAAACATAGCGTTTTTCAAGATATCATCGGTAGGACGTGATTGAAAAAGGTTTTGATAAGATCTCATCTCCCTATTAGATAAAGGACTTATCACCGGAACATTATACTGGGTTAATTTTGAAGCCGCTGCTTCGGTAGTGTTTTGTAATAAAGGACCTATTACCGCATCTACATTTCTAAAATCCCTGGTATTTATAATATTAATAACTTCCTGAACATTTCTTCGGGTATCGTAAGTCTTTAATTGGGTAGAAATTCCAAAGCTTTTAGCCTTTTCTACCGCCATACGCACACCGCTATAGAAGTCTAGTGAAATTCGCAATACCCGATCATCTAAAATCGCGTCTTTATAACTTGAAATAGAATCCTCATCTATCTGGTTAAGATTATAAGGTAATAAAACAACAAGTTCTTTCGTATTGAAATTGCTTAATTTACCTGAAAGATCTAACTTCTTATTAGGATTTTCGTTTTCAGAATCCCCGGCCATGTCTTCAGCGTCTCCAGGAAAGTTTCCACCACTTCCCTCTGTATTTGGAACTTTTAAGACCATTCCTATTTTAAGTCCGTCTTCCAAAGCAGGGTTTAAAGAAATTAATGAATCCTGGGAAACATCAAATTTTCTGGAAAGGCCAAATAAGGTTTCTTTAGGTTTTACTTCATAAAATTCAAATACCTCATCGGTTAAAATTACCGGCTCATCCAGTACATCGGTACCTACACGAATCATTACCCCCGGTTTCAACACATCTACCTTTGGATTTAACTCTTCCAGCTCTTTTACCGTAATTCCATATTTACGGGCTATACCATATTTTGTTTCTTTTGGTAAAACTACATGCTCACGAGTTTCAGAAATTTCTTGATTAGAGTCCCTGGGAATGTCAAGCTCTCTAGAAGAAGCTAATTCTGTATTACCGGGTGCTTTTTTTCGCTGCGGAATTAAAATTTCTTCTCCCCGCTGTAATTCTTCAGCATAAAGATGTTTATTAAACCTTTTAATTTCATCTATTTCAACATCATATTCCTTCGAAAGGCTATATAAAGTTTCTTTTCGTTTTACCGTATGCGTTATAAACTGAACATCCTCAGTTTCAGCCGAAGTTTGTTTTTGCTCGCTACTTAATGGAATTACCAATTTTGAAGATACCTCTAAATTGCCCTTAGCATCGGGATTGTATTTATAGATCGCTTCTTCTGAAATATTGTAAGCTTTCGCGATGCTGTAAACGGTTTCTCCTGCTTCTACAGTATGGTATTTAAACTCCTGGGCTGATGCCGAAAAACTGGAAAGCTGAAATAAAAAACAAACTATTAAAAGGTATTTCATGTTATTTGGTTTAATGCCTCTATATGGGTTTAATTACCCGAGGCCTGCCTCGAAATTAAAAATTAGTTGCCCAATTTTACCCCTGGTGGCTTGCCTCGAGATTCTTGAATTTGTGTTCAAAAATTATTCCCATTCTATGGTAGCCGGTGGTTTTGAGCTTATATCATATACTACTCTATTAACGCCTTTAACCCGATTTATTATAGTATTAGAAGTTTTTTGCAAAAATTCATAAGGTAAATTCACCCAATCTGCCGTCATTCCATCGGTAGATTCAACTGCTCTTAAGGCTACTACTTTCTCATAAGTTCGCTCATCTCCCATTACTCCTACAGAGCTTACCGGTAGCAGAATAGCGCCGGCCTGCCATACTTTATCATATAACATCCAATCTCTTAATCCCTGGATAAAAATATGATCTACTTCCTGTAAAATACGAACTTTTTCGGCGGTAATATCGCCCAGTATTCTAATAGCAAGTCCGGGACCGGGAAACGGATGTCTTCCTAATAATTCATCATCAATACCCATTTCGGCACCAACTCTTCGAACTTCATCTTTAAAGAGCATTTTTAAAGGCTCTACGATCTTTAATTTCATAAAATCTGGTAAACCACCCACATTATGGTGTGATTTTATAGTTGCTGAAGGTCCACCGTTAACAGAAACAGACTCAATAACATCGGGATATATAGTACCCTGAGCTAAATAAGTCACATCGGTAATTTGGTGTGCTTCATCATCAAAAACTTCAATAAAAGCATTTCCAATTGCTTTTCGTTTTTCTTCAGGATCGCTTATTCCTGCCAGGGCATCCAGAAATCGTGCCGAAGCATCCACACCCTTTACGTTTAAGCCCATATCTTTATATTGATCTAGAACGCTTTCAAATTCCCCTTTACGAAGCAAACCATTATTTACAAAAATACAATATAGGTTCTTGCCTATGGCTTTATGCAATAAAACTGCGGCTACACTAGAATCTACACCACCGCTTAAGCCTAAAACTACTTTATCGTCTCCAATTTTTTCCTTTAGTTCTGCAACCGTAAGATCTACAAATTTACCAGGAGTCCAGGTTTGTGCTACATCAGCAATTTTAACCAGGAAGTTTTCCAATAATTGTTTCCCATCGGTAGAATGATAAACTTCTGGGTGAAACTGGATGGCAAAAGTTTGTTCACCTTCAATACGGTAAGCTGCATTTAAAACATCTGTAGTACTGGCAATCCTTACACTATTGGTAGGTAATTCTTTAATGGTATCACTATGGCTCATCCAAACCTGGGAGTTTTCCATAATGCCCTCAAAAAGTGGTTCAGCATCTTTAATTACCGAAAGATTTGCCCTTCCATACTCACGGGTTTCAGAAGCTTCTACTTTCCCGCCATGAAAATGCGCAAAATACTGCGCACCATAACAAACTGCCAATATTGGCAACTTTCCGCGAATTTTAGATAAATCGGGATGCGGAGCGTCTTCTGCCCTAACCGAAAACGGACTCCCTGAAAGGATTACCGCTTTAAAGCTTGAAATATCGTCTGGAATTTTGTTGAATGGAACAATTTCGCAGTAAATATTGAGTTCTCTCACACGCCTTGCAATCAGTTGCGTGTACTGCGAGCCGAAGTCTAAAATGAGTACGTTTTTTTGCATAGGCAAAAGTAATAATTTGAGCCAAAAATAAAATAACCTACACGTTTATTTTCTATCTTTATTCTGAATAAAATGTAATATGAAATATCTAAGCGCTATAATTTTTTCTTTTGCCATAGTAATTGCTGCCTGGTTTTTAGGCGAAGCTTATGTAAGCAGGGCTAATCCAGACGGAGTAATCTCGGTAACCGGTTCTGGTAGTGAAAACTTCACCTCAGACCTTATTGTATGGGAAGGCCGTTTTAGCCGAATGAGCCCAAATCTGGAAAAAGCATATAACAACCTGAACTCTGATAAAGAAACCGTAAGAACCTATCTTATTGACAAAGGAATTAAAGAAGAAAATATTGTCTTTAATTCAGTGCAAACATCAGAGCAGCGGGAAAATCAATATCAAAATGGAAATTATGTAGGTAGTATTTTCCAGGGATATCAACTTACTCAACCGGTAAAAATTGAATCTGTAGATGTGGAGCTTGTAGAAGAAGTTTCTCGGGAAATTACAGAACTTCTTAATAAAGGGGTACAGTTTAACTCTACACCGCCAAGATATTATTATACCAAACTAGCCGATCTAAAAATTGAAATGATCTCTAAGGCTACTGAAGATGCCCGTCTAAGAGCCGAAAAAATTGCTACAAATAGCGGCGGAAGTTTAGGCGAATTAAAAGATGCCAATATGGGTGTTTTCCAGATCACCGGGCAAAACAGCGGGGAAGATTATTCCTGGAGTGGTGCTTATAATACAGCCGATAAGAAAAAAACCGCATCTATTACAATGCGGTTAAATTATGAGATTGATTAAATATCCAGACCTCACAGGTTTTAAAACCTGTGAGGTCTATACTTTCTTAATCCAAATATTATCTTTTATCGTCATCCTGAATTTATTTCAGAGCCTGCTCCGAAATTTATTCGGAGATCTAACAATATCGAAATCAATAACTTGTTAGAAGCTCAAAGGAGTTCAGCTTGACGTAGATAGTGATTCTAACTATTCCATAGTATCTAAAATCATATCAATATCTTCCTCTGTAGTATCAGGATTAATAAAACAAAAACGAACTACAGTTTCTTTTTTCCAGGTAGTTGGCGTCACCAAAGCCAGGCCTTCTCTATGATTTTTATACGTCCAGTCTTTGTATTCTTCTGGACTCCATCCTTTTCTTCGGAATAAAACCACCGATAAACTAGCGGGTCTTACCAGTTCAAGGTTTTCACGTTTTTGTATCTTCTTTTCAGCGATTTGAGCCAGAGAAATTCCGGTTTCAATAGCCTGCCTGTATTTTTTAGTACCGTGCATAGCTAAAGAAAACCAAAGTGGCATTCCTCTTACTCTTCTTGTTAACTGAATTTGATAATCGGCTGGGTTAAATCCCTGGGCCCCTTCATCTTTAAAAATTTCCAGGTAAGCACCTTTTTGAGAATGCGCATTTTTCGCAAGTTCCAGGTCTTTATATATCACAGCTCCACAATCGTAAGGAGAAAACAACCATTTATGCGGATCTATAGTAATACTATCTGCACGCTCAACTCCATTAAATAAATGCCTAACCGAAGGAGCGGCCAAAGCACCGCCACCGTATGCACAGTCTACATGAAACCAAACATTCTCCTTTTCACAAACATCGGCAATCGTATCTAATTGATCTATAATACCTGCATTTGTGGTTCCACCTGTAGCGACTACTGCAAAAAGACGATTTCGGTCTTTTTCTTCCAATTCATTAATACCATTCTGTAGTTCGCGGCCGGTAAGATTTTCTTCTTCACAATCTATCATCACCACGTCGGCATCAATAACTTTTGCCATGGCCTGTATAGAACTATGCGCCCCATGGGAAGTTAACATTAAAGCTTTTTTACCTACATTTTGGCTATCTCTTGAACGCCAGGCTTCTCGGGCTGCAACCATAGCCGAAAGATTTGCCGCTGTACCTCCGCTGGTAAAAACACCAAAAGCACCTTCAGGTAAACCGGTAAGCGAAACCAGCCATTTCATTGCCTGGTTTTCACAAAAAATGCCGCCGGCACCTTCCATCCAGTACGCACCGTGAATACTGGAAGCCGAAGTAACCAAATCAAACATAATGGCTGCCCGGGTTGGTGCAGCCGGCACAAAAGCCAAATGCCTGGGATGATCTATAGGCACTGTGGCTTTTACCAAAACATCACGAAAAAGTTGTAAGGCATTCTCACCTCCAATTCCTTCGGCAGTTACGGTTTCCCCAACTATATTAAATAATTCCGTTTCACTCTTAGGCGCGCCCATTTCGGGGCTAAGATTTGAGATACGGTCTATGGTATACTTCATAACGTCTAGCGTCATTTCTACCAGGTCCATATCTATAGTATGCATTTTATTTTTTTCCAAAAGTCAAAATTTTAAATTCCGCTTGTAGCGGGTCTAATTCTTTTAATAATACTGAAATCAATTCAGGGCCGTACTCTGCATAAATTTCCGAAAAATTGGTTTGGCGTTCCTGCAAACTTTTATTCGGAAAGAGTTCATTTTGAAGCTCTGCAATTCTACTTACCTCATCTTCCAGTTTTCGTTTTTGTGCTTTTAAAAGACGTTTTTCAAGATTATCAAGGCCTTTTAATTGTTTTACTTCCTGGGCTTTTACTGCGCCAAGAAAAGATTTATCGGTTTTATCTGCCAGGTCATACATCTGCTGAAATTGCTCTACCAAATGTTCTTTCTGTTCAGAAAAATCAATATCTATATTTGAGATTTGCCGCACTTTCCTATTGATAAGTTCATGCTGCTTTAGAAATAATTCTTTGTTTGAAATATTTAATTTCCTTCGCTTTTCATCCAGTTTTTCTGATTGGATTAAAGCCGAATTCCGAAGTAATAACACCGGAAAAACAACATTTTCAGCCTTAAAATAATCTTTTAGCTCCAACCAGTACGCGAGTTCGCCACCTCCACCAATATAACAGAGGTTAGGTAAAATAACTTCCTGGTACAAAGGACGCAGCATCACATTAGGACTAAACCTTTCCGGAAATTCTTTTAATTCCTCCAGAATTTCATCCTTGCTGAATTGAATTTCGGTTTCGTGCACAAAATATTCGTCATCGCGTTCTATAATTCTTTCCCGTAAACCATTGTTCAAATAAAACAAATTGATTTCTCTCGGGTTCACTTGAACATTATACCCAAGCTCGTTCAACTTTTCAGCAGTTTCCGAGGTAGTTTTATGCGAAATTTGTTCTAAAAGTTCATTTTTAGCGTAAGGGATAAAAAGCTTTTTCAAATCTTTTTGCTGTGCATCCAATATCACAAGACCTTCTTCCTTAAAAAGTTGGTTGGCCAGATACAAAGTGGCTTCAGCAAGATTATCATGCTGCAGGTAAGATTTCTCAAATAGTTCTTTTAAATAATTGGCATCCCTTCCTCCTCCTATTTCAGCTGAAAAAAGTTTAAAAACCTCTTCCAGGCCGTCGGTAGATAAATTACCTACCGCATCATTTTCGGCATCTTTAGGCGCACTTGCCCACTGAAATTTTTTACCGTTTAAATTAAAAAAATTAATCTCTTCAAAATCGTGATCTTCAGTTGCCATCCAATATACCGGCACAAAATTATTTTCGGGATACTTCTCTTTTAATTTTCGGGTAAGATTAATTGTGGAAACTATTTTATATAAAAAATAAAGCGGACCGGTAAACAGGTTTAATTGATGTCCTGTTACAACAGTAAAAGTTTTCTCTTCTTCCAAAGATTCAATATGCTGCAATGTCGCTTCAGAAGTTTCCAGCCCAGCGTATTGTTGCTTTAGAGCTTTTACAAGAATCTTCCTGTTTTCTTTAGAAAAAGAAGACTTTTCTTCTATTTGCTCTTTAAAATTTTCCAGACCGGGAAAGCGGTTATAGAAAGTTTTTAGCTCCTCTTTTTCTTCAAGGTAATCTAAAATAAGCCCGGTAAAATAATTAGTTTCTTTATACGGAATACATTCGGTTGGCATTAGCACTTTTTTGGAGGGCAAAGATACCGAAGTTAAGAATTTTATTCGCTAATTTTTAGTTAATTTGGCCTTAGATACTGTTTTTACTCGATTATTTGTGGTAGGTATTTTTGATTTTGCTTAAAGCCGTCATCCTGAATTTATTTCAGGATCTAAGATCTAATTAATATGAAACATGCTAGAAGCTGAAACAAGTTCAGCTTGACGAGAACAAGATTTAATCGCTTATCGAGAAACCCGAGGTAGTTTACAAACGCATTCAACATTTAAAATCAATCAATGAAATCAACTTTACTTTTTGTAGTCTTCCTTTTTTTAGGTTTACAAACCAATGCACAATTACAAAGTCCGGAGGAATTCCTGGGTTATGAAATTGGCGAACAATTCTCCCGTCACGCCGATGTGGTGAATTATTTTGAACATGTAGCCAAAAATTCTCCTTTGGTGCAATACCATACCTACGGAAAAACCAATGAACGCCGCCCGCTTACCTATACGATAATTTCTTCGGAAGAAAATTTGCGAAATCTGGAAGAGATTAGAAATAATCATCTTGGCAACACCGGTATTGCAGAAACTGAAGCCAAAGCCGATAAAGCTATTGTTTGGTTAAGCTATAATGTGCACGGCAATGAAGCTTCCAGCACAGAAGCTGCCATAAAAACCCTATACGAATTGATCACCAAAAAACAGGAATGGCTACAAAATACAGTGGTAATTATAGACCCCAGTGTGAATCCCGATGGCCGTGACAGGTATGTTAACTGGTACAACCAGGTAAAAGCTGAACCTTACAGCCCTTTGCAGGCAGCAGCCGAACATCATGAACCCTGGCCGGGAGGAAGACCAAATCACTATTTATTCGACCTTAACCGGGATTGGGCCTGGGCCACGCAGGTGGAAACCCAACAACGACTTAAAATTTATAACCAGTGGATGCCTCATATTCATGTAGATTTTCACGAACAGGGCATTAACGACCCTTATTATTTTGCACCTGCGGCAGAACCTTTTCATGAAATTATCACGCCTTTCCAAAAGGATTTTCAAACCGAAATAGGAAAGAACCACGCCCAATATTTTGATAAAGAAGGCTGGTTATTTTTTACCAAAGAGCGATTTGATTTACTGTACCCAAGTTACGGAGACACTTATCCTACATATATGGGTGCCATTGGAATGACCTATGAACAGGCTGGCCACGGCCGTGCCGGATTGGGTATTAATACCGATGAAGCTTACGAACTCACTTTAAAAGACCGGGTAGAACACCATCACACTTCCGGACTTTCAACTATTGAAGTTGCTACTAAAAATATTGACGCTTTAAATTCTGAATTCAAAAAGTATTTTGATAATACAGATCTGGAATATAAATCTTATACGGTAAAAGGAAATGCTGATAAAATTGCTTCATTAAAAGAATTGCTGGATAAACACGAAATCAAATATCAAACTGCCGCAGCAGGAAAAGTAAAAGGCTTTAATTATTCCGAAGGCAAAGGAGGAATTTTGAATGCTGACGAAAATACTCTGGTAATCAATACAAACCAGCCAAAAGGTAAGATGGTAAACGTACTTTTTGAGCCTTCCACTACCCTAACCGATTCTCTAACCTATGATATTACTGCCTGGAGTTTGCCTTATGCTTACGGTTTGGAAGCAGTAGCGAGCACACGCGAAGTTTCTTCAGAAGCAAATTCTACAAATGCTGAAATTACAAATACGGTAAATCCTTCGGGAGCTGGTTATGTCACCAAATGGAATGCCTTGCAAGACGCCCAATTTTTAGCTGAATTGCTAAAGGAAAATATTAAGGTGCGCTTTACAGAAATTCCTTTTACTAGTGAAGGAAAGAAATTTGATCGTGGAAGTTTAATTATTACCAAAAGCGATAATAAGACCAAAAAAGATTTTGACAACACTGTAGTTGAAATTGCTAATAAACATCAACGAGATCTTGTAGCAGCAAACACCAGTTTCGCCGGTAGCGGACCCGATTTTGGATCTCCGGAAGTAAAACTTATGAATCCGCCGAAAGTTGCAGTTTTAAAAGGCGAAGGCACTTCTTCTTTAAATTATGGCGAGATCTGGTACTTTTTCGAACAGGATCTTAAATATCCTCTCACCGCCTTAAATACCGATTATTTTAAAAATATTGACCTGGCTCAATTTGATGTCCTGATAATGCCAGAAGGTAATTATGCTGATATTCTAGATGAAGATACTTTAAAACAGGTAAAAGACTGGGTGAGCAATGGCGGGAAACTTATCGCGATTGGTAGCGCTGCAAAAACTTTTGCAGGAAAAGACGGTTTTGCCCTTAAGGAAAACAAATCAGAAGCCAAAGATTCTACGGTCACAGGGAATTTAATTCCGTATGCACAAAGAGAGCGAGAAGCCGCAAAAGATATGATTACAGGGAGCATCATAAAGACTAAATTGGATAATACTCACCCTATGGCTTTTGGCTACGGTGACACTTATTTGAGTTTAAAATTAAGCAGTGACAGCTACAAACTACTGGATAAAGGCTTTAATGTTTCCTATGTTCAACAACCGGAAATAGTTGCAGGTTTTGCAGGAAGTTCAGCTATAAAAAATTTTGAAAATTCGCTGGTTTTCGGCGAAGAAAGAATGGGAAGTGGAAGTGTTATTTATATGGTAGATAATCCATTATTCCGGGCATTCTGGGAGAACGGGAAATTGTTCTTCGCAAATTCAGTTTTCTTCGTAAACAATAATAAGTTCGGACTTTAAAAAAAGAAAAGAAATTTGCCACGAATGCACGAATAATTTTTTTGAGTTATCCTGCGAGGTTTCTTTTAACCTCGTAGGAATTTTTCTTAACGAAACTCTTTCTCTTACCAAAAATTTACTAATTTATTCTACGCTCATTTTGGGGTTTTTAAGTTAAAAATTTAAAGTGAACTACCTCCGGGCAAGCCCATTAAGCATTTTATGAGAAAAACATTTTGATTCGAGACAAGCCTAGGAGCATTTAAATCTCGATTATCGAGTAAACAACAAACCACAAACGCTAAACAGGTAGTGTAATTCCCGACAAAAGATTGCCGCGCCCTGTAAAAACAGGTCTCGCAATGACAAAACTTAATATTCGTGTATTTCTGGCTTTTTTTTAGCAATAGATTGCCACGTCCTGCTATCGCAGCCCTCGCAATGACGCAATGATTTATTCTGAAATAATCGAAATAAATACTAATTTTGAGTAGCTAAAACTTCATCTTAATGAAACTCAGAATTATACTTATACTGCTTTGCAACATTGGGCTTTCTTCAAATATTCAATCCCAGGAATCAACAAATTTCAATATAGATTTTGAAACTTTTACATTAGAAAATGGTTTAAATGTCATTTTTCATATTGATAAATCAGATCCCGTAGTTGCTGTGGCATTAACGGCTCATGTGGGTTCTGCCCGGGAAAAAGAAGGCCGTACCGGTTTCGCACATCTTTTTGAACATTTGCTTTTTTTAGAATCTGAAAACCTAGGGAAAGGCGGACTTGATAAACTGAGTGCCAGAATTGGTGGTTCTGGCGCCAATGGTTCTACCAGTCGTGATCGTACCAATTATTTTCAAACCGTTCCAAAAGACGCTTTGGAAAAAATGATCTGGGCTGAAGCCGATAAACTTGGTTATTTTATTAACACCGTTACCGAACCCGTTCTTGCCAAAGAAAAGCAGGTAGTAAAAAATGAAAAAAGACAGGGCGTAGACAATCGCCCTTATGGTCATACGATGTATGTTCTCGATAAAAATCTATATCCAAAAAATCATCCCTACAACTGGCAGGTAATTGGCTCATTGGAAGATCTTCAAAACGCGACGCTGCAAGATGTAAAGGATTTTTATAACCGCTGGTATGTTCCTAACAATGTGACGCTTACTATCGCCGGGGATTTTGACAGGCAACAGGCCAAAGAATGGGTGCATAAATATTTTGATGAAATTCCGCGTGGTCCTGAAGTAGGCCGCCAGGAAAAACAAATGGTGGAGCTGGATGAAACTAAAAAATTGTATTACGAAGATAATTTTGCCAGACTTCCGGAATTAACCTTCGCCTGGCCTAGTGTTTATTCTTATCACGAAGATTCTTATGCGCTAGAAGTTTTAGCAAACTATTTAAGTGACGGAAAAAACGCACCGCTATATCAAAATTTGGTTGCAGAAAAAGAGCTTACAGATCGCGTACAAATGTTTAATTATACGTCAGAATTAGCGGGACAACTAATGCTTCAGGTTACCGCTTATAACAAAATTGATTTGGATTCTGTTGAAAGTGCGGTTTTTGAAACTTTTAAAAAGTTTGAAGCCGAAGGTATTCCGCAGCGCGACTTAGAGCGTATTAAAGCACAGCAGGAAACCAATTTCTATAATAGCCTTTCCAGTGTCTTAGGAAAAGGTTTTCAACTGGCACAATATCAAATTTTTGCTAACGACCCGAATTATATCAATAAAGACGTAGAAAAAATTCTGGCTGTTACTGCAGAAGATGTTATGCGGGTTTACCTGGAATATATTAAACATCAGCATTTTGTAGCCACCAGTTTTGTGCCGCAAGGTCAAACCGAACTTGCCTTGGAAAACTCTGAAGAAGCTGAAGTTGAAGAAGAAAAAATAGTTGAAAATGCGGAAGAAGAAGTTAATGCTTCTGCAGACGCTTCTTATAAAAAAACTCTTTCCAGTTTTGACCGTAGTGTAGAACCATCGTATGGTAGCACACCGGAATTAAATGTTCCTGAAATTTGGAAAAAGATACTTCCTTCCGGACTTAAACTCTACGGAATCACCAATAATGAAGTTCCTTTAGTAAAATTCAGCCTGGAAATGCAGGGCGGCCTATTGCTTGAGAATACTAATAAAATTGGAGTTTCTAATCTTTTGGCTAATTTGATGACAAAAGGCACTCAAAATAAAACTCCTAAAGAACTGGAAGAAGCAATTCAGTTATTGGGCGCAGATATTCAAGTAAATGCTCAGGATGAAAAAATGGTTTTAAGCGGAAGCACACTGGCTAAAAACTATGCTAAAACAATAGACCTGGTGCAGGAGATCTTACTGGAACCTCGTTGGGATACTACCGAATTTAAACTTATAAAACAACAGGCACTTAGCAGAATTCAAAGGCAGGAAGCCGATCCTAACAGTATTGCCAGCAATGAATTCAGAAAACTTATTTATGGCGAAAACAATATTTTAGGACAAAATAATTTAGGAACTGAAGCTTCGGTAAAAGCCATTACTTTAGAAGATGTAAAAGATTATTATTCCAAAAATCTTTCTCCAAAGCGTAGTGTTTTTCACGTAGCTGGCGCTATTGAAAAAGAGCAAGCGGTAAAAGGAATTCGTGGGCTATCAGTTGCCTGGCCGCCTAAATCAGTTAAAATGCCTGAAATTGCTCAACCTCAGCTTCCGGAGAAATCACAGATTTACTTTTATGATGTTCCCGGCGCAAAACAGTCGGTGATAAGCATTGGGGCTCCTGCCCTTGCCGCTACCGATAATGATTTTTATGCAGCCGAAGTTATGAATTACCGTTTGGGCGGCGGTGGTTTTGCCTCACAGCTTACCCAGGAATTACGGGAAGGCAAAGGTTATACTTACGGTATACGTTCAGGCTTTAAAGCAGGGAAAAACACAGGTACGTTTTTAATTTCCAGCGGGGTAAGAACAAATATCACTTACGATGCCGTAAAACTAATTAAAGAAATTATTGAGGAATACCCTCAAAATTTTGACGGGGAAGATATGGAAGTCACCCGCGGATTTATGATTAAAAGTAACGCCAGGAAGTTTGAGACTTTAAATTCTAAGTTAGATATGCTTAGTGAAATAAGCACTTTTGGCCGGGATGAAAATTTTATAAAGCAACGCGAAAAAACAGTAAATGAACTTACAGTTATGGATATTAGAGAACTTGCCGAGAAATATATCAACCCTGAAAAAATGTATTTTTTAATTGTAGGCGATGCCGAAACTCAAATGGATAAACTAGAAGAGCTTGGTTTAGGTAAACCTGTTTTATTAAATAATTCTAAAGAATAATGATCACTTCTTCTTTATTACTCGTTTTAGGCCTGGTTATTTTAATTTTCGGAGCGAATTATATGGTTGATGGTGCTTCAGCCCTCGCCAAAAAATTCAATATTTCAAATCTTGCTATCGGTCTCACCATTGTAGCTTTTGGAACTTCGGCGCCGGAGTTGGTAGTAAACAGTTTTGCCGCCGCTGATGGATATTCTGATATTGTTTTTGGAAACGTGATTGGCAGTAATAACTTCAACCTGTTTATTATTCTTGGAATTACCGGACTTATTACTCCGCTAGCGGTACAATCCAGTACAGCCTGGAAAGAGATCCCTATTTCGCTTATCGCGGTGGTCATTCTCTTTATGCTGGTTAACGACCAGATTATTTCTCCTGGTGAAACAGGTATTTTAAGCAATTTTGACGGATTTATTTTACTCTTTTGTTTCCTGGCTTTTCTATTTTATGTCTACAAGCAACTTAAAAATGATGATGTAGCCGAAGAAGATAATATTAAACTCCTTTCTCCTCTAAAAACTACGCTTTTTATAATTGGAGGCCTTGCCGGACTCGTTTTGGGCGGACAACTGGTAGTGAACAACGCCATAGATATTGCTGAAAATATGGGGATTAGTCAGAAAATCATTGGGCTTACGGTTGTGGCTGCAGGTACTTCCCTACCCGAATTGGCAACCTCTATTGTAGCGGCCACTAAGAAAAATGCCGATATAGCTGTAGGAAATATTATTGGCTCTAATATTTTCAATATCTTCCTAATTCTTTCTACAGCCTCCCTGATAAAACCCATTGATTTTAACCTGAATTTCAACCAGGATCTTTATATTCTTGCCGGTGGTACCATTTTTCTTCTGCTGGCCATGTTTACCGGAAAACGGAAACGCCTGGATCGCTGGGAAGCCTTAATTTTACTGGTATTTTACTTAGGTTATACTACATATTTGGTGATGCAGGAATTGTAAATAAGGAAGTGGGCGGAAGTGTAAGACCTCACAGGTTTTAAAAACCTGTGAGGTCTAAATAATTGTTCATAGATAATTAGGATTGTAGCGGGAAGTGATTTGGAACTTCATTTCAACTTAGATC
>NZ_FUYY01000003.1 GCF_900168045.1 Salegentibacter holothuriorum | reverse complement strand
TCTGTACTCAAAGATGACTTATCTAGTCTTAATTCTAAATTATTTGTATCATTTTTCCGAAGAAAAATGTACGCGCTGTCAATTCAATAAATCAATGAACTTCCCCGATATTACTCGGGATATTCTTGTTGAAACTAAAGGAGTCGAACCTCTCTATTCTCACACCCACCCGGGATTTCTTTTCAGTATTTTTGGGAACTTGTTTCCGCTGTAAGCGGCTGCAAATATACAATGCTTTTTCTTTATCTGCCAAATGTTTTTCGAAAAAAATTTTGACTTATTTTTAAAAGCAATACCATTTAAAAGAACTTCAAAACAACACCGCTTTTTAAAGCAGAACACTCGTTGTTTTTGCGGCTGCAAATATACAACCTCTTTTGATTCTGGCAAGCAAAAAATAAAGTTTTTTTGCTTTTATTTTTTCAAGCTTTCTCAAGCCTAAAAAAACACCGTATCCCAATATGTAATGAACTTCCCGCCTTATCTTTCAACCCTCGTTGTGTCGCAAAGCGGGTGCAAATATACTGCTGTTTTATTCCCTCGCAAGCATCAAATAACTTTTTTTTAAAGAAAACTTAAAACTAAATTATAACTCGCTCTAAAAAAGGAACTTGTAAGATAAAAAATTTTAAAGAAATATTAAGAAGACAAAAGTTAATGTTTCAGAATAAGAAAAACTACTCCTTATATATTATTTCAGCAATAAATATCCTCCTTTATATATAAGTATATTGCGTAGGCAAAATCAACCTATTATCTTTGCACTCATTAAAACTACATATACATGATTAAGGTAAGCTTGCCCGATGGCAGTATAAAAGAATTTGAAAAAGGTGCCACTCCAATGGATGTTGCTAATAGTATTAGCTCTGGACTGGCCCGAAACGTAATTTCAGCAAAATTCAACAATAATATTGTAGAAGTTTCTACACCATTAACTACAGATGGCAGTTTAACCTTATTTACCTGGAAAGATGATGAAGGTAAAAAAGCCTTTTGGCATTCTACTTCACACGTGATGGCTCAGGCAATAGAAGAAATGTATCCCGGGTCTAAATTAACCATTGGGCCGGCTATTGAAAATGGGTTCTATTATGATGTAGATTTTGGTGAACATAAGATTTCTGAAAACGATTTTAAGAAGATTGAAGAACGAATGCTTCAGATTGCTCGCGAAAAACATGATTTCAAACTTCGCGAAGTTTCTAAAGCTGATGCACTCTCCTATTATAAGGAACAAAACAATCAGTTTAAAGTTGAATTAATAGAGAACCTGGAAGATGGTGAGATCACTTTCTGCGATCACTCCAACTTTACAGATCTTTGCCGAGGAGGCCATATTCCAAACACCGGCTTTATTAAAGCGGTTAAATTAATGAGTGTTGCCGGAGCTTACTGGCGCGGTGATGAAAACAATCCGCAGTTAACCAGGGTTTATGGGATTTCGTTTCCGAAGCAAAAAGAATTAAAAGAATACTTAGCACTTCTTGAAGAGGCTAAAAAAAGAGATCATCGTAAGCTTGGTAAAGAGCTTCAACTATTTACTTTTTCACAAAAAGTTGGGCAAGGCCTTCCTTTATGGCTACCTAAAGGTGCAGCTTTAAGAGAAAGACTGGAAGATTTCTTGAAAAAGGCGCAAAAGAAAGCTGGTTATGAAATGGTGGTAAGTCCGCATATTGGCCAAAAAGAACTTTATGTGACTTCTGGACACTATGCCAAATATGGCGAAGATAGTTTTCAGCCCATTCATACCCCCAACGAAGGAGAAGAGTTTTTATTAAAACCCATGAATTGTCCTCATCATTGTGAAATTTATAACTCCCAATCCTGGAGCTATCGAGATCTTCCAAAACGTTTTGCTGAATTTGGTACCGTTTATCGTTACGAACAAAGTGGGGAATTACACGGATTAACCCGTGTGAGAGGATTTACACAAGATGATGCACATATTTTTTGTACTCCAGATCAATTAGATGAAGAATTCAAAAAAGTAATAGACCTTACCTTATATGTATTCGATTCTTTAGGATTTGAAAACTTTACCGCACAGGTTTCCTTAAGAGATCCAGAGAACAAAGAAAAATATATTGGGTCTGACGATGTTTGGGAAAAAGCTGAAACTGCCATTATTAATGCAGCAAAAGAAAAAGGTCTTAACTATGTTGTTGAAACCGGGGAAGCTGCATTTTATGGACCTAAATTAGATTTTATGGTTAAAGATGCGCTTGGCAGAAGCTGGCAACTTGGCACCATTCAGGTAGATTACAACCTGCCAGAAAGATTTGAACTTACCTATAAAGGAAGTGACAATGAGACACATCGCCCAGTAATGATTCACCGCGCCCCATTTGGTAGTATGGAACGCTTTATCGCTATATTACTGGAACATACAGCAGGTAACTTCCCATTATGGTTAATGCCAGAACAGGCTATGGTGCTCTCAATCAGCGAGAAATATGAAAAATACGCCGAAAAAGTTTTAACTTTGCTGGAAAATAACGAAATTCGCGCCTTGGCAGACAACCGAAACGAAACCATTGGTAAGAAAATTAGGGAAGCCGAAATGAATAAATTCCCATATATGTTGATTATAGGGGAACAGGAAAAAGAAGATGGTACGGTTTCTGTACGAAAAAGAGGAGAAGGCGATATAGGCACTATGCCTGTGGAAGACTTTGCCGAGATAATAAATAATGAAATCAAAAAAACGTTAAAGACGTTTAAAGTTTAACCAAAAATAGATCAGCCATAGCAATACGTAGAAAAAAATCGAAAAGACCGCTTAGAGCAGTTAAAGAGGATCAACACCGGATTAACCAAAAAATCAGGGCAGAAGAAGTTCGTCTTGTAGGTGATAATGTAGAAATGGGCGTTTACCCAACTAAACAAGCATTATCTATAGCCGAAGAATTAGGCTTAGATTTGGTAGAAATATCTCCAGACGCTAAACCCCCAGTGGTAAAAGCAATGGATTACAAAAAGTTTCTCTACGAACAAAAGAAGCGCGAAAAGGTTATGAAAGCCAAAGCGAGCAAAGTTGTTGTAAAAGAAATTCGTTTTGGTCCAAATACCGATGATCACGATTACGAATTTAAAAAGCGTAACGCAGAGAAATTTTTAAAAGATGGAGCAAAGTTAAAAGCTTTCGTATTTTTTAAAGGCCGCTCTATCGTATTTAAGGATAAAGGAGAAATTCTACTGCTTAGATTAGCGCAAGATCTTGAAGAACTTGGAAAAGTAGAACAAATGCCAAAACTGGAAGGAAAACGTATGACTATGTTTTTATCTCCCAGAAAAGCGAAATAGTATAATAAGAGAGTTATAATATAAAAAGAGGATAACATGCCTAAAATGAAAACAAAATCTAGTGCTAAAAAGCGTTTTAAGCTTACAGGTACTGGGAAAATAAAAAGAAAGCACGCGTTTAAAAGTCACATCTTAACAAAGAAGTCTAAAAAACGTAAGCTTGCTCTTACACATAGTACATTAGTGCACGATGCAGACAAGAGTAATGTTAAACTTATGTTGCGTTTAAAGTAACAATAAGCTCTTAACGGTTTAATTAATTTAAAAACCCTGGAGTTGGGCAAGATTTTAAATTAGATTTCAAGTGCAAATTTGTAATCTTTTCTAATTTTAAAAGTGCAGTTATGCTGCCGCCTGCTACAAAATACATAAAAATATGCCAAGATCAGTAAATTCAGTTGCAAAGAGAGCCAGAAGAAAAAAGGTTCTTAAGCAAGCAAAAGGTTACTTCGGACGTCGTAAAAACGTTTGGACAGTAGCAAAAAATGCGGTTGAGAAAGCAATGCTTTACTCATACAGAGACCGTAAAGTAAAGAAACGTAATTTCCGTTCACTATGGATTATGCGTATTAACGCTGCAGCCCGTGAACACGGTATGTCTTATTCTCAATTTATGGGAGCTGCAAAAGCCGGTGGAATAGGTTTAAACCGTAAGGTACTTGCCGATTTGGCAATGAACCACCCACAAGCTTTTAAAGCAATTGTAGATAAAGTAAAGTAATTAAAAATTAGTTATACTCTCTTATTTAAAAATCCGGTTCTTTATTGAACCGGATTTTTTTTACACTTTTTTTCTTCAGAGACAGAATTATCGAACACTTTTCAATAACTTTTTTTTGAAAAATGACCTTCAAGTTTTTTTGCCACCAATACACAAATATTTTTTTTAAGATTTATTGATCAATTCTTGGCTCCTCAGATATTTTACTTCAATCTCATTCTCCTATCAACCATATCGTAAATAAACTAATAAATTTAAACTCCGTATAGATTTAAAACCAATTTTCGCGAACCTCCATGGTTTCTATGCTCTGCCAAGTAAATACCCTGCCATGTTCCCATATTTAATTTTCCTTTGGTTACAGGAATCTGAAGTGAATTTCCCAATAACGAAGCTTTAATATGTGCCGGCATATCATCTGGACCTTCTAAGGTGTGTTTATAATACGGCATATTTTCCGGAACCATTTCATTAAAGTGACTTTCGAAATCTTCCCGCACCGTAGGATCGGCGTTTTCGTTGATGGTTATTCCTGCTGATGTATGTTTTATAAATACATTTAATATTCCGGAATTGATTTCTTTTAATTCCTCCAGTTGACTTTCCACTTCTTCGGTTATTAAATGAAAACCTCTGGATCTAGCTTTTAACTTTATTTCCTTCTGAAAAAATTTCATAGTCAATTCTTATTATTTTCTTTTAGATAAATTCCTCTTGCAGTTAAAATTCCGACTGAAATTAATAATATTCCATATACTGAAGAAGGCTACGTAATTAGACTAGTCAAATTTAACATGAAAAATAACTCGAAAATTAAGTTGACCACACTTAGTATTTTCAACAAACGATTTAGTTTCATTTTAAGTTTTTTGAGGCTTTTTCTTCGCCGCCGGGAAAAGTACATTATTTAAAATTAGCCGGTAACCCGGTGAGGTTGGGTGCAAATCAAGCTCGGTCTTTGGATCCCCTACTCTATGCTGATAATCCTCAGGATCGTGCCCTCCGTAAAAAGTAAAAAAGCCTTTTCCTTTTATTCCGTGAATATATCTGGCTTCTCCATTTAATTTACTCTCTCCCATCACCAAAACATTAGCCTTGATATTATTGGGATTGTATGCCGTAGTTTGCCCCATAAATCCTTTCACCAATCTCGTATGATTTTGAGTTAACATAGTAGGTACAACATCCCATTTAGCTGAAAAATCCATTAAGGTAAAATAATCAGTTTCCTTCGGAATATTTCTTTTTGCAGTCATATCTATAGAGGAAAACTCATAGACCATCGGGCTACGCTCCAGGTTGAAATCAGTAAACGCAAAAGTATTACTGAAATCCAATTTAGATTGATAACCAGGTTCACTTGGATCGCCATCGAACATAGTTTCGGCAATATCTACCCCTTTTGCAGCCAGGGCAATATCGAAACTATCGGTAGCGCTGCACATCGCAAACATAAAGCCGCCGCCAACAACATAATCTCTAATTTTTAAAGCAACATCCCGCTTTTCTTCGGAAACCTTATTATATCCCAACTTCTCTGCTAAGGCTTCAGCTTCTTCTTTTTCCTGAATATACCAGGGCGTAGTTCTAAATGTTCTATAGAATTTCCCATACTGGCCGGTAAAATCTTCGTGATGTAGGTGTAACCAATCATATAAAATAAGCGCATCATTTAATACAGCTTCATCATAGATGGTTTCATAAGGAATTTCAGCGTAAGTAAGCGCCATTGTAACCGCATCGTCCCAGGGTTTATTTCCCTGTGGAGAATACACCGCAATTTTTGGAGCTTTCTCTAACACCACAGTCTCCATATTCTGAGAAGGACTACTAATTTCTTCTAAAATCGACTGTGTTTTATCATCACTTATTACTTCAAAAGAAACTCCACGTATTTGGCATTCTTTACGTAATTCTTCGGTATCTGAAATTAAAAAGGAACCACCGCGATAATTCAGCAACCACCTCACTTCTAAGTCTTCTTCTAAAGCAAAATAGGTTATTCCGTAGGCTTTTAAATGATTCTTCTGAGAGTCTCCGTCCATAGGAATAAGCAATTGTGACGCTGAAACCCTGAAACCACTTAAAAATAGTAAAACAAAAAAGACCAGAAGAACGGTAAATTTCCCGCTTTTCTGGTCATTTAAAAACATATTATTTAAGGTATTTTTTCTTATTTTATTAGAAATTTTAAAATGGCACTTCGTCATCGTCATCATTATTAAACCCACTGTTCATAGAGCTGCCAAAAGCTTCGTTCGCACTTGGGTTAGGCAGGTTTGGCGAGCCAAACTCATTCTCTTCATTCTCGCCGGTATTCATTTTAGAATGATATTCAAATGGCGAATCGAACTCTTCTAAGTTATCAAATTTACCTAAATGACCAATAAATTTAAGACGTATATTTTCCAGTCCACCGTTCCTGTGCTTGGCTACAATAAATTCACCCTGCCCATCGGTTGGCGTTCGTTCTTCATCATCCCATTCTTCAATTTTATAATATTCGGGACGATAAATAAAGGATACAATATCAGCATCCTGCTCAATCGCTCCAGATTCCCTAAGGTCAGAAAGCAATGGTCGCTTGCTTCCTCCCCTGGTTTCCACGGCACGTGATAACTGGGAAAGTGCAATTACGGGGATGTTTAATTCTTTGGCAAGTGCTTTAAGGTTACGCGAAATTGTAGAAATTTCCTGCTCCCTGTTTCCGCCACCTTTTTGGCTTCCACCGGCCGTCATTAACTGCAAGTAATCAATTACAATAAGTTTAATTCCGTGCTGGGAAGCCAATCTTCTCGCTTTCGCCCTAAGGTCAAAAATAGAAAGTGAAGGCGTATCATCTATAAATAAAGGCGCATTTTCAAGATCCTTTACCTTTACGTTAAGCTGCTCCCATTCGTGCTTTTCAAGATTTCCGGTTCTTAATTTCTCTGAAGAAAGACCGGTCTCTGAAGAAATTAATCGAGTAATTAACTGTACTGCTGACATCTCCAATGAGAAAAACGCCACCGGCATATTTTGACCGACTGCAATATTTCGAGCCATAGACAAAGTCAGGGCTGTTTTACCCATACCGGGACGCGCAGCAACAATAATAAGATCACTGGGCTGCCAACCGGAAGTTAACTGGTCTAACTTATCAAATCCTGACGGAACACCACTTAAACCTTCTTTATTCGAGATTTCCTCAATCCTATTCTTTGCCTGGATCACCAAACTTTGCGCGGTTTCTGTAGATTTTTGAATATTCCCCTGGGTTACTTCATACAATTTGGCTTCCGCACTATCCAAAAGATCAAAAACATCGGTAGATTCATCGTAAGCTTCTTCAATAATTTCGTTGGAGATTTTAATAAGGCTACGCTGAATATATTTCTGGAGAATAATACGCGCGTGAAACTCAATATGCGCAGAAGATGATACTTTTTGAGTTAATTGAATCAGGTAATAATCGCCACCTGACTTTTCAAAATTACCATCTTTTTTTAATTGGTTAGAAACGGTTAATAAGTCAATCGCCTCTGTATTTTCAAAGAGCTTATGTATTGCTTCAAAAATTAGTCTATGGGAGTTTTTATAGAAAGCATCAGGGCTAAGGATATCGATTATTTCATCTACTCCTTTTTTATCTATCATCATCGCTCCCAACACAACTTCTTCTAAATCAACTGCTTGCGGGGGGAGTTTTCCTTTTTCAAGGCTAATAACATTACTTTTTTTTGCTGAAAATTGCTGCGGGGCGGTCATTTTATCCATATTACTAAAGTATAAAATTTGTTAAGAGCATCTTAATATTAGGTCGGTTACTTAATTAACCGGTAATCAACAATTCACCTGTTGAAAACTTAAAAATAGTGTTGATAAGTGCAAAAAAAACCGAAACCATGGTTTCGGAAATTTAATAGGTTATGATATGTAAGGTCTTAGCCTTTATAGACTCCCATATCTAAATACTTATCCATCCTCTTATTTACTAAATCTGTTGGTGATAAGTTTTTAAATTCATCATACGCCCCTAAAATTGAATTTTTTACCGTATCAAAAGTCTCTTCTCTATTGCTATGAGCGCCTCCAATTGGTTCTTTTATAATCTCATCTATAAGCTTCTGCTTTTTCATATCCTTAGCGGTAAGCTTTAAAGCATCTGCCGCTTGTTCTTTATATTCCCAGCTTCTCCAAAGGATAGAAGAACAGGATTCAGGAGAAATTACCGAATACCAGGTATTTTCAAGCATCATCACCTTATCTCCAACACCAATTCCTAAAGCTCCACCACTTGCACCTTCTCCAATAATAACAACAATTACCGGCACTTTTAGCCTTGTCATTTCAAGAATATTTCGGGCAATAGCTTCACCTTGTCCTCGCTCTTCAGCTTCAAGACCGGGATAAGCTCCAGGAGTATCAATAAGCGTTACCACAGGAAGACCAAACTTCTCTGCAGATTTCATTAAACGTAAAGCTTTGCGGTAACCTTCAGGATTTGCCATCCCAAAATTTCTATACTGTCTTGTTTTAGTATTATAGCCTTTTTGTTGACCAATAAACATAAAACTCTGATCTTCTATTTTACCAAGACCACCGATCATCGCTTTATCATCTTTTACATTTCTATCACCGTGAAGCTCTAAAAATGTATCTCCACAAATAGCATTAATGTAATCTAAAGTATAGGGACGGTTAGGATGCCTGGAAAGTTGAACCCGTTGCCAGGCTGTTAAATTCTTATATATATCCTTTCGGGTAGCCTTTAATTTCTTTTCAATTTGCCTACAGGTAGCCGTAACATCTACATCGCTCTCTTCTCCTATGTTACAAGCTTTATTGTACTGCTCTTCCAACTCTTTAATGGGTAATTCAAATTCTAAATATTCCATAAGTTGTTATGGTTTGTTTTTTTATTAGCATACAAATATAACAAACTTTAAAAGGAAGAATTATGCAGAAAGGCCATTAATTTTCGACAAAATTTCGACACCTATCTTTTAGCCCGGTAAAGTAGAAAAATAGCTAGAAGGCCAAAAGTAATATTTGGGAACCATACGGCTATTAATGGTGAAAAGGTAGATTGCTCTGCCATAGTTCCAAAAACTTTATCGAAAAATATAAATATAAAAGCCAGGGTAATACCAACGGCAAGGTTAACGCCCATTCCGCCACGGCGCTTCATAGAAGATACTGCTACAGCAATAATTGTTAAAATAAATGCAGACACCGGAATACTCCATCTTTTATAAGCCACAACCAGATATCTATTAATATTTCCAGACCCTCTACGCCGTTCCTGTTCTATAAATTCGTTGAGCTCTGTATAATTTAAAGTTTCTGCAATATAAGTTTCAGGGGTTAGTTCATCAAATTCAAAGGGAAGAATGGTATCTAATTTATTTTGATGTAAAATAGAATCGCCCTCTACTCCTATTATTCGCTTATTTACATTGGTTAGCGAATAGGTAGTATCTTCTTCATTAAACCTTAAACTGGATGCACTAATCTTAAACTTCAGTTCGTTCCCTTCAAAATGCTCTAAAGTAAAATTACGTGCCGATTTACCAAGCGGTTGAAAGTGACTGGCATAAATAAACTCATTGTCATTTATTTGCCGGTAAACATCCCTGGTCTCCTGAGTTGCTACGTTTTTCTTTAAATATTCATATTTAAATTCATTAAAACCTTTACTGGCTTTTGGAGCCAGGAACATTGCAAGAATTAAGGCCAGAATGCAAACAAAGGTGGCACCAATTAAATAAGGCCTTAAAAACCTCCAAAACGAAACACCACTACTTAAAAAGGCAATAATTTCAGTATTATTAGCAAGTTTAGAAGTAAACCAAATCACTGATAAAAAAAGAAATAATGGGAATAACAAATTGGCAAAGTAGATCGTAAAATCTACATAATAAAGGGCTACTTCTATAAAAGGCACTTCATTATCCAATATTTTACCTATTTTTTCAGCAAGGTTTACGGTAATCCCAATTGGTATAAATAGTAAAAGCATCAGGAAAAATGTTCCCAGATAGCGCTTCAATATGTACCAATCTAAAATTTTCAAAGTCTATAGTCTTTTATCCATTTGTTTCACCATCATACTCTTCCAGCTGGCAAAATCTCCGGCTAAGATATGTTTTCTGGCTTCACGCACCAACCACATATAAAAACCGAGGTTATGAATAGTAGCAATTTGCTTGCCTAAAAGCTCATTTACACTAAATAAGTGCCTAACATAAGCTTTACTATATTCTGTATCTACAAAAGTGATTCCCATTTCATCTATTGGAGAGAAATCGTCTTCCCACTTTTTATTCTTAATATTAATAGTACCGTGAGCCGTAAAAAGCATACCATTACGCGCATTTCGGGTAGGCATCACACAATCAAACATGTCTACTCCCAGTGCAATATTTTCCAGGATATTAATAGGAGTTCCCACGCCCATTAAATATCGCGGTTTATCCTCCGGAAGAATTTCGGTCACAACTTCTGTCATGGCGTACATTTCTTCAGCGGGTTCACCAACTGAAAGTCCTCCAATCGCATTTCCTTCTGCTCCAACTGAAGCGATATATTCTGCAGATTGCTTTCTTAAATCTTTATAAGTACTCCCCTGAACAATTGGAAACAAGGTTTGATCAAACCCATACAAAGGATCTACTTTATCCAAATGATTTACACATCTATCCAACCACCTATGCGTCATGTGCATAGAGCGTTTCGCATATTTATAGTCACAGGGATAAGGCGTGCATTCATCAAAAGCCATGATAATATCTGCCCCAATAGCCCGTTGAATTTCCATTACGTTTTCTGGAGTAAAAGTATGGTAAGAACCGTCTATATGAGATTTAAACTTTACCCCTTCCTCTTTAATTTTTCTTCTGGCAGAAAGCGAATATACCTGGTAGCCGCCACTATCGGTTAAAATATTTCTATCCCAGTTCATAAACTTATGTAAACCACCGGCCTTTTTAAGAATTTCGGTTTTGGGGCGTAAATAAAGATGATATGTATTTCCTAATATTATATCGGGATTAATCTCTTCTTTAAGTTCCCGTTGGTGAACTCCTTTTACAGAAGCCACGGTACCAACAGGCATAAAAATAGGGGTTTCAATCTTACCGTGATCGGTTGTAATAGTCCCGGCACGGGCTTTACTACCGGCATCGGTACTCAGCAAATCAAATTTCATAGTGCTTTTTAAGTGAGTGCAAAGATACTCAAGTAAACTTCCTTTAGGCAAACCCACAAGGTATTTTTTTGCTTTCCAGGCATCCCGATTTCCAAGAACAAAGCATTTAAATCTCGATTGTCGAGTAAATATCAATTAAACTATCTCGAGGCAAGCCCCGGGGTATTATACCCTTTGGCGGTGCCAATAAAAGAAGTTAAAAACAGGAAATTGTTAGTTACTTCATTAGTTTTCTTAATAACTGACTCGCAAGCACTTTGACAAAGCCTTATAAAAACCTATTTTTGTGGCTATTATTTTAACAACACAATTTTACTTTAATGTCAAAAATCAAAGAATTAGAAGATTTTGCCACCCAGGTTCGCCGGGATATTTTAAGGCAGGTTCACAAGGTGAATTCGGGACACCCGGGAGGTTCACTTGGTTGTACAGAATTTTTCACCGCTTTGTACCAGGGCGGGATTATGGAACACAACCCCGAATTTAATATGGATGGAAAAGAAGAAGATCTTTTCTTTCTTTCTAACGGCCATATTTCCCCGGTATTCTATAGTACTTTAGCTCGTAGCGGTTATTTTCCTGTAGATGAACTTAATACTTTTCGCCTAATCAATTCAAGGTTACAGGGGCACCCTACAACACACGAAGGCCTACCGGGAATTCGCGTAGCCTCAGGATCTTTAGGCCAGGGGATGTCTGTAGCCCTTGGAGCTGCTCAAGCTAAAAAGCTTAATAAGGATAACCATTTGGTATTTGCACTTCTAGGTGATGGTGAACTTCAGGAAGGTCAAAACTGGGAAGCCATTATGTATGCTGCAGGAAATAAGGTAGATAATCTTATTGCCACAGTAGACCTCAACGGTCAGCAAATTGATGGTAGCACAGAGACTGTTTTACCTATGGGTAATATGAAAGCGAAATTTGAAGCTTTTGGCTGGGATGTGATAGAGTTAGAAGATGGTAATAATATGCAACAGGTACTTGACGGTCTAAACGAGGCAAAATCTCGTACCGGAAAAGGAAAGCCCGTTTGCGTACTTATGACAACTGTGATGGGTAATGGCGTAGATTTTATGATGCATACACACGCATGGCACGGAAAAGCGCCTAATGATGAGCAATTAGAAACCGGACTTGCCCAAAACCCTGAAACTTTAGGAGATTATTAAGAGCCCCATCTAGAGCTTCTCTCAAAGAGGAGAAATATAAAAATTAGGGGAATGGATATACAATAATATAGATTTCCGTCTAAACGGAAATGACAAAGAATTAAAGAATGAAAACATATATAGACACAGGAAAGAAGGATACGCGTTCTGGTTTTGGGGAAGGTCTTACCGAACTTGGCAGAACTAACCCTAACGTAGTAGCACTTTGCGCAGACCTTATAGGATCACTTAAAATGCAGGATTTTATTGATGAAAATCCAGAGCGTTTTTTCCAAACAGGAATTGCTGAAGCCAATATGATGGGAATGGCTGCCGGATTAACCATTGGTGGTAAAATTCCTTTTGCCGGAACTTTTGCAAATTTCGCGACCGGCAGAGTTTACGATCAAATTCGTCAATCTATTGCTTATTCAGGAAAAAATGTAAAGATTTGTGCTTCTCACTCTGGAGTTACCTTAGGAGAAGATGGTGCTACACACCAAATCCTGGAAGACATTGGACTTATGAAAATGTTACCAGGAATGACGGTAATAAACACTTGCGATTTTAACCAAACAAAAGCAGCAACCATAGCCATTGCAGAACATGACGGGCCTGTTTATCTTCGTTTTGGAAGGCCAAAAGTAGCGAATTTCACTGCTGAAGACCAAAAGTTTGAAATTGGAAAAGCAGTTCATTTATATGAAGGAAGAGATGTTACTATTATTGCTACCGGCCATTTAGTTTGGGAAGCAATACAAGCTGCTCAAAAACTTTCAGAAAAAGGTATTAGTGCTGATGTAATAAATATTCACACCATTAAGCCTTTAGACGAAAAAGCAATTATAGATTCAGTTAAGAAAACCGGATGTGTGGTTACTGCCGAAGAACACAACTTCCTTGGCGGACTTGGAGAAAGCGTTGCCAGAACTTTAGCCGAACATAATCCTGCACCACAAGAATTTGTGGCTACTCAGGATACTTTTGGAGAAAGTGGTACTCCAGATCAATTAATGGAAAAATATGGCCTTAATGCAGAAGCAATTATTAAGGCTACCGAAAAAGTATTAAAGAGAAAGTAAATAAACTATTGGCAAGCCAACGAGCTAATAATTATTTTCTTTTTGGATTTTTTGGTAAACCATAGATCATTAAATCTCGATTATCGAGTAAAAATTCTTTTTAATTGTATTTAAGAGGCTATTTTAAAAGTTATTAAAATCGTCATCCTGAATTAATTTCAGGATATAATATGTTTATTTTCAAAACATGTTAGAAGCTGAAACAAGTTCAGCTTGACGAGATAAGACTTTTTAAATAGCCTCTATTTTATTTTCACAGAATAACAGGCACTATTTGTGCGTTATCAAAACCTAACAATAAAACAATCTACTATGAAGAAATTAATGTTTATCGCTGTTTTTTTGTGTTCCTCTGCAGGACTTATGGCACAAGAAGCAGATTTTGGAATTAAAGGCGGTTTCAATTATGGAGCTACAGGAGATTACGAAAGCGTTGGTGAAGGAGCTGACGATTTCACCCAAATTATAGAAGGAAAAGAAAAATCGGGGTATCATATAGGAGTTTTCAGCCGATTTGAAATTGTGGGTATTTTTCTTCAACCAGAATTAATGTTCACCCGTTTAAATACCGAATATGAAACTTTCAATTATAAAATTGATAAAATTGACGCTCCCATTTTACTGGGTGTAAATGTTTTTGGTCCCCTTAACATAAAAGCAGGTCCTTCATTTCAATATATTATAAATAATGAACTTGAGGATACCACGCTTAAAATTGGAGATGTTGAAAAGGATATCACGGTAGGTTACCAGGTTGGTGCAGGCATCAATCTTGGGCGTTTAGGCTTTGATGTAAGATACGAAGGTGCGTTTACAGAAAACACTGCTTTTGGAGCTACTGAAACTGCTGATGAGAATTTCACCATAGATTCAAGACCATCCCAATGGATTTTGAGTCTATCTTATGCTTTTTAAGTTAGATTAGACGAAACTGTACAAAATAAAAAAAGGCTGTTCGAAAAGTTTAATTTCGTACAGCCTTTTCTCTTATAATAATTTAACCTACCTATTGAAAAGTATCAGGATCTAAATAATCTGGAGTCCCATTTCCGTTAGCATCCGGAAATTCTAAACTACCATCTTCATTGATAATTATTTCGTCTTTGGTTGGTGTTCCATCACCATCATCATCTGGATCAGCAAAATTTGGAGTTTCATCCCCATCGCTATCATCGTCTAGCACCTCATTATTTTCATTTAGATCTTCCATCCAGCTAGGAATACCATCGCGATCATGATCGGCCTCATTTACCCGCAATAATTGCACATTAAAAATTAACGGACTATAAGGTGGAATACTAGGTTGTGAACTTGAGAAGTATCCTAAACCTGAAGGAAAAATAAGAGCTCCTATTCCGTAATCGTCATTGAAGTCTACGGTGTTATCGGGATTAGCGGTATAACCCGTAGCTCCTTTAAATTCAACAATTCCTTTAGAAAAACCTTTAATCAAGGAAGGAAGATCAAACCATACTGGTGTACTGGCATTGTCAAATGCATTAAGATTTAATAATTCACCGCGGTAATTAACCAGGGTAGAATCAGTGAATTTTGGCTGTTGCCCTTCCCCTTCTCTTACTTTAAGCACATACATAATATATTCTACATCGTTATTCACCACCGTTTTCATCTCTAGGTTTTCTTCTTCAGAAAGTGGTGTCTTATCGGCATTATCACCGGCTATAGTATCTAAACGAACCATATAATCAAAATCATCAGAAGGGTTTTCAAACTCCTCATAATTGTAAAAATGGCTTTCCAGGAAGTTATTAATAGAATCTTCATCAGCTATAGCCTGTTCTTCAGGGTCCCTTTCTTCAAATTCAGGAGCATTTCCATTATCATCTTCATTGCAGGAAATTAAAGTTAAAGCTGAAATAAAGCTTAGAATAAAAAATTTGTTTAATTGCATTGTCGTTATTTTTGGCGCGCAAGATACAATATTCTTGTATTTTTGTTTAAGGATTAACGCAGTTTTAAAGGAGAGATTTTATGAGAGTAGACAAGTTCTTATGGTGCGTAAGATATTTTAAAACCCGAAGCATTGCAACCAATGCATGCAAGCAAGGAAAAGTAAAAATGGATGGCACCAATGTAAAGCCATCTAAAGAAGTTTTTCCAAACGATAAACTTACAGTACGCAAAAACCAAATAGATTATCAAATTGAAGTTTTAGACCTTCCCCCCAGTCGTGTGGGTGCTAAACTGGTAAATCTTTATCTTGTAGACGTCACCCCAAAAGAGGCCTTTGAAAAACTGGAACTTTTAAAATATTCTAAAGATTATTATCGCAAAAAAGGCACCGGAAGACCTACCAAAAAAGATCGTAGAGATATAGACGATTGGTTTGAAAACACAGATCCCAATCCAGATGACGTCAAATCGTAGTTTTTCTAATGAATTCTGGTCTCAGCGCTATGAGCAGAATAAAACAGGTTGGGATCTTGGTGAAATTTCCAGACCACTAAAAGCTTATATAGATCAGCTTGAGGATAAAGAGCTCAAAATTTTAATTCCGGGAGCCGGAAACGCTTACGAAGCAGAATATTTATTTAAGCAAGGCTTTAAAAATGTTTATGTAGCCGATATTAGTAAAAAACCGCTTCAAAATTTAAAATCTCGTGTACCCACCTTTCCTAAAGATCAATTACTGCATATAAATTTCTTTGAAATTAAAGACCAATTTGACCTTATTCTAGAGCAGACGTTTTTTTGTGCTCTCCCGGTAAATTCCAGAAAAGATTATGTAAAAAAAACTGCTGAAATTTTAAAGAAAGATGGGGTGTTAAGCGGATTGCTTTTTAGTTTCCCACTTACCGAAAACGGACCACCATTTGGGGGAAGTAAACAAGAATATTTAACGTATTTTAGTCCGTATTTTGAGATTGAAATTCTAGAGGACTGCTATAATTCTATCAAACCAAGACAGGGAAACGAATTGTTCTTGAAGTTTAGAAAGAAGCGGATATAATACCAGATAAAAATGGTATAAACTGGCAAGAATATTAAAACCTGAAATAAATACCCAGAAGGGAATAAAATTATAACAAAATGAAAGAACGTGTACTAATTTTAAATCACGCCGAAATTCAACATAAAATAAAAAGAATAGCCTACCAGGTTTATGAAAGTAATATTAATGAAAAAGAAATTATCCTGGCAGGTATCGCTAAAAAAGGCTATCAATTAGCTACACTTTTAAAAGAAGCCTTAGAGCGTATTTCCCCGCTTAAGATAAAGCTTTGTAAAGTCCAGGTAAATAAGAAAAATCCGCTGGAAGAGATTACTACGTCCCTTGAGGCCAAAGCCTATCAAGACCAATCGGTTATCCTTGTAGACGACGTATTAAACTCAGGAACCACCTTAATTTACGGAGTGAGACACTTTTTAAATGTTCCGCTTAAACAATTCAAAACTGCTGTTTTGGTAGATAGAAATCATAAAAAATACCCGGTAAAGGCAGATTTTAAAGGAATTTCCCTTTCTACCTCTTTAAACGAAATGGTTGAAGTTTCTTTTGAGCCAGGTAAATTTCAAGCAGAACTTTTATAGTTTCTCTATAATTTGCGCTACAATAGTTTCAGGCGTTTTTTCATCCACAGCAATACTTAAATCTGACTGGTTATAGTAGTAAGCACGCTCAAAAAGATGTTTTCTTATAAATTCTTCTAAAGCTTCCCTGGTTTCTAAATGACTAATCACCGGACGATGAATTTTTTCAATAAAAAGTCGGGCCAGTAAAGTTTCAACAGAAGCTTTTAAATAAATACTCAAACTATCTTTTTGGGCAGAAATTCTCTCAAGATTATTTCCGTAACAAGGTGTTCCTCCTCCTAAAGAAATAATCATATTGGAATTATTTTCCAGAATATCGTCTAAAATTTGCGCTTCCAGCTTTCTAAAATATAACTCACCTTTATCCTCAAAAATAGCGTTGATACTTTTCCCTTGTATCAATTCTATTTGGTCATCAAGATCTACATATTTGTAATTCAGCTTTTTAGCAAGAATTCTACCTATTACCGATTTACCAGAGCCCATATAGCCCGTCAAAAAAATTTTCATTGTTAAAGTACTTATTATTAGGAGGATCCAAAACTAATATAAATTTATCTCAATTTAGGCTTGAAAAATAAATTAATGAATGTATATTTGCACCCGCAATCGCAAAAAGATGATTGCGTTTTATTGATCTGGTAGCTCAGTTGGTAGAGCATCTCCCTTTTAAGGAGAGGGTCCTGGGTTCGAGCCCCAGCCAGATCACATTTTTAAGTTCAGATTTTGTTGGGCGAGAAGTTTATTCCGATTTAAGCGATAGCGAAATATCGGAAAGCCCCAGCCAGATCACATTTTTAAGTTCAGAATTAAAATATTGAAAAACGATCTGGTAGCTCAGTTGGTAGAGCATCTCCCTTTTAAGGAGAGGGTCCTGGGTTCGAGCCCCAGCCAGATCACATTTTTAAGTTCAGATTTTGTTGGGCGAGAAGTTTATTCCGATTTAAGCGATAGCGAAATACCGGAAAGCCCCAGCCAGATCACATTTTTAAATTCAGAATTCTTAACTCGAAGAATTCGATTTCTTGCTACAGCCCTTGGAAATTTACTTTTTCCAGACTTGTTTTAAGCCCGGGTGCTGGAACTGGTAGACAGGCATGGTTGAGGGCCATGTGTCCATTAGGGCGTGCGGGTTCGACTCCCGCTCCGGGCACTTTCTAATCACTTATCCTATTATTTTCTTAATTAGACCAAAAAACTTATAAGGCGGATACTTTAGAGGTATATCCAATTTTGTTGTAGAATTCACCACTCCCCTTTCGTGAGTAAAAGCCAGGAAACTTTCTTTGCCGTGATATTTCCCCATGCCGCTATTTCCTACCCCGCCAAATGGCAATTTATGATTCGCCACGTGTATAAGCGTATCATTTATACAGGCACCACCAGAGCTCGTTTCCTGTAGCACCTTTTTTGCAGTTTTATCTTTTCCGAAATAATAAAGCGCAAGAGGTTTTTCATTACCATTAATATAGGATAAAGCTTCTGTTAGCTCTTCAAATTCCATTACCGGCAAAATAGGCCCAAAAATCTCTTCTTGCATAATTTCATCTTCAGGCGTTACATTATCTAAAATTGTAGGTGAGATGTATTTTTCTTCTAAATCTATTTTTCCACCGTAATAAACATCGCCTTTCAAGTATTTCTTTAAACGATTCATAGCAGCAGAATTTACAATACGACCGTAATAATTACTGTTTTCTATATTATCACCCAGCATTTCTTCAAAAGCCACAGAGATCTCAGCTAAAAGATCTTGCTTAATCGCTTTATGCACCAACAAATAATCTGGAGCAATACAGGTTTGCCCGGCATTCATAATTTTACCCCAGGCAATGCGCTTTCCTGCGGTCTTTAAATTTGCATCTTTATTTACAATACAGGGACTTTTGCCCCCCAGTTCCAGTACCACTCTACTCAAATGTTCAGCTGCAGCTTTCATCACTATTTTACCAACGCCTGGGCTTCCGGTAAAAAACATAACATCAAAAGGAAATTTAAATAACTCCTGGTTTGCTTCCTTTCCACCCTGAACTACCGTGATATATTCCGTCGGAAAATTTTCTAATATCAATTCCTCAATTACCAATGCAACATTGGGAGTATCTGGCGAAGGTTTTAAAACCGCACAACAGCCGGCAGAAATTGCACCAATTAAAGGATTAAGTGTAAGTTGAAATGGATAATTCCAGGGCGCTATTACTAAACCAACCCCCAAAGGCTCATAAAGAATTTTTGATCTCGAAGGCTTAATTTGCAAAGGACTACCTACTTTCTTCGGCTTCGCCCAGCTTTTTAAATTTTTAATATGATAGTTTAGCTCTTCTATAAGCAGACTTATCTCTGTAAGAAAAGCTTCTTCTTTAGATTTATGCAGATCTTTCCATAGCGCCTCATTTACTTTGTCTTCATATTGCAGAATAGCTTTCTTGAGTTTCTTTAACTGCTGAAGCCTAAAGTCTATACTTTTTGTTTCCTGAGAACTGAAAAACGCTCTTTGTGCTTTATAAATTTTGGCTATCTCTTTTGCTGAAGTTTCTTCCATGCTATTATTTTTTTCGACCTTTAAATTCATCCATTGTTTTATACACCCCAATTATCCTTCCCACAAACCAATCATAAAACCAAATGGGAAAAAGTCCCTGGGAAAATCTCACAAAACGCATACTCCAGGGCATACTTAAATAAATCCTATTGCTTTCTATGGCTTTAATTATCTTTTTAGCCACTTTGTTTTGATCCAGGATAGGAATAATAGATTTCACCCCATCAAACATTCCTGTATTTATATAATATGGAGTCACAGTGGTCACTCTAACTCCTGACTTAAGCTGCTTCATCTCCAAACGCAAACTATCAGACCAACCGGTAGCAGCCCATTTGCTGCCCGCATAGACAGCCATTTTAGGGTTAGAAACCAGGCCTGCAGATGAAGTAATATTACAAATATGCCCGTGCTTCCTTTTCATCATTCCAGATAAAAAAGTTCGTGTAAGTTGCATGGGAGCAATAGCATTAACATTCATGACCTTTTCTATATTTTCTGAAGAATTCTCGTAAAAATAACCTCCAAACACTATTCCCGCATTATTAATCAAAATATCAACGGGTCCTATCTCCTCTTCTACTTGTTTAGCAATTTCCTGAATCCAGATTGTATTGGTAATATCCACGGTATACCCATAAACTTCGCCAAAATCTTCAAACTCTTTTAAGGTTTGCTGCAAATTAAGTTTATTTATATCCCAGATTACCAATTTGCCATTTCTCTTTAACACTTCGCGCCCCATAAGCTTACCAATGCCAGATGCACCACCGGTAATAAGCACAATTTTAGAGGAAAACTTCGTCATAAAATTTACTGTTTAACTTTTTAACTAAACTATTAAACATTTTAACACTTCCATAAAGTGTTTAATGTTCAAATTTAACTAGATTTGATCATCTTAATAATACTATGGAACTAATAAAACAAAATTTCAGCATAAAAGACCTTGAAAATTTAAGCGGAATTAAGGCGCATACCATAAGAATTTGGGAAAAAAGATACAATATCTTAAACCCCGATCGTACTTCTACAAATATAAGAACGTATGATAGTTCTAATTTGCAAAAGATTTTAAACGTCGCTTTCTTAAATGAACATGGTTACAAAATCTCAAGGATCTCTAAGTTGAGTGAAGAAGAGATTTCTAAAATGGTACGAAGTATTTCAGCGAGTTCCAGTAAAGAAAATCGCGCTCAAAATTCATTCAAACTTTCTATGATGAATTTTGATGAAGATCTCTTTAATAGTACGTACCAATCACTACAAAAAGATAAAAGTTTTAGAGAGATTTTTAACCAGGTATTCCTTCCACTATTAGAGCAAATTGGAATGCTTTGGCAAACTGATACTATAAAACCAATTCATGAACACTACATTGTAGATCTCATTAAACAAAAACTCTATTTTAATCTTGCAGAAATTAAAAAAGAGCTCAAGCCTACTTCAGATAATTTATATGTGCTTTTTCTTCCGGAAAATGAAATTCACGATATAGGAATTATTTACTTATATTATGAACTTTTATATCACGGCAATAAGGCCATCTATCTAGGACCAAGCCTACCTCTAAGTGATCTTGATTACTTATTGGAGCGACATAACAAAATTAGTTTTGTTAGCTACTTCACCACCGCCCCGGGGGATGTAGAAGATTTCATCAATGAGTTTAAAGACCAAGTTTGCGAAAAGGAAACTTACGAATTATTACTTTTTGGACATAAAATAAGAGAAATACAACATAAAGAATTACCATCTTTCGTGAAAACCCATACTAGTTTAAACCAATTTATAGAAAAGCTTTAAGATAAATATGAAAAATAAAATTGCTATTATTGGTTCGGGATTCGCTTCTTTGGCGGCTGCTTGCTATCTGGCTAAAGATGGATATAAAGTAGAAATTTTTGAAAAAAATGAAAATATTGGTGGACGCGCACGCCAGTTAAAAAAAGACGGATTTTGCTTTGATATAGGCCCTACCTGGTATTGGATGCCTGATGTTTTTGAAAGATTTTTTGCAGACTTCGGGAAAAAACCCTCAGATTACTACAAACTGGAAAAACTAAGCCCTGCCTACAAGGTTTTCTTTGGAAAAGAAGATAGTATCACCATAGAAGACAGCTTAGATAAAATTTGCGCCGCTTTTGAAGCAGAAGAACCGGGAAGTTCAAAAAAACTGAAACAGTTTATTGAGGAAGCTAAAAACAACTATGATATTGCAATTAAAGATCTTGTATACCGCCCGGGTGTTTCTCCCTTAGAATTGGTGACTCCCACTACCGCTGGAAAAATAGGCCAGTTTTTTAGCACAATTTCTAAAGAAGTAAGAAAAGAGTTTAGCAACACCAAATTGGTTCAAATCCTAGAATTCCCGGTTTTATTCCTTGGTGCTAAAGCCAGTAATACCCCGGCCTTCTACAGCTTTATGAATTATGCAGATTTTGGCCTGGGAACCTGGCATCCAAAAGGTGGGATGTATAAGGTTATTGAAGCTATGGAAAGCCTTGCAACATCACTGGAGGTGAAAATTAATACTAATTCCCCTGTTTCTAAAATCTATATTGAAAATGATACGGCAACCGGAATACAGGTAAACGATAAAAAAATTAAAGCAGATTATATTCTTAGTGGAGCCGATTATCATCATACCGAAACCTTATTACCAGAATACAAAAGGCAGTACAAGGAATCTTATTGGCAAAAAAAGACCTTTGCCCCTTCAGCCCTATTATTCTTTGCCGGGTTTAATAAAAAATTGAAAAATGTAACGCATCATACGTTGTTTTTTGATACCGATTTTGAAAAACACGCCAAAGCAATCTATGATGATGCTGAGTGGCCCGAAGAACCGTTATTCTACGCTAGTTTCCCTTCCATTACAGATGATGCCGCTGCACCAAAAGATAAAGAAGCAGGAATATTTTTAGTACCCCTAGCACCAGATGTAGAAGATACTCCTGAAATTAGAGAAAAATATTTCAAAAAAATTATAACACGTTTTGAAAGTTTAACCAATCAAAATGTTACCGATCATCTTCTTTTTAAAGAATCTTTTTGCGTAAACGACTTTAAAGAAGAATATAACTCATATAAAGGGAACGCCTACGGTTTAGCTAATACCCTTTTCCAAACTGCATTTTTAAGACCTAAATTAAAAAGTAAAAAAGTGCATAAATTATTTTTTACCGGGCAGTTGAGTGTTCCCGGACCCGGTGTACCGCCTTCCCTAATTTCGGGAAAGTTAGCCGCCGGTTTAATTCAAAAAGAAAATTAAATTATGAAAGCCATTTTTGACAATGTTTCACGGGCTTGTAGTAAAACTGTTACGCATCAATACAGCACCTCATTTTCTACAGCAACCAGGATGTTGGCCCCCTCAATTCGTCAGGATATTTATAATATCTATGGCTTTGTGCGCTTTGCCGACGAAATTGTTGATACTTTTCACGATTACGATAAAGAAAGACTTTTTAACGATTTTGAAGTAGATCTTTATAAAGCTATTGAAGATAAAATTAGTTTAAATCCAATTTTAAACGCATTCCAGGAAACCGTACATAAATATGAAATAGATGAATCACTTTACCGTGCATTTATGAAAAGTATGCGGCTTGATTTGCATAAATCTGATTATCTTAGTGTAGCCGAATACAAAGAATATATCTATGGTAGTGCAGATGTTGTTGGACTAATGTGTTTGAAGGTTTTTGTAGATGGAGATCAAAAAAAATATGAATCCTTAAAGGAGTCAGCGATGAGTTTGGGTTCCGCTTTTCAAAAAGTGAATTTCCTAAGAGACTTAAAAGCTGATTTTGAAGATTTAGCCAGAAGTTATTTTCCGGGTACCAATCTTGCACAATTAGACGAAGAAAGTAAACAAAGAATTATTGAAGAAATTGAAGAAGATTTTAAGCACGGCTTAAGCGGAATTTCGCATTTACCGGTAGAAGCTAAATTTGGTGTTTATACCGCTTATATTTATTATAGAAAATTATTACATAAACTAAAGAAAGTCCCATCTTTGGAGATTAGAAATAGTAGAATTAGAGTTCCAGATTACCAAAAAGCAGGTTTGCTGGCTAAATCTTATATTTCTTACAGATTAAAACTTATATAGTATGAATATTTTATTATGGATCTTAGTTTTTCTAGGCACTTTCGCCGCTATGGAAGGAATGGCCTGGTTTACTCATAAATATATTATGCACGGTATTTTATGGAAATTACACAAAGATCACCATCATAAAGACCATAGCCATTGGTGGGAAAGAAACGATCTCTTCTTTATATTTTACGCATTAGTTAGTATAGGTTTTTTCCTGCTGTGGCGATATGAAGATGTTTGGGTTGGCTTACCAATTGGTTTAGGCATTCTAGCCTATGGAATCACCTATTTCACAGTTCACGATATTTTTATACATCAGCGCTTTAAAATGTTCAGAAATGCAAATAATCCCTATGCCAAAGGAATAAGAAGAGCTCACAAAATGCACCACAAACATCTTGGAAAAGATGATGGGGAATGTTTCGGGATGTTATTCGTACCCTTCAAATATTTTAATAAATAAAATTATAATATAGTTTCTATAAACCTATGCTAGGTCCCAGGTATTTTTATGTAATTATTGGCGGAGGACTCGCAGGCCTACAACTCGCCCGGCAACTTAGCCGGGATGTTTTTTTTAAAGGAAAAAAGATAGCAATAATAGATTCAGATTTTGCTATGCCGGTTAAAACCTGGTGTTTTTGGGAAGAAGGCAAAGGCAAATGGGACGAACTAGTTACTAAATCCTGGAAAGAAGGTCAATTTATTTCTTCTGAAGCAAATATAAATTTAAAGTTATCTCCTTATTCCTATAAGATGATAAAAGCTGCAGACTATCATCAAAAGCTACAGGATGAAATAGAAAAGTCTGGTGACTTTGAATTTATTACTGATGAAATTCATAAAATAGATCCTGTAACAATGAAGGCCATGGGCCGAAAAAAGTCTTACAGCGCAACACATTTCTTTGACAGCAGGGTTGATCCTTCTTACCTGGAAAGTAAAAAGCATACCACCATTTTTCAACATTTTAAAGGTTGGGAGGTAGAAACAGAAGAACCGATGTTTACGCCTGATTCTTTTACGATGATGGATTACCGAATTAAATATCCTGATGCTACTGCGTTTACTTATATTCTTCCGTTTACAGAGAAAAAAGCTTTAGTTGAATATACCTTTTTCTCTCCTTTTTTAACTGAAGATAAAGTATATGACGAAATGCTTCGGCAATATTTTGAAAAGATTTTAAAGACAAAAGATTACAAAATTAAAAGCACGGAAACAGGTGTTATCCCAATGACCGATTTCCCTTTTGACAAAGCAAATACAAAGCAAATAACAAAAATTGGTACTGGTGGCGGTTGGGTAAAACCATCAACCGGTTATTCCTTTAAAAATACCGAAAAACGTATTGCAAAAATTATTGAGAACATAAAAAACGGAAAAAAACCCGGTGAGAATTTAATCAATAATAAATTCAGACGGTATGATGCTATATTTTTAGATGTGCTGGCGCAGAATAACCAAAAGGGAGAAGATATTTTTACTAAATTCTATACTAAGAATTCTCCCCAGGATATTTTTAGATATTTAGACGAAGAAACTTCGGTTTCAGAAGATCTAAAAATTATGTTGTCTCTCTATAGCTTAGATTTTATTGTATCTTTTTTCAGAAAAGCTTTTTAATATTATTCAGCTAAAAGCTGATTCAACAAATTTCTGAAATTTTGACTATTCCAATCGGCTGCTCCTTTTTTATCTACTACCACAGTGCCCTTCTTATCAATTACATAAGTAGAAGGCAACGTATAGCCATCTAAAGGCTTTGGATCTTTAGAAAGCATACGATAACTAGAAAAACGATAGCCTTTGCGCTTCAGAAAATTATTAGTGGTTTCGTGATCTTCTCCAGAAATAAAATAAAATTCCACTTTATCATTATAATCAGTATATAGCTCCTGGAAACTTGGCATTTCAGCAATACAGGGTGGGCACCAGGTGGCCCAGTAATTCACAATGATCACTTTCCCTTTAGATTCAGCGAAATCCACTCTTTTACCAGATTCAGTCTCTAATGTCCAATTATAGGTTTCAAGCTCCTTTCTATCTTCCTCATCGGTCGCAGAAGGACTGAATGCAAATAGCTTATTTACTACAATTTGAATGGGTTTACGAGTTTGAGGAATAATCATCGCCAGGATGATTACAATAAAAATAATATTACTCCATTGGTTCTTGAAAAGCTTTTTCATTGTAGATTTTTAATACTTAGACGTAAAAAGCAAAGGTACTTAACATCTCAATTCTGGGCATAAAAAAGAGGCTGATTAATAATGATTTCTCACCACGTCACCCTGAACTTGTTTCAGGGTCTAACTCCTAAGAATATTAGATTCTGAAACGAGTTCAGAATGACGAAACGATCAAATATTAATCAGCCTCTCTATAAAATATAAGCTTAACTAATTAAGCTGCGTTTTGCTTCTTAATTAAATTAAGGGCAGAACCATGCTTATACCACTCAATTTGCGGTTTGTTATAAGTATGGTTTGTTTTAATAGTGTCTTTACTACCATCGGCATGTACGATTTCTATCGTAATTTGCTTGTCTGGAGCAAAGTCTTCAAGATCTATAAAGTTAAAGGTATCGTCTTCCTGAATAAGATCGTAATCGGCCTCATTCGCAAAAGTCAATCCTAACATCCCTTGTTTTTTAAGGTTTGTTTCGTGAATACGGGCAAAAGATTTAACCAGTACCACTTTCACTCCAAGGTGACGAGGTTCCATAGCCGCGTGTTCTCTAGAAGAACCTTCACCATAGTTATGATCTCCTACAACTACCGTTGGAACACCTTCTTTTTTGTACTCTCTTTGTACCGCTGGAACACCATCATACTCTCCGTTAAGTTGGTTTTTTACAAAGTTTGTCTTTTTATTGTAAGCATTAATAGCTCCAATAAGACAGTTGTTAGAAATATTATCTAAATGCCCTCTGTAACGCAACCACGGTCCAGCCATAGAAATATGGTCGGTAGTACATTTTCCAAAAGCTTTAATTAGCAATTTAGCACCGGTAAGGTTTTTACCATCCCAAGGTTCAAATGGAGTTAACAATTGAAGTCTTTCACTATCTTCAGCTACTTTTACTTCAACAGAACTTCCATCATCGTTTGGTGCAATGTATCCTGCATCTTCTACTGCAAAACCTTTGGTTGGCAATTCAATTCCTGTTGGCTCATCTAACATTACTTCTTCGCCATCTTCATTCATCAATTTATCACGAGTAGGATCAAAATCTAAGCGCCCTGAAATTGCGATTGCAGCAACCATCTCTGGAGAACCTACAAAAGCGTGGGTGTTTGGATTACCATCTGCACGTTTAGAGAAGTTCCGGTTAAAAGAATGCACAATAGTATTCTTTTCTTCACCTTTTCTATCGCTACGATCCCACTGCCCAATACAAGGTCCACAGGCATTTGTAAATATCGTTGCATCTAGATCTTCAAATATTTGAAGTAAACCATCACGCTCTGCTGTAAATCGAATTTGCTCAGATCCCGGGTTAATACCAAAATCAGATTTCGCTTTCACCTTTTTATCTACTGCTTGTTTGGCGATAGATGCTGCACGGGTAAGATCTTCGTAAGAAGAGTTAGTACAAGAACCTATTAATCCCCAATCTACATTAATTGGCCAGTCGTTTTCTTTAGCTTTAACACCCATTTCTGAGATAGGAGTTGCTAAATCTGGTGTAAATGGCCCGTTAAGGTGTGGCTTTAATTCTGAAAGGTTGATCTCTATCAATTCATCAAAATACTGCTCAGGGTTTGCATAAACTTCATCATCACCGGTTAAGTGCTCGGCCACGCCATTTGCTGCATCTGCAACATCGGCACGGTTGGTAGCACGCAGGTAACGGTCCATAGACTCATCGTAACCAAAAGTTGAAGTGGTTGCACCTACTTCAGCTCCCATATTACAGATGGTTCCTTTTCCGGTAGCTGATAAAGAGCGAGCTCCTTCTCCGAAATATTCTATAATTGCGCCGGTTCCACCTTTAACGGTAAGGATTCCAGCAACCTTTAAAATCACATCTTTAGATGAAGTCCATCCTGAAAGTTTTCCAGTTAGTTTAACTCCAATAAGTTTAGGGAATTTAAGCTCCCATGGCATTCCGGCCATTACATCTACTGCATCAGCACCACCAACACCTATGGCAACCATTCCAAGTCCACCGGCATTTACCGTGTGTGAATCTGTACCAATCATCATTCCTCCAGGGAAAGCATAATTTTCCAATACAACCTGGTGAATAATTCCAGCTCCCGGTTTCCAAAATCCTATTCCATATTTATTAGAAACAGATTCCAGAAAATCAAAAACTTCACTACTGGATTTATTAGCAGCTTGCAAATCTATTGCAGCTCCCATTTTAGCCTGGATAAGGTGATCACAATGCACTGTAGTAGGTACTGCAACTTGCTTTTTCCCGGCTTGCATAAATTGCAGTAAAGCCATTTGAGCAGTTGCATCCTGGCAGGCAATCCTGTCTGGCGCAAATTCTACATAGTCTTTTCCTCTTTGGTAGGCCTCTTTGGCCGCACCATCCCATAAATGCGAATAAAGAATTTTTTCTGAAAGCGTTAAAGGTTTTCCAACCACCTCACGTGCAGTATTCACACGTTCGGCCATTTGGCTGTACACCTTTTTGATCATATCAATATCGTATGCCATATTATTATGTTTTTAGTTCTAAAAAAGTCTAGCAAATTTAGGGATTTCGAGTGGATTTTGAAAATAAGAAGTGATTATCAAAATTTAATGAAAATAATTTTACATTTCATAATTAATGATAGTTTAAATTCAACTAAACATAATAATGAGATTGAAAATTATGAATTTCATAAATTAACCTTGTAAGATTAGAAAAATTCTAATCTAAAGTCTGGAAGAAAATAGAATTTAAACCCATTCTTGATAAGATGTATTCAGTTGGCAGTTATAAGTTTTCGGTTCAAAACTGTTAAATACAAATAAAAAACTATGAACAAGAGATCGCCACGTTGGTCGTACTCGCGATGGCACTTTAAAACTTACACCTAAGAAACGTCAAATTAACAATTGATAACCGATAACTGAAGGTCAAAGTAAACTACTTCGGAGCAAGCTCACGAAGCATTAATATTGAAAAATATAATTTGATTTCGAGGTGAGCCTCGGAGCATTCAATCTCGATTATCGAGTAAATCTCGAATTATTTTTTCTTCGGAAATTCCTTCGGCTTCAGCTTTATAATTTTTAATAATTCTATGGCGCAAAATTCCAATGGCCACAGCTTGCACGTCTTCAATATCTGGCGAGAATTTTCCATTAACCGCTGCGTGAGATTTAGCGGCAAGAATAAGATTTTGAGAGGCCCTTGGCCCTGCGCCCCAATCAAGATAATTTTTCACAAATTCCGGTGCTTCAGTAGAACCTGGCCTGGTTTTCCCTACCAGTTTTACGGCATATTCTACCACATTATCTGCTACAGGAATTCTACGAATTAATTGCTGAATTCCCACGATTTCTTCCGCAGAAAACAAAGCATTAATCTTTTGAGTTTTATCTGAAGTAGTACTTTTTACAACGTCTACTTCTTCCTGAAAACTTGGATACTCCAGCAGAATAGAAAACATAAACCTGTCTAATTGCGCTTCAGGCAATGGATAGGTTCCTTCCTGCTCTATTGGATTTTGAGTAGCCAATACAAAATAAGGATTTGCAAGTCGGTAATGATGCCCGGCGACTGTTACAGATCTTTCCTGCATAGCTTCCAGTAAAGCCGCCTGTGTTTTTGGAGGAGTTCGGTTAATTTCATCTGCCAGCACTATATTAGAAAAAACCGGGCCTTTAATAAATTTGAATGTTCTATTCTCGTCCAGGATTTCGGCACCAAGAATATCACTGGGCATTAAATCTGGCGTGAATTGAATTCTTTTAAAATCTAAGCCTAAAGCCTGGGAAATGGTATTTACCATTAAAGTTTTTGCCAAACCGGGAACACCAACAAGCAAAGAATGCCCTCCCGAAAAAACCGAAAGCAGGATTTGGTTTACAACCACATCCTGCCCTACTATAATTTTGGCAATTTCCTTTTTTAAATCCCGGTGTTTAATCACCAGTTTTTCTACAAGAGCAACATCTGACATTAATAAAAGACTATTTTTTTAACCAGTTACTACTATACTCACAATCTTTAAATTTTCCGTTCACCTTAATGTAAGTATCTCCAATTTTTTCTTTTTGCCATTCTTCAATAGCTTCAAGCTGTTTATCACGTAGTGCCAATTCTTTTATTTTAGAGAAATCTGTTGCATAATTAGCTTCGTGTTCTGCAATTCTTTTATCTACTTTTATAAGTTTAAAAAACGGTCGGCCTGTTCTGTCCTGATCGCGCATCCTTAAAGAAAGTTCGCCTTCTTGCAAATCTCCAACTTCATCATACAATTTGGGATCTACCTTAGATAGTTCAAAACGAGTATCGCCAGTTCTTGGATTAATAAGCTTCCCTCCATCTGCTTTTGTTTCATCTTCATCAGAAAATTCACGAGCGGCTTCGGCAAAATCCAAAACACCTTCGTCTACTCTTTTTCTTATGCTATCTATTTTTGCTTTAGCTTCTTCAATAGAGGCATTCGTTACATCTGGAATAAGCAATATATGTCTTAAATCTACATTTTGACCTCTAATTCTATCTACCTGGATAATATGATATCCAAATTCAGTCTCAAAAGGTTCACTTACTTCACCTTGCTGTAGGCTAAAAGCCACATCTTTAAATTCCTTTACAAAATTATCTTTTCTGGCAAGTGAAATTCTACCACCATCCCGGGCACTTCCAGGGTCTTGTGAGTACAAAACTGCTTTAGTAGCAAAACTGGCATCATTATCTAGAACATCTGCTCTAAAATCATTTAGACGATCTATTACTTTTTGCTTTTCACTTTCCGGAATTTCCGGTTCTATAATAATTTGAGAAAACTCTATTTCTTCCCCAAAAACAGGACGTTCGTCTTCTGGAATACCTTCATAATAAGCTCTTACCTCTTCAGGAGTAATTTCTACCGTTTCAATAATTCTTTGTTGCATACGGCTGGCTAATTGACGTTCTTTATTAAGGTCGAACAACTCGGTTCTAAATTCAGCTTCATTTTCTTTGTTGTAGAACTCAAGTACTTTTTCCATTGAACCTACCTGGCGCACCATTTCAGAAATCTGTTGATCTATATAGTTATTAACTTCAGCATCCATAATAATAATACTATCCTGGATGGCGTGATGTGCATAAAGTTTGTTTTCCATTAAAGAACCTGCAAGTTGGCAATCGGTCACATCAGCGGTAGACATTCCCTGGCTTTGCATATCTTTATACATCATATCTACATCACTGTCAAGAATAATATAGTCCCCAATTACTGCCGCAATTCCATCTACTTTTCTGCGCTCTGAGTTATTTTCTTCAGCAACTGTATTTTTTACAATCTCATCTTCAGGCTGGATAGCAGTACTATCGGTCACAATCACATCTTGAGAGTAACCGTTAAACCCAAGTAAAATGGCTAAAAGAAAGCCGGTGGTTTTAATTATAGATTTCAAATTCTTCATTTTTAATTGCATCTTTTGTAATATCTTTTTCAAGTTCTTTTATCAAGTTTAATTTTCGCTTGTTAAGCAAAATCTTTTCTATGGTTGGTTCGGCGTATTCAAATGGGGCATCCTCCCCACGCTCCAAAACATCTCTTATATAGATCAAATATACATCTAATGAATCTTCTACCTGAATAAAATTAGATTTGTTTAAGAGTTTATCCCTATGGTCTATGCTTAGCGCAGGAATTTTATTATAAACCGTTTTCAGTTTCACCCAAACCGAATCGTTTAAAGAATAATTTTTAAATTGAAGGGAGATCTTTTCAAGCGCTTCTTTATCCTCCTCTTGAAAGCTGGTTAAATAAGACTTTATCTCATCTATATTGGTATTATTTTCAGCCAGGCTTACATATCTTAGTTTTAACAGATCCTCCGCAAGCTTAAAATTACCTTTGTTTTCTTCAAAATAAGCTTCTTTTTTCTCGATGGGCAGTGTACTATCCAATTCCCTGCTTACTACCGCATCTTTGTAAGCACTGGTATAAAGCTCATTTTTATAATTTTCTATAAGATCCTTAAATTCTCTTAGTTGACTCTCTGGAAGGTTTAATTGCGCTCTATCTATAAGTAATTGCTGGGTAGCCCAACGGTTTATATAATTAGAAACGATAATCGCACTATCTTCCGGGGAAGTATTCTCATTAATTAAAGCATTAATATCCTCTTCATACAAATAAGCATCATTAACCCTTACTATAACCTCGCGGTCTTCATTCTTATCAAGATAAGAACACCCCATTAAGGTAAAACAGGCCAGTAAAAAAAATGTATAAACAGGTGATATCTTCAAAATCATCAATTATTGAACTAGCAATATACATACCATTTTCAAATGTCTCAATGCCTGTAAATTGCCGGTAGGCAAAAATAAGAATTCATTTAGGTTCTACAAGCTTATGTTTAAACGATTACAAGTAGGTGAAAATTATAAGTTCAGAATTAGTTTATCTTAAGTATCTTTAAAGGAAGTCTTAATGTTATTTATTTTAATTCTGAAAAATTCCCTTGATATGAAATATACCACCGAAATTAAAATAATAAGGCCCCGTCAAGAGGTTATAGCGAAATTTAGTAATCCCGATAATATGAAACATTGGCAACGCGGATTTATTTCTATAGAACCTATTAGTGGAAAATTAGGGGAAGAAGGTTCAAAGAATATACTAAAATATAAAATGGGAAAGCGAGAGATTGTTATGGAAGAAAAAATTATCAAAAATGATCTTCCCACGCAATTTCATGCAAATTATTTGGCAAAAGGTGTCTACAATATCCAGGGAAACTTTTTTGAGGAAACTCCAGAAGACCATACGCTTTGGATTTCACACAATGAATTTAGGTTTAGTGGTTTTATGAAATTAATGGGCATTTTTATGCCGGGAGCTTTTAGAAAACAGTCTTATCAATATATGAAAGATTTTAAGTCTTTTGTAGAAAACAACCAAAGTGTTTTAAACAAGAAATAGTTTTAAATTTTAATATGAATAATTAAAAGCTGCTATTATATTTGCTAAAAACAATTTTATCATGATACGAAGCAGTTTAATAATTGCATTTTTAACTTTCAGTATTTTTTCAAGTGCACAAACCAAAGTAGGAACCATAGACACCGATTACATTCTTGCACAAATGCCAGAAATGGAAGAGGTGAATAAAGGATTAGATGCCTATGACAAGCAATTACAACAAGATTTCCAGGTTAATATTAAGCAATATGACACCCTGGTAAAAACGTATCAGGCCAATGCCGAAAGCCTTGCTGCAGAAGCTCGGCAGGAAAGTGAGTCTAAAATTATTGAACTTGAGAACCAAATCAAGCAATTTAGACAAAGAGCACAGCTAATGATGCAAATGCGAAAAAATGAACTTACCAGTCCACTTTATGAAAAAATTGACGCCGCAATGCGCCAGGTAATTAAAGAAGAAGAATTTACTCAAATTCTACACGCCGGTGGAAACAGCCTTGCTTTTTCTGCAGAAGAATATGATATTACCGAAAGAGTGATGGCTAGAATGGGAATAGAAATTCCTGCTCCTGCTGAAGAAGAATAGTTTTTATAGAATTACTAAATGACTGAAATAAAAAGGCCTCAGAGATTTTGAAATCCGTGAGGCCTTTTTACTTTTAAACAATGAAACTACCTGCTATAATTAGGCGATTCGTTGGTAATAGTAACATCATGTGGATGACTTTCATGAATTCCAGAAGCAGTAATTTTTACAAATTTTGCTGTTTCTTTTAGGGTTTCTACATCTTTTGCGCCGCAATAACCCATACCGGCTTTTAGACCTCCAACAAATTGGTGAATACTTTCTTCAAGCTCACCTTTGTATGGTACACGTCCCACAATACCTTCAGGTACCAGCTTTTTAATATCGTCTTCTACATCCTGGAAATAACGATCTTTAGAACCTTTTTGCATAGCTTCTACTGAACCCATTCCGCGGTATGATTTAAATTTTCTTCCTTCATAAATAATGGTTTCTCCCGGAGATTCTTTGGTTCCGGCAAGTAAAGAACCTAGCATCACACAATCGGCTCCTGCGGCTAATGCTTTTGGAATATCCCCTGTATAACGAATTCCGCCATCGGCAATAACAGGAACACCACTACCTTTTAGTGCTGCAGCTACTTCAAGCACAGCCGAAAATTGTGGAAATCCAACTCCGGCAACCACTCTGGTAGTACAAATAGAACCTGGACCAATCCCAACCTTAACAGCATCTGCGCCAGCTTCAACTAAGTATTTGGCAGCTTCGCCGGTAGCTATATTACCTACAACCACTTGTAAGTCTGGAAATTTAGATTTTACATCCTTTAGTACCGTTACCACACCCCTGGTATGGCCGTGTGCAGTATCTATAATTATTGCGTCTACGCCAGCGTTTACTAGAGCTTCAACCCGCTCAACTGCATCAGCAGTTACTCCTACCGCAGCTGCCACGCGAAGCCTTCCAAAGCTATCTTTATTTGCATTAGGCTTAAGGGTAAGTTTGGTGATATCCCTAAAAGTTATAAGCCCAACTAGCTTATAATTATCATTAACTACCGGGAGTTTTTCTATCTTATATTCCTGTAAAATATCCTCTGCCTGATCCAGGGAAGTTCCCTCTGCAACAGTGACCAAATTTTCTGAAGTCATTACCTCAGCAATTGGACGCTTAAGATTTTTCTCGAAACGTAAATCCCTGTTAGTTACAATTCCCAACAGTTTTCCCTCTTCATCTACAATTGGAATTCCGCCGATACTATGTTCGCGCATACTGGCTTTTGCATCGCTCACATTGGCTGTGATTGGCAAGGTAACGGGATCTATAATCATTCCGCTTTCTGCTCTTTTAACTTTTCGCACTTTTAGCGCTTGTTGTTCGGCCGTCATATTCTTATGCAGAACACCAATTCCACCTTCACGTGCCATAGCAATAGCCATTCTGGATTCGGTTACGGTATCCATAGCTGCCGAAACAATAGGAACGTTTATAGAAATGTTTTTGGTGAATTTTGTGCGGATGCTTACTTCCCGTGGTAGTACTTCAGAGTAAGCGGGAACAAGCAATACATCGTCGTAAGTAAGGCCTTCTCCTAAAATTTTGGATTCGTGTGCGATCATAGCAATTAAAGATTTAATTGCGTGCAAATATACGTTTTTTATAGAAAAAAAAGGTTTAAAACTTATTAGTTATCAGAAAATTACTTCGGGTAGCATTATCCCCCAAATTCAAGGACATCGGTAGAATTAAAACCAATCTTTATCCTATCGGCAACATTGGTATCCTTCGTAATCACGGAAACCTGATGCCCATTATCTAATTTTAATAACAATTGAGTAGCATTGCCCATAAAGGTTTTCTTCAATACCCTGGCGTGAGTTATATATTCACACTCCTCATTAATACTAAGGTTTTCGTTGCGAATGGCGTGGTTACAATTAGGATTTAACGGGCAATTAAATGCCGTTTGTAATTCCTTATTAAGCTGAATGGTATTTCCAAAAAGCGAAGCAACATAAACCGAATTAGGCTTTATATATAGGTTTGATGCCTGGTCTTTTTGAATCACTTTTCCATGTTGAAGAATAAGAATTTCATCGGCCACAGAAAGTGCATCCTGCGTATCATGGGTTACAAAAATAGCAGTAACACCGGTTTTCTTGATAATTTCAAAAACCTGGCTGCGCAACTGCATTCTTAGCATCGCATCCAGATTACTAAAAGGTTCATCCAAAATTAATAGCGATGGATTTGGAGCTAATGCCCTTGCCAGAGCAACACGTTGCTGCTGCCCTCCTGAAAGTTGATGCGGATATCGTTTTTCTAAGCCAGTAAGCCCTACCAATTCCAACATCTCCAGGGCGCGTTCTTTTTTATTTTTAAGTTTAGAGATTCCGTAGGTTACATTTTTTAATAGATCAAAATGTGGAAATAAGGCATACTCCTGAAATACCAGTCCTATTTTTCGCTTTTCTGGTGGAACAAGTTTATTTACTGAAGAAAGTTCTTTATCATTTAAAACAATACTTCCATGATCTGGACGCTCTAAACCAGCAATAAGACGAACCAGCGTTGTTTTTCCACTTCCGCTTTCTCCCACAATAGCACAAACATTTCCCTTCTTTAAATTAAAAGAAACTTCTTTTAGGGCAAAATTTCTGCCTCTATCAAAGCTTTTGGAAATAGAATTTACGCTTAGCATACTAGTCTTTTATCAATAATTTATTTAAAAATATCACGGGAATTGTTGCTGTGAAGATAATAAATAATGAAGGAATTGCGGCCTCCATAACCATTTCGTCACTTGCGTATTCAAAAGCCTTCACTGCAAGGGTGTTAATATGAAAAGGTTTTAAAATTAAAGTTAGCGGTAATTCTTTCAACACATCAATAAAAACCAATATCATCGCACTCAAAATTCCGGTTTTAATAAGTGGAAACTCTATTTTAAAAAAAGTTTTAAAGTTCCCAACACCTAGCATCTTAGACGAATCTGGTATACTATTACTTACTTTTAAAGCGGTAGATTCTATTGGATTATGAGCTACAGCCATAAACCTTACACTATAAGCATAGACTAGTGCCACCAGGGTACCATTGAATAAAAATCCGGTTTTAACTTCAAAAACCGAATCCATAACCCCTATAAACCACTTATCAAAAGCAAGGGTTGGAATCATAACACCAATAGCGACAACCGCACCGGGAATTGCATAGCCCAATACTCCAAATTTGGATAAACTTTTAATCCCGCTAGTATTGCTCCATTTTGCGAAATAAATAAGCAAGGTCGCAAAAAGTACAGTAACTAAAGATGTGATTAAAGCTATCCCAAAACTTTGTAGTGATAGCAGAATAAAATCAAGATCAAATACTTTTTCAGCAGTTAAAAATGCCCAGTAGGTTAATTGAGCTACCGGAATAAAAAAACCTAAAATTACAGGAATCAAAACCAGTATAAACTTTAAGTTCTGCATCAGTTTAGTGCCTGTTTTTCTATGTATGTGCCTGGAAGCCTTATTTCCGGTAACCTGAATACTTTTTCGCTGCCATTTTTCAATCAAAATTAGGGCAAAAACGATAAAAATAAGCAATGCAGAAAGGTAAACCGCAGTTTCCGGCTCTTCTAAAGAAAACCAGGCTCTAAAGATTCCGGTAGTAAACGTATTTACCCCAAAATACTGTGCTGCTCCATAATCATTCAACACCTCCATAAGTACTAAAATGAGTCCCGCAATAATTGCCGGTCTTGCCAGGGGTAACATGAGCTTAAAAAAGGATTTAAACTCCCCTACACCAAGCATTGTTGAAGCTTCCAGCAAATTACCCGCCTGGTTTAAAAAAAATGCACGGGAACTTACATATACATAAGGAAAAAGTGAAATACTAAGTACATAGGCCAGACCGAATTTATTCATAATATCTATTCGAATAAATTCAAGATCTAAAAACCTAAAAATAAGGTTGAGGCTTCCACCATAATCAAAAACCCCGGCATAAGCATAGGCTACTATATAAGATGGAATTGCCAGCGGCAGTATAAGCAACCACTCCAATTGTTTTCTAAAAGGAAATTCAAACCGAGCGACTAACCAGGCTGTGCCAACCCCTGTAATAAGCACTAATAAGCTGCAGGCAACAATTAAAAAAAAAGAATTTCCAATATAATCCAGCAGTAAATTATCTACAAGATGCCACCAGGTTTCTCCCGGCCCTTCCAGTAGTTTTACTGCAATTGCAATTACCGGTAGGGTTATAAAAAGAACGATGGCCAATGTAAATATAGACCATCGATTTGTATCTCTTTTAACTCGCCTTAACCTGGATTTTATTGAGAATATGTCACTATTATTTCCAGCCTGCTTCATCAAATAGCATTACTGCCTTTTTATTATTCTCACCCAACTTAGACAGGTTAAGTGTATCTTCTTTAAATTCTCCCCACTCTTGCAATAAAGCTGCAGGAGCTACCGCATTATTCACAGGATATTCATAATTTGAATGTGCAAATACTTTTTGAGCTTTTTCAGAAATCAAAAACTCTATAAATTTAATTGCGTTATCTTTATTAGGAGCATATTTTGCCACTCCGGCCCCGCTTACATTAATATGTGTACCACGACCATTCTGATTTGGGAAGAAAAGTTCAATACTTTCACCGGCTTTCACTTCTTCAGGATCTTCAGAATTTAAAAGCTTACCAATATAATAGGTGTTTACAACAGCAAGATCACCTTCTCCCGCAACCACAGCTTTAACCTGGTCACGATCATTTCCTTTAGGAGCTCTTGCCATATTCTCTACTACAGCTTCTGCCCACTTTTTTGCTTCTTCTTCTCCATTATGAACCATAATAGATGCCATTAGTGATTGGTTATATATATTCCCGGAAGAACGTATCAATAACTTATCATTCCATTTATTTGAAGCTAAATCTTCATAAGTAGACAACTCACTCTCATCTACCCTATCTTTAGCGTAAGCAATAACCCGCGCTCTTTTAGTTAATCCAAACCAATAATTATCGGCATCTTTAAGATGAGAAGGTATAGTATTTTCCAGTGTTTCTGAAGATACAGCTTGCAAAAGATCACCACTTTTGGCTCTTTCCAATCTACCTGCATCTACCGTAATAAGAACATCTGCCGGAGATTGCTCCCCCTCCATACTCATCTTTTGAATAAGCTCATCGGCATTAGCATTAATTACATTTACGGTAATTCCCGTTTCTTCTTCAAATTGTTTAAACAGCTCCTGATCAGATTCATAATGTCTATGGGTATAAACATTTACTTCTTGCTTTTCATTTTCAGCATCTTTATTTTTTTCTTCCGAATTTTTACAGGAGAAAAGTAAAGTTAAACTCAAAAGACCTATTAGGAATTTATTCATTTTTCTGATTTTTTATTTTTTCAAATATAATTATTTAGAATAAGTTTAAATAAAAAACAGCTGATTTTTTAAAGAAATTGACATTTGTTTAATGCTTCTAGAAAAATATTTTTCATTGAGCTTCCAAGCTCCCCCTCCCCCGCTGAAACTCTTAAAATCTAAACTGAAGACTGCTATACCATGTTATAGGCTGCGCAGGAATAATTCCGGGACCGGGATAACCTGTAGCTCGTCTGGTAAAATAGGAATTATCTAATAAATTATTAATCCCCGATTCTAGCTTAAACTTCCCAAAACTATAAGAAGCCGAAAAATCTAAAATGCCGTAAGCCGGAATACTGCCTTCTATTCCACGTTGATTATCATTAGTGTCCTGAGGAGCATTGGTCGCATCTGTATACTGCTTTGAAAGGTAGGTATATTGAAAACCGGCTAAAAAATTAGCATATCCAAAATTCAAGCCTGTTTTTAGATTTACATAAGGTATAAATTCAACCTGATTTCCTTCCACATTAGTTTCTTCTGAAGCGGTATATTCAGAATTTGTAAAAGCAGTGTTTACAAAAAGATTCAAACGGTAATTCTCAGCTTGTTCAAAAAAGGTATTTCGAATATTCCAATCGGCGAAAGTTTCCAGCCCATAGATAAAAGCATCTCCTATATTACCGCGCTTTCTTACTATAAAGCCATCTTCAACTCCCAAAACTTCCCCTATTCTATCCTGATACCATAAACCAAAGACACTAACATCGTAAGACAGGTAATTCTTTAATTTTCCTCTAATTCCAAAATCGGAGGTAAAGCCTGTTTCTTCAGAAATATTTGGATCTACCACAAAACTGGGGTTTACTATCCTAATATCACTAAAAGTCACCGACCTGTAATTTTGAGAAAAATTCCCATATAATTCATTAGAAGAATCCAGGTTATAACTAGCTCCAACTCCTAATAATGCAAAGCTTCTTTCCAGGTCTTTTTCTTCTTCCCTGGTTTCATTAATTAAAGGATTATTAGCAAGGTCAAGAACTATTTCTTTATAAGAACCATTTGCCTTTGTATTAATATACTCTATTCTAAAACCTGGAGTAATAGAAAGCTTATTCGTGAGATTAAAAATATTTTCCCCAAAGAACGCCAGGTTTTTATTCGGGAAATTATATTCTGATTGCCTTGGATAATTCGGGAATTGATTGTTTGTAAATGTAAATTCCGGTTTAGCCGAAATAGTTCCCGGCCCTTGTTTCTGAAAATTATTGGCATCGTAATATTTACTCCCAATCAATAAAACCGATTCTTCATCAAACAAACTATACCTGGTTAGCAACCTTGCTTCTGCGCCCCAATTAGAGAAGTCATCTACCAATAATTCCCGTGGTGCAGAAAGATCGTCTGCTTGTGAAACTCTATTTTCCCTAAAACCAACCGCTTTTCGCGAAGCATCTAAACCAAAAACATTCAGGCTAAAATCTGTTCTATCAGAAAAACGATGCTTAAACTTTAATGCATATAAATTCCAATTTACATCAAACCAGTTTCGCTCTCTGTTGCTGAAATCGGGGTTTTCATAAAATTGTGCATCGGTAAGACCACCGGGTTGTTGTGCCAGGTAATCTAAGTAAGTGTACTCAAAACTCAGTTTAGTTCTATCGTTAAAATCCCAGGCTAGATGAGAAAAAAAGTTATTAGAAGTATAATCTGAATTAGGTCTAAAACCTTCTCCTGTTTTGTAATTATAATAGGTATAATAACTAAATTTCCCGATAGTCCCGGCCAAACTATTAAAACTGGTAAACAGGTTATAAGAACCTACCGACTGCCTTGAGACAATCTCTATTTTTTTATCGCGTGGAGGTTCTTTAAATTTAAAATTAATAAGTCCGCCAAACTGTGTACCATATTGTAATGACGCAGCGCCACGAACCACCTGAATTTCTCTTAGTGCTTCCGGTGGTGGAGTATAATAACTTTCGGGATATCCAAGTACATCTGCCGAGATGTCATAACCATTCTGTCGGGTGTTGAAATTCTGAGTTCTGTTAGGATCAAGGCCTCGCCCACCAATATTTAATTGAAGTCCTGCATCACCATTATCATAAATATTTAAACCAACCACCTGACTATAAATCTCCCGGGCATTATTAGCAGCAAGATTTCCAGAGACCTTATCCATAACTACCACTTCACTTTTTTTCCCGGCGTAAATAGCAGTTCCTTCCACTTTTCTAAGTTTTCTTAAAGCGAAAAGTTGCTCCCTTCTGTTGGTGATCATCACCTCGCTCAAACTTTCGGCTAAAGGCGAGAGGCTAAATTCCATTTTAAGATTTCCATTGATGGTTAATTGCTTTTCCAGGATAGCGTATTCGTAACTAAAAACAGCAAAATTATAAGTTCCTGAGCCAATGTCTGTGATTTCAAAATCACCATTTTTATCGGTAATCGCCACATCAGATGTTGTTTTATTCCAAACTTCAGCATTTGGGATTGGCTCCCCTGTTTCTGCAGAAATCACCTTTCCGCTCAAGCTATGCTGAGCATACATGAACGATCCTAAAAAGAATAATATACTAAAGACCTTTAATCTCATCTTGAAATGGTAAAATGAATGTTTTATGTTTAAAAGAGTCCGCGAAATTAAGCAAATTAACCTGCGGGTCTATGTAGGGAGTGCTCTTTCTTCCATTGAGCGCCACATAATTCTCTACATAGATCTCAATATTTTCGTGACCATCTTTTTCAAAGTGATCGGCTAAAAAATGAGCATATTGAATAATAAAACCTGGTTGAAAGGACATTTGTTTCTCCTGAAAAGGAGTAAGGAAATCTGAATTGTCTACATAAAACCGATTTCCAGTCTCAGCGTTTACTACCTTGAACTGGGCATATCCGGCTTTTTCCATAAGCATTACCCGCCAGGAAAACCTAAACCCCTCTTCGGTCCAAAACAATTCTCCCGGATATAATAAATATCTCCACGGAAATAAAAGCTGAACAATAAAAAAGACTGAAAGAATACCAATACTTAGGTTTTTCTTAATTCCCGAAAATTGATAAGTTCTTAAATTATCAAATCTTTGTTTTGATATACTGAACCATTTCGATATTAAACCTATTATACCTTGATGGATTTTAGGGCTAAAAAAGATCAATGCACTAACAATCATGATAAAAGGAAACATTCCTATTGGGAAAAGCACACGGGTAAGCACGTGAAAAACTATAACCATTAAGAACGCAACAAAACGAGTTCTCTTCCAAAGTAGCAGAAAAGGGATAAAAAGATCGTAGAGCATACCATTCCAACTAAATGCATAATGCACCCATTCCTGTTGCATAAGGTCACCCAGTAAAGGAAGATCGTATTTTGAAGGCAACCATATTTTTAACGGCATAGCCCTAAAAAGCCAATCTGAATTAATTTTTGCAAGTCCGGCATAGAAATATACAATTCCCAGCAATAGTTTTATAGCATCTATACACCATTGTGGTATTTTTTGAAAAGCCCTGGTTGGATTTCGCCAGGCATCTATAGAAAAATAAGCATTAGCGGGTAAAAATATCATTAGAAAACTAAGAATACTAATGAAGTAATAATGATTAAGGTAAGTTGTTTTATCCATCAGCTCGATATAGGTAAAACTGAGGAAAAATAAGATAATAGCCAGGCGGTATTTATAACCTGCAGCCACCATTAAAGCCGCAATACCACAAAGAATAAAAAGTAAATAAGTGAAATCGCCCAAAGGTTTCACCCATTCAAAGCCATAATAGGAAAAGAAGAATTTTGGTGTGATATATAATTTTTCAATCCACCCGTTAAGCCAGAAACGCAATATACTAGCAAACATCATAAGCCCAAAAAACAAACGAAAAACCGCCAGGGGGGCGGCTTCCGTAGTCTTTTTTAGATATTTGCTTAGAGAAAGTTGCATCAACTAATTAATCTCCGTCAGAATCTACATAATCTACGCTAATAGAAAGCGTTTGCATCATATCTACTTTTAAGAGAATTACTAGCTTTTGAAGCTCATCGTGAGCAGCCAACATCTTAGAATTATCTGTTTCAACCTGTGATTTCAGGTTATCATCCAGGTCTGAGCTTTGGTTTCTAATTGCCAAAAATTGATCTGATATAGAAGCAGTTAAACTTTCTGAGTCTGTTTTATCATCCATATAATCCAAATACTGGAAGTAACTTAGCCCATTTTCTTCCCCATTAATTTTCACTCCATAATAAAAATCTTCAAAACTATCCAGAGCCTGCAAGTATAAATTCTTTGAGATACCACCAGCATAAAGCCCTTCTACATTTCCAGGAGAAGGAGACCCCGTAAAGGCACCGGCAGGATAACCAATTTTTCCAGACCTAAGAATCTTTTCATAATACATCACATAATCATTGGTAAACCTATCTACAGAACCTGTACTGGAAGAACTGGTATTATTTACAAAAGTATTCCTGTAATCACCTTCCCAGGAAGCTGTAACCTCAGCAGTTAATGCATTGATTCGCTCAGTGATTGCCACGGTGTAATTAATATATTCTGGGTTTGAATTAAAAACTTCCAAGGTTTCTTCTGTTGATCCATAAGAATACAGTAAATAATCTAAAGCTGGAAAACCTTGTTCTGCAAAATTTGATGGCAACTCGAGGTTATAATTCCCGGAAGCTATTTGAGATTCAATATTTTCGGTATTAGTAGGATACGTATTGAGAAAACTTCTATAATTTAATTCTTCTGCTTTTCCAATCTGGAACATTTCAACGGTTTGAAATTCCTGGTAAGCTGCCTTGTATTGCGCCCTAAGTACACTCAATTCTGTAACACCAGGGTTGTCGGCAAAAGCTTTAGCGATATCTTCTAACTTCTGAGTTTCTTCCTTAAAGGCTACAAAAGAAGGCACAATAATATTATCTGCCCAATTAGCCAGCATTTCACCCCTGTCAAAATTGTCGCCATTAGAATCACCTCCATCATCGCCATCGTCCCCTGTGGAACAGGAAGCAAACATTAAAGTTGCAATCAATAAAAATTTAGAAAACTTAATCATAGCTATAAATATTAAAAGCCGGAGTAGACAAAATCTAACTCCGGCGAATTTTTTCAATTATATATCTGCCACAGTAAAATCAAAACCGGCAGCAATTTCATCAGAAATAGTATCCAGGGTTTCTGGAGTCACCTCCCAAAAACCATTTCCATCCATTAGCTGATTCAAATAATTATCAACATTATCGGCAGAAACATAAGGAGCCTCAATCTCTGGGTTATGCGTAAACCTAAGACTATAGATAAATCCATAACCTTCAGATAGTGAATGAAAAGCAGCTCCATTTTCTCCATCAGCCAATTGTTTTTTGCCGGCCTGTAGGTAATATATCGCCCTAACAGCGATAATCGTAGAAATATTCTCACGAATAATTTTCACCTGCTCATCACGGGTTTCATAATCTCCGGCAACGATAGCAGCTCTACCAGTTTTAAAAGCTTCAAAGGTTTCTTCTGCAATACCTTCAAAATCACTATCATCATTTACACTACCCATATAGTTAAACAATAGCGCATCATCACTTTCATTTAAAACAGTATTAGGATCTTCTGTTGGTATAGAGGGATCTCCATATAGATACCCATAAGCTTCATCCCATTTATGCTCCATAGTGGTATAAGACTTTCCTTCTTCAACTATACCTGCATCATTATTAGCACGGTTATCAGCTTCATCCAAAACTTCCTGAGCCAGGTAGTTATTTAGAATTTGATCTGCCAGCAAACCACCGATTAAACCTTTTGCAAAAGCCTGGTTCATTTCCAAACCTTTTCCATTTACATACCTAACCTTGGTTCCCTGGGCTATTTGACCAGGCTTACCAGCCTCAGCCAATTGTTCCTTATTAGCCTTTACCGCAGTAAACTGTTCAGTAATATAGGAATCAAAGTCACTTTTAATTTCAGCACTTTCAACAGTATTTGCTGAAAAATATAATTTAGAAGCCGCTACCTTAGATTTTACGCTTTTAGAAGATTCGTTTAAACTAGCGTTTTCAAAAGGAGCATTTTCATTGGCAAACATATTTAGCAAAAGATCTTCACTTCCATTTTCAAAATCTGTGAAATTAGAAAGTATTTCCGAAGTCATTTGAAGTCTTGTGGTTTGTCCAGAATAGCTTATGGTAGAGTTACCATCTCTTTCAAAATTATAAGTTACTGGAATTTCCAATTCCGGATTATCTGGAGTAACATCATCGTCTGATGTACAAGAGGCAAGTGTTAGCCCGCCTAAGATTGCTGAGAAAAACAGCTTTTTCATATTGCTTTATTTAGACTGATTAAAATTATTGAGCAGCAAATATAAAAACAGATTTTCTTTAGGGCAAGTTTATTTAGATTAATTTTAAATAGCTTTTCCTAATGGTACTTAAAATTAAAATAAAGGCCATTAATGATAGGCGTTAAAAATTTTAGAAGCTTCGTTGTAAGCTGACTCGAAACTGGTCATTTTAATATGGGAATCTGCCTTTTTGGAATTGAAATAGGAAAGCATCTTTTCTGAAGGCATATTTCCGGTAAGTTCATCTTTAGCCATTGGGCATCCGCCAAAGCCCTGTATAGCTCCGTCAAATCTTCTGCAGCCCGCTTTGTAGGCGGCATCAATTTTCTCATGCCATTTTGAAGGCGTGGTATGGAGGTGAGCTCCAAATTCAATTTCAGGATATTTCGGGATTAAATTTGAAAATAGATATTCAATTATTTCCGGAGTAGAACTTCCAATAGTATCTGATAAAGAAAGGATTTTTACTCCCATTGCCGACAATTTTTTGGTCCACTCCCCTACAATTTCCACATCCCATGGATCGCCATAAGGATTGCCAAAACCCATAGAGAGATAAGCTACTACATTTTTATTCGATTTTTCAGCTATTTCAAGAATTTCACTTAAAATCTCAACAGATTCTGCTATGGTTTTATGCGTGTTACGCATTTGGAAGTTTTCTGAAATAGAAAAAGGGTACCCCAAATAATCAATTTCAGGATGCACTGAAGCATCTTGCGCCCCACGCGTGTTTGCAACGATGGCGAGCAACTTACTTTTTGTTGTAGAAAGATCTAATTTAGATAAAACTTCAGCAGTATCTACCATTTGTGGAATTGCCTTTGGGGAAACAAAACTTCCAAAATCTATGGTATCAAATCCGCAACGCAATAAAGACTGAATATACTGTACTTTTTTTTCAGTAGGAATAAAGGTTTTTATTCCCTGCATTGCGTCTCGGGGACACTCAATAAGCTTGATTTTATCCATATCACCAAAGATAGTAAAAGCCCCCTAACCCCCAAAGGGGGAACAACAGCCTCAAACAGATTAAGAAAGTTTTATTAAAAATGTTTTTATGGGATTAATATAAATACCGCAATTCCCAGGAAAACAATTATTTGCAGCCATTTTAAAACCAAACCTGAGTGTGTATGTTTTTTTAAATAAGTAGAGATTTTCCCGGCCAACAAAGCTACACTTCCAAAGATAAGAATTGTGATACCCATAAAAAGCAGGCCTAAAATATAGAATTGCACCACGGTATTTCCCTCTGGCTCCCACAGAAAACCGGGAAAAAAAGCGAGAAAAAATATAGTTACTTTTGGGTTTAGCACATTCATTATAAAACCCTGCTTAAAGAGAGAAAACAAGGATTTCTTTTTTATTCCTTTTGCCGAATAAGCGATCTCAGGCTCACTTTTAAAAACCTGCCAGGCAAGATATAGCAGATAAATTGCACCAAGTAGTTTGATAGTAAAAAAGAGCGAATCAGAATTTTTGATTATGGCTGAAACCCCAAATGCCACCAAACTAGTATGAATTATAATCCCGGTTGCAAGACCAAGAGCGGTAATAAAGCCATGCTTTTTACCATTGGCCATTCCCTGAACCATCACATAAATAATATCTGGTCCCGGGGAGATCGTTAGAATCGCTGAAGCAGTTAAAAAAGGAATAAGTTGCTCTAACAAAATTTAGCGTCTTTCAGATTTCTTTCTTGTTAACACAAAATAAAGCACATAAAACCAACTAAAAATTCCGTGAATAATCATCCATAAAACCGACCTATTACGAGTCCAGGAGGTAATTGCAGCAATCACAGTACCAAGGCTAATTCCATTACTGATAACCGAGCGTTGAACTTCAGAGGTATTATCAGAAAAGCTATAAGCATCAAAACTAATCAAGATTAGTAATAAAAAAATATAGTAAAATCTCTTCATTTACTTTCTTTTTAAAATAGCCTCATTTATATTTTTAATCAAGCCCGGACCTTCATAAATAAATCCGGTGTACAATTGCACTAAGCTAGCACCTGCGTCAAGTTTTTCCAGGGCATCTTCTGCAGTATGTATTCCTCCAACCCCAATAATTGGAAAAGCCTCATTACTTTTTTCGGAAAGAAAACGAATCACTTCAGTAGCACGATTCTTTAAAGGCTTACCGCTAAGTCCGCCGGTTTCTTTCTTATTTTCTGACTGCAAACCTTCACGGGAAATTGTTGTGTTGGTTGCAATTACACCGGCAATCTTGGTTTCCTTTACTATATCTATAATGTCTAATAGTTGTGCATCGGTAAGATCGGGAGCTATTTTGAGTAAGATCGGTTTCTGCATCGGCTTTTTATCATTCAAGCTTTGCAAGGTATTCAACAAATTAGTAAGTGGTTCTTTGTCCTGCAACTCACGTAAATTTGGGGTATTTGGAGAACTCACATTCACAACAAAATAATCTACATGATCATAAAGTGCATCAAAAGATATTTTATAATCTTCTACCGCATTTTCGTTTGGCGTAATCTTGTTCTTCCCTATATTTCCGCCAATAAGTACATTTTTATTCTTTTTTAACCGCTCCACGGCAGCTTCTACCCCATCGTTATTAAAACCCATTCGGTTTATAATCGCGTTGTCTTCTTTTAATCTGAAAAGTCGCTTTTTTTCATTTCCGGGTTGTGGTTTTGGAGTAACAGTTCCAATTTCAACAAAACCGAAGCCAAGATCTGAAAGTTCCTGAAAAAGCTTCGCATCTTTATCGAATCCTGCAGCAAGACCTACCGGATTTTTAAACTTTAACCCGAAAACTTCTCGTTCTAAACGAGGATCTTCTACCTGAAATTTATTTCTTACTATATTTTTAAAAGTAGCAGTTTTACCGACTTTTTTGAGGGTTTTAAAAATGAAGTGATGAACCCATTCCGGATCAAATTTGAAAAGCAAAGGGCGTATAAGCGTTTTGTACATTGTAGGTTGGTTTTCACAAAAATAGATTAATTTACAAAGCCGGAAAACCAGAAACCAATTATTTTAGTAATCCTAGCTTAATTAATTTCCCTGTTATTTTTTGGAAAAAGGAGTTTTCTTACATAAAATTAATTGCTAAGAAAAAACAGAAAAGATCAGGAACTTCCTGTACAATATAACAGTGTTAGTCAACGATATTACAATTCAACAGCCAGTAATTTTAAATGTCTGAAAATCAATAACCTTTTGCAGAATCATCTCCTCTTCTATCAGCACCACCTTCTAAACGTCCATCGGGTAATATTCTTATAGCATCTACTTTTCCTATAATTCTAGATTCGTTTTGATCTATATGATAGCCTTTCAATTTTAAGGAATCCAATAAGCGCGCATCAAAAGCATTTGGCTCTAACAAGACTTCATCTGGCAGCCATTGATGATGAAAACGAGGTGCATCTACAGCTTCCTGCATACTCATTCCAAACTCTTCTACATTAAGAATGGTTTGTAAAACAGAAGTAATAATGGTAGAACCACCCGGTGAACCTAAAGTCATCCATAATTCATCATTTTTTTCAACTATTGTAGGAGTCATGGAACTTAGCATTTTCTTTCCTGCCACTATGGAATTCGCTTCGGCGCCTACAAGGCCAAACATATCGGGAACCCCTGGCTTAGCACTAAAATCGTTCATTTCATTATTCAGAAAAAACCCAAGTTCTTCTATATACATTTTAGAACCATAGGCTCCATTTAAAGTAGTGGTTACCGCCACAGCATTTCCATATTTATCTACTATTGAATAATGTGTGGTTTCATCACTCTCGTAAATAGGGATTTCGCCATAACTTATACTGGAAGAAGGAGTGGCTTTTTCAAAACTAAAATTATCCATTCGGCCAGAAAGGTACGCGTCACTTAACAAAGTTTCTACCGGAATAGCTACAAAATCTGGATCTCCCAGGTAAAAACTTCTATCAGCATAAGCTCTTCGCTCAGCTTCGGTTAAAACCTGGATACTTTTTAAAGAATTATGGCCAAATTCATCCAGAGGATAAGGCTCCAGCATCTTTAAGATTTGTCCCAATACAATTCCACCACTTGAAGGTGGTGGCATAGAAATTATGTTTAGACCTTTATATTTTACTGTTATGGGATCACGCCAGTGAGTTTGGTATTTAAGTAAATCTTCCATACTCATAATACCATCTCTTTCCTGAAGATAAGCTATCAATTTCTTTCCGGTTTCTCCACCGTAAAATTCTTCTTTTCCATTTTGTACAATACGCTCTAATGTCTTTGCAAGCTGCAAGTTTTTAATGGTATCACCTGCCTGATATGATTTTGCAAACAAAATAGTATCTCTATTTTCCCGCAAAAACAATTTTCGATAATTTGCCAGGGTTTTGCTTTGTTTCTGGGTAACTATAAAACCTCTTCTTGCCAAGTCGATTACCGGCTCTAAAATTTCTGCTATGGGCATAGATCCCATTTTTTTATGAGTAGCAAAAATACCGGCCACAGTGCCGGGAACCCCAACTGCAAGCGACCCATACATACTTTTTTCTGGCATAACATTTCCCTCTTCATCCTGATACATTTTTTTATAAGCTGCCAGAGGTGCTTTCTCCCTGTAATCTAAAGATCCGGTTTCGCCATTTGCTTTTCGATAAACCATAAAGCCACCGCCGCCTAAATTTCCGGCAAAGGGATAGGTAACCGCCAGAGCCATTTCGGTAGCGATCATGGCATCAAAAGCATTTCCTCCTTTTTTTAGGATATCAAGTCCAATACTGGAAGCTTCTTCCCGGGCAGAAACCACCATAGCGCTATCGGCCGTAGGACCTAATTTAGAGAGACTCTTATTAATTGGGTTTTCAGAATTCTTACAAGCGGCAAGAATCAAAATAACGAAAAGAAGTAATAGTTTTTTCATAAGTGCAAGGAATAGCTATTCGCGTTAATTATATTTGCTTAGACTACTTTGTTTTACAAAATAGTCTTTAAATTCTGAATAATTAAAGTTGAAAACAAATGATTAACAAACAGCGGATTATAGATAGATTTATTAGTTATATAACTATAGATACTCAAAGTGATCCCGAAAGCCAAACTACACCCAGTACCCAAAAGCAATGGGTTTTAGCTAAAAAGCTGGCAAATGAATTGCAGGAAATGGGAATGACAGAAGTTAGCATAGACGATCACGCTTATGTGATGGCTACGCTGCCGGCAAACGTGGCGCACCAGGTTCCGGTTATTGGTTTTATTTCTCATTTTGATACTTCTCCAGATTTTAATGCTACCGATATTAAACCGCAAATTATTGAGGATTATGACGGAAATGATATTGTTTTAAATAAAGAAAAAAATATTATTCTCTCTTCTGAATATTTTAATGACCTAAAACAATATAAAGGGCAAACCATAATCACTACCGATGGCACAAGTCTCTTAAGTGCCGATGATAAAGCCGGAATTACCGAAATTATGACAGCGATGCAATATTTGCTGGATAACCCTGAAATTCCACATGGAAAGATTCGCATAGGTTTTACTCCAGATGAAGAAATTGGTCGTGGGGCGCATAAATTTGATGTGGAAAAATTTGGCGCAGAATGGGCTTATACTATGGATGGTAGCCAAATTGGAGAACTTGAGTTTGAAAACTTTAATGCCGCTAAAGCTATTGTTAAGGTACGCGGAAAAGGTGTGCATCCCGGCTATGCGAAAGATAAAATGGTAAATAGTCAATACATTGCAGTAGATTTCATAAACTCATTACCCAGGTTAGAAACACCTGAGCACACCGAGGACCGGCAGGGATTTTTTCATCTTAGTAATATGAAAGGTGATGTGGAAGAAACCCAGCTGGAATATATAATTAGGGACCACGATTTAGGACATTTTAATGCCAGAAAGGAAATGATGGAGAACCTGGCTTCAGAGATTTGCTCGCAATACGAAAATGATTGTATTTCGGTAGAGATTACCGACCAATATTCGAATATGCGAGAAAAAATTGAGCCGGTAATGCATATTGTTGAAATAGCCAAAGAAGCTATGAAAGCAGTAAATATTGAACCACTTTTAAAACCAATTCGTGGTGGCACCGATGGGGCACAACTAAGCTATATGGGGCTTCCCTGTCCTAATATTTTTGCCGGCGGTCACAATTTTCATGGAAAATACGAATACGTACCAGTAGAAAGTATGCAAAAAGCTACTGAAGTAATTGTAAAAATCGCTGAATTGACTTCAGAGAAAAGTAAATAAAACTCTTTTTTAAAAGGCTAAAAAGATGGCTGTGAATTCTGTAGAGCAATATATTGAAACCCATCCTTACTGGGGAAAAGAATTACAATCTTTAAGAACAGTAATGCAAAATACTGAGCTGGAAGAATGCATAAAATGGGGCGCACCTGTTTATACTCTGGAAGGTAAAAATGTTGCAGGCATCGCAGCTTTTAAAAATCATTGTGCCCTTTGGTTTTTTAATGGTGCTTTATTGAAAGAAAACACGATTTTACTCCACAACGCCCAGGAAGGGAAAACCAAAGCACTAAGACAAATAAGGTTTGAGAAAGGAGATAAAATAAAACCTGAAATTCTTCAGAAATATTTAGCTGAAGCCATCCAAAATCAAAGGAAAGGCAAAGAAATAAAACCGGTAACTTCAAAAGAATTAGTGGTTCCTTCAGAATTAAAAGATGCTCTGAAAGAAGATAATGATTTGGAGAAAGCCTTTCAGCAACTAACAAAAGGCAAACAAAGGGAATACGCCAATTATATTTCTCAGGCAAAAAGGGAAGCAACAAAACTATCACGACTGGAGAAAATCAAACCAATGATTAAGAATAACGAAGGTCTTCATGACAAATACAAAAATTGCTAATAGAAAGAGAATATTTAAAAAATTCATTTTTACGTCAACCTGAACTTGTTTCAGGTTCTAAAATATTAGATTCTGAAACAAGTTCAGAATGACGTTTTAAAAATTTAAATCTTCTAAAAAAAATAAAAATCCCCTGGCGTTAGCACTGGGGATTTTAGATACTATATAAAAGCAGAAAGACTATTTCTTTTCTTTAATGGCTTTTGCCTTACTTTCTTTTTCTGGCTTGGCCGGCTCGTTGAGTTTTTTACTCATTTCCATAGAGATGGAAGAACGATCAAAAGTTATTTTTCCTGCTCCGGTTTCTATAATTACTGCATTATTTTTTTCGCTAAAGTCAACGATTTTTCCGTGCATACCACTTTTGGTTACCACACGATCTCCGCGTTTTAATTCGGAAGCAAAATTACGTTCCTGTTTAGCTTTTTTCATTTGTGGGCGTATCATAAAAAAGTACACTACCACAAACATTAATATTATTGGGGCAAACTGAGTTAATTGATCCATTTATTAGCTAGCGTTTTCTTCGGTTTCTACAAAGGCTTTAATTCTAAGACGCTCTGAACCGGTTTCTGTATTGGCACTTACCGTAACTGTTTTAGTCACCTGCCCATTTCCAGATCCATTAAATTTCACCAACATCTCGCCGGTTTCTCCCGGTTGAATTGGTTCTTTAGTATAAGATGGAACTGTACAACCACAAGTACTTCTTGCGTTTGTAATTACCAATGGCGCCTGTCCGGTATTGGTAAAAGTAAAAGTATGCTCTACATTTTTACCTTTTGGAATATTACCAAAATCATGTTCTGATTCTTCAAACTCCATTTTTGGATAAACAGTGGCCTGGGCATCACGCTCTGCAGCGCTTTCTACATTCTCTGCTTTTACTTTTTCTGAGGCGTTATTGTTGTTGTCCTTACAAGAAGTAAAAAGCAGCGCCCCCACTGCAGCCAACATTAAGATTCCATTTTTCATAATTATGAACTTTATAATTTAATTTTTAAAATTAAGAAATTTTATTCATTACATAAGGCCTCGCCCTATTTTATTTAACTTATTATCCTCCTTATATTCTTTGGATAACTTATCTAAAACTCCATTTATAAAAATACTACTCTTTGGAGTGCTGTATTCCTTTGCCAGTTCCAGGTATTCGTTGATGGTTACCTTCACCGGTATTGAAGGAAATTTCAAGAATTCACAAATTGCCATTTTCATAAGAATCATATCAATCTCTGCAATTCGGTCTTTATCCCAGTTTGGTGTTTTACCCAGCATTTCTTTTGCCAGCACATCATCATTTAGATAAGTTTTTCTGAATAAATCTTTCGCAAAATCTTTGTCATCATCATTTTTGTAGAGATTCCCAAGCTTCATATTTTCAGCAGAATTCGGCTTTAATTTCTGAAGAAATTTTAAAACCGCAGTATTTACAATGGGAAGATCGTCTATCCAGGTAAGTTTTGCATCTTCCAGGTAATCGTAGAGTTTTTCGTTAGGAGCAATAACTTCTTTAAAAATAGCGATTATAAACTCTTTGTCTTCTTTAAAACTAGATTCGCGGGTTTCCATATAACGCTCATAGATCTCGCTTTTCTTTAATGATTCCCAGATAATTTGCACATAATCATCGTCCCTTTTCCAGTGGGTTATTTTTCTTGACTCCAGGGCATCTTGTAAACTCTCGTTATGTTGGAAAATATTAAAAATAGCATTAGAAATAAATTTCTTATTAGGATTTTTTTCCTCGCTGGTAGCAAGATGCTTTTGTTGAGATATTTCTAAAAAGTTTTCGGCCTGGCCTTTTAACTCTTCGATTAGGCTTAACTGAACCAGAAAAAGATCGTACATCTCTTCCATACTTTTAAGCAGGAATTTTTCCTCGGTTCCCAGGTTGTCATTTTGGCTTTGGTTAAAGGCGTAAAGTGATTGCATTACTTTAACCCGAATATGTCTTCTTGTCAACATAAGTGTAAAAGAACTTTTTAGAATTAGAAAAGGCGAAAGAATATTCTTTCGCCTTGCAAAAATACCAAACTTTTGAAATTGACTACTTCAAATTGTGATTTTTTCTATCATCAATTCGTTGTTGTGCAATTTTAAGCGCAGCGAAGTGTGAAGTCATATCATCCTTATCTGCTTTGCTTAGAATTTCTAAAGTTGTGTTATAAATATTTTCTGTTTTACGCATAATCTCCTGCTTTCCGTAATTTTCAAGCTCTGCGTAAACATTTATAATTCCGCCGGCATTAATCAAGAAATCGGGAGCGTAAACAATCCCTCTTTCTCTAAGAATTTTGCCGTGAGTAAGTTCGTCGGCTAACTGGTTATTAGCAGCACCAGCGATTACTTTTGCGTTAATACGTTTTACCGTATCATCGTTTATAGTTGCTCCAAGAGCGCAAGGTGCATAAATATCTACATCTGCACCGTATACATCAGATCCTTCAAAAATTGTAGCCCCGTATTTATTTTTTACAGCTTCAAGTCGTTCCCGGTTAATATCACTAATAAAAACTTTAGCACCGTCCTGGGTTAAATGCTCTACAAGAGTTTCACCAACGTGTCCAATTCCCTGAACCAATACCGATTTCCCTTCAAGATCGTCACTTCCAAATTTATGTTTTACTGCTGCCTTTAAGCCCATAAAAACACCGTAAGCAGTGATTGGAGATGGGTTACCCGCACCACCTTTATCTTCAGAAATTCCAGTTACATATTTAGTAACTTCACGCACAGTGTCCATATCGGCAGTTTCCATTCCAACATCTTCTGCAGTGATATATTTTCCGCTAAGAGAATCTACAAAACGTCCAAAACTTTTCATGAGTTCAGGAGTTTTTTGAGTTTTAGCGTCGCCAATAATCACAGCCTTTCCGCCACCAAGGTTAAGTCCTGTAATCGCACTTTTAAAAGTCATTCCGCGAGAAAGACGTAAAACATCGTTTAATGCCTCCCACTCGCTGCTATAGTTCCACATTCTAGTTCCACCTAGCGCAGGTCCTAAAACCGTATTATGGATACCAATAATTGCCTTTAAACCTGTATCTTTGTCGTTGCAAAAAACTACTTGCTCGTGGTTGTCAAAAGAGAGCTGACCAAATACTGGCGCAGACTTTTTTAGTTCATTTGCATTTAGAACATCAACTTGCATAACTTGTTACATTTTTTAATTTAGCGTTTTCATTTTTCTGAAAATCACTATGCAAAAATAAAGAATATTTCAATAAAGAGGTTTTTAAAACGTGTTAAAATAACATATCCTCAAAAATTAGCTTTTTTATCTTTAAATGAAGAATCTTAAACACCTAAATAAATATTTTCTAAAATATAAGTGGAAACTATTAATTGGTCTCGTGATTACTATAGTTGCCCGTATTTTCGCGCTGTATTATATTCCTTTAATCGGGGATTCTACTGATGCGATAGAGCAATATATTAATGGTGAAATAAGTACTCTGGATGTACTTAAAACCGAACTCGCGGTGAATATCGCACTTATTATAGGAGCTACATTAATTGCTGCATTCCTTACCTTTTTAATGCGCCAAACTTTTATTGTGGTCTCCAGGGATATTGAATTTGATCTAAAAAACGAAATCTATAAGCATTACCAGGAACTCTCGCTTAATTTCTATAAAAAGAACCGTACCGGAGATTTAATGAACCGTATTAGCGAAGATGTTAGTAAAGTGAGATTATATCTAGGGCCCGCAATTATGTATACGGTAACCACTTTTACCTCTACCGTAGTTGTTTTAATTTTTATGATCCAGGCAGCACCAGAGCTTACTTTATATACTGTAGCTCCACTTCCTGTTTTGGCATTTTCAATCTATAAAATCAGCGTGGCTATTAATAAACGAAGTACCGTTGTCCAGCAATATCTTTCTAAGCTAAATACTTTTACGCAAGAAAGTTTTAGCGGAATCGCTGTTATAAAATCTTATGGAATGGAAAAGCAAATCAACCATAATTTTGTAGATCTGTCCAATGGGAGTCGAGATAAAAACATAGACCTGGTTAAGGTACAGGCTTTCTTTTTTCCGCTTATGGTTCTGTTAATAGGGATAAGCAATGTGTTAGTTATTTATGTTGGCGGAAATCAATACATAAGTGGCGAAATTGAAAATATTGGAGTGATTGTAGAATTCCTCTTATATGTAAATATGCTTACCTGGCCCATTGCCTCTATTGGATGGGTAACTTCACTTGTGCAACAAGCTGAAGCTTCCCAGGAACGCATCAACGAGTTTTTAAAGGAAAAACCGGAAATAACCAATAAAAAGGAGACGCCAGACGAAATTCATGGTAGCATTGCCTTTAAAAATGTAAGTTTCACCTATGACGATACGAACATCACCGCTCTTAAAAACGTTTCATTTGAAGTAAATAGCGGTGAAACTCTTGCAATAATTGGCAAAACAGGTGCAGGGAAATCTACCATCCTGGAACTTATTGGGAGGTTATATGATGTCCCTAAGGGAGAAATTTCCATAGATGGCAAGAATATACAAAATCTTAACCTGGACAGTTTAAGAAACAGTATTGGTTACGTGCCACAAGATGCATTTTTGTTTAGTGATTCTATTAAAAGTAATATCAAATTCGGAAAGACCAATGCTAGTGACGAGGAGATATTCGAAGCCGCTAAAAATGCCTCAGTACATAAAAACATCCTTGGTTTCAGTAAAGGTTATGACACTGTTTTAGGTGAACGTGGAATAACACTTTCTGGCGGTCAAAAACAAAGAGTTTCCATTGCAAGAGCAATTATTCACGATCCTAAGATCTTATTGTTTGACGACTGCCTTTCAGCAGTAGATACCGAAACTGAAGAAGCAATTTTAAACAACCTCTTTAAAATATCAAAAGAGAAAACCACCATCATTGTAAGCCACAGGATTTCTTCTGCAAAAAATGCCGATAAAATAATTATTCTGGAAGACGGCGCTATAGTACAACAAGGCACTCATTCCCAATTATTAAACCAGCAAGGTTATTATAAAGAATTATACGCAAAACAGTTAAATGAAAAAGAAATGTGAAAATTTTTTGCTAGATGTTAAAAATTTTTAGATTTTTGAGCAGTACTAAACCAAAATATTTAAAGAATCTATTTTATGAGTGACAAGGGAATGATGGAGAAAGAAGAAATATTCTCTAAAGTGCTGAGAGCCGGAAGAAGAACTTACTTTTTTGATGTTAGGGCAACTCGTGCAGATGATTACTACCTAACCATTACTGAAAGTAAAAAGTTTACTAACGATGATGGCTCTTTCTTCTACAAGAAACACAAGATTTATCTTTACAAAGAGGATTTTGCCGGTTTCCACGAAATTCTGCAAGAAATGACAGATTTTATCCTCAATGAAAAAGGAGAAGAGGTAATTAGCGAGCGGCATCAAAAAGACTTCAAAAAGGAGTATGAAACTTCTGAAAATGAAATCTCAGAAAACGCTACACCAGAGAAGTTCACAGATGTGAGTTTTGAAGACATTTAAGCTATCGGCTTTAAGATTATATAAACCGTCCCGAGATATTCAGGACGGTTTTTTTATATTTATATCCCAAATAAAAAAACATGCAAAAATTTCTACCTTTTCTAATTTTCTGTATCTATTTTAACTCGTTTGCACAGCAAGAAAATCAAGAGCTTAGTTTGGAATATTACCTCCCTCAGGATGTAAGCTATAACGAGGGAATTCCAAAACCACAAGATGTGATTGGTTATATTCCGGGAGAATGGCACGTTACCCACGATCTACTTCTAAATTATATGCGAGAACTCGCTAAGGTTTCTCCGAGAATAAGTATAGAAAACCGGGGGAAGACCTATGAGGGACGGCCGCTTATATTACTCACTATTACTTCAGAAAAAAACCATGAGAATTTAGAAGAAATCCGTAAAAACCACCTGGCATTAACTCAAGAGAATGCCTCTTCCATAAATGTAGCAGAGATGCCTATTGTAGTAAACCAGGGTTTTTCTATTCACGGAAACGAAGCCAGCGGCTCTAACGCAGCACTTTTAGAAGCTTATTACCTGGCTGCGGCTGAAGGTGAGGAGATAGAAGAACTATTAGAAAATACCATAATTCTTTTTGACCCTGTATTTAATCCAGATGGCTTACAGCGTTTTGCCTATTGGGCTAATACCAATAAAAGCGAAAATATAAATCCCGACCCTCAAGACCGCGAATACAGCGAAGTTTGGCCGGGAGGTAGAACCAATCATTATTGGTTTGATATGAACCGGGACTGGCTGCCGGTACAACTACCGGAATCTCAGGCTCGCCTTGAAACTTTCCATAAATGGATGCCGAATATTTTGACAGATCATCACGAGATGGGATCTAATTCCAGCTTTTTTTTTCAGCCGGGAATTCCATCAAGAACGCACCCATTAACGCCAGATCTTAACCAGGAACTTACCAAGGAAATAGGAACCTACCACGCCGAAGCTTTTGATGAACTAGGCTCCTTCTATTATACCGAAGAAAACTACGACGATTTTTACTACGGAAAAGGTTCTACTTTCCCAGATATCAACGGAAGTATTGGAATCCTTTTTGAACAGGGAAGTTCAAGAGGCCACGCCCAGGAAACCGACAATGGTATATTAACCTTTCCATTCACTATTAGAAACCAGTTTACGGCGGCCCTTTCCACCCTGGAAGCCGCTAAAAATATGCGTGAAGAAATCCTGAATTATCAACGTAATTTCTATAACAACGCTCGCAATTCAGCTGAAAACGGAGCCTATATTTTTGGAAGTGAAAAAGATGCTTCATCTGCTTATGAACTGGCAAAAATCCTTGAAACACACAAAGTAGAAATCCACAAATTAGGGGAAGATTTAAAAACCAACGGGGAGACTTTTAAAAATAATACTGCTTATGTAGTTCCTAAAGATCAACGCCAACACCGACTTGTAAAAGCGATGTTTGAACGCCGTACTGAATTTGAAGATAGTTTGTTTTACGATATTTCGGCCTGGACGCTCCCGTTAGCCTTCAACCTGGATTTTGCAGAAGATATTAAAATAAAGAATGCAGGAGAGAAAATAGAAAAGCTCTCAAAACCTGAAATTCAGCCCCTGGAAAAAAGCAGCTATGCTTATGTAATGCAATGGCATGATTACTATTCGCCTAAAGCTTTAAACATGATCCTGGAAAAAGGACTTCGTACAAAAGTTGGAATGCAACCTTTTACTTTGGCGAATACATCATATGATTACGGAACAATTCTTATCCCGGTTCAAAATCAAAAATTAGATGGAGATAGCATGTTTAAGTTTCTACAAAAAGTAAGCGAAAAATCTAATGTGCAAATTGACGCCATAAACACAGGATTAACCCAGGGAGTTAACCTTGGAAGTAACCAGTTTAAATCACTTGAACCCGCTAAAGTAGCTTTAATTGTTGGCGAAGGAATAACCCCTTACGACGCCGGGGAGATCTGGCATTTATTTGATCAACGCTACGATATGAAGATCACAAAATTAGACACGAGAAGATTTTCCCGTACAGATCTAAGTCGATATACAGACATTATTCTGCCAAACTCCTGGGGGAGTGCTCTAGAAAAAAGTGATATAGAAAAACTTAAAGAATGGGTTCGTGAAGGCGGAACTTTAATTGGTTATCGCAATGCAGCGCGCTTCTTTGAAAAAGAAGATTTTATGGATATGGAAATTAAAAAAGATAGCCTGGTAGCCGAAAATATTAGTTTTGAAGAACAAAGAGATTTTAGAGGTGCCCAGGGCATTGGCGGCGCTATCTTTGAAGCCAATATAGATCGTTCACATCCGGTAAACTTTGGTTATACAAACCAAACTATTCCGCTTTTTAGAAACACTACAATCTTTATAGAAGCCGATAAGCAAAGCTATAATAACCCTATTCAATACACCGAAAAACCTTTATTGAGCGGCTACATAAGCGCACCAAGATTAGAAGCTATTGCAGGTACAGTTCCATTTAAACATACAGGGATGGGCCGTGGAAATGTAATTCTATTTACCGATAACACCAATTTCAGGGCTTTCTGGTACGGAACCAATAAACTGTTAATGAATGCCATCTTTTTTGGTGATGAAATGTAATTAGAATAAAACCAACGCAACCATTTTAGCATTCTTTCATCTTTAAAGTATACCATATAAACTTTAAAAGATGAGAAACTTATTACTATTAGTATCAATTGCAATAATAACAAGCTGCGCTAAGAGTTCTTTAGAATTGAATACAAAAGAAATTTCCGGGAAATGGCAGTTAGCAGAAATCCTTGCCGACCCCGGTGATGGAAGTGGCACCTGGAAAACTGTGGAAAACGGCAAAACCCTGAAATTTGATGAAGATGGAATGGTATATTCTTCTACAAGTTTCTGTTACGGTGAAGAAATTAACGAAGCTTCTTACGATGCCTCAAAGAAAATGATTAGCTCGAATTGTGCAGACAGAAATGTTGAACTAAGCTACGAGTTGAAAGAAGGTAACTTATTTGTTTATCCACATAATCCAAGATGCATTGAAACCTGTGGGAGTAAATACAAGAAAATGGAAGATTAGCCTTTATCCTACTCGCAGTCCATTTTCCACGCTAAAATCGGGGTTTAGTAGCACGATATCATTTTCTTCCCCTACTGCCCCCAAAACCAGGCACTCACTCATAATATTTGCAATTTGTTTTTTGGGAAAATTAACCACCGCTACGATTTGACGACCTAATAATTCTTCCTTTTTATAGCGTTTGGTAATTTGAGCTGAAGTTTTTCTTTTGCCAACGTCTTCTCCAAAATCTATAAGCATTTTATAAGCAGGATTTTTAGCTTCAGGAAAATCTGAAACTTCAGTAATAGTTCCAATTCGCATTTCTACTTTTTCAAAGTCTTTCCAGGAAATTTCCATATTCTATTTTTAATCGAAATTAGAAAAAAACTTCATATTCCGAAGTGAATTCGTAAATTACCTATGGCAAGCCAATAAGACATAAATATGGAACAATATTTCAAAGCAAGCCCCGGAAAATTTAAATCCAGATTATCAAGTAAATTCATAAGAAGAAACTATGGCAAGAACTGCTTCAAATATGATCGCTTTGGGAACCCAGGCACCAGATTTTAACCTGGTAGATGTAATTACAAGCAATAAATACACTCTTAAAGATATTAAGGGCGTAAAGGGCACCTTAATTATGTTTATAAGCAACCATTGTCCCTTTGTAAAACATGTAAACGAAGAAATAGTGAGACTTGCCGGAGATTACCGTGTTTTAGGTTTCGGGTTTGCTGCAATTATGAGCAACGATGTAGAAAACTATCCTGCAGACCATCCAGATAATATGAACGAAGTTGCGAGAAAACACCAATACTCTTTTCCATATCTCTACGACGAATCCCAGGAAGTAGCACGAGCCTATAAAGCTTCCTGCACACCAGATTTTTATCTTTTTGATGATGAATTAAAGTTAATCTTTCGCGGGCAATTAGACGATTCCCGTCCCGGAAATGGGATTCCGGTTAATGGCAGGCATCTTCGAGATGCTATGGACGCCGTTCTTGCCAATAAAAAAGTGCCCCAAAATCAGAAACCCAGCATTGGCTGCAACATTAAATGGAAGTATGCACCGGAATCTTAAATCACAATTCACGCTAAAAAAGTATTATCAGTTAATCTTATCTTAAACCAAGTAAATCCTATTGGCTTAATAGGTTTTACTGAATATTATTCTTTAATTTTATACATCGAATCACTAAAAATACAATATTATGAGCGAGTTAAAATTAGGAGATAAAGCACCAAATTTTGATGCTGAAACTTCAGAAGGAAAAATTAATTTTTATGATTATTTAGGAGATAGCTGGGGAATTTTGTTTTCACATCCTGCAGATTACACCCCGGTTTGCACCACAGAATTAGGAACAGTAGCGAAATACAAAGATAAATTTGAGGCTCGTAATACCAAAGTAATGGCTTTAAGTGTAGATGGCGTTGAATCTCATAAAGGCTGGATAGATGATATAAATGAAACCCAAAACACCACTGTAAATTTTCCAATTATCGCAGATGAAGATAAGAAGGTTTCTAATCTCTACGGGATGATTCATCCAAAAGCCGACGACACGCTTACGGTACGTTCGGTGTATGTTATTGGACCAGATAAAAGCATTAAATTAATGATCACCTACCCGGCCAGTACCGGTAGAAATTTTGATGAGTTATTACGAGTTATAGACTCCTTACAACTTACTGCCTACCAAAAGGTAGCCACACCGGCTAACTGGAAACAGGGAGAAGATGTAGTAATTAGTCCATCGGTTTCTAACGAAGATGCAAAAGAGATGTTCCCTAAAGGTTTTAAAGAGGTAAAACCATATCTTAGAATGACACCGCAACCGGATTCTAAGTAAAAATTATGAAAGAACTTGGGAATGTTTTTCAACTCGTCATCCTGAACTTGTTTCAGGATCTAAGATGTTGATAATCTATTCATGTTAGAAGCTGAAATAAATTCAGCTTGACGAAAACAAGACTTTTCAGACTTGTTCTTTTAAAAAAAGACCTCACAGGTTATTAAAACTTGTGAGGTTTTTTTATTATTTAAGTTCCCCGTCGGGGCGGCTAGGTGGCTTTTATTTTACCGCAACCAGCTCCACATCAAAAACCAGTGCTGCATTTGGTGGGATTACGCCACCGGCGCCACGTTCTCCATAAGCTAAATGTGAAGGAATCACGAAACGAGCCTGATCTCCTACATTTAAAAGTAAGATACCTTCATCCCAACCACTAATTACATGGCCTACGCCTACCGGAAATTCCAACGGCTGATTTCTTTTATAAGAAGAGTCAAAGACACTGCCATCGGTTAGCATTCCTTTGTAGTGTACAGAAACGGTTTGCCCCTTTTCAGGTTTTGTCCCGTCGCCTTTCTTTTCAATTTTATATCGAAGTCCGCTTTCTGTGGTTTGAAAACCTTCAGAAAGTTTTCCCAGTAATTCATCTTCTCTCTTTTTGGCTGCTTCTTCCCTTTTGGCTTTAGCACCGTCAAATTGTCTAAAAGACTCTACAGCATTAAAATTTTCGGCTTTTTCACCAGATCTAATAATCTCAAGTTTTTCAATTTCATCGCCTTGCTGAATACTATCTACAATATCCTGACCCTGAATTACGCTACCAAAAACAGTATGTTTCCCGTCTAACCAGGCAGTCTCGGTATGAGTAATAAAAAACTGACTTCCATTAGTTCCGGGACCAGCATTAGCCATAGATAATTTTCCAGGGGTATCGTGTTTCAAATCCGGGTGAATTTCATCCTCAAATTTATAACCGGGACCTCCCACTCCTGTTCCTTGCGGGTCACCACCCTGAACCATAAAATTAGGAATCACCCTATGAAATTTAAGACCGTTATAATAAGGTTTCCCCTGAGGAAATGCATCATTTTCAAGTTCACCTTCGGCAAGTCCAACGAAGTTCCCAACAGTTCCGGGGACTTTTTCGTATTCTAATTCTACTAAAATCTGTCCTTTAGTAGTATAAAATTTAGCGTATAATCCGTCGTTCATTTTCTTATATTTTTTTGATATGCAAAGATATCTTTTTTTAGTGTAATGGCTTTAATATACCTTTTCTCCATTTACATAAGTTTCCAAAACTTCAATTTCAGGAATTTCTGATTTATCAACTTTCATAATATCCTTATCCAGAATTATAAAATCGGCAAATTTCCCGGCTTCTATACTTCCTTTCTCTTCTTCTTCAAAATTTGCATAAGCCGCCCAAATGGTCATCCCTTTTAAGGTTTCTTCACGAGACAAAGCCTGTTCTTTCATAAAGCCATCTTCTGGATAATTATCTGTATCCTGCCTGGCTACCGCAGCATAAAAAGTTAAAAAAGGACTCACCTCTTCTACAGGAAAATCGGTACCTAAAGCAATAATACCGGCTTCATCTAATAACTTCTTATAGGCATAGGCACCCTGCACTCTTTCTTCCCCTAAACGATCTTTGGCCCAGTACATATCGCTGGTTGCGTGTGTAGGCTGAACTGAAGGAATAATATTTTTACTGAAATATTTAAAATCCTCTTCATCTATTACCTGTGCATGTTCCACTCTCCATCTGCGGTCTTCATCATTGGCTAAAAGTTTATCATAAGTTTCTAAAACCATATAGTTTGCTGAATCTCCAATGGCATGCGTGTTCAGCTGAAACTTTGAAGCGGCAACACGTTCTGCCGTTTCTTTAAAATCTTCAACAGGTGAAAGCAAAGCTCCAAAATGGCCGGCACGATCGCTATATTCTTCTTTTAAGGCAGCACCTCTTGATCCAAGAGCCCCATCGCCATAAAACTTTACCGAACGCACATTTAATCTTTCGGTTTTAATAGGATCTTTATCTAAATAATGATCCAGGTTTTCGGGAGTATTACTAATCATTGCATAGAGCCTTATTTTTAGGCTTCCATCTTTATGAAGGCTATCCATAAGCTCTATAGTTTGTTTATCTATCCCGGCGTCTACAACGGTAGTTAACCCATATTTAAAAGAAAGTTTTTGAGCATCCAATAAAGCGTTAATCTGTTCTTTGGTAGATGGCGCAGGTTGAGCATTGGTAACAAGCCCCATAGGGTTGTCTATAATAATACCTGTTAATTCTCCATTTTTTTGTTCAATATCACCACCACTAAATGAAGTCCTGGTAGTAATCCCAGCTTTATCTAAAGCCGCCTGATTGGCCAAAAGTGCATGCCCGTCTATTCTGGTTAGTGCAATTGGGGTGTCGGGAAATAGCTGATCTAAAGTATCTTTATTAGGAAACTCTTTCTTTTCCCAATCATTTTGATCCCATCCCCTACCGGTTATGAATTCTACATTTCGTTTGTTTTGAAAATCAACAATACGCTGCACCACCTCTTCAAAACTCTTAGTGCCGGCAAGGTCTACACGTTGCTGTTGCAATCCAAGTCCGTAAAAATGGGCGTGCCCGTCAATAAAACCGGGAAAGACACTTTTGCCGCCGGCATCAAGTGTTTCAGCGATATTATATTTTGTTTGAAGCTCCTCAGCATTGCCTATCTCAAGAAATCTCCCATCCTTAGTAACAAAAGCTTCGGCTGTATTAAAATTATCATCTACCGTGTAAATTTCAGCATTAAAAACCAATAGATCTGCTTCCGCTTTATCTTCAGAATTACAGGAAATAAAGGCAATGCTTAGCAAGCAAACAAGTAATATTTTTTTCATCTCTATTATAATTTTATATAAAAATAAAAAATGCGCCCGGTAAAGGCGCATTTTATTGAATTATTTACTGTATTAAGTAAACTACTTCGGAGCAAGCTCACGAAGCATTAATATTGAAAAATATAATTTGATTTCGAGGCAAGCCTCGGAGCATTCAATCTCGATTATCGAGTAAACTTAGAATATTGCATTAATAATTTGATCACGTATACTTTTATTAGCTGCTGCTGCAAGCGCTACCGAAACGAATAGCCCAATCATAGCGTAAGCAAAATCTTTAAAGATCATCTTACCGGCCTTTTTGCGGTGTTTTTTGCCTTTTTTGTTTCTAGCCAAACTTATCGCTATTTCCCTACCTCCAATAATACCAAGGAATACCCAGGTAGTACTCATAGGTACTGTACTAATAAACAATTTATATATAAGTAGAATTACATAAGTTAAATCTACTAAAGTTGCTGCACGAATATCTGAAATCCTGGATTTCTCACTAACTACTTCCTGAATTTTATCTCCTCTTAGGTAAAACAAGAGTCCCAAACCTGCAAAAATGGTAAGTGCGAACACCACAAACTGGAAACCATCTAAACTTCTTGGTAGGAATACCGCTATATTAGCACCATCCTGCATTACCCAAACTCCCCAAAGCGTACCACTTACAAGCCACTGAACAGCCGTCCAGCTATTATTGAATTTACGGCTTTTAAAGTATTTTTTAATAAAATTATAAGAGAGGTACCATACTAAGAATGACAGTACAAAGGCCATAATATAACCCGTCCAACTCTTCCAGACTACTGAAGTTATTCCCGAAGTATCAGCACTAAATACACTTAAAATAAGGAAGGTGGTAGATACCGGCATTTTAAGCCTGGTTAAAATAAGCAGAACCAGTGGCGCTATAATTTGAAAAAAGCTAAAGGATTCTGGGTGTGGGTAGGGTGAGCTTCCATCTGGCTTTAAGAGTCGCTGGTAGGTTACATCTCCATCGAAATAAAACCAACTAAAGCTTACAACGCCAAGAAAAATGACACCCACATAAAGCCACAAAATCCACCAACGTTTGGCTTTATTACTTTCAATAAATGTCCCAAGTGATTGAATACTATCATTAGCTACCGTTGCATAGGCAGCAAAGAAAAAACCAAGCCACATTGCTGCGGTTTTGTTACCGGTAAATATTCCGGCCATAATAATACCCACAATTACAATTGCAAGGAAAGCCTTTTCCTGAACCATAAAGTCCAGAATATTCAAATATGGACGGGACCGGTCACTTCGTTGAAACTTTTTGCCTTTTGCCATTAAGTAGTTCTTTTAATTTTTTTAAATAATTTAGATTTTAAGGACTAATATAGTCTTCCTTAAAATTGGGTACAATATTAATTAGTTCTATTTGTAATTCTGAATTTTCAATGTTGTGTTATTGTTAAGGAATCTTTAATAAAATAAAACATCAACAAACTGAACTATAACTACTTAGAATATTTTACGCAACAAATCATATTAATATTAACACAAAAAAGCACCTTAAAAAGGTGCTTTTCGAGATTTTATAAGGATTCTATTCATTAAAAATCAAATTTATAAGTAGCTCCTGCAAGCAATTGTAATCCCTGAACCCTAAAATTAGTCCAACGTTGATAATCGTTATTTAACAAATTACTTCCTTTAGCAAATATCGAAAGTCTATCATTAAACCGGTAACCCAAATTTGCATTTACATCAAAATAACTATCCAGTCTAACCTTATTTAGAGCTGGAGTTCCGGTGGTTATCGCCACTACTCTTTCCTGGTCTAAGCGTTCCCCAACATAAAACAAATTGGCACCTGCAAACCAATTCTCACTAATTTGATAATCGGCATTTAATGAGGCTTTAAAGTCTGGAAGGTTCCAGGCTTCAGCTTCATTTGTTGTGTTATAATTAAAGTATTCAGCATTAATTCCTAATCTGAAATTTTGATTTACATCAACATTAAGTTCTCCGGCAACCGATAGCGTTTTTAAATCATCATAAACCACTTCAAAAGAATTTCCGTAGGCATAATTCTCGTTCATTAGATCGTTAGCCTGGGCATTGCGTTTAAACATTGCTCTATTAAACTGTGACTCATATCCGGTTTTAAAATTATAAGAAACCGCATTACTTAATTTTCCTTTTGCACCTACATAAGCATTGTACTCATTATCGGTAGGTTTAATTTGCAAACTTGGCGACACATAAGGATTTTGCTGAACAAACTTAAAGTATGTATTTTGTTGCAAACCACCTTCTAGCCCTGCATAAGGTGTAAAATAATCACCAGCCAGTCTATAACTTGCAGTTACTTTTGGATAGATATAAAAATTACCATCACTATTTTCTACGTCCTGACTATAGAAAAAAGCTACACCCAGATTAAGAGTAAGATCCTCTCTTAAAATCAGTAAACTTGGGTTGATTCCAAAATTCATAAAGGTATAATCATAGTTTTCTGGTGCCAGATACTGCTCACCCATTTGCCCCTGAACAATATCGGCATATATATTTGTGGTAATTAACTCATCGGCAATATTAACCTCAAAAGTACCCTGCGCATCTAAATGATTTTCTGAAGTTGAATAGGAATCACCAGTATGCCTGAATTTTGCCCTGGCATTATCAAAAAACGAATCGTAAAGTTCAATTTCTCCTCCGGCATAAACTGAAAAGTAATTCTGAGAAGGATCTATGGCATTTAATTCATCGTTACTAAAATTTTCGTTTTGCGGTAAACCATACCAATTAAAAAGTTGATGCTGAGCACCAATTTCAGTTTTCCAACCTAAATCTCGGTTTTTAGAATTATAACTTAAATTTAGCTCGGTATCATAGAATTTATCATCTAAGATAACATCATCAATTCCACCTTGCGATGAGTTATGGCTTAAATAAACCCCAAAATTATCACTTCTATTTACTTCCAGGTTACTGTAAAATTCGGCTAAAAGATTCCCGTAATTACCAAAGCCAAGGCTTGCATAATTATCATATATTTTTACCCGTCTTTCTCTTTCTAAAGTGGTAGCACGACCTTTTGCCGGGGTAAAAGTAGAAGCCACGGGTACTGAAAATATGCTGTACTTTACCGGCCGTTTTTTAGTTCTAACAGAATCTGACTGGCTAGGGGTTTGTTTTATTTTATTAGCATCCTTTACCGTGGGCGTATATGGTTTCACCACAGTTACAGTTTCACTATCTATAGGATCTTGAGCAAAAAGAACCCCGCCAATTAAAAATATACTTAAAAAAAGGCTCTTTTTTATTGAAAACATTTGCATATAGAAATTCTTAAATGTTAGATTGAAAGTTGAATTAATTGTTTGCTTCTACTGAAGAATTGGTTTTTGCAGCTTCCGTCTTTATTCTTGAAAGCTCCTGCTTTGCCGCCTGCACAATTTCAGGATAGTTTTGGAAGTTTTTAATTACATTTTCCAAAATATAAGTGGCCTGGTAGGTATCTTCTAACTCATAGAAATTATCTGCCATTAGCACCAAACCTTTAGCTCCCCAACGTTTATAGCCGGAAAAATCTTTTGCCAGGATTTGAATCGCTGCATTGGAAGCTTCATAATTTCCGCTTTCATTTTTAAAATAAGCGTCATAATATAAAGCCTCAGCAGCCAATTCTCCTTTAGCAGTTTTTTGCACTTCTGAATATGCACTTTTTGCTTTACTCATATTCCCTGAAGCAAAAGCTGCACGAGCTACAATTACACGGGCATCATTACGAGCTTCTGAATTTGAAGCTGAATTAGCCAAAACCTTATCGGCATAATTAGCTGCCTTTTCTGGTTGATCTAACTCCAGGTAAGATTTCATAAGATTAGATTGCGCAAAAATTATATTCTGCTCAGAACTGGCTTGTTTTTCAAGTTTCTCTAAATAACCCACCGCCTCACGGTAGTTTTTATTTTCCAGCAAAATTTCAGATAATCTTGAAAGTGCCTGCTCAGTAAATTCATTTTTAGGTTTATCGGCTACATAGCGATAATTCGATGCTGCTTCCGCTTTATTTCCATTTCGGAAATATAACTGACCTAAATAGAAATTAGCATTTATGGAGTGTATTCCATTTGGAAAACGTTGCAGGTAATCTTCAAATCCGGTTATTGCCCGGTCATATTGATTATTGAAGTATTGATTTTCAGCCGATTCATAAGTGGTGTTATCTAAATCAGCATCAGTTACTTCAACGAAATCTATATTTTGTACCCAGTTTGCATACTCATCTGTACGGCCCAGATCTACATATACCATTCTGGCTGTAGAAACTGCTTGCATCGCTTCAGGTGTATTTGGGTACTCATTAACTACTTTTTTCAATCTTTCTAAAGCACGGTTTCCATTATCGGCATTGTAATGAATTAACGCCTGGCGCAACATTGCTTTAGGTACAAATGCGCTTTTTGGCACTTCTCTAATCAACCTATCGTAAGCAGATAAAGCTTCGCCGGTATTATTTGCAGAAACATAAGTATTTCCTAATTCATACATAGCATCGTCCCTAAAAGAAGAACGTGAATATTGATTTATAAAGCTTTTAAGCTCAGATATTTTAGTGTCTCTTCTATCTATAAAACCATAGCTCATCGCCTTTTGAAATGCAGCATAATCGTTATCACCGCTAAGTGAAAGTGCTTTATTATAAGCTTCAATTGCCGGCCAATACTGGCTACTTACAAAATAGGTGTCGCCCAGGCGCAATAACGCATCATTTCTACGGGCAACTCCATTGGAGCTATTTTCAGAATAACGTTTAAAAAATTCTATAGCACGAGCATATTCATTCTTTTTAAAGTATGCATAACCAAGGTTATAGTCCAGATTCTCCAACTCTTCTGTACCTCTTGCCGCACTCATTCCTGAAAATTCGCGGTACCCAAGAATCGCATCGTCAATTCTATTGATATTGTATTCACTTTCGGCCTTCCAAAAGGTAGCTTTAGCTGTTATTTCCTGGTCTCTAGGCTCAGAAAGTGCTTTTTCAAAATTAGTGATCGCCTTTTCATAATCGCTCTCTTCATAAAGCTGAAGTCCGTAATAGTATGCTACTTTTTGGTAAGCTTGCTTATCGCTAAAATTTCGGTTATTCTCCAACAAACGCATAGCTTCTTCAAAATTACCCGAAGTAAGGAAAGAATCTATTAACAAACTTTCCATAGCCGCTCTATTCTCTGAATCTGGATATTTCTCGATAAAATTAATCAACACCTGCGACGGACTTTCATAACTATTCCCAATCTCATAACTCAGTATTGCATAATTCATATACGCATCTTCCTGAATTTTTGGATTAAAATTCATCTCACTGGCATTTTTAAAAGCATTTAAAGCCTGCTGCTTTTGATTGGATTCTAAGTAAGATTGCGCCAAATGATAATAAGCGTTTTGGGCAATCTGATTTTTTCCGTCTATAATTTTATTGAATTCAGAGATCGCATTTTCATAGTCTCCCTGTTTATAATAAGCGTAACCCAGTTGGTAATAATCGGTATTATTCCATCTTCCACGCTCTCCATCATATTCTTTTAAGTACGGCAAAGCTTCGTTATATTGCTCTAAGTTGAAATAACTTTCGCCAATAATTTTATTTAATTGAGACCGCTCTAACCTATTAGCACTTTGTAATTGCGCTTTGGCCAATTTAATAGCTTCCTCAAATTTGCCTAACTTAAAGTTCATATCGGCCTGGAAATAAGAAAGATCTTCGCTATAGCGATTGTTACCGCTTACCGCTTCAAAATTCTCATTGGCTTCCTCATAATCATCGCCTTCATAGGCCATATAACCAATATAATATTTAGCCTGGGAACCAAATTCTTTAGAGTCACGAACCCTCTCTAAATATTTACGAGCCTGGTCATATTGTTTTGCTCTAAAATAAGCGTATCCATTATTAAAATAAAAGCGTTGCTTTTCTGCCCGGCTCATACTGTTTTCATCAACTTTATCGTACCATTTGCGCGCTAAGGAATATTTACCGGTTTGAAAATAATAATCGGCTACATCGCGATAAGCTGAATTGGTTTTAGTACTGGTAGGATATCTACTTACAAAACGCTCCATTAACCTATCAGCGCCCGGTTGGTTTAATCTTACCGCGGCGTTGGCAATATAATAAGCACAATCCCCTTCAATCTTTTCGTCTTCGGTTTGCTCTTTAACTTCATCAAACAAATTTTGGGCAGCCAAAAATTGTTGATTGTTATAGAGTTCCAGGGCTTTATTAAATTCGGCAAGATCGTGTGTATAGTTGGCCGATCGCTGGGAAATTCCGTTAAAAGAAAAGAATATTAAAACAACAAACAGTAAAATTTTGTTAGGTGCCATTTATAGATTTTTAAGTTGATGATTCAAAGATAATTTAAACCTTCCTTTAATAACGACCATATAAAGTGATAATTATGTTAATGTAAAAAAAAGTAAACCAACGACTTTTGAAAAATGTATATTTACCTATATTTTTATCCCAAATAAAGCCTAAACATTTATGTCCAACACCGTCCTGGAATTGAAAAATGCTGCTATTTATCAGCGTGAAAGCCTAATTTTATCTGAAGTTGATGTTGAGATCAATAAAGGTGATTTTGTTTATCTTATTGGTAAAACCGGCACCGGAAAAAGTAGCTTTATGAAAACACTTTACGGAGATTTACCACTTACCGAAGGCGAAGGAAGCATTGTAGATTTTAACTTACGAACGCTTAAAGAAAAAGACATTCCTTATTTGAGGAGAAAACTAGGCGTAGTTTTTCAGGATTTTAAGCTTTTAACCGATAGAAATATAAAAGACAACCTCCTTTTTGTCTTAAAAGCTACTGGCTGGAAAGACAAAAAAGCAATGGATCATAAAATAGATGAAGTATTGGATAAAGTAGGGATGAAATCTAAAGGATTTAAATATCCTTATCAATTATCTGGCGGGGAGCAGCAACGGGTGGCTATTGCACGTGCGCTTTTAAATGATCCTGAGCTTATTCTTGCCGATGAACCTACCGGAAACCTGGACCCTCAAACTTCTGTTGAAGTGATGGAAGTACTTCAGGAAATAAGCAAAAACGGAAACACTATTCTAATGGCTACGCATGATTATGCTTTATTACTAAAATATCCTTCAAAAACTTTAAAATGTGATGGACAACGTGTTTTTGAAGTAGTTCAAAAATCGGTATAAATACTCCCCTAGCCCGTGAAACCGGAAAATTTACTGATTTTTATCATTAGTGTCCGGTGAAAATACGGATTTAGATTAAATGGCTTATTGGGCTCAATAAAGCCGTCTATTTTTACTTCTACTCCAATAGCATGGTGGTACTAGAAGAATGAAAGCTGAATATCTGGCGGTTTTGTGGTGAGATAGTCCCATTTTCGGGTTGGATTTTCCAAAAAACTGAACAGGTTGATATAACTCATCAGATGTAGGCGCACCATAGAGATCATATTGGAATAGGCCCAGGTTTTCTTAATTCTTTTTTGTACCACCAGCATTAGCAGTTGTACAATCAGTCCACACCAAATTTGAATTTCAATAGCATTTGGGCTATCTCCCAGAAAATATTTAAGCGGAAAATTTTGTTTGAGCCGCTTAAACATAGTCTCGATCTGCCATCGGTGTTTATAAATATCGCATATCTTCTCTGGGCTGAGAAGGAAATTATTGGAGATAAACTCATACACTCTCTGGTTCTTTTCATCCCAGTAAGCTATGCGCCTCAAGGTTATTTCTAAACCTTTTTTTTGAACGGATATAACTTCGTCCTTAAGTACATTGTCTGAGGTAGCGTCTTCCAGATTAAACTCTTTTAGACTTTTGTATACTGCATTCCCCTTTTGCCTGGTCACAAAATAGATATCCTGATTGATCCACTCAAAATATTGCCGGTAATCATTATAGGCTTTATCAAATACAACGAAGGAGCCCTTTTTAAGTTCCAGTTCTTTTAAAAATGTGTGATCATGGGTGGCGGCATTGCTAAAGGGAACACGGCAAGGGACGTCCTCCATCGCATTGATTACCGTATGCATCTTGATACCGCCCTTCTTCTTACCGTTTATCGGATTACGTCCAACTCCCTTTAGAATATCACTAAAGAGACTAATAGTGGTGGAATCCACAATTTTTAGGTGCTTTACAGGAAGTCGCAGGGAACTGCTGTCCGATAAAAACCTGGCATATTTATCTAAAAGGGCATAATAAATACTGGCAAAGACCTCACAGGAACGATTGGTATTGGCGTCCGAGAGCGTGCTGCGTTTAGGGAAATTGGTCAGACCAAGATGACTTAACTTCCCCTCACAAGCTAGCATTACAGTGGAGAGTTCACGTAAAGAGCTCACTCCGCTAATAGAGGTATAGAGCATGGAGACCAAATGTTCCTGGGTCTTGCACGTTTTATAGTAGCGATCACTATCAAAGGTTTTGACTGTCCGGTTAATAATGTGGCCGGGAATTAAATTAAGCAGTTGCTTGATTATGGGATGTCCGCTAAAGTGAGTACTTTTATTCATAGTAATTGTTTTTGTGGTAAAAACCAATTTACTATAAAGCGGGAAATTCTTCTAAGGAAATCCCGCTTTTAAATATTTAACCGGACACTAATGGATTTTTATATAAAATGTGGTTTGGAAATTATATTTTTTTAAGGAAAAAAAGCCGCTAGTTATAAAAGAAAAAAGAATATTTTGAAATAAGTGAATAGCAAAATTCAAAAATAAGAGTCTTCAAATTAAGCTATTATAAGAAGTTTTCTGTAAAAGTACGCTTTGAATAACGAAAATTTCCCGAATTACTATTTTCCTATTACACGATAATCGAGATTAAATGCTCAGAAGCTTATCTCGAAATTAAATTTTCTAATAATAATGCTTCGTGAACTTGCTTCGATATTGTTCACCTAACCAAACCAACAAAAACATTCAAACTCCCCCTTTGGGGGGTCGGGGGGCTTTAAGGCTTAACCTCGTCAGCTTTTAGCTTTTGCTGCTTTTTATTGATAAAGAGATAATAGAAATTCACAAATACAATTATTCCATTGGCAATAATTACAGGCCAGGAATCTATTAAAATCCCATAGATAACAAATAAAATACAGCCCAGGGTATTTATGATTCTAAGCTTTACGATATTCCTCATAAAGAAAGAAATCGCTATAAAAAAAGAGGAAAGATAACCTATCCATTCGGTAAGACTGATTCCTAGAAATTCCATATAAAAAAAGAGATTGTTTGAAAAGTCTCTTTTAAACATCAACCTGAACTTGTTTCAGGTTCTAAGTTATTAGATTCTGAAATAAATTCAGAATGACGCCCTTTGAAAATTTCCAAACAACCTCTTTTGAGTTGAGTGATTAAACTATTTTATTTCTTTTTCTTTCGTTCTCTGTAAGATAAATTTTACGTAATCTTAAGTGCGCCGGAGTAACTTCTACATATTCATCTTTCTGAATATATTCCAGAGCTTCTTCTAAAGAAAACTTAAGTGCAGGAACAATCTTTGCTTTATCATCTGCACCAGAAGAACGAACGTTAGAAAGCTTTTTGGTTTTAGTGATATTCACTGCCATATCATCCTGGCGTGAATTCTCACCAATTACCTGACCTTCATAAATTTCTTCTCCCGGATCTACGAAAAACTTACCTCTGTCCTGAAGTTTATCTATAGAATAAGGAATTGCTTTTCCACGCTCCATAGAAATCAAAGAACCGTTTTGACGCTGTGGAATCCCACCTTTTAGTGGCTGATATTCTTTAAAGCGGTGTGCCATAATAGCTTCACCTGCAGTAGCAGTAAGTAATTGGTTACGTAAACCTATAATTCCTCTGGAAGGAATCATAAACTGAATAATCATTCGCTCACCACGGGTTTCCATGCTTAACATTTCACCTTTTCTCATAGTCACCATTTCTACAGCTTTCCCTGAAACTTCTTCAGGTAAGTCTATAGTTAGCTCTTCTACCGGCTCACATTTCTCACCATCAATCTCCTTAATAATAACCTGTGGCTGACCAATTTGAAGTTCGTATCCTTCTCTTCTCATAGTTTCTATAAGAACAGAAAGGTGCATTACACCACGACCATAAACTAAAAACTTATCGGCACTATCAGTTTCCTGAACTCGTAGGGCAAGATTCTTTTCTAATTCTTTGTTTAGTCTTTCCTTAATATGCCTTGAAGTCACAAATTTCCCATCTTTTCCAAAGAAAGGAGAATCGTTAATTGTGAAAAGCATACTCATTGTAGGTTCATCTATAGCGATAGTTTTTAGACCTTCGGGATTTTCAATATCGGCAACAGTATCACCAATTTCAAAACCTTCAAGACCAACAATCGCGCAAATATCACCCGGTTGAACTTCTTCTACTTTTTTACGGCCTAAACCTTCAAAAATAAAGAGTTCTTTAATTCTTGTCCTTTTAATACTACCGTCACGTTTCACTAAAGAAACCTGCATATTTTCTTTTAAATGCCCACGTTGTACTCTTCCAATAGCAATTCTTCCGGTAAAAGAAGAGAAATCTAAAGAAGTAATAAGCATTTGTGGCGAACCTTCCTGTACTTTAGGAGATGGAATGTGTTCTAAAACCATATCCAATAGTGGCTCTATGTTTTCTGTTTTATCAGCAGGATCATTACTCATCCAATTGTTTAGGGCAGAACCATAAACCGTTGGAAAATCGAGTTGCCATTCTTCAGCACCTAATTCAAACATAAGGTCAAAAACCTTTTCATGAACTTCATCTGGAGTACAATTAGGTTTATCTACCTTATTTACCACCACACAAGGTTTTAGACCAAGATCTATAGCTTTTTGCAACACAAAACGAGTTTGTGGCATTGGGCCTTCAAAGGCATCTACCAAAAGTAAAACCCCATCGGCCATATTCAATACTCGCTCAACCTCTCCACCAAAATCGGCGTGACCAGGAGTATCAATAATATTAATTTTGGTATCTTTATAGACTACCGATACATTTTTTGAAGTAATAGTAATACCACGTTCCCGTTCCTGGTCGTTGTTATCCAGAATAAGATCTCCAGTGTTCTGGTTATCTCTAAACAAACGGCAGTGATACATAATTTTGTCTACCAGGGTAGTTTTACCATGGTCTACGTGCGCGATAATCGCGATGTTTTTAATAGCTGTCATATAAGCTCCTAATTTTTAAGGCTGCAAATGTACGGCTAATTTTAAAGATACAAGTAGCTAATGTTACTTATTCAAAATAAAATTTTTAAAACCAAAGTACCTGTAAATCAAAAGCTTAATTTAAGCGAAGGTATTTTGTAACTTCAGGAATTTGCTTTTAGCTTTCTATAAACGAAAAAACCAAAATAAATTACGGCAATAGTTGCAAAACCAATTCCCAACAAAGGTTCTTCAGGCCTTTGATAGATAAAGAATATAGTAGCAGCCGTCATTATTAGTGCATTTACCAGTAAACGCCTGGCGGTATAATAATTTCTAAACTGATCTTTAATACTAGCCATAGCTTTTATTTTTTTTTCAAAGCTATGGATTTAAAAGCAATATTTAATTCTCATCTGCGGAAGGACCATAAGTTGCCGGCACAGGAATATCTAATAGCCGAAAATAAACACCTAATTGTGCTCGGTGATGTGGCAACTGATTAAACACCATCATTCTTAGCACACTATATTTTGGCATATCCATTAAAACCTTCCCATCCTGAATCATTTTCCAGTTCTTTTTATATGCTTTATCAGGCTTTCTTAAAGCAGCTTCAGCTTCTGCGGTATTATTTCGTAAAACTTCAAGAATTTCTTCAACACTAGCAAAATCTGGAGCCTTATAACCAGCCATATCCATATCATCCATTTCCATAGTCCCAGTTATCCAGCTAGGAATTTCAGCGAGGTGATTAGCCAATTGTCTTATGCTCATAGATTTTTTATGTGGGCGCCAATTCAGTTTATCTGCAGGAATTCTCTTTAGAAATTTTTCAGTAAGTACTACTTCATGCTGAAGCTCTGATATTAAAATGTTTTGCAGTTCCATAGTTTTAAAATTGACTTAGTAAATTACTTTGCGGCAGGCCACTGAGCATTTAAATCTCGATTATTGAGTAAATTACAATATAAACCTAGCATTACTTAAGATTTTAAGTGCAAAAATGCCTCGGGGAAACACGTATTTTTTGAATTGCTCCTACCGCTTAATTCTATTATATTTGCACAACCAATTCCCCTTTTATGAAACTTGAAAGAATTCCCCAGTTAAAACATATAGATTCCAACAATTTCTTCTTACTTGCCGGTCCTTGCGCTATAGAAGGCGAAGAAATGGCGCTAAGAATTGCCGAAAAAGTTGTGGAAATCACCAATAAACTAGAAATCCCCTATGTTTTTAAGGGATCTTTTAAAAAAGCTAATCGCAGCCGAATTGATAGTTTTACTGGAATTGGAGATGAAAAAGCTTTAAAAATTCTTAGAAAAGTTTCTGAAACTTTCGAAATCCCTACTATTACCGATATTCACGAAGTGAGCGATGCAAAATTAGCTGCTGAATATGTAGATATTCTACAAATCCCTGCTTTTTTGGTAAGGCAAACAGATCTGGTAGTGGCCGCCGCAGAAACCGGAAAAGTGGTAAATTTAAAAAAAGGACAATTTATGAGTCCTGAAAGTATGAAACATGCGGTAACCAAAGTAACCGATTGTAATAATGAGCAGGTTATGGTTACTGATCGCGGTACGATGTTTGGCTACCAGGATATGATTGTAGATTTTAGGGGAATTCCTACAATGCGCGAATTTGCACCTACGGTTTTAGATGTTACCCACTCCCTGCAGCAGCCAAACCAAAGTAGTGGTGTTACCGGCGGAAGACCAGATATGATAGAAACCATTGCACGTGCAGGCGTGGTAAATAAAGTTGACGGCCTATTTATTGAAACCCATTTTGATCCGGCAAATGCCAAAAGTGATGGTGCTAATATGCTAGATCTTAATTACCTCGAGAAATTATTAAGTAATTTAGTTGCAATAAGAAAAACCGTGAATAGCTTCTAATCCAAAGTTTAAATTTAATTACAACCTATCTCTGGAAATCCAGCGAAAAAATCCGTGGTGGATATTTTGGAATGGACATTAAATTTAATAGGTGATTTCCTCCAGCTAATATAGCGCTAAAGCTGTTTTTCTAAGGGTAAACAAAACCTATAACACTCTTAACAGGCTTTTTATTCAATTAAATAAAAGTTAATCTAATTGATTATTAAGAGTTTTCGTTTTAAATTAAGTTAATTTGAAGCTCAACCAAGCAAAAATAACCTTAATGAGAACCCAGCGAATGTTAGGGAGCATCTTCTCTTACAATTCATTTATAGCTATTTTCTGCCTTTTTATTATAGCTCCTTTATCCGCTCAGGAAGAACCCGAAGTTTCTGTAGGTGGTGCACTCAGGTATAATTATAATTTATCTTCCTGGAAAGATGGACAAAAAAACCGGGGCGGAGATTTTGGATATGATATCTTTAGAATAAACTTTAACGCCAAATACAAAGGAGTTTATCTAAATGCAGAATATCGTTTATACTCAGATGCTTTTGGAGGTGGCGTAATGAAACAAGGCTGGATGGGTTATAAATTTAACGATTTAGATGAAATACAAATTGGGCTAACCCAGGTTCCATTTGGTATTCAGCAATATAATTCTCACAATTGGTTTTTTAACCTCACCTATTACGTGGGCCTTGAAGATGATCACGATATGGGAGTAAAATATATCCACGCCGGTGAAAAATATGAATACCACTTAGCATTCTTTAAGGGCGCGGAGGAATTACAATTTGGAAATAATACTGAATCTTCAACCAGCCGTTATTCTTATGATGTTGTAGGAAGAAATAAGGAAATAAACCAATTTAATGGAAAATTCGTCTATAAATTTGGCGATAAAGCAGCTAATAGACTTGGAATTTCAGGGCAATATGGTGGGCTTTATAATTTAGACACTAAAGAAACGGGAGACCATTACGCGCTCGCCGCACATTACGAGATTACTCAAAATCGTTGGAATTTAAAAGCGCAGGCTCTTACAGCTTCCCATAACCCCATTAATGCTGAAGGAGAAAGCAGAGAGGCAGTGGCATTTGGGGCTTATGGCGCTCCCTATCAGGTTGCTGCAGATTTTAATCTATATTCCCTAGCAATTTCAAGAAATGTACCAGTTAAGCTGGGACCTATCTCAAACCTGGAATTCTACAATGATTTTGGCTATATGCAAAAACATAATAAGAATTTTACAGATTCTTACATGAACGTTACTGGAGTTTTAGTTACCGCCGGGCAGGTTTATACTTATATAGATTATGCAGCAGGATATAACCACTCCTGGCTTGGAGGTGATTTTGTAGATGATTTTGCTGCGGGTATTCCTAATGCAAAATGGGAAGCAAGATTCAATATAAACATAGGCTACTATTTTTAATTTAATTTCTGAAAAACAATTATATGGCAAAGAAAGTTACAAGAAGTGATGAGAAAAAGTCAATCTTTGGATTGGAAGTAAACGGACCCGTTTTCTTCATTTCCTCATTTATCATCATTGTAAGCATAGTCTTAACCCTAATATTTGAAAAAAAAGCTGAAAGTGCTTTCACAAGTATTCAAAATGCCGTGGCTAATAACGCCGACTGGTTTTTTATAATGTGTGTAAATATATTCCTGGTTTTCCTGGTCTATCTTGCTCTGGGTCCATTTGGCAAAATGCGCATAGGTGGCCCAAAAGCCAAATCAGAGTTTAAAACCCTCTCATGGTTTGCGATGCTATTTAGTGCCGGAATGGGAATTGGACTATTATTTTTTAGTGTTGGAGAACCTGTTATGCATTTTAGCGCGCCTCCTACCGCAGAAGCAGGAACTGCTGCCGCAGCAAAGGAAGCAATGAACTTCACTTTTTTACACTGGGGCTTTCACGCCTGGGGAGTTTATGCTTTAGTTGGTTTGGCACTTTCTTATTTCACTTATACCAGAGGGTTACCACTCACTATACGGTCTATTTTCTATCCCTTTTTGGGTGATAGAATCTATGGCAAAATTGGAGACGCCATAGATATTTTTGCAGTTTTAGCAACCTTATTTGGATTGGCTACTTCTCTAGGCTTTGGAGTACAACAAATTGCTTCAGGACTTGACCATGTATTTAATATTCCAAGCGGAATCACCACTCAAGTAATATTAATTGCCGGAATTACCCTGGTTGCCACCATTTCTGTAGTGCTTGGAGTAGATAAAGGAGTTAAGTTTTTAAGTGAATGGAATATGCGTATAGCTTTGCTTTTACTAGGGCTTGCCCTTGTATTAGGTCCTACTATCTTTATTTTTAGATCTTTCGTAGAAAACACCGGAAGTTACTTATTTAATTTTCTTGAGATTTCCACCTGGAGTGAGACCTTTACCGGCGGCTCGTGGCAGAACGACTGGACCGTATTTTACTGGGGCTGGTGGATTGGCTGGTCTCCATTTGTAGGGATGTTTATTGCACGTATTTCTAAAGGACGAACAATTAGAGAGTTTATACTGGGAGTACTACTAGTTCCTTCCCTGGTAACCTTCTTTTGGATGTCTGCCTTTGGAAGTGTTTCAATTCAATCTGCACTTGGCGGAGATATGAGTATAATAAACGCAGTAAACGATGATATTGCCACAGCCCTATTTGTTTTCTTTGAAGACTATCCGCTTTCTATGGTGATAAATGTAGTAGCCGTAATTCTTATTGCAGGTTTCTTTATTACCTCTTCAGATTCAGGTTCCTTGGTAATTGATAGTTTAACTTCTGGAGGAAAAATTGATGCACCAAAGGGACAACGAATATTTTGGGCCGTGACAGAGGGAACTGTGGCTGCCGTTTTACTTATTGGTGGTGGTTTGCAAGCACTACAAACAGCTACTATTGTAACCGGCCTACCATTTGCCGTCATACTTCTCATTATGTGTTATTCTCTCTATAAAGGCTTAAAAGAAGATCATTTAGAACTTAAAGATAAGAAAGAGCAAAAAGAGATGGAAAACTACGAGGAGATCGTAAATGACATCGTTAAGAAAAGAAACATTGAAAAAAATAAAGAACAACAATAAAAATTAGGGATGATGGAGAAATTCAATAATATTCTGGTTGCCTTAGACCTTTCAGACATAGACAACACCCTTATAGATTACGCCTCTTTTTTGGCTGACACATTAAATTTAGAAAAGGTTTACTTTGTCCATAACATCAAGAAATATGAAATTTCATCGCTTTTCGATGAGCAATTGAAAGGCATAAATTTAGATGAAGTTATAGGTGATGAATTAAACGAAAAAGTAGAAAGCCAGTTTAAGGGAAAAGCAGAATGGGAAGTCCTTATTTCAGAAGACCCTTATACGGAATCCCTTATTAATTATATTACCAATAAATACTATATAGACCTGGTGGTTATGGGTAATAAGAAAAGACATAAGGGAACCGGGGTAGTAAGCAACAAATTGCTAAGATTATTAAAATGCGATATCCTCTCTGTTCCAAGAGATTTTACGCCGCAAATAAAAAATATCTGGGCTGGAACCGATTTTTCCCGTGAATCACGAAAAATTTTCAACGTAGCCCAAATGTTACAAAAAGCAACTTCGGCACCGGTTACCGCAGCCTACGTATACTCGGTTCCTGTGCAATTTTCACCTTATGTACCTAAAGAAGCGATGGCACCTAAGATCGAGAAACATGCGAAACAAAAAAGTGAAAAGTTTTTAAGTAAACTTGATTATGATGGGGAAGTAACAACACTAATTATTCCCGGAAGAGATTCCAGTGTGGCCAGTAATTTACTGGAACATGCCAAGAAAAATAAGGTAGACATTTTAATTGTAGCCGATAAAGGCGCTAACAATATTTCAAACCTCTTAGTGGGAAGCGTAACTGAAGAACTTTTTGGAGAAAAACCCGAATTACCTTTATGGATTTCTAAATAAATCCTAAAAATTTATAAAAATAGGCTATCTAAAAATTTATTCCATCCATAGCTTTTAAGAACAATAGAAACTATATCCTGAAACAAGTTTAGGATGACGGTGTTATTTTTAGACGGGCTATTCTTCTAATTTAATTGAGCTTCAGCTCCACAAAAACAGGAAGATGATCTGATGGATATTTTAAATTTTTAGAATCACTTAAAACAGCATATTTATTTACTTCAATATTCTTTGAAGTAAAAATATAATCAATTCTACTGCTTACCGGTTTGTTAAAATTGTAACCATTAAAAGTACCTTCAGGACCGAAAGTATGTTCCGCTACTTTTTTAGAATCATTCAGTTTCTCTGACAAAAATTGAATAGCAGTGGTTTGGGGCTCAAGATTAAGATCACCCATTAAAATTACAGGTAGATTTTCTTTGTTTAAATCTGAAATCTTTTTCCAGATAAGTTTCGCACTATTTTCTCTTGCTTTTTCTCCAATATGGTCAAAATGTGCATTAAAAACCCAAAAGACTTTACCTGAATTTACCTCTTCAAACTTAGCAAAAGTACAAATACGCTCCATCGCAGCATCCCAGCCCACGGAAATCTCCTTAGGTGTTTCTGAGAGCCAAAAAGTATTATCTTCCAGTACTTCAAACTCTTCAGCATTATAAAAAATAGCACTAAATTCTCCAGCTTCTTTTCCGTCGTCGCGACCTACTCCAACATATTTATAATTTTCTATTTCAGACTGAAAGTGTTTTAACTGACTAACCAGAGCTTCCTGAACTCCAAGAATTCCCGGTTTATAGAACTTAATCTGGTTGGTAATATGTTCTTTTCGTTTAGACCAGGAGTTTTCGCCATCATTCTCGTTGGCGTATTTAATGTTGTAACTCATCACCTCTATCTGTGCGTTCGCGGTAAAAACCAGAAAGAAAGTAAAAACTATAACTAAACTATTCCTAAGCATACTCGTTTGATTTTAAATCACCGTCTACAAAATCCTGTAAATAGCTAAATCTTGATGTTAACTTACCGCTTTGAGTCATTTTTGCACGTTCTAAAACACCACCTTTATCGTTGTTAAAAAAAGCCGGAATCACGTGTTCCATAAACATTTCCCCAAAACCTTCGCTGGCATCTTTAGGTAATTCACAGGGTAAATTATCTACGGCCATAACCAAAATACTGTCTTTCTCACGGAAATCTACTTCGCCTTCACTTTCAGGATCATAACCATAAAAAGGCTCTGCAATGGTTGACGGGCGAATGGTGCTGGCAATAGGCTCATTGATATCACAAGAGATATCTGCTATATATTTTATGCGGAAATCTTTTGATTTTGCATCTTCTGCAGTAAAAAATACAGGTGCTCCATCTCCATAAAAATGCCCGGAAATAAAGAAATCACTACTTTTTGCAAAACGCATAAAATAAGACTCGTACCTGGAAGGATTTTTAAAGAATTCCACCTGACTGCCGGTTGAACCATCCTTTCTTCTATTATAATCCAGAACATCTATATTACAATAAACCGGTTTCTTTCCTTCAAACTGAAGAAATTCATCTACATCCAGTCTCTTGATATTTAAATGATCTAAAACTTCTTTTGCACCGCGAGCCACTTTCCCGGCACCGGTCAACAATATTTTGATTGGGGGAACTTTGATTTTATCAAGTTCTGCCAACATGGCATCAAGATCTGGCAGAGACTCTACTTTAGGTAAATTATACAAGTTTTCTTTTAAACCAATCCCCCTAAATCCATTATAAGTACCAACAAGACCGGCATATCTACCAAAACCAATAAGCCTGTGGTTTTTATGATTTACAATTACTTCGTGGTCATATAATTCAATATTATTATTAAGGATTTCTCTAAGCAAATCGCGGTTATAGGCCTGCTTTTTAATCGTATGGGAAAAGAAGAAATATTTTTTATTCGGAATTAAAGCCGGCAACGGAACCTCTTTTACACCGAGTAAGACATCACAATCTGATATATCTTCAGCAACTTCAAAACCAGCGTCTTGATACTCCTGATCGGTAAATATTCGAATATCAGAACTTTGCACTTTAAAGCTTGCTTCAGGAAACTTTTTTACAAGTTCTTTAAGTTTATTTGGGGAAAAAACAACGCGTCTATCTGGCGGTGTTTTTTCTTCTTTAATCAGTGCAAATTTTATCATTTCTGGTATGGGTTTTGTTCCTTTGTATGTGTAATCCAAAGATATGAATTTAAAATTGTATCTTTGCAGGCCTTAAGCTTGGTTATGCTTAAGTTTTAATTGACAAAGTTCTTTACATATGGGGTCGACTTGGTTTTGACAGCGAGTCTAATTGAGTTGTAAGCACGTCGAGCGCTGGGATATAGCTCGTAAATCTCATATTTCACACTTTTTTAAACGGCGAAGATAACTACGCCTTGGCTGCATAATCCGAATCACAGTAGGATTGCTTAGTCCCTACAAGGTAGGGAGCCAAGATGTCCCGCGAAGGCCTTGATTTACGGCATTCGCACTAGGGGCACCGATAAAGTAAATATAGGAACTGCAGGACCTTGATGCAGTTCTAAAATCTAATTGAGGATACGGAAGAAGTTAGGTAGTTTTCGGCCAGACTTTTTCCCGACAATTTAAGTGAAAACTAAGCGTGTAGAAGGCAATTTAATTGCTTGTTTGGACGAGGGTTCGAACCCCTCCGACTCCACTTTTTGAGTACAAACTCAAACAAAAGGCCCGTAAATCCCAGGATTTACGGGCTTTTTATATTTAGGCTACGAGAGCGCCAGGCTGCTACTTGTTTTATGAGTTTTTGCTTCAATATTATTTCTCAATAGATTTTTTAAACACAAAAAAAGGGCGGTTAAAAACCGCCCCAAATTAGTCAACCAAACACAGTCAAATTTAAAAATCAGTTGAAACTAACTTTTAAGAATTTAAAGATTAAAACCTTCAACTTTCGAAAGTCTTTAAAATGCTTACGAAGTGAATTTTTAAAAATCAAATGATCTTTTAAATAAAAATTTTCACACTGTACATCATCACATTCTTTTAAACCTTCAAGCTTATTTTTATAGTCAAAGAATGTAGTTAAGTGAATCTCATTTGCTTTATTTAACAACTCAAGTTGTTCTTTTAAGTAAGAGGCATCTTCAGTATTTATTTCTACATTAACGCTTCTCTTTCCTGATTCTAAAATGTTTCCAAAGAAATTAATTTCCTCACTTATAAAAATTAAGTTCTCCTCCCAATCTTCTGCTTCAGATTGTATGCTTAAAATTTGTATTTCTTCTTCACCATAGTGCTCCTGAAACTTTTCATTCATTTTCAGCTATTTTTATATTTTTATTGCTTTCGGAATTTGTTCCACTCCTATAATCTTAATGGAATTCTTACCGGTAGGAAACTCCCACTCTACCTCATCTCCCTGGGCATAACCAAATAGTGCTAATCCCATAGGTGCGAGAATAGAAACCTTATTTTCTTTAATATTACTTTGATCTGGAGTAACTATTTGATAGGTTTTATTTACACTGAACGGAGTAGCGATCTCCACTTTAGAATTAAAACGTACCACATCTTTAGGCATCTTCTTTTCACTCACAATTTTTGCAAGATCAAGCTCGTTCCTTAGTTTCTCTATAGATGCACGATATGTGCTATCCTTATAGTAATGCGCCATTGAAACAATTCGTTTTAAAAGCTCATACTCTACCTTCTCAATTATAATAACATCATATTTCATTTTCTCAGCTACAATTAATTAAGGAAATATACCACGTTGGTTATAAGCGGTCTCAATTCTGGAAATTGCCAAAATATAAGCAGCCGTACGCCAATCGGTATTTCGTTCTTCAACCTCTCTTTGAACTTTGTTAAACACCTGAAGCAATTTTTTCTCTAATTTCTGCATCACTTCATCCAGTTCCCAAAGCTCACCGTTTCTATTCTGTAACCATTCAAAATAACTACCTATCACTCCTCCAGAATTACATAGAATATCTGGAATAATCGTGATTCCTTTTTCCAACAAAATTGCTTCTCCTTCTTCATTTGTAGGACCGTTAGCCCCTTCAGCAACTATAGAAGCCTTTATTTTGAATGCATTCTCTCCTGTGATTTGGTTTCCAAGAGCAGCAGGAATTAAAATATCACAATCTAATCCAAAGAAATCAGCCGGGTCAATTTCCTCTGCTTTTGTAAATCCTTGAATTGAGCCTTTTCTAGGGCTTGAATGCTCAAATAAACTTTCTACAGAAATACCTTCCTCATTAAACAAAGTAGCGTGCGCATCTTGTACAGCTATCATTTTTGCTCCATCAGCTATTAAAAATTTTGAAGCCCAATAGCCCACATTTCCAAATCCCTGTACGATAAATGTTTTATCTTTTAGTGATTCCCCGCGAGATTTAACAAGCTCTTTAGTGGTTAAGTAAACGCCGAAACCAGTAGCGCGATCACGACCTTCCAAACCTCCAGAACCTACGGGCTTTCCTGTTACCACGTGTTGATTTTGAGAACGTTCTGAGGTTGATATTGTAGACATATAGGTGTCTGCAATCCAGGCCATTGTTTGAGCATTGGTATTTACATCGGGCGCAGGAATATCATGTTCCGGTCCAATATTTTCTCCTAAGGCATAGGTAAACCTACGAGTTATTCTTTCTAATTCGGCATCAGAATAATTTCTGGGGTCTAATTGAATTCCTCCTTTTGCTCCACCATAAGGTAAACCAGCCAAAGAAGTTTTCCAGGTCATCCACATAGCAAGTGCCTTTGCTGCATCTACATCTACTGTAGGATGGTAACGTAAACCTCCTTTATAAGGTCCTAATGCATTATTATGCTGAACCCTGTATCCGGTAAAAACCTCTACCTTACCATTATCCATTTTTACAGGAAAATGAACCACAATCTCATTGTTGGTTATTTCCAGTATCTTTTTGATATTAGGATTTAAATCGATGATACCGGCAGTTTTATTAAACTGTTTAATAACCGTATCATACATACTCTGTTTATTTTTTTTTGTAGCAATCATATTTATAATTTTATTGGAAATGTTCACAATACATCTTTCTGTTTTCTTTCCAGGTACACTGGTGCCTTAAATCGCAATTAAAACAAAGCGTTTTAAAGAGCTCACTACCTGCCCGCTGTATCTCTTTTTCACTTTCTTCCAAAATTGCTGGTCTTTCCATTTCAGCTATATGCATAGAATCTGTATTTTGGAAAGTACTAAGCTAAAGCTATGCCCAAATAATTAAAAAACAAAAAATATACGCATAACACACTGTACATAAGCGTGTTATATATTTAAAAAGAATTCACTTTATTTTTTCTGCTGAAAAGAAATTACCCGGTTGGGAGATAACTACCCAGAGCTTTATTTGATCTTTTCCCGTAAAGTTTTACGGTCTATTTGAAGAATTTCTGCAGCCTTGGATTTATTCTGATCTACCGCCGCAAGTACTTTTAAAATATGTTTTTTTTCCACCTCTTTTAATGCAACTAATTCCTCGTCTACCGTGGGGATTTTGTATTTTACTGAAGCTGGTAAATCCTGCGGAAGAATTTCGTCTTCACACATAATTATGGCTCGTTGTATTACATTCTCTAATTCCCTAATGTTGCCGGGCCAATTGTAACGATTTAAAATTTCAATCGCTTTTTCTGATAACTTTAGATTACTTTTTCCGTAATCCCGCTGATACTTTTCCAGGAAGGTTTTAGCAAGCGCTATAATATCTTCTTTTCTTTCTCGCAAAGGCGGGGTAAGTATATCTACCACGTTAAGTCTATAATATAAATCTTCTCTAAAGCTTCCCTTCTCTACCATTTCACGCAAATTGCTATTTGTAGCCGCAATAACTCTTACCTGGAGTTTTTCTGATTTCTTATCCCCAAGTTTTCTCACTTCTTTTTCCTGTAGCACACGTAACAACCTTACCTGTACAGCCAAAGAAGCTGTACCTATTTCATCTAAAAAAATGGTTCCTCCATTGGCCGCCTGAAAATAACCTTCACGCGTTTCTGAAGCCCCGGTATAAGCTCCTTTTGTAGATCCAAATAATTCTGATTCTAACAAATTTTCTGGTATCGCACCGCAATTAACAGCTATAAAAGGGTTTTTAGCAAAAGAGCCTTTGTAATGAATAGCCCTTGCAACCAGTTCTTTCCCGGTACCACTTTCCCCTTTTATTAAAATAGTGGCACGATTATTTTTTACTCTCTCAATAATATCAACCAGTTCCTCGAATTTTGCCGAGGTTCCAATCATCCCGGCATAATTATTTCTCAATTCACCTGCTATGCTGGATTTTTGAGCTTTTGAAGCACGGTTAAGAAGTGAATTCTTTACCGAAGTAAGTAATTCGTTTTTGGTAAAAGGTTTAGGCAAATATTCTAAAGCGCCAGATTTAATAGCGGTAAGTGCATTATCAATAGAAGGAAATCCGGTAATTACCAATTTAGGGATTTCGGTATAGTGGTCATCTACATATTTCACCAGTTCCATTCCATTCATTCCCGGCATTTGTAAATCGGTTATCAGTAGATCAATCTCGCTATGCTTTAAAATATCTATAGCTTCCAACACTGAACCTGCCTTATAGGTATGGTAATTTTCCTGCTCGAGATGACGGTCAAGTATCTCAAGCATATCGTAATCGTCATCAACTATTAATAAGTTTTCTTTCCGTATAGACATATTAGAACTTCAAGGGTAATTGAACTTTAAAAATCGTCCCATTTGGAACATTATCGGCAATACTAATTTCACCCCTATGACTTTTTATAATCCCATGTACCACACTTAAACCAAGTCCTGAACCTTCTCCAAGGGGTTTAGTAGTATAAAAAGGTTCAAATATTTTATCTTTCACTTCGGGATCTATTCCTTTTCCTTTATCGGCAATTTCAATAGTATAATGTGTTTTATTATTACTGATAGAAATAATAATTTTTGAATTTTCAGGAGAATAATAAATCGCATTAATCACCAGATTAAAAAATACCTGGGTTAATTGTATGGGATCTACCTGAGCCTTTAGACCAGGATCCTGTATAAGAAATTCAAAACTAATATTTGCCTTTTTAAAATTAGGCTTTAATAGGGATAATGCCTGAGTTATTATAGGTTTAACTTCAATTTTTTTAATGTCCTGTGGCATATCGCAGGAAAAAAACATTAATTTTTTTACCACCTCCCTGGAATACATGGCCGATTTTATAATTTTTTGAGCATCTCTTTTTATTTGTGGCTCTTGATTTTTTTCTGCTATAAATTCAGCAAAACCAAGAATATTTCCAAGGGGAGTGTTTAGTTCATGGGCTATCCCTGCGGTAATCTCTCCTAAAATAGATAACCTATCGTTTCTTTGAGCTGTCTTTTTTAAAAGTTCCTCCTGGGTTTTTATAGTTTGACGTTCAAAAAATAGGGCAATCTCATACGCCACCTTATCCAGTAAGCGTTGTTCCTCTACTAAAAAATGAGCTTTAGATAAATCTGAAGCCGGATAATGAACTTTAATAAAGCCCATTTGCTTTTCGGAAATTTGAATAATACTTTTTTGGGAATAAGCTTGCGAAGGAATTGGGTTTGAGGTTAAATGATAATTTTCACACTGAATTTCTACAGTAGCAAGTTCTGGAAATCGCCATGCATTTTTTAGAATTTGTACAATAGATTCTAAGGTATTTTCATTAGAACCATCATATTCTCTAATAGCCGTAGAAACTTCATAAAGGCAAGAAAGCTCTTTTATGCGCTCATTTAATTTTTCCTCTATAGAAATACTTTCCTGTATCATCATAAAACGGTTTCAATAAGCAAAGATAAGTAGAAACTAATAGTTATCTATTGATACCAAAAAAACTAGCTCTAAGCAAATTTTAATTTCAGCTGCAGTTTTATTTTCCGGCTCTAGTAATTTAGCTCAAAGCAAGCCCAAGAGACATTAAATGGATTTTTTTATATCTAGAGAAAAGTCTCAAAAAAAAAAATCAATTTTGATTATCAAGTAATGATTTAGAAAAAAAAATCTTCCTAGCAGCTCCAGTCTATACCTTTTAAATAATAATTAAGTGGCTCTTCCTAATACCTTAACTAATCAAATTAATACAGTAGACCTTTAGAAGTATCTCCCAAAAAAAATTAAAACTTGAACATAGATCTCCATTAATCTATTGTTAAACAACATGATAAGATTTCAACCTATAGTATAAATTTTCGCCTATATTCATTATACCTTTTATAATTTTTTATAAAAAGATTATCATTATATAAAATATTTACTTTAATTTAATCTATATTTAAAAAATTATCTGATATACTGCCGAAATCGCTAATTAAGTATCATTAAAATGTATTAATGTTAAAACATAACCACCTTGGGCGCAAATATGTTTAAAATTGAAAATAATAATGACCTCATTTTAGTAGAGCATCTAAAAAATGGGGACGAAGCCTCTTTTCAGATTCTTTTTAATAAGTATCAGGAAGATATATATTATTATGCCAAAAGTTTAGTGAAAATAGAGGTGCAAGCAGAAGAAATTGTACAGGATGTGTTTATTAAAGTATGGGTAAACAGGCATCTATTAGAACCTGAAAAATCTTTTAAAGCGTTTATTTTTACTATAACCCGTAACCTGGCATTCAATTTTTTAAAGAAGGCAGCCAATGATCGTGAACTTATTAGCAGGGTTTTTTATGAAAGTCAGAAATCCTACAAACCAACGGACATTAATCTCACTGAAGACGAATATAAAAAACTAAGTCAACGCGCAGTAACCTCCTTACCTCCACGCTGCCAATTAATTTTTAAAATGTCTAGAGAAGAAGGAAAAAGTTATGAAGAAATAAGCAATGAATTAAATATTTCGGCGAATACTGTAAAAAATCAGATGACAAAAGCTTTAGGAAATATCAGGGAATTTCTAAGCCTGCATGGAGATATTGTTTTTTCTCTATCCCTGTTATATAACAGTTACAAGCCGTTCTTATAATTACACCTTCACTTAGATTATGCTCATCTCAGCAAAAAACCTTTCTTATCCTAATTAAATTACGAAAAATACAATTTACAATAATTGGACAAGCATATGTTTTTTAAGCATACTTTTAAACATAAACCTTCACATACTCAATAAAATTCTATTAGTTCTTAAATTTTAACATTTCAATAAAAGTCCCGCCATATTTGGGATGCCCACCTTTTTTCTTAATTATTTCAAAAGAAAATCAAAAATAATTCACAACTCGCATGGTAGTCGGCAGCTTTTCAATTGTATTATAACCACATCCTGCATAATAATGAACCGAAAAGATCACATAAAAGGCTTGCTTCTAAAATTTTCACGAAATCGTTGTAGTGAAGATGAAATAAAGCAAATAGTAAGCTATTTCCGAAACAATCCAAATGAACAGGCACTTCCTGAAGCACAAGAGGCGTTACAGCATATTATTTTAGAAGATAATGGGCAGCGCAAATCAGAAAATGAGGTCTATGCGGAAATTAAAAACAAAATTCAGTATAAAAAATCATTAAACATCAATGATAAAAATAAAAACCAGAAACTTTGGCTTACATCAATAGCAGCCATTTTTATTACTATTCTAAGTAGCTCCTTATTTCTATACCTCACAAAGCCAAAACAAGTTGAACAGGTTTCTGTTGCAAAAGACTCTATAATTCTAGAGAGAGAAGATGGTACTGTTAAAGCTTTATCAGAACAAGGTGAATTTCAATTAAAGAAGCGTGATGGGCAAGTAATAGGTGGGCAAAAAGGAAACTTACTAATATATAGAAAGTGCCAACAGGCTTCTACAAAAACTGAATACAACATTTTACGCGTTCCCAACGGTAAACGCTTTAAAATACAACTATCAGATGGTAGTATAGTTTTTATGAATGCAGGATCTTCTTTAAAATATCCCGTAAACTTCCCTAAAAAAGACAATCGCCAGGTATTTTTAACAGGAGAAGCTTTTTTTAAGATAGCGAAAGACGAAAATCGGCCTTTTAAAGTGATAGCTCAAAATCTTGAGATTGGAGTTTTAGGAACCGAATTTAATGTTTCTGCATACCCAGAAGATATGGCTACTAATGTAGTGTTAGTAGAAGGTGCTGTGCAGTTAAAGACAGGGCAACACCCTAAAGCAAAAGCAATTCTAAAACCAGGTCAACTGGCCTCTTCCAATAGATCTACCAACAATTTAGAAATCAACGAAGTAGACACCTCCATTTACACGGCCTGGATGGAAGGAGAAATGGTATTTAGAAACATTAGTTTTGAGAATATCCTAAAGAAAATGGAGCGCCATTTTGGGGTAACAATCATAAATAAAAACACCACTATCGCCAAAGAAAAATTTAATGCCAGTTTTGGGGAGGAGTCCTTATTTAATATCCTGGAATACTTTAGAAAAACCTATGGATTGGATTACACTCAACAAAGTGACAGGCAAATTATTATTAACCCAAAAACAAATAAAATGAATCAAGATTTAGAAAAAGAGAACTAGCCATAAAAACGGGGAATGCTCCAACATTCCCCGCTACAATACATGGCCGATTAAAAACGAGTATCAACCAATATTTAAGATTTAAAAGTATGAAAAAATCACCTCATGGACTATCAAAGCAGTTTGCTTTGTTTAAATTTAATTTGAAAATGAAACTCACCTTATTGTGTTTCCTTGTAAGTCTTTTTGGATTGCACGCCAATAACTCTTACTCCCAAAAAACCGTCACGCTAAAACTAGATGACGTAGAAATGTCGCAGTTACTGGATCTTATTGAAAACCAGACCGAATATCATTTTGTTTATAAAATTAAAGATGTTGATCTATCCCGAAAAATACAGATTACTGTAAATAAGGAAAGAGTGCCCGCTGTATTAGAAAAAATTTTTAAAGGCACATCCACCAAATATGAAATCTATGGGAAACAGATTTTTTTAACTAATAACCCAACAACAAAATCTTCTTCAACAAGCTCTAAGAGTGTTCAGGAGACCATTACGGTTAGCGGTACAATCACAGAGACAAAAACCGGGATGCCTATTCCCGCTGCAAATATTTTAGAAAAAGGCACTTCTAATGGTGTTATGAGTGATTTTGATGGAAATTTCTCTATTGAAGTAGCTGAAGATGCAGTTTTACAGGTTAGTTATGTAGGTTACGCCACCAAAGAAATAAATGTTAACGGCCGTAACGAAATCGATATTGTTTTAGAAACAGATGCCGCAGCTTTAGATGAAGTTGTTGTGGTTGGTTACGGTACACAGCGTAAACAAGATTTAACAGGAGCTGTATCTGTTGTGAAAGTAGACGAGATGGTACAACAACCCAATGCCCAGGTAACAAACCAACTACAAGGTAGGGTTTCTGGAGTTAGCATTACTGGTGGAGGCCAACCGGGTGAAGCACCACAAGTTAAAATTCGTGGAGCTAACACCTTTGGGAATAACACGCCACTATATGTAATAGACGGTATCCCAACTGACAACATAGGAAATATCAATCCAAATGATATTGAAAGTATGCAAGTACTTAAAGATGCTGCTTCTGCTTCTATTTATGGTTCCAGAGCAGCCAATGGAGTGATTATTATTACCACTAAAAAAGGTAAAGGTAAACTCTCTGTAAACTACGATGCCTATTACGGAACTCAAATGGTTCAAAAAGGTAATCCATGGGATATCCTCTCTTCTCAGGAGATGGCAGATCTTACTTTTAGAGCTATAAGGAATACAAATCCAGGTGCTGCTATTGACCACCCGCAATATGGGGATGGCGCACAACCTGTTTTGCCAAACTATATTGCTCCGGTAGGCGCAAACACGGTTGATGAGTCTCTTTACAATGTAGATCCATACTATACTGACCCCGCTCAACTAAATGATTTTTATCGAATTGTTGAAGCAAACAAGCGAGGAACCAATTGGTTTCAGGAGATTTTTAATTCGGCTCCAATTACCAGTCATAATCTTTCCGTAAGCAATGGTAGTGAAAAGGGAAGTTTCTTATTTTCTCTTAATTATTTTGACCAAAAAGGAACCCTTGATAATACCTATTTAAAACGCTATACCATGCGTGTAAATAGCGTGTTTAATATTACAGATAATATTAGGGTTGGTGAAAACTTAAGTTTTGCCATTCGTGAAAACCCACAAATTGGGGCACTTTCTGAAGGAAGTGCTATAGGAATGGCCTTTAGGCAACAGCCAATTATCCCGGTACGTGATATTAGAGGCAACTATGCAGGGTCTTTTGGCCAGGGCTTGGGTAACGCTTTTAATCCCGTGGCCATGTTAGATAGATTAAGAAATGACCGGGGAGTTTCCAACAAACTATTTGGTAATATTTTTGCTGAAATCGACTTCTTAGAAAGTCTTACTTTCAAGACTACTTTTGGAGGACAGTATTTTTCAAATAGCTTTAATTCCTTTGCTTTTCCTGCATACGAGAATGCAGAAAATAACTCGGTAAACTCTTATACTGAAGGTGCTGAAACCAACTTTAACTGGACCTGGACCAATACTTTAACCTATAAAAATACTTTTGCTGATATTCATAACTTAACGGTAATATTGGGTACAGAAGCTTATCAAAATAAAGGACGTGAAGTAGGTGGTTCTACACAATCTTATTTTTCTTTTGATCCAGATTACGTAACCCTGGATACCGGTTCTGGAACTCAAACTAATTACAGTTTTAAATATGCCGATGCGCTTTCTTCTGTTTTTGGAAGGGTAGATTACAACTTTGATGACCGTTACCTATTTGGTGCCACGATAAGAAGAGATGGTTCTTCCCGTTTCCTCAATGAACAGTATGGATGGTTTCCTGCTGCCAGTGCCGGTTGGAATGTAAGTAATGAAAGTTTCTTTGAATCTAGCTGGATAAACGACTTAAAAGTACGTGCCGGATATGGAGTAATGGGTAACCAAATAAATGTAGATCCTGCTAACTCATTTACCACCTTTGGCGGTAATAATCAAACCTCCTTTTATGCAATTTCCGGAAGTAATTCAAGTACTTCTGAAGGTTTTCAACAGTCCAGAATTGGAAATCCAGACGCAAAATGGGAGAAGAATATTAATGCCAACTTTGGTATAGATGCAACATTATTTAATAATACTGTACAACTTACTGCCGATTACTATCGCAAGGATATAAACGATCTTTTATACAACCCAAACCTTCCTGCAACCGTTGGATCGGCCACAGTTCCTTATGTTAATGTTGGGCAAATGACTAATAGTGGTATTGATTTAGACCTTTCCACTTATTTTACCCTTGCTGAAGATTTACAGTTTAATACCTCAGTTACTTTTACTAGTTACAATAATGAAATTGTTAAAATTGCCGATGGCTTAAACTATTTCGATTTGGAAGGTCGCCGGTTTAATGGTAGTTCTATAATTAGAAATGCTGAAGGTGGTTCTGTTAGTCAGTTTTTTGGGTATCAAGTAGATGGATTCTGGGATTCGCAAGAAGAAATAGACCAGGCAAATGCGGCAGCTAGAGAAAGTACCGGTAACCAAAATACTACCTATCAATCTGATGTAGCAGTAGGACGTTTCCGTTATGCCGATGTTAATGGAGATAACCAAATAACCGCTGATGACCGTACCTATATTGGCGATCCAAATCCAGACTTTACCTACGGGCTAAACCTGGAACTTATGTACAAGAATTGGGACTTTAGTATGTTCTTATACGGTTCTCAAGGAAATGATATTTGGAATAACGTAAAATGGTTTACCGATTTTTATAGCTCTTTTAATGGAGCAAAGAGTTCTACTGCACTTTATGATTCCTGGACACCAGATAACATGAATGCAAGTGCTCCTATTCAACAAACCGTTGGTTCTTTTAGTCTGGCAGATGTTCCCAACTCCTATTTTGTTGAAGATGGTTCTTACTTAAGAGCAAAACAAATTCAACTAGGATATACCTTGCCTAATTCTGTATTAGATGCCATTAATATTTCTAAGCTAAGATTTTATGTACAAATGGCTAATGCATTTACAATTACTGGCTATTCTGGTATTGATCCAGAAATCTCTGGAGATTCGGTGAATTTTGGAATAGATGAAGGTGCGTATCCTAATCAAAGACAGTTGATATTTGGACTTAACGCTAGTTTATAATGATAAAAACAATAACAATGAAAAAACATAGAATTTTAAGTATCTTATTTTTAGCGGCTATGGTTTCGCTAAGTTTAGGATCTTGTAGTGACGATTTTTTAGACCAACCTGCATTGGGTTCCTTAAGTGAAGATGTGGTAGCCAATAAGCAAGGTGTAGAGAAATTATTAATTGGTGCATACGCTGCCTTAGACGGTCAAGGCCTGGGTGGAGGAAACCCTTGGGAATCTGCATCAGATAATTGGGTATATGGCGCAGTTGCCGGTGGTTTGGCCAGTAAAGGAAGCTTTGGAGGTGACCAGCCCGCTATAGACCAAATTGTAAAATTTATTTCTAATCCGTCAAATGGATTTTATAACACCAAATGGATAGCTGCCTATGAAGGAGTTGCCCGTACCAATAACACACTTAGGGTATTGGCGAACGTAGAAGACATTAGTGAAGCCGAAAGAAGTAATATAGCGGGACAAGCAAGATTCTTGCGAGGGCACTATTACTTCGAGTTAAAAAAGATGTTTAATATGGTGCCCTGGATAGATGAAAATACTGAGAATCCAAAGCAACCAAATGATACTGATATTTGGCCAAATATTGAAGCTGATTTTCAATTTGCATTCGACAACCTACCTGGCACTCAATCTGAATTTGGACGCGCCAATAAATGGGCGGCTGGAGCTTATCTTGGAAAAACATATCTATATCAGGAAAAATTCCCTGAAGCTTCCACAATATTCACACAAGTGATTGAATCGGGTACAAATTCAGCCGGAGAAAAGTATGATCTTATCGCAGAATTTGAAGACAATTTTGATGCCGAAACAGAGAATAATGCTGAAACAGTTTTTGATGTACAAATGGTAGCTAATGATGGGACCAGTACTATTGCAAACTCTAACCAGGGCGGGATGCTTAATTTCCCCTATAATAGTCCGTTTAGATGTTGCGGTTTTTATCAACCAACTCAAAACTTAGTAAACTCTTATAAAACCCAGCCGGGAAATGGTTTGCCATATTTAGAGAATTACAATCAAGATCCTGTAAAAAGTGATATGGGTATTGCAGCAGATGATTCATTTGCTCCATACGCCGGTTCGTTAGATCCGCGTTTAGACTGGACGGTAGGCCGTCGTGGTATACCCTATCATGATTGGGGGCATCACCCGGGTGCTACCTGGATAAGAGACCAATCTTACGGTGGGCCTTATGCCCCAAAAAAGAATATTTACTGGCAGTCTACACAAGACTTGTATAGTGACCAAAGTTCCTGGGCTCCAGGTACCGCCATTAATGTTCATATTATTCGCTTTGCCGATGTTTTATTGATGGCTGCTGAAGCTGAAGCGCAAACCGGAAACTTAGGACTTGCCATGCAGTACGTAAACCGGGTGCGTGAGCGAGCTTCAAATCCACAAGGATTCTTAAAAAAATATATTGATGAGAATAGTCCGTTAACGGGGTTTAACGATGCAGAGAATGCGGCTAATTATAATATCGGCCTATATACCGATTCAGAATTTTCTTCTAAAGAAAATGCTCTGGAAGCTATTTACTTTGAGCGTAAACTTGAATTAGCCATGGAAGGACACCGCTTTTTTGACCTGGTACGTTGGGGGATTGCAGAAGAGACCTTAAACGATTATTTTGACTATCAGGGAAAAATAACGACCGATGTTAGGGGAGGTAAATTTATTCCGGGTAAAAGCGAATATTACCCTATTCCACAAGCACAAATAGACCTTAGTTTGAACAGTGCCGGAGAAGCTACTTTAACTCAAAACCCAGGTTACTAAACTAATTACAAAGTTTGTTAGCTATTTGAAAAGTTTAGCAGCAGGCAATAACAAACAAGTTATTGGCCTGTTGCTTTTATAGAAAAAGTATAGTTAAGACCAACATAAGCATTTTTAATTTTACTCATTAAAATAAAACGAAAATTTAATTATGATAAAAAAAGACAGACGTTCCTTTATAAAAAATCTAGGAATTGCAGGTGCAACAGCAGCCATTTTGCCCTCTACTTTTGCTGCAGAAACGCAAAATGTTAGTATTCTAAAGCGAAAAATGGCAAAAGCCAATAATAAAACCTTAAAAATTGCTTTAATAGGTGCAGGAGGAATGGGGGTTGCCGATACCAATACGGCATTAGAGCACGATAATATAGAACTTGTAGCGGTTTGCGATTTATACGATGGCCGTTTAGAAGATGCTAAACAACGCTGGGGTAGCAGTTTGTTTCTTACTAAAGATTATAAAGACGTACTAAAACGCAGTGATATTGATGCGGTTATTATTGGCACCCCCGATTTTTGGCATAAAAAAATAAGTGTTGATGCCCTAAATGCAGACAAGCATGTGTACTGTGAAAAACCTTTGATTCACAATATTGATGAAGGGCAGGATATTATTAAAGCCTGGAAGAAATCAGGGAAGATTTTTATGGTAGGAAGTCAGGGGATGTCTTCTTTAGGTAATGAAAAAGCTAAAGAACTTCTGGCTGCCGGTGCTATAGGAACACTTAATTATGCTGAAGGATTTTGGGCCAGAAATTCGGCACTTGGTGCCTGGCAATATCCTATACCCAATGATGCATCTACCCAAACTGTAGATTGGGAGAAATATATTTCTATAAGCGAAGATAAACCGTTTGACCCGCTGAAATTCTTTAGATGGCGAAACTATCTTGATTACGGAACAGGAATGGCAGGTGATCTATTTGTACATTTATTTTCCAGCCTTCATTTTATCACCAACTCTTACGGTCCTAATAAAATTGCGGCCAGCGGTGGATTACGTCACTGGAATGATGGGCGGGAAGTACCAGATGTGCTTTTAGGTATGTTTGATTATCCAGATTCGCAACAACACCCTGCATTTAATCTATCCCTACGTTGCAATTTTGTAGATGGAACAAGTGGCAGTACTTATTTAAAACTTGTGGGCAGTAAAGGCTCTATGGACGTAGAATGGGACCGTGTAACCTTAAAACGTAATGCAGGAGGAAATAGTGATGATCCATTTTTAGCCGAAAAAGCGAAAAATGAATCAAGTAGACCTAATAGAAAAAAGATGCTGCCACCTTTAACGACAGTATATGATGCTCAAGATGGCTACAAAGGTGCTCACTATGATCATTTTGCAAATTTCTTTACAGCAATCCGTGAAAATGGCTCGGTAGCAGAAGACCCTGTTTTTGGATTCCGTGCAGCGGCACCGGCTTTATTATGCAACGAAAGTTATAAAAAGAATGAATTTATAAACTGGGATCCGGAAAAAATGAAATTAGGTTAAACCAATAACACTAATTAAAGTGGAATAAAATAGTTTTAAAAACGGGTAGTAGAACCTTAAAAGTATCCCCTACCCGGTTTCAACTTAAAAAATACCAAATGAAAAAAATAATGATATGCATGCTGTTGGCCGCTTCAACCATAGCCTGCAAAAATTCAGATAAAAAACAGGAGCAATCCGAAACTAAGAATCAGGAAAATACTGCTGAAGTTCAGCAAAAAGATAAAGATTGGCAGTATTTATTTGACGGTAGCAGCCTGGATGGCTGGAGAGGTTATGGTGAAGAAGAAATGCCCCCGGGTTGGGTAATAGAAGACAGTGTATTAACCTACAAAACCAAGCTAGGCAAGGAAGAAGACTACACAGGAGGACGTGATATTATTTATGGTGCCGAAGAGTTTGATAACTTTGAACTTTACCTGGAGTGGAAACTTCCCGAAGGAGGCAATAGCGGGATTTTTTATCACGTAAAAGAAGGCTATGCAAATCCTGCAAAAGTAGCCCCGGAATACCAGCTTATAGACGACGAAAACTATGAGGAAATCCATGATCTAACCAGCTATAATAAGAGTTTGGGCCACACCGAAAATCTTTCAGAATTAAAACCACTTAACAAAACAGCAGCCGATTATGCCATGTACGCACCAGATACCGATAAAAAACAGTTAAATCCTGTGGGTGAATGGAATACCAGCAAAATTGTATATACCCCAGAACGGGTAGAACATTGGCTAAATGGAGAAATGATGCTTTCTTTTAATCCGCAGTCTCAAGACTGGCAAGAAAAAAGAGATTCGGGAAAATGGAAAGACAGTCCCGATTATGCAAAGTTTAAATCTGGCTATATAGGTTTACAGGACCACGCCAGCCCTATTTGGTTTAAGAATATTAAAATTAAAAAATTATAAACCTTATTTAGGCCATGGATTAGTTGGCTAAATAATATTAAAAACAATTTAGAACATGAAAAAAATTAGTTTAGTTGCTATTTTACTTAGCATCGCATTTACCAGTTGCCAATCTGGAAAAGAACTTTTTAATGGAGAAAATCTTGACGGATGGAAAATACACGGTACCGAAAAATGGTATGTTGAAGATGGTTTGTTAATCTCTGAAAGTGGTCCTGATGAAGCGTATGGATATCTTGCTACAGATGAAAATTACAAGAATTTTGAGCTGAATTTAGAGTTTAAACAGGAGGCAGATGGAAATAGTGGTGTATTTATACGCTCTGAAATTGACGGTACCAAAATAACCGGATGGCAGGTAGAAGTAGCTCCACCTAACCTTCACACCGGTGGTATTTATGAATCTTACGGACGTGGTTGGTTGATTAAACCAGACCCTGAAAAAGAAGACGCCCTTAAATATGGAGAATGGAACAAGTTAAAAATAAAAGTAGAAGGCAACAAGGTGACCAGCTGGCTAAACGGCGTGGAAATGGTTGATTTTTCTGATGAAAAAATTGGAGCTGCTAATGGAAAAATAGCACTACAGATTCACGATGGAGGCGGAATTAAAGTTTACTGGAGAAATATTAAAGTTCAAGAGCTTTAAACCAATAAAGCCTGAAAATTTTTAAATCTCAATTATCAAGTAAACTACTTCGGAGCAAGCACACGAAGCATTAATATTGAAAAATATAATTTGATTTCGAGGCAAGCCTCAGAGCATTCAATCTCGATTATCGAGTAAAAAATAGCGGGGATTAATCTCCGCTATTTTCTTTTCAACATTGTAAACTTTCCTCAGTTTAAAACGATAAAATAGCCTGGCAAACTTTTAGTTTTTTATCTTTTTAATACTTTGCATTAGGTTTGTCTCGCAAGGCAACTAAAAAAAATTTGAACTAAAATGGTCACGTCAAGCGTAATCAAGCCGTTTTTGTTTAACCTTTCGAGTAAGCTCAAGGTGACAAAAACTAAGCTTAGGTATTTAAACGGACAATCATCTTTGCATTAACGCTTCCTTTTATCCCAATAAATATATAAGATAAAAAGTACTAAACTAACCAGGGAACCCCATAATAGACCCGATTTTAATTGCTGGGTGCTATCTCCTATTAGTGCTATAAAAACAGTAAGCGGACTTATTCCCACTAATGTTGCACCAATAAACCTCCAATAGCCTATTTTCAAAATTCCGCCAACAAAACTAATAGCATCATTGCTTAAAAATGGATTAATCCTGGTTACAATTACTGCCCAAAAACCATAATCATCTAAAAAGTCACTTATTTTATTTTCAGTTTTGGGTCCTAAAAGTTTTTGAACGATTACGGGGCCAAAATAACGCCCAATAAAATACCCTACAGAAGATGCACAATAAATAGCTGCAAAAACAATTAAGCTCCCTCCTATTGGCCCATAAGCCAATATAGAAACTATCATTAATGCCACCGATGGAATTACCAAAAGAAACATTTGTGCGATCATAGCTATAATTAATACTAGTGGACCTATCCATCCAAAATCTGAAACCCAGGCCTCTATTTTTTGCTTGTCATTACTGGTAAGAACCGCCCAGGCTTCATTAAAAAACTCATTCAAGGAAGGTATAAAAAAGTAACCTCCAACAAGAATTACAATTACAATGGTAGAAAATATTAAAGGCAGCTTACTCTTTTTTACGCTGGTACTTTCTTCTTTTTTCTGCATATCTCTATTTAAAAACCACCTCAAGAATGTTCGCCTTTCCACCTTTCCCTTCATTAGAAATAAACAACCTTCCGTCTTTGCTAAACGTAAGCCCTTCAGCCTGCTCAAAATCTTCTTCACGCAATGCAAAGCGTTTTTTCATTTTCATATTGCCATCGGCAATTATTAATTGTGGGGTTCTATCATCTAGAATATAAAAATTGTTGTTTACAGGATGTATCGCCAGCGCAGAAGGTTCTAATTTTTTACGAGGTTTAGCCTTTCTGTCTTTTAGAAGTTCATCTTCCATATAAAGACGGTACTCAGGCTTTTTCTGTAATTCTTTAGTGCTCAAAGAAAATTTATAAACACCCTTATAAGTATCATCTCCAGGCTCTCTATCTTTTATAGCAAGCAACAAACTATTGTTCTTTTTATCCCACGCCAGGCTTTCCAGGTTATGATCTTCGGTTAAAAAATTAGCGTAACTAATAGTTTTTGGGGTTTCAGATAAAAAACCTTTTACCTCAAAAATTTCCCCATCACTTCGCAGAACATAAGCGGTATTCCCTACTATACGTATATCTTCATAATCTCCGGAGCCGGCAAATGTTATACTTTGTTCCACTTTTGAGGTTTCCAGGTTGAATATAAAAATCACACCATCTTCATCCTGTATGCAAGCGATTTTATTATCCCCTATCCAATCTATGCCAGATACCTCATCAAGAATTTCTGGTAGCTGCCATTTATTAATAATTTTATAAGCTACAGATTTATCCTGAAGCTCATCTATAGTTACAAACTCATTATAACTATAGAGTATTATGCTTGCAAGACCTAGTACTCCTGCTACGATTAAGATTGCAATTTTGTTTAGCATTTGCTTTATTTTTAGTTATTACCAGGGAGCAACATCATTAGCAGTCTCTCCAGATTTTTCAAAAATTATCTTGTTATCATTAGGTTCTGCATCAAATTCAACCTGATAATAGCTCATTTCAGAAATTTGAATTAATTCTATGTCATCAATTTTTGTGCTATCATAATCTGCGGTAATTGATGCTTGAACTGCTTGCGGAAGCGCATCATAGGAAATAGTGTATTTATACTTCACAATAGTTCCGTCTAAATTTAAAATAGCATTATATTCTACACGATCTACTTCAAATTCTGCTTCAAATACATCTGCCATTTTCTCCCATTCCACATTAGTAGCTTTAGTGAATTTTTCAGTAAATCCATTAAGTACTACAGATGGAATATCTGAATTTCGCAAATCATCGTCCTCACAAGCGGTAAAAACCATAGCTATAGCCAGTACCAGAAAAGTTATCTTTTTCATTTTTATTGTTTTTAAATTTTAAACAAAGATGAATTACAAAACTGGAATAAACCTGGAATTAATAAATGGTAGTATTTATTTACTAGTGAAACCTTTTATTTATAAAGATGAAAATTATGTTCCTGGGTAAAAGTATAATCTAGTTGAAGTTGGTACTTTTTGGCTATGGTTTTTGCAATAGCCAATCCAATTCCGGTAGAATTCTTAGACCCCGGATTTTTCTGAAATCGGGAAAATACCCTGGTAGTATCTAAAGCACCATGTTTGGAAGAATTACTTATTCTAAAGCTATTTACTGAAATCATTACATTAATTTCGGTTCCTTTTTCGCCGTGTATAATCGCATTTTTAAGTAAATTAGAAAGTAAAATTCTTGCCAGGCCTTTATTCATAGTATATTTTAATACTGAAGTGCTCTCAATTTTAATTTCCATTTGTTTGTGACCGGCCAGGTCTTTATAATCGTGCTTCAGGTTCGTTATAAGATCATTGAAATCTATCTCTTGCTCATCTGGGAATTGCTGGTTTTCTATTTTGGAAAGCAACAATAAAGAATTGTTCATTCGGGTTAATCCTTCCAAATTATTTAAAACCGAAGCCACTAATTCAATTTGTTGCTCATTAAGCTCCTCATGCTCTACGAGAAGTTCTAGTTTATTGATACTAATTGCCAAAGGAGTTTGCAATTCGTGAGCCGCATTTTCAATAAATTGTTTCTGGCTATTATAACTTGAAATAGATTTATCAAGCATTTGTTCTATTCGTGTATTTAGCAAATTGAATTCATCTATATTTGAAGAAACAGTATTGATTTTCTGATCTTTTTCCAGCCTAAAGTTTTTTAGTTGGTGTAGAAGGCTATAAAACGGATTCCATATTTTTTTAAGGATTAAGTTGTTGAGCAAAACAATACTTAAAATTAAACCTAAATAAAGTAGGATTAGAGAAAATAATAGGTCTTCTATTAAATCGTCTTCCTCTACCATAGAAGTGATAATTTTCAACTTATAAAATTTATCACCTTCTTTAAATACAGTCTCCAATAATCTAACCGGTTCAAAATCATTTTCATTATGCATATACATAAGTGTATCGCGGTAAGAGTCTTTAAAAGTTATCGCTTGCGAATTACTTATTGACCTAACGGTATAACTCCCGTCTTGAAAATCTAAGCGCTTTAGATTTTCGGGATTGTTTTTAGCCCGATTAATAATTAACGTTTTCTGATTACCGAGACCATCATCCAGGCTGTCGTAAATTTCATCTAGCATTTCGACATAAAATATCACTGCCCATATTCCTAAAAGAAGGAATAATATTGCAGCAAAATAACTGGTAGTATAATTTAATAATTTCACGCTTCTACCAATTTATAACCAATCCCATAAACCGCTTTAATTTCGATTTCAGCACCGGCATCTTTTAGTTTTTTTCTAAGATTTTTAATTTGGGAATAGATGAATTCAAAATTATCGGCCTGGTCTATATGATCACCCCATACATGTTCTGCAAGGGCAGATTTATTGACAAGCCTATTTTGGTTAGAAACAAAAAATAATAGAATTTCAAATTCCTTTCTATTTAAATTAAGGGGTGTTTGGTCAATATCAACTTTATGCTCGTCAATATCAACACATAAGTTTCCAAGCTTAATTTTGTTGTTTCCTTTAAAATGACTTCTCCTTAATACAGCTTTTACCCGCGCATTTAGTTCTGACATATGAAAGGGTTTCGCCAAATAGTCATCGGCTCCAAGGTTAAGTCCCTCAAGTTTATCATCCAGGGAATTTCTTGCTGAAACAATAATAACCCCATCCTCTATATTCTTTTTTTTGAGATCTTCTAAAAGACTAAACCCGCTCCCATCTTTTAAATTAATATCCAGCAAAATACAATCGTAGGAATACACCCCAATTTTATTCTGAGCTTGCAATATGCTATTGGCCGTTTCTACAATAAAATTTTCTTTTTCCAGAAAATCTTTCATATTCTGCAACATATCCTGTTCATCCTCAATAATTAAAATTTTCATAATCTATTGTCATTAATATTGGAGATTAAAACAATCAAAAAATAAGATCTATATAATAGCTTTCTAAATCTTACACCGGTTAAATAAACTTAAGCTTATAGATGTAAGTCTATTTGCAGTCTATATACAATATTGTTCATTGCCGGTTCTGGGTTATCATTAAAACTTACGTCTGTTTGGACTTTAAGCTTATGTTTTGATATATATTTAGAAATACCAAGCGTATATTGATTTTGATTAGGAAAACGTGCACCCGGTATATCTTCATTAACATTGGTAAACCTTCCTACAAATTCAATATTGTTATCTAACAAATAGCCTCCCTGCAGGTTAATTGCATTACCAACATTTACAATTGCCCCGGTTGGCGTTCCATCTTCTTCTACTGCAATTGGCTTATCTGCATCTCTATGAGCAAACTCCCCTAGTATAGATAAAGCTTTATATTTAAACATAAAATCGGCGAAAAAAGTGGTAATATCGGTACGATGAAGCCCATTCTCGGTAAACATATATCCCCCCATATTAGAGCGGGTTTTTACAGCTTCATCATTATAATCATAGGTGACTCCAATGGCCAATTTAGGAGTTTGATACCTTTCAAGTGAAGCCTCGCTATAGTCTTTAAATTCCCCAAAAGGCAAAACTTCTAAACGGCCGGTATATTGGTAACCGCCTAAATTTCCTGTAACCACATTTCTTCCTTCTCCCTGGGAAAGTGCGAAGGCTTCTTTCACTACTACCTGGTTTCCAAGATTTATTTTATGATGTAGTTGCACACCAAGGTCCCGGTCTATATTGAATTGACTATTCAATAATGATCTATCTACAAACTGAAGATTCCCCGAAGAAACCACACGTTCGCGGTTACCCGGCAGTTTTGCCTGTCCTGCCCAGAGCACAAAATTCTCAAAGAAATTCCACTTTAAAACAGCATCAAGTACATACCTGGGTGCGCCACTTGTGAATTCTGAAGCTCCTGAGATGTCCCTGTTAGACAGGCCCAACTCAATTTTATATTCCAACTTTGGAGAGTAAGCAAAGCCGTTAAATTTTAACCGGGCACGACGAATAAGGAAATTAGAACTTTCAGATTTAAAACCTTCAAATTCAGAATTTCGCCAATTACTTATATATAAAGATTGAAACCTAGCTCCAAATTTTATACTAAAAGAACTATCTTTTGCTACTGAATTAATTATTCCATTCCCAAAACTATTGGTGGTTACATCTTGCGCACTAGCCTTAAAAAAGGAAATTAGTAATATACAAGTAAAAAGTAAATATTGAATCTTCATTGTTTTAGTTATCAGTTTAAAGAGATAAGACATATAAAAATGGGCTATAATTTATAAGCTTCAAAATTGCGGCTTTTTTGGCAATTCTCCATATAATACAAATATGAATAACAAAACTGAAAAGAAATGGGAAACATTATTTAAAAAAAAGACTTCATTTACAATTAAAAAAAATCACAAATCTGCTATTGAATTATCTGAATAAAGTCTCTAGAATCCATTGTTTTAAAATCTTAACTGTAGAATGAAAGATCTATTTTTAAATTAAAATTGAGAAAATTTTAGGATTTAATCCCGATTAATTCCTAATTCTTTCCAGTTTTACGAGTTTACTTCGCATAGAATTTTAAAACAAATTTTATGAAAAAAGTAATTTTATCAGGATTTTTCGCAATAAGTTCTTTGGGAATGTTTGCACAGGCAAATACTAAAAATCTACCTGCTACTGCTAAGGATTTTATTCAACAGAATTTTTCCTCAAATACTATACAAGAAGTTGAAGAAAATGCTAACTGGAAAATATGGGAAGACGAAAAATATGAGGTAAAACTCTCTAACGGAGTTGAATTAGATTTTGACGAAAATGGAAACATCATTGAAATGGAAAGTCAAAATGATACAATTATACCTTTATCAGCTTTACCTGCTAATATCACTTCTTACCTACAAGAAAATTACCCTAACATACAAGTAGTTGGATGGGAAAAACAAAAAAAGGAACAGGAAGTTGAATTAGCAGATGGTATAGAACTAGAATTTGATGCCGAAGGGAATTTTAGAAAAATAGACTAAGATTTGCTAAATCATTTTTCTTTAAAGTAAGCTAAATTAGAATGTCCTCAAAACAGTTAAGATTTTGAGGACATTTTAATTATAACCAATAAAAAAGGACATTTTGAAATCTATTTAAATTAGGCTGTACATATAAAAATAGGCCGTCCCTAATTTGGTCTATGAATTTAATAGCCTTTAAAATTAGATTATGACAAAGGAATTGCCATCAAAGGAATTTTCAAATCGTCTATAAGGTCTTTTTTCTTATTTGCTGTAAATAGCCCGTAAAGTAAATTCTTCTTTTTATGCCCTGCCAGAACTAAGTCTATATTGCGCTCTTCTACAATATTTTTTATAGATTTTATTACCTCGCCCTGTATTAAAAGACCTTCTATTTCTATACTATATTTCTCTTTTACTTCTTCAACCCAACTTTGGATTTCCTCACTGGCATTTTTACGCTCTTTGGCTCTTTTCTCATAAACATATTGCGGCCCAGCTTCCCTGGCTAAAAAATCATCTGGATCTGCCTCCATAACGTGCATAATCCAAATTTTGGCATCTGTAAGTTTTGCCATTTTTATAGCATGTGTAATTAACTCTTCAGCATCTTTACGTCGGTCTATAGCTACAAGTAAGTTCTTCATAAATATTTAGGTTTTAGTAAACTACCTCAAAGTTAGCCCACGAGGCATTCGTTGTAAACAAATTTTTAATTTCGAGGCAAGCCTCGGGGTATTACACCCTTTGGCGGTACCAATAAAATGAAATTACACAAAAGATAAGCATTTATCAACCAAACACTCACTTTTTTAATTCATACTGCCTTCAGTAATATTTTATTCTCTTCAGTTTAACCAAAAAAACAAAAATATGACACCAAAACTCAACCTGCTATGTTCTTAGAGAGAGTGCTTTGTAAATTTTCATTTAGGATTAACAGCAACACTAAAGAAATTTTTTATTAAATTAGAATATTGTAATTGTTTCTGCAAAAAGCTTCTGTAAGAAACATCTTAACAAATTATCGTTCTCCCCAGGAACTCTTTCTTAATCTACATCGTAAGCTTTCTTAAAAAGAGAACTTGCCCCATTCATTTTTTGACCGATATAGTTTTAATTAAATATAAATTCCCAATGGCCCAACCTGTACAGATATTAATAGTTGAGGATGAAATGCTTATTGCCGCAAATATTTCCCTTCAGCTTACAGAAATGGGTTATGGAGTTTCAGGTATTATCCCCAGAGGGGAAGACGCTTTAATACATATAAGACATAACCTTCCAGATATTGTATTGATTGACATTCAACTTAAAGGTGAATTAGATGGAATTGAGACCGCACATAAAATGTTGGAAATCCATAGTAATTTAGCCATTATATACCTTACCGCCAATGCAGATGAAGCCAATTTCAACCGGGCAAAATCTACCCATCCGTATGCATTTATTTCCAAACCATTTAAAAAACTGGATTTACAGCGCAGCATAGAGCTTACCATAAACCAGTTAAGGTGTATTATCGCTACTCCAAAAACTGAATCCAACAACGAAAACTCAACCTTTGTTTTAAAGGAGTGTCTTTTTATACGCCACCAGGAAACCATGGTGAAAGTAGATATTAAAGCCATTAGATATATAGAGGCCGATCGCAATTACTGCCGTGTATTTTCTACCGATAGGGAATATTTATTGGTTACCACGCTTAAGGATATGGATAAAAAACTGCCTCAAAGGCATTTTTTCAGGATCCATAGATCCTATATCATTAATCTCTCCAGAATAGATGAAATAGCCGGCACACACGTGGTTATTGCCAAAAAAGCAATTCCAATGGCAAAGGGTATGCGATCTGAACTTCTAAAAAAACTACAAACCATTTAAGCCTTGGTAAAGATAATGTCTATTAGGACACTATTTAAGGTGATTCATCCTATCTCACTTGTTTTCAGAAGTTTCCTAAAGTAATTTGTAGTATAATTATTTAAAAAACAGGAAATTATGAAAAATTTAAAAATCGTTGCTTTGGTTTTCGCAATTGTAGTATTGCAAACCAATAATCTTTTTTCTCAAAATGACAATCAGGCTTTTTGGGTGCACGAAGACCAGGTTAAACCTTCTATGCAAAAAGAATATGAAGCCGTTACCAAAGATTTTATTGAAGCTTGTAAAGAACACAATCTACAAGATGCAGATTGGGCTACTGCAAGCATTAATGATGGGACTTATTTAAGTATTTCGCCTATTAATAATATGGCAGATTTAGACAAAAACCCCATGGCACCTTTAGCTGAAAAAATGGGAGAAGAAAAATTCAGGGAGCTGTTCAGCCGTTTTGATCAATGCTATAATGTACACCGTAATTATATAGTTCATTTAATAGAAAATATGTCTTATATGCCCGGTGGCCTTACCACAAATACTGTAGGGGAAGAGTACAGAAAATGGCATTTCTTTTATGTTACACCAGAAAATGTTGCCAATTTAAGGGAGAAGATAAAAGAGGTTAAATCTCTTTATGAGCAAAAAGGTGCTAAGCAAAATTTTAGAATCTATCGTAATGGTTTTGGAAGTTCAGGAGACTATTACCTTGCAGTAATTTCAGCAAAAGACGCACTATCCTATGCGAAAACATCTGAAGAAACAGACAAACTTCTGGGGGAAGAAGGCGAGAAATTATTCGATGAAATGATGGATTATGTGTATAAATACGAATCCAAAACCGGCCGTATGCGTCCTGATTTAGGTTATACCTCAAATTAAAACTACACCTATAAAAACTTTACACCTATATTTCATCCCATTGTTTGTTATGCTGTTTATTCCAAACTCTCTACACAGCCAAAACACGAGCAATTAGTTTATTGTTGAAATCATATATGAAGTTTTGCGAATTAAGGATGCAACTTCCGCTGAAGTTTCTCTGTTAACAGAGTCCATAAATTGGGATGAAATTTTAAGTGTAAAAAAAGCTAACAATGACAGTATTTTTCTTAGCGCCATTATAAATATGGAATGGCAAAGTATTTCATTTAAGGATCTTAAATTTCAGTCATCCGAAAAAAATGAAGTATTAGTCACCGGAATAGTAAAAGGACACAAGTCATCAGAATGTGAATATATCTCTACGAGATTCAAGCATTACTGGTCTTTAAAAGATGGTGAAATAATAAGTTTTACAGAATAATTGAAAAAATAAAGGTCATGAAAGAATTAATGTCATTAGGACTTGCAGTAGTCATATTTATAGCCTGTAACCAACAACGCAAACGCTACACACAGCAATCACAGGAAATAGAAACTTACAAGCAGGTACTGGAAGATTATGAAGATAGGGATTGGGAGGCTATGATAGCCCATTACAGCGATTCTGCTAAAATAATGAACAATGTACCGGAAGAAAAAGGGAAAAACCTAACACAATTCTTAGCTGAAAACAAAAAGGATGCAGCTCAATTTTCTACCTGGAATTTTGTAGATGAGCAATCTGAATATGAAATGATTGTAAATGATAAAGGAGAAACCTGGATAAACTTTTGGGGAATTTGGGAGGGCACATTTAAAGCAAATAACAAAGTGTATAAAATTCCTACCCATATTACTGCCCAATTTGTAAATGGAAAAATAGTGCAGGAATTTGGTTACTGGGATGTTTCAAAAATAACAAGAGATATCCAAAAGACAAAGATCGGTGAATTAAGTCCTTTAGAAAAAAGGACAGGGAAATAGCTGTTAATACAGCAATGACTTTCTAAAATGTGATGATGATGGAAACAGTAGGAATTATAGGCGGTTCAGGCTTTATTGGAAGCTACATAACCAGGAAATTTTTGGAAGAAGGCTACGAGGTAAAAGTCTCGGTAACCAATATTCATAAAAGCGAAAAATATCAGCATCTTTTTGACCTTAAAAATTCAGAAAATCTCAACATCAGGGCATTTAAGTTAGAAGATCTAGACCCTTTAAAAGATTTTATAGAAGACTGTGGTATTGTTATTCATAGTGGCACTCCTTTTCAATTGGATGTAAAAGATCCACAAGCTGAACTTTTTAATCCTACCATACAGGGAACACAAAATTTTCTTGAAGCTATTAACAAATCTTCGAATATTAAAAAAGTGGTATTTATAGCATCTGTAGCAGCCTGGAACACCAATTTCCCTATGCCTGCAGGCGGGAAAAGCTTTACCGATACTTTTGATGAAAAAGAAGTTAGGTACACCAGTAAGGATAGCCATCCATACTCGCAAGCCAAATTTATTGCCAATCAGGTAGTGGAAAAGTTCATCTCAGATAATCCAGAACTACCCTTTGAAATTTGTTCTGTTTCCCCTGTAATGGTTATGGGTAAATCTTTATCAAATAGAGAAGACTCTACCTCTACCGGCTTACAGTTTCTTATTAAAAACAAAATAGCTCCAGATGAATTTATCCAAAGGCTCTACGATAATAATGTGCCTTTTGCCGTAGTAGATGTTGAAGATGTGGCTATTGCAACTTATAAAGCGGCTACAACAAAAGGCTTGCACTCCAAAGATTACCTCCTAACGAGTGAAACCTATAAAGTATGGGATATTCATCAAATGTTGAATCATAGGGAGCCCCAGGAAAAAGCGAAAGTTATCTATAAAAACGATCTCGCCAAAATGGATTTAGAAATTCAATTTAAGCCTGTAAAAGAAACTCTAAGAAGTTATTCTGAGGAAATTACCTAGCGGCAAGTTTCGAGCATTTAAATCTTGATTATCAAGTAAAAAGAATCAAATTAAAAGATACTAACCATGAAAAAATTACTAATTATTATGGCATTAATACTGGTAAGCAATACCGGTACAGCCCAGGACAAACTCTACCTAATTTTTGAATTTATGAAAGTAGATAATGAGCAGGAACAAGCCTATATGGAAACCGAAGCCTTCTGGAAAGAAATTCACGTACAACGCGTTAAAAATGGAGATATCTTGGGCTGGGACCTTTGGAGTTTACAGCCTGGTGGTGAAGATCAGGGGTATCAATACTTAACCGTTACTATTTATAACGACCCGTTAAAAATGATGACCAGTGCCGGAGATTTTGAAGCCGCTTTAAAGGCCGCTTATCCAGATATGCCGGAAGATGATTTAAATGAAAAATTTTATAACACCGGTAAATCAAGAGATTTGGCAAAGCGCATATATCTTGAACAAATAGCAGTAACAAAAGGTGATTTTGAAATGCCGCTGGGAACAGTTGCTGCAATTAACATAATGAAAGTTTCTCAGGAAGATTACAGTACTTATGAGCAAAATGAATCAGAACTTTTTATGCCTATGCATCAAAAAGAAGTTGACGATGGGTTTATGGGAAATTGGAATTTATTGCGTTATATATTACCTACCGGAAGTGATGTTTATGCAACCCATATCACTGCAGATATGTATAAAGATTACGATCAACTTTTTAAATCCTGGGCTAATGAAAGACCAGCTTTGTCTGAAGACGAAATTAGAAAAATTGAGGATGCTTTAAAGACGCGAGATCTAAAGTATAGATATATGGCAACCCTTTTAAGAAAGGTGAGATAAATGAAATTTGGGATTCTAATAAATGAGAAAGTTTGATTATTTACCGCCCTGAAATGCTATGGTTCAGGGCTTTTTTTGGTAGTTACAGAAAGTATTTACACAATATTCTAAAGTTCATGTAAGTCGGTTTACTTTAAAATTGAATAAATATTGTGTGCCACAGGTATAAATCACCTGCATTGTCCCATCCAATTGCCGGTTAAGCAAGTCTATTAGTTTTTTCCCAAAACCGGTTCCTTTTACAGGTTCTCCTTCGGTTTGCCCAATTCCATTGTCCTTAACTAAAAGTTCTATTTCATAAGCAGACTTTTTCTCCAAATTTATAATAATCTCTCCCATTCTTTTATTCGGAAAAGCATATTTAAGGCTGTTCGTTAATAATTCATTCACTATTAAGCCTAAAGGAACAGCCGTATCTACATCCAGATGTAATTCTGGCATTTTGTAGATGATTTTAATGCGCGTTTTTTCTCCAAAAGAATCTAAAATATGATTGCCAAGGTTTATAAAATAATCTTTCATCTCTATAGAAGAGAGGTATTCACTTTGGTATAAACGTTTATGAATTATACTCATAGAGTACACTCTATTCTGACTCTCCTTCATCGCACTGGCTACCTTTGGATCTTTTATTTGCGCTGTTTGCAAGGCCAAGAGGCTAGAAACCACCTCTAAATTGTTTTTCACTCTATGATGAATCTCTTTCAATAGAAATTCTTTTTCATCATTTTTTTTCCTTAAAAGTATATTCTTTCTTCTGTTATTATTAAAACTAATAAAAAGTACGGTTAAAATTAAAAATAGAAATACGGCAATTAGACCAATAAAGTTTTGATTGGTTTGTTGCTGTAAGAGTTTGGTTTTCTGAAGTTTAATAGTATTCTCCTTTTGAGCAACATTAAATTCTGTTTGAAGTTGCGAGATACGTTGATCTGCTTCTGCAGTAAAGACAATTTTATTTAAAGAATCATATTGGGTAAATGCCCTATATGCCTCCTGGTATTGTTCATTTTCAGCATAAGCATTTCCCAGGCTATTATAGGCCTTGCTTAAAAAGAAACCATCACCAAAATTTGGAGTAGCCACCGCTATAGATTTCTGTATATTTTCTATTGCAGCAAGATGCTCACCGTTTTGGCTTTGCAACTCCCCAACGGCAAGGTATGAACGCATAAGCATAAATGCATTATCTAAAAGATAGGCGTATTTTATTGCATTTTTTCCGGCCGCTTCGGCTTTACTAAATTGATTTCGGTAAGCATAAAGGTCTACCAGAGAAATATAGACATCACTTAAATTGTTGTAAAACCCATAGCGTTCCCCTATTTCTATAGAACGCTCATAATATTGCTTAGCCTTCTCGTATTGTTTAAGTCTTAGATAATTATTTCCAACCACATAGAGTGTAAAATCATAATCAAGGTCAATTATATTTCTTTCCTCAAAAAATAAAAGTGATTTTAAGCCATATTCCAGGCCCTCCTCATATTTACCTTGCTTCCAAAGTAAATTACTAAGATCGCTATAAGCAATTCCCTTTGCTTTTTTGTCATTTAATTTGTCGCCAAGACTTAAAGATTTCAAGGCAAAATCTGCTGCTTTAGCTAACTGCCCGCGTCGTTCATAGATATATCCTAATTGTGTATTTAGAAATGCAAGATCTTCTTCTCTTACCTTTGTTTCAGCCTCTTTAAGAACTATTTTGGCTGCATCTAATTTTTCCTGGCGTAATAATATTGCTCCCTTGGTAATTTGAAACCTTCCGTTCCAAACCAAATTATTTTTTCCTGAAGTAAGCTCCAGTCCTTTTTCGGTATATTTTAGGGCTATGCTAAGATTTCTGGTATGCCAGTAATAAGCTAGGTCATTTAGAACTTCAAACTTTATGGTGTCTATCTTAATACTGCTCAAAGCACCCTCCAACTCGTTTAAATAAGAAGCATCAAAGTTATCTGTTTCTACAAATATCTTTTTATACGGGTTAGGTTTATCAAAATCAAAGATTTGTCCATAAGCTAAAGGACTTAAAAACGCTAGTACAAAAAGCACCAGAATTATTTTTTTACCTGAGATCAAGGAGTTACAAATTAAGATAGCCTTCTAAAGGTACTACTAAATAACTATTTATAAGCAACTTAACAACTGGAAGCTATAAAAGTTTAAACAAATATACAAGAGCTATTATGCCCGTATTAAGCATGCCGCAAACCTACTAATTCAACAAAGTATACTTGTGCAATTTGCCATTTTACAATATCTTTAAAAATCAATTTTTCAAAATTAAATTTAAATGAAAAGATCTATTACACTTCTGTTATTTTTTGTGTTCCAGGGGCTGTTTGCACAGCAAAATGGGCTTAGTCCCGAAGATGTAGCAAACATCAAACAAATCTCCAATGCAGTCATTTCAGCAGACGGAGAACATATAGCCTACCAACTCCTGGTGCCGGCAGATCCTAAAGAGGAAAATGTACCTGCAACCACACATCTCTATGTTTACAACACGAGCAATAAAACGGCTACACCTTATATAACCGGTTATAGCGCTTCTAATATTAAATGGAGACCTGAGCATAATAGCATTAGCTTTACCACTAAAAAAGAAAACGATAAGGCTACTGCTTTATACGAAATTAGCCTTCAGGGTGGAGAAGCACAGAAGCTCTATGAATTTGAAGGAAACATTTCTTCTTACGATTGGCAGGCAAACGGAACTCAATTGGCTTTTGTTTCAGCAATAAAAGATAAAGAAGATAATTCACTTCCTTACCAACCCGAGATCTATGAAACCAATTTGCAACAGGCATCTGCATATATCGTAGATCTTAATGATGCGAGCCCTAAAAAATTAGAAGTTGATGGCCATGTAACGTCGGTACAATGGAGTCCAAATGCTACCAACCTTATGGTGAGCGCTGCTCCTTCTTCATTGGTAGACGACTTTTACACCAATCAGAAAATTTATTTTGTAGATGCAAGTACGTCGAAAATTACTGCTGAAGTTGAGCATAAAGGGAAATTAGGAGCTATAGATTGGAGTCCCGATGGTAAACAAATAGCTTTTATAGCCGGTGAAGATAAACACGACCCTATTGATGGTCGTATTTTTATTGCTGAAACCACAGGTGAAAGCCCCCAAATTCTTCAAAAAGATTTTCAGGGACAATTTCACGAGCTTAGCTGGAAAGATAATAAAAACCTCACTGTACTTGGAAGTGAAGGAGTTTATAGTAGCTTGTTCAACTTGAATATTAATGATAAAATCAGCAAGGTTTTTACATCCCCAAACCTAAATATTACCGGATTTTCTGTCGCTACAAATAAGCATATCGCTTTTACAGGAAATGCAGCCGAACATCCAAGAGAGCTTTTTGTTTTGAATACCAAAAACTCATCATTTAATAAGGTTACAGACTCTAATCCCTGGTTAAAAAACAAGAAATTAGGGAAACAGGAAGTGGTTAGCTACAAGGCTAAAGATGGTCTTGAACTACAGGGAATTTTAATTCATCCTTTAGAAAAATCGGGAAAAACTCCCCTAATCACAGTAGTACACGGAGGTCCTGAAGCTCATTACGATAATGGTTGGCTTACCGCCTACAGCATGCCTGGGCAGGTTGGTGCTGCAAATGGCTACGCAGTATTTTACCCTAACTATAGAGGAAGTACAGGTAGAGGCGCCGAGTTCGCTAAATCTAGCCAGGGTGATCCTGCAGGAAAAGAATTTGATGATATTATTGATGGGGTAGATTACCTTATTGCAAATTATAATATAGATAAAGATAAGGTAGGAGTTACCGGAGGCTCTTATGGTGGTTACGCTACAGCATGGATGGCTACCAGACATACCAAAAGATTTGCTGCGGGTGTAATGTCTGTAGGCATTAGTAACAATATTTCAAAATGGGGCACCAGCGATATTCCAGAAGAGATGTTTCTTGTGCATAGTCGCCAACGTATTTGGGACGATTACCAGTTCTACCTGGAACGCAGCCCTATTTTTTACGCAGACCAGGGTGAGACCCCGCTTCTTATACTACACGGAAAGGAAGATACCCGTGTAGATCCGGGACAGTCTTTTGAGCTTTACCGTCATCTTAAAACCAGAACCGAGACTCCAGTTAGGCTGGTACTTTATCCCGGGGAAGGCCACGGAAACAGAAAAGCTACCGCCAGGTACGACTTTATGCTGAGAATGATGCGTTGGTTTGACACTTACCTCACAGAGGAAGCAATGGAAATTCCGGAAACACAACTGGAACTTCAGAGCAAATAATACGAAACACTTAGGTACTTAAAAGCCGGTTTGCAATTCTTGTAAACCGGCTTTTATTATTAGGGCTTTTATTGATTTAATATAGAATAATTCAAAAATCTAGATTAACTTATTACTGGCTGTACTTAGCCGAAAATTTCTTATAGGTTTTTACCGCTAAATTTATAATTAACAGCACAATAAAGCCAACTATCAGGCCAGTTAAAAATTCTACAATAATACCAGGAACAGGTATATTTTCTATTAAATCGTGATAAAAATGAATATTATGTACAAAAATACCTCCCGAAACTAAAAGCAAGGCTATAGTCCCAATAATAGATAAACCTTTAATCACCTTAGGCAATGCATTTACCAAAAACTGGCCAACTTTATCTGAAAAACTATTTTCTTCATCATTTAGATTTATAAGTTTAGCCCCAAATTCATCCATTCGTACAATTAAAGCAACAATTCCATAAACTCCAACAGTGGCCACAATAGCAATAACTGTAACCACAAGGATTTTGGTTAACAATGGTTCTTCTCCTACAGCTCCTAATGCAATTATAATAATCTCTACTGAAAGTATGAAATCGGTTAAAATTGCCGATTTTATCTTTTCTCTCTCAAGGCTTAAGACTTCTTCTTCAGAGAGTTTTTCCAGTTTAGGCTTTTCTTTTTTGTGCGAATGCGGAAAAAGATATTCATGTATTTTTTCAGCACCTTCATAGGCCAGATAAAGTCCCCCTATAATCAAAATAATGGTGATCGCTGAAGGTAAAAACGCACTTAGCAAGAAGGCCAGTGGTAAAATAATAAGCTTATTTAAAAAGGAACCTTTCGTAATTGCCCACAGCACTGGCAACTCTCTGGCAGACATAAATCCTGAAGCTTTTTCGGCATTAACGGCTAGATCGTCTCCTAATAACCCGGCTGTTTTCTTCCCTGCCACTTTACTCATTACCGCTACATCGTCCATCAAAGTTGCAATATCATCTAAAAGGGCAAATATTCCTGAAGCCATAGTTTAATTTTTATTAAGCCAAGATAAGTGTAATTCATAAACTGAAATTAAAATAATTTCGTAAAATTTCTATGAAATTGGTAGCGGTACTTCTTGCAACATTCACAAAATCCTTACGTCATTTTATAAAATCCCGTTTATAATTCAGTTAAATAATAAGTCTATCATGCAAACTAACCATGTGCGAAAATTTACTTTTTTCTTGAGTCTTCTAATTATTACTGCACTTTCCTATCTATTTATATCTTTTGAATTCATTCTAATAGCAATCATGTTAATAATTTCTATTTTCTTAATCCTCCTCTGCTTAGTCCATCTTTTTAAAAGGCTAAAAGCATTTTATTTTAAAATTCCTTCATTGATTTTGCTGATTTGCATCTCTGGAATCATGATTTCTCTTATTAGACCTTATGATAAAGCCATAATAACAAAAGGAACCATAAGTGAAAAATTAAAATATGCATACGAAAGTGACCAGAAAGATAGAAGGCAGCTCAGGTCTTTTCTGGGTTATTTTAGTGATTTAGAGGATAGAGATTTCAAAAGATTAAACCAGATAAAAACTATTAGAAAAAGTAATAATTTAAAAAAACCACGTGATAAATTCTATGCTGCGTTTATTTATCACCATGGCGATACTAGTATAGACTATAAAATAGCTTCAAAATTAGCAGCAGAGGCTGCTCAAGATGAGTTCCTAAAAGATGACTTTGAGGTGCAGTGGTTAAGAAAGGCTACCTATGATCGTTATTTATTATCTGTAGGAAAACAAGAAAAGTATAATACTCAAAATAGGTGGAGTTTTAATATAGAATAAACTACTTCATTCTCAATAAAGTTCTGTTCTATAAATAGGTAATCTCCCTAATTAAAAGTTTGCTTTTCAATCCAAATTACTGCAAGTATGCCTTCAAATAAACAATAAGGTTTAGTATATTGATTACTTATGTAAAGAACTTAGTTAAGGTGATAAATTACAATCACCTTAACTTACTATAGTTTTCACTTAACCACTATAGTTATTTAATATATAAAAAAAATAACGATAAGAAAAAATTATAGTATTTTTAAATTATTAAACATTAAACTTTCTCAATTATGGAAAACAATCAATCAAAAAACCCTGATAATCATAAGGTTTGGGACGTAAACGAATCCAGTAAATGCCCATTTATGGGAGGAGCAGTAGAAAAAACTGCTGGGATGGGGCCAAGCAATAGAGATTGGTGGCCAAACGCTTTAAACCTGAAGATATTAAAGCAGCATTCCAATTTATCTAATCCCATGGATGAAGATTTTAATTATGCTGAAGCTTTTAAAAGTCTTGATCTTGCAGCAGTAAAAAAAGACTTAAATGACCTTATGACCGATAGCCAGGAATGGTGGCCAGCAGATTATGGTCACTATGGTCCTTTCTTTATTCGCATGGCCTGGCATAGCGCTGGTACTTATCGAATTGGAGATGGCCGTGGTGGGGCAAGCTCTGGTTCACAAAGATTTGCTCCTCTAAACTCCTGGCCAGATAATGCCAATCTGGACAAGGCTAGACTTTTACTATGGCCTATTAAACAAAAATATGGCAATAAAATATCCTGGGCCGATTTAATGATCCTTGCGGGGAACGTTTCCCTTGAATCTATGGGGCTTGAAACTTTTGGTTTTGCCGGTGGCCGTGAAGATATTTGGGAGCCGGAAGAAGATATCTACTGGGGTTCTGAAGGCGAATGGTTAGGAAATAAAGAACGGTACCAAAAAGAAGGTGACCTGGAAAATCCACTGGGTGCATCTCATATGGGATTAATTTATGTAAATCCTGAAGGGCCTAATGGGGAGCCAGATCCTATTGGTGCAGCCAAAGATATTCGGGAAACTTTTGGCCGTATGGCGATGAACGATTACGAAACGGTAGCACTAATTGCCGGCGGACATACCTTCGGAAAAACACACGGTGCTGCTGATGCTAATGAATATGTAGCTGCAGAACCGGCGGGAGCAGGAATTGAAGAAATGGGGCTCGGTTGGAAGAACAGTTTTGGAAGCGGAAATGCGGAAAATACAATAACCAGTGGAATTGAAGGTGCCTGGACGCAAACACCCACAAAATGGAGTAATAGCTTTTTTGATAACTTATTTGGATTTGACTGGGAATGTCATAAAGGTCCCGGAGGTGCATACCAATGGAGACCAAAACACGGTGCCGGTGCAGGAACTGTACCAGATGCGCACGATCCTTCAAAAAAACACGCGCCATTTATGTTAACAACAGATCTGGCTTTAAAAGAGGATCCTGAGTATTTAAAAATTTCAAAGCATTTTCACGAAAATCCAGAAGAATTTGCCGATGCTTTTTCCAGAGCGTGGTATAAACTTACACATCGCGATATGGGGCCACTTTCCCGCTATTTAGGACCAGAAATCCCATCAGAAGAACTTATTTGGCAGGACCCGATACCTGAAGTTGATCACGAATTAGTAAATGAAAAGGACATAGCTGAGCTTAAGGAAATGATTTTAAACTCAGAATTATCGGTTTCCCAGCTAGTTTCTACTGCCTGGGCTTCGGCTTCTACTTTTAGAGGTTCAGATAAACGTGGTGGTGCCAATGGTGCTCGTATTCGTTTAGAACCACAAAGAAGCTGGGAAGTTAACAACCCGCCGCAATTGCAGAAGATATTAACCAACCTAGAAAATATTCAACAGGAATTCAATAATAAGCAATCTGGAAATAAAAAAGTTTCTCTGGCAGATCTTATTGTACTTGGAGGTTGCGTTGGGGTTAAAAAAGCTGCTGCAGATGCTGGCCATGAAATAGGCGTAGCATTTACACCGGGACGCTCAGATGCCACCGCAGAGCAAACAGACGCAGAAGCTTTTGAACCTTTGGAGCCCAATGCTGATGGTTTCCGTAATTATGTAAAAAATAAGGATAATATGTCTACCTCTGCCGAAGAAATGCTTGTAGATAGAGCTCAATTACTCACTTTAACTCCTCCAGAAATGACAGTTCTAGTAGGTGGTATGCGAGTGTTAAACACAAATTTTGATGGATCTAACCACGGTTTTTTTACAGATAGACCGGGACAGCTTACCAACGATTTCTTCAAGAATATTCTTGATATGAAAACTACCTGGAAAGCAACTTCAGATTCTCAAACGGAATTTGAAGGAAGCGATCGCTCTACAGATAAAGTAAAGTGGATAGGAACCCGTGCCGATCTTATTTTTGGATCGAATTCAGAACTTAGGGCTTTAGCTGAAGTTTATGGAACTCTAGATTCAGAAGAAAAATTTGTTAAAGATTTTGTAAAAGCCTGGGAGAAAGTAATGAACCTGGATAGGTTTGATTTAGAATAAAAAAAGGAAATCTAGTTTATTAAAGAGGATGTTTAAAAGGTACTAAAATCGTTAAGCTGTTTCGAAAATTCGGAACAGTTTAACGAAAATAGGCTTTTCAAACAGCCTCTTTTCTTTTATCCCTATTAGGATTAAATTTAACTTGATTAATATTATAGTTGAAATGTGCGTTCTAAATTCGAGCTGGATGATAGTTTTCAGTAATTATTTAATCCCAAACAAGAGATGGATTGTATAAATAGCAATTTAATATTGTAAAAAAAGCATAATCTTGTACTTTTTTTATATATTAAATATCTATAACAGAGAATGGTTACAATGAAAAACAACTCTTATCTGATAAATGAGCCTTCGCCCCACTCATATTCATTTAAAGATGAAAATTTGCTTTTAGAAAGTAAAAAAGAAGAAGAGCACAAAAATCTATTCCAGGAAAGTAAAAGTAAAAAATCTCGAATTTTCAACTTTATAAATAATTTTTGGAACCGATTAGTGGCTTACCCAACAAATTTTTCTCAATCGGCAAATTCTAAAATAATCAACATACTGGAAACTGAAAAGGTGATATTAGCGGATAATAAAATTAAATCTGTATTAGCCAAAATATTAGGATTACCAATAGATTCCAAAAGCCTTCAAAAAGCTGTAGCAAATACTAATAAAATCTTCCATGAAGATTATCCATTTGACTTCATATTGGAATATCAAGGTAAAAGATTAGGGATAATGCTATTAGACGTATGTCGCGACCTTAATAATAAAGAAGAGATAGTCTATAAGTTTAATCCCGAAATTAAAAGTTTTAAAGGCTTATTTTAATTGCTTTTTAGCATTCCTTTTTTCTCTAATTTTCTTCCTATCTTATAAAGGTATTCTTTTAACTAAATAACCTATCACGATACAGCTTTAACTGTAAGCGGCGCTTCAAATGTTTGGTAAACGGTTAAACTGGTGGTTCAAAAGAGATTGGAAACGATGAAGTTTATGCCGGTGGTATAATATGAAAAACGGCCAACAATTCTTATATTGTATTATAATTAAATATTTAGGATAATATGAAGAAAATTAAAACTTATTTTAATGAGATCGCGGTAGTTTTAATTCTATTATTCTCTCTACTAGGATGCGACTCTAACGACGATTCCAATGATTCGGAAACCGATGAAAAAAGAACCATTATAGAAATGGACACTCCCGTAAATAGTGATATTAATTGGAAGGATGTGAAAATGGTGTGGAATGAAGAATTTCAGGAGGCAACAAGCTTGGAGGATACTTGGAATTATGAAACAATGGATTTCATCACTCCTGATAATACAGACGGACTACAGATTTACCGCAAAGAAAATGCGGAGGTTAGCGGGGGAACATTAAAGATTCATGCGAAAGAAAATGATGGGGTTTATACTTCTGCCAGATTAAGCAGTAAACCTGCCTTTAAATACGGTCGCGTTGAAATTGGCGTAAAACTTCCCGAGGAGGGAATAAATGGTATTTGGGCATCAATAGGCTTACTTGGAGTTAATATTGAAGAAGTAGGATGGCCTCAATGTGGGGAGATTGATATTATGGAGTATTTTAGTAACAGCCCTAATAAAATCTTCAATTACATACACAGCAGCACAAACAATACTGAAAATGGTACATTGTTGAGTGCAAGCTATCCTATTGAATCTGCAGAAGAGGAAATTCACGCCTATGGCCTATTATGGACTGATAAATATCTCAAATTCTATGTTGACGATCCAGATAACATCACCTATACTTTTCTGCGACCCTCTTCGCCTACTGAAGAAAACTGGCCTTTTAATCAGCCCCTTTTCTTATTGACTGGATTGGTAATAGGCGGATCGTATGGAGGAGAAGGCGTTGATGCCTCCTTATTCCCAGCTAGTATGGAAATAGATTACATTAGGGTGTACCATCCAAATTAAATATGGTGCGCAATAAGATATGAGAATGTTGATCTTCAAATCCCATAAATCTATTGAATATTAATGATTTACGACACTTTTTGATTCTTTATAAGAACCTTGAGAAGAACAAAGTCTGTATAACAGAAATTAATGTATTATTTATTGGTAGTAAAATACCTCGGGGCAAGCCCACGAGGTATTCGTTGGAAACAAATTTTTAATTTCGAAGCAAGCGTCGGGATATTACACCCTTTGGCGGTGCCAATAAATCCACAAGATTATCTAAGCAAATACTGCATTGAGAAGGGATATGTTTTTTTATATACTGGAAGGTTCCATTGCAAAAATTAACACCTACCATTTTTTATATTGCACTCATTATAATGAAATATTTAATCTATATATTACTTTTTTCAACCTCGGCATTCTCTCAAAACTATTACTATGCCTTGGAAGAAACACAGAATCAAACTACCACAATTCCCGAAAACGCAACAGAGATTAGTAATGTAACGGAACTAATTGCTGGATTGAAATCTGAGCGTAATTTGTATTTAAAACCTGGAAATTATGTTTTACCCAACCGGCTTATTTTTCAAAACAATATTTCTAATCTACAGGTGATTGGTGCAGATGGGGCAGAAATCACAGGAGATTTTAAAACACTGATGTGGTTTCAGGGAACCGCTAAGAATATTAAATTTAATAATATAAAATTTAGTGCCTATGCAGGTCCCGGCACAGCAGATTACGGTGCAGGGCTCGTTGATTTCAGTAATAGTTCGGAAGATATTTTTTTCGAAAATTGCACGTTTACCAATCCCAATGTAAGTACCAACGGAATAAAATTCGTGAGTGAAGGGACAGCACGTTCTAAAAATATCAATATCCTAAATTGTACATTCGTGGATATTGGACGTATGGCGATTGAATTACAAAACCATACTCATGATGGTATCCTTAGGTTCGATGGCGTTACAATTAAAAATAATGAATTTAAAAGCCTGGGGTTACAATCTCAATATGGTATGGCAATAAGCCTTAGTGGTGCTGGTAAAAATGCTGTGCTTGCAAACAACAATATAATTGATGCAAAAGACCGCGGGATTGAGATTTTAGGATATGGGGAACTAACAATTGCCGATAATACATTCTCCGCACCCAATACGGCTTATAATCTAATTACTCTAGAAAAAGACGGGGTAGGCGAAGAGTATACCAAAAATGTTTTAATTACTGGTAATTCAGGTACTGTGCAAGGAGACGAACCTCACTTAATAGAAATTCGCCAAACAGATGGTTTGGTATATACCAATAATTCCTTTTATGCAGATGCGCTTCATGTAAGTGATGTGAAAAACTCTTCCTTTACAGATAGTTTTCACTCATCAGACGGAGGTATTGGGCTCTATGTAGATGATGGAAGTATAAATAACACCTTTAGCAGTAGTACTTTTATTACCACCGCTGATAATTCTTCCACAGTGACCTTTTACTCGGGTTCCACCGGCAACACTTTAAGCAATAACACTTTAAGAAACGAAGGGCAAGGGGGAACTATCTTCAATGATATTGACGGAGGTAATACAAATTTAGATAGCAATTAATCTTAATTTAACCATAGTTTCCGCCAAAAGTCAGGAAAAATTAATTTTTCTGCAAGACTATCCAATAAAGAGTGTAAATAAAAAATAACAGGGGTCACGAGCCCTGTTATTTTTACCTAATTTTAAATTTTACACATTGTGAAAAAGAAGATTTATTTTGCGATGTATTTTCAAAACAGTTTAAAAGCGTTGACACGTGAATGGCTTTTTAAAACAACTTCAAAAATTTGACATTGAGAAAATACCCAAATGGGAAATCCATGGCCCTTTAGGCAATTATAAAAGCCAGAAGTCTGAGAACCCAAAGATCATCTCTGGGATGTCATTTTAGTATATAGAGGAGATCGATTAGGTATGTTGATTCTAGATTACTATGGTCATTCAAACAATGATTTTGATCCAGAATACAAATTTAGCTCTCGCCTAAAGAGCTTTCCGGAATCATTGTAATTTCTCTATTACAATATTGTAAGTTTTTACTTTCACAAATAGTTTTTATCGATAAATCTTTTTTTTGAATTAAAAATTTTTTGTTTTTAGCATTTTTACGTTTAGTTATTTTTTTCAATTCATTTTTGTGGAAATCATCCACAATTTAGGTTTAATTATCTACGCATTTCTAGCCAATTCATTTCTTCTTTTACTTTCCAAATAAAAAAATATAACACGGTTTAAGCTGTATTCATTATCAAGAAAAATTAATTCTCGAAGCCAGATTTTTTTGGCATAATAATAGCTTTTTTTCGACGCTTAATTTCCTAAGAATATTCTGACAACACACATGTAAGAAACTGACTACAAACCATTTAAATGGCTTTTTATCGATGATTTTACTTTTTATATCGATATAAGTTTTTAGTTTTGCGCCAAATTAATTTAAAAACTAAAAATAGGATAATGCCCCTATTTCAAAAAAATCAGTAACAAATCTTAACCTAAATTATTTATGAAAAATCTGTTTTATATATTGCTATTTACAATATCTGCATGTTCGCCGGATACTGACTATCAGCTTTTAGAAGAATCCACTTCTACCGAGGCCGAGGATTCCATGGATTTAGAAGCGGAGTCTAATTTAAATCAAGATACTGCTTCTAACGAGATTAATATGATGGTAAACAGTTCTACTGTAAATTGCAGTGGAGAAATGGAAGGTACTTGCCTGCTCGTGCAAGAAGGTGATATGATAGGTACAGAAAATTGGGAAAATTTCTATTATTATGACAGAATTGAAGGTTTCAATTATGAAGCTGGTTTTGTTTATGAGCTCATAGTAAAAAAGACAAACGTAGAAACTCCTCTAGGAGGTGGTTCGTCTATTAAGTACGAGCTAGTGAAGATTGTCTCCAAAGAACTCCCGGAGACAACAGTACCTGAAAACGCAACAGAGATTAGTAATGTAACGGAACTAATTGCTGGATTGAAATCTGACCGTAATTTATATTTAAAACCTGGGAAATATATTTTACCTAACCGTCTTATTTTTCAAAACAACATTTCCAATCTTCAAGTGACTGGTGCCGATGGGGCAGAAATCACAGGAGATTCTAAAACACTAATGTGGTTTCAGGGGACCGCTAAAAATATTAAATTCAATAATATAAAATTTAGCGCCTATGCAGGTCCCGGCACAGCAGATTATGGTGCAGGGCTCGTTGATTTCAGTAATAGTGCAGAAGATATTTTTTTCGAAAATTGTACGTTTACCAATCCTGAGGTAAGTACCAACGGAATAAAATTCGTAAGTGAAGGAACAGCACGTTCTAAAAATATCAATATCCAAAATTGCACATTCGTGGATATAGGACGTATGGCGATTGAATTACAAAACCACACGCATGATGGTATCCTTAGATTCGACGGGGTTACAATTCAAAATAATGAATTTAAAAGCCTGGGGTTACAATCTCAATATGGTATGGCAATAAGCCTTAGTGGTGCTGGTAAAAATGCTGTGCTTTCAAACAACAATATAATTGATGCAAAAGACCGCGGAATTGAGATTTTAGGATATGGGGAACTAACAATTGCCGATAATACATTCTCCGCACCCAATACGGCTTATAATGTAATCACTTTAGAAAAAGACGGGGTAGGCGAAGAGTATACCAAAAATGTTTTAATTACTGGAAATTCAGGTACTGTGCAAGGAGACGAACCTCACTTAATAGAAATTCGCCAAACAGATGGTTTGGTATATATTGTCCAGTACACCTTTTACTCGGGATCTACCGGTAACACTTTAAGAAATAACACTCTAAGAAACGAAGGACAAGGAGGAAATATCTACAATGATATTGACGGAGGTAATACTAATTTAGATTAAAAAAATACTTCGGAGCTAGCAACTCGCGAGATTTACATAGATAAATAATATTTCATTATCGAGTTATACTCCTCGAAATCACATATGAAAATATAAAAAATCGGAAAGCCTTGTAGAATGTTTATTCACAAGCTTTCCGATTTTTTTTAATGGCTGTTCGGTGAAGATTTTTTCAGTTTTTTTGTTTTCTGAAGTATTTCAACTTTTCTCAAAACAGACTCCAGTTGAAGGGTAAAACCAAAAAGCTACGAGTTAGCAATTTTAGAGTAATTTTGCTTTGAGGTATTCTAGCTGCCCTTATTAGAAAAACAAATTTAACTTTGAAATGATTTGCGTAAAGAGTTATTTAGCTCAAATTAAAAATCTACATTCAGCAAAATCATATTATGTCATAAATATTACTTAGTTCTTCCTTTTAGAAAAGACATAATATAAAAATATAGGGCCATAATATAGATAACGTTTCCACATCCTTTTTGGCTCTTGTAACATTCGTCCTAACCATTCCAATCCTAGGCTTCTCCAAATTTTACTAGGTCGTTTTACCGTTCCTGCATAAAAATCAAATACAGCACCAATAGAGCAAATAACCTTGGCGTTTAATTCTTTTTTATGTTCAAAGACCCATTTTTCCTGTTTAGGAGCTGTCATTCCAACAAATAACACTTCTGAATTGAAAGAATTAGCTGCTTTAATCATTTTCTGATTATCACTTAATGAAAATTCTGCACTAAACGGTGGTGAATAGCCCTTCATTTTTATATTCGGAAATTCTTTATGTAGCCTTTTTTCAATTTTGTCGATAGTTGTTTGGGATGATCCTAAATAAAAACAGCTACCACCTCTTTTGTTCATTTCAGTTAACAAATGTAAATGTAGGTCTGCACCGGCAATCTTTCTTATTTTTTTTCTTTCTAGAACTTTTGCTGCGGCAACTATTCCAATGCCATCAGGCAAAAGAATATCAGCATTTTTCAAAGAATTTTTAAATTGTTCATCCTGTTCGGCTATGCAATAAGAATATTGGTTCAAGGTATCTACAACAATTTTCTCTGAACAAAATAAATCATTCAAATCACCATGATAAATGGAGTAGCCTAAACAGAAAACAGTTGAATTAGTATATTTCATGATCTAATAAAGTAAAGCTCATCTTAGAAAATTGACGAAGAAATTTTAAAATTGATATTAAAACAGTCCATATTTAAATTTACGATATGGAATTGCGAGTATTTTCTTTTGAACCACTTCAGTTGTGATCATGTTTCCTCTTCCCATTCCAAATTTCACTCCTCCCATTATTACTAAAACATTCTCAACCGGTACGCCAACTTGAATTTTAGCTGATAATATTAATCTTTCCAATTATAAAGCGTCAAACAATCCAGACTCTATAGCGTTGGATACTAGAAGGCTTGAATTAAAATATGGTTCATATATTTCTTAGGTCTTATATTTTTAAAAAGGTTGCACATTACACAAGAAGAACTATAAAGATTTAGAGTGGCATTTTCGGTTATTTTTGAGGTTAAACATCCAAAATCACCAACTTATATTATCTTATTTAGTTACTGAAGTTCATTAATTGATATAAAGAACCAGTAAGTTTATCCAAAGTGTATTCTTCATCGGCCACTTTATATGCCGCGCCAATCATCTGATCTAGTTCTTCAGGGTTTCTCTGGATTCTTAGAATTTCTGATATTAATTCTTCGAAGCTATTTTTCTCTATAAAATGTAAACCTTCTTGAAAATTGCAAGGGGTAATAGCTCCTTTAATTGCAATTATAGCCGTTTTTGAGAGTGCAGCTTCTATTACTTTTAATTTAAAACCACCACCAAGCCTTTCAGGTATAATAGCTATACCTGCTTTTTGATAGTAAGGAGTAAGACTGGGAATAGCTCCCGTCATATAAACACCTTTATAACGGTTATTTATTTTTTCTACAAATTTATGTTGAGCCTTCCCTGCTATAATAAGTTCAATTCCAGCTTCATAAAGTTTGTGGAAATTTGATGAGTTTAAAAACATTAAAAGGTTTTCTTTTTTAGGATCCCATTCAAAACTTCCACCTATTATTATTCTATTAAATTTCTTTTTTTGAGGAAAACCATTGATGTTAACCATGTTTATAATTGGTCGAAGCACTTTTATTCTTTTTACTTTGTAAGCGTTTTTGAAATACAATGCATCATGCTCAGATATTGCGCTTACTGCATCAAAGTGTTTAATCCATTTATTTTCGTATCTCTTTGTTTTTATTGCATCTTGCCAGTAAAGTATTTTTTTGAAAATAGACTTGTTATAAATTGACAGGTTCTTGCTCAGAAGATATTCAACATTGTGTGAGATATACACCAGTTTGGCATCTTTACGACCCTTCAATATGCTAGGTAAAGTGAAAAACATCTTCATGTGGTTAATGAAGATATAGCTGTAAGTTTCACCACGTAACATTTTACTCACTTTTGTAGAAAATTTTTTGGAAATGCGATTTTCAATCATTCCAGGATTGGCTGAGAATATAAATTGGAGAGGACTCTTTTTTCTGAAATTTACTATTTCTGTCTTTTCGAAGTATTTTAGGTTTAAGTGGTCCACCAAAGGCTCTTTATCATTAGAATCATAATAAACCATGTGTAATTGATAGGGCAATTTAGACAAAGCCTCCAAAATATTACAGGTATAAATGCTATCGCCAGAATTTCTGGTAAAGGGATTTTCATAAGTGATGAAAAGAATTTTACTCATAATATGATATTTGAAAATCTACTGTCTTAATGATCCCAGAGTGTCAGTATTTTTCTTTAAAAAATGTTATGACAATAATTAGTGACTTAGATCTTAACTAATAATTATAACTCCTTTTTATTACTGGATTCCTCGATTCGAATAGTTGGGCCAACGCCCATTTAGACTCGCTCGACAATCCAGACCGAAGCCGAAGGCTCTTGAAGAAAACCAATCATATTTCAATTGCAATGACCTCCAAACCGTGGTAATAGGACAGTAACATATAAGCTTTAACCCAACTTAAGTCCTGCACTTCATCTTTCAAAACACGATTATACACTAAGCTCCTTCGTGAAAATAATTACACCTAAAATTTATTTTTTAAACATAACTTTGGTCTACCACCTTATCAATTTTTTGGCTCCAGGTTTGTTGAAGGGCAAATTTGTGAGCAGCTAAACTCATGCTACTAAGCAAATCAGGATTATAGTAAAGTTTTAAAATTGCATTGACCAGAGCGTCAATAGTTTCAGCCGGATCTTTACAAGGACATCTAAAACCAGTTTCATCATTAATTATGACCGATTGACCGTGTAGATTTATTGATACCACAGGCATTCCGAAAGCCATTGCCTCCACAAGCTGCGAACCACCTGAATCACGTAAGGAAGTAAAGAAAAATACATCATTACTAGCGTAAAATTTTTTCACTTCTTTATAAGGCACTTTTCCGTTAAATATAACAGTAGCATCTAACTCCTTAATCTTTACCGCTTCTAGAATCTTTTCTCTTTGTTCTCCGTCTCCAACCATAGTAAGAACGATTCCTGGGTATTCTTTCAATTTTTCCATTACGTCTAGTAATAACATGACACCTTTTCGGGGCATCAATCTTCCTACCCATAATAGTTTTAAACTTCCCTGCTTTTGTTTTTTAGGTTCAAAATTTATTGGATAAAAATCTTCTGGCAGTGCTATATCGAGAGTATGTTTTACTTCCTTAAATCGTATTTTTTTAACGAGATCTGCAGTATCCCTATTAGAAACCCAAACTGCTGATGCCCGTTTTAACATTTTTCTGCAGGCTGGGTTGTATTTTAATAGAAAAGCTGAAACTTTGTTTCTTTTTTCTTCCATATTCCAGCTTTTCCCAAAGTAATTCTTAAAGGCTATTGGAGAAATTTGTCCACCTCCGGCAGGCCCAAATACAAACGAAATATTCAATTTATAAATAAAAGAACCTAATTGCACACTCCCCCATGTGACATGATGAGCAATACTAAAATTAAGTTTTTTATTTAAAGATCGCGCTTTCCTAAAGGCTAATAATTGCCAAAGTAGATAATACAAATACATCCCAGACCTTGAACTAGAGTATAGTTTCTCTAATCCCATCGGTAATTTTATATAATGAAAATAAAGATTTTCTGGTTTTTTCATTTCATCAATAGCAGACTTTCCAATTTGTCTCGTTAAACAATGAACTTCAAAACCCTTATTAGCTAAACCCAAAGACCAATTCCAGCCATTTCCTTCTTCTGATCCCATTTTGGGATTACAGGCAAATGCGGAAAGTAAAATCTTTTTCATAAGAAAATATCATAATTTTTATAACCCCTATCAACTTTTATTATTAAGCACTGACGGGCATTCTACTTTATGTCTGGAAAATATCCTACTCAATGAACTGCGCAATACTTTCGGGGAGATACTAAAATTTTTATATGAATAAGCCTCATCATTAGTTCGCACTTCCTTTTCAAAAATGGCATAATATTTCAATTTTAAAACATTGGCTAAATACTTAAAAAAGGGAGGGTAATATCGATTTGAAAACATTTCGATTAATATTGTATTTGGCCTACACCATAAAATATTGGCAAATGAAGCCCCGTGCGGTCCTATAATAACATCTGCACTGGAATAAATTTCCATTTGTTCTTTAACTGTTCTGGTTTTATCTTCAATGATTTTGAAATCAAACTCTTTTAAAACCTGAATTATTTCTTCCTCATTTCTTAATTTCCTTCTAATCTTTCTAGATATATAGATACGTTTGTATTCAGGAAATTTCTTGATGGACACAGACAATGGAAGTTTAATTAAGTTTTTAATATCCCTAGTATTGGGGAAAAACCAATTTTCATTATTGGCGAAATAATATTTCTCTGCCGCTACTATATTACTCCTGACATCAAGGACTTGATTTTCTTCTAATCCTGCAATTTTCCAAAATTCTTTTTCAAATTTTTTTCCAAATATGGGGCATAAAACAACAGATCGTTGATACTCCTCTTCCCCTATCACCTCCCTAATTCTCAGAAGTTTAGCATATATATAAAAAAGAAAGTCGTAATAGCCTCCACCCCATTTGTGCGACCATAAAACAATACAATTTTTACTATAATTTATATCTCTTTTACTGAGACTAAAGCAGCTACGCAAAAACTCTGAGGATCCAAAATCTAAATCCAAAACCTTTGATCTTACCTGAATTCCACCATAAGGCAATATTTTTACAGCTTTACCACTAAGACAATAAACGGCACTGTAAGATGATTTTATTATATCTCCTTTATCCAAACCCTTAATTGTACCTCCAAATGTTTCAACTGGTAATAATTGCACCGAATTTTGACGATGAAAATTTATTTCAGCACTCTTTAAAAATTTAAGAGTTTGATCTTTATTTAAAAGTTTTACCCCTAAAACTCTTGCCGCCAGCGGTATCAGACTCTTCACCCATAATCTTACTATATTTTTTAGTTTTAAAAACATTTCCCAAACTGTTTACATAGTAATTTTTAATGATTTAGTATTCCATTAAAACCTTCAAAATCCTCTGAATGCTTCAGAAAACCTGCTAATAATTATTTCTGTCACCAATTCTTTTCCTCCTTCAACTCGGCAAAATGTTCTATTCGTATTGAAGGCAGTTATAAATAAAACAGTACATACTATTATCTATTCTCTTTAGAATATTCATTATATCTTATTTTTAACAATCCGGAAAATCCTCCTAAACTTTCTGCGATTTTTATAAGTCCGATATACCTATATTTAAATTTGAAAGGAAGTAAGAGTAAACAAACAACGCCTAAATTAAAATAGACAAAACTTATTAATAGTTTTTTTAAAATACCCATGATTTTTTTTTCCAATACTAGTATATACACAAACGAATTTGCGCCCCTATATTTTCGTTGCAATATCCATTTAAGGGTTCCCCTTTTTTTAGAAATGTACTCGTAGGCTAGTGCTTTTGCAGCATAATAAATAGTCCCATTTTTTTTTAAGACGCAAATTCCGAAATAGATATCTTCGGCTCCCGTTGTGTTAAACCTTTTATCAAATTGCAGTTGATTGTCTTTTAAAAATTCAACACGCATAATGAGATTACCGGTCATTATAAAATTCAACTGCTTATTATTTTCAAATTGAGGAAGAAAAAACCATTTTGAAATGGCCTTTGATACCTTTACTTCAAATGCCGGGACTACTGGTCCCATTACCATATCACCTTTATTTTTTACAGTTGTATATATCAATTCATTGAGCCAATGCTCGGTTACATACTGGTCATCATCAATAAATACTACAAAATCTGGATCAAATAAAAGTGCCTTTTTTATTATTTCATTTCTTACATTGGAAAGGCCTTTTATCGGGTAATTATGATAATGAAGCTTAAACTTGGGAGAGTCGCTAGATTTATGCTGTAAAATAATTTCTTCTGCAGTTTTGTCTCTATCATTATCTACAATTAAAATTTCTACCGTTGAAATAAATTTCCTATCTATAGAGCATTTATAAATACTATTGATCAATTTCTCCAACATTAGTGGCCTTTTATATGTTGGAATGCCAATAACTAAATGGTTCATGAAAATATTATTTATAAATAATTGTTTTTTCGGCCGTTTTTAAAATCATTTGTTGAAATTCCTGCGCAACAAGATCGGAATCATGACGAGTTTCAGCCACATTTTTAGCTGTTGTAGCAATTTCTTTTCGAAGAGGCATATCAAGAATTAAGTTCTTCAGTTTTTCCATTAGAACAGTTGTATTGCTTTCTGTCACAACTTCTGCCCAATTATATTCTTCAGCATATTTAACCAAGGCAGTGTCTTGTGGTGCGTAAATAATTATTGGTGTTCCACTTGCCATATATTCTGGAGCTTTTGTGGGCATAGAGTATTTGATATAACTTCGGGATTCTGAACTAAAATCATAAGGCAAAATCAAAATATCGGCCTGGGCAAAAACGTTAGGAAGTTCTTCATAGGCCACAAATTCCTGGTGTTTAACATTCTTATAATTACTAATCCAATTGGGAACTTTATTAGTTTGGATTTTAAATTTAATATCGGCATTAAGTTCTTTATTAATCATTTTTATCGCTTCAGCTATATTTCGCAAAGAATCATCGATACCTAGACCAATCCTTCCGGCATATAATACTGTTGGATTTTTGGCAAGGTGATAATTGTTTCTTTGTGCTTTTTTCCAAAAATTTAAATTTATTGGATTATGAAAAGTGACAAAATTCCTTCCATAACGATTTTTATATTCTTCACACATATAATCACTAATCCCCATCAGTAAATCAGCTTTATTCAGAAGATGTCTGAACTCTTTATCTATTTTTTGTTCCCAATATTTTTTCAAGGGACCTTTTACTCCTATTAAAGAAGGCCAATCATCCATCATATGAAAAATAACAGGGCGTTTTTTGTATTTAATAATCTCGGTACAAAAAAGAACACTTTCTCTTGTTTCGGCCTGTATGTAATATACATCGGGGTCAAGATCATCCAACCACTTACAAAAACCGGGAGACAAACTAGTTTTGGCCTGAAAATGGGAAATTCCGATGTAATTAAAAAGTGGGACTATAAAGTCAAGAATCAATTTTACCCGAAATTTTGATCTTTTTCCAACCACCTTCTGTTTATTATTTGACCTATCTCCAATATTTATTGGTCCCGAATAATATTTCCGGCCGAAAAGATTTAATGGGAAAATCCATTTCCGTTCTTTTGAACCCAACTGATAATAATTATTGCAAGGGGTCGGATCCATCTTTTGGGTAAGCAAATAGCCCAGGCAGGCGACTGCCAATTTCTTTCTTTCCCAGTTACAAAAGAGATTTGATAGGGTAACTCCACCTCCCGTATTTTTATTAAAGGGTTGATTGATTATTAAAACTTTAGGTAGTGACATAGCTATAGGTTAACTGTTGGCTGTTTTAAATCAGAATTAGCCTCCTCCTTAAAATAGCTTATAAGCGTTTCATTTGGAATATTCCTTATGTTTTTAGAATAGCAAATACCTACTGATATCCATAATAAAATATACGGCATAGTGAAGGTATGAATGGTAGAGGGATACATATTTAATAATATCCATATAATCCAAAGAGCGGCAGCTTTGCTTAGCAAATTGGTTGAATAGAAGAGTCCTTTAAAAATAGCGGGGATAGTTATCAACAAAAAAAGTGATAGAGACATAAGTCCTCCTTTTAAGATTATTTGAAGATAATCAGTTTCTATGGTACTGCGATAGCCAGTTACATCGTCTTGATCTATGCCTGGACAAAAATATTCACCTAACATTCCTTTACCTATTATCCAGTCTTTAAAGCTTAAATCTTGAAAAAAGCAGATTTCTACTGTAGAGCGGGTATCTTCCAATCCACGATCTGTAATATGATCAAAAATGCTATGTTTTTGATAAGAAAAAAATTCTAATCCGAAAATAAATAATATCCCTCCACATATAATTGTAAGCAATACTAAAAAAAATTTATTCCTGGTTTGAGATAGGAAAAGTAAATAAGAAAAAACAGCTGTGAGGCCACACATAAAAAGTAAACCACGGCGAGCCCTTACCAGAGCGAAAAAAATGGTTACTAATAATATAATGATAAGAAAAAATTTCTTTCTATTAGAATGATAAGTGTAGACCATTAACAGAAAGAAAGCCGGCACAGCAAGCGTTTTTGAAAAGTATTCTACAATGTTCAAACTGGTAAGACTTGCTCCCTGGCTTAAAAGATCTTTTAAAAAAAAAACATCATAAATCAAATAAGCAATGGCTAGTAAGAATATAGTTTGAAAAAGCTTTTTTAAATAAAAAAGTTTAAGAGGCAGTAATATAAATAACGGACTTAGATATAGAATCCCACCAAACCAAGCATCAAAAAGCATGAATTTTAATTGATCAAAATTGCTGGGGAAATCTCTTATAACAATAAATATTATCCAGATTATATACAAGGAAAAAAATACTTGTAAATAAGTATTTACAAGTCTAAATTTTATCAGGTTGAAAAATAAAGGGATAAACAACACAAGACCTACAATTTGTATAAACTGACAAATAACGTAATTTACATAGGTGGTAGTTGATAAGGTATAACTTAGTATATAAAGCAGAAAACCAATCCACATTAGATTTACCAATTCGCGTTCCCTGTAAGTTGTTTGCAAAAATGGTTTCAAAATTTTCTCCACGAAGTCTTAATTTAGAACACTTTTAATCAATTCCCGATGTTTGTTCATTACAGTTACCGGATTAAATTCCATTAAACGATGGCCCGAAATACTTTCTTTTAGACAGAAAGCAATTCCCCGAGCTAGATCTTCAGCATTTTTGTACTCTGCTAAATAGCCGTTTTTTTTATGATCAATTAATTCTGGTATTCCACCTACCTTAAATGCAACTACTGGAGTTCCACAGGATAATGACTCTAAAATAGTGTAAGGTAAATTATCGGCGAGAGAAGGGGCTACAAAAACATTTGCCGCATTATAAATAATGGATGTCGCATATTCGTTATCTACAAATCCCATAAACCTGGTCTCGAAAGGAATAGAATCTAAAATTTCGGGATTAGGACTGCTTCCAAAGACAACAATTTGTATTTCCTTATTTTCTAATTCATACAATATATTAAGGGCTGTTTTTAAATACTCCCAGCCTTTATAAGGACTGTTAATTGCCATCGCCCCAAATGCAATAATATGTTTGTTACTATCTATATTCAAAATCTGCCTGGCAACGTTCCTACTAAATGGTTTAAACAGCGATTTATCGATAATATTAGGAATATGAAATAAAGGTTTAGAACCTAATAAAGCCGATTTCTGGGAACAGTCAAATAACCATTTACTTGGAGAAACGAAATATAAATTTTGATATTTGGAATAAAAAAGCAGCTTCCTATTAAAGCCTTTATATGAAAGATCTTTAATCTTTTTATTATCAAAAACCTGACAATTTTCACATTGAATTGTATATTTATTACAGTCAAAACTATGATGGCACCCCCCGGTAATAGTCCACATATCGTGCATCACGAAAATAAGCGGTTTTCTCAACCTGGCCAGTTTTTCCAAACTTTGTATACTTAAAAACCCGTTTAATATCCAGTGTACGTAAATTACATCGGCTTGTATTACTTCTTGTTTTTTAGAAATATCGGAGCCTATAACTGGATAAGAAAATTTCCCGTACTTGGAAAGCATATCCTTTGTGAGGTAGGCTTCTACCGTATTGTTAATCCTTGACAACAACCGAGCCTTCTTCCCCATTACCGAAATATCCTCATTTTCATTCTTATCTGGATATAGCACCAGAATACCAGATTCAATTTTTGCTTCCAGGAAAGCTTGATGTAATCGGTTTGCAGGGCTTGCCGAAGAAAATCCGTATTGTAGTTGTAGAACTTTAGTCATTTATGGAAAAACCACTTCTAAATTAAGTTTTTAATCTTCTTCTTGAAATTATGGTACAGCAAATCTCCCTGGTATCCCAACCTTGAAAAACTACCATATTCGTTAATATTTACCGCCTTTGCCATATAACGGTTTAACATGATTACATTAGCCGTTTTTAGTGGTAGCCTGTTAATATAACTGTTAGTAGTGAATACATATTGAAATCCAACTTTATTAGCCAATTCTATTAGACTACTGGAATAATTCCCGTTAGGAAACGCCAGTATATTAGGCTTGTAGCCTATAATTTCCGTTAAAATCTCGTTTGATTTTTTAAACTCTTCAATAATTTCGGCCTTGGTATAATTTGTAAGAATAACATGATTGTGAGTATGATTCCCTATTGTTACCAAATCGTGTTCGGCAAATATCTTGAGTTCTTCAATAGACATTGGACGGTCTACATCACTCCAGGGTTCAAAGCAAGTATTGCCAAAATTATGAAGCAAATATTGATCAATCTCGAAATATTTAAATCTTTTTAGATATTCTTGTTCTTGTTGTACCATTTTTAATGAAACTCCCTCCTTGGTCCTATATTTATAAATTACATCCCACCAATAGGAAGAATTTGACACCAAATTGTTGGTCGTTATAAAATAAGTTGCCGGAACCTGAAACTCTTCCAGTATAGGAAGAGAGTAAAAATTATTGTAATAACCATCATCAAAAGTGATCATCACATACGAATTGTCTTTTTCCAAACCTTTTTTTAAATCTTCTGGAGCTATGAACTTATAATCGTTCTCAAGAAAATATTCTACAAATTCTGATAATTGTTCTTTGGTAACATTATTCTGAGGCGATACATGACTTTGTTCTTTCTGCTTTAAAGACTCATAAACCCCATGAAAGTAGAATATTAATAATTGATTTTTCTCATTCTTAAACTTGAGAAAAAAGGGATTAAAGATATCTCCCATTTTATCAATCATTAATGGTATACTAAAATCCACTTTCTGTTTTATATTCATAATTAATCAAACTTAAAGTGAATATTTAAGGGGTCCGTTTTATGGCTTTTACCACAATGGTCATTTGATAATTGGGATCTTTATAGAAAAGTTCATCCTTTTTTAGATCCTCTGCACATAATCCTTGAAGGAATGCAATACTAGAAAGAACATTTCCATAGAAATCTACCTGGACATTTCCCTTTCCGAAAACCTCTTCAAAAGACTTTTCTATAGACAAGGTTGTAAACCTCCAATAATCTCCCCATCTTGACATATCATAGGATGATACTTGTGATATTCCCGCTACTGTTGCAAGCACTACGCCACCTTCTTTTAAAAGATGTTTGGTGCCAACAATAGCATCTTTGAAGTTATAAATAAAATTAAGGGTTTGAGTACATATAAAACAATCTATTCTATTCTCCGGAAGAGTTAAAATATCTGTAAGGTCTCCAATAACCGTTGCCTGGTCATTATCTGGCGTGGCATGCAATATTTCAAATTTTTCTATATCATTGCCAAATTTCCTGGAATAGAAATCATCTGCTATTTCCATTGTTCTCCCTTTAATAAATTCAGAATTTTTCTTCAAAAAATCTTCAATATATATTCTGTCGATGGGGGTTCCCCTATCCAATCCAAAGCTTTCGGAGACTGGAGTAAGAGCCCGTAAGTTATACCAGTTAGGTCTTTTCAATAATCTTTTTAGATACTTATTCATATTTTCTTATGTAATTTATCTAATCCAAATTCCCCGTTTATTTTTAACAACAATCATATAATATTGAAGGGGAGCTAGTATAAGACCATTGAAATTAGCTATTATTGAAGCCAAAAACAGTGAATATACCCCCATTTGATAGTGTTTGATAAAAAGAAAGACAAGTGCAATAAATAGAAAAGGACTAATTAGACTGGACCAGAATTGAAGTCTTAAAGCACTAATACCATTTAAAAAATTCACATACTTTGATTCGAACATTAGGCTACAGAAATAAAAAAAACCCCATAAAGATAACACAAAGCTTATATTTACCGTTTCTTTCCCAAGCCATAGAGTATATATAGTTTCAGAAAATAGCAGCATAATTAGACCTGCTATTATAAAAAGGATATTTAGCATATTATATTTTTTAATACTGTTCCTAATCCATGCTATATCTCCTTTTAAAAAAGCTTCAGTAGAAGCTGACCAAAACGGACTTATAAATATCATAAAGCCCATATTAAGTATACCAAAATACCTATAAACAATATTATAATCAGTAACATGGACGGGGCCAAAATTCCTTGAAATAATAATATTTGCAGATTCAAATTGCACTAAACTAGCAACTTGAATGACGAAAAAAATCCCTCCTAGATTAAACAAGCTTTTAGCGTGTGAAAATCTCACTTTTTTAAATGAGGGTTTATATGCTTTATATTTACCTGAAAAGAAAAAAAAATTTGCTCCGGCCAAGGCAAGAATAGGCGCTATGCAAAGAGCCAAACCCAAATAGATTAAAGAACCCTGTGTTGTTAACACGAGTCCCACAATTAACAACAAAGCTACTCCCTGGCCAATTAAATCTATTAAAGATGCCTTTGCAGGTTCTTGATCTGCGGTAATAATCGTTGTTAAAACCCTTAATACAAACTGCAGACAGAAGTAGGTAAATACAATTAAAGCCAATATAGAAATCTCATTGGAAAATTCTTCTGAAACATTCAGGATATCGCTCCATTCTAAAAATGGATTTATCAAAAGAAAAATTAACCAAATGGTAGTGAAAATAATACCCAGAATTGCATAAGTTGTACTAACATAAACCTGTGCACTTTCATCATCTCCCTCGGCTATAGCTATAGCGAACTTATTTCTTAATCCCTGAGTAAGCCCTATATCAAAAAAACTAAACCATGCGACTATTGAACTTATGGTTAACCATATACCATATCTCTCGGGGTTCACATAATTGATCGTAAGTGGCACAAGAAGAAGACTTATTGCTATACTTCCCCCTTTTAACCCTATAGAAGTAATAATGTTTTTCTTTGCTTTTATGCTACGTTCATGGCCTTTATTTAAGAAGGTTTGAAAAAAAGAAAATAAGGGAATGAGATATTTTTTTAACATTATTTATAGGTACAAGATGTTTAAGAATAAAATACCTTTGGCATTCGCTATTTTGAACTTAAACAGCTCTAACCACAATTTAAGCTATTATTTAAAGGGAATATATTCCCGAACTATCAGGATCTTCAGATTATAGATTATTTCAAATTAAATTTTCTCCAGATAAGGGGTAAATAATCTTTTGTTTTTATGCTACGGGTACTTCTGATTTTCTAAGGTTGGCATACAATCTTTCTATCCCCTCATTTAAAGAAACAGTATGTGTCCATCCCAGTTCATGTAATCTTGAGATGTCTGTAACCTTCCTCATGGTACCCTCTGGCTTTTCAGTATTAAAGAAAAATTCTCCTTGAAATTTTATAATCTTTTTAATTAAATATGCCAATTGCTTTATTGACAATTCATTACCTGTTCCTATGTTAATATGGGAATTACGTATTTCTGTAAAATCTTCATTATTCAGGAATTGGTCTACAATATTGCGAAAACTAATATTCTTCATTAAAAATACACAAGCATCGGCCATATCTTCACTCCATAGAAATTCCCGCATCGGTTCTCCACTACCCCAAATTTCCACTACAACTCGTTGACCGGTTTTATAAATGCCATATTTTTTTAAAATTTCAAGTATTTTTTCATTTCCTGCCTCACCATCTATTTGCTCAATTGGGCGAGTATTCAGATCATTTTTAATAGCTTTCCAATTACCCATTTCTAAAGACTTTCCTAAATAAATTTTTCTTAATAAAGCTGGGAGTACATGGGAAGTTTCAAGATTAAAATTATCGTTAGGTCCATACAAATTTGTAGGCATTACTGAAATAAAATCTGTTTTATACTGAAGATTATAGCTTTCACACATTTTCATCCCTGCAATTTTAGCTATTGCATAAGGTTCATTAGTGTATTCTAAACTATTACTTAACAGATATTCCTCTTTTATTGGCTGAGGGCAATTCTTAGGATACACACAAGTACTTCCCAGAAATAGGAGCTTTTTTACATTATGTATATAACTTTGATGTATCACATGATTTTGAATCATCAAATTTTGGTAAATAAAATCTGCTCTATAATTATTATTAGCCAGGATACCTCCAACTTTAGCTGCTGCTAAAAAAACATATTCTGGCTTTTCTTTCTCAAAAAAAGTAGCAACTGCAGGTTCACTTGTAAGGTCAAGATTTTTATGAGATCGGGTTATTAAGTTGAAATAACCATTGTCTTTCAAATTTTTTAAGATAGCACTACCCACGAGTCCACGATGACCGGCGATATAAATTCTAGAATCTTTTTGCATAAAATCAATTTGTTATAAAAAACCGTTCTTCTTCTAAAAAAAGAGCCTCTTATTCGTAATAGTTAAAAGTTTGATACCCTCCCTTTTGCAATAAACAATCCTTCTGCATATGTTTCACATCACTTTCCATCATTTCCTTAACCAGATTTTGTAAATTATATTCTGGAATCCATCCTAGTTTTGTTTTAGCCTTTGTGGCATCACCTATTAAAAGGTCAACCTCTGTAGGACGAAAATATTTAGGGTCTATCGCCAGTACCTCCAGACCTTTCTCTAATTGAAATTCTGGCTTTGAACACGAAGCAATGTAACCTTTCTCATCAACTCCTTTACCTTTAAATTCAATTTCAATCCCCACCTCATTGAAGGCCAGCCTTACAAATTCCCTAACAGTGGTGGCAACCCCAGTTGCTATAACCCAATCTTCTGGTTCATCTGCCTGCAAGATCATCCACATCATACGAACATAATCCTTGGCATGACCCCAATCTCGACGGGCATCCAAATTTCCCAAATAAAGTTTACTCTGCAAACCCAAGGCTATCCTTGCTGCCGCACGAGTGATTTTTCGAGTTACAAAGGTCTCCCCTCTTTTAGGAGATTCATGATTGAACAAGATACCATTACAAGCATACATTCCATAAGCCTCCCTATAATTAACTGTAATCCAGTAGGCATATAATTTCGCAATGGCGTAGGGGCTTCTTGGATAAAAGGGAGTTATTTCTGTTTGTGGAACTTCCTGAACCTTACCATATAACTCTGAAGTAGATGCTTGATAAATTTTTGTTTTCTTTTCCCGCCCTAACAACCTTACAGCCTCCAAAATGCGTAAAGTTCCTATACCATCGGCATTACCAGTATATTCAGGTATTTCAAAGGATACTTGCACATGGCTCATCGCGGCTAAATTATATATTTCATCTGGTCGTATTTCCTGAATTAAACGAATAAGATTAGTACTATCAGTCATATCCCCATAATGAAGTATAAAATTTCTATTTTTTTCATGAGGATCTTGGTATAAATGATCTACTCTTTCTGTATTAAAAAGTGAAGTTCTTCTTTTTAAACCGTGAACTTCATAACCTTTACTTAATAAAAGTTCGCTTAAATAAGCTCCATCCTGTCCAGTTACTCCTGTAATTAATGCTATTTTCATTCTATGATTTTTTTATTTATATAATTATTATTCTCTTTTAAATCTTAAAAATTGCATTAATACTCTTTAGATTATGTATTAAATTAGTATTCTTCTGATATGGGGAAATAGCTATGGAATTTTTGCAAAAATCAGTTTTGAATCTTTGCTTCACAAAATTGGTTTAGGCGATTATAAACCAGATTGAAAAAATTTAATTTTAGATATTAATTATTGTTAAGGCTTAAGTTTTTTGATTAGCATAAGACATTACATGTTTTAAGTCGTAACCATAGCCATAATCTGTAAGCACCATACCCCTAACTTTCAATCCATTAAAAACAATAGAAACATTTTTAAGCGATTGTAAACCTGCTGATTCATCAAGTCTTTTAAGAGACTCCTTTGAAGTATAACCGTGTCTTACAACGAATAAAGTTTTTTCACTAAACTCTGCTATGAGGTTTACTTCAGCTAAAATATTTACTGGAGCGGTATCAATTATAATATACTCAAAATCATCTGACAGCGAATCCATTAGGAATTCTAACTTCCCATTTAATAGCGTTTCAGTATAATCATCTGCCCTGGCACCAGTACCTATTACAAATAAATTTGAGTTTACTTCAGATGGATGAATAATTTCATCGTAAGTTACTTCTCCCTTTAATAAACCTATAATACCTTTCGAGTTGGAGAGATTAAACAATTCTGAAGTATTATGTTTTCTGAAATCCATGTCTACAAGAACTACTCTCTTTCCTGTTTGTGCTAAACTAAAGGCAAGGTTGGAGCTTACAAAACTTTTTCCTTCACCAGAAATTCCAGAAGTGACTAATATTCTCTTATTTTGAATATCCTGCCTATATAAACCAAGTCTCGCACCTAATTGCCTAAACTGCTCAATTAAAACAAAGTCCTGTGGTTTTTTAAATTTCTTATTCTTTGATTTCTTTGCGTAAAATAGTTCGGCAATCACAGGAATATCCGTAAGACCCTCAATATCATCTCTATATAAAACCATACCACTAAGAACTTCCTTTCCTACCACATAACCAGTCCCAATTCCAACAGCAAGTAAAATAGCTATTAAGTATATAAAAAGTGGTTTGGGGCTTACTGGATAAATTGACGCCTCAGCTTTATCAATCATCGCACTATTTTCATTTGTAGGCACATTTGCCAGGGCTGCTTCCTCTCTTTTTTGAAGAAGATAAGAGAACAAGTTATTTTTAATTGTTTTTCGCCTATTTATTTCAAGGAGTGTCCTTTCCTTTCCTGGAATGTTTCTCAAAGTAGAGTTAAACCTCCTGTTATTAGAGTTCAAACTACTTAATCTTGATTGTAAATTCTGCCTTTGGCTTTTTACATTTTCTAATATACTTGGTCTAATTTTAGAAATTTGATTGGAAATAGAAGTTAAAATTGGATTGTTTTCGCCGGTAGTTTTCTTTAACCTCTCATAGTCTACTTCAAGATTATATAGCTTCTCAATAAGCTGTGATAAAATTGGATCACTAATTCCAAGTGTTGAAGGAACCATACCTCCAGCGCTACCTTTTGAAATTACATAATTTTCAACATTATTTAATACAGCTAGCTGAAGTTCAAGTTCCGAAATTTGTTTGTCGTTCTCACCAACATCCTGAAGATATAACCTACCTTGTTCACTCAAATCTACCACACCTTCATTAGACTTATATTGTTGAATTTTATATTCAAGTTCATCTAACTCTTCTTCTACATTTTCAATTCTTTCATCAATAAAAGTCATAGTACTTAAGGCAAGTTCATTTTGATCCTTAATTATTTTTTGGTTGTACTGGTAAATTAAGCGGTTAAGAATATTTTCAGCTCTTTCTGGTACCTCGTCCTTAATACTTAAATTAACTACCGATGAAAGCTTATTAGAAGTACTTATATCTAATTCATCTAATAAACTAGTAGAAATTATCTTGGGGTTCAATAAATAAAAAAACAATGGATTACTTGCTTTCTTATTTACATTATCATTCTTTACAAACATAATTGTTTGTCCATTTGAAATCTCAAACCACTTATTTAGTGAATATTCCTTACCAGAGAAAACAACATTTTCTTCGTTAAAATTATAATTGAAAAAATGCTTTTCTGGTTCTTCATTTGAGATACTAATCCTATTTGGTTCTTTAACTATCACCTTGATTGGACTTGAAGTATAAGCTGAAATAGCTTTAATCCTGCCATCTTCATAGATGGGAGCGTAAAGATCCAAGTCTCTAACAACCGATTTCATTAAATCTCTGGACTTTAGAACTTCAATTTCATTCTCTACAATTTTTTTTGAATCAAAGGGATTTATACTTTCCATAATTCTAGAATTATCCACTCCCTTTTCCTCATCTTTTATCATAATTGAAGCTGAGGCCTCATAAATTGGAGTAACGTATTTTAGATATCCCCAGGCTCCTAAAACACAAACCACGACAAGCACCAAGAATAGTGGCCAAAAAGGAAAAAATGTCTTTATGATATACCTGAAAAGATTATCCTCTTTTCCGGTGTTAGAATTGTATTTCATGTCTTTTCTATTTAGTTACAGGAACCTGTCTAAGGCAATGACAGCTAGAGAAAGAGAACTAATAATAATAGGCAACCATTGATTGACCCTGCTTGTAGAGGCTACTTTAGACTTATTAGCTTCAACATAAATAATATCATTAGACTTAAGATTATAATATGGCGAGGTAAATATTTCTTCTGAAGTTAAATCAAGCCTAATCAGTTTTTTTACATTTCCTTCTTCCCTTATTAATAGAATATTATCACGTTTTGCATACACTGTAAGGTCCCCGGCTAAACCTAAAGCTTCTAATAAAGTTACTTTTTCACTAGGAATGGTCAATACTGAAGGATCCTTTACTTCGCCAAGCACAGAAACCCTATAATTCAAATATCTAATGTCTACTATGGGCTCTAGCAAAAGCTTGCGATCTATCAGTTCTTTTGTAATTTCTTCCCTTAATTGCTGTTTAGTTTTCCCCGCTGCTTTTATGGTACCTAAAAAGGGAAACCTAATAAAGCCTTCGTGATCTACCAGATAACCAGAAGCCTGAGTAGTAGTTCCTGTGGCAGTTGAGGTTTGTGTCACAGAAACATTGGAAGCATTAAAAACTTCTGTAGCTTCTGGGTTTAAACTGCTAACCGATATACTTAGCAAATCATTCTCCTTGATTACAGGTTCCATATTTTGAAATCTGGATTTAAATTCTGTATCAGGAATTTCATTAAAATAAGTTGCTTTCTTAACATTCACACAAGAGCTTAAAGAAATCACTGAGATGAAAACTAAAATTATAAATCGATTTTTTTTAAGACTTCCCTTTGAAGAAAGCATTAAAGGTGTAGTTGAATTTTTCATAGGAGGTGACTAATTTTATAAAAAGGGTTAACAAATACTAATAGGCTTTTCCTTCGCCGTAAATGCAGTTATGAATCGTTTGATAAATAATTTTCAGATCTAGCAGTGCTGTCCATTTTTCCAGATAAAAAATGTCCATCCGAGTTCTATTAATAATATCTGATTTTCTTATAATCTCACCACGATAACCCCTTACCTGGGCTAGCCCCGTTATTCCGGGTTTAGCGAAATGCCTCACCAGGTATTTATCTATATTATTTTCATATTTCATAGTATGGAGTTCCATATGCGGCCTGGGTCCAACCACACTCATATCGCCCAGAAATACGTTTATAAATTGCGGTAATTCATCAATACTGGTTTTTCTAATGAATTTTCCAATTTTTGTTACTCTTAGATCATTACGAGTACACATTTTACTATTGGCTTCTGGATTTACTCCCATAGATCTAAATTTATAGCACCAAAAGATTTTTTTGTCTTTTCCGTGACGTAATTGTTTAAAAATAACCGGGCCTTTAGATTCAAAAAAGTTCAGTATAAAAAGTAGTGGTATCAACCAGGAAAGTATAACTACAATCACTAATGATGAAAAAACAATATCAAAAATACGCTTACCATATTTTGCATAATTTTTATCAAGTGGAGATTTCCTAAGATTGAGAATAGGTAAGTTTTCAAAAATTTCAAATTCCATTGAACTTGAATAAACCCCCTTATTATCTGGAATTAGTTTTAATTTCGCTAGATGATTATCAGAAAAAGCCCTAATTCTTAGTAACTCTGATTTAGTAAATTGACTAACGGAACAATAAATTTCATCGACTTCCTGTTCTGTTATAAAACGGAAACAATCTTCAAAATCACCAAGATGTTTACCCATAGTATGTTTTTCTTTTTTACCATGGAAATAACCAAGATATCTATAGCCATAATCTGGATCATTAAAGATATTTTCGAGCCGTATTAAATTTTTATCATTGCCTAAGATTATCACTTTTAAAGAGTTACCTCCACCTTGACGATAGTATTTTCTGGTCTCAAAAAAAAGCCACCTGTAAAACAACAGAAAAAACAATAATGACAATAAAACCAAAATCTGCTTTTGAGGATTGAATTCAATCTTTAGGAAAGCTAATACACTAAAATAAGAAAGTACAAAAACAAAAAAGTGCCGTAAAAATTTATGAAATTTATGTGTGAATTTTTCCTTCCTATCAATACTATAGAAATTAAGTCCAATACCTATCACTAACCAGGATATATTAACACTTAAAGCTAAAGTTTTAGTATAGGTCTCAGGTGTAAGAAAATAAAGACTCAGGTTGATTATCATTAAATGAATAACAACTGACAATGGAATAATAAAATACGACCCCTTCACAATTCAAGTGATTAGATTAATAATTTAAACTTTCGGATTACACACATTTGAAAAAAAAATCAATAAAATGTAGTTTGTAAATCCTTTATTGGGGGGTGTAATATTTTTAAATACGAACTATAAATTTTTCATGACTTCGTCACAGTGAGTCCCATTATCTAATTACGGGAGGCTTCACTTTGTTTTAGAAAAATTATTTCTACTCTCAAATAAAATAGAAAAGGGGCTTCTATATTTTAAGTAATGGCGCACTTATGCAACCATTTTTTGGGATATTCAATTTTAGACTTCCAAAGTTAAAGGTGATTGGGGGGAATAGAACTAGAAGGTAGAGGCATCTAATTCTTATTTAAATTTACATATTAATAGCACGCATCTAAATATTTTTCGATATAATGCTTAAAATTTTGTTAATCAGCATAATCACCTATATGATTTTTAGGCTTTCACTAAACAAACAGCAATATAAACTATAGAATGATATATTTTATTAATTAAAAAGTAAGTATTTTAAGTAAAAGGTAATAAGAGCCTAAAATTAGAAAAGCTTATTCTTTTTGAAAACTAAAGAAAATTCTTACAATCATCCTTACGAGATTGAATAACTAATTTAATTCAAATTTTTGCTTTGGACGCCGAATTAATTGCTCTAGACCAAGAAGTCGCAGAACAAACACACCTATAAGAATGGTAAGGGCTATTTTGAAGTAATACAATAAAGATGTCATCCCGGAGCTTGATTTATAATGAGCCATAAGTTCCTCTCCTACTTCGGGCTGGATACCGGCAATATTATGCAAATTAAGGTTTAGGATCTTAAAATAATCAATAGCATTTTCACTAATAAGATAATTAGCAGTACTAAAATCTTCTTCCTGTAAATTCTCAAGAATAGTATTCTCCAGTATCAAATACTCGTGATAATGCTTATTAAATTCTTCAAAATAGACTTTCTCCCTATTTACCAAATAGGTTTTCCCATAATCTTTTAGAACTTGATCAATTTGAGTGTTATAAGCCTTAATCTCTTTTAAATTTAATTCTGCAATAAACTCACCATCGTCCTTTATATCCTCGAAGAACATCCTTTTTTGGTGCAATAATCCCGAAAGCTCATACATTTGAGCTGCCGGTAATAATCGATCCTGATAAAGTGAAGAAAAATCCTGATCTATACTTTTTAAGCTCTTTTTTTCAATAAATTCTGTAATTAATAAAAGAACAAAGAAGACACTTAAAATCAAAATAAGGCGTTTGCGTTTTTCAGGTTTTATTGAATAGAGATCTTTCATCTTGTTGAAATTTAACCGTGCAAATACACGCTATCAATTTAATGATTTTAAGATGTTTATTTAAGAAAACCATTAATAAAAAAAGCCTTAATTGAAAAATTAACAATTAAGGCTTTTTAATAATTTAAAACATGTATTGTTAGAAGTAACAACCTCTTCCTCTTCTTCGGCCTGGATTAGATTCGCTGTCGCCTATCTTAAAGCTAAGGCTGAGTAGAAATTGGTTTACTCTTAAATCATCATATTCTGTAAGGTTAATACCATATTGACCATTATTAAAATCCAGCCCTTGGGATTCCTGACTGGCCATAGATCTATCATATCTTAAACCCAATTCAAATCTCCCTAAACTCACTTTTGCTCCAGCTTGTATAGCTAGTGGTGTATTTTGAACAACTATTGTTTGGTTAACCGGCTCAGTACCTTCTATGGTCGCATTCATAATGTTTTGATAAGCAGGCCCCGCATAAACATCTATTGGCCCCCAAATATTATAACCAAACAATAAAGGAATGCTTAGTTTTTCAACTGAATAAATTGAATTTTGCGCTGGAAATTCGAATTCCATTTCCATAGAATTATATATTACCTCTGGACGAACAAAAAATTTCCCAAAATTCAATTCAAAAAATACACCTGCATGAAAACCTACCTTAGGTTGGCCTTCAACAACTCCATCAAAAAACCCTGCACCTCCAGAAGAACTACCGTCAATTTCTCCGGTCATAGAGTAATTGGCTCCTCCCTTTATTCCAAAACTATATTCCTGGGCCTGCGAGCCCGAGACACAAAATATGCTAATAAAAATCAGTAGAAAATATCTGTTCATAAAAATAGATTTAGTAGGTCTTATTCTTGTGGGTAAATATATCAATTATATAAAATAATCATAGAGTTCCCTGTTTCTTTTTAACGTATAAAAATTCAATTGCGTATATATTTTCGAGATAAACCTCTAATCTCAGTTGTATTTAAATAAAACTGAGTATCCGAACACGTAAAAAATGAGTATAAAAAAACGTCCGCTTAGGGACGTTTTTTTTTAAAACTAACTAAATTAACTTTCTAAATTACGAAATATCAATCATTCGTTTAGCCTGTACTTTGGCTTCTTCCCGTTTTGGTAATGCTATAGTAAGTACTCCGTCTTTATAAGAAGCTGAAATTTTCTCACTATCTACAGAATCTGGTAAACTGAATGCTCTTTTAAAAGTGCTATAGCTAAATTCCTTTCTGGTATACCTTCCACTTTTCTCTGAAGTTTCATTTTTTTGTTTCTCTTCAGAAGAAATGGTTAATACATCGTTGTTCAGCTCAATATTAAAATCTTCTTTAGTTTTGCCCGGTGCAGCAACTTCTACACTAAAGTTGTCTTCGGTTTCCTGAATGTTTACAGCGGGAATACTGGTTCCAATACTGTTTACATTTGTAGTTCCTCCTAACCAATCGGTTTTAAACATATCGTCAAAAACTGATGGCAGCCAATTAGCCTCATTTCTTTTAATTAAACTCATAACTATTGTTTTTTAGATTATTTTTTTTCTAAAAAAATATTAGCAAATAAAAGTCCAATTTCACAAATATGCCTTTTTGACACCATATTGCTTAATATTCATGTCATTTTGGCAATTTTAAAAATGAAGTAGATTTTTAGGTAGATTTGGGTAACTTTCTAATAAAATTAAATGAAGTATTTTTTTAACCGTATTTACATTCTATTAACCAACCTTCAGAGTAAAATTGCCTTTTACCCCAGTGTATTGGCATTTTTTGGATTTCTCATAGCTTTTACACTTATCTATTTCGAAAATCAGGGCGCTTCCAAATATCTACTAGAACATATACCAATGTTAGTGGTAAACAATGGAGACACTGCTTTAAGTATTTTAACCGTCTGTATAACCGGACTAATTTCAATGATGGTTTTCAGCTTTTCTATGGTGATGGTTTTACTTAATCAGGCTGCCAGTAATTATTCCCCAAGATTGTTACCCGGACTAATTTCTGATAAAAATCATCAGTTCATTTTAGGTACTTATTTAGCTACTATTATTTACTGCATTTTTGTAGCAGTTTCCATTCAACCAGAAGGCGGCTCATACCAAACTCCGGGTTTTTCGGTATTAGTAGGAATCATTCTCACCGTATTTTGTATTGGAGCTTTCATATATTTTATTCATAACATTTCACAAAGTATCCAGATAAATAATATTCTAGACAACACCTTCAGTACGGCTAAAACACGTCTAAAATTTTTACTGAAGAATGAAAAAACCAAGCAAGAAAGCTTTCCTGAAACAGATAACTGGTATGAATATCATTCAGAAAAAAGCGGTTATTTTCAAAATTTATCTGAAGATAACTTATTGGATATATGCAAAAAAGAAGAAACAAAAATTGAAATCTTACCGGTAAAAGGAATCTTTATTTTAAATGGAATCCCTCTTTTTAAATCAAAAAAAGAATTAGACGAAGCTACAGTAAAAAAAGTCCTTTCTAATTTTAGCCTAGCACGCGGCGAGTTGGTAAATACCAATTATGTACTTGCTTTTAAACAAATTACCGAAGTTATTCTTAAAGCAATGTCTCCAGGTATAAATGACCCCGGCACTGCATTAAATGCAATTGATTATTTGACAGAATTATTTGCACTAAGAATGCAAAAACAGGATACACAATATATAAAAACCAAAGGCGAAGTATTTATAAAAATGGCTAGTGTAGATTTCGAAGAATTACTATACCAGGTGCTAGCCCCAATAAGAGCTTATTGCAAGCATGATATTATAATTGTTCAACAAATGGGTATGCTTTTTTATTACCTAAAAACCCAGGAATCTATTAGCGAAACATATTATAAAGCAATAGATAAGGAAGCCAGGAACTTTCTTGCAGATGCAAAATCAACCATAAAGAACGAAGCTGATATTGACCGAATAAATGCTATTGAAAGACAATTAAACCTGAAAAGTTAAAAGCAAAACTCAGAAAAAAACTATTTTCGCACTATGGGATTAACAAATAACGATGTTTTCAAAAAATTAAGGGTCGCTCATAAATTAAGAGACGACGATATTGTAAAGATTTGCGGTTTGGTAGATTTTAAAGTCACCAAAAGTGAATTAGGTGCAATTTTTAGAGCCGAAGATCACCCGAAATACGTAGAATGTGGCGATCAATTTCTTCGGAATTTCTTAAACGGACTCATAATTCACCTCCGTGGTCCAATGCCTCCAAAGAAAGACAAGAAACCAAAAAAAGAATAGCATAAAAAAACCTCACAATTTGTGAGGTTTTTATTTACGTCAACCTGAACTAGTTTCAGGTTCTAACTTGAATGAAAATTAAATATCTTAGTTTCTGAAATAAATTCAGAATGAAGTTTATTTATCTTACTAGCTTCTTATACTTAATACGTTTCGGCATAATATCTCCACCTAAACGTTTTTTCTTATTCTCTTCATAATCAGAGAAACTTCCTTCAAAGAAATAAACTTGAGAATCTCCTTCAAAAGCTAGAATATGCGTACAAATTCTGTCAAGGAACCAACGGTCGTGAGAAATAACTACTCCACAGCCGGCAAAATTCTCTAAACCTTCTTCCAGCGCTCTTAGTGTATTTACATCTAAATCGTTAGTAGGCTCATCCAGAAGCAATACGTTACCTTCTTCTTTAAGCGTCATCGCTAAATGAAGTCGGTTTCTTTCACCACCAGAAAGCATATTTACTTTCTTATTTTGTTCGCTTCCGCTAAAATTAAATCTACTTAAGTAGGCTCTAGAATTCACCTGGCGTCCACCCATCATCACCATCTCCTGTTCGTCGCTAAAATTCTGCCAGATGGTTTTTTCAGGATCAATATTAGAATGCGCCTGGTCTACATAAGCGATTTTTGCTGTTTCACCAACTTCAAAACTACCTTTATCAGGCTCCTCTTCACCCATAATCATTTTAAAAATTGTGGTTTTACCGGCTCCGTTGGGGCCAATAACACCTACAATTCCGGCTTGCGGAAGTTTGAAATTTAAATCTTCATATAGCAATTTATCACCAAAAGCTTTACTCACGCCATTGGCTTCAATCACATTCGTACCAAGCCTTGGACCATTTGGAATATAAATTTCCAGTTGCTCGTCCATTTGTTTCTGGTCCTGGCTCATTAACTTATCGTAATTTTTAAGCCTGGCTTTTTGTTTACTTTGGCGACCTTTAGGGTTCATTTTCGCCCATTCTAACTCACGTTCGAGTGTTTTTTGGCGTTTGCTGGCTTGTTTTTGTTCCTGAGCCATTCGTTTAGACTTTTGGTCTAACCAGGAAGAGTAATTTCCTTTCCACGGAATTCCTTCACCTCTATCCAATTCTAAAATCCAACCGGCAACGTTATCAAGAAAATAACGGTCGTGAGTTACGGCGATTACCGTCCCTTTATATTGAGCCAAATGATGCTCTAACCAATGCACAGATTCAGCATCCAGGTGGTTGGTAGGCTCATCTAATAGTAAAATCTCCGGTTCCTGGAGCAAAAGCCTACAAAGGGCTACACGCCTTCTTTCCCCTCCAGAAAGGACTGAGATCTTTTTATCGGCCTCGGGAGTTCTTAACGCATCCATTGCAATTTCCAACTTGGTATCAAGCTCCCAGGCGTTTGAAGAATCAATTTTATCTTGAAGTGCCGCCTGCTTATCCATGAGCTTCTGCATCTTATCAGCATCCTCATAAACTTCAGGCAAACCAAACTGGTCGTTAATTTTATTATATTCATCAAGAATAGCTACCGTTTCGGCCACACCTTCTTTTACGACTTCAAGAACGGTTTTATCTTCATCCAATTTTGGTTCCTGTTCAAGATAACCAACAGAATATCCCGGAGAAAAAACTACATCGCCCTGGTAATTTTTATCTTCACCAGCTATAATTCTAAGCAAAGTAGATTTACCAGATCCGTTTAAACCTAAAATTCCAATTTTTGCACCATAGAAAAAACTAAGGTATATATTTTTCAAAACGGGGGTATTCGCATTTTTAAAAGTTTTGGTTACCCCAGACATTGAAAAAATTACTTTCTTATCATCTGCCATATACTATATTTTAAATCTGTTTAAGTTTGCAAATATCTAAAATAAAACTCACACCACCCCACTATTTATAAAGTCCCAGTAGACGTACAACAATAAGCATTTGGCCCGTGTGATAAGCCGTATGTTCTATAACCAGTAGCACCTCCCGAAGCAGCGTATGATGTTCAGAATTTCTAACCGGAATATTTAGATCGTTTTTAGGATCTAACAAAAAGTTTTCCAACACATTTCTATCGTCAACATAATCTTTTTTCAGCTTTTCCCAGTCTTCTGAAGTGTTAGGAGCCGACTCTTTTGGCCAGTAATCATCGGGCCAGTTAGCGGCTTTATAATCACCAGAAATAGCGTATTCTATAATATCTTTTTGTGCGAAAACCACATGGTAAAAAAGTTCGTAGAATGAATACGGTAATTGGTGAGGTCGCTCTCCCAGTTTCTCAAAAGGAATTTCATTTATAAAACTCTCTAAAGAGGCAAAAGCTTCTCCGCCTTTTAAATGTTTAAGAAGTTGTTCTTTTTGATCTTTTAATGCCATAATTAATTATGATTTTCAGCTTTAAATCCTGCCTTTGAGTGCATTGAATGCCCAGGAGATTGCGAAAAACCCAATTCCTACAACTGAGAATCCAATTGCATATTCCCGATATTTTAGCACCCCCAATAAAATTATGGCGGCACCAATTATAAACAAAGCAAAAGAAGCCCAGGCGAAGATGGTATTTTTATTCATTCCCATAATAAAAGGTTTTGTACAAATATCGAACATTTTAGCCTTAAAATCCACTTTAAGAATAAAGCCTATTTTGTATTTTAGCCAAAAGACAACTCAATTTTCGCTTTTTGCTGAAAATTTGATAAAATTTTTGCAGTATTGAAATTTATCTAATAACAATAAAGTTCGAAACCTACAATATATGAATATGAAATTCAATAAAAATGAAGACCACAATAAACTTTTGGTTTCCTCATTAAATCATAAACTCAAACGCGTAAAACTGGGCGGTGGTGAAAAACGCATCGAAAAACACCACGCTAAAGGAAAAATGACTGCTCGTGAGCGTATTGACTTTCTACTTGATGACAAATCGAATTCTTTAGAAATTGGAGCTTTTGCAGGTGAAGGCATGTACGAGGAACACGGTGGCTGCCCTTCTGGTGGCGTGGTTGTTAAGATAGGCTATGTTTCAGGGAAGCAATGTATTGTTGTTGCTAATGATGCTACCGTAAAAGCAGGTGCCTGGTTTCCTATTACCGGAAAGAAAAACCTGCGAGCACAAGAAATCGCTATAGAAAACAGACTTCCTATTATCTATTTAGTAGACAGCGCAGGGGTGTATTTACCTATGCAGGACGAAATTTTCCCCGGCAAAGAGCACTTTGGAAGAATTTTTAGAAATAACGCGGTAATGAGCAGTATGGGAATTACCCAAATTGCAGCAGTGATGGGCAGTTGTGTAGCCGGTGGTGCTTACCTCCCAATTATGAGCGATGAAGCGCTTATCGTAGAAAAAACTGGAAGTATCTTCCTCGCCGGAAGCTACCTGGTAAAAGCTGCGATTGGAGAATCTGTAGATAACGAAACTCTGGGTGGCGCCACTACACATAGTGAGATTAGTGGAGTAACAGATTATAAAGCGAAAGACGATAAAGACGCGCTTACCCGCATAAAAAATATTATGGATAAAATGGGCGACTTCGACAAAGCCGGATTTAACCATAAAAAAGCAGTAAAACCTAAAGATAAACAGGAAGATATCTACGGTATTCTTCCCAAGAAACGAAGCGATCAATACGATGTTCGGGAAATTATTTCCCGCCTGGTAGATGGTTCTGAATTTGAGGAATATAAAGAAGGATATGGGCAAACTATTATTACCGGATACGCCCGGATAGATGGTTGGGCAGTTGGTATTGTTGCCAATCAGCGTAAAATTGTAAAGACCAAAAAAGGAGAAATGCAGTTTGGCGGAGTGATCTATTCAGATTCTGCCGATAAGGCCACTCGTTTTATTGCAAACTGTAACCAGAAAAAAATTCCGTTGGTTTTTCTTCAGGATGTTACCGGGTTTATGGTAGGCAGTAAAAGTGAACACGGCGGCATTATTAAAGACGGCGCAAAAATGGTTAGCGCAGTTAGCAATTCGGTAGTGCCTAAATTCACTATTATTATGGGTAATTCTTATGGCGCGGGAAATTATGCGATGTGCGGAAAAGCTTATGACCCAAGACTTATCGCAGCCTGGCCAAGTGCCGAACTTGCCGTAATGGGTGGTACACAAGCCGCCAAGGTTTTAGCACAAATTGAAACCGCCTCTATGGAGAAAAAAGGTGAAAAAGTTGACGAGGAAAAAGAAAAAGAAGTTTTTGAGGCGATAAAATCCCGATATGACGAACAAACCTCACCCTATTATGCCGCTGCCCGCATGTGGACAGACGCTGTAATAGATCCTTTAGACACCAGAAAATGGATCTCTATGGGGATTGAAGCCGCCAACCATGCGCCTATTGAAAAAGATTTTAATTTAGGAGTGATCCAAACATAAAGCCCCCTATCCCCCAAGGTGGGATTAAACTACCTCGGGGCAAGCCCACGAGGCATTCGTTGGAAACAAATTTTTAATTTCGAGGCAAGCCTCGGGGTATTACACCCTTTGGCGGTGCCAATAAATTTCTAGATGAAATAAAAAGGATATAAGTCAAAAATTCTTTTAAAAGCTGAATCATACAAAGTTATTGAGAAAGCTGGCAATAAATAATCAGCTAAAATTCTGAAGACTTTTGCTATAAAGAGCTATACCATAAAAATATATAATGAAAATAAAACTTTTAACTCTTATACTTTTCACCCTTGCACTTGGTTTAAATGCCCAGGTTTTAAGCAAAAAAGACGGAAATTATACCGAAGCCGATTCACTTAGAGGATCGCTAAGGCCAGAGCGTGCTTTTGATGTCCAGAAATATCATTTAAAACTTAAGGTAGAACCCGAAAAACAATTTATTTCAGGCTCAAATACTATTAATTTTATCGCTGAAGAAGATATTTCTACCATTCAGATAGACCTTTTCGAAAATATGAAGGTGGATTCTATTCTTCAGAATAATGAGGTTTTAGCTTTTAAACGCAAACACAATGCGGTTTTTATCGAATTGGATGATTCAATAAAAGCTGATGAGCAAGGAGAAATTCAGTTTTATTATTCCGGAGAGCCAATTGTTGCAAAAAATGCACCCTGGGATGGCGGTTTTGTGTGGGACAAAGATAAAAATGGCAATCCCTGGATTGGCGTAGCCGTACAGGGAACCGGGGCAAGCCTTTGGTACCCCAATAAAGATCATCAAAGTGACGAGCCGGAAGAAGTGCAACTGGATATAGCTGTTCCAAACGGACTAATGAATGTCTCTAACGGGCAATTTTTAGGCGAAAAAGATTTAGGCAACGGTTTTACCCAGTGGAGCTGGAAAACCGTGAATCCAATCAATAATTATAACGTAATGATCAACATCGCAAATTATGAGCATTTCTCTGATTCGTATGGCGATCTTGATCTGGATTATTATGTATTACCCTACAACCTGGAAAAAGCTAAAAAGCAATTCAAAGAAGTTAAGCCTATGATGGATTGCTTCTACGAAAAATTTGGAGAATATCCTTTTGTAGAAGATGGCTTTAAACTAATTGAAACCCCCTACCTGGGAATGGAACACCAAAGTGCTGTAGCCTATGGAAATGAATATAAAATGGGCTATAAAGGCAACGATCTTTCGGGTACCGGGATTGGTCTAAAATGGGATTTTATTATTATTCACGAATCGGGTCACGAATGGTACGGCAACAGCATTACCGCTAAAGATATTGCCGATATGTGGATTCACGAAGGCTTCACCTCTTATTCTGAAGCTGTTTATATAGAGTGCCGCTGGGGCAAGCAAGAAGCTTTAGAATACCTAAAAGGAACTCGTAGCGGACTTGGAAACAATGCGAAAATTATTGGTGATTACGGTGTAAATAGCGAAGGCTCTGGAGACATGTATTTTAAAGGCGCCAATTTGCTAAATACCATTCGTAGTATTTATGATAATGATGAATTATGGTGGAAAACCTTAAAGGATTACACTGAAACCTACAAACACCAGATCATTGATACTCAAACCACTGAAAATTTCTTTAATGAAGCAACTGAAGTAGATTTACAACCAATATTTGACCAATATCTAAGACACGCTGATCTTCCCCAATTGCAATTCAGAAAAGAGAATGGAAAAACACAGGTTAAATGGATAGCTGATGTTGATGATTTTAAAATGCCGGTAGATATTTTTATCGATGGGAAAGAGGTAAGAATAACACCTACTAATCAATGGCAAAACTTAAAGCAGAATGTTGAGCCAGATAAAATAAAAGTAAACGAACTGGAATTTTATATTCAAACCAGTTTTAAGAAATAAAGAAGTTAGAGCCTTATAATATGGCTGTTTAGGAAGTAATTAAATTCAAAAATTGATACTAATCTCTTCTTAATCAGCCATTTTTTTGTGCCTAAAAATAAAAGAATAACAAATAATTAAAACAACAATGGTTTAATTTTCAGTAACTTATAGCTATATAACCATAAAACTAAAGTTATGATAAGCGTAAAATCCCTCAATAAGTGGGCAAATGCACACACTTATTATTTCATTGATGTTTTAAGAATTGCTTTGGGTGTTTTCTTGTTTATAAAAGGAATCAATTTTATTGCACAAACAGAAACTCTTATAGAACTCATAAAGCCACTTGAAGGCTATGGAGGTACTATGCTCACAGTTCATTATGTTGCCTTTGCCCATTTAGTTGGTGGAGTTCTAATAGCCGTTGGGTTACTTACACGTTGGGCAATATTGGTTCAACTTCCAATTATTTTTGGAGCGATTCTAATAAATTTTATAGGAGTGATGCAACCCGGTAGGTTATTTGAGGCTAGTATCGTGCTAATTTTAAGTTTGTTCTTTTTATTCTATGGTTCCGGAAAGAATTCTATGGACTACTCTATGAAAATGCAACAATGATGAAGTTTTAATCTGTATTTCTTACAGTTATTGTGCTTAGTTTATCTTACTCTTAAAGGTATTTTCTCTATGAATTTTTCCGGTGTGCGTTTCTTCAAATTTCTCTATGAAATATATCTTTTTTGGGCGCTCGTACTTGTCAAGACTTTTTAGTTCTTGAATCTCTTTCTGTAATTGTTCAAGAAGTTCTTCTGAAAATTCATTTTCAACAAACAATACTAATTTTTCACCCAGGGAATCATCTGGCATCCCCGTTACAAATAACCGTTGATCTATAATTTTGGAAAGCTTTTTTTCTATTTGTTCAGGATGAAGTTTTATCCCTCCAGAATTAATCACATTATCCAACCTGCCTTTCCATTTAAATTTTTTGTAGGTAAGAATCTCAACCACATCATTGGTGGTGATAATTTCATCTGAAAGTTTAGGTGCTTTAATTACTAAGCAATTTCTATCGTCCTGGGAAATATTGATATTTGGAAGCACCTTAAATACTCGTGATTTTTTCTTGTTTTTTGACGGATTTAATCTTTTTGCAGCAATATGGGTAACCGTCTCGGTCATTCCATAAGTCTCATAAACCTTAGTACTTACTTCTTTTACCATCTTCTGAAGTCTTGGCGAAACTGCCCCACCCCCAACGATTAGTTTTTTTATAAGGTGCAATCGCCCAACCGAATTATCCAGCTGAAAAGGAGTCATTGCGCAAAAATCATAACGTTTAAAGACCTGATCTAAGGGATTGGAAGATGGCGGCACCATATCTAATTGCCAACCTAAAACCATAGCGCGAACCAGCATCATTTTCCCGGCAATATAGGTAGCCGGTAAACATAATAAGGCAGTAGTTTTTTCGGGTAAGTCAAAAAATCTGGAAGTTGCTATGGCCGAATTGATCATAAGCTCCTTTTTGATTCTTATAACTTTTGGGGTACCGGTAGAACCAGAAGTTTTCACCTCTACATACTTAGAAGGTTTGATCCATTCTAATAAGAAACTTCCAACTTTTTCCTCAAATGCTTCACCTTCTTTTATAAAGTTATAAGCAATTAAATGTAGTTCGGCATTTGTGAAATGTCGTTTATTCAGTCTGAAATCTGGATGAGTTTCCGGTACTTTATAGTTATCTGCCATATTTAAACCAAATATGTTACATTTCTTTATACTTAAAGTTAATAAATTGTAATGATAAATTTAAATTTCTTCGATATGTTTTATGTCTTCTGGCTTCTCTACTTTTCCAAAGAGTTTATTTTTCCAATCTTTCCAACCATATTTCTTGGCCATAATAAATAGGAAAAGAGGATAAATTATAAACACGGGAACCAGAACATCCAGTCCAGCTGTTGGATCTGAAATATCTTTAAAAATAGATTCGGTTTGGAACGCTGTCCAATCGGCAGTAACCAGCAGAGCGGCAGTAAGGTTGTTCCCCGCGTGAAAGCCTAAAGCCAATTCCATACCTTCATCCATTAATGTCATTATTCCCAGTAAAAATCCTGTGCCTATATAATAAATCATAATCAGGTTTCCCATCTGGGTTACTTCCGGATTAAAAAAATGTAAGCCACCAAAACAAACTGAAGTCACTATTAAAGGTATCCAACGGTTTTTAACTAGTACACCCAGGCCTTGCATAAAATATCCACGGAACAAGTATTCTTCAAAACTGGTTTGTAGCGGAATCATTACTATCGCAATTCCTACCAAAATAGCGAAGGGAACCGGTTGAAAATTCACTAAAAAATCTTCGGGGTTCACCATATATTCTATGAAAGTAACGCTAACAGTAAAAGCAGCCACAAGACCAAAACCAAACCAAATGCGTCCCCAATCAACTTTTTTACGGCTGGTGGTAAGCGATCTTAAAGATTGATTATGCAATAATTTTACTACTAATAATAATACCCCCAATCCAGCAGCAAAAGTTAAAAGAATTAGGAAAAATGTGAAGTTAGAATCTAATACCTGCATTAGTTCTCCTTCAGTCATCGACGCCATATCCATTCCCCGTTCCAGAAAAACAGCTACACCTAAAGGTATTTGACCTATAATAACACCAACAACAACTAATATAGTTCCAATAATATACCTCCAAAAATCGTGGCGATATTTAAAAGCTTCTGCTATATACATTTACTAAAAATTAAAGTCCCAACTTTTTGCGGGATTATATTGAATATTTCCTTTCGTCACTTCTAACGGACTCGCTATATTATTAGTATACAAACTTCCGGTGCCCAGTCCCTGAGGCATTTTACTGTATTTAGTATAAGTAAATTGCGAAATTGCGCTGAGCCCCACGTTGCTTTCTAAGGCACTGGTTATCCACCAACCAATATTGTACTTCTCAGCAAGTTCAATCCACTCTTGAGTACCTCTAAACCCACCTATTAAGCTCGGCTTTAAAATAATATATTGTGGCCTTACTGTTTGTAACAAATCTTTCTTCTTCGTTCCATCAAAAACACCAATTAATTCTTCGTCTAAAGCTATAGGAAGCGGAGTCTCCTCGCATAATTGAGCCATTTCTTCCATTTGTCCCTGTTTAATGGGCTGTTCTATACTGTGTAATTGAAATTCGCTTAAACGTTCCAGTTTCTCTAAAGCTTCAGTAGGCTTAAAGGCACCATTTGCATCTACGCGTAATTCAATTTCTTCGGAAGAAAATTCGGTTCTTATATATTTTAAAAGCTCTAATTCAGTCTCAAAATCTATGGCGCCAATCTTCATTTTAATACAATCAAAACCGGCTTCAATTTTCTCCTGAATCTGAGTTTTCATAAAAGCTTTTTCTCCCATCCATATCAATCCGTTAATTGGTATTGCTGCCTTTCCACTGGTAAATTCAGAAGGAAATATTTCAAAAGGATCTGGAGCATTCAATGACTTAAAAGCCATTTCTATCCCAATTTGAATGCTTGGAAATTCTTTTAATTCTTCCCAAAGCATAGCTTCACCCAGATTAATATTATTGCAAACCCATTGCAATTTTTCTTCATAATCTGGCCTGTCGTCTATACTAAGGCTTCTAAGAATTCCACATTCACCATAGCCTATCTTGTCACCATCGGTGATTTTAAGAAACCAGGTTTCTTTAGTAGTAAGAACGCCCCGCGAAGTTCCGCTGGGGCGTTTAAAATTTAAGACATACTTTTTATAATCTGCCTGCATATATTTCTATTATTTAGCTAAGTCAAAACTAAAGTTCAAGACTTTCTCCAATTTCAAGGAGCATAAGGTCTTTACCCTCGTCAAAAAACTTTCTTTTGGCTTCTTCATGATCAATTTCAATGTAGCCAAAGGTATCATAATGGCAACCCAAAACTTTATCACATTCAACAAAATCACTGGCAATAATAGCATCTTCTACACCCATAGTAAAATTGTCTCCAATAGGAAGAATTGCCAAATCTAACGTGGTGCGTTGCGGAATTAACTGCATATCCATAGTTAGCGCAGTATCGCCGGCAATATAGATATTTTTATGTTCTCCTTCTATCACAAAACCGCCGGGCTGTCCACCATATTTACCATCTGGAAAAGAACTGGTATGTACGGCATTTACGTACTTCACTTTTCCAAATTCAAACTCCCAGTTTCCTCCGTGATTCATAGGATGAACTTCTATGCCTTTTTCTTCATAATGATTAGCGATTTCAAAATTACTTACAATTACCGCCCCTGTATTTTTGGCAATTTCCTCAGCATCTAAGGTGTGATCCTGGTGTGCGTGGGTTAATAAAATATAATCGGCTTTTATGTCTTTAATATTGATTTTATCTTTAGCAAGATCGTTCCCGGTTATAAATGGATCTACCAAAACATTGATATCCCCTATTTTAATTCCAAGGCAACTTTGTCCGTAAAAAGTGATTTTCATAACTTAATTTTTATGGTTTCTCCTAATTTAAGAATTCGATAAAAGAAGCTTCAAATTACCGAATATATAATTTTGTTAAACTTACTCGATAATCGAGATTAAATGCTCGCAGGCTTGCCTCCAAATCAAATGATGTTTTCTAATAATAATTCTTCTTGAACCTGCTCCATGTGGTTTACTGCCAGATTTGCCCCAGGCCAAAAAGAATTGCGGTGGCAAAGGTAGAAAGTGCCAGAATCTTTAGTTCTGGATCAAGCAGTATAGCATTTTCATTTTCTACCACTCTTTTAAGGTGTAGGACTAAAGGAATAAAAGCAGGTAGATAAATAAAATCGTTTATACTCTCTAACGAAAGTATTGTAAATAACACCAGGCAAAAAATAGCGCCTAGAATAAGCGAATAATGATAGTTTTTAGCCTTCTTAGCACCAAGTTTCACCACTAAGGTAATTTTACCTGCCTTCTCGTCTGAAGCCCTGTCTCGCATATTATTAAGGTTTAAAACCCCGATACTTAAAAAACCTATACTAAAAGCCGGCAGCAAGACCAACCAGTTCCATTGGTGTTCATATAAAAAATAAGATCCATATACTGCCACCAGGCCAAAGAAAATAAAAACAAAAACATCTCCAAGCCCCCGGTAACCGTAGGCCGATTTACCAACTGTGTATTTTATGGCAGCAATAATTGCAGCAATTCCCAGCAAAAAAAAGAATAGCGCGTATCCCAAATTTTCTTTTCCGAAAGCTGCATAAATAAGTAGAATAGCAAAAAGTAAGGTAACAATAGCAGTAATTATAATCCCCTGAAGCATTTCCTTCTGAGTAATTAATCCGCTTTGTAAAGCGCGCTCTGGCCCTACCCTATCCTCGTTATCTGTTCCCTTAACACCATCTCCATAATCGTTAGCGAAATTTGAAAGCACCTGTAAACCTAAAGTGGTTGCTAGCGCAAGACTAAAAATGACAATGCTAAAAACACCTTCGCTAACAGCAATAGTGGTTCCTACTATGATCCCTGAAATAGATAATGGCAATGTTCTTAGCCTGGCGGCGCTTATCCACGTATTTATTTTACTCATATTAATTTAAGATCTTAACCATTAATTCTTTGAGTAAATCGCCGTGAGAAATATTCACCGCGCCCACACCTTTTCCTTTAACATCGCTTTCGTGCAAAAGACCAATTACCTGACTCACTTTCTTCATGGGGTAATTTTTTGCCGCAGCTATATAATCCCCAACAAAATACGGATGTACTTTAAGCTGCCTGGCCACATTAGCTTTAGATTTATCAGGAAGGCCATGATACTGCATAATTTGCGAGAAATAGGAAAACAATAGTGAAATGGTCACTACCATAGGATTGTCTTTAGGATTCTGGGCAAAATAATTTACAATGCGATGCGCTTTAAGGGAATCTCGCATCCCAATGGCTTTGCGTAATTCAAAATTATTAAAGTCTTTGCTTATTCCTATATTCTGCTCTATAAGCTCTGGAGTGATTTGAGTACCCTCCGGGGTTATAAGTTGAAGTTTATTTAGCTCATTATCTATTTTCCCAAGATCAATTCCTAAAAACTCAACCAGCATTTGTGCTGCTTTGGGAGAAATGGTATAATTTCTCGCCTTAAGGGTTTTCATAATCCAGTCTGCCACCTGGTTTTCATATAGGCGTTTGCTTTCAAACAAAACCCCATTTTTCTTTAAAACCTTAGAAAGTTTCTTACGCTTATCAAGGCTTTTATATTTATAACAAAAAACTAAAGTGGTTGTAGGCTGCGGATTTTCGGCATAATCTACCAGTTTCTCTATGCTTCGGGAAAGATCTTGTGCTTCTTTTACAATAATCACTTGTCTTTCGGCCATCATGGGATAGCGCTTGGCATTGCTCACAATTTCATCTATATTGGTGTCGCGGCCATACATAATGATCTGATTAAAACCTTTTTCTTCTTCCGCAAGTAAATTTTGCGCTATAAAGTCTGAGATTCTATCAATATAATAAGGTTCCTCACCCATTAAAAAGTAAAGTGGTGACACACTACCTTTTTGAATATTATTTACAATCTCTTTTGCTTCTTCCATTAAGATGAAGGATTTTTGAATTTTAAATTAAACTGAAGCTTGCTGCGCTGTGGTTTTCTTTTTTACTTTTGGCCTATGTTAGCGCTCAATTTTCCAAAATACTCGTTCCGGTTCAAAAATAGTGAAAATAAAATAGCCGTTTTTGATGAACTCCGGAAAAAATTTGTGGTTTTAACTCCCGAAGAATGGGTAAGACAACACGTAGTGAAGTTCCTAACTTTAGATAAAAAATATCCTAAAAACCATATTAATGTTGAAAAGCAACTTAAACTGGGAAAGCTTACCAAACGCTATGACGCCGTAGTTTTTTATCCTGATGGAAAAATAAAAGTGGTAGTAGAATGCAAAGCACCGCATATAAAAATAACCCAGGAAGTTTTTGACCAGATCGCCAGATATAATTTGAGTTTAAAAGCCGATTATTTAATGCTCACTAACGGCCTGCAGCATTACTTCTGCAAATTGGATTACAAAGAAGAGAAATATCATTTCCTACCCGAAATTCCTGATTATTTAACTGCGGAAAAAACCAAACAATAATGAAAACAGCTGTAGTAATTTTAAACTGGAATGGGCGCGATTTATTAGAACAGTTTCTGCCTTCGGTAATTCGTTTTTCTGAGGAAGCCAATATTTATGTGGCCGATAATGCTTCTACCGATGATTCTGTAGAATTTGTACAGGAAAATTTTCCGCAGGTAAAAATTATTCAGAATAAAGAGAACGGCGGATTTGCCAAAGGTTATAACGATGCACTTTCTGGCTTAACCGAAGAGATTTTTGTTTTGCTAAATAGCGATGTAGAAGTAACCAGGGATTGGCTGAAACCAATTATAGAAATTTTTAAAAATCAACCCGAAACAGCTGCAGTTCAACCTAAAATTCTCGATTTTAAAAGGAGAAACTACTTTGAATATGCCGGGGCTGCCGGCGGCTATATGGATAAATATGGATACCCCTTTTGCCGCGGTAGAATTTTTGAAACTTTAGAAGAAGACCATGGGCAGTATAATGACGATGTTCCAATTTTTTGGGCAAGTGGAGCCTGTTTAATTATTAGAAAAAACGTTTATTGGGAAGCCGGTGCATTAGATGAAGATTTTTTTGCACACCAGGAAGAAATAGATTTATGCTGGCGTATCCATAATTTAGGCTATCAAATAAAATTTTGCGGGAATTCTAGCGTTTACCACGTGGGTGGCGCTACTTTAGATAGTATGAATCCCAGGAAAACTTTTTTCAATTTTAGAAATAGCTTATATATGCTTTTAAAGAATGCACCGGCACCAAATGTTTATGGTATTTTATTTATAAGAATGGTCCTTGATGGGGTGGCGGGAATCAAATTTATTGCCGAAGGTAAATTTTCTCATTTATATGCTATTCTCCAGGCTCATACTGCATTTTACAGCAACTTTAAAAAAATTAAATTAAAGCGAAAAAGCCTTCTAAAAAACATCCAATATTTCCAGTTAAAATCTATTATTTGGTCTTATTTTTGTTTAAGTAGAAAAGAATTTTCTAAATTAAAATAAAAGGATTCAAACTTATGCTAAAGCTTCTTTTCCCGCTTTACATTTTTTTGATACTTTTGAAACATCTAACATTAATAACAATTACAAGATTATGAAACGAATTATGCTTTTATCGGCTACTGCCGTTCTTTTGTTCTCCTCTTGCGTATCTAACAAAAAATATGCAGAGCTTGAAGAAAAACAAAAACAAACTCAGGATGAATTAAACACTGCTACGATTAAGCTAAATGCGTGTTTAGAAGACAAACAAGACCTTAACCAACAAATTTCAAGACTTAACAATACCAATGCGGCATTGCTTAACAACGTTGGTGATCTTGCTACCCTTTCTAAGAAAGAAGCTGAGAACCTTGAACGCTCTTTAGAAAGCATCAAAGAAAAAGATTTGGCTATCCAATCTATGCGTGATGCAATTAGCAAAAAAGACTCAGTAACTTTAGCTCTTGTAACAAGCTTGAAAGGTGCCCTGGGTAACATAAATGATGAAGACATTGAAATTAATGTTGAGAAAGGTGTAGTTTACGTTTCTATTTCAGATAAACTTCTATTTGATAGTGGTAGATACAATGTAACCAACCGTGCTAAAGAAGTACTTGGTAAAGTTGCTACTGTAGTTAAAAACAAGCCAGACATCGAGTTTATGGTAGAAGGTCATACTGACGATCAGTCTATTAAAACTTCAATGTTTGAAGACAACTGGGATCTTAGTGTAAAAAGAGCTACTTCTGTAGTTAGAATTCTTCAGGACGAGTTTGGTGTAGAGCCAGCAAGAATGACTGCCGCTGGTAGAAGTTACTACGTTCCTGTTGCTACAAATGAAACTGCTGAAGGCCGTGCTAAAAACAGAAGAACAAGAATTGTAGTTCTTCCTAAATTAGACCAATTTTACGGAATGATTGAAGAAGGAATGAAGTCTGCTAAATAAGCCGAACTACATTCTAATTATTATAAGAAAACCCCGCTTTTGCGGGGTTTTTTACTTGCTAATAAAAAGACCTATTACTTCTTTAAAAAGCGCAATAAGATCTCATTAAATTCTTTTTTATGCGTCATTATCAATCCATGTGGTGCGCCTTCAATTACTTCAAAAGTATTATCCTTAACCAGGTCTTTACTTTTCTTCCCAGAAATAGCTATTGGTACAATTTCATCATCATCTCCATGAACTATTAACGTTGGCACATCAAACTGTTTTAGGTCTTCTCTAAAATCTGTTAATCCAAAAGAATCTACACAATCCAGTGTTGCTTTTGATGAAGCTTTGCAGGCAATACTCCAATCGTAATGTTTCTGATCTTTACTTATACGATCTTTGTTTTTATCATAATTGTAAAACTTATCACCAAATCCGGCTAAGAAACCTGCGCGGTCTTTTCGAATCTCCTCTTTAAATCCTTCAAAAACTTCTTTCTCAAGCCCATCAGGATTATCATTGGTTTTCAGCATAAATGGTGGCACCGCAGAGATCAATGCAGCTTTAGATATATTAGCGGTTCCATATTTCCCTATAAAACGGGCAACTTCTCCTCCACCCATAGAGAAACCTACAATTATGGTGTTTGAGAGACCAAGTGCAGTTATAACATCGTTTAAGTCTGAAGCTAAAGTATCATAATCGTAGCCTTCCCAGGGTTTATCACTATCACCAAACCCGCGGCGATCATAACTTATACATCTAAACCCGGCATCTACGATTTTCTCTACCTGGTATTCCCACATTTTGTGACTTAAAGGCCAGCCGTGAATTAATATAACCGGTTGCCCTTCGCCATAATCTTCGTAAAATAGTTTTATCTTATTACCGTTTTCTTCGTTTTTAGTTTCAATATAATTCATTGCTTATTTTTTTATTAAGTTATGGAGTATATGGCGCTATAAAAAAACAAAGCCTGCATTTAGCAGGCTTTTAACGTGTTATCAAAAATTTTATTTAAAACTACAAATTTTCGGTACTACCTTTCCCTTCTCTTATCACTTCTGGTTGGGAAGTAGTTAGATCTACAACTGTAGAGGGAATATTATCTCCATAACCTCCATCAATAACAATATCTACTAAATGGTCCCACTTCTCTTTTATCAATTCGGGGTCTGTAGTGTATTCCAGTACCTCATCTTCATCGTAAATTGAAGTAGAAACAATAGGATTCCCTAAAGTAGCAACTATACTTTTGCAAATAGCATTATCTGGCACTCTAATCCCCACCGTTTTCTTCTTTTTAAACACATTTGGCAGGTTATTGTTCCCGGGAAGAATAAATGTAAAAGGACCTGGAAGATTTCTCTTAAGCACCTTAAAGGTGGCAGAATCTATTTGCTTCACATAGTCTGAAAGATTGCTTAAATCTTCACAAACAAATGAAAAATTAGCCTTTTCAAGTTTCACCCCTTTAATTTGAGCAATTTTTTCTAATGCCGTGGTGTTGGTAATATCACAACCTAAACCATAGACGGTATCTGTTGGGTAAATAATAAGTCCGCCATTTCTTAAAGTCTCTACTACTTTATTAATATGTTTCTGACTTGGATTTTCATCATAAATTCTAAGTAATTCGGCCATAGTTATAAATTTTAATGCTCGAGAATTTACAAATTTTCGAACAAATAGTTTTTAAATTAGTTTAATTAATCTGATTTAGAAACCTCACTTTCCAGCTTCAGCACTTTACTACCATCTTCCTGTTCTATAAAAAGTGCCTTATTGCCTTCTTCCCCTTTTCGGGTGATTTCGCTTCCATCTATGGTTTTTGTAACTTCTTTAGCATAAGTTTTGGTTACTTTCCCTTTTGCTTCTCCATTACCCCATTTCCAACGGACATTACTACCTTCCTTAATCATATTTTTTTATTTTGAAGATAAAAAGAAAGCCGCTTGGAGCGGCTTTATATAACAGAAGTTTAACGAGTATATTAGCTACCGTCGTAATCTTGAGCATCTATAATCCTGAATCATTTTAGTGAGAACAATCTGGAAAAAAAGGATAATATGGTAGTATTTGGGAAGCTTGCGTCTATAGAATTTATGAAGCAACATTTCTTCAACTAAAAATTAAAAAAGATTTAATCTTTAAATGAAACGGCTATCCTATTCACGTAAGAAATAACCGCACCAAAGGAGGCTATCCCACAAAATATAAGCAAGGAAGCCAAAAGTTTACCACTATTGGTCACAGGATAATAATCCCCATAACCAACGGTAGTAATGGTTACAAAGCTCCACCAGAGTGCATCTTCGGCAGTTTTTATATTTCCTACATCCTGCTCTAAATATAAAACCGCAGTTGTAGTAAACACTAAGGTAGTAAAGGCGGTAAAAACAATAAATCCATACAGGGATGTTGCTTTATTCCTCCTAATAAAAGCAATAAGCAGGCGGGTAGATTTTATTATTCTAAGTACTCTAAAGACCCTAAAAACCCTAATAAACCTAAATTCATTTACAACAGGGATAGAAGAAAGCAAATCTAACCAACCTATGGTATAGAAATATTTCCATTTATTCTCTGCTCTAGAGAGTTGTGTAAAAAAATCTATTAAAAAAATAAAGCACAGAATAAAATCGAAATAACTTATCAACTGATAAATCTCAGATTCGGGTGAAATAAAAAAAGTAAGCGATAACAGAAAAATGCTAAAAATTGAAAGCAGGCTTATTATAATATTGGAAACACTCATAAGCTAGCTAAGCATTTTCAGTTTAGCAAACCTTAATAGTAACTTTTTAATTCCTCCATTCTCAAAATCTATTTCAGCTTTTTTATCCTGGCCAACACCATCTATGGCCAGTACTTTTCCTTTTCCAAACCGCATATGCTCCACTACATTACCGGCCTCCAGTTTAATTCCATTTGTAGCCTTTTCAGGCTCGGGGCTGGCGGGTTTCAATTTCCGAAGCTTTCTTAATTGAGACTCGCTTGGTTTATGTGCCGGTGGCGGAGTTCCTTTTTTAGGTTTGCTTTGGCGTAATTTACTTTTATCAATATCATCACCAAAAATATCGGTATCAATAAGTGGTTTGTATTTATAATCATCCTGCGGAATCAAATAATCCATATACTGCTCGTCTACCTCTTCAATAAACCTACTGGGCTCTGCATCTACAAGTTTTCCCCAGCGATATCTGGATTGCGTATAAGTTAGATAAGCCTGTTTTTCGGCTCTCGTAAGTGCTACATAGAATAAGCGACGTTCTTCTTCCAGTTCGCTTCGGGTATTCATACTCATTCCTGAAGGAAAAAGATCTTCTTCTAACCCAACAATATATACATAAGGGAATTCCAAACCTTTTGCCAGGTGAATGGTCATTAAAGCAACCCGATCATCATCACCGGTATCTTTATCCATATCTGTAGCAAGTGCTACATCTTCCAGGAATTCTGCCAGAGAACCATCAGCATCTGCCAGTTCTTTTTGCCCTTCCACAAAATCTTTGATCCCGTTTAATAATTCTTCAATATTTTCTATACGCGCAATCCCTTCCGGGGTACCATCCTTCTTTAATTCCTGAACCAAACCGGTTTTTTTGGTCACGGTATCGGCCACGGTAAACGCATCGGCATTTTCAGCAAGAATCGTGAAGCTTTTTATCATGTTCACGAAATTATCAAGCTTGGTACGCGTACTCTTATTGATCTTTAAATCAAGATGATCTATATTCTCAATAATTTCAAAAATGGTCTTGCCATATTGATTTCCCGCAATGCTCAATTTATCCATTGTAGTTTGCCCAATTCCACGGGCAGGATAATTGATTATTCGCTTAAGTGCTTCCTCGTCTTTGGGATTTATAAGAAGTCGTAAATAAGACAACACATCTTTAATCTCTTTTCGCTGGTAAAATGAAAGTCCGCCGTAAATTCTATACGGAATTTCCTTTTTCCTGAGTGCATCCTCCATCGCCCTACTTTGAGCGTTGGTACGATAAAGAATAGCAAAATCACCATTACTCATTTGGTTTTGCATTCTATTTTCAAAAATAGAACCCGCAACAAAACGGCCTTCTTCCCCATCGGTAAGCAGACGATTTACTACAATTTTTGGCCCTTCATCATTGGCCGTCCAAACTACCTTTTCAAGCTTGGTTTTATTCTTTTCAATTATTGAGTTGGCTGCATTTACAATGTTTTTGGTAGAACGGTAATTTTGCTCCAGCCTATACATTTGCACATTCTCGTAATCTTTCTGGAAATTCAGAATATTATTAATATTCGCTCCGCGGAAAGCATAAATACTCTGCGCATCATCTCCCACCACACATATATTTTGAAACTTATCGGAAAGTGCTTTTACAATCAAATATTGGGAATGGTTTGTATCCTGATACTCGTCTACCAAAATATATCTGAAACGGTTTTGATATTTCTGCAGTACTTCAGGAAATCTATTTAAAAGCTCGTTTGTTTTCAGCAATAAATCATCAAAGTCCATCGCACCGGCTTTAAAGCAACGCTCTACATACTCCTGGTAGATTTCACCCAAACGTGGTTTTTTAGACATCGCATCAGCTTCCTTCAATTCCGGGTTCTGGAAATAAGCCTTTACGGTTATTAAACTGTTTTTATAGGAAGAAATTCTGCTATAAACCTGCTTGTATTTATATACGTCTTTATCCAGACGCATATCTTTTATAATAGCTCTAATTACACTTTGCGAATCTTGAGTGTCATAAATAGTGAAGTTTGAAGGGTAGCCCAATTTATCGGCTTCAAAGCGCAGAATCTTAGCAAAAATAGAATGGAAAGTTCCCATCCAAAGATTTTTTGCTTCGCTATTACCAACAATTTTAGCAATACGGGTTTTCATTTCCCGTGCAGCTTTATTGGTAAAAGTTAAAGACAAAATATTAAAAGGATCTACACCAAGGCTCATCAAGTAAGCAATACGGTAGGTAAGCACCCGGGTTTTTCCAGATCCTGCTCCTGCAATCACAATCATAGCACCATCCTTTTGCAATACAGGTGCGCGTTGTGCGTCATTTAATTCGGCTAAATAAGCTTCCAATCTCTTCAGTTTTTTAAATGCGTGAAATTAACCAAAATGAGACAATTTATAAACCCGAAAGCTACTTTGTTTTAAACAAACTAAGATTGGTGGGGAGCAATTGTCTAAGTTTTTAATATCTTTAAAATTCTGCAAAACGGCTTCAGCACTAAATAAAACTTATGGAAATAATTATTCTCAGCCTGCTTGGGCTTTTCAGTTTTACTTTAGCGGTTCAGGAAATTGAGCCGCAGACTAATACTTCGGCAGAAAAAATAAAAGAATAGAGATAAAAACGATGTCTCAATTAACAATAGATTATTTAAACAAATAAGCATGGAAAATATTTTAAGCTTTTTAAGTGCAATCCCGTGGTGGGGCTGGGTTCTTATTTTTTTCGCTATAATAGCAATTAGGGATATATTTTTTAATCGGGAACATACTATTAAGCATAACTTTCCTGTTATAGGGCACTTTAGATATATTCTTGAAGGAATTGGGCCCGAGTTAAGACAATATATTGTGGCCAGTAATCGCGATGAATTACCTTTTAACCGTAGCGAGCGTGGTTGGATCTATGCTTCAGCAAAAAATGAAAACAATTATGAAGGCTTTGGTACAGATCAGGATATATTTTCTACCCACTATATCTTTATTAATAATGCCATGCTACCCTTAAAACTTAAAGAGGATCATCCAAACAACCTGGATCCGGGTTTTATTGCATGTGCCAAGGTTATGGGAGAATTCAATAATAGAAAAAGACCCTTTAGGCCGGCCTCTATCATTAATGTTTCGGCAATGAGTTTTGGCTCCTTATCGGCTAGAGCTATTGCATCACTAAACGAGGGCTGTAAAGAAGCAGGCGCATATCATAATACTGGTGAAGGCGGGCTCTCCCCTTATCACCAAAAAGGAGCTGATGTAGTATTTCATTTTGGAACCGGTTATTTTGGAGTTAGAGATAATGATGGTAATTTTTCTATGGAGAAAATGGTGGAGTTAGTGAATGAAAACAAACAGATTCGTGCCATAGAAATTAAATTGTCACAGGGAGCTAAACCCGGGAAGGGTGGTGTTTTACCCGCTTCAAAAATTACTAAAGAAATAGCAGAAATAAGAAATGTACCAATTGGTAAAGATGTGTTGTCACCACCAAGCCATTCTGCTTTTAACGATATGCCTGAATTGGTAGATTTTATTGAAGAAATAGCAGAAGCCACAGGACTTCCCGTAGGCATAAAATCGGCAGTAGGAAAACTCGATCAATGGAAAGAATTGGCTTCTATTATGGCCCAAACAAAGAGAGGTCCCGATTTTATTACTATAGATGGCGGCGAAGGAGGCACCGGGGCTGCTCCGCCAAGTTTTGCTGATCACGTTTCCCTGCCGTGGATTTATGCTTTCACAGATGTTTACCAGGTCTTTTTAAACCACGGAATTACGGATAGGATCGTTTTTATTGGTAGTGGAAAACTTGGTTTCCCTGGACAGGCGGCTATGGCTTTTGCCCTTGGCGCAGATTGTATAAATGTAGCCCGGGAAGCGATGATGAGTATTGGCTGCATCCAGGCGCAATCCTGCCACAACAACACCTGCCCCACCGGTGTAGCAACCCAAAATAAATGGCTACAAGCAGGTATAAATATTAAGGAAAAATCCAGGCGTGTCAACTTTTATTTTACAAAGTTTAGGAAAGAATTATTAGAAATGACACATGCTTGCGGTTACGAACATCCCTGTCAATTTACTATGGATGATGTAGAAATAAATCTTAGTGATCAAAACCTGGCAAAAAGCCTGGCAGGTACTTTTTCGTATCATAAAGAAAAAGTACCTTTCGAGGGTGTTCATATTCACAAAAACGATCCCAATTTGGGAGCTATATATAAAAGAAAAGAAGTAATTACAAAAGAGGCGGAAACAGAGAAAACTACGCCCCATAATAAAAATCAATGAATCAAATAGAACTCTCACAAATCTTATTAGCCATTCTTCCAGCCTTGATAGTTGGAATAGTAGCATTTTATTTTTTCAGTTCATATAATAAAAATGAACAAAACAGAAGGAATTTCCTATTACACCGAGAAACACAAAAAACAGCACTCCCTCTTAAATTACAGGCTTATGAACGGATGACGCTATTTTTAGAAAGAATTTCTCCCGGAAAACTTTTATTTAGAATAAAACCTAATTCTAATGATAAAGAAGCCTACGAGCGATTATTGATTAATACTATTGAACAGGAATTTGAGCACAATCTTGCCCAGCAAATCTATCTTTCTACGGAGACCTGGGATTATATAAAGACGGCGAAAAATGCCACAATAGGCATTATTAGAAAAGCGAATCAACAGGAAAGTGTAACCGACGCGGATAAACTAAGAGAAATAATCCTAAAAAACCTTATGGAAAAACAATCCCCGACCGAAGCTGCGCTCGCTTATCTAAAAAATGAAGTAAAACGCTTTATTTAAAACAAGCCGAAAAAACCTTTTCTTTTGGTAGCCAGGTATTGCAAATGCTTTTCTTTAGCGTGATCGTAACCTTGCTGCCACCATTCTCCCATTAACTTCTTATTAAATACCAGAGAGTTTTCAGTTAGCTTGGTGGGGGTATAATAAGTATTTAATTTCACTTTCTTATTTAAAGCGGCAAGTTTTCCCTCTACGATATCGTGATATTCTACCTGGTCTAACAGAAAACCAAAAAGGTTGATCATTAAAGAAAAAGGGTTTTTACCCAAAACCTTGTTGTATTCCATGTTTTCGGCTTCCAGGATAATAGCGTCAACTTCTGTAGCTCCACGCTTTATTGCTTCCCGAATTGGAACTACACAGCCCAGGCCGCCATCGGCATATTCAAAGCCATTCTTTTTGGCCAAACTCATAAACGGAATGTAATTACAACTTATCCAGATCCAATCACAAAAATCGTCGTAAGTGAAGTCGTTAATCGATTTATATTCTACGCGATTTTTAGACAAATTAGAAACCGTTACCACTACATCTTCCACCTGGCTTTTAAGCTCATTGAAATTTTCTTCAGAAAAATTACGTTTTATATGCTTTCTAAGATTTAGACTTTCTCCAAATGTTCTTTTTTTCCGAACAAACTGCCAGAACATATTAAAATAATTAATCGTCACATACTCCCTACCTTCTTTTCGCTTTACCACAAAAGGATTTACATTAAAGATTTTGCGCTGGTTTACATTGGTGTACATTTCGTAAACCTTATCAATATTCCCCATAGCAAGATGCGGAATTAATAAACTTCCGGTAGAAGTGCCCAGAAATAAATCGTACTTCTTGCCTTCTTCCTGAATTAAATATTGAGCAACGCCGCCTGCAAAAGCGCCTTTACTGCCCCCGCCCGATATTACCAGTGCACGCATTAAGGTTCAATTTGGTTTATTTCCTCGCTTTTTTCTTTGGCATAAGTATAGCCAGTTTTCCACCAGGTTTTCATTTGTTTCTCATCAAAAATAAGGGAATTGGTAGTTAATACCGTAGGTGTGTAGTAAAAATTTATGGTCGCATTTTTATTTGCTGCCGCAAATTTTCCAATTTGAATATTTTGTTTTTCTATTCTATCCAACATAAACCGAAACAAATTAGTAATGAGTCCAAACACGTTTTTGGAGGGCATTCTATTATAAAAAGTGGCTTCGGTTTGTAGAATAACTGCATCTATATGCGTTGCTCCTCTTTTAATAGCCTCTTCTATGGGTACCATAGTCCCCAAACCACCATCGGCGTATTCGCAACCGTCTTTTTGCACCAGGCTCATAAAAGGAGTATAATTACAGGAAATCCAAATCCATTCACAGAATTCTTCATATTCAAAATCCTTAATAGATTTATACTCCACCATATTTAGCGAAATATTAGAAACAGTAACTACAATATCCTTTTTACTGGATTTTAAACTTAAAAACTCCTCTTTGGTTAAGGTATTAGCAATGAGTTTTTTCAAGTTTTTACTTTCACCAAAAGTTTTCTTCCCCTGAATAAAATTACGGATCACGCTAAAATGATTAATACTTATCTGATCATAACCGTGACGCTTTTTAATAAGAAAAGGACGATTATTAAAAATACTGTCCTGGTTTACCGAAGTATAAATATCCTTTATCTTCTCGCATTTATTTAAAGCCAGGTGAGAAATTAGTAAGCTCCCGGTGGAAGTTCCCAAATAAAGATCGTAATCCCGTTTTAATTCTTCAATTAAATATTGGGCAACACCGCCGGCAAAAGCGCCTTTGCTTCCTCCTCCAGATATTACCAATGCCCGCATTAATTAAAGTTTAGTTTCCAAATAATCCAGCTCTTTTTGAGAAAGACGATCATCTAAAGCTAAGAATTTTTGTCGATATTCCTCTTTCTTTATCAAAGCAGCCAGCAATTGCCTGCTATAGTCTCTAAACCTATAAGTATGATGCTGTGTTCCCTGCAATAGATCCAGCAAATTCTGAGTAGTAAAGCTATTTATTTGGTATAAATAACCAAAAGCGTTTTCCCTTATTTCTATTGGATAGTAGGTTGCCGTATACCCTGAAAGTTCCTGGTAAGCTTCCTGTTGTTTTTCAGGCTCATAACCTGGTGTAATAAGGTTTAAGGTTAACCAGAGCATTCGCACGTTTTTATTAGTAAAACCGGTGATTCCCCTAGTTTTATCTAAATAAGTCGAAACTTCCTTCGGAAAATTCATCCATAATTTTAGTAACGCTACTTCCTTTGTAAGGTAGGATTCATCGTCCAACAAAGACTCAAAATCGCTTTTAAGTTGCTTCGGAATTCTCTGTATACTACTAGCAATAGCCTGCCGAACATAAACATTATTGGTTTCAAATGCTTTTTTATAAAGGTATAGGGCTGTTTCTGAATTTTCATCTGCCAATTGATAAACCACTTCCTGACCGGTATAATCACTTACCGGAAAATCTAAAGCTGCACTTAATAAAGCTTCTTTTTTCTCCAGCGGAGTTTCTCTTAGGGCAAGGATTTCTAAATGCTTCTTTATAAATTCAGAATTCTTTAAAGAATTTAGGGCCGCAAACCCTTGAAAGGCGGTTTGGTTTAACCACTTCGCCATAAAATCGGACAAATCTACATTCGCAGCTGCTTCAACTTCGGCTATAAAATTACTGGTAGTGGCTGTTTTAAATTTATATCGTTCCAGGTAATTCTTTACTGCTGTGTTAAAAGCTTCTTTGCCTACTTTTTCTCTCAAAATATGCAAAGCCCAGGCTCCTTTTTGATAATAGGTAAGCGAGCTTGCCCTGGGTTTGGTTACAGCTTCGCCTTTACCCTGATCGCTTAATTCCTTTAATTGCTCGGCAGATTGGTAGAGCTTCCAGTAATAATAATCGTCTCCAAAAATTTCCCGTTCTGCCAATAAAGCGTAAAAAGTGGCAAAACCTTCGTGTAACCAATGATCGTTTGCGGTTTCTGCGGTCACCAAATTTCCAAACCATTGGTGAGCCATTTCGTGTGCATTTACGCTTACATAATTTCGATCTTTAAAAGCTATAGAATCAGTAATAAAAGCATGGTCAAAGATAGTCGCGCTAGTATTTTCCATCCCGGAATACAGAAAATCACGTACTGGTGCCTGTTTATAGTTTTGCCATGGATACGCAACACCGATTTCACTTTCCAGGAAATTAAAAATCTGTTTGGTATGACGATAAGTAGGCTCTAATTTACTTTCCTCTGAAACCGGCATATAATATTGTAAAGTAACTCCTGAAGAAGATTCGGTTTCCTCCATTAAATAATTTCCCGCAGCAAAAGCCAGCAAATAGCTACTCATAGGCCGCTGCATGTCAAAACTCCATTTTTTTAGAGAATCGGTTATAGAAGTCGCAGTGAGTTCTCCATTCGCCATCACTTCCAGCCTTTGGGGAAATTGATACGAAACATCGAACTCAACTTTTTCCCGCTGATCGTCAAAAGAAGGCAACCAATTGGAAGTGTATCTTCCCTGCCCTTGTGTCCAGACTTGTTTAGGTGCATTTATAGAATCGGCAATCTCCCAGTTGACAAAATAAACGGCTTGCTTTGGTGCTACTGAATATTTAAGTTGAAGTGAATTGTTTTCCGAAGGTGATAATTCATTCTTTATCCAAATGCGCTGCCCGGTGTTTCTGGGTTTTACGGGCTCGTCGTTCAGCAGAACCTCATCAAAGTTCATATTCCTGGCATCTACGTAAAACGAATCGATACTTTTTAGCGTTTCAAAACTATATTTTATGGTACCTGAAACGCGCTTTTCCTTTGGAAGAACCCGGATTTCAGCTTCCGCTTTTTTAAAATCTATACTATTAATTTGATTTAGCGAATCTGCTATGGGTGTCTGGCTATAAGCATTCCAACAGAAACAAAAAAAGAGGGTGATAAGGGGATATTTCATAATAAAAATCTACCCTTGCAAATTACAAAAACTTGACAAAAGTATGGCTTCAGAAAAAATCAGGTTTATTTTTATAGGAAATTCAACCTAAAAAACCTGATTTTAATATCTTCGTTTTTATGAACGCTAATATTCTGCAAACGCCCATAGATTACCTAAAAGGAGTTGGCCCAAATCGCGCCGATCTACTCCGGAAAGAGCTTGGCATTCATACCTACCAGGATCTAGTTAATTTCTTCCCTAACCGATATCTGGATAAAACCCGGTTTTATAAAATAAATGAATTACAACGAAATTCAGCTGAAGTACAGGTGGTGGGGAAAATCACCCATATAAAAAGTGTTGATCAGAAACGAGGTAAGCGTTTGGTGGCCGATTTTATTGACGACACCGGAAAAATGGAACTCGTTTGGTTTCGGGGCCAAAAATGGATTAGGGAGAATTTAAAGATCAACACCCCTTATGTGATCTTTGGAAAGACCAATTGGTTTAATGGCCTTTTTAGTATGCCACATCCAGAAATGGAATCGGTGGAAGAATATAAAAAACAACTGCGCACTGCGATGCAGCCTATTTATCCTTCTACCGAAAAATTAGCCAAATCTGGAATTACCAATAGGGTAATCAATAAATTGATGCAACAGCTTTTTATTGAAACCAAAGGTAAATTCTATGATACGCTTTCTGAGGAAATCACTACCGAATTAAAATTGATCCCAAAAGTAGAAGCAGTATTCAATATTCATTTTCCGCAGAGCCAGGAATTATTGGCAAAAGCTCAGTTTCGATTAAAATTTGAGGAACTGTTTTACATTCAGCTGCAATTGCTCATCAAAAACATGCTACAAAAGCAGAAAATAAAAGGTTTTGTTTTTGAAGAAATTGGGCAAAATTTTAGTGAATTCTATAGTAATCACCTTCCTTTTGAACTTACCGGTGCACAAAAAAGAGTTATTAAAGAAATTAGAGCAGATCTGGGAAGCGGTGCGCAAATGAACCGTTTACTACAGGGAGATGTTGGTTCAGGAAAAACAATTGTGGCGCTAATGTCTATGTTTATTGCTTTAGACAATGGTTTCCAGGCTTGCTTAATGGCACCAACTGAAATTCTTGCAATTCAGCATTATAATGGTCTTGTAGAACTATGTAAGGATCTGGACACCAGTATTTACTTGCTTACCGGTTCATCTAAAACAAAAGCGCGGCGGGAAATTCACGAAAAGCTGGAGAATGGAGAAATAGATATTCTTATTGGCACTCATGCTTTGCTGGAAGATAAGGTGAAGTTCAAAAATTTAGGACTGGCCGTTATAGATGAACAACACCGATTTGGGGTGGCACAACGGGCAAAATTATGGCGAAAGAACAAAGTACCTCCACATATTTTGGTAATGACGGCAACGCCAATTCCGCGAACCCTGGCAATGAGTCTTTATGGCGATTTGGATATCTCGGTAATAGATGAATTACCACCCGGCAGAAAGCCAATAAAAACAGTTCATCGCTATGATAGCAACCGACTTAAAGTCTTTGCTTTTATAAAAGATGAAATAAAAAAAGGGCGCCAAATCTATGTGGTTTATCCATTGATTCAGGAATCGGAAAAAATGGACTATAAAGATTTAATGGACGGCTATGAAAGTATTGCTCGTGAATTTCCAGATGAACAAATTTCTATAGTTCACGGCCAGATGAAATCTGACGCTAAAGATTATGAAATGGATCGTTTTGTGCGCGGTGAAACCCAAATTATGGTCGCAACCACCGTAATTGAAGTTGGCGTGAATGTTCCAAATGCCAGTGTAATGATTATTGAAAGTGCCGAGCGATTTGGCCTTTCACAACTTCACCAACTTAGGGGGCGTGTAGGCCGTGGCGCTGAACAGAGCTTTTGTATTTTAATGACGGGACACAAATTATCTAACGATAGTAAAACCAGGCTGGAAACCATGACTGCTACTAACGACGGTTTTGAAATTGCTGAAGTTGATTTGAAATTACGAGGCCCCGGAGATATTATGGGTACCCAACAAAGCGGCGTTTTAAACCTAAAAATTGCCGATATTGTAAAAGATAATGACATTCTAAAATTGGCACGTTACCATGCGATGCAAATTCTAAAAGAAGACCCCAGCCTCTCTCTTGAAAAAAATAAGGTGTTGCGTTTTACCTATGCTCAACTGGCAAAACATAAAAATATCTGGAACTATATTAGCTAGGAATCAATTTTGCTTCAGAAAAACCCTACTGAGTTTCCCTTGATTTTAACCATAATTAATATTATCGCTTCAAATTTTTTAAATCCTATCTCTCTAGTTAAACCAAGGCTTCCCAACAACAAGCAAGCAAACAGATAACTGATTTACAACATCTAACAAGATTTCATGAGATTTTTTTCGCCGCATTATTGCGTAAATTTAGGTGATAACCAAAACACCTAATATTATGAAAAAAGGAATAATTTTAAAAAAGCTGCTGAGCTTAATCCTTATTTTATTCGGTAGCTTACTGTTTGCTCAGGAAGACAACAAAACAACCCTGGAAGAGAAATTATATCAAGAATATAAAAGCAATGGTCTTGATGAGGCGATGAAAATGTATGAAGAGCATAAAACTGCAGAATACGAAGGTTTACAGGAACCTTTAAATTTACTTGGGTATAAATTGATGATGGAGGATAATGACCTGGAAACTGCAGAGCATGTTTTTAAAGCTCAAATTGAGGAATATCCAGAACAAGCTAACCCTTATGATTCTTATGGCGACCTATTATTGGAAAAAGGAGAGAATGAGAAGGCCAAAGAACATTTTAAAAAAGCGGCAAAATTAGCGGAAAACATAGAGGATGAAGCAGAAAAAACCGAAATGAAACAAGCTTCGCTTTCAAAATTAGCTCGTTTAGAAAATAAGCATCGAAAGCTAGATTTTCTAGCAGGAGACTGGGAAATAACACAAACCGGCTACAGAGATGGCCAGGCAATGGATATACCCAAAAGCACACAAAATATTACTTACTTACCTGGGGAATCAGTTTTAAGAATAACGCATACCAAAGAAGGTAATGTTGCTTGCTGCGAGAGAATAGTAGCCTACGATGCTATGGATGACACTTACCAAATGGCTTATGTTAATGCAGTAAACCCAAATGGAATTCAGGTTTCTGATTTATCTATAACCGATAAAGGTAATGGAGAATTTGAGTTCATGGAAGATTACATACAAAACAATGAAGAAAAACAAGCCAAACACGTAATCTTAAAAAAAGATAAAGACCATATAGAATGGCATGTTTATCTACCAAAAGAAGGAAGCCAGGATTGGGAACTTGTAAATAAAATGGAGTTTAAAAGAGAAGCTTAATTATTAGTTTAAGTTTAATTAGCGTTTAAAAGGAGCACCTTAGGGAGCTCCTTTTTTTTTCATGAATTTCCCTGAATTAATCCATTAAAAACCCCGGCCAGTGTTCCTTAGGTTTTAATCAAAAAATCATTTTTTTAATCGAAGTAACCTACAAAGGATATAAATCTCGATTATCGAGTAAAATTAAAATTTCAAATTATGTCAAAACTATTCGTAATACTATCTTTGCGAACTGAAAATATTAAGACATGAAAATTTCATATAACTGGCTTAAACAATTCATTAAACTTCCTGAAGCTGAAGAAGCAACCGGAGAACTACTCACTGATCTTGGACTTGAGGTGGAAGGCCTGGATAGTTTTCAAAGTATTAAAGGTGGACTTGAAGGAATTGTAGTTGGTCACGTTCTAGAATGTAAAAGTCATCCTAATGCCGATAAATTACAACTTACCAACATAGATCTTGGTAATGGAGAACAGGTACAAATTGTTTGCGGAGCACCAAATATTGCAGCGGGACAAAAAGTTCCGGTTGCTACAATTGGTACTACACTTTATGATGAAAATGGAGAAGCCTGGCCTATTAAAAAAGGGAAGATTAGGGGTGAAGCCAGTTTTGGAATGATTTGTTCTGAAAAAGAACTTGGTCTTGGCCAAAGCCACGAAGGGATTATGGTGATGAAAGATGACCTTATTCCCGGAACTCCCGTAGCCGAAATTTTTGAAGTAGAAAACGACCAGGTTTTTGAAATTGGCCTAACGCCAAACCGTGCTGATGCCATGAGCCACTGGGGTGTTGCCAGAGATCTTAAAGCCGGTTATACCCAACAGGGGAAAAACCTGGAACTTATTACTCCCTCAGTTAGTAGTTTTCATGTAGATAATAGAAGTCTTAAAATACAAATACAGGTTGAAGATTCGGCGCTTGCTCCAAGATATTGCGGAGTGACAATTTCGGGACTTAAGGTTGAAGAATCACCAAAATGGCTTCAGAATAGGTTAAAGGCCATAGGTCTTGGTCCAAAGAATAATATTGTAGATGCTACTAATTATGTAATGCATGAGCTTGGGCAACCTTTACACGCTTTTGATGCCGGAAAAATAGCCGGAAATGAAATCAACGTTAAAACTTTAGATAAAGGCACTAAATTCACCACCTTAGATGAGGTAGAGCGCGAACTTCACGAAGAAGATCTTATGATCTGTGATGCCAATAAACCGCTTTGTATCGCTGGTGTATTTGGAGGAGCTACAAGCGGGGTAACCTCAACTACCACACAAATCTTCCTGGAAAGTGCTTATTTTAATCCGGTGAGCGTTAGGAAAACCGCTAAAAGACATGGCTTAAATACCGATGCTTCATTTAGGTTTGAAAGAGGAATTGATCCTAACATTACCGAATATGCTTTAAAACGTGCCGTACTTTTAATTACCGAAATTGCCGGTGGTGAGGTAACCAGTGATATTGACGATCTTTATCCGAAGAAAATAGAAGATTTCCAGGTTTTTCTAACCTTTGATAAGGTAAACAAGCTTATTGGGGAGAATCTTCAGCAGGAAACCATTAAATCTATACTCGCTTCTCTGGAAATTCGCGTGAATAATGTTACCGAAACCGGAATGGGCCTTACAATTCCATCTTACCGGGTAGATGTGCAGCGTGAAGCCGATGTGATTGAAGAGATTTTAAGAGTTTATGGGTACAACAATATTAAGTTTGGCGAAAAATTAAATGCTTCAGTAGCCAATTCTTCTAAGTTTGAAGATTACCGGCTTCAGAATTTAATTGCTAATCAGCTAGTGGGACAGGGTTTTTACGAAACAATGGCCAACTCATTAACATCCCCATCTTATACTGAATTGAGTGAGCAATTGAACGCTTCTCATAATGTAAAGATGCTAAATCCTTTAAGTCAGGATTTATCTGTATTACGCCAATCTATGCTGTATTCAGGTTTAGAATCTGTGAGTTATAATATTAACAGAAAACGCAGCGATTTAAAATTATTTGAATTCGGGAAAACCTATCACGATTTTAACGGTAGTCGAGTAGAAAATAAACACCTTTCTATTTTTATTAGTGGAAACCGAAATGCAGAACGATGGAATTCAACTTCAGGAAGAACCGATTTCTTTCTATTGAAAGGGGTTATCGAATCTATTTTTCAAAGATTAGGAATTCAAAATTTAAAACCTTCTGCAGTAAAATCTGATGTATTTTCGGAAGGACTTATATTTTCTTCAGCAAAAAACAATCTAGTTTCATTTGGAGTAATTCGTAAAAAAGTATTGAAGCATTTTGATATTGACCAGGAAGTATTATACGCCGACTTTAACTGGGACGCCTTATTGGAAGTGATCAAAACCAGAAAGACAAGTTTTAACGCTATTCCAAAATATCCTACGGTAAGACGTGATTTTGCTCTGCTATTGAATAATAATGTTTCTTATGAAGAAATTGAGCAAATCGCCCTAAAAACAGAGAAAAAACTGCTTAAGGAAGTAGATCTTTTTGATGTTTACCAGGGAAAAAATCTTCCGGAAGGGAAGAAAAGTTACGCGGTAAGTTTTAAGTTTCAGGATGATAATAAAACCCTTACCGATAAGCAGGTAGATAAAATGATGAAAAAACTTCAGCAAAGATTTGAAGAAGAACTTCAAGCTGAATTAAGATAATACTATATAAAATTGGCTGCTTAAATTTCCATCTTTACGTCAACCTGAATTTATTTCAGGTTCTAACTTGAACTAAGTTTCAATTTAGCTTAGACTCTGAAACAAGTTCAGAGTGACGTTAGGAACTTTTAAACAGCCAATTTTTATTATCTGCTAAAGAAAATTATGGAAATTCTTTAAAAATTTCATCTACGTAATCTCTTATATCTCTTTCTAATCTTTTTAAACCAATTTCCTCATCGGCAGTGCCACGCCATAAAATTTGATTTGTTCTTCTGTCAATTAGATCTATAACAATTGATTTTTCTTTATAAGGAAGTTGTTTAACCTTCTCTGCCGCGGTAATTCGCTGTACAGTAAAATAGTTGTCATAAGTATAATCTTCATAATATGGCCCTATGTAAAGCCCAGGACGATAGTATGAAAAATTAGTATAAACAGGATTTGCATTTACATCAACTATTCTTTCATCAAACATCGTGTGAACATACACTAAAACATCTGGCCTGCTATTATCTATAGCATAGCCTTCGCTAGACATATTATTGTTTATGGTAGCTATAATAACTTCGTGAATGCGATCATTATCATAATCAGTATCTTTAATAGTATCCTTATTAGGTAAATAAGAATACGTATTGTACTTCTTTATTTTTTTGGCCGAGTCTTTAGAAATATTGCTTCCAGAGCCGCAAGACATCATAAAGGCTCCGGCCATAATTAACGTAATAAATAGTTTTACTTTTTTCATAAACTTCAATTTTCACTCAAAATAAGCCTTCCTTAAGAACTAGGAAAAGTATATAACTTATTTGATATTTAATTAACAAAATAAGAGCGGCCATATAGACCGCTCTTTAATTCTTCTTTTTCTATAGCAATTTATTTCCCTGGCAATACTACTGTATCAATAACGTGAACAACCCCATTTGATTGATTTACATCTGCAACGGTTACGGTAGCTACATTACCTGAAGCGTCTTTAAGCTTTACTTTACCATCTTCCATCATCGCGTAAAGTTTTCCACCTTGCACGGTTTCAAAAGTAGCTTTTCCGTCGCCATTTTTAATAGCGGCTACAACATCTTTTGCTTTAAAATCACCCGCAATTACGTGGTAAGTAAGAACAGCCTGCAATTTCTCTTTGTTCTCTGGCTTTAAAAGTGTTTCTACCGTTCCTGCTGGTAGCTTTTCGAAAGCGGCATTTGTTGGTGCAAATACAGTAAAAGGACCTTCGCTTTGTAAGGTTTCTACTAATCCAGCAGCTTTTACTGCAGCTACTAAAGTAGTGTGATCATTAGATTGCGAAGCATTTTCTACAATATTCTTGCTGGGATACATTTCTGCACCGCCAACCATAGTAGATCCGTTTTGGGCCATTAAAGTCCCGCCAATAAATAGGAAACAAAAAATTCCTAATAGTTTTAAATTTCTCATAACAATAATTTTTAAATGGTTTATTAAATAAACGAGATTAGAAGTGCTTCGGTTTTTATTTTTATTCGATTTAGCATTTCATTAAGAATTCGTTCATTTTAATTTTTGTCTAATTTAATCTTAAATTAGTTAAACATTATTTAAAATTATCTAATTAGTATAGTTTTAACACCAGGACAGTAAGACTAAAAATTATGATTGCAAGAATCATCTTAATTACTTAATTTAGTGATAGATGCTAAAGAAAAAGAAAATGAAGTTGAACTTAAATTTACCTCGCACCAATTTAAAAATACAGTTGTATAAGTCTAGAGAAAAAAGGATTTCTACAGCAAACATTTTACAACAGGTACAGGAGATATTTGAAAATGAAGCAAGAAAGGACGATGAAATTCTAAAGGAAATTCATAATGGAGATGCCGGAGTTAATAATTTTAACCTGGACCTATTAGAAAGCAATAGAATTTTTCACCTTTCTGATATTGAAAAACTTTGTATTGATTATCGTTTGCGTTTTTTAGACAGTATTTATTTTAAAGGAGAAATTCCTTACGAAACACTCTCTAAAATTAAAGCTTTAGAAAAGGAGCAGCAAATGACTTTAAAAGGTTTCAAAATTGTTGCGCCTTCTAAACTTTTTAAACTTGAAAACGCCGATGATCCTTTACTTTTTGCTCCCATGGGCAACAATTATTTTTATCTAATACACAAATGGGGCAATGATCTTCATCCTTTACGAAAGTTGATGATGTGGCCTTTTAAGTATTTAGAAAATTTCACCCTTGTGTTACTTGCTGGAAGTTTTTTACTTGCGCTACTAATTCCAGATGGACTTTTTTCTCCACAACAAACCACCACACAGTTTTTAATGATATTTTTCTTTGTATTTAAGTGGATTGCTGGTCTATCTATTTTTTATGGTTTTAAAAAAGGGAAGAATTTTAGCTCGGCTATTTGGCGAAGTAAATACTATAATGCCTAGAACGTTAAACTCTATATAAAATAGTCCTTAAGCTATATTATACTTCGTATTTTAGTTAGTAATAAAAACTATAAATTATGAGTTCAGACGAATCTTACAAACGAGTATATACAGGTTCTGACACCAATGTCCAATACTTACAGGAACTTTTTGGTAAAGCGGGGATTTCTTCGCGGGTGAGAAACGATTTTGATTCAGGCCTGCGTGCCGGCTTTGGAGGTGGTTTACCGGGACAGGTTCAACTTTTTGTAGTAAATAATCATTTTGATGAAGCCTTAAAAATTGCTAAAACAACCTTCCCAAAAGATTATAAAGATGAATAACCTCAAAGGAGGAAAACGCAACAAATGGTATTTAATACTGGGAATTCTTTTTCTTGTATATGGTACCTACAGGCTCTACACCCACTTAACTGCAGCCGAAACAGATAATTTTGGATCCATTCTGGCAGTAGGCTTTATAGTTTTCGGAATCTATGATCTATTTAGATATTTTAGAAAAGTCTAGAAAATACAATTTACTAAACCCATAAAAATAAAAAAGGTCATTTCTTTTATAGAATGACCTTTTTATTTTTATGGGTTTAGTTATTATTACCAACTTAACACGGCACTTGCCCAGGTAAATCCGCTACCAAAGGCGGCTAATACCACAACATCTTCATCTTTAATTTTTCCTTTCTCCCAGGCTTCACATAAAGCAATAGGAATAGATGCTGCTGTAGTGTTTCCGTATTTCTGAATATTATTATAAATCTGGTCGTCGCTTAATTTAAATTTCTGCTGAACATATTGTGAAATTCTCAAATTTGCCTGATGCGGAATTAACATATCAATATCCTTAACTTCCAATCCATTGGCTTTTAAACCTTCCATGATCACTTCAGAAAAACGCTGAATCGCATTTTTAAACACAAATTGACCATTCATATAAGGATAATATGGAATATCGTCTCCCTGCGGATTTTCAGCAATAATCTCTGGAACCCAGTGATTTGTACTTGGCCCTTTTAGAGAAAGTTCTAAGGCATGTTTTCCCTCAGCATGTAAATGAGTAGAGAGAATTCCCTCTCCGTTATGATCGCTTCTGGTTAAAACCACTGCTCCTGCTCCATCTCCAAAAATCACAGAAACCGAACGCCCACGAGTGCTAAAATCGAGTCCGCCACTATGGTTTTCGCTACCAATAACCAGCACATTCTTGTACATCCCGGTTTTTATAAATTGATCGGCAGTTGAAAGTGCATAGATAAATCCGCTACACTGGTTTCTTACATCTAAAGCCGGGCAGGTATTTATAGCTAACATTTCCTGTACCTGCACCCCACAACCAGGAAAGTAATAATCTGGACTTAGGGTGGCAAAAACAATTAGATCTATATCGTCTTTGTCAATCTTAGCACGCTCAATAGCTATTTTGGCTGCTTTCACGCCCATTATAGCAGTAGAATTACCGTCTCCTTTCTTGATATGTCTACGTTCTTTGATACCCGTCCTCTCCTGAATCCACTCATCATTAGTATCCATTATTTTCGCCAAATCATCGTTAGTAACAACATTCTCTGGAACATAACTTCCAACTCCGGCTATTTTAGATTGATACATATTCTATTGTTTAGTATATTTAGACATTAGTCAATTTAAATTTAATAAAAATGTAATACGCAATATAGTAAAGATAACTATTACTACGATTATGGCACATTTTTATTTAATTTCAAAAACCACACTTTTATGAGAAAAATTATTTTAAGTATTTTTAGTTTAATGCTGAGTTTCCCTGCGCTATTTGCCCAGGAAGATCTCACCTATCAAAAACCGCCCAGTGAAATCCTTGAGCTGGTAGATGTGCCATTAGCGCCTTCTACAATTTTAGATAGTGACGGAGAAATGATGGTGTTTCTATATCGCGATCAATATAAATCTATCGCTGAACTTAGCGAAGAAGAATTAAGACTTGGAGGATTAAGAATTAATCCTGTAACTAATATTAGCAGCCGCGCCAGGTATTATAATAACCTGGAAGTTAAACCTATTGATGCCGAAACTCCAACCCAGGTAAAAGGTTTACCCGAAAATGCACGTTTAGCGAATTTTAGTTGGTCTCCAGATGAAACAAAAATTGCTTTTACCCACACTACAAATAAGGGGGTAGAACTTTGGGTTATGGATCTTGAAAATGCCCAGGCCAAAAAATTAACCGAAGCTAATCTTAACGCAAATATGCGCGATGTGATTAACTGGTTTAAAGATAATTCATCGGTTTTAGTTAAAATGCTTCCTGAAGATCGTAAGGATTTAATTAATACCGAAACTGCTATTCCAACGGGACCTACTGTTTCAGTAAGTGATGGAAAAGAAGCGCAAAACCGTACCTACCAGGATTTGCTTAAAAACCCTAACGACGAATATAACTTTGAGCAATTAGCCCGTTCAGAATTAGTAAAAGTAAATCTAGATGGTACTTCACAAAAATGGATGGACGCTAAAATGTACAGTAACGTTTCTTTCTCTCCAAACGGTGAGTATGTAATGGTTAATCACATAAAAAAACCCTTTTCTTATTTGGTTCCATATTATAGATTTCCTTCAGAAACAAATATTTACTCGGCAAACGGGGAAATGGTAAACCAGGTAAATGACGAACCCCTATTGGAAGATCTGCCTAAAGGATTTATGTCTACCCAAACTGGAAGAAGAAATTTACAATGGCGCAGCGATAAACCTTCTACACTGGTTTATGTAAAAGCTTTAGATGAGGGCGACCCTGAAATTGAAGTAGATTTTAGGGATGAAGTTTTTGTTTTAGAAGCACCGTTTAGTGGTGAAGGAAATGCTATCCTAAAAACAAAAGATCGTTTTTCAGGAATAACCTGGGGAAATGATGAGATTGCCATAGCTAATGATTATTGGTGGAATACTCGGAATACAAGAACCTATGTATTTAACCCGTCTGACGCTTCTGAAGAACCTGAAGTGATCTTTGACAGGAATTATCAGGATCGTTACAGCGACCCCGGAAGTTTTGTTACTACAAAAAATGATTTTGGCCAGAGTATTCTAAAACTTGATGATGAAGATGCTTTTCTACTTGGAGCCGGTTATAGCGAGGAAGGGCAATTTCCTTTTGTAGATAAAATCGACCTGGAAGATGGTGAAACCGAACGTCTATACCAATCTGAATACAACGATAAGAAAGAAACTCTTGTAGAAGCTTTAGATATTGAAGACGGAGAAATCCTGGTAAGAATAGAATCGGCTACCGAATATCCTAATTATTATATTAGAGACATAGATGATAAAGAAGACCTAACACAAATTACTTCTTTTGAAAATCCTTTTAAAAGTCTTGAAAACGTAAGTAAAGAAGTAATTACTTACGAGCGAGAAGATGGATTGGAATTAAACGGAACACTTTATCTACCTGCAGGATTTGACAAAGAAAACCCTGAAGAACATCCTATGATCGTTTGGGCTTACCCAAGAGAATACAAGGATAAAAATTCGGCTTCACAGAATACTTCAAATGCCAACGATTTCACTTATCCTTATTATGGTTCTCCAATTTATTGGGTAAATCGTGGTTATGTGGTATTAGACGATGCTTCTTTCCCAATTATTGGAGAAGGTGAAGAAGAACCAAATGACAGCTTTAGAAAACAACTGGTTGCAAATGGAAAAGCAGCTATAGACGCGGTTGCCGAAATGGGTTATATAGATCGTGACCGAGTTGCAGTAGGTGGCCATAGTTATGGTGCCTTTATGACGGCAAACCTACTATCACATTCTAATCTTTTTGCTGCAGGTATTGCCCGAAGTGGTGCCTATAACAGAACGCTAACTCCTTTTGGTTTCCAAAGTGAAGAGAGAAGCTATTGGGAAGCTCCAGAAGTTTATTACAATATGTCTCCATTTATGCATGTCGATAAAATGAAAACTCCTCTTTTATTGATTCACGGGGAAGCAGATAATAATTCCGGAACTTACCCTATGCAAAGTGAACGTTATTTTAATGCCTTAAAAGGACTGGGCGCTACTGCTCGTTTGGTAATGTTACCAAAGGAAAGTCACGGCTACAGCGCTAAAGAATCTGTTCTACACGTGCTTTGGGAGCAAGACCAATGGTTAGAACAATACGTGAAGAATAAAGAAGAAGCCGGAAATATTGAAACTTCAGAAGAAATGAAGGATTAACTTTTAGGTTTTATACTTCAATTAGGCTGTTTGAGAAGCTCTCCTTCCGTCAAGCTGAACTTGTTTCAGCTTCTAACATCTTAGATCCTGAAACAAGTTCAGGATGACGATTTTAAGTCTTCTCAAACAGCCTTTTTTATTTCAGAGTTTTCGGAGAAAATTCATCCTGAGATCTCACTTTAAAATTCTTACTTAAAGACCAAAAATAGGAAAAGCGCCATTACCATTATAGGGACGGTAACAACGCTCTTCCACAACCTAACCAATAAATAAAACCAATAATTAAGACATATAATTCTTATATCTATTAACCTCGATCTTCGCCTGGAGATCGTGCAACAAATTGTATAAGCCAAAAAACGTACGATTAATATATAGGAAGTGTTTGCTTCCCCGGTTACCATTCATTTTTCGCAGTTCTGTATCTTTACTATATTTTTCGCTGAGTGCTGTAATTGAATTCCAAAAACTTTCATCGGCAAAATCAAAAGTCTCTTCGTGAAACGGACCCGTGAATAAGCTCAGCATTTCATAAAATAACTCTGAAAAATATTCGATTTCTCTTTCTGAGTCGTCTTCCCTTAGAATTTCCAATTGAAAAAGTTTTTCATTGAAAAATTCAGGATTATTGATATTTTCTCTGTTAGCCAATTCGAAGTAGGGGACATAGAAATCATCTGGCACCTGTTTAATGCAGCCAAAATCTATAGCGATAAGATTAGCATCTTCATCAATAAGGAAGTTACCCGGGTGAGGATCGGCATGTACTTCTTTTAAACAATGCATTTGGTACATATAAAAATCCCACAGCGCCTGGCCTACTTTATTAGCTTTTTCCTGATCGGTATTTTCCTTTGCAAATTCGCTTAAATGTTTCCCGGTCATCCAGTCCATCGTGATAATTCGCTCACTGGATAAGTCTTCATAATATTTAGGAAACTTTAAATTTGGAATGTGTGCGCAGGCTTCAGAAATTTCTTTACTCTGCTTTACTTCCAGGATATAATCGGTTTCCTCGAGTAATTTCCCTTCAACTTCCTTAAAATATTTTGCGGAATCTTTACCCTGAAGGTTGAACATTCGGGTAGCAATAGGTTTCACCATTGCCAAATCTGAACTTATACTATCTGCAACGCCGGGATATTGAATTTTCACAGCAAGTTTTCTCCCATCTTTTTCGGCTCTATGAACCTGACCAATACTGGCAGCATTCACAGATTTAGTCGCAAATTTGTCGTATAATTCTTCAGGGTAAGCTCCGTTGTACTTCTTAAATGTTTTTCTAACTAAAGGTGCAGAGAGCGGTGGCACACTAAATTGCGCCAAGCTAAATTTCTCTACATAGGCATTTGGCAAAAGGCTCTTTTCCATGGAAAGCATTTGCGCTACTTTAAGCGCGCTTCCTTTTAAGCTTTTAAGGCTATCATAAATATCATCTGCATTGCTTTGGTCTAGCTCATCTCTTGTAAATTCAGAATTGAAAGCTTTTTTGCTATAATATTTAAGGTAATTGCCTCCCACTTTCACTCCGGTTTGCACCAGTTTTGAAGTTCGGCCAATTTTGCCAGTTGGTATGTTATCTATTGTTTTCATTGTAGTTTGAGATAGACTTTATTAAGCCATTTTTTCTTTCCATAGAAATTTTCCTAAATCTATAACCCGTTCTAATGGGGTATTATCGAACACATCAAAAACGGTGTTTACAGACTTTTCTATCGCTACATCTGTACTCTCAAATTGAGGAGAATTATCTTCCATCCAAAATTTTATGAGAAACATTAGCTGTACCCAGGCTGCTTCTGAAAATATTTTCTCTGATTGCTGCAAAGCTTGAATTGCCTTGTCTGCGTTACCATCCTGAATAAGATCTCCCGCAAAAGATTTTACTCTTTTTCTTAAACCTTTTAATTGCTGAAGGTTTTTCATTTGGCTTTCGTGTTCTTTCAACGAGAATAGCACATAACTTCTATTTGCAGTTAGCATTTCAAAAAAGGTATAATAGAAAGTGAGCATTTTTTCACGGTTGGTGAAAGTCTCAAATTCGGGACTTTTGTGAAGCACTGTAATAGTATGCTCATAAAATCGTTCCCAAATTCCTTTTTGCAATCCTTCAAAACTTCCGTAGAAATTGTAGAATTCATCTTCCTTGATCTTGTTCTCCTTACAAAATTTATAAACCGTTTTAGGACGTCTCTCTTCTTCCAATACATAATCCATATACATTGAAATAAGCTTGTCTTTATCTAAAACTTTCTTGGTTGTTGTTTTTTTAGCTGTAGCCATAATTGTTATTTCTTTCTCAAAGATACATTTTGTTTAAGTTTTAATTCATAATATTAAACAAAATGTTTGTTAAAAATATTCAGTGGTTAAATTGTGGTTTAGAAATTTAGACGCTATTCTACATTTTACATTACAGCCTATGTCAGTTTGTCAGCGGAGTTTTAATGGTATTTTTTTTGACTATAAAAAAGCAACGTAAAATATTATTAAAACAAACATATATGGCAACCGGAAAAATTAATGTCTCTGTAGAGAACATTTTCCCACTGATAAAGAAGTTTCTTTACAGTGACCACGAAATCTTTTTAAGAGAGTTAATCTCTAATGCAACAGATGCTACCTTAAAATTAAAACACCTTACCGATATTGGCGAAACCGATGTAAAATACGGCAACCCTGTAATTGAGGTGAAGATTGACAAAGAAGGCAAAAAACTTCACGTTATAGACCAGGGAATTGGAATGACGAAAGAAGAAGTTGAGAAGTACATTAATGAAGTAGCTTTCTCTGGCGCTGAAGAATTCCTGGAAAAATATAAAGATTCAGCTAAAGACAGCGGAATTATTGGCCATTTTGGTCTTGGTTTCTATTCTGCCTTTATGGTGGCCAACAAGGTAGAAATCATTACCAAGTCTTACCAAGATGACCAGGCTGCACATTGGGTTTGTGAAGGTACTACTGATTTCACCATTGAAGATGCCGATAAAAAAGAGCGTGGAACAGAGATCATTCTTCATATAAATGAAGAGGACGAAGAGTTTTTAGAAGAAAATAGGATCCAGGAATTATTGGTGAAGTATAACAAGTTTATGCCCATTCCAATTAAGTTTGGAACCAAGGAAGAAACTTTACCATTACCGGAAGACGCTCCTGAAGATGCTGAAGCAGAAACCAAAACGGTAGATAATATTATTAATAATCCTGAACCGGCGTGGACCAAACAACCAACCGATTTAGAAGATAAAGATTACAAAAGTTTTTACCGCGAGTTGTATCCAATGCAGTTCGAGGAACCTTTATTCCACATTCACCTTAATGTAGATTATCCTTTTAATCTTACCGGGATTCTTTATTTCCCAAAGATGACGCAGGATATGAATATTCAGAAGGATAAAATTCAGCTTTATCAAAACCAGGTTTTTGTAACCGATAATGTTGAAGGAATTGTTCCGGAATTCTTAACCATGCTTCGCGGGGTTATAGATTCTCCAGATATCCCATTGAACGTTTCCCGTTCTTATCTTCAGGCAGATGGTGCTGTTAAAAAGATCTCCAGCTACATTACCCGTAAAGTAGCCGATAAGCTAAAATCTCTTTTCAATAATAATCGTGAAGATTTTGAACAAAAATGGAACGATATTAAGATCGTTATTGAATACGGAATGCTTTCAGAAGATAAATTCTACGAAAAAGCGCAGAAGTTTGCGCTTTACCCAACGGTAGATAACGAGTATTATACTTTTGATGAACTTCAGGAAAAATTAAAGGATAACCAAACCGATAAAGACGGGAACCTGGTTGTACTTTACGCTTCCAATCAAGACGAACAGCATAGTTATATTGATGCGGCTAAAGCCAAAGGTTATAAAGTTTTACTATTAGATTCTCCAATTATCTCTCACCTACTTCAAAAAATGGAAGGTGAAAAAGAGAAAATTTCTTTTGTACGTGTAGATTCAGATCAGGTAGACAACCTCATCAAAAAAGACGAAGAGAAAATTTCAAAACTTTCTGAAGAAGAAAAAGAGAAACTAAAAGGAGACTTTGAAAAAGTAATTCCGAAGGAAAAATATACCGTACAAATGGAAGCGATGGATAGCGATGCAGCACCATTGCTAATCACGCAGCCAGAATTTATGCGCCGAATGAAGGAAATGCAGCAAACCGGTGGCGGTGGAATGTTTGGAATGGGCAATATGCCAGAAATGTATAACCTGGTGGTAAATACCAATCACCCATTAATTTCTGAAATTCTAAATACCAAAACCGAGAAGAAACAAGAACGCTTAATTAAGCATTCTTTAGACCTGGCGAGATTATCTCAAAACCTGCTTAAAGGAGAAGAGTTAACTAATTTCGTAAAACGTAGTTTTGATATGGTAAAGTAATTTCTTCTTAGGAGGAAATTTTAGAAAAGGCCTGGAAAGTCTTGTTATCGTCAAGCTGAACTTGTTTCAGCTTCTAACATCTTAGATCCTGAAACAAGTTCAGGATGACGAAAGAAACAGCTTTCCAGGCCTTTTTATTTTATATAAACTAGAAGTTCGAGAAGATATGTTGTAAATAAAACAGCTTAATTCTTAGAGACAGATTCAATCCCTGCACTTAAATTCAGCTTTATAATTTGATAAAAGCGTTCTACATCATAAGGTTTCACAATAATATCGTTCATACCAGATGCATAAATCTCATTTCTAACCTCCTCTATTTCTACTGCAGTTAGTGCAACTATAGGCACGTGTTTATTAAATTCTCTTATGCGTTTTGTAGTTTCCATACCGTTAATTCCCGGCATATTTAAATCCATTAGAATAAGGTCAAAATTTTCAGAAGATGCTTTTTCAATAGCCTCTACACCATTAGATGCCACAACGCATTCAAAATTTTGTTTCTCCAGTATTCTACGCGTTACCACTTGATTTATTCTATTGTCATCTACAACAAGAATTTTCTGGGATTCCTTTAAATTATCCAAATAAACCTCGTGAGCAAAGCCTGCTTTCTTAGAAGGAGAATTGTCTTCTTTAAGACTAAGGCTAAAACAAAATAACGAACCTTCGCCTTCTCTACTTTTTAAATGAATTTGAGAGTCAAACAATTCAAGCAAGCGTTTAACAATTGGCAATCCAAGGCCGGTGCCCTGGTAATTATAGTTAGCAGCTTTAAGTTGCGAAAACTCTTCAAAAATTAATTTCTGCTTATTTTTTGGTATCCCAATTCCATCATCTTTCACTTCAAAATAAATTACCGATCTATCTTCAACCCGAGCTTGTAATTTTATATTGATAAAAATATTTCCATTCTCGGTAAATTTTACAGCATTCCCTACCAGGTTCATTAGTATTTGAGACAAACGTACAGGATCACCAATTAAATCTACCGGTATATCTTCATCTATATTATAATATACCTTGTTTTTATTCTGAAGGCGGGTAAACTCGAACGTGTTTACAATACTTAGCACTAATTCCTTAATATTAAACGGAATATTCTCCAGTTTCACCTGGTTAGATTCCATTTTATTCATTTGTAGTACATCATTAATAAGTGCTAGAAGATAATCTGCAGAGAATTTTAAGGATTTTAGATCACTTTCATGCTTTTTAAGGCTTTTATCGTCTAATAACAAAGAAGTAAGCCCTACCACGCCATATAATGGTGTTCGTAACTCATGACTAACAGTAGAGAGGAATTCTGTTTTTAATTTAGAAAGACGTTCTGCATTATCACGCGAATCTACCAGCTGGTTATTTTTTTCTTTGAGTTTATAAATAAGCTCTTTTCTGTCCTGGTTAATTTTGTTTAGAATTAAAAGGGTTATAATAAGTATAAGGGAAGCTACCACCATAATTAGGATTTTCTCGGTAGATTTACTTATTAATTCATCCTGATAGGCTTGTTCCTTTTTCGATATCTCCAGGTTACGGCGATATTCGTTTACATCAAAACGAGCATTGGCAGCTTCAATTTGAGCCAGTTTATCTTTTTCAAAAAGCTGGGAATTATAATCATCGTATTTCTCAAGGAATTTATATGCAGCTTCAAATTCGCCCTTTTGAAACAACATAGCCGCATAGTTTTTACAAATTATAGAGGCCGGCAGAATTAATGAATCTTTTTCGGCCAATTTCAAACCTTTAGTAAAATAGTATTCAGCAGAATCCAGGTGATTTGTTTTATGATGATATTTCCCCAATAACATATAAAGCTGAGAGCGTGCGTTATTATTTTCCTGATTTTTCAAAAGCTTGAGAGCCTCATTAAGATAAGGATATGCCAGTGAATATTTCTTCCCATCCATATACGTCCAACCTATATTCACGGTAGAGATCAACTTCTGTTTTGGGATTTTTAAACTGTCGGCCAAATCAATTACCTTATTATAATAATCAATTCCTTTTTGCTCGTTCCCTTTCTCTTCAGAATAAATGTTACCCAGGTTGTTATATATATACAACAATAACGTATCGTTTTCTATATTTTGGGCAATATCCAGCGCCTTTAAATAACTAGATTTCGCTCGGGAAACATCTTTTAATTCGTTATAAGCTGTGCCTAAATAATTATGCGCGTGAAACTTATAATAGTTATCCTCTAGAGTTTCGGCGTGTTTAAGCAGAAGGATTGCACTCTCCACACCATCTTTATAATTATATTTAGTTAAATATTCTTTGGTGTTTTCGGTTAGCTGTTCAAGGCTATCTTTAGAAACAGGTGTGTTCTTTTGCGCAAAGAGCAAATTGAAACCTATTAAATAAAAAAGAATTGGGAGGTAATTATGTTTCAATATTGCAGCAAGTTAGGTTGTAGAAGGGGGTATAAAAATACTTTAATTTTAGGAAATACACAAGATTTTGATAATTAGACAGATAATAATATAAAAATACAGGAACTGTTTCAGATATATTTTTATCTTTAAAACATGCAATACCCCTGGCACCTTTATCTCATGGGCGCGATGTATATCGTAGCCGGAATAATTCACTTTCTAAAACCTAAAATGTATATGCGTATCATGCCGCGTTATTTACCGGCGCATAAATCTTTGGTATTCTTAAGTGGAATAGCCGAGATCTCTCTTGGCCTAATGCTATTTTTCCCTATAACTAAAGATCTTGCGATCTATGGAATTATTCTCATGTTACTGGCTTTTCTCCAGGTACATTTCTATATGCTTTCCTCAAAAAAAGCCGGCGCCGGCATTCCCCAATGGGCTTTATTGCTAAGAATACCGCTACAGTTTTTTCTAATGTATTGGGCCTGGTTCTATTTACAATTTTAGAACCAAATTATAAATATAATGCCGCAATCAAACTCGTTCATTTTTCGCTCTATTTCCTTGCTCATAATTTCCATAGCTATGGCTATGCAAACGAATCGCAGCATCATAGAACAAAAAAGCAACTTCGCTTTCTGTGCGACTTTACAAATTAAATTGGTATAAAAGATGAAGTCAGAAGTTTTTAGTTTACCCGATGCAGAGCTAGAGTATTTCCCAAATTTTCTTCTTAAAGCTGAAGCAGATTTTTTATTAAAAAAAATACTAAAGGAAGTCCACTGGCAACAACAAAATATTAAACTCTTTGGAAAACAGATCCCCCAGCCGCGCCTAACAGCATTTTATGCCGAAAAGGGAATTTCCTATACTTATTCCGGATTACAATTAAAACCAGATAGTTTTTCAACTGAATTATGGGATTTAAAACAAAAAACAGAAGAATTAACGGGCTTTAATTTCAATACCTGTCTTGCAAATCTATATCGCCATGGAAAAGACAGTATGGGTTGGCATGCTGATGATGAAAAGGTTTTAGGTAAAAATCCCGTTATTGCTTCAATAAGTCTGGGTGGTATTAGGCGGTTTCAATTTAAACATAAAACCAATAAAGATTTAAAAGAAAGCATCGAACTACAACACGGCAGCCTGCTTATAATGAAGGGCAGTATGCAGCACTTTTGGAAACATCAACTTCCAAAAACCAAGAAAGAAGTCTCCCCAAGAATCAATCTTACATACAGGAAAATAAATTAAAAAAGCCGTAATGAACAGTGTCAATACGGCTTTTCTAAGACAAATATTAGGTTAAAACTTAACCATAAATCTCATTGAGTATTTTCGCTAAGCGTATCCCACCTTTTTGGAGTTGCTGCAGCACGGTTGGCAAATATTTATACATATACTCGTAACCTAGCTTCTCGCCTATTTCCACAGAATCGTAAAGCTCATCTGCCATTGCGCGAGACTCATATAACCAATCTATAACCGCTCCTTTCTCTATAGCCTTTATTTGTAATCTACTCAATTTACGACTATTTTCTGCAAGCTCGGTATAACTCATCTGATAAGAGTCTATCATTTGGCTATCCCAAACCCTATGAATATTTGTTCCCTTATTGTACCAGCGCACTTGTATATCATTTCCGCCTTTATCTGCCCCTCTTCCCACGTGAAAAGGCTGGTGCAAATCCCCAACAAAGTGCACCAACATCTTAAGGTAAAATTGTTTTTCTTCCTTAGCGGCATTTTCGTCTTTTAAAACCGCTTTACACTTTAGAATAGCCTGATACAAATCACCTTTAGGGTTTGCAGTTTCTTCGTTATACTCTTCCTCATCAGGCGCAAGATTTACATAATGCCAGGGACCATATTTTCTGAAATTGGGATCACTCTTAATATCATCGCCAAAATTTGCTACAAAGGCCAGGCCCTGTCCGTTTAAAATTTTGTCTATCGCTTTTTTAGCTTTTTTACTTAAATAGGTTTCAGCTATTTCTCCTGTAGCACGGTGACCTGTTTTCCCCCAATCATTATCATTGGCATAACCCAAATTCATAATAAACACTACAAAAACTAGCAATAATATATTTTTCATTTATAGATTTTTATGGAAATGAACCCGAATACAAGGCCATCTCTATTAATTTTTACAAATATAATGAAGCTCGTATTTTTTATATGTTAATTTTTTCTGAGTATCGAACTAATATAATATATTTATGATATCAATTTAATATCAACCAATTTTCAAATATTATGACTCAGGAAAAAAATCTTACAGCATCAAACGGCTATATTATGCTGTTTGTTTTTCTATTTCTATTCTTCGGAAGCATTATCGGTTTTATTGTCCTCAGTAATGCCTGGTTTATTCTGGGCATAGTTGTCGCGTTATTTATTCTACCCGGACTTATTCTGGTTAATCCAAACGGCTCCAGGGTTCTTTTACTTTTTGGAGATTATAAGGGTACTGTAAAAAAGAACGGACTTTTTTGGGTCAACCCATTTTATACCAAAAAGAAAGTTTCTTTACGAGCCCGAAATTTTGACAGTGAGCGCCTAAAAGTGAACGATAAATTAGGAAATCCGGTGATGATAAGCACTATTCTGGTTTGGCGCGTGCGCGACACCTATAAAGCCTCTTTTGATGTAGATAATTTTGAAAACTTTGTGGTGGTACAAACAGATGCCGCCGTGAGAAAGCTTGCCAGTCTTTATCCTTATGATAATTTTGCCGACGAAGGTTTAGATGAAGATATTACGTTGCGTTCCAGCGTAAATGAAGTTAGCGATGCTCTTGAAAAAGAGTTGGAAGAGCGCTTAAATATTGCCGGAATTGAAGTTTTAGAAGCTAGAATTGGTTACCTGGCATACGCCAATGAGATTGCCAGCGCAATGTTAAAACGTCAGCAAGCAACAGCAATTGTTGCTGCCCGGCATAAAATTGTTGAAGGAGCGGTGAGCATGGTAGAAATGGCTTTACATCAGCTTAACGAAAAAGAATTAGTAGACCTTGATGCCGAAAGTCGCGCAGCAATGGTTAGCAATTTAATGGTTGTACTTTGTAGTGATAAAGACGCAACGCCGGTGGTGAATGCCGGAACTTTAAATCATTAATAGAAAATGCAATGAGAAATTTAAGGCTCAGCTTATTCTTAATTTTCTTCGGAAGTTTTCTGACTTCTTCTCAAAATCGGGTTTTTACCCAAGAAGAGATTAGTATTGATAAATTCACCGATGGAACTCTTACCCTACCCAAGAATGTTGAAAATTCTTCGTTGGTAATTTTTATACAGGGTTCGGGGCCTACAAATCGAGACGGAAATCAAATTGGAATGCAAAGTGATTTTTCCAAAAAAATCACCCATCAATTAGCGAAAAATGGAATTGCCAGTTTTAGGTTTGATAAACGCAGTATTAAAGCCAAAGAATTAAATCTCAAACAAATTTCGTTTGATGATTTTGTAACTGATGTAGAAAATATCTTAGGTTATTTTAAACATGAGGAGAAATTCAATACTATAATTATAGCAGGACACAGCCAGGGTTCCTTAATAGGCATTTTAACGGCAAAAGCAAATGCTGATGCTTTTATTTCTTTTGCAGGGGCAGGAGAAAATATAAACCATATTTTTGCCGCGCAACTTTCAGCTCATTTACCTCAGTTTGAAGATGAAATAAAGAAAAGCCTTAAGGAAATTAAAGAAACCGGAAGTAGTGATGCATATCCCAAAATATTAGGTTCAATTTTTAACGCCCAAAATCAAATTTTTCTAAATACATGGATGAAGTATGACCCTTGCCGGGAGATTGCAAAACTAGAGATTCCCATCTTAATTATAAACGGTACAAATGATGCACAGGTAAAAGAAGAGCAGGCAGAAATGCTTCATAAAGCAGCTATTAATTCAGAGTTAGTGCTACTGGAGAATATGAACCACGTTTTTAGAGAAATAGTCTCTGAAGACCTTACAAAAAACTATCAGTCATATAATAACCCTGAATTACCTTTGCATCCTGAATTAATTCCGGTTTTAACCGATTTTATTAAAAATCTGGAAATCAAATAAAATGAGTAATAAAAAAGCATTCGCCCTTAGAGTTGATGAAAAGATGCTGAAAGCCATTGAAAAATGGGCTGCTGATGAATTTAGGAGCACCAATGGGCAAATTGAGTGGATGCTAAACAAAGCACTTAAAGAAGCAAATCGCCACCCTAAAAATAAAAAAGAAGAATAATGCAATATAAAATAGTTTTCTCAGACATTGATGGGACATTACTAAACCACGACAGGGTTTTATCTCCTGCTACCATTTCAACAATAAAGAACTTAAAAGATAAGCTGCCTTTTATACTTATTTCTGCAAGAATGCCAGCGGCAATGAGACATCTTCAGGGAGATCTTGATATTAACGAACAACCAATAATTTGTTATAATGGAGGCTTAATCCTGGTGAATGGAAAAGCGGTGAGTTCTACTGAAATTCCAATAAACACACTGGAAAAGCTTTGTGATTTTAATAAAACCATGAATTGTCACTTAAGTCTTTACCATAGTGATGAATGGTATGTTCCACAATATGATCAATGGGCTGCGCGTGAAGAAAACAATACCAAAGTAAAACCAGAAATTAAATCGAATACTGATATACTTTCTTCCTGGAAAAAAGATAATAAAGGAGCACACAAGATTATGGCTATGGGCGATGAAGCACATATAGATGAAATTAAAAACTTTCTATCCCAAAACTTCCCAGATCAATTACATTTATACCGTTCTAAATCTACTTATCTTGAAATTGCCAATAAGGAGGTTTCAAAACTTACTGCTATTAAATTTTTACTTAAAAATCATTTCAATTTAAGTCCGGAAGAAAGTGTTGCTTTTGGAGACAACTATAATGATGTAGAAATGATAAAAGGTGTTGGTATGGGTGTAGCCGTTGGAAATGCCAGAAAAGAAGTTTTGGAAGTTGCCAATATAGTAACTCAAAGTGGTAAAGAAGATGGCGTTGCAAATAGCCTAAAGGAATTGTTTAAAATCAATATACAGGATTAGTGATAATCCCTAAGAAGAGTTTAATAAAAATTGTATTTTGGCGCCGTTTAAAACTTTTCTAATGGAAGATACTCCTGTTTTTACCAATGATGCAATAGTATTTGGACTTTTAATGCTCGCTCTGGGTTTTGTGTTTGTCACATCATCCAGGAAAGAGGGTTTTTGGAAAAAATTCTACGCTGTTGTTCCTGCACTTTTAATGTGTTATTTAATTCCTGCAATTTTTAATTCGCTAGGATTAATAGACGACAGCACCTCTCAACTTTATTTCGTGGCCAGCCGATACCTTCTACCCGCTTCCCTGGTTTTAATGACGCTTAGTATAGACTTAAAAGCGATTTTTAACCTTGGGCCAAAAGCGCTAATTATGTTTTTTGCAGGTACCGTTGGAATTATCGTTGGTGGCCCGCTTGCCATTTTAATCGTTTCAGCCATTTCTCCTGAAACCGTTGGTGGCGTTGGCCCAGATGCTATTTGGCGTGGTCTTTCTACTATTGCAGGTAGCTGGATTGGCGGTGGAGCCAACCAGGCAGCAATGCTCGAAATTTATGAATATAACCCAGAACTATACGGTGGGATGGTGCTGGTAGATATTGTAGTCGCTAATTTGCTTATGGCAGGTTTGCTGATGGGAATTGGAAAGAGTGAAAAAATTGATAAATGGTTAAAAGCTGATAATTCAGCAATAACCGAGCTTAAAAATAAGGTCTCTAATTATGCTGATAGCGTTACCCGAAATCCCAGCCTGCCAGATTATATGGTAATGCTAGCCCTTGCTTTTGTGGCTGTTGGAATTGCACATTGGGGAGCCGATGAAATATCAGCCTACTTATTATCTAATTTTGAGATTTTCAATAACAGTAAAAGTGCACTCTCTTCCTTTTCTTCTTCATTTTTCTGGATGATCACTATTGCTACAGCCATTGGAATTGCACTTTCTTTTACAAGGTTAAAAACCTACGAAGGTGCCGGAGCCAGTAAATTGGGAAGCATTTTCATTTATATTCTTGTAGCCACTATTGGGATGAAAATGGACCTGGGCATGGTTTTCGACAATCCGGGTCTCATCGGCATCGGACTTATTTGGATGTCTATTCACGTGATTTTTCTTATTGGCACCGCAAAACTTATTAAAGCCCCCTACTTTTTCCTTGCGGTAGGCAGCCAGGCCAATGTTGGAGGCGCAGCATCAGCACCTGTAGTGGCGGCAGCATTTCATCCTTCCCTTGCTACTGTTGGTGTATTACTTGCAGTTTTTGGATACGTAGTAGGTACCTATGGAGCAATTCTAACTACTATTTTAATGCAAATCGCAGCGGGGAGTTAGTTTAGAATAGAAATTTATAAGATATTTGCCGCCCGAAGAAAAGCATAAACCAATATATCTGCTTAGAAAAAATTCCCACATCCAAAGAAAATTATAAAAAGATGAAAAAACTTAGCATTCTTTTACTGGCTATTACAGCCCTTAGTTCTTGTAACAATAAAGAAAGCAACCTTATTGTAAATGCCAATATTGAGGGCCTTAAGAAAGGAACCGTTTATCTTCAGAAAATAGAAGATACGCTTATGGTAGATGTAGATTCTGTAGCCGTAAACGGTAATGCTAATATTAGCCTGGAAGCTTTTATTGAAAGCCCACAGGTAATGTATCTTTATCTCAAAAAGTTGGACAACTCACAATACGACGATCGCATTGACTTCTTTGCTGAAGAAGGAGAAGTGACCATTAATACCACTTTAGAAAAGTTTGTAACTGATGCAGAGATAATCGGCGCAAAAAACCAGGAAAAACTGGAAGAGTATCGTAAAATGATGAGCCGTTTCAATGATAAAAACCTGGAATTAATCAAAGAAAATTTTGAAGCGCAGAAGGAAGAAAATGAAGAAAAATTAATTGAGGTAAATAAGCAATATGAAAGCTTGCTTAAAAGAAAATACCTCTACACTGTTAATTTCGCGATTAACAACAAAGACCTCGAAGTAGCTCCTTATCTAGCTCTTTCTGAAGTTTTTGATGCAAACATTAAATACCTGGATACCATTTATAATTCTTTGGAGCCAAAGGTGAAAAAATCTATGTACGGGAAAGAATTAAAAGACTTCCTAAAAGAACGAAAAGAAGAACAAAAAGAAATAGAAAACATAAAAACTGAAGAGACTAACAATAATGGAGAAAGTGTGAGTTAATTCAGCATTTATTTTTGAAAACTAAAAAGCCTGTAATTAAAAATTACAGGCTTTTTTTATTCCTTAATTCGCAGTATTTAAATTAATTTATATGAATTTCAGCAATAAAAACTTATACTTGTTACACATCCAATACCATGGTGTGATAATTTTAAAAAATCCCTTATAAATGAACGATTCCACAAAAAACCGATGGTTCATTGCAGCATCAGCAGTTTTTATTCATATTTCTATTGGTGCGGCTTATGCTTACAGCGTCTATACGCAACCTCTGGTTGAAACTAAAGGCTGGTCTATGGCTTCGGTTACCACCGCATTTACAATTATGATGGTTCTCGGTGGAGGTTCCGCAGCATTATTCGGAAAATTTGTAGAGAGAAGTGGCCCAAGAAAATCGGCAATGCTTGCAGCTGCTCTATTTAGCCTGGGACAGGCAGGTTCAGGTTTCGCTATTTCGATGGATTCCTTAACAGGATTTCTATTATCATACGGTCTATTGAGTGGACTCGGGCTGGGAATTGGTTATATAGCTCCGGTTTCTACATTAGTAAAATGGTTTCCAGATAAACGTGGCCTGGCAACAGGAATGGCTGTACTTGGTTTTGGTACCGGCGCTTTAATAACCGCACCTGTAGCAGCAAGTTTAATAGAATCTATAGGTATAAGCTATACCTTTTATATTCTGGGAGCCTCCTATTTTATTCTTATGATACTTGGCGCATCTTATATCGCACCGCCACCAAAAGATTGGATGCCTGCCAGAATGAAGGAAGCTGTAAAAGCCGGAACCAGGAAAATTAAAAAAGATTTAACCCAGGCAACTTCAGGAGAAGCAGTTAAGACCAAACATTTTTGGATGCTATGGACTATGATGCTTATAAACACCAGCGCGGGCATTATGATGATCTCGGTAGCTTCACCAATGGCACAAAACATTGTAGGCTTATCGGCCGGGGCAGCTGCTACTATGGTAGGACTTATGGGTGTATTTAATGGTGGAGGTAGATTGGGCTGGGCTGCAGCTTCAGATTATATTTCGCGACCTAAGGTCTTTATTATTTTCTTTATTATTCAGCTAGCTGCATTCATTACACTGCCAATTATCACAAGTGCATTTATCTTCCAAATTTTTATCTTTCTAGTGGTAAGTTGCTACGGTGGCGGATTTTCTAATCTGCCGGCTTTTATAGGCGACCTCTTCGGAACTAAAGAACTTGGTGCCATTCACGGTTATCTATTAACTACCTGGTCTTTAGGCGGACTTATTGGCCCCACCCTGGTTTCCCAAATTTATACAAGAACAGGAAGTTATATTCCGGTATTTTATGTATTCACCGCACTCATCATTATAGCTCTTATTATTAGTATATTATTAAACAGAAGCATTCAAAAAGCTAAATCAAAGGTGGAAAAACTTCAATATGAGGCCTCAACTTCAGAATAATCTGTGTTTTCGCTGATTTCCTGAATTCTGGAACTTTAATATATTGGCTGATATTGATTTTATGCTTTTCCAAGTTTGAAAAAAACTTCTAAAAGAATGAGAAATTTCAATTAATAGTTCATATAGAGACTCCCTACTCCTATTATAATTGCCCGTCAGGACAAGCTTCTCGCCCCTCATTATAATGCATAAAAAAACCTCTCAAAAAATGAGAGGTTTCAATTAAGAGCCGATGGAGGGACTCGAACCCACGACCTGCTGATTACAAATCAGCTGCTCTAGCCAGCTGAGCTACATCGGCCAGTAATTTTTATAGCGCGTTGATCTTCGCGATAAGAGCTTCAGCCTTTACTTCCAACTCTTTTTCTATTGCTTTAAAATGTTGTTTTTTATTCTCAACATCTTTTTGGTTGATCTTAGTGATCAATTCGTCAAAATTTGAAATAGCTTCATCTACAATCGCTTCAGTTTTAGATGCGTCTTCAGGGTTAGCCATTTGATGTATGTATGCGGCATCAATAATGTCTCCCATTACATAATTCACATCTCTTTTTAATAATCTTTTACTTGCCATATCGCTTAAATTTCGGCTGCGAATTTAGGTTATTTTTCAATACAAATAACCTCATTCCTAAAAATTATTTTTCCTGAATTTTCTTTAAGGAATTAAGTGCTTCGGGAATGTGCTGTGAAGCCCCCATACTATTGAATCTATGAATTAATTTCTTATCCTTATCAAATACAAATGTTTCTCTTCCCGGAAGCAAACCAAGTAAACCCGGTTTTACACCAAAAGCTTTTCGAGCTCGTTTTTCCTTATCAGATAGTAAAATAAAGGGAAGCTTATATTTTGAAGCAAACTTTTTATGAGAATTTTCATTATCGGTACTTATTCCAATTACCTCAGCTCCCAAATCCTGAAATTCTTCATAGTGATCTCTAAAACTACAAGCTTCTTTAGTACAGCCTGGAGTAAAATCTTTGGGATAGAAAAATATAACCAACGCCTTATCTTCAAGTCTGGAAAAATGATAGTTCTCTCCCTCCTGATCCTTCAAAGTCAATCTCGGTAATTTGTCGCCAATTTTAAGTGCCATCTATTCTCCTTTATAGGTTACGTAATTTCTTGGAGTCTCGTATAATGTGATTTCCAAATCAAGTTCAGGCCTTAATTTTGCCCTAATTTTATTCCAAATCACTACGGTAATATTTTCGGCAGTAGGATTAAGTTCATCAAAAGGAGCCACCTCTTCGTTTAGGTTCTTATGGTCAAAAGGCACTTCCACTTCTTCGTAAATAAGATCTTTAAGTCGCTTTAAGTCCATTACAAAACCGGTTTCAGGATCTATTTCACCGGTCACGGTTACTATTAAATCGTAGTTATGCCCGTGATAATGAGGATTGCTACATTTCCCAAAAACTTCCAGGTTTTTTTCATCGCTCCAATCTTTACGGTAAAGACGATGCGCCGCATTAAAATGAGCCTTTCTATGTACACTTAACCTCATTTTTGAATACTTGTATAATATTTATCGAAAATAATCTTAAACCATTCAGTATAGACCCCTGGGTTTACCTCCATATCAGATTTTATTTCACCCAGGCTCATCCATTTCCAGTTGGCCACTTCATCAGGATTGGGCTTAGGGTCATCTTCGTAGTTTCCAATTAGAATATAATCGAATTCATGTTCTGTAAGTCCGTTATCAAAAGGAGCTTTATAAATAAAATTCATCACCTCCTTTAATTCGGTACTAAAGCCCATTTCTTCGTGAAGCCTCCTTTTCCCGGCAGCAACATTGCTTTCTCCTTCCCGCTGGTGACTGCAACAAGTATTGGTCCATAAACCTGGAGAATGATATTTAGAATGCGCTCGCTGCTGGATCATCAACTCATTTTTTTCATTAAAAACAAAGACTGAAAATGCCAGGTGCAACAAAGCTTTTTCATGTGCCTCTATCTTTTCCATTAGGCCAATTTGCTCGCCTTTCTCGTTAACTAATACTACGTTATCTGTTCCCATTTTTTTCTTTGATTGCCAAATGTACGAAATGAAATGTGGGTTATACAAATCCACATTTCCTAAAATTATGTTGCAATTACAGTAAAAAACTTCGGAGCAAGCTCACGAAGCATTGTTATTGGAAAATATAATCTGATTTCGAGGCAAGCCTCGGAGCATTTAATCTCGATTATCGAGTAAAACTATAAAAATTAACTAAAACCTTTTTTGAGAATATATATCACAATCTATGCTTAAAATAAATTCTGATCGCCTGTTTTTCTTATGCTCTGTTTCAGTGCATCCGGTATTATTTCCACAGGGATTAGTCAATTCTGTTTCGCCATAACCTCTTCCCGTAATACGCGAACCGGAAACGCCTTGTTCAATTAAATATTCAGTGGTAGTCTTAACCCTCCTTTCAGAAAGTTTTAAGTTATATGCATCATTCGCCCTGCTATCGGTGTGTGATCTTATATCCAGCAAGAGAGCAGGATAATCTTTCATAAAATTGGCAATACTATCTAAAGCCGGTTTGTCATTAATTCTAATTTCAGCTTTATCAAGATCAAAATGGATGGGGCTTAATTTTAAGGCCGCAGTAAGATCGTCCCCAACTTTAGTATCAACTATTGGCACACCTCTTCTATCTCTAAATTCCAATGCATTTTCTCTTCTTTTTACTTCTGTCGCATAGAAACTCCAGTTAAAAAAGGCTCTTATAGCTGCAATATTCTCAGGGTTTCTACCGTAAATACTATGTCCTGACTGGTACATCACCAGACCGTTTTTGGTATTTCCATAAGCGTGTCCATAAGCTGTAATGACTGCAGTATCTTCAGAAATTTCAGGAATATCTGGCGCATCAGCATCTATTACTATTTTCTTTGTTCCCCTGCGCCACCTGTTTATTTTCTTCGGAAGAAAAATTCTTTCAGAACCATTTAAGTGCGCTTTATCTGGGCTACCAATATACTGGGCAACCGGATCTGCCGGTAGTGAATTTTGAAAAGGTGGTGTCCCGTGACTATGCTCTCTATACGGAATTAAACCGGCACTTTGAGCTCCCGGAAACCCGGCACTTAAAAAATTTAACTGAATAAATGAAGTGCTATCACTATCTTCAAGTTTTATTTTCCCGGTAAGATTTTCTAAGATACTAACTGCATGGCAACCTGCCCAAATTGCTCCTTTATATTTACGATTCCAAACATAAAGGTTTTTATGAGAATTAAATCCGGGATCTGCATGGGGCATCACAAAAATATCATCACACACCCCAAGATCTTCAGGTCTTTTCCACTTCTCTCTATTACTTCCGCCATAAGCCTTCGCAGGGATTCCAGCAGCTTTAAAAAAAGGCAAAGCAATATAGCCATTTTCCCTATCTAAGGTCCATTGAGGGGCTATAGACAAATTGGTAAAAACTGGAACTAGAATAGATTCCTCTATATACAATCCAACAACTCCTTTTTCTTCCCATGCAGCAATTAATTTCTTTACATCAGTAGTTATATAAGAAACCGGAATAATAAATGTGCCTCCCCTAAAAGCAGTATCACGGTAGGTGAAATCTGCCCCGTCTTTTATTTTATCAGTTTTAATGATCCATTTAACTTCAATCTTCTCATATTTCAACAAGCTATAGATCAACCCATAAGCCTGTAAAGAGTTTTCTGCGGTTTGTGGGCTAACCCCCATATTAATCACGTAAGCACCCTTAGCTATTTGATGCTTCCCAGACTGACCATAAAAAGTTAAACCCATTAATGAAATGGCCCAAAAAACCATTATTCTTTTAAGAAATTGCCCCATAATGTAAAAATAATGAATGTTTTCAAAGCTTAAAGTTTTTAAGATTTTTTTGATAACCCCTTCAGGTGTTTTATAAAAGGCGCTTTTAAATAATCCTTAATTTTCCTCAAAATAATAGTACTTTTGCAGCTCTGAATTATTTGGAGTAAACTCCGGTAATTAGCATTTACCATAAAGGTTTTCTAAGCTTTACTATACAGTAAACAGGAGGCCCGTTAATATTTTTATAGATGAAGAGTTTTCAAAAAGAACTAAAACGAAGAAGAACCTTTGGAATTATTTCCCACCCCGACGCGGGTAAAACCACGCTTACCGAAAAATTGCTGCTTTTTGGTGGTGCAATTCAAGAAGCGGGTGCGGTAAAATCTAATAAAATCAAAAAAGGCGCGACCAGTGACTTTATGGAAATTGAACGCCAAAGGGGAATTTCGGTAGCGACTTCGGTTTTAGCTTTTGAATATAGAGATATAAAAATCAATATCCTGGATACCCCGGGACACAAGGACTTTGCTGAAGATACTTTTAGAACTTTAACCGCTGTTGATAGTGTGATTGTGGTGATAGATGTTGCTAAAGGTGTAGAGGAACAAACTGAAAAACTCGTGGAAGTTTGTAGAATGCGAAACATCCCAATGATTGTTTTTATCAATAAAATGGACAGGGAAGGTAAAGATGCATTTGAATTACTTGATGAGATTGAACAAAAATTAAATCTTACCGTCACTCCACTAAGCTACCCAATTGGAATGGGCTACGACTTTAAGGGAATCTATAATATTTGGGAAAAGAATGTAAACCTATTTACCGGTGATCCTAAAAAGGATATAGAAGATACTATTGAAATTTCTGATTTAACTTCTAATGAATTAGATGAATTAATTGGAGATGATGCTGCTGAAAATTTAAGAGAAGAATTGGAACTTGCTCAAGGTGTTTATCCTGAATTTGATAAAGAAGCTTATTTGGAAGGTCGCTTGCAACCCGTGTTTTTTGGTTCAGCTTTAAATAATTTTGGGGTTCGGGAATTGTTAGATTGCTTTATTAATATTGCACCTACTCCAAGACCCAAAGAAAGTGAAGAACGCCTGGTAAAACCAGATGAAGAAAAGTTTACCGGTTTCGTTTTTAAGATTCACGCAAATATGGATCCTAAACACCGCGACAGATTAGCCTTTATAAAAATTGTTTCCGGAAAGTTTGAGCGAAATAAAGCTTATCTGCACGTAAGACATAATAAAAACCTTAAGTTTTCCAGCCCTAATGCCTTCTTTGCTGAAAGAAAAGAAATTGTAGACGTTTCGTTTCCGGGAGACATTGTTGGATTGCATGATACCGGAAATTTTAAAATTGGTGACACACTTACGGAAGGTGAAAATTTAAATTACCGCGGAATTCCAAGTTTCTCTCCGGAGCATTTTAGATATATCAACAACGCCGACCCTATGAAATCAAAACAGCTCGCTAAAGGAGTTGACCAGTTGATGGATGAAGGGGTTGCTCAACTTTTTACGCTGGAGTTAAACGGAAGAAAAATTATTGGAACCGTTGGGGCGCTTCAGTTTGAAGTTATTCAATATAGGTTAGAACACGAATACGGTGCTAAATGTACTTACGAAAATCTAAATGTTTACAAAGCCACCTGGATTGAAGCCGAAGACGAAAAAAGCGAAGAATTTAAAGATTTCAAAAGGTTAAAATCAAAATATCTGGCCAAAGATAAAAAAGGACAATTGGTATTTTTAGCAGACTCTCAATTTTCCTTGCAAATGACCCGCGATAAATATCCGAATATTAAATTTCATTTTACTTCAGAATTCTAAGCGTCTGATTCTAAAACAATAAGCAATAAGCGAAAAGAAACCTATTAATGTGCTGTGTTAGATAGGACTTAATTTCATATATTTTCGGCGTAATTAAGGTTTTATGGATGCATTAGATGAACTCATTTCCCAATTCGCATCAGCGGTTTGGGGACTTCCTTTGGTAATTTTATTAATTGGCGGCGGATTTTACTTGCTTATTTTATCTAATTTCCTTCCGTTTAGATACCTGGGGCATTCATTAGACCTGCTTCGAGGAAAATTTAACAACCCCAATGATCCAGGGGAAATAAATCATTTTCAATCACTTTCTACCGCCCTTTCCTCTACCGTAGGCATGGGAAATATTGCCGGCGTAGCTGTAGCTATAGCTCTGGGCGGGCCGGGTGCTATTTTTTGGCTTTGGGTTAGTGCAGTGGTTGGGATGGCCACAAAATTTTTTACCAATACCCTGGCTGTTATGTACCGAGGTAAGGATACACAAGGGAATATTCAAGGCGGGGTAATGTATTTTATTGAAGAAGGCCTTGGAAAAAAATGGAAGTTTATGGCCATTTTTTTTAGTGTAGCGGGACTTATTGGTGCTTTACCCGTATTCAACGTAAATCAGCTCACACAGGCAATAAATTACATTCTATTAGAACCCAATAATATTCCTACCGGTTTTGGCACCAACCTTATTATCGGGATTATTCTGGTTATTCTTACTTCGGTAGTGATCCTTGGTGGATTACAACGAATAAGCAAAACCGTTTCTAAACTGGTGCCGGCAATGGTGGCGCTTTATTTTATTTCAGTAATTATTATTTTAATTGTGAATTTTGATGTTGTGCCTTATTATTTCTCATCAATATTTACAGATGCTTTTGCTGCGGAAAATTATAAAGGTGAACCAATGCTTGGCGGCGTGCTGGGTGGTTTAATTATTCTTGGAGTAAGAAGAGGAGCTTTTTCTAATGAAGCCGGTATAGGAACCGCTACAATGGCTCATGGAGCCAGCAAAACTTCAGAACCGGTACGAGAAGGACTTGTAGCAATGCTGGGACCGGCTATAGATACTTTAATAGTATGCACGCTTACCGCACTTGCTATTCTAGTAACGGGAATTTGGCAAACTACAGATGTGAATGGTGTAAGCCTTACTGCAGCTGCTTTTGAAGATGCCATTCCTTATGTTGGAGATTACCTTTTATTACTTTGTATTTCAGCATTTAGTATTTCGTCATTATTTTCTTTTTCATACTACGGAACAAAATGTCTCTCCTATTTGGCCGGTGCAGAAAATAAACATTATTATAATTATTTCTACATTATAAGTATTCTCTTGGGAGCCACTACTTCTTTAAGTATGATGATTAATCTCATCGATGGTTTCTTTGCCCTTATGGCAATTCCAACAATGATCTCGACACTAATTTTAGCTCCAAGGGTTATGAAAGCCGCAAGAATATATTTTAAGAAACTTAAAGAATAGTTCTTATTTCTTATCGAAAACCTGAAAAACCTTTAGCTTTTTTCCGGTTAGTTTTTCTAACAGATCGCCCTTTCGCAAAGTACCCCAAATTTCAAGTTCGGGATCACTATGGGTGGTTATTAATAATTCAATAGTTTCTTCTTTATTATTTATTTCCAGCTTTTGTACGTTTTGGTAGTGACTGCGATCTAAGCCATCGGCAACCCTTAAGATAGCCGAAAGCTTTTTCACTCTTTTTCGTAACTTTTTATTCAACTGTTTGTATGGCTTATGGCGCTTATGTGGCGTAGACTTTCTATGATATCTGCTTACATTAGCCATAATATTGATCTCATCTTCTTTAAAGCCGAGTAAATCTGAATATTTAATAAGATATAAAGCGTGTTTATGGTGTTTTCGATAAGAGATGTAATAACCTATATCGTGCATTAAGCTGGCGTATTCCAGCAATTCCCTGTCAGACTCTTTTAAACTCAATTCTTCTTTAAATTCATCAAAAAACTGTAGTGAAAAATTAGTCACATGCCGGGAATGAGCTTCAGGCCAATTGGTTTTTCGCAGTAATTCGTAAATACTTCTACGTCGTGGATCTTTAAAATGTGCTACAAGATCCAGGTTGAGCTGATCTTTTTTATTTTTAATATAATTCAGGATCATTCCTTCCCGAAGTGCGCCTTCAGAAATTTTAATACTTTCAATGCTCAATTTATCAATTAGGAAATTCACTAAAACCATCCCAGAATTAATAATATCGATCCTTTTTTCTTCAAGACCTTTTTCATTTTCACGCTGCTTTCTATCGAGTTTTATAAAACCTGAATATAGATCATTAAAATTGTTCGCGCTAAATTCCAGTTCATTAAGACTCCTCTCGGCGGTTAGGGATTTTCTACTGGCGACCATCTGGCCAATATTCTCCATAGTTCCGGAAGAACCGATAATAGTTTTCACATTATGTTTTTTAGCTAATTTGATTATTTCATTGAGTTCTTTTTTAAAGTGATTTTGCAGCTTTTTAATATCCTCTTCCTTAATAGGATCTGAGTCTATAAATGTGGCAGTCATTCTGGCAACTCCCAGTTTTAAACTATTGTAATAAATAAATTCTTTGTTGTTACCAATAATAAATTCTACACTTCCGCCACCAATATCTGCCATTAGCACCATCTCTTCACTTAAAACAATGCCATGCTTTATCGCCAAGCCAATCATTTCCGCTTCCATTTTTCCAGAAATAGCACGCACCCTTATTCCAACATTCTCACCTACTTCTTTAATAAAATCACCTCCATTTTCAGCTTCACGAATAGCACTGGTAGCAAAAGCAAGAATGTTTTCTACCTTATGGCTATCACATAAAAACTTAATTCGCTTTAGTGCCTCCATTCCCCTATCCATTGCTTCCCTGCTCAATCTATCTTCCAGGCCTTTTTCGGCGAGACTAACCATTTCTTTTAGTTTATTCACTGTACGAAAACTACCATCAGGGTAAATATCCACCAAAACAGCGTGAAAAGAATTAGTACCAAGATCTATTGCGGCTATTCGTTTTGTGGCTTCAGATTTAGAAATATTATCGGTCATTGTTTGCGGTATTTAGCTATACTTCTAAGTTAAGTATTATTTGATAAAAAACTTTTCAAGCTTTTACCATAGTTTTTTAAACAACAAAAGCCCCATAGAATCCATGAGGCTTTTAAAATATATTTTAGGCAAACTACCTCGGAGCAAGCTCACGAGAAATTTATAGCAAATAATATTTTTAATTTCGAGGCAAGCTTCGGAGTACCAAATCTCGATTATCGAGTAAAATTAGGCCTGACCGGTTGGTCCAAAATTTAATGGCATTGGTGCCTTTTCATAATCTCTAATTTCGCCGTGAGCTTTTTCAAAACGTTGAATATTATCGTTCAAAGCTTTTAACAAACGCTTTGCATGTTGTGGGGTTAAAATAATTCTTGATTTAACTTTACTCTTAGGCCTGCCTGGCATAATATTCACAAAATCTACCACAAATTCTGAAACTGAATGATTAATAATAGCTAAATTAGAATAAGTTCCTTCTGCTACAGCTTCATCAAGTTCTATATTTATTTGACCTTTCTTAGGTTTCTTACTTTCTTCACTCATAATATTAAATTGAATTTTATTTAAAAGATTCCGAAGAAAACATCGGAGCGCTCTGTTTATCGCGTAATATAAAAGTACAAAAAATCCCGACTTTAGATCGGGATTCCTCATTTTATAAAAAGAAAAGAGCCGCGTTTGCGGCTCTTTTTATAGCTATTAGTTATAATTAACTTCTTGCTTGTGTTCCATCATTTCGTCAAATTCTTCTTTAGAACCAACAATAATGCTATCGTACTTGCGCATACCTGTACCTGCAGGGATTCTATGCCCTACAATTACATTTTCTTTTAATCCTTCAAGCTTATCGATTTTACCGCTTACGGCAGCCTCGTTCAATACTTTGGTAGTTTCCTGGAAGGAAGCCGCAGATATAAACGATTTTGTTTGTAGCGATGCTCGAGTAATACCCTGAAGAACCGGTGTAGCGGTTGCAGCGGTTACATCTCTTGCAGTTGCAAGGTTTTTGTCTTCACGTCTTAACAAAGAATTCTCATCTCTAAGCTCTCTTGGTGAAACGATTTGACCTGGTTTTAAGTTCTCAGAATCACCTGCATCTTCAACCACTTTCATTCCGAAGACTTTATCGTTCTCTTCAATGAAATCTGATTTATGAACAAGTTGGTTTTCAAGGAAAATAGTATCTCCCGGATCCTGAATTCTAACCTTACGCATCATTTGTCTTACTACAACCTCAAAGTGCTTATCATTAATTTTCACACCCTGTAGTCGGTAAACTTCCTGAACTTCGTTTACAAGATATTGTTGTACTGCGTTCGGTCCTTTGATATTAAGTATATCTTCTGGAGTAACAGAACCATCAGAAAGTGGCATACCTGCACGAACATAATCGTTTTCCTGAACAAGGATCTGGTTAGATAACTTCACTAAGTATTTCTTAACCTCTCCCAATTTAGATTCAACAATAATTTCCCGGTTACCTCTCTTTATTTTTCCGAAGGAAACAACACCATCAATCTCACTAACTACAGCTGGATTAGATGGGTTACGAGCTTCAAATAACTCGGTTACCCTTGGAAGACCACCGGTAATATCACCTGCTTTAGATGATTTACGAGGAATCTTAACCAAAATCTTACCAACTCCAATTTTCTCTTCGTTGTCTACCATAAGGTGAGCCCCTACAGGAAGGTTATAAGAACGAATTACTTCGTCTTTTTTACCTAAAATATGTAAAGTTGGAATAAGCTTTTTATTACGAGATTCAGAAATTACTTTTTCCTGGAATCCTGTTTGCTCATCGATTTCTACCTGGTAAGTAACACCCTGCTCAACGTTCTCATACTTAATTTTACCGGCAAATTCTGAAATAATTACACCGTTATATGGATCCCATTGGCAAACCACATCACCTTTAGATACCTTAGCACCGTTATCAATAAAGATTTGAGAACCGTATGGAATATTATTGTTACTCAATACCACTCCGGTTTTTGAATCCTTTATTTTAAGCTCGGCTGTTCTTGAAATAACAATCTCAGCCTGGCTGCCATCAGGAGCTTCCCCTTTTACAACTTTAAGGTCTTCAATTTCTGCAATACCGTCAAATTTAGCCTCAAGTTTGTTATCTTCTGAAATGTTACCTGCAATACCTCCCACGTGGAAAGTACGTAGCGTTAACTGTGTACCGGGCTCTCCAATAGATTGCGCAGCAACAACACCTACAGCTTCACCTCTTTGTACCAGTTTATTGGTAGAAAGGTTTCTTCCGTAACAATTTACACAAATTCCTTTTTTAGCTTCACAGGTTAGTGGTGATCTTACTTCTACACTCTCTATTGGAGCATTTTCAATCTTGGTAACAATTTCTGAAGTAATTTCTTCGCCTGAAGCTACTAAAAGTTCATTATTAGAAGGGTTAAGAACATCATGGAGAGAAATACGTCCTAAAATACGTTCTCCAAGAGATTCTACAATTTCTTCGTTCTTCTTAAGTGGTTTAACTTCTACACCTCTTAAAGTTCCACAATCTTCTTCATTTACAATAACATCTTGCGAAACATCAACCAATCTACGTGTTAAGTAACCCGCATCGGCAGTTTTAAGTGCGGTATCGGCAAGACCTTTACGTGCACCGTGAGTAGAGATAAAGTATTCAAGAATTGAAAGCCCTTCTTTAAAGTTAGAAAGAATTGGGTTTTCAATAATTTCACCTCCACCAGAGTTAGATTTCTTAGGCTTGGCCATAAGACCACGCATACCTGTAAGCTGACGAATCTGTTCTTTAGACCCACGAGCACCAGAGTCAAGCATCATAAACACAGAGTTGAAACCTTGCTTATCTTCACGAATACGTTTCATTGCCAATTCGGTTAGACCGGCATTGGTAGATGTCCAGATATCAATCACCTGGTTGTAACGCTCGTTATTGGTAATAAGCCCCATATTATAGTTTCCTACAATACCTTCAACCTGTTCGTTAGCCTCATCAATCATAGTTTGTTTCTCAGCAGGGATAATAATATCACCTAAACTAAAAGAAAGTCCACCACGGAATGCGTATCCATAACCCATTTCCTTAATTGCATCAAGGAATTCTCCGGTTTCAGGAACGCTAGTTTTAGCTAATACTTCACCAATAATATCCCTAAGGTTTTTCTTGGTTAATACAGTATTCACATAACCTACTTTCTCTGGTACAGCTTGATTAAACAATACTCTACCAACTGTAGTTTCTATGATTTGGTAAGTTAACTCACCTACTTCATTAAAATCTTTTGCGCGGATCTTAATTTCGGCATTAAGATCTACTCTCTTCTGGTTGTAAGCGATTACCACTTCTTCATCAGAATAGAAAGTAAGCCCTTCACCTTTAACCTTAACCTCGTCTGTAGATTTTCTAGACTTGGTCATATAATAAAGACCAAGAATCATATCCTGAGACGGCACTGTAATTGGTGAACCATTTGCCGGGTTAAGAATATTGTTAGAAGCAAGCATTAATAACTGAGCTTCTAAAATAGCCTCGGGCCCAAGCGGTAAATGCACCGCCATCTGGTCACCATCAAAATCGGCATTAAATGCCGTACAGGCTAATGGGTGTAATTGTATCGCTTTACCTTCAATAAGTTTTGGCTGGAATGCCTGGATACCTAAACGGTGAAGCGTAGGAGCACGGTTAAGTAATACCGGGTGTCCTTTAAGAACATTCTCAAGGATATCCCAAACTACCGGCTCTTTTTTGTCTATTATTTTCTTGGCAGATTTAACTGTTTTTACAATTCCTCTTTCAATTAATTTTCTAATTACGAAAGGCTTGTAAAGCTCAGCAGCCATATTCTTTGGAAGACCACATTCGTGCATTTTCAATTCTGGCCCAACAACAATTACCGAACGCGCTGAATAATCTACACGTTTACCAAGTAAGTTTTGACGGAAACGCCCCTGCTTACCTTTAAGAGAATCTGAAAGCGATTTTAACGGACGGTTAGAGTCTGTTTTCACCGCTGAAGATTTTCTGGTATTGTCAAACAATGAATCTACAGATTCCTGAAGCATACGTTTTTCGTTACGTAAAATCACTTCAGGAGCTTTGATCTCCATTAATCTTTTTAGACGGTTGTTACGAATAATAACCCTTCTATAAAGATCATTTAAATCTGAAGTCGCGAAACGTCCACCATCAAGAGGTACAAGAGGTCGTAATTCTGGTGGAATTACAGGAACCACTTTCATAATCATCCATTCCGGAAGATTCTCGCGATTGTTATTGGCATCACGGAAAGCTTCTACAACCTGAAGACGCTTAAGCGCTTCAGTTTTACGTTGTTTTGAAGTTTCGTTATTTGCCTTATGTCTTAACTCGTAAGAAAGTTCGTTAAGATCTATTCTTCTTAATATTTCAATAAGACATTCGGCTCCCATTTTAGCGATAAACTTATTTGGGTCGCTGTCTTCTAAGTACATATTTTCCTGCGGAAGGCTATCTAAAACGTTTAGATATTCTTCTTCAGTAAGGAAGTCCATTTTCTTTAATGGTTCACCTTCTTCGTTTTTAGCAATACCAGCCTGAATTACCACGTAACGTTCGTAGTAAATAATCATATCTAATTTCTTAGATGGAAGACCAAGCAAGTATCCAATTTTGTTAGGTAAAGAACGGAAATACCAGATATGTGCTACAGGAACTACCAAATTAATGTGCCCAACACGGTCTCTACGTACTTGTTTTTCGGTTACTTCTACCCCACAACGGTCACAAACAATTCCTTTGTAACGTATTCTTTTATATTTACCGCAGGCACATTCGTAATCCTTTACAGGACCAAAAATACGCTCACAAAACAAACCGTCACGCTCAGGTTTGTGCGTACGATAATTGATAGTTTCCGGTTTTAGAACTTCACCACGAGATTCTGCGAGGATAGATTCCGGGGAAGCCAAACCGATAGAGATTTTATCAAATCTCTTTACTGTATTCTTATCATTATTTCTAGCCATAATAACTCTGCTGCTATAATTATTGTGAAAAACCTGTTTTCAGGGATGCCGTAACACCCCTTTAAAACAGTATTTTATTCTTCTAATTTAATATCCAAACCAAGACCTTTCAATTCGTGCATAAGTACGTTGAAAGATTCCGGCAGGCCGGGTTCTGGCATAGGCTCTCCTTTTACGATAGACTCGTAAGTTTTAGCCCTTCCTATCACGTCATCTGACTTCACTGTTAAGATTTCACGCAGGGTGCTTGATGCTCCATAAGCCTCAAGTGCCCAAACCTCCATCTCACCAAAACGCTGTCCACCAAATTGTGCCTTACCACCAAGTGGTTGCTGTGTAATAAGCGAGTATGGTCCAATAGATCTGGCGTGCATCTTATCTTCAATCATATGTCCTAGTTTCAACATATAGATTACCCCTACTGTTGCAGGTTGGTCAAAACGATCTCCTGTTCCACCGTCGTAAAGATAGGTGTGCCCATATCTTGGAATTCCGGCTTCGTCGGTAAGCTCGTTAATCTGGTCTATGGTAGCTCCATCAAAAATTGGAGTTGCATATTTATTACCAAGCTTTTGTCCTGCCCATCCAAGTACAGTTTCGTAAATCTGACCAATGTTCATACGTGAAGGTACCCCAAGTGGGTTCAACACGATATCAACCGGTGTACCATCATCAAGGAATGGCATATCTTCCTGGCGAACAATTCTTGCAACAATACCTTTGTTACCGTGACGTCCCGCCATTTTATCACCTACTTTTAGTTTACGTTTCTTAGCGATGTAAACCTTAGCAAGTTTAAGGATACCAGAAGGAAGCTCATCTCCTACAGAGATCGTAAATTTCTCTCTTCTTAAGTTACCCTGAAGATCGTTTTCCTTGATCTTATAGTTGTGAATAAGGTCTGCTACTAAAGTGTTCAAATGATCATCTGTAGTCCAGGTACCGTGAGTTAAGTGTGTATAATCGTCTACTGAATTAAGCATTTTCAACGTATACTTCTTACCTTTTGGCATTACCTCTTCGCCAAGATCATTCTGAACTCCCTGAGCAGTTTTTCCACCTATAATAGTAAACAACTTATCTACAAGTTCCGCCTTTAAATTAGCGAATTTAGCATCGTACTTTTTCTCAAGTGCTGCAACATCTTCCTTATCCTGTGCTCTTTTACGCTTATCCTTAATAGCACGAGCAAAGAGTTTCTTCTCTATTACCACACCATTTAAAGATGGAGAAGCTTTAAGCGATGCATCTTTAACATCACCGGCTTTATCTCCAAAGATAGCACGAAGTAATTTTTCTTCTGGTGTTGGGTCACTTTCTCCTTTTGGAGTAATCTTACCAATAAGAATATCTCCAGGTTTAACCTCTGCACCAATTCTAATCATCCCGTGTTCATCAAGGTCTTTTGTAGCCTCTTCAGAAACGTTGGGAATATCATTAGTTAATTCTTCGTTACCTAATTTAGTATCACGAACTTCAAGAGAATACTCATCTACGTGGATAGAAGTGAAAATATCTTCTCTTACCACTTTTTCTGAGATTACAATCGCATCCTCAAAGTTGTAACCTTTCCAGGGCATAAAAGCAACCTTCATATTACGACCAAGAGCAAGTTCCCCTGCTTCGGTAGCATATCCCTGACATAAAACCTGTCCTTTGGTAACTCTATCGCCAACCCTAACAATTGGTTTAAGGTTAATAGAAGATCCCTGGTTGGTTTTACGGAATTTTATAAGATTATAGCTCTTTGAATCACTATCAAAGCTCACCATTCTATCTTCTTCAGTCCTATCGTACTTAATGATAATCTTTCTGGCATCTACATATTCTACTTCTCCTTCTCCTTCAGCATTAATCAATACTCGAGAATCTGTAGCTACCTGGCGCTCAAGACCGGTTCCCACAATTGGAGAATCTGCCTGAAGTAATGGTAGTGCCTGGCGCATCATGTTAGATCCCATCAAGGCACGGTTCGCATCATCGTGTTCCAGGAACGGAATTAACGAAGCCGAAATAGACGAAATCTGGTTTGGCGCAACATCAGTATAATGTATCTCCTTAGGATCTACTACCGGGAAGTCACCTTCCATTCGCGCAATTACCCTATCTGAATCTATAGTACCATCTTCTTTAAGTGGAATGTTAGCCTGGGCAATTTTCTTATCCTCTTCCTCCTCAGCACTTAAATAAATAGGTTCTTCAGAAAGATTTAATCTTCCATCTTCAACTTTACGGTAAGGTGTTTCAATGAATCCCATTCCGTTCACTTTAGCATAAACTGAAAGTGAAGAGATAAGTCCAATGTTTGGACCTTCAGGAGTTTCAATAGGGCAAAGTCTTCCGTAGTGAGTATAGTGAACATCACGTACCTCAAACCCTGCTCTTTCTCTCGATAAACCACCTGGCCCAAGTGCAGAAAGCCTACGCTTATGCGTAATTTCTGCTAGCGGGTTAGTTTGATCCATAAACTGAGACAACTGGTTGGTACCAAAGAAAGAGTTGATCACAGAAGAAAGTGTCTTCGCATTAATCAAATCAATCGGGGTAAATACCTCGTTGTCACGAACGTTCATTCTTTCACGAATGGTACGAGCCATACGAGCAAGCCCAACTCCAAACTGCTGAGATAATTGCTCACCTACAGTTCTAACACGACGGTTAGACAAGTGATCAATATCATCAATCTCAGCTTTAGAATTAATAAGCTCGATCAAATATTTAATAATGGTGATGATGTCTTCTTTGGTAAGCACTTGCTTATCCATAGCCACATCAAGACCTAATTTTTTATTCATTCTATATCGACCTACTTCTCCAAGGCTATAACGCTGATCTGAGAAGAATAATTTATCGATAATTCCACGAGCAGTTTCCTCATCTGGCGGTTCTGCATTACGAAGTTGACGATAAATATGCTCTACCGCTTCTTTTTCAGAGTTGGTAGGGTCTTTTTGTAATGTATTATGAATAATGGCATAATCACCGGTTTGGTTATCTTCTTTATGAAGAAGAATAGTTTTACTTCCGGTTTCAAGAATTTCTTCTATATGCTCTTTTTCAAGTTCTGTATCACGATCTAAAACGATCTCATTACGTTCTATTGAAACTACCTCTCCTGTATCTTCATCTACAAAATCTTCATACCAGGTATTCAATACACGGGCCGCTAGTTTACGACCTAATACTTTTTTAAGTCCTGTTTTTGAAACTTTAACCTCTTCAGCAAGGTCAAAAATCTCTAAAATATCTTTATCGCGCTCAAAACCAATAGCACGGAAAAGTGTAGTAACAGGTAATTTTTTCTTTCTATCGATATAAGCGTACATCACACTGTTAATATCGGTAGCAAATTCTATCCATGAACCTTTAAAAGGAATTACACGGGCAGAATAAAGTTTTGTTCCATTTGCGTGGAATGATTGTCCAAAGAAAACTCCGGGAGAACGGTGAAGCTGAGAAACTACTACACGCTCTGCCCCATTGATACAAAAAGTACCGCTGGGAGTCATGTAAGGAATAGTTCCCAAATATACGTCCTGTACGATGGTTTCAAAATCTTCGTGTTCAGGGTCAGTACAATATAGTTTTAATCTAGCCTTTAGTGGCACACTATACGTTAGACCACGCTCTATACACTCCTGAATGGAATATCTTGGCGGGTCCACAAAATAATCTAAAAATTCTAGTACAAATTGATTACGGGTGTCCGTAATTGGGAAGTTTTCCAGGAAGGTATTATAGAGACCTTCATTTCCCCGCTCTTCTGATTTGGTTTCTAATTGAAAGAAGTCCTGAAAAGACTTGATCTGGATATCCAGGAAGTCCGGGTAATCAGGTCTGTTCTTTACAGAAGAGAAACTCACTCTTTCAGTTTGCTTTGCTAACATCAATGGACGGATTATAATTTATAAAAAAACGGGCGCGCTATAGGTTATCCTCTATATACGCAAAAGGGTTTAGACCTTCAGGAGCGAATCCTGAGGTCTAAACCTAAATAATATTGCTTTCGTCAAGCTTATTTAAGCTCAACCTCGGCTCCTGCTTCTTCTAGCTGTGATTTAAGTGCTTCAGCTTCGTCTTTAGCAACTCCTTCTTTTACTGGAGCTGGAGCGCCATCTACTAATGCTTTAGCGTCTTTAAGACCAAGACCGGTAAGCTCTTTTACAAGCTTAACAACCGCTAGTTTAGATCCACCTGGAGCAGTAAGAATTACATCAAATTCTGTTTGCTCTTCAGCTTCTTCACCTCCACCAGCAGCAGCACCACCAGCAACAGCTACTGCAGCAGCTGCAGGCTCGATACCATATTCTTCTTTTAAAATATCAGCTAACTCGTTTACTTCTTTTACGGTTAAGTTAACCAATTGTTCTGCGAAATCTTTTAAATCTGCCATTTTCTATCGTTTTTAAAAAGTTCTTTAATTTATATTTGTTAAAAAGTGCGTACTAAACTATCCTTCCTTTTCAGAAAGTGTTTTAAGAATTCCAGAGATTTTACCTCCACCAGATTTAAGTGCTGAAATAACATTCTTAGCAGGTGATTGTAATAATCCAACGATATCTCCAATAACTTCTTCTTTAGACTTAATGTTAACCAAGGTATCCAGGTAATCATCACCTACATATATTCCTTCATCAACAAAAGCACCTTTAAGAAGTGGCTTTTCGTTTTTCTTTCTGAATTCTTTAATTACTTTAGCTGGTGCATTACCAACTTCAGAAAACATTATGGATGTATTGCCTTTTAAAACTGAAGGAAGTTCTCCAAATTCTTTATCTGAAGCCTCCATAGCTTTAGCAAGCAATGTATTCTTAACTACCGCCAGCTTTACGTTAGCTTTAAAACAAGCTCTACGCAAGTTAGAAGTTGTTCCGGCATCAAGGCCAGATATATCTGCTAAATAAACTACAGAATTACCTGTTAACTGGGCAGTTAAATCTTCAATTACTATTGATTTTTCTTCTCTTGTCATAATCTATACTATTATTGCTCAGTGAACCTTTTAGTATCAACCTGAACGCTCGGGCTCATTGTAGAAGACATGTAGATACTTTTGATATACACACCTTTAGATGCCTGAGGTTTCAACTTCACTAAAGTAGTTAATAATTCTCTTGCGTTTCCAGCAAGTTTTTCAGCGTCAAAAGATGCTTTCCCAATTCCAGCGTGAACTATACCGGTTTTATCAACTTTAAAGTCAATCTTACCAGCTTTAACATCAGATACTGCCTTAGCAACATCCATAGTTACAGTTCCTGTTTTTGGGTTAGGCATCAGGCCTCTTGGTCCAAGCACTCGTCCCAATGGTCCTAATTTACCCATTACGCTAGGCATAGTGATAATTACATCAACATCTGTCCATCCACCTTTTATCTTGTCAAGATATTCATCAAGACCAACATAATCAGCTCCGGCTTCTTTAGCCTCTTCCTCCTTATCTGGAGTTACTAATGCAAGAACTTTAACATCTTTACCAGTACCGTGTGGAAGGGTTACTACACCTCTTACCATTTGGTTAGCTTTTCTAGGATCTACGTTCAAACGAACCGCTAAATCCACAGATGCATCAAAGTTTTCGTTAGCAACGTCTTTAATTAAAGCAGAAGCATCTGCAACCGAGTATGCTTTATTGCTCTCGATCTTAGATTGGGCTTCTTTTTGCTTTTTAGTCAATTTTGCCATTTTTAATTTCTTTTTGGATTAAAACGGTGCATCACCTTTTACAGTTATTCCCATTGAACGCGCTGTTCCAGCAACCATTTTCATTGCAGATTCTACGGTGAAGGCATTTAAATCCTGCATCTTATCTTCTGCAATAGTTCTAACCTGATCCCAAGAAACACTTGCTATTTTCTTTCTGTTTGGTTCTCCTGAACCTTTTTTGTTCTTAGATGCTTCCAACAATTGTACCGCAGCTGGAGGAGTTTTAATCACAAAGTCAAAAGACTTATCTGAATAAACCGTAATCGCAACCGGCAATACTTTACCTTGTTTATCCTGGGTTCTACCATTGAATTGCTTACAGAATTCCATGATATTTACCCCGGCAGCACCTAAAGCAGGTCCAACTGGTGGTGATGGGTTAGCAGCACCTCCACGAACTTGTAGTTTTACAACTTTACTTACTTCTTTTGCCATTTTCTAAATTTTTAAGGTGATAGTTTATTAGAGTGGAAGCTTTAAAAAACCATCAAAAAATATGTAACTAAAAATATTATACTTTTTCTACTTGCATATAGCTCAACTCCAATGGTGTTTTTCTTCCGAAAATCTTTACCATTACCTCAAGCTTACGCTTTTCTTCATTAATCTTTTCTACTGTACCATTAAAGCCATTAAACGGACCGTCTATAACTTTTATGGTTTCTCCAATAGTAAAAGGTATCGCAACATTATCGGTTTTTACTGAAAGTTCATCTACTTTACCAAGCATTCTATTCACTTCAGATTTTCTAAGCGGAACAGGATCTCCTCCTTTTGTTTCACCTAAAAAGCCAATAACACCGTTAATATTTTTTATCACGTGCGGCATCTCACCATCGAGACTAGCCTGAATCATTACGTAACCAGGGAAGTAAACACGTTCCTTATTTACTTTCTTACCATTTCTAATTTGAATTACTTTTTCGGTAGGAACTAAAACCTGATCAAGATAATCTTCCATCCCAAGATGGTTAACCTCTTTCTCAATATAGTCTTTAACCTTATTTTCCTGACCGCTAACGGCACGAACTACATACCATTTTTTTTCCTTTCCCTCTGCCATTGTAATATTTTTTAAGATTTAATCCATTCGAAATATTGCTCAATAGCCGAGCTAAAAACGGTATCAATTCCCCAAATAGCCAGAGAAAAAATTATAGAAAAAACCGCTACCAATATGGTTAACCTTTGCGCTTCGGGCCAACTTGTCCAGGTAACGTGGTTTGTTAATTCGTTGTAAGATTCTGATATATAATTGCCAATTCCTGCCATGTGATTCTTAAGGTATTTGCACGGGTTGAGAGGCTCGAACTCCCGACACCTGGTTTTGGAGACCAGTGCTCTACCAACTGAGCTAAACCCGTAAATATATTATAAAGGAAGGTTTCCCGCCCTCGCGGGAAACCTATTTATATATAAACTGTAATTAGTCTAAAATTTCAGTAACCTGTCCAGCACCTACTGTTCTACCACCTTCACGAATAGCGAAACGTAGACCAACATTCATTGCGATTGTCTGAAGCAGCTCAACAGTAATGGTAAGGTTATCACCAGGCATTACCATCTCAACACCATCAGGAAGACTAATTGTTCCTGTTACATCAGTTGTACGTACGTAAAACTGAGGACGGTAGTTATTGTGGAATGGAGTGTGACGTCCACCTTCTTCTTTTTTAAGGATATAAACCTCTGCTTTAAACTTAGCGTGAGGAGTTACAGATCCAGGCTTAGTTATCACCATACCTCTAGAAATCTGAGACTTCTCAATACCTCTTAACAAGATACCTACGTTATCTCCAGCTTCACCTCTATCAAGGATTTTACGGAACATCTCAACCCCAGTAATAGTAGAGGTAAGTTTTTCAGCTCCCATACCAATAATCTCAACAGGATCTCCAGTGTTAGCTACACCAGTCTCAATACGACCGGTTGCAACAGTACCACGTCCAGTAATAGAGAATACATCTTCAATAGGCATCAAGAAATCCTTATCAACATCACGCTGAGGAAGTTCAATCCACTCATCTACTGCTTCCATAAGATCAAGAACAGTCTTAGACCATTTCTCATCACCTTCTAAAGCTCCAAGCGCAGATCCAGAAATTACAGGACCATTATCTCCATCATACTCATAGAAAGAAAGAAGATCTCTTACTTCCATTTCAACAAGCTCCAAAAGCTCCTCATCATCAACAAGGTCAACTTTATTTAAAAACACAACAATTCTTGGGATACCAACCTGGCGTCCTAGAAGGATGTGCTCACGAGTTTGCGGCATAGGCCCATCAGTTGCAGCAACCACAAGAATAGCACCGTCCATTTGAGCAGCACCAGTAACCATGTTCTTCACATAATCGGCGTGACCAGGACAGTCAACGTGAGCGTAGTGACGGTTAGCAGTTTGATACTCTACGTGAGAAGAGTTAATTGTAATACCTCTTTCTTTTTCTTCAGGAGCATTATCAATTTGATCAAAAGCACTAGCTTCTGAATATCCAGCATCAGCCATCACTTTAGTAATCGCTGCTGTTAAAGTCGTTTTTCCGTGATCTACGTGTCCAATTGTACCTATGTTAAGGTGCGGTTTGGAACGATCATAAGTTTCCTTTGCCATAATTAATACTTATTTAATCTTAGTTATATATTAGTGTTCAATTTAATACAATCTAGAGCCAACGACGAGAATTGAACTCGTGACCTCTTCCTTACCAAGGAAACGCTCTACCCCTGAGCTACGTCGGCAAGCCGAAAGTTCCACTTTCAAGGTTCACCGGTTCAAACAAGAAAAACCATAAACCAATACTGGCTTACGGATACCCTATTTTTTCTCAAACCGGAAAAATAAATCAAAAACAACAAGAAGCCGTACTTCCTGTTATTTAAATTAAGAGCGGGAGACCGGGTTCGAACCGGCGACATTCAGCTTGGAAGGCTGACGCTCTACCAACTGAGCTACTCCCGCATTGTTTGATCCAAATAATTATTATTTAAAGCTTAACATCAAAAACATCTAAACCTTAAAATCCAAAACCGAATCAATTAAGTGGGGAGAGCAGGATTCGAACCTGCGAAGTTGAAAACAGCAGATTTACAGTCTGCCCTCGTTGGCCGCTTGAGTATCTCCCCAATTTATTTTTCCAATATTTCATAGAACCATAGCTGTAAACCAGCTAAGCTTTATGACGGTTTGTTTTTTTAACGGCTGCAAATAAAGGTAATTTAACAGCACCGTCCAAAGCATTTTTAAAAAATTTTTCTATAAAATTTTTAGCAGCTTAATTTTCAACAAATTAAACTTAAAAAAAATACTTATTTCAAAATTTCAAGAGCCGATGGAGGGACTCGAACCCACGACCTGCTGATTACAAATCAGCTGCTCTAGCCAGCTGAGCTACATCGGCCTTTACGCTACTTTTCAGCATAAAAAAGCCCGCTATTTCTAACGGACTGCAAATGTATATAAATTATTCTTTTCTCAAAACATTTTTTGAAAAAAATATCTAAACATGTGTACTTAATTTTTCTTTACGCTTAATCAACTGTCTTTGCAAGGAGGAAGCACACTCGTCTACACATTCTTCAAACTTCTTGCAGGTTTTTTTAACCATAATGTCTCCACCGGGAATACTCAGCAAAATCTCAGTAATCTTATTATCCTTTCCACTAGTATTTTGAACTTTTAAAAAGACATCTGCATAGATAACTTTATCGTAGTAATTTTCGAGCCTATCCAATTTGCGTTGAATAAAATCAATTAATTTTTGATCGGCGTTGAAGTTAACAGATTGCACATTTACTTTCATATTCTGTAGAATTTAATTAAACAATTATTTTAATTGACCTTTTTATTCCGAGGATGTGCCATTTGATGCACCTTGCTAAGTTCTGAAATGCTATTATGAGTATATACCTGCGTAGCAGCAAGACTCGAATGACCAAGCAATTCTTTTACAGCGTTAAGGTTGGCACCCTGGTTTAATAAATGTGTTGCAAATGAGTGTCGCAGAATATGCGGACTCTTTTTTATTTTACCAGATACCTTACTAAAATAATTATTTATAATTCTATAAACAAGACTTTCGTATAATTTAATACCTTTTTGGGAGACAAAGAGATAAGCCTCCTCCCTTCCAGCCATTATATCTGCACGCTTATTTAAATAACTCTGCAAATTAGAAATCACTCCAGGTAGAAGCGGAATAATTCTTTCCTTTTGTCTTTTCCCCAACACTTTTAAGTGTTTTCCTACAAGGTTAAGATCCTGAAGTTTAATTTCAATTAATTCTATACGTCGCACACCGGTGGTATAGAAAAGTTCTACAATTAACCTATCGCGCAAACCTTCAAAATCTGAAGTATCAATTTGGTCTAATACTTTCTTTATTTCAGTTTCAGAAAAAGGAACCTGAACCTTAGAAGCCGTTTTTAATGCTTTATGTTTTGCAAGCGGTGAAAATTCTATATCTCCTGTTTTTTGCAAAAACCGATAATAAGATTTTAATGAAGAAATTTTACGATTTACACTTCGGTTAGAGACTCCTTCATCTACCAAAAAAATAATCCAGTTTCTAATTTGCGCGTAATGTAGTTTACTCAAATCTTTTTCCTCAAATTCATAAAAAATAAATTCTGAAAAAGATTTTAAATCAGCTTTATAGGCAGTTAGGGTATTGGGAGAATATTTTTTCTCTAATTGAAGATAATCTATAAACTGGGAAAAGGGCATAAAAAAACTGTTGATAAACAAAGTTAGCAAACTTTAATCTATCAACAGTTATATTTTATTTCCGAATAGCTTCGGAAAAATTCGATTATACCTTACTAGATATCTTCCTGATCTCTCAAATGCTGGATATACTCGGCTTTTTGATGCTGAGCTCTCTTCGCAACAGAAGGTTTCGTGAAATGCTGGCGGCTTCTCAGCTGGCGCATTGTTCCGGTTTTATCGAATTTTCTCTTAAAACGCTTCAGCGCTCTATCAATATTTTCTCCGTCTTTTACTGGTATTATTAACATAGTGTCATCACCCCCTTTCTTTAGAAATAGGCTGCAAAGATAATTTAAATCTAAGAACCCACAACCAATTTTTAATTTATTTCACTGCAGGCTTGTATTCTTTTTTATCGATCACCATTTTTGCGATAAAAGTGGAATTTTCACAAAAATGTTAATCTAAAAGATTACTTCGCCGCTGGCTTGTATTCTTTTTTATCGATCACCATTTTTGCGATAATCTCTCTTAAGATTTCTGAAGTTCCACCACCGATAGGGCCTAGGCGGCTATCGCGAAACATTCTTGCTAGGGGATAATCTTCCATATAACCATAACCTCCCAACAATTGTAGACAATCATAAATAACCTTATCGGCCATTTTAGTAGAAAGCAGTTTAGACATACTCGCTTCTTTCACCACATATTGCCCGTCATTTAGGCGTTTAGCGATAGAGTAATTAAATTCTTTATTCATTTCTACTTCACTGGCCATATCTGCAACCGAATGCCTTAAAGCTTGAAATTTATCTATAGTAGTCCCAAAGGCTTCTCTCTCTGCCATATAACCTAAAGTATAATCCAGGGCATATTCGGCACGAGCGTGGGCATTGATTCCCATAATAAGACGTTCTAAAGCGAAATGCTGCATAATATAAGAGAAGCCTTTACCTTCTTCTCCCATAAGATTTTCAGCAGGAATCTCTACATTATCAAAAGCAAGTTCAGCTGTGTCTGAAGCTCTCCAACCCAATTTATCCAATTTTGAAGCCGAAATCCCAGCAGTATCCCTATCTACAATAAAAATACTCATTCCCTTATTTCCCTTATCAGGATCTGTTTTAGCAGCTACTACCAAATAATCGGAATACACTCCGTTAGTAATAAAAGTCTTAGAACCGTTTAAGATATACTTATCTCCTTTTTTAATGGCGGTGCTACGCATTCCCGCAACATCAGACCCTCCAAAAGGTTCAGTGATGCAAAGACAACCAATTTTATCACCTTCTATACTGGGTGTCAGGTATTTTTTCTTAATCGCAACATCTCCTTCTTTATTTACGTGCGTCATGGCCAAGTATGCATGAGCCCACATAGCGGCTGCGAAACCACCGCTGTTTATCTTTTGAAGTTCTTCCAGAAAGATAACGGTGTAAAAAATATCAAGATCCATCCCACCATATTCTTCCGGCTGATTAAGACCAAAATATCCCATCTCACCAAATTTCTTCCAGATAAAACGTTCTATAGTCCCCGATTTCTCCCATTTATCAATATGCGGCACCACTTCTTTCTGCAAAAAGTCTTTAAAACTCTTTCTAAAAAGTTCGTGTTCCTCGGTAAAATACATTGTATTCATACTAAATTATTTTTTCTTTTAATCCAAAGCAAGGCTATCGACTTACAAATCAACCAATAGCATTTTTTATAAAACTATTCGGCAAACTAAAATCCTAAAAGATCAATATTCCGAATACTCAATCTAAGCTCAAATATAATTGAATTCTATCAATTTTATCGGAAGGAAAACTTTCTATTTTTGATAATTCAGCAAAAGATTTGATTCCTTCGTGCAACTGACGATAATCTATAATTTCTCTGGCTAACTCATATTTGATATATGGAACCGCAACAAGGTCTAAAACTTTCGCCTCATTAATATTGATTAAACTGAATTTTTGATCTCCAAGAACACGAAACCGTCTTTGAAGTGCTTCCCGCGTTTCATAGTTTAAGCCATAAATATCCTTTAACTGAATCTCACTTCTAAAACCACCAATTTTATTTCTGTAATCAACTATTCTGTTTGCCAACACCTCACCTACCCCATTTACTCTTTGCAGCTCTTCAGCCTTGACATTATTTAAATCTGAAACAGAAATTACCCGGTTTGTACTTATCTTTTCTTTTTCCTTCTGAGCCTTAATTACCCAATCTGGAAATTTAAAATAGGGAGAAATTGAAGCGAGTAAAGAATCTGAAACACCTGTTACTTCTTGAAAATCTTCTGCAGAATTAACCCATTTATTCTCATCTCTAAATCGATGTAGTTTATCTATTTCTGTTGCACTCATACCCAAGGTATAGCCTTTAAAATCTGTTATATAATTTGGATTAAAAGGAAAGACCTTCACAGAGTCTGCTTCAGCCCTGGCTAATTTAATAGAATCTATCTGAGCCTGAAAACGCTCTACCTCTTCAGGTGTTAAACCTACATCTGAATCTTCAGGTGAAAAATCTGAAAAGTAATAAATTCCCTGAAATATAATTATAATGCATAACAAAAGAAAAATCCCATTTTGCTGGCTCCTGGTGAACGCAAAATGGGATCTTATCGGTTTCATAATTTTACAAGATTAGCTGGCTTTTGCCTCTCGTTGTTTCTTGAATAATTCTCCTGCTTTTAGCTTTCTGGAATATTCATTAAGATCTCTTCTAACTTCGCTAGACATAATATAAAGCCCAATAATATTAGGGAAAGACATTGCCAATATCATCATATCAGAGAAGTCAAGTACTGCGCCAAGACTAATAGAAGCTCCTACTACCACAAATACAAGGAATAATATTTTATATGCCAATTCTGTTTTTTTACTCTTTCCAAATAAATAGGTCCAGGAACGCATCCCGTAATAAGACCAGGAAATCATGGTAGAAAATGCAAAAAGGAATACAGCTGCAGACAATACATAGGGGAACCAGGAAATTACACTTGCAAAAGCTTCTGAGGTTAATTGTACTCCACCTATTCCTTCTTCTTCATGCATTCCGGTAAAGATCAATACTAAAGCGGTTAACGTACAAACCACTACGGTATCTATAAAAGGTTCTAATAAAGCTACAAAACCTTCAGATGGCGGATGATTTGTTTTTGCTGCCGAGTGGGCAATCGCTGCCGATCCAACACCAGCTTCGTTAGAGAATGCTGCACGTTGAAAACCAACAATTAGCACCCCGATAAATCCACCTTTCAATGCGGTGGCGTTAAATGCACCATCGTATATAGCTCCAAATGCCGGAACAACATTTTCTATATTTATAATTATTACTGTTAAAGCACCAAGAACGTAAACTGCAGCCATAAAAGGCACAACTTTACCGGTTACCTTAGCAATACTTTGAATTCCCCCAATAATTACAATTCCTACAAGAATTGCAATCACTAAGCCGAACCAGAAACCATTACCGATTAAGAACGAAAATTGCCCGGAAAGGATTTCAAAAGATTGATTGGCCTGGAACATATTTCCACCCCCAAAAGATGCCCCGATACCTAAAATAGCGAAAAAGGCAGCAAGGAATTTACCCAGACCGCGCATATTTCTTTTTTCAAGTCCGTAGCGCAAATAGTTCATTGGCCCTCCAAAGATTCTGCCTTCAGAGTTTATAAAACGATATTTCACACCAAGGGTACATTCCACAAATTTTGATGCCATACCCAATAAACCGGCAATAATCATCCAAAAAGTTGCTCCTGCTCCACCAAGGGAAATTGCAACAGCAACACCTGCGATATTACCAAGACCTACTGTAGCAGAAACTGCGGTAGCCAGCGCCTGAAAGTGGGTAATACTACCCGGCGCGTTAGGCTCGTCATATTTCCCTCTTGCAAGGTCTATAGAGTGTCTAAATCCTTTAAAGTTGATGAAGCCCATTTTTACCGTAAAGAATGCGGCACCAAAAATTAACCAGACTACAATAAAAGGAATATTATGTTTCTGTGGAGTTCCGTTAGGATTAGTTAAAATCTGCGGTTCATCATATTGAATTTGAGCCAACATGTGGGCGTTGGTTTCAATAAGATCTGCACTGTTTTGATAATCCCATATGGTTTCACCTTCTTCTACCAGGTAAGCTACCGTTCCGGTAGCATTAGCCTCAACTTGTAAATCTCCACTATTTTGAGAGCTCACCAAAGCAATAAGATCACCTTCTTCTACATGTGTTCCTTCTTCTACCAGCCACTCTTTTAAGGTAAATTTATCTTCTGCATCAGCACTCCAATCTGGTGTAGGAACATTCCTTAATTCAGCATAAACTTTAGGATCATAGACACCTATTGCGGTAAATGGATCCCAAAAAAGCACGGCCGTCATCGCTTCTACAACTGGAACAAAAGTTCCGTTAAAATGCTCAGTAATGGCTTTGGCTTCTATTTCAAAACTTTTAGTTACCGTATTGTTTTGACTATCTGTTACAGTAACTTCGTAAGGAACACCTTCGGTTAAACCTTCAGCGCGAGAGGATTGTAGAGAAGTTTCAGGGTCTGACCATTTGTACTGATAAGGAGGCGCTCCTCCTGTTACTTCAAGGTCAATAAACCCATTATTAATAATATTTGACGGATTGCCAACTTTGGCTTTTACATCCAGTTCTTGTGCATTAATTGCCAAAATTGAAAACAAAAAGAACATTGAAAGTAGATACTTTCTCATATAGTATATTGGTTGTTTAATTTAGAATTAATATTTCCGCGAAGCAAGATGCTAAAAAATTAGGCTTTTTCAAATTTTTGGGAGTTAAATTGTAAAGAAATTGTTAAATAATAATTCAATTAAATTTAGTTAATTGACATTTTCATTAAAAAAACTACCTAAAGATCAAAAACTGAAGTTCTTTTGGTATACACCAGATCTTTAAGTTTTAGCCAAAAAGCCAGGACTAAATAAACTACAAACCAGGAACCAAGGGTAAAGAAAGAGGCGTAAATAAAAAACAAACGAATGCTTTTAGCACGCATACCTAATTTATCGGCTACCCGTGAAGACACATAGAAGCCGTGTCTTTCAAAATAATATCGAATATTATGCACCATTTTTGTCATCGACACAAATATAACATTTTAAGCTTTTCCATGTAGTAATTTTACACCAATAGCACAATCCAGACATTTATTGGCTTCGCAATAGTTCTTTTTTAACTGTACCATTGCCTGGGAATGCATTGAATTTTCTACGCAGTTTTTTTTTAGCTTTTTAAAATTCTGAATAATTTTATTATTCTCAGGAGATAGTTGTTGCATTAGGGATAGCAGCTCCTCTACCTCATCATTGCCCATTGCCTGGGAATAGCAAAATCGTAAAGGGATAATGGTATTAATAAGCAACAAATCTTTATAGGCTATGCTTAAAGCTTTTTCACGCTTTTTATGTTTCTTCTGAAATGTAAAATGCGTTTTCCAAAATAATGAGGTTTCTACACTCAAAATACTGTAAACCGCTTCTAAAGATTTTGAGACAATTAATTCTGAAAATAATTTTCTATGCCGAGTATAAAGGGAAGCTAGCTGAGACAACCTGATGTTAGGGAAATTATCTGGTCTAAGCCTAAAATATTTAGGCCTTATCACTCCAGCATTTGAAAGCTTGTATTTATAGCTCAAATAGGCATATTCCTTTTTAAGCTCCAGGTAATAGGGAATATTAAGCGGCCTTTCCAACAAACCACATTGACCAAACAGTAAAGCTTCCATCTGTAAATTATCTTGAGAAGCTTTTTGTATAATCGGAAATTCTAAACTTTGCGCCATACTTAAAAACGCATCTCCATTGAGGTTAAGCCCAAAGTTTTTAGCTAACATCTGGAATAAAACCAATTCCCAATTATTACCGGATTTCTTTAATAAATCTTGAATAAGCTCCGATTTTTCTTCTAAACGCTCTATATATAAGCGTTCTTGCCAGTGTCGCAAGGTGAAATTGGTTATAGATTGAAAGCTTTTCTCACAATTAATCCAGTTTTGGGATGAAGCAAAAAGCTTTTGGTAGTCATTAATTAAACTGCTATCTACTAAGCTTTTTAAACTCAAAGCAGGAATTGAGCTCTTATTCTGCCTTTTCACTTCTACATCATCTTCCCAAACCACATGTAAAATTACATTATCGTAATTTCTATCTTTTTCGTGTTGGTGAAAATACCAATCAGAAGCTTTGGTATGCAGTTCAACATTTCCTGCCCATATTTGATTACCTATTTTTAACCTGGCGTTAAAAAAATCTGGACCGGAATTAAAATTATGAATTCCACTATCTATAAGAAGTAGCTTTTCCCCTTGCGTTGTTTTTGCATTGGTGAAATCGAATTTCTTGTATTTCCATAGATAATGTAGAAAGTCCTCTCGCATCTTTTAAAATTAAAAAAATGCGATTCAAAATATAGCTTTTAGTCTATTGCGGTAACATTTGGGGGATTTCATCTATAATTTCATCGACCCAATACCTATACATCAATCCGCTGGGATGCAACCCATCTTTAGCAATAAGCGCATCATCCCTTGCAGCTTCTCTAGAAATTGGAGTAATATTATAAAAATCAACTTCAAATTCTGCTGAGACTCTTCTAAAAACTGCATTAAACTCATCTATTTCCTCACCAATGCTTTCGGCATTTTCTTTACCAAAAGGAGTTACACCATAATCTGGTATACTCAAAGCAAATACTCCCTTCTCTCTTTGTTTGGAATGATTAAGGGCTAGCTTGAAAATCTCACGTAATTCTTCTTCATAATCTTCTATACTTTTCCCCTGGTATTGATTATTTACACCAATTAGGATAGAAACCAGATCAAATTTTCTGGTGTAATTAAGTTCAGATCGCATAGCACTTAGAAGATTTCCTGTAGTCCATCCTGTTTTGGCAATAATTTTAGGTGGCGCAACTTTATAACCCTCCTTTTTTAATCTGGCTACAAGTTGAACGGGCCAACGTTCACTTTCAGTAACACTTTCTCCTATAGTATAAGAATCCCCCAGGGCTAAATAACTGTAATCCATTCCAGAAGAGCTATTGATTTCTGAGGTATTAGTTGCAGAATTTGAGGTGCCACAGCTAATTATTATAAAAGCGAAAAATATGAAGTAGAAATTTTTCATAAGAAATATTTTTGAGACTTAAAAAAATGTATTTTGCAGCAATTTAAAACATTTACATCAGTTGTAATATGAAATTATCTACCATTTTATTCCTTCTAAGTTTTACGGTATTGGCACAAGAAACCCCGGCAGAAAACTTTTGGAAGCAACTTCAAGAACATTGCGGAAATAGTTACGAAGGTATTATCACAAAAGACCTGGGGAATGATGATTTTGCTAATAAGAAATTACTAATGCACGTAAGAGCTTGTAACGAAAATGAAATTAAAATTCCATTTTTTGTAGGAGAAAATAAATCCCGAACCTGGATTTTAAGCTTTAAGAATGATAGAATTCAGCTAAAACACGATCATCGCAAACCCGATGGAAGTGAAGATAAAATCACTCAATATGGTGGTACTGCTCCAAATACGGGCTTATCAAATGTTCAGGTTTTCCCTGCAGATCCAGAAACCGCTGCACTACTTCCTGCTGCAGCAACCAATGTTTGGTGGATAAGTTTAGATGAAGATTTTTTCACCTATAACCTTAAGCGAATGGGAAGGGAAGGCCATTTCACCGTGAAGTTTGATCTTTCAAATCCGGTAGCAACGCCTGTTGCTCCCTGGGGTTGGAAAGCAAAATAATTTTAAGTTTATTTAAGAAGTGAACTACTTTACAGCTTTCCTTTTAAGCTAAGCCCATAGCATTAGTATATTAATTATAAAAAAAGTTGAAGCCTAATTCTACTATGAAATCAGCCCGGGAAAATAAAACAGATACTGCTAAAAACACCAAGACTTCTTCTCCAGTAGCGGAAGAGAATAAACCTAAAAATACGTTTGCAAAATTCTTTTCCAAAGTAGGTTATTCCATTTGGATGGTAGTTATGATCGTGGGCGGAGTAATCGCATTCCTAGTTTCCCTCTTCTTGCTATGAAAAGCTTAAAATTAGTGTTTTTTCTATATTGCATTCTTTTCGCAATACTTCAGGTCCTTTATTTTTTAGACTATCCTCTTCCCAATTTTATTAGATTTTACCTGGCAGATTTTCTTTGCATGCCTATTGTTTTAAGCATTTGCCTTTTAGTTGTACAACACCTTAAAAAAGATAAAAGCCTGCGATTAAATATCACCAGCATATCATCGGTATTTTTAATGTATACTGTTTATTTTGAAATTATACTTCCGCCCATACATTGGCGCTACACCGCCGATTTTAGAGATGTTTTACTGTATTTAGCCGGAAGTATAATTTTCTATTTTCTACAAAAAGCACCTTGAAAATAATTTTTAAAGAGAGAAAACAAGAAACCTTTTTTCTCTCTTTAAAAATTACCCTTCGGCTTTTCTAAATTTCTCATTAACATATAGACCACCGGCTTTAAGTCGGTCCCAATAAACCGCCATATCTTCCCTTACTTCAGAAGACATAATATATAGTCCTATAATATTTGGAAAGGACATTGCCAGAATCATCATATCTGAAAAACTAAGCACGGCACCAAGACTTGTAGAAGCTCCCAGCACTACGAATAATAGGAACATAACTTTATAAACCATTTCTGATTTTACACTTTTTCCAAATAAATAGGTCCAGGATCTCATCCCGTAGTATGACCAGGAAACCATAGTAGAAAAAGCAAATAAGAATACTGCAAACGCGAGAACAGAAGGGAACCAGGAAATCACGCTACCAAAAGCATCTGAAGTGAGTTCTACACCACCAAGACCATTAACTTCATGCATCCCTGTAAAAATAAGCACTAAAGCTGTCATGGTACATACCACCATGGTATCAATAAAAGGTTCTACAAGAGAGGTGAAACCATCTGCAATAGGATTATTAGTTTTAGAGGCACTATGTGCAATAGCAGCAGAACCTACCCCTGCCTCACTAGAGAAGGCAGCTCTTTGCAGACCAATAATCAACACTCCTATAAAACCGCCTTTAAGAGCATCAGCAGAAAGGGCTCCATTGTAAATAGCAGAAAAAGCACCTCCAATGTTTTCTATATGAGTTCCAATAACAATAGAACAGCCAATAATATACACTATAGCCATAAATGGCACCACTTTTCCGGTAACTTTAGCAATACTATTAATACCGCCAATAATTACTACCCCTACCAGGATAGCAAAACCAACGCCAAACCAAAACCCGTGACCTTGTAAAAAAGGTATTTGTTCTGATACAATTTTAAAAGCCTGATTAGATTGCAGCATATTTCCGCCACCAAAAGAAGCTCCCACACCTAATACTGCAAAAAGGCTGGCAAGGAATTTCCCAAGGTTTTTCATATTTCTTTTTTCCAGACCATACCTTAAATAATTCATTGGTCCCCCAAAAATGCGGCCTTCGCTATTTATAAATCGGTATTTCACACCAAGGGTACATTCTACGAACTTTAAAGACATCGCAAAGAAACCAGCCATAAACATCCAAAAAGTTGCCCCGGCACCACCAAGGGAAATAGCTACTGCTACTCCGGCGATATTCCCAAGACCAACAGTTGCAGAAACGGCAGTTGCCATAGCTTGAAAGTGGGTAATGGTTCCCGGTGCATTTGGATCGTCGTACTTTCCTCTGGCTAAATCTATAGAATGTCCAAATCCGCGAATATTTACAAAACCTAACCTAAATGTAAAAAAGATACTTCCTACAATTAACCACATCACAATAAACGGAATCGCATTCTTCTTTTTATCTCCGTTAGGATGCAATAATGGCTGTGGTTCAGCATAGATTATTTCTGCAAACATGTGTGCATCCTGTTCTATAACGTCGCTGGTGCTGTTAGGATCAAAGATTACCTGTCCTTCTTTTACAAGATAATTTAATCTACCCTTAACCGGAGAAATAACAGTTATTTCTTCTCCCGCATCACTTTGAATAATCGCAATTTTATCTCCTACGGCAACTTCGTTCTCTTGGTTAACCAGCCACTTTTTTAGGGTATAAGCTTTTTCACTGGTAGCATCCCATTGAGGAATAGGCACCTGTTTACTGGGGGTATAAACTATTGGATCAAAAAGCCCCATTGAGGCAAATGGATCCCAGAATAAAATTCCGCCTAAAAAATCTACTGCAGGCTGAACATTGCTATTAAAAATCTCGGTTATAGACTCTGCAGGAATAGTAAAAGAAGTAGAAACAGTATTGTTATTGGCATCGGTAACTTTAACGGTATGCTCCATACCTTCTATGAGACCTGTAGACTTTCTGGCATCTAATGCGGTAGATTGGTTAGTCCATTTATATTGGTAGGGTTCTTCCCCTCCCTGGACTTTAACTTCAGCAATACCATTATTGATCTCTCGGGAAGGATTTTCTAAAATCACCTCAATTTGTAGTCCCGAATTATTTTTTGCTTTTTCCTGTCCGCTGATAATGGCTGTTAGTATTAAAAATATACTTGTAAAAAGCCATAAATTCCTCATAAACTAAATCTGTTATATTAATACTTAATTTTAAAAAATATTCTTCCAAACTAAAACTTGTGATTTGATAATTTAGACGTTCTAAATTCCCAAAAATTGATTCAGTTATAGATTAATCTAAAAATCCTTGTTTCTTCATCCAATCATCATTAAACATCTTCCCAACATAACGGCTTCCATGGTCATGAAACAATACCACCACTACGTCGTCCTTAGTAAAATGTTCTTTTAATTGAAGTAAACCTTTTGCAGCAGCTCCAGCCGAATTTCCTAAGAAAAAGCCTTCCTCTTCAGCTAGCTTCCTGGTATAAACAGCTGCATCTTTATCGGTTACTTTGGTGAAGCCATCAATGACACTAAAATCTACATTTTTAGGCAAGATATCTTCTCCAATTCCTTCTGTTATATAAGGATAGATCTCTTTTTCATCAAATTCGCCGGTTTCATGGTATTTTTTAAAAACCGAACCATAGGTGTCAATTCCCCATACTTTAATATTCGGGTTTTTCTCTTTTAAATATTTACCAACCCCAGAAATAGTTCCGCCGGTACCTACACCTACCACAAAATGAGTTACTTTTCCATCTGTTTGTTCCCAAATTTCAGGTCCGGTACTTTCATAATGTGCTTTGGTATTCGCTAAATTATCATATTGGTTAACATACCAGGAATTTGGTGTTTCTTCGGCCATTCTTTTAGAAGTTGAATAATAAGACCTTGGATCATCCGGGGCAACTTCGGTAGGGCAAACTACTACTTCACAACCTACAGCTTTTAAAATATCTATTTTTTCTTTGCTTTGTTTATCAGAAAGTACACAAATCATCTTATAGCCTTTCACTATAGCCGCAAGCGCGAGCCCCATTCCCGTATTCCCTGAAGTTCCTTCAATAATAGTTCCTCCTGGTTTTAGTTTTCCACTAGCTTCAGCTTCTTCTACCATTTTTACGGCCATACGATCTTTAACCGAATTCCCCGGATTAAACGTCTCATATTTAGCCAAAACAAGAGCATCAATATCTTTTGTTATCCTATTCATCTTCACCATTGGCGTATTCCCAATAGTCCCCAATATATTTTCTACGTAATCCATGTCTTTATTTTTGAAGTTGCAAAGGTAAAAAATTGAATCTACTTCAACAGAAATAGCAAAATCTCTTGATTTTTTAAACTTTATTCAAATTTAATTGCTCGCGACGGAGAAATCTTCGAAATAATTACTGAAGGAATTATGAGCATCAACATACATAAAATTAATGTTCCAAGATTTACTGCGAGAATATAATCCCAGTTAAGATATACGGGAACTTCAGTAACATAATAAGTTTCTGGGTTTAGTGGAATAAGCTTAAAATATTTCTGAATTAACAAAAGTCCGAGCCCGATTAAATTCCCCCAAAAAAGCCCTTTAATAATAAGGTAACCGGCATTATAAAGAAAGATTTTTCTAATGCTCCAATCGTTCCCACCCAGTGCTTTTAGAATTCCAATCATTTGGGTGCGTTCAAGGATTAAAACCAACAAAGCAGTAATCATATTTATCCCCGCCACAAGAATCATAATTCCAATTATTAGCGCGATGTTAAAATCGAAAAGTGCCAACCATTCAAAAATAGAGTAATAATTTTGGGTTATGGTTTGCGTATCTAAAAACGAGCCGGTATTCTCATAAACCTCCTGACCTTTTGCATCAATTTCTTCAAAATCGTTTAGAAAAACCTCAAAATTCCCAACTTCATTATCTTCCCAGCGATTAAGGCGCTGGATATGCCGAATATCGGCCAGCATATAAAGTTTATCAAACTCCATAAAACCAGAATCGTAAATTCCGGTGATTTCAAAACCACGGGTTAATGGTCTATCACTGCCGTCTCTTAGAAAATAAGTGGGCACTTTGTCACCAACATTTAATTGAAGCCTATTGGCCAGGTAAGCTGAAATTAGGACTTCATCATTTAATTTATCATCTACATTTGGGAGCTCACCTTTAATAAGAAAATCCTTAAAATAACTCCAGTTATAATCGGTTCCCACACCTTTTACCACCACCCCTTCAAAATCGCTTTCGGTTCTTATAATCCCAAACTTGGTAGCTACCGCCTGTACGTGAGCAACACCATCTACCGTATTAAATTCAGGATAAAATTCCTGGTTTTTATCTACGGGTGTAAGCGTAACCTGCGAACTATTATTATCGTAATTAGAGATATTAATATGCCCATTAAAGGCCGCAATCTTATCCCTTATCTTTTCCTGTAAACCAAGTCCCGTAGCAAAAGAAACTAGCATCATAACCACTCCAATAGCAATTGCCGCAATCGCTATTTTTATAATAGGTGCAGAAATGCTACTTTTATGGCTCTTACCGCCTATTAGGCGTTTAACAACAAAAAATTCAAAATTCAAACTATCACGATGCTTAAAAGGTTATTCAAAAGTACATTTTTATTCGCTTTTATAGGTATTCTTTCCTGCGGAAACCAAAATAAGAAAGAGCAAAATTCAGAAGATATTGCGTTAAATAGCAAGGAAGCTGCAGTTGAAGAAATTATTCTGGCGGCAAATCGTACCGAGGCCTATCTTCCCTTGTTAAAAGGAAAGAAGGTAGGAATTGTTGGAAATCAAACTTCTATTATGAAGAATAAAGCCGGGGGCTATACTCACGTTGTAGATTCTTTAATAGCTTTAGAAGTAAACCTGGTAAGAGGTTTTGCTCCTGAGCACGGTTTTCGTGGCACAGCTGATGCCGGTGAAGCCGTAGAAGATGGGAAAGATGCACAAACCGGCTTACCGGTAATTTCCCTTTACGGAGATAATAAAAAGCCTAAAGCAGAACAACTGGAAGGCCTTGATGTCCTAATTTTTGATTTACAGGATGTGGGCACCAGATTTTACACCTATATCTCGTCTTTGCATTATGTAATGGAAGCCTGCGCTGAAAATGATGTAGAGCTTATTGTTTTTGATCGCCCTAATCCAAACGGCCATTATATAGATGGACCAATCCTGGAAACCGAATTTAAAAGTTTTGTGGGGATGCATCCAATCCCTACAGTTCATGGACTAACAATGGGAGAATATGCAAAAATGATCAATGGGGAGAAATGGTTAAAAAACGGTATTCAAAGTGATTTAAAAGTCATTAATATGAAAAACTACGAGCATTCCAAAGCCTACGATCTTCCGGTTAAACCATCTCCAAATTTACCTAATGCTCAGGCCATAAACTTATATCCAAGTTTATGCTTTTTTGAAGGAACTAATGTAAATGCAGGTCGCGGATCAGATAAACAATTCCAGGTATTTGGTTCACCATTTTTAGATAATGAGTATTTTGATTTCACTTACACCCCAGAATCTAAAGCCGGAGCAAAAAGCCCTAAACATTCAGGTGTAGAATGTTACGGAAGAGATCTTAGTAAAATAGCCCGAATAGATCAAATAAATTTAGAGTGGTTAATTGAAGCTTATCAAAACACAGAGGATAAAGATGAATTCTTTAATGCGTTTTTCACAAAACTAGCAGGTACCAAAGATTTGCAATCTCAAATAGAGGAAGGATTATCTGCGGAAGAGATTAGGCAAGGTTGGCAGGAAGGTTTGGAAGAGTTTGAAGCTAAGAGAAATCAATATTTGCTTTATTAGTAGGTTGCGGGTTGCGGGTTGCGGGTTGCGGGTTGCGGGTTGCGGGTTAAATATTAAAAAATTCCTACATAGAAACTCAACATAAATACAAATAAAATGAGCACGAACTACCGCGACCTTGAAATTTATAATTCTTCTTTGAATTTATTCTTTAAAGTCCACTCTCTAAGTTTAAAACTTCCAAAGTACGAATTGTATGAATTAGGAAGTCAGATAAGAAGATCCTCAGATTCTGTGGTTACAAATATTGTAGAGGGCTACGGAAGAAAAAGATACAAGGCTGATTTCATCAAATTCCTAACCTATTCCCACGCTAGTAACGATGAAACCATCTTACATTTCAATAAATTACTGCACTTATATCCACCAATAATAGTACCTCACCAGAATCTTATTAACGAATATGAAACTTTAGGGGCTAAATTGAACAAGTTCATCCAATATGTAGAACTGAATTGGAAAACCTGATACTCGTAACCCGCAACTCCTAAATTTTGATTATTTAAAACAGAAACCCTTGAATTAAACTGAAAAATGAATTTAAAAAAAACGCGCATCTCGCAACCCGAAACACGTCACAACTACTAAGAAAACCACAGCTAAGAACAACTCGCAACTCGTAACCCGCAACAATACCAATAACTAACCCAATAAATTACTACAATCTAATTAAACCCATAACCTAAAACGCAAAAATTCTATCCCTTCACCCTACTCTTCATCTCCTCAACAATATTATAAGCAGCAGGACAAATTGCGGTATTTTTTATGGTGATATTAGATATTTTATGGAAATCCTTGCGATCGGTATGGGGAAATTCCCGGCAGGCTTTTGGTCTCACATCATAAATTAGACAATAATTATCTGCCGCCAGAAAAGTACAGGGTACTTGCTGCAATACATAATCTTTATCTTCATCAATTCGCAAATATTGTTCGATAAACTGTTGAGGCTTTAGCTTTAAATGCTTGCTTATGCGCTCAATATCTTTATTGGTAAAAAGCGGCCCGGTAGTTTTACAACAATTTGCACAATCAAGGCAATTGGTTCGGGAAAACTCTTCTTCGTGCATTTCCTGCATCTGCCTATCAAGATCCTTAGGTGGCTTTTTTCTTAGCTTTGCAAAAAACTTCTTATTCTCCTTATGCTTATCTTTGGCTTTTTCGGGGAGATTTTTCAGGATTTCTTCCATTAGGCAAAGATATAAAACGAACCTACACCGCATCAATGAATCAGCAAACTTCAGTAAAAGACATTTTTGGAAAAGCAATTTCAGCCTATTACCACCAAAAAGATAAAACCGATATTACGGTACACTCTCCAGATTTTGACGACGATGTAATTCCTGTTCCCTATTTGTTCCGGGATTATGCTGAAATGCCCCCTTTAGAACAAAAGGCTTTACAACTATGTGCCGGCCATGTTTTAGACGTAGGATGTGGCGCCGGAAGCCATTCACTTTATCTGCAGCAGGAGAAAAAACTTGAAATTACAGCTATTGATACTTCTGCAGGTGCTGTAGAAATTTCCCGTCTTCGCGGAATTAAAGAGGTACGTAACATTGATTTTTTCGAATTAAAAGATGAAAAATTCGATACCATATTAATGCTTATGAATGGTAGCGGAATCATTGGGAAGCTTAAAAACCTTGATAAATTCTTTAAAAAGGCAAAGGAGCTCCTTAACACTAATGGAAAAATACTCCTGGATTCTTCAGATCTTAGTTATTTATTTGATCGAGACGAAGATGGTGGAATTTGGGTAGATTCTGAAGCGGCCTATTATGGCGAATTAGAGTTTAAAGTAACTTACAAAGGTGAAAGTTCAGATTATTTTGACTGGCTTTATATAGATTTCCAGACACTTAAATTCGCAGCAGAAACCAATAATTTTAGTTGCAAACTTATAAAAGAAGGAAAGCACTTCGATTATTTAGCTGAATTACAGCCTTTAAATCAATAAATTTCTATTTTTACAAAAAATGCTTCTCAATGTTCAAATATAAGTACGCACTCCTTCTCTTCTTTGTATCTCTATTAACAGTTTCGTGTTCTACAGACAACGCTCAAGATGATGATAGTGTTCCCGGAATAGATAAAACAGCTAATTTACAGGGACTTGGGGATTCTGCTTCACATCTTTTAAGTGATGCCGAATTTACTTCTATGAACATAGAGATTGTATATGTAAATGGTTTTCAGCCTAACCAGGCAGCCCTTGCCAATTTCAAAACTTTCCTTGAGGAGCGCACTTTTAAGCCTGATGGAATTAATATAAGTTTAAGAGCCGTTGCCTCTTCAGGTAAAGCGCCGTTTTCTATAGAAGAAATTGTAGAAATTGAAGACGAAACACGTACTATTTATAACGCAGGAGATGAAATTGCGGTATATATTTATATCGCTGATGGAAAGAGCGAAAAAGACGAAGAAAACAAACTTACCCTTGGCTCTGCATTTAGAAATACTTCTATGGTATTATATGGAAAAACCATAGAAGACTTTGCTTCAAGACCAAATGCACCTATTGAAAGTGACATTGAAGCCGCTGTTTTAAATCACGAGTTCGGCCATTTATTCGGTCTGGTTGATATTGGTACCGAGCCGCAATCAGATCATAAAGACGATGATAACAAAGGGCATTGTAATGTTGAAGATTGCCTGATGCAGGCTTCTATTGAATTTGGAAGCGGAATAATTGATGAAATTGAAGGTGGCCGTATCCCAGAATTAGGAGAACATTGCATTAGAGATCTTCAAGCTGCCGGTGGAAGATAATTTCACCTTCCTTACCTTCTCCTTACCTTCTCGTCAAGCTGAACTTGTTTCAGCTTCTAACGTGTTTAGAACTACAAGTGTCTTAGATCCTGAAACAAGTTCAGGATGACGATTCTAAAAATTAATAGAACGCTTCTGTACCTTCACCCTCTAATTCGCCACTTCACTTATAAATTTAATTCTATATAACCGAAGCTCTTCATCGTCATAATCTCCATCAAATTCTTTAATGGCTTCGTCAATTTTATCGTTTTCAGCCTCCAAAAAATATTCGTGAATTTCTTCCTGTTGATCTTCATCCAACAAATCATCTATCCAATAACTAATATTCAACTTGGTTCCGCTATAAACAATGGCTTCCATTTCTTTAATAAATTCGGGCATTTCCATTCCCTTGGCAGATGCGATATCATTCAAAGGTAGTTTACGATCTACATTCTGAATGATATATAATTTTAAAGCCGAATTGGCCCCGGTAGATTTAACCACCAAATCATCTGGTCTAACAATATCATTTTCTTCAACATAACGTTGAATTAATGCCACGAACTCTTTTCCAAACTTTTTCGCTTTAGTCTCTCCTACACCATAAATATTAGTAAGTTCTTCTATAGACACCGGATATTTAATAGCCATATCTTCCAGAGAAGGATCCTGAAACACTACAAATGGAGGGACTTCACTTTTAACAGCAACTTTTTTCCGTAGGTCCTTAAGCATTTTCACCAGCGTTTTATCTATTCCCCCGCCAGACTGACTGGCTGTAGGAACAGCTTCAGTAGTACTGTCAAAGATATGATCGTCTGTCATCATAAAAGATCCCGGGTTTTTTAAAAAATCTTCGCCCTTGGCGGTAAGTTTTATCACGCCGTAGGTTTCAATATCTTTCTTTAAATAGCCAGCTACTAAAACCTGCCTAATTAAAGCCATCCAGTACTTTCCATCCCTATGCTTTCCCTTTCCAAATAAAGGATGCGCATCGGTTTTATGTGATAGGATAACGGCATTAGATTTCCCAATTAGTGTTTTTACCACTTCTTTAGACTTATAAAGTTGCTTGGTTTCCTTTACCGTTTTTAGAAGCAATTCTACTTCCTCCCCGGCTTCGTGTTGTTTTTTAGGGTTCCTAACATTATCGTCCATAGACGCACCTTCCCCGGTTTCTCCGTCAAATTCCTCCCCAAAATAATGAAGAATAAATTTTCTACGGGAAATTGAAGTCTCAGCATAAGCCACCACTTCCTGCAATAGGGCGTGACCTATTTCCTGTTCGGCAACAGGCTTCCCGCTCATAAATTTTTCGAGCTTTTCTATATCTTTATAAGAATAAAAAGCCAGGCAATGCCCTTCTCCACCATCCCTGCCCGCACGGCCGGTTTCCTGATAATAACTTTCTATACTTTTTGGAATATCATGATGAATTACAAAGCGCACATCGGGCTTATCTATTCCCATTCCAAAAGCAATAGTAGCAACAACTACATCAATATCTTCCATAAGAAACTGATCCTGGTGTTTACTTCGTTTTTTTGCATCCAGCCCAGCGTGGTATGGCACGGCGTTTATTCCATTTACCTGTAAAGTTTGGGCAAGTTCTTCTACTTTTTTTCTACTTAAACAATAGATAATCCCAGATTTCCCACTATTCTGTTTTATAAACCGAATAATATCAGCATCAACGTTTTTTGTTTTGGGTCTTACCTCATAGTATAAATTAGGCCGGTTAAAGCTAGCCTTAAAGGTATTTGCATCTGGAATACCCAGGTTCTTTAAAATATCCTCCTGCACTTTTGGCGTTGCTGTAGCGGTTAGTGCTATAATTGGTATATTATCTCCAATACGCTTTATAATGCTTCGCAAATTCCTGTATTCAGGTCTAAAATCGTGTCCCCACTCACTAATACAATGAGCCTCATCTATAGCCAGAAAAGATATTTTTTGGTGTTTTAAAAACTCAACGTGATCTTCTTTAGTTAATGATTCCGGAGCCACATAGAGCAATTTACAAATACCGTTTTCAATGTCGGCTTTCACCTGTCTCACCTCGGTTTTGTTTAGGGAAGAATTGAGAACATGGGCTACGCCATGCTCTTCAGAAATACTACGAATAGCATCTACCTGGTTTTTCATTAAAGCAATAAGCGGCGAAACAACAATTGCCGTCCCTTCTTCAATCAACGCAGGGAGTTGGTAACATAGGGATTTCCCTCCTCCGGTAGGCATTACAACAAAAGAATTGTTTCTTTTTACAATACTCGTAATCACCTCTTCCTGAAGCCCTTTAAACTGGCTAAATCCAAAGTACTTCTTTAGCTGTTGGTGTAAATCAATTTCCGTCAAACTCATTCAATTGTGTTACAATTTTACATACATTTGCATAACTAAAGATACATATTTCTTTAAACTCACAATCCTTAATTTTATCAAAATTTGAAACTGAAGGAAAAAATTCTTACCGCAGCTAAAGAAACCATTTCCATTGAGGCCAAAGCAATTGCAAACCTGGAAAATTTCATTGACAATGAGTTTGCAGAAGCCGTAGAAGAAATATACAAATCTAAGGGAAGGGTAATCCTTACAGGTATAGGAAAAAGTGCAGTTATTGCCACAAAAATAGTAGCTACATTAAATTCTACAGGCACACCCGCAATATTTATGCACGCGGCAGACGCTATTCACGGAGATCTTGGAACCATACAAAAAGATGATGTAGTAATTTGTATTTCCAAAAGCGGAAACAGTCCTGAAATTAAAGTACTCGTACCTTATATTAAAGACTTTAAAAACCTGCTAATAGGGATTACTGGAGATAGAGATTCTTTTCTTGGTAAAGAATCTGATTTTGTTTTAAATTCTTTTGTTGAAAAAGAAGCCTGCCCAAATAACCTTGCCCCTACCACAAGTACTACTGCACAAATGGTTATAGGCGATGCTCTGGCTATTTGTCTTTTAAAACTAAAAGGATTTTCGAGGAAAGATTTTGCAAAATACCATCCCGGTGGTTCACTTGGCAAAAAACTATATTTAAGAGTCAGCGACATTACGGCTCAAAATATGAAACCCCAGGTGGCTCCAGAAACTTCGGTTACCGATGCCATTATTGAAATTTCAGAAAAAATGCTCGGGGTAACAGCAGTTATTGAGGACAATAAAATTATAGGTATAATAACCGATGGTGATATTAGACGAATGCTTAAAAATAACACCAATTTTAAAGCTCTTACGGCACGAGATATTATGAGCCCGGCTCCAAAAACCATAGACCAGGATGCCATGGCGGTAGACGCTTTAGAAATGTTGGAAGAGAATAAAATCTCCCAATTACTGGCACTGGAAAACCAAACTTACGCAGGTGTCGTACATATCCATAACCTAATTAGAGAAGGAATTTTATAATGAAGCAAATTGGCACCCCTGAACCAGAGATGTCCTTTTTGGACCATTTAGAAGATTTGAGATGGCACTTAATACGGGCGGTTATCGCAATAGTTGTGGCTGGCTCTATTGCATTTCTTTTAAAGGGATTCATCTTTGACGTATTACTTTTTGGCCCAAGTAGAGGCGATTTCTTTTCTTACGATATGCTATGTAGAATTTCTACTTCGCTTGGCCTCGATGCCGGATTTTGTTTTGACGAAATGCCTTTTAGAATTCAAAGTAGAACTATGGGCGGGCAATTTTCTGCCCACGTTTGGACTTCTATAACGGCCGGTTTTATCATTGCATTTCCCTATGTAATTTACCAGTTTTGGCAATTTGTAGCTCCTGCAATGCATGATAACGAGCGCAAACATGCCAGAGGGTTTATTTTTATAACCTCCCTATTATTTTTTATAGGAGTAGTTTTTGGATACTATGTAGTAACCCCATTATCTATAAATTTCCTCGGAAAATACCAGGTTAGTGAAGCCGTTTTTAACGATTTTGACCTGAGTAGTTATATTGGACTGGTTAGAGCCTCTGTGCTTGCCAGCGGACTTATTTTTGAATTGCCTATCGTGATTTATTTCCTCACCAGGGTTGGTGTGGTAACTCCGCAATTCTTAAAAAAATATCGAAAATATGCGTTAGTAATTGTGCTCATTCTATCAGCTATAATAACGCCACCGGACATTGTTAGTCAGATAATTGTGGCAATTCCGGTACTGATACTTTATGAGGTAAGTATTCTTATTTCAAAAGTGATCTATAAACAAGAACAAAGAAAAATTAATAAAAAATAGTTATGATCAACAAAGTTGACGAATTCAATGCTTACCGTCAGCAGATGAATGATAAAATTCTTGGTGAGAACAATAAAGTTCTTAAAAGGATTTTTAATTTAGACACCAACGCCTTTTCTGAAGGTGCTGTAGATAAAAAAACAAAAGAATTACTTGGCCTTGTAGCCTCATTGGTTTTACGTTGCGATGATTGCGTAAAATACCATCTTGAATCTAGCTTCAAAGAAGGTTTAACCCGGGACCAGGTTATGGAAACCCTAAGTATTGGTACTTTAATTGGAGGCACCATTGTTATCCCTCATCTTAGACGAGCTCACGAATATTGGGATGCACTGGAAGCTAAAAACCAGGAATAGGCTGGCATAAAAAATGTAACTTAGCTTTAAAACGCTCTTGTAAATGAAATTACGCGCCGAAAATTTAGTTAAAGCCTACAAAGGAAAAAAAGTTGTAAAAGGAATCTCTCTGGAAGTAAACCAGGGAGAGATCGTTGGGTTACTGGGTCCAAATGGTGCCGGTAAAACCACCTCCTTTTATATGATTGTGGGGCTTATTAAACCAAATTCGGGAAAGATTGTTTTAGACAAAGCAAATATTACCAAATATCCAATGTACAAAAGGGCTCAGCACGGTATTGGATATCTTGCACAGGAAGCTTCGGTTTTTAGAAAACTTAGTATTGAAGACAATATTATGAGCGTTTTGGAGCTCACCGACCTTTCTAAAGAAGAACGCCATGAGAAAATGGAAACGCTTATTGAAGAATTTGGCCTAAGCCATATTCGAAAAAATCGCGGCGATCTTTTAAGTGGTGGAGAAAGAAGACGTACCGAAATTGCACGTGCACTCGCTACCGATCCTAATTTTATTCTTCTGGATGAACCTTTTGCCGGAGTAGACCCAGTAGCGGTAGAAGATATTCAAAGAATTGTAGCGCAATTGAAAGATAAAAACATCGGTATTCTTATTACGGATCACAACGTACAGGAGACCCTTGCTATTACCGATAGAACTTACCTAATGTTTGAAGGAAGCATTCTAAAACACGGTCAGCCCGAAGAACTTGCCGAAGACGAAATGGTAAGAAAAGTTTACCTGGGACAAAACTTTGAGTTAAGGAAAAAGAAATTGTTTAAATGATAAACGGCGGAAGAGAACGTCATGCTGAACTTGTTTCAGCATCTATTTAATTTCAACTTAGACCCTGAAACCAGTTCAGGGTGACGACACAAACTGCATCAAGAATAAATTGTAAGAACTATACCTTCTTTTAATAAAGATAATAATCCTCAACCTCACAGATTTTGAAAACCTGTGAGGTTGTTATTTTTATCATACCGCCTCTTTCTTCGGAAAAACTACAGACAACAACACATAGCTTAAAATAATAAGCGGCACAGCTACAAATTGGAATACCAGGATAAGCACCAGGCATAAAAGCAAAAAGAAGTAACGTAATTTGTTATCGGCTAGACCCCAATTAGAAAATTTAAGGGCAAATAGTTTTATTTCTGCATTTAAAAGATAACAGCTTAAAAAAGTGAGTGCAATTAAAAACCATTCATTTAAAATCAAGCCGGTGATAAAACTATCGGGTTGGAAAGTTAAAATAAGCGGAAAGCTTAAGATTAAAAGTGCATTGGCCGGAGTAGGCACTCCTATAAATGAATCGGTTTGACGATCGTCTACATTAAATTTTGCCAACCTGTAAGCTGAGGCTAAACTTATTAATAAGCCAATTAAAGCAAGCGTATTAAAATTCCAATCCCACCAGCCCGGGCTAACTTCCCAACCGGTATTTTCAACACCCGAATTTCCCGGAAGTGCATTGTCTAATAACTGGTACATCACAATTCCCGGTACTACGCCACTGGTCACCACATCTGCAAGTGAATCTAACTGCAAGCCGAGCTCCCCGGCTACGTTTAGGCTTCTAGCAGCGAGCCCATCAAAGAAGTCGAAAAAAATACCGGCCGCAACAAAAATTGCCGCCATAATAAGGCTTCCCTGTACGGCAAAAATAACCGCAATAGTTCCGCAGAGTAAATTTAAAAGCGTTATTAAATTCGGAATATGTTTTTTTATAGTCATAGATTGGTTTTGTAAAATACTAAACTAAGCAATTGCAACCTGTTTTTACAAGTTTTTTCAATTTCTGAAATAACAATTACAAAAGCTTTAACTTCAAAGAAGTTATCGAAACCTCTTTAAAAGAGAATAGTTTGCTATTTTTGAGGAGAATTTCCTTTTATGAAAAATCTTACTTACGCAGTATCAAGCGGAATTTTATTAGCACTGGCCTGGCCCACTTACGGTTTTCCTTTACTTCTATTTTTTGCTTTTGTGCCACTGCTATATGCAGAATTTAAAGTTAGAAATTCTGAAAAGAAATATATAAAATGGAGGGTCTTTGGACTGGCATATCTAAGCTTTCTCCTTTGGAACGTCATCACAACTTACTGGCTCTATTTTTCTACCGCTTTTGGTGGCGCCTTTGCCGTACTGGTAAATTCCCTGTTAATGACGCTGGTATTCCTGCTCTATCATATTGTAGCAAAACGCACCGGATTTAGCGCAGCTTCAGCCTTTTTAATAAGTATATGGATGGTTTTTGAAAAAATACATCTCGCCTGGGAATTTTCCTGGCCATGGCTAAACCTTGGCAATGCCTTTTCTGAATTTCAAAACTGGGTGCAGTGGTATGAATACACCGGCACCTTTGGCGGAACACTTTGGGTGTGGCTTGGTAATATCGCGGTTTTTAAAGCTTTACTGCTTTACAAGGAGTTTAAAGATAAAACCTTAATCTATCGCGGAATTTTTAAAATGAGTTTACTCGTTTTAATTCCGATAGGCATCTCTTACCTCCTATTAAGCCAGGTGGAGGAAAAAGGAGATACCATGGAAGTGGTAATTCTACAACCTAATATTAATCCTTACACCGAAAAATATAACACCACTGACACCCGAATTGGAGAATTATTACTGAAATTAAGTGAAGAAAAAGTATCCAAAAACACTCAACTAATCGTAGCTCCGGAAACCGTTTTTGCTGACGGCACCATATTATCAAATTTTGAACAATCTGAAGCGGCTTTCTTCTCCAGACAAATTATTAACAAATACCCGAAGGTTGATTTCCTTAGCGGAATATCTTTTTACGAAAGGTTCAATGATCCAGGCAAAGTTAGAGCGCAAAGCAATCAAATAGGCCCTATGGATTGGTACGACGATTATAATTCGGCTTTTTTAATGAATGCTGAAGATATTCCGCAGCTATATCACAAATCTAAACTTGTGGTTGGTGTAGAAAACTTTCCGTACCAGGAGATACTAAAACCTATCCTGGGAGATGTAATGATTGATCTTGGCGGCACTGTAGCGATGAAAACCACGCAAGAAGAGCGCGAAGCTTTTGCTTTAAATAACCAATCGTTTACAGGCCCCATTATTTGTTATGAATCTGTTTACGGAGAATATGTAACGGGTTATGTAGCGAATGGTTCTAATTTTCTCAGCATAATTACGAATGATGCCTGGTGGGGAAATACTCAGGGCCACCAGCAACATCTTAGTTATGCAAAACTACGCGCCATTGAAACAAGGCGGGATGTTGTGCGTAGTGCTAATACAGGCATTTCGGCATTTATAAATCAAAAAGGTGAAGTAACTAAAAAATTGGGCTATGAAAAGCGGGGAAGCATCAAGTCTAATATTCATCTAAATTCAGAGAAAACCTTTTATGTAAAACACGGAGATTATTTAGCAAGAGTTGCGCAATTTCTGGCCTTATTTATTTTCTTATTTGCAGTGGTAAAGTATAAAAGGAATAGACCTGGTTAAAGTACGTAGGTAAAAGCCAGAACCCAAAAAGCAGATTGCCGGGCTCCTGTATCACTCGCGAAAACTAGAACAAATCAGGCGTCATTGCGATCCCGATTTTTATCGGGAGAAGCAATCTCTCTATCAAACAACGAATTAACCAATCCTTAATTTAGAACCAACCAAGCACAAATCAACCACAGATTGCCACGTCGCTGCGCTCCTCAATGACTTTTTGATTTTATCAAACCGAGAACGGACAACTGAGAACTGAGAACTAAAAAACTACCCACTGAAGACTGGATACTGGATCACTGTCCCCGGAAGAAAATTACGGTACTAAAGGTTTTCAATAAAATACTGAGATCCAAAAAAATGCCCCGGTGCTTTATGTAATAAAGATCATATTGAAGTTTCACTAGACTATCGGCCTGGTCCTTGCCATAATCGGCTTTTACCTGTGCCCAACCTGTTAAGCCGGGTTTTATGACGTGGCGGGTTTCATAAAAAGGAATCGCTTGAGACAATTCCTTGACAAAAATAGGTCTTTCGGGTCTTGGACCTATAAGGCTCATCTCCCCTTTTAAAACATTATAAAACTGCGGAATTTCATCAATCCTGGATCTTCTTAGAAATTTACCAAAACGAGTAGTTCGTAAATCATTCTTTTCAGCATATTGCGGGCCGTTGGATTCGGCATCTTTGACCATAGTCCGTAATTTCAAAATCCTGAAAACTTCACCATATTTACCAATTCTTTCCTGCCGATAGAAAAGCGAACCACGGTTACCCAATAAATTTGCGATTAAAAGTAAAGGAAGAATCAGGATAAAAAACGCTAATCCCACCAAGGCGATAATAACATCAAATATTCTAAAGAAAACCTGATAAAATTTATTTTGATTACTTCTACTAAAAGGAAAATACCTGTAAAAATCTTTATCTACATGCTGCACCGGAATTCTTTGGGTAACTTCTTCATAAACCTGGGTATAGTCTTTAATAGGAAAACCTGCTTTAAGCAAGTAGCTTAGCTGATTATAAAGAGACAGCATTAAACCCTCTTTATACCCGCTGGCTACCACTATTTCATTAATATGATGTTCTTTTATAGCCTCCTTAATATCTTTAATTTCAAATCTTATCAAGTTGTCTTCATTAATTTCTGATTGTATTCGATCTTCCGTTTTAATATAGCCCACAACCACGTAATTAGGATCAGATTTTTGAAGATCGGAGCTAATCAGATTTATATCAAAAGAATTCCCTACTACCAATACACGTTTATAAAAGCGTGGGGAAGAAATTAAAGTGATGTAGACAAAGCGCCATAAAAGTAAGGGAACTAAAATAGCCAGAAAGAAAAAGAGAATTTGCAACCGATTCTCAGGAAGGCTTGGTGTTAAAAGAGGTGTAAGCATATAGAATCCCACAGTAGTCGCAGAGCATAATATGGAATTTTGCAGAACACTATCAAACTTTGAAGCCTTTTGCAGATCGTAGAGTTCAAAAATACTGGCAAAAAAATTAAAATAAAGGAGTAATACCAGGGTCCAATACCAATTTTGAGAATTAATTCTAAAATAATCAAAATCAAAGATGATTCCTATCAGGCTAAGGCTGGTGAGAACACAAAGCGAGTCTAACAAACGCAGTAATACCTTGCGCTCAGAGATTTCAAAATGTACAAGTGGCCTTTGAGACATGAATTACCTGCTTACGGGATAAAGATAGAGTTTTTTTGATTTCTATCTCTTTCAATTAGGGAAAATGAAACAAGGGGCAGGATTAAAAGCAAAGAACCTTAGATATGATTTAAAAAAGATAATGCAATCGTCATTCTGAATTTATTTCAGAATCTAAGTTGTTAAATATTAGAACTCAAAAGTAAGTTCGAGATAACTTAATAGAAGCAGATTTTAAAAAATTCAGGTCACGGTACACAAATATTTAAAGACCTTTTACCGAAACAACGAACCCCTCCGACTTTCACGCTACCGCGCTAAAGCCACCTCCTCTTGAAAAAAGTGGAGGAGCTTTTAGAAATCACTCTTTAAAAATAATACAAACGTCATTCTGAATTTATTTCAGAATCTAAGTTGTTAAATATTAGAACTCAAAAGTAAGTTCGAGATAACTTTATAGAAGCAGATCTTAAAAAACTCAGGGCACCAATACACAAATATTTCAAGACCTTTTACCAAAACAACGAACTCCTCCGACTTTCACGCTATCGCGCAAAAGCCACCTCCCCTTAATAAGAGGAGGAGCTTTTAGAAATGACTCTTTAAAGATAATGCAAACCTCATTCTGAATTTATTTCAGAATCTAAGTTGTCAAATGTTAAAACTCCAAAGTAAATTCGAGATAACTTAATATAAGCAGATCTTAAAAAAACTCAGGCCACGAATTCATCTATATCTCTGCACCTATTCCTTAAACAATAAACCCCTCCGACTTTCACGCTACCGCGCAAAAGCCACCTCCCCTCGAAAAAAGTGGAGGAGCTTTTAGAAATGACTCTTAAAAGATAATGCAAACGTCATTGCGAAGACGGTACGTCTGAAGCAATCTTTTCAACTGAGGAACTTCGCATTAAAAAGATTACCGCGCTCCAATGTCGCTCGTAATGACGAGTAAAAATGAAAATCACAAATTAAGCCAGTAAAACTTCCTTCCACTCTTCTTTCACTATTTCCCAATCAAATTTTTCTGCCTGGTTGCGAGCATTTTGGCTTAAACTTTCAGCTAAATGCGGATTTTCTAATAAGTTGCTAATTGCATCGACCATTGCAGATTTGTTTTTAGGCGGAACTAGCAGACCGGTTTCTTGATCCTGTAGCAGATAAGGAATTCCCCCAACATTTGTGGAAATAATTGGGAAGCCCAAAGCCATTGCTTCAATTAAACTTACCGGAGTATTATCAACATTCGTTGTATTAAGAAAAATATCATATTCCTTTGAAAGTTTGGACCATTCAGATTTGGTTAGTTTTCCGGCAAATTTAACCCGCAACTTATTTTTTTCAGCGTAATTACCACATTTCTTGTAAGATTCATCTTTTTCAGGACCAACCATACAAAGTTCTGCTTCGGGATATTTTTTTAATAATTCTTCTAGAACCTTTATCGCTAAGATTGGATTGTAAATTTCAGCAAATGCCCTTACCCAAAGTAATTTAGGTTTTAAAATCTTTCTTTTTTTAAAAGGATAATCTTCGAGAAAAATGGAATTCGGGATATATTTAAGATTCCTAAATCCTGCTTGCTGGAATTCCCTAAAAAGATAAAGCGAAGGAGCTATATTCAGTTTTGCTTTTTTAAATAAAGACGCTGATAATTTGGGATTATTTTTTAATCTCTCAGGGAGATCTCCCCCATGAAGCAGGAGAATATAATCCAGATTCAATTTACTGCAAAGTTCTGCCGTGAGTACAGCATACCAGAAATTCCGGGTACTATAGGTATCGATGAGCACAACATCTACCCATGATTTATTCCTAATTATAGCAGTCATCATTTCAAATAACCTCAGGAACTGATTTTTTTTAGCAGATGAAGTTTTCACCTCGAAACCTTCTTTCCTAAATAGTGGAGTTAATTGATCTATAGAGGTGGGAGAACCTCCTCGAAGTTCCAGTTCATTACCTATATAAAGCAGGTTTTTCATGAGTTTAAAACTCCATTCCAATCGGCTTTAACCTTTTCCCATGCGAAATCTTCTACTTTATCGCGGGCATTTTTAGTAATCACTTGCGCTTCTTCCGGCTTCCTAATCAGTTTGTTAATTTCTGAAGCCATTGCTTTAGCATCATTAACCGGCACTAATATCCCGTCTATTTTATCCTCAATAAGCATTGGCATCCCACCTACATTGGTAGAAACCACCGCTAATCCAAGGCTCATTGCTTCAATTACGCTAATTGGAGTATTGTCTATATTAGTGGTATTGATAAAGAAATCGTAGTTTTTAGAAAGTTTAGCCCAATCTTTTTTCTTTAATTTACCTGTAAATTTTAAATTAAGCTGATGCTTTTTTGCAAACCTTTTACAGGTTCTCATAGTCCCGTCCTTATCGGGGCCTACCATACATAATTCAGCATTCGGGTAATCTTTCTTCAGCAACAGCAGAACTTCTAAAGCCATCACCGGATTATAGCGTTTTTGAAATCGTCTTACCCATAATAATTTAGGCGCAAAATTTTCCCGCTTTTTAAACGGATAATTATCCATTTGAATCGCATTGGGAATAATCTGGGTATTATAAAAGCCTTCAGCTTTAAAAATATCATATAAAAACTTAGAAGGTGCTATATTGATTTTCGCCTTTCCAAAGAGACTTTCACTATATTTTCTGGAAGCAATTAGACGTTCCGGAAGGTTCCCGCCATGTAGAATTGGTATATATTCTAAATTATAAGCCTGGCAGGTTTTAGCCACCAGGTAGGCGTAGTAAAAATTCATCGCCCCATAAGTATCGATAAGCACTACATCTGTAGTTTTATGATAGCGCACAATAAGTCCAAGCATTTCAATTAACCGCAGGCCTTTGTTACTTCGGGTAGAAGCTGTTTTCACCTTATAACCTTCCTTTCGCAACATTTTACTAAAGAAAGAGATATAGGTTGCCGTAAAGCTGTTAATCTGTAAGTCGTTCCCTATGTACAGGATGCTTTTTGTCATCTACTATATATAATAAGGCCAATCCATAAACAAAGCCCGGTAAGGCAATTCGCATCGCCGAATGATTAATGGTTAAAAACCAAAATGCTAAGAACGCCAAAAAATAATAATTGTTCTTAAACTTTGTCCAGAAAATTATAGGAACTAAGATAAGAATTAGAATCGCAACCAGCCCCAAAAGGCCATGTTCTGATAACATTCTGCTAATCTCATTATGAGTGGCAATTGATATACCCTGGTTCTCTAGTCTGTACTCATATCCCTTTCCAACACCTATACCAGTAACCGGATGATTAATAAAGGCCTGTAATTCGGTTTCTACCAGTTCAGCCCTGCCGGTGGTTATATCTTTTTTCAATTGACCTGCTGCATTCCGGTTAGTATAGCGATTACCTAATAAGCCTCCAGTTTGGGCTAAAGAAAATAGCCATATTATCAAGCCTGCACTTCCAAGGAGTAAGATTTTAAAGTTTAAACGATTTTTTTCCCGAGCACCTTTTTTGTAATACAGGAAAACAAGAAATGCGGTGACACAAATAATAGCTGTAAACACGCCTCCGCGGGAAAAAGTGATCAAGGCTCGATACCCCATCATTCCCAATAAAACAAGATCTATAAGATTTATAAGTTTATGTTTAACAATAAATAATCGCATAGCCAATAAAACAGCGCCAAAGCCAAAAACCGTAGAAATCTGATTGGGGCCGTAGCCACCTGTAGCGACATAATTTGCTTGAAGATTGATCCCAACATCGATCATATTAGGCGTATAGAGATATAAATAAAACATATGTGCAATTAGAGGCATCAATAATAAAGAAATCACTGCTTGAAAATCCTTTTCCCTAATCTTTTTGTAATAACAATAAATCGCCGTAACCCCTAAAGCAACAGGACCACTTAGGTTAAATGCAACTAATTTTCTAATTTCAGCTTCATAACTCATAGTGATAGATGCCATCACTATTCCGGGGATAAGTATTAAAAGGTAGGTCCAATAAGGTGCAGTGCGAGATGAGGTCCCTTTAAAAAACATGCCTATCAGCAGGAAAACAATTACCATATATTTCCCGGTTTCATAAAAAAACATGGCATCAGTTTGCCTGAAAAACACTTCCCCTCCTGCGATATAAGCAGCCCCCATAAGAGCTTCATTGTTCTTGTTATCGTTTACAATGGTTAAAAACAGAAAATAAGTAATAACCCCTAGCAGGATAAAAGGGGATGAAGGCCGAAAAAAATATACGGCCAACGCCATCCCTATATGAATGAGAAGTAACTCTATATAATTAAATTGGTATCTACTTATGCCGGCCATTATCTATTATCAAGTTATTATAAAATTTTAGTAATAATGGAAGAGTTTCTTCTTTTGAATATAACTTTTTGATTCTGTTCTGTAGGCATCTCGCATCCTGTTTTCTAACTTCACTATTCAAATAATATTTTTTAATAGCTGCAGCAAGAGCATCAGAATTATCGGCCGGTACTCCTAGAGCATTGCCAGCCGTAACCTCTTTACACTGGCCAACATCGGTATAAACCACAGGTAATCCGGCTAAAGCATATTCCAAGAGGGCTAGTGGCAGCCCCTCAGAACGTGAACTCAACACCCCAAGATGAGCCTCTCGAAGTGGCCTCGACACCTGGAAAAAATTGTCGTAATAATAAATTTCCTTTTCCGATTTCTTGATTTCTTCCCTAACTTTTTTTGAATAAACCGTATCCGGATCTGCTCCAATAAGATGCAGACTAACGCCTTTTATGTTAAGTTTTTCAAATGCTTCCAGCAAGTTCAAATGGTCTTTCTGCGCACGTAGATTAGCGACACAGACTATTTTAAAATCGGAGGAGCTTCCTTTTAAAACTTCTCTGGAATTCCCACTATAGGAAACCATAATAAAATTGTTCAGTTGTATCACAGCCCGGCACTTTAATCTTTTTACAGCCCAGGCTTTAAGATCATTGTTTACTGAAATTATTCCGTCAAAATATCGGGAAAGAGGTTTCAATAATCTAATATTTCTTTGTTCCAAATATTCAGATTCTCCGTAATGATCATGCCAGACCAGCTTTATTTTTAATCCGGATAATTTTAAAAGCACTCCCCAAAACCAGGAAGTCCCATGAGCGTGAACTAGTTCTATATCTTCTTTTTTTAAAAAGCCTTTTAACTTCAAAAATGCCTGCAGATCCAAGCTATTTTTCTTGTTTAAAAATAAATATCCTACTCCTTCTCCCAGCTCCTTTTTTAATAAGCCTTCGTCACGGGTACAACATAAATATGAAGTTTCTTTCTCTGCTACTAATGAATTCGCAAGATTTACCGCCATCCTTTCCGCTCCGCCGGGCTTTAGGGTATCGATTAGTTGTAATACGCGGAGCTGTTTGTTGTTGTCGGTTGTCAGTTCTGAGTTTTCAGTTGTCAGTGGTTGGTTGTGGGTTTTCGGTTGTGGGTTGTCAGTTCTGGGTTTGTTGTTTGGGGTTTGTTGTTTGGTGCTATCAGTTGTCAGTTGTGGGTTGTCGGTTTTCAGTTGTGAGTTTTCGGTTCTCGGTTCTCGGTTCTCGGTTGTGAGTTGTGGGTTTGCAGTAACCGGTTTATTGTTTGGAGTTTGTTGTTTGGGGTTATCGGTTGCCGGTTGTGAGTTCTCGGTTGTGAGTTCTGGGTTGTGGATTTTCGGTTCTCGGCTCTCGGTTCTCGGTTCTCCGTTGTGGGTTGTGGACGGGCTGGCCGAAGCTCTAGTGAACGCGTGTTGTGGTTTGAAGATTCTAATTCGTGAATTATCAGGTGCTAATGCCCCGTAGTCTGGCTTTTTTTCTTTGAAATACTTTGATATTTTGACTGAACCGAGCGAAGCGATTTTTTTATCCCGTTTGTAAGTGTAGCACATCGGCACCGTAAAAAATTTTTGAAACCATGGAAAAAATTTAGGTACCGATGGGCGATTTTTTGGCCCTGTTGCCAAAAAAACACCTCTACATAGGGCACCCTTTTTTGTTTCGTTTTTTGGGCGAGCAAAAAATGAAAGGATAAGCAATTCCTGAAAGGCTAAAAATTCCCTCATAAATAATTTAAATGAAAATCATAATCATATATAAACCCAGCTGCCAAACCTCCAGATTTTCAAAATGGTCAACCTTTGCCATCTTATAAATATTTATATTCAAAAATAATGTATAGCAAAGTAAGCATTTACGTTGAACTCTAAACGTGAAACCTTAAACCCTAAATCATTTCCTTTATTGCCTTTTCAAATTTTTCCAAAGTGTATTGTTGACTCCATTCCTGTGCAGCCAAAGACATTTCATTTAGTTTTTCAGGGTTTTCTATTAGGCTAATTATTCCTGCCAAATCTCTTTCAGAAAAACCTGTTCTCGATATATCCCCACTCCCGTCAGAACCCTCGAACTGACAGTTTCTCAGGAAATTTTCTTTATCATCTCTTCTCTCTTCTCTTTTTTCTATATTCTCTCTTCTCTTCTCTTTTATCGCTTCTCTTTTTTCTATATCCGGAACTATTATACCACGCTCCCCGTAATTTAACATCCACGGCACACAACTAACTCGCGTAGCTACGGGAACACAACCATACCACATGCCTTCCGCCAGGGCTTTGGGCCAACCTTCGCTTTTTGAAAGCAAAACTACAAAGTGCGCATTTTTATAAGCTTTCCTCAATTCTTCGAGGCTTTTTCGTCCCATTAACTTAACAAAGGTCTGTAACTCTTTCTTTTTTATATAATCAACAAGTGAAGACTCCAAAACCCCATCTCCATAAATTTCGAGTACTGCTTCTTCCCCAACTGCTCTTAAGGCATCAATAAGGTTTACTGCATCAAAAACTCCTTTCCCTTCTACAAGATTACCAGTAAAAATAAACTTATAAGGCTGTTTAAAGCTTTTTATTACAGGCTCTCTTTCTCTCTCCGAAAAACTCGCCGTAAAAAAAGAAACTATATTGTCTGACTGATTCGGCCAGTTCCCATAGACCAGGACTTTAATGTTCCTGCTCAACAACCTATTGCTTAAAATCCATTTCTGAAACCTGTAAGTCCATGGCTGTTTGGCTTTGGGATCCCAGTTTCCTGCGTATTTGACCGACTTAGATTTCTTCGGAAAAAAGATCTGGGCAATGGCTGCAAGCAAGCCAATATTCCCCGGACACCGTAAATGCAAATGATCTGCTCTATGCATAGCACCCAGAATTCTAAAAAAAATAAATGGAATCTTTATAATCGAATCTAAAACCGCCTGGAAATTCAGTAAATGAAAAGATGGAATTTTAATAAAGCTAATACGAGAGTGCTTATAAGACTCATCAAAAAAAAACTCCTTCTTTGGGGGTTGGGGAGCCGGGGCCACAACTTCAACTTCCTCTGCATTTTTAAGCCACAAATTCATTTCGCGCACATAGGGACTGTAAGCATAAAATTCACCTTCCTCTTCCCTATGGATTACGTGGGTAAAAATGGTGAAGCGCATCAGCTTTGTCTTTTTTTCATTCGCATACTCAGGTGCATACAGCTAAACATATGTTCATCGGAAATTAGAGAACTCTCCCAGTCTTCCCTGTGCCAGGTTTTAGCCCTTTTCAATTTCTTCTCATCAGAAAGCGGTAGAACCCCAATAAGAGCATTCCACTTAGCCTTGCCCAACACACCTCTTCGCTCTTTTACATCAAAAGCCTTTTCGAACTTATAATATGTTTTTTTGGAAAAAGGCCACTCCCAATCGCGGTCGCTTTGGAAAGGTCGGTAGATATTTCTTAAGAACTTTATGGGCTTGCTGGTTTGAAGGGGGTCATAACTAATAATTTCACCCCCGGGTGCCAGTTTTTCCAGCAATTTACTTATTAACTCATCTACATCCTTAAAATGATGTAAAACCCCGTAAGCATAAATCAGGTCAAAATCCTTTTCTTTGAATTCTTCTGAGAGAAAATCCATCACCTCAGCGCTAGCTCCATCGACGTTTTCGAGTCTTCGGTTAAAGATGGCTATACCTTTAGGGCTAAGATCTATCCCCAGGTACTTCTTCGAGTGCTGGGCGAGATCCATACTCAAAACGTTCCCGGCATAACACCCAAGATCAAGTACTTTTTTTTGTGAAAGATCTCCAAACCAGCTTTGATGTAAATTATAGATATCTTTTTCTACACCAATTTGTTTCTTAAGACTATTCAAAGCCTTATTTCTAAAATAAGACCAGACCTTACTGGGCAAATTTTTATCAAAATTTTGATAAAAATCTCTTTGCCTTTTATTTATTTCCTCCCTTTCTCTGTTCATTTAACCAAAAACCTTATTTAAAGATAATAGATTGCCCAACAAAATCACCTATTACCCGGTTTAATTCGTACTTCTTCAAGAACTGCTCATAAGCCTTTTCTGAAAGTTCATCCCTAAATTGTGGCTGTGCTAATAATCTATTTATTTGCGATGCCAATTCCCTATGGTTTCCGGGTTCAAACAATAAGCCACTTGCTTCATTTTGTATAATTTCTGCTATCCCTGTAGTATTAGATCCTATTACCGGCGTATGCACCGAAAAACTCTCAATTACAACATATCCAAAAGCTTCAAAATAAGAAGGAACAATACTGCAATAGGCTGTTGAAAAAGCCTGTAGTACATAATCTTTTTGGCGGCTACCGGCAAACCGAACATTTTCCTCTAATTTTAATTTCTTTGAAAGCTGCAGTAGTTCGCTCATCATTCCTGGTTCATCCTCCCCACCTATAACCTCCAATATTATATCCGGATATTTTTCCTTAACAATTTCCAGGGCCTTTAAAAGCACTTTAACCCCTTTTATACTATGTAACCTTCCTGCATAAACGAGTGTACACCTATTTGTTTCAGCAGTAATACAAGGATTATTTACGGCATTCGAAATAACTTCTACTTTATTTTTATTAATACCAAAGGCCTTTTTCACATCTAATCCTGCAGATGCTGAGTTGGCTATTATCCGTGTTGCAAATTTATAAATAGCTTTTTTTCTCCAAAAAAGCAGGTGCTTAAATTCTAACTGACTGGTTAGGGTATGGTACCAGGCCACCCGGTGTTTCACCCTTAATAGAAAACCTGCGAGCATAAACAGATTTACCGCTCCAAAGCTGGCAATTAAAGTTTTGGGCTTATATTCTCTCATATTTTTCACTAAAAACCGGAAATCCACAAGTTTTGTAGGTCTTTTGGAAGGCCACTCCAGAACTTTTATAGAACTATCCAGAGTTAAATCATGAGCTTCGGTAGCATATGTAAAAATAAATACCCTATGCGTTTTTGATAGTTTATTTGCCAGGCTCACAAAAAATTCGGCCACCGAAGAATTCTTTAAGGTAAAAGCTATAAAAACGGTTTGCATTAGTTAATCATTAGTCATTTTAACCACTTATTTTAAAATTTCCGAATAGGTATAAAGGTTCAGATAGTGCTTTAACCTTTTAGCAAAAATCATCAAAGCGCCATGTTTATATGGCATTCCAAAGCCACCGCTAATGCCTTTAATCCTCAAAGGTTGAGAAAATTGTCTATATGTTCCCCTGCCTTTATTTTTAAAGTCTATAATTGCCTTCCATAAAGCTTTTTCAAATGAAAAATCTACATTAATTACCTTTCCATTTTCTTTAAGGTAGGGCCAGAAATCTATAGAAAACAAAAAACATCTCGAGTCCATTTTTTGTCTTTTGTAAATATTGGAAAGTATTAATCCATTATTTGAATAATCTATATTATTAGTAGAACCAACTAACTTCTTAATATTTAAAACCTTCAACCTTCCCGTTATTTTAATAATTAAACTGGCATTCTTAATAAACCTTGAATTTTTAATGGCATAATCCATAATTTCTAATTCTTTATAACCTTTCCCTCTATCCGGGGAAATTTTTGGGGAATAAAAGCTTATAAACTCCAATCTATCAGACTCCGGAAAATCGTTGGCTAAGGAATTTCCCGAGTTTTCAGCAAAAATAATTTTAAAAGATGTATGATTTAAATAGAACGAAATAGCATCCAGGTATTGTTGCGTTCTTATCCCTGGATCCTTCACTGCGAGAACATCTGAAGAGTTTCTCTCAATAGTACCCGTTAGTAATAAAATAATTTCTGTTTTTTTAATACTCATTGAATTACGGTAAATAAGTTCTAATTTTTATCATGGAATACATTAACTTTTAATCATTGCTATAAGACTTTTAAATCTTCCCCTGGCATCATCAAACCCACTTTTATCTCTATTAAATCCATTAACAAATCTAATCAACAACAACAAAATATGGATTGTCCAAAATTTAATGACGGCTTTACCTGAGGGTTTTGGATTTTTTAATTTCCAAACATAGCAGCCATTTTTAACCACCATTTCTCCATATTTATGATGATTAGGCCTACCAGCCTCATCGTGTAAGTGTGCTACTCTAGCTGCTGTATTTACATATAGTTGGCCTAATCGCGAAGCTCGTAAACAAAAGTCCATGTCTTCATATAGACCATATCCTATAAACTTTTCTGAAAAATTTATTTCTGAAAAAAGTTGATGTTTATAAGAGGCCACCCCACCCATAAAGAATTCTACCGGATATATTTCTCCTGAAGGCGGTAAAAAGCCTGTGGAAAAACCATGGGAGAAATCCGGCATAAAACCCGGAGGTTTATCAGAAAGTAACCCCAAGCTTTTTCTAAGCACATTTCTTTGTCCCAGGGGCCTTACATAATTATCAATAACAAATTCTTTAAATTGAGCTTTATAATTCGTCGGCACTTTTCTCCAATTAACATCATCCTTTATTTGCCCTCCAACTCCAATGGCATCAGGATATTGTTTGTAGCTTGCAATTAATTTCTCAAAATAATTAGGTTCCAGCACTATATCATCATCAAGAAAACAAAGCACATCCATAGCCTTACTAGAATGTTTTATTCCATAATTGCGCTGCCGGGTTAAGCCACTGTTTTCCTTTCCTACCTTAAAATACTTTAAAGCCGAATACTTCTTTACCTCCAATAGCTTTTTAGTTAAATCGTTTGGAGAAGCATCAATCACAAGAATCTCATCGGGATATAAAGTTTGCTCTTTTACCGATTGCATTAACCGCTCTATTGCTTTACTTCGCCGGTATGTACAAACAATTAAGTTAAATTTCATTCTTTGTAAGAAGTTTTATCAGGGCTAATTCTTCATTTAATGCTGCTGCATTAATTATATTGGTATTACTAAGGGGCCATTGCTTTAGGTTTTTTCTCGCCAAAGCCCCGGCAGTTATAGCATTGGTATATTCTTCCCCTAAATAAGACTTTTTAAAATAAGATCGCAATCTTGTTTCCATTTGGGGCTGCTGATACACCTTTACCCAATTAAAGGATTTTAACAAGCGATATCTTTTCTTTGGGTTGGCAGACTTCATTAACCGCTTAATAAGAAAATCGTCTATTTCAGATCTTAAAAACCAAATTGGCAACTTGAATATTTCCGGCGATTTAAAAGCTACAAATGGTATTTGGGCTGTAGGCATCCTCGCCCCAGGCCTTAATTCTGCTACCGAAGTAAACAAAGATTTTATATACCTGCCCCCTACCCTTAAACCCGGATGTATATTACTAGTTAAACGAAGTATTTGAATAGACATAGGTACACAATAGGCTTTAAACTTAGAATTTAAGATAAGTATTTGTTTCCCCATAGGAATCCGGGAATGTGTAAACCAGGAAAATAGTTCGGTAACAAGTTCCATATAAGCAAGGTTATGGGCTTCTATCCTATCTATTAGCTTTTCTAAATCCTTTATAATTTCGTCTTTAAGATTTCTCTCCGAAATATTTAAATTTAGTCTATCAATGTGCTTTTGGAAAGCCAAACCGGTATATTTCTCTATTATAGTTCTTTTCCAGTCTTCAAATTTTCCCCTGGTATTCCCGGTTAACGAATACTCCTTGCGTCCAAGATAATACTGATTAAAATTTTTCCAGTTTTTTTTCATCGGCAAGTTTCTTCCCTGTAAAGACTCTGTCATATCCCCTACCAGAATACTTTCCTTTTTCTTTAGATCTTGCTCTTCTAAAATTTCAAGCCAATTATTTATATAGACGGCTTCTGTTTCAATTGTATATTTTTCAAGAATTTTTTTCTCCGGAAAATTTAATTGTGGCTGGGAATAATTCTTAAAATCAGCGTCGTAAACCTCGGCGATGCGTTTGGCAATACGCGTCTCATAAAAATCTTTATCACCATAGGTATGACAAAAGACTTTTTTACTCTTCGAAACGCCACCAATTAGCAACCTACTATCCATTCCTCCGCTAAGGGCTATATGAAGGTTCTTCTCTTCTGCTAAACAATAAGACAGCTCCTTTTTAAAAGCTTGCCAGTAATTTGAAGGCGAAATATTTTTAGAAAGTTCCCGGTATAATTCATTATCGTATTTTTTTTCCAGGAAGCTCCCCAACTTACCAAACCTAATCCATTCGCCGGGTAAAAGGCGCTTTACATCTTTTAAGATTGTCCTGGATCCAATATTTGCAAACTCAGGACAATAAGCGCGTTGAAATAAACCCACTTCATCTCCGGCAGTTTCCGATATTGCTCCTAACCAGGTCAGGCTATTAGAAATATAAAAACCTTTCTCCCCGGTTAAATAATATAGCGGATACACGCCAATGGCATCATTACAAATAATAAGCTCCCCACTGCTTTCTTGTATAATCGCAGCAGAGAAAGAACCACTTATTGAGTTGGGAACGGGCCATTGTTTGCTAATTAAGTCAACAGCACTTTGAATTTGAGGTCCCAGCTGCGAACAGGAAACATTAAAATCCCGTATATACCCATCTATAAAAGCTTTACATTCGCTTTCATCATATACTTCGGTTTCTTTTTCTTTCAAAATGTTGTAGGGGCCAATTGCTATTTCCTGAACCTTATATTTTTGCTCCAGTTTCTGGAAATCATTTTCGGTAAAGGCTCTCTGACTTATTAAAAACTTCATTCCAAAGTTATTTTAGCATTAGTTTTTTAGCCCAGCTCTCGCTTTTAAGCCAACGCAGTTGCATATTCCTCCAATATTTTATCGGATTAAGGTTTTTGCTTAGACTATAATTACGTAGAAAAAGTTCTGTCTTAAAACCTTTTTTCTGTATAGAAGTATAATATTTTTCCGTAAACAACATGATGGTAGGTGCCGGTTTTGGGTCATCTTCTTTCCAGGGCGGCAACGAAACTTCCCGAAACCCACCCCTGGGAGCTTTTAAATGAACAATTTTTATATCCGGATGATAAATAATATCACAACCGGCATTTCGCAGTTGCATACCATATTCCATATCTTCGCCGTAGCCATAGTTAAAAGCCCGATCAAACCTTATCCTTTTTGCAAATGTACCTTTAACTATACTATTTCCTGCGCCAAAGGTTCCCCATTGTTTTATTTTATTAAAAAATAAAGTTTCCCCGGGTTGAATATAATTAAGGGTTAAACAATTAATATTATATACCTCTAATTCAATTAAAGATTTTTCCAGAACATCACTTTCCATCCTGTTATCATCATCGGCAAAAAAGACCCAATCGGCATCTACTTCTTCCAGAGCCATATTCCTGGCTGTACAGGCACCTGTTTTGTGTATAAAATGATGTATCAGTTTAAACGGCCATTCCTCAGCAGTAAGTTCCGGCAAATCTGTTTGAGAATTAGGATCGGGATTTTGCTCTACGACGATTACTTTTTTCGGTAATACACTTTGTTTTTTCAAATCGTCTAAAACCTGCAATAAATATTCTCTTCGTCCCAGGGTTGGTATAATCACATCCAGACTATAAGGCTTTACTGTCTTTTCTATTTTTTTCACCCCTCCCTGTCCAAAATCAATTTCCTTTAGAAAAACTTTTTTTCTAAACAATGATCGCAAAAGGGAAAATATAGGAAAAGAGCCTTCAAACTTTACAAAACACCAAAACAATAACCAAAGTCTTGCTGTTTTATAATGAACATATACAAAAGAAAATAGCTCTGAAACGCCTGCTACAGGCCGCAGATTATAGTCTTTCTTCAGTTTGGAAGTAAAAAAACGAGGGTCTGAATAACTGAATAGCCCATTGTGTTGTCCAGATTTAGCAATAGCATTTAATAAAAACCCAAAATCCTGTATGTTTCCAAATGTTTGCTGAAATTCAGACAAGGTGCCACCCTTTATACCACCGGCATCTGTACTCATCCTCCAGGTACCATAAGGCACTTCAGGATTAATATTTATAGATGGATGTTGATCGATATACCCAATCTGGTCGGAAAAATAAGAGTGCTCCAAAGTATAGGAGGCCATAATAAGATCGTGGGCAAATATTTCCTTTAAAGAACTTTCGTCAAACTCCTGGGCATAGGTTCCTTCACACCAGCAAATCAATTCATCGGGATAGTTTTCGGCTAAAACCCAAAAAGCCTTACAAAGATTCGTTTCTTCAATCTCCAAAGGCGTTCCGTTATAATTTACACAGATAATCTTTTCAGCACGCTGGTGAACAATTTGAAGCATAAGTGATTTTCAGGTTCAAACAAAAGTAAATAAATTAGTCGGTAGTCGGTAGTCTGGAGACTTTAGTTTTTGGCTTTAGAGAAAAGGGTGGAGAGCGTGGAGAATAGTTAATTCGGGATTCGTTAATTGGTGACTAACTCCCTTCATCCGACCTACCGGTCATATGAAGGGGATTAGCCTGACAATGGCTAATATTATAAAAGATTTTTATCCAAAACGCGGTGTCATACCTGAAACTCAAAAAACTACCGTCTAAAGATTACAGGCTAACCCCAACATCTTCCCTATTTAAAAACTCCCATTGCTTCATTTCTCTCTTTAACTCCTGCCCTATTAGCTGTTCGGATTTTGAAGCATCAATGCCAACGCCTTTAGGCTTTTTCGCTTCGAGATCATTGAAAGTCAATTTGTGGCCTGCAGGCAGGTCTTTATTTACGGCTAAAGATTTTTCAAAAATATCCTTTAGCTCTTTATACCGGGAATTGTCTGTTTTATCAACCGGGTGTTCAAGAGAAATTTCAATATTTCTTACCGCCTGCACCAGGTTTTTGATCTCATCGATCTCCAGGGAAGACGTGGCATCCGGACCAAAGCTGCGGCGGTCGAAGACTGCGTGAAACTCAAGGATCTCAGCACCCAGAGCAGTTGCTGCAATGCAGGTTTCTATTTTTGCAGAATGATCGGAATAACCTATGGGAACGCCGTAGCGCTCCTTAAGCTCTCCGATAATATTAAGTCCGTATTCTTTAGATTTAGTGGGATAAGCAGTGGTGCATTGGAGGATGGAGAATCCCACTTGTCTTTTTCTTAGAAAATTAACAGATTGGTCCATTTCTTCAAAAGAGCTCATTCCTGAAGAGAGAATCACCGGTTTCCCGGTTTGGGCTACTCTTTCCAAAAGAAGGAAATTACTAACCTCTCCCGATCCGATCTTATATCTCTTCGCGCCCAGATCTTCCAGAAGATCCACTGCCGCATTGCTAAAAGGGGAAGCCAGAAATTCCACGTCCTTTTGCTCACATCTAGTCTTTATTTTTTTCCAATCCTCAGGGGAAAACTCCATCCGCTTCCAGTAATCGAAACGAGTTTTGTCCTGCTCGCTAAACTTTACCCGGAAAGGTTCAAATTCACTGCTTTCGGCCACTGCAATATGCATCTGGAATTTAACGGCGTCTACCCCGGTTTCTGCGAGTGCATCTATGTAGGATAAAGCCATTCCAAGACTTCCTTCGTGGGCCTGCCCAATTTCAGCGATTATAAACATAAGTAGTTTTCAGATTTTAGAAGCAAGTTAATTAATTTGGTTGGTTATTTAGTTAACTAGTTAATTGGTGATTGGTGATTGGTTGATTGGTTAGTTCGGGATTCGTCAATTCGTAAATTAGAGATTAGGCTTAGGCTTCCCTGGAGGGCTGGGTTATCAAATTCCATCAAAACGGGGTGTCACACTGAGCCGGCTGCGAAGGAATCGATGTGCCTGTCCTAAGCGCAGCTTTAGCTGAGCCCAAGAGCTTGCCCTGAGCGTGGACGAAGGGATCGAAGTGCTTGGTAGTTGGTAGGGGGTCTTGTTTGGAAGAATAAATCATTTCTTAGAGACAAATTCCTGAATTAAAACAACAGATTACTTCGTCGGCTGTAGCCTTCTCGTAATGACGGTAAACGGGAAATAGTTGTTAGGGAACGAAGTAAAATAAATATAAAGGCTAGCATTGACAGAGATAGTTTTTATTTAATAGAACGTTACGTAGTTATAAAGACTAAGTTGAAAATTAAGTGGCCTATCGAAAATTGATCGTGAAATTTGAAGTGAGATGTCGTTGAAATTTTCTGCTGTTTGAGCGACACATCTTTTTCTCCTTACTCAGGTTTTTCCCACGAGTTCAGAAAATTTAGACATCGAACGAAAAATTTAGATCAATTTTCGTAAGCCTAGATTTTTTGGTTCTTTTTCATCAATGGAAAAAAGAACAGATCACGATTTTATTTAAGCCTTTATAAATTCAGTAATATCTATTTTATCTGTCATCCCCCTCCGCTAAAAATTTTATCTCAGATCTCAGCCTGACTTGCTTTTACCCTTCGACTGCTATGCGAAAAGAACTGTCCTTTCACTGTTAAGAAGTAACCTCATGGACCTAAGTTTTTCACTTTTAAAAAAAAAATAAATTAGGAGAGTCGGGGTTTCCTACTCCCTTTACACCCTCAAAACCACATTAATAGAACCTGCCGTCAACTCTTCATCAGTAAAGTCCTTAAAATCCTCGTGTATTGGTACAGACTTGAACTTCTTATATGAATCTGCACCGGGTTGATCATACTCAATATGCAACAGCTCCAATCCCGCAGCTTTAAAAATAGCTTCATATTGAGGAAGCCTTAACCGGTTATGATAATCAAACCTGGTTTGTTTCTTTTGCCACTGGGCTTCGCTGTATTGCAAGAAGTCCTGCAGACTCAAATTCTTATCCACATAAGCACGGTGATCGCTTGGGGAAATTAGATGTACTATTATGCTTCCCGGTTTTAAATCGGTTTTAAATTTTTGGTGCATCAACCGAAGATCTTCCGGCTTTACGTGTTCCAGAACAAACCGGGAAAAAACCAGGTCTGTTTCCGGTAAATCTATATTTATTAGGTTAGTATTGGGATAATACGCAATCTTTTTTGGCAAATGCCATTCACTTTTAGGTGCGACACTAACATTAATACCATATTCCGATAGAAAAACCTCGTTCAATTCGCGAATCCGTTTCCTGCTAAAATGCCGGTTCAGGTCGAAACTGGAAACCGATTTTGCTTTTCCCTTGTAAAGCATCAGGTAAGGCATAACAGGTGCCCATCCCGAACCGATTTCTAAAACATTTTTCCCCTCTAAGGATAGCTTATTTTCCTGTAACAATCTTTGCAAACCACGAAAACTGAATGTATTGGTTTTTAGCCGGTCTAACATATTCTGCCTGTTAGCGAGGTTTTGAATTGTATGGTAAGCATAATAGCCCTGTTTCTCGGGCAACAGCTCCATTAGGTGAAATAAGCTTTCTTTAAGTTTTAACTTGAGGGACATATTCAATTGGTTATTCTAAGATTTAAAATCTTAACTCCGTTTTTAAAAATTTACGAAACCTCATTTTCTAAAATAATATTTCAGTTTAGTTTTAAATTTTTCTTTTCCCCACCATATTAACTGATTAAAACCAGGGTCTACAAAAATAATCTTCACCCCCCCTTGCCAATGTGCTTGTGAAAATGGACTGTAAATAGCATTCCTTTTATTACTTATTGCGTGAACAAATTTATGAGCCGGAATATACTTTTTAAGTAGCCTTTGCTGTGGAAGCCTGTCGCCTTCTATAACAATAATTCCCGATGAGTTTAGTAAGTGTTTAATTTTTGATAGCTCAGGGTCTTTTCCGTCGATTATGATCAAATCATAATTACTTATAGGTACTTCCGAAAGTTCATAGAAAACCTTTAAATTCTGAAATTTTGTGCCAAGATTTTTTTTTAAAGCCGCAAGACAAAACTCATTATTCTCCGTTCCGGCATAGATTAAATTTCTATCGACTGATAAAATACTACCAGCAATTGCACCAATACCTAAACCTATTTCCAAAATACTTTTAATATCAAATTTTTCTATTAATTCCTGTATTTTCAAAACAGCAAATTCACTGGCTATATGCTCGTTGCCCTCAGCCTGACAAAACTTTTTATAGGATTTAAGAACTAAATTTTTCTGGTTCATGATTCAAGGCAAAATATAATATTTTTCAATTCTTTATCTACTCGAAAAGAATAATTATGATCTCTATAACTATATAAAATCTCTTTTAAAATCATATCATTCACTTGCTTTATAGAGATATAGGGCTGTGTTTGTTTCCCCAATCTTAGCTTTAATTTGTATTTGGCAGACTTATAGTAATCCTCCTCAAAAAATACAGCCTTTACCACCTCTCCTTTTCGGGAAGGCAGCTCTTCTCTTAAAAAATGCTCTACCCTGGCAAGTATGTTGGGAATTTCAAGTACTATATCTGGATTATTTAAAACTGCAGATCTTTTGGGAGTTTTAAATTTCCCTATTTTTTCCTGCCGTAAAGGTTTTATTATGCCACGATCTCTATTACGTTGAAAATGCCTTTGATTAATACGCATAATATTTTTTACCCGTGGATTCCCTGTAAGCAGCTTATCTTCTGAGCCTGAAAAACTTTGATGCCAATTGTGGTAAACATATGCTTCCTTTCTTAGTTCTCTTAGATAGCCCGCATTTTCCAATCGGGCAAATAAATCTTCATCTTCAGACCCATAGAAATGAAAAAATTCATCCAAACCGTTTACCCCCAGAAGGCTTTCGCGGGAAGTTAAGATCATGCCGTTTACAGTTCCTGTTCTGCCCGGTTTTAAAGCATCAAACTCATAATTCCCAAAAAGTTTTTCTGATTCTTCTTTTTCTAAATATCCCAACTGAAACAAATAAAACCTATCGGAATTCAATAGCTTATTCCATAAAGCAGTTGTTTGCCGATGAAAAACAAGATCGATATCGGCGATAAAGACATAATCTCCTTTTGCCTTTAAAATTCCATAGTTAAGGGCTTTACTTTTATTCCATAAAAGCTGGGGTACAGGCAAATGAAAAAAACGAACAAACGGAAATTCGGCGGCAAGCATTTTCAGTTCCTCTGCAAGTGTATTATCGCTTCCATAATCTACAAAGATCACTTCAAAATTTTGCAACTCCTGCCTTTGCAAAGACTCAAAAGATATTTTTATTCTTTTGGTGTCGCGGTTACGATGGACATATAGAATTGAAATTAATGGCTCCATTACAGATCTTTTTCTATTGAATCATAAGCTTTTAAAACCCGGGCCTTAATCTTTTCCCTCACTAGCTCAGGTTTGATATTTTCTGAATTCCAGCAAACGGCCTTTTTTCTTAATTCATAATTATTTAAAGCCTCCAGCAACAAGCTACTGATTTCCTGTGAATCCTCAGGTTCTTCAATTAAAAGTCCATTTTCTTTATGCTGAATTATCTCTGCTGTGGCTCCTCCGGGATTGGATTGGATTGGAAAAGCTTCCATAATAATTGCCTCCAGGAGGGTATTAGGCATTCCGTCAGAACTACTGTTTCCTATGTAAATTAAAGTCCGTCCCATTAATTTCATAAGATCCTGGTAGTTTAATTTTCCATATATCTCCAGATTACCAAATTCTTTCAAAGAAGAAGTCTCCACAAATTTAAATACTTCTATAGCTGCTCCAAATACAATTATCCGGTAATCTTTTAACTGCATTTCTAATTTTTGAAGCGCCACTAATACATCAATACATTTACCATGCAAACCCTGGTAGCCTTTTATTAGAATAATATTTCTGTTTTTCTTATCCCTAATAAAAGGATCCAAACTTCCGAAATTAAAACCACCTCCCCCGGGAAAAACTCCTAAAAACCTACCCTCAAAGCCATGTTCCCTTGCAATGTTATAATCTCTCTGGCAATCGGCGAACATATAGTCAATATGGGCTAAGGCTTTTTTCATTCCTGCAAGATATTCAGTTTGCTGTTGATAATAATACATATCACTGCCCCAGGCGGTAAAGGCCCATTTAAGGTCGGGAAACTTTTTCATCACCGGTAAGGCAGGTACACCTCCAAGATACATCACAAAACTATGGACCACATCCGGTTCTATTCTTCTAATTTCCTTTTCCAGTTGTTTCTGGAAATTTCTTTCATTAAAAATATTAATAAGACGGGTTATACCAGGAGCTTTACTTTTAAGAAAATACCTTCCGGGATAATCCCATTTATATCGCCATCCAGTGATCTGCTCAACAAAATCTATCTGCTTAACTTTGGTATTGGAGTCATATATATCCAACCAATATACCTCATGACCAGAATCTCTCAACTGTTCGGTCCAGTTAAAAAAATGTGGTGCGAAGATAGAGAGCATTAAGATTTTCATTTATAAATCTGAAATTTGAGCGCTTAAATAATCTTCTGAGAGGTATGTTTTCAAGCTGTTGTAATTGTAATCCACCTGGTTATCATTTGACTTCCAATTATTGTAAAGGTCTTTTATAATTTTCAGTATTTCATCCTCATCATCTATTTCACTCCACCAGGGATAATCTTCACCAAGTAATCTCCTGGACTCGCTATAATAAGGTCCTAAGAGTAAAATAGGCTTCTTTGCCTGAATACAATGTGGAAATTTCCCGGGAAGAAAAGGACTTATAGAACTTTTTGCTTCCAAAATAACATTCACTGCTGCATTTTTTTGGATGGCCAGTACTGTAGAAAATGGGATATAATCTTCACTACTATAAAACTGCGGTAAAGTTTTTTTTATCTCTTGAAATTCTTTTGAGTATTTTGACTTTCTCCCTATAAAAATTAACTGACTGTTCTCTTCTGCCTTCGGATTTTCGAGAATAAACTTCCTGTAAGCCTCAATTAGACTAAGAGGATTTCGTGGACCAAGCAATGTTCCAGCATGTACTATAGTGAATGCATCTTTTTTAAAATACTCAGGCAATTCCATTGGCTCAGCATCGGTTTCATATATTTGGTGGGGAATAATGATTCTTTTGCCTCTCATTGGAGAATAATAGCTTTCCATCAATTCGGCCAGTAATTGACTGGGATAGGACACATACTTAGCTTTAGCCCCTACTTTTAAAAAGAATTTTCTTTTTTGATGATATCCTGGCTCAACCCAATCATAAGGCCTGGGATAGCAAGCAAAAGGATAGGGATCATGAACATAGGCTATCCATTTAGAATACCATTTTGGTAGTTTTATAATTGCTTGATGCGGTCTAAAACTGGTTCCTTTACTTAGAGTTAATACCAAATCGGGCTCGAAATCATTGATTTTTTTTAAAGCGGCTACAATACTGTTGCAATCGTTGAAAAGCGTAAAGGAAAACCCAAAAATTTGCTCGATGGGTTTAGATAACTTTAAATTGAACCAATACCGTAAATAACGTTCTGTCCTGCTTAAAAAAAACAGCAAACTTCTTCGGTTCTCTTTAATCGCATAGCAGGGAATGTCCTCTAGCTCAATGTTCTTTCGTGTATAATGATATACCTGCAGTTTAAAGCCGGCTTTATATAAATTCTTTATAAGGGCTACGTTGGCTTTGGAACCGCTACTGTCCTCCACATCAATCGACTCTACTACAACCAGTATTTTTTTTATCGGGTCAGGCATTTTCTCTTTTTATAATTCCATAATCTTTTGGGCTACACGACCATCTTCATATCGGCTTATAACTCTTATAAAATCCGAGGGACTCTCAAAGATATCCTCCAAATCCTATAATTTTCCTCTTGAAGATCCAGCATTAATATCCTTGTTTAACATTATATTCTATAGGCTACTGATCCTTTTGATAATTGATTTAGCCCTGGCAATGTCTGTATGGTGTTTACAAATGTGTTGGTATCCAGCAGATGCTATTTTTTCTCTAACGCTTTCATTCACCAGATAATAATCTATTTTTTCATAAAGATCTGAAAAATCATCTTCGAAGTAAGCTATATTCATTTCATCTGTGAAATCATCTGGAATCACTATACTGGGTTTTTGAGATAACATGAACGTACCAAGAGCAGGCGCTTCCCAAAATCGTAAAGTATCCCATCCCATACCTCTTACATTTAGAACTATTTTACATCTTTTAAGTTCCTCAAAATAAAAATTCCCTCTCCTATTGAAGGATCCAAAAGAACATTCCCTGGAAGTTCCATTCTCTTCACAATCATATTTTCCTTTGAGTAAAGAGAATATTTTCGTTCTTGAGATATGTGATTCATTTGCCCAAAAAGAAACATCATATTTTTTTGCCGTAACCTTTTTAGTATTTTTAATCCTATCCATATTGAAAGCGAAAGGACAAGGATAAACATTTGATGGATAATCAACATTTTTAAGCATTTCTCTCTTAAAAATCAGGTCAAAAGGCCTTTTTTTTATGGTGTTTTGGTAAAGATTAGGATAACCTAATCTAGCTAAATCACCTCCTATTTCAGCCCAATCTCCCCCATCCAGAAACGCTATAGGACAGGAATCTGGTATTATATCCAGAATTTTGGAATAGAAATCAAAAGATTGATGTTTTGTTGAAGAAACTATTACACAATCATATTTAAAACTTAAAAATCTATTTTTCAAATAGGCAAAGAAACCACCCTTGCAGTAACCTATATTTTTAGGGTATTTTCTTAAATTAAAATAATATGAATGATTGAAAGGGAATGGATGCACATTATTGGCCCCGAGCACTTTAACCAGCCCCCCATAAATAATATCTTGCAGATAATCCCTTAGATTAGCATTGATATAGAGAATTTTCATAACAAATTAAAATAGGACGAGTAAAGTCTAAATATTTTTCTATATAAAAACACTAGAGAAAACAAATTTAGTTTTAAAAGATTTATCACTTGATTTATAGTTTTACTGAATAGTTTTCCACCTATCGTAAATAGCGTTCCATCCGGTGGAACCGCTGCTGTCATCCACATCATCGACTCAGTTACGACCAAGATTCTTTTTATAGCTTCAGGCATTTTGTTTTTTTATGATTTCTACAATCTTTTGGGCTCCAGTGCCATCTCCATAGGGGTTCTGAACTCCTGTAAAATCCGGAGGATTCTCCAGGAGTTCCTCTAATTTCTTTAAGAGCATTTCTTCGGAAGCCCCTACCACAGTTGAAAATCCGGCAATTACCGCTTCCTCCCGCTCGGTAAATTCCCTGGTCACCAAAACGGGTTTCTTTAGAGATGGGGCCTCTTCCTGTATGCCACCCGAATCTGAAATAATGGTGCTTGCCTGCATCATCAACCATACAAAACTGGGATAGCTCACAGGGTCGATAAGATGAATATTCGGATGCTTGCCTAAAATCTCAAAAACCTTTCTACGAACCTGGGGATTTAAATGCACAGGGAAGATAATTTGCACATCCTTCCTTTCGGCAAACTTCCGTAGACCTTTACATACCTCCTCCAATCCGCCCCCGAAACTCTCCCTGCGATGCCCGGTAACTAAAAGTAATTTCTTGTTTTTATTTAGCAGGCCTTTGAGTTTTTTTAGTTCATCATTTTCATACCCGCTTTTAAGTTTCTCCTCCGCCATTCTTAAAGCATCAATTACAGTATTCCCAGTGGTGAAAATTTTGTTTGCAGATATTCCCTCCCTCAAAAGATTGTTCCGATTAAAATCGGTAGGAACAAAATAAAAATCAGTTATCCTACTAATTAATTGTCGGTTGGCTTCTTCAGGAAAAGGAGAATGCAAATTCTGTGTACGTAAACCCGCTTCGATATGTCCTATTTTTATCCCGCGATTAAAAGCAGCCAGGGCAGCAATGAATGCAGTAGTAGTATCTCCCTGTACCAGGATAAGGTCAGGTTTAGCTTCCTGTAGAATTACATCTGCTTTTTCAAGAATTAAGGCACTTAGGGAGTTTAAGCCTTGTTCCTTCTGCATAAGCTTTAAATCAAAATCTGGTTTTATTTCAAAGAAATCCAGCACCTGGTCCAGCATCTCCCGGTGTTGCCCGGTAACACAAACCGAGTATTCCAGATGATTGTTTTTTAATGCTGAAATTACCGGAGCCATTTTTATAGCTTCCGGGCGGGTACCAAAACAGAGGAGAATTTTCAAGATTTTAGAATTTTGGCCTTAAGATAAAAAATGGGTTTCAAAACCGGGTATATCTGGAAACCTATTTTATATTTCCATTTTTCCATTACTCCGGCATTAGCTGCTTTTAAACTCAACTTTATTATATTAAAAGATTTTAACTCAAACCCCATTCTCAGGAAAAAAAATTTTAAGGTTTCACTAAAGAGTTTTTTAGAAGCAAGATTATTTATCACTAAGCTTGCGGCCTGTATTTGAGAACTCAGTCTTATAGGTTCTTTTCTATAGAATTCCCCTGTATTGGAGTTGGGATGCTTTCTTCCAAAATATAATTCTTTATTGATTGAATTCCCTTCTAATCCCGTACTTAAAATTCGAGTATAAAACTCCCACTCCTCTGCATACATAAGGTTTTCATCAAAACGGCTCTTACCAATACTCGATTTTCTCCACATTATCTGGCAGGAGTTAAATGGGAGGTCATTCATAATAACAGCTTCCAATTTTTTTTGGCCAATTTTTTTTGTAGAATAACTCTCAACAAGTATAAATTCCTTTGAAAACCGCCCCATAAATGTACTCCTAAGATATCTGCAAAAATCATGATCAGATTTTTTCAATTCAGCTACTGTAAGCTGCAATAATTGGGGATGGGGGATATCGTCATCATCAAAAAAGACAATGAATTCTCCTTTTGCCAGATCCAATCCTTGATTTCTACATCCGGGTAATCCTTTTTTATATTCCCGGGTTCTTTGCAGGTAAGAAAAACGTGGATCCTTAGATGTGAATTTTTCAACAACCTTGGCGGTATCATCATTACTACCATCATCTATAATAAGACATTCCCAATTCTTCAAACTCTGATTTAAAATACTTTCCAAAGTTTCTGAAATTAAATGGGCACGGTTAAAGGTTCCCATTATTATTGTAACAATAGCCATTATTTTTTTGATTTTTTAAATACTCCCAAAGCTCTAAAAGGTTTCAATATTTTATTTCCGATTTTATAATCCAGGCTATCCATTACTTGTTTTTTAAATGCTTCACTTTTTCTATTAGTTTTCAACCATTCATGAATGAATAAAGAGAAATGTTCTTTATATAGGTCCGAATGTTTGTTATATATATATTCCAGGATATCAAATTTTTTAAGGTTCGCCTTTTTATTTCTGGAATTTTGCTTATTTCTGTAATTAAAGAGGACTTCGGGAATTATCGAAGCATGACCTCCGCTTTTTAGCAGCCTTATATAAAATTCCCAATCTTCATAGCCACTTTCCATATTCTCATCATATCCCCCAGTAAGAATAAAATCCTTCTTTTTAAAAATTACATTAAGAACACAATTCTTTACAAGAAAATCTTCCACCTTGCCTCCAAGTGGTTTAAATAACCTGAAACCTTTTTTGTCAAACCAATTTGCATAACAACTTACCAATTTAACCTCCGGTTTTTTGTCAAATATCTCAATTGCTTTTTCGCAGAACTCTTTTTCATAGTAATCATCACTATCCAATATCATTATAAATTCCCCGCTGGCGATTGCTATTCCCCTATTTCTAGCCGCACTCACTCCTTTATTTTCTTGGGTAATTAACAGGTCAATTTTTGGTTCTAAACTTTTAAGTACTTGTTTGGTTTTTTGGTCCGAACCGTCATCAATTACTATAATTTCCTTACTCTGCCAGGTTTGTGACAAAGCAGAATTTATAGCTTTTTCTATATATAAATAATCATTATAACAGGGAATAATAATGGAAACCTTTCCTTGGGGCTGCATCTTTTTTTATTTCTTGCTAAAATAAGGAACTACTTTTAACCATAGGTTTCCCGCCATTTTTTTCTTACAGAGATCTCTGAATATTCTTGTTCGATAAAGTCTCTTGCTATTATTCCCATTTTCACTCTTAAATGGTGATCTTTAATAAGAAATTCAAGCTTAGTGGCAAAATCATCCAAATCTTTTTCTTTACACAAAAATCCGGTTTCACCATTTATAAGAGTGTATTTCACTCCTCCTGTATCGAAGGCAACCACCGGCAATCCACAAGCCTGCGCCTCTGCGGTCACCAGTCCCTGACTTTCCTCCATCCCGGCTTTGTTTATCACGGAAGTCATTAGAAAAATATCTGAGGCTTGCAATATAGTGCATACTCTTTTCTGATCAAGATTCCCTACAAAGAAGACAAATTTATCGAGCTCCAATTCTTTTACAAGCCCTTTTAATCTTCTTTCATATATACCGCCACCGGCAAGAAAATATTCTATCCCCATACCTTTCCTAATCAGACGATTTACTACTCTTATTCCATATTCCTGTCCCTTAAGTTCATCCATCCTACCAACGGTTACTAATCTAATTTTCTTATCAACATCCTTTTTAAAAACGGGTTTAAAATACTGAGTGTTCACTGCCACGGGAATTGCTTTTATTTTTTCTGCCGGTGCTCCTAAATCAAGCAATTTTTCTTTTAGAAAAGGGGTGTTGGCTATCAAAGAATCAGCGGTTTCAAACAACAAATCATAATAACCGTCATTGGGAATTCGGTTATTAATCGGAAAATAGAGATCATGACCGTGGAAACTGGCTATAATCCTACTTTTTAAAAACCCGGTCTTCTTTAATATATCAACCGGATTCTTGTTAGTTCCAAACTGGATATGAATGATATCATAATCCCTGAGCTTTTTGTAAAAAAAGAACTGAAAAACAGCAAAGAAACCTTTTCTCTGACTCTTTCTATAGAACCTTAACAAAGAAGCTAAAAGATCAGGTCTTTTAAAAATCAACCCTGTGACCTTAAGTGCCCGTCTAAATTTTGTTTTTGGTATTTTATAGTCTTCTAGGATCAGCTTATCCTCAAGCTTATATTCCCTGAAGAGTTCTTGGTTGGCATTTTTAGGTATATCACAAACTTCTTCCGTTAGTATCCTTACCTCATAACCAAGTTTAATGGCCAAAATTACCTGATTCACTATAAAGGTTTCCGAGAGTTTCGGAAATTTCCATATTTTAAAAAGGATCGATTTCAAATTAATATTAAATATAAGCTTAGATGTATTTTTATAATCCCGTGCATTAACCCGGTTCTTAGATTATTTTGAGACAAAAAGTTTAAAAATTATTGAATGCAATTTTCTAGATATTTTTTTTTGGTCGGTAATCTCAAATTTTTGATATCTTTTATCTTCTAATCTTTTTTTAATTTTCTGCAGTTTTAAAAAATCCTTCAAAATTGGAGTAGGCACTTCCTTATTCAAAACCTGATCTCTTTCCCTCTCTATTTGACCATAATTATTACTACTGATACCAGTAACATCAAAATAAGAAAAGGGTTGATTAATATAAGACACTTTAGCGTTGTTTAAACCTAATGCGATTAGAAAGAATTTCCAATCTGAAACGATTTGTAGATTTTCATCGTACAGTCCATATTTATCAAATAAATGCTTGCCTATAAAACTACTAGGATGATTTAAACTTCCATTCCCAAATGTCTCCAAAGTAATTTCTTCACCATTGGTGCCTTTATCCAATATCTCTCTTCCATCAGGAAAAACTTTAATAATATTACCATAAAAAACATCACAGCTATCAAGTTTTTCAGCAGCAATATTTAAAACCTTTTCATCATATAACCAATCCCCAGAATTCAAAAACAGTAAATATTCTCCATTAGCCCTTTTAATTCCTTTATTCATTCCATTAAAAATCCCTTTATCAGGTTCACTTACCCAATGGTCTATTTTATCGCTATTCGATTCAATATATTCTTTGCTCCCATCGGTAGAACCGCCATCTATAATAATATATTCAAATTCCTGCCAGCTTTGTTCAAAAACACTTTTCATAGTCTTTCTTAAACCTCCCAGGTTATTGAGGTTTATAGTAATGATTGATATTAAATGTGATTTGGACATAATTAGGATTAACCTACAATTTAAGTAGTAATAATTTAAAATTAAGCTTTTAAAATTTCGTTGAATAATTCCATATATTTTTTTGCCTGAACCTTTCCCTTATATTTCTCTTTAGCTGCCCTTCTAATTTCCTTTCTGTCAAACACTTCAGGATTATCCAAAAATTCCTTTAAAATTTTAACCAGAGATTTTACACTGATCTCTTCAGCTAACAAACCATTTTTACCGTGGTCAATCATATCTGGTATTCCTCCTACAGGGAAACCAATAACCGGGGTCCCACACATAATAGATTCAAGCACCGTATTGGGAAGATTATCAATTAAAGAAGGAATCACAAAAACGTCAGCGGCTGAATACACTACACTCATTAGTCGATCATCCTTAATCTCACCTAGTTCTATTAAATTATCATTAGACCGCAATTTTACATTACTCCCAACGGCACATAGTAAAATTTTTTCAGTTTGGAATTCTTCTAAAGTCTTTTCAAGATAACTAAAACCTTTTCTATTATTTACAACTGAATCTGCAACAAAAAGAATGATCTTTTTATCTAAAGGAAGATTTAAAATTTCCCTAGAGGTTTTTTGATCTCTGGGAGCAAATACTATATCGTCCAATCCATAAGGAATCACTTTTACATTTCTACCCTTGAAAGCTTCGCTTTTAGATGCTTCTGCAGCCAGCCACCTTGAGGGGGTAATAACTGTAAGGTTTTCAATTTGCTCGATACAATCTTTTTTTAAATCTGCGAAATCTCTGTTTATCTTAGACTCCTCCTTAGAAATACTTCTTGATATCGGCTCTCCATGCGTATCCATCCCAATATATTTTTCAGCATAATGATCTATTCCAAGGAAAGGATTCATATCATGCAGCGTCCAGACTACCGGTTTAGTGTTTTTTAGAAAAAAAGATTTGTAATCGAGAAAATTCGCTACCCAGTGAAGATTGATAATATCAGCTTGTTGGTATAAAGGAGATTGAGTAATGTCATAATTTGAATGGGGGAAACTATACATTTCAAGTTTTTCTGATCGCTTTTGAAGAAAAGGAATTCCTGGCTTTTGTTTTTCTGGCTTTATTGGATAAAGTTTTACTCCTTTTAAAATCCTTATAACTTTTGTCTTTAGTTTTTCATTTAAAGAAGGAGGAGTACTCTTAGGAGGCAAAATAAAAGATTGAGACCAGTTATTCTGCTTATTCTTCAGTAGAACTTTAGACTCTACTCCTGCCTCTAACAAGCCAAGATGCAATCTTTTACAGGCATTAGCAGCGCCGCCTCTATCAAACGTATTTACAATTAAAACTTTCACATTACTCCTCTTTAAAGCCATAAATATTCAACTGCATATCCATATTATTATAGGTATTCAGCTTAACAAAAGGGGATTGACTAGATAATCCCGGAGCATTTATATGAAGCCTAAATCCAGCCTCAATTAAAATCCTTAATATTTCATCTATACTTTGAGGTTGATTGACAAACGAATGATACTCTACAAATATCCGCTTGATCTTACCCAAATTAGGCTGGATATCTTTTAATACTACTGTTTCAGCTCCTTCTATATCCAGTTTTAAAAAATCCACCTGACAAGTTAAATAGTCATTCAAGGAAGTGGTTTCTATCTTTGTTGTTGTCTTTTTAGAGTCTTTCTTTTCTATGATTAAACCTGCATCTGCACCCTCGGACCAGAACTCTAATTCTTTCTTTACATTCCATAGCCCCTTATTAACTAACTCTATATTCTGGAAATTAAATTTTCTAATATTTTTTTTAAGTATTTCAAAAATACTCGGGTCGGGTTCAAACCCTATTATCTTAGAATTAGGAAATAGTTTTTTAAAATAAATAGTTGAAAGACCAATATTAGCACCTCCATCTATGATGTAGGGAGATAATTCATGAGTTGAAAATTTATAAACTTCATTTTCAAAGATCTCCTTTTTCATAAAATTAAAGGATGCAACATCAGGCACTATTATTTCCTGATCTTCAAATTGAATTATTTTTCTTGTGTAACGCGGTGAAGTTTTATCTATATCTAAAGAATTATCTCTTTTCAATTTACGCCTGGCATATTGAATTAATTCAGGTGGCAAAATATTCTTTAAGGTTGTTTTAAAGCCACTATTTTTAGAAACTGAACTATTGTAAGTACCTTTCATAGATAAATCCACATTTTTTTTATTCCATTTCACTTTTTTATTCTGAACAGGAATTAAAGAATTTATTTCTTTTGGGTCACGATAGTGTTTTGATGGATTGCTGCCAGAATGAATTCCTGTGCCATCGAAACCTATATTACGAAGTAAGGATTTATTAGGATATAGAAATAGTCCATTCTTTAAATACATAGAAACATAAAATCGGACAGCCCATGAATTATTTAAATTATCAACCTGATCTTTCAACATTTTCAGATAATTAATACTTCCAAAATTCAGCTTATTCCCTATTTTTTTATTTTCTACAATTTCTAGTAATTCCTCACCATTAAAATTAATTTGACTCCATCTATCAGCCCATGTTGCATACCCCCAGGAACTCATAATGGGTAAAAAATAAGTCGATTCCTTTATTTCTTTCGAAGGGGTAAATTGATAACCACTTACACCAAAAACTCTTTTTTTAAATTTATAAAGTTCTAAGGCCTCATTTATAAAATTCAGAAAATACTTTCCGACAATAATGTCGTCTTCCAGAACTATAACTCGTCCATATTCTTCTATCAACTCTGTTACTCCCAGAATCACTGATTCTGCCAATCCTAAATTTTCCGTACGCTCAATGATTTTTACTGCCCCACACCATTTTTCCTCCTTAACGAGATTTCTTATCTCTTTAACCTTATTTAATTCTTCCTCGGTGGAATTCTCCTTAGGCCCGTCACTAAATATAATTAGTCTGCTATTTGCGGCCAGTTCATTTTGCTTAAGAGCTTCCAAAGTTCGCCGGGTATGCCAGGGCCGGTTATAAATAAATAACACAATGGGAGCTAGATCTCTATTCATTCAATTAAATACTTAGAATGTATTCTTTTAATTAAAAATTCTGAACATTTTTATATTTCTTGGATCCTATAACCAAGACACTTTTTAGACCTGTATATACAGCCGTATAAAATTCAATCTTTTTTTTCTGAAATTCAGATCGGATTAAATTAACCGTATCTTTTTCACCTTCCCTTTCAAAATCATCAATTAATAAAATGAAATTATCTTCTGGATTAAATTGTTTAGCAATTTTAAATGCATCGTACCTGGAATATTTGCTACTTCCATTTGGACCATCAATCAGATAGAAATCAAATTTTTGACTTAACACCTTATTTAATGAAGAGTAGACTTTTACTTCATTGTCTTTAACATATTCCATTTTTAAAGGTGAAATAAATATTTCCGCATTGTCAGAAAGCTCAAAATCTTTGATAAAATTATTTTTCCAGACTTCGTCCTGTTCAATTATGAGGTGGTTTGATTTTTTTGAGTAAGCTTGGTTAAAAACTGATATAAATTTACTGGATTCTCCCAGGCCCAATTCTAATATTCTTTCTGGTCGAAAATCGTTCAGAATCCTGTAAAGCACATAGAATAGAGTATAATTACCGGCCCATCGCCCGACGAATAACGGAAGGTTTTCTAGAACTGGTTTGCCTTTAATCGAATCATGAAATATTTGAGCCCAAATGATTTCTTTATTTTGCAATATAATTTCTCTGTTCTGTTCTAATATCCTATTATTTTGAGCTTGATTAAAATTAATCAGAGCTTTTAATTGACTCAATATCATATTCTAAAGTATAATTTGGATTATTTTGAGTTCACAGAAAATTTATGTTGTGTTAGAAAATTTCCTTGGCTAGACTTAACTACTTTACCAGTATTAAAATAATCTCCAAACTCCACTTCAAACTCACCGGCATTTATTACCCAATCTGCAATATTATCATTTTCACTAGCAAATAATGTGAAATAATATTGCCCCCCTTGCAAAGGTAAATTAGGTATTGCTATTTTGATTTGCCGAGTTTCTATAGGTTCAAATTGAATATTAACATTGGTCAATGTATTATCCAATAAAGTAATTCTTCTGGACTGGTTATCATCTATTCCTACCGAAATTCTTATGTTATTTATTTTTCTTTCGGATGTATTTATGATCTCGAGAATCATTTTACAATTCATACCAGATTGCAAGGAATTTGTTTGATTACCATTTTTATTCTCAAACCAATATCTCAAAAATTTAAGTTGACCATTACCTTTTCTATCTAATCTATTCTCCAATTCCTTAGAGACAAAAGTATTCCTGAATTTTTCTAAATAATAATCAACGACTTCATCGGTAAATCCTATTTTTTCATTTTGACCATTATTCATAAGCATCACTCTTGTACATAAGTTTTGAATACTCGCCATATTATGACTCACAAAAATTACGGTTCTCCCTTCTCCTGTGGAAAGATCCTGCATCTTGCCAATCGCTTTCTTTTGAAATTCGGCATCGCCTACGGCCAGCACCTCATCTACCACAAGGATTTCAGGTTCCAGGTGAGCCGCTACGGCAAAACCTAATCTTACGGTCATCCCACTGCTGTAACGTTTAACAGGAGTATCTATATACATTTCACAACCGGAGAAAGCTATAATCTCATCCAGTTTATTCTTAATCTCGGCCCTTGTCATGCCCAACACCGCCCCGTTCATAAAGATATTTTCACGGCCGGTAAGCTCCGGGTGAAACCCGGTACCTATTTCCAGCAGGCTGGCAATACGCCCTTTGGTTTTAATACTTCCGGTAGTGGGGGAAGTTACCCGCGAAAGCAATTTAAGCAAAGTAGATTTCCCTGCCCCATTCTTTCCTATAATACCTAAAACTTCTCCCTGCTTTACTTCAAAATTAATATCTCGCAAGCCCCAGATATAATCTTCGGTGGCTTTAGCACTTCTGTCGTTTACACCACCTACTTTCAAAAAAGGATCTTCTTTGCCACGAACACTATACCACCAGCGTTTCAGGTCGTCCCCTAAAGTCCCTGTACCCACCGTCCCCAGGCGGTATTGTTTAGAAATATTTTCGGCTTTTAGGATAATACTCATAATTCAATTGGTGGTATGTGAAAAGACAGTTTTTAGTAGTCGATTTATGGCTGAAAAGTAATAAAAATTTATGGGTTTGCATCTGATTCCAATGCTAAGTCAAATACATTTTAGTTCGACAAGAGTTCTAGCTTTTAATTTCCAGATTACAATTCCTGTTTCAAATTTTTAAATAGCTTCTGAATCGCGTATCTCCTCCATTTAGCGCAGTAAACAGTTTAAAAAAGACACCCACCCTTAGTAATCGCGCCCGATAAGGGAAAGGCAATAAATTCCGGTATTTATAACAAAAGTTCAGGCAGCTTCGGGCTTCGGCAAAAGCTTTTTTGGCCATACTCCATCTCATGGCCCAAAGTACATCTTTAATAATATATACGACAATGGTTTTATTGCAGGGGCTACGTGTAATCAGCCTTTCTTTTACTTTTAAAAACGATGGTACATCAAGCTTAAAGCTGGAATTAACTGTGCTTATAGATTCATTATTCCTTCTTATATAAATTAGATTTTTATTGATTATTCCCAACCGATTGTTTTCAAATATTATACGGGAAAAAAGATCTAGATCCTGAAACTGCTCCAGGCTTTCATCATATAACTTCCCGGGTGTAAACAGCCCTCTTCTCCAAAGTGGATTAACATTTAAAATAGAGAGGCGGCCGGTTATGTATGCGGTATAAAGCTCTTTTTCCGGTTTTAAATCTCCATGCTGATACGTAAAATTATCATCCTTAAAATTCCCTTCAAACCTGACTATTTTACCTATACAAAAATCTAAATCCTTATTGGTGATTAAATAATTTACTTTGTCCAGGAGATTATCCCTCGACATGAGATCATCACTGTCAAACCAATGGATGAACTCTCCTTTGCTTAGCTCAAAACCGAAATTCCTGCAGGCATTGGCTCCCTTAGGACGATTTTTAGGCCGGGAATGGAATTGAAACCTGTAATCTTTCTCACAGTAAAATCCCAGTAACTCAGCCGTGTAATCTGTTGAGCCGTCATCTACAATGATGCACTCCCAATTGGTATAGGTTTGGGCGACAATTGAATCCAGGGTCTCCCCGAGTACATGCGCCCGGTTGAAGGTTGGGATTATAATACTTATCAAGGTTTGAATCATAAATATGACGTTGCAATATTATAACTAAGCTCCTTTAGTAATGAATTATTAAAAACTTTTTTCTGGCATAGGATTGGATTTTGAGTAGTTTTTAACTTCAAAATAATCCAGAACTGCCCCCATTCTATCCAACTGCGAACTATTAAAATATTTTTCCCAGTTTGCCAGTCTCTCGGTTACTAAAGCAGGACTATCCGGTTTTGTTGTTGCACTATTCCTTCTAAAATCAATAGATGAAACGTCATAATTACATTTCCAGGATTTCAAGATCCTATTGATGGAGTCTTCTGGTTTTAAGACTAATTCCTCATAATTAATTGTTATCCAACTTCTATTATTTTCAGGATGCTTTAAAGGAATAGAATTCGACAAACACCAATTTGCAACTAAAGCTTCTTCTTTTGTTTTTATGGTTTTCAAAAAAGCCTCGTGTTCTAAATAATGCTGGTTATATGGTGTTTGAGGTATTTCAAAGGAATTAAAAGAATATTCCCAGGCTCCATGACGCAATTGTGAACTTACAACGGCAAATGGATGTCTAATCAAATAAATTGGTTTATAATGGAAATTATAATTTTGAGTTAGCCAGGGCAACAAAGCATGCCCCCTACATATCTTAAAAAGAAAACTTTCAGATCTTAGCAATTTAAGTAAAGTTTTAAATTTTAGCGTATTCTCTGCATAAATTTCTCCGGAAAAAAGCCTGTCGAAAGCTTGTTTTGCTTCCTCCCATTCGGCATCTTCCGGAATATACTGTCTCCAGCCAAAGTTTAGCTTTTTAAATGGACTATTTTTAAGTTTTAAATATAAGGGTTCCCATATTACAGGTTCTTTTTTAATAGTTTGGATTATCTCCATTAACCATGTGCTCCCCCCTCTCGGATCAGCGAAAACATAGTGATTTTTGTTTTCGGAATATCCTTTAACTTTTAAGATTTGTCTGGCAAGTTGTTGACTACATATTGTTTTTACCTTCATATTTTTTATTTATCAAAACCAATAGTCTTGCTCAAATTACAACTTTAAACCTTAACGGAAATTCACACTTTTGGAGATGGTTTAATTCCGGGTATCTTCACTACAGTTATATCCCATCAAATCAGAGGTATAAACTATAGCACTGTTATCTGGCCTATGTACTCCCAGCTTTGATAAGTTTTCACCATGATTGAATCCAGGGTCTCCCCGATTAAATGAGCCCGGTTGAAGGTGGGGATGATTATGGAGATTAGGGGCTGCACTAAAAAGATTAATTTAAAATTTTATAAAGGTAAATTTGTCAATTGGAATGGGGTGGCTTCAAAATTTGTTTCTGATGTTATTATTGCATATCGATCAAAATATTTAACTTTTTTATTTAAAGATGTGCTCCATTGGTTTATTATTTCCCTCTCTTGGCTCCTGTTTACATCATCTAAAAATATTGAATAGCTTTCAGTTAATTTTTTTCGCAAAAATGGAATAGCTGAATATCTGGCATAAGGTGTACTTCCTCCAAACGGTCCATCTACAACCACGAGATCAACATTCTCTATATCGTGCATATATTTATCTAAAATCTTAATATCATACCATATTTTCTGCTCATTGTAAGCAAGTTTAGGCTGAATCTCATTCAATGGAGCATAAATAATTTTCACATAATTTTCTAGTTGATATAATTCCAGTTGTCTTTGAATTTCAGCTGCCCACTTTTCATCAGATTCAACAGAAAAGAAGACAGAATTGAATTTCAGAACCTTTATTAATTTTGCAATGTAGAAAGTAGATGCACCCGCTCCAAATTCTATTATATTTTGTCTCTGGTTAATTGTAATATCATTAAGAATATGTAAAATTGTATTCGGTGAAATAGACCAAGTTGAAAAAGGTATAAAACTTTCCTCATTAAAAAGATTTGAGAATAGATTATAATTGAAGTTGGTTTGTTGATTTTTTAGTTCTTGATCTTTAATCAACTTAACCCTTCCATCCACAAATCCCTTTATCTTTTTTTTCAATTTTTTAATCATTTTTATAATACCTTATATTAAAATGAGATTCTATTTTTAGAAGTGCTTGTGCTACCTGCTCATATTCAGTGTTTTTTTGAAAATAACTCGAACTACGGTTAGCAATTATATTTGAAAATTTAAATTCAGATTCTACTCCAAATTTTTCTTTTATATTTTTATTCATAACAGCATTTAACTGTTCCAATTTAATTGTTTCGACACGTAATTTATTTAATTCCTTTTCAATATATGTATTAACATAAATCCAGTACCAAGTACACTTTTCAACTCTAGAAAAGCTATTCCATTTTTCTGAAGATATTACTCCTATCATATCCCCCTGTAATCTATATTTACCATAAATATTATTCTCGCCATTTAAATCATTTTCAGTATACCACCCTCTTAGTAAAATGAATGAACTGAATCATAAGGGTTTCACATTAAGTGAATAAAACTGGAGTTTGGAAAATAATTTGCTAAAAACTCGATTAAATTCCACATCCGATGATCTGAATGAACTATAATCCGTCTTTTTTTACCCTCCCATATTCTTTTCTGAAATAAGACTGTTATTTCACCATAGATTTGATCTTTGAGCTAAGGGTTTTCGGCCAGTTTAGTACTTAACTCTATTAATTCCGGAAAATCTTCATGGTATGCTAAAAACCCTGAATGCTGGTTAATCATTTTTGTTATACTCGTTGAACCGCAACGGTCAGTACTCACTACAAAAATTATTTTTCGATTACGCGCATTTTTGTACTTAAACCCAAATTTTCTATATAGCTCTTTTTTTAATGAATATAGCATTTCGATTTTTTTAATCCCATTCAAAAACTGATATAAAATCCTTGACGATTAACTGCTAATATATACCAAAAAAACTATCGACTAACTACTAATCTAAACCGTATCAATAAAATTCTTTTCAGTTCTATTAAAAACTATAAGCCCAATTAAAAACAGGCCTATAGAAAAGACCAGGGTATAGAAAAGGCCGCTCCAGCTAAACATCCCTGTATCCAGTAGCATATATCTAAAGCCTTCAATAATTTGTGCCAGGGGATTGTAATTCACCAACCAGGCCAACTCCGGAATCTTTTCAGACACTTGGCTCAAGGGATAAGGTACCGCCGAGATATACATTAACAAAGATGTCGCAAAACCCACTAAAACCGTAAGATCGCGATATTTTGTGGTAAAGGAAGAGATCGTCATCCCTGCTCCCAAACCTAAAAGAGCCATCATCAAAACATAAATTGGAAAGAGGAACAGGTTGGTATTAGGCTGTAACTCATACCCCTGAAAAAGAAAATAAATATAAAAAATAACCAAAATACTTAATTGGATCCCAAATTTAAACAAGCCTGAAATCACCGTTTTTAGGGGCATAATCACCCTGGGAAAATACACCTTTCCAAAGATACCAGCATTAGACCTAAAGGTGCTGGAAGTTTGTGTAAGGCTCTGGTTAAAATAATTCCATGCAGTGATCCCGGCGAGGTTAAAAAGAAAGGGAGGAACATTCCCAGTGGGGATATTAGCGATATTATTAAAAACCAGCGTAAAGATCACCGAGGTAAATAATGGTTGAATAAAAAACCACAGTGGCCCCAGGATGGTTTGCTTATATACTGTGACAATATCCCGCTTTACAAACAAAATGAGCAAATCCCGATAATCCCAGATTTCCTTATAATTGAGATCTATAAACTTTCGCTTGGGGGTTATTTCGTAAAGCCAGTCATTTTTAGGTTTTTCCAATGAGATTTACTTTTTTATCATATTTATGCATTGTAACAAACATTATCTAAAATCCTTTGGTTTTAAGTTCAAGATATTTTTGTAATCCTTTTTTAAAAATTGGAAATCTTTGGTATTGATTTCCTGAAATAAATTAAAATCTATTTCTAAGTCCATTTTAGAATCTAAAGGTTTAACTACACCCAGGCCGTAATCTTCATCCACTGTAAAAACGTCCAAAGAATTAGGATATTTTTGTTTTAAATAAACAATGGTCTTCCAAACGTCTCCACACCATTGTCCGGTCCATTTATTATCACGCTTTTTATATGCGTCTTCATACGATTCTGCTGGAGCAGCTGCAGCTTCGTGTGGTGGTAAACAATCATGCAAAATTATAGTTCCTCCTTCCTTAAGTATACTCAAAGTATTCAGAGTATCTTTAAGACTAGCTTTAAATGTATGTAAACCATCTATAAACGCAATATCAATTTTATTATCCAAAAATCTTTTCTTTTTCAAAGTAAAAAAATCAATGCTGCTCATTTCATAATAGGAATTCCAAATATTACAATTATTCCTGGCTATCCAATATAATTTTCTCTTTTTAGAAAAAAGAAAATGAGGATCGACAGCAATTTTCTTTTTACATTTAATCGGAAAGAGTGAGCCACCTTTAAAAGTACCTATTTCAAGATATCTTGAATAAGCATTATCATTTATATAATTTTGAATTAATTCTACTCGAAACATAAAATTTAGTTTATTCCTTTTACCTCTTTTTAAAAATAAATATAGGAGTAATTCTTAATACTAAGAAAACAAAGTGATTTTGACCTTTTTTTTGGGGAAATTAAGGAAATAATACATAACTGAAGAGTGATTTAAGGTTACCCTGAAAACAATTAAAACTTTATTTATATAAAAAATATATATTTGACCTAAACTTAGCCTCACTTGAAAAAACTATCCATACTTATCCCGGCTTATAATGAGGAAAAAACCATTATTCCCATTCTAGAGGAACTAGAAAATTTAGCCCTGAATTTTCCCCTGGAAAAAGAGATAATTATTATCGATGACCATTCCACAGATCGTACGGCTGAATTAGTGGGTATTTTTAGTAGTTCAAGCCCAGACCTAAACATTCATTATCACAAGCAGGAAGTTAACCAGGGTAAAGGAGCAGCCTTGCATAAGGGAATACATCTTGCCACCGGGGATTATATCGTTATCCAGGATGCCGACCTGGAATATGACCCAAATGAATATAATTATTTGCTAAGGCCGGTACTTGAAGGTAAAGCAGATGTCGTGTATGGCTCCCGTTTTATGGGAGGCAACCCGCACCGCATTCTATTTTTCTGGCACTCCATTGGAAATAAATTTCTCACTTTTCTAAGCAATGCTTTTACCAACCTTAATTTAACCGATATGGAAACCTGCTATAAACTTTTTAGGGCCGATGTGCTAAAATCACTGGAGCTGAAAGAAAAAAGGTTTGGTTTTGAACCCGAAGTGACTGCAAAAATAAGCAGAATTCCAGGCATACGAATCTACGAAGTAGGCATCTCGTATTACGGGCGTACCTATGCAGATGGTAAAAAAATAAACTGGAAAGATGCGATGAGGGCGATGTACTGCATTTTTAAATACAATATTTTCAGATGAAAATTGAAGCTATTTCTGATAAAAAAGGTAAAGAAACCCTTGATATTATTGGTGAAGCTGATAATTTCAACCAATGGATGTTTAAAACTATTTTTCCTTTTACAAAAGGTAAGATTTTGGAAATTGGTAGCGGACTGGGAAATATCTCTAATTTCTTTCTTAAAGAAGGATCTGAAATTATGCTAACCGATTTTCGAAGTGAATACTGTTCGGTTTTAAAGGAAAAATTTAAAATGTACCCTAATTTATTAGGGGTAGATACAATAGATTTAGTGCATCCTGATTTCGATAATGAGTATAAACAATATTTAAATTATTTTGATTCTGTTTTTGCTCTTAACGTTATTGAGCATATAGAGAACGACCGCCTTGCAATCGAAAATTGTAAAAAACTATTAAAGCAAGGTGGTAAATTAATTATTTTGGTTCCTTCTTATAACAGCCTTTATAATAAATTTGATGAAGAACTGGGGCATTTTCGTAGGTACACTAAACAGTCTTTATCTAAATTGTTTATCGATAATAATCTAAAAATCTCACATTCACGATATTTTAATTTAATTGGCATTACAGGTTGGTTTTTTAGTGGCAAGATTTTAAAAAAAGATATGATTCCAGCTTCACAAATGAAGATTTACAACAAATTGGTTCCTCTCTGGAAGATTCTGGATAAACTAAGCCTGAACCTGTTTGGCTTATCTACTATAATAATAGGACGAAAATAAACCGGCTTGACGTTTCAACCCATTCATATAAGAAATTTTAAAATCATATGCGGAATTCTCCTCTTTGTTATTCTAATATATAATTTCAAAGTTTCAAACTCTTTAAAATATGAAGCAAATGGTGATGCTTTTGATTACATTCACCTGGCAACAAGCCTTGGAAAAACGGGAGTATATGGGCATACTTCATTTAACCGGGGGGAGCTTTTAGAGCTGTTTAAAACAAACAAAATAGAACATCTTAAAGTAAATGAAGCCAAACCCACAGCCTTTCGACCTCCTGTTTGGCCTTTTTTAATAGCCGGCATATTTATTTTATTCGGTTACAATCTCACCTATATTCTTATTTTTAAATTCCTACTCCATTTATTGGGGATTTTTATCTTCTATAAAACGCTAAAACTTTTAAAGTTAAAGGAGGTTCTTATCATTTTTGGTTGCTTCCTATATGCCATTCATCCCGCCTGGCAATTATATTCCCGGGTCTTCCTGTCTGAACCAATAACCTTCTTTTTTATGAGTTTGTGGGTTTATTTGCTGGTAAGGTATATACAACAAAAAGAAGGTTTTTTTATCCAATCTTTGGTTGCGGGAATTATGATCCTTTCGCATCCCTATTATTTATTTTTACCCTTTTCAGTTTGGCTCGTCCTCTTTATTTACAAGCAATTCAGTTTTAAAAAATTATTTATAAGTGCTATTATTTGCATTTCTGTAGTATCTGTATGGTTTATTAGAAATTATATAGTCTTGGACGCAAACCAGGTTGTACTTACCACTTCTTCTGGGGCAGTAATGGCCAAAGGCTGGAATAAGGATGTTCCACGCCTGCATAGCAATACAAAAGGTGACCTTGCCGATGAAACCTTAGTATTAAAGGATTATGGTTTTGATGAAAAAAAATCCCGCAATGAAGTAGCAAGAATGAATTTATACAAAGATGCTACCTTAGATTTTATAAAAAACAACCCCGATCTTATTTTACCAATTATTGGAAAAAAATTAATGAGTGCTTTTAATCCATTTCCCGAAACGGCCCGGCCCGGTTTTTTGGAAACAGGTCGTGTTATTTTCCAGGTTTTGGCACTTTTTACGCTAATCTTTTATGTATTCTTTTCAAAAAATAAATACTTGCGATCTTTTGCCATAGCCCTGGTATTCTCTACCATTGCAATTAGCGTGGTCACCTATTCCGGTTTTCGGTTTCGAATGCCACAAGCAAGTTTAGAGCTTTTATTGATGCTTGCCATGTTGGGAGAGATCTTTTCTGCATTAAAAACTAAGCTACAGAAAGGGGGGCAACTCTAGTAGCTTACTATCAAACACTTCGACTTTCGACTCCGAAGTCGTCGGCTCAGTGTGACAACCCGTTTTAATAATTAGAGGAATGTCAGGCTGAGCCTGATTAAACGACCGGGAGGACGATTATTCAGAAAGTCGAGCCGCCTTTTTTAACTTTAAACTCTAGCAACCCACTACCAAACACTTCGACTTTCGACTCCAAAGTCGTCGGCTAAGTGTGACAACTCGTTTTAATAATAGCTTTTTCACAAACCAGAATTGTCAGGCTGAGCCTGAATAAAAGACCGGGAGGACGATTATTCAGAAAGTCGAAGCCGGCTTTTTTAAAAACTACAAAAACGTATCTTTATAAACCTGCTCAATCCCTTTTTGAAGCGAAATTTTAGCTTCCCAGCCCAACTTATTGATTTCAGATACATCAAGAAGCTTTCTGGGAGTACCGTCGGGCTTACCAAGATCATGTACAATCTTTCCTTTATAACCCGTAAGTTTTTTAATGAGTTCGGCAAGTTCTAAAATACTGATATCCTTCCCGGTTCCTATATTCAGGGCAGTTTTAACAGACGCTCGCTGCATTAAAAAAAGCAGGCTTCAGCCAGGTCATCTACGTGCAGAAACTCTCTCTTGGGCTCACCACTACCCCAAATTGTTACCTTAGTGTTTCCATTTTGTTTAGCCTCGTGAAATTTACGTAATAAAGCAGGCAACACGTGGGAATTTTCGGGATCATAATTATCTCCCGGACCATATAAATTAGTAGGCATTACCGAAATAAAATTGCAGCCGTTCTCTTTTGTATACGCCTCACACAGTTTTAACCCCGCTATTTTCGCCAAAGCATAAGCCTCATTTGTGGGTTCTAAAGCCCCAGTCAATAAATATTCCTCCTTAATAGGTTGCGGTGCGTGTTTTGGATAAATGCAGGAAGAGCCCAAAAACAATAACTTTTTCACCCCTGACACATAGCTCTGATGGATTATATTATTCTGAATCATCAGGTTTTCATACATAAAGCCGGCAGGATGATTTTGATTGGCAACTATCCCACCTACCCTGGCTGCAGCAAGAAAAACATAATCGGGTCTTTCCCTCTGAAAAAAATCTGCCACGACCTGCTGTTGAGTGAGATCCATCTTTTGTCGGGTCTCAAGGAGAAGATTGTTAAAGCCTTCCGCCTTTAGTTTTCTCACCAAAGCCGAGCCCACCATTCCCCTGTGTCCCGCTATATAAATTTTCGCGTCTTTTCGCATCATTCATGGTAATTTAAACCTTTAAACCCATTATCGCCCAGATGTTTTTCCCTTCTAAAAAACCCAAGGTCGGCATTCACCATTTCTTTGATTAGCATTTTAATATCATATTCCGGTTCCCAGCCCAATTTCGTTTTAGCTTTTTCGGCATTCCCACATAATAAATCTACCTCTGTAGGCCTATGATAATCGGGGTCGATTCTGATAATTATTCTTCCTTTTTCTAATTGAAATTCAGGATTTGAACAGCTAACAACTTTTCCAACTTCTTCTGTACCTTTTCCTGCAAAACCTATTTCGATCCCCACTTCTGCAAGAGCCATTTTCGCAAAATCCCTTACACTGGTAGTGATTCCTGTAGCCAGAACATAATCATCGGGCTCATCTTGCTGCAGCATTAGCCACATGGCCCGCACGTAATCTTTAGCATGACCCCAATCTCTTTTGGCATCTAAATTCCCGAGATACAAACAATCTTGAAGCCCCAGGGAAAGTTGGGCTACGGCTCGGGTAATCTTTCGGGTTACAAAGGTTTCCCCTCTTCTTGGTGATTCATGATTAAAAAGGATTCCATTACAGGCGAAAATATTATATGCTTCCCTGTAGTTTACAGTAATCCAATAGGCATAAAGTTTGGCCACTCCATAGGGGCTACGCGGATAAAATGCAGTTTTTTCATCTTGCGGAGATTCCTTTATCTTCCCATACAACTCTGAAGTTGATGCCTGGTAAATACGGGTCTGTTCACTAAGACCTAAAAGACGAATCGCCTCTAAAATTCGTAAAGTTCCCATTCCATCAACATTAGCGGTATATTCTGGAATGTCAAAACTCACTTTAACGTGCGACATGGCTCCCAGGTTGTAAATCTCGTCAGGCTTTACCTCCTGGATAATTCGGGTAAGGTTCATAGAATCACAAAGATCTCCATAATGCAGTTTAAACCGAATATCCTTCTCATGAGGGTCCTGATATAAATGATCTATCCGCTCGGTATTGAACAGGGAAGAACGCCTTTTTATACCATGAACCTCATAACCTTTATCGAGAAGCAATTCGGCAAGATATGCCCCATCCTGACCGGTAATGCCTGTTATTAATGCTTTTTTCATCAGATTCTTTGAAAGACCAAGATATAAAAGTTTGGACTATTATTAGATGTTTCCCAATAGAGAAGAATACTTATTTTGGAACAATAGCGTCCTAAATATTTAAATAGCTCATTTTTTCCATTGATGAAAAAACGAACCAAAAAAATCTAGTCTTACGAAACTTTATCTAAATTTATCGTTCAATCCCTAAATTTTAGGAACTCGCATTTAGAATCAGTGCATTAGAAATTATTTCAGCCGGCTCAATCAGCCTAAAATTTTAAGTGATCTTCACTTCAAATTTTACGATAAATTTTCGTTAGGCCGAAAAAAACGATCGTTCCAAAAAGAGACTATTAAACATCAAAAAACTTTTGCCAATCAATTATAATAAGGGTTTGCTGGTCATCACGAAAAACGTTGAGGACATTAATTATTTTGGAACAAATTGAATCGGATGGATGGCACTACTATACTTTTATCAATTTATGGATTCTAAAAACACTCCTTAACAAAAAATCCTATATTTGAATTCAAGCTAACGATCAACTACGCTGAAACCTAAGAAGAAAATACTTATCCTCCTACCCGACGGGGTTGGCCTGCGCAACTTCGCCTTTACTTCATTCGTTGAACTGGGAGAACAAATGGGTTGGGAAGTGATCTTCTGGAATCACACTCCATTTGACCTTAAGGAACTGGGGTATAAGGAGATCAAAATTCAGGGCAGCGCCAGAGCACAAACCGATTTGCTAAAAAGAGCCAAGATCGAAGCTGAACTCGATCATTTTACCGATAAGTTCAAGGATCCCGTTTATCAAAGCTATAAATTCCCATTTTCAGCTAAACGTGTAAAAGACCGCATAAAGAATGGAATAGTCACGTCTTTGGTAAAAATCCATAAAGAAGAAAAAGGTTTGCAAAGACTTCGGCAAAAAATGAAGGTGTCTGAGAGAAAAAGTGATTTCTATAAAAACTGCAAAAATATTCTGAAAAAAGAAAATCCCGATCTTGTATTCTGCACCAATCAACGACCGGTTAATGCCATTGCGCCCTTAACGGCTGCACAAGACCTGGGAATTCCCACGGCTACTTTCATCTTCTCCTGGGATAATCTTCCCAAGGCAACTATGGTGGTGGAACCCGATCATTATTTCGTGTGGAGTGAGTTTATGGAGGAGGAATTACGAAAGTACTATCCCTTTATTACCGAATCACAGATACACGTAACAGGCAGTCCACAGTTCGAACCGCATTATGAAGAAAGTTATAAAATTTCAAATGAGGAGTTCTACACTTTGCACAAATTAGACAATAAAAAAAAGTACCTATGTTTTTCCGGTGATGACGTTACCACTTCTCCCCATGATGAGCTTTATCTCCAGGATGTTGCAAAAGCCGTGAAAGAATTAAATACAAAGGGAGAAAAAATTGGTGTTCTTTTTAGAAGAAGTCCTGCCGATTTTTCAAACAGATATGATTCTATAATAGAAAAATACAAAGACATTATTGTCCCCTTAGTTCCACTATGGGAAGGACAGGGAAAAGATTGGACCCATTTGCTTCCAACAAAAGCCGATTTAAAGCTCCAATCGCAAATAATTCAGCATACCTTTATGGTAATAAATGTTGGCTCCTCAATGGTATTTGACTACATCATCTATCAAAAACCTTGTGCCTATATATATTATAACCCTAAAAACATCAGGATTAAAAAAGACATCGCAGAAATTTACAACTACGTACATTTTAGATCAATGCCTTCAAAAAACTCTGTATTTTGGATCAATGATGAAAAAGAAATAAAGGAAAAAATTTCACAGGTTCTTAATGGGGATGTAAGCCAGATCATAAATGATGCTAATAAATGGTTTCAACGAATAAATTCTTCTCCAGCTGAGAATGCATCTCAAAGAATTTGGGGATTTTTAGATAAAATATCCTGAAAAATAGAATTATAAAGTTACTTTAAAACCTTTATGGAATAGAGTTGCTTTCTGACTTTCTATTCCTTGTTCAAAAAGTATGAATTCAGAATGAGCTATACCCATTTAATACCTCTAATGAAAAAAAAAGGATGTGTTTTAACTCCTGAACAGTTCCAGGAGAGGCTAAACATTGTCTTTCACGATCATGAATCGGTTATCTATGACGAGATCCATTCCGACCTACAAGAAAGTCTCCAGGAACAAATAGACCTTTTGATATCAGACCTATTTAAATATAAAAATTTCGTTCCAAAAAAAATAAATATCTTAGATATCGGCTGCGGTACCGGATTAAGCACGGAATATTTAATAAATTCTAAGCTAGAGCCTTTTGTTGAGCATATAACTATGTTGGACAGCTCCAAACAAATGCTCAATAAGGCGAAAGCCAGAGCGGCAAAATGGAACAAACCCACCAGGCTTGTAAACGGATATGTAAAGGACCTACAGGAAAAATTCGATTTGATTATTGTGTGTTCGGTATTACATCATATTCCGGATTTAAAAGATTTTTTGAGCCAGATTGACCAAATAATGAAACCTAATGGAGTACTGATACATCTGCAAGATCCGAACGCAGATTATTTAGATGATAAAATTTATAAGGAACGTCTTTCGTTTTTTAAAAACAGGCTTAGCTCCAGTTCTCAAAAAAGTAAAAGCCTAAAAGATTTCATTCCAAAACCGGCTAGACGTTCTTTAAACAGATTAAGAGGTAGAAAAGATTATATAGATTTAATAAATGACCAGTTATTGGAGGAAAAAGTGATCACTAAAAGAATGAATGCTGATGAAATTTGGAGTGTCACTGATATTCATGTTCAAAACGAAGCTAATTTATCTTCAAAAGGAATCTCATTGAATTTTCTAAAAAAGCATTTAAAAACTTTCAATCTTATCAATCAAAGATCTTATGGTTTTTTTGGAAAATTGAAAAGCGATCTTGATGATGAATTAAAACAAAAAGAAGAGAAACTTATCCGTAAGAATCAATTAAACGGCAGGAACCTTTCCTGTATTTGGATGAAAGAAATATAAATGCACATAGCCTATTTAACCCCCGAATACCCTCATTCCAACTCCAGCCCTTCCGGTGGACTTGGAACCAGTATTAAAAATCTGGCGGAGCAGCTGGTAAAAAAAGATCATAAGATTAGTGTTTTTATATATGGGCAGGAAAAAGACCTGGTTTTTGAGGAAGAAGGCATCAAATTTCATTTTATCAAACAATTAAACTTTGACTTCTTTGGCTGGTACCGCTACCGGAAATACCTGGAGTTCTACATAAACAAAGTAATCCAGGAAGAGCAGATCGACATCCTGGAAGCTCCTGACTGGACAGGGATAACCGCTTTTATGAAGCTTAAGTGTCCTCTGGTGATAAAAATGCATGGCAGCGATTCCTATTTCTGCAGGCTGGAAGGGCGGCCACAGAAAAAGAAGAATTTTTGGTTTGAGAAGCTGGCTTTAAAAAAAGCAGATCATTTGCTCTCTGTGAGCAGATTTACAGCCAATAAAACCAGGAAGATTTTCAAGTTAAAGAAAGAGATCAAGGTTATTCACAACTCGGTAGATGTAGAGACTTTCACTCCTTCTGGAGAGGAACCAGTGCCTGATACCATCCTGTATTTTGGGAGCATCATCCGGAAAAAGGGGGTGTTGGAGTTGGCGGAGATCTTTAATATAATCAACAAAAAAAATCCCAATGCCCGCCTGATAATGGCAGGTCGGGATGTACCCGATATAAGAACCGGCCAATCTACCCGGGCTCTTTTTGAAGAAATACTTGAGAAGAAGTCACTGGAAAATGTTAGTTGGCTAGGAAGCCTGCCCTACGAAAAAATAAAGGCAGAAATATCAAAAGCCTCAGTGATCGTACTCCCAAGCTTTGCCGAAGCGCTACCTATGACCTGGCTGGAAGCAATGGCCATGGAAAAGGCGATGGTCACTTCCGATATCGGCTGGGCGAAAGAGATGATGATTGCTGGCAAGACCGGTTTTACAGTATATCCTAAAAAACATGCTGCCTATGCAGAGAAAGTTCTAAAGCTGCTCAGCAACCGGGAATTGGCTGAACAGATGGGATTAGCAGCAAGGAAGCGTGTGCTTGAAAACTTTTCTACTGGCGTTATTGTAGATGAACATGTTAGGTTTTATAAGGAGATTTAGGCAATAAGCTGGTTTAGATTTGGGAAGGCTCGCTCTTCGTTCATGGTTTGGGACTACTGGTTTCAAGTTGCCACGAATTTACTTATAAAACCAGGATAACCTCATCATTAATTTTATAGAAAAGGGCAACTATTCAGTAAACCCTCCTGTACTTTTTCCAACTGATCAACTTCCGGTAAAAGAGTTTTTCTCTGCATTAATTGCAGTAATTCTTCAACCGACTTTTCAGCTTGTATAAAGTCGGCTTTATAATACGGAAGCTTTAAAGATTCGAAGTAATCCTGATATTTTATCCCATTTCCGAAGATCTTATCAGAAAATTCAACCCATAGCGCGGGAATTTTATAAGCATGGGCTACAATAAGTCCGTGCAGAGAGGAAGAAATGATATTCTCACAGCTTAGGATTTCCCTGGTAGTTTCTTCCACATCCATAGTAAGAAGATCAATTACTTTTATGTCGGGTGCATCCTGAAAAAGCTCTCTCGCTATTTTATAATCATGATAATGCGGAACAATCCCAATTTTATATTTTTTTGCTACTTCCGGATGGTAATATTTGGGTAGTAGAAGCGCCGGATCTCCATATATTTCGGGACAGTTATAACCGAGTTTCAATAAGAAATCCCTGGTTTTCGGCCCTCGTACCGCCCTGAAATCGGCTTCAGCGATTTCCTGCTCGTGATCAATAATTCCGCTACCCCAAACAATACTATGTTTATCTGCATGATGTAAAATACTTCCTACCGCCAGAAAATTTGTTTTATTCCATTTATACCAAGGCTGTTTCTTAGGCTGAACAAATTTCACTGGTTTGTCGCTTATTTTTTCTACCAGATACTTTGATAGCAAATCCCCATAATTTTCTTTTTCTCTAAAAATAAATTTGATCTCACTCCAATAGAATAAAGGAATTTCTTTTCCTCGGAAAGAAGTTTGTTGGTAATTTTTCAAAATATAACACTGTAAATTTTAAGTAGTACTCCCGGGACCGGGACTTCAAATATATTGAAAATATGTTTACTGGGCAGTTCTTAGACTTTAGTCTTTAGTCCTTAGTTTTTAGTCGGTAGTTTTATTTTTCAAATTTACAAATATCATTAAAAGGTTACCGCGCTCTTGCTTAGTCGGTAGACCTTAGTCTTTGGTCGAAAGTTTTTTCTAACGTCTAATGACTGCAAACTAAAGAAGGAGTTAATTCGTGTATTCGTTGCGGAAATCCCCCCATCATTGCGATGGAGGAATGACTGAAGCAATCTCCTCAAACGAAAACTAAGATTACACCGCTCGATTAGTCTGTAGACTTTAGTCTTTAGGCGATAGGTTTATAGTTCTAACGACTAATGACTAAAGTCTAAAGACTAAATCAATTCGTGTATTCGTTGCGGAAATCCCATTTCGATGGAGGAATGACTGAAGCAAACTGTTCAACCGAAAAACAAGATTATCACGCTCGATTAGTCTGTAGACCTTAGTCTTTGGGCGAAAGTTTTTTCTAACGCCTAATGACTAAGGTCTACAGACTATTGTTTGCTTCCCCTCATTGCGATGGAGGAACGACTGAAGCAATCTCTTCTACTTTACAAATCTCATCAAAAGATTACCGCGCTCCTTCGTCGCTCGTAATGACGAAGAGAAACAAGAAGCAAGAATAAAAAGAAAATATTCTTGCATTCGTTTATTCAGTTTCCAGTGTGGCGACCCCAGTGGTAAAAACAAAAACAATAAAATGACATTTCCCAACAGATTTGCTACTTTAGCGATACAGCCTTCCAACCAAATGAAGGATTTCAAGAAATTAACTGATAACCCACAACTGACAACCGAAAATGCCCAAAAGAAAAATTTGCGTTGTTGTTACCGCCAGGCCTTCTTACAGCCGGGTGAAAACTGCACTTACAGCAATAAAAGAGCATCCTGAGCTGGAGCTTCAATTGGTAATTGCAGGATCGGCTTTATTAGATCGCTATGGAAATGCGGTAGATTTTATTGAAAAAGATGGTTTTGAAATCGCTGCGAAAGTATTTATGGTACTGGAAGGAGAAAATCCTACTACCATGGCCAAAACAACAGGGCTGGGAGTTATGGAACTTACCAATGTTTTTTATAACCTAAAGCCCGACGCCGTACTTACCATTGCCGATAGGTTTGAGACCATAGCAACTTCTATCGCCGCAGCTTATCAAAATATTCCACTGGTACATATCCAGGGAGGTGAGGTTACAGGAAGCATTGATGAAAAAGTAAGACATGCTAACACCAAATTAGCTGATATCCACCTGGTAGCTTCGAAAGATGCCCGGGAACGTGTTATAAAACTGGGAGAAATTCCTGAAAAGGTGATCAACACCGGCTGCCCTTCTATAGATTTAGCAAAAGAAATATTGGAAAGTCCCAAACTGGATTTTGATCCTATCGAAAAATATGGAGGCGTAGGCTCTAAACTTGACTGGAAAACAGGTTATATTGTAGTTATGCAGCATCCGGTTACTACCGAGTATCAAGAGGCAAAAGCGCATATAACCGAAACTTTAAAAGCCATAAAAAAATTAGACCTACCAACTTTCTGGTTTTGGCCTAATGTAGACGCCGGGTCAGACGGCACCTCAAATGGAATAAGAACTTTTAGGGAAATTGAAAAACCGAAAAACATCCATTTCTTCAAGAATATGGAGCCTAAAGATTTTTTAAGACTTTTAAAAAACTCGAAAGCCCTGGTAGGGAATTCCAGTGTGGGTTTAAGAGAATGTGCTTATTTAGGTGTACCAGTTGTAAACATTGGGAACAGACAATTTAGGCGTATACGTGCAAAGAATGTTACCGATGTAAATTATAATTTAAATGAAATTTTAAAAGCAACCGAAAAATCGATTACTACTAATCATTTTGAGTCTTCAGAGATCTACGGAAAAGGAAATTCCGGAAAATATATAGCTGAAATTTTAGCGACTTCAGAGCTCACTTATAGTAAAACAATTACCTACTAAATTTCAAAAATCTGCTTCATTATGAAAACTCTAGGTCTTATTCCCGCCCGCGGTGGCAGCAAAGGTATTCCGGGTAAAAACATTAGACCTCTGGGAGGAAAACCATTATTGCAGTATACTTTTGAAGCCGCAACAAATTCAAAACTTTTAAATAAGGTTATCCTCAGCTCAGATGATGAGGAAATTATTGAAATTGCAAAACAGCTTGAACTCGAGGTTCCTTTTAAGAGACCCATTAACCTGGCTGAAGATTCGAGTTCCAGCCTGGAAGTTGTTCAGCACGCCTTAAATTACTACCTGAAGCAGGGAATTAATTTTGATGCTGTATGTTTATTGCAGCCCACTACTCCATTTAGAAAAGCTGGTTTTATAGATGAATGCATACTTAAATTTAAAGATGGTAATTTTGATTCTTTAGTTTCGGTGCGAAAAGTACCCAAAGAATATAATCCGCATTGGGTATTTGAGGAAAATCAGGGAGCGCTTAAAATCGCTACCGGCGAAAAAGAGATAATAAGCAGAAGACAGGATTTACCAAAAGCTTACCATAGGGATGGCGCAATTTACCTAACTAAAACAGAAGTGCTTTTGAATGAAAACTCACTTTTTGGAAAAAATATTGGTTTTGTAGATACGAGTGCTTATCCTTATATAAATATTGACACACGAGAAGATTGGAAAAGAGCGGAAGAGATTTTGGATAATAAAAGTTGAAAGAGAGGCTGACGAACTTTAAGTCGTCAAGCTGAACTTGTTTCAGCTTCTAACATGAGCTAAATATCAATAACTTAGATCCTGAAACAAGTTCAGGATGACTGTTGAAAATTTCAGATAGTATTGGACTTTTATCAATAACTTAGATTCTGAAATAAATTCAGAATGACGATAAATTGTATTTTCAATAAGCTCAGATCCAGAAGTATTTGCATAGATCTTATTTAAAAATACAAGCAAAATATAATTAAAGCATGTGCGGAATCGCAGGGATAATTTCAGCAAAACATAACATCGGAAATCTTCAGGAGATGCTAAAACTTCAGCAGCATCGCGGGCCTGATCATACCGGGGAATATGTTGATCCCGGATATTGTGCCCTGGGTCATAACCGACTTTCCATTATTGATCTTTCTGCAAAGGCCAATCAACCCTTTACGGATAATTCCGGGCGATATCACCTTACATTTAATGGTGAAATATATAATTATATAGAATTAAAACAGAAGTTAAAGGCCTACTATAATTTCAAAACAGAATCTGATACCGAAGTTTTACTGGCCGCATTTATAGTTTGGGGGAAATCCTGTTTAAATCAGCTCAACGGTATGTTTGCTTTTGCTATTTGGGATAATTATGAGAAAAAACTATTTGCTGCACGTGATAGATTTGGCGTGAAACCTTTCTTTTATTCCATAGAAGATAAAGAATTCTATTTCAGCAGTGAGATTAAAGCTATAAAAAGCCTTTTAAAGTCTAATTCACCTCATGAACAGGTATGGGCTAATTATTTTGCCTATGGTTCTTATGGAATGCCCGGAGAGACTTTTCACCAAAATATACAGCAACTTCCTGGAGGACATTTCTTAGAATATCACGGTGAAAATTTAAAACTTAACAAGTGGTATAATTTTGAAGATAGCCTGGAATCCTATTCTCATATTTTATCCTTTGAGGAAGCAAAGAAATCATATTTGGAAATTTTAAATGATAGCATTTCCCTGAGGTTTAGAGCTGATGTGCCTATTGGTTTTAATATTAGTGGCGGGGTTGATAGCTCACTTTTATTGGCTTTGGTAAATCGGCATCACAATAACAAAAATATTCAAGCTTATACATTCTATACCGGGAATGAAAATTATGACGAATTAGCCTGGGTAGAAAAGATGATTGAGACTACCCAGAATCCACTAAAAAAAGTCAAAATTCAGCCGACTGATGTTATAGAAAATGCACAATTCCTAAGTAATATTCAGAACGAGCCATATGCCGGTTTACCTACTTTAGCTTATGCTACTTTGTTTGAAGCAGCAAAAAAAGACGGAATAAAAGTACTTCTGGACGGCCAGGGAATGGACGAGCAATGGGCTGGTTATGATTACTATCAAAAATCTGGAAGTAGCACTACCATCCAGGGAACGGGAAAGGTAAATCCATTTCGAGCAAATGTTTTAAAGAAAGATTTTAGACAGCTGGCTGAAAAACCAGTCTACCCTACCCCTTTTAACAACGAATTACAAAACCTGCAATATCGCGATCTTTTTTATACAAAAATTCCACGAGCATTAAGATTCAACGACCGAATTTCTATGGCTTATAGCACAGAATTGCGAGAACCATTTCTGGATTACAGAATGGTAGAATTTGCTTTTTCGCAGCCTAAAGAATACAAGATTGCTAATGGGTTTCAAAAATTTCTGATCAGGGAAATACTTAAAGAAATAGCTCCAAAAGATCTAAGCTATGCACCCAAACGTCCGTTGCAAACACCACAAAGAGAATGGCTGGGCAACGAGCTAAAAGACTTTACAGAAGAAAATTTAGAAAAAATCAGATATTCCAAAGCATCACATTGGTTCAATTTTGAGGAAATCCAAAAGGAATGGAGAAATTATCAAAACGGAGACAACCAAAGCAGTTTTCATATCTGGCAGTGGATTAATACAGGCCTGCTAATGGGGGAGGTAGTTGATAGACTTTAGCTTTTAGACGGTGTCTTTTAGTTCTAACATCTATCGACTACAAACTATAGATTGTTTAAATGCTTTACGAAAAAAAGTCGGTAGGCTTTAGTCTTTAGGCGGTAGGTTTTCTTAAACTTCTAATGTCTATTGTCAAAAACTAAGGACTGATTATAATCGTAGCAAAATAGTTGGTAGACCTTAGTCTTTAGATGAGAGGTTTTTTCTAATGTCTAATGACTACAGATTATTGACTAATCTATTCAAAAGATTACCACGCTCCTGCGTCGCTCGTAATGACGAAGAGAAACAAAGGAAAAAACTGAACTTAGAGAATAGAAAAAAGAGACAAGAATAGAGACAAAATATTCGTGTATTCGTGGCGAAATTTTAGAAAAGCGTCATTGCGATGGAGGAACGACTGAAGCAATCTCTTCAAGCTAAAACTCCTATCAAAAGATTACCACGCTCCTGTGTCGCTCGTAATGACGACGAGAAACAAAGGAAAAACTGAACTTAGAGAATAGAATAAAGACAAAATATCCGTGTATTCGTGGCGAAATTTTAGAAAAGCGTCATTGCGAAGGAGGAACGACCGAAGAAATCTCTTCAAGCTAAAACTCATAACAAAAGATTACCACGCTCCTGCGTCGCTCGTAATGACGACGAGAAACAAGAAGCAAATATTCAAGTATTCGTGGCTAAGTATTCTACAGACTTACGACTATAAAACCTACTCAAAATTCCGCATTGCTTTTTTCCACCAGCGTTTGAATTTTCGGGTGGGATCAGATTTTTCTACGTAGCCTTTGGAGTAACGGTTGTAACCATAGCCGTAACCATAGCCGTATCCGTAGCCATAGCCGTATCCATAACCATATTTTGCTCTATGTACAAAATGGTTTAATACAAAGCTGATGTTCTTTATTTCCCCTTTACCGTATTTCTCGTTGATAGACTCCAACATTCCGCGCTTTGTATAATCCTGGCGTACCAGGTAAATTGTAGCATCTGCGTGTTTTACCAGGTTTAAAGCATCGGCTACCATCCCAATTGGCGGGGTATCCAGGATAATATAATCGTATTTCTGCTTTAATTCTTCCATCAACTTATCCATTTGCTCGTTGATAAGCAATTCTGAAGGATTCGGAGGCACCGGCCCGGCGGTGATCACATCAAGATAAGGAATCTTACTTGGCTGGATAATCTCATCGCTACTCGCCTGGTCTATCAAATAATTTACAACTCCAATATCATTATTTAATTGGAAATCATCGAAGATCTTCGGCTTTCTTAAATCGACCCCTACCAGCACCGTTTTTCGTTCACTTAGGGCAAAAACCGTTGCCAGGTTCATCGCACAAAAAGTTTTACCTTCCCCTGAAACTGAAGAAGTAATCAGCAAGGTTTTTGAACCGGTAACGCCCTGTTTTTTATACATAAACTGGAGACTGGATCGCAAGCCCCGAAATCCTTCAGCAATAGAAGATTTAGGATTGCTAAAAACCACCAAATTAGAATCCATCTTACTTTTTCCAATCATACCCAAAATAGGGATTGGCGACAAGCGCGTCACTTCCTGTGCGTTATGAATATTGGTATTCAGGAAAACTAACAAAAACACAAAAGTTAAGGGAATTACGCCTCCAACCAGGACAGCCATTACGTAGTTAAGCTGGGTATTGGGGCCAATTTGACCTCCACCAGTATCTTTAGCCGAATCGATCACCATCACATCACTTACGTTTGCAGCTTTTATTAGTCCTGCCTCGCTCCTCTTTTCCAGGAACATATTGTAAGATTTCTCATTAAGGCTATAACGACGCTCAATTTTTAGTAAATCCTGTTCTTCCTGCGGAAGTTTGCTAATCTCAGATTCCAGTTGTGCGATTTGCCGATTAATATCCTGCTGTTCTTGCTGCAATAGCCCCTTAGAAGAACTGATGTTCTCCAGCAAAATAGATTTAACCGAATTTATTTGTCGGTCTATATCATCAAAAACCGGGGAGTTTTCTTTAAGTGAATACTGGTAATTACTCCTTTCTTCTGCTAGAGCAATGATTCGGGACACGCCACCGGCGATGCTTCCTTCTGAAATCCCGGCTACAGAAGGTGCAGGAACATTGGAATAGTCATTTCGGGTTTCCAGGTAATTTCTTAAAGTTTCATAATAAGAAATTTGTCTCCTTATCTCTTCTTTTCTAAGGTCTAAAGTTGAAAGCTTATTAGAGAGCTGGGAGCTTTCTGCAGAAATATCCATTATAGCATTCTCATTGCGGAATTGATTCAGCTCTGCTTCTACCAATTTTAAGGCTTCAGATTGTACTGCCAAACTAGAGTCTATAAACCGAATGGTTTTGGTAGCAAAAAGGTTTTTCCGCGCCAGCATATTTTCACTAAGCACTCTTACGGTCCCATTTAAATAATCAACAAGCCTGGCTTTATTTCCGCCGGTTTGATTCATTCTTAGCACCGAAGAACCCTGAGATTCCGGACTCACATTTACATTACGATACCTCCCTACAGCTGAGTCAAAATTCATAAAACTCACGTAAAAAGGGATGCCGGCTTGTAAAGGCTGATCTACCCTAAGTATAGTCCCCTGAAAGAAAGGAAGTCGAACTTGCTCTCCCGATTTGTAATTCTTACTAAACTCTTTAGCATCAACCTCCCGGTATGTTTTTTCTTTAGTTTTATAATTCTGAAGGCTTAAACTTGCAGGAACATTCGCTTTTAAATTGTAGGTTACCGAATCTATAAAGGTAATCGTCATCGTTACATTTGTAGCCTGGGCTTTTGCGGTATCTGCAACTACTGTGAACGGAGTGCTTCCATAAGCATCTATACGTTGATATTCGCCGTCTTTTAAATATTGGGTATAAAACTGAAGTTCCTCTACCACCTCTTCGTTATGCGACCGCGATCGCAGGATGGTCATAGCCGTATTTACTTTATCTGAAGTTCCTCCCCAGTTAAAAGTTAAACTGGTATTACTAGTAAAAAATGGGTTTTGATCATCTTTTATAGAAATGGAATTTCCCAAGTTATACACCGGTAATTTCCTAACGTTATTGTAATAAGCAACCGCCAAACTAATCCCTACCGAAAGCAAAATAAGCTTCCAGTAACTTATAACTTTTAGCACAAAACCTTTAAAATCGAAGGTTGAGCCAACATCTGATATGTGATCGTCTTCGTGCGCCATTTAAATTCTGCTAAATAATAAGATGGTTGTGGTCACAAAAGATAAAATGGTGACTCCTGTTCTAAATATTTCCAAGCCTGTTGTTCCCAATCCCAGTGCCTTCTGAGGCAAAGCATTTACCAAAATAAGGTCGTTAGGTTGTATATAATAATATTCACTTTTGGTTGCATCAATATCGGTTAGGTCTATTTTGTGAACTTCTTCTCCATATGGATACTGCCTTATAATCTTTACATTTTCCATATCGCCATATTCAGAAATTCCGCCGGCATTGGCCACGGCCTCCATGATGGTTACTTTTTCTTTATAGATTACCTGGCTACCGGTTCCTATCTCGCCAAGAGTGGTATATCGTATTCCTGCCAGTTTTACAGTAACAAAAAGATTGGCTTCCTTTCTAAAATAATTTTCCAGCAATAAGTTTTCTATTTTCTCTCTTATTTCCTTTTCGGTATAGCCTAAAACATTTACCTCTCCAAGGGTAGGCACTCGAATATTCCCGTGCTCGTCTACCGTAAAACCATCAAAATAAACAGCTTCTTCTGTAGTGGCATTCGGATTTGCCTCTCCAACTGGATTAAACATTCCTACTAACTCCTGGTCCAGGGCTTTTACCCGAATACTTAAAAGATCTCCGGTTTGAATACGGTAGGGCTTTTTTAGTTGTTGAATTTGAATAACACTATCCAATTTCCCCTCATTATCTTGAAGATAGGTAGTTTTTTTAGTAGAAATACAAGACGAGAAACTTAAAAACCCCGCCAGTAAGATTAAAATGAGAGTGTATCTTTTCAGCATTTTGCTATTGATTCGGGACATCAAGATGATTTAAATCGACCAACACCATTTTCGCTGGAAAACCATCATCTTAATTTAGATAGTTTTAACAAATATAGTTTTTGTAGGCTAATAATAAAATTAAGTCGCAATTTTCCTTTTATTTTGCACAAAACTCAAGCCTGTGAATTATTTAAGTGTAGAAAATATTGCTAAAGCCTACGGGGAACGCGTGTTATTCGAAGATATTTCTTTCGGAATCAATGAAGGACAAAAAGTAGGATTTATAGCTAAAAACGGAACCGGAAAAACTTCCCTTCTAAATATCCTGGCAGGATTTGATTCGCCAGATGCCGGTAAGGTGGTATACAGAAAGGATATTACAACCGCATTTCTTCCGCAGGAGCCTAATTTAGATCCAAATTTAACGGTTGAAGAAACTATATTTTCTTCAGATAATGAAATTCTGAATATTATAAACCGCTACGAAAAAGCGCTTAAAAATCCTGATGATGCTGAAGCTTATCAAAAGGCTTTTGAGGAAATGGACGCTGCACAAGCCTGGGATTTTGAAACCCAGTACAAGCAAATTTTGTTTAAACTAAAACTGGACGATCTTTCTAAAGAAGTGAAACACCTTTCGGGCGGACAAAAAAAGCGATTAGCCCTTACTGTAATGCTATTGCAGAAACCAAATTTCATCATAATGGATGAGCCTACCAACCACCTGGATCTGGATATGATCGAGTGGCTGGAGGAATATTTTAAAAAGGAGAACTTTACCATTTTTATGGTCACTCACGATAGGTATTTCCTGGAGCGGGTTTGTAATGAGATCGTTGAGCTTGATCACGGTAATCTTTACACCTACAAAGGGAATTACGGCTATTACCTGGATAAAAAAGATGCCAGGATGGCCCAGGAAGCCACCAACACCGAAAAAGCCAAACAGCTTTACAAAAAAGAATTGGACTGGATGCGACGCCAACCTAAAGCGCGTACCACAAAATCTAAATCCAGGATAGACGATTTTCAGGATATTAAAGACCGGGCTCATAAACGCCGCCAGGATCACGAGGTGCAGCTCGAATTAAATATGGAACGTCTGGGCAGCAAAATTGTGGAACTCCATAATATTGGGAAATCTTTCCAGGATAAACAATTGCTGGAAAATTTTAGCTATAATTTTAAACGAGGGGAACGCATTGGCATTATTGGAAAAAACGGTACCGGAAAATCAACTTTCCTAAATATTCTAACCGGAGGAGTCAAACCCGATACAGGGAAAGTAGTGATTGGGGAAACCATAAAATTCGGTTATTACACCCAGGCGGGAATTAATATTAAACCCGGCCAGAAAGTTATTGAAGTAATTCGGGAGTTTGGTGATTATATTCCATTGAAAAAAGGGCGACAAATTTCGGCACAGCAACTTTTAGAGCGATTTTTATTCGATCGCAAAAAACAATACGATTTTGTTGAAAAGCTAAGTGGTGGTGAACGCAAACGACTTTACCTCTGCACGGTGCTTATTCAAAATCCAAATTTCCTGATTCTCGATGAACCTACTAACGATCTTGATATCGTTACGCTTAACGTACTGGAAAGCTTCCTGCTGGACTTTCCGGGTTGTTTATTAGTGGTTTCCCACGACAGGTATTTTATGGATAAGATCGTCGATCACCTTTTCGTTTTTCAAGGAAATACAGAAGTTCAGGATTTTCCAGGGAATTACACCGATTATCGTGCCTATGAAGATAGTGCTACGGCAGAAGCCAGAGAAGAAACTTCACAAAACGACAACAATAAAAAAGATTGGAAAAAGACCAGTTCCGGTTCTAAACTGAATTATAATGAACAAAAGGAGTTTGGAAAACTGGAAAAAGAAATCGCAAAATTAGAAAAGAAAAAAGAGAAACTTCAGCAAAAATTCCTGGAAGACTTAGATCCCGATGAAATTAAAGAAAACTCAATAAAACTGCAGGAAATAGATGATGCCATAAAAACTAAAACCGAACGCTGGTTTGAGCTTGGCGCGAAGGTGGAATAGATTCAGTTGTGAGTTTTTAGTGAGCAGTAAGCAGTATTAAACTAAAAAATTATGAACAGTTTGAAATGAAATTTTGTTTGTATAAATTATCTAATAGTTTAAAAAATCGTCAAGCTGAATTTATTTCAGCTTCTAACTTGATAGAATTATCCTCATCTTAGATCCTGAAATAAATTCAGGATGACGAAAATATCTCTTTTCGAACTGTTCAATATAAAATATAGTAATTTAAGCAAACTACCTCATGGCAAGTCCTAGATGTATTTTTGAGAAATATAATTTGATTTCGAGACAAGCTTCTGAGCATTTAAATCTCGATTATCGAACAAAATAAAACCACAAACTACTCTGCGTCTAAAATCCTACATAAAATTCCTTCTAAAATCCCAAAATCAACACGGATTACATTCGCCGTTTGTATACGATTTGGTGACGAATTGCTTTTATGATAAAAGGAGATATGAAGAATATAAGCTTCTAAACGAATACCGAAAAGATCTTTTAAAGAATGATAAAACAATTCAGGTGACCGATTTTGGTGCCGGAAGTAGGGTGTTTACCTCCGATGAACGTACAATTTCAGCTATCGCAAAAAATGTAGGGATTCCGAAGAAAAGGGCCAGATTTCTATTTCGGTTAGCTAATTATCTAAACTGCAAGAATATTTTGGAGCTAGGCACTTCCCTGGGAATTGGAACCTCAGCCCTTGCAGTGAATACTAAAAGCGCAGTAACTAGTATCGAAGGCTGCCCACAAACGGCCGATGTGGCCAGAAATCAGTTGAAAAAATTCGGGTTAAGTAATGTGAAACTTAAAGTTGGTGAGTTTGAAGAAATTCTTTCAAAATTTATAGTATTTTCTAATAAAACCACAAACAATAAACAACAAACCCAGTACGACTTAATTTATTTTGATGGCCACCACACAAAAGAAGCAACCTTAAAATATTTTAAACTACTGCTTCCAGCAGCCCATAATAATTCGGTTTTTATTTTTGATGATATCCACTGGTCTCCCGGAATGGAAGCTGCCTGGGAAGAGATTAAAACGCATCCTGAGGTAAGGGTAAGCATTGATACATTTTTTCTCGGACTTGTATTTTTTAGACAAGAGCAGGCAAAACAGCATTTCACAATAAGATTGTAACAAAAAGTGGAAAGCAGCGTCCTATAAACACAAAATTATTTCCGCATGAGTAAAGTCATTGAGATTAGGCAAATTACCCGAGATTTTCCACTTGGAAATGAAGTGGTGAAAGTTTTAAAAGGTATAGACCTGGATATTGATAGGGGTGAATATGTTGCTATTATGGGTCCTTCCGGATCCGGAAAATCTACTTTAATGAACTTACTGGGCTGCCTGGATACACCAACTTCCGGGACTTATATTCTAAATGGAAAAGATGCAAGTCAAATGGGTGACGATGAACTTGCCGAAATCAGGAATAAAGAGATCGGATTTGTTTTTCAAACCTTTAACCTGCTACCCAGGACTACCGCTTTAGAGAATGTTGCTTTACCAATGATCTATGCCGGCTACAGCAAACCAGACCGTAAAAAACGTGCGGAAGAGGTTTTAACCAACGTAGGACTTGGAGATAGAATGGATCATAAACCCAATCAACTTTCGGGAGGACAACGTCAAAGAGTTGCCGTAGGAAGGGCTTTGGTTAACAAACCTTCTATAATTCTCGCCGATGAACCTACCGGAAACCTGGATTCAAAAACTTCATTGGAGATTATGAATCTTTTTGATGAAATTCACGCTGCAGGAAATACCGTGATTTTGGTTACTCACGAAGAAGAAGTTGCCCTCCACGCACACCGAATTATTCGCCTTCGCGATGGAATGGTAGAAAGTGATGAGCGCAAAGAAGTAATTAGCCAATAAGTAATTATCCGGATAAATTTCTTCCCGAAATTTAATCGCACTTAGTTTATTTTATTTCTTAAAACGGTTTTTTATATAAGCCGGGCTTCTGCATATTTCTAAAATTCCCAAAGTATCTCCTAAAATTGAAATGAGGGCTGATTTCCACATTGGGAAGCCTCGCATAAAGGGGATTATTCTTAACTTTGAAATCTAAATAATCACACAATGACACATAAATTTGGAATTTTGCTGCTTGCGTTGGCAAGCATTTTTATTTCCTGTAACGACCAGGAAAAAGAGTCGGATACTAATCAGGAACAAACCGAAAACACTGAGAATAACTCTATTAAAGTAGATGAATTTGCAGATATTAAAATCCTTAGGTACGAAATACCCGGATGGGAAAATCTGGATCTCAAAGAGCAAAAATTAGTTTATTATCTTACCCAGGCAGGCCTTGCCGGGCGAGATATTATTTGGGCTCAAAACTACAAACACAATCTAAAGATTAGAAAAGCTTTAGAGAATGTGTATACCAATTACGAAGGCGATAAAAATTCTGAAGATTGGAAAGCTTTTGAAACCTACCTGAAACGAATTTGGTTTTCCAACGGTATTCATCATCATTATTCTAATAATAAGATCAAACCAGATTTTGATAAAGAATACCTGCAATCATTATTATCGGAAACCAATACAGAATTTAGTGGAGCGCCTTTAGAAGTTATTTTTAACGATAAGGATGCTAAAAAAGTAAACTTAGATGAAGCACAAGGTTTACTTTCGGGATCTGCCACCAATTTTTACGGAGCAGATGTCACCGCTGATGAAGTTGAAGAATTTTATTCAAATAAAAAATCGCCTAATCCCGAGAAACCGCTTTCTTTCGGTCTCAATTCTAAACTTGTCAAGGAAAACGGGCAATTAAAGGAACAGGTATATAAAGTTGATGGCCTATATGGCGATGCAATTTCTGAAATTATCAAATGGCTAGAAAAAGCTGAAGCGGTTGCCGAAAACGAAAAACAAGCTAATGCTTTAGGACTTCTCATAGAATATTATAAAACCGGAGACCTTGAAATTTGGGACGATTATAATGTTGCATGGGTTGAAGCCACAGAAGGAGATATTGATTATATCAACGGATTTATCGAAGTCTATAATGACCCATTAGGCTACCGTGGTTCTTATGAGAATATTGTGCAGATAAAAGATTTCGATATGTCTCAAAAAATGAAAGTTTTGGAAGATAATGTGCAATGGTTCGAAGACAATGCCCCTATCATGGATGAGCACAAAAAAGAAGAAGTAGTTGGCGTAACCTACAAAACCGTTATTGTTGCCGGGGAAGCAGGAGATGCTTCACCCAGTACGCCTATTGGTGTAAATCTTCCTAATGCAAACTGGATAAGACAGGAACACGGAAGTAAATCTGTTTCTCTGGGAAATATTATTAACGCTTATAGCAAAGCTGGCGGAAGCGAAAAACTAAAAGAGTTTTCTCACGATGAGGAAGAGATTGAGCTGAGTGAGCAGTACGGCGAACAGGCCGATAAATTACATACTGCACTCCACGAAGTAGTGGGCCACGCATCGGGTAAAATCAACGAGGGAGTTGGCCAGACCAAAGAAACCTTAAAAAGTTATGCCTCTACTATGGAAGAGGGTCGTGCTGATTTAGTGGGACTTTATTACCTCATGGATCCAAAATTAGAAGAATTAGGATTAACTGATGATCATATGGAGCTGGGGAAAGCGGCTTATAACGATTATATCAGGAATGGAATGCTGGGTCAATTAACCAGGATCGAGATAGGCGAAAACATTGAGGAATCTCACATGAGAAACAGGATGTGGGTAAGTTCCTGGGTTATTGAAGAAGGAAAGGAAGATGGAGTGATCGAAAAAGTTCAAAAAGACGGAAAGACTTATTACGACATTAAGGATTACAAAAAACTTAGAGAACTTTTTGGAGAGTTATTACGTGAAACTCAAAGAATCAAATCTGAAGGTGATTACGAAGCTGCCAAAAACCTGGTAGAAAATTATGGTGTAAAAGTAGATCAGGAAATTCACAAAGAAGTCTTAGAACGAAATGCGGTCTTTAAGTCAGCGCCTTACAGCGGATTTGTAAATCCTGAGCTAGTAACCGAAACGGACGAAAACGGTGAAATCACAACTATTAAGGTAACTCAGCCGGAAAGCTTTGAAGGCCAAATGCTGGAGTATTCAAAGAAATATAACTTTTTAAAGGAAGACGCCGGAGCGGAATAAAAGATTATTAAGAAGCGAAAATCATGAAATTTCCTTCTTCAATTTTTCTGTAAAATCTAAAGCCACGAATACAGTTTGTATTCGTGGCTTTTTTATTTAAAAATGTGAACAGCGATTATTGGAAATAGCTGTTCCAAAAATTCAACTTATACTTTCTTTACAAATTTGGTCAAAATAACAATTTGCTGGCCTTCAACCTTTCCTTCAATTTGTTCTGCATTGTCGTGTACTAAAGAAACCCGGCGCACAGCAGTTCCGCGTTTAGCGGTTAAACTACTGCCTTTCACATTTAAATCTTTAATAAGCACTACGGTATCACCGGCTTCGATTACTGCACCATTGCTATCTTTATGGGTAACTTCAGCCGTAGTGTTTTCTTCGGAAACCAACTGGGATTTGGCAAAAGCTTTCAGCTCGTCTTCCATATACATCATATCCAGCAAATCCTGCGGCCAACCTTCGGCTTTTAATTTTGTCAGCATTTGAAAAGCAGTTACCTGAACAGCAGGAACTGTACTCCACATACTATCGTTTAAACAACGCCAGTGATTTACCTCAACTTTATCAAAATCTTCCAACTGCTCAGTGCAAACCTCGCAAGCCATAAAACTTCCATCGGTAGCTTCCCCGGGGAAATTCTCAAGGCTATAAACCTGTAAATTATCTGTGGCACTGCAAAGTTCGCAGGTACTATCGCTGCGCTCCCTTAATTCTTGTTCTAAACTCATTCTTAATTTTTGAAGTTGCGAAGATAAGATATAAAACTAAAAAACACCTCGCTATGATTCAATAGATAACCACTGTGTAGCTCATTTTTCGAGTTGTTTTTCTAGTTTTTCGGGATTCTGCCTACTGTCCCAAATAGTCAATATAAAAATTTGGTTCTTCTTTATTTCATAAATGAGTAAGTAATCCCTAACAACTTTAATTCGAACGTTCTTGCTATCTGTAGGTTTTCCTATTTCGGGATAATTAGTAATTAGTTTTTCGGCTTGCCTGAATAATTTTGCTAGTTTTCTGCTGTAAACTTTGGATTTATTTCTTTTTATCCAGTATTCCAGGATTTCTTTTCTATCATTCTGAGCTCTTAAAGACCAAATTACCTTTTTAGCCATTCGTCAATTTCTTGATTGGCTTCCTCACTAGTCAAATAATCTCCGTTATTGATCTGTTCCCTCGCTTCTTCTATTGCAAGCTTTTGTTCATCACTCAAATTATAGGTTTTCTGAGTTTTATTCTCTCGGTCTAAGTAACGGTAGAGTTCTTCAAGCAAATTTTTATTATCGGATGAATTTATCTCCCGGATTAACTTTTCTCGTATTTCAGCAGTTTTCATAGCGGTAAATTTCACTCCTTTAAGTTAAGAAATTCTGAGTAAACTACCTCGGGGCAAGCCCACGAGGCATTCGTTGGAAACAAATTTTTAATTTCGAGGCAAGCCTCGGGGTATCACACCCTTTGGCGGTGCCAATAAATTGAACTGATAGGTTTTTATTTCACCTTTTCAATATACTTCTTAACCCGTTCTTCCAAAATAGGAAGCGTAACCACACCCTGCTCTAAAATCACTTCGTGGAAATCGCGAATATCAAAATCTGGTCCTAAAGTTTCTTCTGCTTTTTTACGTAATTCCCTGATTTTGATCTCTCCAATCTTATAGGAAACTGCCTGGCCAGGCCAGGAAATATAACGATCTACTTCGGTATTAATATTATGCATTGAAAGCGCGGTATTCTTTTCAAAATATTCCACGGCTTCTTCCCTGCTCCAACCCATCGCGTGAATTCCTGTATCAATTACCAACCGGCAGGCACGCCATTGTTCATAGGTAAGTTTTCCAAACAGCTCATAAGGCGTTGTATAAATCCCCATATCTTCAGCTAAAAATTCGGAATACAAGCCCCAGCCTTCTCCGTAAGCAGATAAATACATATTTCTTCGGAATTTTGGAATACTGTCGCCCAATTCGGCATTTAAAGCATTTTGTAAATGATGTCCCGGCACCGCTTCGTGGGCGGTTAAAGAAGGCAAAACGTACAAAGGACGATTAGGCAAATTATAAGTATTTACCCAATAATAACCCGGCTGGGTTTCATTGGAAGCGCCAATATAGCGCCCAGTAGTATATTTGGGTGCAATAGCATCAGGGACTTTGGCTACTCCGTATGGCTTTCTTGGTAATGTCTTAAAATAAGCGGAGAGTTTGGCATCAATACGTTTAGCAATATCACGTGCTTCTTTTAGTAATTCTTCGCCGGTCTTAGCATAGAATTGCTCATCTGTCCTTAAAAAATGAATAAATTCTTCAAAACTGCCATCAAATTCCACTTCAGCAATTATTTTTTTCATTTCTGAATTAATCCGCGCTACTTCGTCTAAACCAATTTGGTGGATTTCTGTTGCCGTTAAATCTAAAGTAGTATAATAATCCAGCCTGTTTTGATAATATTCCCGTCCATTTGGAATTTCTGAAACGCCCAAACTTTTTCGGGTATTGGGTAGATATTCGGTTTCAAAAAATGTTTTTATTCTCTTAAACTGCGGAATCACATTATTGGCAATCGCATTTTCAGCCGCCATTAAAACAGAATCCTTTTGTGTTTCAGAAAGCGTTTTTGGAAGGTTTTCAAAAGGTTCATAAAAATAGCTTTCTTTTGGATCTTCTAAAATCTGGTCACTATACGTAGATTCATAACCTTCAAAAATTACACGGGGCTGAGTATTTCCTTTCTTTAAACCTTCACGTAATAAAGCGAAATGCTGATCTACATAGGTGGGAATAGCATTTAATTTATTCAAATAAGCTTTCACCTGCTCATAATTATTTAAATCTCTAACCTGGTAAGCAAGGCTTAAATGAAATCCAGAATCAGAAAGCAGCGGATTTAGATAAGCTTCGTATGTATAACGATCTACGGTTTCCTGAAGTTTAAACTTCAGCATTTCTAACGAAATTGCTTCGGTTTCACTTAAAGAATCGCCCTTTATTTCTTCGAGTTCCTCCAACTGCTTTTCGGCAAATTCCGCTTCTTTTTTATAATATTCTTCGGTAAACAATCCCAACGGAAATTCTTGGCGATCGTAAGCTTTGTAGTCTTCTATTTTACTTATGATGGAGTCTAATTTTTCTGAAGCTTCCTGTGCAGAAAAAATGGAAATACATAAAAAAGCGAGGGCAATGCTAAACAGTTTTTTCATAAAAAAGTAGAATTTTCAATAAAGATAAGGTTTCTGATGAAATTTGTATGGAATTTGGTTTGCCACCAATACATGAAGCTCCTATAGTATCTTATATTGATCGATTATTGTTCCTACTCGTCATTACGAGCGACCAAGGAGCGTGGTAATCTTTTTATTTAGAAGTTTTTCCCAAGATCTGAAAAGATTGCTTCAGTCGTTCCTTCTTCGCAATGACAACAATTTTGACAGAATAGGTATTTTCTTCCAAGCATTATGAATCTCCTATATTATCTTATAATATTCGATCATCGTTTCTACTCGTTATTACGAGCGGCCAAGAAGCGTGGTAATCTTTTATTTAGAAGTTTTTCCCAAGATCTGAAAAGATTGCTTCAGTCGTTCCTTCTTCGCAATGACAACAATTTTGACAGAATAGGTATTTTCTTCCAAGCATTATGAATCTCCTATATTATCTTATAATATTCGATTATTGTTTCTACTCGTCATTACGAGCGACGAAGGAGCGTGGTAATCTTTTATTTAGAAGTTTTTCTCAAGATTTGAAAAGATTGCTTCAGTCGTTCCTCCTTCGCAATGACGCGCGTCTGGATGATGCTTTAAGAATATACAATTTTTTTATTAAAACAATCGTGAAATCCTGATTTTGAATAATTTAATTCCCTAAAATCCTATTCCCTAGCTGCGACAACAATTCCTTTGCATCTCCTCGCGTTTTTTCAGTTTCTATGGCTTTAATTTCTCCATTTTCTTCAACCAGTTTATAGCTAAAAGCAAAGTCGGCATCTACCCTGGCTATTGGGCTTAAAGTTCCAAAACGAAGATCATTAAAATAGATTTCTCCATCTCTTTTTGAAATGGTATACCAACCTTCTGAAATATCAATAAGCCGTTTTACATTTCGCTTTTCGATCCAATCACCTAACAAATGATGGTTTTTAGGATGTTTAACAAAATCTATTGGTTGTGTATCAAAAATTGAATAGTTGCCTATTAAATATGCATCATCAACCTCCACATTAGCCGACCATAAAACAGCATTTAATGGGGACGGTTTGGTTTCAATTTTATAATAGGCAATCTCCTGATTTTCTAAAGCTTCCGTAAACTTATTAAACGTGTAAAGTTTTAAGGCCGGGGTAATAACCAATAAATAAATACTACTTATTAAGAGGCCAAGATTATTTAGTTTTCTCCTTTTTTTAGTTCCTCTCTCTTGTCGCATCGCCAGGATTAAGAACAGCAAAAATGGCAGCGTGTATAAAGGGTCTATTACAAAAATGTTCTTATATGCCAGGCGGACCTCCAAAGGCCAGAATAACTGAGTGCCCCAGGTGGTATGAGAATCTAGCAGCGGATGCGTAAAAAAGCCCCAAAACATCAACCAGGACCAATTTTGCCAGCTAGCAATAGCTTTCTTTTCTATTTTTGAAATCAGCCATCCAAAAATGGGTGCAAAAAGTATGGAAAATACAATGGAGTGTGTAAAGCCACGGTGAATTTCAATCGCGGTAATAGTATCGGTAAAGGCGCTTGCAAAGGTATCAAGATCGGGAATAGTGCCGGCAATAGCTCCGTAAAGCATCGCTTTGTTTCCTACTTTTTTGCCTAGAACCGCTTCGCCAACCGCTGCACCTAAGACTATTTGTGTTAGTGAATCCATTTATGACTTTTTTCTTCTCTGATTTGTAACTTCTACTTTTTCAAAAGAAAAACTAGATAGTAATAAAGTTTTTAATCACGTCATCCTGAACTTGTTTCAGGATCTAATGCATTGATAAGATCATGTTAGAAGCTGAAACAAGTTCAGCTTGACGAAAATAAGACATTCCATATAATCTCAACTAAAGCTTAGAAAAGGTTCCAAAATCCTTAATTCTAGCATTTAATCATCAACAATCTCCATCTTCCTTAGAAGAAATGAGGCATTCATATTCTGGCAAATTCCGTCTTTAAATTTATAATCAAAATGTAACTCATCGTTAATAATTTCCGCATCAAAATAATGGTTTTTCACCTGGTCTAATTCTGAAGTAATTTCGCATAGACTCAAATCGTGCGTAGCGATAATTCCGGTAGAATTAGAGTTCACCAATTTCCTGATAAACTTTTTAGAACCTATAGCTTTATCGCTACTATTGGTTCCTTTTAAAATTTCATCCAGAATAATAAAATAACGGTCGGTTTTAATTTCGTCTACAATAAATTTTAGTCGCTTTAATTCAGAAAAGAAATAGGATTCGTCGTCACTTAACGAATCGCTGGTGCGCATACTGGTAATAAGCTTAATTGGTGAATAAGCACAAGCTTCAGCACAAACCGGAAGCCCAATATTACTCATTAAAATTTGAAGGGAAACCGTTCTTAAAAACGTACTTTTCCCGGCCATATTGGCCCCGGTAATAATAAAGAACTCTTCATTCCCGATAGAAAAATCGTTCGCAATCCTTTTATCAGGATCCAAAAGCGGATGTGCCAATTTTGTTGCTGAAATTCCTCTTTTTTCTTTTATGATCTCGGGGAAAACATATGCCGGATGATTAAACACAAAATTCCCGAGTGAATTATAAGCATCGGTAAATTCGATTACTTCAAACCAATTTTTTACGTGTTGGCGATACGCCGAAATCCATTTTTCCAGTTTATAGCATTGTCTAAGGTCCCAAAGTAAAAAACCGTTGGCGAAAATTCCAAAAAGCATATTATTTCGCTGGTCTAAGGAATCAATGGCTTTAGAAAATTCTTTAAAAATGGCAGAAGCCTTTTTCTTTTCTGAATGAATAAGCGCCTGGTTATTTTTTAAAATTTCTGAAGAAAATTTTTCCTGTTCCAGGAGTCCCAGTAAAAAATGATATTGATGGAAAGTATCCTGAACTTTACTCACGCTACCCGAAAGTAGATTGATTTTTTTAAGGTAAATCCCGGTAAAGAGTATTCCTGCCAAAAACCACAGAAAAAGATGAATCCCCTTTAAATAATCAAATGAATAACCAGCAATCACTAAAATGGAAATTGCCGAAAACACAGTAGGCAACCATTTTATATAATTCGGAACAAAATTCCTATAATTTTTAAACCATTTAATTACCGTTTTAGATGGAGTTTCTGTCTTTACCAATTCCGCTAAGGCTGTAAACTCCTGTCGCCATTCGGGTTTTGCTGCCAGTTCTTTAACCGCTTCCTGTTTCAGCGGAATATTTTCTATGCTGTTTTCGGTGAAAATGCCGGCCAGTTTTTTGGTGCCTTCGTAGAGTGAGGTTCGATTTGCATATTGAAAAAACGAGCCATGCCCAAATAAATCAATATCCTGACTGTAAGGATGTGTAGGATTTTTAAATTCGCTTCCTTCCGGTAAATCCTGGAAATTTCGGGTTTTTAAAATATCAATCTCCAGTTCATTCAGCTTGATAATTTCCTTTTGTTTATCACTTGCATCTTTTAGATTGCTATGCCGGGAAACCAAAAACAGAAAAAGTGCAATCCCGCCAATAATTACCGGCACGATCACGTTCATATTTCCGAAGAAATAATAGATCGCAAAACATATTATGAGAAAAATGCAAAGCCTGATTAAACTGGAGACCAGCAGTTTTTTAGAGATCTTGCTTAATTCCTGTTGGTGTATTCCTTTCTGCTTTATATAAAATTCTAATGGGTTATTCATCTAAATCTTTAAGTTCTTGTTGTTGTTTTTTGCTTAATCCTGCCTTTACCAATTCATAAGAATCTTCTATTAATTGAAAAATAAAGTCAGGTTTTAAGTGACCATCCAGGATTACGGTGTTCCAATGCTGCTTGTTCATATGGTAACCGGGCAAAATATTATTTTCGTACGCTTCCCGAAAGCTAATGGCTTTTTCAGGATCACATTTTAAATTTACACTAAGCGGAATCGCATCAAGCCCAGCCAAAGCAAACATTTTGCCCATAACTTTAAAAACAAGGGTATCTGGGCCAAAAGGCAAACCTTCGGTCACGCCTTTTTTGCTGATGCAATAATTTCTTAGCGTTTCTATATCCATATGCAATATTGTCATTTCCGCGCAGGCGGAAATCTTAAAAATGTTCTGGTATGTATTAAGATGAAAAAACAATAATCATCTTAGATTCTGACTTCTCGACTCCGCTCGAAGTGACAAGTTCAGAATGACGTACTCCCACAAGCTATTTTTCAATTTTCGCCTGGTTTTTATCTTCTAAAGTCAGCGCGGTATAATCCAGTTTCCAACCAATGGTTTCCACTATTTTTTCCATCAACAAAATAGTGTCCAGCGCCTCTTTTCTGGCCTGATCTAAAAGTCCGCTTTGCGGAATTTTATCTACAATATAGTTTTTGGCGTCCCGGTTAATATCGGTAAGATCAGAGGTGGTAAAAGGATTTGCCCAACCTTCGCGCTTATCGTAATATTTAAAATCTGTCTCTACAGTAAGCAATTCGGGCTGCGGAAAATTGGTGAGCACAATGGTTTTCTTTTCGTTTTCGCTATTCATTCGCACTTTACTAAGATCAAAACCCACGTGCGCTTTGGCATTAACCAAAACAATAGCTTTTTTCTTTCCCAGAAGTAAACTCAGATATTTTTCCTTTAAATTCTCATAATGATAGACTTCAGAAAAATCGCCTTCAACGGTTATAAATTTACAAACACTCCTTATTTTATCCATAATCACCAACGACTGCTCGTTGGTTTTAAGCTTTGATTTCTCACTATTAAACCTGGCAAAAATAAAATAAGCCACAACCGCTCCCACGGCCAACCCGATAAATAAAAACTCCATATTAATTTCCTATTTCTCCCAAATGAGTGAATTTAAAGCCTTTTTCATACTTGAGCCCGTAGCCTAAAATACGATCAAAAGCCGCGTGTGAAAACAAAATTACACCTATTAATTGAAAAACTTCATTTTGCAGGTAAAATCCCAGGAACCATATTAAAATTGCAAGACCTTTATGATGAAAAAGATTATAAATAAAAGCTCCTATTTCATTATTGAAAAGATATCCCAGCATTCCAAAATCTGGTGTAAAAAACAAGACTAAAAACCACCACCAGGCAAAATCTAATTGACTAAATGCGAAAATTCCAAGCACTAGCATGGCCAATTCTTCCAGTTTGAGTGTGATTTTCATAAGAATTTATATAAAACAGGTTTTGAGGGACTGGCATCGTTTTCAAAAGAAGCTATTTGCAGGTTTAACAAGTAATTGGCATCCTCAATAGAATTAGGAACATAAACCAGTTCGGTAATGGTAGCATCAAACCGGGTTTTTTTCGGATAATCCCAAAAGGCCTTGTGCGCCAATAGTTTCCCGCCGTCTTTTTCTTTATCTACAGAGGGCAAATCTATAAGCAGATGTTTTATGCCACAATTCCTAAGGTAAATTGCAGCTTCTTCGCTAAGATAAGGCCAATTTGTATGCGAATATTTTTTAGTTTGTTTTTCCCTAAAATTGGGCAGCGTTCGTATAATTAAAGCTTCAGTTTCGTTAGGCTGAATTTTTTCTTTTAAAACTGCCTCGGAAATCACTTTATCTTCTCCTCTTATTTCAGGCTCTACCGAAATCAATTTAGAAAGAAAGAAGAAAGTTTTCAGCGTTTGATTGATGCTGTAAAATTCCCTGGAAATATGTCCCACACATTCGGTATGCGTCCCGTGAGCGTGCGGATTAAACTGAATATCATTAAAATTAACCGAAGCTCCTTCTGAAACTTTCCCGATGAAATCGCCGTCTTTCACCGGATTTATTTTAGGAGCATCTAAATACCACGCTATCGGATTTTTTTCATCGCCCCTTAGTCCAATGGAAATATCCAAGGGTTTGGAGAGATCGGTTTGGTATGTTTTCTTGTTGAGTTCTATACTTGTTTTCACAAGCTAAATGTATTAAAAACTTTTTGCTCTAACCTATGATGGAAATAGAATAAGATGAGGTTTTCTGGAACCTTATGAAATGGTCATCCTGAACTTGTTTCAGGATCTAAGTTGTTCGTAACTAAAACATGTTAGAAGCTGAAACAAGTTCAGCTTGACGATTATATTTTTTTGAATACATTCTAAATTCTAAGTCAAAAACAAGCTTTTCTTATTCCAGGAAAAACAAATCTGCAGCAATCCCGTCACTTAAAAATTTCCCTTTAGAAGTGATATGATAGATCCCATTTTTTTCCTGAAGTAAATTTCCCTTTTGCAACGGCTTTGCAAGTTCTACAAAGTGAGCTTTGTAATCTTCTCCAAATTTACTGGAAACCTCAGCAAGCTCTACCCCAAATTTTGTTCGAAGCCTTGTCATCACATATTCGTTATACTTATCTGAAAGCGATAAGGTCTCAGTTTCCTGTGGGATTTTATCTTTTTCGAGTGCTTTTATGTAAAGTGGGTTATTGGAAATGTTCCATTTCCTCGAATTTCCATCATAAGAATGTGCGGCAGGGCCAATTCCTAAATAAGGTTTCCCAAGCCAATATGCAGTGTTGTTTTCTGAAAAATAGCCGGGCTTACCAAAATTGGAAAACTCGTAATGTTCAAAACCATTTCCAGTAAGGGTTTCCACCAGGATTTCAAAATGAAATTTAGCGGCTTCATCATCTACCTGTTTTATTTTTCCTTTTTCAATAAATTTCTGAAGCGCGGTATTTGGTTCTACGGTAAGTGCATAACTGGAAATATGAGGCACGCCAAGTTCAAGTGAAATTTCTATATTTCGTTGCCATCGTTCCGCACTCATTCCAGGGATTCCGTAAATAAGGTCTATAGAAATATTATCGAAATATGATTTAGCTAGTTTTATACTTTTTAATGCTTCCTCGGAGTTATGCGCTCGGTTCATCAACTTAAGATCATCTTCAAAAAAAGATTGAACTCCAATACTCAAGCGGTTAATTTCAGAAGCCTTAAGCATTTTCAACTTTTCTTGGGTTAAGTCATCGGGATTTGCTTCCAGGGTGATTTCAGGATTTTCAGCAATCTTATAATTCGCATAAATGGTCTCAAAAATTTGTTGAAGTTCATCCGCTTCCAACAAACTAGGTGTACCACCACCAAAATAGATTGTCTGGATTTCAGGAGAATTGAGTTCATTTTTCCGGAGCACTAATTCCCTACATAACATTTCCACAAGCTTTCCTTTCTTTTTTAAAGAGGTAGAAAAATGAAAATCACAGTAATGACAAGCCTGCTTACAGAAAGGAATATGAATGTATAAGCCTGCAGCCCCTCCCGGCCTCCCCGAAGGGGAGGAGTTATCAGCAATTCCGTATAACAAGTTTTCGCTCAAAATTTTAATCTCTTTCATTAATTCATAAACACCCTTCTTCTAGACTGGGGATTTCATTTTTTCTTTGGGAGCCCAGAGGCTTTCCCCCTTTGGGGGTTAGGGGGCTGAACTCGTGGCTCATTTTGCTTTACAAATGCAGCCCAACCGGAATAGTTTTTTCCCACTTCGGTTCTACCCGAATTGTAAAAATGACAAACCGCGGCTGCAAGCCCATCGGTTGAGTCGAGATTTTTTGGTAATGATTTCAAACCAAGCAAACTTTGAAGCATTTTTGCCACCTGTTCTTTACTGGCATTTCCATTCCCCGTAATTGCCATTTTAATTTTCTTGGGTAAATATTCAGTAATTGGTATTTCTCTTGAAAGTCCTGCGGCCATTGCCACGCCCTGTGCCCTACCCAGCTTAAGCATAGATTGTACGTTTTTACCAAAAAAAGGCGCTTCAATCGCAATTTCATCTGGATGATAAGTGTCTATCAACTCTATGGTACGTTCAAAAATCAATTTAAGTTTCACATAATGATCGCTGTATTTACTAAGCTGTAATTCATTCAGCTGCATAAATTTCATTTGTTTATTTTCCACTTTTATGAGTCCGAAGCCCATAATGGTGGTGCCGGGATCAATTCCTAAAATGATTTTTTCACTCTTCAAAATAAATGTTTCAAATTAAAGCTTACCTAATTTCACGTAGCTTCGCAAAGCTAAGCAATTTCATTTCCTTACTCGCTAAGCCAGATTTCAAATACTCCACAGTTTAGGTATTTTCTCTTTCTACTGTTCTTGAATTTACAGTGATTTGATTTACTTTACAGGGAAATTAAGAATTAAAAAACCGAATATGTTCATCTTTATTATCATCTGTATTTGTTATTCGGTTTTAATGCTAATGCTGCTTTACGGCTGGAAAAAAATTCCTGAATTCTCTTCGGAAAATTCACCTGCGGAAATTCGGTTTTCTATTATTGTTCCTTTTAGAAATGAGGCTAAAAATTTATCGGACTTATTGAATTCCCTGGCCAGGGTAAATTATCCCAAATCTAAGTATGAAATTATCCTGGTGAATGATGAATCTGATGATAATTCTGTGGAGATTATCCAAGAATTTCAGCAGAATCATTCAGGATTAAATATAACACTTTTAGAAAACCAACGCTCTTCAAATTCGCCAAAAAAAGATGCGATTAATACTGCGATTGATTCTGCTAAATTTGAATATATTATAACTATCGATGCCGACTGCCAGGTTCCTGTAAACTGGTTAAAAAGCTATAATGATTTTATCCTTAAAACCGGAAACAAACTTATTGCAGGACCGGTGGCTTTAATTACTTCTACTCCAGAAAACACAAATAATAAGCGCAAAAATATTTTAAGGAATTTTGAGGAGTTAGATATTTTAAGTCTTCAGGCATCTACTGCCGGAGCATTCGGTATCGGGAAAGCCTTTATGTGCAATGGCGCCAATTTATGTTATGAGAAAGATGCCTTTTTAGAAGTTTCAGGGTTTACCGGAAATGATAACATTGCAAGCGGTGATGATGTTTTTCTACTTCAAAAATTTCAACAGGAGAATTATAAAATCGGGTTTTTAAAAAGTAAGGAAGCCATTGTTTATACCCAACCTCAACAAAGTTTTGGCGATTTGGTTTTACAACGAATTCGTTGGGCTTCTAAAGCACCGGCTTACAAAAGTTTATTTGCCAAATTCACCGGAATAAGCGTGCTGTTAATGAACCTAAGTCTTGTGATCGCTGCCTTTTTAGTGTTTTTTCAACTCTTATCTTACGAACCTATTTTGATTATTTTTTTAGTGAAATTTAACCTGGATTTTATACTAATCTACAGCTCAGCTAAATTTTTTCAGCGAGAAACAGTATTGCGAAGTTATTTTTGGAGCAGTATCTTTTATCCTTTCTTTAGCACTTATATAGCAGTGAAATCCCTATTTTCGGACTTTTCCTGGAAAGGAAGACAATTTGAAAAGCAAAGATGAATTATTATATTTTAGATTATACCACCGCTGAAAATTACCTGGAGGAAAGAGAAAAATACCGAAAAGAACACTTAAATCACGCCACCGAATATTTTAATGAAGACTATCTAATACTTGGAGGCGCCATCGATTCGGCAAACGAAGCAGTATTGGTTTTTAAAGCCGACAGTGAGAAAATTGTGGAAGCTTTTGCTCAAAATGATCCCTATGTAAAAAACGGACTTATTAAAAGTTGGTCGGTAAAAAAGTGGAATGTGGTGATCGGGAATTAAATTGATACTGAAAAAAGATCTTCACCTAATTCGTGAATCGCTTTACTCCGCCAGGGAGATTTTGAGTGCTTCCCCAATAAGTCCCGTCCTCTGTCTTTTCAACATATACCTCTACCTTTTTCATAACAGTTTATTTAATTTCGGCCTGTTTTAAACAGGAACTAAAACTATTCAGAGGTAATAGTATTAGTAAAATACATATATAACAAAAACCTAGAAATGACCTGAATAAACAGTCAAAATAAGATTTTGAAATTCCCCCTTCGGGGGTTAGGGGGCTTTTACTCAGCTTTAATAACAATTGGCATTTTAAAAACGGTAGAAACCGGCACACCGCGTTTACTAGCCGGATAAATTTTTGGAAGAGAATCTATACTTTGGTTTAACCACAATCGTAACTCAGGTAATTGGTTGTTTAAGGTAGAATCTATTTTAACCGAATCTATCTCGGGACGCCCAGAACTATTTATTTCCAGGTAAAGATAAAGCGTATCGTCTATAGACTCTGTAACTACCGGCTGCTGTTTAGAAAGATAAGCGTAGATATTTTCAGCGACTTCCCGCTCAAAACATTCCCGCGCCGCCAAAAGTTCAGTTTCGTCCTGGCAGTCTTCAAAAGCCGGGTATTCGTCTACCTCTTTCCAATTAAGCGTTTGGGATTCCAGCTCCAGCACTTCTTCTGAAGAAATTTTCTTGGTCTCAAAATTACAGGAGAAAATTACTAAAACAGCAATTGCAAGTAAACCACGCCGAAACAAATTCAAGAGATTATTATAGAAATAAGGCTTAAATCTAAAAACAGATATTAGAGCATTTAAATCTCGATTATCGAGTAAAGCTTTTTTCATTGGCAAATGCGCTTGGACTTTAAGCAAAAGTAAGGAAAATTAGGAGAAAGCTTAGTGTAATTAAAAACCTAATCTTCTATTGCTTCCAGTTTTAAAGCCTTTATCTCTAACTGCCACGCAGCCTCATCAAGATCCAGACTTTCATACTCCAAATGATATTTATTCGTTTTTGATTTCAAACCTTCCACGGCTCGTAAAAGTTGATGATTTATATCCATAATAAAACCGTGTTTCAGGTTTTTGTCTGCATAAATATTATATACAAGCCGGTTATATTTCATCGCCGACTGTTTATAAACCAAAGCTTTTGTTTCTTCTAAAAGTTCGCTCATGCTCAGCTTTTGCTCTTCCAAATAGATATTTTTATCGGCGTCTACAAAAACATTAATATCAAAAACTTCTTGTGCAAATGCCGAAACAGAAACTAAAAGACTCAAGAAAAATATAGTAATTTTAAATTTCATAGGTGTTAATTTAAAGTGTTTTCAAATGAAGAGATTACTTCACTTTGTTCGTAATGACGTTGAAATAAAGCGAGATATCCAAATTGAAAGAGTTTGAATAAGCCTGTATTGAATAATTCCAAATGCTCTATGTTGGAAAATTAAATTAATTCTCAGCTAAGTGTATTTTTTCTTTTAGATCACTAATCCTGGTTTTTGCCCGATAAAGCATCCCATCGTTTCCTATATTCTCATATTTATTAAAATAGGCCTGGTAATATCTTATCGCGGTTTCATCATTGGCCATATAGTTATCGGCAGCTACGGCGCGCTCATACAAAGCTCTTTCGTGATCGGGATTTTCATCCAAAGCTTTATTAAAGTATTCCAGTGCGTTTTTATATTTTTCCTGCATTTTGTAGGTAAGGCCAAGACTAAAAAACTCGGCATCTACAGGTTGTTTTTTAATAAGAATTGACATCAATAAGTGAGTTTCAGACTTATCTAGATCCCCGATTAAAACATATAATTTCCCGAGCGTGTAATGTGTAGCCGAATTTCGGTCTTCAAAATTCAAAGCTGCTTTATACATCGCTATGGCTTTTCTATATTCACCAAGTCTGTAATATGCAAAACCTAGTTTATTATAGATGAATTCGGTATCCTCTCCCAGTTCAATAATTTTCTCATAATGTGGAATCGCTTCTTTATACAATTTTAAAGATGAATAGGTTTGGGCCAGGATAGAAAGCAAAGAAGCATTATTCGCATTGGCACGAAGCCCTTGCTTACTAAAATGTTCCGCCATGGTATACTGCCTATTTCTCAATTTATCTTTTGCCAGTTTATAAAGTGCTCCCTGGTGCGTGGTATCCAGTATCATCGTATGCATAAAATACCCCATTGCAGTACTCTCTTTTAATTTCTCTTTAATTAAACCTTGCTGAAATTTAAAACTGGCATTTTTAGGATATTTTTCAGATAAATCTTTAAAAAGACTGTCTGCTGCTCCCAGCTTCCCGGTTTTTACCAGTAACTCACCATAATCTACCGCGGTTAAAACGCGATCGGGATTTTGACTTAAAACTTTTTTATAGTTTTTCAGGGCGATTTCGGGTTGCCTGCTGGCCGCATAATTTTTAGCCAGATTTAAGTAGGTTTTTTCTGTTTGAGAAGTTATTTCCTGAAGTTTATTAATAGCCTCAGCATATTCTCCCACGGCATATAAACTGTCTGAAACAGCCAAAGCCGAAGTTTGAGCTTCGGCTTTAAAGGCTAAGATTAATATAATTATGAAACTAACTCTATTCACTGCTACCTACTTGAAAAACTATGGGAAGAGAATACATAACACTTATGTCCTTACCATCTTGTTTTCCCGGCTGCATCTGTGGAATTTCAGAAATTACCCGAATGGCTTCTTCTTGTAAAGCTGGATGTGAAGCTCGCGCTTTTACATCTACTACTTTTCCGGTTTCATCTATTCTAAATTGGGTAATGATGCGGTTTACACCTTTTAGGTTTAATTCTTTACCTAAATTGGTATTAAAATTCATATTTACAAATTGTGAAATCTGGCGACTCATACAATCTTTTCTTTCTTCGTTAGAACTTAAGTCCTCACAACCAGCAAATACCGGCACCTCTTCGATTACTGCAAAAGGAACAGCCTTCGAATTATCTCCTAATTCTGCTGATTTTTCAAAAGGTGGTAATGGAGGTGACGGTGGCGTTGAGCCTTTTTCATTTTGAACCATCGCATCCACAATTTCAAATAATTGTTGCTTTTCAGTATCAGATAATTTCTTACCATCCTCAATAGCCATTTTAATTTCTGCTAATTGTTCAGAAATTGACTGATTATCGTCTATTCCTTCTCTATTTTCAGAACACGACACATAAGTCAGCATTATAAAAAGTAAGGGGAGCACTAGTAAGTACTTGAATTTCGCAATTGTTTTTGATCTTGATTTTTGTAACATAATAATTCGTTTTTTGATTAATGAATGATTAAAAAATTGATTGATGAATGAAATGTTCTGCGTGTTAAACGCGGTGTTTAGCAACTGTTCATAATAGCTGCGTTTGGTTGTAGTTTGAACCACGTTTGCATCGGCGATGAACTCGTGCAAAGCGGCAATTCTACTTTGGTAGATGTATACCAAAGGATTAAACCAAAATAAGATCTTTAAGGCTTCAAAAAACACCAGGTCCAGGCTGTGTTTTTGCTTGACGTGAACCAACTCGTGAGATAAAATCTGTTGTTTTTCGGCTTCAGATAATTTATCGCCTAAAAACACGGTTTTATAAAAGGTACAGGCAATTTTAGAGTTAGGAACCTCAATAATTCGAAGCTCTTTATCTTCAGAAATTCTTCGGAAACGAAATAAGTGATTTAAGTTTTGATATTTTTTCAGCAATAAAACCAGGCTAAGTATCACACCCGCAACATAGGTAACCAACCACCAGTTTATTTGTAATCCCTGCTCCTGCACTACATTTACAGCAGGTAATTGCTGAATATTCTCCGGTTGACCGCCAATATAAACTTCGGGGAGCAAAACCTGTGAAAGTGCAGAAATAGATTCTGCCGGCACCAGAGCCGATAAACTTTCAATTTTCAATAAAGGCAGCAATAGTGAAATTAGCGGTGTTACTAATAAATACAGCCGATTTATCGTAAAAAACGTCTCTTTTTTTAGCAGTAGTTCATACATCAGCAAAAAACCGAGTTGGAACAATACCGCCTGAATTATATACTGTAACATTATTGCTCTTTTTTATTGATTTCCTTTAAAATCGCTTCCAGGTCTTTAGTGTTCATATCGTTCTTTTTCATAAAAAAGGAAACCATACTTTTAAAGGAGCCGTTAAAATAATTGTTCATCAGTTTATTGATGCTTTGATTGCTATAAGTTTCACGCGCCAAAAGCGGAAAATATAAATAACCCTTTCCCTTTTTTTCGTGATCTACAAAACCTTTATCCTCCAATATTCTCACAATGGTAGAAACCGTATTATAAGCCGGTTTAGGCTCGGGCATTTCCTCGATAACAGAAGCGACATTAGCTTTCTCCAATTTCCAGAGAATTTGCATAATCTCTTCTTCAGCTTTGGTTAGTTGTTTCATAGTTAATGTTTGTCATTTCCGTCCCTCTAGAAATCGGGATAAACTCTGGCGGAAATCTCTTATTATATTCATTTGTCATTCCCCAGCAGGCGGGAATCTATATCCAAATCTTTAATTCTTATTACACGTCAAGCTGAATTCATTTCAGCTTCTAGGATGAATTGCAACTAGATCCTGAAACAAGTTCAGGATGACGTAAAATTCAAATTCAACACTGCTAATATAAACTAACATTTTAGTTTAACCTAATCTTTTAGTTGAAAAATTCTTTAAAATTCATCTATATTTGAACATCAAACTATATAAATGCACTATGGATCTACTATTATTTGGAGTTGGAGCGGTTTTAATGATCCTGGGGATCCTGGGAAGCTTTTTACCGGTATTGCCCGGGGTACCGCTTAGTTGGCTAGGGTTACTACTACTTTATTTAGCACCATCAGTGCCAATAAATTACTGGGTTTTGGGAATCGCTTTTATTCTTGCTGCAATAATTTATGCCTTACAGCTTATTATTCCGGCAATGGGAACTAAAAGGTACGGTGGTAGTAAAATGGGAATGTGGGGAGCTACTATTGGTTTGGTAATAGGGATTTTCGTCCCAATTCCGCTAGGAATAATAATAGGAGCATTTGCCGGAGCATTTATTGGAGAAATAATTAATAAATCTGATTCTAAATCGGCTTTGCGGGCAGCCTACGGATCTTTTATTGGCTTACTTGCTTCTACCTTTATGGAATTGGTAGTAGCGGTAGGTTTTTTAATCTTCTTTAGCTATAAAGCCTGGGAGTTTAGGAATTTGATCTTTTAAAAAAGAGAGACTGTTTAAAATAATTAAACTTCAACTTGGGGGTATTGAAATTTACCCAAAAGAATGATAAAATTCCTAATTTTCAAACAGTCTCCGCAAGCATCCTAATGGGCTACAAAAACAGCTTTACGTTTTTTAAGTTGCTGTTCCAGTTCGAAGATGGTCTTTTTGATGGCTAATTCAAAACTTTCTTCTGTAGAGGAAGCAAAAATTCTTGGTCCTGGAGCACTTAGCTCTATTTCGCAAATTTTCGACTTTCCTGTAGGATCATTTTCTTCTTTAAAATAAACTTCGGCTCTAATAAGCCATTCATATTTTTCTGATAATTTATCTAGATGTTCTGATACAAATTCAGTTAAATCCTGGTTTCCTTTTGTTTTTATAAATTGAATGTTGATGAGCATATTAGTAGTAGTTTTAAGTTAAAGCAAAGGTAAGTTCAAGGCTGTTTTTAAAATATGACAACGGTCACTTTGCCTTGTTTAATATCCCCAGTTCTCTTAGGAAATCTCGGGAAGCTTATCGGTGTCTTTTATATATTCCGTTATTTTAAAAAGTTCTAATCGGTTTAATCTAAAAGCTTTTACAAAACTGGCAATCTCGTCTTCCAAGTCTTCGTGCTCTTGTCTAAAAACCTGGGAGTCATCTACTTTCTCCAAAATCATTTTTCCTATTTGCTGTCTGTGCTTATGGGTTCTATCTAAAAGATCTTCGCCATGCGTTCTAAGTTTTAACAATGCATTCTTCATTTTTGCAGCTATTCTATAGTTTTCGTCTTTATCTATCCAAATAAAGTAGCTATCTAAAAGTTTATGCAGAAAATTGATATCGTCTTTAAAGAAATACAAATCTGAATTCCAATGTTTGGTAAGCGCATAGAGCTGCTCCATATTGGCCTCTGCAATAAAATCGCCTTTAGGCCTTTTCCTGATGCTTTCCATCTTTTTAAAATTTTAAGTTCCATTGAAATTAACATATACTGAACTAAAAAAATATGATTTCCGTCAGTCCCCAACAATATCAGTTGGCTAGTTTTAAATGCTTCAGTATTTGCGAAATCACTAGCGAAGCGGTACCAAAAACAATTACTACTAAAAAATGGTTTACAGAAAGAGGCACAAGAGATAAGACTTCAGCCATCACAGGAATATGGTAGACTATTACCATAACTAAGACTGAAAAAGCCGAAGCTGCCCAAACCCATGGGTTGGTGGTCACCTCATTTTTTAGAAAAGATACTTTTCTTCCCGGAAGGTTAAAAACATTAAGTAATTGCGCTAAAATAAGCGTATAAAAAGCAATATTATTCACCTGAATCGCACTTAGCCCCATCTCAAAATGGGTATAAGCCACCACACCAATCACAGCAGTTGTAATACTTAAGCCGTAAAGAACTGTGGCTCTCCAGAGTTTTTTGGTTAAGATAGGTTCTTGAGGATCCCTGGGAGGGTCTTTCATAACATTTGGATCTCCTTTCCCTACGCCAAGTGCCAATGCCGGAAAAACATCAGTTATAAGATTTAGAAAAAGAATTTGGAGCGGCAGTAAAGGCATGGGTAAATTACTCAAAGAAGCCAGCGCTACCGAGATTATTTCTGCCAGGTTACATGAAAGTAAAAAGATTACAAATTGCCTGATATTTTCAAAAATGGTGCGGCCCTGCCGTATGGCAAGTTCTGTAGAAGTAAACTTATCGTCCATTAAAATCACATCAGCAACTTCTTTAGCGGCTTCTGTTCCTCTAATTCCCATAGCAATACCAATATCGGCTTTTTTTAGAGCGGGTGCGTCATTTACACCATCGCCAAGCATCCCCACAATTGCTTTATTTTTTTGATAGAATTCTACCAAATCCAGTTTTTGACCCGGAACCATCCTGGCAAAAATTCCCGCTTCCATTAAAGTTTTTTGCCGGTATTCTGTTAATGTTTTTATATCTTCTAGCTCAGAGCCTTTTATCACCATTTCAGCAGGTGCATCTTCAGGAATAAGCCCTACTTCCTCTCCTATTTTTCTTGCCGTATCTGGGTGGTCTCCAGTAATCATTACCACTCTAATTCCGGCGTTTTTATAAGTTTCAATAGCTTGTTTAATATCCTTTCGAGGTGGATCTAAAAACCCCAGAATCCCAACAAATGTGAGATTTTCCATTAAAGTTTCCTTATCTGGGTCTTCTTTACTTTCTTTATAGGCAAAAGCCAAAACCCGCATCCCTTCAGCAGCAATTAATTTCGCCTGTTTTTCCCACTTTTCTTTATCTTGAAACTCTTTAGGCCCTTCTTTCGTTAAAACTAAATCGCAAGATTCCAGCAAAGCTTCCAGTGCGCCTTTTACACATACCAAAAAGTTATCTTCACCGCGATGAACTGTGGCCATCTTTTTGATTTCAGCATCAAAAGGAACTTCCTGTATCCTGGGTTTTTTTTGCTGAATTTTTTTATAATCAAACCCCATTTCAGCAGCAAATTCTACCAGAGCGATCTCTACTGCGTCTCCGGCCATTTTGCCATTTTTTACTTTTGAATTATTGCAGAGACAACCAATATCAATCAACTTTTGAAAAGCTGGGTCTTTTTTGAAATTTTCAGCTTCGGTAGCAGGGAATTCTGAAGAACCAAGTACTAAATGATGAACGCTAATTTTGTTTTCGGTAAGTGTACCGGTCTTATCGGTGCAAATTATCCCTGTTTCACCTAAAGTTTGAACGGCCTCCAGTTTTTTAATTATCACGTTCCGTTTAGAGAGCCGAAGCATGCCTCTAGCCAGCGCGATAGTTGCTACAATAGGCAAACCTTCTGGAATCGCTGCCACTGCTAAGGCGATCCCGGTTTCTATCATCAACATTAGATCTTTACCTTGAAAATAGCCGGTAACTATAATAATTAAGGCGAGAAATAAGGTAAGCCAGATGAGCCATCTGCTCAATCTTTTTAGTTTTTTCTCTAAAGGTGTACTTTCTTTTTTAGCACCACTGGTTAGTTCACTAATGCGCCCTATTTCGGTTTTGAGGCCTGTGGCCACCACAATTGCTTTCGCATTTCCCCTAACCGCAATAGTACCTTTATAAAGCATATTTTTACGATCTGCCAGCGCAACTTTACCCGAAAGGCCCTCTATACTTTTTTCAATCTGATTGCTCTCACCCGTAAGAATGGCTTCTTTTACCGCGAAACTTTCAGTTTCCAGCATTCGGCAATCGCCGGGAATAACATCGCCACTTTCCAGAATTACAATATCGCCGGGAACCAATCCTGCCGCCTTGATTTGTTCTTCTTTTCCATCGCGCAAAACATTGGCATGCGTTTCTACCATTTTCTGTAAAGCCTCTACCGAGCGAAGCGCTTGCCATTCCATAAAAAAGCCAATTAAGGCGGTAATAAGAATAACTATTAAGACAGCGGTACCTTCTAACCATTCGCCAAAGAAATAAGCCAATGCCATTGCAGCAGCCAAAATATAAATTATGGGATCAAGAAATTGCTCTAAAAATATAAGCCCGATATTTTTAGATTTTCTCTTTTTTAAACGATTATAACCGTGTTCTTCTAATCTTGATTTAACTTCAGAACTAGCTAATCCTTTATTGGGATCTACATTAAATTCCGACAGGATTTTTTCAACAGAGAGCGTGTGCAGATCTTTAGACATTTCATAGTACTTTACTCGATAATCGAGATTAAATGATCCGGGGCTTGCCTAGAAATCAGATTATATTTTCCAATATCAATGCGTCTTGAGCTTACTCCAAAGTTGTTTACTGCACGGCCTCGGCCTTATTAATATTTTCTATTCCTTTTAAAAGCGCATCAGGATTAAATGAAATACTATTTATTTGTTCTTTTATCAGAAATGAAGCGAACTCCGGAAAATCACTTGGTGCCTGCCCGCAGAGTCCTATTTTCTTCCCGACTTTACGGGCTTTTTGTATCGCTGTGGCAACCATTTCTTTTGCAGCAGCATTATTTTCATCAAAAACACTTAGCATTAATTCTGAATCGCGATCAACGCCAAGCGTTAGTTGTGTTAGATCGTTAGATCCTATGGAAAATCCGTCAAAGTGTTCCGCAAACTCCTCCAGGAGAATTACGTTAGAGGGAATTTCAACCATCATATAAATTTCAAGAGAATTCTTTCCGCGTACTAATCCGAATTCTTTCATGAGCTCGATTACGGTTTTCGCTTCTTTTATCGTTCTGCAAAAAGGAATCATCACTTTTAAATTATCAAGACCCATTTCTTCCCTCACTCTTTTTATTGCTTTGCACTCAAGCTTAAAAGCTTCTTTATAATTAGGGTGGGAATAACGTGCCGCACCTCTCAAACCAAGCATAGGGTTTTCTTCTAAAGGTTCAAATTGACGACCTCCTATTAAGTTTGCATATTCGTTACTTTTAAAATCGCTAAGTCTAACAATCACTTCTTTTGGGTAAAAAGCTGCAGCCATTACGGCTATTTCCCGGGATAATTCTTCAATAAAAAAATCACGCTTATCTTTATACTGCCAGGTTAGTTCTTCAATAGTTTTTCTTGCTGTTTGCTCCTTAACCTCATCATATTTTACCAAAGCCATAGGATGGATTTTTATTTTATGGGTAATTATAAATTCCATTCGCAGCAAACCAATTCCCATATTTGGATAAAAAGAGAGCTGAAAAGCCCTGTCTGGATCTGATAGAATAAATTTTGCTTCTGTTTTTGGGAGAGATATTTTCTCAAAATCAATTTCCTTAGTATCAAATTGCAGCGCACCTTTATACACAAACCCGGTTTTACCTTCACAGGAAACAGTAATCATTTCGCCGTTTTTAATTTTTGTAGTAGCATCGTTTGTTCCCACTATTGCCGGCACACCAAGTTCCCGCGCTACAATTGCCGCGTGACTGGTTCTACCGCCTCTATCGGTTACTACTGCGGCTGCCAATTTTAATAGCGGGTCCCAATCTGGGCTGGTGTTATTAGTAATTAAAATCTCACCAGGATTTAATTTATGTCCTTCTTCCGGCGACTTTAAAAATCGTGCTTTACCAGCAGCAATACTGGAACCAATAGCACTTCCGCTGGTTAAAATTTCGCCTTTTTGCTTTAGGTGGTATTCAATATAAAAACGTTTATCTTTCTCTTTATGTACTGTTTCTGGCCGGGCCTGAGTAATAAAAAGTTTATTGGTTATACCGTCTTTTGCCCACTCCACATCCATTGGGCGATTGTAATGCTTTTCTATTAATAAAATCCATCGGGAAAGTTCAATCACCTCATCATCATTTAACACAAAACTATCCTGTTTGTCAAGGGGCGTTTCAATATTTACGGTTGAAGAATGGCCGCTAGATTCGGCGTAAACCATAGAAAGCTCTTTGTGTCCCAGTTTCTTCTGAATAATAGGATTTTCAGCTTTATCAATAGTTGGTTTAAATACATGAAATTCATCAGGGTTCACCAGTCCCTGCACAATATTTTCCCCCAAACCCCAAACTCCAGATATATGAATAATATTCCTAAAACCAGATTCGGGTTCGAGACTGAAACCAATTCCAGAGCAACCAATATCAGATCGCACCATTTTTTGTACCCCTACCGAGAGTGCTATATTGTGATGCAAAAAGCCCTGATCTTCCCGGTATTTAATAGCCCTATTGGTAAAAAGGGAAGCAAAACATTTCTTAACCGCATCAAGTAAAGCTTCGTTTCCTTTAATGTTTAGAAAACTTTCATGCTGGCCGGCAAAACTCGCACCGGGTAAATCTTCAGCCGTGGCACTGCTTCTTACAGCAACTTGAATATTTTCTCCTTCTCCCAACTCTTTATATGCTGAAACAATTTCTTCAGAAAATTCTTCGGAAAACTTTCCAGCTAGAATTAGTCCCCGGGCTTCAGAGCCAATATTACCAAGATTTGTATAATTCTCCGTGTCAAGTTTTTTCAACAGGTTTTTTATATCCTCTTCAATATTATTCGACCTTATAAATGCCCAAAAACCTTCAGCAGTAGTGGCGAAACCATTGGGCACCAAAACACCCTCTGAAGATAACTCGTTGTACATTTCGCCCAGGGAAGCGTTTTTACCACCTACCTTAATTACATCTTTTATAGAGATTTCCTTAAATTTTTTAATGAATTTCATAAGCTTATTATTTTAGTGTAGCACAAGTTCATAGCCCATATTCAGTAGGAAAATCCCCAATAGAAAAAGCAATACATAAATGGTCTGTACAAATTTGAGGTTAAGTACAGTAAGTTTACGTGTAGTAGGTTCAGGAAAGACAAAGAGGCCAAGACCTATAAAAAGTGAGGTCCATCCCAGGATAGTAATTATAAATTTCCAGCTAAGCTCCCAGATATTGTGAAAAAGAATATTTAGTAAACCAATAAGTATAGCAGCAAAAGCTGCCAATATCAAGAACTTTTGATCTTTTAAATCTTCAAAGATCTGTTGTATTCGCCTGGGATTAAAGCTCAGTACAAAAAAGAAGATAAGGAGATACCAACCCCAGAATTTAGCAAGAAATAAGGAAGTTTCCATTTTTTACAAGCATTGGTTATTCTCTCAAAGTTAACCTGTAAAAAGGAATTTTAATATGATAAATATCAGCTGATTAAGCAATAATCCATCTCGTTTGAACTGTTAGATTTTTGTGAAAAATATAAGTGTTTTAAGAAGGATCAATTAAAAAAGTTAATTTTAAATATATGAAAGAACACTACTGGATCTTAGCGGGAATAGGTTTCACTACGCTTATTATGGCCTGGTTGCCATCAATTTCAAAACGAATAAAAATTAGCGGACCAATAATCTTACTCCTTATTGGATTTTTACTATTTACTCTAGGATTACCAATAGACTGGCCAGATCCTTTATGGGCCGACAAAGGTCTTATGTATTTCTCTGAAATGATCGTAATTATCTCCCTGATGGGCGCCGGTTTAAAAATTGGTAATAATTACAGCTTTAAAGCCTGGAAAAGACCTTTTTTATTGGTTTTTCTAACTATGCCGCTTTGTATAATTTCGGCATATTTTCTAGGGCAAAATTTCCTATATTTAAGTGTTCCTTCTTCTTTGTTACTTGCAGCCGTTTTAGCTCCCACCGATCCTGTTCTAGCTGCTGAAACACAACTTGACGATCCCGAAAGGGAAAAAGAATATAAAGGGAAAATAAGATTTGCGCTCACCGCAGAGGCCGGTTTAAATGATGGGCTTGCTTTCCCTTTTACCTATATGGCGGTCTTGGTAGCCCAGGCGGGTAGTTGGGCAGCATTTGATTTTTCTGACTGGATGCTGGATAAATTCTTTTTAAAAATTATAATTGGCACTATAGCCGGTTTTGCCATTGGCCGATCTATAGGATTTTTACTGGATAGAGTTCATAAATACACCGGCATTAAAACTTTTGATGGTTTTCTTGCACTTTCCATCACACTATTTAGTTATGGAGCCACAGAGCTTATACACGGTTACGGCTTCCTGGCGGTATTCTTTACAGGCTTAAGCCTGCGTCACTACGAGAAAGTTAGTGGAGATTATAAAACAAAAATGCACGATTTTATTCACGAAGTAGAACGTTTGCTCCTGGTTGTTTGGATCATTCTCTTTGGAGCTTCTATTATGAACGGTATGCTTAGCCTTACCGATTGGCGAGGCATTGTTTTTGCTTTCGCTTTTATATTAATTATTAGACCCGTTGCCGGAATAATAAGTATGATTGGGATAAAAGATAGTTTTAAAAATAAGCTTGCAATTAGTTTCCTTGGAATTAAAGGAATTGGTTCGGTTTTCTATCTTTCCTGGGCTTTTGTAGAATTTGAAGGCTTTGAGCATAAAAATGATCTCTACGCTATTACCGCTTATATTATTTTAATTTCTGTAGTTCTCCACGGACTTACCGCTCCATCAATTATTCAATATTTTAAGCGGAAAACTGAAAAAGGCGAAAACGAATCAGGTGAAATTCCCCAGAAATAATGCCAGCAAATATGGAGTAAGAAGTGCAGTGATAATTCCGTTTACGCACATTGCAAGTCCGCTGTAAACACCTGCCAGTTTACTTTCCTCAAAAGCTCGGGCGGTGCCTATACCATGAGCTGCAGTACCAAGTGCAGTACCAATAGCAATTTTACTTTTTACCCCTAATTTCTTCAGAATAAAGGGTCCAAAGGCGTTACCAAAAATGCCGACCGCAATTACGATTCCCGCAGTGATTTCCGGAATTCCGCCTGCAAGCTTAGTAATTTCAATAGCAATTGGTGTCGTAACCGATTTTGCTGCGAGCGATTCGATAATAAACCCGGGAACTTTTAAAAGCATAAGGAAGATAATAACTGTTACAATTCCGCTTATTCCGCCAACTGCAACTGATAGCAAAAAGACTTTTAAATTCTGTTTTACTTCTTCATATTTCTCATAAAAGAAAACTCCAAGTGCAACCACCGAAGGTCCCAGAAAGAAACTAATAAACTTACCGCCCCGATTATAATCTTCAAAATCAATATTGAAAATCAATAAAAATGAAATGATAAATAAAATAGCTAACAAGACCGGATTCAAGAGTACATAGTCAAACTTTTGGCGAATTTGACGGCCGCCAGCAAAAGCAATAATACTTATAAAAACTCCAAAAACCGGCAATTGAAAAAATTCTTGCATTATCGCTCCAGTTTTTCAATAATAATTGCGGAAATATAAAGAGTGATCACGGTGCTGGCGATTACTGCTATTGAAATTGGCATCCAATAATCTGCAACAATTTCAAAATAAACCATTAACCCTACACCGTAAGGGATAAAGAAAAGGACCAGGTACTTTATAAGTTTATCTGAAGCGGGTTTTACATCCTGAAGTTTTATTATTTTAAGCCGTAGTGCTATAAAAATCAAGAACATTCCCAAAATATTTCCTGCAATTGGAATTTCAAAGAAATAGGTGATTAATTCACCCAAAAGTAAAAACCCAAAAATATAAGCTAAGGCTTTAAGCATTGATTTGTCAAATAATTAGTGATACATATCCTCTAGATTAGCCGAGTGTAATTCTACAAAGAATTCAGCGATCATATCGGTGGTTTTTTCAAAGAAAATTTCTCCTTTTTCAGCAGTTGCAGCTTTTGGATTTCCCACCCCTGTATCTTTGGTCACGCTAGTCCATTCCCGCTGTGCACTTGCCCAACCTTCTTTTAAAGCTTTAATCTTAAAAGTTTTGGCGCTTCCATCTCCTGCTTCCTCAAGTGGCAAAACCAACTCGGGCCGTAAATGCATAACTGCTGCGGTTTCCAATTCTCCGGCGTGATCTCCAGGTTCATTAAAATAAGGAGTTGCATCTGTGGTTTGCCACCAATTTACCGAGCAAGCAAATAACTTAGGATATTCAAGACTTAATTCCCTAATCATTTGCTTAAAATTATTTCCGCCGTGAGCGTTTAAAATTACCAGTTTATTAATCTTATGCTTTTGTAGAACCTGAGCTACATCTTTTAGGATAGCATATTGGGTGCTGGGATTAAGGTTTACACATAATTTCACATCCATTTGCCCGGTATTTACTCCAAAAGGTATTGTAGGCAGAACCACTGGCTTGGCTTTCTTTCCCCATGCTTTTCCCGCAGCATTTATCGCAGCTTCTTCGGCAAGAATATTATCGGTAGCATACGGCAAATGATAGTTATGTGCTTCAGTAGCACCCCATGGTAAAATTGCCACACTAAAATCTTCATCTTTTACATGCTTCCAGTTTGTTTCGGCAAGAACATAAGGCCTGATTTTTTTTTCCATGCGCTAAATTTGATTTAAAATTAGCAATTCTGTTTCTTTTAAACCTATATAACAGATAGAAATTAAAACTTACCTTTGCGAAAAACCCGATAAATGTTAGATTTTGTAATTGTTGGCGGAGCTCAAGCCGGACTTTCCATAGCTTATTATCTCAATCAACTTGGCAAAAGTTATACAATTTTAGATAAGGAAGAAGAAGTAGGTGCTTCATGGTTAAACCGTTGGGATTCTTTAAAACTCTTTACACCATCAGAATTCAATAATTTACCGGGGATGGCTTTTCCTGCAAAAAAGGGCTACTACCCTACTAAAGAAAATGTAGCTGAATACTTTAAAAACTATGTAGCTGATTTTAACATTGAAGTTCGTTTAAATACATTAGTGGAAAAGGTTGCCAAAGAAGATAACCACTTTATTCTGAAACATAAGAATGGTGAAATTAAATCCCGGAATGTAGTTATCGCTACCGGGCCGTTTCATATACCCTATACGCCTTCTTTTTCAAAAAAAATATCTAAAAAAGTGTTTCAGATTCATAGTAACTATTATAAAAATCCCAGTCAATTGCAGGAAGGGCCTGCGATGGTTGTAGGAGCTGGAGATTCTGGTTTTCAAATTTTAGATGAAGTCTCCCAAACGAACAGAACCACCTATTTTTCTGGAGCTACAGATGTGCGCGTACTTCCGCAGGAAATTTTAGGAAAAACCTTATGGTGGTGGTTTACCAAAATAGGATTTCTAAGTTTTAGCCGAAAAACCTGGCTGGGTAAAAAGCTGAGTAAGTCTAAACAACCTATTATTGGTACAGATGTTAAGGGCATTTTAAAAAGAGATAACGTGATACCTGTAGGGAAAACCAAAAATGCTAAAGATGAAATTATCGTTACCGAAAACCGTAAAATTGAAGAATTAAAAAATATAGTTTGGGCCACCGGCTATAGACCAAATTTTAGCTGGATTGAAGGTCTTGAGCTTACTAAAGACGGTTACCCAAAACATCATCGGGGCATAAGCAATATTGAAGGGCTTTATTTTATAGGTCTTCCCTGGCTACATACACGAGGCTCAGCAACTTTAGGCGGAATTAAAAAAGACGCACAATATCTTGCTAATTATATTGAAGCCGAAGAAAAAACGCTTGCCTAACAAAACCTCACAGGTTTTCAAAACCTGTGAGGTTTCTTTTTTAATATTTTGACTACAATTTTTGCTTAAACACAACAATTAGGCTTGATCCCAATTTTTGCTTAGTCCCCAACAATCATGCTTGATCCAAGTATATAAACGTAAAATTTCGGCATAAAAAATTCCCTAAAGTAGGTAAACTTTGGGATTTGGGAATAAAAGTGGGCGCGAAGGGATTCGAACCCCTGACCCCTTGGGTGTAAACCAAGTGCTCTGAACCAACTGAGCTACGCGCCCTTAATACTTTCAATAAAAATTAGTTTCTATAAAAAACTAAAAACTTTAGTAAGCTAAAAAAAGGCTCCGTTTTATAGAAACCTTTTGAATAGTAGTGGGCGCGAAGGGATTCGAACCCCTGACCCCTTGGGTGTAAACCAAGTGCTCTGAACCAACTGAGCTACGCGCCCTATTCTTGAATGCGGATGCAAATATAGACTAGTTTTTAATCTACACCAAGAAAAAAATTAAAAAAATTAAATTATTTCTGCAACGGTAAATGTGCTTCCACCTACATACACCAAGTCCTGATCTAAAGCTGCGTTTACGGCAGCAGCATAGGCTTCTGAAACAGAATTAAATACCTTCCCTTCCAACTCAAATTTGGAAGCTTTTTCCCGTAAAGTTTCGGCTTCCAATCCACGAGGGACTGCTGGTTTCGAAAAATAATAAGTCGCTGATTTTGGGAATAGTGTTAAGATATTTTCCAGATCTTTATCGTTTACCATTCCCAGAACTATATGTAAATGCTGAAATTTCTCATTTTTGAGTTGTTGAAACACCAGCTTTAAGCCTTCTGTATTATGTGCGGTATCGCAAATCACCCTGGGTTTCTCCTGTAATATATCCCAACGGCCTTGCAGAGATGTATGCAACTTCACACTATTAAGTCCGTTTTTAAGGCATTCTTCAGGAATATTCCAACCTTTTTCCCTTAAAACCTTTACAGCGGCGATTGCAGTCTTCATATTCTTATTTTGATAATCTCCTTTAAGATCGGTATGATAGGTGGGTATTTCTAAGTCCTGGGCAAAATATATAGTAGAGTTATGCTTTAGCGCTTCTTCTTTAAAAACACCGGTAGTTTCTTTTTGTGTTTCGCCAATTATTACCGGAATATTATCCTTTATAATTCCTGCTTTTTCCCGGGCTATTTCAGGAATTGAATCGCCTAAAAATGCCGTATGATCTAATCCTATATTGGTAATAACAGAAACATCTGGTGTAATAATGTTTGTAGAATCTAAACGACCGCCCAAACCTACTTCTATAATAGCAATATCTACTTTTACTCTGGAAAAATAATCGAAAGCCATTCCTACGGTCATTTCAAAAAAAGAAAGCTTATTTTCGATTATAAAATCTTTGTTTGCATTGATAAAGCTTACTACAGATTTCTTCGGAATAAATTTCCCGTTGACCTTAATTCGTTCACGGAAATCTTTTAAATGCGGTGAGGTATACAAACCCACCTTATAACCGGCTTCCTGAAATACCGAAGCCAACATATGGCTGGTAGAACCTTTGCCATTGGTGCCGGCAATATGAACCGATTTAAAATTTTTATGCGGATTATTTAAATATTCTGCAAGTTTAACGGTACGCGAAAGATCTTTTTTGAATGCCTGCGCACCTACTCTTTGGTACATAGGCAACTGTTGAAACATCCATTCAACAGTTTCGGTATATACATCCACTTATTCCGAGAGTTTAAAGTTATAAATAATAGTTCCAACCTGGCGTGAAGGTGCATTACTGTCACTGTTAAAGCGAGTAGCCATCGCCGCTCTTCTTGCGGGATCTGTCAAACAGGCTGCGCTGTTTGTGGTTCCTTTTACACCGGGCGTGGCGTTAATTACCTGCCCATTTTGATTAACTTCTATACGAACTACCACAATTCCAGACTCATTACAATCCTGAACAAATTTTTCTTTATTTAAAGCCCTTCTTCCACCTAAACGGTAATTACCGTCTCCATCCAGGCCAGAACCACTTCCGTAGTAAGAGCTGGCATTGGGATCACCATCTGGATCTCCTTTATCCCCGGCCTGACTATCGTTGCCTTCCCCTCCACTTTCGGTTCCCGATCTTTCGGGGCCGTTTAAAATGCTACTCATAGCATCGGTAGTAGATTGATCTGGCTTTGGTTCTGGCTTTTTAGCCGGTGGTTGTTCTTTAGGCTCTTCCGGTTTCTTCTCTTCTACCGGTTTCGGTTCTTTCTTTTCTTCAATAACAGGAGCTTCTTCTATTTCCTGGGTAACCACTTCCTCTTCAATTACAGGTTCCGGTTGCGTTTGTGTTTCAGGAACGGTAGTTTGCTGAGGAGCAGATTTTACCGGCTCGGTAGGTTGTTCATTTCCTGAGCCAACTTCTGAAGTTCCAAAATTTATAGCAATGCCACTCTCTGGTGGCGGATCTAAATATTTAAAGCCTAACAGAAATAATAATGCAATTAACAGCACGTGTAAAATGACCGTGATGGTAAAAGATTTTTTTTCGTGCCTGGTGTCTAACATAATTAGATTTATTCGGGTTTAACCGCTAAAACGATTTTATAACTATTTCGGTTAGCTATATCCATAACATTTACTGCCTTCTCTATAGGCACACCTTCTTCTGCCCTTAAAATAATGGTTGGCTTTTCTTTGCCTGCCAGTTTAGTTTTTAAAGTACTTTCTAATGCTGACTGCGTGATACGCTGATCGTCCACATAGAATTGAAGGTCTTTGGTTATACTCACCGATACATTTTGAACGCTGGTAGTTTTTCCTTTTGCCTTTGGAAGTATTAGATCTAAAGCTTCTGGAGTAATTACCGGCGAGGTGAGCATAAAAAAGATCAACAACAGAAAAACAATATCTGTCATTGAGCTCATACTGAACTCGGGGCTTACTTTATTTCTTCCTCTTAAATTCATATTAAGCGGGCTCGTTTAACAGGTCAAGGAAATCTACCGCGGTAGCTTCCATTTGATGCACTACTTTATCGGTTTTCACCACTAAATGGTTATAACCTATATAAGCGATAATACCTACAATAAGTCCGGCAACGGTTGTGGTCATTGCAGTATAAATACCTTCTGCAAGCGCTCCCATTTGAGCCTGGCCACTACTGGTTGCCAATTCATGAAAAGCAATTACCATACCTATTACTGTACCCAAAAAACCAATCATTGGTGCTGCACCTGCAATAGTCGCTAAGATACTAACGTTTTTTTCCAGCTTATACACTTCTAATCTACCTGCATTTTCTATGGCTGTATTGATGTCTTCTAGCGGGCTTCCAATTCTGGAAATACCCTTTTCAGTTAAACGGGCTACAGGAGAATCACTTTGTGCACATCGCATTTTAGCCGATTCTATATTTCCGTTTAAAACATTGTCCTTTATTTGAAGCATAAAATTCTTATCTACCTGGCTGGCCGATTTTATAGCAAAAAGCCTTTCAAAATAAATATACACTGCCGCAAATAGCAGAATAAAAAGAATAAGGATAATAATTTGGCCTCCAAGGCCTCCACTAAGCATTAAATCGAATAAAGACAGGGTTTTTTCTTCTACTATTGGCTCTGCCTCCTGGGCGGCCTCGGCAACGCCGTCCTGCTGAAAAAAGTATAGCATAGGTTTCTATTAGGGTTTTTAATGTAACGTGATAAACCAGATTTAATTGTGAATCAAATTTAGTAAAATAATCAGCAGTGCAAACTGGTTTATCCCAATTGGGAATTATTTATTTTTTGAAGATGAATTTCATTAAAACCTATGCATAAAAAAATCCCGCTCGAAAGCAGGATTTTCAGGAATAATCTTAATCAACTAAAATTACAAGATTAATCAAAAACTTAAACCAATTGCTTCAGCGCTACTTCAAAGGCTGTTTTGCTGATATTGGTTTTGCCACTATTATTATCGTAAGTATTTTGAATAGCATTTTTAATGGTCATTGAAGTGTCATTAAAAATGGACTCATCGGTCATTTGTACTCTTCTTTCCATAAAATAAGCAAAAACTCTCGCCATCCCGCAGTTTGCAATAAAATCTGGGATTAGGCTAACTTTCTCATCGGTAGACTCCATAATAGAGCCAAAGAAGATTTCCTTATCGGCAAAAGGCACATTGGCGCCACTGCTAATCACCTCTAATTTTCTCTCAATAAGGCCATTAATTTGATCCTGGGTAATTAACCTGGAAGCGGCACAAGGTGCAAAAATTTCGGCATCAAGTTCCCAAATCTTCTTATTAATTTCTTCAAAAGGAATTAAATTATCGTGCTTAATGGTATTTCCCTCCTTATTAAGAAAAAGCTCCTTAATTTCTTCAAAAGTAAATCCATCTTCATTAATTAAACCACCAACACGGTCTATTATACCTACTACCTTAACACCCATTTGTGCCAGGTAATAAGCCGCGGCAGAACCTACATTTCCAAAGCCCTGCACAATGGCTCTTTTTTCTGTTACATCACCACCATAAATATTATAATAATGCTTAACCGATTCGGCTACTCCGTAACCGGTAATCATATCTGCAACAGTGTACTTTCGGGTTACATCTGGAGAAAAATGAGTGTTTTCCAACACCTTAATCACCCCCTGGCGCAACTGGCCAATTCTATTAATTTTATCGGCCTCACTAGGTTTAAAGTGCCCATTAAAAACACCTTCTTGTGGATGCCATACTCCGCAATCTTCGGTAATAGGAATTACTTCATTAATTTCATCTACATTTAAATCGCCACCGGTACCGTAATAACTCTTTAATAAAGGAGAAACCGCTTTATACCAGCGTTCCAGAACACCTTTCTTACGCGGATCTTTAGGATCGAAATTTATACCCGATTTAGCTCCTCCTATAGGCGGGCCAGAAACGGTAAATTTCACTTCCATAGTTTTAGCTAGCGAAAGCACTTCATTTTGATCCAAACCTTCACGCATTCTTGTACCACCACCGGCAGCACCACCACGTAAAGAATTGATTACCGTCCAACCCTCAGCTTCCGTTTCAGAATCCTTCCAGTTGAAAACGATTTCGGGTTCTTTATTTTCGTATAATTTTAATAATTCCTTCATTTATACTCTAATTTTTCGCAAATATATAAACTAATCGATATATTTTTATTTTTTCGGCAAAAATATCAAATTTCGTAAATCACTCCCGATGAATGATCTTTTTTAGCACCGGTAACCGATTTTAATACATTTACCTCATCACGAAGTTTTAAAACTCCCAGCAGACCAAAAATTAAGGCTTCCTTATAATTAATAATCTCTTCGGAAGGAATTGTGAAATGACAGTTGGATTCACTTTTTAAAAGACGCATTAAAAAGTTATTAAATGTACCACCACCTGTCATTAACACCTTAGATTCAGGGTTATCGTCCAGGGATTTTGCAATTTGTTGAGCAACATGTAGTGTATAGGTATAAAGAATATCGGGAATGATATCTTCATATTTCTTAAGGATTGGAAAAACTGTAGACTTCACCCACTCTATTCCTAAAGATTTAGGTGGTTGTTGTGCATAGAAAGAAAGTTTGCTCAATTCTTCCAGTAAAGTTTCATTTAGCTCACCGGTAGCGGCTAATTTTCCACCTTCATCAAATTCCTTCCCCAGTTTTTTGGAATAGTAGTTTAACACGGTATTTACAGCACAAATATCATAGGCCAGACGTTGGCCATTTCTATCGGTAGAAATATTTGCGAATCCGCCTAAATTCGCACAATACTTATAATCTGAAAAAAGTAATTGATCTCCAATAGGAACAAGCGGCGCTCCTTGCCCTCCAAGCATTACATCCTGAACCCTAAAGTCACATATTACAGTTTGCCCGGAGAGATAAGAGATTTCAGGTAAATTCCCAATTTGCAGGGTGTAATTGTTTTCAGGTTCATGCTTAATAGTATGACCATGACTACAAATTACATCTATATCTTTTATTTGATGAGTTTCAATAAAGCGCGAAATAATACCTGCCAAAAAATTAGTGTATTTTTTATTAAGCTCACCTAAGTGCTCTTCTGAATAATTAATGGCTTCAGCTAAAGTTTCCTGCCAATTTAACGGATAAGGAACTGTTTCAGCTTCTAGAATCTTATAATTCCAGGATTTTTTAAAATCAAAATTAACATACACCAAATCGATACCATCCAGGGAAGTTCCAGACATAACCCCAATAACTTTGTAGTCTACTTTTTTCATATTCGTAAAATTTATTAAACTAAATTGAAAATTACACACCAAAACTTTATCTTTGATGATCAAAATTAGATTTTTCTAAATTAAAATAATAATATGGATTTCAAACTTACAGAAGAACATATAATGATTCGCGATGCCGCGCGGGATTTTGCTAAAAACGAATTACTGCCCGGCGTGATAGAAAGAGACGAAAAACAAGAGTTTCCTTCAGAGCAAATTAAAAAGATGGGAGAGCTTGGTTTTCTTGGCATGATGGCTTCTCCTGAATTTGGCGGTGGCGGTATGGATACCATTTCTTACATTCTTGCAATGGAAGAAATTTCTAAAATAGACGCTTCTGCATCGGTAGTGATGTCGGTAAATAATTCTTTAGTTTGTTGGGGGCTTGACACCTATGGAAACCAGGAACAAAAAGAAAAATACCTTACTAAACTCACCACTGGGGAAAAACTTGGGGCATTTTGTCTTTCTGAACCCGAAGCCGGCAGTGATGCCACTTCACAGCGCACTACCGCTATAGATAAAGGTGACCATTACCTATTAAATGGAACAAAAAACTGGATTACCAATGGAAATTCGGCCGACTATTATATTGTAATTGCTCAAACCGACCGTGAGAAAAAACATAAAGGCATTAATGCATTTATTGTAGAAAAAGGAGTGGAAGGTTTTGAAATTGGGCCTAAAGAACAAAAAATGGGAATTCGCGGAAGCGATACGCATTCATTAAATTTCAATGATGTAAAAGTTCCCAAAGAAAACAGAATTGGCGAAGATGGCTTCGGTTTTAAATTCGCTATGAAAACACTTTCTGGAGGAAGAATTGGCATTGCAGCCCAGGCTCTTGGAATTGCTTCCGGTGCCTACGAGCTGGCTTTAGATTATTCTAAACAACGTAAAGCCTTTGGTACCGAAATTTGCAACCATCAGGCTATTGCTTTTAAACTAGCCGACATGTACACCTCTATTGAAGCCTCTAGACATCTGGTAATGAAAGCTGCCTGGGAAAAAGATCAGGGAGCAAACTACGACCTTACCGGCGCAATGGCTAAAGTATATGCTTCAAAAACAGCTATGGATGTCACTACCGAAGCAGTACAGGTACACGGTGGTAACGGTTATGTAAAAGAATACCACGTAGAACGCTTAATGCGTGATGCGAAGATTACCCAAATCTATGAAGGAACATCAGAAATTCAAAAAATTGTAATTTCCAGAGGTATTTTAAAAGACTAGTTCCTTACAATATCTCCTATAAAAAAGCCCGATTTTTATAAAATTGGGCTTTTTTATGCTTCATACATAGCTGCCTTATTTGTAAAATTTCTAATATAAAAGGGGGCAAATTATATAATTATCATTTATAACCATATTATTTGGTTTTACTGAATTTCTTCACACTTTACGCCACAAAAGCTTCATATTTTTTACCTAATTAGGTAATTTTGAAACGATAACTTAAGGACGAAAAGGACATGAAATTAAAAAAACAGGGGCTCTATTCACCCGAATTTGAGCATGATAATTGTGGCGCAGGGTTTATTTGTAATCTAAAAGGCAAAAGAACAAATGATATAATTCATAAAGCCTTAGACATTCTCATTCGGCTGGAACACAGAGGCGCAGTAAGTGCCGATGGAAAGACGGGTGATGGTGCTGGTATTCTAATAGAAAAACCTCACGATTTTTTCAAAAAAACCTGTGAATTCAAGCTTCCAGATTTTAAAGAATATGCAGTTGGAATGGTTTTTCTTCCGCAGTCTAAAAATCAGCGTAAAATTTGCCGTGAAATACTTGAAGAAGAAATTATAAGACAGGGCCTTAACCTTATTGGTTGGCGTGAAGTACCCGTAAATCGTGCTTGTTTAGGAAGTATCGCTTCCTTATCTGAACCAAATGTGCAGCAAATATTTATAGGTAAAGGAGACGATGTCTCAGCCGAAAGTTTTAACGCTAAGTTATTTGCTGCCAGAAAAATCGCTGAACATAGAATAGAAAATTCAGAACTTTCTGAATCAGAATATTTTTACCTTCCAAGTTTATCAACCAATACCATTATATATAAAGGTTTGTTGATGCCACAGGATATTAATGTCTACTATCGTGACCTAAATGAACCAGAGGTAGTTACAAAGCTGGCATTGGTTCACCAGCGTTTCTCCACCAACACTTTCCCAACGTGGGATTTAGCACAACCTTTCCGTTATATGTGCCATAATGGAGAAATAAATACGCTACGCGGAAACCTAAGTAGAATGAAAGCCCGGGAAGAGCTTTTTGAAAGTGAGAAATTTGGAGAGGACCTAAAGGAGATTGTACCTATTGTTTCTAATGGGAAATCAGATTCTGCTTCTATGGATACTGTTCTGGAATTACTATTGCAAACTGGACGTTCCTTACCTGAAGCTATTATGATGATGGTGCCAGAAGCCTGGGAGAAAAATCCTTCTATGCAAGATGAGAAAAAGGCATTCTACGAATACAACTCCTGTATTATGGAGCCCTGGGATGGCCCCGCTTCTATTCCATTTACCGATGGAAATTATATTGGTGCACTTTTAGACCGTAATGGCCTAAGACCATCCCGATACACCTTAACCAAAGATGGTTATGTAATTATGTCTTCAGAAACCGGTGTATTGGAAATTCAACCTGATAACGTAGAACGCCACGGAAGATTAGAGCCGGGAAGAATGTTTTTGGTAGACATGAACGAGGGTCGAATTATTGAAGACCAGGAAGTTAAACAAAAAATAATTTCAGAAAGACCTTACCGTAAATGGTTAAACGAAAACCTGCTAAACTTATCTGAAGTTCCCTACACCGGGAATAAAACCCCCGTTGAGAAAATTGATATTCATAGCCGCCAAAAACTATTCGGCTATACCCAGGAAGATATTAAAACTATAATTACCCCAATGGCCACGCAGGGAAAAGAGGCAATTGGCTCTATGGGCGCAGATATTCCCCTGGCAGTTCTTTCAGATAAATCACAGTTGTTATTCAACTATTTTAAACAACTATTTGCCCAGGTAACCAATCCGCCTCTAGATGGAATTAGAGAAGAGATAGTTACCGATATTAGCCTTTCTATTGGAGAAGATCGAAATTTATTTGATATTCTACCCGAGCAGTCCAAGAAGCTAAGAATTCAAAATCCTGTTATTTCTAACGAGGACTTAGATAAAATAAAATATATAGAGCATCCCGATTTTAAGACTGCATCTATCTCAATTTTATATGAAGCCGAAAAAGGCCTTAATGGTCTTGAAACTCGTTTAGATGAAATTATTCACGAAATAAATGATGCTGTAGACGATGGTTGCAATGTGATTATCCTTACAGATAGAAATGCAGATCCTAAGTTGGCGCCAATTCCTTCACTTTTGGCTTGCTCATTTGTGCATCATCGTGTTAAAAAATACAACCGAAGATCTTCTTTTGGTATCGTAATAGAATCAGCCGAACCAAGAGAACCGCATCATTTTGCATTATTATTTGGTTACGGTGCCAGCGCGATTAACCCATATATGGTTAATGAAATTATTTACAACCTGGTTGAAGAAAAAGAAATTGAGATTGATGATCCTGAGGTTGCCGTAGAGAATTTTAATGTAGCCATTGGAAAAGGAATTGTGAAGATTATGAACAAGATTGGTATATCTACCCTTCACTCCTACCGTGGTGCTCAAATTTTTGAGATCCTGGGATTAAACCAAAAATTTGTAGATAAATATTTCACCAATACTCCAACCCGAATTGAAGGTATTGGATTATATGAAGTAGAAAAAGAAATTCAAAAACGTTTTGAAAACGCATTTAACACCAAGAAAACAGATACTAATCTTGATTTAGAAATTGGAGGAGATTATCGTTGGAGAAGAACAGGCGAAAGACATATGTTTAACCCCGCCAGTGTTGCTAAACTCCAGCAAGCCGTAAAACAAAACAGTACAAAAGCTTACGAAGAATATTCAAAATTAATAAATGACCAAAGCGAACGTTTAATGACGCTACGCGGAATGTTTAAATTCCGTGACTTAAATCCTATTTCTATTGATGAGGTAGAGCCCTGGACAGAGATAGTAAAACGTTTTAAAACCGGAGCGATGTCTTTTGGCTCCATAAGCAAAGAAGCTCACGAAAACCTTGCTGTTGCCATGAACCGTATGCAGGGAAAAAGTAACTCGGGAGAAGGTGGTGAAGACCCACAGCGTTTTCATAAAGATCTTGACGGAAACTGGAGAAACTCTGCCATTAAACAGGTAGCTTCGGGGAGATTTGGGGTTTCTATTAACTATTTAAGCAATGCGCAAGAAATTCAGATTAAAATGGCCCAGGGTGCAAAGCCCGGGGAAGGTGGACAATTACCGGGACCAAAAGTAAATCCCGATATTGCCAAAACCAGAAATTCCACTCCTTATGTAGGATTAATCTCACCACCGCCACACCACGATATTTATTCTATTGAAGATTTAGCGCAGCTGATATTTGACCTTAAAAATGCGAATCGTGAAGCTAGGATCAACGTAAAACTGGTTTCTAAAGTTGGCGTTGGAACTATTGCCGCCGGTGTTGCAAAAGCAAAAGCCGATGTGGTTTTAATTTCAGGATATGATGGTGGTACCGGAGCCTCTCCCCTAACCTCACTGCGTCACGCAGGTTTACCATGGGAACTTGGGATTGCCGAAGCTCAACAAACACTACTCATCAATAATCTTAGAAATAGAATTGTGGTAGAGTGTGACGGCCAGTTAAAAACCGGTCGGGATGTGGCTATCGCTGCTTTGCTAGGAGCCGAAGAATTTGGTTTCTCTACCGCCCCACTTGTAGCTTCTGGTTGTATTATGATGCGTGCCTGTCATTTAAATACCTGTCCCGTGGGAATTGCTACACAAGACCCTGAACTTCGTAAGAAATTTAAAGGTACCCCTGAAGATGTGATCAACTTTATGTATTTCATCGCACAGGAATTAAGACAAATAATGGCAGATCTTGGTTATAGAAGCATCAACGAAATGGTTGGTCAAAGTCAAAAGTTAGATATGAACCGGGCAATAGAACATTATAAAGCTCAGGGATTAGATCTTTCGAATATTCTCTATAAACCAAAGATAGATGAGGATATGCCGCTTTATAATACCGAAACCCAGGATCATAATCTTGACAATGTTTTGGATTTTGAAATTCTAAAACAAGCGCATCCGGCAATTTACCGAAAAGAAAAAATGAGCCTGGAATTCCCAATTAGTAATATTAATCGTACCACGGGCGCAATATTAAGTAACGAAATTTCAAAAATTCACGGAGCAAAAGGTTTGCCTAAAGGCACACTTACTTTAAATTTCACAGGTTCTGGCGGACAAAGTTTTGGAGCTTTTGCCACTAAAGGACTTACGATGAATATTAAAGGAAATTCTAACGATTATTTAGGGAAAGGACTTTCTGGAGCAACTTTAAGTGTTAGAAAACCAAAAGAAGCATCTTTCAAGTCTAACGAGAATGTGATTATTGGAAATGTTGCCCTTTATGGAGCTACAGACGGGGAAGCTTATATCAATGGAATTGGAGGTGAACGTTTTTGCGTTAGAAACTCTGGCGCAAAAGCAGTTGTTGAAGGAATTGGTGACCACGGTTGTGAATATATGACCGGTGGAATTGCTGTGATTTTAGGAACAATAGGAAGAAATTTTGCTGCTGGAATGAGCGGAGGAATTGCTTATATCTATAACCCCGATAACAGCCTGGATAATCATAATTTTAATATGGAAATGATTGGCTTAGAAGATCCTTCCGAAGAAAATAAAGAAGAACTAAAAGAGCTTATTGAAAATCATTATCGTTATACCGAAAGCGATGTCGCCAAAGAAATTCTTGAAAACTGGAAGGAGAATTCAGGAAAATTCATAAAAGTTATGCCTACAGAATTTAAAAGGGCGTTACAGAAAATGGAAGAAGAGAAAATGAAAAAAGAACAAAAAGAACTCAAAACAGCATAATTATGGGCAAGATAAGAGGTTTTATGGAATACGACCGTAAGGAGGAAGATACAGTAGCTGTTGAAAAACGAGTTAAAGATTATAAAGAGTTTACTAAAGAAATGTCGCCGGCAGAACTTGGCGATCAGGGAGCGCGTTGTATGGATTGCGGGATTCCGTTTTGTCACAGTGGCTGCCCCGTAGGAAATTTAATCCCGGATTTTAACCACGCGGTTTATAAAAACGATTGGAAAAAAGCGCTTACTATTTTACATGGAACGAATAATTTTCCAGAATTTACCGGGAGATTATGCCCCGCCCCTTGTGAATCTGCCTGCGTATTAGGAATTACAGATCCACCGGTTGCAATAGAACTTATTGAAAAATATATTGTAGAACGAGGATTTAAAGAAGGATGGATCACTCCAGAACCTCCAAACACCAGAACCGGAAAAACTGTAGTAGTTGTAGGATCTGGCCCTGCCGGGCTTGCAGCAGCACAACAGCTTAATCGTGCAGGCCACGAAGTAACCGTTTTTGAACGCGATAATAAAGTTGGCGGACTATTACGTTACGGAATACCCGATTTTAAAATGGAAAAACATGTGATTGACCGTCGTGTTAATGTCATGAAAGAAGAAGGAATTAAATTTGAAACCGGGGTTCACGTAGGTGAGAATTATGAAGCTGAAAAACTTAAAGAATTTGATGCTGTTGTACTTTGCGGTGGTGCTACCAAACGCAGAAACCTCCCTATTGAAGGAGCTGAAGGCGGAGGTATTATGCAGGCTATGGATTTTCTAAAAAACAACAACGAAGTTGTAGACGGTCTAAAAGATCTAACTGAAAATTATTCAGCTGAAGGTAAAAATGTAATAGTAATTGGTGGCGGTGATACCGGTTCTGACTGTGTAGGCACTTCAAATCGCCACGGAGCAAATTCGGTTACCAATTTTGAAATTATGCCGGTTCCCGGAGAACATAGAGACAAAGAAAATCCCTGGCCTTATTGGCCTTTCACCCTAAAAACCACTTCTTCTCACGAAGAAGGCGTGGAGCGTAATTGGAGCATTAACACCAAAGAATTTATTAGGGATAAAGAAGGGAATTTAAAAGCTTTAAAAACCGTAAATATAGAATGGGTAAAAGGTAAAAATGGAAGACCACAACTTAAGGAAGTTGAAGGCTCAGAAAAAGAGTGGCCTTGTGAGCTTGTACTCTTAGCTTTAGGTTTTACCGGCCCGGAAAAAACTTTAAGTGAGCAATTAGGTCTTGAGCTGGATAGCAGGACTAATATTAAAGGTGATACAGGTTACCAAACCAACGTACCAAACATTTTTACTGCTGGAGATATGCGCCGGGGACAATCTTTAATTGTTTGGGCAATTTCTGAAGGTCGTGAAGCCGCTTATCACGTAGATAAATATTTAATGGGAAAATCTATGTTACCAAGAAAAGGAGAAGGTGATCTACCCGCTGCTTAATTTGATTTTTAAATAAATTGTGTGAAAAAGGCTGTTTTAAAGTTTTATTACGTCAAGCTGAACTTGTTTCAGCTTCTAACAAGTTGAATTACTAACTATTTAGATCCTGAAACAAGTTCAGGAAGACGATTTTAGAAAACTTTAAAAACAGCCTTTTATCTTTTTTAAGAAAATAACCCCTCCGGCCTGCGGCCACCTCCCCTTAAAAAAAGGTGAGGAGCTCTGTTGATTTTCTATCAATTTATTATCTTTTTAATGTAAAATTAGCCCCAAAATGATCACGAGTTCCATCCAACATTTCAAACTCTACTCTAAACCAATAATCATCTGCGGGTAGGGACCGGCCGTTATAAGTACCATCCCAGCCCTGGCCACCCGGCGACAATTCCTTTAATAGTTTTCCATAACGATCAAAAATATAAAGTTTTAAGATTTTAATCTCAGCGGTATCAGCAATACTCCAGGTATCATTATATCCATCGGCATTCGGGGTAAAAAATCTTGGATAACCTACCAGGAAAAACTTTTCAGAAGTTGTAATTCCGCAGCCATTTATCTCACGGGCACTAAGAGTATGATAACCGGGATTTAGGTTTCTAAAAACCGGATTTTTTCGCCAGCGCCCTTCATCTAAACGATATTCATAAGTAGTTCCCTCACCGGGACCGGGTATGGCTTCCGCAGTAACCACATAACCTCCTGTAAAATCGGTTCCTTCAATTTCAAACAGTACACTTTCGGGCTTGGAATAGACAGTAAGAACTGTTTGAAAGCTTACTTTGCAACCCGACTTAGAATTTGCAACAATAAGCTCTATAGATTTTGCTTCGGGAACTTCAGTTAGCTCGAGCACCGCGTTAGTACTAATCAAGTTACCTTCTTCAAACCATTGATAAGTATAATTACCCCCTAAATCTTCCCCTATTTTAGTTTGTCTGGCAATATCGCCATTAAGATCTACGCAAACTATAGTTTCTTCTGGAAGGTAGTTTTCAGGAAGCAGTTCTATCTCTGCATTAAATGAAACAGGTTCTGAAAGGCAACTACTCTCAACTCCCTCTACCTGAGCAAAAAATTCAGTGTTAGTATCCAACGGAAATGCTGTGGGATTTCCAATAGGATTTTCGGCTCCAAACTCCTCTAAAGATGTATAAAAGCTCACTCTATAATTTTCTTCGGAAGTATTTCCAGCCAATATTTCTTTTGAAGCCAACGTAAGATCTATAGTAGTTTGATTGGGATCACATACATATAAATCTGTTGGAGTATTTGCTATAGGTTCAGGCTTAAATTCTACGCTTACAAAATCTTCGGTAATATTAGCTAAGTTATCGGTAACAATTACTTTATACTCACCTTCTTCATCTACCTCCAAATATGCTTCATTTTCTCCTTCTAAGACTTTAAATTCACCTTCAACTTTTTTAAACCATTTATAGCTTTCGGCAAACAGTATAGTGCCGTCAAGAATTATGGTTTCACCCTGGCAGGCAAAAACTTCATCCTCCAGGCCGTTTGTAAAACAATCTGTTGCCCCGGCTCCGGTCTCATTAATATTTTCTTGTTCCAGTTTAATATAACCGGGATCTCCTCTAAAATTTGTAATAATTACCACATAAATTTCCCCAACTTCGGCAGCCTCTAACTGTAAGGTCTCAACAGCTTTATTAGAATAAGAACTGCTTACTAAGTTTTCCTCACTAAGCATATTATAATCACAAATATCATCACCTTGAGAAAAAGGTCCCCAAACAACATAATCCACATCAAGCTCAACTCCGCTTCCATCTGCATTTTCTGTTTGAGAGATTACAAAATCAAGATTACCGGCCTGGCCTATTTGGAGAAAATACCAACTTGGATAAGGTTGCGCAAGAAGCTCACCATAATAAGGTCCGGCTTCTGCTTCGGTCACAGCGCTATTAGCTGTATTACTATTTTCAAAAACCAACTCATCTCCAGCACAAAAAGGCTCAATTTGACTGCATACTTCTCCCTGGGCGAAAATCACCTCCACACTTCCGTAAACAAGGAATAGCAAAAAAAGAAGAAGTGATTTTTGTTTCATAAGAGCTATTAGAAATTACAAAATAACAAATATCCCTTTAATCCCTGGCCCCTAAGATTACATAAAAACCTATTAAATACGTATCTTTGCAAGCCAAACAATCTGTTTACGACTATTATTGTAAAAACGGTATGAAAATAGACAAAATTTTGAATGAAATTGATGAGCAGGGAGATGCCCATGCGGGAAGCAGTGCAGAAAATCCTATTCGTGAAGATGCTTTTGAACTGAGTGATATTGAAAAAGTAGCGCTCATCAATAAAGATGTAAAAAAAATCATGGAGACTTTAGGACTTGACCTCACTGATGATAGCCTAAAAGGAACTCCACAACGTGTTGCAAAAATGTTTGTGAATGAAATTTTTGCAGGATTAAATCCGGATAAAAAGCCCATTGCATCAACCTTTGAAAATAAATATAAATATGGTGAAATGTTGGTAGAAAAGAATATCACTGTATATTCTACCTGCGAGCATCATTTACTTCCAATAGTTGGAAAAGCACACGTGGCCTACATTTCTAAAGGTCGTGTAATTGGTCTTTCTAAAATGAACCGTATTGTAGATTATTTCGCAAAAAGACCACAGGTACAGGAGCGAATGACGATGCAAATTGTTCAGGAATTACAAAAAGCCCTGGGCACTCCAGATGTTGCTTGCGTGGTAGATGCCAAGCACCTTTGTGTGAACAGCCGCGGAATTAGAGATATAGACAGTAGCACCGTAACCAGTGAATTTGGCGGGGCTTTCAAGGAGCAATCTGTAAAAAGAGAATTTCTTGACTATATAAAACTAGACACTACTTTTTAAATAATTTCTATTTCTTAACAATCAACAACTAACTATCTATGGCGCTTTACCAGGAACAAAGCTTAAAAATGTACAATTCTATGAGCGGGGAAAAAGAGATTTTTAAACCGCTAAACGAAGGAAATGTTGGAATGTATGTTTGCGGCCCAACCGTATATAGTAATGTTCATTTAGGTAATTGCCGAACTTTTATCTCTTTTGATCTTGTGTTTCGTTACTTAAAGCATTTGGGATATAAAGTAAGATATGTAAGAAATATTACCGATGCCGGCCACCTTGAAAATGATGCCGATAGCGGGGAAGATAGAATAGCCAAAAAAGCACGTTTAGAACAAATAGAACCTATGGAAGTGGTGCAACGCTACACTATAGATTTTCATAATATCTTACAGAAATTCAACAATTTACCGCCAAGCATAGAGCCTACGGCTACCGGCCATATTGTAGAGCAAATTGAGATCATTAAAACCATCATTGAAAAGGGTTTTGCCTACGAGGTAAATGGATCGGTTTATTTTGATGTAAAGAAATTCAATGAAACCAACCATTATGGCAAGCTAAGCGGGAGGGATATAGAAAATATGATCGCTAATACCCGTGAACTTGCCGCACAAAGTGATAAGAAAAATCCGCAGGATTTTGCACTTTGGAAAAAAGCCGAACCACAGCATATTATGCGCTGGCCTTCGCCGTGGAGTGATGGTTTTCCAGGTTGGCATTTAGAGTGTACGGTAATGAGTACAAAATATTTGGGTGAAGAATTTGATATTCACGGTGGCGGAATGGATCTTAAATTTCCACACCATGAATGTGAAATTGCCCAGGGAGAAGCAGCTACCGGTAAAAACCCGGTGCATTACTGGCTGCACGCCAATATGCTTACCTTAAACGGCAAGAAAATGGCAAAAAGCACCGGAAATAATATTCTTCCGGAAGAAATTTTTTCTGGAAACAATGATATTTTAGACAAAGCATTTTCACCCAATGTGACCCGATTTTTCATGCTTCAGGCGAATTATCGAAGCATTCTGGATTTTTCAGACGAAGCATTAAAAGCAAGCGAAAAAGGATTTAACCGATTAATGGATGCCTACCACGCGATAGATGAGCTTCCCGTTTCAGATAAATCCAGCGTAGATATTAAAAGCTGGAAACAGTCTTGCTACGATGCGATGAACGATGATTTTAACAGCCCGATTTTAATCGCTAAGCTTTTTGATGCGGTTAAAATGATCAACAATATCAAGGAAGAAGCAGCCACAATTACTACTGAAGATAAAGACGAATTGCAAAAAACAATGTCGGCTTTTATGTTTGACGTTTTAGGCCTTTTAGACAAAGTTTCTGAAAATAATGATACTTCAGATAAGCTTTCTTCAACTATTGAATTGCTGATAAAACTCCGAGCCGAAGCAAGAAACAATAAAGATTTTGCTTTAAGTGATCAAATTAGAGATCAATTGCAGGAAATGGGTATTCAGCTTAAAGACGGTAAAGAAGGCACTACTTTCAGCATAACACCGGCATGATACTGGACGCAAAAATGGCAAGAATTAGAGGGGTAATTAAAAGGCTATACTGAGTCCCCAGTTTTATGCCAAAACTATAAAATTATAAAAACAGGGAAAACAATGCTTAAAAAATGGTTGGCATATCCTTTTATCCTGTTAGTGAGATTTTACCAGAATTTTATTTCCCCACTTACACCTGCCACCTGCCGTTATACCCCAACCTGCTCACAATACAGTTTGATAGCTTTAAAGCGTTTTGGTGTTTTTAAAGGCGGTTGGCTTAGTTTAAAACGTATTTTTAGCTGTAACCCCTGGGGCGGCAAAGGTTACGACCCGGTTCCTGAAAAAACAAAAACCAAAATATAGGGCAGCTACTTGCAAATATGTATCTTTACCCTTCTAATTAATTATTATATGCTTTTTAACGCGATCACCTGGAGTCCTTCAGAAGGTTTAGATTTAGGATTTTTCACCCTTCATTATTACAGTCTAATGTTTTTAATAGCCTTTGGCCTGGGCTGGTATATAATGAAAAGCATTTTTGTGAGGGAAAAGGTCTCGATAGAGAAATTGGATTCCCTTTTTATTTATACGGTTTTAGCAACACTTATAGGTGCAAGGTTAGGACACGTGATTTTTTATGATTGGGACTACTTTCAAAATCATTTATTAGAAATATTCTTACCGGTTCGCTTTGAGCCAGAATTTGAATTCACCGGTTTCAGAGGTTTGGCCAGTCACGGTGCTGCGATTGGGATTATCATCGCAATGTACCTGTACCGAAAAAGAGTCCTGGACAAACCCGTACTTTGGGTTTTAGACCGCATTGTAATTCCTGTAGCTAGTGGTGCCATTTTCGTAAGAATAGGGAATTTTATGAATTCTGAAATAATAGGAAAACCTACCAACTCAGATTACGGAGTGATTTTCGAAAATTTAGGGGAAACATTTCCGAGGCATCCAGCCCAGTTATATGAATCATTTTGTTATTTACTTCTCTTTATTTTATTATGGTTTTTATACTGGAAAACCGAAAAACGCCATAAAGTAGGTTATTTATTTGGCCTTTTCCTGGTTTTGCTCTGGACCATAAGGTTCTTTATTGAATTTGTAAAAGAAGCGCAAGTAGAAGAACGTACCACCTGGTTATTAAATACCGGGCAATGGCTTAGTATTCCGTTTATAATTGCTGGTTTATACTTTATGTATCGCCCCAACAAACCAAGAACTGTATGATACGTAAATCCATAATTTTCGCGGCTGTTTTAACGGCTTCCCTATTGTTTTCCTGTAAAGACGACAATACTACGGAAACAACTATAGAAACCGAAGAAATCACCTTCACCAAAGAAGGGGAAGCCACTTTGCTTAAGCCTAACGGCGATACTATAAAACAAATTGACATTGAAATTGCCGATAACTCCTATGAGCGCGAGACTGGTTTAATGTACCGCGAGAGTATGGAAGACGAGCAGGGAATGCTTTTTATTTATAATAATGAAGCGCCCAGGGCTTTTTATATGAAAAACACGTATATAGCCTTAGATATTATTTATTTCGCTTCAGATAGTACTGCGGTGAGTTTCCAAAAGAATGCTCAGCCCCAGGATGAAACTTCATTACCCTCTGGAGAACCGGCTCAATTTATACTTGAAATAAATGCAGGGCTTGCAGACGACTGGAATATTGAAGTTGGTGATAAAATAGATTTTGAACGGATAGATTAGGTTTTAAACTTCTCTATATTTTATTTACTAAATTAGAACAGCAGGAGCCTCTATAGGCTTTGATATTTTGATCTGGCATTCAATGGTTCTGGTTATGAACAAGTATCGGGATTAGGGACGCGGTTTTGTCGGTTAACTCTTTTCTTTCTTAGGATTCTAAAATTACACTTAATCTGCTTTGCCTGTTATTTGGATGTTGTGCGCTGTTTTATTGTTCTAATTCAACTCTAATATGTTTTAAAACCCCTTGTAACCATTTTGTGATTTTATCAATATCATCTAATTTATGAATGTGTGATTCATCATTTTGCCAATTACCATTCATGGCAAAATGAATGTTTTTGACATCAAAAAGTTTTTCTTTTTCTTCTTCTAATAATGCAAGGAAGTCACCATTATCAAAGCTGTTTGAATATTCAGTAAATGTTTTTTCTAATGCTTGATGTGAAGTAATATGCCAATGAGGTTGTGAATGTTTTTCATTCGGATTTTGATAATCATCCCATTCAGCTCTAAATAATTGATTTTTGATATCATCTGTTTCTTCACCTTCGAAAATCGAAAGTGATATATATATGTGTATTTGTTTTACTTTTTTTCTTTCAACAATTAGTTCTTGATAGATAAATTTAACTTCTAGAAATACCCAAAAGTTGTCGAACCAATTTAACACCTTTACTGGTTCGAAAGGTATTTCAAATCTATTTAAGGCATTTGCGGTACCCTGAATTCTATAAACTGAAATATTATAGTGTCCTGTTGATGGAATTAAATAAAACTTGTTGTAAAACAAGTTTTTACATTTTTTATTTATCGAATGAATTAAATCTTCAGGTCTTAGCATAATTATTTTCTTGGATAGAAATAATTAACTAGAACATCATCAATAACTTCCTTAACGAACGTATTACCTTCTGTAAGTTCTTTACCAAGTTCTACTAATTTTAGATATGCTTCAGATTCTTTTGTATTTTTTAGTTTTATATTTGGTACAGGAATATCCTTGATTTGAATCCTTCCTAAATCAAATCCTGACATAATTGGCTTTGAATAAATTGACAATAATAGATCAAACGTTTTACTAGTAAAACAAGATAAATAAAAATAATAATCGTTATTAGATAATTCTTTTTTAGGAAGAAAAGCATTTCCTTCTTCTATAATACAATCTCCATTTATATCAAAAGCGAAAGAATTTGAATTACCAAATCTCGTCGAGTATAATCTTTTCTTTTGAACGTATTGCCAAGTTCTAGGCCTAGTTAACGACCACCATTTGCTAATACCATTTCTCTTTTCTAAAAGTGCTCTATTTTTTTTCAGTACATTTTCGGCAAAACTAATAGAAGCTAATTCCTCCTCGCTATTAATTGTCAATCCATTTTTATCATAAGGATACCAAACATATTCGAAAATTATTAGTTTTCCAGTTTTAATAGAACTATTTGTAATAACAGGTCTAAAATGCTTTTTCTCATCTTTTTTAAGTGCTTCATATTCATCAATTGAAATTTTAAATATGTTCTTAACACCTAATAATGCACCTTGTTTTATATTAAAAATTTCACCAATAGTTGTTAAATTACCTGCAATAGCAAAGCGTTCAATATCTCTTATAAAATCATTTTCTTCTAATGAAATAATTCTCCAACTATTTTTAACAACCGGAAAATAGCTCGGGGTATAAATACTAAAATTTTTCTGCTGCACCGCTTGTTGGGAGGTAGAATTAATCTTTCTTAAATTTCTTAAAGCTTCCTGAACATTACCCTTTTCATTTTTGGTCCAAACTACTTTTACTGAATTGGGAGATTTTGGCTTTTTACCTATAAAAAAGCTTACATCGGTAAGTGCATCTTCGAAAACAAAGTTTCCTAACTTTGCTATAATATTAATAGATAATTTTTCTTCGATAACATTTCTTAGCTTATTATAGGAATTATAAGAAAAAATCGAAGATGGCAAAACACATCCTAACACCCCACCTTCACTGAGAGATTCAGAGGCTTTGTAGAAAAAAGCACTAGCTTGATTTGGTCTACCTCCATTAAAGACCTCTTTCAATGTATCTCGTATCGCTTCTTTATTAATTTTATTTTTTAAAAGTTCCCAAGAAACAAATGGTGGATTCATTACGATTAAATCGTTATCTGTACCCCATTCTTCTAATAAAGAATCTTCAATAAGTTTAATTTGAATTTCTAATTTGTTATTCCATTGGGTTCGATTCTCATATTTCAAAAGAAAATTAGATGTATTGATTGCAGTTTGGGATGAATCCCATCCTTTAACTATTATTTTACCCTTATAATTTAAATTCTTTAGTTGTTTTAGTACTTCAATTAGGAATTCAGATGAACCACAAGAAGGATCCAGTATTTTTAAGTTCTTTTTGTTTAAATCAAGATTTCCAATAGAATTTTCAACAATACTTCTGGCCAAATATTGAGGTGTATAATGTATACTAGAATATGCCTGTTTTTTTGTAATAAGTTCACTAGAAACCCCACCAAATAAATCTCGTTGTGGGTTAAAATATATTACCTCTCTGTGTGCTTCTTGAAATAAAGTTCCTGACGTATGCCTAAGCAATAAATCTAAATTTGGACTTATTGAGTTAATACCATTATTAATAATTTCAGAAAAATATTCAAAATTTGATGGAAGCTTGGAATCGTGTACACCCCATTTCTTAAAATCTATATTAGTTTTTCTTTCTTCTATACTTATTAATAAAAGAAATAAGGTGTTAATTGCTTCTACTGGATTTTCTTTTTCAAATGTTACATTTCTAAGCTTTTTAAAAATATTCAATATAAATGGAATTATATCGTCTTGTGTTTTAAAAGATTTTGATGTTATATATTTATAAAATTTCTCAATATTTGGTTCGATTCTTTTCTTAGGTATAATCTCACTCTTTTTCTCGAACCAGTTATTGATTATTACATTGTCGTCATTTATTACAATATAATTTTTAGTATTTGTTGACCAAGAATCTTCAAAATACTTTTCTAAATCTTCTTTCTCTTGAGATGTCTGCAAACAAAAATCACCATTTCCTCCATTTAGCATAAGATATTTCTCCTCATTTAAAATCGGATTCAAGTGCATCGGTAAAAGTCCAAACTCTTTTTTCCAGTAATCAATATTTAATAATTTACCCATGGTTCAAAAATAGAAATTATAATGAGGTGTATCTAAGAATTTTTCAAATTATATAAAACTACGAAAAACTCGTTACACCCAACCAAATATAAAGATTTAACCTAAAAACTAAGCAGGTTAAACGAAGGTTTCCTAATTTCAATATCTAGCATATATACATTCCTAAAACCTGATTTCAATAAAACCAAGCCATAAAAAAAGCGCCCCAATTGGAGCGCTTTTTATCTTTTATATTTTAGAAGAAATCTTAAACCGTCGTGGCTTCAGAATCTTCTTCAATTTTCTTTTTCTTTTCAATCTTAGATTTATCGGTTACACTATCAAACATAACAGGAGTTGCGATAAATAAAGAGGAATAAGTACCCACAATGACACCAATAATCAAGGCAAACATAAAGCCTCTAATACTTTCTCCACCAAAGATAAAGATAGCAAGTAATACAATTAAGGTAGTAAGCGAGGTATTAAGCGTACGGCTAATAGTACTATCTAAAGCGCTATTCACAGTTTTACCTAATGGCCAGCTGGTATGCTCGTTTACAAACTCTCTAATTCTATCAAATACAACCACGGTATCGTTTAAGGAGTAACCAATTACCGTAAGTATGGCAGCAATAAATGCCTGGTTAATCTCCATACTAAAAGGCATCACTTTGTATAGTAAAGAGAAGATACCCAATACAATAATAACATCGTGTGCTACTGCAGCAACGGCACCAATACTAAATTGCCATTTTCTAAATCGCAATAAGATATAAAGGAATATTACAACAAGCGATCCTAAGATAGCCCAGAAAGAGTCGTTCTTAATATCATCGGCAATAGTTGGGCCTACTTTCATAGACTGCATAATACCAATATCTTTCCCGGCTCCACCTGTAGTAAATTCATCGAAAGTAAGATCTTGCGGCAGGTAAGTTTGTAAAGCATCAAACATAGATTGTTGAATCTCGTTATCTACGGCTGTACTTTCTTCTTCAACTTTGTATTTAGTAGTTATTTTAAGCTGGTTATTTGGTCCAAAAGTTTTGGCTTCGGCACTTCCAAATTCAGCGATAAGATCCTGTTCAACATCGGTTGGATTCACATCCTGATCAAAACGTACGGTATAAGTTCTACCTCCTACAAAATCAACCCCCTGGTTTAGCCCCTGTACTAACAAAGAACCAACACTTATAATAATTAAAATTCCAGAGATTACGTAAGCAATTTTACGTTTTCCAAGCCAATCTACTTTTACATTTCTGAAAAGGTTTTTGGTTGCGCCTGTTGAGAAATCAAGTGACTTTCCGTTTTTACCATATCCATCTATAAACAACCTGGTGATGAAAATTGCGGTAAATAAAGAAGTTGCAATACCTATTAATAAAGTAGTAGCAAAACCTTTAATTGGGCCTGTACCTAAGATCAATAAGATAAAACCAGTTAAACCGGTAGTAATGTTCGCATCTAAAATTGAAGAAAGTGCGTTATTAAATCCGTCTTTAATAGCATCTTTCTGTATTTTTCCTTTAGCAAGTTCTTCACGGATCCTTTCAAAGATAAGTACGTTAGCATCTACCGAAATACCAATGGTTAATACAATACCGGCAATACCAGGTAATGTTAACACAGCTCCTAAGCCTGCAAGGATTCCGAAGATGAAAAGAATGTTTACTGCCAGGGCAACATCGGCAAAAAGACCGGCTTTACCATAATAGAAAACCATCCATAACAATACAAAAACAAGGGCGATACCAAAAGACCATATCCCACTATCTATTGCTTCCTGACCTAAACTTGGCCCTACAATCTCACTCTGAATAATATCTGCGGAAGCAGGAAGTTTACCAGCTCTAAGAACATTGGCTAAATCCTGACCTTCTGTAATACTAAAATCCCCACTTATTTCACTTCTTCCACCTGAGATAGGTCCCGTAGAAACTCCCGGAGCAGAATAAACAGTATTATCTAAAACAATAGCAATATTGCTTTGTTGTGTAGAAGCCTGGCCGGTCATTTCTTCCCATATTTTAGCTCCTCTTCCATCCATTTGCATAGAAACCGCAACACGCCCCATTTGGTCATAAGTTTGTTGCGCATCTGTAATCACATCACCACTAAGAGGTGGCTCCATATTACGATTACCTTTTAAAGCATAAAGACCAACTACACCTTCTTCATCCTGTGGAATTCCCCAGGCAAATTTAGCGTAACGTTGCGATGCCGGAAGTAAAGATCTTACCTCTGGCATGGCAAGATATTCATTTATTCTGGCAGTATCTTTCTCAGAGAAATATGCCAAAACCGGCCCTCCCTGGAATCCAGGTCCCTGGATAAGTTCAAATAAAGGATTATTTCCTGTGCTTACTTCATCTGTAGATTCTTCACTTTCAGCAAGTAATTCATCTATGTCGCTATCGCTTTCAGCAGCAGTAGTATCAGTTTGAGCTTCTGTTTCTTCACTCTCTTTATTTACTACATCCTTAAGTACGTTATTAGCCTGAGCTAAGAAGTTACCTAACTCATTATTTTTATAAACGTGCCAAAACTCTAATTGCGCAGTACTCTGCAGCAATCCTTTTACACGGTTAATATCTTTGGCTCCGGGTAATTCTACAAGAATCCTCCCAGAATTACCAAGACGCTGAATATTTGGTTGGGTTACCCCAAATTTATCGATACGTTTTCTTAAAACTTCAAAAGCTGAAGTAATAGACTCATCAACCTTTCTTCTAATTACTGTTTCAACATCAGCATTAGTCATCTCGAAGTTAATCTCATCACTTAGTGTTTTATTGGCAAACACATCTGGAGATGCTAGTTTAGCATCAGGAATACTGTTGAAAGCTTCAAAGAAAAGATCTATATAATCATCCTGGCTATCTTTAGAAGCTTCATCAGCTTCAGCTATCGCTTGATTAAAAGCAGGGTCATCTGTATTATTCGCTAAACCGGCAAGAATATCTTTAACCGAAATTTGAAGAATTACGTTAATTCCCCCTTTAAGGTCAAGCCCTTTATTTAGCTCTTTGTCTTTGGCGTCACTGTACGTAATACCTGCAATAATCTCTTCATTCGCAACGGAATCGAGATATCTCTGCTGTTCAACATCTCTCAATGCTGAATAGTTTTCTACATTTTCGCTAATTTTTTGCCTGGCAAAATCTTCAGCTTCACTTTCTACATTATTGGTAATAAAAGTAAAAGACAACTGATATATACATACCAGTCCAAATAAAATTGCAAAAACCTTAATCAGTCCTTTGTTCTGCATTATTCCTTAAGTTATAATTAATTAGGTCGATTTTAAAAACGGACAAATATAGGGTTTCAAAAATGAAATCCCAACAATTTTTTTTTGAATAATTTAACTTTTAAACATAAAAAAGGCCGCAAGTTTCGCGACCTTTTTTAACATATATTCAAGCTTAAAACTATTTATAGTTCTAATAGAGCATTAGTTTTACTTACACCTTCTGCACTCTCTTTGATCTTTTTAGATTCTGCATCATCGAGCTCAATTTCAACAATTTTTTCCAGCCCATCTTTACCTATAATTGCAGGTACTCCAATGCAAATATCATTTAATCCATATTCCCCTTCAAGCATAGCCGAGCAAGGGAACATCTTCTTCTGGTTGCAGGCAATGGCCTGTACCAAAGCTGAAACTGCTGCACCAGGCGCATACCAGGCACTGGTTCCTAATAATTTGGTAAGTGTTGCCCCACCAACTTTAGTATCTTCTGAAACCTGGTTTAAACGATCTTCAGATAAGAACGCTGAAACAGGTATAGAATTTCTGGTAGCCAATCTTGTTAGCGGCACCATACCTGTATCACTATGGCCTCCAATTACCATCCCATTAACATCTGATGGAGGGCATTCCAGGGCTTCACTCAATCTAAATTTAAAACGTGCGCTATCTAATGCTCCACCCATTCCAATAATTTTATTTTTTGGAAGACCGGTAGTTTTATGCACAAGGTATGTCATAGTATCCATTGGGTTACTAACCACAATTAGCGTAACATTTGGGGAGTGCTTAATAAGGTTTGAAGAAACTTCTTTTACAATTCCGGCATTTATTCCAATTAACTCTTCACGAGTCATTCCTGGCTTACGAGGAATACCGCTGGTTATTACGGCAACATCACTGCCTGCGGTTTTAGAGTAATCGTTGGTTGTTCCGGTAATTTGAGTATCAAAACTGTTTAGGGTTGCAGTTTGCATTAAGTCCATTGCTTTCCCTTCGGCTACTCCTTCTTTAATATCGAGTAAAACCACTTCTGAAGCAAAATCCTTAATTGCAACATACTCTGCACAACTAGCGCCAACGGCACCTGCTCCTACTATAGTAACTTTCATCTTATATTTATTTAAATCGGTTAATATTCAATATCAAAAATACGAATATTGCTAAAGTATAACTAGAAGATATGATTAAAAATGGCGCATATTATATTCTAAAATGCAACCCGGCATTTATATGAAAAAATTTACCTGCGGTGGCCATAGTGCTAATTTTAAAACGATTGAAATAAATATTAAAACCTAAATCGGCTTTAAATTGTGCCTGGCTTTGATCCAGACGCCCAAGAGCATTATTAATTGGAGCTAAAGCAATCCCAGATCCTCCCATAGCGTAACTAAAATTAGAGTTTGTTGCACCTAAAGCACCAAAAATCTCAAAACTATCGCCATATTTTTTAGACCCTAATACCGAAGCCATCCATAGATTAGAATTCACATTTACCAGGGTTAAGTTTCCAAAAGAACTTCCCTCTGATGATAAATTAACAGGATCAACGAATTCATATTCGGCATCAAACTTATTAAATGCAATTATTGCCGAAGCCTGAAAATCGTCTTCATTATTAAATCTAAAATATTGTGTGAAATTATGTTTTACTGCTGCACCATAAGTAGTAAATGCCACTCCGTCTACAGTTAACTGCGGAAGGATTCTGGCAGAGAATTCTGTCTCATAAGGCAATCCAACTGTAGCTTGCACAAAAGGATATGCAATAACGTTTTTATTAATCCCTTCTATGGCCTGAAATCTAATAGGCACATTATTGCCTGCAAAATTAACATTACCTACAAAATAGGCTTCTGTTTCTCCACCAAAGGCGGTTGGCACCACCGCATTACTGCCTTCCCCTTCAATGCTTAAAATTGGATCGCCATTTGGGTGCACCCCGGCAAAATCATTATTCGAAATTGTAAAACTTTGCCGATTAGAGGGTACAATTAATGCATTCCCCTGAAAAGAAATCTCAACTTTCCATGGCTTTAAAGCAGTAGCAGAAGTAAACCAACCTGCACCAGCCTGATATGCTGCTCCTTCGGCTGCCGGTCCTGCAAATTCATCTGCGATATACAGCATCTCATTTGCGAATTTCGTAACATCGTCTTCTTGTGCGTAGGAATTAATTGAGAATAAAATAAATAAAATGAGGTATTTAGCTTGAAATTTCAAAATTAGTAGGTGTTAAGTTAGGAGGTAAAAATAACAAAAAAAGTATTCTAAATGCAATCTTAGCGCATGGCATAAAAAAAACCCGTAAGACAACTTACGGGTTTAATAATTATAACTTTTACGCACTAAGCATCAATATTAGCATACTTAGCGTTTTTCTCAATGAATTCACGTCTAGGCGGCACCTCATCTCCCATAAGCATAGAGAAAATTCTATCGGCTTCACCACTATTATCTATATTTACCTGTCTTAGTTTTCGTCTTTCAGGATCCATAGTGGTATCCCAAAGCTGCTCAGCATTCATTTCCCCTAAACCTTTATAACGTTGAATTTGAACACCACCGCTGTAACTTTCAGCAATTTCATCGCGCTCTTCTTCACTCCAGGCATAGCGTTTTCTACTTCCTTTTTTCACTAAATATAAAGGCGGAGTTGCAATAAAAATATGGCCTCCTTCTATTAATTCTTTCATATATCTATAGAAGAACGTCAAGATTAGTGTTTCAATGTGACTACCATCTACATCGGCATCACACATTATCACTACTTTATGATATCTTAATTTATCGGTATTTAAAGCTTTACTGTCTTCTTCTGTACCAATAGTCACCCCAAGGGCAGTGTAAATATTTTTTATCTCTTCATTATCGAAAACACGATGAGTCATCGCTTTTTCAACATTCAAAATTTTACCTCTTAACGGAAGAATAGCTTGAAATCTACGATCTCTACCTTGCTTGGCAGTACCACCTGCCGAGTCACCCTCTACAAGAAATACTTCACTTTGAACCGGATCCTGCTCAGAACAGTCTGATAATTTTCCAGGTAAACCGCCAATACTCATCGCCGTTTTACGTTGAACCATATCACGGGCTTTTTTAGCCGCGTTTCTAGCCTGTGCAGCAAGAATCACCTTCTGAATAATAGTTTTAGCATCATTCGGATTTTCTTCCAGGTAGTTTTCAAGCATTTCTGAAACTGCCTGTGAAACAGCTGAAGTCACCTCCCTGTTCCCTAGTTTGGTCTTTGTTTGCCCTTCAAATTGAGGTTCGGCAACTTTTACTGAAATAATTGCAGTTAACCCCTCACGGAAATCATCTCCAACAATCTCAAATTTCAGCTTATCCAGCATACCCGAAGCATCGGCGTATTTTTTAAGCGTGGTAGTTAAACCACGTCTAAAACCAGATAAATGTGTTCCCCCTTCGTGGGTATTAATATTATTAACGTAAGAGTGTAGATTTTCGTTAAACGAGGTATTGTAAACCATCGCCACCTCAACAGGAATATCGTTCTTTTCGCCTTCCATTGCAATCACATCAGCAATAATAGGTTCACGATTTCCATCAAGGAATTTTATAAATTCTTTTAATCCTTCTTCAGAATAAAATCTTTCAGAAAGATATTCTCCTTTTTCATTTACCTCACGTTTATCGGTAAGTGTAATTTGAATTCCTTTATTCAAATAAGCCAACTCTCGCATTCTACTAGACAAAGTTTCGTAGCTATAATCTACACTTTGCTGAAAAATACTTGAATCTGGCTTAAAGGTAATCACCGTCCCATTTAAATCGGTTTCACCAACAGGTTTAACGGGATAAAGTGGTTTTCCAATCTCATATTCCTGTTCCCAAATTTGGCCATCTCTGTAAACCGTAGCTTTAAGAGCGGTAGAAAGTGCGTTAACACAACTCACCCCTACCCCGTGCAAACCACCGGAAACTTTATAAGAATCTTTATCGAATTTACCACCGGCACCAATCTTGGTCATTACAACTTGCAGGGCAGAAACACCTTCTTTTTTATGAAGGTCTATCGGGATTCCCCTTCCGTTGTCTTCGGTAGTTACCGAGCCATCTTCATTTATGGTTACTTTTATTGTATCACAATGGCCGGCCATAGCCTCATCTATAGAGTTATCTACCACCTCATACACCAAATGATGTAAACCACGCACACCGGTATCGCCAATATACATAGAGGGACGCAAGCGCACATGCTCCATTCCTTCTAAAGCCTGAATACTATCGGCCGAGTAACTGTGTTTTTTGGCTTCTTCGCTCATATATCTCGCTAATTAAATTCGTCTATTTTGAATAACGAACAAATATAACAAAACCCTTATTTTTAATGACACCACTAAGTCTTCGAGAGCTTTAAGTTATTAACAATTTGTGCAAAAAAAGCCCAAAATACAGCTAATTTAATGCTGTATTCCGGGCATAACAAACCACACGATTGTTTACTCTAAAATTTGGCTAATTCTTAAAATTCATTTTTGGCATTTGTAGCAATTTGGGAAGTATTCGCTCTTCCCCCTGGATACAAATCTTCATGCCATTTTGGGATTCATCTTTTTATTGTTTTCACTACTATTTTATGGAAAATAACCTTCAAATATTTCGCCATAGAAACAAGCTTCCTTAGTCACAGGAGTGTTGTTTTAAATATTTACTCGATAATCGAGATTGAATGCTCTGAGGCTTGTCTCGAAATCAAATTATATTTTTCAATATTAATGCTTCGTGAGCTTGCTCCGAATTAGTTTACTTACCCAAATTTCCAATAAATAATCTTTCGTAATTTAGCACACAACCATCTTCGGGTAAGTGTACATCACTTTCGTCTGGACCGCGGTACGATATTCTTTTTAATAGCCCGCTAATCTTTTATTCTGGCAATCGTTTTCCGATTGCTAAAATTCCACACGAGAAATTTGCTTTTTTATTCCCATACAAATATGCAACAGAAATTACATTTATTATACACAAATATTATTATTGGTTTAAAATGAAAAACGAATACATGAAATTAAAATCAAGAAGTAAGCAAATAGGTTACAAAAAGCTAATATCTCTTACATCTGTAAATATTCAATATTTTAACAGCAACTAAATAAATCTTTAACACCATAGGAAATAGTAGTAGACTATCTTTAACCTTAAAAATCAAACACAATGAGAAAAATACTTTTAACAGCCGTATGTTTAATAGGATTTATTGGATTCCAGGATGTACTGGCTCAGGAAACAGAGCAAACTAGTGAACCTAATTTTCCTAAATTAGACACTAGCCCCCTTGATATGATTATACACCGTGATCAAAAAGACGAAGTGATTATGCGTGTAATTTACAGCCGTCCGCAAACTCGGGATCGGGAAATTTTCGGAAAACTGGTTCCTTACGGGGAAGTTTGGAGAACTGGAGCAAACGAAGCTACCGAGATCACTTTTTACAATGATATGAGTATTGGTGGCGAAACCGTAGATGCAGGAACTTACACTCTTTACACTATTCCAAATGAAAAAGAATGGACTGTAATCCTGAATAAATCAGTTCATACCTGGGGTGCTTATGAATACACCGATGAACGAGATTATATAAGGATTAAAGTGCCTGTTAGAAATGCGAGTCATAATATTGAGAATTTCTCTATGGCTATAGAGCAAAAAGAAGATGAAGCCGGTGCTAACCTGTTGATGGGGTGGGCCGATAAGTATGTAAAAGTGCCTTTTTCTCCAGCAGCACAATAAAAAATTTCAGTTATAAAAAAAACGGCTGTTTCTTCCAGGAGCAGCCGTTTTTTTTATAAGGTATTGAGATATTTAGGATGTAGCTGAAGAAAAATTATTAGACAAATCTTCATCCTGAATTTATTCCAAAGCCTGCCCCGATTTTGATCGGGGATCTAAGTATATTAATAATCAAAACAAGTTAGAAGCCGAAACCAGTTCAGCTTGACGGATTCCACTTTTGATTCCATTTATTTTTATGGAATATTGAGATATTTATGAGTTTGCAGCGAAACCTTCCATTTTGGATTTTTCATTACAAAATCTACAATTAAGGGCATCATTTTGTCTCTATTGCTCCATTCGGGCTGTAGATAAAGTATACAGTTTTCACTAACCTTTTCAGCCTGCTCTTCAGCAAACTTAAAATCGTGCTTATTAAAAATAATCACCTTTAACTCGTGGGCAAGCGGATAAATTTCCTCGGTAGGTAATTTTATTTTCTTTGGTGATAAACAAATCCAATCCCACTGTCCGGTTAATTTATATGCTCCAGAGGTTTCAATATGAATATCGCAACCCTTGGCTTTTAATGCACCGGTAAGCCTCGTCATGTCCCAGGTTAGCGGCTCTCCCCCGGTAATCACAATAGTTTTACTATTGGACACTGCTTTTTCTACTATCTCACCAATATGTGTAGGTGGATGAATGGATGGATCCCAACTCTCTTTAACATCGCACCAATGGCATCCTACATCGCAGCCTCCAATTCTTATAAAATATGCGGCGGTTCCTTTATGAAATCCTTCCCCCTGGATGGTATAAAACTCTTCCATTAATGGAAGCATTATTCCATCATCTACCAATGCCTTAGTTTCTTCTGTAATCATAGCCTGCAAAGATACGGAATCTACTTTTTTTAGAAGCCGTGCTTCAGGCGTAATTACTCTTCAATCTAAAATAAGCGCATTTTTAACATCAAAATTTTCCTTTGAAAGAACTATTAAAAATCCATTAATTACTGCATACTCGAAGTTCCCTTCCTTTTTAAGGAAGAAATTAGGCTGTAAATTTTCAGGAATCTCAAAATCTTCAGTTACAAGATTAATAGGCAGTTTAGTAATATCTTTATCCGGTAATTCTTTTAAAGCCACATAAGCATAGCCTTCTTTTAGCATTCCTGAAATATTTTCTTGCGGAAGTTCCGCTAAGTTCTCAAAAATATCAGGGTAAATTTTCCCCTCTTCCAATTTATAGCCTGAAGCGTCAAATTCTTCATAACCGTAGTAGGTAGAAAGATCCCCCCGATCTGAAATATAGGAGGCGTAAAAATAATTTAGATTTTCATCCTGAACTTCATTATGGTTAATCCCTAAATCTAAAATATAGTCCTCTCCTAATAATTTATAAGTAAGACCCGTAATTTTTAAATCAAACAGCTTCCTGTCGTTATTGGGAATCTCTTCGTATTTAGAAATTTCAGCGTTCTTATAATCCTTATCGGCAATAGAAAATATAGCAGCAAGAATAGAAACAAAATTCAACTTTCTAATTTCTTGTTTTTCCGGATCGTTTGGGTAGCCTCCAGATTCAATTAAAATAGTGCTTGTACCCCATTTTTGAATATTATCTCCAAAAGCACGCGGCTCAAAGTCGTCATTATAACGCCCAACCTGGCCGGGAGCGTATTCCTGTAGAATATTATTCATTTGTACAATTACCTGCATCGCTGCACCACGCACTTCATTTATAGATTTTTCATAATTATAGGCAGGTGCTAAATAAGAGATGGTTGCAGGCTTTGGAGTTCTTTCAGCATTGTAATAAGTACTCTGGTCGTGCAGATTAAAACCAAAATCGGCCTCCAGGCTATCACGTACATTTTTCAAAGTTTTACTTTCCGGAGACTGCAATCTTAGAGCATCACGGTTAATATCTACCCCCAGTAAATTTCTGCGCTGAAAACGCGCTGCACCATCTGGATTCAACATGGGCAAAAAATGAAGTTTCACCTCCTTCAACATTTCTTCTTTTTCTTCTGAAAATACTTCGGAATCTAAAAAATTAAGAATGTCAAAAATTGCCATAGTAGCCGTAGATTCATCGCCGTGCATTTGCGACCACAGAAAAACATCTATATCACCTTCACCTACAGAAATTAATTGAAGTGGTCTCCCCTCTATAGACTCTCCAACCTTGGTGACTTTAAAATTCTCCTTTTGATCGAAATCATTGATTAAAGGCTGAATTTTGGACTGGGTAAATCGGCGTTTTTCAATAGATTTTTCTTTAAAATCTTCGTAAGAATTATATAGTTCTCTATAGAGTTGCTTATCCTGAGCTGAGCTACTTGAAAGGGTGAAAAACGCGCATATAAAAAGCAGGAAACTTAGTTTTTTAAAATTCATCTAGCATCTTTTTTAGGAACAGGCTTAAAATTAAGGCTTTTAGTTTTTTTCCGGACTTTTCTCATAAATTCTTTTCCGGGATCGGTCTTTTGAGTTCGATAAGACTCATCTTTCTCTAACCATAATTCGTGGCCTTCAAACTGCGGATATTCATAATGCCCCAGCAAATATTCTATAGTATATTTTTCACTTAAATATTTCACTAAATTAATGTTGGCCTTGAGCTGTGCTTTAGTAAGCGGAGTTTCTTTTGTACCCCCAACATTTTCGACTCCAATCGCGGCATGGTTTAATCCAATTACGTGCCTTGCCATAGTTGTTTCGGGCATTAATCTATAGATTGTTCCATCGCGATCTACCAGGAAATGAGCAGATACATTTAAAGCACCTGCTTTTTGAATATCTTCTCTGGCTCCAGGTAAATTAACCGGATTAAATGTACTAAATGAACTTTCCAAATCCGGGATTGCCGTCCAGTGTAACACAATCATTTTTGGAGTAATTTCAGGAGAAGATTTTTCTAAACCGTAACGTACCTCCAAATAATCCAGGCTAAGTTGATTTCGCTCTTCAGTAAAATTTATAGGACGGTCTATAATTCTATCGGAAATGTCGGAGCTTTTACACCCTATGAACAAGAAACTTAATACTAAAAATATATTCTTCATTTTTAAAATGTTTTTAAACTAAAATCTCCCGGAAAAGCCGGGAGATTTTAAATCGTTATGAATATTAATCAGTTCTAATTATCCCAAAAAATCTTATCGGTAAGACTTACATCAGGAACGTTACTCCCATTTCTACTCACTTCGGAATCTGGATACGCCAATCTGCTAATAAACTCACCATTAAGATCTGGGTTTACATTTGCAGGCAAATCAAAATCCTCGTAAGAATAGTCATATCTACGCGCATCAACCCAGGCTTCAGGATGAAGGAACATTGCTATCCATTTTTCTTTAAAGATCTCGTCCATAGTAAATGCTGATTCCCCCATACTTACTTCGGGATTAGTGATATAAGCATCAATTTCAGCAGGCTCAACCCCTAACTTTGTCATATGAGCTCTAATTGCTGTTAAATAAGCCTGGTAAGACCTGCTTTTATCTATATTAAATGCTGCTTCGGCCTCAATGAATTTCTGTTCAAAATAAGTAGCTATCAGAATTGGGGACTGTTCCCCGGTATAAAAATCATCCGGTTCAAGCACAGAACGAGCTCCTTGTTCCGGAGCGTTTCCTCTACCAGCTCCATTCTCTACACCAATATACTCACCATCATCTGTAGCTCCAACCATATAAGGCAATCGTGGATCCTGAACTCCATACAGGGTTCCATCCATACTTTCTATAAATTGTTCTGAAATCCATCCCCCTAAGAGTAAATCGGCATTATCTATAGCCACATCAGCCCATGGATTAAACTCTTCTGGAAAATATTCTACCTGAGCATCATCTTCATTAGATTCCATTCCGTCATCTAAAGCAGCAAGTACAGCAGTAGGATCATAAGAATCTGTTTCACTGTAATGGTTAAGATATCTTGCTTTAAGCATATTACCCAGTTTCATCCATTTACTAATATCGCCCTCATAGATAAAATCATCTTCACCAACCGAAATCTCGGTAGTATTAGATAGATTTACAAGTCCTTCATCCAGCAATCTCAAAATTTCCTGGTATAATTCAATATCACCATCATAAGATGGTGTAATAGTTTGAAAATCTAAGCCATCGCTATAAGGAATACTTCCCCAGGCATCTACTGTCATCCCAAGATTTAGGGCCATTAAAATTTGCCCTATTCCCTGGTAGTGATTGGCACCTGTTTCTGAAGCCTGATTTATTAAGTCACTTAAATCGGTCATTACATTATACATATTAGACCAGGTACCGCTGTAACTTACCGGGTCCATAACATCAGAAGCACTGGCAGGGTTAGGTGAAGCCAGGTGTTGCACATAATTGGTAGTAATATTTCCCATTCTAAATGTATTCTGAGCCGTTTCAAAAGTGGAATTCACAGTTAAGGCAGAAATTGGTGCTTCTGTGGGGTTATTCGGATCGTCGTTAATATCCAGGTAATCTTCGCAAGACGAAAACATAAATAATCCGGATATAACAAGATATGTGTATTTATTCTTTAGAAAATTCATATTCGTTATCTTTTAAATTATAGTCCTAAATTAAGCGTGAAAAAAAAGCTTTGTACTCCGGGGTAACCCAAGCCGGTAAAACCAACTGCGTTTCCTCCGGCACCGGCACTAAAAGATTCGGGATCAAAACCATCCCAGGGAGTATATAGAATAATATTATTTGCTGCCACCGAAACCCGTGCAGAGTTAAAAGGCAAAACTTTTAATATATTTTCCTGGAAATTATAACCAAGTGAAATATTTCTCAGTTTTATAAATGAGGCATCACTAACAAAATTTTCACTTACCGTTCTATAGGTGTTCCTATAGAAGCCGGCACCATAATCCCTACCATCGGGACCTTCGCCCTGGCCTAACCACACTTCCTGGGTATTTGGAGAACCATCTGCCAGTACCCCGTTAAAAACCCGTGTATCATTTCTTGCAAGGGTATATTCAGCAATACCAAAGGCTGCAAAGAAATTATCGTATTGGCTATATTGCTCCAAGCCGGTTCTAAAATCTATTAAAAAAGATAAATCGAAGCCTTTGTAAGAAAAGTCATTTTTAAGACCACCAATCCATTTAGGGGTTGTATTCCCTAAAACAAGCTGCGCGCCATTTCTAACAGGGAAACCATTTTCTCCAATTACAATTGGCAAGCCTTCATTTAGAAAGATGCTATTTTCATCTGCACCAAATCTCTCATAACTACTACCAAAAATATTACCGTAAGCTTCTCCTTCTATAAGCTTCATAGTCACCCTACTTCCGGCATATCCAAATTGGCTTCCCACTACAATTTCGTCTATTCCTTCCCTAATATTCACCACCTCATTTTTATTATAAGCAGCATTTAAAGAAACATCCCAGGTAAAATCTTCGGTTCTCACCGGAGTTCCCCTTACAATAAACTCAACACCTTTGTTTTTAATCTCCCCTGCATTGGTAACGAAAGTTGAAAAACCTACACTTTCTGAAACCGGAACCGGAATAATCTGGTCTTTACTATTAGACTTGTACCAGGTAAAATCTATTCCTAAACGGTTTTCAAAAAGCCTAAGATCTGTACCAAACTCAATAGAAGTGGTTTCTTCCGGCTTTAACAATGGATCCCCAAACCTGCTAAACCGGGTAAAACCAACCTGGCCATTTAAGGGGTAAACGTCGGGAGATGTATAGGTTTGCCCAATTAAATAGGGATCTGTATCCTTACCTACCTGCGCCCAGGAAGCCCTTATTTTACCAAAGTTTAGAAACTCTGGTGTTTCAATAACCTCACTAAAAACCCAACCAACATTTACCGAAGGGTAGAAAAACGAATTATTACCTATTGGAAGCGTTGAAGTCCAATCGTTTCTGGCAGTTATATTTAAAAATAACATATCGTCATAACTAAGCATCAAATCTCCATACAAACCAACAAGTCTCTTCTTGCGTTTATCCTGTGAATTTGATATTTGATTGGTATAACTCAAATCATAAAACTGAGGAATCACGAAATCAGTTCCGGAGGCATCAAATCTCTCATAATTTCTTTCAAAAACATCATTCCCTATTCTTAATGTACTTCCAAACTTTTCTGTCCAGTCTTTAGAGAGTGTAATAAAGAAGTTTGAGTTAATATCCCGACTTTCAATACTTGTTTCTGAAATAGAACCGGTACTACTTAATGGTACTTCACCATCTATTCCTAAAGGACCAGGTGTTATTTCGGTTCTACTTTCACTATAATAGTCGGTACCTATAAGGTAATTTATATCCAACCAATCAAAAGGGCTGTAGGTAAATTTAAAATTACCAATCGTCCTGTTAACCTCATCCTCAAAAGTACTAAAGCGTGCATCGTATAATGGATTGGTATTACTATAAGTTTTCATGGTGCCATCGGGATTTATATAATCTGTGACATCATGATTTGGCGCCCAGTACATCATACGTTCCATAAATCTATCGTGTGGAACACGATTTCCACCCGAAATAGTATAATTTAAATTTCCCGAAAATGTGAATTTTTCGCTAAACTTGACTTGTCCATTTAATCTGGCCGAGGTCCTATTCCAATCACTAAAAGGCATAATACCTTCATGACTTAAATTTCCTAACGAACCATAGAAGGTTGCCTTTTCATTTCCTCCAGAAATACTTAAAGAATTATCTATTTGAACCCCTGTATCAAATGCGTCACGCCAAATATCATAAAACCGAACATCTGGATCTATAGCATTAATCTCTTCCATAGAAGGTCCCCAATTGGGCCAAAAAGAATCTGGATTGTACTCTCCAGAGAATCCCTGTCCATAAACTTCCTGAAACTTGGGATATCTATTAATATCCTCAAAACCTATTGAACTATTAAGGTTAATTCTAACCTGCCCCTCCTTACCCTTTTTTGTAGTTATAATAACTGCTCCATTCGCAGCTCTAACTCCGTACAAAGCGGTAGCCGCAGCTCCTTTTAATACGTTCAAAGATTCAATATCGTTAGGATTAATATCTGCCGCCCTATTGGTTAGCCCACGAGGTGTACCCTCAGATTCTGTAGTTGAGTTATCAATAGGCACACCATCTACCACAAATAAGGGCTGGTTATCAGCATTAGGATCTAAAGAGTTGACACCTCTTATAATAATCCTCGCACTCTGCCCGGGAGCTCCACCAGAATTGGTAATTTGCACACCTGCGGCCTGCCCCTGTAATGCACTTACCACATTCTGTTGTTTTGTTTTGGTAATTTCTTCTGCATTAATTTCCTGCACCGAATATCCCAGCGATTTCTTTTCCTGTTCAATACCAAAAGAGGTAACTACCACCTCATCAAGACCTTCAAGATTCTCAACAAGTGTAACATTAACCATACTCCTACCATTCACCGCTTGCTCCTGCCGCTCAAAACCCAGAGAAGAAAATACCAAAACAGCATCCTCTTCTACTTCAATAGCGTATTTACCTTCCATATCGGTAACAGTACCTTCATTGGTTCCCTTTACCAGAACATTTACCCCCGGCAAAGGCATTCCATCATTGGCCACAGTAACCGTACCGGTTACTTCCTGCTGCTGAGCAAACATTCCGGTAAATTGGAAAAACGCCAGCAATACCATAATTGTAATTTTGTTTCTCATTACTTTTTGTGTTAAATTTTTACGAATAGTCAACTAAATATAGCCAAGTTATCTTAGAATAGACAAATAAGTACGCTTAAAAATTAAACTTTCGTTAACTTCTTATTTATTCCTATAACTTTGTATTGATTTTTAAAAACAACCAACCTGTTTTAAGTTTTACTATGGTGCACATTCTTTCCCCCAATAAAGCTGCTATTAAAAGTATTAGTCTTTTGCTGCTTATTATATTATTTAGCTCCTGTTCAGCAACTAGAAAAATAAGTAAGCCTCTAGACAAAATTTTTAACGAATCCCCGGTTTTCGAACAGGGCTTCGCAGGTTTTATGGTAATTGATCCTGAAAATAATAAAACGCTTTACAGCCATAACGAAGAAAAATATTTCACCCCGGCTTCAAACACCAAACTCTTTACTTTTTATGCAGGCCTAAAAATATTAGGTGATTCTATTCCTGCGCTTCAATACAGAATTCAAAACGATACGCTTTATTTTAAAGCCACCGGAGATCCATCATTTTTAAATGAAAACTTACCAGGTTCTGGAGTTTTTGAATTTTTAAAAAATAACTCAAAACACCTGGCTTACATTTTACCAACCTATACCGAAAAACACCAGGGTCCAGGTTGGACCTGGGACGATTATAACGCCTATTATTCCGCCGAGATCACTCCCTTTCCAATTTATGGGAATATGGTAGGATTTCAGTTTGAAAAAAATAAGGAGTTCCCCTTGGTTTCACCTAAGATTTTTAAAGACTCATTGGTAAGCTCAAAAAACAGCTTAATTTCCGCAAGGTTGAAGCGTGATATACATAGAAACCATTTTGTATTTAACAATGAAAAAAAGAATTCAGATTTTTCTCAAGTTGTCCCAATTAAATATTCATCAGAAATTGTCGTAAAGCTTTTAAGCGATACCCTTAAGAAACCGATTACGCTCATTAAGAATTCCACATTAAATAAAAAGCTAAATAATACAGTATACAGTATTTCAGGGGACAGCCTTTATAAAAGAATGCTGAAGGTGAGCGATAATTTTATAGCTGAACAAATTTTACTAATGGCGGCAAATAAAGTTTCGGACACCTTGAAATCTGATATTGCCATAGACTATATGAAAGAAAATCATCTAAAAGATCTACCAGATGAACCTATGTGGTATGATGGTTCCGGTCTATCGCGTTACAATCTTTTTACCCCGCGAAGTATGATAAAATTGCTTCAAAAAATTAAAGAGGAAGTTCCACAGGAAGAATTATTAGATATGTTGCCTGCCGGCGGACACTCTGGAACGATAAAAAATTACTATAAAGCTGATATGCCTTACGTTTTCGCCAAAACCGGTACCTTAAAAAACAATCACAGTCTTAGCGGGTATCTAAAAACCAAAAGCGGAAAGTTTCTAATTTTTAGCTTTATGAATAGCAACTACACGATTCCCACTTCACTTTTAAAAGCTGAAATGGAAAAGGTACTGCTCCAAATTCGGGATAATTACTAACTTTAAACTTACAAAATCATCCAAATGCAACGTAGAAAATTCATACAAAATATAGGAATTGGAAGTTTAGCTTTTCCGTTAGCTAGTTTTACCGAAATTGATAAAATCGCTCCTATTAATAATTCGGTGACAATTCCGCAGGGATTAAAAGAAGGTGATACGGTGGGCGTGGTAAGTCCGTCTAGCGCTATTTTTGAAACCGAACCCTACGAAATTGCAAAAGAAAATCTGGAAGCTATGGGTTTGAAGGTGAAATTCGGAGATTTTGTAAAAGGGCGTTACGGGCATCTGGCAGGAACCGATGAGGAACGTGCCGGGGAACTTAATGAAATGTTTCGCGACGATAATATTAAGGCTGTAATGGCACTTCGTGGAGGATCTGGTGCAGCGAGAATTCTGGATAAATTAGATTACAAGGCAATTAAAAACAACCCGAAGATCTTTATAGGTTATAGCGATATTACCGCCCTACACCTGGCAATCTACGAAAAAACCGGACTGGTAACTTTTCACGGCCCTTTAGCGGTTTCTACCTGGAATTCTTTCAGTTTTGATTATTTTAAACGCTTGTTGTTTGATAATGAAAAAATTACGTTCACCAATCCTACCGATAAAGGCGATAATCTTACACAAATAGAAAATAGGATAAGGACCATTAGGAAAGGTGAAGCTACAGGCAGGTTAATTGGAGGAAACCTCTCAGTGCTAACCGGCATTATGGGATCGGAATATTTCCCAACAAACTGGGAAGGCAATATCCTTTATTTGGAAGATGTAGGCGAACAAATTTATGCGGTAGATAGAATGATGAGTCAGTTGCAATTAGGCGGTGTGCTGGATAAAATTAGCGGATTTGTCTTCGGGAAATGTACCAGCTGCAATCCCGGCGGCTCAGGTTACGGATCTTTAACAATGGAAGAAGTTATAGATCATTATATAAAACCTCTAAATATTCCGGCATTTTCAGGGGCGATGATTGGACATATAGATGACAATGTCACAATTCCTAACGGACTGAAAGCGAAGATAAATGCATCAAAAGGAAGTATAGAACTTCTGGAAAACGCCGTCAAATAATTATTTTCTAAAAAGTAAATTCGCTTAAATTCGGCAATTATTCCCAACAATTCTTATTTTTAAGAAATTTTGAAGCGTGGATAAAACACAAGAATTTGTAGAACATATTAGCCAGGCCTATAATCCTAAAGGAGATTATATCCATTTGGGAGCCGCAATGCTAGAAGGCGAAACTTTTGCAGATGCTGCTGTAAAAATTCCGTTGAAAACAATGAGCCGCCACGGACTTATAGCAGGGGCTACCGGAACGGGGAAATCTAAAACACTGCAAATTTTAGCCGAAAATCTTTCTCAAAAAGGAGTTCCGGTTTTGCTAATGGACGTAAAAGGAGATCTTAGTGGTATTGCAAAACCATCTGCTGGAGAAGAATTCTTACACGAACGCCATAAAAAACTTGGCTTTCCTTTTGAATCTTCAAAATCACCGGTTGAATTTCTTACTATTTCTGAACAGAATGGTGTTCGCTTAAGAGCAACGGTTAGCGAATTTGGGCCAATTCTTTTATCCCGAATTTTAGACGTTACTCCAACCCAGGAAGGGATTCTAGCCATCATTTTTAAATACTGTGACGATCATCATTTACCTCTTTTGGATCTTAAGGATCTAAAAAAGATGCTTCAATATGTCACAAATGAAGGGCGCGAAACTATAGAAAATGAATATGGAAGAATTTCCAGCGCCTCAACGGGTGCAATTCTTAGAAAGATTGTAGCCCTGGAGCAGCAAGGAGCTGAACGTTTTTTTGGCGAACGCTCTTTTGAAGTAACCGATCTTACCAGGAAAGACGAAAAAGGACACGGTTATGTAAATATCATGCGGCTTACCGATATCCAGGATAAACCAAAATTGTTTTCAACGTTTATGCTTAGCCTATTGGCTGAAATTTACACCACTTTTCCTGAAGAAGGTGATAGCGACAAACCTAAACTAGTATTATTTATAGATGAAGCCCATCTTATTTTTAAAGAAGCTTCAGATGCATTATTAGATCAAATTGAAAGTATTGTAAAACTGATTCGGTCTAAAGGGGTGGGACTTTATTTTGTAACGCAAAACCCAACCGATGTTCCTTCAGAAGTATTGGGGCAGCTAGGATTAAAAATTCAGCATGCGCTTAGGGCATTTACAGCCAAAGACAGAAAAGCAATAAAATTATCGGCAGAAAATTATCCAATCTCTAAATATTACGATACCAAAAATGAGCTCACTTCGTTAGGTATTGGAGAAGCTTTGGTTTCTGCTTTAGATGAAAAAGGAAGACCTTCGGCACTTGCCGCAACGATGCTAAGAGCACCAATGAGCAGAATGGATATTCTAACCGACAGGGAACTTGAAGAACTCATTTTTCAGTCTAAATTGAGATCAAAATATAATGAAGAAATTGATCGCGAAAGCGCCTATGAGCTTCTGAATAAAAAAATTGAAGAAGCCGAAGCCAGGGAGGCCAAAGAAAAGGCTGAAGCCGAAGCTTTAGAAAGGAAAAAGGCTGTTACTACAACTAACAGGCGTAACTCTGGGAAAACCCAGGGCGCAATCATTAAAGTACTTACCAGCGCCACTTTTATAAGGGGTGTTATGGGCGTACTCAATAAATTATTAAAATAATTATCATCAATATTCAATCTAAGAAATGAAAAAATCTTTGCTACTTATTCTAGGCTTAACTTTAGGACTAACTTCATGTCAAAAAGATGAAGACAATCCTTTTTTAATTAGTGCTAACCAGGTTGGCCCAGTAAACCGGGATATTAAAATCAATAAATTAGATTCCTTATTTGCCGAAGATTCCCTGGTAAAAGAAAAAAGCGGCGCAAGAGAGTTTCGCGCAGTTAATGAAATTAAGGTATATGAAAAAGGAGGGAAACCATTAATGATTTTAGAACCGCTTCAAGAGTTTGATTCTACCAGCACCATTGGCTATATACGTGTTTTAGACCCTCGCTACAAGACCAAAACCGGATTAAACACCCAAAGTACTTTTAAAGATATTATAGAAGCTTATAATATTTCAAGAATAGAAAACACCCTAAATGCCGCGGTTGTTTTTCTTGATGAAATAAACGCTTATATCACCATAGATAAAAAAGAACTTCCAGCCGATCTAAGGTATGATACCGATTCTAAAATTAGGGCTTCACAAATTCCTGATGATGCTAAAATTAAATATTTTATGATCTATTGGGACTAATTCTCTAGAGATGAAAACCTTGTTAACTTATTTAAGCCTGGTATTTTTATTACTTTTTTCTGCCTGTAAAACTTCAAAAGATTTAAGTCAGTTACCAGTAAAAACTAAGAGAGGAAACTACCGCGCGGTGATAGAAATTCCTGCAGGAACCAATAAAAAGATAGAATATAATAAGGACAAAAAGAAGTTTGTAGTAGACCAAAGAGACGGAAAAGACAGAATTATCAACTTTCTTCCTTATCCCGGCAATTATGGTTTTATTCCTTCTACTTTTTCTAACCCTAAATTAGGTGGTGATGGTGATGCCGCAGATGTATTAGTGTTGGGCGAAAGCCTAAAAACCGGTAGTATTATAGAGATTATCCCTATTGCCGTTTTAAAACTAATAGATGAAAAAGAACTGGATTATAAAATCATTGCAATTCCTGCGGAATTAAAAGACCAAATTATGGATGCGCAAAATTACCAAGGCTTTTATTCAAATTATCCCGAAGTGATTAAGATTCTGGAGAGCTGGTTCACTTACTATGACAAATCCCAGGTTTTAGAAATTGAAGGTTGGGGTGATGAAACTGAAGCAATTCTAGAAATTGAAAAATGGAGTTCCGGCCTCTAAAATTGCATAATTTCTTTAAAAAATGTTAATCGAGCTTTGATTTTCTAACATTTAGCTACCTTTATTTTCCTAACCAAAACACTTTAATTATGATTAAAATCTTAGGAATTATTTTAACCGTTGGTGGTGCTATTGCGCTGGTAATGGGAATTCTTGGAATTTTTGGAAGCATTGCCCTTATGCTAAGCCCATGGGCATTGGCTATTATTGGTTTTATTTTCTTTATTTCGGGTATTTCTCTTATTAAAAGGAGAAAAGACACTGAAGATATTGAAGCAGAAAAGAAAGCTTAAAATAAGTTTTTTATACAACAAAAAAGGTGCCCATCGCGAGGCACCTTTTTTTATGAACAGTAATATATAATAAAGATTGGTGTTAGTCTACATTATCGTGTAAAAAGGAATTATTTCTTCTAAAATAAAGGTCATCATTATCGTTCTGCCCCAGGCTAGTTCGGGATAACTTTCCTTCTCCTTTATCGCTTTTATCCAAATCTACTCCCTGTCTTTTATAAGCAGGTTGCTTTTCAATTTCCTCAATTTGAGCTGCATTACTTCTAAACTTGTAATTAAACTCTTTCATTTTAGCCCTACGTTCTGCTGCACGCTCTATGAGTACTTCAGATATAGGATTGTTAAACGGATCTTCTTCCCCGTGTTCGTCTTGCCTTTTCTCCGGGTTTTGAGGTTCTGGTTTTAGGGTTTTCTTTTCAAAAGCAATAGTTTCATCTTTTGGCTCCTCTTTATTTTTAGAATGTGATTTTGAGCTATCCAAAGATTGTTCAAACTCCATATAATCATCAAGGCTATAGCGCTTAACTCCGCGAGTAGAACTCTCGGTTACCGGAACAACTTCTACTGGTTCGTTCACCTCTATATTTTTCGGCTCGTCGTCTTCCAATTGATGCCTAATTTCCTGCCTTTGATCCTGTTTTGGTTGCTGTTGCTGCGGCTGTACCTGTTGCCTTGGTTGTTCGTCTTTAGGTGCTTCTTTTTTCTCCTGATTTATAGGAAAATCAAAAGTGAACATAAATTGGTCTTCATTTTCATTTTGAACATCTTCAGGCTCATCTACATCCATCGCGTTTACTTCTTCTGAAGTATCGTTGATAATAAAATCGTTAGGATTTATTTCTTCATAAGAAACCTCCATATTCCTAGCCGAAGGTGGCGTATGCAACAACTGGTCTTGCTTATTCTGAATATTACCCAATGCATCTACTTCCTCTACACTATCATCTAATGTATGAACAATAGTATTTTTAGGTTCCTGCGCTTTTGGCTCTTTTGTAGTAGGCTCTTCAACCTTCTGATTTAACTCTGGATAAGAACGGCTTTTCTTCGGATTCAGATTCTGTTCCGCTTTCTGGTCGTCCTCCAGCGTGTGGATTATTTTTTTGGTTTCGGTGTTTACAATTTCGTTTTGCTGTTCTACGTTAAATCCCGTAGCAATAATTGTAACAGAGATCGCTTCATCCAAATCTTCATCTTCACCAACACCCATAATAATATTGGCGCTATGTCCCGCTTCGGCCTGAATATGATCGTTAATTTCCCCTATTTCATCAATAGTAATTTCCTCAGAACCCGAAACGATTAGCAGTAATACGTTTTGAGCACCGGTAATCTTATTATCGTTCAATAAAGGAGAATCCAGAGCCTTACTAATAGCATCCTGCGCCCTGGTAGCACCAGTAGCCTGGGCAGAGCCCATTATTGCAGTCCCACTATTGCTTAATACTGTTTTAGCATCCCTAAGGTCAATGTTTTGCGTGTAGTGATGGGTTATTACTTCAGCAATACCTCTTGAAGCGGTAGCCAAAACCTCATCGGCTTTAGAGAAACCGGCTTTAAAACCAAGGTTACCGTAAACCTCACGCAGTTTATTGTTATTGATTACAATTAAGGAATCAACATGGCTTCTTAAATTTTCAACTCCATGCTGAGCTTGCTCGTTTCGCATTTTCCCTTCAAATTGAAAAGGAATGGTCACGATCCCAACGGTAAGGATGCCCATATCTTTTGCTTGTTTGGCGATAACCGGGGCTGCACCTGTACCGGTACCACCACCCATACCTGCGGTAATAAATACCATTTTGGTATTAACATCAAGCATTTGTTTAATCTCGTCAAAACTTTCTACCGCTGCCTGTTCTCCAATATGAGGGTTGGCTCCGGCTCCCAGTCCTTCTGTTAAACTAACACCTAATTGTATTTTATTGGGAACTGTGCTGTTATCAAGGGCTTGCGCATCGGTATTGCAAACCACAAAATCTACTCCCTTTATCCCTAATTGGAACATGTGGTTTATGGCATTGCTGCCTCCACCACCTACACCAATAACTTTAATGACGTTCGATTGATTCTTTGGCAAATCGAATGCAATGCTGTCGAATTCTGTACTGCTCATAAATTCTGTTTTACTGGTTCTATCTTTTACTCACTAAGTGAGTTTTAATATGCTTCGACACTTGTGCCGAAGTGTTTCTATAGTTATAATTCCACACCTTTTCAGCTTTCCTGAAAGTGCTTTACTCTGCGTTATCTAAAAAATCTTTAAACTTCTCTGCCCATTTATCAAAAATGCTCTTTTTGGGCGGTCTTTTTGGAGCTTCGGGATCTTCTCTAAAATCTTCCCCTTGCGGTGGATTTTGTTCAAAATCTTCCTGTAACTCTGCTTCTTCTTTTTCTCTTTCTTCCTTGCTCTTTAGCACTACTTCTTCCTGAAACTTCTTTTCTCCATGCTCCAGGCTATTCATTACCAGACCTACTGCGGTAGCGTAAACCGGACTTGTAGTTTCAGTATCGTTATTTCCGGCTAAATGTTCGTTTGGATAACCAATTCTTGTATCCATTCCGGTGATATATTCGGCTAGTTGTTTAATGTGCTGCAACTGAGCTCCACCTCCGGTTAAAACCATTCCCGCAATCAATTTCTTCTTTTGTTCTTCGTGCCCATAGTTCTTAATTTCCAGGTAAACCTGTTCAATAATCTCCACTACACGGGCGTGGATTATCTTTGAAAGATTCTTTAAGGTGATCTCCTTAGGTTCTCTTCCACGTAAACCTGGAATAGAAACAATTTCATTGTCTTTGTTTTCTCCAGGCCAGGCAGATCCAAATTTAATTTTCAGCAATTCGGCCTGTTTCTCTATAATTGAACAGCCTTCTTTAATGTCTTCAGTAATCACATTTCCGCCAAAAGGAATTACCGCTGTATGCCTAATTATTCCGTCTTTAAAAATCGCTAAATCGGTAGTTCCACCACCAATATCTATAAGCGCAACCCCGGCTTCTTTTTCTTCCTGACTCAATACTGCATTAGCCGAAGCCAATGGTTCTAAGGTTACTGCAGAAAGTTCTAAACCGGCACTTTTCACGCACCTTCCAATATTTCTAATGGAAGAAACCTGCCCAACTACCACATGGAAATTAGCTTCCAGTCTCCCACCGTACATGCCAATTGGTTCTTTTATCTCTGCCTGGCCATCTACCTTAAACTCCTGGGGTAAAACGTGAATAATTTCCTCTCCCGGCAACATTACCAGTTTATGAACCTGGTTGCAAAGACTGTGAATATCATCAGCATCAATAACCTCTTCGGGGTTTGTTCTGGTTATATAATCGCTATGTTGCAAGCTTCTTATATGTTGTCCTGCAATTCCCACTACAACATCACTTATTTTTAACCCCGAATCTCCTTCGGCTTCTTGAATAGCCTGCTGTATAGATTGAATAGTTTGCGTAATATTATTTACCACTCCACGGTGAACACCAAGGCTCTTGGATTTCCCAATACCTACGATTTCTACTTTTCCATATTCGTTCTTACGCCCAATCATGGCCACAATCTTTGTGGTCCCTATATCTAATCCTACGGCTATGTCGTTGTGTTCCATAATTTATTTTTTAGTGCAAACAACCTGATCCCCAAATTGTAAATTCACTTTTTTGTAGGTCTCTAATTTCTCGTCTTGCAAAGCCTTTTTATAAAATGCTTTAAAATTGTTGAATTTCAGTACTATATTCTCGGCTTTACCGAAATAAACCTTAAAATCCAGTTTTCTTATTTGTAATTCAAATTTATTACCGGCCAAATGTTTTACGCTAGTAACATGTTGAGTTAAAAAATCATCTTGCTGAATATATGCAACCAGCGGATATGCTTTCTTTATAGCACTCGAATCTACATCTAACAATAATGGCACACGAGCTGAATAGTATGGGGATAAAGGCATTTTAAGTCCATTTTTATCTAAATAATATGAAGACCTCCCAACTATTCTGCCAATAGGTTTACGCTGACTTATCTTAGCTTGAAGTTTTCCATCCAAACTTAGAAAGGCTTCAGCATTTTCTATCATGTCATGATTGTTCAAAAGGCTCTCTACCCTATTCAAATCTAAAATTTCTTTATCTATGCCCGCCGATGCTACATCATTTTGTATCAACAAGTTATTAACCGCTTCCTCAGTAACATAAAGGTTCTCACCCGCTATAAATTGCACCTTAACTTCACTTACTTTTCTCGCATTATTTCGCTTTTCAGCAAAACCGAAAAGAAAAGCTACTAAAATTAGCAGAACAGGTAGTTTTATGCATTTAAGTTTATGCTTCATCTTGCAAGGCGTTTTTTACAGATTCCACTTCTTCTCCAATACTCCCGGCACCCATAAGCACTACAACTTCCGGCTTTGATCTTTTTATTTCTGCAATAATATTTTCTTTCTGAATTAACTTCTTTGAATTACTATCTACCTTTTCCAGAAGCCAACTGGAAGTCACCCCTTCAATTGGTATTTCCCGAGCCGGATAAATATCCAGCAACAGTAACTCATCAAACAAAGCCAGGCTTTCAGCAAAATCATCCACAAAATCTCTAGTTCTACTGAATAAATGCGGCTGAAAAACTGCCAAAACCTTCTTACCGGGATGCATTTCCCTTACGGCCTGGTTTACTGCAGCAATCTCTGCCGGATGATGTGCATAATCGTCTATAAGCACCAACTTATCTGACTTAATTTTATAAGAAAATCTACGCTTAACACCTTTAAAACTATATAGCGCCCTGGCTAGCTTGGGGATTGGGGATTCATATTGGATAGCCATCGCCAGGGCGGTTATAGCATTTAGCAAATTATGTTTGCCGGGTAGATTAAATATAAAATCTTCAATAACTCCGGTGGGAGTTTTTAGATCAAAATGGTAGCTACCATTTTCAATCTTTATATTTTGCGCCGAATAATCGGCGTTGTCTTCTATTCCAAAAGTTTTTCCTACTATTGGCAGGCCGTTTTTCACGAATAAGGTTCCATTTTCGGGAACGAGCTTAGCGAATTGCCTAAAGGTGTCTTCCAATTCTTCTTTCTTTCCGTAAATATCCAAATGATCGGCATCCATAGAGGTTATAGCCGCAATATTTGGAGCAAGATGAAGGAAAGAACGGTCAAATTCATCGGCTTCAACTACAATAACTTCTTCTCCCTTAAGAATCAAATTACTTTGAATATCTTCACTAATTCCGCCTAGAAATCCAGTGACTTTTGCATCGGTTTCTTTAAGTAAATGACCTAAAATTGCCGTAGTCGTGGTTTTTCCGTGAGTTCCCGCTACAGCTAAAGTGGTTATTCCTTTAGAAATCAATCCAAGTAAAGCAGCCCTTTTCTTAAGTTCAAATTCATTTTCCTTAAAATGAACCAATTGCTGATGAGCTTCCGGAACAGCCGGTGTGTAAACTATAAGGGTGTTTTCTTTTTTCAAAAATTCAGCAGGAACTGCAGTTAATTTTTCATCATAAACCACAACAATATTTTCGGCTTCCAGCATTCTGCTAAGGGAGGTTGAAGTTTTATCGTAACCGGCTACATTTTTCCCCTGGGATTTAAAGTAACGCGCCAACGCACTCATCCCAATACCGCCAATGCCGATAAAATAAATGTTTTGTATGTGGTTTAATTCCTGCATTTATAATTTTTAATCTCACGTCATTCTGAATTTATTTCAGAATCTAATATCTTCTAAACTTTAAAAAAAATTAAAACCTGTGAGGTCTTAGGATTTTTATTTAATTAATTTTTCTATTTCATCTACAATCCTGGCAGTTGCATTTGGCAAAGCCAGTTTTTTTATATTTTCTCCCAGTTCTTTCTGCTTCTCTTCAGAAGCCATTAAACCAAAAAACTCATTTTCAAATTTCTCATCCAGCTCATTTTCCTTCAACATCATCGCGGCATTTTTCTTTACTACTGCCATTGCATTTTTAGCCTGGTGGTCTTCAGCCACATTTGGAGATGGAACAAAAAGCACCGGTTTTCCCACAATACTCAATTCTGAAACCGTGCCCGCTCCGGCCCTTGAAATAATAACATCTGCAGCGCCGTAAGCCAGGTTCATTTCATTCAGAAATAAATGCGTTTGCACCATACCCGAATTATACTTTTTATATTCTTCGAAATACAGCTTCCCCGTTTGCCAGATAAGCTGAATATCTTCTTTTTTAAACTTTTCTAAATTGGATTCTACCAATTGATTAATTCTTCTGGCACCAAGGCTTCCGCCTAACACCAAAACCACTTTTTTATCCTTTTTAAGCCCAAAGTGTTCAAGTGCCTTCTCCCTATTTGCATCAATCTTCAACAAACCCTGTCTTACCGGGTTTCCCGTGATCACTGTTTTTTCAGCAGGAAAAAACCTTTTCACTTCTTCATAAGCGGCACAAATCTTATCAACTTGTTTTGCTAAAAGTTTATTGGTTATACCGGGAAACGAATTCTGTTCCTGTATTAGGCTCGGAATTCCTTTAGAGCTTGCCACTTTAAGTAAAGGTCCGCTGGCAAAGCCGCCGGTGCCAATCACTACATCTGGCTTAAACTCCTTAATTATTCTTCTAGATTTAGCCAAACTACTTAACAACTTAAAAAGAAACATCAAATTGCTTACTGTTAGCTTTCGCTGAATTCCACTAATCCAAAGACCTTCTATTCTATAACCGGCCTGTGGCACCTTCTCCATCTCCATTCTATCACTGGCACCTACAAACAATATTTTCACATTAGGAAAACGTGTTTTTATCTCATTGGCAATAGCTATAGCCGGGTAAATGTGCCCGCCTGTACCGCCTCCAGATAATATTACACGTAAATCCTTTTTCATCTTTTATAATTATATTCCTATATCAAAAATACTTTTGTCCAGTATAGTTCTGGACCTAAATCGCTTCACTTAAAATATCTAAAGGATTTTCATCATCCAATTCCTTTTCAGCTTCATCGCGTTCTTTCATTTCCTCGCGTTTGGCGCTAACACTTAAAATAATACCAAGTGCCATACATGTCATCCAAATAGAAGTACCCCCACTACTAATTAATGGTAAGGTTTGCCCAGTAACCGGGAACAATTCTACTGCAACTCCCATATTGATTAAAGCCTGAAAAATTATTGGTAAACCAACGCCTATTACCAGTAATTTTCCAAAAACCGTATTGGCCTTAGTAGCAACAATTACAATTCTAAACAACAATAACAAATAGGCTCCCATAACGCCAAAAGCACCAATTAATCCCATTTCTTCTACTATTATCGCGTAGATAAAATCTGAGGAAGATTGTGGCAAAAAATTTCTTTGAACGCTTTTTCCAATTCCCGTACCAGCAATACCTCCACTTGCAATAGCAATCTTCGCCTTCTCTATTTGATAATCTGCTTCTGTATCTTCATCATCAGAAAAACTCTCAATTCTACTAGCCCAGGTATCTACCCTATTGGGTAAAAGTCCTGGAAATGCTTTAGCCGTTAAAATGAACATTGTCAATAAAAGCAAACCGGCAGCAACTATAATTCCAAGGTATTTTACCGGGTATCCACCCAAAAACATGAGTACCAACACCATAGAGAAAATAATGGCAGTTGTAGAGAAATTGGCCGGCAAAATTAATAATAATACCAGTCCTACAGGCACCCAAAGCGGTAAAATTGACTCTTTAAAAGTGAGATTATCATTGGTTTTTTTGGAGAGATAACGAGCCACATAGATCATTAAAACTACCGATGCCAACGTAGATGACTGAAACGAAACACCTAAGCCCGGAATTTGGATCCATCTACTTGCATAAGCCCCATCAATCATTGTTCCCTGTGCCACGGTATAAACCAATAAAACAACAACAACCGGCAAAAATAATATTGATAAGCCCCGGAAATAGTGATAAGGAATTTTATGTACTGCAAAAAGCAAGCAAAAGCCTAAAAGCAAATGGAAGAAATGCACTACCACATATTGGAAAGTGCTCCCATCTCCATATAAATACGCAAGATTACTACTGGCACTATAGACCGGCAAAAACGAAAATATTGCCAACAGCCCGGCCGTAGCCCAGATAACCTTATCGCCTTTAAGATTTGAAAAAATGCTGCTCATTTAATTTTTAATAATATTCTTTTTAATCAGCCAAACTCTTTAACGTCATCCTGAACTTGTTTCAGGATCTAACTTGTTAGTTTCAAAACATGCTAGAAGCTGAAACAAGTTCAGCTTGACGAAAGCCTAGCTCTAAAACCTTTAATTTTAAAGATTTCTCACTGCTTCTTTAAACTGGCGACCTCTGTCTTCGTAATTCTCAAAGAGGTCAAAACTTGCACAAGCCGGTGAAAGCAATACAGAATTTCCTTTTTCAGCAAGACTATACGCCATTCTTACAGCTTCTTTCATAGACTGAGTTTCTACCATTGTATCTACGCAGTTCCCAAAGTTTTGCATTAGCTTATGGTTATCTACACCCAGGCAAATTATAGCTTTCACTTTTTCATTTACCAATGGTAAAAGATCGTCGTAAATATTTCCTTTATCCACCCCACCAACAATCCAAATGGTCTCGCTTTCCATACTCTCTAAAGCATAAAAAGTAGCGTTTACATTAGTTGCCTTAGAATCGTTGATGTACTGCACATTATTTATTTTCAGCACTTTTTCAAGTCGGTGTTCCACACCTTGAAAACTCTCCATACTCTCACGTATAGTCTCTTTTCTAATTCTTAATAGTTGGGAAACAGTGGCCGCAGCCATGGCATTTTTGGTATTATGCTTACCCTGTAAACCTAATTTTGTTGTTGGCATATTAAATTGGTTGTTTTTTATATTGACAATAATATTTTGATTCTCTATGTATGATCCGTTCTCTACTTTTTCCTCTAAAGAAAACGGTAAGTTTTGTGCTTTCACCGGGTTTTTATCTAACCAACCGGTGATGATCTCATCGTCTAAATCATAGATGAAGAAATCTTCTTCTGTTTGATTTTCGGTAATTCTAAATTTTGAAAACACATAATTTTCAAGTTTATACGCGTATCTATCTAAATGATCTGGTGTGATATTGGTCAACACCGAAATATCTGGTCTAAAATCTTTAATTCCGTCTAATTGAAAACTGCTTAATTCCAGCACAAACCAGTCGGGAGTAGTTTCAGCGACCTGTTTAGCAAAACTATCCCCAACATTCCCGGCCATTCCCACTTTTATACCCGCATTTTTCAAAATATGATGCACAAATTTGGTGGTGGTGGTTTTCCCGTTACTCCCTGTAATTCCAATGATTTTTGCCGCAGTAAAAGCTGCAGCAAATTCTATTTCTGAAATTACCGGAATACCTTTTTCCTCAAGTTGCTTAACAATAGTAACAGCATCTGGAATTCCAGGACTTTTCATTACTATCTCAGCATTTAAAATTTTAGCTTCGGTATGTTTTTTTTCTTCCCAATCGATCTTCAAATTTTCAAAAACCGATTTATATTTTTCTTTTATTTTTCCTTTGTCTGAAACAAAAACTTCAAAACCTTCTTTCACCCCTAAGATGGCAGTTCCCGCACCGCTTTCGCCGCCGCCGAGAATCACCAGTCTTTTACCGGAATTATTAATATTTTGAGTTTCAGTTTTCAATATTTCTTATCTTACTTTTAGTGTGATTATAGTTACAATGGCCAGGAAAATTCCAATGATCCAAAATCGCACTACTATTTTACTTTCGTGATATCCTTTTTTTTGATAATGATGATGCAAAGGAGACATTAGGAAAATTCTTCGGCCTTCGCCATATTTTCGTTTGGTGATCTTAAACCAGGCTACCTGCAACACCACCGACAGGTTTTCCATTAAAAATATTCCGCATAAAACGGGGATCAATAATTCTTTCCTTGTAGCAACAGCGAGCACGGCTATAATTCCGCCAATAGTTAAGCTACCGGTATCTCCCATAAAAACCTGAGCCGGATAGGTATTATACCATAGAAAACCTACCAAAGCTCCCGCAAAGGCACTTATAAAAATGGTCATCTCACCAGATCGCGGGATGTACATAATATTCAAATAATCAGAAAAAATAATGTTACCCGAAACCCAGGCGAAAATTCCCAGCGTGAGCACAATTATTGCCGAAGAACCGGCAGCGAGGCCATCTATTCCATCGGTTAAATTAGCGCCGTTGGAAACCGCTGTTACAATAAATATAACGATGGGTATAAATATTAACCAGGCATAATTCTTTAAAGCAGGGTCTATCCAACTTATTAAACTAGAATAATCGAATTCGTTATTTTTCACAAAAGGAATTGTAGTGGTAGTAGTTTTAAGTTCCGGCCCCATTTCCCGAATATTTTGAAAACTATCTACCAGTTCCTGCTGCTGCGGAGCAGGTTCGTTGGTTTCTTCTTTTACGGTAACTCCCGGATGAAAATACAAAGTACTACCTACAATAATCCCCAGGCCTACCTGACCTAAAACCTTAAACTTACCTTGTAGGCCTTCCTTATCCTTTTTAAAGGTTTTAATATAATCGTCTATAAAACCAATAGCCCCCATCCAAAGGGTTGTTATAATAAGTAGGATTACATAAATATTTTCAAGTTTCGCAAAAAGCAAAACGGGCACGAGAGTAGCAAAGATGATAATTAAACCACCCATTGTTGGTGTTCCTGCTTTTTCGCTTTGGCCTCTTAAACCAAGATCGCGCACACTTTCTCCTACTTGTTTAGCTAACAAATAGCTAATAATTCTCTTTCCGTAAATGGTAGAAATTGCCAAAGAAAGAATAATGGCCATGGCAGATCTAAATGAGATATACTCAAATAACCGCGCCCCGGGCACCTGGTATTCTGCTTCTAAATATTGAAATAAGTAGTATAACATAAATTCTAATTACTCTTTCCTGGTAAAGTTTTGGACTTACTTATTTAACTGTTTCAAAAATTCGGTTACTATCTTAAGATCATCAAAGTCCTTACGCTCTCCATTTACCTCCTGGTAGGTCTCGTGACCTTTTCCTGCAATTAAGATGATATCATTCTCTCCTGCGATCTGGCAGGCCGTTTTTATAGCCTGTCTCCTATTGGTTACAGCCATTACTTTTTTAAAATTCTGAGGTTCCACTCCCGCTTCAACATCTTCAATAATCATTTCCGGATCTTCAGTTCTTGGGTTATCACTGGTAAAAATCACCTTAGTACTTAAAGCCGAAGCGATATGTCCCATTTTTGGTCTTTTGGTGGTATCACGATCTCCGCCACAACCCACTACAGTAATAAGCTCTTCGTTTTTTGTGCGGATGCTGTTTATAGTTTCCAACACATTTTTTAAAGCATCTGGTGTATGTGCGTAATCTACGATCGCGGTAATTTTTTCCTCTTTAGAAATGATATATTGAAATCTTCCGTTAACCGAATTTAGCTCACTGATAATCTTCAAACTTTCCAAGTTTTCAAGGCCTAAAAGTTCTGCAGTAGCATAAATAGCCAAAACATTATAAGCGTTAAAGCTTCCAATTAGGCGGGTCCACAATTCCTGATCATTTACTTTTAGCAATAATCCGGTGAAAGAATTTTCAAGGATCTGCGCTTTATAATCGGAGTAAGATTTTAAGGCGTAGGTATATTTCTGTGCTTTTGTGTTCTGAAGCATTACCTGCCCGTTCTTATCATCTGTATTCGTTAATGCAAATGCCGAAGCCGGTAATTCATCAAAAAAGCGTTTTTTGACATCGCGGTATTCAGCAAAACTCTTGTGATAATCTAAATGATCGTGGCTTAGATTGGTGAAAATCCCACCGGCAAATTCCAAACCTGTGGTTCTATGCTGATCTATCCCGTGAGAACTCACTTCCATAAAGCAAAACTCAACGCCTTCATCATTCATCTGCTTTAGATAATCGTTAATAGTGATAGAATCTGGCGTGGTTCTCACCGCATCAAAAGCATTTTCTGCAACCATTACTTTTACGGTAGAAAGTAAACCGACTTTAAAGCCCGCTTTTGTAAATAAATTATATAAAAGCGTGGCAATAGTAGTTTTCCCGTTGGTTCCGGTAACCCCTACCAGTTTTAATCTCTCTGAAGGATTATCGTAATAATTAGCCGCCATAAAAGCTAAAGCCTCCTGGGCATTTCCAACTTTTATATAAGTAACCCCATTTACAATTTCTTGCGGAAGTTCTTCGGAAATTACTGCGAGCGCTCCTTTTTCTATTGCCTGATTTATATACTCATGACCATCTGAAATACTCCCTCTAATGGCCACAAAAGCATCATTCAAGGCTACTTTTCTAGAGTCAAATTGAAGTTTATTAATAGTTACCGAGGTATTTCCTACCACGGCATCGATTTCCACTTTATATAATATGTCTTTTAAGACTCTCAACCTATATTTAATTTTACTTGTTGATTAGTTTTTATTTTTTGTCCAGCCGATATTGATTGTGCCCTAACTTTTCCTACACCGCTAAAATTCACTTTTAAGCCAAGGTTTTCTAAAAGAGAAACAGCATCCATTGCAGGCATACCGGTAACATCTGGCATTATTAGTTTTTCATTTTCAAAACTTGCATAATAAGCTTCAAAATCATCCACTACCTTATCATTCTTCACTTCAAGTGAAGGCAGGGTATCCATAACCGGCGTATCTGTATAAATTTTTTGAGCAATTTGCTTAAAAACAGGAGCTGCAACAATATTCCCATAATAACCTATTCTCCTGTTTGGTTTATGAATAATTACAATGCACGAATACTTAGGATTTTCAGCAGGAAAATATCCAGCGAAAGAGGAAATGTATCTTCCAGGCTCTATCCAATATTCTACCTGGCAGGTTCCTGTTTTTCCGGCCATAGAGAAATTAGGAGTATGAATGTTTGCCGCAGTACCTTTTTCAACGGTATGCTTCATCATATTTTGAAGTTTTTTAGCAGTCTCAGGAGAGCAAATTCTTGGATTCATTACCTCTCGTTCAACTTTTAAAATACTTTTATCCCATTCTTTTACTTCCTTTATAAATCTAGGCTTCACCATTTCGCCATTATTGGCTATCGCGTTATAAAAATTAAGCGTTTGCAATGGTGTTAGGGAAACTCCGTAACCAAAAGCCATCCAGGGAAGACTTAACCCGTTCCAATTTTTATCTTTTGGATGCGGAATTCTTGGAGAACCCTCTCCTTTTATATCCAGGCCTATTTTTTCATTAAGCCCCATATCGTATAAACGATCCACGAATTTGGCAGGGTTATCTTTATAACCTTCGGTAATGATTTTAGTAAAAGCGGTATTAGAAGAAACCTCGAAAGCGCGTGCTGCCGTAATCTCACCATAACCTCCACGGCGGGAATCCCTAACCGGCCTTCCGTAATATCTCACCACACCATTTTCGGTATCTATAACCGAACTGGTATCTATCACATTATCTTCCAGCGCAGCGGTCATCGCCATTAATTTGAAGGTTGAACCCGGCTCACTCGATTCGTAAACAGCGTAGTTTCGCTTTTCAAAATAAGTTCCTGCTTCTGTACGGCCAAGATTAGACATAGCTTTGATCTCACCGGTTTTGGTTTCCATAACCACCACAGTACCGTGGTCTGCTTCAAAATGCTCCAATTGTTTTAAAAGAGCATGATGCGCAATATCCTGGATATTCACATCTATGGTAGAAACCACGTCATAACCATCTTTAGGCTCTACCTCGTTATTATCACTAATTGGTTTCCACTGGCCTTTGGCTATTTTTTGTTTTAGTCGGCGACCATCGGTTCCTCTTAAATAAGAACTAAAAGCACCTTCAAGACCAACACGGGTAAAATAACCGTTTTCGTCCTGGCGTTCGTAACCAACCGTTCTTTCTCCCATTTTCCCTAGCGGATGCTCCCTAACGGTTCTCTGCTCTACAATAATTCCACCTCTATAAGCCCCCAAATTAAACATAGGAAAACTTTTTACTTTCATGTACTCTGAATAGCCTAGATTTTGCGCAATAGACAAATAGCGTTGGCCATTTGCCCTTGCCTGTCTTAAGCGTTGAGACCAATATGCAGCAGATTTGCCAAACATCTCGGTTAGATTATTGGAAAGCGGCACTATATTCTCCTGAAAGTTTTTATCTGAAACGGTAACCGCATCAAATCTTATATCGTATTTAGGAACTGAAGTTGCTAAAAGATTACCGTTGGTATCATATAAATTTCCGCGGCTGGCAGGTATTTTAAAACTTCTAACAGTACGCTCTTCAGCAAGGTCCCGATAATAATCTCCTTCTACAAACTGAATATCAAGCAGCTTGACACCTACGCCAATAGCAAAAAGCACCATACAGGCCGCAACCACGTACAATCTATTTAATATGCCTTTTTCTGATGTAGCCATTTACTCCTTTATCTTCACTTTAATTTTATACGGCGGATTTTCGGAAGGAAGAATTCCACGGTCTTTCATTTTTTGAGTAATTGTAGATTCCATTTTAATTCGCATTAAGGCTGAACGGCGATCTACAAATTCACTTTTTAATTCCCTTACTTCTGTATGAAGTTTTGCAATTTTATGCACTTTACGCTCTGCACTATGAGAACTCGCAATCATAATTATTGCTAGCAGGGTACAAAAAACTATAAAGCACCAGTTGTTTACTGCATCTCTGCTAATAAGAAAATTAGCACGTAGTAAGTTGTAAAAACCTTCTCTCATCTCCTTTAAATTTTCAACCCCACTTTAAAAACCCACAACAGGACTTTCAATCAATTCACTATACTTTGATTTTTATACTTCCAGTATATTACTGGCTTCCAAAAACTATAATTTCTTTGCCACCCTCAACTTAGCACTCCTAGCTCTATTATTTTCTTTAATCTCTTCTGCAGAAGGCACTATAAGACCCCCCACTTTTTTAAAGGGGACCGAAATATTTCCGTAAAAATCTTTTTCGGGCTCACCTTTAAACAAACCACTCCTTATATATCGCTTCACCAATCTGTCTTCAAGCGAGTGATAGGAAATAAGACTAATCCTCCCATTTTTTACCACCAAGCCTTCGGTTTGTCTTAAAAAATCTTTTAAAACCTCGATTTCCTGGTTCACTTCAATTCTAATTGCCTGATAGATCTGCGCCAGTACTTTATTCTCTTTACCTTTAAACAAATGCGGTTTTAGCAAATCGTTTAATTGCTCACTACTTTCTATTGGCTTTTCCTTTCTTGCTTCTACAATTAGCCTGGCCAGCTTTGGCGCATTTTTCAAATCGGCATACTCGTAAAACAACTTTTTAAGCTGCTCTTCTTCGTATTCATTAATCACCTCATAAGCACTCAGGTTACTCCCCTGATTCATTCGCATATCCAGACGTGCGTCAAAACGGGTAGAAAACCCTCGTTCTGCTTCGTTGAATTGATGCGAGGAAACCCCAAAATCACCTAAAATTCCATCGACTTTCTTAATCCCATAGAACCTTAAAAATCGCTTTACGAATTTGAAATTTTCGTGAATTAGCGTAAAACGCGAATCTTCAATGGTATTCTGTAAAGCATCTTTATCCTGATCAAAACCAAAAAGCTTCCCATTAGGACCAAGCCTGCTTAAAATTTCCCGGGAATGACCACCACCACCAAACGTAACATCCACATACACGCCATCCTCCTTAATATTAAGGCCGTCTACAGACTCTTTTAATAAAACCGGATTATGATATTGCATCTAAATCATCGTTTCCCATTACTTCTTCAGCGAGTTCAGCGAAATCATCTGAAGTTTCATCAATGGTGTTTTCGTATTTATCTTTATCCCAGATCTCTATAATATTTACTGCAGAAGAAAGCACGATCTCCTTATTAATTCCCGCAAATCCAACAAGATCTTTAGGAATTAAAAGTCTACCGTTAGAATCTACCTCCACCATCTTCACACCAGCAGTAAACCTTCTTATAAAATCGTTATTCTTCTTTTTGAAGCGGTTGAGCCCGTTAATTTTCTGCATTAAAACATTCCACTCTTGCATAGGATACAACTCCAAACAAGGCTGAAAAACCGAACGCTTTAACACAAAACCCTCTTGCAACATAGGCGCAAGCTGCTTCTTTAATGCTGAAGGAACCATTAACCGGCCCTTGGCATCTGCTTTACATTCGTATGTTCCAATGAGGTTTACCACTTCTATACTTTATAGAGTCAAATATATTGAAAAAATTACCACATTTTACCACTTTCTACCACTTTGTTAATAAGTTTATCAACTGTATTTAGCTGAAACACTATCAAGTAGGGCTATTCATTTAGGTTTCAGAGGCTTGGTTTTTATTGTGATTTTGTTGTTAAAAATTTTAAAAATGATAGAAGAAATGCATTACATAAATGGCTTTGCTATTTCTTAAAAATGATTATACTTGTAATGAAATCGCTATATTTGCGATTGCGAACCGCAAAGCCAATCAATGAAGAATAATTTAAGGCAAGAGGGAAAGTTTACGTACCTGGAGCAAGGAGAAGGAACCCCAATAGTTATTTTACACGGACTTATGGGCGGTTTAAGTAATTTTGATGGGGTTACCGAATATTTTCCGAAGCATGGTTATAAAGTTGTTATTCCAGAACTTCCTTTGTATTCCATGTCGCTGCTTAAAACCAGTGTACAGACTTTTGCTAAATATTTAAAAGAATTTGTAGATTTTAAAGGTTACGACAAAGTGATACTTCTTGGCAACTCGCTTGGGGGGCATATTGCTTTATTGGCCACAAAATTATACCCCGAAATGGTAGAGGCCCTGGTCATAACAGGGAGTTCAGGACTTTACGAAAATTCTATGGGCGAAAGCTATCCCAGACGAGGTGATTATGAATTTATCAAGAAAAAAGCACAGGATGTTTTTTACGATCCAGAAGTAGCCACCAAAGAAATAGTAGACGAAGTTTATGAAACGGTAAGTGATCGTAATAAACTGGTAAAGACCCTTGCTATTGCCAAAAGTGCCATTAGACATAATATGGCTAAAGATTTACCAAAGATGAAAACTCCAACCTGTATTATTTGGGGAAAAGACGATCATGTAACACCGCCTGAAGTTGCTGAAGATTTTCAGCGTTTACTTCCAGATGCCGATCTTTACTGGGTAGATAAATGTGGCCACGCCGCTATGATGGAACATCCAATAGAATTTAACGAGCTACTTCATGCCTGGTTAAAAAAGCGAAATTTCTAAGCCATAGAAGTTTAGATTTGCTGCTGCTGGCACTTACATTAAATAAGATTACTTTCAAAAAAGATTAAAATGAAAATCAAGTCGGCTGAATTCGTGATAAGCAACTCACGTGTAGACAAATGTCCGAACAGCAAACTCCCGGAATACGCTTTTATTGGCCGCAGTAACGTAGGAAAGTCTTCTCTCATTAATATGCTTACAGGCAGAAAAACACTGGCAAAAACCTCGGCCAAACCTGGAAAAACACAGCTTATTAATCATTTTTTGATTAATAAAAACTGGCATTTAGTAGACTTACCCGGTTATGGATATGCTAAAGTCTCTAAATCTACAAAGCGTACTTTCCAAAAATTTATTACCGCTTATTTCGACAAACGCAAACAAATGATTTGCGCATTTGTACTTATAGACAGCAGGCACGAGCCGCAACCTATAGATATGGAGTTTATGCAGTGGCTTGGGGAGAACAATGTTCCTTTTTGCATCATTTTCACCAAAGCCGATAAAATGAAACCAAAGGCCCTGGAAAGAAATATCAATAATTACCAGGATAAAATGCTGGAAATCTGGGAAGAGATGCCAGAGTTTTTTGTAAGCTCGGCAACCGCTAAGCTAGGGCAGGATGAAATCCTGGACTATATTGATGCTATTAATGACGAATTGAATTCTGCAAATTCTTCAATTTGAATCAATCTTATACTAAAAATTTAAATTATTCATTTTTTCCATTGATGAAAAAACGAATCAAAAAAATCTAGGCTTACGAAAATTTATCTAAATTTTTCGCTCTTTCCCTAAATTTTAGGAACTCGCCTTTAGAGACCGTGTTTTTGAGGCTGTTTAAGCTGGCTCAAACAGCCTAAAATTTTACGGGAACTTCACTTCAAATTTTACGATAAATTTACGATAGGCCAAAGTAAGACTTCATATGAAACAATTCTAAAGATTAAAAATTCTCCCCAAATTCCTTCGAATAAACGTTATTAGGGCATTTCATTAAATTATTTAGGAATCTATTATTCTAAAATATTTAAAGCCGCTCTTCAATAAGCAAAATTAAAGCACCAGTATTTTCTACCTGTTCCAATTCTTCACTAGTTATAAAAATACCCATTTCAGCTTCATCTTCCCACAATACGATCGGGAAGGTATATTTATAGCTAAACTTAGAAGCATACTTCTTTCGGAATTCATCTATATGTAGAAAATCCATTTCTACTTTAGACTTTTGCCGAAATTCTTTCCACTGTGAATTTTCAGAAAAAGTTCCATAGGTAACCTTGCAAAGATTGCAAGCATAAGATTTTGGACTTACAATTTTATGCAGCGCATCCAGAACAGCATTATGTGTTCCGGAAAATGCGTTATAAACAAAGATGAGTTTTTCCACTCGATAATCCAGATTTAATATTCCGTTTTTAAATTAAAATATTCCCAGGTATGTCCCGTGAACTCACTCAAGGTAGTTATTTTTGAGTGATTTCTAATTTTTCAGCAAAATAATCGCAGAAATCTTTCATCGTGGCGGTCATTTTCTCGTCCTGTGTGGCACGGTTAAAAGTATCGCTCATAGAAACAAGCGTTTGGTGAAAGAATTTCTTCATTTCATCTACCGGCATATCTTTAGTCCAAAGATCTATGCGCAAGGTTTCTTGAGATTTGCTATCCCAAACAGAAAGCATTAAAGCCTTTGCATCTTCCTTATAAACATTTCCGTCTTCCGCACTCCAGGTAATTTCTTCTGGCACTCGATTTTCATCGGTAACCACTTCTATATTTATCTCTGACTTTTTAAATTCTGACATTACTTTCTTGGTTTAAAATTGGCTTTATTAAATATTGTTTCGGCATCTGTTGCTATCATTTCTTCTAAAGATGCAGCGGTTTTATCCATATAACTGCGCACAATTTCCCATCCTATATATTGCCCCAGCATAGCAGGAGAATCGGCGTCTAACTGCAGGTAGAATTTTGAAAAAGGCGCAGGATATAGAAACCGCGAATAAAGTTCGGTATCGGTATCAAAAAACAGTTCGTTCTCTACAAAATACCGCCATATTTGCGCTTCGTTATTTTGTGCCCAGACGTATTCATCTTCGGTATAACCTATCTTTTCTGCATCAGCTATTTCAGGAATAAACCTATCTTTTAAGTACAGTAATTTTCCGTAATAAATCATATGCGCCAGGAAAGTTCTTGATTCGGGTCTTTCTACATATTTTTCAGCATAGGCATTGGCAACATCCGGAAGTATCTGCTCCTTCTTAAAATTCTTCTTTAAGAATTCCTGAATTCCAATATAGAAATGATGATCCTCTCCCAAATAAGTATCCAGGGAAATGAATAAATAATCATCCTGAAGAATCACCTTGTTTTTATAATCAACTTCAGAAGTTACCGTAAATACTTTTGGCGCTTCAAATTGCGGGAAATAATATTTTATATGCTGAAAAAGACTGTGAAGTTCTGCTTCTTTATTTTCAAAAGAAGGAAAAGCTTTGCCAACCTCTTTATCTATTTCCTGCTGAATGGTATCATTTAGTTTCGCTATCCAAACACTATCTGAAAATTGCTGCGGAAACAAAAATGGATATTCCTTCTTTAGCTCCGGAATTTCTTCTGGTTTAGCTTCGGCAAATTGTTTATCAAAACGCAGCAATTCAAAATCTACCGGCACTTCTGCGATCTCCTTTTCAATTTCGGCTTCCTCGTTGCAGGAAACAAAAGCGATGATACAGAATAGGAAAATTATTTTCTTACACATAGGGATTCTTTATGAAGGCTTTAACGCCCTGCCCTTTTAATAATTATGTTTAAATAGTAGATTTGTGTGCAAAGGTATTATTTACAAACTTAATCACCCAAAATTATGCAAACTGAAAAAGTGGTAGACCATATAGTTAACTGGTTAAAAGATTACGCTACAAATGCAGGAATGAACGGTTTTGTGCTTGGCATTAGTGGCGGAATTGACTCTGCAGTTACTTCTACACTTTGTGCTAAAACAGGTTTGCGTACACTTTGTCTTGAGATGCCAATTCACCAGCAAACAGATCAGGTAACCAGGGCGCAACAACATATTAGCTGGCTAAAAACACATTATGCAAACGTGAGCAACCTGGAAGTTAACTTAAGCCCGGTCTTCGATAATTTTAAAAAGGTAATTCCAAACGTTGAATCTTCTGAGGCTTTAGATCTTACTTTAGCAAATACAAGGGCGAGATTAAGAATGTCTACGCTATATTATTTTGCCGGTTTGCATAGTTACCTTGTAGCCGGCACCGGGAATAAAGTAGAAGATTTTGGCGTGGGATTTTATACTAAGTATGGAGATGGCGGCGTAGACTTAAGTCCAATTGCCGACCTTATGAAAACCGAAGTCTATGAAATCGCCAAATTTCTTGGAATAACCAATGAAATTATAGAAGCCGTACCAACAGACGGACTTTATGGCGATAGCCGTAGTGACGAGGATCAAATTGGCGCATCTTATCCAGAGTTGGAATGGGCCATGAAAGAAACAGAAAAAGGTAAAACTGCTGAAGACTTTGAAGGAAGAAAACAAGAAGTTTTCAATATTTACAAAAGTCGAAATAGATCTAACTCCCACAAAATGAATCCGATACCGGTTTGCAAAATACCCGTTAATCTTAAAAAATAATCTTTTTATCGAATAAAGTATTCAGAAAACGGAATGAAAGATTAATTCTGTTAAATTTAGTAGTATAAATGCGCTTGCCCTACCCTGGCGTATTTTTCAAGCAAACTAAAAATTATGAATACAGTATTAATTGCAGATCATCACCCTGTGGTGCATCAGGGTATTCGCCATATTCTGAAAAATAATCCGGCTCTGGAAGTTGTGGGTAGTGTACATAGCGGAATGGAATTATATGGTTTTTTAAGTGAACGCCAACCCGATGTCTTGATTATAGAAATAGATCTTCCTGAAATAAATGGAATAAATGCACTTCGCACCATAAAAACCGACTATACCAAAACAAAAATCCTGGTTTGCACCGGGCATCCAGAAGAAGTTTATGCGCTAAGCGCTATCAAGGCCGGGGCAGCTGGCTATATTTCTAAAATGGCAAAACCTGAAGAACTTGAAAAAGCTATTTACCAGGTAGCACGAGGTGGAATTTACCTTAACAAAAAAATTACAGAGAAGCTAAATGCAGGAATATCTCCCGGAAGAAATTTAATCGCAAAATTTAAAAAACTTTCTACAAGAGAGTCTGAAGTTTTAAACCTCATTTCTGCAGGTAAGCGAAATAAAGATATTGCAGAAGCCCTTTCCATAAACGAAAAAACGGTAAGTACTTACAAAACAAGATTGCTTAAAAAACTACAGGTAGATAATGTTGCTGATCTAATTACCCGTTCTCGCTTATTACAAATAAGCACTACATAACCCGATTCAGTTTTTCTGAAAGTACTTTCTTTAGCGTCAAATAATCTTTTACATCTTCCAATACATACTGGGTTTCCTGCCCTTCATCAGGAGTTTTTACTTTTTCCGAAAGCTCATTAATTTTTTGATTTATTAAAAACCTACGCAAAGAAAGAATGGTTTCACTAACGTGCCGCGAAATTGTTTCGGTTTTTGCTTTTACAAAAATGTTTTGTCTATCCCATTCGTGCAATTTGTATTGCTCTTCTTCCATTAAAATTGAAGTGATCTCTGAAGCCTGATCTGGATTAATATCGTTGATGAAATTCTTTACTTCAAATTTCTCTTCACTATTTAAACGAGCCATTAATTCGGTATAAATATCCCTGAATTTAGGATTCGCAAAAGCAATTTCATCTTCCTGAAGATCTAAAAATATCTTTTCAAAAACCCTGGTTTTTTGCACTTCTTTTTCCAGGCCAAATTCCCCATCCTCTTTTTCTTTAAGCACAAGATCCTCAAATTCTTCCTCTACAGTACCATATTGCAGCAAAAGACTTATAATTTTTTTCTCCAGCTCGTATTGTTCGTCTACTTTAGCAGTTTTAGGTTGCGGTTCTTCTTTAACCACATCAAAAGACTTTTTCTGCTGTTGTTGCTGCGGGGAAGTTCTTCCACTTTTTGCATTTAATTGTGCTAGACTGGAAAACAGCACATTTTCAGAAATATCCATTATTCTGGAACATTCCTGTAAATAAACTTCCTGCTGAATTGTATCTGGAATCTTTGAAATACTGTTTACAATATCACGAATTAATTCTGCCTTTTTAACCGGGTCTTTTTTAGCTTCTTCCATAAGTAAAGAAGCTTTGTAGCTAATAAAATCCTGGGCATTTTCTTTTAAATATTCAGCCAAAGCTTCGTCTGAATTATTTCTTGCAAAACTATCAGGATCTTCTCCTTCCGGAAAAGTACATACCCTAACATTCATACCCTGTTCCAGGATTAAATCTATTCCGCGAAGCGAAGCTCTTATTCCGGCGGCATCACCATCAAACAGAACGGTAATATTTTTAGTTAGCCTATTAATTAACCTAATTTGCTCTGGTGTTAAGGCAGTACCTGAGGAGGATACCACATTTTCAATCCCGCTTTGGTGAAACTGAATCACATCGGTATAACCTTCAACCAGAAAACAATTATCTTCTTTGGCGATTGCCTGTTTCGCAAAATTTATCCCGTATAAAACCTTACTCTTATGGTAAATATCACTTTCAGGGGAATTCAGGTATTTTGCGGCCTTTTTTTCGTTAGTAAGAATTCTTCCGCCAAATCCCAAAACCCTACCAGACATAGAATGAATGGGAAACATCACTCTTCCCTTAAAGCGATCAAACTGCTTTTCGCCTTTTACTATGGTGAGTCCTGTTTTTTCCAGGTATTCCAGTTTGTAAGCTTCAGCAAGGGCTTCTTTAGTGAAATCGTCCCATTCGTCTAAAGAATAACCTAGCTCAAACTTTTTGATGGTTTCTAAGGTAAAGCCTCGTTCCTTAAAATAGCTTAACCCAATAGCTTTCCCTAAATCGGTTTTATGCAGGTTTTTCTGAAAATGCTTATTGGCAAATTCTGAAACCAGGTACATACTTTCCCGCTCGTCGGCTTGCTGTTTTTGCTCGTCGCTTTGCTGGGTTTCTTCGATCTCAATTCCGTATTTTTTGGCAAGGTATTTTATGGCTTCAGGATAGGTAAAATGTTCGTGCTCCATTAAAAAGGCTACTACATTCCCTCCTTTTCCACTCGAGAAATCTTTCCAAATTTGTTTTACAGGAGAAACCATAAAACTAGGCGTACGTTCATCACTAAACGGACTCAAACCTTTAAAGTTTGACCCCGATTTTTTAAGCTGAACAAAATCCCCAATAACCTCCTCTACGCGAGCGGTTTCAAATACATTGTCTATGGTAGATTTTGAGATCAAATTCTTTGTGGTTTAAGCATTTAATGAGGAAGTCTGAAAAGTCTAGTTCCGTCAAACTTGTTTCAGCTTCTAACATGATATAATTATCAATATTTTAGATCCTGAAATAAATTCAGGATGACGATTTTAAACACTTTTCAGACCACCTCTTTGCTAGGCGAGCAAAATTACTAAATAAAAAGCGGCTAATTCTAATGTTTTATTAAGTAAAATTAGATTTGATCCCGCTCTTCAGCGGGATAATTCAACCAACCATATTTTAGACGCCAATGGCTTTAAAATATGATGTTTCATTTAATCGACATCAAACCTAAGTCCTAAAGAAAAGTTGTGTAATTCTCTATTTGGATCCTGAAATATTGGATTTAGATCATATTTCCCGTAGAGCGTGGCGCCACCCCAGCCCAGGTAGGCACTTAATCCGTAAACTAAATCGTTGGTATTATAATTATTTTTAAGCTTCTCCTTCACTTTATCCCCATCATCCTTATATTTTAATTTTTGACGTTCCCCAATATTGAAACCGGCATAACCACCAAATCCAATTTTTAGCATTTTATAGGTTGAAAAATGTAAACGGCTTTCAGTTTCTGTTTTCTTAGACGGGCCAATTTCAAAATGAACAGGAACAACCAGGTTATCCATTCTAAATTTAGATTTATCCAGATCTATCGCAAATTCCTGGAGATAGGTTTCATTTCCATCTTCTACAAAAATGCGATTATCGGTAGGCTTTAAACCGTTGAATTGAAATGAAAGTCCGTAACGAACTCGAAGCCAGTTTGTTTCTTTAAAAACCCGTGTTTTCCACGCCCAACCAATTTCAAAGAAACGGCTTCCTGCCAGTTTAAAATCTGAATTATTCAAAGACTGCCCTTTTTCTAAGGCGTTATTGAAACCGGCGGCAATTACTAGATCGCTTGTTGTACGCTTATCATATTTTTTCTTGGTATTTATATTAATATCCAGGACTTTTCCTTTACCGCCAATCGCGATATAATTTCCTGAAGAATCGGCATTCCTATCGCGTAATTCCATTTCGTTTTCCAAAATGGCAATTTTATTTTCAATATTTTTGGCGTGCTTTTCAGCCAATTCTTTTTTTTCTTTTTCCGCCTCTTCTTTCGTGATTTCACCTCTTTCCAGCTCTCCATTTATACGCTCTATCTGGTATTTGAGCTTTTCTTTTTCCTTAGCAACAATTGCTGCTTTTTCCTTTTCAAAAAATTCTTTCGCCTTTTCTTCTGAAGAAAGCTCAACTTCTTTTAAAGCAATTTCCTGTGCACTAACTTCCTGTAATCCTACACTAAACAACGAAAGTGTGATATAAAAAATAATGGTTTTCATGATAATTGATTTTAAAGTTTGATGAATGACCCGTTTGTGGGGTTTTTGATGATTATTAATAATTTCTGTTGGCAACCGCCGTTTTTGCTTTGAGGTAACCCTCCTTAAGAACCTCGAAAACTTTGGCTTTAAATGATTGGTAAATTTCGTCTTCTACTTCGGCTAAAAGTGCATTTGCATTAATCTCGCTGCCCGAAGTATATAACTGTGAATTTCTTTCTCTACTTAATTCTGATGCCGCTTCAGCCAATAAAACATCAACCTCATCCTCAGAAATTTCATCATTCTTAGCGGCTGCCGCAATTACTTCTTCCAGTTTGGACTGAATTAATTTTTCTTCGGAAACCGGTGGTTCCAGGCTAATTGTTTCCAGCGCAACTGCTTCTTCAATTTTAACTTCTTCCAAAACCGGTACTTCAGGAGCTTTTTCTGCTAATATTGAAGGTTTAGACTTACTGGCTACTTTATTTCTTATCTCCTTTTCAGCTGGTTTTTTTTCTCCCCCTACCTTTTCTTCCGAAGCGATTTGCACATTATTTCCAGGCTCATTGCCTTCTGGTTCCTCAAAAATCTCATTTACCGGTTCCTCTACAATTTGAGGAGTTTCCGAAGTATTTGGGTTCCAAAGAAAAGTTCCTGCGACTAGTAAAATGGCAACTGCTGCTGCAATATATTTCCAGGGTTTCCGGGAAGTTTTATTTTCTTCAGCACTTAGTTTTGCGTCTAACTTTTCCCAACTTCCGGCTGAAGGCTTAATTTGCCTTTGTTCCAGTTTTTTCTTTGCCTCTTTTTCGAATTCATTCCCAACAGTGGGTTTAATTTCTTTAGACTTACCCTTATTTTCAGAAGTATTTTGTGACTTAGATTTCCCGGACTTTTTTCTATATTCTTGATTCGATTCCATAATCCGATGTATTTTGTGTTTTTAACTGTTCCTGCAACATTTTTCTCGCCTTAGATAATTGCGATTTTGAAGTCCCTTCGGTAACCTTCAGCATTTTCGCAATTTCGGCGTGTTTATATCCTTCTACCGCATACATAACAAAAACCATCCTATAGCCTTCCGGCAAATTGTCTATGAGGTTTTGAATATGCGCAACATTAAGCTCCGTATTCATTTCAGCCGAAAAACCAGGATCTGCGATTTCTTCATCACTAAAAACAATTTTCTTTTGCGACCGAAGAAAAGAAATTGATTCCCTGACCATAATTTTACGTATCCAGCCTTCAAAACTTCCTTTAGATTCAAAATCTTTAAGGTGTGTAAAAACTTTTAGGAAACCGGTTAGCATCACTTCTTCGGCGTGGTGTATATCTTTAATATACTGCCGGCAAACGCTAAGCATTTTCCCTGAATGCAACTCATACAATTCGCGCTGCGCCTTACGGTCTTTTTTAGCCGCACGCTTTATTAGTTGAGTTTCGCTTTTAAAAAGTTGAATTACTTTCACCCGATTTATTTATTAAAAAGGCCTTCTATTTACATAGACGCATGAAAGTTACAAAAGGTTGCCTGTACCTTGATTATTTTTTAAAAAATTAGTTTCGCAGCGAATTCTTGTATCTTTGTAACACAATCTTTTTTATGTCTGAACAAAAGCTTACCCGAATAAATAAATACTTAAGTGAAATAGGTTACTGCTCACGCCGTGCTGCCGATAAACTCATAGACCAGGGCCGGGTAACCATTAATGGAACCGTACCCGAAATGGGAACCAAAATTGCGCCCGGTGATTTAGTAAAGGTTGACGGCAAAGCGGTATCAGAAGCAGAGAAAAAAGAGCCTAATGTTTACCTGGCTTTCAACAAACCTATAGGTATTGTTTGCACTACAGATACTCGCGTTGAAAAAGATAACATCATTGATTTTATAAAATATCCCAAAAGAATTTTTCCTATTGGCCGATTAGACAAGCCTAGTGAGGGACTTATTTTTCTCACTAACGATGGTGATATTGTTAATAAAATACTACGCGCAAAAAATAATCATGAAAAGGAGTATATCGTCTCGGTAAATAAACCAATTACTCCAGATTTTATTAGAAGAATGGGGAATGGCATTCCTATCTTAGGCACCACTACCAAAAAATGTGAAGTAGAAAAATTGGGAAGAAATGATTTTAGAATTGTACTCACCCAGGGATTAAATAGACAAATCCGTAGAATGTGCGAATTTTTAGGTTATGAAGTTACCGCGCTTAAACGTATTAGGATTATGAATGTAAGCCTGGATGTACCTGTAGGAACATACCGCGACCTTACTAAAGAAGAGCTTGCCACAATCAATGGCATGGTAGATGAATCCAGCAAAACAGCAGAAGCTTCAGCATTAAATAAAATTCGAGAAAAAGCTACGGGATCCCGAAAAAATAAATCTTAACACATTATTAGCGCAATGGCTTGCCGGCATGTTAGGATTACTTGTTAACTTTAATTGTGTATTAATTTACGTCAAAAAGTGACAATTTATGAAGGTACAGCCATTTCATCTAGCCATACCGGTTTCAGATTTACAAAAAGCCAGAAAGTTTTATAAAGAAATCCTCGGTTGCGGCGAAGGCCGTAGCAGTGATGACTGGGTAGATTTTAATTTTTTCGGTCATCAACTGGTTATTCATTATAAACCAGTAGAAGAAACCGAAAAAGCACATAGTAATCCCGTAGATGGCAAAGATGTACCGATACCACATTTTGGCGTAGTCCTGGAATGGGATGTATTTCAGGAATTTTCTAATTTACTAAGGTCAAAAAATATTGAATTTGAAATTGAGGCTTATATTCGTTTTAAAGGGCAGGTTGGCGAACAGGCTACCATGTTCTTTAAAGACCCTTGCGGAAATGCTCTAGAATTCAAAGCCTTTAAAAATAAAGAACAACTATTTGCAAAATAACCAACCAACTATAAAAATATGAATAGATTAAAACCGGCTTTAGTACGGCAAATTTTCGTACTAATGCTCATCCTATTTTTAACGGTTTTAATTTTTAAAGAAATTATACCTTACCTCACAGGGGTTTTAGGAGCAATAACCCTATACGTTCTTTTACGGAACTGGATGAAGAAATTGATTACCCGAGGCTGGAAACCACCAGTAGCTGCAGCGCTTTTAATGGCCGGTTCCTTTGTGGGCATCCTGGTTCCTATCTCATTAATTGTGATTATGCTTTCTTCAAAAATCAGTAAAGCGGTAGCTAATTCAGAAAGGGTGATTAGGGCAGTAAAAGATCAACTTGCGGAAGCTGAAACTTATATTGGCTATAGCTTAAGTGATTCTATAGATACAGCCTCTGTTACCAACTGGATGTCCGGAAATCTACAGAGTTTGGCAGGCGGCACTTTCAATGCATTTATCGCAATTGGGATTATGTACTTTATGCTTTATTACATGCTTGTAAGACGGGATTCTATGAAAACTTCCCTTATTTCTTATATCCCATTAGGAAATGAAAATCTGCAAATAATAGGTAAGGAAAGCGATCAATTAGTAAGATCTAATGCACTGGGAATACCATTGGTAGCAATTTTTCAGGGAATTATAGCGCTTATTGGTTATTTAATTTTAGGTGTGCCAGATCCTTTCTTTTGGTTTGTAATTACCGCTATAGGATCTATGATCCCATTTATAGGTACAGCTATTGGAATTATTCCTGTGGTCATACTTTTAATAGCCCAGGGCGATAATTGGCAGGCTATTGCAATGCTGATCTATGGATTCGTGGTTGTTGGCTCTACAGATAATTTAATTAGGCTTTATATTTTAGACCGACTGGCCGCTGTACACCCCCTTATCACTCTATTTGGTGTTATTGTAGGCGTACAGCTTTTTGGTTTTATTGGATTAATTTTTGGGCCTTTGCTCATTTCCTTGTTTTTATTAATTCTAAAAATTTATAAGAAGGAATACGGAAATGCCCACGACCGACTTTAAAATAATTAATAATCAACAAAATGAAGAATTATGAATATGTTCAGTAAAAAGAAGCAAGAGATTGATGAGGAATATCTAAAAAAAGGTGTTGCGAAAGTAAAAGATGGAGATGTAGAAATTGCGGCAAAAAATCAGGAAAAGATAGAGGATAAAATTGTAAATGCCAGCACACTTAGAAAGTACACCGAACTTGGAAAATTAATGTTTGGGATGCTTCAAGACTATAGAAAGGGCGTTTACCATAGTGTACCCTGGTTTACCATTGCCTCAATAGTTTTTGCGCTTTTATATGTTTTAAATCCCTTAGATTTAATGCCAGACTTTATCCCGGGACTTGGTTATGTAGATGATTTTGCCATTTTAACCGTAACTCTAAGGTTTATTGAAACCGATCTTCATAAATATCTAGATTGGAAACTTGAAGAAAATTAAGCTTATTATATTTCTAAATTAGAAACATAAAAAAATCCTATCAATTCCTAAAAGTAATTAGGTTGATAGGATTTTTTTTAAGCTAAACTCCAGAAGGCTATTTATCAGCTTTACTTCTTTCCTTTGCTCTCTTTTTATGGCGCTCTGTGGCCAACAATGTATTTTTAAGCAACATAGAAACCGTCATTGGCCCTACCCCGCCCGGTACAGGCGTAATATATGAAGCACGCTTGCTTACATTATCAAAATCCACATCTCCCTTAAGTACATAACCTTTTTCCGTATCATCATTTGGCACCCTGGTAATTCCAACATCAATAATAACGGCATCATCCTTAATCATTTCTGCCTTTAAAAAATCTGGAATTCCAACGGCGATAATGATGATATCTGCCTGGGAAGTGATTTGTGTAATATTTTTAGTAAATTCATGAGTTAAGGTTACGGTTGAGTTTCCAGGGAAACCACTTCTACCCATCAAAATACTCATTGGCCTACCTACAATGTAACTTCTACCAATTACCACGGTGTGCTTTCCTTTAGTAGGAATATCATAACGCTCCAGTAATTCTAAAATCCCAAATGGTGTAGCTGGTATAAAAGACGTCATGTCCAAAGCCATTTTTCCAAAATTTGTAGGGTGAAAACCATCTACATCTTTATCTGGATCTACGGCATTTAACACCTTTTGAGTGTCAATTTGCGGCGGTAAAGGAAGCTGAACAATAAATCCGTCTATATCGTCATTCTGATTTAGCTCTTCGATCTTATCAAGCAGTTCCAATTCACTTACCGTATTTGGTAATCTATAAAGAGAAGATTCAAACCCAACGCGTTTGCAAGACTTCACTTTTGCATTTACATAGGTCAAGCTGGCACCATCGTTCCCGACTATAATTGCAGCTAAATGAGGCACCTTTTCACCTCTTTCTTTAATTTTCTGAACTTCAGCAGCAATCTCATCTTTAATATCGTTGCTGGTTTTTTTTCCGTCTAAAATGATCATCTCAGTTAGCAGTACTTTAGTTGGCAGTTAGCAGTCAGATTTTGACTCCAAATTTACCAGGGTTATTTTTCATATAATTTATTAATTTCCCAACCTCTTCACTTTGAGATTGTAAAATTATCTTATTTTCTGCCGGCAAATATTCACAGGCTTCTGCAAAATCGAGCCATAATTGAGTTTCAGCATTCTCAGAATCAGCATCTGTGAGTTTATTCGTGAAATATTTAGGGTATTCTCTTTTTCGATAAGCCTCAGCGATGGCAGAACAAACACTTCTTGAAGATCGAATAATTTGATTGCTTAAAGCAAATCTTTCTTCAACAGGAAAAGTCTTTGAAAGTTTAAAAACTTCCATAGCAAGGTCAAAAGCTTTTTGATATGCGTATAAGGTCTTAAAACTCATTTTACTGCTAACTGCCTACTGAAAAACTGCCTACTTACTTCATTCCCTTCATCATTTGCATCATCTTCTGGCCGCCGCCGCCTTGCATCATCTTCATCATTTTACCCATCTGGTTAAACTGTTTCAACAATTGGTTTACCTCCTGTACCGATGTTCCCGAACCTTTACTAATTCGCTTCTTTCTGCTTGAATTTATCACTTTTGGGTTGCTTCGTTCCTCCGGAGTCATCGAGTGAATTATCGCTTCAATACCTTTAAAGGCATCATCATCAATATCTACATCTTTCAGCATCTTTCCGGCTCCCGGGATCATTCCCATAAGGTCTTTCATAGACCCCATTTTCTTGATTTGCTGTAATTGCTTCAGGAAATCGTCAAAACCAAACTGATTCTTAGCAATTTTCTTCTGAAGTTTTCTTGCTTCTTCTTCATCATATTGTTCCTGGGCACGTTCCACAAGGGAAACAACATCTCCCATCCCCAAGATCCTATCGGCCATACGGTCTGGATAGAACACATCTAATGCGTCCATTTTCTCACCGGTACCAATAAATTTAATGGGTTTATTAACTACAGATTTAATGGAGATGGCTGCACCACCACGAGTATCACCATCTAATTTTGTAAGAATTACGCCGTCAAAATTTAATCTTTCATTAAAGGTCTTTGCTGTATTCACCGCATCCTGACCCGTCATAGAATCTACCACAAATAAAGTCTCGTGCGGTTGGATTGCTTCATGGATATTAGAAATCTCGGTCATCATCGCTTCATCTACCGCTAAACGACCGGCGGTATCTATAATTACCACATTATGGCCGTTTTGCTTGGCGTGAGCAATTGCAGCTTTAGAAATAGCCACAGGATCCTGATTGCCTTCATCTGAAAACACCTCAACACCAACTTGCTCTCCAACTACATGCAACTGATTGATTGCCGCAGGACGATAAACATCACAAGCTACCAAAAGTGGTTTTTTAGTCTTTTTATTTTTAAGGAAGTTTGCCAATTTCCCAGAGAATGTGGTTTTACCACTACCCTGTAATCCAGACATTAGAATTACCGAAGGATCGCCAGAAAGGTTGATACCTTCTGCTTCGCCACCCATTAATTGAGTAAGCTCATCTTTAACCAATTTCACCATCATCTGGCCTGGCTTAAGAGCGGTTAATACATCCTGCCCTAATGCCTTCTCCTTTACTGTATTGGTAAAGTCTTTGGCAATTTTATAGTTCACATCGGCATCCACCAAAGCACGTCTTACTTCTTTTAAAGTTTCGGCTACGTTTACCTCGGTAATTTGCCCGTGGCCTTTTAAAACGTGTAAGGCATTATCTAACTTATCACTTAAACTATCAAACATAATTTTTCCTATGGTTTAATTTCCCATAAAGGGTATAATTCTGCCGAGGCTTGCCCCGATATTTCGAAAACTTTTTTCAATTTAAACCTTCAGTATCTAACCCGAGGTTTTTATATCGTTTTTCAACGAATTGCAAATTTAATGATTTGAGCCTGAAGTGAAAACTTTTTATTTCAGTTCTCAGTTGTCGACTATCTGTTTCCCGTTCTGTTCAAATCTAAAATTAAAATCTTAGCTTTGATACCCCCTTCGGGGCCTAGGGGGCTTTCTACATTCTTTCTGGCACTTGAATTCCTAATAAGCCAAACGAAGACTTAATAACATTCCCTACACTGTTCGCTAATTGCACCCTTAAACTTTTCTCGGTAGCATCTTCGGTTCCCAATATGGTTACATTTTGATAAAATGAATTGAATTCTTTTACCAGATCATAAGTGTAATTAGCGATTAATGCCGGACTATGATTTTCTGCCGCAAGCTGAATTGTTTCCGGATACAACTGGAGCTGCTTGATTAACGAACGTTCTTTTTCGTGGAACTTATAGCTTTCCTCAACCGATTTAAATTCGAAATCGGCTTTCCTAATTATAGATTGAATTCTCGCATAAGTATATTGAATAAACGGACCGGTATTTCCTTGAAAATCTACCGATTCTTCAGGATTAAAAAGAATTCTTTTTTTAGGATCTACTTTTAAAATATAATATTTTAAAGCACCTAAACCTATAATTCGGTAAAGTTCTTCTTTTTCAACATTGGTATAACCGTCTAATTTCCCTAATTCTTCAGAAATATTTCGGGCAGTTTCGGTCATTTCAGCAATAAGATCATCGGCATCTACAACGGTTCCTTCCCTACTTTTCATTTTTCCGCTTGGTAAATCTACCATTCCATAGCTTAAATGATATAGGTAATCTGCCCAATCAAATCCGAGTTTTTTCAGAATTAAAAATAAAACTTTAAAGTGATAGTCCTGTTCGTTACCCACGGTATAAACCATCCCGCTAATATCAAAATCTTTTACACGCTGAATAGCAGTACCAATATCCTGTGTCATATAAACAGCGGTGCCATCGCTTCTTAAAACGATTTTTTCATCCAAACCTTCATCGGTTAGGTCTATCCAAACACTACCATCTTCTTTTTTATAAAAAATCCCTTTCTCAAGCCCCTGGTTAACTACATCTTTCCCTAACAAATAGGTCTCACTTTCATAATAATTTTTATCAAAATCTACTCCTAAAGCATCGTAGGTTTTCTCAAAACCATCATAAACCCATTGATTCATTTTCTCCCAAAGCGCAACCACTTCAGGATCACCAGCCTCCCATTTTAGCAACATTTGCTTGGCATCTTGAAGAATTTTAATATTATTAATAATTTCCGGTTTACCCTCAATTTTTATTAAAATAGAGTTAATCCCGTTTTTCAAATAATGGGCAATTAATTCATCTTCTTCTGATTCAATATTACCTACACTTAAAAAGGTATTTCTGTTTAAAAATGCTATAAATTTTCCTTTAAATAAAAGAATCGCTTGATCTTGCTTATTATTTTTGTCTAGAATAAAATCTGAACGATAAAAAACCTTTTTATCAATTATCTCAGTATCTAAGTCAGTTTTTTCATAAATATATCTTCTAAGAACCTTTTCATATTCTGATTCTACAATTTTGAGAAAAGGCTCATCTACTGAAGAAAGGTTTTCCCATTGATTTTTTAAATTGGCCTTTTCTATTCTGGCTTTCAACTCATTTTCTGCAACTTTACGCAACTCCTTTTTATATTCCTGGTCAAACTTCACATAATAATTCCCAACCAGTTTATCTCCTTTTAAGCCCGTAGATTTTGGGGTTTCGCCATTTCCGAAACGTTCCCAGGCCAACATAGATTTACAAATATGGATTCCACGATCGTTAACAATCTGGGTTTTATAAGATTTATTTCCAGCAGCGCTTAAAATTTCAGCCACAGAAAATCCTAAAAGAATATTTCTAATATGCCCTAAATGCAAAGGTTTATTGGTATTTGGTGATGAATATTCCACCATAATCCCTTTAGCATCTTCAGCTGCAGGGAGTATCCCAAAATCTTTTCTATCTTTAATTTCATTGAAAAAATCCAGAAAATAGGCATCGCTTAGCACAATGTTCAAAAAGCCTTTAACCACATTAAATCCAGAAACCTCAGATACGTTTTCGGCTAGATAATTTCCAATTTCCTCCCCCAATTTCACAGGATTGGTTTTTAAGGTCTTTAGCATAGGAAATGTCACCAAAGTAATATCGCCTTCAAAATCCTTACGTGTAGGCTGAAATTCTAAATTTTCAATTTCAACATCATAAATCTTTTTAACAGCATCTTTTACGTGGGCAATGAGGGTACTTTGGAGTTCCATTTCTTACTTCTATTTATTGTTTTAAGCGCTGCAAAGATAACAGAAAATAGGCTTTTGCCTATAATTTACTCGATAATCGAGATTAAATGCACCGAGACTTATCTCGAAATTGTAAATTATTTTTTCTTAATGCTTCATGAGCATGTCCCGAAGTAATTTACTTATCTTTAAACAAAAAGCTATGTTATTAAATATCTCTTATAACCGAAATAAAACCAAAGAGAAAATTGATAAGGAAGTTGGCAAGCCTTTTACGCTGCTGGCGCGTATGAAATTAAATGGCACAGGCTCACCAAAACTACATATTACCGATACCAGTATTGATATTCACAATCTCCTGGTTTTAGATAATAATGCCAATACCTGCAATGTAGAAATGAGGCCCAACGGAATTATTGTAATGTTTAGGTCTTTACTGGAAACTTACGCGCTTGTTATACCGTATTACAAACTTCATCTTTATAAAGGCAAAGCCGAAGAATATTCTATTTATAAAGACCATTCTAAAATTAAGGTAAAGGCAGACACTCCTGCTATACATAAGTATTTTAAAAAGATTTTAGATCATAAAGCAGACAATGCACCTACCCAAATCCAGGATCTTTAACTGTAATTTTACACGTTGCATCCCGGCTCATCTAATTTTAATAATACAATATTAATCCAGACATAATTTTTAATTGGCACTTCTAATGCAATTTTGCCAAAAAAAATTAATGGAATTATTTGTTTATGTATTCGCAGCCCTATTTTCTGTAATAAACCCTTTGGGAACAGTGCCTATTTTTGTGGGATTAACACAAGAACATTCCGCTTTAGAACGTTCTAAAACATCCTTATTAACAGCAATAAATATTTTTGTAATTCTATTGATTTCATTTTTTACAGGAAGATTTATTCTACAATTCTTCGGAATCAGTATTGAATCGCTAAGAATTGCAGGCGGACTAATAATCATAACTTCAGGATTCGCTTTACTTACAGGTTCTTTTTCTAAGCACAAGGGCATGGAAAAAGAAAGGGTAAAAAATGATGTTTTTCAAAGAGACAGTGTGTCCCTAACACCGCTGGCTATACCAATGTTAGCAGGGCCGGGATCAATATCAATGCTCATTGGAATGTATGAAGATTATACAGTAATTTCGGAAAAGATCACTACAATTCTAGCTATTCTTGGTGTGTGTATAGCTACTTTCCTTGTTTTAAAAAGTGCGCACTATATCGTAAAAATGCTAGGGGCTTCAGGAATTAATGCTATTTCCCGAATTATTGGTTTTATTGTAATAGCCATCGGAATTGAATATATCAGCTCTTCTGTGGTAATCGTCTTGAGTAATGTTTTCAAATAGAGTTAACGTTTCCCAAAGGCCAGTCCACCTATAAGAGCCAATACACCAAAGCCAATCATCGCGTAAGATTGCGTATTATCACCGTGAGCTTCAATTTGCAATGGGCCGGCATCAATAGCAAATTCGGGTGTTATTAGTCTATATACTCCATACCCAATCATTCCAACCCCAATTACCAGAAGCACTATTTTAAGTACGTTATTCATTTTATAAAGTTTTACTAATCCAGGTGAAAAGTACTAATTTAATTGGTATTTTAAGCTTAAAATTTTTCTATGAGAATTCTTCTTACAGGTGCCAATGGTTATATTGGAATGCGATTGCTCCCTGAACTTTTGGAACAAGGTCACGAGGTAATTTGTGCGGTTCGAAACAAAAACCGATTTACTTCTAATGAAGAGCTACTGAAAAGAATAGAGGTCGTAGAACTTGATTTCCTTAAAGATGAAGAAGCGCCTGAAAAAATAAAAAATATCGATGTTGCTTACTACCTAATTCATTCTATGAGTGGATCTACCAAAGATTTTGATAGCCAGGAAGCAGAAGCGGCCAGAAATTTCAACAAGGTAATGAGCGGCACTTCGGTGAAGCAGGTTATTTACTTAAGCGGTATAATTAACACAGAGGAACTTTCTAAGCACCTTAAATCCAGAAAAAAAGTTGAGGAAATTCTTTATAATGGTAGTTTTAAACTCACCGTTTTAAGAGCGGCAATAATTGTAGGCTCTGGGAGTTCTTCCTTTGAAATTATAAGAGATCTCTGTGAGAAATTACCGGTAATGGTGACACCAAAATGGGTTGACACAAAATGCCAGCCTATTTCTATTCGTGATATTATTAAATTTCTCACCGGAGTAATTGGGAAAGAAGAATGTTATAACCAATCTTTTGATGTTGGTGGTCCAGATGTACTCACATACAAGGAAATGATGTTGAAATATGCCGAAGTTAGAAATCTAAAACTTTGGATCCTTAGCGTACCGGTAATGTCCCCAAAGCTTTCCTCCTACTGGCTTTATTTTGTAACCTCAACTTCATACAAACTTGCCCAAAATCTCGTAGATAGTATGAGTGTAGAAGTAATTACCAACGACACTCGTCTACAGGACATTCTAAATATTGAACCTATTGCTTATACCGAAGCTATAGAACTTGCTTTTTATAAAATTGAGCAAAACCAGGTAATTTCCAGCTGGAAAGATTCTCTAAGCAGCGGCCGTTTTAATAAAGAATTGAACAAATATATACAGGTTCCAAAATACGGATGCCTTCTGGATAAGCAATCGGCCAAAGTAGAAAATCCTGATGAAGTCCTGGAACGTATCTGGGCTATTGGCGGTTTAACCGGTTGGTATTATGGTAACTGGTTATGGAAATTTCGGGGATATATAGATAAGTTTTTTGGCGGTGTAGGATTGCGACGAGGCAGAACACACCCCAACAAAATAGCTTCTGGAGATTCTTTAGATTTCTGGCGTGTACTTTTAGCCGATAAAGAAGAAAAAAGACTCTTGCTTTTTGCTGAAATGAAAGTTCCAGGCGAGGCCTGGTTAGAATTCTGTATAGACAAAGAAAATGTGCTACATCAAACTGCTACGTTTAGGCCAAAAGGTATTTGGGGACGCCTGTACTGGTATGCCATGTATCCCTTTCACTACTTTATTTTTGAAGGAATGCTGAATAAAATTGCCAAAGGTGTATCAAAGAAGCAAATAGCTTAATTCCCTCTGAATTCTTTAAATTTGAAAACCACTTATTGAAGAGGTTAATATAAACTGAATAGCAGCGAATTTTGACGCAAATTTTCCGGGCATTTTCTAAAAATCCATTGCTTTATCTTGCATCAGGCATCCTATTTTTTCTCGCGCTCTTTATCTTTTTCTTTACCGATTTTTTCTATGAGCTTATAGAAATTGGCTCTATTTGGGTACGCGAACTCTTTGGAGGATTTTACCTATGGCTTGGTTTATTATGCGTTTTGTTTCTCATTTATATCGCTTTTTCAAGATTTGGAAAGATAAAGTTGGGGAATTCTCCACCAGAATTTAACCGACTTTCATGGATTGCTATGCTTTACAGTGCCGGAATGGGTTCAGGGATTCTATTGAGAGCCGTTCAGGAACCGGTTTTTATGTTTTTAAATCCGCCTATAGAAACTAGCTCGACTTCTGAAGTAATTGCCCTGGAATATACCTTTTACCAATGGGGTTTCACCGCATGGGCATTCTATGGAATATTCGCATTACTTATCGCATACTCCCTATTTGTTAGAAAATCTGATATTCTTTTAGGAACCAGTCTACCTCAGCTTAAAAGAATAAAATATCTACCCGAGGGAGTAAATTTACTTACTATTCTTACTACCGTTTTTGGGCTGGTTGCGGCAATTGGTTTGGGGACCACGCAAATTGAAGGCGGCATTAGCCACCTTACTTCCACACATGCGGGAACGCTATGGGTTATAGTTTTATTGGTTTTTATAATTTGTTTCGTAGCATTTATTTCGGCTTTCGCCGGAATAAAAAAAGGACTAAACCACTCTGCACTCCAAGTGCAGAGGTTTTTTTACTAGGGACTGAAAGTCCCCAAGCTATTCCAATATGAAATTGGAATTATCATTCGTATCTCGACGATGATGTTCCAAATATTCATTAACCATCCCATCAGTGATATTTCCTGTACTCCAAACTCCATAACCACTTGCCCAAAAATGTTGTCCCCAATACCGCTCCTTCAGTTTGGGAAATTCTTGTTGAAGTTTTCTGGAAGTTCTACCTTTTAACTTCTTTAAGATGGTGCTTACATTTAATTTCGGAGCATATTCAATATGCATGTGGACATGATCAGAACTAACGACTCCTTT
>NZ_FUYY01000013.1 GCF_900168045.1 Salegentibacter holothuriorum | reverse complement strand
CTATTGGAAATGCAAAAAAAGACTTGCAGAAATTCCATAAAATAAAGAGAAAATATCTGCAATTATATCTCAATGAGTTCATTTACAAACTCAACAGAAGGTATTTTGGAGACAAAATATTCAACAGGTTAATAATAGCAGGCATTACAGCTACTGGACGTTAAACGGATATGCAACTAATTAATTTAAAATTACTAAAATGAAAAATTATCTTTTTTGTTTAAAATGTTTACAAGCTAAAATTGGACTACTCTTATTTATCCTGTTTATTTTTTCTTCCTGTCTTTCCGATAAAAAAGATAAAACCAACACCAGCGCTTCAGCGGAAGAAGTTTCAAGTACTGAAATAAAATCAGAATCCAACCAAAAAGTTACGATTATCACTAATGCGATGGATTTTAATGGCCCTCGTGAGCTAAACTCTGGATGGAACACCTTTGAATATAAGAATAACTCTTCCAATGTTCATTTTTTTGTAGTTGAGAAAATGCCTGATAATAAAACTATAGAAAATAGTATGAAAGAAGTAGTTCCTGTATTCCAGGAAGGAATGGATTTCTTTAACGATGGTAAGGTACAAGAAGGGGTAGAAGTTTTTGGAAAACTACCGGAATGGTTTAGCGAAGTAGTTTTTATGGGAGGACCCGGCCTAACTTCCCCCGGAACAACTTCAAATAATACGGTGTTTTTAGAGCCCGGTTATTATGTTTATGAATGTTATGTAAAAATGCCCAACGGCCAGTTCCACTCTACCGCCGGAATGATTGATTTTTTTGAAGTAAAAAATAACAAAACCAATATTGAGGAACCTAAAAACACCATTGATCTGGTAATTTCTTCAGAAAATGGGTTTATTCTTAAAGATTCTCTTTCCCCGGGAATACAAAATTTTAAAGTGATATTCAAGGAACAGCAAACCTATGAAAACTTTTTGGGACACGATGTTCACCTTGTGCGGTTGGATGAAAACGCCAACCTGGAAAAATTAGAAGAATGGATGAACTGGACAAATCCAGAAGGATTTATCACTCCTTCTCCAAAAGGTGTAACATTTTTAGGAGGAACTCAGGAGTTGCCCGCCGGTGAAACTTCATACTTTAGTGCTGAACTAAAACCCGGAAACTATGCTTTTATTGCCGAAATACCCAATTCTTCAGAAAAAGGTATGCTTCACAAATTTCGCATAGAATAGTATTTTTAAAGCCGATAAAATTAAGAAAATTGTTTTCTGGCTTTTTCCAGGTCTTCGGGTGTGTCTATGCCAATAGTTTGTACCTGGGTCTCTACCATCTTAATATTTTTACCATATTCAAGAAAACGAATCGCTTCAATCTTTTCAGCAGATTCTAAAGAAAGCATCGGTAAATTATAGAAATCTATTAGAGCTTGTTTTCTAAATGCGTATATGCCAATATGCTTAAAATAGGTTACCTGTGCATCTGTATTTCTTGGATAAGGAATGGGAAATCTTGAAAAATACATCGCAAAGTTATTTTTATTGGTAATAACCTTTACATTGTTTGCATTGGTAATCTCATCGCTATTAGATAGCGCGGTTTTTAAAGAGGCAAGATCTATTGCTGAAGCATCATCTTCCTTAAAAACGACTAATAATTTTGCCAAACTGTCTTTATCTATAAATGGCTCATCTCCCTGCACATTTACCACGATATCCACATCCATATCCTGTACAGCTTCCGCAATTCTATCACTTCCGCATTCATGCTCTTTCTTACTTTTTATTGCGAGACCGCCATTTTTGTTTATTTCGGCAAAAATTTCATCACTATCAGTAACCACATAAACTTCATCAAACAAACCGGTGTTTTTGGCAGCTTCGTAGGTTCTGGTAATTACTGTTTTTCCATTTAGGTCTTTTAAAAGTTTCCCGGGAAATCGAGACGCCTCATAACGAGCGGGAATCATTGCGATTATTTTAAGCGGATTATTCATCAAGAATCGTAGTTTTAGAGGTTAAATTTAAGTTTATATATTGAATTACGCGCTAGTATAAAACTATTTATTGAGAAAGAAATCGTCTTTAAAGCCTATAAGATAAAGTTTGTTGGTTGCCCGTGTTATGGCGGTGTATAACCATCTTAGATATTCTTTACCAACCCCTTCCGGCAAATAAGGCTGTTCAATAAAAACCGTATTCCATTGCCCACCCTGGGATTTATGACAGGTCATCGCGTAAGAAAATTTGATCTGTAGGGCGTTAAAGAACTTATTGTTCTTAACCTTCATAAACTTCTTGTATTTAGAGGTTTCGTCTTCATAATCTTTCATTACTTCCTGGTAAAGTTGGTTAGATTCTTCATAAGAAAGTGAAGGCGTATTACTGGTTAGGGTGTCTAACATCACTACGGTTTCAAAAGGGCGCATTTTAGGATAATCTACCATTTGCACCTGTACTTCGGCAAACCTAAAACCATAAAGCTCTTTTATACCGAAAATTTCCAGAACTTTTACAATATCTCCATTTGCAATAAAACCTGCTTCAGAAGTAGGTTTTATCCAGAAATAATTATTCTTTACCACCATAAGATAATCTCCGGCTGAAATTTCTTCTTCCTGGAATAAAATACGAGAGCGTATTTGTTGATTGTATAAATTTGCTCTTTTATTAGATCTTACAATAAAACTGGTTTCTTCATTCCCTAACTCATTATAGCATTCCTCAATGGCATTCATAATTTCATAACCATCCTGCAATCTTATTACATCTGCCTTTGGCGTAAGCTCAAACTGAAAACTTTCATAAAATCCGTCTTGTAAGCTTTGTCTAATTTTTGTAGCATTTAGTAAAATATCACTTTCCTCGGCCTGGCGTACTACTTCATCCAGTTCTATATGTTTTACGTCTTTATTATAGGAAAATTGCAACTTTTCTGCTTCTAAAGCCGGACTTATTTCCATTTTTACCGGTGGTAGCTGCGCGGTATCACCAATTAAAATAAGCTGGCAATTATGCCCTGAATAAACATATTGAATAAGATCGTCTAACAAGCTTCCATTTTCCATTAATTTGGAATTTGAGGGCGTATCGGAGATCATTGAAGCTTCATCTACAATAAAAATACTATTTTTATGCTTGTTTGGCTGGAGTACAAATTGCACTCCGCTTCCACCACTTTTTTTAGGAAAATAGATCTTTTTATGTATGGTAAAAGCTTCTTTTTTAGCATAATTGGAAATAACTTTTGCAGCTCTACCTGTAGGTGCCAACAAAACCCCAGATTTCTTTATTTTCCAAAGGTTTTTCACCAATGTGCTGATTATCGTGGTCTTACCGGTCCCGGCGTAACCTTTTAAAACAAAAATTTCATCTTTATTGTTGTTTAGAACAAACTGGGAAAGTTGCTGTAAGGCAAGATCCTGTCCTGCTTTAGCCGTAAAACCAAGATCGCTTAATAGAAGTTTATAAAATTTAGAAGCATCAAGATTTTCCATAGAAAAATTATCAAAAATCAAAGATAGGAATGGATTTTTACGGAAGAAACTTTTACGAATAAAAAAAAATTGTAGATTTGTCGTGAACACTAGTAATTTTTAAAACAAAATTTAGAACGCATGAGACTTGCAATTCAATTACTTCTTTGGGTAGTTATTATAGGATTAGCCTACCTTACATTTAATGCTGTTTACGAACCAATCCAGTTTAATAAAATTAAAGAGAAGCGTTATGCCAAAGTAGTTGAGAACTTAAAGGATATTCGTGATGCCGAACTAGCCCATAAAGAAGTTGTTGGGTCTTTTGAGGAAGATTTTGACAAACTTGTAAAGTTCTTAGATACCGCTGAATTTGCAGTTACTCAACGTCGTGACACTACGGTTTTAGACGAGGAATATAAAAAGCAATATGGCGTAGATGAATATATTGAAAAAGTAATTATTGATACTCTTAATTTTGTATCGGTAAAAGATTCTTTATTCAAAGGAGATAGAGATCGTTATACTAATATGATTAACGTACCAGTTGAAGATGTGGATGCAAAATTTGAACTTGATGCTGGAAGTATCAAAAAAGGACAAACAGAAATCCCCGTATTTAGAGCCAGAGTTGCTAAAAGCGTTGTGCTGCAAGGATTAGATAAAGAGTTGATTCTGCAACAAAACCAAGTGCAATCTGTAGACGATATTAACGGACGTTATATTAATGTTGGTTCTATGGAAGAAGTAAATACAAAAGGAAACTGGCCAACCCAATATGGCGACGAGTAACAGTACCAAACAAATAAACTTAGAACTGTCCATTCAGGTTAGCCTGGATGGACTTTCTTTTTGTACACTAAATAGTGTTGAAAATGAAGTGCTTCATTTCAACAAAATACGATTTCCGCAACAGCTGGATCCTATAAAGGTTTTAGCCGAAATTGAAAAGGTCTTTGAAACCAACAAAACTTTAGTTGAAGCTAGCCAGGTAAAACTTATTTTTGACAATGCACTATATAGTTTTGTTCCTGCTAGTTTATTTAAAGAAGAAAATGCTTCAGACTACCTAAAATTCAATACTAAAATTCTTAAAACAGATTTTATTTCCCACGAAGAAATTGGCAACACCGGAATTATAAACGTTTATATTCCTTATACTAATATTATTAATTTCTTCTTTGAAAAATTTGGCGAGTTTGAATATCAGCATCTCAACACTATTTTAGTTAAAAATTTATTGGATTTACCAAAAGTAGATAGACCGCAAATGTTTGCGCATGTTAAACACAAGCAATTTGATCTCGTGGTAATAGAAAATGGTGAACTACTACTTTGTAATTCTTTCAATTTTACCGAAAAAGAAGATTTTTTATATTATATTCTCTTTACGGCTGAACAACTTAATCTAAAGCCAGAAAATTTCAGATTATTTTTACTGGGTGCTATTAGTAAAGCTTCCCCTTTATTTAAAATCGCTTTTGAATATATTAAGCATATAGAACTTTTAGAAATCAACTTCAGCTTTAACAAAAAAGAAGAACATACCGCTTTGCATGTACTGGAAGAGTATGTTTTATTAAATTCATTTATATGAGAATAATTTCAGGAACACATAAAGGAAAAAGATTAATTGCTCCTAAAAAGCTACCGGTGCGCCCTACTACCGATATGGCTAAGGAGGCCCTTTTTAACATCCTGAATAATAATTTTCAGTTTTCTCAACTAAGCGTTTTAGATTTATTTTCTGGAAGTGGCAATATTGCCTATGAATTCGCTTCGCGTGGAAGTAAAGAAATTACCGCAGTAGATGTGAATTACGACTGTGTAAAATTTACAAAAAAAACAGCACAGGAATTAGATTTTAATATTAACACCATTAAAAGTGACGTCTTTAAATTCCTTGAAAAAGCTTATGTAAAGGCCGATATTATCTTTGCCGATCCTCCTTATGATTTTGATGAGGATAAATTCTTGAAAATCCCCCAAATCGTCTTCGAAAAAAACCTACTTAATCAAAATGGACAATTGATAATTGAACATTCTAAACACACCAGCCTTTCAGATTTCCCTAATTTTATTGAAGCCAGGCGGTATGGAGGTTCGGTATTTAGTTTTTTTGAAAATGTAGAGTAAACTACCTCGGGCAAGCCCACGAGGCATTCGTTGGAAACAAATTTTTAATTTCGAAGCAAGCGTCGGGGTATTACACCCTTTGGCGGTGCCAATAAATTCTTCTTATAAAGAAGAAAAAAGCCACACCTAAGACCTATAAATAATATGTTATGGCAGAGCTAATTAAGACGATTAAACTTATTGATATTGACCTGAAATTTTATGAAGGAATGGTTATTTCTGAAGTAAAAGAAGATGTATTGTTTGAGCTAAACCATGTAGAACAAATTCTAAGAATATGCAACGAGGTATTTGAAGGGAAAGACTACGTATATATATCTAACAGAAAGAATAATTATAATGTGAATCCCACCATTTACTTTGAATTAAAAGATGTAAAATCTCTATTGGGAATAGGCATTGTAAGTGAACGCTATGAAGCTTTAAAGGTGGCAAATTTTGAAAAACAATTTTCCCCGGTTCCTTTTGATATTTTCTCTACTATGGAAGAAGCCCATGCCTGGGCGAAGACTTTATTAAAAAAAGCAGGCCTGTAATCCGGATTCTGTTCCTCCCGGCATAACCGGGATTCCCCTTATCATTTATCTCAGGTTTTTGTTGCCAAAAACTTTTAGCTGCCTACCCTCCGATAGCAAGCGAGCAGCTTGCAAACACCGGTTTACATGGCATTGCACCGCATAGAGTTTACCTGATTTCACTACAGCATTACCTGTACATCCTTTCTGTTGCACTAGTCCTTATTCTATCTAGATTGCTCAAAATAAAATAGGTGGGCGTTACCCACTATGCCGCCCTTTGGTGTCCGGAATTTCCTCCCCGAAGCAAGTCCGGGGCGATAAGGCGGCCTGCTTGGTGCAAATGTAGCTTTTTAGAAAATAATCCAATTAAAAAAATGTTGATTTCTTCCTGCTAATTGTTCAAAATTAAAAGCGTTTGCCATAGAACTTATGGTGGCTATTTTTATATTTGTAGCTCAATAAATTTCAATGGAACATTTTATAGTATCTGCTCGTAAGTACCGTCCGCAAACTTTTAAAGATGTGGTTGGGCAACAAGCCATTACCAATACCTTAAAAAATGCTATTGAACATGACCACCTGGCGCAGGCACTGCTTTTCACAGGGCCCCGTGGCGTGGGAAAAACTACTTGTGCACGTATCCTGGCCAAGATGATTAACCACGACGGAACGCAAAGCCCCGAGGAGGATTTTGCATTTAATATTTTTGAACTCGATGCCGCATCTAACAACTCGGTAGACGATATTAGAAATTTAATAGACCAGGTTAGAATTCCTCCGCAAGTTGGAAAATACAAAGTGTATATAATTGATGAGGTGCATATGCTCTCTCAATCGGCATTTAATGCCTTTTTAAAAACTTTAGAAGAGCCACCACAACATGCCATATTTATTTTAGCCACCACAGAAAAGCATAAAATAATACCCACTATACTTTCGCGCTGCCAGATCTTCGACTTTAAAAGAATTACGGTAGGCGATGCTAAAAACTATCTTGGATATATAGCGCAGCAAGAAGGCGTAAATGCTGAGGAAGACGCTTTAAACATCATTGCCCAAAAAGCCGATGGTGCAATGCGGGACGCCCTTTCCATTTATGACAGGGTTGTGAGCTTTAGCGGGAAAGAACTTACAAGACAGGCTGTAACCGAAAATCTTAATGTACTGGATTATGATACCTACATTGAGGTAACCGATCTTATTTTAACAAATAATATCCCACAACTATTATTGAGTTACAATGATATTCTTTCCAGCGGATTTGACGGCCATCATTTTATAAGCGGCCTGGCTTCACATTTTAGAGACCTTTTGGTTTGTAAAGACCAAAAAACAATTCAGCTTTTAGAAGTGGGGGAACAAACCAAGGCTCGTTATTTTGATCAGGCTTCTAAAACCAACCACCAGTTTTTAATTAAAGCTATAGAGTTGGCAAATGAATGTGACCTAAAATATAAAACAAGTCAAAATCAGCGTTTACTGGTTGAACTTACTTTAATGCAGTTAGCCTCCATCACCTTTGATGGAGAAAAAAAAAAGTTTGAACAGTCAATAATTCCAGCTTCGGTATTTGAAAAACAACCCGCACCACTTTCTTCGGAAGAAAAAAGCTTAGTGCGAGATAATGAACACGCAGAAACTTCAGCTGAAGCTCCAAAGGAGAGTCAGTTGCCTTCAGCAGAACACAAAACGCCTAACAGCCACTGTGCCGACGAAAAGGAGGATAATTACCATTCAGAGGAAACGATGCTTCCTGAACCCCCTGAAGCAAAAGCGCAACCGGTTTCACAGCCAATTCCCACACCAAAACCGGTAACCGATTCTGAAGTTAAAAAAGAGAAAGTTTCAGGACTTTCGTTAAAAAGCATACAGAAGAAACGGGAAATAGAAGCCCGCCAGCAAGAAGCTGCTCCTACAAAAGATGTGGTTCTTAATGGAGAATTTACTGAAACTCAACTGCAGGCAACTTGGGATGATTATGTAAAACGTATAAAAAAGCAAGGTTCAAAAATCTTAGCTTCTATCCTTGAAACCGATCTACCTAAACTTCAGGAAAAGAATCACATTGTGATAGAATTGCCTAATGAAACGATGAAAATCAACCTGGAGCGCGAACAAAATAAATTAATGTCCTATCTGAAGCAGAAACTTCAGAATACAGAAATCAGGTTGGTTATTAATGTAAATGAGCAGTCGGCAAAGAAATATGCCTTCACTCCTATTGAAAAATATAACAAATTAAAGGAAAAGAATCCTTTGATAGAAAAATTACGAAGTACATTCGATTTAGACGTATAAATATGCTAGGATTAAAACTTCCCACAGACCCACGTTGGGCAAATATAGCCGAAAAGAATATTGAAGAAATTCTTATAGATCACGCCTATTGTGAGCAAAAAGCGGCTTCAACAGCAATTTCACTTATTGTTTCCTTCCCTGAATATCCAGAATTAATAGATGAAATGATCGCTTTATCCAGAGAGGAGATGGGACATTTTAAAATGGTACATGAACAATTATTGAAACGTGGTTATGTTTTAGGAAGAGATAGAAAAGATGAATATGTTATTCAACTATTAAGTTTCTTCCCAAAAGGAGGAAGTAGAACCACGCAATTAGTTCATAGACTTCTAATTGCTGGATTAATTGAAGCCCGAAGCTGTGAACGCTTTAGGCTACTTTCAGAAGAATTAAAAGACAAAGAACTCGCCGATTTTTACCATAAGCTAATGGTAAGTGAAGCGAATCATTATACCATGTTCTTAAAATTTGCCAGAAAATATGGTGAAAGAGAGGAAGTAGATAAAAAATGGAATGATTTACTTGAATTTGAGGCGAACATTATGAAAGATCTTGGTAAAGACAAAACAATTCATGGTTAATTGAAAAATAAAAAGAAGCTGTCTGAAAAGGTTTTAAAACCGTCATCTTGAATTTATTTCAAGATCTAACGTGTTGGTAATTAAAAACATGTTAGAAGCTGAAACAAGTTCAGCTTGACGAGAGTAGACTTTTGAGACAGCCTCTTAACTTTAAACTATCTAATTATTTTTCCCGTTATAAAGGGATTTAATAATCCCATCTGCCAGTCCTATCTTTGGTACAAAGATATTATCGGCCCTGGCCCATTTCATAGAATTTAAATAAATCTTAGAGGCCGGGATAATTACATCTGCACGGTCACTTTTTAGATTCAACTCCATAACTCGCTCTTCGTAGCTTAAGGAATTCAGTAAATCATTATATTTCTTTATGTAGGCTAAGCTTAATGGCTTTCCTTCTTTTTTACCGCTGGTTTTAAAGATATTATTGATGTTCCCACCCGAACCAATTAGATCTATATCTTTATATGGCTTTGTAGTTTCTCTTACCCATTTTTCCATTTCCTCCCAGGCACCATTATCTACCAGGTTATTCAGCAAACGTACTGTTCCAACCTTGAAAGATTTAGATGCTACTGTTTTTCCACTACTGTAAAGCGTATATTCGGTACTACCACCACCCACATCCACATAAAGGTAATTACAATCGTTTTTAATAAGTTCGTGCAAATCTGTAGCTGCTATGATAGCGGCTTCATGATTACCGTCTATAATTTCAATTTCTACTCCGGTTTTTTCCTTAATTTTTTTAACCACTTCCGCCCCATTTCTAGCTTCCCGCATGGCAGAAGTAGCGCAGGCTTTGTATTTTTCAATTCCGTGGGTTTTCATTAAAAGGTTAAAAGCCTGCATAGTATCTACCATGCGCTCCATATTTTTATCTGAAATCACGCTTTTTTCAAAGACATCTTCTCCTAACCTAATTGGAACCCTTACCAGGGATGTTTTTCTAAAATCGGTTTCTTCTCTGCCCTTTTGTTCTGTAATTGTTGAAATTAAAAGTCTAATGGCATTGGAACCTATATCTATTGCTGCGTAGTTTTTTTGTGTAATCACGAGTTTTAATTTTCTATTTTAATCATCAGGTAAGATGCTAAAATTCAAGCACCTTTACCTAAATTAATATCCCTTATTTATTGTTTTACGAATTCATTTTTAGGAAGTTTCTTAAAATAATAGTCGTATAATTCAAATTGAGAACGGTGCTTATTATCACTATCATTTCTGTAGGCATTATCCTGTTTTGAAGTGATCATTCTTGCTTTTACGTTATCGTGCCAACTAATATCAAAAGTTTCTATAATTTCCTGTTTAATATCTTCATCATAAATTGGGCAGGAAATTTCAACCCTAAGGTCAAGATTTCTTCTCATCCAATCAGCCGAAGAGATATACACCTTAGAGTTTCCAGCGTTTTTAAAGATAAAAACCCGTGGATGTTCCAAAAACTTATCTACAATACTAATTACTTCAATATTCTCACTTAATTTTTCTACTCCGGGAATCAAACAACAAACTCCACGAACAATAAGTTTAATTTTTACTCCAGCCTGACTCGCCTGGTAGAGCTTATCTATCATTGGATAATCTGAAAGGCTATTCAATTTTAAAGCGATACCTGATGGCTTACCTTCCCTGGCATTTTCAATCTCTTTTTGAATTAAACCTACAAAGGTATTTCTGCTGTAGTGCGGAGAAACTATTAAATGTTTGTATTTGTTTACTTTATAATTTATTTCGAAGAAGTCGAAAACTTTATTTACTTCTTTCAAAATTTCAGAATGAGCGGTAAACAAGGTGTAATCGGTATAAATACGCGAAGTAGATTCGTTAAAATTACCGGTACTAATAAAGCCATAGCGCTTTGTTTTACCTTCCTCTTCCCGCTCTATAACACAAGCCTTACAATGAACTTTCAAACCTGGCACACCAAAGATTAATTGTACACCTTCAGCTTGCATTTGTTCCGCGTAGCGAATATTGGCAACTTCATCAAAGCGTGCCCGAAGCTCTATTTGAACAATTACTTTTTTGCCATTTTTCACCGCATTAATCAAAGAGCTGGCAATGTGAGATATTTTTGCCAGTCTATAAATTGTGATTTTTATAGTTTTTACTTTGGGATCTAATGCAGCTTCCCTTAAAAACTTAACCGTATAGGCGAAGCTTTGATAAGGTGCGTATAAAAGAAAATCTTTTTTAGCAATACTCCCAAATAAACTGGTTTGTAATATAAGTCCGGGAATAGGTAAAGGCTCTATAGCTTTATAGAGTAAATCTTCGCGACCCAGGCTGGGGAAATTCATATAATCCCGCCGGTTATGATAACGCCCACCGGGAATAATACTATCGGTAGATTCTATTCCCATCTTATTCATTAGATAAGATAAAGTATCATCGGCAATATTCATATCGTAGACAAACCTTACAGGTTCCCCTTTGATACGATCCTTAACACTGCTGGAAATCTTTTCTATAAAGCTTTTACTTAAATCACTATCTATATCCAGCTCGGCATCCCTGGTAATTTTTATCATATGTGCCGAAATACTTTCGTATTCGAAAATATTAAAAATAGTTCCCAGATTATACCTAATTAAATCATCAAGCAAAATTATATATTGATTTCCATTCTCTTCAGGTAATACTACAAAGCGTTCAATACTTCGCGGAATCTCTATCAATACATATTTTTGTTCTTTTTCGGTCTTATCCAGCACCTTAGAAATAGCATTCTGAGGTTTTTCTTCCTTCATCACCATTTTAACAGCTAGGTAAGCAGCACTATCTTTCAAACTTGGAAGCTCGTGTAAATCATTAAGAATAATAGTTACTAAAGCAGGGCTTACTTTTGAAAGGAAGAAGTTCTTAATGAATTTTTTCTGAGAAGCAGATACCTGTTTCTCATTAATAATATGAATATTGTAATCTTTTAATTGATGTTGAATATCATGTAATACCTGTAAACTTTTTGACTGGTGCTCTATAACAATCTGAGTGATTTCCTCCAGGAGTTTACTGGCTTTAATACCGCCCAGAACACTTTTCCCAGCCTTACCGGCCAGGTCAATTCTCTTTACCGTTGCATACCTAACCTTAAAAAATTCATCTAAATTATTTGAAAATATCCCTAAAAACCTAAGGCGTTCAATAAGTGGAACAGTCTCATCTTCGGCTTCCTGCAACACACGGGCATTAAATTGTAACCAACTGAGTTCTCTGTTTAAGTATTTTTTTTGCTGCATAAATTAGCGTAGATTTTTTGGGAATAATTGAAGTAAAGTTTTACCGTTTTTAAGATCATTCCAGTTATCGATATCAAAATCTATTACACAAAGTCCGGTGGTAGGTAAATTATCAAGTGTTTTGTCTCCCAACTTATTCACTAAACTCGTCAATGCGGGATTATGGGCAAAAACCATTAACTTTTCTACCTCCCTGGAACAGGATTTTATAACAGATAATAATTGAACTTCATCAAAAGTATATAGCTCTTTCTTTACTTTAAAGCTAGTGTCGGGTATTTGCAACTCCTCCTTAAATATTTTTGCGGTAGTATATGCTCTAACTGCAGGGCTACTCCATAATACCAAATCTCCGCTTTTAAATTCTTTAAAAGTTTTTAATACTAAAGCTGCATCGCTATAAGCGCGCTTTTTAAGAGGTCTCTTTTCATCTGGCAAATTATTTTCCCAGGAAGACTTACCATGTCTTACAAGAATTAGTTGCTTCATAACATAAATTTAAGGCGACAATCGGTTTCTTTCCCAGGTATTTTCTTCTATAAATTCGTATTTTATCCTATCGTGCAAGCGATCATTTCTGCCCTGCCAAAACTCAAAACTTCGCGGACTTACAATATAACCACCCCAATGTTGTGGCCTTTCTACATCTTTATCTTTATACCTTTCCTCAACCTCCTTTAATTGCAACTCAAGTTCTTCTCTAGATCCTAATACATCACTTTGCCTAGATGCCCAGGCTCCTAATTGGCTGCCACGAGGTCTTGATGCAAAATAAGACGATGATTCTTCTTCTGAAGTTTTCATTGCAATACCTTTTATAATTACCTGGCGTTCTAATGCCGGCCAAAAGAACGAAAGACAAACTCTTGGGTTCTCTTCAATATCGCGCCCTTTCTCTGAATTATAATTAGTGTAAAAACTGAAGCCATCAACTCCAAAAGATTTTAATAATACAATTCTACTTGTGGGGAATCCTTCAATTCCACAAGTTGCGAGACTCATGGCATTTACTTCTGCTATTTCTGGATGGGCCTCAGCTTCCTCAAACCAGGCAGTAAATAAAGGTAAAGGAAAAGAAGGAATTTTTTCTTCTAAAAGTTCGCCTTTTCCGTAACTCTGTCTGTAATCTTCAAGACTTTTCTGCATTGTATTTTGCTTTGCTGCAATTTACGAGATTTAGGCTGAAGCCGGAAAATTTTTGAGCTAAGATTACAATCTATACCTATTAAAAAATTCAGCTATTAAGAAATTTTCAAGCTACATATAAATTGATTCCGTTATTTACCCAAAAAATCGCCAAAATACATTAACAAAAAATAATCTGCGTTTCACCTAATTATGAAGCATTACAGCTAAAAAATTTAAGAATAATATAATAAAAAGGTTCCATATGTTAGATTTGCCTAAAACAAATGGATAATAATAGTATATAATTTTAGATTTTTTAAAACAAAATTCTAATAACTCCTATAATCTTTTTTAAGTTCTGGAAATTGTTTGATAAAAGTCATTATCCCTAATACCTGCTTAGACTACCTCAATACTGATGGTGTAGTATTGCATAAATGATATTATTTCTATTATAGAGAAACATTATATTAGATAGATAAGGTTAAAAATACTTTGATGAATAAGAATATATACTAATTTTTAGTACACAAACAACTATAATTACCCCAACTTTCTTGTTAAAGACCATCCTAAATTGGATGGTCTTTTCATCTAAAAATTACCGTGTAGTTATAATTTACTCTTCAAAATCTTAATAGTAATAAACTGAAAATCATCTTTTCAAACACCTGATATCCCCTAATTTTTGTATAAAATTTACCTTTTAACGAAAATATATAAGCTTATATCTAAAAAAACTGTGAAAACTTTCAATTGGGCTTTTTTAGTATAATTTTACAACAAGATTTAATATTCAATCATAGGTCACCCCCAACTTTCCTATAAGGTAATACCCCTAATTTTACCTAAATATTAATCGATTTTTCATCAATATTTATCTGTTTTTCCCCCCAAGAAAACAAATCACATTGGTCTAACCACCAGATGATTTAAACCATTTTATGCGATGAGTTTTTTAACAAGGAACTCTACAAAGAATTATAACAATTAATTCTAAACATTATTAATATGATTTGGAAAAATACTTTTAAAATGAACATTAGCATTAATTTAAAAAGCATCTTCTTACTAGGATCTTTGATTCTTTTCCTGGGTTGGGGCTCAGAAGTTAGTGCACAATGTAACAGTAACAATGTAACTGTTACCAATTTTTATTTTGGAGATGCTAATGGAGACCCAATAGCATCAAATGACAATAACGAAATTGGTGATCCAGTAAATGGATTTATTTATGCAGATTTTGGAGGATCTTCAGGTAATGGATATTCACTTTACGTAGAATATGATGTATTTATCAATGATGTTTTTAAAGAGACAATAATTTTATGCCTTTTTGATGGTCAAAGTATACCTAGCGGAACAACCTCAGTTATTGATGAATATCAATGGAATTGGGGCGATAAATTTGAATTAAGAAATTTTTACATGAATTGGAATACTACTTCCAATGGAGCTTGTGAGAAAAAAGATAGGAACTCTCAATGTTATGGTAATACAGATGGATTTATAGTTAGAACTCCTCTTATTGCAAATTTTGACTATACTACAAATTGTGAAGATTTTATTGTTGATTTCGAAAATCTATCAACTGGTGGGGACAATACAGCCTACACATACTCCTGGAGTTTTGACCAGGTAGGATCAAGCAATGCGAGCGACCCTAGTTTTAATTTTAATCAGGGTGGGCAATTTCAAGTAAGCCTGCAGGTTAATGACGGAACTTCAAGTAGTTCAATTACCAAATCAGTACTTATTAATGATCCAATTCAAGTTTCTGTTTCAAAACAAAATTTGGCTTGTAATGAGGAAAACACCGGGTCTATTAATATTACGCCTAGTGGAGGATCTGGAAATTATACCTATTCCTGGACAGGACCAAATTTTAGTTCAACCAGTCAAAATATTTCTGGATTAAACGAAGGTAGCTACGAAGTAACTATTACTGATAATAGTAATAACTCCTGTTCCATAACTGAGGTAATAATTTTAACAAAACTAGAGACTCCTGAGACTCCAGTTACCAGCGTTTCTCAACAACCAACTTGTGAAGATACTACCGGAACGATTTCCGTAACTACCGATCCGGATATCACCTATACCCTTTTAGATGAAAATCAAAACCCATTAACTAATAGTATTGCTAATGGAACTTTCACAGGACTATCTGACGGAACTTATTTCGTACAAGCCAGCAACGGAGATTGTGAAGCATCTTCTGAAGCACTTGTGATCATAGAAAACCTGGGAACTCCTGGTCAGCCACAAGCAAGTATTTCACAACAACCGACTTGTGAAAATACTACCGGAACTATTTCCGTAACTACCGATCCGGATATCACCTATACGCTTTTAGATGAAAATCAAAATCCATTAAGTAATAGTATTGCTAATGGAGCTTTCAGCGGACTATCTGCCGGAAAGTATTTTGTACAGGCTAGCAATGGAGACTGTCAAACTAGTTCTGGAGTATTAGAGATCATTGAAAACTTAGGAACTCCTGGTCAGCCACAAGCAAGTATTTCTCAACAACCTTCTTGTGATGATACTACAGGAACTATTTCAGTAACTACTGAAACAGGAATTTCCTATACCCTTTTAGATGAAAATCAAGATCCATTAAATAATAGTATTGCTAATGGAGAATTTAGCGGACTGGATGCCGGAACTTATTTCGTACAAGCCAGTAACGGGGATTGTGAAGCATCTTCTGAAGCATTAGTAATCATAAAAAACTTAGGAACTCCTGATCAGCCACAAGCAAGCGTTTCACAACAACCAACTTGTGAAGATACCACCGGAACTATTTCGGTAACTACCGAAGCCGGAATTTCCTATACCCTTTTAGATGAAAATCAAAACCCATTAAGTAATAGTATTGCTGACGGAGAGTTTAGCGGACTAAGTGACGGAACTTATTTCGTGGTAGCCAGTAACACAGATTGTGAAGCTGTTTCTGAAGCATTAGTGATCATTGAGAATCTGGGAGGTCCTGGAGCTCCAGTTGTAGAAGTTTCTCAGCAACCAACTTGTGAAGATACCACCGGAACTATTTCGGTAACTACTGAAGCCGGAATTTCCTACACCCTTTTAGACGAAAATCAAAACCCACTAAGTAATAGTATTGCTAACGGAGAATTTAGCGGATTAACTGAAGGAACTTATTTCGTACAAGCAAGCAACGGAGATTGTGAAGCATCTTCTGAAGCATTAGTAATCATAAAAAACTTAGGAACTCCTGGTCAGCCACAAGCAAGCGTTTCACAACAACCAACTTGTGAAGATACTACCGGAACTATTTCTGTAACTACTGAACAAGGAATTTCTTATACCCTTTTAGATGAAAATAATAACCCATTAACTAATAGTATTGCCAACGGGGAATTCAGCGGACTATCTGCCGGAACTTATTTCGTGGAAGCCAGTAACACAGATTGTGAAACTGTTTCTGAAGCATTAGTGATCATAAAAAACTTAGGAACTCCTGGAGCTCCAGTTGTAGAAGTTTCTCAGCAACCAACTTGTGATGATACCACCGGAACTATTTCTGTAACTACTGAACAAGGAATTTCTTATACCCTTTTAGATGAAAATCAAAATCCACTAAGTAATAGTATTGCTAACGGAGAATTCAGCGGACTATCTGCCGGAACTTATTTCGTGGAAGCCAGTAACACAGATTGTGAAACTGTTTCTGAAGCATTAGTAATCATAGAGAACTTAGGAACTCCTGATCAACCGCAAGCAAGCGTTTCTCAGCAACCAACTTGTGACCATACGACCGGAACTATTTCGGTAACTACTGAAGCCGGAATTTCTTATACCCTTTTAGACGAAAATAATAACCCATTAAACAATAGTATTGCTAACGGGGAATTCAGCGGACTAACTGACGGAACTTATTTCGTGCAAGCTAGTAACACAGATTGTGAAGCATCTTCTGAAGCATTAGTGATCATTGAGAATCTGGGAGGTCCTGGAGGTCCAGTTGTAGAAGTTTCACAACAACCAACTTGTGAAGATACTACCGGAACTATTTCTGTAACTACTGAACAAGGAATTTCTTATACCCTTTTAGATGAAAATCAAAATCCACTAAGTAATAGTATTGCTAACGGGGAATTCAGCGGACTAAGTGCCGGAACTTATTTCGTGGAAGCCAGTAACACAGATTGTGAAACTGTTTCTG
>NZ_FUYY01000016.1 GCF_900168045.1 Salegentibacter holothuriorum | reverse complement strand
TGATAACTCATAGTCCGAAAATATGGATTTTTTCGCAATACTAAAGTTCTGCAATAAAATTGCAGGGTTTAAATCCCTATTTTGAGACCAATTAACATGTTAGATCCTGAAATAAATTCAGGATGACGTTATTCAGACTTCTAAAACAGCCTTTTCTTATTGTAAAAATTCAATTTACATAGCTCCCCATTCTTTAAGGGAATCTTTGTTCATTTTTACGTAATCCTGGTTTCCAGCTTTTTCAGCTTCGGCTAAAGACTTTTTGGCCGCTGCAATTGCTTCTTCTTTTTTACCAAGATCGGCTGCTATAAGCGATTTTCTCCTTAAGATCCAGAATGCATTTGGATTCCCCATTTCCAGAGATTTATTAACCCATTTGTAAGCTTTATCCAAATCCTTATTAGCATCGTGATAATAAGTTGCTGCAGCAAAATAATCATTGGCACCAGGACCATTCATTACCTTTTCAATACTAGCCATTGCTTTTTCTTCGGTAGGCACCTCAAATCTTAAGCTCGCCACTGTATTTGCCCAAATAAAATTAAGTGCTGCAGAGTCATTCTTAAGATCGTCTACCATAATAGTAAAAGTTTCCATTTCAAACGGAAGTTCCATCACTTCAGCAGTTGCTTTTAAGGCTACTTTCTCCTCGTTCCATTCCGCAGGATTTCCCCAGTTAGAAGCATCGTTATAAAACATCACTTCCCACTCGTCTTCTTTTGGAATTGTATAAATCGCGTAAGTTCCCGCCTTTAATTCTTCGCCTTGAATAGTAACATCATCACTAAAGGTAATCTTGGTATTCTCGTTGGCACCGGTACGCCATACCTGGCCATAAGGCACCAAATTTCCAAAAATTTCACGGTCTCTCATGCCGGGACGTGAATACTCTAGACTAACATCGGTAAGTCCAACTTTTTGTTCAACTTTAGTAAAAGGGCTGGGTTGAGGCGTCTGTATCTGAGCTTGTGTCGCACTCATAATACCTGCCGTGCATAAAAATAGAAATAATCTTTTCATTGTTTAGTTTGTTTTAGTTTGACCAAATATACCCAGAAATTGATTACCAATTCAAAAAGCAAGCAACTTCATTTATATTTTGTTTAACTATAAATATTTTATTTTAAACAAAACTAAACTTAATTTTACGTTCAAATACAGTGAGTATGAAAATTTACACCAAGAAATCGGTACAAAAACTTCCAATTAGCCTGGAAAAGGCATGGGAATTCCTTTCAAATCCCGGAAATTTAAAAAAAATCACTCCAGATTATATGGGGTTTAATATTATTTCTGGAGCCGACCGCCCAATGTATCCCGGGCAAATAATTCAATATATTGTAACACCAGTGGCCGGAATTAAAACTAAGTGGGTAACCGAAATCACCCACGTTAAAGACAAAGAATATTTTGTAGATGAACAACGGTTTGGCCCTTATGCATTATGGCACCATAAACATTTTTTAAAGGAGATACCCGGTGGTGTGGAAATGGAAGATATTGTAGATTACAAATTACCGTTGGGATTTTTTGGACAGTTGGCTCATCCCATTCTTGTAGCTCCTAAACTGAAGGAGATTTTTGAATACAGACAAAAAAGGCTTATAGAACTTTTTGGTCATTATAGTGAGCCCAGGACTGAAAAAACTACACTTAAACACGATATTCTAAATTAAATAATTATGAAAAAAAATATTTTACTTGTTGGCGGTTCTACCGGAATCGGACTGGAAATTGCTAATCAATTAGTTAAAGAAAGTAATATAATTGTCGCATCTAGAAATAAAGGTGAATTAAACGATGATATTGAACATCTAGAATTTGATGTTTTAAAAGACAATATTGAAGATCTGGAATTGCCTCAGAAGATACACGGACTGGTATATTGCCCTGGAAGCATTAACCTGAAGCCGTTTAAAATGCTTAAACACAAAGATTTTGAGGAAGAGATGAATCTTAATTTTTTAAGTTTGGTAAAAGTGGTTCAGGGAGTAATGCCGAAATTAAAAGAAGCCGAAAATGCAAGTTTAGTATTTTTTAGCACCGTGGCGGTTAAGGTAGGAATGCCTTTCCACACAAGCGTGGCAGCGGCCAAAGGCGCTATTGAAGGTTTTGCCAAATCTTTGGCAGCTGAGTATGCACCTACGCTACGTGTAAATGTAATTGCTCCTAGTTTAACAGATACCCCCTTGGCTAACAAATTATTGTCCAACGATTCTAAGAAGGAGAAAATGAGTGAAAGGCATCCTCTTAAAAGAGTAGGAAATACTAGAGATATTGCTAACGCGGCTACTTTCTTGTTAAGTGAAGAAAACAGCTGGATTACCGGACAGGTTATTGGCGTAGATGGTGGACTTTCAACTCTAAATATTTCATAAATGAGTAAAGAAGTGAATATTTTTTGGTTTAGACGTGATTTAAGATTAGATGATAATGTAGGTCTTCTTGAAGCTTTAAAAACTGATAAACCGGTATTACCGATTTTTATTTTTGATACCGAAATTCTGGATAGATTACCTAAGAACGATGCGCGGGTAACTTTTATACACGAACGGCTTCAGCAAATGCGAAAAGAACTGCAAGATGACTATAGTAGCTCTATAGCGATGTATCACGGCAAACCAGAGGAAGTTTTTCAGGATTTAATTAAAGAATATAAAATCGCAGAAGTATTCACTAATCATGATTATGAACCATACGCAACTAAAAGGGATAAGGAAATAGCCGAGTTACTTTCTGAAAATAATATTGAATTTCACACTTTCAAAGACCAGGTGATTTTTGAAAAAGATGAAGTGCTTAAAAAAGATGGCGATCCTTATGTGGTATATACGCCCTATATGAAAGTTTGGAAAGAGCATTTTAAATCTCTGGACCTAAAAATTCATTATACCAGTCAATATTTAGATAATCTTATTCAAAATACCAGATTGCCAAATTTAAAATTAAGTGAGCTAGGCTTTAAAACTTCAGGAATTAAAGTGCCAGATTATGATGTTACCCCTACGCTAATTCAGCAATACGAAAACACCAGGAATATACCAGCTAAGGATAGTACCTCAAAATTAGGAGCTCATCTTAGATTTGGAACTGTTGGCATTAGAAAAATGATAAAAAAAGCCAACGCCGAAAACAATAAAACTTTTCTTGATGAATTGATTTGGCGAGAGTTTTTTATGCAGGTATTATATCATCACCCCAATACAGTAACTGAATCTTTTAAAAAGAAATATGACCGCATTGAATGGCGTAATAATGAAAAGGATTTTGAAAAATGGAAAGCTGGAAAAACGGGCTATCCCTTAGTGGATGCCGGAATGCGACAGCTAAATAAAACGGGGTTTATGCATAACAGGGTTAGAATGTTGGTTGGAAGTTTTCTATGTAAACATTTACTTATAGACTGGCGTTGGGGGGAAGCTTATTTTGCCGAAAAACTGTTGGATTACGAAATGTCCTCTAATGTTGGTAACTGGCAATGGGTGGCGGGAAGCGGGGTTGACGCTGCTCCATATTTTAGGATTTTTAACCCAACTACACAAATAGATAAATTTGATAAGGATAAAAAATATATCAAAGAATGGGTTGAAGAATATGACACCGATGCCTATCCCCATAAAATGGTAGACCATAAAGAAGCCCGCGAACGGGCTTTAAAAGTTTATAAAGAAGGCATAACCAAATAAATTACTTTGCGGTAACACGATGAAGAATTTGAAGAAATAATTTTCGCACACGAGACAGGATCTAAAGGTTTAAATCTAGATTATTGATTAGCACTATTTTGAATTTTTATATTTATTAAGTAATTTTAGTCAACACATCATTTTTTTTCAACATTTTAACTAATTAATTGCATATCCGTAATTATTCCAATATTAAGGAATTTATCCTATATTAGAT
>NZ_FUYY01000002.1 GCF_900168045.1 Salegentibacter holothuriorum | reverse complement strand
AACTAAACTGGATGATGGGGAACTCTTATTTTTAGAATTAACCGAAGAGATCGGCTCCCGGAAGACCACGCTCAAATACATTGAATTCCTTTTGGAAAAAGGATGGTTAACTTATAATACAAAAACCGGGTATTATATCATTAAATCTTTTGACAGAATACGAAGTGAAAACAACTGGAGGGTTCGGCTTTCCTATCCGGTAGATTTTAATTCCTACCAAAATATTAAAGCAATTACCGGGGCAATTATTTATGGATATCTTCATAAAGACTTCTGGAGAAAAGTAAGGAGAAAGAAAAGCGTACAGATAAAAGGCAGTACCTATCATTTTCTATCCCCTCACTTTAATTATAAAGAAGCACCCGCTCCCCTTTCTGTTTTAGGTATCGGTACTATCTTTCAAGTTTCACCGGCAACTGCTTCCAGGCTTAAAAAATGTGCCCTAAAGCATAAACTGCTGGAGGTCCAAAAGAATTATGGGGAGTTTATACCAAACAAAAAAGCCATGGAACTATGCTTAGACTACAATGATAAGCCGAACAATATTGTCTTTGTAGAAGGAAGCTATCGTTTTCAGCTAATTGATACTATTTTCCCTCTTTTTCTTTTTAAAAGACGGCAAAAATTGAAAACATAAAGGAAAGGTTTATGGAAAGAATTAAAATAAAAAATCTTTTTGGCCAATGTTTGGTTTGTTTAAGCGCGATAGCGCCTTTGTTTAATTTTTGGGACAGAACCGTACCAAAGCTAGTTTATAACTAGGTTATAGCTTGTGCCCTACTTGTTTCTAACTTGTTCATTTTTTGGACTAGTTGTATCTTACAAGATTTTCGTAGTATAAATCTCCGATACTACTACCGCTATATAAATTTACCTTTGAATAAACTATCGAACGCAATATATTATACAACCGGAAAGTATTTAACTTCCAACCGAAATAAAAATTTTTCAGATAAATTCAATTTTTAAATCTAATATATCTATATTTGATATATATAGACATATTATGAATATAAGTTTTACCAAAAAGCAAGAAAAATATATCTCCGACCAGGTTGCATCAGGAGAATATCAGAATAACAGCGAAGTAATTAGAGATGCTTTAAGACTTCACACAATCTATCGCGAAAAAGTAATTCAGGACTTAAGGAAAGAAATTGAGTTAGGTTGGGATGGTCCCGATAGTTCAATGACTATGGATCAAATTATTGAATCCAAGAAAAAATCTCGATGAATCATTATACCTTATCTAAAAAAACACAGGAGGATATTGAGGCTATTTATGATTTTGGATTTCAAAAGTCTGGCAAAGATCAGGCAATTAAATATCTAATTGAATTAAGTTCTTATTTTGATCTTTTGTTAGAGAATCCAGAAATAGGAAAGAAACGCAATGAAATTAGGCAAGGCTTATATAGTTTTCCATATGCTTCTCACATTATCTTCTACCGGATTTTTAAAAATCATATAAGAATAGTAAGATTACTTCACGGCAGTAGGGATTTGAGAAATTTTTTAAAATAATCAAGAGAAATCAATTCGATTCGTTTTATAACTATTATTGACCATTAGTATCCCAAATCTTATTTTTTCATTCACTGATAGCCTCCATTTCTAATTCAATATTTTCAAGATATTTCTTTTTCAACGGCTTAGATAAAAAGCCTGAAACAAATGGATATTCTTCCGCTTCTCTGCTAAAATCTTCAGTAGAGGAGGTAAGTATATAAATCACAAAAGATTTTTTTATATCATCATCAAAGGTTTTAAAAATATCTAAAAATTCCCATCCAGACATTGACGGCATGTTTACGTCTAAAAAAAGTAAAACCGGGAAACCAAAATCTTTGTGATTTTCCTCAATATTTTTCAATGCTAATTCTGGTTCCAGGAAAAGCTGAACCCTTGCCTGAGGATCCCAATCTTTTATAACATATTCACAAATAAGATTATTAGTTCGGTCATCATCAACTACTATATATTGCTGCAATTTTTTCATGCTCTAAATCTTCGTTCAACTTTTCTTTAAACTCAACCTTAAACTCACTTCCTTTTTCCACTTCGCTATAGGCAGATATTTTACCGTCCAAAAGCTCTACTTGAGTCTTTACCATAAATAGCGCCATTCCTTTACCTTCTATGTGACGATGAAATCGTTTATATAGCGCAAATACTTGTTCTCCTTTAGATGTATCAAAGCCTAAGCCATTATCCTTAAAGGTTAAAATAATATTATTATTTCTTCTTCGGGATTGAATATGAAGCTTTGGTTTCCTTTCCGGATGTCGATATTTTATACTGTTGGTTATAAGATTGTAAAAAATGCTATGTAAATAAGTTTGCACCGTTTCTATTTCAGGAACTTCATCAAAATCAGTGGTTATTTGTACTTCATGTTCCTGCATAATGTTGCTAATCCCTCCTTCAATAGTTTTAACAAGTTTATCTAAAAGAACAAGATCCCTTTTAGGATTAAGCTCTACTTTCACCTGTAAAATGGCATTTAAATCCTGAACCACATTGTCAAGACGCTTTACATTATCCAAAAGTTCCTCTTGAAATTTCAATTTCACTTCGGCAGGATAGCTTTCTTGTTTCAATAAATCCCCCAATCCAATGATATTAGCCACTGGCGAACGTAAATTATGGGACACTATAAAAGAAAATTGCTCCAGACCTTTATTAGCGGTTACCAATTCCTGTGTATAATCGCGAAGATTTTTATTTAATTCCTTTAACTTAAGATTAGCTTTTTTACGTTCAGTATTATCTGAAGAAACAGCAATAAATCCTTTTAAATTAAATTCATCATCACAAATTGGAGCTCCGGTTACAAGAGCTGGAAACTCAATGTCACCTTTTCTTTTTACCAGTAATTCTCCTGACCAGGTTTCGTCACACTTTAAACCTCCTATTATTTCTAGTGCGTGTAGTGTTTTAACACCTAAGAGAGTCTGTTCCAAAATATTTTTGCCTTTCATCTCCTCTGGCTGCCAACCATAAATAGTGGTTGCGGCTTTGTTCCAGTAATTTATATTTCCATCACTATCTGTAGCTATAACTGCCTGCCCTATTTTATCCAATAGATTCGCATGAAACCTAATTTCTTTTTCTGCTTCCACTCTTGCTGTAATGTCAATTCCTACACACTGGATCTCCCCTGGATCATCTGGAGAGGCTTTTAAATAAATAAAATCCCAAAGTGTGGTTTTTACTTTTCCATTTTTTGCAGGTTTATCAATCTCAACCTGGAATACACGATCTGGATTTTCTATACACTTTTTCGATATGTCTATTACTCGTTGGTGATGATATTCCTTGATAGATAACAAGGTGTTTTTACCAACAATATTTTTATCAGGATAAATCTCACCAAAATCTTCTTGAAATTTATTGTTTGAATAGGTATAATTCCCTTCCATATCCACCCTAATCACGTAATTGGTTTGTGATTGAATAAGGCCTCTATGTCTGGCTTCACTTCTCATAAGTTTTTGCATGGCCAGTTTACGATGGGTAATATCGTGAATAGCGCCTAACATTCGAATAGCCTTACCTTTTTTATCTCTTAATATCGTACCTTTCTCAATAACAAATGCATACTTATTGTCAGCTCTTCTATAACGATACTCAGCTTCCCAGGTATCAGATTTTCCTTCAATAATAGCAAATAGATCTTCAAGAACCAGCTTATCTTCAGGGTGTATGTTTGCACACCAGGAATCAATGTCTGATGTAAGTTCCTCGGTAGGATATCCAAAAATTTTAGTATATCCTTCGCTCCAAGTGATTTGGCCGGTTTCACAATCCCAGTCATATATGGCATCTGAAGTAGCTTTAGACACTAATTCATAGCGCTGATTGCTTTCTTTTAATGCTTTTTCAGCCTTTACCCTTTCAGTAATATCAATTCCAACTCCCTGTACCTCCAGAGGCTCCCCCTTTGAGTCTGTAAGACAGATAAAATCCCATAAGGTAGATTTCACTGTCCCATCTTTTTGTAATTTATCCAGTTCAATTTGTTGTACAGTGGCAGGATCATTTACACAATTATCGAAAACTTTTCTTGCCATTTCCCGGTGATACTCGTGAACTGTACTTAATGAATATTCCCCGGCAATTTGTCCTGATGGAAAAACCCATGCAAAGTCTTTCAAAAACTTTTCATTGCTGTAAGTATAATAGCCATTTAAATCTATACGTGTTAAATAATTAGTTTGAGACTGAAGAATTCCACGCTGGCGTGCCTCACTTCGCATAAGTTTTTCCAGAAAGTTTTTTCGTTCCGTAATATCCTGTACAGATCCTTCAAAACGAAGCGGTCTTCCCCTATGATCTCTTATGGTTTTTCCTTTCCCATGTACCCACTTCATTTTTCCATTTGGCAGGAAGATGCGAAGTTCATTGTCTAACTCCCTTGTACCTTTAATAGCCTTAATCTGATCTTGTCTGAACTTTTTCAAATCTTTCGGGTGGATTGTTTTTTCAAAAGTTTCTATATCCATTTGAAAATCCTCTTTCTTTCTCCCCCAAATACGATATACTTCATCACTCCAAAAGTAATAAGGCTCCTGAATTCCTACCTCCCAGTAACCAAGTTTGGCTAATTTTTCAGCATAAATAAGTTTCTCCGTCTTATCTCTTAGCCGCTCCAGGTGATTATTCTTTTCCGTAACATCTAAACAAATCTCAAGTCGACAATCTCTCCCTTTATATTTTAATTTATATCCATAAGTTTCTACGGTAATAAGCGAATTGTCTTTCCTTATGTGTCTCACGGTAGATTGCCTTATCAAACCGTCATCATTATTTGCTGCCTCTCTCAAGCTTTCAAATACTTGAATATCTTCTTTCGGCAAAAATTCACTAATTTTTAATTTTAAAAATTCTTCCCGGTTATAGCCATAGTGTTTAGTAGCTGATTGATTTATATCTACCAGTTCAAGTGTATTTACATCATAAATAATATTGGGAAGCGGGCTATTTTCAAACAACTGTCTATACCTTTCTTCTGAAATTTTTAATTCTTCTTCTGCCCGTTTAGCTTCAGAACTATCCCTAATAATCATAGAAGTTAATTTTTCGCCGCTAGAACTGTGAAAAACAGATGAGGAAAGAGCAGCCGGAAAAATACTACCGTCTTTACGCAGCATATTAATTTGACACAATACTTTACCATTTTTCTGTCTTTCTCTAATTGCCTGCAACACCATAGGGTCTGTAGGATCCACTAGTCCTAATCTTCCCACCTCACATATTTCCAGTTCTGTTCTTTGAAACATTTTACAGGCCGCAGCATTCGCAGCAAGAATTCTTCCATCGGTAACCGTAAGTAGAATTCCGTCATGGCTATTTTCAAAAAATGCCCTATATTTTTCTTCGCTTTCTAATAAAGCTTTTTCAGCAATTTTGCGATCGGTCACATCCCGAAAGTCTACAACAATTCCTTTAATATCGGGGTCATGTAACAAATTGATTAAAGTAGATTCCAACCAATGCCATTCTCCTTTTTTATGTTTTACCTTTACCAGGATTCCATAAAATAGTTTCTCAGGTTTTTCTTTACACTCCTCTATTTTTTGAAAAAAACCTTCACGATAATCTTCATGAATAATTTCTGGAATATCCATCTGAAGACTCTCTTTTTCGGAATAACCTAAGACATTTTTTACAGATGGTGAAACATATTGAGGCACTCCTTTAGATGAGAGAATGGCCACCGCATGAGCAGAATTTTCTATAAGCCGTCTAAACTTGCGCTCACTTCTCTCAAGTTTTCTTAAAAAATCCTGCCGTTCTAATTCTAGACGGTTTGTTTTTAGAACGCTTTCAATAGCTGTAGGCAATCTTTCTAACCTGTCTTTCAGAATATAATCTTTTGCTCCTTTTTTTATAATAGATACCGCAAATTCGTCTGTCATTGTTGCGGTAACCAGAATGACCGGAATAGGTTTTTCTAGGTTCTGCAGCAATTCCAATGCCTCAAAAGAGTTAAAAGAAGGTAGGGAGTGATCGGCTAAGATAATATCCGGGCCAAAGTCATTCAAGGCTTCTAGAAACCTTTCTCTTGAATCTGCCACTACTATTTCACACTCCACTTTCCTTTTTTGTAAAAAATGAGAAATCAATAGGGCATCACTTGGCTCATCTTCAACATGGAGAATCTTTATTTTATTTGACATAAGAAATACTTAAATTGTAGGGAAAAAATTAAGTTTCTAATTTGTTTGCTTTATTTGGGAGGAGTTTGATTGACTATCAGCCAATAAAACCCTAAATCAGCCACTGTTTTAGAGAAGTTTTCAAATCCGACAGGTTTAACGATGTAACTATTTACTCCCAGTTTATGACTCTCAACAATATCTTTATCTTCCTTCGAGGAAGTCATCATTACTACAGGAATGAGCTTAGTACGTTCATCGCTTTTTATAACTCTAAGCACTTCAAGGCCATTTATTTTTGGCATTTTAAGATCTAAAAAAATCACTTTTGGTTTATCTCCTAAATCTCGCCCCTCAAATTCACCTTTTCCGAAAAGAAAATCAAGAGCCTGCGCACCATCATGCAGATGTAACAGGTTATTGGCCAAATTGTGTTTTTTAAGTGCCCTAATAGTGAGCATTGCATCAGATCTATCGTCTTCTACCAACAAAATCTGGATTTCATCATTTGACATAAATTCGTTCTTTTATTTAATTATCCAGTGGGTAGCGCGATATAAAAACATGCTCCTTCGCCTACCTTACCATCTGCCCATACTCTGCCATCGTGCTTAGAAACTATTTTTTGCACAATAGCTAATCCTACCCCTGTTCCTTCAAATTCATTGCTACTATGTAAACGTTGAAAAACTCCGAACAACTTATTATAATATCTGGAATCAAACCCCGCACCATTATCTTTTACATAATACACTTGTTGATTAGCTTCCAGGTAACTTCCAATCTCAATTACTGCATCCTTTCTCTTACCTGTATATTTAAAAGCATTAGAGATAATATTAAAAAATAGTTGCTTCAACATATTTTTATCACCTTTTATAACCGGTAAGCTCTTTACCTCAACACTCACCTCTCTTTCTGACTCCATTTCATTCTGATCTGTAATTAAATCACGAATAATTTCTTCTACATTTACTGAAACACGAAAAAAGTTTTGCTTTGAAAGACGCGAGAAGTCCAATAGGTTATCAATTAGATCTCCCATTTTTTTCACATTCCTAATTATCTCGGAAAAATAAAGTTTTGCATCCTCATCTAATTCTTCGTTGTAATCTGCAGATAAGACTTCAGAAAATCCAGCAATTGCCCTAAGTGGAGCTCTTAAATCATGTGAAACTGAATAAGAAAAAGCCTCCAATTCTTTGTTGACAGCTTCCAATTCAGTCGTCCTTTTTTCTTTTTCTTTAATCTCAAAAGCTAATTGTTCATTGACTTTGGCTAATTCAGTTACATTTTTCTCTTTCTCTTCTATTTCAACAGAAAGTTCCCTCACTGCCTTAGCTAATTTTAAAGCTAGTTCATTTTTCTGCTTATCTATTGCTAACAAAGTTTGTTCTGATAATTCTAATGCTGATGAGAACTTCTCGTTTTTTACTTGAAAAGATGCGTTATTCTTAGGTATTTCCATCCTGTGTGCTTAGATGATTAGTAAAAATACTGATCCATTTATCTTTGATATTTGTTTTAAGTTCAAACTTGATTTGTAGGAATAAAACCTCTTAGCTTAAAAAACTACTAACCTTTAGTCGACAAAAAAAGTCTTTGAACGAAATTTAGCAACAAAGCTACTGTGTTTTAACTAATTTTTAAGAAATCTAAAAAAAAATCTAGAAATAAAAAAACAGGTCAATCATCAATTTTTTTTGTGAGGAAATTTAAGTTTAGTACTAGATTAATTCCAGGTTTATTTTTGATCCATTAAGGATAAGTATTATTACCCAAATCTTTTAAAATGAATTTGCATATAGGAAATTCAAAATAATAAGCTGAATGATCAGTTGTTGGAAAACTTATACAGGCTACATATAATTTTTGGCCTTTTTTGAAATAGGCAAGAGGTATCCGGTATTCTTAAATTAAATAAGATAGCCAGAAATAGCTTATTATATTGGGTTACAGTAGTGCACATAAATTCAAAATATGCCAAGATAAAGTTCAATAGGTGAAAACCTTTCTTATTTATTCTTTTTCTGCGCAAGACTAAGTTGCTTCTGAAGCATCTCCATATCCCTTTCTACCTTCTCATCTAAAACCTTAGCATAAATTTGAGTTGTTTTAAGTGATCTATGTCCTAACATCTTGCTTACAGACTCAATAGGAACACCTTTAGATAGCGTTACAGTCGTAGCAAAGGTGTGCCGGGCTAAATGGGTAGTTAAGTTCTTTTTAATGCCACAGGCATTCGCTATTTCCTTTAAATATGAGTTATACTTCTGGTTTGATAAAATTGGTATTACTTCCTTACCTGATTTTACTCGAGGGTGATCTTTATATTTATCTAATATCACTTGTGGAACATCCAGTATAGGTATGCTGCTAAGCGATTTGGTTTTTTGCCTTTTTGTTTTAATCCATTTCTTTCCATTTATATCTGTTATGATATCATCTTCCGAAAGTTTTTCTACATCAGCAAAAGCCAGCCCGGTATAGCAACAAAACACAAATGCATCCCGAACCATATCCAGGCGTGGTAAGTCAAATTCCTGTTCCACCATGCACTGAAGTTCTGCATCTGTTAAATATTCGCGTTCTGAAGATTTCCACTTTCCTTTCCAATGGAAAAAAGGATCTTTTTCTATCCATTGATTCGCATACGCTATTCGAATGATCTTTTTAAAATTTACAATATACTTTTGTGCTGTATTATGAGCACAGTCCTTTTCTGATTTTAAATAATGGTCAAACCCGGTAATAAATTGATGATCCACTTCTTCTACAGGCATATCTCTTGTTTTGTATCGAAACGCCAGGTAATCTTCAATGTGCTTCTTGCAGGCATTATATCGCTGCAAAGTTCCTTTGGTATAACCTTTTCCAATTAGTTTTTCCATTTCATCATTATGCTCCTGGAAAATTTCTATCAGCATATACTGCTTTTCTTCTTTACCAAAATAAATATCTTTAATAATCTTGGCAGAAATCTTTTTACCTTCTCTTACCAAACGATCGTGAATCTCATATAAGGAAGCTCGCATATCATCAAGGTATCGCTTTAATGCTTTTGCTTCCACGGAATTCCCTCGGACACTATTGGTATGACTATTCCATTTACTTGCATCAATTTTTCTTGATGTTGTAAAATCTGTGCGCTTACTGTTATATGTAAGACGTGCATAAATAACGGCCTTCGTGTTTTGATTAGAAGTCGTTTTTTTCGGATAAAAAGTAATAAATAGTGAATTAATCATCGGTGCTTGTTTTAAATATGCACCTTAAGGTATAAAATTAAAGTGTTAAAAAAACGCCGCAACTATTTTATTAACAGGTAATTAGGAGTTTCGAGGTGCATATAATTTCATAAAAAAATATGCACCGAATTCAGCACCAATCACTTAGCATTATTTGAGTTATTTTGACACTTCAGGGAATAAAAAAAGCCTCTAAATCATTGATTTTGAGGCTTTTTGGGATATTTTGGTACTTTAAAAGCGGTCTGGACGAGACTCGAACTCGCGACCCCCTGCGTGACAGGCAGGTATTCTAACCAACTGAACTACCAGACCGTTGCGTTATTGCGAGTGCAAATATACACCTGTTTTATAATTACACAAACCTTTTTTAAAAGTTTTTTCAAGGTTTTTTTACTCTCATTAGGCAAACTTTTGTCTTTCAATAAAGTAGGTCGTCAAAATTTTATCGAAATTTTTATTAATATCAGCTTCCACGTAATTAATTTTATATTTCGCACATTCCAATTTTAGGTCTGCCACATATTTTTGTACTGCCTTTTGGTAACTTTCCCGAATGTTTTCCGAATAAAGGTCTATCTCTGCTCCGGTTTCCACATCGGTAAATCGTTTTGGAATATTTTCAAAGTCGAAATCAAATTCGCGCTTTTTATCCATCACATGAAATAACACCACTTCATGCCTATTATATTTTAAATGGCGTAAAGCTTCAAAAAGGGCTGCTTCTTCAGTATCGGCCTGGAACATATCCGTAAACAAAAACACCAGGGAACGCCTTTTCAACTTTTCAGCGATCTGGTGTAAAAAAGTATAGGTTTTAGTCGCTTTATGATCTGTTTTCTTCTCCAGACTCTTATTTAGCGCATCTAACAACATATGCTGATGCCGGTCACTGCCTTTTTCAGGCGCGTAGAACTCAAATTCATCGCTATATATGCTAAGCCCAACAGCATCGCGCTGACGCTTTAAAATTTGCATTATACTAGCAATAGATAACACCGAAAAACCGATTTTATTAAGCGAATCTGCTGAAAATTTCTTCACTTCAGGATAATGCATCGAAGCCGAATTATCCATGATAAAATGACAACGCAAATTAGTTTCCTCCTCGTAACGCTTCGTATAAAGCTTATCGGTTTTAGCAAAAAGCTTCCAGTCTATATGTTTGGTGCTTTCGCCATTATTATAAATCTTATGTTCGGCAAATTCAGCAGAAAACCCGTGAAACGGACTCTTATGAATTCCCGAAATATAACCTTCCACCACTTGTCTGGCCAAAAGCTCTAACTTCGTAAACCCCGCAGCCGAACTGTATATTTTTTCTTTTAAACTCATACCCCACTAATATAAGAAAAGCTTGAGTTAAAGCACGCCAGTTACAACCAAATAAAAACCTGGAAGCAAACCCACGACGCATTCGCTGGAAACAAATTTTTAATTTTTAGGCAAGCCTCGGGAGTTTTATACCCTTTGGCGGCGCCAATAAAAAACCCGGCAAAAGACCGGGTTTTTATAGTTATATAAAATGCTAAAACTTATAGCAATTCGTCTAAAGCCTCTGCGTATGTATTTTTTGGTGCTACGCCTACCTGACGGCCTACTACTTCTCCATTTTGAAAAATAAGTACTGTTGGAATATTTCTTACTCCATACTTAGCTGCAAATTCCTGGTTAGCATCAACGTCTAGTTTTCCTACAACGGCTTTCCCATCATATTCAGTACTAATTTCGTCAATAATTGGTCCTACCATTCTACAAGGTCCACACCATGCAGCCCAAAAATCTACCATTACAGGCTTTTCGCTTTTTAATACCTGCTCTTCAAAATTTGCATCAGTTATTTCAATAGCCATAATTATTTGTTTTTTTCTGTTATACTTACTGTTATACTTAAAGTGTAAAATTAGTCAAATATTTTTGCTTTCCTTACACTAGTGATATTGTATTTGGTTATACGCTTATTCAACACATTTATTTGGCGGTTTCCCCACGCTTGTAGCGCGGGGTCGGGCTTTCAGCGCTACACGGTAGCCGGCTTCAATCCCTAACCGGAAAAATCAGTGAGCAGTGAATAGTGAATAGTGAATAGTGAATAGTGAAAAATTATCACAACTATCCGAAAGTTAAAGATAAATAGGTGATTAAAATATCCATGCATTTGATCTTAAATTAATTGCATTATTTTTATTGTCAATTTTTATGTTTCAAAGATTAAAGGGGCGTCAGATTGAGCTTGTCGAAATCCTATTGAAATTCAATATCTTAAGAACTTCGACAGGCTCAGTTTGACGTTTGGAAACTTAAAATAGAAAATTTCCGGATGACTATGAAAAATTACAAAACCCATCATCACATTCCTTTAAAGCACGGAAAAGCTTAGTTTTCAATTTGTAGTAGGCCATAGTTAGTACACAGCCGCAGTGGGCATGGGGCAAAAAACACTCGTTTTTATACTTTATAAATAAACCACTGCAAATTGACCAAAGAAACCAAAATAACAGATAACAAAAGATTGCCGCACCCGATTAAAAAACCGGTCTCGCAATGACGGATAAATATTCGTGCATTCGTGGCAACCCACAACCCATAACTCACAACTGAGAACTGAATACTAAAATCAATTCAACTTATACATTACCTGTTCATCCTCCAAAGCATGTAAAAGCTCTTGCGATATTTTTACCTTTTGCTTTTTACTAGGCATGTGTAACTTCACCTGTTCCTTCATTTCATAAACCACAAAATTCAATTTATGATCCCCTCTATGGGTTCTAAAAACATCTTTAAACCAGTCGATCTTCTCCTCATGTAGATCAGCAATATCCAGTTGAATCGTGAGCTTTTTCGCAAACTGATCCATCACATCGTGCAACAAATAAATATTATTAAACTGGATTCTTGGGTCTCCTTTTTTACCGGTTTCCTTATTGGTCCAGCCTTCTTTTACAAAGATCTTGATATGTACAAAAGAATTCGGCACCAAAAAATGCCTGAATTTCAAATATTCCTCGCCAAACATTCTAAACTCATAGGTATCGGTATAATCTTCTACACTAAACATCGCCCAGCCTTTACCCATTTTTGAAACCCGGTGCTGCACATCACTTATCACACCGCCAAAAGTAAGGTCACGGTTTACACATTTCTCCAGATCGTTAAACTCTCCTAACTTGGAGTTACAGAAATAATCCATCTCATACCTAAAATCGTCTAATGGATGACCCGAAATATAGATTCCTACCACTTCGCGTTCTCTTCTAAGTTTTTCCATAGTACCCCATTCTTCACAAGGTGGTACCACAGGCTCAGGAATTTGTACTTCACTAGCTTCTCCAAATAAACTTACCTGGGAAGAGTTCTCATTTTCCTGGAATTTTGCAGCATATTTTATCACCTTTTCCAAAAAGGTAATTCCGTCGCCATCGTCGTGAAAATATTGCGCGCGGTGTGTATCCCCAAATCCATCAAAACCTCCGGCCAGGGCAAGGTTTTCAAAAGCTTTTTTATTAGCCGATCGTAAATCAATACGTTTGGCCATATCAAAAATAGACTTGTAAGGTCCGGCTTCCGTTTTTCGGTTTTCCACAATAGTAGCTACCGCCCCGGAACCTACTCCTTTTATGGCGCCCATTCCAAACCGAACGGCATAATCTTTATTTACCGAAAACTTATAGAAAGATTCATTTACATCTGGCCCAAGTACATCAAGCTTCATTCGTTTACATTCTTCCATAAAGAAAGTAACCTGCTTAATGTCATTCATATTATTAGAAAGCACCGCAGCCATATATTCCGCAGGATAATGCGCTTTTAAATAGGCGGTTTGGTAAGCAATCCAGGCATAACAGGTAGAGTGAGATTTATTAAAAGCATAAGCCGCAAAAGCCTCCCAGTCTTTCCAGATCTTTTCTAAAACATCTCTTGGATGGCCTTTAGACTCTCCTCCATCTAAAAATTTAGGTTTTAATTGTTCCAGTAAAGCGAATATTTTTTTACCCATCGCTTTACGCAAAACATCGGCTTCACCTTTACTAAATCCGGCGAGTTTTTGCGACAGCAACATCACTTGCTCCTGGTAAACGGTAATTCCGTAGGTTTCCTGGAGATATTCTTCCATTTCAGGCAAATCGTAAGCGATATCTTCGTCCCCATGCTTCCGTGCAATAAAGCTTGGAATATATTCCATAGGTCCCGGACGGTACAAAGCGTTCATGGCAATAAGGTCATCAAAAACCGTAGGTTTCAGGTCTTTCATGTGTTTCTGCATTCCCGGCGATTCATATTGAAAAATCCCTACCGTTTCTCCACGTTGGAAGAGCTTATAGGTTTCTTCATCATCTAGCGGAAATTCATCGGGCACCAGGTCTATATTATGCCTGCCTTTTACAATTTGAACGGTGTCTTTAATCAGGGTTAATGTTTTTAACCCCAAAAAGTCCATTTTTAGTAGTCCGGCGCTCTCTACAACAGAGTTATCAAACTGAGTTACATAAAGATCGGAATCTTTTGCTACCGAAACCGGCACATAATTGGTAATATCACCCGGTGTAATAATTACGCCACAGGCGTGAATCCCGGTATTTCTAACCGAGCCTTCAAGAATTCTCGCCTGGTTTACCGTTTGCGCTTCCAGGTCATCTCCTTCAGCAATATTTAAAAGTTCGTTTACTTTTTCTAAATCCTCACTTCTGAATTTCTTTTTCAGGTCTTTTTCATCCATTCCAAAGATCTTTCCGAGCTTGGACATTGTAGGGATTAATTTAGAAATCCTATCAGCATCTCCTAACGGAAGATCCAGCACCCTGGCGGTATCCCGAATAGAAGATTTAGCAGCCATAGTACCATAAGTGATAATCTGCGCAACCTGGTTAGCACCGTATTTTTTAATTACATAATCCATAACCCGACTTCGACCTTCATCATCAAAGTCAATATCAATATCGGGCATACTTACACGATCGGGATTCAAGAAACGCTCAAAAAGCAGATCGTATTTAATTGGGTCTATATTGGTAATTCCTAAACAGTATGCAACAGCACTTCCTGCCGCTGAACCACGGCCCGGACCAACCGAAACATCAAGATTTCGGGCTTCGCGAATAAAGTCTTCCACAATAAGGAAATACCCGGGATAACCGGTATTCTCAATAACCGACAGCTCAAAATTAAGTCGGTCTTCAATATCAGAAGTAAGGTCTCCGTAGCGCTCTTTTGCTCCAACAAAAGTGATATGTTTTAGATAAGCATTCTCCCCTCGTTTACCACCATCGTTTTTATCTTCTTCTACTAAAAATTCCTCAGGAATAGTAAAGGCAGGCAAGAGAACATCACGAGCCAGCTCAAAAGGCTCAATTTTATCTACAACCTCCTGCACATTACTAATGGCTTGAGGTAAATCTTTAAAGAGATTTTTCATCTCTTCGCCACTCTTAAAATAATATTCCTGGTTTGGCAAACCATAACGGTAACCACGACCACGACCTATTGGAGTCGCCTGCTTCTCCCCGTCTTTTATACACAGTAAAATATCGTGAGCATTGGCATCTTCTTTCGCACAATAATAGGTATTATTAGTTGCAACCAGATTAATCTTATGTTTTTTAGCAAAATCTACTAAAACCGTATTTACACGATTTTCATCTTCCTGATCGTGGCGCATGATCTCCATATAAAGATCGTCGCCAAATTCTTCTTTCCACCAAAGTAAAGCTTCTTCAGCCTGGTGCTCCCCAACATTTAAAACCTTACTTGGCACTTCACCGTAGAGGTTACCGGTAAGTACAATAATATCTTCCTTATACTGCTTTATAATTTCCTTATCAATTCGCGGCACATAGTAGAATCCATCGGTATATGCTTTAGAAGACATCTTTGCCAGGTTATGGTAGCCTTTTTTGTTCTTGGCCAACATCACTACCTGATAGCCGTTGTCTTTTCGTGATTTATCAGCGTGATTTTCACAAACAAAAAATTCGCAACCTACAATAGCTTTTAATTCCCTGGCTTCTGCCGGTTCGTTATTAGCAAGTGCCTCTTCATTTTTTGCCCTAATCGCCTTATTATAATCGCCAATTTCTTTCACAAAATGGAAAGCACCCATCATGTTTGCATGGTCGGTAAGCGCTACAGCGGGCATATTATTTTCAGCAGCAACATTTACCAGATCTTTTATACTAATGGTAGATTGCAGTACCGAAAACTGTGAATGATTGTGTAAATGCGAAAAAAGAACTTCGTCAAGCTTTTCGAGGTTTTCCTCGATTTCCTCCGTGGTAATTTCTTCTGTAGGTTGTTGCTTCTGAAGTTTTCTTCTTATTGCCTCGGAAGCTTTTTTAAGGTTAATATGCTTTAACCCAATAAGCTTTATTCGCTGTGGATTAGCTTCTGAAAAATTCTCAAAATAATCATCAGAAACATCTAGTTGCTCCTTTGTAAAAGCTCTTTGTCGCACCAGTTCCAAAAAACACCTGGTAGTCGCTTCCACATCGGCAGTGGCGTTGTGGGCTTCACCAAAAGGCTCATCAAAAAGAAATTCGTGTAATTCGGTCAGGGTGGGTAATTTAAATTTACCGCCACGGCCACCGGGAATTTTACACATTTGTGCGGTTACTTCGGTACAGGTATCCAAAACCGGTAACTCCTGAAGGTTATTTTCCATCGCCTCCCTATGGAATTCGGCTCCCATAATATTCAGGTCAAAACCTACATTTTGTCCTACCACAAACTTGGTTTTATTTAAGGCCTCCTGAAATTTCTCTAGCATTTCAGTTAAAGAGATCCCTTCTTCCGCAGCTAGTTCGGTAGAAATCCCGTGTACTTTTTCGGCATCATAAGGAATATTAAAACCTTCCGGCTTTACCAGGTAATCCTGACTTTCTACAAGCCTCCCCATTTCATCATGCAACTGCCAGGCAATTTGTATACATCTTGGCCAGTTATCAGAATCGGTTAAGGGAGCATCCCAACGTTTGGGAAGACCGGTAGTTTCGGTATCAAAAATAAGGTACATGTGCGGCGAAAATTAGGAATTAAGCTGAATATCAATCGATTATTTACGAATAAAAATCACAAGATTTGAGGCTAAAATTACATATAATTTAGCGCAGCCTCAAGTTAATTTTTCAGGATTTATTAACGATTTCTACCACCGCAGTTTTAAAGTGTCTTCCATATTTTATAATAAGAAACCTCACAGAAACCGTAAAACGATATACTGTGAGGCTCATACGAACACTAAAAACTACTACTTCAATCAAACATCTGTTCGTACACTTTTACATTATTGATGCTAGCCTGGATATTTTGTTGCTGCCTGTTTAATTTAGAGCTAAGACTAGGCGGCAAATCCTTTTCTTTGGTTATTTCTTTATAATCTTCTAAAGCCACTTTTTCACCACGTAAACTTTCCTCTAACAGAGCCTCATCATTATCACCCTCAACAGAAGATTTTAGTTTCATCCAGGCACGATGCATATTTCCTGTAGCACTACCTTTTTCTTTAGGCACTTGCCCATATCCGGTAATTTCCTCTCTCAATTCTTTTATAAAAATTTCTCTTTCTTCAGATTTTTGTCTGAAAAATTCCTGTAATTTCTTGTTTTTAGCATTATCGGAAGCTGAGCTAAAACCTTCTTTCGCGTCATAACTTTTTTCCAGTAATTCATTGAGCTTTTCACCCATTTCTTCTTTTGTCCTCATATTCAAATTGTTTTTTTTCTAAATCTTAAGCCTTGGCTTTTATAGATTTTAATTTATTAAGTGCAGCAACAATTCCATTTTTCTGTTTTAGTAATAAATTTGCTGTGGTTGGCGGAATTTCAGGATTCTTTAGAACCTCTTCATATTCATCTGCAGCAACCTGCTCCCCTCTTACCGCCTCTTCCAACGCAGCTTCATCTTTATTAGAAGACAGGCTGCTTTTAAGATTCATCCAGGTACGATGGGCATCTCCGGCCAAACTGGAACCTTTTTCGGGGTTCTCCCCAAAATCGCGGATTTCAGTTTCAAGCTCGTGGCCAAAATCGTAACGCTCTTGAGCACGTTCAGAAAAAAAAGCCTTCAGCTGCGGGTTATTCGCATTTTCAGCAGCATATTTATAACCTTTCTCGGCATCATTATTCTTCTCTAATAAGATATTTAGTTCTTTAGCAACCTTCTCAGAATACTTCATTGTCACTAACTTTTACTTAAAAATTACAACTTAAAGATAAAACGCAATTTTCACAGCAAAAAGCTGTTTAACAGGGTTTAGCACTAATTAACTGCTTTTAACAACAGCAGCTTTTTTTCACTAAAAAACTTCATAATTTTTACCTTAATTCCGCTCACTAATTGATGCTGTTTTTTTTACAGTCAACTTCTTGTGTATTAGAAAAATGTAGTATCTTTGCAGCCTTATTAATAATCGGGGTCGGGAACCCCACAATTTAATTTTTATGCCAGTAAAATTAAGATTACAAAGACACGGTAAAAAAGGAAAACCTTTTTTCTGGATCGTAGCCGCAGATGCGCGCTCAAAAAGAGATGGTAAATTCTTAGATAAATTAGGAATCTATAATCCAAACACCAACCCAGCTACTATCGAGTTAGATGTAGACGGAGCGGTAAAATGGTTAGAAAATGGTGCACAGCCAACAGATACGGCTCGTGCTATTCTTTCTTACAAAGGAGTTCTACTTAAAAGACACCTTGCCGGTGGCGTTAAAAAAGGTGCTTTAACTGAAGAAGAAGCTGAGAAGAAATTCGAAGCCTGGTTGGAAGAAAAAGAAGCTAAGATCGCTGCTAAGAGAGACAACCTGACTAAAGAAGAACAAGACGCAAGAAAGAAAGCTCTTGACGCTGAAAAAGAGGTTAGCGCTAAGCGTGAAGCTGAAGCAAAAGAAGCCGAAGCGACAGCTACTGCTGAAGCTGAAGCTGCTGCAGTAACCGAAGAAGGTGAACCAGAGGCTAATGCAGAAAAGCAAGTTGATCAAGAGACTGCTGAAGAAGCAAAAATCGAAGAAAAAAAAGGCTAAAACCTTAACTGGCGATGACTAAAGACGAATGTTTCTTTTTAGGTAAAATCGTTGGTAAATTTAGCTTTAAGGGCGAGGTGCTTATCAAATTAGACACCGATGTTCCTGAAATGTATTTAGAAATGGAATCAGTGCTCATTGAATATAATGAGAACCTGGTTCCATTTTTTATTGAAAGAAGTAACCTACAAAAAAGCACCTTACTACGTGTTAAATTTGAGGATATAGAGACTGAGGAAGATGCCGAAGACCTTGTAGGCGCACTCACTTATCTTCCCCTTACCATGCTTCCGGAACTGGAAGACGATCAATTCTACTTTCACGAAATTATAGGTTTTGACGTAATAGATGCCACTCACGGCAATATCGGCAAGATCACTTCTATAAACGATAGTACTGCACAAGCGCTTTTTGAAATTCAAAAGGGGGAAAAACAAATCCTTATCCCTATGAACGATGAGTTTATAGATAAAATAGATAAGGAAAACAACACCATTTATTTAACTACTCCAGAAGGTTTGGTGGAGCTGTATCTCAGTTAGCAGTTTTTAGTTGGCAGTTTGCAGAAGTTTTAATCGTCATTGCGAGGAATAATTCGACGATAGGAGAATTAAGACGTGGCAATGTTTTGTATAGATAAGCATTCCTTATTTTTACTCTTGAAGAGATTGATTCAGCTGAAAAAAATCAGCTTTGCAATGACACTTGAATGAACTATTTTCGTCATTGCGAGGAATAATTCGACGGTAGGAGAATTGTGACGCGGCAATCTTTTCTTAGTTCCCTGATCTTCTCAATAATTATTTTTTTATGATAGAGATTACTTCAGCCGTAAAAAATAGCTTCGCAATGACGCCTGAATGAACTATTTTCCGTCATTGCGAGATACAATTCGACGGTAGGAGAATTGTGACGCGGCAATCTTTTCTTAGTTCCCTGATCTTCTCAATAATTATTTTTTTATGATAGAGATTACTTCAGTCTTAAAAAACGACTTCCCAATGACAACCAACTTGCTTTAGTTATTGCGAGCCACGAAGGAGCACAGCAATCTTATGTTATTTATCCTAAAATCATATCTTTAGAAAGATCAATCCAATCTGGATTCTGAGCGTTTACAAGTTTTTCTTTTCGGGCTCGGTTTCCAGCTTTAATTTTCTTTTCATATTCAATCGCCTGAGTCACATCACTAAACTCTTGAAGATAAACCAGTTTTTCGCAATTATATTTAGCAGCAAAACTTTTGTTTACTTTACTTTTGTGCTCAAACATCCTTTTTTGAAGATTGGAAGTAACTCCAGTATAAAGAACTGTACTGTTTTTGTTGGTAATTATATACACCCAGGATTTTTGCATTCGATAAATAAACTAATAAGTTGTCATGAAATCTAGAAGGGTTTTCCTATAATATGAAGCAGATTGCTTCAGCCGTAAAAAAAAACGGCTTCGCAATGACGCTGAAGTTGATTTTCCGTCATTGCGAGAAAGGCGATAGCCTGACGCGGCAATCTTCCCTTTTTAAACTGAAACACATTGAAGCCCACTCTCTTTTTCAATTCAAAAGATTGCTTCAGTTGCAAAAAAAGCAACTTCGCAATGACGTGCTTCAAAATAATCTGTCATTGCGAGATACAATTTGACGGTAGGAGAATTGTGACGCGGCAAATCTGTTCTATTTAAATTGGACCAAGCTCAAAGTTACCATTGTTTTCAATTCAAAAGATTGCTTCAGTCGTTCCTCCTTCAATGACGTTCTACTCAAAACTTTGTATTTAATGATTCAATTCCAAAACAAAAATCCGTTTCCAATTAAGGAAACGGATTCTCAAATCTTCAAATTATATAATATTCAAATGTTTTCTAACCTACAATATTCACGATCTTACCCGGAACAACAATTATTTTTTTAGGAGTTCTTCCGTCTAATTGTTTTTGAGTTCGCTCATCTGCCATTACGGTTTTTTCAATTTCATCTTTTTGCATATCCAGCGGCAACTCCATTGTAAATCGCATTTTTCCGTTGAAAGAAACCGGGTAATTTTTAGTGCTTTCCACCAGGTATTTTTCTTCAAAAACCGGGTATTTTGCAGTCACCACAGATTCTGGATTCCCTAGCTTGTTCCATAATTCTTCTGCTATATGAGGCGCGTAAGGCGCAATAAGTATAGCCAAAGGCTCAAGCACCTCTCTACTGCTACATTTTTGTGCAACAAGCTCATTTACACAGATCATAAAGGTAGATACCGATGTATTGAAACTGAATTCTTCGATATCTTCAGTTACCTTTTTAATGGTCTTATGCAGACTTTTTAAAGAATCGGCTGAAGCTTTTTCTTCTAAAACTTCAAACTGCTCGCCCTTGTGATACAGTTTCCAAAGCTTTTTAAGGAAATTATGCACTCCGGTGATTCCCGCAGTATTCCAAGGTTTCGCCTGCTCTAAAGGCCCAAGAAACATCTCGTACATCCTAAGTGTATCAGCGCCATAGTCTTCACAAATATCATCGGGATTCACCACGTTGTATTTGGATTTCGACATTTTTTCGACTTCGCGTCCTACTATATAAGCCCCTCCCGGCCTCCCCGAAGGGGAGGAGTCAGCACCGTAGATTTCCTCATTGTCTAAAATAAACTTCGCGTCTTTAAATTCCGGACGCCATTTTTTAAAACCTTCGATGTCTAATTCATCTGAATGATTTACTAAAGAAACATCTGCGTGAATTGGCTGTATATTATTTTCTCCAATCAGGTTTTTTGAGACAAAAACATTTTCCCCTTCCAGTCTATAAACAAAAGCACTCTGCCCCAAAATCATTCCCTGGTTAATCAGCTTTTTAAAAGGTTCTTCTACCGAAAGATATCCGCGGTCTCGTAAAAACTTTGTCCAGAATCGGGAATATAATAAGTGACCGGTGGCGTGTTCGCTTCCACCTATATATAGGTCTACATTTTCCCAGTAGTCTTGTGCTTCTTTAGAAACAAATTCCTCATTATTTCCAGCATCCATATAGCGGAATAAATACCAGGAACTTCCTGCCCAACCAGGCATGGTATTCAGCTCTAATGGAAATACCGTTTCATCGTCAATTTTATCATTATTCACTACCTCGTTAGATTTTGTGTCCCAGGCCCAATCGGTAGCATTCCCTAATGGTGGTTCACCTGTTTCGGTAGGAAGGTATTTTTCAACCTCGGGAAGATGCAAAGGTAAATGTTGCGCATCTATCATTTGCGGCATTCCGTTTACGTAATACACCGGGAAAGGCTCACCCCAATAACGCTGACGACTAAAAACCGCATCCCGCAATCTATAATTGGTTTTCCCGTAACCGTGACCGGTTTTTTCTAATTCTAAAATCACTTTTTGAAGCGCTTCCTTGTATTCGAGTCCGCTAAGAAAATCGGAATTTGCGATTACCGTTCCTTCTTTTCCGGAGAAAGCAGCTTCAGAAATATCAGCATTTTCAAAGATATTTTTAATCGGAATATCAAAATGTCTCGCAAAATCGTAATCGCGCTGGTCTCCACAAGGAACGGCCATTACGGCACCGGTCCCATAACCTGCAAGCACATAATCCCCAATCCAGATTGGTATAGACTCACCTGTAAAAGGATGTTCGGCATAAGCACCGGTAAAAACCCCGGTAATACTTTTCACATCGGCCATACGTTCGCGCTCGCTACGTTTAGCACTGGCAGCGATATAGGCTTCAATTTCTTCTTTTTGCTGAGGTGTGGTTATCTTTTTTACCAGTTCGTGTTCCGGAGCCAAAGTCATAAAAGTCACTCCAAAAATAGTATCTGGCCTGGTGGTGAAAACACTAATGCCCCCCGCCCCCGAAGGGGGGGATTTTTGGGCTTTTTCACTAATATCTGGTTGTTCCGAAAGCGTAAATTCTATTTTTTCAATTACTGAATCTATACTTCCAATTACCTCTTCATTTCTAAACCTCATAACTCTGAATCCTTCATCATTAAGAATTTCAGAACGTTTTTCATCTTCCTCAACTTGAGTATCGTGAATCCCTCCATCAACCTCAATTACCAATCTCTTAGAGAGACAAACGAAATCAACTATAAAATCATCAATTAGATGTTGTTGACGGAATTTATATCCTAAATTTTTGTTTTTAAGATAGCCCCATAGAATTCTTTCTGCATCAGTTGGATTATTTCTGTTTTCCTTAGCTTTTTCAAGTAAAAGTTTAGAGTTGTTTCCCCCGGTCATATAACCAGGCGCTGCTTTCTCTTCCCCTTCGGGGAAGGATAGGATGGGGAATTTCACCATCGCCCCAACCGATTTCCCTATCCAGTTACGCTGACTTTCCTTTAAACTCTCCGTCCAGTCCAATTGATCTAAACCTTGCAATAACCGTTCTGAAAATGCAGAAATTCGCATACTCCATTGCGTCATTTTTTTACGAACCACGGGATAGCCACCACGTTCGGAAACACCGTTCACAATCTCGTCGTTAGCTAAAACGGTTCCCAGTTGTGGGCACCAGTTTACTTCGGTTTCCGCTAAATAGGTAAGTCGGTATTTTAGTAATATTTGTTGTTTTTCTTCCGAAGAAAAAGCATTCCAGGCCTCAGCTGAAAATTCCTCAACATCATCATCACAAGCGGCATTTAAACGAGAATTTCCTTCCGCAGAAAAGATATCTTCAAGCTCTGAAATATTTCTTGATTTTTCAGCTTCCATATCATACCAACTCTCAAAAAGTTGAATAAATATCCACTGTGTCCATTTATAATATTCGGGATCGCTGGTGCGCACTTCTCTACTCCAGTCAAAAGAAAAGCCTATTTTATCTAGCTGTTCGCGATATCTTTTAATATTCTTAGCTGTGGTAAGCGCGGGGTGTTGCCCGGTTTGAATTGCATATTGCTCGGCCGGTAGCCCAAAACTATCGTAACCCTGCGGATGCAGCACATTAAAACCTGAGTGGCGCTTGTAGCGTGCATAAATATCACTGGCAATATAACCCAACGGATGCCCTACATGAAGCCCTGCTCCCGATGGATATGGGAACATATCCAACACATAATATTTAGGTTTATCTGATGAATTGCTGGCGCGAAAAGTTTGATTTTCGGCCCAGTATTTTTGCCATTTGGCTTCAATTTCGTTGAAGTTGTAACTCATTGTTTTGTTTTTCTTACCTGCTAATTACGCGTAACGCGACTTTATATTAATGCCTGCAAATTTACAATTTTAAACCACTTATGGGAATTTAGGGAGAAGGGATTAGAAGATAAGTTTTTAATTGAGATTTCCCTATAAAATTTTAGTTTTCAGATTAATTTAAACGAATTGTTTATCTTAGTATAGGTTTAAAAATTTCGAAATGAATCTACAGGAGGAAAAAATATCGCTTGCCCAAATATTAATGGAAACCAATGATCCTGAATTAATTAGATCTATTCGTGAAATTCTAAGAGAAAGAAAACCATCTGATTTTTGGAACAAACTTTCATCTGAAGAAAAAGCTGAAATTGAAGAAGCTGACAAAGAAATAGCCCGGGAGGAAACAACTTCTTATGAAAATTTCATTAAAAAGCACAGATAATGTCTCGGGAGGTAATTATCACAAAAACTGCTGAGAAAAAGCTTATTAAGCTATTTGATTATTTGAGGGAAAATTGCTCTAAAAAAGTGAAAGATGAATTTCTTAGAAAATTAGATCACAACCTTAAAATTATAAATCCGTCCCGAAATATCTCCAGAATCTCAGGATAAACCCGGTTTACAACGCGCTATAATTACAAAACAAACCACAGTTTTTTTATCGGTTTAATAACTCTGAAATCATCCTGGTTACAATTGTCGATACTCGCCAAAATCCCGAAAGCCTTAAGAAGGGTTTGTAGTTCAGGGATTCTTCATTTTAAAATTCAGGTAAGTTTAAAATTATTACATCATCTATTTTCTTTCAATAGGCTTTGTCTCTTTATTTCATTAAATTTATAGAGAATTGACGATAAAAGAGGGATGAATCTAGAAGCTTTACAATATTTAGACCTTTAAAATCGCAACAATCTGACTAACTCTATTTTTTCAAAAATCTCTATATGAACGTGATACACGTAAGCGCTGAATGTTACCCTATTGCCAAAGTTGGTGGCCTGGGAGATGTGGTAGGTTCTTTACCAAAATATCAGGAACAGGCGGAAGTTGGTGCCAAGGTAGTGATGCCATTTTATGATAATAAATTTACCGCTGCGCACAAATTTGAAAGTGTCTACAATTCTGAAATGGTTTTAGGACAAGATATTTATCCTTATAAAATTCTGAAATTAAAAAAAGATGTCCTGGATATTGAAGTCCTGTTTGTGGATATTCCTGAACTTTTATTTAAAGATTATGTTTACTCCGCAGATGATACTGCGCGCTTTACCGCTTTTCAGATTGCGGTATTGGATTGGATGTTGACCCTAAAAACCAAACCTTCCATAATTCACTGCCACGACCATCATACGGGATTGATCCCTTTTATGGCGCAGGAGTGTTATAAATATGAAGCGCTGAATCAAATTCCTGTTATTCTTACTATTCACAACGCGCAATACCAGGGCTGGTTTGCCCACGATAAAGTACATTATCTACCGGCTTTTGATATTTCTAATATTGGTTTATTGGATTGGGACGGTGTTATAAATCCATTGGCTGCGGGAATAAAATGCGCCTGGCGAGTAACTACGGTTTCCCCAAGTTATATGCAGGAATTACAACAAGCTGCAAATGGTTTAGAAAGTTTACTGAGCCACGAAAATGAAAAATGTGTTGGAATTCTAAATGGAATTGACACTGATGTATGGAATCCCGAAACCGATGAATTTATCGCTAAAAATTATTCAGCAAAAAATATTCAGACCGGGAAAACAGCTAATAAAAAATGGCTATGTAAAGAATTTGGTTTTTCAGCTTCAAAACCATTATTCGCTTTTATAGGAAGATTGGTTTTCGAAAAAGGTGCCGATTTACTACCGGAAGTATTTGATGAAATTCTGTCAAAAAAAGAATGCAATATTCTCGTTTTAGGCTCTGGAAATCCCGAAGTTGAAGACAATCTAAAAGCATTAGAAAAAAAACATAAAGGCGTTTATAACACTTTTATTGGTTATGATGAAAAACTTTCGCACCTTATCTATGCGGGCGCAGATTTCTTATTAATGCCTTCCCGCGTTGAACCCTGCGGACTAAACCAATTATATTCCCTTCGTTATGGAACCATCCCGGTTGTGCGAAGTATAGGCGGCTTAAAAGATACCGTTATAGATGTTGAAGATGGTGGTTTTGGGTTTTCGCACCAGGAAGCTTCAGAAGCTGATATTCTTCAAACTTTAAACAGAGCTATAGCATTTTATAAGGATCAACCCGCATTTAAAAAAACCAGAAAACATATTATGGGCATTGACCATTCCTGGAATGTTTCGGCCCAACAGTATATCGATTTGTATAATTCACTAAAAAGCGACTAATCATGCTAAACGACAAAGTATTATCGGTTATTCTTGGAGGCGGGCAGGGCACCAGGCTCCATCCCTTAACAGAAAGCAGGTCTAAACCTGCCGTGCCTATTGCAGGTAAATATAGGCTGGTAGATATCCCCATATCTAATTGTATTAATTCGAAGCTTAAAAGAATGTTCGTGTTAACCCAGTTTAATTCCGCTTCATTGAATCAGCATATTAAAAACACTTATCATTTTAGCTTTTTTAGTTCGGCTTTTGTAGATGTTCTGGCGGCAGAACAAACTCCAAATAATAAAACCTGGTACCAGGGAACTGCTGATGCGGTTAGACAGGGAATGCATCATTTTAAAAATCATAAATTCGAGTATTTTCTTATTCTTTCGGGGGATCAGCTTTATCACATGGACTATAATTTAATGGTACAGCAGCATATAGATTCCGGCGCCGATATCACCATTGGCACTATTCCGGTTAACGCTAAAGATGCTCCCGGTTTCGGAATTATGAAAACCGATAAAGACAATAATATCACCTCATTTATCGAAAAACCGAAATCTGAACTTTTACCCGACTGGACTTCACCTGTAGGTCCCGAAATGGAAGCTGAAGGCCGAAATTATCTTGGCTCTATGGGGATTTACGTATTTAATCGTGATTTATTATTTAAACTTATGGATGATCCTAACACCGTAGATTTTGGTAAGGAAATAATTCCGCAGGCCATAGGAAATAAAAAAGTTTGCGGTTACCAATTTGAAGGTTACTGGACAGATATTGGGAATATAGAATCTTTCTTTGAAGCAAATATTGGCTTAACCGAAGACATCCCAAAATTCAATCTTTACGACATGGAAAACCAGGTGTATACTCACGCCAGGATTCTTCCAACTACGAAATACACCAATACTAAGCTTAAAAAAGCGGTTATTGCTGAAGGCTGTATTATTCATGCTGATGAAATTGAATCTTCAGTGATTGGTGTCCGGTCCAGAATTGGAAAAGGTTCGGTTATAAAAAACTGCTATATGATGGGAACCGACTTCTATGAATCTTTAGAAGAAATTGAAAAAAATAAAATTGAAACACTCGCGGGAATAGGAGAAAATTGCACGATAGAAAATGCAATAATCGATAAAAACTGTAGAATTGGAGATAATACTACTATAAAAGGAGGCGCACATTTAGAAGATACAGAAACAGATTCTTATGTGATAAAAGAAGGCATTGTAGTACTTAAAAAAGAGGCGGTAATTCCACCCGGAACAACTATAGGATAATATGGCAGAAGTTATAACGCACAGTTTATTTTCAGAATTTGATATTAATTTATTTAAGTCGGGGAAACATTACCGACTTTATGAGAAATTTGGCTCCCACACACTCACTTTAAATAAGGTTAAAGGAACTTATTTTGCCGTCTGGGCTCCGGGTGCGAAACAGGTTTCGGTAATTGGAGATTTCAATTTCTGGAAAGATGGCGAACATCTTTTGGATGTGCGTTGGGATGGCAGCGGCATTTGGGAAGGTTTTATTCCAAATGTTGAAAAAGGAAATTTATACAAGTATAAGATCCATAGTAACCATAACGAAATTATTACCGAGAAAGCCGATCCTTATGCGAGGCGCTGTGAACATCCGCCAAATACAGCTTCGGTGGTTTGGGAAGACGACTATAAATGGAAAGACAAATCCTGGCTACAAAAACGAAAAAAGAATAATTCTTTACAAGCTCCTTACTCGGTTTACGAAGTGCATTTATCTTCCTGGAAGAAAAAAACAGATGAAAACCGGTCACTTTCCTATTGGGAACTTGCTACCGATTTAGTTTCTTATGTTAAGGAAATGGGCTTTACCCACGTAGAGTTTATGCCTATTATGGAATATCCGTATGACCCGAGTTGGGGATATCAAATTACCGGATATTTTGCGCCAACTTCCCGTTTTGGCTATCCAGATGAATTTAAATTTTTAGTAGATAAACTTCATGAAAATGACATTGGAGTGATCCTGGATTGGGTGCCTTCACATTTTCCGGAAGACAGCCACGGACTCGGTTATTTTGACGGAACACATCTTTATGAACACCCCGACCCTAAAAGAGGTTACCATCCCGATTGGAAAAGTTTGATTTTTAACTACAGTCGAAATGAAGTAAGGGCTTTTTTAATTAGTAACGCTTTATTCTGGTTAGAACAATTTCACATCGACGGCTTGCGGGTAGATGCTGTAGCCTCTATTCTTTACCTGGATTATTCCCGGGAAGAAGGTGAATGGGATCCCAATGAGTACGGTGAAAATAAAAACCTGGAAGCCATCTCGTTTTTAGAAGAATTGAACAAAGAAGTTTATGCCTCTTTTCCCGATGTACAAACCATTGCCGAAGAATCTACCGCTTATAGCGGGGTTTCAAAACCGGTTTTTTTAGGCGGACTTGGGTTTGGGATGAAATGGATGATGGGTTGGATGCACGATACACTTCAATATTTTTCTAAAGAACCTATATACCGTAAACATCATCAAAACAACATTACTTTTTCCCTTACTTATGCTTTTACAGAGAATTTTATGTTGCCTTTATCCCACGATGAAGTGGTTTACGGCAAACATTCTATTTTAGGTAGAATGCCGGGAGACGAATGGCAGCGTTTTGCCAATCTACGCCTACTTTACGGATATATGTTTACCCATCCGGGAACCAAATTACTGTTTCAGGGTTGTGAATTTGGCCAAAGTGAAGAATGGAATTTCCAGAATAGTTTAGACTGGCATTTATTGGATTATGCACCGCATAAAGGAATTCAGAAGGTAATTAAAGCTTTAAATAAACTCTATAGATCTGAGCCCGCTTTATATGAAAATCAATTTGTGCCCGATGGCTTTGAATGGATCGATTACAGCGATGCCGAGAATTCGGTTATTAGTTTTATTAGAAAAGGAAATGAGCCTAAAGATAATTTAATTATTGTTTGTAATCTCACCCCAATTCCGAGGGAAAATTACAGAATTGGTTTACCAGAAGAAGGTGTGCTTAAAGAAGTTTTTAATAGCGATAAAAAGAAATTTTATGGTTCTGGCAAATACATCAATAAAACTATTAAAACCACAGAGCACAAATGGCATTCCAGAAACTATTCAACAGTAATAGATATGCCACCTTTGGCGATGGTAGCCTTAAAATATTCTTCTTAGTTAAATAAACAATAACGATACACTTAATAAACACTCACAAATACTTTAATAATTCTAACTTATATTTGCAAACTATTCTGTTTTTTCACCTTACAGTAATCCATTATAAAATATGATCACGAATACCGAGTTAGAACAAAAAGGAAACGCATTTCCATCTAATGTAATTTCTTTTCGCAAAGATGTTGATACGCTTTATTTTACCACAGAAAACGATGTGGCTTTACAAATCACAATTCTTAGAGATGGCTTACTGCGGTTTAGGTATTCTACAACCGGTATGTTTGCTAATGATTTTTCTTATGCAATCACCAAATATGCGAGTATTGGTTACAACCAGTTAGATATTGAAGAAAAGGAAGATTGTTACAGTATTACCACTTCCAAGATTATATGCGAGGTCTCCAAGAAAGGTTTACTCATCAAGATCTATGATAAGGCAGACGGAAGCTTGATAAACCAGGACGAACTGGGTTTCCATTGGGAAGATAGTTATGAGTTTGGCGGTGATATTGTAAAAATGAGTAAGGTTTCTCACGATGGGGAAAGCTATTTTGGACTTGGCGACAAACCGGGAAATCTAAATTTAAAAGGAAAACGCTTTGAAAACTGGGTAACCGACTCTTATGCCTACGGAAAAGATACCGATCCTATTTATAAAACCATTCCGTTTTACACCGGGCTTCATAATAAAAAAGCCTACGGAATCTTCTTTGATAATACTTTTAGATCATATTTTGATTTTGCCCAGGAAAGACGTTTTGTTACCAGTTTTTGGGCACAAGGTGGCGAGATGAATTATTATTTTATCTACGGCCCAAAAATGACCGATGTTGTAGAATACTATACCGATCTTACCGGAAAACCAGATCTACCACCACTTTGGGCTTTAGGATTTCACCAATGTAAATGGAGTTATTATCCTGAAAGCAAGGTAAAAGCAATCACTTCTAAATTTAGGGAATTGCAGATTCCTTGTGATGCTATTTATTTGGATATAGATTACATGGAAGGTTTCCGTTGCTTTACCTGGAACAAAGAATATTTCCCAGATCCAAAACGAATGGTGAAGGAACTTGAAGATGATGGTTTTAAAACTGTAGCAATTATAGATCCGGGGATTAAAATTGATAAAAATTACTGGGTATACAAAGAAGGACTTGAAAACGATTATTTCTGTAAACGTGCCGATGGTCCTTATATTAAAGGAAAAGTTTGGCCTGGCGAATGTTATTTCCCAGATTTCACCAATCCTAAAGTAAGAGAATGGTGGTCTGGATTATTCAAAGAATTAATTGAAGATATAGGTGTTAAAGGTATCTGGAACGATATGAACGAGCCTGCGGTAATGGAAGTACCCAATAAGACCTTTCCGCACGATGTAAGGCACAATTATGATGAAAATCCCTGCAGTCATAGAAAAGCCCACAATATTTATGGGATGCAAATGGCACGCGCAACCTACCACGGAGTAAAAAAATTCTCGCATCCTAAACGTCCGTTTGTAATTACAAGAGCGGCTTATTCGGGAACGCAAAGATATACCTCAACCTGGACCGGAGATAATATCGCGAATTGGGAACATTTGTGGATCGCTAATGTGCAGGTACAGCGCCTGGCTATGTCCGGTTTTTCATTCGCCGGAAGTGATATTGGTGGTTTTGCTGAACAACCTCACGGTGAACTTTTTACCAGGTGGATTCAATTAGCAACCTTTCACCCATTTTTCAGAGTACATTCTTCCGGAGATCACGGCGACCAGGAACCCTGGACTTTTGGTGAAGATATTACCGATATTGTACGTAAATTCATTGAATTACGCTACCAACTCCTTCCGTATCTATATACCGCTTTTTGGGATTATACCGAAAAAGGAATCCCGTTGGTAAAATCTCTGGTAATGTTTGACCAGGAAGACGTGAACACCCATTACAGGATAGACGAATTTATTTTTGGCAACAGTATACTTGCCTGCCCAGTTCTAGAACCTAACGCTAAAGGTAGACGTATGTATATTCCGCGAGGGCAATGGTATAACTACTGGACCGATGAATTGGTTAAAGGCGGAAAAGAAATGTGGGTAGATGCCGACCTGGATAGTATGCCTGTTTTTATAAAAGAGGGCGCAATTATCCCGAAATATCCCGTGCAACAATACGTGGGAGAAAAAAAGATAGAGGAAATTACCTTAGACATTTATTACAAAAAAGGAAAGGAAGATTCTCAGTTCTTTGAAGATGCTCAAGATGGTTACGACTATACCAAAGGGCGTTTTTGCTTAAGAAGCTTTAAACTTACCGGAAGAAAAAATCAGCTGGTTATTCAGCAGCATAAAGAAGGTTCTTTTGAATCTGATTGTAAGAAATTTAAACTACAGATACACGGATTGCCGTTTGATGTAAAAAATATTCAATTGGACAATGAAACTAAATCCCTGGAACAGCTGCATAGTAACGGATGCCTTACATTAATGATAGATGAAAACTTTTCTATATTAGATTTAAATGGAGGAAACGAGGAATAGTTAAGTATTCCTCGCTTCCTTTTCCATAGGCAATAGACACTCGTAGATCATTTTATTTACGGGTGTTGCAATGCCTAATTTTTGGGCTTCTTTTACTATAAATCCGTTGAAATTCTCTAATTCTGAAGGTCTTCCTGCCATAATATCGCGTTGTGTAGAAGCGGTAGTTCCCTGTGATTGATTTTGAATGATCTCAAAAGCCTTTTCCAGATGTTCTTCTGCCAGTGGAATTCCCTTAGCATTTGCTACCAATTTAATTTCCCTAGCGGTTTTTAGCAATAGATCATATAAATATTCGCCTTCCCTAATTTTATCTATAGAAACCCGGGTTAGCCCGCCAAGACCGCTAATTGTGGCAATAAACAAAAACTTCTTCCAAATTTCCAGCTGAATATTTTCAGGATTAAGATTGGTGATTTTTGCCTTATCAAAAATCGTCTTTAAGCTTTGAATTCTTTCTGAATTTGAATTATCAATTTCGCCGAAAGTGATTCTGGGTTCAAAAGAAACGTGTTTTATCTTTCCCGGACGTTCCACAAAGCTTATAAGGTGGCAAAGCCCGGCCAACACATTTTGGTTCGGTAAAATTTCCAGTAATTCTTCAACATTATTTGCTCCATTTTGTAGTGGTAAAACCATGGTTTCAGTCGAAATAACAGGTTTCAGTTGCTTTGCTACTTTCTGTATTTGCCAGGATTTAACTCCTAAAATCACCAGATCTGGAGTAGGAACTTCAGCTAAACTATCAGTTGCGAGTTTAGGTTTCACTTTAAAATCCCCATTGATACTTTCAACTTCAAGTCCGTTTTTCTTAATCGCCTCCAGGTGTTTACCGCGGGCAATAAGCGTCACGTTAAAACCAGCTTGAGCGAGTTTTCCACCAAAATAGCCTCCTACGCCTCCGGTTCCGAAGATTAAAATATTCATAAGTTTTGTGCTTTTTGAGATTAATTAAAAAGTATGTCTAAAAATTGATTGAAATTCTTATTCTCCCCCGAAACTTCGGGATATTTCAGCATCTAAGTTAATGAACATATTAGAAGCTGAAACAAGAAATCAGCTTGACGAATTTAGAAATTATCAAGTATAACTTATTGTAGGTTCGGGGAAAAATATTTTTTGTCTTCGCTAATTTTTTCAAACTTTAAACGTTTTAAATATATTGAACGCTTATCTTTTTTATTTTTACAAAAAATCTGAAATCGCCCTATGAGCACATCCTTTGAAAAATACCAGAAACGCCGCCTGGTATCTTCTTATTTTTCGGTAGTGATTAGTATTGCTTTAGTACTTTTTTTATTGGGAATGCTGGGATTGCTGGTTTTAAACACCAAAAAAGTAGCCGATCATTTTAAAGAACAAATCGCTCTTACGGTATATTTAAAAGATAATGCCAAAGAAGTTGAAATAGAACAACTCAAGAAAAGCCTGGCTATGGCAGATTATACTAAGTCTACCACCTATGTTTCTAAAGAGGAAGCAGCCGAGGCACATAGCAAGGAAATAGGCGAAGATTTTATGGACTTTTTAGGTTATAACCCTTTACAAAATTCCATAGATGTTTATATGAATGCCGATTTTGTCTCTGGCGAACAGGTAGATGCCATTGCAACAGATCTTATTTCTAAAAATTTCGTAGATGAGGTGGTTTACGATAAACCACTTATCGCTCTTTTAAATGAAAACGTAAAGAAAATTAGTTTATGGGTACTTATTGCCAGCGGAGTTTTCACATTTATTGCGGTATTGCTTATAAACAGTTCCATTAGACTTTCAGTATATTCTAAACGATTTATTATAAAAACCATGCAAATGGTAGGTGCTACCAAAGGATTTATTCGCAGGCCATTTATCTGGCAAAGCGTAAAACTGGGAATAATTGGAGCTATAATTGCCCTTACAGGAATGGCAGGCGCATTATATTACCTTAACAACAGTTTCCCCCAACTCTCTTTAACTTCAGACGTTAAACTACTTGCCGGTTTGTTTATAGGGGTGTTTGCATTGGGAGTGTTAATTACCTGGTTAAGCACCTTTTTTGCCACCTCAAGGTTTCTAAACCTAAAAACCGATGAGCTTTATTATTAAGCTATTTAATTTACCAGGTAAACAGCACTATTCCTACATAATCTCTATGTAATTCCTACAAGTTTTATTAGTTTTGCAGTAGAAGAAAAATCTTAAAATAGGCGATTCGAAAACGTTTTAGCCCTTGTAAAGTATTAATAAACAAGGAGTTTACTCCATGCAAATCCCCAACAAGTCTTAAATTAAATCTGCGCAAACCTGACTCTCGTCATAAATTCTGCTGAATTTCTACCCCAACTTTGTATCAACTTAAAAACCTAATATCATGAATGTTTTAAAATCATATCAATTACTACTCACAGGAGTGTTTTTTATGTTGCTAACCGCAGGAAGTATGATTGGCCAAAATTTTAGAATGGACAATTCTTCAGAAATTATTGTTGAAGGAACTTCTAATATCCACGACTGGGAAATGAAGGCTAATTCTAAAAAAGGTAACGCCACAATCACTACAGAAGAAGGAAAACTTACAGGAATTTCCAGCCTAGAGGTTAGCGTTGCTGCCGAAAGTTTAGATAGCGGAAAAGGTGGAATGGACAAAAATGCTTATAAAGCGCTTAACACTAGCGAATATAAAAACATAGAATTTCAACTTGAAGAAGTTAAAAAAATTGAAGCTAAAGGTAGCGACACTTACCAGGTAGATGGTCTTGCTACACTAAAAATTTCAGGAGTTTCTAAACAGGTTCCTGTAGAATTCACAGTTAAATTAAATGGAAATAAATTACAAATTAATGGCAAACAAAATATCAATATGACGCATTTCAAAGTAGACCCTCCTACTGCTATGTTTGGAACAATTACAACAGGAGAAGAACTAACTATTAAATTCAAATCAACATTTTCTAAATAACTATTCAATTTAAAACTATTACAATGAGAAATTCAATTAAATATTTCGGAATTGCCTTAATGATGGCGGCAGGCTTTCAGGCACAAGCACAAGAGGTAGAAGGAAAAACTATATGGGACAGAGATCTTTCTAACTTTAGAGAAAGAGACCAACGCGGTGTCAATGATTTTGAAGCTAAAAAAGATACTGATACTGAGTTTGATGGAGTACAGGTAAGAGTAGGTGGTGCATCTACTATCCAGTTCCAGTCACTAGATCACGAATCTGATGCGGCTGAACTTCAAAATCTTGAAGCTAACTTTAACCTTGCAACTGCTAACCTTGATCTTGATGTATTGCTTTACGATGGCGTTAGAATGCACTTAAGAACATATCTTTCTTCTCAACACCATACTGAAGCCTATGTAAAAGGTGGTTATATCCAGATTGACAAATTAGACTTCGTAAGCGAAGGGTTTGCTCAAGGTCTTATGGATCACCTGAGAATTAAAATAGGTCACATGGAAAGTAACTATGGTGATGCACACTTTAGAAGAACAGACAATGCTCACTCACTTCACAACCCATTTGTAGGAAACTATTTAATGGACAGTTTTACTACAGAAGTAGGTGCTGAAGTATATATGTTCAACGGCCCTTGGTTAGGTATGGTAGGATTTACAAACGGTAAATTAAACCAGTCTACTGCCGGTGATGGTGAAACAGACCCTACTTTCCTTGCAAAACTTGGATATGACAACCAAATTAATGAGGACTTTAGATTTAGATTAACTGGATCTCTTTTACACAGTGGACATAACTACGGCCGTGGTAACTACCTTTACACAGGTGACCGTGCAGGTACTCGTTACTACAACGTAATGACTGATGTTGATGGAAACGGGCCTGGATTTAGAGCTGGACGTATCAACCCATCTTTCAAAAATGAGATGACATCTGTAATGATCAACCCATTCATTAAATATGGCGGACTTGAATTCTTCGGAATCATTGAAACTATAAGTGGTCAAGACAAAAACGATACTGATTCAAGAACATACAACCACTATGCAGGTGAGCTTCTTTACAGATTTGGTGCAAACGAAGATTTCTACTTAGGAGGTCGTTATAGCACTGTAGACGGTGAACTTGACAATAATACTGACATTAGCGTAAACCGCTTCCAATTAGGTGCAGGTTGGTTCATGACAAAGAACATTCTTGCTAAATTGGAATATGTTAACCAGGAGTACAACGACTACCCTGTAGGAGACATAAACAATGGAGGTCAATTCAACGGGATTACGCTAGAAGCAGCGATTAGTTTTTAAGTTGAATGTTGAGCCCCGGATGTTATCTCTAAGAGATTCTCCGGGGCTTTTTATTTTCTGATTTCAGCAAGTTTTCAGTAAAAATCTATTGCATATCTTTATAAAAATGCCCTAATTTAATCAGGATGAAAACTTACTTCCTATTTTTATTCGCTTTATTTCTTAGTTTTTCGGGCCTGGCACAAACTAGCTTAGAGACCCGCGAAATTGTCATCCTGCCCAACAGTAGCCTAAGTATTGCCGGCACTACAAACATCAATGAATTTAAATGTGATTTTAATCCACTTTCCTTTAAAAACGAAAGCTTTAAGGTTCACTATATTGATAAAGAACGTGCCCTAATCTTCAAAAACAGTATCCTTACCTTGGAAAATAAAAATTTTGACTGTGGACACAGGAAAATCAATAAAGATTTTCACGACCTTCTCAAAACTGAAAAATACCCGGAGATTTTTTTGAAAATAAAAAAAATAGATCTCAACAAGGAAGACGACGCTACAGTAACATTAAGTTTTACCATTGCAGGAATTGAAAACGATTACCGCTTTCCAATTGAAATCACCTGGAAAAACGAAATTCGTTTTGAAGGCAAATTAGAACTAAACATCAAAGACTTTAATCTACAAGCACCTACCAAAATTTTTGGCTTAATTGTAATAGATGAAGAAATTGAGATCGATTTTAATTTAAATATAAAAACTTAAAATTGTGAACAATCCAAAGATATTATCGGCCCAGCAGGCTGTTGCTATAGTAAACTCGGGTAATCGTATTTTTATTCAGGGTGCTGCAATGACGCCTATAACACTAATTAATGCATTATGCGAGCGCTATAATGAATTGACAGATGTAGAAATTCTTCAAATTCATACAGAAGGAAAAGCAAAATATACCGAAGAACCTTACTCAAAAGCTTTTCATATTAATAGCTGCTTTGTTGCCGGAAACGTGAGAAGTGCAATTAATTCTAATAAAAGCACATATATTCCTATTTTCTTAAGTGAAATTCACAATCTTTTCAGAAGAAATCTTCTCCCATTAGATGTAGCATTTATACAGGTTTCCCCTCCCGATAAACACGGCTATTGCTCACTTGGGGCTTCCGTAGATATCACTTTACCAGCTATTCAAACCGCAAAAAAAGTAATTGCACAAATAAACCCAAAAGTTCCCAGAACACACGGTGACGGGATTATTCACAGTAGCCAAATTGATGCGGCCATAGAAGTAAATGAACCTATTTTTGCCAAAAGCATTACAGAGCCCACCGAAATTGAAAAGCAAATAGGTAAACATGTTGCCGAATTAATTGAAGATGGTGCTACCCTACAAATGGGTATTGGGGGTATTCCTAATGTGGTTTTAAGCAACCTTCAAAACCATAAAAACCTGGGAATTCATACCGAAATGTTTTCTGACGGAATTTTACCACTTGTTGAATCTGGTGTGATCACGGGTGCAAACAAAGAAATAAAAACAGGAAAACTGGTTACTTGTTTTGCGCTGGGTTCACCTGATTTATATAATTTTATAGACGATAATCCTATAGTTCATTTTAAAGAAGCGGCATATACAAACGATACTGCTATTATTAGGCGTAATCCAAAAGTGACTGCAATAAATTCGGCTATAGAAATAGATCTAACCGGCCAGGTTTGTGCCGATACGATTGGGAAATATCAATTCTCTGGAGTTGGCGGGCAAATGGATTTTATAAGAGGTGCAGCCCTTTCTGAAGGCGGCAAACCTATTATCGCCATGCCTTCTATTACCAAAAACGGAATCTCCAAAATAGTACCTTTTTTAAAAGAAGGTGCCGGTGTAACCACCACAAGGGCACACGTGCATTATATAGCAACAGAATATGGTGTTGTAAACCTCTATGGGAAAAACCTCAAGCAAAGAGCAAAAGAACTTATTGCTATAGCACATCCAGATCACAGAGAGCAATTAGAAAGAGATTATTATACCCAGTTTAGTTAAGTTATTTTTTACAAACCGGCATACAAAAGTGGCTTAAGCATCTTTTAACCTCCTTTTTCCTCTTATGATTTGACTCATAAGACAAGCCTATTCTTAATCGTAATTTTGATCCCAAATCAAAAATTATGAAACTTTATAATAATTTACTGGCAGATTTTAAAGAATTGAGTTTAGCCCATTATACATTGGGGATTATTGCCTCCAGTTGCCTGGGATCTGTAGCTGCTATGTTAATTCTAATGAATGGGCATACACTTTTTGATATGTTTCAACTATTTATTGTAGTGAGTGTTTGCATGAGCTATAACGCTTTGGTTTTAGCTCAATTTAAACCAAAAATAATATTTAATTCGTTGTTAATAAGTCTGGCAACATCTGCTATCTTTATCATTATTAATATTTTCTAAAACCTTTTTATGTCAGCCGATATTAAAACCCGGGAAGATGTTTTTTTACTTGTTTCCAGTTTTTATAAAAAAGTAAGAAAAGACCCTGAGATTGGTCACTTCTTTAATGAGGTTATAAGGGACTGGGATGCCCATCTCGAGAAGTTAACCGATTTCTGGGAGAGCAACCTCTTTTTTAAAGCTTTGTATAAAGGAAACCCACAAAAGGTTCATGTACAGGTAGACCAGGAAAATAACCAGGAAATTTCTTCCTATCATTTTGGGATATGGCTAAACCTGTGGTTTGAAACCATAGATGAATTATTTGAAGGTGAGTTAGCCAACCGGGCTAAAAATAACGCCAGGAAGATGTCTTCCCATTTATATTTAAAAATGTTTCAGGCAAGAGAAAGTAAGGCATAAAAAAGCTGTCTGTAAAAATTTTAAAATTATTTCAGACAGCTTCTTAAAAATGCTTCGTTTTCCCTGGGATTTAAACTGTATAATTATTTTCTAAAGAAAACCCGGCACTTAAAATTTGTATTGTTTAACTATCTAAATGATAGATTTTCATTACATCTTTCAATATTTCCGAAAAGTCAATTTTCAGGTCAATCAACTTACCAGAATGAATATCAAAAACCCAACCGTGTACGGCTATACCCCTATCTAAAACTGCCTTCTGTACTTCTGCAGTTTTTATAACATTAATACACTGTTCCTGCACATTTAATTCCACAAGTCTTTTATATTGTGCTTCTTCGTCTTTTATAGCGTCCAGTTCGGCCTGGTGAATACGGTATACATCCCTAATATTTCTTAACCACGGATTTAAAATACCTAAATCCTGAGATTGCATAGCAGCTTTTACACCTCCGCAATAATAATGGCCACATACCACTACATGTTTAACCTTAAGGTGTGCAACAGCATAATCTATTACAGACATCGCACTTAAATCGGTATTTGGTACCATATTGGCAATATTTCTATGTACAAAAACATCGCCGGGTGCTACCCCCATTAATTCTTCAGCCGTAACCCTGCTATCTGAACATCCTATATAAAGAATATCAGGATCCTGCCCTTTAGAAAGATTGCTAAAATAATCTGAATCTGTCTTTAATTTTTCCTGAATCCACTCCTTATTGTTTTCAAAAATCTGTTTAATCTTCATTGTTTTCGTTATATAAAGTTAACATCCTGTACCCAAAAGTTTCAGCCTTAATTCTTTCTTCTAAATAAAAGCAATAATCCTTTTTTAGGAACGCGCATAAACTTAGGTTTTTCTTTGATAAATTGCAAAACCAATATAACCAAAGAATCCCAATGTAAATTTTCACCCAATAGTGTCCTAAATATTTTTTTAAAGCCTCAATGATCTTTATTCAAAAGGGTTTCCGAAGAATTTTTAATTTCTAAGCTCACTTTAATAAAGTTTCACCTTGGCCTGGCGGAAATTTATAGCAAAATTTCGAGTGAAATTTAGGGGTAAGAGCGAAAAATTTAGATTGATTTTAACCGGTAAAGGCTTAAAAGTCTATTCGTGGAGTATAAGTACCGGAAGATTTTGTTTTCGTGTTTCTACCGTAGAAAGCCTATTCAAAAGTTTCTCTGTTATATGAAGTTGGCGGGCAAAAAATAAGATTAAATTGGCTTTTACAGTTGCTTCTGGCCAAAATTTTTCCAGGAAATCTGATTCACGCTTTAAGGTTTGCCTTTCAATTTGATAATTAACCAAATTAAAATTATCAATTTTTGCACCCGAATCATTTAAATCAAATTCCCATACATTTAAAGCTACATTTTCTACCACCGGTAACTTTTCAAGTAATTGTAAAGCTTTGGTGTTCACAGGGAAACGCAAATCTAAGGGAAGATATAATCTCTCCCATTGTTTAAAGTCGCAATTTGGAACAACCAAAACCGGGCATTTCACTTTCTTGGCTACGCTACAGGTATTGCCACCAAGCCCCTGAAAATTAGACGTATTTTTCCCTGAAGCTCCCATAACAATAAGATCTATCCGTTTTTCTAAAACAGCTTTTCGAGTTGCGTAGATAAGATTATCAGAAAAAGGAAGTGCTGAAAAATCATGATTTACCGCCTGGGGTTGCTCTTTAAGATTATCCACTAATTCTAAAAGTGACTCCTCTACTTGTGCTGCTTCCCCGTTAGAGGCATGAAGCACATAGAACTTAGAAGACCCAGAGGTTAAGTTCAGGGCATATCTCGCAGCATTATAGGCCTGAGCAGAAAAGTCTGTAAGTATTAAAACATTCATGAGCTTGAAATTCAGCACTAATTTTGGTCAAAAATAGTTTGAAAGATCAACCCCAAATATGATTCCCGTCAGGTCTTTTAAGAATTAACTAATATGCTCCAGTTTATGCACATCCAAAAGCTTAACATTTCTTCCTTCAATTTCTATAAGCCCTTCTTTCTTAAAATCAGAAAGCGTTCTTATTAAAGTTTCTGAAGCAATACCGGCAACTCCGGCTAGATCGGCCCGGGAAATTCTAATACTATGTAAAGGATTTTTCTTTATTTTATGAGCAAATAACAAAATGGTACGCGCTGTTTTCCTTCTCACCGAAGCATAAGCAATCTCCATTAATTGTTCTTTTACACCCATTAAATGGTCTCCCATTTCCTGCAGCAATTCCATACTAATATTGCTGTTATTTTTCAAGATATCGCGCAAATCATCTTTAGAAACCATGTATAGCAAACTATCTTCTAAAGCGGTAGCATATTCGCCGTAAGCTGAGTTCTTATTAAAGCTAAGGTTCCCGAAAAAATCATCTTCTTTATATAATTCAGTAATCATTTCTTTACCGCGACTATCAAACTTATGAGCTTTTATTACCCCGCGGCCTACCATATAAAAATGGAGCGAAGATTTTCCTTCTTCATAAATATTTTCCCCAGCTTTAAATTCAACCTGCTCCCGGCTTTTCATAATTTCCCTAAAAGCAGATAAATTTTGAACCGCTTCTAAATCATCATCTTTTCCCTGTGCTTTTATGATCTCTATTTTCGCCAGCCTACTTTCAATAGCACTTACAAGATCTTCTTCATCAAAAGGTTTGGTGAGGTAATCGTCTGCACCAAGATCCATCCCTTTTCTTACATCCTTATGCTCGGTTTTTGCTGAAAGAAAAATAAAAGGAATCCCTTTGGTTGTTGGATCTTCAGATAACGTGCTAAGTACATCGTAACCATCAAGCTCTGGCATCATGATATCGCAAACAATAATATCGGGAATTTCTTCTTTGGCTTTATCTACCCCTTTTTTACCATCAGAGGCAGTTACTACTTCATAATTTGAGAGTTCCAACAATTCTGCAGTATTCTCCCTAACGGTTACATCGTCTTCAATTAAAAGTATTTTTTTCATTTTAAGCTATTTTCAATTCTACCTAAACAAAGAGAATATTATCTATTTTGATTAGGCAATGTTACGGTAAATTTAGAACCTTTATTTTCTACACTTTCAAAAAATATGGTTCCTCCCATATTTTCTACGTGCACTTTAACGATATTAAGCCCAATACCTGTTCCCTGTTTTAACAAAGCATTTTCGGCTCTAAAATATCGTTCAAAAATATGTTTTTGATCTTTTTTGGGAATTCCCATTCCTTCATCTTCTACTTCAAAAATAATTTTTTTATCCTTTGGGTAGATTCTAAAAAATATGGTAGAATCTTCCGGAGAGTATTTAATAGAATTTCCAATTAAATTTGAAAGAACAAGTTCCAGGATTTTTTCATCCTGATACAGGGTAAGATCCTTCATATCATTGTCATATTCTATTTCCTGACCGTATTTAAGTGTTACATTGGCGTTATAAATTACCTCATTTACTAATTTATTGAGACTAAAGGCGGTGTATTTATAGTTTACATTTCCAGATTCCAGGCGTTCCAGGGATAGAAAATCATTAAGAATATTATTAAGATAATGCACCTTGTTTTTAATAGTGGTAAGATGCTTGGTGCGTTTCTCCTGCTGTTCGGTTTGGGTATATTTTTCAGCTAAAACAGCAGAAGTAAGTATCCCGCTAAGCGGAGTTTTAAATTCGTGGGAAACCAGGGAAAGAAACTTTGTTTTTAATTCATTGAGTTCTTTTTCCTGCTTTAAAGCAAGCTTAATACGTTTTTCTGCCTCTTTCCGTTTTGCAATTTCCTGCTCTAGATCTTCAACCGTGTTCCTAAGCTCCTGAGTTCTAATCTTTATTTTACCTTCCAGCTCGGCATTCAATTCCCTAATTTGTCGCTGATTTTCTTTTCTAACCGTAATATCTACTATTAAAGACATTACAAAGCGTTCTCCACCTGCTCTAAACGGATTCAATCCCGCTTCTACCGGAAATTGATCGCCATTTTTTTTCACTCCAAACAATTCCCGGCCATGCCCCATCTGCCGCTTTTCGCTATGTTCCATAAAACTATCAAAATGTTCATGGTGGTTAGCTTTATATTTTTTTGGAATAAGGATATTGAGATGTGCGCCTAAAAGTTCTTCCTTTTTATAGCCAAACATGTCTAAGGCAGCTTTATTTACGGTAACTATTATTTGCTCGGCATCCACTACAACAACACCTTCTGAGGCCGCTTCAAATAAGGTATTAAATACTTCTTCGTTTTCTTTAAAAAATTCTAAAGGCACAATTTACAGGTTAGGATTTGAGGAAACTAAATTACGAAGTGTTGAACGAATTATTAAGAAAACTGGATTTTAATTTCTCAGGAAAACCGGAGCAAAAATTGGTAGTTTAGTAATACAACTAAAAATTAAGCGTTTAGAAATCCCGGCCTTTTTCATACAGCCTTTAGTTTTTATCTTTACCCCCAAATAAACCTAATGTTTCAAAAACTTCTCTTTGTTTTTTTACTTGTTCCAATCTTTGGAAATGCACAATTGGTAAACATAGAAACCAAAAGAATAGAAAATGATTCGTCACGTTTTGTTTTAGATGCCGAATTTGCCTTTAACCATTCCAATAACGACGGGGTTTCAGTAAACCAGATAAATGGAACCCTAACCACGCAATTAAAATCAAAAGATTTTAAAAGAACCTATCTCTTTTTGGGGAATTACAAGTTAATAGATGCCGATGAGGGGAATTTGCAAAACTCCTGGTTTCTGCATACAAGATTTAATTACAAATTAATCTCAAAGTTGAGTTCTGAAGCATTTTTACAGGGGCAGTACAATCAACTTTTGGTGGTAGAGCAAAGAAACCTTGTTGGTGCCGGATTACGATACAATTGGGTTAACCGGGAAAACTTTACCGGACATATTGGTAATAGTTATATGTATGAAGTAGAATACAGCGATAAAGCAAATACTACAGAATATAACCATAGAAACAGCACCTATTTTTCTGTTTCTTATTTATCAAAAACAAAAAGTTTCTCTATCACCAATACGGTTTATTACCAACCGCTCTATAAAAATTTTAAAGATCACCGGGTTTTAGATCAATTTAAATTGGATATTCCGCTTGCCGAATGGTTTAAAGTTTTTATGATCTACGATTATTATTTTGACAGTAAAACACCTTTAAATACCCGGGAATACACCTCTGAATTACAAATTGGAATTGGGATTAGTATTTAAAAGGAGGCAGCAATAATAAAAGACCTTACAGGTTTTAAAACTTTTGTGGTTTGGGTAAAAACATTCGTGAATTCGAGGCAATTTTTTCTATCGCTTAATTTTATAAGTACTTTAATTAATTTATCTTCCCTTTTCTTTTCAAAAGCCTTATTTTTTTTACATACATGACAATAACCAACTACCTGGAAATAGTGAATTCAAGATATGTTTCCGGAATTTCCCGCGAGCATTCCTACAGGGCCGACTTAGAGAATTTACTCAGAAGCATCTTAACCAATATAGATATTACCAACGAACCGACCAATGTTACCGACTGTGGAAACCCCGATTATGTCTTGACCAACGGAAAAATCCCCATTGGATATATTGAAGCAAAAGATGTTGGTAAAGACCTGAATTCTAAAGTTTATAAAGAGCAGTTTTCACGCTATCGCAATGCCCTGGATAACCTAATTATTACCGATTATCTGTGGTTTCAGTTTTTCCAGAATGGCGAATTGGTACACGAAATAAAACTGGCCGAAATTGAAAACGGAAATATAATTCCCATCCCGGAAAACTTTCAGCAGTTTGAAAATCTTATTTTAAACTTTTGCAGCTTTATTGGTCAAACCATTAAATCGGCTAAAAGACTGGCCGAAATGATGGCGGCCAAAGCCCGGTTGCTACAAAACATCCTGGAAAATGCCATTACTTCAGATGAGGAAACCCAGGAAAACACTTCGTTGCAGGGGCAATTTCAAACTTTTAAGGAAATCCTTATCCACGATCTTACTCCAAAAGGTTTTGCCGATATTTATGCGCAAACCCTGGCTTATGGAATGTTTGCCGCCCGTTTGCACGATCCTACACTACAAGATTTTAGCAGGCAGGAAGCCGCCGAGCTTATCCCAAAATCAAATCCCTTTCTTCGGAAATTATTTGGCTATGTAGCCGGCCCCGATATTGATGCTCGTATAAAACCCACCGTAGATAACCTTGCCGATGTTTTTAGAGCAACAAACGTAGAACAACTGCTGAAAAACTTTGGGAAAAGTACCCAAACCCAGGATGCCATTATTCATTTTTACGAAACCTTTTTGGCAGAATACGATCCTAAACTTAGAAAAGCACGCGGAGTATGGTACACGCCAGAGCCGGTGGTGAAATTTATTGTACGTGCGGTAGACGATGTTTTAAAAACCGAATTCAACCTGCCCCAAGGTTTAGCAGACACCTCCAAAACCAAAATAAAGGTAAATACCGATGTAGCCGATAAACGTTCTGCCACCGGTTATAAACAAACCGAAAAAGAAGTTCATAAAGTCCAGATTTTAGATCCTGCAACCGGTACGGGAACTTTTTTGGCCGAAGTGGTGAATTATATTTACAGCAAAAAATTTAAAGCCATGCAGGGCGCGTGGAGCGGTTATGTAGAGCAACATTTAATTCCCCGTTTAAACGGATTTGAATTATTGATGGCCTCTTATGCTATGGCACATTTAAAACTGGATATGCTGCTGCGCGAAACCGGCTATAAAGAAAACAGCAGCCAAAGGCTAAATGTGTATCTCACCAATTCTTTAGAGGAGCACCATAAAGACACCGGCACCCTTTTTTCCAACTGGTTAAGTACCGAAGCCAACGAGGCCAACCATATTAAACGCGATACCCCGGTAATGTGTGTTATTGGGAATCCGCCGTATGCGGTAAGTAGCGCTAATACTGGAAAATGGATTTCCAGCTTAATGGAAGATTACAAAAAAGAACCAGGAAGGCAAATAAAACTTGAGGAGCGTAATTCAAAAGTAATAAATGACGATTATGTAAAATTTATGCGTTATGGACAACATTTTATTGAAAAGAATGGCGAAGGTATTTTAGCTTTCATCAACCCGCACGGCTTTTTAGATAATCCAACGTTTAGAGGAATGCGCTGGAATTTATTAAAAACTTATGATAAAATCTACACGATAGATCTACACGGAAACTCCAAAAAGAAAGAAACCGCCCCCGATGGAAGCAAAGACGAAAACGTATTTGATATACAACAAGGAGTTTCCATTAACATTTTGATAAAGACCGGAAAGAAAAAATTGAATGAACTCGGACAGGTATTTCATTACGATTGTTTTGGAAAAAGAAAGGACAAATATAGATTCCTTGAAGATAGCAAACTTGATAATATTACATTTTCTGAATTGGTTAAACGTAAGCCAAATTACTACATGATTAATAAGGATTATGATGGTTTTGAAAAATATGAAACTGGCTTTCAATGAAATGACCTCTTTAAAATTAAACCAAGTGGTGTTAAAACCCATCGAGATGCTTTTGTCATAGATTCGGATAAAAATAATTTAAAAGAAAGGATTCAATACTTTTTTAAAATTGAAAATACTAATCAGGATGTAATATTAAAATGTAAGTTAAAAGCAAAAAATAATTGGCTAGAAGAAAAACGAATAGGAGAGTTTGATTTAGAAAAAATAGAAAAAATTTCTTACCGACCGTTTGATGAAAACTGGATCTATTATTCCTCTGATTTGATTGATCGGGGTAGAGAGAAAGAAATGAAACATTTACTCTTTGAAAATTTAGGAATAGTTTTTTCAAGACAAGCAACAGCTGAAAATTGGACTTCAATTCAAATATCGAGAAACATGATTGATAACCGTTATCATTTTAGCTACAAGGGAATACCGCAGCAAGCTCCTCTTTACCAATACCCAGAAACCACCGGCCAACAAAGCACCGAAACCCAGGCCGGGCGTGTTCCTAACTTAGACCCAAAAATTCTCGCTAAAATAGAAGAAAGCCTTGGTTTAGATTTTGTTCCGGAAGCCGAAGACGGCAATGTTTGTTTGGCAAATTCTGGGGAAGTCCGCAGTGATTTTCGCAGCACTTTTGCGCCCATACATTTGCTGGATTATATTTATGCGGTTTTACATTCTCCCACCTATCGCGAAACCTACAAAGAATTTTTAAAAATAGATTTCCCAAGGGTTCCGTATCCAAAAGACCGGGAACAATTTTGGCAATTGGTAAAATTGGGTAGTGATCTTCGGCAAATTCATCTCCTGGAAAGTCCAAAAACCGAAGAATTTATTACCACTTATCCCGTAGATGGTGATAATATAATTACCAGGAAAATAACGAAAACCAGTCCGGGTTTTGAATTGAACCAAAAACCCCTCAGTCCTGCGGACAGCTCCCCTTCAAAAGGGAAGCAGCCAGAAAATACTGCTATCAGTTCGAGCGCAGTCGAGAACCAGAGCGAAATGAGGAGAAACTTCCCCCCTTCGGGGGGATTAGAGGGGGGCTTTGGCAAAGTCTGGATAAACGACCAGCAATATTTTGATAACGTACCAGAAATTGCCTGGGAGTTTTATATAGGTGGTTACCAACCCGCTCAAAAATGGCTAAAAGACCGCAAAGGCCGGGAATTAAAGTTTGAAGATATTTTGCATTACCAAAAGATAATTGTCGCGTTAACGGAAACTGATAGGTTGATGAAGGAGGTTGATGGGATAGAGATAATATAAAGAGAAATCATTGGCTCGAAAGCCATAAATTTTATTCAATTCAACCTCCGATGGCCATAGAGGTATAGTAATTGGCTTCGAACTACCAAAATCAAAATTCAACGTTAATAAAGTGGTTTATAACGGGTTATCTTGTCTAGAAATCTTACCATATAAATTAGAGGATATAAAGCCCATATTCCTAAATAAGTTAAAGGAATGGAAGTATGAGAACGAATTTAGAATAATAACCGAAAAGCAAGGATATATCGATATTGAAATTAAAAAAATTATTTTTGGATCTGAAAGTTCTAAATTTGATAAAGAACTGATTACTAAACTTGCCGAAAATATTCATCCTAATATCGAGCTAGAAACATATTACGACGTATAATATTCTATAATTATTAACATTAATTTGTTCACAATATTGTGAACAAATATTATATTTACAAAAGGATTAGATGACCATAGTATTTCTAAAAGAGTATTTAGAAGACCTCTATGAGGGCAAAACTAAAAAGCATAAAGATTTTAAATCTAATCCTGCTTTAGTAAAACAGTATGTAAAAACAGTCAATAAGCTGAAATCTGTTACCCGAATTGAGCAGCTATATCAAATAAAAAGCCTTCATTACGAAAAAAAAAGAAGGAAACTTAAGCGGTAAAAGTGCCGTTTGGATAAACAAACAGTATCGAATAATTTTCAATGAAGTTGCTTCTAAAGAAGACTCCCTCCAAATCGATATTTTAGAATTAGAAGAACTCAGCAAGCACTATCAATAATTATGAAAGCAACCGACCTAACTCCATTAATCGCTACACATCCGGGAGAAATTCTTAAGGATGAACTGGATGCTTCTGAAATTTCTCAGTCAGATTTTGCAAAAACTATAGGCTTTAATAGAAGCCAACTAAATGAATTCATTAAAGGAAAAAGAAACCTAAATGCAGATCTCGCTATTCTATTAGAAAAAACCCTGGGCATAGATGCTGATTATTGGATGGAAGCCCAGAAAAATTATGATTTAGATTTAGCCAGGATTAAAGCAAAGAATAACGAAAGACTTGAAGCTATTGAGCAATTAGATTTCATTAAAGAAAAAATTGCATATACTTTTTTTAGCAAAGAGAAAATCCTTCAGGGCGACCCAATAAAAGATATACAGGCTATTAAGATTATTTATGGAGTAGAACATTTTGAGCAATTCGCAAATATGCGAACACAACCTAGTTTCTCTCGATTCAGAAAATCAACAAAATTGAAAGTTGACCCTATAAATATCATAGGATGGGCAAAATTAATAGAACATAAAGCAAGTTTTGTATCGGTTCCTACTTTTGATTATAAATGCCAGGATGAATTAATTAATACACTGAAAGTTCTATTAAAAGAAAATAAAAATACTCTTAGAACCACACAAAATTTACTGGCAGATTATGGAATTAAGTTAATCCTTCAAACAAAAGGAGCTAAAACACCGGTAGATGGAATTTCTTTTTGGAGTAATGGCAATCCGGCAATTGGAATGTCCATAAGGCACAAACGCCTGGATAATTTTGCCTTTACCCTATTTCACGAATTAGGACATATTTTTAAACACCTGGTTAATAATAATGAAAGCCGCTTTATCGATTTGGATCCCAATAATGAAGATGAAGAATATAAGAACTCTAGTGAAGAAAAAGAAGCAAACAGGTTTGCAGAGCAATATCTAATTTCTGACAATGAATGGGAGGAGTATCTTGAAAAATATGGAGCTAATCCACTTGATGACCAAAATATAGTCGAATACGCCGAAAAAATCGGTATTCACCCAAGTATTCTTCGTGGCAGAGCCTGTTATAAGTCTGGATTCTACAAAAAGAAAACCCGAATAGATTATAAACTGTATTAAATTATAGTGCCCAGCCAGTCATTATGCATTGGTTCTGCACTTTAAAAAATTGAAAGATAAAACCCGGACTTGCTCCGGGTTTTTTATCTTTTGATCTTATTGAGAGAAAAGGTTTTTAAACCGTCATCCTGAATTTATTTCAGGATCTAGTAGGTTGATAATTAAAGAACATAATTGAAGTTGAAACCATTTTAAAAAGGCTTGCCTACCAAAACCTCACAGGTTTTGAAAACCTGTGAGGTTTCTTTATTAATATTTTGACTACAATTTTTGCTTAGTCCCCAACAATCATGCTTGATCCAGGATAAACTTCTCGCCAAATCTTTTCCAAAAACAAAAAACCGAACTCTTTTCAGAATTCGGTTAATTTTAAATAAAATTAAGGCGGGAAGGTATTAATCCTTTAGGTTTCAAAAACCTAAAGGATTAATTTTTGTAACTAACTTTCAGTTGCATTTTAAAAAACCGTATATTTGTAAATGTCTAAAATTGAAAAACTTGTTCAAAAATTTCTAGGTGTTCCTAAAGACATGACCTGGGAGGAGTTTTCAAAGGTCCTTAAGTATTATGGCTATATAGAGCTAAAGAAAAAAGGGAAAACCGGAGGATCACGAAGGAAATTTATAAATAGAAAGAAGAACAACGATGTTATAATAGCGCATAAACCACATCCTGAAAATGTTGTAAAAAGATATATCATTGAACAGGTTATTGAAAAACTAGGATTGTAATGAAAAATTATTTAGAACATAAAGGTTATATAGGTACAGTTGAGTTCAGTGCTGATGATAAAGTTTTTTTTGGAAAAATTCAGGGAATAAATGATCTAATTCTTTTTGAAGGAGAATCTGTTTCTGAATTAGAAAATAGTTTTATAGAGGCTGTAAGTGATTACCTGGAAACTTGCAAAGAAATAGGAAAAGAGCCGAACAAAACTTTTAAGGGGAGTTTTAATGTACGGGTGAATAAAAGCGTTCATCAAAAATTATTTATGTTGGCCGCTAAAAAAGGAATAAACCTTAACCAATTAGTGAATAAATCTTTGAATTTCACAGTTGATAATGAAGAAATAGTTTTAAAGTAATTCACAAAAAAACCGAACTTTTTTCAGAATTCGGTTTTTTTTAATGGTCTTCCTTCAGCTACGCTCAGCACAAGACTAAGGCTTCCCGATATTCCGCAAAAAGCTCCGACCTTTAAACCGTCATTCTGAATTTATTTCAGGATCTAGTATGTTGATAATTAAAAAACATAATTGAAGTTGAAACCATTTTAAAAAGGCTTGCCTGCCAAAACCTGTGAGGTTTCTTTATTAATATTTTGACTACAATTTTTGCTTAAACACAACAATTAGGCTTGATCAGGATAAACTTCTCGCCAAATCTTTTCCAAAAACAAAAAACCGAACTCTTTTCAGAATTCGGTTAATTTTGTTGGCCTACTAGGGCTCGAACCTAGACTCTTCTGGACCAAAACCAGACGTGTTGCCAGTTACACCATAGGCCATTGCTGTAATGCGGATGCAAATTTAAAACAAACTTTCTATTGCGCAAACTTTTTCTCTATAAAAAATATAGTTTTTTCTTGAGGCCTAAATTCACTTTAAAAAAATGAAAAAGAAAGCTTGCAAAACAGCCTTATTTCCAGTCTTTTCAGAAAATATCTTGTTTTAAAGTCCGTTACTAAACTACTTCAGCAAGCTTTAAGGCAGCAATGTTGTAAAATGAGCTGTAAGTTCACTTAACCCCAATTCAATTAATTCCCGATTATCGGGCATTCTTATTTTTATTATTAAATTCGCCACATAAGATTCAATTTTACTACAAAATGATAGATTTTAGCTTTAAGAAGTGGAACAAAATATTGGGATGGCTGGTATTTTTAATCGCACTTACCACATACACCCTAACCCTGGAACCAACAGCAAGTTTTTGGGATGCAGGTGAATACATTGCAACTTCCGCAAATCTTGAAGTAGGCCACCCCCCCGGAGCACCATTATACCAAATGCTGGGGGCTTTCTTTTCTACTTTTGCGGCAGACAACTCCCAAGTTGCACTTATGGTAAACTTTATGTCTGGAGCTGCCAGTGCTTTTGCAGTGCTGTTTATGTTTTGGTCTATAAGTTTGTTGGTTTTAAAAATAGCCGGGCCTGTAGAAAAGCTTAAAACATCAAATAAACTAGCCGTTTTAGGTAGTGCCCTTGTTGGCTCTTTAGCCTTCACCTTTACCGATAGCTTTTGGTTTAGTGCCGTAGAAGCCGAAGTTTATGCTATGGCGGCCTGCCTTATGGCCCTTCTTTTCTATCTGGGTTTACTTTGGGAACGCGATATGTTTAAACCCCGAGGGAATAGATGGCTAATTTTAATCTCGTTAGTGGTAGGTTTATCTTTTGGAGTCCACTTTATGGGACTGCTTACTATTCCTGCTATTGGTTTCCTGTATTTCTTCAAGAATTATAAAAAAATTACGGTAAAGAATTTTATTATAGCAAATATTGTAGTAGTAGCCGTTTTAATGTTTATTTTTAAACTCCTTCTCCCCTACACGCTTACTTTCTTTGCTGCTTCAGAGTTATTCTTTACCAATTCACTGGGACTACCTTTTAATACCGGAACCGTAATCGCACTTTTAGTGATTGTTGCACTCTTTTACTTCGGAATTAATTATACCCGGAAGAAAAATTATTTTCAGCTAAACACTTTATTTCTTTGTATCTTATTTATACTAATTGGATTTTCCAGTTGGGTAATGCTTCCTATAAGATCTAATGCTCCTACGGTTATTAACGAAAATAGCCCCGATAATGCCCGCGAATTACTGGCTTATTACAACCGGGAGCAATATGGGGAAACACATTTATTTTACGGCCCTCAGTTTTCTGAAATGTATGCAGGCCTGGATGAAAACAATCCTTATACCGATGCCAAACCTAAATATGAAAAAGACGAAGAAGCGGGGAAATATATTATAGTTAACGACTATAAAAACGCAAAGCAAAACCTGGATGATTCTCACAAAGCATTCTTACCAAGAATGTGGAGTTCGCAACACGCAGCCAACTATATGGATTTCACCGGCCCGCTTAAATTCACCATAAAACAGGAGTATCAAGGCGAAGAAAGACTGGTTAGCGCGGTAAACGAATTCCAAAATAGATATGCACAAGGCGAACTTGATAATACCGATTATCATAGCTTTCTGCGTCAATTTGGAGATTACCTGAACATAGAAAAGCCATCTTTTGCTTCCAATATTGGTTATTTATTAGAATACCAGATTGGGTATATGTACTGGCGTTATTTTATGTGGAATTTTGTTGGACGCCAGGACGATAACCAGGGAAAATATACCGATATGAATGGGAACTGGATTAGCGGCATTGATTTTATAGACGAGATGCACGTTGGTCCTCAAGACAACCTTCCCAGCGATGTTAAAAATAATAAAGCGAGAAATACCTACTATTTTCTTCCTTTAATTTTAGGGTTAATAGGACTCGTTTTTCAGTTTAAACGAGATAAAAATAACTTCTGGGTATTACTCGTGTTTTTCCTCTTCACCGGAATCGCTCTTAAAATATACCTTAATGAGCGGCCTTTTGAGCCTCGTGAACGTGATTATGCCTTGGTAGGTTCTTTCTACGTATTTGCCATTTGGATTGGTTTTGGCGCTTATGCGCTGTTTGATTGGGCTAAAAAGTTTTTAAAACCCAAGCTAGCAGCACCAATTGTAATTGCCACTTCCATACTTGCAGTACCGGTGCTTTTAGCTTCAGAAAACTGGGACGATCACGACCGTAGCGGCAGGGACACTACCCTTACTATGGCTAAAATGTACCTGGATTCTGTAGATGAAAACGGAATTATTTTTACCATTGGGGATAATGATACTTTTGCGCTGTGGTATGTACAACAAATAGAGCGTTACCGCACCGATGTAAGAGTTGTAAACACCAGCCTTTTTGCTACCGATTGGTACATAGACCAAATGAAGCGCAAAGCATTTGAAAGTGACCCCATCCCTTCACAATTTGAAAATGAAGACTACAACGGGGTTAATGACGCGGTTTTCGCAAAGGAAGTTACTAAAGACACTATTCCGCTTAAAACCTGGCTTAACTATATTCAAAATGATGATCCAAGAACCCAGGCCGAGTTACAAAGCGGACAAATGATTAATACCTTCCCTACAAAAAACATTAGTATTCCGGTAAATAAGGAAACTGTTTTAGAAAACGGAATTGTAGAGGAACGTTTTGCCGATCAGATTGTAGATGAAATTGTGATCAATCTGGACTCCCAGGTTATTTATAAAAACACCTTATTGATGCTGGATATTCTGGCTAATAACAACTGGGAAAGACCAATTTATTTCTCTGGCGGAAGTTTTAATGACGAAGATTATCTCTGGATGAAAGAGTATCTTCAGTTAGAAGGGGTTGCTTATAAACTGGTACCTATAAAAACCCCGGTAGACCCTAGAAATCCTTACGATATGGGCCGCATCAATACAGATAAAATGTATGATATCGTGATGAACTGGGATTGGGGCAATATGGGATCAGATGATATTTACCACGATCCGGAGACTCGCAGAAACTCTATTACCTACAGAAGTAACCTGGCCAGGCTGGTAGAAAACCTGCTAAACGAGCAAGACACCACGAGAGCTAAAAAAGTGCTTGATCTTGCTATGGAAAATATGCCGGTAGAACATTTTAACTACTACGCTTTACTGGAACCTTACGTAACCGGTTATTATGAAGTTGGCGAACCCGAAAAAGCCAGGGAAATCTGGGAGAAAATCGCCACGCATTATAAAGAAAATCTACAGTATTACAGCAGCTGGGACATAGATAGACAATATCGATATTTTAACGAAATTGTCTCTAATATTGAACGCTATAGAGCATTAGTAGATTTACTTGTAGTGCATCAGGATGAAAAAATCCTTGAAGAAAAAGCCGATGAGTTTAACGAACACCTGGAAATGTTTCGCCATTTCTATGGAGAGGAAGAAGAAATAACTCCGGCAACACCCGAAGAAATATTACTTGAAGAAGGAGTAAACTCCGAATTAAATGGAGGAAACAATTCACTTAGAATAGATTCTTCGGAATAAACTATCTCGGGGCAAGCCCACGAGGCATTCATTGGAAACAAATTTTTAATTTCGAGGCAAGCCCCTGGGTATTATACCCTTTGGCGGTGCCAATAAAAACTATTAGGGAAAAGTAGATAAGATTTATTGTACCAAAATGCAGTTAAATGGTCTCCATCTATTTTTCTAAAGGAACAGTGCCGAAAATATATGGACAGCAAATAATAATTAAACATAGAATTGGGTCCTCCCCTTATTTTTCAAGGGGAGGTGCCGAAGGCGGAGGGGTTTCTTTGGGATATTAAAAATCCCCAAATCTTTATAACCCCTTAAATATCGAACTATAATATTATTTGTACTATAAAATACCGTATTGGATTTACATAGAAATTTATGCAATTATAAACGATATTTTGTGGTTTAAATGGGCAAATACTAAAAACCAATGTCGCTTTTATATGAACCCGTTTTTTATAAAATATCCTTTTCTTTTAAAGAAACTCTACCCAAACCGTATCACCAGGCTTGAAGGAGAAAAGACTATTTACCTCACTTTTGATGATGGTCCAATTCCTGAGATCACCCCCTGGGTTTTGCAGACTTTAAAAGAGTATAATGCGAAGGCAACTTTCTTTTGTATAGGTGATAATATTAGAAAATATCCCACAGTATTTCAGCAAATAATAGAGGAAAATCACAGCATAGGAAACCACACTTTTAATCATTTAAACGGCTGGAAAACCAAAACCGATGCTTATGTTGAAAATGTATTGAAAGCTGAAGAAACCCTTCTTGAAAATAGAGATGAGAAAAGAGACAATAGAGGAAAGAGGCAGGAAACAGGAAACAAGAACAAAAAAACAAAAACCAGAAACCGAGAAATCGGGGAGCAAAACTCGCAACTCGCAACCCGCAACTTTCAAACCCAAACCTTAAACCTAAAACTATTCCGTCCACCTTTCGGAAAGATTAAAAACTCCCAGGCTAAAAAACTTGTAAAGCAGAATTACAAAATAGTGATGTGGGACGTAATAAGTGGTGATTTTGATTCCAGAATTTCTAAAAATAAATGTTTAAGAAATGTGCTGAAAAATGTTTCAGCAGGAAGTACTGTTGTATTCCACGACAGCATTAAAGCTTCAGAAAGCCTTAAGTTTGTGTTGCCGAAAGTATTGGATTATTATACTCAAAAAGGCTTTAGTTTTAAAGCGCTTTAAACATATTCCTTAAGAATCCCTACCAGGGTTGCAGCATCCTGTTCACCGCTTTGGCGCCATTTCATTTCGCCAGATTTATAAATTATAAGCGTTGGCAACACTTTTACCCTAAGGGCCTCGGCAAGTTGCGCATTCTTATCTACATCTATTTTTATCACTTTTACCTTATTCCCCATCGCGGCAGCAACTTCTCGCAAGACCGGGTTCATAAGTTTAGAATCCTCGTTCCATTCGGTATAGAAATCCAACAACACCGGGATATTGAGGTCTATTAATTCACCAAATTTTGACATGCAGCTTTTCTTTAATTAGATTTTAAGCCTCAATTTCGTTCCTTAAAACGAGGCAAATAATATATAGGTTAAAATGATAATTTTTCGGAGAAATCACTAATTCAAATATAGTAAATTCTATACATTATGCAGGTTTTGAACCTTTTTTGAGTTCAATCACACTTATTTCAGGCCAAATTCCCACTCTCCCCGGAAAGGCCAGATAACCAAATCCGCGATTTACATTAATATAGCGCCCAAATTCCTCGTATATTCCTGCCCAATTTTGGTAACGGTACTGCACAGGACTCCATTTAAACCAGCCGGGAATTTCAATTCCAAATTGCATTCCGTGGGTATGCCCACTAAGTGTTAAGTGATAATTATTTTTATCCTTTTTAATTTTCTCCTGCCAATAAGAGGGATCGTGACTCAATAATACTTTAAAATCTTTTTCACTTAATCCCGCTCCTGCCTTATCCAGGTCACCTTCTTTTTTAAATCCGCCGCTACCCCAGTTTTCCACTCCAACTAATGCAATCTTCTCTCCTTTTCGCTCAATAAGTTTATGCTCATTTAACAAAAGCTTCCAACCCATATTGGCGTGAGTATCCTTTAGCGTATCTAAATTTTGTTTTTTCGCTTCAGGTGAACTCCAGCTTTTATAATCGCCGTAATCGTGATTACCCAAAATAGAATAAACACCATCTTTAGCTTTTATTTGACCAAACAATTCTTTCCAGGGTTCCATTTCTGAAGCTTCATTGTTCACTAAATCTCCCGTAAAAACAACAATATCGGTTTCTTGCTGATTAAGAAGATCTACGCCGTATTTTACCTTTTTTTCGTTATCAAAACTTCCGCTGTGAATATCACTAATTTGGGCAAGTCGGTAACCATCAAAAGCCTCTGGAAGGTCATCAAAATATAGTGTGTAATTAAGCACTCTAAAATTATACCTCCCCTGGTACATACCATATAGAACCGAAGCCAATGGAATGGCCGCTATACCCATAGCCAACTGACTTAAAAATTTTCTGCGGGAAGGCAGAGAGAAATTTCCTTCTGAAGAGAGTAACTTCTCAAAACCACCGGAGCCTATTCTATAGACATCCTCTCCAAACATAATTAGCGTAAGAATAACTTTAAAAAGTAGTACCGAAAGTAAAAAGCCAAAGGCATAGCCCCTTTCTCCGGTGAGCACACTACCCTCTACCGGGGTTAACCATTGATAAATAAAGTTAGCCAATACCGCAAGGCTAACTGCAAAATAAAGGATTACTACCCAATAATTTCGGCTTATGGTCTTTAATGCCTGGTAGGCATAAATCTCAATTAACAAGAAAAAAACTATAAATATTATCCAACGCATCAGCAATTTCAAATTTTTGCGAATATACTTTTAATCATCATTTTGTAAATTTGGTTTAGCTTTATTTTAACGACTGTGACAGGCCTAAAACGCAAATATTATTAAAACCTAAATAGTACCAGAAATGTTGTTTAGCTATAAAATTTGACTATACCAGCAATAAGGAGTATTTTTCAAGGCTTTTTAAACCCTAATCAAAACATCAATGAAACGAAGAAATTTTATAAAAGCAGCCGGAATATCTGGTGCCGGTGTCACCCTTTTGCCGGGCACCTATAATTTACATGCCTCTACTTTTAAAAAACAGGAGAAACCGACTCCTATTTGTATTGCCACATGGAATTTTCACGAAGCCAGTAAAACTGCCGGCGAGTTGCTATACAAAGGAACTTCGGCTTTAGATGCCGCAGAACAAGGTGTAAGGGTTGAGGAAGCTAATCTTAAAAATACTACCGTAGGAAATGGTGGTGCACCAGACAGGGATGGCAATGTTACTCTAGATGCGTGTATTATGTCACCATTAGGAGAATGTGGGAGCGTAGTTTATTTAAAAGAAATTGAACATCCCGTTTCTGTAGCCAGAAAAGTTATGGAAGAAACGCCTCACGTAATGTTGGCTGGAGAGGGAGCTTTTCAGTTTGCCATTCAGCAAGGGTTTAAGCCAAAAAATCTACTGACTAAAGAATCTGAAGAGGACTGGAAAAAATGGTTGGAGAAAAAAGAATACAAACCAATTATTAATATTGAAAACCACGATACCATAGGAATGCTTTGCCTTGACGAAAAAGGTGATATTGCCGGGGCTTGCACCACCTCTGGCCTGGCCTACAAAATGAATGGAAGGGTTGGAGATTCTCCTATTATTGGCGCAGGTCTTTATATTGATAATGAAATTGGCGGCGCAGTTGCTACCGGAATGGGCGAAGCCATTATGAAAAGTGTAGGTAGTTTTCTTATTGTTGAATTAATGCGGCAGGGCAAAAGTCCGCAAGAAGCTTGTGAAATTGCGGTACAGCGAATTGTTAAACAGAACAGCAATTATAAAGATTTTCAGGTAGCTTTCTTAGCTTTGGGAAAAAATGGGGAAATTGGTTCTTATTGCCTCCATAAAGGCTTTACCTTTGTGAAATATCAAGACAACAAAAACACCAATACACCTAGCCAATCTTACCTTTAAATGGAACAGAAAAGATCTTATCGCACCGCTTTTATATTTGTAACTATACTTTTTTTTCTTTGGGGATTTATAACCGTTCTCGTTGATTCACTTATACCAAGACTACGTGAAGTATTTACACTCTCTTATTTCCAGGCTGGAATGGTTCAATTTGCCTTCTTTGGAGCCTATTTTTTACTCTCTATTCCGGCGGGATATATTCTCTCTAAAATTGGATATAAAAAAGGAATTATTCTAGGGCTTGGCACTATGGCACTGGGTTGCTTATTATTTTATCCCGCAGCTTCTTACCGTGTCTTCGGAGTTTTTATGTTGGGATATTTTACACTTGCCGCGGGTATCACCATTCTTCAGGTTGCCGCAAACCCTTATGTAACCATTCTTGGTCCCGAAAAAACGGCTTCCAGTAGACTTAACCTTTCACAGGCTTTTAATTCCCTGGGAACCGCAATCGCTCCGGCACTTGGAGCACTTTTTATACTTCAGGACAAAGTAAAGACAAGTGCTGAAATTGAAGCGCTGGACACTACCGCGCAAAAAAGTTATTTAGTGGCTGAAGCTGCTGCAGTACAGACTCCATTTTTAGGAATTGCTGCTTTTATAGGGGTAATCGCCCTTGTTTTCTTTTTTGTAAAACTCCCAAAAGTTGGCGATAAAGAGGCTTCTAATGATTATAGAAAAGTATTAAAAAATAAAAATCTTATTCTTGGTGCTATTGGTTTATTCTGCTATGTAGGTGCCGAAGTTGCCCTTGGAAGTTATATGGTAAACTATTTTTTAAGCCTTGACCTTGCCGCAACGGTAAGAGAAACTTCTTTTATGAGAACTATTGCAGAATGGATTTTAACAACTGGAGTTTCATCATCTAGCGACATGGCCGTAGTAGGAGTTTTTGTAACTTTTTACTGGACCGGAGCAATGATTGGAAGATTCATTGGTTCTTATCTTACTTCCATATTTAACCCGGCAAAAATATTAAGTGTTTTTGCTATTGGAGCTATTGGAATGATCCTTATCTCCAATTTAACAGTAGGTCTTACTGCAATGTGGACGATAATAGGTGTTGGATTATTTAATTCAATAATGTTCCCTACAATTTTTAGTCTTGCCTTAGATGGGCTGGGAGATGATAAAGCCCAGGGTTCTGGAGTATTATGTACCATGATTGTGGGTGGCGCTATAATCCCACCGGCCTACGGCTATCTTACAGATTCTTTTAATTTTAACGTGGCCTTAATTTTAGTAATGCTTTGCTACGCTTATATTTTCTATTACGCTTATAGTAATAAGAGAAGAAAAGTTGCTGTTGCATAATTTTAGTCGGTTTTAATCTACAAGTTTTTAGGACGGCCTAAAGCCAGTATGATAATATCTTTGTAGTTTTGGGATATTCAGAAAAAATAATATTCCAAAATATATGTCTGCTCAAAAACGCCTGTTTCTTGTTGATGCCTATGCCCTTATTTTTAGAGGCTATTACGCTTTTATTAAAAACCCAAGAATAAATTCTAAAGGTTTTGATACTTCAGCCATCATGGGGTTTATGAACTCCCTTTTTGATGTTATTAGGCGTGAAAAACCAGACCATCTTGCCGTTTGCTTTGATAAAGAAGGCAGCAAGGCAAGAACCGAAATGTTTGCAGAATACAAAGCCAACAGGGACGCCACACCCGAACCTATAAAAGATGCTATTCCTATTATCCAGGATATTCTAAAAGCCATGCATATTCCTGTAGTAGAATTAGCCGGAATGGAAGCCGATGATATTATTGGAACTCTTGCCCAACAAGCCGAAAAGGAAAACTACCAGGTTTTTATGGTAACCCCAGATAAGGATTTTGCCCAACTGGTAACCGAAAATATTTTTATGTACCGCCCGGCAAGAATGGGTAACGGAATCGAAATTTGGGGAATCCCAGAAGTTCAAAAGAAATTTGAAGTTGAACGTCCCGAGCAGGTAATAGATTTCCTGGGAATGATGGGCGATGCAGTAGATAATATCCCAGGGCTTCCGGGAGTAGGCGAGAAAACTGCCAAAAAATTCCTGAAGCAATTTGGAAGTATGGAAGAGCTGTTGGCCAATACCGACCAGCTAAAAGGAAAGATGAAAGAAAAGGTGGAAAGCCACGCCGAGCAGGGCATTCTTTCTAAAAAACTGGCAGCCATTCTTACCGATTGTGATGTGAAATTTCACGCTGAAGATTATGAACTTTCCCAACCAGATTCAGATAAGGTTCAGGAAATATTTGAAGAACTTGAATTTAGAAGACTTAAAGATCAATTCATAAAATTATTTAACGGCGAGGAAGACCAAAAGCAAACTCAGGTTACTAATTCCCCAACTGCCAAAAAAGCTTCCCAAACAGCAGGCGAAGGACAGTTTTCACTGTTTTCAGGAGGTGATTCAGAAAAAATTGAAGCAACTTCGGGCGGAAGAAAATCCTTAAAAGACACTGCTCACGTATACCAAAGCCTAAACACTAAAATGGCCAGGCAAATGTTTCTTCAGAATTTAATGAAACAAAGTAGCGTTTGCGTTGATACTGAAACCACAAGTTTAAATGCGCTGGAAGCAGAGCTGGTAGGTATCGCTTTTTCCTGGGAAGCCGGTAAAGGTTTTTACCTTCCCTTCCCCGAAGAACGCGAAAAAGCACAGGAGCTTATTGAAGAATTAAGACCCTTTTTTGAAGATGAAAAAATTGAAAAAATTGGACAAAACCTTAAATATGATATCAAGGTTTTAGCCAAATATGATATTGAAATAAGCGGAAAGCTTTTCGATACGATGATCGCGCATTACCTGATAAATCCAGATATGCGCCATAATATGGATATCCTTGCCGAAACTTACCTTAATTATACCCCGCAGCCTATTTCAGAATTAATAGGAAAAAAAGGAAAGAATCAAAAGTCGATGCGGGAAGTACCGCTAGACCAGCAAAGCGAGTATGGTGTAGAAGATGCTGACGTAACCCTTCAGCTTAAAAAATTCTTTGAGCAAGAATTAAAAGAAGCAGAAACCCGAAAGCTCTTTAATGAAATTGAAATTCCGTTAGTTCGGGTACTCGCTGCAATGGAGCTGGAAGGCATAAAGTTGGACGAAAATTTCCTAAAATCTCTTTCTGACGCGTTAGATAGTGACATTAAAGACCTCGAGCAAAGTATATATAAAGAAGCGGGAGAAGAATTTAAAATCAGTTCTCCAAAACAATTGGGAATTATCCTTTTTGAAAAAATGGAATTGGTTAAAAAACCAAAAAAAACCAAGACGGGACAATATTCAACCAGTGAAGATGTACTTTCTAACCTTGTTAAGGAACACAAGATCGTAGAAGACGTTTTGATGTACCGCGCATTGGTTAAGCTGCAAAATACATATGTAGACTCTCTACCAAACCAGGTGCAAAAACCTACAGGAAGAATTCATACCGATTATGTGCAAACTATTGCTGCTACGGGAAGATTGAGCTCTAACAACCCCAACCTTCAAAATATCCCAATAAGAACCGAGCGTGGTCGCCAGGTAAGAAAAGCTTTTGTTCCCCGGGACGAAAACCATATTCTATTGGCTGCCGATTATTCTCAAATTGAATTACGAATTATTGCTGCACTTAGTGAGGAAGATAACATGATTAAAGCCTTTAAAGAAGGCAAAGATATTCACGCCTCTACTGCGGCCCAGGTTTTTAATGTAAAAATAGATGAAGTAACCCGGGAGCAAAGAAGTAATGCCAAAACTGTGAATTTTGGAATTATATATGGAGTTTCGGCTTTTGGATTAAGCAACCAAACTAATTTATCTCGCGCTGAAGCCAAAGAACTTATTGATACCTATTACAAAACCTATCCTAAATTAACCGGTTATATTGCCGATCAAATAGATTTTGCCAGGGAGAACGGTTATGTGCAAACCATCTTAGGAAGAAGACGCTACCTAAAAGACATTAATTCGCAAAATGCTGTAGTACGTGGCGCTGCCGAAAGAAATGCTGTAAATGCACCAATACAGGGAAGCGCAGCAGATATTATTAAGCTGGCAATGATTAATATTTACCGAAAACTTACGGAAAGAAAATTTAAAACAAAAATGCTACTCCAGGTACATGATGAATTGGTTTTTGATGCCCATAAAGATGAAGTTGAAGAAGTAAAGAAAATGATTCAGTTTGAAATGGAAAACGCTTACAAACTGGATGTTCCTTTAGATGTAGAATTAGGAGAAGGTAACAATTGGCTGGAAGCGCATTAGAATTTCTCCGTCATTGCGATGGAGACTGAAACACTCTTTTGATGAATGGAGAGCTTATATCTATTTTCTGCGGGAATTCTTAAGATCAAAACCTATGTTTAGATTATGTTCAAACTAGATCCTGAAATAAATTCAGGATGACGACGCGTGAAACTTCCCATATTAACTAGTAACGAGTAATCTACCTCGTAACAAGCCAACGAGTCATTAAATATCGATTCTCGAGTAAAACAAAAAACCTCGCAACTAAAAGCTGCGAGGTTTTTCCATCTAACAATAAAAAGACTGGTTAGGTTAATTCAACCTGGTGTATTCTAAAGATAAAACGGTAACCTCTTCGGCATCGGTACCACTGGGATTACCATAATATTGCTCAGATTCAAATTTGCTGATTTCAAAAGCAAAAGTATTGGCAGTTCTATCTAAAATCCTGCTATGTGTGCGAGTAGTTCCATCTATAGTCATACTTATCACTAAACGCTCTTCAGTATTTACATTTTCAACATCCCAGTTCCCGGAATCTGTTCTTCCCGAAAGACACTCAAATTCATCATCATTAGTTCCGGCTTTAAAATCAAGCTTAGAGTTGTTAGTTACCATATCGCCATTTGGCAAAAAGGTAACCCCCATATCCTGAAAGCAATTTGTTTCCAATAGTATATTTGAATTAAATACACCATCGTTATTAATATCCACAACAGTATCGGTTAACATTGCCGAAAGTATCCATTCGCCTTCAAGATCTTCTGGAACTATAGAAGCCGTGGCATTGGCAGCATTTAATTCATCGGAACTAATAGGGTCTTCATTAGGTTCGCAAGACACAAAAACAAGTGTCGCTGCAAATAAACCTAAGACATTTTTAATATTAAGCAGGTTATTCATAGCTAATTCAATTTGGGACTACAAAGCTAAGAAGTATTCCAAGTATTTTATGACTTTATTAACACAAATATTACCACTCAACATATATTTAAGCCTTTTAATCGATTTTAAATTAATATTGACACCTCATAAGAAGGCCTAATTGAACAACTGGCAATCAAAATTAGAACACAACTGTTTCAATGTTAAGATTCTGTTCTAAAGCTATATCCCTCAAAATAAATTAATTAATTTCGGATTTGCTATATGAATTTATAATTGTACATTTGCACCCCGATTTCCCGACATGTTTCATGGCGGGAATTGGGAATGGAATGTTTAATAATAAGTAAATTTAATTAGTGTGGACACATTAAGCTACAAAACAGTATCAGCCAACAAGGCTACCGTGACCAAAGAATGGGTACACGTAGATGCTGAAGGACAGACGTTGGGCCGCCTATCATCAAAAGTAGCCAAGCTACTAAGAGGTAAGCACAAACCTAACTTCACCCCGCACGTTGATTGTGGAGATAACGTAATCGTTACCAATGCAGAAAAGATCAACTTAACCGGTAAGAAATGGGATTCGAAAGAATACATTCGTCATACTGGCTACCCGGGTGGACAAAAAAGTCTAACAGCCGCTGAATTATTCGAAAAGAATCCAGAGAGACTTATCGAAAAATCAGTAAAAGGAATGCTACCAAAGAACAAACTTGGAGCAGACCTATTTAGAAATTTAAAGGTTTATGCAGGATCAGAACATGATCACACTGCACAAAAGCCTAAAACTATTAACTTAAACGATCTTAAGTAATGGAGGTTATTCACAAAATTGGCCGTAGAAAAACGGCGGTTGCGCGTGTTTACGTTTCTGAAGGAAGCGGAAAGTTTAGCGTTAACAAAAAAGACCTTAAAGACTACTTTACCACAGGTCCTTTACTTTACAAAGTAAACCAGGCCCTTAACCTTACAGGTAATGACGATAATTTCGACATTACTGCTAATGTTTACGGTGGTGGAATTACAGGACAGGCAGAAGCTATTCGTCTTGCACTTGCAAGAGCAATGGTAGAACTGGACGCAGAGAACAGAGCGGTGTTAAAGCCAGAAGGTTTAATGACCAGAGACCCAAGAATGGTAGAACGTAAGAAGTTTGGACAGAAGAAAGCTCGTAAGAAATTTCAGTTCTCTAAACGTTAATTTTTATTGGAATTTATATTCCAAAGTTCATTTAATATTAAAAAGATTTTTGTTGTTATTCCGCTGCCAGCGGAAGTTAGTTTAGCATCTAAACAGGTAAGGCCGTGTTTTTAAAACAGCCACTTACTTGTTGCTATCTTCAACAGAACGTAAACTATTACAAAAATGGCAAACAAAGTAGAAGTAAAAGAATTACTTGATGCAGGTGTACATTTTGGACACCTTACAAGAAGATGGAACCCAAATATGGCCCCATATATCTATATGGAGCGTAATGGAATTCACATCATCAACCTATATAAGAGTGCTGCTAAAATGCAGGAGGCAGGTGATGCCCTTGCAAAAATTGCAGCCAGCGGTAGAAAAATACTTTTCGTAGCTACCAAGAAACAAGCTAAAGAAATAGTAGCCGAACAAGCTGAAAAAGCAAATATGCCATACATTACCGAGCGTTGGCCCGGTGGTATGCTTACCAACTTTGTAACTATTCGTAGAGCCGTTAAGAAAATGGCTTCTATTGATAGAATGAAAAAAGATGGTACCTTTAATACACTTTCTAAAAAAGAACGTCTTCAGGTAGATCGTTTAAGAGCTAAATTAGAAAAGAACCTTGGTTCTATTTCTGATATGAGCAGACTTCCAGGAGCACTTTTTGTTGTTGATATTACTCGTGAACACATTGCTATTAAAGAAGCTCAAAAATTAAACATTCCAATTTTCGCTATGGTAGATACAAACTCAGATCCTCGTGAGGTTGAGTACGTAATCCCATCTAATGACGATGCTTCAAAGTCTATCAACAAAGTGGTTTCTTATGTTGCAGATTCTATTGTAGACGGCCTTTCTGAAAGAAAAGCTTCTAAAGAATCTAAAAAAGAGAAAGCTGAAAAAGAAGAAAAAGAGCCAAAAGCACCAAAGGCTGCTGTAAAGCAACCAGAAGCTGAAGCTCCTTCTAAAGATGCCGAAGACAAAAAAGAGATGAAAGAAGCTCAAAAAGATGTAAAACTTGAGTCTAAAAAAGAAACTTTAGACAAGGCTTCATCTAACGAAGAAGAATAAAAAATAACATTTTATAACATTCAAAAAGTCGTTTAGTTTCTTTCCTAACAGTTGGTCTCTAAACGACTTTTTAATTAAAACACAATACTATGGCTAAGATAACCGCCGCAGAAGTAAACAAATTAAGAAAAGCTACCGGTGCCGGGATGATGGATTGCAAAAAGGCACTTGTTGAAGCAGATGGTGATTTCGACAAAGCTATTGAAGTACTTCGTAAAAAAGGCCAAAAAGTTGCCGCTAAGAGAGCCGATAGAGATTCAGCCGAAGGTGCTGCAATTGCTAAGGTTAACGAAGATAACACTAAAGGTGTGATTATCTCTCTTAACTGTGAAACCGATTTTGTTGCTAAAAACGATGATTTCATAAAAATGGCCAACAGTTTCGCAGATATCGCGCTTACTGTTTCTTCTAAAGAGGAATTACTTAAAGCAGATTACAATGGGATTTCAGTTGAAGATAAATTAACTGAGCAAACCGGTGTAATTGGTGAGAAAATAGAGATTGGTGCTTTTAAAACTTTAGAAGCTGCTTTTGTAGGTTCTTACATTCACGCTGGAAATAAGATTGCTGTTATCACCGGTCTTTCTAAGAATGCTGAAGGTGCTGACGAAGCTGCAAAAAATGTTTCTATGCAAGCTGCTGCTATGAACCCTATTGCACTTAATGAAGAAGGTGTAGACCAGGAAACCATAGATAAAGAAGTAGAAATCGCTAAAGATACACTTCGCCAGGAAGGTAAACCTGAAGAAATGCTAGACAAAATAGCAAAAGGAAAGATTCAGCGTTACTTTAAAGACAACACTTTGGTAAACCAGGCTTTTATTAAAGACAGCAAACAAAGCGTTGCTGCTTACGTAAAATCTGTAGATTCAGATCTTACTGTTGTAGGTTTTGAAAGAGTTGCTCTAGGAGAGTAATTAAAATTTGTCATTTCTGCGTAGGCGGAAATCTCAAAAATAAAAACAAAAACCGCTTCATTAATCTGAGGCGGTTTTTTTAATCCCTCATTGAGGGTTTAATCCCCCTAAGCTTGCCTCGAGTTTTTAAATTATTTTTCTAATCATACCTTGTATGCTTGCATCGAGGTTCTTGATCTTATCAAATGTCAGAAAAAGCATTTCAGTTTAAAGAATTCAGTATAGACCAAGATCGTTGCGCTATGAAAATTGGCACCGACGGTGTATTACTTGGTGCCTGGGCTTCCCTGGATCACCAACCAGACAGCATTCTTGATATTGGCACAGGAACAGGTCTAATTGCATTAATGCTTGCACAACGCTCTCCTGCCCTTCTTATTGATGCTTTAGAAATTGATGAAGATGCTTACGAGCAGGCCGTAGATAATTTCGAACAAAGTTTATGGGGTGACAGGCTGTTTTGCTATCACGCCGCATTTGATGAGTTTATTGAGGAAATGGAAGATGAGGAAAAATACGAGCTCATTATTTCTAACCCCCCGTTTTATGCCGAAGATTATATTTCAGAAAGCGCAAGTAGAAATAAAGCCCGTTTTGCTGAAGCCCTCCCTTTTTCAGAATTACTTGAAGGCGTCTCAAAATTACTTCACCCACAAGGCGAGTTCAATACTATTATTCCGCATAAAGAAGAAACAAATTTTATAGTGCTAGCTGCAGAATTTGGTCTACTTCCCAAGAAAATCACCAGAGTGCGCGGTAATGAAACATCAGCAATAAAGAGAAGTTTGCTAAGCTTCACTTTTAAAGAAGAGCAGGCTGAAGAAAATGAACTTATCATTGAAATTTCACGACATAATTACACAGATGCCTATAAAAACCTTGTAAAGGACTTCTATCTTAAATTATAATCTTAAAATTGTTTGCTTTCAAAAGCTTGGTTACATTTGTGTAAAACACCACACAAATGAGAACAGATAACTTCCAGGCTCCAGATTATTATAATATTGATGAGCTACTTAGCGATGAACATAAAATAGTTAGGGATGCAGCTAGAGAATGGGTTAAACGTGAAGTTTCCCCGATAATCGAAGATGCTGCACAAAAAGCAGAGTTTCCTAAATCTATAATTGGCGGCTTAGCCGAAATTGGAGCTTTTGGACCGTATATTCCGGAAGAATATGGCGGTGCCGGACTGGATCAAATCTCATACGGACTTATCATGCAGGAAATTGAACGCGGAGACAGCGGCGTTCGCTCTACCGCATCTGTTCAAAGTTCTCTGGTAATGTATCCTATTTATAAATACGGCACCGAAGAACAGCGCAAAAAATACTTACCAAAATTGGCCTCCGGAGAGTTCATGGGCTGCTTTGGACTTACCGAACCAGATCACGGTTCTAATCCCGGCGGGATGACCACCAACTTTAAAGATAAAGGCGACCACTATTTACTAAATGGTGCAAAAATGTGGATCTCTAACGCACCTTTTGCCGATCTTGCTATCGTTTGGGCCAAGGATGAAAACGGCCGTATTCACGGACTTATCGTAGAAAGAGGAATGGAAGGTTTTTCCACTCCTGAAACCCATAATAAATGGTCACTTCGTGCCAGCGCAACCGGCGAACTTATTTTTGATAATGTAAAAGTTCCAAAAGAGAATTTAATGCCGAATAAAAGCGGACTTGGCGCTCCATTAGGTTGTCTTGATTCTGCCAGGTATGGAATTGCCTGGGGAGCCATAGGCGCAGCAATGGATTGTTATGATACAGCTTTGCGCTATGCAAAAGAACGGATTCAATTTGACAAACCAATTGCAGGCACTCAACTACAACAGAAAAAATTAGCAGAAATGATCACCGAGATCACCAAGGCGCAGCTTATGGCCTGGAGACTGGGTGTGCTTAGAAATGAAGAAAAAGCAACTTCAGCCCAAATCTCAATGGCTAAAAGAAACAATGTGGAAATGGCCATAAATATAGCCCGTGAAGCAAGACAGATACTAGGCGGAATGGGAATTACCGGTGAGTATAGCATTATGCGCCATATGATGAACCTGGAAAGTGTAATTACTTATGAAGGGACACACGATATACATTTACTAATTACTGGAATGGATATTACCGGAATTCCGGCTTTTCAATAAAAAGAGATTCTAAATAAGTATTGTAAAATCGTCGAGCTGAATTCATTTCAGTATGTCATCCTGAACTTGTTTCAGGATCTAAGATGTAATATAAGCTTAGATGCTGAAATTAATTCAGCATGACGCATCATTACAACAAATCAAAACAAGGGCAGCGTTTACAGCGATTGCCCTTTTTATATTTTTCGCAACACTCCTTTTTAAGTGGTTTTGGTTTTTTGGCCACAACCCCATCCAATTGCAAATAATCTTTCGATTTATTTGAATAAAAAATAATCACATTATATGAATTTGAAAATTGACTCTTCATACTTTCAATATAGTTCAAAAAGCTGAAATTGAGCGTTAATTGAATTTTAAATGAATGTTTATATTTTACAAATCCTAAAGAGAATCTTACTTTTGCAGCATGGGAGAAATAAACAAAATAAACGAGGTAAATAGGGCTCTACAGCCTAAAATAAGCCAACTTTTAGAACATTCTTTATATCAAAAAATAACCACTCCAGAGCATCTTCAAATATTTATGGAGCATCACGTTTTTGCTGTCTGGGATTTTATGTCTTTACTTACTGCTTTACAAAAAAAACTTACCAGAACCACCAATCCCTGGGTTCCGGTGGGCAATCCCGAAACCCGGTATTTAATCAACGAAATTGTACTGGCCGAAGAAACAGATGTAAATTACTTTGGAAACCACCAAAGCCATTTTGAAATGTATCTGGATGCCATGGAAAAAAGTGGAGCAGATACTAAAAGAATTACTAATTTTTTACTACAGGTCTCCCACGGCACAGATATTTTTTTACTCATTGCCGCTACAAAACTCCCTTATAATGTAAAAATATTCCTAAAGAATACCTTTGAGGTAATTAATGAAGGAAAAACTCACAAAATAGCCTCGGCCTTTACCTTTGGCCGCGAGGGCTTAATCCCGGGCATGTTTACCTCTATTATAGAAAAAGTACAGGAGAACTTTCCAAAAGAAGATTTAAGCCTATTTAAATATTATTTTGACAGGCATATAGAACTGGATGCTGATGAGCATGGCCCTATGGCTTTTAAAATGGTAGATGAACTCTGTGGAAATGATGAGAAAAAATGGGAGGAAGTACAGCAAACTGCCGAAGAAGCACTCGATGCCCGTTTGGAACTTTGGAAAGGCATTGAAGCTGAAATTTCAGAAAATATAGATTCTAAGAAATTACAAACAGTTTAAGGGAATTTTTCTTTCAAAAAAACAAACCTCACAGTTTTTTAAAAACCTGTGAGGTTTGTTCTATAATATTGATAAAAACTAAATATACGTTAGAGACTAAAAAATTTGAGTTTAACGTTAGTACAACTCTAAAAATCCTATTTTCTTCAAGCTAAAATTACCTTAAGTTTTTCGTAAATTTAAATTATTGCTGTTAGAAACAACCTGGACTTGAAATGAATTCAGGATAACGCCTGCTATACATGATAGAACCTGAAGCTCGTTCAGTTACTATTGCAAATTTCACAGCGATAGCATTAATTAAGGAGCTTCTGGCGCAAGCTTAACCTCCAAACCATCTAATTGCTCGGTAATAGGAATCTGGCAGCTTAGGCGGCTATTATCTTCCACAAAAAATGCCTGATCCAGCATATCCTCCTCTTCCATACTTTGCTCGGGCAACATATGCTCCAGATTAAGAATATAGCATTGGCAGGAAGCACACATAGCCATTCCGCCACATATACCAATTGTACCTTCTTTAGCAAGTTCGTAAGAACGAACTACTTCCATAAGGTTCATGTTCATATCTGTAGGAGCATCCACTACGTGCGCCTCCCCTTCCCGGTCTATAATTGTTATTTTAATATCAGACATAGCTTGCTTAAGCTAGATCGTCTTAAGAACTCGTCATTGCGAGGCACGAAGCAATCTGTAATTTTAAGTAATAATTTCATTTGAAAGATTACTTCACTTCGTTCGTAATGACGATTACTTTGTAGACAATCTATTGTTTTAATTTATACTCTTTACAACTTCTTTTTTGGCTTCTTTCTTACTGCCGTCAAACCCACTAACTCCACTCACGGTGGTATACTTCATCACATACTTTTTATCTGGGAAGATGCGTTGGTAAGCACTTTGGCACATAATGGCCGCTTCGTGAAAACCACACAAAATTAACTTTAATTTTCCGGGATAGGTATTCACATCTCCAATGGCATAAACTCCGGGAATATTGGTTTGATAATCGTAAGCATTATCAACTTTAATCGCATTCTTCTCTATCTCCAGACCCCAGTCGGCAATAGGACCTAATTTAGGGGAAAGTCCAAATAAAGGAATAAAATAATCGGTTTCTTTTATCTCTTTTTCTGAAGCGGAAGCTTTATGGGTTATCACCACATTTTTCAGCTCATCTTCTCCTTGAAGATCGGTTACTTCTGCATTGGTAATAAGATTGATTTTTCCAATTTTTGAAAGTTCTTCTACCTTTTCTACAGAATCTAAAGCACCACGAAAATCATTTCTTCGGTGTACCAGCGAAACTTCTGAAGCAACATCGGCTAAATATATAGCCCAATCTAAAGCAGAGTCACCTCCACCGGCAATTACCACTTTTTTATCTCTATAAACTTCCGGTTCCCTAATAATATAGGCTACACCCTTATCTTCAAACTTAGCAATGTTTGCAATAGGTGGTTTTCTAGGTTCAAAACTCCCCAAACCACCGGCAATTACTACTACCGGAGCGTGATGCTTTGTCCCTTTATTAGTCGTTACAATAAAACTACCATCCCCCTGCTTATCTATGGTTTGCGCCCTTTCACCAAGAGTAAATCCCGGCTCAAAAGGCTTTATTTGCTCCATTAAGTTAGTCACAAGATCTCCAGCCAAAACCTCCGGAAACCCAGGGATATCATAAATTGGCTTTTTAGGATAGATCTCTGAACACTGCCCTCCGGGTTGAGGAAGCGCATCTATTAAATGGCATTTTAATTTTAATAATCCGGCTTCAAAAACCGCAAAGAGGCCCGTTGGCCCTGCACCAATTATAAGTATATCGGTTTTAATCATTTTATTTGCAAATTTGTAGCAAGCCCAATGCTTACCTTTGAATATTCACCACGCTCTCTATTTGTGGTGCATATTTTTTAATGGTCATTTCTACTCCAGATTTAAGCGTCATTTGGTTTACCGTACAATCTACACAGGCACCTTCCAAACGAACTTTAACCAGCCGATCATCCTCGATAGAGATCAAAGAAATGTTGCCCCCATCACTTTCAAGAAAAGGACGAATTTCATCCAGGGCCTTCTCTACATTTATTTTTACTTCTTCGCTCGTCATTTATTTCTTTTTAACTGCGCTGCATCCTGCCATTGTAGTGATCTTAATCGCTTCAGTTGGAGGCAGACTCTTGTTTCTATTTACTGTTTCCTGAACCATCCCACGGGTGATTTTTTCAAAAGCAGCTTCCAGGGGTGTTGACTCCTGCATAGCTGCAGGACGGCCAATATCTCCAGATTCTCTTAAACTTTGCACCAATGGTATTTCTCCCAGGAATGGAGCATCTATATCTTCAGCAAGATTTTTAGCCCCCTGTTTTCCGAAGATATAATATTTATTCTCGGGGAGTTCTTCTGGCGTGAAATATGCCATATTTTCTACTATCCCTAAAACAGGAACATTAATACTTTCCTGACGGAACATAGCTACTCCCTTTTTAGCATCGGCGAGTGCCACATTCTGAGGTGTACTAACTACAACCGAACCAGTAATTGGAAGCGATTGCATAATAGATAAATGAATATCCCCAGTTCCCGGTGGAAGATCTACCAAAAGGAAATCTAGTTCGCCCCAAGCCGCATCAAAAATCATTTGATTTAAAGCTTTAGAAGCCATTGGCCCACGCCATATCACCGCCTGATTTGGTTGGGTAAAAAAGCCGATAGAAAGAATTTTTATACCGTAGCTTTCTACAGGTTTCATTTTAGATTTTCCATCAACATTCACTGAAAGAGGGGTCGCGGCTTCAACATCAAACATCATAGGTATTGACGGCCCATAAATATCAGCATCTAAAATCCCGACTTTAAAGCCCATTTTAGATAAAGTTACCGCCAGATTAGCAGTTACCGTAGATTTACCAACACCTCCTTTTCCGGAAGCTACAGCAATAATATTGGAAATTCCGGGAATAGTTTTCCCTTTAATTTCCGGCTTTTTATCGGCAGATTCTACTTTAATATTAACTTTAACCTTGGCTTTTTGATTTACATGTTCATGAATTGCCTTCATAACATCTACCTCTGCCCGCTTTTTAATATGTAAAGCAGGAGTTTGTAAAACCAGGTCTACAACCACCTCATCACCAAAGGTCATCACATTTTGAACAGCACCGCTTTCTACCATATTTTTGCCCTCTCCGGCTACAGAAATAGTTTCCAGCGATTTTAATATTTCTTTTCTGTCTAACTTCATTTAAAAAATATTTATAATCCCTAAAATATCAGGATATTTTTAGCCGCGTGATAAGAGTTTTTCTCAAACCAGGCAGCTTATATAGATTCATTCTAAACGCAAATATAAGTGTAAAAGCTAAGAAAACGAAGTATTTACCCATAATTGATTTATTGAAGGATAAAGCGAGATTATAGCATAATTTACAAGCAAAATCCTATTGTATTTCTTTCACAGGATCCCAAAAATATTTTTCAAAATCCTGTACTTTATTGTCTTTTATCTTAACTCCTTCAGCAGTTAACATTTGCTGCATCGCGCTATGATCTCCAAAATGGCTTTTCCCGGTAAGGAGTCCGTTTCTATTCACCACTCTGTGTGCCGGAACATCCTCTAGGACTTTAGCCGAGTTCATTGCATAACCAACCATCCTGGCACTTTTTGCTGCGCCCACACTTTTTGCAATTGCACCATAAGAAGTTACTCTTCCCTTTGGAATTTGTCTCGCCACTTCATAAACCCTTTCAAAAAAGTTCTTTTCTTCCAAACCTAAGAGTAATAGATTCTTAAAAGTGTTACAATTACCAGAATAAGCATTAGGGCCGTCATAAAGTAATTGGAATATTTAGAAAATGCTTCGGCTTGTTTTTCAATTCTAATAAAAGAAAGTACATAAACATATAGCGTAGTGAAACTACCCATAGAGGCAGCCAGAATAAAAGTGATAATGCGGGACCAATCGTAAGAGGCTCCCACCCCAATATTCAGGGCTCCTGCAATAGCTACAAAATAAGGAACGGGAAAAATATTTAGCGCCGCAACAAGCATACCCTTAAAAATACTGTTGGAATTTGCTTTGCGGGATTTATGCTCTATTCCACCGCGCTTTTTTGCCTGAATAAAAAAGTAAACCGCCAGGAGAATAAATATTACCAGACCGGCGCGCAATAAAATATTCTGCACAAATTCATTTTCGAATATATATTTAGCCAGTAAAACAGCCACAGTGGCCTGAATAACCACTACAATAGTAGCTCCCAACGCAACATAAAGTCCGTTTTTCTTCCCTTTTTCAACGCAGGTTTTAGCCACGGTCATATTCACCAAACCGGGCGGCACTACCCCGAGCAAGGCTGCGAAATAAGTAATTAGAAAAAGTTTTGTTTCTTCCAAAAAGGACTTATTTTATTCTAAATTGAATATAAGTTATAGGTTTTTCCTGGTCAAGATACTGTTTTTCGTAGAAAGTTTGAATTTCCCTTACTGCTTTTGGTGAATATTCATTTTTATAAATATCGTGATGCGCATATAGAATCTCGTGACCTTCGCCATGCAGTAAACCAAGTGTATAGCCATGCATAAATTCACTATCGGTCTTAAGATTCACCAGGCCTTCAGCTTTTAAAATATGCTTATATTTTTGAAGAAATTCAGTGTTTGTTAATCGGTGCTTGGTACGCTTGTATTTAATTTGCGGATCGGGAAAAGTGATCCAGATCTCGTCTACTTCATTTTCAGCAAAGACCCGATCTATTAATTCTATTTGGGTTCTCAAAAAAGCTACGTTTACCAGATCCTCTTCAATAGCCGTTTTTGCCCCTCTCCAAAAACGAGCGCCCTTAATATCTATTCCTATAAAGTTTTTTGCTGAATCCTGCTTAGAAAGACCAACGGTATATTCGCCTTTCCCGCACCCCAACTCCAATACTATAGGATTATCATTTTTAAAAAACTCTTTGTTCCATTTTCCTTTTAAACTGAATTCATCTTTCTCCAGCTCTTCCCGGGAGGGTTGTATCACATTTTCAAATGTTTCGTTCTCCCTAAATCGTCTTAATTTATTCTTACTTCCCACGCCTTAATTTAATATTTTGGTAAAATTAAAGAAAATAGCGTACAGGCCCTTAATAATATATTTGATTTATGCAGAAGAAACGAATTTTAGTGGCTGTTTTAAATTGGGGACTTGGCCACGCTACAAGATGTATTCCTATTATTAATGAATTGCAGCTTAATGGTTTTGAAGTTTTTATCGCCTCTGATGGTGCAGCACTAGAATTGCTAAAAAAGGAGTTTCTCTCTATTACAACTTTTGAACTTCCTTCCTATAATATTTCCTACAGTAAACATGCGAGCTCCTTTAAATGGAAATTATTTACTGAAACCCCAGGTATTTTAAAAGCGATAAGGCTGGAAAGGAAAGCAATTATAAACCTGATTACCGAACATGACTTTACCGGGATAATTTCTGATAACCGATTTGGGTGCCGGCATATTGATATCACTTCTGTTTTCATAACCCACCAGCTGAATGTTTTAAGCGGAAACACCACTTATTTGAGCAGCAGAATACATCAAAAATACATCTCAAAATTCGATGAATGCTGGATTCCCGATATTCCAGGAAAGCACAATTTAAGCGGTGTTATGGGGCATGCAAAAGAAACACCTAAAAACGTAAAATATATTGGACCGCTTAGCCGATTTAATAAGTCACCTCAACAAAAACAGTATGATTATGCAGCGATCTTATCGGGTCCGGAACCACAACGGACTATGCTGGAAGAAAAATTACTTATCTCTTTTCAAAATTCAGATCAAAAAATAATTCTGGTAAGAGGTATTATGACTGAAAAAACTATTTCTTCTAAAAATAAAAATCTTGAGATCAAAAATTATCTAACTTCCATAGCCTTGCAAGAGGTAATTCTAAGTAGCGATGTGATTATTTGCCGTTCTGGGTATTCCAGTATTATGGATTTGGCTAAACTAGAGAAAAAAGCCTATCTCATTCCAACTCCAGGCCAGTACGAACAACAATATTTAGCCGATTTTTTTTTGAAACAAGGCATTGCTCCTTTTTGCCAACAAGAAGATTTTAAGCTTTCAAAACTAGAAGAATTGAAAAGTTTTTCAGGCTTCAGTAGCCTAGATTTCAGTGTTAATTTCAGGGATGTTTTTGCTCTTTTCAAGGGTAAATGAGAATTCGCTACCTACTCCAAAAACACTTTCTACGTAGATTTTCTCATCGTGGGCTTCAATAATATGTTTTACAATAGAAAGTCCTAAGCCCGAACCGCCTTCTTTCCTAGAACCACTTTTATCTACCCGGTAGAAACGTTCAAAAACACGAGGGAGATTTTCTTTTTCTATCCCTTCTCCATTATCTGTAACCCTAATTATCACCTTGTTTTTAATAAGGTTTTCTATACTAATTTCTGTAGTCCCGTCTTCTTTACCGTACTTTACAGAATTTACAATCAAATTGGTTAAAACCTGCTGAATTCTATCCCTGTCTCCATACACCCAAATAGGCTCATCGTAATCAATATCAAAAGTAAGGGTGATATTCTTTTTGGCAGCCTTCATTTCTAATAGATCAAAAGACCCCTGAATTATCTCTACAATATTAAAGTCTTCTTTTTCTAAATGAAGATCTCCTGTCTCCAGTTTGGTAATCATATCTAAATCCCGCACAATATAAATAAGTCGCTCCACCCCTTTACTTGCACGCTGCAGGTATTTTTTTCGCACTGCTTTGTCTTTCATTGCACCATCAAGCAATGTGAGAATATACCCCTGAACGGTAAAAAGTGGGGTTTTAAGTTCGTGCGAAACATTTCCCATAAATTCTTTTCTATAGGCCTCACGAACTTTAAGGGTATCTATCTCCAGCTTTTTATCTTTGGTGAATTTTTCAACTTCACGGGTAAGGGTAGCCATATCTGTAGTGACCTGGCTAGGACTTAAAGTGGTGGAGTCTAAAAGCGAAACGTTATCGTATATTTTTTTTATTCGCTTATAAATAAAATGCTCTACTCTATATTGAATAATAAAGAAAGAGACGAAATAAGTAATTAGTATAAAAGTAAAGAAGGGCCCAAGCAAAAGACCGGTAGTAAAGTGTGCAAAACCTGCCAATACCACACTCAGAAATACGGTGATATACAGCGAAGTCTTTATCGCAAACTTATATGAACGTTTAAACTTTTCTGCCATTAAACAACAAACTTATAACCAACACCTTTTACGGTTTTAAAACATTCGTCCCCAATTTTTTCTCTCAACTTTCTTATATGCACGTCTATAGTGCGGCCACCAACCACAACTTCTGCTCCCCAAACATTATCAAGAATATCTTCTCTCTTAAAAACCTTACCAGGTTTTGAAGCCAGTAATGAGAGCAGTTCAAATTCTTTTCTGGGTAAAATTATTTCTTCTCCACTTTTAATCACTTTATATTCATCCCGATTAATAATAAGATCTTTAATCTTTACCACATTAGAAGTAGCCGTATCATCTTTAAACCTTCTAAGCAAAGCTTTCACTTTACTCACTAAGACTTTTGGTTTAATAGGCTTGGTAATGTAATCATCTGCACCCGCATCAAATCCAGCCATTTGAGAATAATCCTCTCCTCTAGCAGTAAGAAAAGTAATAATAGTTTCCTCCAGTTCTGGTAGTTTCCTTATTTGTGCACAAGCTTCAATACCGTCCATCTCGGGCATCATAACATCCAGAATAATAAGCTGTGGTTTTTTCTTTTTAGCAAGTTTTACAGCATCGGCACCATTATCTGCAGTAATTACCTGATACCCTTCGGCAGATAGGTTATAACCAACAATTTCCAGGATATCTGGCTCATCGTCTACCAGTAAGATTTTAATGTCCTTTTTTTTCATTTTGGTTTAGTTGAATTGGTAAATATGGGGTAAAAGTAACCATAAATTTGAACTTTAATAAGCCTATCCTCCTTCGTAACCTTAAGCTAACATTATAATCATAAACACATAATTTCAGCTTAACAGAGGCTTTACACTGTCCTCGTTAATTTGCACCAGAGAACTAAACACAGCAATGAAGAATTATCTAACTATTTTAAGTCTGCTTTTGTTAAGTATAACAATACAGGCGCAAAACGAAACTACCGGTACGATTGCCGGGAAATTATCAGACAATGAAGTTGAGGGTGAACCCCTACCTTTTGCCAATGTAATTATTAAAGAAACAAATAAAGGCACAACTTCAGATTTTGACGGCTTATATGCCTTAAAAAACATTGAACCCGGAACTTATAGCGTAGAATTTAGCTTTATAGGTTATGAAACTTTGCAAATACCCAATGTTGAAGTTGTTGCAGGAAAAGTTACCGAAGTAAATACAGGGCTTGGAGCAAGTGCTGCAGCTTTAGACGAAGTCGTTATTTCTACCGTTTCAAGACAGGATTCTGAAGTGGCTTTATTGTTGGAACAAAAAAGTGCCATACAAATAAAGGAGAGTATTGGCGCCCAGGAATTAGCTAAAATAGGTGTTTCTGATGCCGGCACTGCAACCACTAAGATTTCCGGGGTTACCAGCAGTGAAGCTTCAGGAGATATCTTTGTAAGAGGTTTAGGTGATCGTTACTTATATACAACCTTAAACGGTTTACCAATTCCGTCAGACGATGTGGAACGCAAGAATATAGACCTGGGTCTTTTCCCAACACGTGTTATCAAAAGCGTAGGAATAAGCAAAACATACTCCCCTTCTTATTCTGCCGACCAGGCTTCAGGAAATATAGATATTGAATCCAGAGAATTAGTAGGAAGCGAAGAACTTGATCTTGGTGTTAGATTTGGCGTAAACACAAACGTAGAAGGACAATTTGATAATTTTAAAGTAAGCCCAAATCAAGACAATGCTTATGCTGGATTTCATCAGCAAAACATACCTATTGAATACACTCTTTACAACCAGTCCTGGGACCCAAAAACTGCATACGCTCCCGTTAACAGAAGATATGCACTAACTGCCGGAAAGAAATTCGGACAAAACCTAAAAGTACTTTTAACAGCTTCACAGTCTCGGAAATTTGAATTTCGAGAAGGTGAATTTACTGAATACCGAAACAATAACCGCTACGATTATTTTTCCGATGTAGAGAATTTCACTCAAACCGATAACACTACCGGGATGTTAGATGTGCTCTACGAGTTTAACGACGATAACGAGATAAAGGCAACAAGTCTGTTTATCAATAAACTTACCGATGAAGTTTATGAAAGCGGTAGAAATGGCGAAGGTGTTGTTTTTGAAGAAACCGGACCTACCGAAGGGCTTAACCAGTTTGTACGTGACCAGAATATAAAACAAACTCGTTTATGGATAAACCAGTTGCACGGCACGCATAATATTTCAGCTAATAACGAATTAAACTGGGGCTTGGGCTATAACCTGGTTAATGCCGATGAGCCTAACCGTATTAGAAATGAAGTGAATTACAATGGGGAAGATTTTATTCAATTGGGAGAAACGGGTGGTTACCAACAAAGAAAGTCTTCTCAAAAAATTGAGGATAATGAAATCAATGCGTATGTTGAAGACAGAATCACCTTCGGCAATTCTGAAGAAAGCGAAGCCGATACTAAAAATATCTTTGTAGACTTTGGTGGAAGCTATAGAAACAAACAAAGAGATTTTGTTTCCCGATTCTTTGGTGTTATTGAGCGCAATACAAACACCTTTAACCCCACTTCGTTAGACAATTTATCAAGTGTTTTTGTTATAGATAACTTTAGAAGTGGAGACTTGAAAGTTAAAGAGCTAACCCCCGATTTTTATAATGCCAAATTACAGTCTTATGGTGGTTTTGTAAACTTTAATTACGGGAAGGAGAACTGGAATGTAAACTTAGGAGCACGCTTTCAGGAAGATGAACTTAATGTAGATTTTGACGTGAACAACTATCCTGCGAATCTACCACAGTTTTCCAATCAATCTTATAACAATATTTACCCAAGTGTAAATGTGAAATTCTCTCCAAACGAGAATTCAAATATTAGGTTTTCGGCCAGCAAAACTATTACCCTACCTGAATTTAAAGAAATTGCTCCTTTTGAATATGTTTCTCAAACAGGACAGGTTACCCGGGGGAATCCAGATCTTGATGCTTCAAACAACCTGAATTTTGATGTAAAATATGAACTTTTCCCATCTTCTGGCCAGTTAATTTCACTAACAGGATTCTATAAAAATATTAAAGATCCTATAAATAAAGTTCAGGATAGAGGCGCAGCAGGTGTTTTCTCTTATTTCAACGCCGGGGAAGAAGCTAATATTTACGGATTAGAACTTGAAACCAGGTTAGATGTAATTGATAATGAAGCGCCAGAAGGTTTAGACCTGGAAGTTGCATTTAACGCATCAAAAATGTGGCACAAACAGGATCTAAAAGAAGTATTTGATGGTGAAACCTTTATTAGAACTTTTAGATATAACAATAAAAGCGAGATCGGCCTACAGGGAGCTTCAGATTGGATCTTTAACGGTTCGGTTAATGTTTCTACAGAATCCGAAAACCCTTTTAGAGCTTCTTTAGTAGGAAATTATGCTTCAGATAAAATATATGCGCTTGGCGCACCAGAAGCCCAAAACCAGGGCGATATTTTTTATAACGATGAAATTATAGAAAAAGGCTTTATAACTCTTGATCTTATAGTTAGCAAAAGTTTAGGCGATCATTGGGGTTTCCAGTTCCGAGGCCAAAATCTTTTAAATCCAGAAATAGAAAGAGTACAGGATATTAGACCAAGTTCCACCGGCGTGGAAGCCACTCAAACTGTAAGATCTTACACGAGAGGCGCAGTCTTAAGCCTTGGAGTAAACTATTCATTTTAAAAACTTAATAACCATTCAATCATAAATATTAACCATTCAATTTTATTAAAACCTAAATTATGAAAATGATTAAAAACCGATTTTTACCAACTTTAGCCCTGGCACTCGGGGTAACCATCACAAGCTGTAGTTCTGATGATGAATTTGAAAGGCTGGATGACGACGATCAAACCACAACTCCAGAAGGCACTGTTCTTAACGGTAGCGTTGAGGAAGATCGCACTTTAGATGCCAGCGAAACCTATAATCTTACCGGTGTATATTCGGTAGAACCAGGTACTACCTTAACAATCCCAGCCGGAACTGAGATTGTTGCAGATACCGATGAAGATGCTACCGGTGTTTACATTGTAGTTCAAAAAGGAGCAATGATAGATATCCAGGGTACCTCTTCAGCCCCGGTGATTATGAGATCTTCTAATGCCGAGCGAGGAAGCTGGGGCGGACTTGTAATTGCAGGTAATGCTGAAACTACCGCTAGTGTTGATGCTACTGCAGAAGTAGGTGGCATTATCTATGGCGGAAATAATCCTGCTGACAACTCTGGTTCTATAGAATATCTTGTGCTTTCTGATGCCGGTGCGCAAATCAATTCAGAATCACAATACAATGGGCTTTCCCTTTATGCAGTTGGATCAGAAACAACTATTAAAAATATAGCGATTTTAAACGGTTCTGACGATGGCGTTGAATTCTTTGGAGGTTCGGTTTCAGCTACTAATCTTTATTTAGAAAATAATGAAGATGATGCTGTAGACTGGACAGAAGGTTGGAACGGTACAGTAACGAATACTTATGTACTGCATAGTATTGAAAATTTCTCTACAGCCATTGAAGCTGATGGAGTTGATGGAAATCCAACTATCCAGAATTTTACCGCAGTTTCTTCTACCGGTGGGGTTGCTTTACAATTTAAAGCACAATCTGGTGCAACAATAAATGGTCTTTCACTTTCAGGATATGATACCGCATTAGATATCGTTGAAGAATCAAGAACAGATCTTTCTGCAATTCAATTAAACGGTACTACCGCAACATTGGATATGGATTATTCTGAAGCACAAACCGTAGACCCTTCTATGTTTGATTGGGTGGATAATCGTGGTAGTGTTTCTGTACTTCCCGGTACTGTTGATGCTGATCTTACTTTAGATGCAAATTCAGAATATATTATTAACGGTGTGGTTTCTGTTGAGGAAGGCGCAACTTTAACTATTCCTGCCGGAACAAAAATAACTGCAAGAAGCGATGATGATAAAGATGGTACCAGCATTTATATTGTGGTTCAAAAAGGAGCTATGATAGATATTGAAGGGACTGAAGAAAACCCAGTGGTAATGTCTTCTACTTCTGGTGTTGCAGGAAGCTGGGGCGGACTTGTAATTGCTGGTAATGCTGAAACTACTGCTGGTGTTAATGCAACTGCCGAAGTTGGTGGTATTATTTATGGAGGTGAAAATCCTGAAGATAATTCTGGCTCTATAGAATACCTTATTCTATCTGATGCCGGAGCGCAAATTAACTCAGAATCACAATATAATGGGCTTTCGCTTTATGCGGTTGGATCTGGAACAACTATCCAAAATATCGCAATCCTTAACGGCTCAGACGATGGTGTAGAATTCTTTGGAGGATCGGTTTCTGCCACCAATCTTTATTTGGAAAATAACGAGGATGATGCTGTAGACTGGACAGAAGGCTGGAATGGCGGGGTGAAAAACACTTATGTTTATCATACCATAGAAAACTTTTCAACTGCCATTGAAGCTGATGGTGTAAATGGAAATCCTACAGTAGAAAACTTTACGGCAGTTTCAGAAACCGGAGGTATTGCCCTTCAATTCAAAGCACAGTCTGGAGCCACCATTACAGGACTTTCGCTTTCAGGTTATGATACTGCTATTGATATTGCTGAAGAACAAAGAACAGATCTTTCTGCTATTCAAATAGCCGGCGTAGCTGCAACATTAGAAGCCACTTATGAAGTAGATGCTACTGTAGATGTTGAAACTTTTAGTTGGGCAAAATAATGCAGTAACAGATTATTTAGTAATGATTTAGCTCTAAAAGGCTGCCCTCACCGGCAGCCTTTTTTTAATATAATATTAAGATTAAATACACAATAAATCTGGCATCGTTTTTGAAATTTTATTGTAGTTTTGTATAAACCTCGATATTAAAGAATGAAGCAATACTACTTCTATACTTTCATAATAGCTGTTTTCCTAACATTCTCTGCACCAAATGCGGTTTATGCTCAGGATACCACCAGCTCGGGGAATAAAACCGAAATTCCAATAGAGGGCTTATCTATTTATCCTAACCCTGTTACTAATGGGAAAGTTTATATTAGTACTTCTCAAAATAAAGATAAGGATATCCAGATTTATAATGTTTTAGGAAAACCTGTTCAACGCACTAAATTGAGAGGAAGAGAGCTTGATGTCTCCAACCTTAGCGCAGGAATCTATATTCTAAAAATCAAAGAAGAAAAAGCTACTGCTACCAGGAAATTGGTGGTGAGATAACATCATTATATTAAATCTTCAAAAAGTCATTAAATAAAGCTATCTTATTAAAGGGAAGCCCCGGAGCATTTAAATCTCAATTACCGGGTAAATTTATTTACAGCAACCACATACCTAAGATTTCTTAACTTCGCCTTTCTAAATTTTCATACGAATGTTAGCTGAAAGAATTTTCAATATTTCTACTCAGCAGGGTTTTGAAGAGATTACTCTTGAAGTTTTTTCTTATCAGTTTCAACATAATCCTGTTTATAAAGAGTTTTGCCTATTATTAGAACGAACCCCTGAAACCGTTTCCCAAATTAAAGATATTCCATTTCTACCCATAGAATTCTTTAAAAAAAAGAAAGTAGTTTCTTCAAATAATAAAGCTGAAATTATGTTTACCAGCAGCGGTACCACCGGCACGGCTACAAGCAAGCATTACGTAACCGATTTGAAGGTATATGAAGAAAGTTTCTTTAAAGCTTTTGAGCTTTTCTACGGAAACCCGGAAGACATGGTCATTTTAGCGCTGCTACCTTCTTATTTAGAACGCCAGGGCTCTTCATTAATCTATATGGCTGATAGTCTAATAAAACGAAGTAAACACCCAGAAAGTGGCTTTTATCTAGATAACCTCGAAACTTTACAACAGCAATTGAAAGATCTGGATAGAAGCGGAAAAAAGATTCTCCTATTAGGTGTTTCATTTGCGCTGCTAGATTTAGTTGAAACCTACGAGTTCAACCTAAAAAACACTACAATTATGGAAACTGGCGGCATGAAAGGCCGACGAAAAGAAATGATTCGGGAAGAATTACATAAGGTTCTGGCAAAAGGATTTGGAGTAGACGAAATTCATAGTGAATACGGAATGACCGAGTTATTATCGCAATCTTACTCTAAAGGTAATGGTATTTTTGAAACTCCACCCTGGATGAAAATCCTTATACGAGACCCTGAAGATGCTTTAAGCTACCTCCCAGAATACAAGACAGGAGGGATAAACGTGATAGACCTGGCTAATTTTAACTCTTGTTCATTTATAGCCACACAGGATTTAGCAAAAAATATAAAGGGAGACTTCACTGAAATTCTTGGAAGATTTGATAATAGTGATATTCGGGGATGTAATCTTTTAGTGCTATAACAATTAGTCGCTAAACACCAGTCAATAAAACACTAAATATCAGTATCTTATAGTTAAAATCTGTTAAAACCTGTAAATATTCGGGAATTCTATCGACTTAATATATGTAAGAACAATATTCAATAAACTGGATTTATTCTTACGGCTAAGTGAAATTTTTTCATATTAGATTGGTTAGTTAGTTGCAAGCCCCGCAAACATCCTGTTTACGGGGCTTTGTATTTATCTAACTATTAGCTATACCGCTCTAATTATATAGGTGTTTTTCTTTCCTTTATTAATAATCACATACTTATCATTAATAAGATCACTCGGTATAATAGTATAATCTTCTTTCACCTTTTCCTTATTTACAGAAACAGAATTTTCTTTAAGCGCCCTTCTAGCTTCCCCGTTAGAGTTCAGAAAATTAGTTTTGGCAGAAAGTGCTGCAATCATATCCAAACCATCCTCTATTTCAGCTTTGGGAATTTCAGCTTGAGGCACGCCTTCAAAAACATCTAAGAATGTAGCTTCATTTAAAGATTTTAAATCGTCAGCAGTACTTTTTCCAAAGAGTACTTCAGATGCTTTTACTGCGTTTTCATAATCTTCCTGCGAATGCACCATCACTGTAATTTCTTCAGCTAAAGTTTTTTGAAGCACACGTAAATGAGGTGCTGCTTTATGTTCCTCAACTATTTTTTCTATCTCATCCTTACTTAATAATGTAAAGATCTTAATATATTTTTCGGCATCCACATCACTGGTATTTAACCAGTATTGGTAGAATTTGTAAGGCGAGGTGCGGTTAGGATCCAACCAAACATTTCCGCCTTCGGTTTTCCCAAATTTAGTGCCGTCTGCTTTTGTAATTAACGGGCAGGTTAAAGCATAGCCTTTTCCATTAGCCACACGTCTAATCATCTCGGTCCCGGTGGTGATATTACCCCACTGGTCGCTACCGCCCATTTGAAGAGTACAATCTTTTTCCCTGAATAAATGCAGAAAATCGTAACCCTGTACTAATTGATAAGTAAATTCGGTAAAAGACATTCCTTCAGCAGCATCAGAAGACAGTCGCTTTTTAACCGAGTCTTTGGCCATCATATAATTTACGGTAATATGCTTCCCTACATCACGAATAAATTCAAGGAAACTGAAATTTTTCATCCAGTCGTAATTATTCACCATTACCGCCGCATTGTCCTCTTCTTTCCCGAATTCCAAAAATTTAGAAAGTTGGTTTTTTATAGACTGTTGGTTATGACGTAAAGTTTTTTCATCAAGCAAATTTCGTTCTGCAGATTTCCCCGAAGGATCACCAATCATTCCCGTTGCGCCACCAATTAAAGCATAGGGTTTATGCCCACATAACTGAAAATGCCTAAGCATCATTACGCTAACCAAATGACCTATATGCAGAGAATCGGCTGTTGGGTCTATTCCCACATAAGCGCCTCGCATTCCTTCTTTTAAATGTTCTTCGGTACCCGGCATCACATCGTGCAACATGCCTCTCCAGGTTAATTCTTCTACAAAGTTCTTATTATTCATAATTCAAATAATTTTGCGCAAAAATAATAGTAAATCACCTTGGGACAAATACCCAGGGCACTAATAGGAAATAATATTTTGATTTTTCGGAAATCTCGGAGATTTAAATCTATATTATCCAGTAAAATAACCTGTGGCAAGCCAACGAGGCATTAAATGGAAAAATTTTTGGATTTCGAAGCAAACCTCGAAACATTAAATCTCGATTATGGAGTAAAGATACTATAAACTCTTATTTTTCCTAAGTGCTTTTGGTATATTTACCGCATGATTTTAGTTACAGGCGGCACCGGACTTGTAGGGTCACATTTATTACTGAATTTATTAAAAGCCGGCAAAAAAGTTAGAGCCCTTCATAGAAAAAATAGCGATCTCACCGCAGTTGAGCACGTCTTCAATTATTATACTTCTGCTGAAGAAGCAAAAAGCTTGTTTCAGCAAATTGAATGGTTTGAAGCAGATATTACCAATGTACCTCAACTCAATAAAGCTTTTGAAAACATAAAATATGTTTATCACTGTGCAGCCCTGGTTTCCTTTGATCCTGCAGATGATAAAAAGCTTAGAAAAATTAATATTGAAGGCACCGCGAACATTGTGAATCTTTGTATTGCCTTTAAGATTAAAAAATTATGCTATGTAAGTAGCGTGGCCGCGCTTGGAAAAAATCTTAAAACCAAAGAAATCAACGAACGCAGCATGTGGAGTCCAGAAGACGACCATAGCGACTATGCGATATCTAAATATGGTGCCGAAATTGAAACCTGGCGAGGCACACAAGAAGGCGTTCCTACCGTAATTGTAAAGCCGGGAATTATTATTGGCCCGGGATTTTGGAAAGAAGGCACTGGGCAAATTTTCTCAAGAATTAATAAAGGAATGAAGTATCATTTCCCAAAATCAGCTGGTTTTGTTGGTGTTAATGACGTAGTAAACGTAATGCTAGAACTTATGCAAGCTGAGATTGAAAATGAAGACTATATTTTAGTTTCAGAAAACCTTAGTTTCAAAACAGTTTTTGACCTTACCGCAACTGAATTAAACAAACCAAAACCTCAAAAAGATCTTAAAAAATGGATGCTATGGCTGGGATGGTTTTTTCAGAAAATCGGAGGTTTTTTTGGTGCCAAAAGAAGCATTACTAAAAATACTGTAAACACCTTATTTCAACATACTTTTTATACCAACCAAAAGATTAAAAAACATATTGAGTTTGAATTCACCCCAATGAAAAAAGTAATTGCTGAAACGGCTAAATGCTATAAAAAAGACAATTCTTAATTTCTGGACATTGGCGTGGGAAGGCTATCAATAGGAGTTATATTAAGCGAATCTTTTTCTTCTATTAAAGAATCTGAAACACCCTCTAATTCCCGCTCAAGTTCTGGATCTAAAGAATCTGCGACCTTTTTTAAAGAATCCTTTTTAGCCTGCGCAATAGAATCTTCAATATGTTTTTCCTGTTTCTGTAAGGTATCTAATTTAACTTTCATTCTTTCAAAACCTTCTTTTACACTATCGTAAATACGTTGATAGGTTTCATAATTATCAGCATAATAATCGTTGCTGCGTTTAAACTGAATGCTATCTATATTGTACTTCTCAAAAACATACTCCTGACCCTTAATTCCGGTACTTTCATAAATGCGCTTGCTAAAATTCCTTGCAGATTGCAACAGGGAAATTTCTGTAATTATATCCACCATTTTTTCTTCCGGAATAAGATTTTCCGGTTTTTCAGAGTTTTCAATATCCTGGCAAGCTATAAAAGCTACAGCGATACTAAACAGTAAAATGATTTTTTTCAACATATTATCTATCAAACTGCAAACGCTCTGCTACCGGAGCAAAAGCCTGGTGCTTGAAATTCCTGTACACTAAATTTCCATTTACAAAAGTATGTGTTACCCTAGATTTAAAAGTAACGCCTTCAAAAGGAGACCAGCCACATTTGTACTGAATATTATCTGCCTGAACTGACCATGGTGCATTTAGATCTACCAGCACCAAATCGGCTTTATAACCTTCTCTAATAAATCCGCGATCTTTTATTTGAAACAAGATAGCCGGGTTATGACACATTTTTTCAACGATTTTTTCTAAAGAAATTTTTTCCTGGTGGTAGAATTGCAACATCGCTGCCAGGGAATGCTGTACTAGTGGACCTCCACTTGGGGCTTTGGTGTAAACATTTTTCTTCTCTTCCTTAGTATGCGGTGCGTGATCTGTAGCAACCACATCCAGCAAATCATTATTTAAAGCTTTCATTAAAGCTTCCTGATCTTTTTTGGTCTTTACCGCAGGGTTCCATTTTATTAAGGTTCCCTTTTTCTTATAATCTGAATCGTTAAACCAAAGATGATGAATACATACCTCTGCAGTGATTTTTTTATCTTTAAGCTTCTTCTTATTGCTAAATAAACTTAATTCCTTTTCTGTAGAAACATGAAAAACGTGCAATCTTGCACCGGTCTTTTTAGCAAGGGCCACTGCTCTGGAAGAAGATTTATAACAGGCTTCCTCGCTTCTAATATTTGGATGTTCCTCAATTGGAATATCATCTCCGTAACGTTCTGTATATTCCTGAAGGTTTTTTTGAATAGTTTCTTCATCTTCACAGTGAACAGCGATAAGCAGGGGGGATTTAGAAAATATTTGTTCTAGAATTTTTTCGTCATCTACCAGCATATTTCCCGTAGAAGAACCTAAAAATAGCTTTAAAGCTGCTGTAGTTTTAGGATCTACTTTTAAAATTTCCTCCAGGTTATCATTAGTACCACCAAACATAAAAGAATAGTTGGCGTAAGATTTCTCTTCGGCCAGTTTAAATTTATCTTCCAGTTTTTCTATAGTAGTTGTTTGCGGAATGGTATTGGGCATTTCTATAAAAGAAGTAATTCCACCGGCAACAGCTGCCTTAGAGCCCATCTCTATATTTTCTTTATGCGTAAGTCCCGGCTCTCTAAAATGCACCTGATCGTCTATCACACCAGGCAGTAAATGTGTACCTTCGGCATCAAAGATTTGCACATCTGGGGATTTAGCACTAATGCTTTCAGCGATTTCTAAAATAATTCCGCCTTCAATAAAAACATCGGCGTCAGTTATTTTACCCTCATTTACAATCTTCGCATTCTTTATTAAGACCTTCTTCATTTTAATTTAATCTGCTTAAAAAGACTTTTAATCTTCATTATTATTACCCCAAAAATAGCTTCAGAAATTATGGAGCCACTCATTTTTGAAGTTCCTCGTGTTCTATCTGTAAATATTACAGGAACTTCTTCTAATTTATATTTCAGCAAATATGCCTTAAACTTCATTTCTATCTGAAACGCATAGCCCACAAACTGAATACTATCCAGGTCTATAGTTTCGAGTACTTTTCTTTTATAACAAATAAAACCGGCCGTGGTATCGTGAATATCCATTCCGGTAATAAACCTTACATATTTAGATGCCAACCAGGATAATAAAACCCGGCTCATAGGCCAGTTAATCACATTCACACCAGTTACATAGCGGGAACCTATAGCCACATCGGCATCATTTCTTTTGCAGGTATTAAACAATCTCACTAGATCGTTTGGATTATGGGAAAAATCGGCATCCATCTCAAAAACATAGTCGTAATCCCTTTGCAGTGCCCATTTAAATCCGTGAATATAAGCTGTTCCCAAACCTAATTTTCCAATTCTTTCTTCAAGAAAAAGCTTATCATGAAACTCAGCTTGCAACGTTCTTACACGGGTTGCGGTGCCATCGGGAGAATTATCATCTACCACCAAAATATGAAATTCTTTATGCTGGGAGAACACATTTCTAACCAGTCGCTCAATATTTTCAATTTCATTAAAGGTGGGTACAATGACTATCCCCTTTACCATCTTACCAATTTTTGCACAAATGTAGGCATTTTAAATCTTCGTTTCCCGGCTTAATCTTCAAGTTTTAACCTCAAAATAATTATACATTTGCATAAAAACTCTAATACTGGAAGCTGTAGAAAGACATATAAGCTCACTAGACTGGATCACCATAACTTTAATGGGGGCATTCCTATTATTAGCCATTGTGAAAACTGCTTATCCACAGCGATTTGAAGATTTTATGTCTCTACTTACCTCAAACAAATTTATGATGTTTAGAGGAAAAAAGAATAAGGCTTTTCATCCTTTTAACATTTTACTCTTCTTTGTTCACCTCATCTCATTTTCATTAATTTTCTTCCTTTTTTTCAATTTTTTCTGGGAGGAATCAGCTCTGGACCCCACCGTTCTATTCATTAGAATTGCCACAGCATATGCCAGTTTTGTATTGCTCAAATTTGGCCTGGAAAAAATTATAGGTAATGTTTTTGATTTAGATACCCAGATAGATTCTTACCTCTATCAAAAAATAAGCTACCGTAATTTCATAGGACTTATCTTATTAATTCCCAGTTTAATATTTATCTACACCTACACTCCTACCGCCTTTAGTTTATATACTATAGTAGGTATTTTAGTCCTATCCAATATTTTTAGCCTGTTATTGATTTACAGGGAAAATCAAAGTCTCATTACGGCTAATTGGTTTTATTTTATTTTGTACCTTTGCGCTCTCGAAATTTCACCTTATATTATTTTGTACAAGGTAATTACAATTTAAATTAAGGATAAAATAAAAGTATTGACATATGAAAGTGAAAACAATTTTGATTTCCCAACCCGAGCCTAAAGTAGAGAATTCTCCTTATTTTGAGCTTGAGGAAAAACAAAAGGTAAAAATTGATTTCATCCCTTTTATCCACGTAGAAGGTGTTTCTTCTAAAGAAGTACGCCAGCAAAAAGTAGATCTCACCCAGTATTCAGCTATTATTCTTACTAGCCGTAATGCTGTAGATCACTTCTTTAGAATCGCCGAGGATTTACGTTTTAAGGTACCAGACACCCTTAAATACTTTTGTTTAAGTGAAGCTGTAGCATATTACTTACAGAAATACGTAGTGTATCGCAAGCGGAAAATTTATGTTGGTAAAAGAACTTTTGCTGATCTTTCTCCACTTATTAAGAAATATAAGAACGAAAAATTCTTATTACCATCTTCAGATATGCTTAAGCCAGACGTTCCTAAAACCCTAAACAAATTAGGTGTTGAATGGAAACAGGCTACATTCTATAAGACTGTGGTGAGTGACCTTTCTAACCTGCGTAATGTAACTTACGATATTTTGGTTTTCTTTAGCCCAAGCGGTATCAAATCCCTATTCGAAAATTTCCCGGATTTTGAACAAAAACAAACGAAAATAGCGGTATTTGGAAACACGACCATTAAAGCCGCCAAAGAACATGGCCTAACTGTTAATATAAAAGCGCCAACTCCAGACACCCCTTCTATGACTATGGCGCTGCAAAAATATATTACTGAAGTAAATAAAAAATAGAAGCATTTTAAATTTCACCCAGTGAATTAAGATTACCTTCCATTTATATTTTTTAAATAAAAAATCCGGTGTAAAGTACACCGGATTTTTTTGATTCAATTAACTAACTAATTAAAAACAATGCTATGAAGAAGTTGGCCCGCCGGCCATAATTTCATCATTAGCATATTCTTCAAATTTTTTAAAATTCCTTTTAAAGGAGTTTGAAAGCTCCTCTGCTTTTTTATCGTAGGCAGCTTTATCTTCCCATGTTTTTTTTGGATTTAATACTTCGGCAGGAACATTTGGACAATTTACTGGCATTTGTAAGCCAAACACCTCGTGAGTAGTAAGTTCAACATCTTTCAGCTCACCGTTAAGTGCAGCACTAATCATGGCACGGGTATATTTGAGCTTCATTCGCTTACCCGTTCCATAGGCTCCCCCAGTCCAACCGGTATTAATTAACCAAACATTTACCCCAGCCTCTTTCATTTTAGCACTTAACATCTCGGCATACCTGGTAGGATGCAAAGGCATAAAAGGTGCACCAAAACAAGCTGAAAAGCTTGGTAACGGCTCTTCAATTCCAGCTTCTGTACCTGCAACTTTAGCCGTATAACCACTTATAAAATGATAAGCAGCCTGGCCTGGAGTAAGCTTACTTATTGGAGGTAAAACACCAAAAGCATCAGCCGTAAGAAAAAAGATATTCTTTGGGTTTTCACCTACCGAAGGCACCTGAATGTTATCTATATGATTAATAGGATAACTCACCCTTGTATTTTGAGTAATGCTAGTATCAGTAAAATCTACATTGCCCTCATCATCTAAAATAACATTCTCTAAAATGGCGCCTGGTTTAATAGCCCTGTATATGTCGGGTTCATTCTCTTCAGTAAGATTAATTACTTTGGCATAGCAACCTCCTTCAAAATTAAAGATTTTATTTTCTTTAGTCCAACCGTGCTCATCATCTCCAATAAGTCGCCGGTTGGGATCTGCAGAAAGCGTGGTTTTTCCAGTTCCTGAAAGTCCAAAAAATATAGCAGTATCACCATCTTCGCCAACATTGGCTGAGCAATGCATTGGAAGCGTATCCCTATCTACAGGAAGTATAAAATTTAAAGCTGAAAAAATTCCTTTTTTAATCTCGCCGGTATAACCGGTTCCTCCAATTAGAGCAATTTTTTTACTAAAGTTAAGAATCGCAAAATTCTCCTGTCTTGTGCCATCCACTTCAGGATTTGCTTTAAAACCAGGAGCATTTAGGATCAACCAATCCTCTTTAAAACCATTCAACTCATCTTCCTCTGGTCGCAAAAACATATTATAAGAAAACATATTGGACCATGGATACTCATTTACCACCCTTATATTTAAGCGGTATTCATCTTGAGCACAAGCGTAAGCATCACGTGCATAAATTTCTTTATCAGAAAGATATGTAGCTACTTTAGTATAAAGTTTATCGAATTTATCTGCATCGAAAGGGATATTGATGTCTCCCCACCAAACATCATCGCGGGTTACCTCATCTTTTACAATAAACCTATCCTTTGGAGACCTCCCGGTAAATACACCGGTATTAATCGCTAAAGCACCAGAATTTGTTTCTTCTCCAAGACCATGCTCAATAGTATCATAATGAAGTTCTTCAGAAGATAATTGGTAATGTACCCTTGTGGTTTTGATTCCATATTTTTCCAACGAAATCGTTTTCGTAGTTTGGGTATGTACATCCATAAAAAAGTGTGTGGTTTGTTTATGGATACAAAATTATAAATCTTATAGAGATAAACTGCTAAACTTTCTTAAAATTATTTGTGTTTTATTTTCACGAATTCAATGAGTAAAAAAATCCAACCGGCTATTAATAACGTGCCTCCCAGCGGGGTTACCAATGCAATTCCTTTAAAATCTATAGGTGTTAAATTATTGGTTGCAAGCAAATAAATAGACCCGGAAAAACAAATTACTCCAAATAAAAGTAAGAAAAATACCTTTTTTTGAAAGTTAAATTGTTTTCGATTTAAGCTTCCTATTAAAAGAAACAGTAAGGCATGATACATTTGATATTTCACTCCTGTTTCAAAAGAATTCCTGGCTGCCTCATCTAACAATGGTTTTAAACCATGCGCACCAAAAGCACCAATTATTACTGCTAAAAGTCCAAAAACAGTCCCGGTTATTAAAAACTTTTTATCCATTTAGGTAATTTTTTATCAATTAAAGATTTAATACATTCGTTAACCACTACACAAAACTAATTTATTTTATGAAAGAAATCTTAATAATAGGGGCGGGGAAATCTACTTCTGTCTTAATTGAGCATCTTTTGTCTAAAGCCGAGACAGAAGATTTATTTTTAAAAATAGGTGATATTGATCTGGAAAATGCTAAAAAAGCCTGCGGAAGTAAAAACCGCTGTGAAGCATTTCATTTGGATGTTTTTAACCCTGAAAGCAGGGAGAACGCAGTAAAAAATGCCGATATAGTAATCTCCATGCTTCCGGCTAGATTCCATATTGAAGTTGCCAAAGCTTGTGTGAAGTTCAGGAAAAATATGGTTACCGCTTCTTATATCAGCAAAGAAATGAAAGCTTTAGATGAAGAAGTAAAGGAAAACGGACTCATATTCATGAATGAAATTGGAGTAGATCCCGGCATAGACCATATGAGCGCAATGCAGGTAATAGACCGAATTCGCGCAAAAGGCGGAAAAATACTTTTGTTTGAATCTTTTACAGGCGGACTCGTTGCCCCAGAAAGTGACACCAACCTTTGGAATTATAAATTTACCTGGAATCCAAGAAACGTAGTCGTTGCCGGACAGGGAGGGGTTGCTAAATTTATTCAGGAAGGAAAGTATAAATATATTCCATATCACAGATTGTTTAGAAGAACAGAACTTTTACAAGTTGAAGACTATGGGAAATTTGAAGGCTATGCCAACAGAAATTCATTAGACTATATGAGTATTTACGGGCTGGAAGATGTGCTTACGCTTTACCGCGGCACCATTAGAAGGGTTGGGTTTAGCCGTGCCTGGAATATGTTTGTGCAAATGGGAATGACCGATGATAGCTTTACCATAAAAGATTCAGAAAATATGAGTTATCGTGATTTTGTGAATTCCTTTCTTCCCTATTCTCCTACAGATACGGTAGAACTTAAACTTAGGCATAATCTAAAAATAGATCAGGACGACCTTATGTGGGAGAAACTTCTAGAGCTGGATATCTTCAACAAAAACAAAAAGATTGGTATTAAAGAAGCTACTCCTGCACAAGCGCTCCAAAAAATATTGATGGATAAATGGAGCCTTGCACCAGATGATAAGGATATGATTGTGATGTACCATAAGTTTGGATATGAACTAAATGGCAAGAAAAAACAAATAGACGCCACCATGGTGCATATCGGGAAAGATCAGGCAGAAACCGCGATGGCTAAAACTGTAGGTCTTCCGGTAGCAATAGCCACTTTAAAAATTTTAAAAGGGGAAATAACCACTCCAGGCGTTCAGCTTCCAATAAAAAAAGAAGTTTATGAACCAATCCTGCAAGAATTAGAAAAGCACAATATTATTTTTAAAGAAACCGAAACGGAATATTTAGGTTATAATCCGTTTGGAGAAGTAGGCAACTAAATTTTTAAAATCAATTGCCTACTTTAGCTATTTAACTAAATAAACCACCCCCAATGAAAGTTGTAAACGAAAATGTTGTTATAGATGGTATAGATAAGACCATTTTAAATTTCTTAATGGAAGATGCCAAGAAATCTATCCTTGAAATTGCCAGGAATATAGGAATTACCGGCGCGGCAGTTCATCAGCGTTTACGAAAATTGGAAAAAGCTGGTTTAATTGAAGGCTCAAAACTTATGATTAACCCCCGCCTACTTGGCTATAAAACCATGGCTTTTGTGGGGGTTTATTTAGATAAAGCGGTTAGTAACCCACAGGCCGTAAAAAAACTTAGTGAAATCCCTGAAGTAATAGAATGCCATTATACTACCGGTAACTGGTCTATTTTTATAAAAATTCTATGTAGAGATAATGAGCATCTAATGAATGTGTTGAATAAAAACATTCAGGCTATCGAAGGTATATCCCGCACAGAGACTTTTATTTCGTTAAATCAACAAATAAAAAGACAAATCAAAATTTAATTCTTTGGATTTATTCTAAATAAGGATTAATTTTGACGTCAGAATGAAAGTATTACACCAGTCACAATTCTTTATTTCTTATCAGTGTGATAAGCAGCGGAGCTTCTTTATAAAGTTTCCGCATAAAACCATTAAGCTTGGTTTTTGCCAATTGCTAGCTTTTAGACAACAGGTTAAAGAAATTGATTTAGAAGCACATTTTAACGGGGAAAACAGCCATGGAATGGAAATGCTTATGCTTTGCAACCGCCAGCATTTTTTTGTGTTCAACACCGTAGAAAGCATAGATCTTAAAGAGTTTATTACCGGCACTTTTGCAATGCTTGAACTCAACTCCCTTCTAACTGCATCAGTTTAAAACACATTACACTTTAGACTATTTCTAAATTCATTTTGCAATTAGGTTCTTACCCGGCATTTGGCTAATTTTATAGAATATGATGAATATAACCGGCACAGTGCTGGTAGCAAGTTGGAGATGTATAGGTGAAAACTTATACTAAATTCACTATAGAATTAAATGATAAAGAAATGAAAGATTTAGTAAGACAAAAATTAAGTATCCATGTAGATGTTATGGATCTTTTAAATAAACAAATTGAGAAAGAAGCACACTCATCATCAGCTTATTTAGCGATGGCATCCTGGTGTGACCATAATGCACTTTCTAATAGCGCAGATTTCTTTTACGAGCAGTCGGCAGAAGAAAGAGAGCACATGATGAAGATCTTTAAATATATTAACGACAATGGCGGTACTGCTTTTTCACCTGAGGTTGGTAATGTAAACCACGATTTTAAATCTTTGGAAGAAATCTTTGAAACTGCTTTAGATCAGGAAATAGCTATCACAAAATCTATTCATAACCTGGTAGGGAAATGTAGAAAGCTAAACGATTATACCACAGAGTATTTTCTACAATGGTTTATCCAGGAACAAATGGAAGAAGAACAAACTATGCGTCGCGCACTCGAATTGTTTGATCTTATGGGAACCGATGGTCTAGGACTTAAATTACTGGACGAACGTATTCCCCAAATTAGAGATAAACGTCCGGAATAGATTTTTAGCAAAAGTAATTTCTTTTGATATTAAGCTTCTTTTCAAATCGTCATTCTGAATTTATTTCAGAATCTAAGTTGTTCATTATCAAAACTTGTTAGAAGCTGAAACTAGTTCAGCTTGACGAATAAAGGCTTTCTAATTATACTAAATAAGAAAACCCGCTTCGGTTGAAGCGGGTTTTCTTTTATAAATTTTCCGAAGAAATAATTTTAATATTAATCCCTTCCCATATAAATACTAAGGAAGTAAAGCAAAGTAGCTAAAGAACCAACTGCGGCAACCACATAAGTTCTTGCCGCCCATTTTAAGGAATCTTCGGCAGCTTCGTGTTCCTGGCCCGATACCATATTTTCGTTTTCTAACCAGGCTAAAGCGCGTTTACTGGCATCATATTCCACCGGTAATGTTATAAAACTAAACAAAGTTCCCATCCCAAACATGATAATCCCTAAAAGTAAAACCGTACTTCCAATAGCGGTAGTGGCCATAAGGATTAATCCTCCAAAAATCACCCATTGTGAGAATCTTGAAGCTACGCTTACTACCGGCACCAATTGACTTCTCATGGTTAACCAGCTATAAGCATTTGCATGCTGAATGGCGTGACCGGTTTCGTGGGTGGCTACAGCAGCTGCAGCTGCATTTCTTTGATTATACACCCCTTCAGAAAGATTAATCGTCTTTTTTTGTGGGTTATAGTGATCTGTCAACATTCCCGGAGTAGAAATAACTTTTACATCATTAATATTATTATCTCGCAACATCTTTTCGGCAAGCTCTTTTCCACTCATTCCATTTTGCAAATGCACTTTAGAGTATTTTTTGAACTTACTTTTCAACTTATTACTCACATACATACTCACTATAAAAATGAGCCCGGCAATTATATAATATCCTAACATAGTTTTATCAATTTTTATTAATTCAAATGTAGCAAAAACCTCGCCATTCCATTTCATAAACTCTGGGTGACATTCTAAAAAAATCCTCACATAATTTTAACCGAATTCAAACTTCTTCTTTAGTAAATCACCTTGTGGCAAACCCATTAATCATTAAATAGAAAATTTTTGGATTTCGAGGCAAGCCTCCAAGCATTTAATTCTCGATTAGCGAGTAAAAAAATTATTAATTAGCGGAAGATTGATTGCGAATATGTTATTTTTCAATTTAAGATATTACCTATATTTGCACCAATCACTACAAAAAGACTATGCAGTACAAGAGAATACTTTTAAAATTATCGGGAGAAGCATTAATGGGACAGCGCCAATATGGCATAGATCCCGATCGTTTGGCAGAGTATGCCGAAGAAATTAAACAAGTAACCGATAAAGGAATAGAAGTAGCTATAGTTATTGGTGGTGGAAACATCTTTAGAGGTGTTGCCGGAGCCAGTAAAGGAATGGATCGTGTTCAAGGCGACCATATGGGAATGCTCGCCACCGTCATTAACGGACTTGCTTTACAAAGCGCCCTGGAAGATGCCGAGGTGCAAACCAGGTTACAATCTGCCGTAAAAATAAATGAAGTAGCCGAACCTTTTATTAGAAGGAAAGCTATTCGCCATTTAGAAAAAGGCCGTGTGGTGATTTTTGGAGGTGGAACCGGAAATCCTTATTTTACCACAGATTCTGCTGCAGTTTTAAGAGCAATAGAAATTCATGCTGATGTTATTTTAAAGGGGACACGCGTAGACGGAATTTATAATGCCGATCCTGAAAAAGACAAAGAAGCAACAAAGTTCGATTTCATTTCTTTTGACGATGTGATTAGAAAAGGCTTAAAAGTAATGGACACCACTGCATTTACTTTAAGTCAGGAAAACGAACTACCCATTATTGTTTTTGATATGAACACCCCCGGAAACCTTTTAAAAGTAGTAACCGGCGAAAGAATAGGTACAAAAGTTAATTTATAAAGATTTACGCTCAACTAATATTTTTTAAAAATGGAAGACGATATTGAATTTATTATAGACTCCGCCAAAGAAGGTATGGATAACGCAATTGAACACCTAAAAAAACAATTGCAAAATATACGCGCCGGTAAAGCCAGCCCCGCTATGCTGGGAAGTGTAATGGTAGAGTATTACGGAGCCCAAACTCCCCTTCAACAGGTTGCTAACGTGAATACTCCAGATGCAAGAACAATTTCTATTCAGCCCTTTGAAAAAAGCCTGATTAAAGATATTGAAAAAGGGATTATGCTGGCAAACCTTGGTTTTAATCCAATGAACAACGGTGAGAGTGTTATTATAAACGTACCACCATTAACTGAAGAGCGCCGTAAACAACTTACCAAGCAGGCAAAAGCTGAAGCAGAAGATGCTAAAATTGGGGTGAGAAACGATAGAAAATCTGCCAATAACGAATTAAAGAAACTGGATATTTCTGAAGATTTACTTAGAGATGCCGAAAATGAAGTTCAGGAATTAACCAATGCACACATTACCCGTATTGATGCTATTCTTGAGAATAAAGAAAAAGAAATTATGACTATCTAATAGAAAGTCATTTTCTCTTGTTATTTTAGAGGCTGTTTGAAGATTTTTAAGATCGTCATCCTGAACTGGTTTCAGGATCTAAGTTGTTGACAATTAAAACATCTTAGAAGCTAAATTATCCCGACATACTGGGCAGCTTAACGAAAATAAAAGTTTTCCAAACAGCCTCTTATTTTTTGGGGATTTTCCAAAATTGTTCAAAATCCAGAAAAGACTATGCGCTATCATTTATTGCTTATTTTTCTGCTTTTTACAGTCATTAGCTTTGCTCAACAAGAGTTAAAAGGCAGAATAATAAACAACCAAACTGGCCAACCGCTAGCCTACGCAAAAATCCAATACCAGGAGAAAGAAGCCTTAAGTAAAATAGACGGTAGCTTTTCTCTTACGCTTACAAAAGACGAAACCGAACTTACTTTCTCTTATATAGGTTTTGAAACTCAAAATTTTACAGTTTCAAAAGACGTTGAATACATTCGGGTTAAATTAACTCCTAAAATTGAAGGGCTTACGCCTATTACTATTTCTTCTGAAAAAAACAAAGCTAATAGCATTATTCAAAAAGCTATTGCACGCAAATACCAGAATGATCCTGAAAAAAGATTAAGCAGTTACAACTTTAAAAATTATAACAAGTTTATAATAGATAATGATGCCAGTAGGCTTGAAATGGAGAGTGACAGTACTAATTTTGAATTAAGTACTGTTATAAATTCGGGAGCCAGCTATTTTTCAGAAAAAGTATCTCGATTTTATTTCTCTCAAAAACAAGGCCTAAAAGAAGAAGTTCTGGCATTAAAAAATACAGGGTTTAAAGAGCCTGTTTATGAGATCCTCTCCCTCTCTGTAAACCCATTTTCACTTTACCACAAAGATTTTCGCATTTTTGAGACCGATTATGCCGGGCCACTCCAAAAATCGGCTTTTAAAAATTATGATTTTAAAATTCTTGACACTACTTCTACTTCTCGTCCGGCATATGTAATTTATTTTAAACCAAAAAGGCAACGCGCGGTCGCCGGTTTAGAAGGAATTCTTTATCTAGACATGCAATCATTTGCCATTCAGCAGGCAAAAGCACAACTTCTAGGCGCAGTAAAACTGGAAATAGACCAGGAATATCAATACTTTCCTAAAGAGAAAATATGGTTTCCAAAGAGTCAGGAAACCACAATTCGCCCGGGTAATCGAGGTCAGTCAATTTCAGTTTTTGGAGGAATGATTTCTTCCGGAACTTTACAAAAGAAAGAATCAATTTTAAACAGTATTCTCGCACCGGGAAAAACAGACCCCAATTTATACCTGAGCATAACGAGCACTAATTTTGATATTCAGTTGAATTCTGAAGAAAAACTGAATACTTCCGCCGAAATTGTGGTGATACCCGAAGCTAATTCCCGTCTAAAAGATTTTTGGCAGAAAAATAGAACTGAAGCCTTAAGCAATCAAAATAAAATCACCCAAAAGAAGGCTGAACGGCTTATAAAAGAAAAAAAAATTGAAGAGCAAATCAACTTTAAAAATTCTATTTCCTCAGGCTATTATCCTGTAGGATTTTGGGATTTTTCACTGGGAAAATTCTTTAAATTCAATAATTACGAAGGGATTAGGTTAGGATTTGGCGGGAAGACCAATAAGCAGGTTTCAAATGATTTCAATATAAATGGGTATTTAGTTTATGGTACAAAAGATGAAGTTTTTAAATATAATTTAGGGACTTCAATTTATCTCCATAAAGCTACCGAAACCAATTTTAGATTCAATTACACCCGGGATATTGTGGAGACCGGAAGTTTTAATTATCTACAGGGGAAAAACGAATTTTCTATTGTAGAACCACGCTTCGTAAATATTAATTTTTTCTACGAGCATCGTACACTAAGCAGTGGCTTCACTCATAGATTTGGATCAGATTTCAAAACCGAACTTCAGTTTTCTAAAAGTGATATTTATCAAACCAAAGATTATAGTTTTCTTTTAGACGGGCAGGAATTTTCTGAATATACCCTCTCGGAAGCTACATTTTCTTTTTTATGGCGGCCATTTGCCACCTTCTTAAAAACACCAAATTCCACGAAATTAATAGAAAAAGGATACCCTAAGTTTACAGGGCAAATCACCAAAGGGATTTCCGGAATTTCAGGAAGTGATTTTGATTACACCAAATTTGGGCTTTTGGTAGAGCACGAAATTAAAAGACTCAACCAATCTCGTACCGAAATTATCCTGGAAGGCAATTATGCCACGGGCGAAATTCCGCTTACGCATTTATTTCATTCCCTGCCTAACAGTCCAAGAAGAAACGGTATTCTTAGAAGGTTCTCAGTAGCGGGAAGACGTAGTTTTGAAACCATGTATTACAATGAATTTTTTAGCGACAAACAAGCTATGTTGCATGTTAAACATCAATTAAGGCCAATAAATGTTCACCGGTTAATTCAACCCGAGCTTGTTTTTATTTCCCGTCACGCTATTGGAGATATTAGCAATCCCGAGAGGCATAGTATTGAGTTCAATAGTTTAAAGCACGGCTATCATGAATTTGGTATAGAATTGCAAAAAATACTTTTAGGCTTTGGTTTAGGAGCGGCCTATAGATACGGGCCTTACAGTTTACCAAGCTTTGATGAAAACTTTGCATTTAAATTCACTTTTCATTTAGATATTTAAGCAGTTATTACTTTAGGGGCTTAAAACCTGATAAATAGGCTTCCTTTTTATATCTTTGCGCTCGCTTAAAAACTTCCTATGGCCAAGATTTTTAGTTTCGGATTCTGGAACTCGATTGCGCGATTAATTTTACGTAATAGAATTATTATACTTCTATTTATTGTTGCCACTACGGTGTTTTTTTCCACCCAGTGGAAAAATATGCGCTTTTCTTATACAGAAGCTAATCTTTTACCAGATGACCATGAAGACAATATCGCTTATAACGAATTCTTAGATAAGTTTGGTGAAGAGGGAAACGTAGTGCTTCTTGGGATTAAGGACGCTAACCTCTTTAAACCTGAAAATTTTAAAGCCTGGAAAGAACTTACTACAAAGTTAGAATCTAATCTGGCCGTAGATTACGCAATATCTGTTAGTAATCTTCAGCAGTTAAAAAAGTTTGAAGATCCCAGCCGATTTGAAATGGTTCCTTTTGTTTCTGAAGAAAACCCAACTAAGGAACAACTTCAGCAATATCAAAAAGAATTATACAACCAACTACCTTTTTACGAAAACCTGGTTTATAGTTCTCATTCCAATACGGTACAATCTGCTATCTATATGAATAAGGAAATTGTGAACTCTAAAGAGCGCAAAACCTTTGTGATAGATGAGCTGCAGCCACTTATCACCAATTTTGAAGAAAAAACAGGCATAGATGTAAAAGTCTCCGGTATGCCCTATATAAGAACCTTGAATGCCCAGAATATTATCGATGAAATCGAGCTGTTTATTCTTGCGGCACTTGCAGTCACCTCACTCATTTTCTTTTTCTTTTTTAGATCTATTAGGGCAACTATTATTTCAATGATCACGGTTTGTATTGGTGTAATGTGGGCTTTTGGAGTGATTGGATTGTTACATTATGAGATTACAGTGCTTACAGCCCTTATTCCGCCGCTAATAATTGTAATAGGAATTCCCAATTGTATTTTCCTGATCAATAAATATCAACAGGAAATAAAGAAACACGGCAACCAGGCAAAATCTTTACAACGGGTAATTACCAAAGTGGGAAATGCCACCTTAATGACCAATATTACTACGGCTTCAGGTTTTGCAACATTTATACTTACCGATAGTACATTATTAAAGGAATTTGGTATTGTGGCTTCCATTAATATCGTCGCCATATTTATTCTAAGCTTATTGATAATTCCTATTATCTATAGTTATATGAATTTGCCGAAACGCAAGCACCTAAAACATCTTAACAAACGCTGGATTGGTGGTTTTGTGGGCTGGATGGAGCAAATGGTGAAGCATCGTCGCATTAGTATTTATATAACTTCAATCATCCTCCTGGTAGCGAGTATTATTGGAATTTATACCATAAAAATATCAGGGAGTTTATTAGAAGATATGCCTGAAGAAGCAGAGTTTTTCCAGGATATAAAATTCTTTGAAGAGGAATTTGACGGCGTGATGCCTTTAGAAATCTTAGTAGATACTAAACGAAAAAACGGTGTCCTAAAATCGGCTACGCTTAAACGGATGGAAGAATTGCAAAACCATCTTGCCGAAATTCCAGAGTTCTCTCAACCAATTTCGGTAACACGACTTGTGAAATACTCTAAACAGGCATTTTATAACGGTGAGGCTAAATATTATCAATTACCAAGTTCCCAGGAACAAAACTTCATCATGCCTTATGCGAAAGGCTTTTCTTCAAACGAAAACTTACTGAGTTCGTATGTAGATAGTACCGGCAGATACGCGAGGATTACCACGTATATGAAAGACATAGGCACCGATAAGATGGAGGACTTAGAAGAAGATCTTTGGCCAAAAATCAATAAGATTTTCCCTGAAGAACGCTACGAAGTTTCTATGACGGGAAAAGCCCTTATTTTTCAGAAAGGAACCAACTACTTGGTAAAGAATTTGGTGATTTCCCTTTCCCTGGCCATCTTATTAATTGCCCTGCTTATGGCGTGGATGTTTAGATCTTTCAGGATGATAATTGTATCCCTGGTTCCTAACTTATTGCCACTGTTAGTAACCGCCGGAATGATGGGCTTTTTGGGAGTTCCAATAAAACCTTCTACGATCCTTGTTTTTAGTATCGCTTTCGGGATTTCGGTAGATGATACTATTCACTTTTTAGCGAAATACAGGCAGGAACTAAAAGCCAATAATTGGAAAATTAAACGTTCGGTTTATGCGGCTTTACGCGAAACCGGCGTGAGTATGTTTTATACTTCAATCGTGCTGTTTTTCGGGTTTTCGGTATTTATGATCAGTAGTTTTGGCGGAACTGTAGCTCTTGGTGGTCTCGTTTCAGCAACTTTGCTTTTTGCAATGCTCGCCAATTTATTATTGCTCCCCTCTTTATTGCTTTCATTAGAGAAAAATATTGCCAACAAACAGGTATTAAAAGAACCGGCAATGAAAATTATTGATACCGAAGAGGACGAAGACGAAATTGAAAAAGAAGAATCTAAAAATTAATAAAAACCGGCTTGCTTTGCAGGCTGAAACGGAAAAATTATATTTGTTTTTTCTAAAATCTTACATAAATGATACAAGCAAAAATTGCTGAAATATTAGACAGCAATCAATTCCTACAGGAATTTGAGGTGAACGGCTGGGTACGTTCTTTTAGGAGCAATCGCTTTATTGCCTTAAACGATGGTTCTACCATCAATAACCTGCAATGTGTAATCGATTTTGAGAATTTTGACCAGGATGAACTGAAAAGAATCACCGTTGGCGCAGCGGTTTTGGTAAAAGGTACGCTGGTTGAAAGCCAGGGAAACCAACAAAGAGTTGAAATTGAAGTAAAAGAATTTAAAATTCTTGGAGATGCGAACCCGGAAGAGGTGAAACTTACCATTCTTTCGCCAAAGCGCCACAGCCTGGAGAAATTAAGAGAGCAGGCTCATTTAAGAGTCCGCACCAATACTTTTGGTGCCATTATGCGCGTACGATCTAAATTATCTTTTGCCGTGCATAGTTATTTTCAGCAGAACAACTTTCATTATGTAAACACTCCAATTATTACCGGAAGCGATGCCGAAGGTGCCGGGGAAATGTTTAGAGTGAGTGCTTTAGATATGGAAAATCCTCCAAAAAAGGAAGATGGTAGCATCGATTTTAGTGAAGATTTCTTCGGAAAAGAGACCAATTTAACCGTTTCAGGACAGTTGGAAGGAGAAGCCTACGCAATGGGACTTGGGCAAATCTATACCTTCGGACCTACTTTTAGAGCTGAAAATTCTAATACCTCGCGTCATTTAGCTGAATTTTGGATGATAGAGCCAGAAGTCGCTTTCTGCGACCTTGACGGCAATATGGATCTAGCCGAAGATTTTATAAAATATGTATTGAAATATATTTTAGAAAACTGCCAGGACGATCTTGAGTTCTTAGACAAACGTTTTAAAACTGAAGAAGAATCTAAACCAAAAGCGGACCGTAGTGAAATGGGGCTAATGGAAAAACTTCACTTTGTAATAGATAACAACTTTAAAAGGGTAAGCTATACTGAGGCTATAGAAATCCTTAAAAATTGTAAACCTAACAAGAAGAAGAAATTCAACTATATTATTGAAGAATGGGGCGCCGACCTGCAAAGTGAACACGAACGCTTTTTAGTGGAAAAACACTTTAAATGTCCAGTGATTTTATTCGATTACCCGGCAAATATCAAGGCTTTCTATATGCGTCTTAATGAGGATGGAAAAACCGTAAGAGCTATGGATATTCTTTTCCCGGGAATTGGGGAAATTGTTGGTGGCTCACAAAGAGAAGAGCGTTTAGATGTACTTCAAAGCAAAATGAAAGAATTAGATATAGACGAAAAAGAATTATGGTGGTACCTGGATACCCGTAAGTTTGGAACCTGTGTACACAGTGGTTTCGGACTTGGGTTTGAAAGACTGGTACAATTCGTAACCGGAATGGGAAATATACGTGATGTAATTCCTTTCCCAAGATTCCCCGGAAACGCAGAGTTTTAAAAAAAATCAAACCTCACAGGTTTTTAAAACCTGTGAGGTTTTTTATTAGTAATCGTCAAGCTGAACTTGTTTCAGCTTCTAACATGGTATTAGTTTCAATCTGATTAGATCCTGAAATAAATTCAGGATGACGATCTTAAAAATGGAATATGATTTCTTCCTGACAAACACCTACCCATTGAAAACCAAAGAAACGCATATTGTTCCCGCTATAACTGAAAAAATCAGGTTGCAGGAATATGCCGTTTCAATCTTTGTTTCTCTTCCCACCAAAAGTTCGCTTAAAAAAGCTATTAAAAAAGAACTTATCCTTCTAGACGGCCAACCGGCCAAAACTTCAGACTGGATTAAAGAAGGCCAAAAAATAGAACTTCTTGAACCTGAAAAACCTAACAAGAAAGTATTCACCCTAAAATTGGAGATTATTTTTGAAGATGAATATCTGGCCCTAATTCACAAACCCGCCGGAATTCCCACCAGTGGAAATTACTTTAAAACTATAACCAACGCGCTTCCATTTAATTTAAACCCGTCCAACCAAAAAGATGCCTTACCGGCTCCTTTGCCTGTACATAGATTAGATAATCCAACTTCAGGAATATTATTAATTGCAAAAAGTAAAGCTGCGCAGGTGGCTTTAAATAGACTTTTTGAAGAAAAGAAGATCATAAAAAGTTATCACGCCCTGGTTTTTGGAACTATATCAGACTCCCTTCTCTTGAAAAATCCTATTGAAGGAAAAAATGCAGAAACCCAGATTGAAGCTATAAAACATTTTCAGTTTAAAAATGAGAAATTAAGCCTGGTAAAAGCATTTCCCAAAACCGGCAGAACACATCAAATTAGAATTCATTTAGCCGAAAATGGAAATTCAATTGTAGGGGACAAACTATACGGGAAAGCTTCAGAAAGTATAACAAAAAGCGGCTTGTTTTTAGCAGCTACCGGACTGGAATTCAATCATCCTGTCACTAAAAAAAATATGGCTTTTGAGCTTTCGCTCCCAAAGAAATTCAGAGAATTTAAGGAATTAGTTAGGAATACTTAACAAAAATTTACCACAATCATTTACTGTGCCAAAGGCTACCTAGCTTTGTTTTGCCTATTTTTGTAGTAAACCATCCTAATATTTTAGGAATAGGAATTAGAGACAACAAACGTTTCAACCCGGCGTTGAAGTAATTAAATCTTACTTAGTAAAAGTAAACTACCTTGGGGTGAAACTCGAAGTAATTAAATCTTGATTATCAAGTAAAGCAAAATAAGTTTTATGCTTAAACAGCAACTAAATCTCAAGTTATCTCAAAAGCTTTCTCCACAGCAAATACAGCTGATGAAGCTTATACAATTGCCTACGCAAGCTTTTGAGCAGCGTATAAAACAGGAACTGGAAGAAAATCCGGCACTGGAAGATGGTAAATTGGAGGCCAAAGACGAATTTGAGGAATATGAAGACGATTATAATGAAAGAGAACGGGAAGACGAAGGAACCGAATCTATTGAAGCTGAAATAGACGTTGATGAGTATTTAAGTGATGACGAGGTACCCAATTACAGGCTTCAAGCCAACAATTATAGTCCTGATGATGATGAAAAAAGTGTGCCCTATGCTGCTGGAACTTCGTTTACCCAGTATTTAACCACACAGTTAAGCACCCTTAGGTTTGATGAAACCGAAGAACAGATAGCTGCATTTCTGGTAGGCAGCGTAGATGAAAGTGGCTATTTAAGAAGGGAGTTACAGGATGTTGTAGATGACCTGGCTTTTACCCAAAATATTTATACCGATGAAGATTCGGTAGAGAAAGTACTAAAAAAGGTCCAGGAACTGGATCCGGCGGGCGTAGGAGCAAGATCTCTTCAGGAGTGTCTACTTATTCAATTAAGGCGAAAAGAGCCCACAAAAGCTGTAGAATTGGCCGAGGATATCCTTGATCGCTCTTTTGACCAATTCAGCAAAAAACATTATACCAAAATAATTTCCAGGCACGATATTTCTGAAGACGAACTTCGCGAAGCCATAGACGTTATTGAGCATTTAAATCCGAAACCGGGAGGATCTTATTCAGGGAACACAAGAATGGTAGAACACGTAATTCCAGATTTTACCATAAAAATTATAGATGGGGATTTAGAATTAAGTCTTAACGGAAGAAATGCGCCACAGATGCATGTTTCCCGTGATTATAGCGATATGCTAAAAGGTTACAAGGAATCTAAAGAAAAGACAAAAGCCCAGAAAGATGCGGTAATGTTTATAAAGCAGAAACTAGATGCCGCAAAATGGTTTATTGAGGCTATACAACAAAGACAGCAAACCTTAATGGTCACTATGAGTTCTATTATGAATTACCAGAAAAAATATTTTCTATCTGGCGATGAAAGAAACCTTAGACCTATGATCTTAAAAGATATTGCCGATGAAATAGAAATGGATGTGTCCACGGTTTCAAGGGTGGCCAATAGTAAATATGTTGACACACCTTATGGCACCAAGCTCATAAAGGAATTCTTCTCTGAATCTATGAAAAATGATCAGGGCGAAGATGTTTCTACCAGGGAGATCAAAAAAATTCTGGAAATGTCTATTGAAGAAGAAGATAAGCGCAAACCACTTACCGATGAAAAACTCGCAAAGGTTTTAAAAGACAAAGGTTACCCAATAGCACGCAGAACAGTAGCAAAGTATAGAGAGCAATTAGACATTTCGGTTGCCAGGCTTCGAAAAGAGATTTAATGAGATTCCTTTTAAAAAGCGCTTCTTTTATATTTCATCCGTTATGGCTTCCGCTGGCGGCCAGTTTTTTATATTTTATTTTCACCCCCAGATTTTTTCCTGAAGGTATAGTACAGGGAAAATTATTGGCTATTGCGATCCTTACTATTTTTATTCCTATAGTCTTTTATTTTTTATTAAAAAACCTTGGAAAAGCGCAATCCATATTTTTAATAGACGTAAAAGAAAGAAAATGGCCGTTGTTATTCTATGCTATTTTAATCACCATGGTTTTAAACCAGATTTTAAATGCATATAATTACGCCGCGCTTTATTACTATTTCACAGGAGTTCTTTTCGCCACAATATTAGCTTTTGTTATGGTAATATTTAGACTAAAAGCTAGTTTACACATGATGGGGATGGGCGGTTTATTGGTGTTTCTAATTGGTATAAGCCTAAATTTTAAAATAAATTTAGTGTATACTTTTAGTTTTGTAATTCTTGCCCTTGGTCTTACGGCCTCTTCCAGGCTCTATTATAAAGCTCACACGATAAACGAATTACTCTTAGGCCTTTCATGCGGAATCTTAACTCAAATTATAGTACTAAATCTATGGCTATAATATATAGAACATAAGGCCCGCTCTAAACACAGAAATATCTATGCTTTCACCATTCAATGAAGCATCCGGAAATAGTGAGTTAAGACTATAATAAATATGAAAGTTAAACGTATTGTAGCCAAAGGTAAATGTTGCTCCCACCCGGAAACGGTCTAATTCGGGAACATTGGTTTGAACAACCCTGTTATTGGGCTGTACAAAATTGCTTTTAAAATGATAAATATAACCTAGTCTTAGGCCGGTATAAATTCTCCAAAATTTATAAGTTTCAGCCGTAGAAGTACGCCAACGAAATTCTAAAGGTGCTTCAACGAGTTGTGTAGTAAACCTGTTGGTGCTATAATCTATATTATTGGTTAATTCCCTAAAAACACTTTCTCCGGCCTCATCTTCCCCTATAAAAAGGTTTTGGCTGTAGCTATTCAAGGACCAGCCCAAACCAAAAGCTATCGCTACATTTCGCCGTTTATTGAGCGGAAAATCCCTGGTGAAACCGGCGTGAATTCCTCCTGAAAAACCAGATTGGGAAATAGCATTAGGCTTATTACTTATAAGGTTAAAAGTCAAGCCAACGTAAAATTGATCTTCCCGGTACAAGCTATCTATAATAAAAGGAACAGAATCAGGAATACGCGAAAGCTCCTCCTCTACTTCAGTTTGAGCTGACAAGGGAAGACTAAAAACAACAAATAAGCAATAAAGAGATTTGAATAATTTGTTCATTTCCAATCCAAAGATATTTACGTTTAAAGATAAAAAAAACATCCTGCCTAATATTTAAATTTAGACAGGATGTTTTATACAGTTTTGAAAAAATGACCTATTGGCCTTTATTGCATATTTTGTAATGCATCTCCTTCTTTGGTTGTATAGTTGATTTTAAGAGCTTCAGCTTTTCTTAATTCTTGCTTAATGTCTGAAACTAATCCCATATTTGTTTCTTCGTCTACCTTTAGGGCAGTTGTAAGATATGGAATCAACTCTTCTCTCTTAGTTTCTCTTTCTGAAAAGATAAACTGTTGTACTTCACCAACTCCGGCAAATTTATCATTTAATTGGATCCTGGCTTCAGAACCAAATCTTTCCTGATATCTTTGGCTGGGTTTTCCAGCGTAAATGTACATAACGAGATCTTTCTTATCCAGTTTCTCAACTTGATTAGCGAATGGTAGTTTATTTTGTACCATCAACGTATTTTGTCGCATAACGGTAACAACCATAAAGAAGAACAGTAACATAAATACAATATCTGGTAAAGATGCTGTACTAATGGCTGGTTGCCCTTCGCTTTTTTTCTTTTTGAATTTAGACATAATTGAGTCTTAAATTTAAGTTTTAAATTAGGTTATTAACTCTGCGGTTCGGCTTCAGAAAGCTTTTGAGGAATCATATCTTTAATCAATTCAATTCTCTCTTTAAGCGTTTCTTGAGCGCCTTCACTTGTACGCGAGTCGTTAAATTTAGCTTCCATCTCTGTAAAAGTAGTACCAAACAAACGTTGCGCTTCCCTATCTCTAAGTTGGTTATAAGCCGCTACAAGTTCGTTTTGTACTGCGATATAAGTTCCATACTCGGTTCCCCGGTTATTTACCAAAGAGATAATAGCTTTTCGTGGGTTTACAGAAGAACTAGAGCTTCCTTCTCCCTGGCAAAAATCACAAGCTTCATCACCTGTTCCTCCACCATTATCGATAAAATCTACTGCGGCTTGCCTCAGTTCCTCTATCTCCATATCCTCACCTTCTACAAGCAACTGGTTATTACTATTCACCAATACCTGGAAGATATTTCGTTCTTTAATTACCGGTGGATCTTGCTCTTCTGGCTGCCATGGGGGTAGTTTCCTACTAATCCCACTATCTGTCTCAATGGTTGTGCTTACCAAAAAGAAGATTAGTAGCAAGAAAGCAATATCGGCCATAGAACCGGCATTAACTTCTGGTGCTTCTCTTCTTGCCATAATTCTATTTAGTTAATTTTTTAACTCCGGAAATAAACATTGCTAAAATTGCAATCCCTGCTAAGATATAGAAGGTTACTAAACCTGCACTTATCCAATGGGCTGAACTGGCCGAAAGTATATCTCCGTCCTTAAGCGTCATTTGAGATCCGTCTGTAACAAGGTAAGCAATTATAATAACTGCGAGAAACGCTCCAATAGCTATTAATGTATTTTTAATATTTCCTTTAAACAGGCCTTTAATTACGAAAATAGCAACCAAAGCAATAACAATTGCCAATACTAAATATGCAACATACATAAATGGATTGAGCAAACTGGTTTGCAAATCGGCCGAGGCCTCTATAGCATCACCGTCTTCAACTAAGATCCTACCAAGAAGGATAAGACCTATAACGCCGATAACGATGGATACATATTTTAATATTTTATGTAAAGTCATAATTTAATCTGGTCTTAGATTCTTTTTTTGTTTTTGTAAGCCACCAATATATCGATAAGTGTGATAGATGCATCTTCCATATCGTTTACAATACTATCTATTTTAGCGATAATGTAATTGTAAAAAATTTGAAGAATAATAGCCACGATCAAACCAAATACGGTTGTAAGAAGTGCCACTTTAATACCTCCTGCAACAAGAGATGGTTGCATATCACCAGCAGCTTCAATTCTATCGAAGGCAGTAATCATACCAATTACAGTACCCATGAAACCAAGCATAGGAGCAATAGCGATAAATAGAGATAACCAGGAAACATTCTTCTCTAATTGTCCCATTTGCACACCACCGTAAGCTACTACAGCTTTCTCTGCAGCATCAATGCTTTCATCTGCACGATCCAGACCCTGATAGTAAATAGAAGCAACCGGTCCTTTTGTATTTCTACAAACTTCCTTAGCTGACTCTACACCACCACTATTTAAAGCATCTTCTACATTTCTAGCTAATTTCCTAGTATTCGTAGTAGAAAGGTTTAAAAAGATAATTCTCTCAATGGCAACAGCCAAACCAAGAATTAAACATAAAAGAACAATCCCCATAAATGCAGGACCACCTTCTATAAAACGTTTTTTAAGTTCCTGATGAAAACCAAGAGTTTCTTCCCCTGCCTCATCTGCGGCAGCTGCAGCCTCTTCATCCTGTACAAAATTTACAATTGTTCCAGGTAATGTGTTAACATCATTGGCCGCATTTAGGTTTCCGGCTCCAAGCACCATCACCGCGGCGATTACCAAAATAGAAAATAATCTTTTCATTACTGTTTGTCTTAATTTAATTAGTTAAAGGGTTAAAGATATAAAAATAAATTTTTAATAAAAATATAATAATTATTGCAGAGAGGAAGGGATTCGAACCCTCGATACGCTTGTGGCGTATACACACTTTCCAGGCGTGCGCCTTCGACCACTCGGCCACCTCTCTTTTTATTAACGTTTTCTAAACGGTTCGCCAAATAACGAAAAAAAATATACTCCATCAAGCATCTGCCGTTAATTTTATGACATTTCCCCTCTTAATGAAGTTTCAAAGATAGTTTTAAAAACTTTTGGCGATAATTCTTTTCCCAAAAGGTACATTAATTTTGCTACTGCAGCCTCAGTACTTATGTCTTTTCCTGAAATCACCCCTATCTTTTTAAGCTGCACACTGGTTTCATACTGTCCCATTACCACACTACCCCCTATACATTGTGTAACATTTACTATAATTAATCCTTTTGAAATTTTCTTTTCCAGAATATCAAGAAACCAATCATCACTGGGAGCATTGCCACTTCCGTAAGTTTCAAGAACCACTCCTTTTAGTCCTGGTTTAGACAATATATACTCTACAGTTGCCGCATTTATGCCTGGAAATATCTTTAAAACTAATATTTCATTACTAAAACCGGTATGTAATTTTGTTTTTTGTCTTCGGTTGGGTCGCCAAAGCGCATTATGATTCACCGATAAATAAACACCAGATTCAGCTAAGGGCGCATAATTAAGGGAAGCAAAAGCCTGAAAATGCTCTGCATTAATCTTTGTCGTTCTGTTGGCTCTATATAATTTATATTCAAAATAAAGTCCTACTTCAGAAATTACCGGTTTTCCATTTTTTTGTAAACCGGCAATTTGAATACTGGTAATAAGATTTTCTTTAGCATCTGTTCTAAGGTCTCCAATAGGCAATTGAGATCCTGTGAAAATTACGGGTTTAGTAAGATTCTCAAACATAAAACTTAAGGCTGATGCGGTATAAGACATGGTATCACTTCCATGCAATACCACAAAACCATCGTAAGCTTCAAAATTTTCGTTTATAGTATTTGCTACCTTAACCCAACATTCCACATTCATATTAGAGGAGTCCATAGGGTCATCAAAACTTAACGCATCAATTTCGTGCTCCAGAATTTTTAGCTCTGGGATATTCTGTAATAATTCATTAAAATTAAAAGCTTTTAGGACTCCGGTATCATAGTCCTTTATCATCCCAATAGTTCCACCGGTGTATATTAGAAGGATTTTAGCTCTTTTCTTCATAAATCGCTTCTTTATTAATTACCGGATTTGCATACATTAATAAATAACTATTGAGCTCCAGGGGATTTTTAACATCTACTCTTCTGTTAAGTCGGCGTTCAAATTGTCTCTTTTCTTTATCTGAATATTTCCCAGCATAGGTTTCTGAGTTTTTCAGCAAATCGAATGCGATATAATTAGCCGGCCATAATTTGTAATTCTTATAAATATGTTCGTCTATTTTTGAAGCTACCGCTTTCAATTGCGCGTTTATAGAAGTGTGTGTTTTCTCAATTTCTTCAAAAACTTCTTTTCCAAGAACTTCTCCAGCATTAATATGAATACGCCCTTTATTACCAAGTGCACCTTGCATAATAGTGTTAAAATCTTCATTAGCCGATTTTACATATTCCTCTTTCATTCTCTTGGCAAGAATTTCAGGCATTTTTAGAATATCTGTGGGATCAAATTCATAAGAAATCGCTACCGGAACAATTTTAAGTTCAGTAAAATATTCGGCAAGGCTCTTTTTGCCTTTAGCCATGCCAAGCATTTTTAGTACGCCTTGCTGGGTATAGTCGCTTCCATCTTTGGTTCTACCCTCTCTTTGCGCCATCCAAACCGACCGGCCATCTTCTAGCAGTAATTTTTTAATATATTCTGAAAGCACCATGGAACTTTTCAGCATTTCGCGGGGACTAATTCCGCGTTTTACCAGGAAATTCCTGTTTAAACGAGATAAAGCCATTAAAAAAGACTTTTGCACCAAATTATCTCCAATAGCCGAAGCCGTCATTATTAAATCCTGCTCATACAGTGTAGTGTTCAATAAGCAAGTATCCAGAATAATATCGCGATGATTAGACATGTAAAAATAAGCCTGGTCGCTATTTAATTTATCAAAACCGCTATAGGTAAGTCCTTCAGTACTTTTTTCAATAACCTTTAATACCGAATTATAAATCACCTTAGACTGAAAATCTCTAATAGAATGGCAAGTTCCCAGGATAGCAGCAATTTCTTCTGAATTTTTCTCAGGAAAAGTAAATTGCAGAAGCGTCCTCACCATAGGGTGCTCTTTAAACTCCATCAAGGCAGGTTGCACCTCTTCATCTTTATAAAACCTTATGTTTTCGAATTCTTTCACGCAAATTGTATTAGCTAGGCAAATGAACAAATTTTAATCTTAACCTACTTTATATCCCAAATATATCTTTTGAATTTTGGGTGGTTATTTCAGCAATTTCAGCTAGTGGTTTTTGATAAATCTCAGCAATTTTTTTCGCTATATTCAAAAGATATTCAGGTTGATTCCGTTTTCCACGAAATGGCGATGGTGATAGATAAGGCCCATCTGTCTCCAAAACAATATCTTTTAAAGGAATTTCATTCAGAAACTTATCTAATTTCCCGTTTTTAAAAGTGACCACACCGCCAATTCCAAGTTTTAAATTATAGGAAAGCGCCCTTTTGGCTTGCTCCAGGTTTCCGGTAAAACAATGAAAAATCCCAAAAAGATCGTCGCTCTTTTCCTCTTCCAAAACATCAAAAACCTCATCAAAAGCTTTTCTACAATGAATTACAATTGGAAGTTTATGTTTCTTAGCAAGTCTAATCTGTCTTCTAAAAGCCTCCTGTTGAATTCCTAAAGTGCTTTCATCCCAATACAAGTCTATACCAATTTCTCCTACGGCATAAAATCTTCTTTGTCCAAATTGCTCTTCAACATGTTTTAATTCATCTTCAAAATTTTCCTGAACATGAGTAGGATGCAAACCCATCATTAGAAAAACGTTTTCTGGATAACGCGCTTCAAGCTCATACATAGCCTGTGTAGTATCAGAATCTATTGCGGGAAGAAAAAACCGCTCGATATTCTGCTTAAAAGCGTTTTCTATAAGCTCATCCCTATCATCTTCGTAATCTTCGCTATAAAGATGTATGTGTGTATCGGTTAAAGTCATAAAAGCAAAAATAATTTATTTTGAAGACCTATCTTTGTGAAAAATACAAAGAATGTCATCTTTAAAAAAATTGCTCAAAGAAAAAGGCTTTAAGCGCATAAAGTTAAAATATACAAAAACCCAACATCTTGAATTGGTAGCTAAAATTAATAGTATTGAAGGAAACTTTATTCTGGATACCGGAGCTTCCAGTACTTGCGTAGGTCTTGAAGCCGTAGAGCACTTTAAACTTCTTGCCGAAGACAGCGACATAAAGGCTGCCGGGGCCGGGGCAACAAATATGCTCACACAAATTGCCCAAAAAAACCAAATTGAAATTAAAGGCTGGAAAAAGAAAAAAGTAGATCTGGTACTTTTTGATTTAAGACATGTAAATGAAGCCCTTATAAACCACGAAGCCGAAAAGGTGCATGGGATTATTGGCGCAGATCTTTTAAAGAAAGGAAAAGCCATTATAGACTACAAAGCACCGGCGCTTTACTTAAAGTAAGTTTCAAAAGGGGGAATTATCCCCTTGACCTGCGACTGTATACTTTCTAAATTTGAGGTAATTAATGTTAGAAGAATGTCTAGTGTGTCAAAAAATAAATTTCAGCATAATTTCCTATATATCTTATTAGGGATTTTTGTGGTATGCGTTTTATCTTTGAACATACTCAATTTATTATTATTTTAATTTGTTGTTTATATGATCAAAAAAGGGTAGCTAATTAGCTACCCTTTTTTATTAATCATTATCTTTTATTAAAGCTCAAGAGCTCTTTTTACATCGTTATCCATCAATAATTCTTCTGGATTTTCTACAGCTTCTTTGATCGCAACAAGGAAACCTACAGATTCTTTACCATCAATAATTCTATGGTCGTAAGAAAGCGCTAAATACATAATAGGACGAATCTCTACATGCCCGTCTATAGCAACAGGGCGCTCTACAATATTATGCATCCCTAAAATTGCACTTTGTGGAGGATTAATAATTGGAGTAGAAAGCATAGAACCAAAAACTCCACCATTAGTAATAGTAAAAGTACCACCGGTCATTTCATCTACAGTGATTTTACCATCGCGAGCTTTTAAAGCAAGGCGCTTAACCTCATCTTCAACACCTCTAAAGCTTAAGTTTTCAGCATTTCTAATTACAGGCACCATTAAACCTTTTGGTCCTGAAACTGCAATACTGATATCCTGATAATCAAATTTTATTTGATGATCGCCATCTATCATGGAGTTCACATCTGGAAACTGCTTTAAGGCTCTTACCACTGCAAGCGTAAAGAAAGACATAAAACCTAGACTTACACCGTGCTTCTCTTTAAACTCTTCTTTAAACTTTTTTCTTAAATTGAAGACAGGCTGCATATCTACTTCGTTAAAAGTAGTAAGCATTGCGGTATCATTTTTAACTGAAACCAAACGAGAGGCTACTTTTCTACGAAGCATAGACATTTTCTTGGTAGACTCCCCACGTTTTCCTTTACCCGGGCTACCCATAGAAGCTTTTGCCTGTACTGCATCTTCTTTAGTGATACGACCGTCTTTGCCGCTACCTTCTACATTTTTCTTATCAATTCCTTTTTCATCAAGGATCTTTTTTGCTGCAGGAGAAGGACTTCCTTTTGCGTGAGAATCTTGTTTTTGCGAAGGTGTTGAAGATTTAGAAGGCTCTTCGGTTTTAGCCTCTGCCTTATCCTTATCTTCTTTTTCCTTTTTATCTGAAGAATCTTCTTCTTTATCTTTGGACTCTTTTTTATCGTCATCTCCACCCGGCTTTTCTGCTTCGGTATCAATAAGACAAACCACCTCACCTACGGCCACAGCATCACCTTCTTCTGCTTTAAGCGTAATAATCCCGCTAGCTTCAGCCGGAAGCTCCAGAGTAGCTTTATCGCTATCTACTTCGGCAATTGCCTGATCTTTTTCTACATAGTCTCCATCTTCAACTAACCACTCGGCTATTTCAACTTCGGTAATAGATTCTCCCGGAGAAGGAACTTTCATTTCTAAGGCCATGATTTTTATTTTTATTTAAAGTTTCCGCCAGGCGAAAACATTGAATTCGTTATTTATAATTTATTAATTTTCTACTGTTTTATCAAAAACACTTGCAATCACCTTTTCGTGACGCTTCTTAAATCTTACAGAACTTCCGGCAGCCGGAGAACCATAGAATTTCCTGCTACAAACCCTAAAGTTTTTAGCTTCATCAAAATGCAGTAACATATGGCCGTAAGCCCCCATATTTCTAGGTTCTTCCTGAGCCCAAACTACATCATCTGCATTTTTATATTTTTTGATCGCTTTTTTCATTTTTTCCGAAGGTAGCGGAAACAATTGTTCCACACGCACCAACGCTACATCATCACGATCGTTCTCTTCTTTAAATTCTAATAAATCGTAGTAAAATTTACCGGTACAGAACACTAAGGTTTTTACATCTTTAGCTTTTGCCTTTGGATCGTCAAGCAACGGTTGGAAGCTTCCGTTAGAGAAATCTTCTTTTGTTGAAATTACTTTAGAATGTCTTAATAAACTTTTTGGCGTAAAGATCACTAAAGGTTTTCTAAACCCGGCTTTCATCTGCCTACGTAAAATATGAAACATATTAGCAGGCGTAGTTACATCTGCCACATACATATTATCTTTAGCACAAAGCTGAAGAAAACGCTCCATTCTCGCCGAAGAGTGTTCTGCTCCCTGACCTTCATAACCATGAGGTAAGAAAAGTACTAAACCGTTTTGCAATTTCCACTTATCTTCTGCAGCAGAAATATACTGATCTATCATTATTTGTGCGCCATTTACAAAGTCTCCAAACTGAGCCTCCCAAATAGTTAATGTTTTAGGACTTGCCATGGCATAACCGTAGTCAAAGCCCATAACACCATATTCTGAAAGCGGAGAGTTATACACAAAGAAATCGCCATCCCTACCCTCTATATTATTATGTAAGATAATTTCTTCTTCACTATCCTCTACTTTAACTATCGCGTGGCGGTGGGAAAAAGTTCCTCTTTCGCTATCCTGACCACTAATTCTGATATTAAAACCTTCTTTTAAAAGCGAACCATAGGCCAAATGCTCTCCCATAGCCCAATCTAACCTATTGTCTTCAAAATATTGCTTATTACGTAGCTCTACAATCTTTCTTACCTTACGCATAAACTTTTTATCCTCCGGTAATTTAGAAATAGCATCGGCAACCAGATCCAGATCTTCTATTTTATAAGTGGTATCTATATCTTTGATCATTTCGTCTTCAAAGACATTGTCAAAACCCTCCCATTCATCATGCATAAACGGGGTGATTCTTGTGGTTTTTTCCTTTTTAGAATCTTCAAGGTTTTCTTCAAGATCTGCTTTATATTCCTCTTCAAGCTTTGTGAGGTAATCACCATCAATTACATTGGCTTCCTTTAATTTTTTAGCATAAATATCTCGGGCATTTTCATGTTTGGAGATAGCTTTATACAATTTAGGTTGCGTAAATTTGGGTTCATCCCCTTCATTGTGGCCATATTTTCTGTAACCCAATAAATCTATAAACACATCACGCTTAAATTTCATTCTAAAATCTAGCGCAAATAACACTGCGTGTACTACCGCTTCAACATCATCTGCATTTACATGTAAAACGGGAGAATGTGTTACTTTCCCTACATCTGTACAATATGTTGAAGAACGGGCATCTAAATAATTTGTAGTAAAACCTATCTGGTTGTTTACTACAATATGTATTGTCCCCCCGGTTTCGTAGCCTTCTAGCTGAGCCATTTGTACCAGCTCATAAACAACGCCCTGCCCTGCAATAGCGGCATCTCCATGCACCAAAATAGGCAATACCTTCATATTGTCACCACCGTAGTGCCTGTCTTGCTTAGCTCTAGATATTCCCTGCACCACCGGGCCAACTGTTTCCAGGTGAGAGGGGTTTGGGGCAATATTTATATTTATTCCTTTTCCATTATCGGTAAGTCGGCAAGAAGTCCATCCAAGATGATATTTTACATCTCCATCAAAAATATCCTGTTCGTAATCTTTCCCGTCAAACTCGCTAAAAATATCTTTTGCACTTTTTCCAAAGATATTGGTAAGAGTATTTAATCTCCCTCTATGAGCCATACCCATTACAAAATCTCTCACACCATAGTCTGATGCTTTCTCAATAAGTACATCTAAAGCAGGAATTAAGCTTTCGCCACCTTCTAGTGAGAAACGCTTTTGCCCTACATATTTTCTATGTAAAAATGATTCAAAAGAAACTGCCTGATTTAATTTTTTCAGGATTTTCTTCTTTTCCTCATCATTAAAGTTGGGATGATTTTCGTTTTTATTTAATTTATCCTGAATCCATTTAATCTCTTCCGGTTTCCGAATAAACATATACTCAATCCCGATAGATTCACAGTAAATTTTTTCAAGATGGGCTATGATATCGCGAAGACTGCTTGGGCCCATACCCAGCATATCCCCTGCGTTAAATTTTGTATCAAGGTCACCTTCTTCCAGCCCAAAATTATCAATATCCAGGGTTGGACGGTATTTGCGACGTTCCCTAACCGGGTTTGTTTTTGTAAATAAGTGCCCGCGAGTTCGGTAACCGTCTATAAGACGTATCACTCTAAACTCCTTCACTACGTGCTCTGGAATTTCTCCTTCCTGAAAGTTTACAGGAGCCTCTTGCATGTTTTCTGCAGAAACACCGTTTTGTTGCATTCCAAAGTCAAAACCTTGAAAAAAAGCCCTCCAACTGGGCTCTACACTATCGGGGTACTGAAGATATTGATCGTAAAGTTCGGCAAAATATGCTGTATGTGCAGCATTTAGAAATGAAAATCTATCCATAGTTTGAAACTAATGTTTCTTTTAAGTGTAAAACTAAGCAAAAATACAATTTTAAAAAAAAGAGCCTGTAGTAAACCATAGAATTATCCTATGAATTATAAGAAGTTTAACATAGTAAAAACTTCAGGAAGCAGCTAAAAATGTGTATTGCTTATAAATCTACAGGTATAAGCCCTTAAATATTAAGAATCTCTTAATCTCAATCTTTTAAAAAATTAGACTGTACGATTCATTAGCATTTCTCCAAATTGCCTTAACGGACGCTTTTTCTCCTCAGAAATTTCAATTTCATCAAGTACTCTAAAAGCCTTCTCCGTATATTTTTCTATTTCAAGTTTTGTTAAAGCCGCAGCACCACTATTTTCAAAAAGGGTTTTTACTGCTTCAATTTTACCGGAAGTTTCAGCAGGACTTATGGTATATAAATGCTCTAATTGGCGCGCCTCACTTTTACCGGAAGTCTCCAGGGATTTCAAATAAAGAAAAGTCTTCTTGTTTTCAATAATATCTCCCCCGGGCTGCTTACCAAAAGTCTCAGGATCTCCAAATGCGTCTAAATAATCATCTTGAAGTTGGAAAGCAATTCCTAATAAGCGTCCAAATTCATACACCGCTTCTTTACATTGTGTAGAGGTGTTTGCCACAATTGCACCCATTTGCAAAGAAGCCCCAACTAGTACGGCTGTTTTATACTCTATCATTTTAAGATAATCCTCAATAACAACATCGTCACGAGACTCAAAGTCTATATCATATTGCTGGCCTTCACAAACCTGGATTGCAGTTTTAGTAAACAATTTTGCCAGTTCTTTAAAGGTATCACTGTCGTAACTTTCAAAAAGCTGATAAGCATTTATCAACATGGCATCACCAGATAAAATCCCGGTATTAACATCCCAGCGCTCGTGCACAGTCTCTTTTCCCCGTCTTAAAGGTGCATCATCCATAATATCGTCATGAACTAAAGAGAAATTATGAAATATCTCTATAGCAAGAGCGGCATCCAGAGATTTCCTATAATCGGCTTCAAAAATTTCAGTAGACATAAGCACCAATACTGGCCTTAAACGTTTCCCTCCAAGTTCAAGAATGTAGCGCATAGGATCGTAAAGGTTTCGAGGCTCTTTTATCTGTACTTTAAGATCTAAATATTCCTGAAAAGCTTCTCTGTATTGAGAAATAGACTTCATACCAAAAATTTTTCCGGCTAAAATACATAATTGAAGGTATTTCAAATTCGTTAAGCAAGTTAAATTATCCTAAACTTTGGAAACTACTCTTGTTTTATAAGTTTCCCTTGCTTAATTTTGCGCAAAAATTAATAAACCCTAAGTGAAAGAAGCAATTCAAAAAACAGCTAATGATCTCTTTTTAAAACTTGGCTTTAAAAGTGTAACGATGGATGATATTGCCGAAGAAATGGGCATATCAAAAAAAACCATCTATGCACATTACGGCACCAAATCTAAGCTTATTGAGGCAAGTGTTTGGCATTTAATGGAAGAGTTAAATACAGGCATAGCAAATTTACGTGCCAAAAATTTAAACCCTATTGTAGAAAATTTTGAGGTGAAAGTATATGTACGACGTATGCTTAAAAATGAAAAAACATCACCTCAATTTCAACTTAAAAAATATTATCCCGAGATCTACAACAAGGTTAGTAACAAAAAGTTTGAAATCGCACAGTGTTCTATTATAGAAAACCTGGAACGCGGTATTAAAACAGGGCATTACCGTTCTAACATTCCAATTTCTTTTGTAAGCAGACTTTATTTTGCGGGACTGTTAGGTGTTAAAGACAAAAGCTTATTTCCAGAAGAAGATTATAGCAATAATAAACTCATGGATTATTTATTAGAATATCACTTGAGGGCAATTTGTACCCCAAAAGGAATAAAACTTTTAGAAGAACTATTAATAAAGAATAAAGAAAAAAATGAAATTTAGATACCTGTTAATTTTACTGATTTCTATAAGCAGTATAGCCCAGGATGCGCCTCAGAATTATAGTTTCTCTATGGAAGAAGCTATTAAATTTGGACTGGAGAACAATTATTCTTCGGTAAATGCACAAAAAGATATTGAAATTGCGCTCAAGCAAAAATGGGAAATTATTGCCCAGGGATTACCACAAATAAGTGCTTCGGCAGATTATCAGAATTACCTTAAACAACCGGTTACTTTACTTCCTGCAGAAATTACCGGCGGTGAACCAGGCACCTTTACCCCGGTTACTTTTGGAACGGAACAAAATATGAATGCCACAGCTACCTGGAATCAATTAATTTTTGACGGTTCTTATATAGTAGGTATCCAATCGGCTAGAACTTTGCTTCAAATTTCTGAGAATGCAAAGACAAAAACCAATCTGGAAATTAAGAAAGCAGTTATTAATGCCTACGGGAATGTGTTACTCGCGGAAGAAAACGTAGCTATTCTTCAGAAAAACGTGGAAAACGTTCAGAAGAACTACAATGAAACCAACGAGATCTATAAAAACGGACTTGCAGAACAAGAAGATGTAGAACAGCTTGAAATAACCTTGCTTAACTTAAAAAATAACTTAAGCCGAAGCAAACGTATGCGCAACATCGCTTACGAAATGTTTAATCTAACGCTGGGAATTCCTGTAGAAATACCAGTGAGTTTAACCGAAGAATTAGACAACCTGGCAATGGAATATTTTGACCTGGAACTCTTACAAAAAGAAATCCCGGTAGAAGAAAATATAGATTATCGCATTGCAGCTAATACGGCAGAATCTCGTGAAATTGAAGTAAAACTGGAAAAATCTAAAGCACTCCCCTCCTTAACCGGATTTCTAAATTATGGCGTGCAGGGCTTCAGCCAGGAATTCACCTTTCTTAATGAAGATCAGGAATATTTTGGACAATCTATTTTAGGCGTAAGCTTAAACATTCCCATTTTTAGTAGCGGTATGAGAAGCTCCAGAACTCAACAAAAACAAATTGCCTATGAGCAGGCAATGGTAGAACTGGAACAAACCGAAAATGAAGTAAAACGCCAAATAAATTCGGCTAAAAGCGATTATGAATTTAGCCTTGAGAATTATCAAAATCAAAAGAAAAACCTTGAACTCTCAGAAAGGATAGAAAACAAAAATCAAATAAAGTTTTTTGAAGGAATTGCCAGCAGTTTTGAGCTAAGCGAAGCCCAACGCCAACTTTACCAGGCTCAACAAGATTTTTTACAATCTATGCTGGAGGTAATAACTGCTAAAGTAGAATTAGAAAACCTGTTGGACACCAGAAAATATAACAATGAAGATTAAATACACCCATCAAATAACAACAATGAAAAAGTTAGCTGTTTTATTAACTATTCCGCTATTATTGCTTTCGTGTGGAAATAATGAGGAAGGAAAATCTATAGAAGAACTTATAGAAAGCGAAAACCTTGAAGAAATTAGAGCCAAAAAGACAGAATTAAGCAAAGAGCAAAGTGACCTTACTCAAAAGCTGGATAAGCTGGATCAGGCAATAAATAGATTAGACAAAACCAGGCGTTTAGACCTGGTAATGACTCAAGAGATAAGTGACACCCTATTTAAGCATTATGCCGAGGTACAGGGAGATATAGCCACAGATGAAAACATCGTGGTTTACGCTGAATTCTCTGGAATTCTTCAGGACTTGCGCGTAAAAGAAGGAGATCAGGTTAATAAAGGACAGCTGCTAGCTAAAATTGATGACGGCGGACTTTCGAGCGAATTGGCTCAATTAGAAACTCAGGCTACCCTGGCTAAAACTACTTTTGAACGCCAAAAGCGTTTATGGGAACAAAATATTGGTTCTGAGATGCAATATTTAGAAGCCAAAACCAATTACGAGGCAATGCAGAATTCGGTAAACAGGTTAAAATCTCAATTAGACAAAACCATTATAAGAGCGCCTTTTAGCGGAATTATAGATGAAGTTCTTACCGAAGAAGGTGAAGTAGTAAACCCTGGGCAAAGTCAATTATTTCGTTTAGTGAGCCTTAAAAATATGTATGTAGAAGCTGACGTACCAGAAGGCTATTTAAACAAAATAAGCAAGGGCACAGAAGTACTTGTGGAAATTAGCTCTTTAGACCGTGAATTTGAAGGAGAAGTAAAAAGAGTTGGAAATACCATTAACCCTAACAACCGTTCTTTTAGCATCCAGGTTGCCGTTCCTAACGAAAACGGAATGCTAAAACCTAACCAAATTGCTACCCTTAAACTCAATGATTATACAGCAGAAAACGCGGTAATTATTCCAGAGAATGCTTTGCTTAAAAATGCGCAGGGCGAAAGTGTAGTGTTTATTCTTCAGGAAAAAGAAAATGGAGAAGACAATATAGGTATTGCTAAAAGGCAAATAGTAAAAACAGGTTATACCTACAATAACAAAATAGAAATAACCAGCGGGCTGGAAACCGGAAAAACACTGATCGTAGAAGGTGCTAAAAACCTTAGAGATGGTCAGGAAGTTAAAATAAGAAATTAAGCTACAATGAATTTAGATAAAGAATTTAAGCTTTCGTCCTGGGCCATTAATAATAAAATGACGGTATATGTAATTATCGCCATTATCATGATTGGTGGACTCATGTCTTACTACAATATGCCAAGGGAAACTTTTCCTGAGGTTGTAGAGACAAAGATTTACGTAAGCTCTATAAACCCCGGAAACTCGGCCGAAGATGTTGAGAAATTCATCACCGAACCTCTGGAGGAAGAATTTAACGATGTTGCCGGTGTAAAAGAAATTTCTTCTTCCACATTTCAGGATTATTCGCTGGTAATTGTAGAGTTTGAAGAAGATGTTGAAATTGAAAGTGCCAAGATAAAAGTAAAAGACAAGGTAGATATGGTAAAAGCCGAAACTACCTGGCCTACTTTAGATAACGGTGCCAAGGTAGAACCTAATGTATTCGACCTTAATATTTCAGAAGAAATGCCTATTCTAAACATTAACCTCACGGGAGATTATACCGTTCAGCAATTAAAGGAATATGCCGAATATCTTCAGGAACGCATTGAGCTGCTTCCGCAGATAAAAGAAGCGAGTATTCGTGGTGCTGAAGAAATGGAGGTTGAGATCGCGGTAGATATCTATAAGATGACAGCCTCAAAGGTTAGTTTCTCAGATATTGTAAACGCGGTTAGTGCTGAAAACAGAACAATTTCTGGTGGAAATGTGATTACCAGCGGGGTTCAGAAAAACATAAGAATTGTTGGGGAAATTGAAGATCCTAAAGAACTTCAAAACGTTGTGGTGAAAACCGATGGCGGTAATATCTTCCTTAAAGACATTGCTGATATCAATTTCAGGGAAAAAGATGCTACTACTTTTGCTCGGGAATATGGGAAACCGGTAGTGATGCTGGACGTAAAAAAACGTGCCGGTAAGAATATGATCGAAGCTGTAGACCAGATTAAAGAAATTGTAAAAAAAGAACAGGAAGAATATCTTCCTGAAAGCCTGGGAGTAAGCATTACCAACGATCTTTCTACCAACACTAAAAGCCAGGTAGACGATTTGGTGAACAACATCATTTTTGGGGTAATCCTGGTTGTTTTGGTCTTAATGTTCTTCCTTGGGTTTAGAAACGCGTTGTTTGTAGGTATTGCTATTCCTCTATCTATGTTTCTTTCTTACATTATCCTGTCCAGTATGGGATACACCCTAAACACTATGGTGCTTTTTGCCCTGGTAATGGGTCTTGGAATGCTTGTAGATAACGGAATTGTAGTGGTAGAGAACGTCTATACATTAATGGACGAAGGGATGCCTAGAAAACAGGCAGCCAAGCAAGGTCTAGGCGAAATTGCATGGCCAATTATAGCCTCAACAGCAACTACTTTAGCAGCATTTTTTCCACTGGGACTCTGGCCGGGAATTATAGGAAGTTTTATGGTTATTTTCCCTATTACACTTTCTATAGTTTTAGGTTCTTCTCTTTTTGTAGCCTTGATCGTCAACTCGATGCTTACTTCCCAGTTTATGAAAACAGAAGAAGGCGAATTCACTAAGAAAAAACTTATTAGAGTAAGTTCTATTCTTGGAGGTTTTGGGGCATTATTGCTAATTATAGGATTTGTAATTGACGCCGGTGCACTTAGAGCCTTCGGAAATATATTACTCCTCGCGGCTATCTTGCTTTGGGCCTATAAATATTTTATTTCAAAAGGTGTAGATTACTTTCAATATACCGCCCTTAAATGGATGGAAAATATATACGAAAAAACACTTAAGTTTTCGCTACGCGGAAAAAAAGCCTATTTAGTTTTCTTCGGAACTTTACTCTTACTATTCCTTTCTTTTGTATTAATTGGACTGGTACAACCAAAAGTCTTGTTCTTCCCTGAAAACGAACCTAACCAGGTAATCACCTATATTGAATATCCACAAGGTACCGATATTCATAAAACCAACGAGCTTACTAAAAAAGTTGAGCAGCGCATCTTTGAAGCTATAGAGCAATATGAAGATGAAGACGGCTTTAACTTTATGGTAGAGTCGGCTATTTCACAGGTTGGAGAAGGCGCTGGGAACCCTCAGACCGATGGGGGACAACAAAATGAAATGCCACACAAAGCCAAGGTTACACTCTCTATGCGCGAGTTCACCGAAAGGCGAGGCGTGAGCAGTAGTGAAGTTTTATCTGAAGTTAGGGAAGCAGTACAGGGGTTCCCGGGTGCTTCAATTGTTGTTGAAAAAGATGCTGCCGGCCCACCCACAGGTTATCCAATAAATATGGAACTAAAAGGTGAGGATTACGAGCAGATGCTACAGGAAGCCGAAGATCTGCGAACTTATATTAATGACCTTAGTATAGCCGGGATTGAAGAGCTTAAAATAGATGTAAACAAATCTAAACCCGAATTAAGCGTAGAAGTAGACCGAAGAAAAGCAGGGCAACTTGGAGTTTCTACCTCACAGGTAGGTCAAACTTTGCGTAGAGCGATCTACGGGGAAGAAGTTTCTACCTATAAAGACGGTGACGATGATTACGAAATAAACGTGAGATTTGCCGATGAATATCGCTATAATGAAAATGTACTATTCAATCAGCCGGTCACTTTCAAAGACCAGAACACAGGCGAAATAATTCAGGTGCCAATTTCATCTTTGGTAACTACAGAATCTTCCTCTTCTTTTAGTTCCATTAAAAGAAAAGATCTAAAAAGGGTAATTACCCTCTACTCTAACGTGCTTCAGGATTACAATGGTAATGAGATTGTAGGCCAGTTAAAAACAGCACTAAGAAGTTACGATCTTCCAAAGGATATTACTTTAGAATTTACTGGGGAACAGGAAGAACAGGAAGAAAATATGGCTTTTCTATTAAAAGCTTTATTAATCGCTATGGGCGGTATCTTGCTTATTCTTGTTGCACAATTTAATTCCCTGTCAAAACCAATTATCATTGTAATGGCAGTAGTATTGAGTTTGGTGGGAGTTTTCCTTGGCTTGATCATCTTCCAGATGGATTTCATTATTATTATGACGATGATGGGGATAATTTCTCTGGCTGGAATTGTGGTAAATAACGCCATCGTTCTGGTTGATTACACCCAGATCCTTATAGATCGTAAAAAACGGGAATTCAATATAGATGACGAAGAATTGCTTACCCGTGAACAGTATTTTGATTGTATTGTTAGGGGTGGGAAATCCAGGTTAAGACCAGTATTACTTACGGCAATTACTACAGTACTGGGTTTAATTCCACTAGCGGTAGGATTGAATATAGATTTCTTTAGTTTGTTTATAGACTACGATCCAAAAATATTTATTGGCGGTGACAACGTTGTCTTCTGGGGGCCATTGGCCTGGACTGTGATCTTCGGGCTGGTGTTTGCTACCTTCCTTACGCTGGTTGTAGTACCGGTGATGTTTTACCTGGTTAATAGAGCCAAGGTAAAAACCGCCGACAAACGCAAAGAGCGAAAACAAAGAAAACTGGAAGCGAAAGCTTAATTTTTAAAACCCGAAGTGCTACTTCGGGTTTTTTTATGAATTTTCACAAACTAAAAGAATCAAAAATCTACCGCTAAAAGAATCCTGCTTTGAAAGAAAAATAACTCCATTTGGCTTTTTACAGAAATACCCCTATTTCATTTTCCGTTTAATTGAATTAGCTTAATAGATTAAACATTTTATAATAAGCCTTATTAAACACAAGTGGAAATCATGAAATTACAACATCAGTTTATCGCATTAAAAAAAATTTCCTTTTTACTAATATTCTTCTTTACCTGCGGAATTTTTGCACAGGAAACCTATGAAAATTCAATTTCATTCTCAAAAAGTGATTCAAATTTGGAGTGGGGTCCCTGCCCCCATTTTATGCCAGAAGGTTGTTATATTGCAGTACTCCACGGCAATCCAGCCGAAAAGAATGCCGACATTTTTTTTAAAGTTCCAGCGAACTCTTTTATCCCGGCACACACCCATAACTCGGCAGAAAGAATGGTCCTTATCTCTGGTGAATTAGTAGTGACTTATGAAGGTGAGCAATCTCAAACTTTAAAAGAAGGCACTTATGCCTACGGCCCGGCCGGTAAGCCACATTCTGCCAAATGCGGAGATTCTCCCTGCGTTCTTTTTATCGCTTTTGAAGAACCAATAGATGTGATGCCAGTAGAGGAAGATTAAAACACTGTAATCTTAAAACAAAAAAGCCACCTTTTTCAGACAGCCTTATAGTTTTATGTTAGAAATATAGCTATTATTTTTCGGCTAAAGCACTATCTATTTTCCAGGTATTTACCTCAGCAATTTGGTTACTATCATAATCTACTTCAGTAAGTTTATCTAAACTCCAGAAGAACCATTTTCCGGTTTTTTCCCCTTCAGTGTAATTAGCCATGCTTTGCTTTTTTCCTTCAGCATCATAAGCTATCCAATCGCCGTGTAATACTCCATTTTTATAAGTTCCCTGCTGCCTAACTGTTCCATCTTCATAATAAAAAGTTCCTTTTATAAGGTCTCCTTCTTTTTCAAATTTTGGTTCCGGGCTTTCCTGTGCCATAGCAGCTGCACTAATAGTAAAAACGGCAGCCATCAATATGTTTTTTATCCTCTTCATAACTTTTTTATTTAATCCTGTCTTTACGAATATAGCTAAAACTTTACCTTAAAACAACAATCGCATAACATTAAATTAACATTGAAAACAAATGCAACTGTATACCAGTAACTTACATATCATCTATTTAATAAAAACAGGAATATTGAAGGTTATTTTCTAAGACTATTATATCGGGAAACCCAATTGAACTTCTTACTTTTGCGCTACTTAAAATTTTAGGAATATTATGTATAGAAGTCATACCTGCGGGGAATTGAATGCAACTTCAATTGGTAAGGAAGTAAAACTTTCTGGCTGGGTTCAAAAAATAAGGGATAAAGGCTTTATGGTTTGGGTAGATTTACGCGATCGCTACGGCATTACCCAGCTTATTTTTGATGAAGAACGTTCTTCAACAGAACTTATGGAGAAAGCTCAAAAACTAGGTCGGGAATTTGTTATTCAGGTTAGCGGAAAAGTGATTGAGCGTGAATCTAAAAACACAAATATTCCAACCGGTGAAATTGAAGTTTTAGTTGATGAAGTTAATATCCTCAACACTTCCCTTACGCCTCCTTTTACTATTGAAGATGAAACCGATGGTGGCGAAGATCTTAGAATGAAATATCGTTACCTTGATATTAGACGAAATCCGGTAAAAAACAAGCTGAAATTTCGCCATAAAGTAGGAATGGAAGTTAGAAATTACCTTTCTAACCAGGATTTTATTGAAGTGGAAACTCCATATTTAATAAAATCTACTCCTGAAGGTGCTCGTGATTTTGTAGTCCCAAGCCGAATGAACGAAGGGCAGTTTTACGCCCTCCCCCAATCACCACAAACCTTTAAGCAATTGCTAATGGTTGGCGGAATGGATAAATATTTCCAGATCGTAAAATGTTTTAGAGATGAAGATCTTAGAGCAGACAGGCAGCCGGAATTCACGCAAATTGACTGCGAAATGGCTTTTGTTGAACAAGAGGATATTCTAAACATTTTTGAAGGTTTAACCCGGCATTTATTAAAAGAAATAAATGGTGTGGAGGTAGCAGAATTCCCAAGAATGACCTATGCCGAAGCGATGAAAAAATACGGAAACGACAAACCCGATATTAGATTTGGGATGGAATTTGCCGAATTAAACGACCTGGCTAAAAATAAAGGTTTTAATGTTTTTGATCAGCAGGAATTAGTTGTTGGAATTGCGGTTCCCGGTGCGGCTTCGTTTACCAGAAAAGAAATAGACAAATTAATATCCTGGGTTAAAAGACCACAGGTTGGCGCCAACGGACTCGTTTGGGCAAAATATAATGCAGATGGAACTTTAAAATCTTCAGTAGATAAATTTTATTCAGAAGAAGATTTACAAGACTGGGCTAAAGAAACAGGAGCAAAACCCGGAGACCTTATTTTAGTTATGGCTGGAGATGCAGCCAAAACAAGAACACAACTAAGTGCGTTAAGAATGCATTTAGGTAACGAACTTGGACTTAGAAAGTCTAATGAATTTGCACCACTTTGGGTTATAGACTTTCCACTTTTAGAGTGGGATGAAGAAACCCAACGTTTTCACGCGATGCACCACCCATTTACCTCTCCTAAAAAAGAAGATTTTGCATTACTGGACTCTAAACCGGGAGAAGTTCGTGCCAATGCCTACGATCTGGTTTTAAACGGTAACGAAATTGGCGGGGGGTCTATAAGAATTCACGATAAAGAAACTCAGGCCAAAATGTTCGATTATCTTGGTTTCACCCCAGAAGAAGCTAAAGCACAATTCGGATTTTTAATGGATGCCTTCCAATATGGAGCACCACCACACGGCGGACTTGCTTTTGGCTTTGACCGTTTGGTGGCCATTCTTGGTGGCCAGGAAAGCATTAGGGATTTTATTGCCTTCCCAAAAAACAATAATGGTAGAGATGTGATGATAGATGCACCGGCAAAACTTGATGAAGCCCAACTAAAAGAACTTCACCTGCAAGTAAACACTCAGGTAGAAAGCTAAAATGACATTTATGGAAAATGATTTTTCAGTTCTAAATCTGCTTCCGGAGCATTTAAATATTGAATAAAATTATTATTGATAAAAAAATCCCGGTTTCACATCGGGATTTTTTTATCTTCATTTAAATATTTTTTGAGTGGGGACTAAAGCTACAAAACTGCTAATACGCTTTTCCAAATGGAGCAATAGGCATTTAAGTCATCAACAATTTTTGATGATATTAAGCGCCATTATTGGCTTTACTGCTGGCTTGGGTGCGGTAGTGATTAAAAACCTTACTCACTTTATGCAGCGATTGCTGGAAGGCAATCTTATTGTAAACTATCATCACGCATTTTATTTTATTTTTCCATTAATTGGCTTAAGTCTTACCCTATTTATTATAAAAGTGGTTCTTAGGAAAAAGATTGGTCATGGCATTCCTTCTACACTATATGCTATTTCACGCCGAAAAGGAATTATGCGCTCCTTCCAAATGTACGCCTCAATTATTACCGCACCTCTAACGGTTGGATTTGGAGGTTCTGTTGGATTGGAAGGCCCCACGGTGGCTACCGGTGCTTCCCTGGGCTCAAATATTTCCCGTTTTTTTAAGATGAATCAAAGCTCCCGCACCTTATTAATAGGATGTGCGGCTGCAGGAGCTATGTCTTCCATCTTTAAAGCGCCTATTGCAGCCATTATTTTTGCTATTGAAGTATTTAGCCTGGATCTTACTCTAATCTCCATGGTCCCCTTGCTTATAGCTTCGGTTTCAGCGATACTCACCTCTTATTTTTTCTTTGGCTCTGAGATTATCCTTCCTTTTGATCTTCAGGATAATTTTACAATTTCCGAAGTGCCTTTTTACATAATCCTGGGCGTTCTTGCCGCCGGTTGTTCTATGTACTTCACCCATATTTATTTTAAAATAGGTGATGCTTTTAAAAAGATAGATTCCCTTTTTTATAGATTATTACTGGGAGGTCTCGGCCTTGGGGTTCTCATTTATTTAATTCCTCCCCTCTATGGTGAGGGCTATAATGTGATAAACAACCTCCTTGCAGAGGATTACATTAACGCCCTGGGTACAAATTTTTTTAACGAGTATCTTGATAATATATGGATTGTAATTATCCTGCTCGCAGGGCTTGTAATCTTTAAAATTTTTGCTACCTCGCTAACTTTTGGCGCAGGTGGTGTTGGCGGTATTTTTGCCCCGGTATTATTTATGGGAAGCGCCATGGGACATTGTTTTGCATTAATTGTAAATAACCTGGGGATTCTAAGAAATCCAATTTCAGTAAGTAGCTTTACCATGGTAGGCATGGCCGGTTTAATGGCCGGGGTTTTGCATGCACCCCTCACCGCAATTTTCCTTATCGCAGAACTTACCGGCGGCTACGAACTTTTTGTTCCGTTGATGATTACTGCTGCGATATCGTTTATGATCACCAACCAATTTCAACCGCATTCTGTATATACTATGGAGCTCGCAAAGCGTGGAGATTTATTAACACACAATAAAGACCAGGCGGTTTTAACCCTAATGAATATTCAACAGATTATAGAAAAAAACTTTATCACCCTTAATATTGATATGAATCTTGGCGACGTTATTCATAAAGGGGTTATAAAATCTTCCCGAAATCTTTTTCCCGTTATAGATGAAGATCGTAACTTTTTAGGAATTATACTTTTAGATGATATAAGGCCAATAATGTTTGACCAAAAAATGTATGACGAGGTTAAGGTAAGCGATGTCATGCAAAGGGCTCCCACAGTTATTGATCTTAGAAAGGACCGACCCAAAGATACGATGCGAAAATTTCAGGAAACAAATGCCTGGAATTTACCGGTTGTTGAAGATGGAAAGTACGTTGGGTTTATTTCAAAATCTAAACTACTCACCGCTTACCGTCAAAAATTAATAGAAGTAACTGTTTAATGCTATGAATACTGTTTTAAAGATCTTAGGAATATTAATACTAATTGCCATTGGAGTGGGGTTTTATTACCGCACTTTTGAGAATGTTTTGCTAGGAGACCAGATAATTGGCCTTGCTGTTTTGGCAAGCGCATTTATTTTAATGCCTATTTTCCTCTACGTGAGATGGAAAGGAAAACGTCTCCAAGACTACACTCTCACTAAAGAAAACATGGATAGGATGAAAGATAAAGGCATCGATTAAGTGCTTGTTTTAGAATACTTTCAAAAGAAAATTGATATTATTGCATTGTCTTCAATAATATTGTACTAACTTTGTCCTTTATTAATTATTTATTTTATTATTACAATGGAAGGTACAGTTAAATTTTTCAATGAGTCTAAAGGATACGGATTCATTACCAACGACGAAACAGGAAGAGACATCTTCGTACACATTACTGGTTTAGATGGCGAAAGCTTGAACGAAGGTGATAAAGTTGAGTACGTTGAAGTAGAAGGAAGAAAAGGAGTTAACGCTGCTGAAGTACGCGTTATAGAATAATATATTATCCTATTTCAAGAACTTGAAAGCCGCTTTTATAGCGGCTTTTTTTATGCCTTATAATTACTGATTCATTCCTTGAGCTGGAGTATATCCGTAGTACTTTTTAAAAGTATGTATAAAATGCGGAACGCTTCTATAGCCTAAAATTCCGGCCATTTCACTTACAGTATGTTTCCCCACTAAACTTTTTGCTTTCTGCATACGCAGCTCAATAATGAAACTTCTTATTGTTTTTCCAAAAATTCTTTTAAAGTCTCTCTTTAATTGAAGTTCGTTTAAAAGCACTATCCTGGACAGCTCTTTAATAGTAGGCGGATTACAAAAATTTTCCAATAAATAAGCATGGGCGGTCTTTATCTTCTCCAACTGTGCCTCACTTAAACCCGCACCCATTGCTTTCGCCGCATCCTCCTGGCATAGATGTAAAGAAAGAAATAGTTCTTTAAGCCTTAAATCTAAATAGTATTTCTTAAAATCCTTCTTCCAATCTCCTCGTGTTACTTCGTCTAAAATATGATATAGACTATAATCTATAGGTAACTTACAGGCTCCCCATTTTAACGGATCTCCATTAATAATATGCTTATAAAAAGTAGTATCGGTTATCCAGGCTTCCTCCTTCAGTAACTGTAAGTAATAAGTTTTGGAAAGAAAGATCGCCTGGTAATGGGTAGGTTTATTTGCAGGCATTTTAATAGTAGTGATAGTATCACAGTCATAACAACAATTAATTCGCCCCATTCCTATTAGTTTATTCTTTTTGGAAGAAATTAAATATGAATCTCCTTTTCCTAAATAGGATATTTGAATATAGTCTCCCTGAATTCTAAAGATATCTGTCAAATCTTTATCATTCTCAAAGTGTGTGTCTACAATAAATATTCCCCTAGCATATTGAATTTTAATTTTTGCTTTAAACCAGGAAAGTGAATGCCTGGTCACCTCCTCCTGGACTATATTCGATTCACTTTCGCCTGAAAGATCTAGAGAAAACAGTGTTTTATCAACTTCTTTTAATTTAGACTCAATATACATAATACGTTTTCCGTAATTATTATTCCCAAAACAGAAACTGCCTTATTAGCTCAATATATAAATTTGCCGCAAGTTATTTAAAATTAGTTTAAATAAGAATAATAAAATATAATTGTGGTTCCAAAATTTACGATAGGCTTTATTTTACTGTTGCTTTCAGCCAGTATTTCTACTATATATCCTCAGCAAAAGGAAGCTATAAACTTTGATATTTCTGGAAAAATTGAAGATCAAAATGGTGAAGCAGTAAAAGGCGCAAGTATTACAGCCTCAAATCTCAATCAGAGTAATAGCACTCAATCAGATTCTGAAGGAAAATATCAAATAAAGAATTTACAGCGCGGAGTTTTTTTACTGGAAATTCGTAAAGGTGACTTCATAGCACATCATCAAATAGCGGTAAATCCAGAAAATCTACGCCATAATATTATTATAAATACCTCTGGAAACCAATTAGGTGAGGTACACCTAAGAGCAGATTCTTTCAAAACCAAAATGGAAAAAAAGGGTTTTGCCCTTAATGTTGTAGAAACCGGGGAGGCAAGTATTAGAAATATTCAGACAAACGAATTACTAAACACTACGGTTGGAGTAAAAATTCGGCAAAATGGGGGTTTGGGCTCTCGTGCAGAATACAGTTTGAATGGCTTATCTGGCAGTGCCGTACAGATTTTTATAGATGGAATTCCGATTTCCATCTTTGGTTCGTCTTACAACTTAAATAGTATTCCGCCATCAATGATCGAGCGAATTGAAGTTTACAAAGGCGTTGTTCCAGGTCATTTGGCCGACGATGCACTGGGCGGGGCCATCAATATTGTACTTAATAAACGGTCTGGTAAAAATATTAACGCGTCTGTTTCTTATGGCTCATTCAATACTTTTCAAACCAATGTTAATGGATTATGCAGGTTTGATAATTCCGGTTTTACCGTAAAAGCCTCTGCTTTTCATAACTATTCTGATAATGATTATGAAGTTTCGGGCCGAAGCGTGGTAGTAACCGGTTTAGGCGGACAACAAATCCCAATTACTGCAAGACGTTTCAACGATGCCTACAGGTCTACCGGAGGTACGGTGCAGGTAGGATATACCGATGTAAAATGGACCGACCGGTTTTTTGTAGGTTTTACAGGTTCTGATGATTACAAAGAAGTACAGCACGGCTCATTCATGACTATAATGCCATACGAAGAAAGATTTCTTGAATCTGACGCTTCGCTGGCTAACTTAACTTATCAAAAAGAAAATTTATTTACGCCAGGTTTAGATCTAAATGTTACCGGCTACTACGGAAAACGAAATCGCCAGGTGAATGATACGGTACCCTGGGCTTATAGCTGGAACGGCGAAAGAGCGATAGATTTTAGAGGCAACGAATACAAATATACCTGGGGCTCACAGCAAGAAGGCGGACCAACGCTTGCAAAAATTAACCGTAACGTGGCCTCCGTTAGAACTGGTGTTGCCTACGCTATTAGCGATAACCACACAATTTTGGCGAACCACGTTTATAGCGGAATTGATAGAGAAGATAGCGATGAACTACAATCTGTACTAGAAAATACCTTTTTAGGAACAAGAGATTTACACAAAAACATACTTTCGCTAACCTATGAATTAAATGCTTTTAATGACAGGTTAAAAACCAATTTATTCGGGAAATATTATCAACAGAAAAGCATAAGTGTAGATCCTGAAATTCAAAGAAACCCAGATGGAAGCAGGGAAATTGTTGATGATGTTGTAAGCAGTAACAAAAAATATGAAGGCTATGGTTTTGCGGCTTCTTACGAGCTTAGCCCCACTATTACCCTATTGGCTTCGGCCGAAAAAGCAGTGCGACTGCCAAACGAAACCGAAATATTTGGTAACGATGGGGATAATGTTGTGGCCAACGCAAGCATAAATCCCGAGCAAAGTAACAATTATAATTTAGGGGTAAAACTAGGCACCTTTAACTTTAAGAAGCATCAATTTAATGCTTCAACAAACTTTTTTACAAGAAATATTAAAGATAGAATTGGATTACCTATAGAGACTTCCTTAAATGTAGATGAAGAATTAATTGTGTATGTAAATCAGGGTAGCGGTACTTCAAAAGGTATAGACGCACAGTTGGGTTATACCTATAATAATAATTTCGGACTTAATTTTAATATATCCCGATTCGATTTAAAAATTGAAAACCGAGGCGTAGAAATAGACGTGCCCAACACTCCATTTTTTACCATGAATGGAAACTTACGCTATTCAATTAAAAATTTAATTCAGAAAAACTCCCGGCTAAATCTATTTTACACGATATACTTTACTGATGAATTTTCATATCTGGTTCCGCAGGGATCCAATACTGCAGGAGACGATTTCTTTAAAGTACCTCAGCAATTAGCGCAAGATATTGGCCTTAGTTACACCTTCCCAAATCAAGATTTTGTAATGAGCTTTGATGTGAAAAACATTTTTAACAAGCCTGTTTACGACAATTTATCGGTGCAAAAACCGGGAAGGGCCTTCTATTTAAAATTAAATTATTCAATCAATAAATTTTAACCAATTATAAAAGATAATAGTATGAAACGTGATTTTTTCAGCATTAAAACTTTAGCAACAATAGCAATGGCAACAGGCTTATTGGCTTCTTGTAGTAGCGATGACTCTCCTATAGATCCAGGCCAGGAACCAGGTAAAAATGAAGACGGTAGATGGATTACCGTTGCCGCAGCCAGAATGGGAGAAAACCCTGGAGATGGTAATGGAGGTACATTAATCTACTCTATAAGCAGTGAAGACGCTAAAGACCCAAACGTATCTATAGAACCTTTTGATAACGGATTTATAGTACCTTCTAACAGAACTGCAAGGTTGCAATCTTCTGAAGACGGCAACACCATATTTAATATCAGCTATGCAGGCGACACCGGAGGAAACTACACAAAATATAATGTAAACGGTGGGCAGGATTTTGAACAAACCGGAAGTGAAATTAGTATTGCTCCTTATGTAGGTTCTGCCCCAAGATGGATTAAATTATTTGACGGAGACCAAACAGGAGCTGCTGTTTATGTGAATACCGAGAACCAGTTTGATAATAACGAAACCCCAAATGATACTTCAGACGATACTTATATTCGCACCGAAGCTACTATGGGGATTGTCACCTTAGATTTACAGAATTCGGCAATAAAAGAATTTCAAGAATCGAGACTTCCGCTAAGCGAAGAACTGGAAGCACAAGGGTATTATATTGGTAGAATTGATATGCCAACCTTAAATACTGCCGGCGACAAACTATACATTGGCGCCCGTATAAGTAAAGTAGACCCGGAAACCGGAGAAACAGATAGAAATGCTGAAATTTTAAATTCTAAAACTATTGTTTTGGATTACCCTTCTTTAGAAAACCCAACTATCATTACATCTGAAGTTGGAAAGGGAAATACCAACGGTTACCGAAGTATTAATGCTTTTGAAGTGAACGGAAGTGTATACCAGGCAAACCAGGGAGATCCCAACGGTTCTCACATCTTAAAAATAGATGCCGATAACCAATACGATGATTCATACGTGTTTAATTTAGATGAAGCCTTAGGTGTGGAAGACGCTTATATTCTTGCCTGGAGACCTACCGTAAGCGGAAAAGCGGTTGTAGCTTATCGTCACGCAGGTTCTGCTGAAGGTGTAGCTGGAGCACAAGGATATTTTGCTCTTATAGATTTAGAAGCAAAAACTGCACGAAAAATAAACGAAATCCCATATTCTGAAGATTTCTACTTATTCCAATACCAGGGATTTGTAGTTGAAGGGGATGAAGTTTATGTAACAGAAGCGCCTGTAGGAGAAAACGGAAATATTTATGTGATAGATACACAAACCGGAGAGGTAACTAAAGGAGCCGAGCTGGTAAATGTAGAAGGAAGCCACTTTATAGGAGTTTTTTAAGCACCTAAAAAATATTTGAATTTGCCAAAAAGGGCTGACCGGAAATTCTTTTTTTCCGGTTAGCCTTGTTTTAAGTTTTATACCAGAAAAAATGAAAAAGAAGAAGCAAAAAAAGAAAAAATATACGTTTATAAAATTACTGAACGACTTACATTTATGGTTAGGTCTGGGCAGCGGAATTATCTTATTCCTGGTTTACCTTAGCGGAACTATTCTAACTTTTCAAACCGAAATAAAATCTCTTTTTACTGAAGAAATAAAAGTAAGCCCCGAGCAAGGCGAATTGATAGCGATTGAAAACTTACAACAAAATCTTGTAAAAGAAGGAACGGTTACCGGGCTTACGTTACCTAAAAATCCCAATAAAGCTTATGAATTTAAGGTAAGAATCTCGCCAGACGATAGACGTGGCACTACTTTTTATGTAAATCAATATACCGGTGATTATCAACAACTAGGTGAAAATCCTGCAGATGAATTTTTCTTTACCATGTTTAGAATGCACCGTTGGCTGTTATTTGATTCGGCTATTGGCAGACCTATTGTAGGAATTTCCACGATCATCTTTCTCTTCTTATCTATAAGCGGAGTCGTACTCTGGTTTCCGAAGAAAAAAATAAAATGGAAAACCTTAAAACCGGGCTTTAAAATTAAATGGTCGGCTAACTGGAAAAGGATTAATCACGATCTACACAACACCCTTGGTTTTTATTCCTGTTTATTATTAATTGTAATGACCCTAACCGGATTATTCTGGTCTTTTGATTGGTATAAAGACCTGGGCAGTCAGGTTCTGGGAACCCAGGTCTTTGGTGGTCGCGACGGACCTAAAATTGCTTCAGAAGCTAATTCAGGTTCTAAAATCCTGAAGCTTGCAGAAATCATTAATATCTCCAATCAAAACCTGGATTATCCCGGGGAGACTTCAATTTCATTTCCGCAGGACGAAAATGGTATTTTTTCAATTCGTAAATATGAAGCTGGCAATTGGTCGCCCAATACTTACGATATGTTGGTGATAGACCGCGATGGGAAAGTATTGAAGAAAGAACTCTTTTCAGAAAAACCGGTAAATGTTCAGGTAGCTTCATTAATAAAACCAATTCATACCGGTGAAATTTTCGGGACTTTTTCAAAGATCCTTTATTTCCTGGCCTGCTTAATCGCAACCAGTTTACCAATTACCGGAACCATAATCTGGCTCAATAAAATGAAGAAAAAGAAAAAATAACCACCCGCCAGCAAGCTAACGAGTCTATATCAAGTCTCGATTATCGAGTTATTTCGCGGTTTTCAGTTGTTCAGAAACTCCGGCCAGCATTTCCTTAACCAGGCTTTGCATATCAAAATCATGTTTCCATTGCCAATCTTTTCTAGCCTGCGAATCATCTATGCTGGAAGGCCAGGAATCAGCTATTTTTTGTCTAAAATCTGGTTCGTAGGAGATCTTGAAGTCAGGAATTTCTTTCTGAAGAGCCTCGGCAAGAACCTTTGGCGTAAAACTCAATGCAGACAAATTATACGAAGACCGCACTTTTATTTTTTCTGAAGGTGCTTCCATAATGTCTACCGTAGCTTTTATGGCATCATCCATATACATCATAGGTAAACCGGTATCTTCAGCTAGAAATGAAGTATAGGCTTTATTTTTTAGGGCTTCGTGAAAAATCTCAATCGCATAATCTGTAGTACCACCACCTGGAAGGGTTTTGTAACTTATAATTCCCGGGTAACGCATACTCCTTACATCTACTCCATATTTATCGTGAAAATATTCACACCATCTTTCCCCGGTTTGTTTACTAATTCCGTAAACGGTAGAAGGTTCCATAATGGTTATTTGCGGTGTATCATTTTTTGGAGTAGTTGGACCAAAAACTGCAATACTTGAAGGCCAAAATACTTTTTCAATCTTTTTATCCTTAGCAAAATTTAGAATATGAAAAAGTGAATCCATATTCAGGTTCCAGGCTTTCATTGGGGCTTTTTCTGCCGTAGCACTTAACATCGCAGCCATTAGGTATACTTCGCTAACATTATATTGATCTATTAAAGATTCAATTCTTGGAGCATCAGTAGCATCGGCTATTTCGAAAGGACCAGAGCTCATAAGCTCCTCGTTTCCTTCTCTTATATCACTTGCAACTACCTGATCATTTCCGTGGAGTTCGCGCAATTTCAGCGTTAGCTCGGTTCCAATTTGTCCGCAAGCACCAATGATTAAAATTTTTCCGGCCATATTATTAAATTTTCCGCAAATATATTTATTTACGCAGAGGTATTCGTAACGAAACTCTCGAAACCTTTCCCTTTATTAGAAATCTTTTATCCCTTTAGCTTTCACGGCAGGAATTTTATGAAAACTGAAGTATTTTAGATTAACTTTGTGTTTATATGAAAAAACTGATTTTTATATCATTTATTTTCCTCTGGTCTTGTGGTGAAAAGTCATCAAACAAAGACATTTCCAGTACTCAACTAGATTCAATAGCCTTACAACAGCCTATAAAGAGTACAAATCAGGAAGTAGTTTTACTTCCTGAAGCCAGGGAACAAGCCATCCAATGGTTATCTTATATTGCTGCACAAAATGAAGTTGACCAATTGAAAAATTACAACCTACGGCAAACTATAGAAAGTTCTAAGCCTATTTCCCAGGTAATGGAATCGCTTGTTTCCAGCATTCCAGATTCCCTGAATTCTAATGCAGTGAGAGCCCGCGCCAATGTTTTGGCCACCAAAGCAAAAGTTCTAGAGCAACTGTCTCACCGCCGGCAACTAGATGCCGATGCAATTACCGAGGTTGCCGGGCAAATTCCTGTTGAATTCAATAATTTTAAGATTCAGCTCAATGAACTCTTCCTGAAAACGCTGGAAGATTTTGAAGAGGAACTGGATGAGTTTAAAGCTGAAAGAGATACTATTTCTACAGCTACCGATTCTATTTCTGTACAGTAAGTTTTTACTCTCCAATACTCAAGTGTATAAAAATTTGGTATCTTGAATGATATTCTAAATTATCAGGATGAAAAAAATCACAGTCTTCGTTTTCTTACTTTTCAGCATAACACTTTCTGCACAGGAAAAATCCAATATAGATAAAGTATTATCACAATGGCACAAAGCCGCAGCAGAAGCTAATTTCGATGAGTACTTTGATTTAATGACCAAAGACGGTGTTTTCATAGGCACCGATGCTACCGAAAACTGGCAAAATAAAGATTTCAGAGCATTCTCCAAACCCTATTTTGATCGCGGAAAAGCCTGGAATTTTAAAACTCTTGAGCGAAAAATTTATACGGAAGAAAATAGTGAAATCGCCTGGTTTGATGAATTACTGGCAACCCAAATGGGAATTTGTCGCGGCTCTGGGGTGCTTCAAAAAACCAATGATGGTTGGAAAATTGCCCACTATGTACTCTCCATTACAATTCCAAATGAGCAAGTGGAAGCAACAACAAAGCTTAAAAAAGAATTTGACCAGAAGCTTATTGATTCTCTTAATAAATAATAACCTTATTATTTCCAGTATAAATCTATCAATGGTTTTCTCATTGGAAAAACCCTGAGAAGCCCAACAAACTACGCTTTAGATAATTTCCGACTAAACAATCATCTTTTTAGTACTTTAGCAGGAAAATTCATAATAATTTAAACCACACATGAAAAGAATAACCAAAGCAATGTTCCTATCGGTTTTAGGAGCTGCTACCCTAAGCAGTTGTCAGGATAACGAAAAAGAACAAAATAAAAAGGAAGAAGTTCACGGTATTAACCTGGCCTATATGGATACTACCGTAGCGCCACAGGACGACTTTTTTAAGTATGTAAACGGGAAATGGGTAGATTCTACCGAAATCCCCTCAGACCAAACTACCTGGGGAAGTTTTATGGAGCTTCGCGAACGTACAGATGATGACGCGATGGCTATCCTGGAAAAAGCTTCTAAAAACGATCAATTAGATCCTTCCAGTGACCAGGCCAAAGCGGTTTACCTTTATAATACAATAATGGATACCCTTGCCAGAAATAAAAAAGGCGTAGAACCGGTAAAACCATATTTGGCAAAAGTAGACGCCATAAGTAACAAAGAAGATCTACAGGAATTTCTTATCGAAATGCAACAATACGGTGGTGCCGGATTTTTCTCTTTCGGGGTAAGTTCAGATGCTAAAAACAGTAATATGAACGCGGCTTACATTTATCCTTCAGGATTAGGTTTGCCTGATCGTGATTACTACGTTGCCGATGATGCAGATTCTAAAGAAAAAAGAGAAAAATATAAGCAGCATATCAACAGAATGCTTCAATATATAGACTATTCAAAAGAAGAAGCAACTGAGGCTGCAGCACGAATTTTAGCTTTTGAAACCAGCCTTGCAGAACCTAGACTGGATAAAGTAGAACGCCGAGATGCCCGTAAAACTTACAACCCAAAAACAGTTACTGAACTTCAAAATATGGTTCCAGCTTTTGAGTGGAATACTTATTTTGAAGAAATTGGAGCAAAAAATTTAGATACTATTATAGTTTCTCAGCCTGAATATATGAAATCATTTCAGGAGATAATTGCTAAAAATTCTGTTGAAGACTGGAAAGACTATTTAAAATGGAGCATCTTTAATGATGCTACAGGAACACTTTCTACAGAAATTGAAACGGCAAACTGGGAATTCTACAGCAAAACACTAAGAGGAGCACAAGAACAACGCCCTCGTGACGAGCGTGCTTTACAAACTGTAAACAGAACTCTTGGAGAAGCTTTAGGCAAACTGTATGTAGACGAACATTTCCCGGCTGAAGCCAAAGAGAAAGCTCAGGAAATGATTGCAAACCTGGTTAAAGCTTATGAAAACAGGATTGATAACCTAAGCTGGATGGGCGAAGAAACCAAGAAAAAAGCTAAGGAAAAACTAGGGACTACAACTATTAAAGTTGGTTATCCTGATGAATGGAAAGATTATAGCGATCTTGATATTGTAAAAGTTGAAGACGGTGGTTCATACTTTCAAAATATGATGAACTCCAGCAAATGGAGAGTTGCCGACAATATGGGAGACCTCGGCCAGCCGGTAGACAAAAGTGAATGGTTTATGCCACCACAAACGGTAAATGCCTATTATAACCCAAGTTATAACGAAATTGTATTTCCTGCAGCTATTCTACAGCCACCATTTTACGATTATAAAGCTGATGCCGCTGTAAACTACGGTGGAATTGGAGCTGTAATTGGGCACGAAATCTCTCACGGATTTGATGATAGTGGTTCTCGTTTTGATGCTGAAGGAAACCTAAATAACTGGTGGACAGACGAAGATCTAAAGCAATTTGAAACACTAGGTAAAGACCTTGCAGATCAATATAGCAATATTGAAGTACTGGATAGTGTTTACATAAACGGTCAATTCACTTTAGGTGAGAATATTGGAGACCTTGGCGGAGTTAATGCTGCTTACGATGGTTTACAAATTCACCTGGAAGAAAACGGAGATCCCGGAAAGATTGACGGTTATACACCAGAACAACGTTTCTTCCTTTCCTGGGCAACCGTTTGGAGAACAAAAATGCGTGATGAAGCTTTGAAGAACAAGATCAAAACAGATCCTCATTCTCCTGGAATGTACAGAGCTTATGTACCGCTACAAAATATAGATGCTTTTTATACTGCTTTTGATATTGAAGAAGGAGATAAAATGTATGTAGCACCAGAAGATCGAGTTAAGATCTGGTAATTAAATTTCTTCGGAAAGTTTAATAAAAATAAAGACCTCAGAGTCCCAATTTATTTTTGGGGTTTTGAGGTTTTTCTTTTCCAAAAAGTAGACCTCACAGGTTTTGGAAACCTCGTGAGGTCTTTTTGTTGTATTAAAAAGGCCTTTCTTCGTCATTCTGAATTCATTTCAGAATCTAAGATGTTGATGATATTCAAATCATATTTGAAGCTGAAACAAGTTCAGCTGGACGATTTTAGAACTTTCCAGACTGCTTTTTTGCAACTAATTATAGAAACAATCCGGTTAGAATGAAGTTTGGATTCAAAATTATTACTCAAAATGCAGAAAAGCATCTTCAAGATGCTCAACCTGTATTCCGGCTTTATTTTTAATTATTGCAATAATATCAAACCGGGTCTCCAGGTCTAATTGATGATCATTTAAAAAAAAATCGGCAGCCTTTACGAGCTGCCGAATTTGTTTAGGCTTCACAAAACTTTGCGGGTCCCCAAAATCGGGTGTACTTCTTGTCTTTACTTCCACTACTACCAGAATATCATGCTTCCGGGCTAAAATGTCTATTTCCGCTTTGTTATAAACATAATTTTTAGCCAGAATTTCATAACCCTTTTTTAAAAGGTGTTCTAAAGCAAGGCGTTCACCCAATTCCCCCAAAGCATTATGCTGAGCCATAAGTGAATTTAAGGTTATATCAACATTTTTAAACCGGGGGATTTCCTGTAAAAAACACCTAATTAACCAGCATAATGCTGGTTACTTTTAAGTCCATATCTTTTATTTCTTCTTCACTCACTTCAATAATTCGATCTTTATAAAATTTATTATCTACCTCATTTTCTGGAGCAAGAAACACTCTTAAGTTAGAGTTTTCTAACTTCCCATCATTCCACATTACTGCTCCGCCATAATCCCAGCCAAACCCGTAAAAAGAGATTTTCTCTCCATTAAGTTCATTTAAAGCTTCATAAGAAGTTCCTATTTCAATTCCCTTTGCAGATTTCCATTTTCCCTTTTCTGAAAATCGAATATCAAAGATTTCCTTGCGTTCATTACTTTTCCAGGTAATATGCAACTCATCTGGAGTTTCTGGGTACATTACGGTATAGGCTCTTTCTACCGTGCCTTCCTCAAACATTCCGCTATCTTCATAAAAATTGGCTTCCGGATAATCATTCATTAAATCATCCGCATTATAATTTGTAAGATTTTCAACTACAAATTTATCTTTTGAACTTGTATTCTTATTACTACTTCCGCAGGCTACGAGGCTAAGTATTGCAATTATTAGGCTTATTCTTTTCATCTCTTTAAATTTTTAATCCCAAAATGGGCAGTTATTACAGGTTTATAATTTTCATCCCTTATTTTTATAATTTTAGCGTCCAGCATCATGCTGGTTACATTGGTTAAATATTAGAAATAGATTTTAAGGCTAAAATCAGAAACATTTGTCGCAGTCACCCTGTGTTTTACAAGAATTTAACGCGTATTTTTATGGAGTTGCTTACCTTTGCAGCTTTAATAAATTTTAAGATAAATGAGCAATACTCCAAAGCGATACACTATTACCGCAGCATTACCATACACCAACGGTCCCATACATATTGGGCATCTTGCCGGTGTTTATGTTCCAGCCGATATTTATGCCCGTTATTTACGAATGCAGGGCAATGATGTGGCTTTTGTTTGCGGAAGTGATGAGCACGGAGTACCTATTACCATAAAAGCAAAAAAAGAAGGAGTTACTCCACAGGATATCGTAGATAAATATGATGGAGTAATCAGGCAGTCTTTTAAAGATTTTGGAGTTTCATTTAACAATTATTCCAGGACTTCTGCGAAAGTACATCACGATACCGCTTCGGCATTTTTCAAAAAAATGTATGACGATGGGAAATTCATTGAAGAAACTACGCAGCAACTTTACGACGAAAAAGCAGGACAATTCCTGGCCGATAGGTTTGTAACAGGAACCTGCCCAAAATGCGGAAACGAAGAAGCCTATGGTGACCAGTGTGAAAGCTGCGGAACATCGTTAAACGCCACAGATCTTATTAATCCAAAATCTGCAATTACCGGCGAAGTTCCAACTTTAAAAGAAACTCGCCACTGGTTTTTACCACTAGACCAATACCAGGAATGGCTGGACGAATGGATTGTAAAAGGCCATGCCCACGATTGGAAAAGCAATGTACACGGACAGGTAAAATCCTGGTTAAACGATGGTTTGCGCGCAAGAGCCGTCACCCGTGATTTAGACTGGGGAATTCCGGTGCCGGTTGAAGGTGGTGATGGCAAAGTGCTTTATGTTTGGTTTGATGCGCCTATTGGTTACATATCTTCTACCAAAGAATGGGCAGAACGCGAAGGAAAAGACTGGGAACCTTACTGGAAAGATGAAAATACCAAGCTGGTACACTTTATAGGAAAAGACAATATTGTATTTCATTGTATTATTTTCCCGGTGATGTTAAAAGCACATGGCGACTATATTTTGCCGGAAAATGTTCCTGCAAACGAATTCCTTAACCTGGAAGGGAAAAAATTATCTACCTCCAAAAACTGGGCAGTTTGGTTACATGAATATCTTGAGGATTTCCCAAATCAACAAGATGTACTTCGTTATGTGTTAACCGCAAACGCACCTGAAGCTAAAGACAACGATTTTACCTGGAAAGATTTCCAGGCCAGGAATAATAATGAGTTAGTGGCCGTCTTTGGCAACTTTATCAACCGTGTAGTTGTGCTTACCAATAAATATTACTCCGGAATTCTTCCAGAACCAAATAAATATACTAAGGTTGACGAACAAACCATTGCTGAGCTCAAAGCTTATCCGGCGGTAATTGCAAGTTCTATTGAAAAATACCGTTTTCGGGAAGCGCAAGGCGAATTAATGAATTTAGCTCGCTTAGGAAATAAATACCTGGCTGATGAAGAACCATGGAAAATCATTAAGACCGATGAAGAACGTGTAAAGACAGTAATGTATGTGGCTTTACAAATCGCTTCAGCATTAGCTACTTTAAGTGAGCCTTTTTTACCATTTACCTCGGCAAAACTTCAAAAAATGCTGAATTTCACCGATACAGAAAATAAACTTTCGGGAGGAGAGTACTCACAATGGGATAAGATCGCTACGCGTGATTCTCTACTTCCGGCTGGTCACCAAATTAATAAGGCAGAATTGCTCTTCAGCAAAATAGAAGATACACAAATACAGGAACAATTGGATAAACTAGAAGCAACAAAAACAGCAAATGCTGCCAAGGAAAAAGAAGTAGAACCACAGAAAAAAACCGCTACTTTTGAAGATTTTACCAAAATGGATTTGCGCGTGGGAACTATTATTGAAGCCCATAAGATGCCAAAAACCAAAAAATTAATGGTGATAAAAGTAGATACCGGTTTAAACCAAAGAACGGTAGTTTCAGGAATCGCTGAACATTATAAAGCAGAAGAAATTATTGGTAAAAAAGTCACCGTTTTAGCTAATCTAGCACCAAGAAAACTTCGCGGTGTAGAAAGTGAGGGAATGATCTTAATGACCGAGAATGCAGCTGGAAAACTGGTTTTTGTAAATCCCGATGAAGACGGGGTTGAGCCAGGAACTACGATAAATTAGTTTTTTTTAAAATGCATCCGGAAAATTGCAAATAAGAGTCATTGCGAGGGACGAAGCAATCTAAAACTGTTGACTCTCAACTGGCAGATTACTTCACTGCGTTCGTAATGACGTTTATAATTTGCTTATTGAATAGCCAATTAACTTGCAAATGCTCAAAATCGCTTACCATCCCATCTATAAACATCCTTTACCCGAAGGTCACCGTTTCCCGATGGAGAAATATGAGCTCCTACCCAGACAGTTGCTTCACGAAGGAACCTGCAGCGAAGACAACTTTTTTGAACCGGAATTTCCGGAGGAAAAATATATTCTCAATGTTCACGAAGCCGATTATTTTAAACGATTACGCGATTTAAAACTTAGCGCTAAAGAAATTAGAAAAAGCGGCTTCCCACTTTCTGAAGCTTTGGTAAAACGAGAAATGATTATTGCCGATGGCACGATGAAAGCCGTTCATTATTCCCTGGATAATGGAATTTCCTTTAATATTGCTGGAGGCACACACCACGCTTATACCAACCGTGCAGAGGCTTTTTGTTTATTGAATGATCAGGCGATTGCTGCCAGGTATCTTCAGAAGAAAAAATTAGCAGATAAAATTCTTATTGTAGACCTGGATGTTCACCAGGGAAATGGCACCGCCGAGATTTTTCAGAACGACGATTCAGTTTTCACCTTTTCTATGCACGGTAAAGGTAATTATCCGTTCAAAAAAGAAGAATCAGACCTGGATATTGAAGTTCCCGATGGCAGTGGCGACGATCACTATTTAAAACTATTAAAAGAAACTTTACCCGGTTTAATTGAAAATCAAAAACCAGATTTTATCTTTTACCTAAGCGGCGTAGATATTTTAGAAACCGATAAGCTCGGCCGACTTTCATGCACGGTTAACGGTTGTAAAGAAAGAGACAGGTTCGTTTTGCAAACCTGTCACGATCTAAACATTCCCGTACAATGTAGCATGGGCGGGGGGTATTCTAAAGAAATAAGAGTAATTATAGAAGCTCACGCCAATACGTATCGCCTTGCTCGCGAGATCTATTTTTGACCTAATAGCAACAATTCATTGCAAACCACTTCGGTTATATAATGCTTGTTACCATCTTTATCATCCCAGCTTCGGCTGGTAAGCTTTCCTTCTACTCCAACTTCTTTACCTTTATTTACATATTTCTCTATCAATTCGGCGGTTTTTCCCCAGGCCACAATATTATGCCATTGCGTATCGGTTATGCGTTCACCGCTAGCGTTTTTATAATTTTCATTAGTGGCTACAGAGAATTTAGCTAATTTCTTACCAGATTCCAGATTTACGATTTCAGGCTCTCTTCCCACATTCCCGATCAATTGTACTTTGTTTCTAATAGTGCTCATAACTTATTAATTTTAAAAGCTGAAAATCGTTAGTTCATTTCAACAGGACAAACATAGAGCGGGAATCAACCAGTAATCGGTTGGTAATTATTTGTTTACGTTTAAAGACGTTTGTAAACGTTTGGAAATGATTAAATCCTGTTGTAAATCCAATTTATATCCTCTGGTTGCTTTTCTCTATAAGAAAGCTTTTCTTGTAGAAAAAAGATGATGCAAGAAGAACCCAAAGTTTGGTATGCGTGTTACGGTTCCAATTTATTAAAAGAGCGTTTTAGTTGCTATATTGGCGGAGGCCGCCCGGCAAACGCCAAACGAGTATATCCCGGTTGCAGCAATAAAACCCTACCCGAAAAATCTAAAGGAATTACTATAAATGGCGACCTTTATTTCGCTAAATCTTCAAAAACCTGGAGCGGCGGTGGCGCCGGATTTATAAAATCTGACTTCAATAAAAACATCAAAACCCTGGGAAGAATGTACCTCATCACCCAACAACAATTTATAGATTTAGTACAACAGGAGATAAAATTTGAAGGCGATTTTGACATAGATCTCCAACGGGTAATTAAAAATCGCAGCCTGGATATGAAGAATAATTCCTGGTACGGGAAGATTATTTACCTGGGCGAAGATGAAAACTGCCCTATTTTTACTTTTACCAATGAAGATTATTTAAAAGATGAAATAAATTCCCCACACGAATTCTATCTAAAAATAATTATTGACGGCCTTAAAGAAACCTACCAAATGAGCGATGCCGAAATTGAAACTTATTTAAAAAATAAAGAAGGAATTAAAGGTTTCTCCATTGAAACTAAATTACCGCGGCTTATTCAAGGCTTAATATAAGTTTCTTATTTTCAATCTGTTAAACTTATACTTATGAAGTCTGAAAAAGTAAATTTGAAAGATAAATTCGAGCTATTTAAAGAATACTGGAACCCTAAAATTATTGGCGAACTAAATGGCCAACAGGTGAAATTAGCCAAATTAAAAGGTGAATTTGTTTGGCACGATCATAAGGAGGAAGATGAAATGTTTTTGGTTATAAAAGGAAGTTTAAAAATTGAATTTCGGGATAATACTATAAGCTTAAATAAAGGCGAAATGTATATTGTCCCAAAAGGCGTTGAGCATAAACCTATAGCTGAAGAAGAAGCCTGGGTTTTACTTTTTGAACCCGCAAACACCAAACATACCGGCGAAGTAAAAAATAAACTTAGCGTTGAAAATCAGGAATGGATTTAAGGCCTATCTTAACTTACAAATTTTCTAAAAGCAATGATGTTTTTATAGCACTTTAATAATAGGGAAAGTTATCTTTGTAAGCCTCAGAAGCATTTGACTTTTACGTTGAAAGCTTTAAAAAATCGGTAGCTTAAAAATAAATCTTATGTCATTTAAAAAACTGAATATTCCACTTAAAGAAGCTTTGGAAAGATTAAAAATTGAAAGCCTACTTCCTTTTCAAAAACAAATTTTACCAAAAATTAAAAGCGGAAGAGATCTATTTATTGTAGCCCCCGAGGGTACAGGAAAAACTACGGCACTTGTAATTAGTACGATTCAGAAATTAGATAGTGCGGCATTTGAAGATGCCCCAAGAGCATTGATTTTTGTGCAGGACAAAGAAGCTGCTATTGCGCTGGAAGAAGAATTCAATAAATTCACTAAATATATGGATTTACGAATCTTTAGCGCTTTTGATGCACCCGATATAGAAAAACAGAAAAATGAAATTTACGATGGTGTAGACATTGTAATTGCTACCCCAAAAAAGCTATTCAAACTTTTTAAAATTACCGGCATTAATGTAAGTCAGTTAAAAGTGCTCGCGGTGGAAGACGCCGAATTTTTAACTAAAAACAGCGATTATAACGATCTAATTAGGATTCCGCAGCATATTTCAAAATGTCAATATCTTGTTTTTGCCTCTACGATGAATCCAAAAATAGAGCGCTTAAAAGATTCTTTTATGGCTCGCGCTGAAATGCTTAGAATGAAGATATAGTAGATTTTTCGTACTTTAGAATATGATAAAATCTGTCTGTTTCTTTATTTTTATTTTCGCTTTTGCTATGAATTTAAATGCACAAGATCTTTCTAAACACCAATGGAAAGACCGTCTTGTTTTAATTATTGCTCAAGAAAAAAACAAAAAATTCCAACAACAACTTACCGAACTTCAAAAACACCAACAAAGCTTAAAAGAGCGAAAACTGGTGATCTATCAAATTATAGCAGAAAAATATAGCACCGGACTCGCAGAAGAAAACTGGAAAAATTCTATCGAACTCTTTCAGAAATATAAAGAAGAAAAAAGTGATTTTCGGGTACTACTTATTGGTTTAGATGGCGGTGAAAAACTGGATCAAACTAAAATACTTTCTGCAGAAAAACTTTTTAATACTATAGATAGTATGCCGATGCGGCAGGCCGAAATGCGAAAGAACAAATAAATATAATCACTCAAAATCCTGAATTTCAGCATTTATTGAGGTTTTTCTTTATATTTATTGTGAAATTGAATAAACTTATGGGTATTATTTAGAAACAAAATTTTAAATCAAACTAAGCCCTGAAGGTTTAAATCTCGATCACCGAGTAATTATGCAAAAATCCTGTTTAGAATGTGGCGAAAAGATTGTGGGTCGGGTAGATAAAAAATTCTGCAGCGATTACTGCCGCAATGCACATCACAACAATCTAAACAAAGACCGGAAAAACCTGGTTAGAAATGTAAATAACCAACTTCGCAAAAATTACCGCATATTAGAAGAGTTTAATCCAAACGAAAAAACCACGATTAGTAAAAATAAATTACTGGCTCGTGGCTTTAATTTTGAATACATTACCAGTATTTATACTACCAAAACCGGTAAGGTCTATTATTTTGTATACGATCAGGGTTATCTTCCTTTAGAGAATGGAATTTACGCATTGGTAAAACGCAACTAGCTAAGAATTACCCCAAATGCCAGTTGTTACTTTTTAAGCGCACCGCAGCCCGTAAAACATCACTCTGACTTATTTGTCCTATCAGCTTGCCATGCTCAACAATTGGAAATCTCCTAAATCTTTTTTCAATAAAGAGTTTTGCGGCATCCATTACGTTCATATTCCCATCTATAGTATCAACATTGCATGTCATTCTTTTTCCAACCGTTGCATTATCTAAAGGCATATTATAATATCTACTGTCAGAAATTTGTTTCATACAATCCCCTTCAGAAATAAGCCCCAATAACTTATTATTATCGTCTACAACACAGCCACCAGAAATCTTATTTTTAGTGAGTTTTTCAGCAACATCCATAATATTTTCGTGTTCTTTAAAGGTAATAAGCGAAGTACTCATATAATCTCTAACTAACATTGGGGCACTTTTCGCCTTTTCCGGCTCAGCCCTTTTTCCCTGAAAACTTTTAATACCCATAGCCTATTTTTTTGATTACTAATTACTTAAATATAGGGAAAATTTAATTATTCTGAAAGCTTACTCCTCAGCACTACTATTCCTTAAAATCTTAAGTATCTTTAAATCCTATAAAATCTTTTGTTTTTTCTGAATTATGCTGAAAAATATACCTCGCTTTTTTTCATTCATTTTTATTGCCATTGCAGTTTGGTTTAGCTTTTACAGCAGCCAGCCAAAAACTATTGAAGCCGAAGACGCACCTAAAACTACTTTTTCTACCCTACGCGCTTTTAAACACGTGGAAGCGATTGCGCAAAAACCACATTATGTAGGAACTGAAGCGCATAGTCGGGTAAGAAACTATATCGTTGGCCAGTTACAGGAAATGGGGCTACAGGCACAAACCCACGAAGATTATACGCTTAATAAAAATGGAGTTTTAGTCCGCCCTCAAAACATACTGGCTCGTCTGGAAGGCAGCGGAAACGGTGAGGCTTTGGTGATTATGACGCATTACGACAGTAATCCGCATTCTTCCCTGGGCGCTAGTGATGCCGGCAGCGGTGTGGGAACAATTTTAGAGGGAATTCGCACTTTTTTAGCTGAAAATAAAAAGCATAAAAATGATATTATCATTCTATTTACCGATGCTGAAGAACTCGGTTTAAATGGCGCCGAACTTTTTATAAAAGACCATCCCTGGGCTAAAGATGCTAAACTCGCTCTCAATTTTGAAGCCCGCGGTAGCGGTGGTGATTCTTTTATGTTCCTGGAAACAAATTCAGGAAACGCGGGGCTTATTAATTCTTTCAAAAAAGCGAATCCCGAATTTCCCGTTACAAATTCGCTGGTTTACAGCGTGTATAAGATGTTGCCTAATGATACAGATCTTACAGTTTTACGGGAACAAGGGGATATTCCAGGTTATAATTTTGCCTTTATAGACGATCATTTTGATTATCACACCGCGACTGATATCCCGAAAAATTTAGACAAGGAAACCCTGGCGCATCAGGGCAGCTACTTAATGCCTCTACTAGATTATTTTAAAGATGCAGAATTAGGCCAAGTAAATACGGAAGAAGAAGTATTGTTCTTGAATATTCCCGGTGGTGAAATTATCAGTTATCCGTTCTCCTGGATTTTTCCAATGCTTATTCTTGCTTTTATACTATTTTTCATCCTCCTGGGTTACGGATTTTCCAGGGACAGACTTCAACTTAAAGAAATTTATAAGGGTATTATTCCCTTTGTGGTGAGTTTAGCTTTTTCGGGCTTATTGGTTTTTCTACTTTGGAAATTCCTCCTTTACAGCTACCCGGAATATTCAGAAATGGAACACGGCTTTACCTATAACGGCTATTATTATATCGCTGCATTTGTTTCGCTCAGTTTATTGATTGCATTTTTTAGCTATTTCCGCTTTCGGCATATTGAAAACAAGGCAAATCTATTTGTGGTACCACTGTTTTTTTGGTTACTGCTTTGTACTTTGCTCGCTTTCTTTTTAAAAGGTGCGGCTTATTTTATTATACCGGTTTTTTTCGCCTTGTTGCAGCTCTTTATGATGATGCGCCAGGAATCCCCTAATTCCTTATTAATGGCTTTCCTAGGTCTTCCAGCCATCTTTATTTTAGTACCGTTTATCAAAATGTTTCCGGTAGCTTTAGGCTTGAAAATTTTGTTTGTATCGGCATTGCTTACTGTTTTATTATTCCAGCTTTTGCTACCTGTTTTTGCTTATTTTAAAAGCAATAAAAAGATTGCGGTATTTTTCTTTTTAATTTTTAATATCCTTCTAATTACCGCCCATTTTAAAGCTGATTTTACCAAAGAGCATCCCAAACCCAATTCCCTGGTTTATCTTTTTGATGCCGATAAAAATAAAGCGAATTGGTATTCTTACGATAAGATGCCAGATGAATGGACGACAAGATATTTCGGGGAAGATCCCTTAATAGCTCCGACAAACAATAACACTTTTAGCAGTAAATATAGTTCAGATTTTACCTGGCGTACCGAAGCCCCAAAGATCGTTTTGAAATCGCCAGGAATAACCTGGGAAAAAACCGATTCTACCTCAGCTATTAATTCCTATCTATTGAAAATTGCCACCAACCGAAAAGCAAATAGAATAGAACTTTTTACGGATAGAATTCTAGATTTTGAAAGCTTTAAAGTGAATGGACTTGAAGCTGATTCGGTCGCGCTTGGAAGCAACAATTTTCATATTCACAGCCTTAGATGGCACAATAGGATATTGACTTATCATATTTCGGGCAGGGACACACTACGGCTGGAATTCAGTTTAAAAAAGGATAAAAAACCGGAGTTCACGCTTTACGAGGCTAGTTATGATTTGCTTGAAAATGAAGCCTTAAATGTAGAGCCAAGACCAGAAACTATGATTCCAAGGCCTTTTGTACTAAACGATGCTGTAATTTTTAAGAAAACCATAAGCCCAGAGTAGGCTTTGGTTTTGTAGCTTTGAGGTTATTACTCGTCATCCTGAATTTATTTCAGGATCTAACTTGATAAGAAATGCTCTCATATTAGAAGCTGAAACAAGTTCAGCTTGACGAATACACGAATATTTTTTTAGAAACTTAAAAACACCTCCCCTTTGGGGAGGCCGGGAGGGGCTTTATGAACATATCTATTTTAGGAACCGGTTGGCTGGGATTGCCACTCGCAAAAAAATTAAAAGAAGAGCACATAGTAAAAGGCTCGGTGACCAGTCAGGAAAAAATGCAACCATTGCGCGAAGCCGGCATTACACCATACCAGATTAAAATTTTTACGGAAGGCGTTCAGGGCGATCTTACTTCTTTCCTGGCCCATTCTGAATTGCTAATTATAGACATACCGCCTGGATTACGCGGCGACCCCGAAGCCGATTTCGTTGGAAAAATAGGCAGAATTATAGATTATATAGAAAAATCCCCGGTGGAAAAAGTGATTTTTGTGAGTTCTACTTCAGTCTATAAAGACGAAGAAAACTTCCCCGAATACACTGAAGAAAACGAAGCTAATGGAACTTCTGAAGCCGCTAAACAACTTATTTCTTCAGAAAAAATATTATTGAAAAATGAGCATTTTCAAACTTCTGTGGTTCGATTTGGAGGTTTGATTGGACCCGGAAGACATCCGGTAAATTACCTCGCTAACAAAACAGGGATTAAAGATCCAAAAGCGCCGGTAAATCTTATTCAGCAAGAAGATTGTATGGAAATTATTAACCAGATCATCAAGAAAGAAGCCTGGGGAAAAACTTTTAATGCCGCCTATCCTGATCATCCAACTAAGGAAGATTATTACACGAAAACTGCAAAGGAAGAGAACTTAAATACTCCCGATTTTAATCAGAATGGAATTTCTAAAGGCAAGAAGATAAGTTCTGTGAATTTAGGGGAAGTATTGGGTTATGAGTTTAAGGGAACTATTTAACAGCTTAGATTCTGAAACGAGTTCAGAATAATGTAAATAAAAAGACCTCACAGGTTTTTGAAACCTGTGAGGTCTTGTATACAAAAGCACCTTCCATTTCCAAGGGAAGGTGGCATTTCGAAGGAATGAAGGAAGGGTTCAACCACCCCGGCCTATCTGCCACCCCTCCTTAAACAGGAGGGGAACATTATCCAGAATAATTCCCCCTTAGGGGGCCTCTACTTCCTCCTCTTTCACCCTAAAATCCAGGGGCTGCAAAACTTTTAAAGCGCTTTCTATTGAGATAATTTTATCGAAAGTTAAGAGCAAGCGCAAACCATTCCTGGTCTTCTTCTCTTTCATTGTGCATTTATGCTTATGCGTTTGCACATATTGCAGCACTTTGGTAAACATATTGGTTTGGTAAAACCTGGATTGCTGATCGGAAATAAAATAACCTATTAATTTTCCTTGTTTTAAAATGATCTTTTCCAGACCTATACTCGCCGCGATCCATTTTATACGAACACTATTTAGTAAATCTACCGCCTGGGTTGGCAACTCCCCAAAACGATCTACAAGTTCAGCTTCAAACTTCTGCAGATCTTCTTCTGAGGTAATTTTGTTTAACTGCGTATATAAATTTAATCTTTCAGTGATATTATTGATATAATCATCAGGGAAAAGAATTTCAAAATCGGTATCGATCTGCGCATCTTTTACAAAGGTTTTATCCTCTATATTTTCAGATTCACTATAAAGCTCCTGGAATTCATTTTCCTTTAATTCTTCAATAGCTTCATTTAAAATCTTCTGATATGTATCAAAACCAATTTCATTAATGAATCCGCTTTGCTCACCACCCAGTAGGTCTCCGGCACCGCGTATTTCTAAATCTTTCATCGCGATATTTATACCGCTTCCCAATTCAGAAAATTGCTCTAAAGCGCTAATTCGCTTCCGTGCATCTTCAGTCATTACAGAATAAGGCGGCGTAATAAAGTAACAAAATGCCTTTTTATTGCTTCGGCCTACTCTACCACGCATTTGATGAAGATCTGAAACCCCAAAATTATTTGCGTTATTGATAAAGATCGTGTTCGCGTTGGTTACATCGAGTCCGCTTTCTACGATTGTTGTAGAAACCAAAACATCAAATTCACCATTTATAAAGCTCAGCATCAATTTTTCCAGTTTCTTTCCTTCCATCTGGCCGTGACCTACGCCTATCTTTGCATCTGGTACTACGCGCTGAATCATCCCTGCGACTTCTTTAATATTTTCAATCCTATTATGAATAAAGAAAACCTGTCCGCCACGCTGAATTTCATAGGAAACTGCATCCCGAATAGTTTCTTCGGAAAAGCGAATTACGTTCGTTTCTATAGGATATCTATTTGGAGGCGGTGTGGTAATGGTAGATAAATCTCGAGCCGCCATTAAACTAAACTGAAGCGTTCGCGGAATTGGCGTTGCCGTTAGCGTAAGCGTATCTACATTTTCTTTTATGGTCTTTAGCTTATCTTTTACTGAAACTCCAAATTTCTGCTCTTCATCCACAATTAATAGCCCAAGATCCTTGAATTTAACGGCTTTATTCACCAATTGATGTGTCCCAATTACAATATCAACTTTTCCATTTTCAAGTTCTTCAAGGGTTTCTCTACGCTCTTTAGCGGTTCTAAACCTATTCAAATAATCTACCGTAACGGGGAAGTCTTTTAAACGTTCAGTAAAAGTTTCGTGATGTTGAAACGCCAAAATTGTAGTAGGCACTAAAATCGCCACCTGTTTGCCATTATCTACCGCTTTAAAAGCTGCCCTAATGGCAACCTCTGTTTTTCCGAAACCAACATCACCACAAACCAACCGATCCATAGGGCGCTCGTTCTCCATATCTTCTTTTACCGCCTGGGTTGCGGTACTTTGATCTGGTGTGTCTTCATACATAAAAGAGGCTTCCAGCTCGTGTTGTAAGTAAGAATCTGGCCCAAAGGCAAAGCCCTTTTGTAATCTACGTTTTGCGTAAAGTTCAATTAAATTATAAGCAATATGCTTAACCCGGGCTTTTGTCTTTTGCTTTAGCTTCTTCCAGGCATTACTACCCAATTTAAAGATCTTAGGTTCTTTGCCATCCTTCCCGTTATACTTTGAAATTTTATGAAGAGAATGTATGCTGACATATAAAATATCTCGCTCGCCATAAAAAAGCTTGATGGCTTCCTGCTTTTTGCCTTCTACATCAATTTTCTGAAGTCCGCCAAATTTTCCTATTCCGTGATCAATATGTGTTACATAATCACCCACTTCAAGATTGCCGAGTTCCTTAAGCGTGATCGCCTGTTTTTTAGCATAACCATTCTTAAGATTAAATTTATGATAGCGCTCAAAAATCTGGTGATCGGTATAACAAACATTTTTTCCGGTTTCATCTATAAAACCCTGAAACAAAGCCAAAGTAATTGTTTGGTATTTCACGATACGCTCCTGGTCATCGAAGATATCGTGGAATCGTTTGGCTTGCTGTTCGCTAACGCAGAAAATATAATTTGTATATCCGTTTTCCTGGTTTTCAATTAAGTTATCAATCAATAAATCGAATTGCTTATTAAAAGAAGGTTGGGGTTTTGTTTGAAATTCTAGATTTTTTACCCCGCCGTCACCCTCAATTTGTTTCGAAGTCTCATTGGACTTAGATCCTGAAATAAATTCAGGATGACGAATGTTAGACTGGTTACTCAATTCAACCATTGAAAAAAGCTCCAGCTGACTTTTAATTAACTCCCCATCACAAAACAACTCTCTAGGTTCGCTATGTTTTACATCTTCAGAAAGTTTAGCAAAAGCTTCTTCTGCTTTACCAAAAAGTTTATCGGTTTGTGCAGTGAGTAAATCGAGATTTTTAACAAACACCACGGTTTTTTCAGAAATATATTTTAGAAAACTCTCCCGTATTTCGTCCAGATGTTTGTTTTCCACATTCGGCATCACCGAAATTTTCTTCACTTTATCTGTAGAAAGCTGGGTTTCTACATCAAAACTTCTAATGCTATCTACATCATCACCAAAGAATTCAATTCTATAAGGCTCGTCGTTACTAAAGGAAAAAACATCAATAATTCCCCCACGAACTGAAAATTCCCCCGGTTCGGTTACAAAATCTACTCGTTTGAATTTATACTCGAACAGCACCTCGTTTACAAAATCTATAGAAAGTTCATCTTCTACAGAGATTTTTAGTGTACTTCTATCCAGTTCTTTTCGGGTAACTACTTTTTCAAAAAGAGCATCTGGATAGGTAACAATTATCGCCGGTTTTTTGCGAGAGTTGATTCGGTTTAAAACCTCGGCTCGTAATAATACATTCGCATTATCGGTTTCTTCAATTTGATAAGGGCGGCGATAACTACCTGGATAAAAAAGCACATTTTTTTCTCCTACCAGTTGCTCGAGATCGTTTAAATAATAAGCCGCTTCTTCTTTATCGTTAAAAATCAGCAAAAAGGGTTTTTCTACTTCTTTAAATGCATTGGCTGCAACAAAAGAAAAGGCGGAACCAACAAGGCCTTTTAGTTGAATTTTAGTACGATATTTTTCAGAAGAGACAAGGGAATCCCTCAATTCCTGCTGTTGCGGGGATTGTGCAAAGCTTTGGGCGATAATAGTTTTACTCATTGCCGCAAAGATAATTGCAGAAATATTGTCCCGCAACCTCTCAACATTTTTTTAACGTTAGTTGATTTATACTTTTTTCTTTGCGGGATATTTCCAGTAATTAAATAGGGGATAAATTAGCACCTGACTCAAAATTTATTCATTACTGAAATGAAAAATAATGCTTAGCTTTACGAAAAGAGGATATGGAAACTTTTCAAATTGACATATTAAATCCAAAAGCCAAGAAACTACTTAAAGATTTGGCCGATCTTAATTTGATAAAAATTAAGCCTTCGCAAAAAACCGATTTCTCTGCTCTTCTTACTAAACTAAGATCTAAATCGATCCAAAAATTAAGTCTGGAAGACATAACTAAAGAGGTAGAAGCCGTGAGAAAATCACGCTATGAAAGCCCATAATGGGCATTTAAAAAGAATGGCAATACCAACTAACATAAAAAAACCATATCAATGGTTTATGAATTTATGCATAGATGAAGAGTAAAAGAATAATCCTCGATACAAATCTCTGGATTAGCTTTTTGATTTCAAAAAATCACATGGAAATTGATCAATTGATTAAAACCGAAAAAGTGGTTTTAATCTTTTCAAATGAATTATTAGAAGAATTTATAGAAGTTGTAAAACGACCAAAATTCAAAAAAATCTTTGCTAAAAAAGATATTGAGAAACTCTTAGATATATTTGACCAATTTGCTGATTTAATTACTGTCACTTCTAAATTAAAAATTTGTCGGGACGAAAAGGATGATTTTCTATTAAATCTTGCGGTAGATGGAAGTGCAGACTATTTAGTTACCGGAGATAAAGATTCACTAATTCTCAAGAAAATAGACAAAACAAAGATCCTGACTTACTCTGAATTGCTCGAAATACTTCTTAAAACTAATATCCCCTAGTATTCATAGAAATTCTTCATCAAGCATCTTTATCCTTTTATGGTGAGAATTTACCATTTTCATAACAGCAAAAGCGCACAAACTTGGTTAATTTCCCATAAGAAACTAAAGTTATGGGATTTGAGCATTTTGATGTATTTGTAATAGGAACCGGGACCGCTGGAAAAGGTGTTGCTAAAGAATGCGCTAATGCGGGATGGAAAGTTGCGATCGCCGATAACAGGGAGTATGGCGGTACCTGCCCAAATCGTGGTTGTGATCCTAAAAAAGTTTTAGTTGGTTTTACCGAAATTATAGATCGCGCCACTAAAATGGAGGGCAAGGGAATTAGCAAGATGCCGGAAGTAAATTGGAGCGATCTTATCACTTTTAAAGAAACATTTGTAGATGCCATTCCTGCCGCCACTGAAAAAGATCTGGCTGCCCTGGAAATCAAAATGTATCACCAATCTCCGAAATTTTTGGATGAGAATACACTTTCTGTTGAAGGCAAAACGGTAACCGCAGATAAGATCGTTATCGCTACCGGGCAAAAAGCTATGCCATTAAAAATCCCTGGCGAAGAATATGCTCTTTTAAGCGAAGATTTTCTCGATCTAAAAGAATTACCCGAAACAATGATTTTTATCGGTGCGGGATATATTGGAATGGAATTCGCACATATCGCAGCTCGTTTTGGGGTAAAAGTAACCATGATGGATTTTGCTCCAGGACCGCTTTCCAACTTTGACAAAGACATGGTGAACTACATCCAACAGGTTTCGGAAGAAGACCTGGGAATCGATTTTATTTTTAATGCCGAAGTGAAGGAAATTGAAAAACTGCAAAAGAACTTCAGGGTAAAAGCAATCCAGGACGGGAAAGAGGTTTCGGCAAAAGCTGAGATGGTTTTTAATACCGCGGGGCGCATTCCTTCTATAGAAGATTTGGAGCTGAAAATTGGAAACGTGGCCTTTTCTAAAAAAGGAATTACCGTTAACGAATTTCTTCAAAATTCAACCAATAAAAACGTGTATGCCTGTGGTGATGTTTCAGATAGTTCGGGCTTACCCTTAACCCCGCTTTCTTCACAAGAATCAAAGATTGTTTCAGCAAATCTTTTAAATAATAAAGAGCCTAAGAAAGCAGATTATCCGCCGCAACCTACAGTAGTGTTTACCCTTCCAAAACTGGCTTCCGTAGGACTTTCAGAAAAAGAAGCTAAGGAACAGGGATACGATTATGAACTGGAACACAAATTAGTACCCGAATGGTTTAACGCAAAGCATATCAATGAGAAAATATACGCCTATAAGACCCTGGTGGATAAAAAAACCGGACTAGTGCTTGGTGCTCATTTGGTTGGCCCGGAAGCTTCCGAAATCATCAATATGTTTGTGATGGCGATGTGTGGGGAATTAGATTGTGAGACCTTAAAAAAGATGATTTTCACTTATCCCAGTTGGGCAAGCGATATTAAAGGAATGGTGTAGCAAAGCCTCACCCTCGAAATAGAGGAGTTAATCGCGGTTCATTAATTTATACATCGGGTTTGTTTCCTTGTTCATCCAGCCGTGATAAATAATATTCGAAAAAATAGCAATTGCACCTATTAAAGCTGAATAAGCGATAAGTGGGATTTCGTTAAAATGTCTAAAATAAATAGCGATTAACGCCCAAACACCAACTGCGGCAAATTCCCGCATATTTCTACGCCAGATCATAGCGATATTTAGAAAAACAGCCACCGCAATAATAATAACCGTCCAAATTTCTTCTCCGAAAAACGGTGCTGACCAGCCTATTTTAGAAAGATAAGCCGAAACATTCGCGATACTGGCAACGGCAATCCACCCCGAATAAAGGCAAATAGGCCACCAGCTAAACGCAAGGATTTTTAATGGCGCGTCCCAGCGCTCCATATTGGTATTCAGAATTATTTTTATAAGAGAAAAAAGAATTAAAAACATGAGCAGTACTGAAACTCCCGTAAACTCATACAGCCAAAAAATTACCCAGGCAGCATTGGCCAGGTTAGCCGTTAAAAACCAGTAACCGGAGTTTCTTAAGAATTCCAGATCAGTTCTCGCTGAAAAGGCCTGAAAAAGTTGATATCCAGAAAAGCCTAAAAGCGAAAGAAAGATTATTCCCCAAATAGCAAAAGCATAACCTGCAGGGGTGAAAAGATTATAATACTCAGCGCTAAGGCTGCCCATAGTATTGCCGTTAATAATTCCCGTTTGGGAAATATAACTCACCGCAATAATTAAAATTACAGAGATAAAATTGAGTACCGCAAGACGTTTTTCCATTTTAGCTGTTTTCTATTAAAATTACTTCATTTTGGGTAATCGCGTATGCTTTTTCCTCATCATTTAGCTTCATCATAAAGTTCCCGGTGAATTCGCCAAAAGCAGGAAAGATCAATTGATCTTTTCTTCGGAAAAAACAAGGTAATTTAAGGCTTTGTTTTGCTATTCCGTTAAGTCGGTAGCCGGGATGAATATGCCCACAAAGATTAAATAAACCTACTCTGCTTTCAGGATGATGGGTAAGTAAAAAGTCTTTCAGCTGCCATTCAGAATGAATTTTAACCCCCAATTCTTCATATTTTAAAGGTGAAATGATATCGTGGTTTCCTGCGATTAGAACTACTTCGGCTTTTACAGCATCCAGCCAATTTTCGAATAAATTCCATTCGCTATTAAGATCGCTATGAAAAAGATCGCCTAGAAAACAGACAATTTTAGGATGAAATTTCCCGACAACTTCACTCAGCCTTAAAAAATTTGCATGCATCGCTTTATGAGGCACAGCACTTCCAAATTTCCTAAAATGCGAGATTTTCCCTAAATGCACATCGCTAATTAAGAGGATTTTCTCTTCTTTCCAAAAAGCGGCACCGCTGGGATGGAGTTCGAAAGTTTGATTTTGGAGGTTTATAGTCATTGGTTTATTTGAGTGGCTCAGAAGACTCTGTCATTGCGAGGAACGAAGCAATCTGTAGGTTATAGTATTAAAGCATGAGATTACTTCTCCCGATAAATATCGGGATCGCAATGACGTTATTTTTGAGAATCGCTTTTTTAAAAAGATAAATATTCTTTCAGTAATTTTTAGATCCTGAAACAGGATGACGCAATATTATAATTTATGTAAAATCTCAGCTGCTTTTTCCAGGGTTTCATCGGTTTTGGCAAAACAGAAACGCAACTGTTTGTGGTCTTTTCCATCTTTATGAAATACGGAAACCGGAATGGTAGCCAGTCCGTATTCAGTAATTAATCTTTTTGCAAAATCTACATCGTGTTCATCGGTAATTTCTGAATAGTTCATCACCTGGAAATAGGTTCCTTTTGAGGGAGTTCCTTTAAATTTTGAGCCTTGCATCAATTCCAAAAACTTATCTCGCTTTTCTTGATAGAAATTTCCCAGACTCAAATAATGATCCGGATTTTTTAAATATTCAGCGAAAGCCCGCTGCATTGGGTGATTTACACAAAATACCGTGGCCTGGTGAAACTTGATGATTTCTTTCATTAAAACTTCAGGCGCCACGCAATAGCCCATTTTCCAACCGGTATTATGAAAGGTTTTTCCGAAGGAAGCACAAACAATGGCTCTCTCTGCTAAACCAGGAAACTTTGAAGCGCTTTGATGTTCTTCCTCATCAAAAATAAGATGTTCGTATACCTCGTCGCTTAAAAGAATAATATTGGTATCTCTTAATAATTTCTCCAGGTGTAACATATCGCTTTTTGAAAGGACCGTTCCAGTTGGATTATGAGGTGTATTGATTACGATCATCCTGGTTTTGGACGTGATTTTTTCTTCGACTTCTTCCCAGTCAATCTTAAAATCTTTCCCCTTTAATTCAATTAAGACAGGTTTTCCGCCGGCAAGTTTAATATCGGGTTCATAAGAATCGTAAGCCGGTTTAAAAACAATCACCTCATCCCCGGGATGCACAAAAGCGGTTATTGCACAGTATAAGGCTTGGGTTGCGCCAGCCGTAAAAACAATTTCTGAAGCTTCGTTATATTTTTTTCCGTAGAGATTTTCAATTTTGGAAACTATTTGCTCTCGCAACTCCGGAATGCCATTCATTGGCGGATATTGGTTGTAGCCATCTTTCATCGCTTTACAAACCAGCTCTTTTAAATGATTGTCGGTTTCAAAATTCGGAAAACCCTGAGAGAGATCTATGGCTTTATGTTCTCTGGCCAAACTACTCATTACTGAAAATATACTGGTTTTCCCGGTGGGAAGTTTTGAAGGAAGATTTTGAAAATCTGGCATTATGTTATTTTTAAATTCCATTAAATGGATTTTATTAAATGATGTGCGACATCGTAATTGGATGAATTTATTCTCGTAAAATACCTCCTGCGCTTTCTTCGAGGTAGTTGATTAAGTTGCATAAAAAATCCCAAATTCAAAAAGAATTTGGGATTGATTTATTTGTATTTAAGGAAGTTTTATCCTTTTACGCTTGCTGCAAGATATTCACGGTTCATACGCGCTATATTCTCTAAAGAAATTCCTTTAGGACATTCTATTTCACAGGCTCCAGTATTACTACAGTTTCCAAAGCCTTCTTCGTCCATTTGTCTAACCATTGCCTGAACACGCTCGGTAGCTTCTACACGACCTTGCGGAAGCAAAGCATATTGAGAAACTTTTGCCGAAGTAAACAGCATAGCACTTGCATTTTTACAAGCAGCTACACAAGCTCCACAACCAATACAGGTTGCCGCGTTAAAAGATTCGTCGGCTTTTTCTTTTTCAATTGGAATAGTATTCGCATCTACGGTATTCCCCGAAGTATTTACCGAAACATATCCCCAGGCTTGTTGAATCCTATCAAAAGCGGTACGATCTACAATAAGGTCTTTAATTACCGGAAAAGCTTTTGCTCTAAATGGCTCTATATAAATGGTATCACCATCTTTAAAAGAGCGCATATGCAACTGGCAGGTTGCGATTAACTTATCTGGGCCGTGAGGCTCTCCGTTAATTTGCAAAGAACAAGAACCACAAATTCCCTCACGACAATCGTGATCAAATTCAACAGTATCCTCTCCTTTTTCTACCAACTGCTCGTTAAGTATATCCAGCATTTCAAGAAAAGACATATCTCCATCTATTCCATCTACAGGATAATCTACCATTTTTCCTTCAGCAGTGGCATTTTCCTGACGCCATATTTTAAGTGTTAACTTCATATCGTTAAAAGTTAAGTGTTAAAAGTTAATAGGAATTACCTGCTTTTTTCAGATAATTAATATAGCCATTCAAAATAACTATTCCTTCTTCAACTTTTTTCTTTAAATTTTCAAATGTTTTTTCGTCAATATACTGCTCATCTAATGCAGTAATTAATTGATCTTTTATTTCATAAAGTGAACCTCTTGAAATTCTACAGAATTGGATATTTTCCTTAAAATGAAATCTTCCGTACCCTTCAGCTAAATTATGTGTCACTGAGCGGGAAGCCCTTCTCATTTGAGAAATCAATTCAAATTTTTCTTCAACAGGAAATTGTTTAATAAGTTTAGAAACCTCCATTCGAATAGCTCTACCTTTTTGCCAGCAGACTAAATCTTCGAATGATTTTATCTTTTCCATTAACAATTAACCATTCACTATAAACTTATTTATAACTTCTTGTTTTTAATTCTATATTTTCAAATACCAGGTCTTCTTTGTGAAGCACGGCATCTGCGGGTTTCCCTTTATATTCCCAGGCGGCAACATACTTAAAGTTCTCATCGTCCCTTAAAGCTTCACCTTCTTTGGTTTGATATTCTTCTCTAAAATGCCCTCCACAAGATTCTTCCCTATGTAATGCATCTTTAGCGAATAATTCTCCCAGTTCAAGGAAATCTGCTACACGGCCGGCTTTCTCAAGTTCGGCGTTCTTGGCAGTTGCACTTCCGGGAATTTTTACGTTTTTCCAGAAATCTTCTCTTAAAGCTGCAATTTCTTCAATCGCCTCTTTCAATCCTTCAGCATTACGAGCCATCCCGCATTTGTTCCACATAATCAATCCTAATTCCTTGTGATAGGAATCTACAGATTTCGTTCCGTCGGCATTCATCATTTTATCAATTCGCTCTTTCACGGCTTTCTCGGTTTCTTCAAATTCTGGTGAATCTGTAGGAATTGCTCCGGTACGAATGTCTTTTGATAAATAATCTCCAATAGTGTATGGTAATACAAAATAACCATCTGCCAGCCCTTGCATCAATGCAGAAGCTCCAAGCCTGTTAGCACCATGATCTGAGAAATTTGCTTCTCCGGTAGCATAACAACCAGGAATGGTAGTTTCAAGATTATAGTCTACCCAAAGCCCACCCATTGTATAGTGAACTGCAGGATATATCATCATTGGGGTTTCATACGGATTCTGGTCTACGATTTTAATATACATATCGAAGAGGTTTCCATACTTAGAAGCAACTACTTCTTTCCCTAATTTTGTAATTTCTTCTTTTGTAGGATTTTTGTGACCCGCAGTAAAAGCTTTCTCTTTTCCGTAGCGCTCTATGGCACTGGCAAAATCAAGGTAAACTGCCTGACCTGTTTTATTTACACCATAACCGGCATCGCAACGTTCTTTAGCTGCCCTTGAAGCCACATCTCGAGGTACAAGGTTACCAAAAGCAGGATAACGACGTTCTAAATAGTAATCTCTATCTTCTTCTGAAAGTTCAGTTGGTTTTTTCTTACCTTCCCTTATTGCCTTTGCATCTTCCTCTTTCTTAGGCACCCAAATTCGTCCATCATTCCTAAGAGATTCAGACATCAAAGTCAATTTAGACTGATGATCTCCAGAAACCGGAATACAGGTTGGGTGAATTTGTGTATAACACGGGTTAGCAAAATAAGCTCCTTTACGGTGAGCTCTCCAGGCTGCTGTAACGTTACTTCCCATCGCATTTGTAGAAAGGAAGAAAACATTTCCATAACCACCGGAAGCCAAAACCACTGCATGTGCAGAGTGGCGCTCAATCTCACCGGTAATCATATCTCTGGCAATAATTCCACGAGCTTTACCATCTACCAATACCAAATCCATCATTTCGTGACGGTTATAAGGCTTAATTTTACCACGATTAATCTGGCGGTTCATTGCTGAATATGCTCCCAGCAATAACTGCTGTCCTGTTTGCCCTTTAGCATAAAAAGTACGGGATACCAACACACCCCCAAAAGAGCGGTTATCTAAATATCCACCATATTCGCGGGCAAAAGGAACTCCTTGTGCCACACATTGATCTATAATATTTCCGGAAACCTCAGCAAGACGATAAACGTTACCTTCACGAGAACGGTAATCGCCACCTTTTACGGTATCGTAAAATAAACGGTAGTCTGAATCACCATCTCCCTGATAGTTTTTAGAGGCGTTAATTCCTCCCTGTGCGGCGATAGAGTGTGCACGTCTTGGAGAATCCTGGTAGCAAAATGTTTTTACATTATAACCTAATTCGGCAAGAGTTGCAGCTGCAGCTCCTCCTGCAAGCCCTGTTCCTATTACAATAACGTCTATATTACGTTTGTTGGCAGGGTTAACAAGATTGATATTGTTTTTATGATTGGTCCACTTTTCTGCTAGAGGCCCTTTAGGTATTTTTGAATCTAAAACTGACATAAATCTTACGTATTAAAGGTTATTAATATAGTGAAAAAGGGCTATAAAAATAAATCCTAGCGGTATAATGATCGCATAAGCTTTGGTGAATCCCCTAAGTCCTTTGGCGTATTTATTTCTCCAACCAACAGATTGGAAAGAAGAAGAAAAGCCATGATAAAGGTGAAGGGTCAAAAACACAAATGAAACCACATATAATATTGTTCTAACCGGGCTTTGGAATTTCGCCACTAACTCGCCATAATATCGAGTAGCATCTTCAGGATGTGATTCTATATATTTATGAACCATTTCCGGGAACCAGAAATCATAAAAGTGTAATGCTAGAAAAGCCAAAACTACAATTCCAGAGTAAATCATATTTCTTGACACCCAGCTTGAATTCTCGTTTCCGGCAAACTTAACATACTTGATATCTCTTGCACCCCGATTTTTCGCTTCAAGGATAAAACCCATTACAAAGTGAAAAATAACCCCAAAAATTAAGATTGGCTGTAATAAAGCCTGTACAAAGAAGTTAGTACCCATAAAATGAGAAACTTCGTTAAAGACATCTTTACTAAATACAGAAAGAAGATTGATTGTAAAATGCTGAGCTAAAAATAAGACCAGAAATAGTCCCGATAAGGCCATAGCAAATTTTCTTGCTATGGTTGAATTTAGAAATCCACCCATTGGTTTGATAATTTTATAGAAATTTAACAGCAAAAATACACTCCAAATCACTTACTAACAAACTTTCCAGCTTGTTTATAGGGCTATTTAGAACAAATATAAGTAAGCGATAATTTTGTTGAAGATCATTATTTACAATTTATACATTGCCCAAGGTCAAAACCATTAACTAACCGATATCTCCCAAAGTAATTATAGTTTTCTTGGTCAAAATTCATAAAGATTACGGTTATACAATTCACAAACAATTTTAAAACTAAATTAACTCATAATAAATCCACGAAGCATTAAATGCAAAATTTTTGGATTTCGAGGCAAGCCCGGGAGCATTTAAATCTCGATTATCGAGTAAAAACTCCATAAAAAAAGCTACCCATAGATTTAGGTAGCTTTTTAATAAAGTTTAATATTCTAAATTAGTTTTTCTAATCTTTCTTATAACTATCAGAATGAACATTGGCTACTGCTCTACCTGATGGATCGTTCATATTTTTAAAAGACTCATCCCACTCTAAAGCAGTTGGTGTACTACAAGCTACAGAAGGGACAGAAGGTACTGACATTGCTGCCGCATCGCTTGGGAAATGGTCAGTAAAAATAGATCGGTAATAATATTCTTCTTTGCTAGATGGTGGCTGAATTGGAAATTTGAAGTGTGCATTTTTAAGCTGTTCATCACTCACCTCTGCATTAACCAATTCTTTAAGAGTATCTATCCAACTATAACCAACGCCATCCGAAAATTGTTCTTTTTGTCTCCAGGCTACACTTTCTGGCAAATAATCTTCAAATGCCTTTCTTAGCACCCATTTTTCAATGCGTTCGCCGGTAATCATTTTATCTTTAGGGTTTATTCTCATGGCTACATCCATAAATTCTTTATCCAGGAATGGAACACGCCCCTCTATACCCCATGCACAAAGAGATTTATTAGCGCGCAAACAATCATATTGGTGTAATTTATCTAGCTTTCGAACGGTCTCCTCATGAAAATCTTTTGCACTAGGAGCTTTATGAAAGTAAAGATATCCACCAAACAATTCATCTGCACCTTCCCCTGAAAGCACCATTTTGATCCCCAAAGATTTGATAGTTCTAGCCATTAAATACATAGGAGTAGAAGCTCTAATTGTTGTTACATCATAAGTTTCTAAATGATAAATCACATCTTTGATCGCATCTAATCCCTCCTGTATAGTAAATTTTACCTCATGGTGCACCGTGTCTAAATGATCGGCCACTTTTTTTGCAGCAGCAAGATCTGGTGACCCCTCTAACCCAATGGCAAAAGAGTGCAATCTTGGATACCAAGCCGCGTCTTTATCGTCGCTCTCTATTCTTTTTTCTGAATACAATTTCGCAACTGCAGAAGTAATTGAAGAATCTAAGCCACCTGAAAGTAAAACACCATAAGGCACATCACTCATTAACTGCCGGTGCACCGCTTTTTCAAGAGCCTCCTTTAAATCTTCAATACTGGTTTCATTATCCTTTACAGCATCATATTCCATCCAGTCACGCTCATACCATTTCTGAAAACCTTCTTTTTTACTAGATAAATAATGCCCGGGAGGAAATAATTCAATCTTAGTACATTTTCCTTCCAAAGCTTTAAGTTCTGAAGCTACATAAAATGTCCCGTTTTGATCCCAGCCTACATATAAAGGAATAATTCCCATATGATCGCGAGCAATAAAATACTCATCGTTTTCGGCATCATAAATGGCAAAACCAAAAATCCCGTTTAATTCATCTAAAAAGCTATCTCCTTTTTCTTTATAAAGCGCAAGGATAACCTCACAATCAGATTCTGTTTGAAAATTATAATTTGGAAACTGACTTTTTAATTCTTTATGATTATAGATTTCTCCATTTGCAGCAAGTATAAGCTGCTTGTCTTCAGATAATAAAGGTTGTCCACCAGAAATGGGATCTACAATAGCCAGTCGCTCATGCGCCAAAATCGCTTTTTCATCACTATAAATTCCACTCCAGTCTGGGCCACGATGCCTTAAGCATTTAGCCATTTCTAATATTTGAGGTCTTAAGTCTTCAGACCTCTCTTTTAAATCGAAAGCACAAACAATTCCACACACAGTTTTAAAGTTTTAAGTATTAATGTTGAAACAAATATTAGATTAATATTTCATAAAAAAAGCTAATAAAGGCTATTTGATTACATACGAAAACATAAAATTCCATATTAACTTCATATTAAAAAATAAAACTAATAATAATTACCATTTAATTTCAGCAGTAAACTACTTCACAGCAAGCTCACAAAGCATTATTCTTGAAAATATAATTTGCTTTCAAGGCAAGCCTCCAAGCTTTTAATCTCGATTATCGAGTAAAATTTTAAAGAAGTATTAGAAATATTATTCCCAAAATTGAAGATTACGAAAATCACCTCTTGTCGAATTTCTCCTAATTTCCCCGATTTTACAAAAACTTAATGGGAAGTAAGCCAGCTTTTTAGTAATTTCAGAAGATAGAATTTCAACACTAATTCATAAGTTTTCATGGATTTTATAGACTACTACAAATTACTGGAAATAGATAAATCTGCCAGCCAGGCTGATATAAAAAAAGCCTACCGGAAACTGGCCAGGAAATATCACCCAGATCTTAACCCCAACAATAAGGAAGCACAACTCAGGTTTCAGCAAATAAATGAAGCCAATGAGGTTTTAAGCGATCCTGAAAAACGAAAAAAATACGATCAATACGGAAAAGACTGGCAACATGCCGATGCTTACGAAGAAGCTAAAAAACAACAGCAAGCCTCTGGCGGCAGAGCTTATTCGGGCGGCGGATTTGGTGGCGGCCAGGGCGGCTATTCCTATTCAGGAAATTTTGACGACGATACTTTTTCAGACTTTTTTGAAGAAATGTTTGGTAGCGGTGCAAGAGCTCACGGTTCAGGTCGCGGCCGTCATTTTAAAGGCCAGGATTTCAATGCCGAGCTTCAACTAAAATTGAGCGATGTTTATACCAGTCATAAGCAAACACTCACGGTAAACGGTAAAAACATTCGACTTACCATTCCCGCGGGAGTTGAAAACGGACAAACCATTAAAATTAGAGGTCATGGCGGTCCGGGTGTTCAGGGTGGACCTAAAGGAGATCTTTACATCACTTTTAATATTGTAAATAACACAAAATTCAAAAGAGAAAAAGAGAATTTATTCAGCAACGTAAACCTGGATTTATATACTGCTTTGCTGGGAGGGGAAATCACTGTAGACACCTTTAGCGGAAAAGTAAAATTAAAAGTGAAGCCGGAAACGCAGACCGGAACCAAAGTAAAATTAAAAAGCAAAGGTTTTCCGAAATATAAAAAGGAAAACCAATTTGGCGATTTAATTATCACTTATGATGTAAAAATGCCCACTAACCTAAATGCCCGGGAAAAAGAACTGTTTAAAGAACTTCAAAAATTACGCTCATGAATTTAGAAGATTTAATACCCACCATTGAGATTTGTGCGAAATACCGGGTTGAAAGCACCTTTATAAGTTCACTTTCTGAAAGCGGTTTAATTGAAATTATTACCGTAGAAGAAGTGCAATATGTACACTGTGATGAAATTTCAGAATTTGAAAGACTGCGAAGACTGCATTACGATCTGGAAATTAACTTAGAGGGTCTGGAAGCTATTCAGCATTTATTAGGACAGGTAAGAAAATTACAAAAAGAAAATATCAAACTTAAAAATAGGCTGGATTTATTTGAATAAGCCAGAAACGTTTTACTCAATAATCGAGATTAAAACACCAAAAACCTGTCTAGAAATCAAATTATAGTTTCCAGATATTAACTTATATGCTTCCCTGGAGGTTTTTTTACTCTCTTAGATATTAATAACTTTGCAGGAAGACTTTACAAACGAACAAACCTCACAGGTTTTGGAAACCTGTGAGGTTTAAATTATATAATTATGAAATACGATCAAATAGACAGTAAACTATTTATAAAAAACAGGAAAAGCTTTACAGCGGGAATGAAGCCTAACAGCCTTGCAGTTTTTAACGCTAATGATATTTACCCGATTGGAGCAGATAGCACCATGCCTTTTCAGCAAAACCGCGATTTATTCTATTTGAGTGGTGTTGATCAGGAGGAAGCTATTTTGGTACTTTTCCCAGACGCTCCAAAACCCGAACATCGAGAAATTTTATTTCTTACGGAAACCAATCCGCATATTGCAGTTTGGGAAGGCGCAAAATTAGATAAAGAAAAAGCTTTAGAAGTTAGCGGTATAGAAACGGTATATTGGCTTCAGGATTTTGAGAAGATCTTCTTTGAAGTAATGTCCCAATGTGAAACGGTATATTTTAACACCAACGAGCATTACCGTGCGAATGTACAAACCGAAACCCGTGACGAAAGATTTATAAAATGGTGTAAAGAGAAATATCCAGCGCACCAGGTAGCAAAAAGCAATCCTATTTTACAACGTCTACGTTCAGTAAAAGATCCTATTGAGCTGGATTTAATGCAAAAAGCTTGCGATATTACCGAAAAAGCTTTCCGCAGGGCACTAAAATTCACAAAGCCCGGAGTTTGGGAACACGAAATTGAAGCTGAATACTGGCACGAAATGATAAAAAACCGTAGCCGGGGCTTCGCATACACGCCAATTATTGCCAGTGGAAACAATGCGAACGTGCTACATTATACCGAGAATAACCAGCAATGTAAAGAAGGAGATTTAATCCTTTTGGATACCGGTGCAGAATATGCCAATTATTCTAGTGATATGACCAGGACAATTCCGGTTTCAGGAAAGTTTTCAAACAGGCAGAAACAAATTTATAACGCTGTAAATAAGGTAAAGAAAGAAGCCACAAAATGGTTAGTTCCCGGAACTATTTGGGCTGAATATCACAAAGAAGTTGGCAAATTAATGACTTCTGAATTATTAGATCTAGGATTGCTGGACAAAGCCGATGTTCAAAATGAGGATCCAAAATGGCCTGCTTATAAAAAATATTTTATGCATGGTACCGCGCATAATATTGGCTTAGATACGCACGATTATGGAATTCTAACCGAACCAATGAAACCCAACCAGGTGTTCACGGTAGAACCAGGAATTTATTTACCAGATGAAGGTTTTGGTATTCGCCTGGAAGACGATGTGGTTATTCAGCCCGAAGGTGAACCTTTTAATCTAATGCGTAATATCCCGATTGAAGTTGAGGAAATTGAAGAAATTATGAATTCTTAGTTTTCAAAACTTTGAAGGTCATTACGAGCGACGTTAGGAGCGCGGTAATCTTTTGTTTAAAAATAGATCTACTTAAAAGCTCGTTTTATTTTAGGAAGAGATTGCTTCAGTCCTTCTCTCCTTCACAATGACGGTTTCATCAAAATATTAAACCAAAGCCACGAATACACGAATTTTTTTTGTGAATTCGTGGCTTCCTCTATTTTAAACAGCTATGGAAACAACCTATAAAAACACACCTATTTCTTATACTTCACAAGGAACAGGCAACCCTCTTGTGCTCCTGCACGGTTTTTTAGAATCTAAAGAAATATGGCAAGATTTTGTGGTAGAACTATCAGCAAAGCGACAGGTTATTTGCATAGACCTTCCCGGGCACGGAGAATCTGGTAATTTCGCAGAAATTAATACTATGGCAGATATGGCACTAGCGGTAAAAGCAGTTTTAGATGAACTGAATATTACAAAAACTTCTTTCGCCGGGCATTCTATGGGTGGTTATGTAAGTTTGGAATTCCAAAATATTTTTCCTACTATAATCAATAGCTTAGTTTTGGTAAATTCTACTCCACAGGCAGATTCTGAGGAACGTAAAGCTAACCGCGATCGTGCGGCCACTTTGATCTTAAAAAATAAAAGGGCTTTTGTAAGTATGGCGATGTCTAATTTATTGACGCCGGAAAACTATAAGGTATTCAAATCACAAATTGAGATTTTAAAACAGCGTGCCCTACAATTTTCTTCCAAAGCAATCTATGCAGCCATAAAGGGTATGAAAATTCGCACAGATCACACTGAGCTTTTTGCAAAATTTGAAGGTCAAAAAATTGTAATCGCAGGAAAAAATGATCCTGTTCTAGACTACAATACAATAAAAGCAATAGCAAAAGACTGTAAAGCTGAGTTCCGTAGTTTGCCAGATGGACATTTATCTTTTTTGGAAAACCAAACAGAACTCCGAGAAATTTTGCATTTAATCGATTAATTTTAACTTTTAGTCGGAAGTTTAACTTTTTTTTATACTTTAGACATTCAAAATAAACAAAATCAAACTTTTATGAAGGAAAGAAACCCTAACACATTTTCGTTCGCTAAAGTTTTTTGCAGCATTTTTGGACATAAATTAAGAGTTTCTAAAAATGTGACAGATCACGTGCACGAATACAAGTGCGAGAAATGCGGCATGGAAATGACTGATACCGCAAATGGTTTTTTGGCTCGCTTAACCCCGAAATTTAAAGAAACCAACGATTATATTTCCAAAATACACCAAAAAAGAAAGCGTAAGCATTACGCTCACGCTTCTTAAGTATTCATTTTCGGAATTAATTTTCCGAAATCTTATTTCTCATCAGAATCTTTAGCGTCCATAGAATTCCAGCCCCTGGCAATAAGTGGTAGTTTCTGGTTGGCACGTGTAATTAAGTGCATCCCTTCTTTTTCCTCAGTCATGTGCCCAATTATACTTAAATTAGGATTCGCTTTTATCTTTTCGAAATCATCTTGCGAAATTGTAAAAAGCAATTCATAGTCTTCACCGCCACTTAAAGCTATCGTGGTACTATCTATATCAAACTCTTCACATACTGAAATCACTGCAGGATCTAGCGGAATTTTCTCTTCAAATAAATTCGCACCAACCTGTGAGTTTTTACATAAATGGATAATTTCAGAAGAAAGTCCGTCGCTAATATCAATCATTGAAGTTGGCTTCACACCAAGTTCTTTTAGCAAAGGCGCTATATCCTTTCTAGCCTCTGGCTTCAATTGCCTTTCAATCAAATAAGTGTAAGGATCAAGATCTGGTTGCGCATTAGGATTGGCCTTAAAAACTTCTTTTTCGCGCTCCAAAATTTGCAAGCCCATATAAGCAGCACCAAGATCACCGGTTACTACCAGCAAATCATTTGGCTTAGCACCACTTCGGTATACAATATCCTCTTTTTCGGCCACGCCAAGGGCAGTAATACTAATAAACAATCCAGAGGTTGATGATGTAGTGTCGCCACCAACCACGTCAATATTATAAAGATTTGCAGCAAGCTCAATCCCGGAATACAACTCCTCAAGAGCCTCTACCGGAAACCTATTGGAAGCTGCGATAGAAACGGTAATTTGTGTAGCTTTAGCATTCATAGCGTAAACATCTGATGCATTAACCATAACCGCTTTATAGCCAAGGTGTTTCAGAGGCATATATGCAAGATCAAAGTGCACACCTTCAACCAAAAGATCGGTAGTAACTACAGTGTGTTTATCATCAAACTTCAAGACTGCAGCATCGTCGCCAATACCTTTTACAGTGGAAGATAGTTTGGGTTGAAAACCTTTGGTTAGATGATCTATTAAACCAAATTCACCTAATTCTGAAAGGTTTGTACGCATATCCTGATTATTCTGAAACATAAGAGTTTATTTTAATTTGCAAAATAAATGAATATTATCCAACTGCCGTGACAAAGATAGACATAGATTGAAAATAGGAGCAAATTGATTTTAAAAAAACGGGTTCGCAAAAACAAAAACAACTAATTATCAGATATTTAACTAGACTAAATAGATGGAAAATAAGAATTGGCAAGACTTATCACTGTATTCTTAAAACATATACCAGGGCTATGGTAAACCGTTTGTTTTATAGTATATTTGTAGCTAATTTAGAATTAATCTTTTTAGCTATGATAAAAGTAAGCGAAAGCGCTAAAAAAAAGATTGCCGCGCTAATGACCGATGAAGGTTTTGACAATTTACAGGACTTTGTTCGTGTGGGTGTGAAAAGCGGAGGCTGCTCTGGCTTGTCTTACGAACTAAAATTCGACAAAGCTAAAGCGGAAGACGACAAACTTTTTGAAGATAACGACGTAAAAATAGTAGTTGACAAACGCAGTGTTTTATACCTGGCAGGAACTGTTTTAGAATTTTCTGGAGGCTTAAATGGGAAAGGTTTTGTATTTAACAATCCAAATGCCCAAAGAACCTGTGGATGTGGAGAGAGTTTTTCTCTTTAAAAGTTCAAATTTTAAAGTTTGAACATTAACTAATAAAAAATTGAGATGGCATATACTGAAGATGATTTAAAAAAAGAGCTCGAAACGAAGGAATATGAGTACGGATTTTACACCGATATTGAATCGGACACATTTCCTGTGGGCTTAAACGAAGATATTGTTAGAGCGATTTCTAAAAAGAAAGAAGAGCCCGAATGGATGACAGACTGGCGACTGGAAGCATTTCGCTACTGGAAAACCATGAAAGAACCTGAATGGGCCAATGTGCACTACGAAAAACCAAATTTCCAGAATATTTCCTATTATTCAGCCCCTAACAAAAAGCCTAAATATGATAGTTTAGACGAGGTGGATCCTGAATTACTGGACACGTTTAAAAAGCTTGGTATTTCTGTAGACGAGCAAAAGAAATTGGCAGGTGTGGCTGTAGATGTGGTTATGGATTCTGTTTCGGTAACTACAACTTTTAAAAAGACCCTTGCTGAAAAAGGAATTATTTTCTGTTCTATTTCAGAAGCTATTAGGGAACATCCAGAGCTTGTAAAAAAATACATAGGCTCGGTGGTACCTACCACAGATAATTTTTATGCAGCATTAAATTCCGCAGTATTTAGTGATGGTTCGTTTTGCTACATACCAAAAGGCGTAAGATGCCCAATGGAACTTTCTACTTATTTTAGAATAAACCAGGCTGGAACAGGACAATTTGAACGTACTCTTGTGGTCGCTGAACCTGGAAGTTACGTGAGTTACCTGGAAGGTTGTACCGCTCCAACTCGTGATGAGAATCAATTGCACGCAGCTGTAGTAGAATTGATAGCTTTAGATGATGCCGAGATTAAATACAGTACCGTTCAAAACTGGTTCCCCGGAAGTAAAGAAGGAAAAGGAGGAGTGTATAACTTCGTAACCAAACGTGGACTTTGCGAGAAAGGAGCTAAGATTTCCTGGACGCAGGTTGAAACAGGTTCTGCAGTAACCTGGAAATATCCTTCCTGTATTTTAAAAGGAGATAACTCTATAGGTGAATTTTATTCTATTGCAGTTACCAATAACTTCCAACAGGCAGATACCGGTACAAAAATGGTACACCTTGGTAAAAACACCAAGAGTACAATTATTTCCAAAGGTATTTCTGCGGGACAATCGCAAAACTCTTATCGCGGATTGGTACAAATAAATAGCAGAGCTAAAAATGCCCGTAATTTCTCACAATGTGATTCCCTGTTAATGGGTAACAAATGTGGTGCGCATACTTTCCCGTATATTGAAGTAAAAAATAAAACCGGACAAGTAGAGCACGAAGCTACTACCAGTAAAATTGGAGAAGACCAAATCTTTTACTGTAACCAACGTGGTATTGATACAGAAAAAGCAATTGCTCTTATCGTAAATGGGTTTAGTAAAGAGGTGTTGAACAAACTACCTATGGAATTTGCTGTGGAAGCACAAAAACTATTAGAAATTTCCCTTGAAGGTTCTGTAGGATAAAAAGGGAAAATGAAGATTGAAAGAATGAAGAAGCTCTTGCTAATCCTTGCCCTTTCCGTTACGGCTTTTTCCTGCCAGGACGAAGGCCGAGAGGATCTTATGAATCAGCCTGAAACAGAAAAAGTTCCCGACAGCATTCAAACGCTTACCGGGGAATTTATCTATGCAGGAGATGAAGCAATTTTAAGAGGAAACGATTTTATTTACGGAGTAACCATAGACTCTATGTCTAAGATACTGGCCAAACAGGTACAGCCATTTCAGAAGGAAGAATTTGATATGGTAGCTGTTAAGATAAAAGGTAAAATAATTCCGAATTCAAGACTGGAAGGTTGGGATGAAAATATAGAAATAAGAGAAATTTTAGAAATTCTGGAGACCGCAAAGGCTACAGAACAACAAGAAGAAGAATAATAAACCAATCCCGTTTTATTAGGGATGCATACAGAGAATTTATGCTAAAAATAAAGAATGTACACGCGAGTATAGAAGATAAGGAAATCCTTAAAGGAATTAATCTCGAAATTAATCCGGGAGAGGTTCACGCTATTATGGGACCAAACGGTTCAGGAAAAAGTACGCTTTCCTCGGTAATTGCCGGGAAAGAGGAATTTGAACAAACCGAAGGAGAAATTATATTTGAAAACACAGAGATTTCAGAAATGGATCCTGAAGAAAGAGCGCATAAAGGCATCTTTCTATCTTTTCAATACCCGGTAGAAATTCCAGGAGTTTCAGTTACCAATTTTATGAAAACCGCGATCAACGCGCACAGAAAAGCTAACGGACTTGAAGATATGCCGGCCAATGAAATGCTGAAAAAGATTCGTGAGAAATCTGAAAGCTTGGGAATTGACCGTAAATTCTTATCAAGATCTCTAAACGAAGGATTTTCCGGAGGTGAAAAGAAAAGAAACGAGATTTTCCAAATGGCCATGTTAGAGCCAAAATTATCTATTCTTGATGAAACCGACTCAGGTTTGGATATTGATGCTCTAAAAATTGTAGCCGATGGAGTAAACAATTTAAGAAGTAAAGACAATGCGGTATTGTTAATTACTCACTACCAGCGTTTACTTAATTATATTGTACCAGATGTTGTTCACGTAATGGTAGACGGAAAAATCGTGAAATCTGGTGGCAAAGAACTTGCTCTTGAGCTGGAAGAAAGAGGTTATGAATGGATTAAAGCTGAAAAAGCAGTTTAGTTCAAGGTTTGAGAACTTTTTAATAGAACTAAGAAGAAGATTTAAGCCCTTTCAATTAAGAAGATTTCCGCCGCTGCGGAAATGACAAAAGAATTAAAGATGGAATTAAAAGAAAAATTAGTATCATCATTCCTGGCTTTTGAAGAAGAGTACACAGGATCTAATGATGATCTTCATAAAATAAGAAACCAGGCGATTAAGGACTTTGAAACCATGGGTTTCCCAAGTCGGAAAGAAGAAGATTATAAATACACTTCTTTGAAATCGGTTTTGAAGGAAGATTATAGCCTTTTTCCAAAAAAGGAAAACGCTATAGAATACAAAGACATCAAAAAATACCTTATTCACGAGATAGATACTTACGATTTGGTATTTATAGATGGTATTTATTCGTCGCACTTATCCAGCACTACGCATGATAAGATTGATGTTTGCCTAATGTCTTCGGCGCTAAATAAAGATCTTTATAAGCCGGTAATTGATAACTATTTCAATAAAATTGCTCCAAAAAATGGGTTAAATTCATTGAATACCGCCTTTACCAAAGAAGGAGCCTTTATCCATATTCACAAGAATACACTAGCCGATAAGCCTATTCAGATCATAAATTTCTCTACGGGAAATGAATCTTCTGTTTTGGTACAACCACGTAACCTTATTGTGGTAGATGAGAATTCACATTGCCAGATTATTGAGCGTCACCAAAGCTTAACAGAACAACCTGTTCTCACAAATTCGGTTACTGAAATCTTTGCTAATAAACGTGCTATTGTAGATTATTATAAGATTCAGAACGATAATCTTTCGGCTTCTTTAATAGACAATACTTATATAGAACAGCAATCTGAAAGCTTCTGCTCTGTACACACTTTTTCTCTTGGCGGAAAATTAACCCGAAATAATCTTAATTTCTATCAAAAGGGAGAACGTATAGATTCTACCATGAAAGGGGTTACCCTTATTGAAGGAAAGCAACACGTAGATCACAATACTCTGGTACATCACATTGAACCAAATTGTGAATCACACCAGGATTACAAAGGTATTTTTGATGAAAAATCGGTTGGTGTTTTCAACGGAAAAGTAGTAGTAGAAAAAGAAGCACAAAAAACAAATGCTTACCAGTCTAACAACAATGTTCTATTAGACGATAAAGCAACCATAAACTCTAAACCTCAGCTGGAAATTTTTGCAGACGATGTAAAATGTAGCCACGGTTGTACTATTGGCCAGTTAGATGAAGAAGCTTTATTTTATCTTCAATCACGCGGAATTCCAAGAAAAGAGGCCAGCGGACTTTTAATGTACGCTTTTGCCAATAATGTATTGGAAAGCGTAAAAATTCCTGAGATTAAAAAGAGAATCAATAAACTTATAGCCCTCAAATTGGGTGTAGAATTAGGATTCAATTTATAAATTGCTATCTAAAGTAGCATTAAACAGAATCCTCAAATCCATAAAAAAATGAGCATTGCTACTAATAATATAGCTTTTAACGTTGAAGAAATTAGAAAAGACTTCCCTATTCTAAATAGGGAAGTTAATGGTTATCCCCTGGTGTATCTAGATAATGCGGCAACTTCGCAAACGCCAAAACAGGTAATGGATGCGATTGTAGATTACTATTCTAACTACAATGCTAATATTCACCGTGGCGTACACAGCCTATCACAGGAAGCAACCGATAAATATGAAGCTGCAAGAATAAAAATTCAGCAACATTTTAATGCTGAAAAATCGCACGAAATCATTTTCACCGCTGGTACCACACATGGAATTAACCTTGTTGCCAATGGCTTTGCTTCTATTCTAAAAAAAGGAGATGAAATTCTTGTCTCAGCCTTAGAGCATCATTCCAATATAGTGCCCTGGCAAATGCTTTGCGAAAAAACAGGAGCAATTCTAAAAGTGATCCCTATGAATGAGCAGGGAGAACTTATTTACGAGTCTTTTGAAGAATTGCTTTCAGAAAAAACAAAAATGGTTTTCCTAAACCACGTTTCAAACGCTTTGGGAACCATAAATCCTATTAAAAAAATTATAGATAAAGCCCACGAAAAAGGCGCAGCCGTTTTAATAGATGGTGCTCAGGCAGCTCCACATATTAAAGCCGACGTACAAGCACTGGATGTAGATTTTTACGTGGTTTCTGCTCATAAAATGTGTGGCCCAACAGGAGTTGGTGTACTATACGGCAAAGAAGAATGGCTCAATAAACTTCCGCCTTACCAGGGTGGCGGGGAAATGATAGCTACGGTAAGTTTTGAAAAAACAACTTACGCAGGTCTTCCACATAAATTTGAAGCCGGTACGCCTAATATTTGTGGCGGTATTGCTTTTGGTGCGGCTTTAGACTATATGAATGCTATAGGTTTTGAAGCCATTGCCCGCTACGAAGACGAATTGCTGGATTACGCTACTCTAAAACTTCAGGAAATTGAAGGAATGAAGCTCTACGGGACTTCCAGAGAAAAGACCGCTGTGATTTCTTTTAATATTGAAGGATTGCATCCTTATGATATTGGGACTCTTGTAGACAAAATGGGTATTGCTGTGAGAACCGGCCATCATTGCGCACAACCCATTATGGATTTTTATAAAATCCCGGGAACAGTTAGAGCCTCTTTTTCTTTCTACAACTCTAAAGAAGAAATTGACCGTTTTATTGAAGCGGTTAAAAAAGCGAAATCAATGCTTTCCTAAACAACACAAGATGAAAAAAATTTTATTTTTAATAAGCGCATTTCTAATGATTTCATGCGGAAATTCAGAAGAAAAAATTTCAGAAGATCCTGCAGATCTAAAAGCCCTTAATAGCAATTATGAATTGCTGGAAATGGACGGAGAAGATATTTCTTCCCAAGGTTTTATCTTAAATTTTGAAGGTAAAGAACAAAGACTTTCAGGAAAAACCGGTTGTAATAATTTTGTAGCGACCTATAAAATTGAAGATTCAATTGTAAAATTCAATCCGCACCTGGGAACAAAAATGTACTGCGAAGGCCAAATGGAATATGAAGAAATTTTTGGCGAAGTTCTTCCGGAAATCAGAAAAGTAAAGATTAGCGATAAAGATCTAATATTTTTATCTGCTGAAAACAAAGAGCTTTTAAACCTGCAAAAAACAGAAAAAAGTGAGTAAAACGATACAGGAAATACAGGAAGAAATTATAGATGAGTTCGCGATGTTCGACGACTGGATGCAGCGTTATGAATATATGATAGAGCTTGGAAAAACACTTCCAATTATAGACGAAAAATATAAAATTGACGAAAACCTTATTAAAGGCTGTCAAAGTAAAGTGTGGGTTCACGCTGAATTAAAAGATGAAAAATTAGCTTTTACCGCAGATAGCGATGCGATAATTACCAAGGGAATTGTAGCTATTTTAATTAGGGCTTTTTCCAATCATCACCCTTCAGCAATTATTGAAGCCGACACAAAATTTATTGATGATATTGGCCTTAAGGAGCACTTGTCTCCTACCCGTGCTAATGGTTTGGTGAGTATGATCAAACAACTTAAAATGTATGCTGTGGCATACCAAACACAATTAAAATAAGATGGAAAAAGAAATAGACACACAGGAATTGGGAGAGAAAATTGTAAAGGTTTTAAAAACCATTTATGATCCCGAGATTCCTGTAGATATATACGAATTAGGGCTTATTTACGACGTAATGGTAAACACCGATTATGAAGTAAAAATACTTATGACCCTAACAACTCCCAATTGCCCGGTAGCCGAAAGTTTACCTCAGGAAGTTAAAGAAAAAGTGGCTTCTATAGATACGGTTAAAGAGGCAGAAGTAGAGATCACTTTCGATCCCCCATGGAATCAGGATCTTATTAGCGAAGAAGCTAAATTGGAATTAGGACTTTTATAAAAGCCCTCTGGCCCCTAAAGGGGGAATAAAAAATTTTGCTTTAAATGTTTATTAACTTTTAACCATTAACTTCATTATGGCTGAAGAAATTGTAAACCGAATAGCCAACAGCAAACTAATCACCTTTAACCTTGAGGATTATTATCCTGAAGGGGAACGCGTGTTATTTGATGTGAAAGACTGGCTTTTGGAAGGTTTCGTTTTGCGGGAAAGTGAATTTAGAGAACAGGCCAAAAATCATGACTGGAGCCAATATGAAGACAAATTTATAGCACTTACCTGCTCCAGTGATGCAATAATCCCGGCCTGGGCCTTTATGTTATTGGCCACCTACTTACAGCCTCACGCAAAAAAAGTAATAACCGGCGATTTGGAAACACTGGAGACAGTGCTTTACACCGAAGCTATTTTAAAAATGGATGTAAGCGATTTGCAAGATAAGCCCGTAATTGTAAAGGGCTGTGCTCACAAACCGGTTCCCAAAAACGCATATCTACTTTTAATAGAAAAATTACAACCCATTGTAAAAAGTTTAATGTACGGCGAGGCTTGCTCCTCAGTGCCATTATATAAAAAATCAAAGAAATAAAATGAAAAAGATAGTACTTGCTCTCGCTATATTAAGCGGAGTCTCTAGCCTTAATGCTCAGGAAAAAGAAGAAGAACAAAAACAAGGATGGACTAAAGAAGGGAACATCTCGTTACTTTTTAATCAATCGGCTTTTAATGAAGAATGGACCGGCGGTGGAACCTCTAACCTAGCAGGAAATTTACTTTTTGACTATAATTTAAACTATTTAAAAGATGATTTCACCTGGGACAACAGGATACTCCTGGATTATGGATTAACCAAGCAGCGTAGTGATGAGTTTGCCAGAAAAACAAGTGATCGTTTAGAACTTAACTCAATCGCAGGGAAACAATTACAAGACTCAAATTGGTATTATTCGCTTTTTTTAAATTTCAGAACACAAATCACCAAAGGTTATAAATTTGGTGAAGATGCTGAAAACGGACAAACTATCAGAACAGAATACACCAACTTTTTATCTCCCGCCTACCTTCAGTTCGGTCCCGGAATGATGTGGAAAAAAAGCGAAAATTTCTATGTAAATATTGCACCGGCTACCGGAAGAATGGTTTTTGTAGATAAAGATTTCACTTCAGCACCAGGTTATGTAGATGGAGATTATTTTGGTGTAGATGCCAATAAAGCCATGCGTTTTGAACTTGGAGCCTCGGTTTCAGGATATGCTAAATTTGATGTTATTGAAAATGTAACGATGGAAAACTTGCTTAATCTTTACTCCAACTACCTTGAAGATCCAAAAAACGTAGATATAGATTATACGATGAATTTGAAAATGAAGATTAACGACTACCTCTCTACAAACCTTATTTTCCAGGCTATTTATGACGATAATGCCGTGCAAGGTTTTCAAATTAGAGAAGTATTTGGCTTAGGATTTAATTATGGATTTTAGTTCCATCTTAAACCTAATACTAAACTTCCTTCAGCATCAATAAGTTAAAATACAACCTGCCAATTACCGGCAGGTTTTTTATTTTATAAGTTTTTTAGTTAAATATATGTTGAAATAAATTCAGCAAAAATCGCAGTAGCAATCTATTATGTAACTTTGTAGTTATGATTGAAAAAACCGACCTAACCCACGAAAAAGCTGTTTTAATTGGTATTGTTACCAAAGAGCAGGGGCAAGATAAATTAAAAGAATACCTGGACGAGTTAGAGTTCCTTACCTACACCGCCGGCGGGGAAGTGATAAAGCGTTTTAGCCAGAATATGGATAAACCCAATCCTAAAACGTTTATCGGTACCGGAAAGATGAATGAATTAAAAGAATTCGTTGATGAGAATGAAGTAGGTACCGCTATTTTTGATGATGAACTTTCTCCCGCGCAGCAAAAGAATATTGAAAAAATATTGAAGTGTAAAGTACTTGATAGAACTACACTTATCCTTGATATTTTTGCACAACGGGCGCAAACAAGCTACGCCCGTACACAGGTAGAACTTGCCCAATATGAATATTTACTACCAAGACTTGCAGGTATGTGGACTCACCTTGAACGCCAGCGTGGTGGTATTGGAATGCGTGGTCCCGGGGAAACAGAAATTGAAACCGACCGTAGAATTGTTAGAGATAAAATTTCGCTTTTAAAGAAAAAACTCGAAACCATAGACAAACAAATGGAAGTGCAACGCGGTAATCGCGGGCAATTGGTTAGAGTAGCACTTGTAGGTTATACGAATGTTGGGAAATCTACTTTAATGAATACCATTAGCAAAAGTCAGGTCTTTGCCGAAAATAAACTTTTTGCAACTTTAGATACCACCGTTAGAAAAGTGGTGATTCGCAATTTACCATTCTTATTAACCGATACAGTAGGCTTTATAAGGAAGTTGCCTACACAATTGGTAGAGTCTTTTAAATCTACCTTAGATGAAGTTAGAGAGGCCGATTTACTATTGCACGTGGTGGATATTTCTCATCCTAACTTTGAAGATCATATAGAATCTGTTAACCAGATTATGAGCGAGATTAAAAGCAACGACAAACCAACCATTATGGTTTTCAATAAAATTGATCAATATGAAGCTGAAGAAATTGAAGATGATGACTTAATGACCGAAAGAACCAAAGCGCACTACAGTTTAAAAGAGTGGAAACAAACCTGGATGAACAAAATGGGAGATAATGTGCTGTTCATCTCAGCTTTGAATAAAGAAAATATGGAAGATTTTAGAAGAAAAGTTTACGAAGCAGTTCGTGATATTCATGTTACCCGTTTTCCTTATAACAGTTTCCTTTATCCGGAATATGATAAATATGGAGAGGAAAAATAGAACCTGAGTAAGAGGCCTTGTTAACGTCAAGCTGAACTGGTTTCAGTTTCTAATATCTCACAAAAGCTTAGACCCCGAACCAAAATAGGGGCAGGCTCTGAAATAAAAATCAGGGTGACGATGCAAAACCCCTCAAACCTTATTGTTTTTTCATTAAATTAGAGGGAATCAATATTCTATTAAAATGAAAAAATTAATCTTATTATCGCTCCTTTTTTGCTTCGGAATAATATCTGCCCAGGAATTGGATGGTACATGGAAATTAATCGAAAAAAACGGTGAAACCATTTCAAATCGTGAAGTGATTAAAATTATTCAAGATGGTTATTTTGCCCTGGGATCTAAAAATTTAAGCGATAATAAATTTTTGGGTGCCGCTGGTGGTGAACTTAATTTAAATAACGAAACCCTTACCGAAGTTCGAGATTTTGACACCTATGATGCTGAAAACATCGGGACTGAACAGGAATATAATATTTCCTGGGAAGGAGAAAACAAGATGGAAGTTTCTGACGGAATGTCTACAAAAATATGGGAAAGACTGTCGGAAGAAAGTGATGCCCTTATCGGAACCTGGGTAATTACCGGTCGCGAAAGAAATGGACAGATGAACACGATGACTCCCGGTGACAGGCGTACGGTGAAAATTTTAAGCGGCGGTAGATTTCAGTGGATTGCTTTTAATTCGGCTACCAAAGAATTTAATGGCTCCGGCGGTGGAACTTATACTGCAGAAAACGGGAAATACATTGAAAATATTGAATTCTTGTCCAGAGATGCGAGTCGCGTAGGAGCAAGTCTGGATTTTAAATATGAAGTAAAAGATGGTAAATGGCATCACCAGGGAAAAAGCTCTAAAGGAGATCCTATTTACGAGATCTGGTCGCCATATAGTGAAGCTTATCAAAAATAATATTATTAGCTTATCTCATTAAAAATGCCTCCTTAGGCATATAAAATTCTCCTGGAGGTACTTCTTTTAAGTAGAATCGAATTGCTTTTTCTCGATCTATATATTGCAAACGTATTTTTCCGGAGGTAAAACTTACTGCACTTTCTATTGTGCCATCATAAACTCCTTTGGCAATTTTCACCAAATTAATGGTAAACCCACCGGCATCCTTCCTTTTACAGTCGGTTTTTTCACCTTGATAAAAAACCACGCAGTGATTACCAACAATCCTGTTTTGGTTTTCGTATTCCAGCTGTAATTCCATAGTATTTTGTCCATCTGGAGATTCCCAAAACCAATTACCCGCGAAATCCTGGGATTGCTGCGCGGCCCCGGAAACGAAAGTCAGTAAAAAAAGAAAGAGTAAAGTTTGCTTCATCTTTTGATTTTAAAATAAAAATCAATTTACTCAATTCCCACTTATCCGCATGTTATCAATATCATAAGTTGTGCTTTTATCTGGTGCGCCACCCAAATACCTGAAGGCGAAATGAATTTCGCCTTTTAAACATGAGATATCGATCTTACTTTTTACAAAACCTCTACCATATTGATTGGTGGGGCCTATAGGTATTACAGCGTCTAAATGTTTCCAGATAGTATTTAATACATTACCGGTAAATTCTTCAGTAATCAAAACACTTAGAATGGTTGAGTTATCGTAAGAAGCCATAATATCAAAGGACAACTGAGCTCCTGAAACATCGTCTAAGTCTATTGGAGGACTCACCAACCAGGCCTCCATTGGTGCCTCTTCGGTATTAAATGCCGAAACCCGAATGTACCGGTTTCCATCAAAGATTCCGGGTTGAAAAGCTTTACCTCCGTTTACGTTCACATTAGTCCATCCACTATTTTCTAATGCAGAAAGACTGGTGATATTCGTAAAATCCTCCTCGAATAAAACATTTATTCCTTCGGAAGTATTATTAGTACAATTCAAAAATTCTGGATCGCAACGCTCGCCTTCAAAGCTAAGATCATCGGGAGAATTTACCGCGATCACAAAATAATCATCGTAAAAATTTCGGGTTAGAACTCCTTTTATACTACCTGAATTTTTAGGTAAATACAAAGATTTAAATCCAGAAAAAGTGCTGGTGCTTAACATCGTACTGGCACCTGTTCTACAACTCTCCAACTGCCGTTCGCCATCATATTCATCAGTCACTTCCCCGGCAAAAGTATAATGATGTTGTTCCCTTAGTAGGTTTCGATTAAATTGAACATTCTTAACCTGAATAAATAAGTTTTCATGCTCTTCGTTGAATTCTGAAATCTCTAATTGAAGCGGAACAATTTCAGCCGTTTCCATAGTTCTAATAATGTGATCGTCTATCCTGGAGGGCGGAATCGCCGCTACATCTCCCCTATTTTGAATTCCAAGCTGGTGCACTCCATTATTACTCCATAAAGCGAGTCCGTCTAGCTTTACATATATTTTTCGCCCAAAATTATAAGTTTCAAAAACGGAATTATCATCGACTAGCAAAAGGATTCCTGCAATGGGATTTTCGGGTTTATCCTGCAACACCAATTCTTTATAAAAATTCCCGGCTTCATCACTGGAAACCACATAAGCTTCCATCCAGGTATTGGTTTCAGAAAAAACATATATTTCACCAGTTTCCGGTTTAAAATTGCTTTTTACCGCTAAAATTCCTGTAACATTCCCTTCAATATTCACCTCTTCGGTTTCAGTTTTCGGTAATTGAAAATCATCAGTTTTCACACAAGAAGTTTGTAAAAACATTCCAAAAAAAGCTAAGCTTATTACTTTTAATTTTTTCATCGATATAGTATTAAAATCGTATATAGATCATAGCAAAGTAGGAAGCACCGGTGCCATACCAGTATTTAGGGCCAAAAATGGGGGTTTCCCTCTGCTGGTCTTGTTTTAGAGTTCGGTAATTCGCATTTCGGGATTGCTCAAAACCACCGGTTTTATAGAGTTTATCAAAAATATTATTCAGGCTTATAAAAAATCCGATAAACTTTCCTTTTACCAGCCAGGATTTTCCGCCTATTGCATTTACCAATATATAATCACTAAACTGTTCTTGTTTTAGAAGTTTTGCAGCAACATTTTCATCGTAATTCAAAATGGGCAAGCCATCACTGTCATTCAAGAAATTCGAAGTTCTGGTTAAGGGACTTATATCTAAAAAAGCTTGAGAAAAAAAGTTGGCAGTAGTGCCAAAAAACCAATAATCTGGATCTCGATATTCAAAACCAATTTGAGCGGCTCTTTGCGGGCCTCCGGCAATGCGGTAATTTTTTAAATAGGAAGTTCCATAATCTACTATCTCATTAAAATCGTCTGAAGTTAAATACAGTTCAGGATTATTATTGTAGGTAAATTGTCCCAATGCTCCGGCCGCCTTCAATTTTATGGAAGAAGTTAATTTTGCTTCAATCCCTATTTCCAGCCCAAGATGCTGTTTGTCAATTCCGCTTAAAACCTCCTGAACAAAAGCCGTGGTGCTGTTTCTGCCTAAACCTGAAAGACCATCGGCGTAATAAAAGGAGATTTCGGTTGCGTCTTTAATTTGGGTATAATAAGCAGAAAACCTGGCTTTAATATTCGAAGATCTATACCGGTAACTAAAATCTATATTTTGAATTTGTTCGCTTTTAATTCCTTTCACTACGTCATTATTTTGGCGTGAATTTGAAAAAGAATTCCGAAGATTTGGCGGTTTAGTAAATAAGGCCGCGTTAAAACCCAGCAAATGTTTTGCGGTAAGTTTATAATTTGCTCCTATTTTCCCTCCAAAATCGGTGAAATTTAATTGCTCACTTTTACCGAGTGAATTTTCGGGATAATTTCCGTTTTGGAATAATCCATCTCTTTGATAAGAAGTTTGGGACGCGATAACTCCTAAATAAAAATCAAGCCGGTCGTAATCAAAATTTACTTGACCAAAAGCTTTAGCGGAACTCGCATAGAATCGAAAATTATATTTATAAGGCTCATTTTCGGTTACACTTCTATTTGGGTTTTGAAGATCGCTTTGTGCCCTGTTTTCAAGGAAGGTTTCCCGGTCTCCTTCAGCAAAGAAATCTACATCAAGAAAAGTGTCCCCACCCAGCATATCTTTAATTGAGGCAAAATTATGCGAATTCAAATAAGCAAAGGCCAGTTTCCCATTCAGGTCTACATGCTCATTTATTTTAGCTGAAAGAATAGAATTCAAATCAAATTTAAGATCATCGCTTCTGTCTTCTGCCAGCGCATAAACCGTATAACCGGCCGCATTATTCGCGATATATAACTGCTGCCAATCTAACTGACCATCTTCTTTGAAATCTTGCTGCGCGAGGTAGGCCGCTTCATAATTTGGATTATCTGCGAAGCGCAAATAATAGCTGGGCAGTTTTTGATAATAGGTAGGATCTGGATTGGTGCCTCCACCTATGTATCCCGACTGTTCATTAATTTCAGCCCTTCGGGTTCCTCCAAAATCAATCCTTGAATTTCCCATTTTCCCAAACTGAAAAGCGAAATTATTATTAATGCTTACTTTCTCTGAAAAGTCCCAGAAATGATTCAACATCAATACGGGTTCTTTTATTTCCCTCACCCTGGAATTCCTAATTTCACCATCCTGATAGCCCCAGTAAGCATTATACTTTCTTCCTTTTATTTCGAAAACTTCAGCAGTATTTGGAGAAGATTTTCCGCGGATATTCGGCGTATAAAATCCTGTAAAATTGAGACTATGTTTCTCATTGAAGGTTTTTTCAACTGAAAGGAAAAATCCATTTGCATCATATAAAGTGCCGTCTACATAAGCTTCGTTGGCAAACCTGCGCGATGCCGAAATTGCATATGCCCAGCCGTTCTTTAATTCTCCAGAGCCGTAACTAGCCATCAATCTGCCATTGTAGCTTCTATTAGCCGCCGCAATAGAAGCTTTACCACCTTTGCCGTATTTTGAAGCCCGCATAATTATATTCGTGGTTCCAGCGAGGCCACCAAAACTTACTTCAGAAGGGCTAAGGCCCATTGAAAAAACCTGGTTGCGTTGCACATCGTTTAGTCCGCCCCAGGCACTCCATTGAGGCCGGCCGGTATAAACCTTGTTCATTTCAACACCGTTTATTAAAACTTTCCCGTTTTCGCTATCGAGACCACGGGGTCTAAAGAACGTCTGACTAAAATCGAAAGCCGCGGCATTAAGAAAAACATCACGGGAAGCTTGTAAGAGGCCGGAAAGGTTCTCTATATACGCTTCATCCTCATCCAGCTCAGCATCAGAAAGACTTATTATGCTTATTTGATTCGCATAATCGGCAAGAATGGGCTGCATTAAAATAAGCCCAAGATCTTTATTTGTCCTCTTATTAATAATCACCGGAATCCTGAGTAATTTATAATCGGGAAGACTTATGCTTAAAATTTGTTCTCCGAGCGGAAGATTTTCTGCAGAAAACAAAAATGCTCCGCTTTTATCAGAGAATGTTTCAAAAAAGCTTTTCTCTAACTGAAGTTTCGCTCCGGGTAATTCTTTATAGGTTTGAGCATCTACCAATTTTCCTTCCAGGGAAATTCCCTGTGCTAAGGAGCCAGAAAAACCCAACCCAAAAAAGAGAACAAAAATTAAAAATTTCATTACCTGGTAGTGTCATATTCAATATAAGTTTAGATATTTAACCGTTAATAATCAAAATATCAGCACTTTATACCAATAATTTAGCTTTAATGTAAGACAATGATTACCCGTATTTTTCCCCTTTTTGTTTTTTACCTGTTATTCTTTTTGGGAACTGAAAGTAGTTTCTCACAGCAAAAGGAGTATAAAATTATAAGTATTGCATTTTATAATGTGGAAAACCTATTTGACACCGAAAACAATCCTTTCACTTTTGATGATGATCGCACCCCTGAAGGAGATGATGTTTGGACCCAGGAAAAATACATGGATAAATTGCAAAATCTGGCAAGGGTTATTCCTGAAATAGGATCGGAAATCACTCAGCAAGCTCCTGTGATTATAGGTATTTGTGAAGTTGAAAACAGGCAGGTTTTAGAAGACCTAATAAATGAACCACAACTCAAAACCTACAATTATGGTATTGTACATTATGAATCGCCCGACCGCCGTGGAATTGATGTTGCCCTATTATACCGAAAAGATATTTTTAGATTGGAAAATTCGGTTTCACACGAGTTATTGATCTATAATAGCAAAGAACCGGATAAACGCGTTTACACCAGGGATCAACTGGTGGTTAGTGGAGAAATTGATAATGAAAAATTACATTTTATAGTGAATCACTGGCCTTCCAGAAGTGGCGGGGAAACGGCAAGCAGTTACAAACGCGAAAAAGCGGCGGCTCTAAATAAAATTATCATTGACTCTATATTTAAAAAAGAACCTTTAGCCAGGGTGATAAGTATGGGCGATTTTAACGACGATCCTACTAACAAAAGTTTTAAAGAAATACTGAAAACAAAAGGAGGGCCAAAAGGGATAAGTCCGCATCAGTTATACAATCCAATGGAGCGTATGTTGAAAAAAGGTATGGGCACACTTGCCTACCGGGATGGTTGGAATTTATTTGACCAAATTCTTATTTCTGGTGCTTTAACCGGAAAAGACTATTCCGGGTTTCAGTTTTATAAAGCAGGGATCTTCAATAAGAAATATCTCATCACAGAAAACGGACAATACAAAGGTTATCCTTTCCGAAGCTATGGCTACTCAGGATACCAGGGTGGTTATAGCGATCATTTTCCGGTGTATATCTATCTTGTAAAACAAGTAACCTCTACTTCATCAAATAAGAATTAAATAAAATACCCCGCGATAAACTCACGAGGTATTAAAGGCAATTTCTTTTAGATTTCACATTAAGCTGCTTAGTGTGAAACCACGATTAAGTAGAGTAAAATCTATTTCACTTAAAACCAGGCACTCCAGGGAATACGCGATAACATCACTAATAATCCAAGGGTATAAAATATAGCCAAAGTTTTAAATTTTGGCTTTGAAGTAAGTTTATTCTTATGCTTAGAATATCCCATGGTTATTAATACTAAAGCAATAATCATCATTAAAGGGTGCTCCATGATATAAAGTCTAAGCGTAGGATCTGGCATAACCGTGCCCATCCCCTTCTCTAACAACACAGAAAAATAAGGTGAGGTAAAATATAAGACAACTCCTATTAAAAACTGAATATGAGATGTAATAAGCGTAAAAAGCGCAATTCTAAAATTAGTTGCTCCGTATTCTTTATTTGACGCATAACCTATAATTGAGTTTATAACGGCTACAAACAAAACAATAAGTACTAAATAAGCCCAATAAGAATGTATGAATTGTACTGTTGGATACATAGAAGTAAATTTTTTAGTAAATATAGGATTTTCTACAAAAAGTCACTCAATTGTACCTCTTAGTTTATCTAAGATACTTCTCGTTATTTTTTGCTTAAGCGACAAACCTCAAGCCCTAAATTTCATTTATATATATTTTTTTGGCACTTTAATTGTTAGTTATTTAAAATACCAGCCATTATATTAAATTTTCACTGTTTTATTACTAACTATTAATTTAATTCTATCCTATGAAACCTAAGAAAAATCCAAAAGCCGATCTTCGGAAAAAATCAAATTTGTTTTTGTCCTTCGGACTAATCATGGCATTACTAGCCAGTTTGCTTTTAATAGAATGGAAAACTTATGATAAAGAAAAAATTGCCAGCCAGCAAGTTTATTTAGATGCTCTTGAAGATGAAGAAATACCAATTACCGAACTGGCAAACACACCACCTCCTAAACCTCCGGTAATTCCCGATGTTATTGATGTAATTGAAAACGATCCAGAGCTTAAAGAAGACGAGATTGAGTCTACCGAGATAAGCCTGGAAGACATTGTAGAACCCGAGGAAATCGTTGAACCTAAAACCGATGAAGAAGCGGAAACAGTGCCTTTTATTTTAATTGAAGATGTGCCCATATTTCCCGGATGTGAAAGCCTAAATGATAATGCAGCGAGAAAAACCTGTATGAGTGAAAAAATCACGACTTACGTAAACAAGAACTTCAATAAAGAACTGGGGAGTGAATTAGGCCTTTCCGGGGTAAACCGTATTACTATCCTTTTTCAAATAAACACTGAAGGAGAAATTGTAAATATTCAAGCAAGAGCACCTCATGCAAAACTGGAAGAAGAAGCGGTAAGAGTTATAAAATCCTTACCCAAAATGCAACCGGGAAAACAACGTGGTAAGCCTGTTAATGTAAATTATGCATTACCCATAATTTTCCAAGTTCAGAATTAAAGATCAACGTAATACAAAACCTATAAAATTCAATAATAAAACATTTCTCATAACTAAAACCAGAGACGTCAAAACAGCAACCGCGAATCAGAAAACATAACCTTCTAAATAATCTAAAAAATTCAGAAATTAGTTTATCTTATATGGATACATCGCCATATAAAATGAAGCTTTATGATTGCTGCTGTTACACTATTTTTTATTATCACACTTTCAGCCTTAATTACACGAGTTGCAGCCATTGCTTTGGCTCATACGGGACTTTCTACCCAAAGCGCAAGGTTCCAGGCTCGCTCTGCATATACCGGCTCAGGTTATACTTCTTCGGAAACTGAAAAAATAATGAATCACCCGGTTCGCCGAAAAATTATCTACAGCCTTATGCTTATAGGTAATGCAGGTATCGTAACTGCTATGTCTTCCTTAATTCTAACTTTTGTGCTGCCAGATAGTAATGCATCTAAGCTATATGGATTGCTAATAGTTGTGGTGGGACTAGCTATATTATGGTGGGCCATTAGAAGTGACTGGGTAGATCGTGGACTATCAAAATTGATTAGCAAAATGCTAAAAAAATATACCGATATAAATGTACAGGATTATGCTGCTGTATTGCATTTACACGATAATTATCACGTAAGTGAAATGCGGGTTGAGAAAGACAGTTGGCTGGCCAATAAAACTTTAATAGAATTAGATCTTAGAAAAGAAGGCATAACAGTATTGGGAATAGATAGAAAAGGTGAAGACTATTTAGGTTCACCTTCGGGAAATTCAAAAATACTACCTCACGATGTCATCACGCTTTATGGTAAAGCAGAGGTTTTTGAAAGTATTTACAAGAGAACCAAGGATTTTGTTGGAGAATTACAACATAAAAAATTTGTTGAAAAAGAAACCGAAAGAAAAAAAGATCAGACCAAAACAGATTAAGAAAAGTAAACCACCTTATCATCTTATAGTTGAATCCTGTGATACGTCTCCATAAGAATTTCTTTCTTTCACTATGCTGTCTATCATGGAGATATATTAGATATTGGTTTCAATAGTTTAAAACGCAAAAAACCACCCGTATTGGGTGGTTTTTCTATAAGAATTAATTTCTCTATTTAGAAGTTATATCTAACTGAGAAGTTCCAGGTAAGTCCGTTACCATAAAAATAACCATATTGATCACTCTGGTTAATATATTCGTTATCAAAGAGGTTATAAATATTTCCTCTTAACTGAATATTCTGATTTCCGAATCTAAACTTATAGGATGCTCCTAAATCTACAAGGGTATAAGCATCAAGTTTCTCAGACTGGTAAGAATCACCTGATATCGAAGATAAAGCTACATCTTCAACATCTACAAAACCATAAAGATCTGCATAATGATTAACATTGGCATCTACACTAAAATCCCGTGTAACATCCAAGTCTGCTCCAAGGCCGAATGAAGTCTGTGGAGCCAAACCTACCTTAGTTCCAGTAAGCTCAATATCCTCCAACTCATCTACAAAACTAGACGTGTTTTCGTCACGAATTCTAATATTTGTAGAACCATCATATTCCCAGTTACCAACAGTTGCATATCCGTTAAGGGTTAAGCCTAAAGTTGGCTTCCAGTGAATATCTAACTCCAAACCTTTATGTAACTGTCCAATTCCATCAAATAAGAATGAAGCGTCATCAAAATCTACAACTCCATCGCCATCTTGGTCATATTCACCTCCAGCATTTAGGAAACGATTTTCCCATTTTGTATAATATCCATTTAGATTAGCCCTAAAGTTGGTGGTTTCGAACTTGTAACCAGCCTCAAATCCAGTAATGTCTTCGTTATCTACTCCATTCTCAGCTACCATAGTATTATCATCATAGCTTGGAAAAAGATTATCAAGGAAAGGTTGACGTGAGTATCGACCTACATTTACGAAAACAATATTTTCTTCATTAATATTAAAAGATCCGCCACCTTTAATATTATAACCTGTTTTGTTTATTTTCTCAGATTCTTTAGTATTAGCAAAGTTTCCTCTGTCAGTTCGTTGGTATGATTGATTTGACAATGCTCCTTGAAAGAATACTGAAAATCTATCAGCTGCATACTCTACTTGTGCAAAACCACCCTGATAATTTATATCTTCCGAATAGTCATAATCAATTCTTTCATCCTCATCGGCGTAATTGAACAAAGCATCCCATGGATTTGGATTAAATGTTTGACTTACTACGTAATCATCTGGACGTCCACCAAGAGGCTCAACTCTACCCTGAAGTCCTAATAGATCTGTTAACTGACGGAAGTGATCTCCAGTATAAAATCTTAGATCTCCACCTACATTGAAAGTCCACCCTGTTTGGGTATCATAACTGTAATTGGCAACAGTCCCATACCAGGCATGGTTATTAACAGAAGCTCTCAATACAGTTCCTATTCTGTCTCTACTTAATCCATCTGCAATAGAAGCATTAGATTCATTTACTATATAGTTCCAATCAATTAGGCCATCTGTTGCAAAATTATATGCACCACGGGTATCTGGATTATTGTCGTTATCAACATATCCTATTCCGTTACCATAATCACCAGTTCCACCACCTCGACCAAAGGAAGCATAAACTACAGCAGATAAATCAGAATTTTCTGAAATATTCCAGTCCCAGTTCAAGTTCATAACTGGCTTATGGTAATAGTTTCTTCTTAGAGTCTGATAGTCTCCATCTAAAAATCCATAATTATTGTTATATTTTATTCCGTATTGATCATAAAGATCCTGACTCTTAGAGAAGTTCTGATCATGCCACTGTGGAGCTCCTGTTAAAAGAAAATTAAAATTATGGTCACCCAGGACTTTTCCAACAGAAAAGAAATAATTCTGCCCCTGTCCCCTGGTACCATCAGCATACTTGCTATGTGCTTGCCAGTGATCTAAAAGAAAAGAAAAACCCCAACCATTATCATCCAATCCTGTATCATAACCAACTGTTCCTTTAAGGTAACTTCCATTACCTACCATAGCTCTCGCAAAACCACCTTCGGTTTTATCAGTTGCTTTTGTTACAATATTTACCGTACCACCAACAGAAGAAATAGCAAGTTTAGAAGACCCAAGTCCTCTCTGTACCTGTACTGCATTAGCGATATCTGACATTCCTGACCAGTTCGACCAGTATACATTTCCATCTTCCATTCCATTAATAGGTTGACCATTCAAAAGGAAAGCCGTATTATTTTGGCTAAAACCACGAAGAAACATTTGAGAGTCACCAAATCCACCGGCTTGGTTAGATACATATACAGAAGGTGTATTTTTCATAATTTCTGGAAACTCAACATTACCAGAAGCTTTCTTCTGAATCTCACTCCTCGTAATTGTTGAAACGGCAATTGGAGTTCTACGATCGTCCTCCAAGTCAATTACTCCAGATCCAACTACAATCACCTCAGATAATGCATTATCATCTACGTTGATTATGATCCTTCCTAAGTCTCTAGTTGCACCATCAGCAACTTTAAACGGAATAGACTGCGTTTTGTAACCAACAAAACTAATTTGAAGTTTTCCGGAAGAACGCTCAACATTAATAGAGAATTTCCCGTCAAAATCGGTTGTTGTACCAGTATTTTCACCAGCAACCATAACCGTAGCTCCGGGTAGCGGAGCATTCATGTCAGAATCAATCACCGTACCGGTAATAGTTCCTTGAGCAAAAATTGTAGCTGATGTTAAAAACAACGCTAATGCTAATAATTTCCTCATGTCTAAAATTTGTTTGTTTTGAGTTTAATTTTCGGTGCAAATGAAGTCAAATACTACAACTTCCAGTTTATCGGAATGTTAAGAAATTTAACTTTAACACCTTGTTCGCCGCAAAACTAAAACAAAATTTTAACTAATTGATTCTTTGGAAACTAATGATTTGCACAGGTTGTTAACAAAACAGCTATTTTTACTTAAAAAACACCTCTAAGAGCTTTTTAGTAGAAGAATCGTGATCTTTCACCACCTTTGCTTCAATTTCTTTAAGAATATGGCTCGCAAGTTGCTTACCTAACTCCACTCCCCATTGATCGTAGCTGTAAATATTCCAAATCACTCCCTGAATAAATATTTTATGCTCATACATCGCAATAATTTTACCCAAACTCTCTGGAGTAAGTTTGTCTACAAGTAATGTATTTGTGGGCTTATTACCCTCAAATTCTTTAAAAGGCAACAGTTTCTCTATCTCATTTTCAGGCAACCCCTGTGCTTCCAACTCCTTTTTAACCTCAGCTTTAGATTTCCCCTGAAGTAACGCTTCGGTTTGCGCAAAGAAATTAGCCATCAGCTTATTGTGATGGTCCTTATCCTGATGCAGAGATTCCTTAAAACCAATGAAATCTGCCGGAATTAATTTAGTTCCCTGGTGAATTAACTGAAAGAAAGCATGTTGAGAATTGGTTCCCGGCTCCCCCCAAATTAGGGTTCCGGTTTGGTAATCTACCTTTTTTCCATTTCTATCTACACTTTTCCCATTACTCTCCATAATTGCCTGTTGCAAATAGGCTGGAAGTCTATTAAGATATTGTGTGTAAGGAATTACTGCTTCACTTTCTGCTTTATAAAAATTGTTATACCAAATACTTAACAAGGCTAGCTGAACCGGGATATTCTCTTTAAAATCTGAAGTCTTAAAATGTTCGTCCATTTTTTGAGCTCCCCTCAATAAAGCTTCAAAATTGGCATACCCCACTGCCAGACTTATTGAAAGTCCTACAGCGCTCCACAATGAAAAACGGCCACCAACCCAATCCCACATTGGGAATACATTATCTATAGCGATCCCAAACTCCTCTACATTTTTCAAATTACTGGAAATGGCCGCAAAATGTTCAGCTACAGCTTCTTGCGGAGCTGTCTTTCTAAACCAATTTCTAATAGTTGTAGCATTAGAAAGGGTTTCCTGGGTAGTAAAGGTTTTTGAAACCACAAGAAATAAAGTAGTTTCAGGATTAAGATTTTTTAAAGTTTCATGAACGTGATCACCATCTACATTAGAAACATAGTGAACTTTTAAATGATTATGGTAATACGTAAGTGACTCGGTAACCATTACAGGCCCAAGATCTGAACCTCCAATTCCAATATTCACAACATCGGTAAAGGCTTTACCGGTGTAACCCTTCTTTTCTCCACTTATAATCTTTTCCGAAAACTTCTTAATTTTTTCTTTTACCTCCTGTACTTCAGGCACCACATTTTCTCCATCAAGCTTTATTTCAGCATCGGCAGGAGCTCTAAGAGCTGTATGTAAAACCGCACGGTTCTCGGTTGCATTAATCGCATCACCACTAAAATAAGATTCTATAGCAGATTTAAGGTCACATTCTTCTGCTAATTCCAGCAATAAATCCAGGGTATCAGCAGTAATTCTGTTTTTACTATAATCCAGATAAAAATCCTCCCAGGCAATAGAAAACTTTGAAGCTCTCTCAGGATCTTTTTTAAATTGCTCTTTAAGTTGCAATTGCTGTACATCGCTGAAATGCTTTTCTAATTTTTTCCAGGCGGTTGTTTGGGTAGGATTAATATTTTTCATCTTATTTTTTATTTTTTGGCGTTGCCTAAACTTATATTTTTTTCCGTAAAGTTAAGCGCAACTAAAATCGCTTCGGTACTTAGACCAAAATTTAATGTTTACACCTAACGTATTTGGAACTTCGTGTTTGCTTTCTAAATCTCCTTATAAGAAATTTCGTCCAGCGCTGTTCTTAAATCTTCTATCGCTGCAAAATACTCCTCCTTATGCGCTGGTTCTATATGCTTTGCTGTTGGTAAGTTTTGGCGATAAGGGTCTACCTGCTTACCATGCACCCAGAAACGGTAACAAACGTGCGGGCCTGTGGCCAAACCGGTGCTTCCAACAAAGCCAATAACGTCACCTTGTTTTACACGCTGCCCGTTACGAACATTTCTCTTGCTCATATGCAAATACTGCGTGGTATATTTATCGTTATGCCTCACTTTAACATAATTCCCGTTTCCGGAAGTATAGCTCGCAGCTATCACGGTTCCGTCGGCTGTACTTACAATAGGTGTACCGCGAGAGGCAGCATAATCTGTTCCCAGGTGAGCTTTCCATCTTTTTTGAACCGGATGAAATCTTCTCTTTGTATACCTTGATGAGATTCGGCTGTAATTTAGCGGTGCTTTTAAAAAGAAACTCTGTAAAGCTTTAGCTTCTTCATCGTAAAAACTAGGTTGCCCGGTGACAGAATCTGTTTCATATTGAAAAGCATAGAAAGGTCTATCTTCGTGTTTAAAAACCGCAGCTTCAACATTTTCAATCCCTGCAAAAATAGTATCGTCTATATATTTTTCAGAATAAATCATTTTAAACTGATCTCCTTTCTGAAGTTTAAAAAAATCTATACTCCATTGATAAATATCAGAAAGCTCGTAAACTAAAAGATTACTTAAACCCTGTTCTGCCACAGCTTCTGAAAGCGAAGAACTAACAACACCGGAAACTTCCCTCTTTTTTATAATTACAGGCTTCTTTTTTCGGGAAGCACTAATACTATCCCCAATGCCAACTACGGTGTAGTTTATTCTATCGTTTTGATAAATAAAATACTGAGGCGTATTTGCTGAATCTTTTGCTTTGAGAATCATATACTTTCTACCGGCTGTAATTCTTGCAGGGTTAAATGTATCTTTTACTTTTTCTGAAATCTGATAGATTTTCCCCCTATCTACACCGTGCTGGTCTAGAAGATAACCAAAACTATCTCCAGATTCTATAACACCATTAACCACCTTATAATCGTCCAGAATAAATCCGAATTCTTTTGTAACTGGTTTAGGCGCCTTTTTTTCTACCTTATCGGCATTTAGCGCGGTTTCTTTTGCATCATCTTTACAGGCTGAGAAAGCCAACATAAATACTAATAGGAAACTTAATTTTTTCAATTTTTAGCAATTTTCTTTTCTGAATTAAACATATGGTTTACCCATTCTCTGCCCCAATTTTCCAACTCTTCTTCACTCCATAAATAAGGAAAAAAACTATTTTTTTGAAATGTAGGCGGTAAAAATTCTTTCCAATTTGTTCCACCCGTAGCCGCAATTGTTTCTTTATCCTTATTTAAATACCTGTAAGCGGCACCCATATGCATTAAGGGCCAGTTTACATTTACATTGGCGTCAAAATTACGCAATGCTTCTTTTAAAAACTTATTATTTTTAACTGAATCTGGTAGCTCCTTATATTGATGGAAAAGGGTTTTCCCCTTATATTCTGAAGCTATTCTCAGGAAGCGTGCGGTATAGCGTTTTTCAAATTGGCGAAGCGTTAGGGTTTTTTCTTCGGTTTTTAGATCTATCCCACCTCTCTTCCAGTAAATATTTTCGTACAACTCTTCAAGGCTATTCTTTTCTGAAAATTGATCTCTTAGTTGATAAGAGACCAAATTCTCTAAGGGAGTAGCATAAATTTCTATCATTCTAAACTGCGCCGATTGAAATCCACTAGCAGGCAATAAAGACATTCTAAACTTCAGAAATTGCTTCCTTTCCATGCCCTTTATCATTACATCAAAAGAATCGGTTAGAATTCTAAAATAACGATTTAAACGATTATATTTTTCAATTAAAAAATCGGCATCAGGAGATTCTTTTTCAATTATTTGCTTCTGCTCATGGATAATGAGCTTAAAGTATAGTTCTGTAATTTGATGATAGGAAATAAAAATTTTTTCATCAGGAAAATGGGTTAAAGTTTTTTGCAAACTCAAAAGGGTATCAATACTTAAGTAATCCCAATAAGTAAGATACCTGTCGTGTAAAAGCCCATCTAAATAGGATGCCAGATCCTGACCTGAATTTTTAAACTTTTCCTCTAATGCAAAAATGCGTTCTGCAATTTCCGGCTTTATTTCCATGTATTAATTCATAATTATTTTAAACGGATGTTTTAAACCTTTGTACGAATCTAAATCAGCATCAAGGGAACCAACCGCAAGATTTGCTTCTATTTTAACAGGAATTTTATTTGCATCGTCACTCACCCAAAAAGTAAGACTTTCCTTCTCTTTAAAAACTCTTCCAGCCATTACATACGGCCTGAATTTTAAAGTAGCAACTTTACCAAATTTGGTTTTAATCACCTCCCTGCCAAGAAACCTCAATTTAAAATCCATATTCTCATCATCTATAAAAAGATTGAGACGCATTTCATCTCCAGGCTTAAGTTCGTCGTTTTTAATATTGTTGCGAATATAATAAAATGCCGATAACATATCGTGAACATTTGGCTTGGTAGTGTAGGTATGATTTTCATTATGTTTTCTATCAAAAACATATGCCTTATTATCACGGTGATCAAAGTCTATTTCCAGGTCCTTGGTATAGCCACCTTCATTAATCTTCCTAATAAACTTATAGGGCATTCCATTCTGTCTATCTATAAAGGTCTGGTAGTCATCGTCTACCTTAAAAAACCAATGCAACAAACCGGTAGATTTACCCCTGCCTTTTATATGATAAACAGGCTCACCCTCAAAATTGGTTTCATCAACTTCTAAAGTGGCGTAACTTGCATTAAAGGGCCCATAATGTATGCGGAATTTAAACCATTCTCCGGCACCAAATGCAGATTGAGGTTGCGCCTGAAGCACCATGCCGGTAAAGAGAAAGAGGAAGATTGTAAATAAACTTTTTTTCATACCAAATTTTTAAATACTGATTTACAGTAAGAATATTTACAATTTCTATTCCAAATGTATTAAAAGAAAAAACCCCATCAAATTAATGATGAGGTTTTTGTCTTATTAACCAACTAAAACTTAAATTATGAAAAAAATTTATTACATTATTGGTAACCACTCCAAAAATGCGAGCGCAAAATTCTACATTTATCAGAGTAATAACAACAAGAAAATTAAGTTTAACACAATAATTTTAGAAGATATTATTTTTTAACAAATAATCATTATTAACCTATTTTTTTTATGATTATTGCAAAGTTCCTCGCAAGTCCTGTTCTCTTTCTATCGCCTCAAATAACGCTTTAAAATTCCCTTTTCCAAAAGATTGAGCTCCTTTTCGCTGAATAATCTCAAAGAACATTGTTGGACGATCTAAAACAGGCTTGGTGAAAATCTGCAATAAATAACCTTCATCATCCCTATCTACAAGCACCCCAAGTTCCTTTAAAGGCTCAAGATCTTCATCAATTTCACCTACTCTATCTAATAAAGTATCATAATAGGTATCCGGTACGTATAAAAATTCTACGCCGCGATCCCTAAGCTGAGTTACTGTTTCTATAATATTATCTGTTGCCAGTGCAATATGCTGCACACCTGCGCCATTATAAAAGTCTATATATTCTTCTATTTGAGATTTTTTCTTTCCTTCAGCAGGTTCGTTTATTGGAAATTTAATTCTACCATTTCCATTACTCATTACTTTACTCATTAGCGCAGTATAATCTGTAGAAATATCTTTATCATCAAAAGAAACCATTTGCGCGAAGCCCATTACTTTTGCATAAAAATCTACCCACTTATTCATCTCGTTCCAACCTACATTCCCAACCATGTGGTCTATATAATTTAGACCTGTATCTGCTGCCTTCACTTTAGTGGCATAAGCCTTATAACCTGGCAAAAAGGGTCCTTCGTAATCTTTTCGTTCAACGAATAAATGAATGGTTTCTCCATAAGTATGAATTCCCGAAATCACAGCTTTTCCATGTTCGTCTTCCATTTCGTAGGGCGCCACATAAGATTCTGCACCACGTTTTGTGGTTTCCTCATAACTCTTTCTGGCGTCATCCACCCAAAGCGCAACCATTTTTACTCCGTCTCCATGCTTATTTATGTGCTCATTAATATCACCTTCCGGTTGAAGTGGGGAAGTAAGCACAATTCTAATTTTGCCTTGTTGCAAAACATAAGAAACACTATCCTTTCTTCCGGTTTCCAATCCCGAATAGGCTACCGGCTGAAACCCCCAGGCATGCTGGTAGTAATACGCCGCCTGCTTGGCGTTGCCAACATATAGTTCAACAAAATCTGTACCCAGGATAGGAAGAAAATCTTCAGCATCCTGCATTACCTTTTCTAATTTTAGTGATGTATTATCAGTACTCATTTTAATGTTTTTTATTGCTAATTTTTTAATTATAAATTTTAATGATTTTCATCCAACCAGGATTTATGGTAGGTTTCATCGGCAATTTCCATCGCATCTTCAGTAAGCATTAACGGCTTAAAGGTATCTACCATCACCGCCAATTCTTCGGTTTCAACCTGGCCAATACTGCGTTCTACGGCTCCCGGGTGCGGCCCGTGTGGGATTCCCGCCGGGTGCAAAGAGATATGGCCGGCTTCAATATCGTTTCTACTCATAAAATCACCATCAACATAATACAATACCTCATCACTGTCTATATTACTGTGGCTATATGGCGCCGGAATACTCTCTGGGTGATAATCGTATTTACGTGGGCAAAAACTGCAAACCACAAATGCATCGGTTTCAAAAGTTTGGTGTACCGGTGGCGGCTGGTGAATTCTACCCGTTATTGGTTCAAAATCGTGAATAGAAAAAGCATAAGGATAGTTATATCCATCGTAACCTACCACATCAAATGGATGGGTAGCATAAACCATATCAAATATTTCACCTTGCTTTTTTACTTTAATAAGAAAATCGCCTTTTTCGTCGTTTGTCTCCAATTCATAAGGCTGTCTTAAATCACGCTCGCAAAACGGGGAATGCTCTAACAATTGTCCAAACCAGTTTCTATAGCGTTTTGGCGTATAGATTGGTCTTCTGGATTCTACTATAAATAAACGATTATCTTCGTCATCAAAATCTATTTTATAAATAGTTCCCCGCGGAATTAATAAGTAATCACCATATTTAAAATCCAGGTTACCCAGGTGTGTTCTTAATTTCCCGGTTCCTTTATGAATAAAAAGTAATTCATCTGAATCTGAATTTTTATAAAAATAATCGTCTGTAGAACCTTGAGGAGAAGCCAGCGTGATATCTACATCACTATTGGTTAAAACCACTTTACGACTTTCAAGATAATCTGGATTCGGTTTTACCTGGAATCCTTTAAAACGATAAGATTTTATATTGTTCTCGGCAGCTATTTTAGGTTTTACGCTATAACTTCCTTTTACTTCCTTTACCTGAGTAGGACGATGTTCGTGATAAAGATTAGAAGACATCCCATCAAAACCAATAGTACCAAAAAGTTGCTCGTAATAAAGACTGCCATCTGGCTTTCTAAAAACCGTATGACGTTTATGAGGAATTTTACCGAGTTTATGATAAAAAGGCATAATCTGATATTTTTAATTCAACCCCCAATTTCAAAAAGAATATTGAGAATTTGTTATTTTTTTTGGAATTAATTCATCTTAAAACAAATATCGGTAATTTTTAAAGAAATATTCTTAAAACATCTCTAAAAACCGGAAAGGAAAGTTCAAACTGTATAAGCGAAAACCGAAAGAATTTAAATCATTGATTTACTACAATTACTAAAACCAAAAGCCCAGGCTAAAAAACCATTGACTAGCTTTAATTTCGGGAGAATAGGTATATTTCAACTCCAATGGCCCCATAAAGGTGTCTATACCGTAGCCAAGTGCATAACCCGTAAAATCTGGAGCTGTGAACCAGGTTCCAGAGGAGTATAACCTATTGCCTACATTGGCAATATTGGCTCCAAAAATCAAGTGATTTTTTCTAAAAATTTCATAATCAAACTCCAGGAGACCTTTAATATAACTATCTCCAGAAAGGCTAATAAAATCGTATCCGTAAAATGGAACAAAATTATTAATAAGATTATTGCCGTATCCACCCAGGAAAAAATCTAGTGTATTACCTCCGTTATTTCCTATTTTAAATCCGGCTTCAGCCACCATCCTTATAGAAAATTTATTAAAGGGAGAGAAAGCATACCCTAGCGTTCCTTTGGCTATAGAAAATTCAGCAAAATCGTTATTGTAGTCTGAAGAAAATAAATAAACATGAAAATCTCCATCAAAATAAATTCCGCGGGATGGGAAGTATTTATTATCGTAAGAATCGTATTTTAAATATCCAAAAGCACTATAAAAATGGCTGTTTTCAAAGAGCGTATTCTCATCAATATCATCACTGGGATCGCTCAAGGTTTCTGAAGCAATCCTCAAGTATTTATGCTCAGCCCCAAGCCCAAAAGAGAAAACCTGCTTAAACAAAGTCTCTGCATAAATCTGGTTCGTGAAATCGCGGTAATCTACATCTATTCTATTTATACCAATATCTTCTAACTCGGCATTCTCACGAGCAAAATTAAAAGAAACCGGGTGTTCAAATTTGTTATAGCGTGATTTAAGCCCTATACTCCAATAGAAACCTTTATCTATATAATAATCAAAGTTATATCTAAATTGATCCCCAACTACGATATCCAGAGAAGCAACATCGTTAGAAAAAAGCAAGCTTTTACGAGTATAATTTATTAAGGCTCCAATATTATAAAGTTCGTCATAATGCAGCCCCAAACGCAAAAGACTTTTATTTTCACTCTCTTCCATTTTCATGGCAAGGGTATAAAGGCCATCATCATTATTGGGAATTAACCGGTAGTTAATTCTATTGAAATTACCGGAAGCAGAAAGGTTATTAATCCCCTTATTTAAATCCTTAAGCGTAAAATCTGTAAAATAATTGAGTCGCAATTTACCCATAATATAGGATCGCGGATAGGTATTATTACCCTCTAAAGTTAGCGTACTTATTTGAAGGGTATCTACTGTAGAAATCTGCACTTTTTGACGGTTTACACTTTGCCGCTCAGCCAACTTTTTAAGCTCTTCTTTTCTTTCTAAGGCGGCAACCCTTCCAGAATCTATAATCGCTTCCCCTTTTTCGAAAGACAACACCGAAAAGGAACTAATATCGGGATTGATATAAATATCGGTTTTAGGAATTTTTTCTTTCATTTCACTTATCGTGCGAAAGTTGCTAATTTGAGTAAGAATATCAAAAACGCTGCGCAAATCATCCCTATCTACCAGGCTATCTTGCACATCTACCCCTATAATTACTTCTGCCCCTCTTTTTCTAAGTTCTTCTACCGGATAATTATTAGCCACCCCACCATCTGTTAATAATCTCCCATCTATTTTAACGGGACTAAAAACAGAAGGAATTGCACCACTTGCAGAAACAGCCTGGGCAAAAGACCCCTCATCTAAAATCACTTCTTCTCCGGTTTCTATATCTGCCGCTATACAAAAGAACGGAATAGGTAATTTGCTAAAATCATCTACATTCCCCAAATGCATGGTAAGCTGGGACATCAAATTGTAAATATTCTGTCCCCTGGAAAGGCCCGATGGTAAACCAATTTTAAAATCATCAAAAGGTAAACTTAGCGCGTATTTTTCTGAATCTTCTTTTTCGTAAAAGGATTTTGCGCTACGCGGAATATTATCCTGAATTAGAATATTGAAATTAGTCTCGTGAAAAATAGAATCTAATTGGTGCGCTGTATAACCGGAAGCATACAAACCGCCAATGATAGCCCCCATGCTGCTTCCACCAATATAATCTATTCTAACCCCAGCTTCTTCAATAACTTTTAAAGCTCCTATATGGGCAAGACCTTTTGCCCCACCACCACTTAAAACCAGGCCAACTTTTAAATCTTCCTCACCCTGGGAAAAGCCAGGAAGGGCTAAAAACAAAAGAAATAAAAGCAGTAGTTTTCTCATTTATTTATAAATTTCAAAAGCTTATTCGGGCTCTTTCTTTGTCTTATAATGGTTGAAAATTATCCCGGCTTTAGAAACTCCAATCACTTCGGCCAGTTCTTTTTCTGAAGCTTCTTTTATTCGCTTTACCGATCTAAATTGTTTTAATAATTCTACCACGGTTTTCTCTCCAATCCCGGCAATTTCTTCCAGCTCTGTATTTAACGCACTTTTACTTCTTTTGTTACGATGAAAAGTAATTCCAAACCTATGCGCTTCATTACGCAATTGCTGAATAATCTTTAAGGTTTCAGACTTCTTATCTAAATAAAGTGGAATAGTATCTCCCGGATAAAAAATCTCTTCCAAACGCTTAGCAATACCAATAATAGCTATTTTTCCACGTAAACCCAGATCTTCTAAAGCTTTTACCCCAGAAGAAAGCTGACCTTTTCCGCCATCAACAATAATTAACTGAGGTAGGTCTTCTCCTTCGTTCAGCAAACGTTTATACCGTCTAAAAACCACCTCTTCCATAGATGCAAAATCATCTGGCCCCTCTACGGTTTTGATATTAAATTTACGATAATCTTTCTTACTTGGTTTTCCATTTTTAAAAACCACACAGGCTGCTACAGGGTTTGTTCCCTGTATGTTGGAATTATCAAAACACTCTATATGTGTGGGCTCCACATTAAGACGAAGATCCTCTTTCATTTGCGCCATAATCCGTTTCACATGCCTGTCTGGATCTACAATCTTCATTTGCTTAAAGCGCTCCTGGCGGTAATATTTGGCATTGCGCTGTGATAATTCTACAATCTTCTTTTTATCACCTAGTTTTGGGATGGTTACTTTCACATCTTCCCCTGCATCAATTTTAAAAGGAACATATATTTCTTTTGAATTAGAGCTAAAGCGCTGCCGTATTTCGGTGATTGCCAATTCCAGCAGCTCCTCATCGGTTTCATCCAGTTTTTTCTTCATCTCTATAGTATGCGACCTGATAATAGCACCGTGAGAAAGCTGAAGAAAATTCACATAGCCATAACCTTCATCTGAAACTATAGAAAACACATCTACATTCGTGATTTTTGGATTCACCACGGTAGATTTAGACTGATAATTCTCTAGAACGTCTATTTTATTTTTAATACGCTGCGCATCTTCAAATTCCATGTTTTCAGCGTGCAGTTTCATTTGTTCCCTAAATTGTTGCAAGGATTCTTTAAAATTTCCTTTTACAATCTGCCTAATTGCCTCAATATTACTGTTATATTCTGCTTCAGGTTGTTTTGCTTCACAAGGACCTTTACAATTCCCTAAATGGTACTCAAGACAAACTTTATATTTTCCATTCCTTATTTTTTCTTCGGAAAGGTCATAATTGCAGGTTCTAAGTTTATACAAGCCCTTAATAAGGTCCAGTAATGTGTTTACTGTTTTAAAACTGGTAAATGGCCCATAATATTCACTGCCATCTTTTACTAATTTCCGGGTAGGAAAAACCCTTGGAAAGCGTTCATTCTTAATACAGATCCAGGGATAGGTTTTATCATCTTTAAGCATCACGTTAAATCGCGGCTGGTGCTTTTTTATAAGATTGTTTTCTAAAAGTAGCGCATCGGTTTCAGATTCTACTACAATGTGTTTTATCTCCCTGATCTTTTTAACCATCACGCCAATACGATGACTATCATGGCGCTTGGTAAAGTAGGAAGTCACCCTTTTTTTAAGGTTCTTGGCCTTCCCTACATACAGTATCTTTTGGTTTTTATCGTAATATTGATAGACTCCAGGGCTACTGGGCAAAGTTTTTAATTGTACTTCTAAAGCTGGCGTTTCCATCTTCCCAAAGGTAGAATTTATTATGCGTAGCTTTAAAAATTACAACGGCTTGTAAATGTTAAATTTATATTAAAGAAAACTTTAAAAGCCAGATAGCAACCTCATTTTAGGAGTTAATGGCCTTAAATTTTATAATTTCTATAAAAAGATTGGATGTGTATTTTATTACCTTGCGGTATGGATAAAACAGTAATTGGGCGTTTTGACAAAGCAGACTTCCCTGCCTTACACTTAGATGATATTGCTATTAAAATTGACACCGGTGCTTATACTTCATCCATTCATTGCGAAAATATTTATGAGAATGATGGCGTTTTAGAATGCACATTCCTTGACGAAGAGCACCCGCTGTACAATGGGAAAAAATTTACTTTTACTGATTATGATATTGTTTTTGTGCGAAGTAGCAATGGCATTATTCAAAAAAGATATCAGGTAATATCTACTATTAAAATTTTTAATAAGGTCTATAAAATTTCGCTTTCTTTGTCGTCACGACAGGAAATGAGGTTCCCGGTACTAATTGGCCGAAAGTTCCTTACCAAAAAATTCATGGTAGACACCGAGTTAACTGACGTTTCTTACAATCTTAAACAACAATGAAAATAAAAATCCTTTCGCGTAATAGTCATCTTTATTCTACCAAACGACTTGTAGAAGCCGCTACCAAACGCAAACACGAAGTAGAAGTTATAGATCCACTAAAATGTGATATCGTAATTGAAAAACGTAAACCCAATATTTATTATAAAGGCGCTTATATAGAAGGAGTAGACGCTGTGATACCAAGAATAGGTGCTTCTGTTACTTTTTACGGTACTGCGGTAGTGCGACAGTTTGAGATGATGGGAGCATTTACCACTACAGAATCTGAAGCCCTAGTAAGAAGCCGTGACAAATTAAGAAGTCTGCAAGTACTTTCCCGTGCAAAAATTGGATTACCAAAAACGGTTTTCACCAATTACTCCAGAGATGTTTCAGGAGTAATTAAACAAGTTGGCGGAACTCCTTTGGTTATAAAGTTATTAGAAGGAACCCAGGGAGTTGGTGTTGTTCTAGCCGAAACTAAAAATGCTGCTGAATCTGTAATTGAAGCTTTTAATGGTCTACAAGCTCGTGTAATTGTACAGGAGTTTATTAAAGAAGCAAAAGGTGCTGATATTAGAGCCTTTGTTGTAGATGGCCACGTAGTTGGTGCGATGAAAAGACAGGGTAAAGAAGGTGAGTTTAGATCTAATCTTCACCGCGGTGGTACTGCTGAAGTTTTTGAACTTAGCGACGAGGAGGAAATTGCGGCCGTAAAAGCTACTAAAGCAATGGGACTTGGGGTGGCCGGTGTAGATATGCTACAGAGTACCCGTGGCCCATTAATTCTTGAAGTAAACTCTTCTCCGGGATTAGAAGGCATTGAAAAAGCTACAGGTAAGGATATCGCAAAATCCATTATAAGATATATAGAACGGAACATTTAGTCTATGGCAAAAATAACCAGTGACAATGTTCTGGAAATCCTGGGAGAGAAGGTAAAGCCGGGAAAAAGCGCCACTATTAACTTTAATATGGCCAAACTTTACACCACGACCTCGGTGGAAGTGCCGGTTATTATTGAACGCTCTAAAAAACCCGGACCGGTAGTTTTAATTACCGCAGGAATTCACGGAGATGAAATTAACGGGGTAGAAATTGTTCGACAAATTATTTCTAAAGGAATCAACAAGCCTCAAAAAGGAACCGTTATTTGTATTCCCGTAGTTAACATCTTCGGGTTTCTAAACTTAAGACGGGAATTTCCCGATGGCCGTGATTTAAACCGAATGTTCCCGGGAACAAAACACGGCTCGCTTGCCAGCCGTTTCGCATTTCAGTTTGTTAAGAATATATTGCCTTTGGCTAATTTTTGTATTGATTTTCATACCGGGGGTGCCAGTAGGTTTAACGCCCCGCAAATACGGGTGAAACGCGGCGATGAGCAAAGTCTTAAGTACGCTCGCATTTTTAGCGCTCCGTTTACCATACACTCCAAAACTATCACAAAATCTTATCGTGAAACCTGTGCTAAAAAAGGCATTCCGGTGTTGCTTTTTGAAGGCGGGAAATCACAAGACAGCAACAAAGATGTAGCGAAACACGGCGTAGAAGGCGCCATGCGTATTCTGAGCTTTTTAGAAATGCTAAATCCAAAATTTGAATATCCAGATCCTATTGTGGAGACAGTAGTGATTGAAAACACCAATTGGATGCGTGCAAAATACAGCGGTCTTTTACATATGAAAATTCCTTGTGGCAAACATGTTGAAAAAGGGGAATATATTGGCACTATAACCGATCCTTACGGCAAGTTTAGACATAAGATAAAAGCTGTAAATACAGGCTATGTAATAAATATAAACGAATCCCCAATTGTATACCAGGGGGATGCCGTTTTTCATATTTCAGCTCCAAAAGATGAATAAAGCAGACTTACGAAAAAAATACAAAAATTTACGTTTAGAACTTTCCGAAGAAGAAATAGAGCAGCTAAGTCTTGAAATTGCTAATAGGCTCCTACAGCTACCTATATGGGAACAAGAATTCTATCATCTTTTCTTAAGCATCGCCGAACAAAAAGAAATTGATACCGAAAACGTTTTACATATACTGCAGGGCAAAGACAAGAATGTGGTACTTTCTAAAACCAATATCCAGGAAAATAAATTAGATCATTTTTTACTTACTGATAGTAGCGTAATTAGAAAAAATAGGTGGAATATCCCCGAACCCGAAGGTGGCATCCCAATTGCCCCACAACAGCTAGACGTGGTTTTTGTTCCTTTATTAGCCTTCGATGAACATGGACATCGCATTGGTTATGGCAAAGGTTTTTACGATAATTTTCTTAGTGAATGTAAAGCAGATGTGATAAAAATTGGGCTTTCATTTTTTGAAGCCGAGCCCGAATTTAAAGAGGTTTTTAGCAGTGACATTCCCCTGGATTACTGCGTTACCCCGAATAAAATATATAGCTTTAAATATTAGGGAATTAAGAAGTATTCTGTTATTTTTAACAAAACTTTCGCCCCTTTAATGCTAAACGACCTTCAATTAAACAGCATTCTTGAAGATTTTGATATCGCTTACTGGAAGATCAATCTTCTGAGTAAAGAGGTAACCTGGTCAGAACATTTCAATACCCTCGTTGGCAATCCCGAATTTTCTGAATCTCATTTTGAATTTTTTCTGAAAGAAATTCTGCATCAGGACTATCGCTACGACTTCAGAGTTTATTTCGATAAACTAACAGAAGAAAATGAAGCTTTCAGCATTGAGCTTAAACTTAAACTTAGTAATGGAAAATACCGCTGGTTTGAATGCCGAAACCTCAAAAACAAGGAAAATAATAAGGAAACAGCTGTACTGCTTTTTGTAAACATCCATCAAAGCAAACGCGACCAGTATACTATTGAAGAAAATTTTTTCTATTACCGTGAAACCGCACAAATGACCAACACCGGCGGTTGGTATATAGACACGGTAAACAAGAATATTTATTGGGATAATGTTACAAAAAAGATCATAGACTGCCCCCTGGATTATCAACCACCTTATGAAGAACATTATAAATTCTACGCCCCCGAGGAACATCCAACCGTAACGTCTGCTTTTGAAAAGTGTGAAAAATACGGCATCCCTTTTAAGGTAGAGTTAAAAATGCAAAATCTTTATCATAAAGATTTTTGGGTGCGCGCTACCGGAAAACCGGTTTATAACGAAGAACAGGACATCATAGGAATACGTGGTGTTTTTCAGGACATTAATGAGCAAAAAAATAATGAATTGAATTTACAAAATTCCCTGGATATTATAGCCACTCAAAACTCCAGGTTATTTAATTTCGCCCATATTGTTTCCCACAATTTGCGTTCCCACAGCAGCAATCTATGCCTAATCGTAGAATTGCTAAAAGAAGCAAAAACCGATGCAGATAAAATTGAATTAATTCCTAATGTAGCAGACATTTCGGAAAATCTTGATTCGGCTATAAATCAGCTAAATGAAATTGTAAACAGACAATCACTTTTGCGCAAGGAACGCCGAATTGTATCCTTTAAAAAAGCATTAAGTGGGGTAATGGCTTCAACTTCATCTTTAATAAATCGAGAAAATGCAAAAATCGTAGCTGAATTTCACAAGCTTAAAGAAATTAGCTATATCCCTGAGTATCTTGAAAGTATTTTACTAAATTTAATCACAAATGCCATAAAATATAAACATCCTGGAAGAAAACCGGTGATTTTTATTCAAACCTATATTAAGAACGAAACTTCGTTTTTGGAAGTTAGCGATAATGGGTTAGGCATTGACCTGGATCAATATGGTGATAAGATGTTTGGGATGTACAAAACCTTTCATGAGAACCTGGATTCACGAGGAATTGGACTTTTTATAACTAAAAACCAGGTAGAGACACTTGGTGGTTCAATCTCGGTAACCAGCACTGTAGATGTAGGCACTACATTTAAAATTAAGTTTTAAAAACTAAACACTAATTCTCATGGGGCAAAAAGTAGAATTGGCGTGTATTATTGACGACGACAAAATATACGTGAACCTGGTTAAGAAGATTATAGAGATTAAAAAACTCTCAAATAATCTTTTGATTTTTAAAAATGGTAAAGAGGCTTTAGATCATTTCAAACTGATTCTGGAAAATGCTAGCGAAGAGATACTACCCGACATCATTTTTCTTGATATCAATATGCCAATTATGGATGGCTGGGAGTTTCTAAATGAATTTATTAAGATAAAGAATATCTTCGATAAGAAAATAACGCTTTATGTTGTGAGTTCTTCTATAGACCCTCGAGATCTTGAACGAGCAAAATCTTTTAACCTGGTAACAGATTATTTAATAAAACCTATAGAATTAAAGAAATTCGAGAAAATTTTTGACCGCAACGGCCACGCTGCAGCTTAACTATTTTATTTTGCTTCTTCTTCCTTAGGAAAAGCACGTTTATTAAATAGCAAAAGCAATATAACACCCGCACTAATTGCGGTATCGGCTATATTGAATACGGGCTCAAAAAAGGTGAAATAATTCCCACCCCAGAAAGGAATCCATTCGGGTAAATTACCCTGCCATAACGGGAAATATAACATATCTACCACTTTACCATGAAATAAAGTAGCGTAGCCGCCCTGTGCCGGCATAAATTCAGCTACCTGACCATAACTATCATTAAAGATAATCCCATATATCACAGAGTCTATAATATTACCCATAGCTCCTGCGAAAATTAAGGCTATTGCAGTTATTAAAATCCTGGAACCGTTTTTTCTAACAGAGTCCCACAACCAGTAACCAATACCAACAATGGCCACCAGCCTAAATAGGGTAAGAAAAAGCTTTCCATATTCCCCGGGTATTTTTGTACCCCAGGCCATGCCTTCATTTTCTACAAAAAGAATTTTAAACCAATCAAAAACAGGAACTTCCTCGCCTAGCGAGAAATTTGTTTTGATATAAAATTTCGAAATTTGGTCTATTAATAGTACCAAAACGATAATAATACTCGCTTTTTTTAAGGACATGAACTTTATGGAATTTAATAAAGTCGCTAAAATACTAATATTATTTAGTTTTTAGCCGGTTATAAATCAGCTTACAATAAACAGATTAATCGTTAAATAAAACATCCCTAAGCATAAGCCAAGGGATGATATATAAATACAAACAGAAAGCTATTATTTCTGCATATTTTTAGCTTCAATACTTAAGGTAGCATGCGGCACCAATTTTAAGCGCTCTTTCGCGATTAGTTTTCCTGTTACACGGCAAATACCATAGGTTTTATTCTCAATACGGTTTAGTGCATTTTTTAGATCTCGAATAAACTTCTCCTGTCTAATAGCCAGTTGTGAGTTTGCTTCTTTACTCATGGTTTCACTACCTTCTTCAAAAGCTTTAAATGTAGGTGCGGTATCATCTGTACCGTTGTTTCCATCATTTTTATAAGCATTTTGATAAATCTCTAATTGCTCCTGTGCGTTAGCAATTTTACCCTTTATGAGGGCTTTAAACTCCGCTAATTCAGCGTCGTTATACCGCTCTTTTACTTCAGTTGCCATAATTCTTAATGTTTTTTAATAAACATTTTAGTAGTAATGTCGTCAAAAGCTACCTCGACTCCCTCTTTTACTACCTCTGCAAATTCGAGACTTGCAGTTAATGTTTCATTTTTGATATAGGTTATATTTTTGTTCACGGCATTCTCGACTATACCGTCTCTTTGTAGGGTCACTTCAATGGTATCGGTAACTTCAAATCCAGAATCTTTTCTTATATTCTGTATCCTATTCACCAATTCCCTGGCAATTCCTTCCATTTTTAATTCTTCAGAGATACTAACGTCTAAAGCTACCGTAATATTACTACTACTAGCAACTAACCAACCTTCAATATCCTGGGAAGTAATCTCTACCTCTTCAGTAGCTAATTTAATCATTTCTCCGTTAAGATTTATGGCAATTTCCCCTTCGCGCTCTATCGTTGCAATATCTTCGGAAGTTAAATTGTTTATCTCATTGACTACCAGCTTCATATCCTTTCCAAACCTTGGCCCAAGAACCTTAAAATTTGGTTTTATTTGTTTTATTAGTAGTCCTGAAGCATCATCTATAAGTTGAAGTTCTTTTACATTTACTTCAGACTTTATCAAGTCCTCAACCGCCTTAATTTCTTCACGTTGCTGCTCGTCAAGCACCGGAATCATTACCCTTTGCAGCGGTTGACGCACTTTTATCATTTCCTTCTTTCTAAGCGATAAAACCAATGAAGAAATAGTTTGAGCCTTCTCCATTTTTCGCTCTAAAGATTTATCAACAAACTTATCATCATACTTTGAAAATTCAGCCAAATGTACCGATTCAAAGTTTTCTTTATGTGTACTCTTGTTTAAGTCTTTGTAAAGTCTATCCATAAAGAAAGGCGCCACCGGCGCTCCCAGTTTGGCCACTTCAACTAAACAGGTATAAAGGGTTTGATATGCCGAAATTTTATCTTGTTGATAATCGCCTTTCCAAAACCTTCTTCGGCTTAGACGCACAAACCAGTTACTAAGGTTTTCCTGAACAAATTCTGAAATTGCACGGGTTGCCCTGGTAGGCTCGTAATCGGCATAGAATTTATCTACTTTCTCAATGAGCGTATGTAATTCTGAAAGTATCCAACGATCTATCTCGGGTCTTTCTGCTAATGGAATATCTTCTTCTTTATAAGTAAAATTATCAATATTCGCATATAAAGTGAAGAACGAATACGTATTGTAAAGCGTACCGAAAAATTTACGGCGCACCTCAGCAATTCCCTCAATATCAAATTTTAAATTATCCCATGGATTGGCGTTAGAGATCATATACCAACGCGTGGCATCTGGCCCGTAAGCCGCAAGTGTTTCAAAAGGATCTACTGCATTCCCAAGACGTTTGGACATTTTTTGTCCGTTTTTATCTAAAACAAGTCCGTTAGAAACTACGTTTTTATAAGCTACATCATCAAAGATCATAGTAGCGATAGCGTGAAGGGTATAAAACCAACCTCTGGTTTGGTCAACGCCTTCGGCTATGAAATCGGCACTAAAAGCCCCCTGGCCCCTAAGGGGAGTTTTGGCTAAAGTTTCTTCAATTTGGTCAAGTACTCCTTCCAGATTCCCGATCACTTCATCATTTGTAAATCGTATAACACTATACCCAAGATTGTCTTTTAAATATTTACTCCTGAATTCATCATTTTCTCTAATTTCAGGATCACTATGATAGCCACCATCTACTTCAACAATAAGCCCTTTTGCTAAACAAACAAAATCGGCAATATATTCATCAATAATATGTTCCCTTCTAAATTTGAAGCCATCTAATTTTTTCCCTTTTAAACCTTCCCATAAAATACTTTCAGCTTCGGTAGGGTTGTTTCTTCTATTTTCAGCTTTCTCTTTTAATAAATGATAAGAAGATTTCCTAGACGTCTGATAGTTGGGAGAAAGTCCCCCTTTGGGGGATTTAGGGGGCATTTCAAATGGATAATGCCATTGTGCATAAGGCATAGAACCAGAATCGAACCAAACATCTATTAGATCGGCTTCGCGTTTCATTGGTTTGCCGGAGTCTGAAACAAGCGTAATTTCATCAACTACATTCTTATGAAGATCTACCAATTCGTAGTTTTCTTCACTCATATTTCCGGGTTCAAAACCTTCAAAAATATCTTTATCCATAAAGCCGGCTTTAACCGACTTCGCCATTTCTTCTTTCAATTCTGCAATAGAACCAATAAGTTTTTCCTCTTTCCCTTCTTCGGTTCTCCAAATTGGCAACGGAATTCCCCAATAACGACTTCTGGATAAATTCCAGTCGTTCGCATTGGCCAACCAGTTTCCAAAACGGCCTTCCCCGGTAGATTTTGGCTTCCAGTTAATGCCTTTATTCAATTCGTGCATGCGTCCCTTGAATTCGGTGACTTTTATGAACCAGGAATCCAGCGGATAATACAAAATAGGCTTATCGGTTCTCCAGCAATTTGGATAGCTGTGAACGTATTTTTCTACTTTAAAAGCACGATTTTCTTCTTTTAGTTTAATTGCCAATTCAACGTCTACAGATTTCTCCGGAGCCTGGCCTTCATCATAATATTCATTCTTCACATACTTCCCGGCAAATTCACCCATTTCTGGCCTGAATTTCCCCTGAAGATCTACCAGCGGCACTAAATTTCCGTTATCGTCTTTTACCAAAAGTGGAGGAACCGGTGGTTCAGCTTGTTTGGCCACCATAGCATCGTCTGCACCAAAAGTTGGCGAAGTATGCACAATTCCGGTACCGTCTTCTGTAGTCACAAAATCTCCCGAAATTACACGGAAAGCATTTTCAGGATTTTCTGCAGGTAATGCATACGGCAACAACTGCTCAAATTTTATCCCAACAAGGTCTTTTCCTATAAAAGTTTCCCCGATTAAAAATGGTATCTTTTTATCGCCTTCAGCATAAGCTTTAAGTTCCTCTTCCGTTTCAACTTCGGCAAACTTTTTATCGAATTGGGCCTTAGCCAGTGCCTTCGCAACCAGAATAGTGATTGGCTTAAAAGTGTACTGATTATAAGTTTTTACTGAAACATATTCAATTTTTGGCCCTACGGTTAAGGCAGTGTTAGAAGGTAAGGTCCAGGGTGTGGTGGTCCAGGCGATTAAAAATGCGCCTTCCAGGTCCTTTTCAACCGAAGCCGCTGAAGCATCAGTAATTTTAAACATTGCTGTGACCGTGGTATCGGTCACATCCTGGTATGTCCCGGGTTGATTAAGTTCGTGAGAACTTAGTCCCGTTCCCGCTTTTGGCGAATACGGCTGTATGGTGTAACCCTTATAAATAAGGTCTTTTTTATAAATTTCGGAAAGCAGCCACCAAACTGTTTCCATATATTTTGATTTATAGGTCACGTATGGATCTTCCATATCTACCCAATAGCCTATTTTTTCGGTAAGGTCGTTCCACACATCGGTGTAACGCATTACCGCATTTTTACAGGCATCATTATATTTTTCTACGGAAATTTTAGTACCAATATCCTCTTTGGTAATCCCCAGTTCTTTTTCAACGCCAAGTTCTACAGGTAAACCGTGAGTATCCCAACCGGCTTTACGTTTTACCTGAAATCCTTTTTGGGTTTTATAACGACAAAAAATATCTTTAATAGCTCGCGCCATTACGTGGTGAATTCCCGGAAGTCCATTTGCCGAAGGTGGCCCTTCAAAAAACACAAACGGCTCTTTGCCTTCCCGAGTAGAAACACTCTTTTCAAAAATATCGTTTTCCTTCCAGTAACTTAAAATTTCTTCTGCTACTTTAGGTAAGTCAAGTCCTTTATATTCAGGGAACTTATTGCTCATTTTTTCAAAATTTCCAATGAGTCGCGAAAATAATCAATTTTAAGAAAAGAGCAGGTCAGAAAAACGGAAAAAGCTACCCCAAAACTAATCCGCATAAAATAAAAACCACACAGGTTTTGAAAACCTGTGAGGTTTAAAGCTCTTTTTAAAAACTATACCTCAGTGATAAAACTAAATTTCTAGCTGCCGCGGCAATTCCTGAAGAATACGTACGGTAGCGTTGGTTGGTGATATTTTCTAAGGAAGCAGTAGCCAGTAAGTTTTTACTAATCTCGTATTGGCCGGTAAAATTAAGACTATACCAGGAAGGCGAATAAGGATTTCCATTATCATCTATGGCATATAAATAGGTTTTTCCCAGTTCGGAAGGAGCCAGGTCTTCATAATCAAACTGCCCATTGTACTCCGCAAAAAGGTCGAATTTCAGCTTTTTTTTGTGCCATATCAAATGGGTATTTCCAAAAACAGGAGCTGCATGGCGTAAGGCCGCGATAGACCCGTCTTCCTGTTCTTCCTTACCTTCGGTTAGGCTAATTTGAGAGGTTAATCGCAAAGCCACAGAAAAATCTATTTCTACCCCGGTTTCAAAACCGTACACATAGGCTTTCGAGGTATTTTGAATAGCTTGTACGCGACTTGGTTCTCCCTGGTAGTCAATTTCAGTTTCCCCATTTAGATTAAAATCCCTGCGCACCATGGCATCATTCAAATAGGTATAAAATGCAGTAGCAATAAAACTAATATTCTCTGCCGGCTTCCAGTCAAAACCAAGCTCACTGCTGTAAGCATATTCCGGTTTTAAATCTGGATTTGGCACTACCACCGCCCCAGGTTCAGAATCAAAGATTTTCCCAACATCATCTATGTTTGGCGCCCTAAAAGCTGTAGAAAGGTTTAACCGCCAGCCGATAAACCTGTTTTGTTGCCAGTTAATTCCCGCGCTTCCGGTTAAAGCTCCGGTTTTAATATTGGCTATCTTAAATGGAAAATCATATAAATTCTCATCGAATTTAGCATCTACCAAAATATGATTATACCGAAGCCCTGATTGGAAAGAAAGATCTTCTTGGATTTTCCATTGATAAGTGGTATAAGCGGCGATTGACTGCCAGGTGGAACCATCGGGATATCGGGAAGCGGTAACTTGCTCTTCATCTGTTAAAATGTTTTCAGCAAAACCTGTGGAGTTCACCTTATTAAAAACATATTCTGCACCATAAAACAAACGGCTCTCTTCAAAAGTCTTTTCAAAATCAAAATTAACCGAATACGCATCAACATTCTCTTTGGTATTGTATAGCCAATCCTCGCCAAAATCACGATTATGACGGCTTTCTTCAAAGAACTGGTAGGCAGCGGTCATCTGGGCTTTATCATAGAGTGCTCCATCCCCTTTTTTATTGATTTTAAAATTACCCATAAACCATTCTTGTGGCCCATAGTACCATTGGGCAGTACGCAATGCGCCATCCCGCTTTCTATAAAGTCGGTCGAACCTTGGGAAATTGGAGGTAGCAGAATAGATAAGCCCTAAATTAAGGTCCCAATCTTTGTGAGGCATAAATTTCACCTTTTGCAGCAGGTTTATTTGCTCATAACCCGTTGGTTTTTGCACTCTTGGCTTATTGTTGGGCACTACTATATCTACCCCGTTTTGCCGTACTACATACTCGTTACGCAAATACTCATCGGGACCGTGTGCGCCCATTTTTAAATCGTCGAAATCTGAAAAGCTAATACTGCTTAAAAATGCCCAGTTCTCACGACCAATATTAACATCTGCATGTATGGTTTTTTCATTATTGGCAGAAGCGTAACGAGCGTATGCGTTACCCGAAACCGAAGTTTCATCAGTAAAAGAAAATTTTGGTTTTAAGGTATAGAAATTCATCACGCCACCTATGGCATCACTTCCATAAACCACCGATCCCGGGCCAAGAATTACCTCGGTATTTTCTACCGCCAATGGATCTATAGATATAATATTTTGAAGGTTTCCGCTTCTAAAAATCGCGGTATTCATTCGCACACCATCTACGGTGATTAAAAGCCTGTTGGTTGAGAAACCACGAATCATAGGACTTCCACCACCTAACTGACTTTTCTGAACAAAAACCTGCCCGCTGCTTTCAAGTAGATCGGCCGAAGTTTGCGGACTGGCCATAATAATATCTTTTACTGAAAAACTGACGATCTTCTGCGGAATTTCATCCTTATTCATTTCAAATTTCGCCACCGAAAGCACCACCTGCTCCAGCTCATTACCGTCACTTTTTAAATAGACCTTATTTTTATTCTGGATTATTTGGGATTTCCTGAGGCTTTTATCGCTGAAGTTAACGTGCTTAAAATGAATAAACTCGTTTTCACTAAATACTGAAATATTAGCTACTCCATCAAAATTAGTTAACGCACTTTTAGATTTTTCGGCATTATATAAAGCCACACTGGCAAGGGGCTCATGAGTTTCTTCATTCAAAACCTGTACCTGCTGAGCGTAGATACTATTAACCATAAAAAAAAGGAGAATTACTCCTATTATTGAATTTCGCATTTAGCTAAAAATTTCATTGAGAACGGCAAGTGATTTTGGTTTCTTAAATCCTTCTATGTGCAACTCATAATAAAGGAGCAACATATTCAGGAAATTTGCCCTACTTTGTTGATTCAATTTCAAATCATTCAACATATCAAAATTTATGCCTAACATCTGCCTTAAAACCGCTACATTTTGCCCATCAATGCAATAATTATTCACACTATTCAATTCAAAAACGCCATCCAAAAGATTGAAGTACATAAGTTCTTTAGCATCAGCATCTGGATAAAAACCAAGGTATCGAGTTAAGTTTAATAAGAACAAGAGGTGAAAATTAGCTATTTTATCATGTAGATCCAACCACATCAATGAGTTTTCAAGATACTTAAACAATTGTGGGTTGGTTTCTTCTTCTCGAATTGCATTTTTTAAAACTTCAGCTAAAAACATAAGCATAGCACCTTTCACCATATTAGTATGCAGGCTGGTATAGGTATGCTTAATTTTAGCATCTTTCAGGTACTCCATCTTTCCCTGATTGCGATGGTTTGCCACAATTTCCAACTGGGTGAGCAGCTGAAACTGAGAAGCCTTAAATTTTCCTTTTTTAGATTTAAGCACTCCCTTAAGCATATAGGTTTTTAGACCATCACTATAGGTATAGGCTTTCACAATCAAATCGGCCTCGCCATATTTTAAGGCACTAATTACAATTGCCGGAGTGGTAACAAGCATTTTTAAAGAATTTATGCTTTTCGAAGATAAATAAAAAAGCCGCTTTATAAGCGGCTTTTATTTATACTTTTAACAAGCGTAATTTACACTACTCCCTGGGCAAGCATTGCATCGGCTACTTTTACAAAGCCGGCAATATTAGCTCCTTTTACGTAGTCTATATAGCCATCTTCTTCTTTCCCGTATTCTACACAACGCTCATGAATATTGTTCATAATCTCGTTTAGCTTATTATCCACTTCTTCTGCAGTCCAGCTGTAACGCATAGAATTTTGACTCATTTCTAATCCTGAAGTGGCAACACCACCAGCGTTAGAGGCTTTACCAGGGGCGAAAAGAATTTTCGCGTTTTTAAACACTTCTACAGCATCTGGAGTACAAGGCATATTAGCACCTTCTCCAACACACATACACCCATTTTCTACCAATTTCTTAGCATCTGCTTCCTCAAGTTCATTTTGAGTAGCACAAGGAAGTGCCACATCACATGATACCTCCCATGGCGTTTTACCTTCAAAATATTTAGCTGAAGAATATTTATCTACATATTCACTAATCCTACCACGTCTTACATTTTTGAGATCCATAACAAACTGAAGCTTCTCTTCATCAATTCCAGCTTCGTCATAGATATAGCCTCCAGAATCACTTAATGTTAAAATTTTTCCTCCAAATTCCAGTGCTTTTTCTGCTGCATACTGGGCTACGTTTCCAGAACCCGATACCACAACGTTCTTCCCTTCAAAAGATTCACCTCTTGTACTTAGCATGTTTTGTGCAAAATATACATTGCCATAACCTGTAGCTTCAGGACGAATAAGAGAACCACCGTAAGCAAGTCCTTTTCCGGTTAAAATTCCGGTAAATTCATTTTGTAATCTTTTGTATTGGCCAAACATAAAACCAACTTCACGCGCACCAACTCCAATATCTCCAGCAGGAACATCGGTATCTGGACCAATATGACGATAAAGCTCTGTCATAAAACTCTGGCAGAAACGCATTACCTCGTTATCAGATTTTCCTTTTGGATCAAAATCAGATCCGCCTTTTCCTCCACCCATAGGCAAAGTGGTAAGACTGTTTTTAAATACTTGCTCAAAAGCAAGAAATTTAAGAATACTTAAATTAACAGAGGGATGAAAACGCAAACCACCTTTATAAGGCCCTATGGCTGAATTCATTTGAATTCTAAACCCGCGATTTACCTGAATATTGCCTTCATCATCTAACCACGTAACCCTAAACATAATTACTCGCTCTGGCTCTACCATACGCTCCAGCAACTGCATGTTCTGATACTGTTTATTCTCTTTTATAAAAGGAATAATAGTTTCAGCAACCTCATGCACTGCTTGCATAAATTCCGGTTCGTTTTGATTTCTTTCAGATACTTTATCAAGAAAATCCTTTATATTTTGTTCCATACTGTGTGATACTTCAAATAATTTATAAAAAAACTGTGTTTAGTTTGCAAATATATAGGTTATAAGAAAAATGACCTCAAATTTTCATCTTTTCATACAACATTAACGGCTTTAATTTAGCAATTTAGAAACAGAATTATATTATAATTTTTCTTAATGTAGTTTTTATATATTTGTTACTCGTCCAAGCCTGAAGTAATGCACAGTTACAAGATATTTTTAACTCTTATTGTTTTTTTATTATTCTTCCAGGTAAAGGGATATTCCCAATTTGGGATTGCTCACGAAATTGCTGTAAAGGCAGGGCCGGCTTCATTTTTTACAGATTACGGCGAACGCTGGAATGTAAAAAACAACCTGAACAACGCGGGTTACGGAATAGGAATTTCCCATTATATTAATTTTGCCTATAAAACCGATTGCCACTACTCTCAAACCGCCTCCTTTTTTATTAATCATTTTAGAATTAGAAATGAGCTGGATTATTTTTACTCCAAATTAGAACATTTTGGCCCTGTTGCTAATAAATCAAGCCAGGGAGGAAAATTGTTAAGAGCGATGCATGGAGAAAGCGAGATTATTGAAGGTGGAATTCACCTGGAATATCATCCTTTTAGAATTCGCGATTTCACCCATTCAGGATATTTGTTTTCTCCCTATATAAGTCTGGGCGGCCATTTTGTGTCTTATAAAGCTGATGCGTATTCTGATTTAGGACCTCTAACAGATCCTAACAATGTATTCCCAACTTTTGTTGGCGGAATGGATTTTGAACGCGGCAGCACTTATTCCATAGTCGCAGGGCTTGGAGTACGCTATCGTTTAGGTTTTAGACATGACCTTTTAATTGAAGCCCGTGGGCAATATTATGGAAGCGACTGGATTGACGGACTAAACATTAACGCGCCTCAAAATAAGTTTAACGACTATATTCTTTGGATTAATGTTGGCTATGTTTATTATATTAATTTTCAATAGTTGATGAAGTTATAACCTCACCTCCCAAATCTTTTAATTCTGCTTTTGCTTTTTCAAAGTCTTCTGCATTTAGCGCTCTCGTAGCATCTTCTATTATAGTTGCTTTAAAACCTTGTTTAATTGCATCTTTAGCTGTAAAAGAAACACAAATTTCGGCTGCAAGTCCGCAGAAATAAAGATCTTCTGCATTCTTTTCTTTCAAATAACCGGAAAGCCCGGTAGATTTTAAATGTTGGTTGTCATAAAAAGCACTATAACTGTCTATTTCCAGACTTGTTCCTTTTCTAAAAATAGCTTCAATTTTAGCAGTCTGTAAATCGCTATGGAATTCAGCTCCTTCGGTATTTTGTATACAATGGTCTGGCCACATCACTTGCGTGGCTCCATTAAGATCTATGGTTTCAAACTCACTTTTCCCCTTATGGCTACTGGCAAAACTGGCGTGACCTTCAGGATGCCAATCCTGCGAAGCTATCACTAAATCAAATTTCTCTTGAAGTTTATTAATTATTGGTATAATCTCATCCCCACCTGGAACCGATAATGAGCCGCCGGGCATAAAATCGTTTTGCGGATCTACAATAATGAGTGTTTTCATAAGTCCTATTTTTGGTAAAATGCAATCAATTTATCACGTTCCTCTTTTAAGGCTTCACTAATCCCTACCTTATAAATATGCGGATTATTAAATCGTTTATATTCTATAGAAAGCTCTGCCAGCCTATTTTTACTATATTCAGCAATTTCCTGCAGTGTTTTATGCACTAACCTATTTTTACCTTTTTGCATTACTGGCTTAAGTAGTGGTTCTTTCGTTAAGGTACCAACCTTCATTTGCTTATAAGGTTCAAATGGATGGATCATATTTTTAATTTCCTGCTCTTCAAAAAGCGCCACCAGATCTGCACCAACGCAATTCCCTTGAGAGTCCCTTAAACGATATACTTGTTTTTTATGCGGAAGCGTAACCTTGACGATACTCTCTGATATTTTAATTCTTGGCTTCCCATTAGAAAAAGCCAATTTATAAACCCCATCTAATGCGGCATCCGGACTTCCAATAACAAGGTTGGTCCCCACTCCAAAAACATCTATCCTGGCGCCCTGTTCCAGCAAGCTTTTTATTACGTTTTCGTCTAGTTGATTAGAAGCGGCTATCTTCACATAATCAAGTCCGGCGGCGTCTAGCATTTTTCTACTTTGCTTAGAGAAATAAGCTAAATCTCCACTATCAAGTCTAATAGCCATTAATTTCTGACCACGTCCTTCCATTTCTTTTGCCACTTTAATAGCATTTGGCACACCACTTTTAAGCGTATCGTAGGTATCAACTAATAACACACAATCTTTTGGTCTCCCTTCTGCAAAATCTCTAAATGCAGTTATTTCATCATCATAACTTTGAATAAAGGAATGCGCCATAGTTCCTGAAACAGGGATATTAAAATCCCTACCGGCAACAACATTGCTTGTACCATGAAAACCACCAACAATTGCCGCACGAGTTGCATAGTAACCACCCGGTCCCTGGGCTCTTCGCAGCCCAAAATCTAATAAGGTACGCTCTCCTGAAACTAATTTAATCCTGCTGGCTTTGGTAGCAATTAAGGTTTGAAAATTGAGCAAATTCAGTAAAATAGTTTCAATAATTTGCGCTTCAATAATATTGGCTTCAACCTGCAAGATTGGGCGGGTTGCAAAAACCACATCTCCCTCCTGTACGGCATTAATATTTCCTCGGAATTTAAAATCCTTCAGGTATTCCAGGAAATCATCATCAAAATCTTGTTTTTTAAGGTACTCCAGGTCTTTATCATTAAATTTTAAGTTTTCAATGATTTCCAGTAGATCCTGAAGCCCGGCAAAAATAGCATACCCACCTTGAAATGGCAGTTTTCTAAAATAATAATCGAATATGGCGGTGTGATCCTTTTGGCCTTTTTTGAAATATACCTGTGCCATTGCCAGTTGATACTGGTCGGTATAAGTAGCTGAAAAATCTAGCATAGCTTTTAGTTAGTTTAAACTTCGTAAAGCATCGCTTTATAAATTTTAAAAGTCGCTTCACTGAACAGCACAAATTTAAGCTTTTGCAAGTGTTTAAGCTTTGGAATTTCGGGTAAAATTGTATTAAAACTCAGCCAATTGTTGGTTTTAGGTTTGCTTACATTTCATAAGGACGTCATATTTTCGCTAGAAATATTCAAACTCAAACTACTCCTATTTTTTAGATTGAAATAAAACCTAACTAACAGTTCAAAGAAAATAGAACTATTAAAAGTAAGTTTTTAACTTTATCGTATGGATCACAAAATAAAGATTTTTAAAGAAGTAGTACTTACCAGAAGTTTCACCAGAGCTGCCGAAAACCTCTATATGTCGCAACCCGCGGTTTCCAAAACCATTAAAAACCTGGAACAGGAATATGGGAAAGCATTCTTTCTAAGAGAAGGAAATAGCATAGCATTGACCAACGAGGGAGAAATATTTTTAAAATATGCTGAAAGCTTATTGGATATCTATACTAAAATGGAGCACGAATTTTCTTCAGAAAATCCAGCTTTCCCGGATAGCATTAAAATTGGCGCCAGCACAACCATTGCTCAGTACGTGATTCCAAAAATAGCGGCTTCACTTCAAAACTCAAACAAGAAGCTAAGTTTCAATCTTATTTCGGGAAATACAGGAGATATTCAGCAACTTATTTTAAATGGTCAATTAGATTTTGGGATTATTGAAGGTGAAAATCAAAACACTCGACTAAATTATGATCCATTTGTAAAAGACGAACTTGTTCTGGTTACAAGTACAAAAAATAAGGTTTTTAAATTAGAAGACATACCAATCGCGCAACTTCCAGACCTGGATTTTGTAGAACGAGAAAGTGGATCTGGCACCCGGGAAGTAATTACCAATGCACTAAAAAAGCACCAAATCCCAGATCTAAAAGTAAAAGCCACCCTGGGCAGTACAGAAGGTATAAAATCTTATTTACGTAATTCCAATCACTTTGCTTTCCTGTCTATTCACGCGATAAACCAGGAGGTTTTAGATGGACACTTAAGGGTGGTTGAAGTGCAGGGACTTTCCATATCCCGCTGGTTTCATTTTGTAAAAAGGCAGGGATTTCAGTCCAGGCTAAACCAGAAGCTAGAGAATATATTTATTGAAGGTTATAATAAAAAGGAATAGCCCATTACTTTTTGCTTTGCATAACAACTTAGGATTCTATCGTTCTTTGTAGCACTTAAATAAGGTGTTATGCAATTTCAAAAATATAGAACAGGGGTATTTATTCTATTAATAGCAATATGCTTAAGCGGATACGTTAGTGGTGCTACAGCCTTAATAATTGGGTTTCTATTCACTTTTTTTGCCGGACAGAACTTTCAGAGATTCACTCATAAAAGTATTCAATATCTATTAAAAATTTCTGTAGTGGGGCTTGGTTTCGGAATGTATTTAATGGAAACTCTAAAAACAGGCAAGGAAGGATTAAATATCACCATATTCACCATTGCTGCCACTTTAATTTTGGGGTGGTTTTTAGCTAAAATCTTAAAAATAGACGTGCGTTTGGGGCATCTTATATCTTCCGGCACTTCAATTTGTGGTGGTAGTGCCATAGCAGCAATTTCTCCTGTGATCAATGCCAACCCTAAAACTATCTCTGTTTCCCTGGGCGTAGTTTTTCTACTCAATTCTGTTGCTCTATTTATTTTTCCTGGAATAGGACACTTTTTTAATATGAGTCAGCACCAATTTGGGTTATGGACAGCCGTTGCTATACACGATACCAGCTCTGTGGTAGGCGCCGCTTTAGAATATGGTGAGGAAGCCTTAAAAGTGGCAACAACAGTTAAGCTGGCCCGTACACTTTGGATTATACCGGTTTCCTTGATTTCTATGTTCTTTTTTAAAACAAAAGATGGCAAAATTAAAATCCCTTTGTTTATCCTTTTCTTTATAGTTGCAATTCTAATGAACAGCTACCTTAATTTACCTGCTGAATTAACCCAAAGTATCACCGGAGTTTCCAAACGTCTTTTAATTGTATGCCTTTTTATGGTAGGCACTACGCTTTCTATAAAGGATATAAAACAAACAGGATTTAAACCCTTTGTATTAGGTATTAGTCTTTGGGTGTTTATTTCGATAAGTTCTCTTTATATTATTCTCAATTGATTTTTAACACCACAAATTAAAGGCTTGTAGTAGCCCACTTACAAATAGAAGAAACCTAGAGTTCTTTCTTTGCCCCCCTTATTTCAGGATGGGTGAATCAAAAAAAAAGCGATTGTTTGAAAAGACCTTTAAACCGTCATCCTGAATTTATTTCAGGATCTAGTATGTTGATAATTAAAGAACATAATTGAAGTTGAAACTATTTTAAAAAAGCTTGCCTACCAAAACCTCACAGGTTTTGAAAACCTGTGAAGTTTCTTTTTTAATATTTTGACTACAATTCTTGCTTAAACACAACAATTAGGGTTAATCTGTTAAAATGGGTGCGAGAATAAAAAGTGGGTATCCGAAAAGAAGGCCTTTTTTTAGGTTTAGATATCAAAAAATGGTTTTTTAAAAATTAGGCTCAAATCGCTTTAACTCTGAAACCAGCCATTAGAAAAGATTTTAAACGAAAAAACCGGCCTTTTTTTGGACCGGTTTTTCTGCCTTACTCGATAATCGAGCCCCAGGCTGTGCCTTGAGGTAATTGAGTATGTTTTTTCTTTAAACTTTAATCATCATCCCCGTCATCGTCATCATCTTCGCCATTTCCATCCTCTACACTTAGTAGGTTCCCTTCCAGGTCAAATTCCAGTTCTATGCCATTATTCAGTGTTACCTCGTATTCATCTTCATCAACTTCTGCTTCAATAATGGTATTATCGGGATAATTTTCTGCGATGTAATCCTGGATTACCTGCGGCAATTCAGCCGGATTAATATCTTCTTCGGCTTCACCCTCTTCAGCTTCATTTTCATCCTTTGCCTGACCTAGAAAATTTCCGTCTCCATCGAAAATAAGCTCGATATCATTTTCCAATTCTATCTCATAGTTCCCGTTGTTCTCCAGCTCGGCTTCGTCTATACCCAGTCCCGGGAAGTTATCACTTATAAAATCCAGTATATTTTGTGGTAATACTGCCGGATCAATTTCTTCATCATCAAATTTATTTTCATCATCATCTACTCCCAAAAATTCTCCCTGAGCATTAAAAATTAACTCTGTATCATCACTAAGCTCAATTTCAAAGTTCTGGTTATCTTCAATTTCGGCTTCTACAATGGTAAGTCCGGGGTAATTTACAGTTATATAATCCAGAATAGTTTGTGGTAATGTTGAGGTTTCCACATGTGAATCTGCCGAAAAAGCTACGGCATTCAAATCTGGCTCATTGGTATCTTCGCTTTCTGAACAAGATTGAAATAATAGCATTAATAGTAAAATTCCCGGTAAATAATTAATTCTCATATCTATACATTTAAATTAGTGTGTAAATCTGTAATCCTTAGCATACATAACGCCTTAGTCACTTTTACATTGTATGAATTCTTATTATTTAGAGTATTTCAATAGGTATCTTAAAAGTATGCCGACTTATTTATATAAATCCAGAAAATGTTCTTGATCCCAATTAGGCTTGATCTGGAAAAGCTTATTACGAAAGGGATATAAACGAAAAAAAACCAGCCTTTTTCAAGACTGGTTTCTTCTAATTTGCTCCCCCTCAAGGACTCGAACCTTGGACCCTCTGATTAACAGTCAGATGCTCTAACCAACTGAGCTAAGGAGGAGTGTTTTGCTCTTTAGCGGTTGCAAATATAAGTCAAAATTTAAATCACCACAAAACAAAAACTGAATTTTTTTCTAATAAAATTCAATTGATATTCTATCACTCAAATAACCAGCGATATACATCATTACCATTAGCATAAAGCACCAATGCTATTAAGATAAAAAAGCCAACCATTTGTGCTACTTCCATAAATTTATCATTAGGTTTTCTTCCAGTTACCATTTCATATAGAAGGAACATCACATGCCCTCCATCTAAAGCTGGGATAGGTAAAATGTTCATAAACGCAAGAATAATAGAAATAAGTGCTGTAGTATGCCAAAACCCTTTCCAGTTCCAGGTATCGGGAAACATATCACCAATAGCTCCAAATCCACCTAATTGTGTTGCCCCCTTTTGAGTAAAGACATATTTAAATTGCGCTACATAATCGTGCAAAGTCCAGTAACCATAATCAAAACCTTGTTTTATACTTTCAACAAAGCCATATTTTTGCTGCTTTATTTCATAATTAGATTTTATTCTAAAACCTAGCATGCCTTCTTCATCTGGCGTGATCATAATGCTTTTAATATCATTGTCTCGCATAAAGACCAACTCCATTTCCTTCTCTTTATTTTCCTTGGTAATTTCACCTATCTCATGCCAGTAACCAATCTCCTGCTCGTTTACAGAAATAATACTATCACCTTTTTTCAGGCCAGCAATTTCTGCAGCCTTATCTGCGGTAACTTCCTCTATAACCGGATTTTGAATAGGAATAAAAGGTAACATTACTCCCTGTTCCCACATTTGTTCGCCAATATCTTCAGGAACTTCAATAGTCTCTTCTGCCCCATTTTGATGTAAAACAGTGATGCTATTTACATCTCGCATAAACAAATACCTATTTACATCGGTACTATTCTGCAAATCTTTTCCGTTTAATTGTAAAACACGGTCACCGTCCTGAAAACCATATTGTTTAAATTCTTCGGCAATTGCAAAACCTTTAGGCATTTCATCTGGACCTACATAGTTTTTACCCCAAACAAACATGATCATCATGTAAATAAGAAAACCAAGCACCAGGTTTACAGTAACACCCCCAAGCATAATTATAAGTCGTTGCCAGGCGGGTTTACTTCTAAATTCCCAGGGTTCTGGCGGTTTTGCCATTTGCTCCTTATCCATACTTTCATCTATCATTCCCGATATTTTCACATAACCACCCAAAGGCAGCCATCCAATACCGTATACCGTTCCACCAATCTTCTTTTTAAAAAGAGCGAACTTCACGTCAAAAAACAGAAAGAATTTTTCTACCCTGGTTTTAAATAATTTGGCGGGAATAAAGTGCCCCAGTTCGTGTAGAACAATAAGTAAAGACAAACTTAACAGTAACTGTATAGCTTTAACTATAAATGGATCCATGTGTAATGCTTCAAAATTTAAATCGCACAAAAGTAACCTTTTATACTATCCTAGAAAAGTTAAAAGCCTTCCTGTTTCGGTACACTGAAATTTTAGGTTTTTAACTGCGACAAATTAATTGTTAGCCCTTAGTTTTGTATAAAATTTTCCTGGGAGAAACTCATTGGGAAATCAAGTTTAAAAAAGTATTAATCCAACTTAAGTTGGAGATTTTCTAAATTATAAACCTCACATAGTGAGTTAAATTAATAGTATGCGTAATCTTTTTAACTGGCTTAAGAAATTTGCCATTGTACTTTTTATACTCTCAGTAATCATTGTGTATAGTATTTATACGCTCTTAACTCCTAAAGAACGCCTACCTGTTTTTCAACCAGATATGGTAAATGTTGAATTAGTAGATTCTACCGTACAACATGTTCGTAAATACCATACAGTAAAAGATTTTGAGCTTATTAACCAAAATGGCGACACTATTACTCAAGATTATTACAAAGATAAAATCTATGTGGCCGATTTCTTCTTTACTACCTGTCTCACTATTTGCCCTGTAATGACCGATCATATGTTAGATATTCAACAGGAAATTAAAGACGATCCGGAAGTTTTATTACTCTCTCATACCGTTTTCCCAAAAACCGACTCTGTACCGGTTTTAAAAGCTTATGCTGAAGAAAAAGGGGTGATAGATGAAAAATGGAATCTTGTTACTGGCAATAAGAAACATATCTATGAACTGGCTCGAAAATCTTACCTCGCATCGAAGAGCAATGGCGATGGCGGACCCTACGATATGATTCATACTGAAAATTTTGTGCTTGTAGACAAGGAAAAGCGAATTCGAGGATTTTATGACGGTACCGATGCCGAGTCTATAGAAAGCTTAATGCACGATATCAAGGTTTTAAAGCGTGAATACCGTTAGAAAACAGTTTTTTCATTGAAATTTTTTACTGCTGAATTTTTACCTTACTTTTGCCTTGTTTAAAATCAATCTAAATAAAAAGTGAAACGAACTCTGGCCGACTTAAAACGTGGTGAACGCGGAATTATCAAAGAATTTTCAGAAGAAAATATTCCGCTAAAATTACTCGAAATGGGTTGTTTGCCGGGCAATGAAGTGGAAATGTTGCAAATGGCTCCTTTTAGAGATCCTATGTATTTAAACATTAACGGCAGCCACCTGGCCATTAGAAGAGAGATCGCTTTACTTATAGAAATTGACCTTATAAGCTAACATGGCTAAACAAATAAATGTTGCATTAATAGGAAACCCCAACACCGGTAAGACCTCTGTATTTAATCAGCTCACCGGTCTGAATCAAAAAGTAGGGAATTATCCCGGCATCACGGTTGAAAAAAAAGAAGGAATTTGTAAACTTCCGCGTGGCCTTAAAGCCCATATTTTAGACCTTCCCGGAACCTACAGCCTTAATGCCTCTTCTTTAGATGAAAATGTGGTGATAGAATTATTGCTAAATAAAAGCGATAAAGATTATCCAGATGTAGCTGTTGTGGTTAGCGATGTAGAAAATCTTAAACGAAACTTACTTCTTTTTACCCAAATTAAAGATCTTGGTATTCCCACTATTCTGGTTATAAATATGGCCGACAGGATGGAGCGAAAAGGGATTTCGCTGGATGTAGATTTGCTGGAAGAACGATTAAATACTAAAGTAGTTTTAGTAAGCGCCAGAAAAAACACCGGGATTGATGAGCTGAAAGAAGCGATAATCAATTACAGACATATCTCAGACGAGCCTTGCGTAAATGCATCAGTTATTGCTCCTGAATATTTTGATCGTTTACGGAAAGCTTTCCCAAAGCAATCACTTTATAAACTATGGCTGGTAATTACTCAAGATGTGAATTTTGGTAATATTAATCGGAAAGAAATTACCAATTCAGATTATTTTGATACTAAATCTCATACCGAGCTAAAGAAACTTCAACACAAAGAAACTATTTTAAGATACCAGTTTATTAACGGTGTTTTAAAAGAAACGATGAAAGTTGATGCAAGTTCTGCAAAAGACCTGCGTTCTCGTTTAGATCGTGTTCTTACCCACAAAGTATGGGGTTATACGATATTTTTCGGCATCCTGTTATTGATTTTTCAGGCAATTTATAGCTGGTCCAGCTACCCAATGGATCTTATAGATGAGACTTTTGCATTTTTAAGCGAATGGACAAAAACTACTTTGCCGGCTGGAGCTTTTACCAATCTTATTGCTGAAGGTATTATTCCCGGCCTTGGCGGTATTGTTATTTTTATACCCCAAATCGCATTTCTGTTTTTCTTTATTTCTATTCTGGAAGAAACCGGCTATATGAGCCGGGTAGTATTTTTAATGGATAGGATTATGCGAAAATTCGGACTTAGTGGGAAAAGCGTGGTTCCATTGGTTTCAGGAACTGCCTGCGCAATTCCTGCCGTGATGGCTACCAGGAATATTGAAAGTTGGAAAGAGCGCTTAATCACCATTTTAGTGGTGCCATTTACCACTTGTTCGGCAAGATTACCTGTTTACTTAATTATTATTGCCCTGGTAATTCCAGATCGGGCGGTCTGGGGTTTTAATCTGCAAGGCCTAACCCTAATGCTGCTTTATCTTTTAGGATTTGGTGTGGCCATTGGATCGGCCTGGATCTTGAATTTAATTCTGAATATAAAAAACCGAAGCCACTTTGTTATTGAAATGCCCAATTATAAGATGCCAATGGGAAAAAACATTGCCATAAATGTGGTTGAAAAAACCAAATCTTTCGTATTTGGAGCCGGGAAAATAATCCTCGCTATTTCAATTATTCTCTGGGTTTTGGCTAGTTACGGGCCGGGAGACAACTTTAGTAATGCTAACCAAATTGTTAGTGAGCAATACAATGACCAGAATAATATATCCGAAGCTGAGCTTGACGAAGAAATTGCTTCATTCAAATTAAAAAACTCCTATATAGGGATTATGGGGCGAGGTATAGAGCCGGTTGTTGCGCCTTTGGGTTATGATTGGAAAATTGGAATTGCCATAATAAGTTCTTTTGCGGCTCGTGAAGTTTTTGTAGGAACTTTAGCCACTATATATAGCGTAGGCAGTGATGAAGAAGAAACCATTAAAAACCGCATGGCGGCTGAGATAAATCCAATTTTAGGAGGACCATTATTTACTTTCGCCAGTGGAATTAGTTTATTATTGTTTTATGCATTTGCAATGCAATGTATGAGTACTTTGGCTATTGTTAAAAAAGAAACCAATACCTGGAAATGGCCTGTTTTACAGTTAGTGGTCATGACCTTGTTCGCCTACTTTGTAGCATTAGCGGCTTTTCAATTATTAAAATGAATGTAAGTTACAACTAACAAAACGACTGAAAAACTATGGAATTAATTCAAGAAATTCTCGTTTTCATAACCTTCGCGATCGCATTAGGATATATCCTGACAAAATTTATCTGGAAACCTGCATTTTTAAAAAAGAAGTCTGAAAAGACCAAAGCATGCGGAGTTTCAGGTTGCGGTTGCAGTTAATCTCTTTTTGGAAAATATTTGTAAATCTCTTTTCGCTGCAAAAAACGAACAAGCAGAATTTCTTGATCGGTCAACTTTTTAACCCCCAATCTATAATCACCTATTCGAATTCGATAAAAATCTTTAAATCCTTTAAGCTTTTTAATCGGTTGTTGACTTAAATTTTCGGTATTTTGAAGCTGTTCAATTTTTTAAAAAAGTTTTTCTTTAACTTGCTTATCTGTGATTTTTGCAGTGTCTTTTGCCAGGCTTTTACTGATTCTAACCTTCATCTTTTAAAAGTGATTGTTTAAAATCTTCAAGGCCCATTTCTTCTTCATTTACTCCTTCTTCGATTGCCAATCCAAACGCATATTCCTCTAATTCGTTCGGCTTTAAAAATTGAGTTTCGATACCAAGTTTATGGGCAAGTTGTACAAGCAACTTTAAATTTTCTTTTGATTCTCCTTTGAAAATTACTGATTCCATAATAAATTTTTAATAACAAGATAAGAGTTATTTCTCATTTGTACTAAACCTCTTAAATGAAATAATTTGATTTTAAGGGCTAAGCCAGCGGAACATCAGGTTGTGGTAGTGATTAATTTTCCAACCTCTCCGTTACTTTCAACATAAGCTGATAATTTGAAGCTTTTATCTTCCTTGAAGTTTTTGGATACGGGGAAAGCGACAGGAATTCTATGTCTAATTCTTCTTCAAAAAATTTAGCCAGGCTGGTTTTAAAGGAATTTACATTTGCTCCCACGGTAATAATTTCTTGCCCTAAAGATTTTTCACCTTTAAATATTTCTACCAGAATTTTTGCTTCCCCGGCTCGCACACAAATTACATCACTAGGGCACCTTGAATCTACCAAAACCTCTCTAAATACAATTTTTTTTTCTTTAAAGTCGAAAGATTCTCCAGGATAAGTTTCCAAAAAATACTGAACAACTTCTTCCTCTTGCTGCGCTGAAGCAGACAAAGTAAATAAGAAAGCAAAGACAGCTAACAAAGCTAATTTTAAAAGAAAAAAGTCGTTATTGATATCGTTTCTTATAGTGTTCTGGTTTACTGGCATAACTCTTTACAATTAAAGACTACATCTCAACTTGAATGTTGCAAAAGATTTTAACCTAAACCTACATCCAGGGTCATCATCACCATAAAACCTACAATAAAGCCCATAGTCGCAATATCGGTAAAATTCCCTTTTTGAGATTCCGGCACAACTTCTTCCACCACCACAAAGATCATTGCCCCGGCAGCAAAAGAAAGTGCATAAGGTAAAATAGGCTCAAAAGTCATTACCGCCCAGGCCCCAAGCACCGCAGCAAAAGGCTCTACAATAGCCGAAAGCTGACCAAAATTAAAACTTTTCCACCGGCTCATTCCCTGCCCCCGAAGCGGCATGGCAACAGCAAAACCTTCAGGAAAGTTTTGTAAACCAATTCCTATAGCTAGCGCTACAGCGCCACCAATACTGGCCCCTTCCAGACCTGCACCTGCAGCTCCAAAAAGTACACCTACCGCCAAACCTTCGGGGATATTGTGCAAAGTAATTGCCAGAGTAAGGAGAACAGATTTATGCCAGGGTGTTTTAATCCCTTCCTTTTCGCTCATTTTAAAATTTACATGCAGATGTGGTAATACTTTATCTAAACCGAAAAGAAAAAGCGCTCCCAGTCCAAACCCAACTAGAGGCGGTACTGTTTTTTCAAATCCTTCGCCCGGACTCATTTCTATCCCGGGTGCCAATAAGCTCCAAAAACTGGCAGCCACCATAACGCCGCCGGTAAATCCCAGCATACCGTCAAACAACTTTCTATTCATGTTTTTAAATAGAAAAACCAACGAAGCTCCTGCAGCAGTAAGTAACCAGGTAAAAATTGTAGCCAGTAATGCAGCCATTACCGGGTCTAATTGCTCAAAATAAGCGATTAAATCTTCCATTTACTGTGTTTTTATATATAGATTATTTGATATTAATTGTGAGATTCTTAATTCCCTTTCTTCTATTAGTATGAGCATAGATCCATCAAAAGCTTCTTTTTCCAGAACTTTAATTTCTTTCCCCAGCGAAATATTATTTTTATCTAAAAACCTTAAAAATTCAGATGAAGAATCTTTTACCCCTACGCAAATTCCTTTTTCTGCTTTATCTAATTCAGCAAGCAACATTTTATTAGCTACACTAAAATTTCCTTGAGCATCAGGGATAGGATCCCCGTGGGGATCGCGTTTAGGAAAACCAAGAAATTTATCCAATTCCTGGGTAAGTTTTTCAGATTTAATATGTTCCAGTTGTTCGGCTATATCATGTACTTCATCCCAATTAAAATCGAGTTTTTCTACCAGAAAATATTCCCATAAACGGTGTTTCCTAATCACCTTAATGGCTGTCTTATTTCCCAATTCACTCAGTTTTACGCCCTGATACTTCTTATAAATCACTAGTTCTTTTTCCGATAGTTTCTTAATCATATCAGTAACCGAGGAAGCTTTGGTTTCCATTTCTTCCGCTAATGCATTGGTACTCACACCCGCCTGGTATTTTCTTTCTAAATGAAAAATCGCTTTTAAATAATTTTCTTCTGAAAAACTAAACATACTTCTAATTTACCCGATAAAAATGCTCCGAAACTTAGCTCGAAATTAAAATCGTTTGCTCCTTATTTCTCGTAAACTCACTTCGAGATAGTTTATATTTTCCAAAAATACATTTTTAAAATTAAAAACCTATTTTTAGACTAATCTAAATTTATTTTATAGTTTTGTTAAAATAAAATTATGATGACCTATACAACTATGAAATATTTGCTATACCTATTATTTTTTCCATCAATAGCCCTGGCACAAGATTCCCAGGCCAGGATTTCGGGCACTATCACTTCCAATGGCAATCCTGTACCCTTTGCCAGTATATTTATAAAAGGTGGCGAGACTGGCACTGATGCTGACATGAATGGAAATTATGAGTTGAGCATTCCAAAAAAGGAGGTAAAGCTTGTGGTACAAGCTCAGGGCTACCGAACTCAAGAGAAAGTTATTGGAGTTTCAGCCATTAAAACTGTAAACTTTAATTTAGTTGAAGATGCCCTTGGCTTAGACCAGGTAGTAGTAAGTGCTACACGCAACAGAATTAGTAAAAAAGAAGCACCTGTAATTGTGAATGTACTTAGTCCAAAACTATTTGAAGCTACCCAGTCTATTTCACTTGCAGACGGACTTAATTACCAATCTGGAGTTCGGGTGGAAACAAATTGCCAGAACTGTGGATTTACCCAGGTACGCTTAAATGGGCTAGGCGGAGAATACACTCAGATTTTGGTAAACAGCCGGCCTGTTTTTAGTGCTTTAAACGGGGTATATGGCCTGGAACAAATACCTATTAGTACCATTGAACGTGTTGAAGTAGTGCGCAGTGGTGGCTCTGCACTATTTGGTTCTAATGCCATTGCAGGAACAGTGAATGTTATTACCAAAGAACCCATAAACGATAGCTGGGAAGTTAGCTCAAACCTTGCACTTATTGACGGAAAAACCGCAGATAGAAATATAAATCTTAATGCCTCGGTGGTTAGTGAAGATTTAACTAGTGGGGTTACTGTATATGGGATATTTCGCGATCGTGACGCCTATGATGCTAACGAAGACGGATTTAGTGAAATCACAAAACTTACTAATAACTCACTTGGCGCAAAAGCATTTTTAAGACCGAACAATAACAGTAGAATTGGACTGGATTTTACCGGTATTAGAGAGTATAGACGCGGTGGGGACCGTATTGACCTGGCGCCTCAGTTTACCGATATTACCGAAGAACTCGACCATAATACAATTTTTACAGGATTAGATTATGAATTATGGGATGATAAACGTAAAAATAGCGGTTCTGCATATATTTCTGTGCAACATACTAACAGGGATAGTTATTACGGAGGTTTAGGTGGCGGACGCAGCAGAGCCGATTCTATTGCCGCTAATAATGCTTTTGGTAAAACTACAGACCTTGCGGTAGTTTCAGGAGCAAAATATAGCCATACTTTTTCTAATAATGATGTTCTTACCACCGGCCTGGAATACCAACTAAATGAAACAAAAGATGAAATCACCGGTTATAACCGCATCGTTGATCAACAGGTAAAAAGCATAGGCTTTTATGGCCAATATGAATGGAAACCTATTGAAGACTTTACTGCTCTAATTGGGGCTCGTTTAGATCACGTAACAGTAGATGGATTGTATGGCATTCAAAACATACAACGTTCTGCAGAAATAAATGAGACTGTACTAAGCCCGCGTTTAACTATTTTGTACAGTCTCTCAGAAAATTTACAATTTAGAGGAGGTTATGCACGTGGTTTTCGAGCACCTCAGGCTTTTAACGAAGACCTGCATATCTCTTCGGTTGGCGGAGAACAGCGATTTGTAATTCTCTCAGAAAACCTTGAAAGTGAATTTTCAAATGCCTATACCGCATCCCTAAATTTCGATAAAGTATACCACAAATTACAAACCAACTTTTTACTAGAAGGTTTTTACACCAACCTTAAAAATCCCTTTACCATAGTTAGTACAGGAACCTCACTGCCCAACGGTTCCATTTTAGAAGAATCCCGAAATGGTTCTGGTGCTTATGTTGCTGGAACTAACCTGGAATTCACGATCTCTCCAAGCGAATCCCTGTTTTTTCAAGCGGGTGCCACCATACAACGTTCCATTTTTAGAGAAGATCAAATTCTTTTTGAAGCCGATGGGAATTCCCCAGGGGAAGAGGATGTGATTTTAGATGAATTTATTCGGTCTCCCAATGTTTATGGCTTTTTAAATTCTAATTGGAGTATAAACGAAAACTTTAATTTAGATCTAACCGGCAGCTATACCGGCTCTATGATTGCACCGCGGGTTATTAGTGAAACCGGTTTTATAAAATTGGTAGATACAGAAGATTTTCTGGACATGACTGCAAAAATAACCTATCACTTTGACCCAATAGAGAATTTTCATGTAGAACTAAGCGGTGGAGTACAAAACCTATTTGATAGCTACCAAAATGATTTTGACCGTGGCCCACTAAGGGACTCCGATTATATTTATGGTCCAAACCGACCAAGAACAATGTTTATAGGATTAAAATTTGGCGATTTTTAAAGATAAATTCATGCGAATACAAGGCTACTTTTTATTCATTCTCCTACTGGTATTTCCTATCGTAAATGCTCAGAAAAAAGCTGAAATAAACTGGAAAAGCTGGCCTGAACTGGAGCAAGCATTAGAAAAAGAATCAAAACCTGTTTTTATTTTTTTTCACGCAGAGTGGTGCGCTTATTGCAAAAAAATTGAACGTGAAATATTCACTAATCCTGAGGTGATAAAAAAGATAAATTCAAATTATTACGCTGTAGAAATGGATGTTGAAACTACCGACACCATACATTTTGATCAAGTAGAATTCGTAAATAAGCAAGCACTTACGCAACGAAATGGAGTTCACCAACTTCCAATTTTATTGGCTAGCCGAAAAGGAATACCATTTTCGCTGCCTGCAACAATTATATTAGACAAGGAGTTTGCTGTAAAAAAACGGATTTTTGAATACTATACTTCCTCAGAAATACTAAATATTTTATAAAAAAGGAAGAATAAAAAGCCTTGTGCTTTGATCACACATCAGCGAATAAATTATATTCCTCGTTCTTTTTGAATTTGTTCGTAGGCTTCCTGAACTTTATTGAATTTTTCTTGCGCCCCTTTTCTATAGGCTTCATCCATATGAACTAATTTATCGGGATGATATTTTTTCACCATAGTTCGGTAAGCTTTTTTAACTTCCGCATCGCTGGCCGATTTTTCAATTTCCAGGATTTTATAGGCATTATCGGCAGATTTAAAGAACATGGCTTTTAGACTTTCAAAATCCATTCTGCCAATTCTAAGATAACCTGCAATTTCCTGGATCACTCGTGCTTCAGCATCACTTACGCGACCATCGGCTTGCGCTATTCCAAAGAGAAAGTGAATAATTTGTAAACGTGCAGGGTACTTTGTTCTGGCGGCCAAATATTGCGAAATTCTTGAAGCTGATATTTCGCGGTTTTTAATTAGATCATTAAAAGTTCTAAATGTTGCATTAGCGCGTTCTTTCCCGTAAGCCTGCACAAAATAGGAACGTACATAATCCATTTCAGACTGTGAAACCTGGCCATCGGCTTTAATCACCAGGGAACATAGCGAAAGTAAGTTCAGTTCAAAATCGCCTGGAGAAACCTTTTGTTCATTCTGCTCCCCAAACATTTGTTTAAATGCCCCACCACTACCTCGGGTCCAGTTATCTATAAGGGTTCCTACTATAAATCCTAAAATGGCTCCCGGAAACCGGAAATACATATAGCCAATTACGGCGGCAATCCATTTAAACATGAAGAAAATTTTTAATAAGCGGCAAAGATACTATTTTACTCGATAATCAAGGTTTAAATGCTCTAAGGCTTACCTCTAAATTATTCAATAGTTCTCAATGAATGGCTCGTGAGCTTGCTCCGAGGTAATTTACTCATTAAATGAGATTTAAAAGCCCAAAGCCTTGGTGTGAAATTGAGACAATTTTAGTTGTAGCTTTCAGGTAATAGTATATGAGTTAATCAATTTAACCTATTTGCACATAATTAATTGGAATATGGACAGCTGAAGTTAATTTGGTATCTTTGTAACTTACAAAAGTTTAATACAAAAAAAACAAATATATGTATCCAGCAGATTTAGTAAAACCTATGCGCGAAGACCTTACCAGCATTGGTTTTGAAGAATTACACAGTGTAGAAGATGTAGAGAACGCCATGAAGAAAGAAGGAACTACCCTGGTAGTTGTAAATTCGGTTTGTGGATGTGCTGCCGCTAATGCAAGACCAGGCGCCAGAATCTCTTTACAGAATGCAAAAAAACCAGATAATTTAGTAACTGTTTTCGCAGGTGTAGACAAAGAAGCTACAGATAAAGCTCGTAGCTTAATGGTACCTTTCCCTCCATCTTCGCCTTCTATGGCACTTTTCAAAGATGGTGAATTAGTACATATGCTAGAGCGTCACCACATTGAAGGCCGCCCGGCTGAAATGATTGCTGAAAACCTTACCGGAGCTTATAACGAGTTCTGCTAAGTAGCAATTGCTAGTATAAACTATTGAGAAGGGTCTGAAAGAGTTTTGCTTTAAAAACGTCATCCTGAACTTGTTTCAGGATCTAACTTATAATTAGGTTAGAAGCTGAAACAAGTTCAGCTTGACGCAAAGCGATCTTTTAGACCTTTTTTATTTTCTTTCCCCAATTAGTATTTGCAGGTTTAGGGCTTAAATACTTAATTTAGCCGCATAATCTAAGTGATGAAAAAAATACTTTCATATCCCTTAACGGCATTATTCTATTTTTTCTTTTTTTTAAATCTACTGGTTTTTCATCCTATCCAATGGTTGTGCTTAAAACTAAGCGGATACCAGGCTCATAAAAAAAGTGTAGATATTTTCAATCTATTTTTAATGCGTTGTCTAAATATTTTAGGAACTCGTTTTAGCTTTGAAAATCCTCAGCATATTCCTATAGAAAAACCCTGTATTTTTATATCAAACCACCAGGGAATGTACGATATCCCTCCAATAATATGGTACTTACGAAAACACCATCCAAAATTTGTAAGTAAAAAGGAACTAGGCAAAGGAATTCCAAGTATTTCTTTTAATTTGCGGCACGGCGGTTCGGTATTAATAGACCGTAAGAATAAGCGGGAGTCTCTTTTAAAAATGGGAAAATTTGCCAAATACCTTAATAAAACCAATCGCTCTGCCGTAATTTTTCCAGAAGGGACGCGTAGCCGAACCGGAGCTCCCAAAAAGTTTGCCGTAAGCGGAATGCAAATGCTTTTTAAACAAATGCCCGAAGCGCTAATTGTTCCAATCACAATCAATAATTCCTGGAAACTCTTTAAACACGGTAATTTCCCCATGGAACCGGGCGTTCACATAAAACTAAAAGTGCACGAGCCTATTCCGGTAGCATCAGATGATCCGGAAAGTCTTGTTGCAAAAGTAGAACGCACCATTATTGCCGATATTAAATAATATATAAAAAATAATCGCCTTTAGGTATATTAAAACGTCATCCTGAATTTATTTCAGGATCTAAGATCTTAAATTGTAATAACATCTTAGAAGCTGAAACGAGTTCAGCTTGACGAAGCGACACTTCCAAAAATATTCTTTGATTTTAAATATGAATAAACCTGAAATTTTAAAAAACACCGAAGCCTTCGTAAAGGAAACCCTTAAAAACGCTGAAGGCGGTCACGATTGGTTTCATATTCAGCGGGTTTGGAACAATGCAAAATTGATTGCAAAAAATGAAAATGCTGATCTTTTTATTGTAGAATTGGGGGCATTACTTCACGATATTGCCGATTCAAAATTTCATAATGGAGATGAGACTGTTGGCCCCAAAATGGCTTCTACATTTCTTCAGAAACAACAGGTTGACGCTGAAGCTATAGATCACGTGGTAAAAATAATCGAAAACGTTTCTTTTAAAGGAGGAAATGTTCAGCAAGAATTTAATTCTATAGAATTAGAAATTGTTCAGGATGCCGATAGGTTAGATGCCCTGGGAGCTATTGGTATTGCAAGAACTTTTAATTACGGCGGATTTAAAGAACGTGCGCTTTATAATCCCGAAATTAAACCAAAACTTAATATGAGCAAGGAAGAATATAAAGCTTCTGCTGCGCCAACCATTAATCATTTTTACGAAAAGTTGCTTTTGCTAAAAGAGCGAATGAATACTAAAACAGGGCAGGAAATAGCACAAAAACGCCACGACTTCATGGAACTATACCTGGAGCAATTTTATGAAGAATGGAACGGAAAAGTTTAAATTCTAAGATTTCTCCTTTTGACAAGTAGGACAAAAATAAGTGGTTCTCCCTGAAACTTTAATTTGTTCAATTTTACCATTATTTCTCGGGCAATCTTCGCCTTTTTTACGCACTGAAGTTAAATAAGTATCTGGAAGCTTCTTCCCTTCCACCCTGGCTTCTTTAACCACTTCTAAAACTTTTTCAATCTCTTTAAAAATCTCTTGCTTCTCTTTTTCTGAAAGTTTATCAATTTTGGTTGTTGGATGAATTTTAGCCTGGAAAAGCACCTCATCGGCATACAAATTTCCAATTCCTGCGATGAGTTTTTGGTTCATAAGCAAGCCTTTTATGGTTCCGGTTTTACCATCCAAAATTTCGAAAAACTCTGGTTTTCCAAGGGCAAGAGCATCGATTCCTAAATTATTCTCTTTTTGAAATTCCGTAAGACTATCAGCTAAATAAAGTTTTCCAAATTTCCGGGGACAGGTAAAAGAAACCCTGGAATAATCTTCAAAAGTTAGCGTGAGTTGCGCATATTTTGGCACCTCATCGTGTTGATAATATTCCAGCTTACCGGTCATTCCAAAATGCACCACCAAACATCTGTTCTTTTCCAAATTAAGGAACAAATATTTGCCCAAACGCTCGCTACCAGTAAATTGATTGTTTTGAAGCACTTTTTCAAAGTCCTTTTTATCAGACTGGTATATTTTTTTATCGCCGGTTTCTACTTTTACGATCTTCTTATGCAAAATAGTAGCATCGGCATATTTTTTCTGGTAAGCAACTTCTGGTAGTTCTGGCATATTCTCTGTTCTCTGTTCTCTGTTCTCTGTTCTCTGTTCTCTGTTCTCTGTTCTCTGTTCTCTGTTCTCTGTTCTCTGTTCTCTGTTCTCTGTTCTCTAAAATATTAATGATTTCAGCTTTAAACTTATAAATTCATCATAAAATTTAAGGTAAAAGGCATCCAATTTAAACGTTGTTTCTTTTCACCTTAGATTCCCGAATAAGATTCCGGATAAAGTCTGAACCGAGTTCAGTGCGACGGTAGTTTCTCAAAATAACTTCATCTGCCCATCCTTGAATTCTTCGTGTAAATCGCAATTTAGTGGTGGCCTTTCTCTTCCATTTAAATATTTAGCTCTCGCTATTTTAAATTGCTGCTTTACCTGATCGGCAAACTCGCCTTCCCCTTTCATTCTTGTTCCAAACCTACTATCGTTTAAACTTCCGCCGTGTACACTTTCAATTTGATTTAAAACTTTATCGGCTCTATCGGGCATTGTTTTTTTAATCCAATCGGTAAAAATTGCTCCAATGGAACCGTTTAAACGCACAATAGTGTAGCCCACTCCCAATGCGCCCCTTTCCGAAACCTCTTTGACCAAAGGCATAATTTCGTGGGAGTTGATAGCAGGAATTATAGGCGCCATCATAACACTAACAGGAATATTAGCTGTAGCTAGTTTTTCTATGGTTTCGAGACGTTTTTTAATACTTGCAGTTCTTGGCTCCAAAATCCTACGGGTATTTTCTTCCAGCGAAGTGACCGAGAGGTTTACATGCACTAAATTATCTGCCGCCAGCTCTCGTAAAACATCCATATCCCTTTGCACCAGAGCATTCTTCGTAATAATCCCTACCGGATGTTTATACTTTAGAAAAGTTTCCAGTAGTTGGCGGGTAATTTTCAGTTTCTTCTCAATAGGCTGATAACAATCGGTATTCCCTGAAAGTACAATAGGCGTAGCTTCCCATTTTTTTCCGCTGATTTTCTTTTCAAGTAATGAAACCGCATTTTTTTTTACAAGAATTTTTTGTTCAAAATCCAGCCCGGCACTAAAGCCCCAGTATTCGTGAGAATTCCTAGCATAGCAATAAACACAACCATGTTCACAACCCTGGTAAGGGTTTAAAGAAAAACCCATTCCCACATCCGGGCTGGTTACTTTATTCACAATACTTTTCGGAAAAGTATCTATTAAAACAGTTTTGGAGTTTTGAACCTCATCCCCTTCAGTAGCACAATGATTTAGAAAATCATCTCTAAACTCGTGATTGTGGGCATCAAATTGGTTAGACACATTTTTTTGGGCACCCCGCCCTTTTATATAGTTTTCAATTTTGGACATAAAAAAACTTTGAGATGTATTGCCATCTCAAAGTTTTTTTAATTATTGGAATTATTCCCTTTTTTAGGATTTATTCCTGTTTAATTCATGGCTTCTTGTAGGGCCGGCATTCCGCCCACCACAGGAATTTCTATATGGGTTTCATCGAGATCTATAGTGAGTTCGGTGCCTGGTTCTGGTAGTAGTGTAAATTTATTATCGCTGGAAAAGATCATCAATCCAATTTGCTGTCCGGCAGGAATTACCTGATCATCGGGATTAAGGTCAAAAGACAGTTCATAAAACTTACCCGGTTCTAAAGCTTTACTTTCGGTTAGCGATTTATAATTCTGCGGATCTGCCCAACCCCTGGTAATAATATTATCGGTTATTTTGGTATTTTCACCTGAATTCCAGGGCAGGGAAACCATCCAAACCGAAAGATTTGCTGCCGGCTTACTACTGGCCAACTTAATCTTTATAGTTGATAGCCCCGAAAGATGCACATCTTCCTTTAAAACAGGTGTTGTAAATAATAAACGATGTTTAGAGTTTTCAAGTTGCGCCAGAGAATCTGCAGAGAAATTATGATCATCGATCAAAGTTTGTTTCCCTTGATTTTTTAATTTTTTAGTGCTTAGCTTTCCTTTTTTTAATCCATCGTTTTGCAAATATAATGTAACATTTACAGCATCCGGATTTGGATAATTTGCATAAGCCGTTGGGTTTTGGGGATCGTCATCTTCCCGAACAATATAAGCTTTAGGACCTTTCTCTACGTTATTATCTACCCCAAACAGATATTTGGTAAACCACTTATTCATCATCGAAACCGGGGGCGGACCACCGTGCCCATATTGGTGGTAATAGATTTTAACCGGCAGGCCTTTTTCTTCCGCAGCTTTGTAAATACGGTAACTATGTTCTGGCATTACATTCCAATCGTTAAAACCGTGCGACATTAATAATGCGGCCTTCATGGGTTCCATTTCATTTAAATAATCACGACCGGCCCAAAACTCGTTATAATCACCGGTTATACGATCAATGCCATCCTTAATTTCGGTATCGCGATAAACTGAATCGGCATAAGCGCGTTTCGATTCATCTCCACTGTGAATAAAATTATAGAGCACATCTACATCTTCGCCTAAATAACCGCCCGGCGAACGTACCAATCCGTTGGAACGGTAATAATGATAATAGGAAGTATTTGGCGCGACAGGAATAATGGCTTCCAAACCTTCTACCCCTGTTGTGGCAGCTGCCAGAGGAATCGTTCCGTTGTAGGAAGTTCCCGTCATCCCCACCTTTCCGGTGGTCCAGTAAGCTTCAACTTCTTCGTCACCATAAGGGGTTTTATATCCTTTGGCGCGACCATTAAGCCAATCTATCACTGCCTTTGGCGCAAGAGATTCGTTATCTCCCCCAACGGTTGGTGAGCCTTGCGAAAGCCCTGTTCCCGGCGATGAAGAATGTACTACAATATATCCACGAGGCACCCAGGTATTTATTTGCGAATTGGAAATGATTGGCCGTTCTCCAACTCTTGTTACAGAAGGGTGAACAATTTCTTCCCCCTTTTCTCCAAGCTCATGGTACACATCATAAAAAGCACCTTCCACATTGGGAGCTACGCCCGCAAAATATGGGCTGGACTCATAAACTACAGGAAGCTTTAAACCTTCGGTTTCGGTTTGTTTTGGCCTGGTTACCGCCACATGCATCCTGTCTGGCAATTCATCACCATCGGTATCAAAATTGGTTTCTACCCATAGATCTTCACGAATCCAATCTTCGGGGATATTAAATTCAGGAACAATTTGTGCTTCCCCATTCTCAAAAACAGGTTTCGCTTGCTCCTGGGCACCTAAGCTAAAAGCACCAAAGAATATTAATAATAAGAGTTTTTTCATATAAAAATTTTTAAGAGCAAATTTTGATCTGAATTATTTATTTCCCAGGAAAATCGGCTTTACGCTTATTTAGAAAAGCAGAAGTTCCTTCTTCGAAATCTTGGGTTCCAAAAGAACTTCCAAATTCACTGATTTCAATTTCAAAACCATTAACGCCATCTTCGTAATTAGCATTAATCGCTCTAATTGCTGCGCTCATAGCTACTAAAGAATTTTTCATAATCTTTTGAGCAATTTTCTCGGTAAATTCTATCAGTTCTTCCTGCTCACAAACGTGATTCACAAGATTGTATTGAAGCGCCTGTTTAGCATCTATCATGCCCGCAGTCATGATCATTTCCATAGCGCGACCTTTTCCAACAAGTTGCGGAAGTCGCTGCGTACCCCCATAACCGGGAATTAGACCAAGTGAAGTTTCGGGAAGTCCCATTTTTGCATTATCGCTTGCTACTCTAAAATGAGCGGCCATTGCCAATTCGAGTCCGCCGCCTAGAGCAAACCCATTTACCGCAGCAATAACCGGTTTAGGAAAGTTCGCTACAAAATCGAATAATTTCGCCTGGCCATTGGCTGCGAGCTCCCTACCTTCTTCTACAGAAAAATCAGAGAATTCGCTAATATCTGCTCCGGCCACAAATGCCTTTTCTCCTGTTCCTGTTAAGATCACCACTTTCACTTCCTGATCTTCCTTTGCTTCTGAAAAAGCATCATGAAGTTCCTGAATAGTATCCCTGTTTAGTGCATTTAATTTTTTTGGACGGTTAATAATTATTTGTAAAATTCCGTCATTATTCTCGGTTAAGATATTTTCGAATTCCATATTTAAAATTTTTGGTTCGTTTCTTATTTATTTTGGAAAACGCACTCTAAAAGTGGTGCCTTTTCCGTGCTTAGAGCTAAAGGTAATACTTCCATTATAAGTTTCCACAATATTCTTTACCATAGCCAAGCCAAGCCCCATTCCGCTGCTTTTGGTAGTAAATTTAGGCTCAAATACCTTCTCTATATTTTCTTCGGAAATTCCTGTTCCATTATCTGAAATAATCACACATACATTTGATTCCTCTTCGTGTATACTTACCATAATACGAGGGTTCTTCTGGCCTTCCATAGCCTGTATGGCGTTTTTCACCAAATTGGTAATTACTCTAATAAGTTGAGTTCGGTCAAATTTGGCTAGAATCTCTTCTTTTTCACTGGTAAACTGAATATAATTTTCATTGAAAATATCCAGAGCCAATTTTACTATTTTGGGCACGTTTAGCATCTCATTTTGTTGAGCAGGCATTTTCGCGAAATTTGAAAAGGCTTCTGCAATAGAACTCATAGTATCTATTTGGTTGATGAGCGTGGTAGAATATTCAGCTACTTTTGCCTCAATTTTAGGATCGTTTCTATCAAAATTACGCTCAAAACTCTGTACGCTTAAACGCATTGGAGTTAACGGATTTTTAATTTCATGAGCCACCTGTTTCGCCATTTCGCGCCAGGCTTGTTCCCGCTCACTGGCAGCCAGTTTCACCGCACTTTCTTCCAACTCATCTATCATACTATTATAAGCTGCAACAAGGGTATAAATCTCTTCGGAAGCATTGGTAATATCTATTTTCTGGTTACGCTTATCCAGCCTGGTTTCTGTGATTTTATCTGAAATGATCTTGAGGGATTTGGTTATATATTTTGAAAGAAAATAAGATAGGATTATCGCCAGTACCAACATAAACAAATACACTTCCCCCATTCTTAAGAGAAAGTTATTCAAATCCCGGTTTAAAACCGTATCATCCTGTACATAAGGAAGGTAAATAATAGCAAGCGGCTTAAATTTACCATCTACAATGTAAGAATAGGAAGACTGAAATTTTTGACCATTAATCTCATTTTTTTCAATATACCTTTTGCTTTCCGATAGTTCTAATTTTCGTAAAATATGCGCATCTAACTGATTATCTGTGGTATCTCTAAAAAATGATTGATCTGATTTTATTAAGAGTTCCCCCTGAAGGTCATAAATATTGATCTGCATCTCATGAACCTGCGCCATTTCATGAATTTTATTGCGCTCCCTAAAAATGATATCTATATTCTCGGTATTTACCAGAAAGGTGGTACTTGCCAGGATAAACTTAATGTTTTCCTTAATGGCTTGTTCCTTTCTCTCCAGGCGTTCACGGTGGTAATTCTCGGCTTCATGCTTATATTGATAAACTGTAATGCCTACGATTAAAATTGAAGCTCCCAACACCAATAAGATCATGGAGATAAAAATGCGGGTACTTAAAGAAAGTTTTGAAAGCTTCATAAATAATAATTAGCTCAATTTAATCAATTATCACACCAATTAAGCATTGGGATTCCTTGTTCTAATTCGCTTATATATTTTGACACCTAACATTAACATTGCGGCTAAAAGAAAAATTCCCAGAACTCCGTAAATCCAGTTTAAAGCATCTCTTACAATTACTAAAAATATAACCGAAAAGAGTATTAAGGTAGAGCCTTCATTCCAAAGACGCATTTTGTTTGAGGTCCATTTTACCACATCATTTTGGAGTTCTTTAAAAATGAGATGCGTTTTAATATGATAGGCATACAACAAGGCTACAAAGCCTAATTTCACCAACATCCAATCTTGTGAAAGCCATCCCGGAGAAAGGTGCAGGAGTAAAAAAGCGAACAAACTGGCTAAAATAGCCGAGGGCCAGGTAATGATAAACCAAAGTCTCCTGGTCATTAACTTTAGCTGGGAAGCCAAAATACTCTTTTCCGGTTCCGGTTTTTGGGTTGCTTCAATATGGTAAATAAATAAGCGCGGAATATAAAAAAGCCCGGCAAACCAGGTGATCACAAAAATAAGATGTAAAGCTTTTATATACTGGTAATATTCTATCACAAATTATGGTTTTTTGGTTGGGTTTTGATGAGTGTTGAAAATAGCAAGGATTATTATTTCTTGATCGTCTATGTCAAAAATCACCAGGTAAGGAAAAATATCTAAAAGAGCATTTCTATAATTATTTTCAAGCCGAAAGATATAAGGATTAGATTGAATTCGGATTAATGTATTTTCAAAATCATTAAAAAAACGCTTACCTAAACCGAATTGTTTAGATTCATACCAATTGATCGCACTTTTTAAGTCAAGCTGAGCCGAAGAGTTTATCTTAAGGCTAAAACCCATATTTATCTTGAATTTCTTTTCTGGCATCTTCCCAGGGAATTGCTTTTTCCTCACCGCTTTTGTAAGCTTTCCAACGCCTTTCTATTTCTTCAAGTTGTTCGTTAGAAAGTAAACTTTTTTGGCCATCCACCTTATAAGCTTCGTTGGGTTCGTGAACTGAAACTTTCACTTCTTGCAGAAAAATCTCCATTTCCTTAAGCAAATCCTCATCATCACAAGCAATGATTTTTTGCATCAATTCTATTTTTAAAGCGTTTTTATCCATGGTCTTCCAGCTTTCTAACAAAGGTAGCGATTTATGATTTTTCTTCGGAAAAATTATTGGGAGGTTCCGGGCTTCATTTTTAGCCTTATTTCCCTATTTAAAAAATAACCTGTGAGTAAGGTTGAAAGTAAATCGGCGATTGGGAAAGAGATCCAAACCCCAATTTCACCGTAATAATTGGGTAAAATAAGAACTAATGGAATAAAGAAGAATCCCTGCCGGGACAGCGTTAGTAATAAAGCTGGAATTGCTTTTCCAACCGCCTGGAAATATGCTGCACCAATTAGTTGAATCGCAACAATAGGAGTAGCGGCAAAAACCCAGCGCATCGCATCTGGAGTTTCAGCAATAATCTTTGGATTTTGAGTAAAGATTTCAACAATTTCTTCAGCAAAAAACATGATTCCTCCAAAAACTAACAAGCCCAATCCGCAGGCATACAAAATAGCAGTATTGATACTTTCTTTAACTCGCTGGTATTTTTGAGCACCATAATTAAAGCCGGCTATAGGTAAAAAACCCTGGGTAACTCCCAAAACGGGAAAAAGGGCAAACATCAGCATTCTACCAATAATGGCATAAATCGCTACTGAATCTTCTCCTCCAAGATCAAATAAAATATTATTCATCAGCATATAAATAATACTAACTACAGCTTGCCGTGATAAGGTGACAAAACCTAACGATCCTATTTCAGAAAGTATGGATTTATTAAGTCCGAAATCTGGCAAACTGATTTTAAGTTCAGAGTTTTTAGAGACGAAAAACCAGAAAACATAGGCAAAGCAAAAAAGATAAGAAGCGGTCGTAGCCCAGGCTGCACCCCACATGCCAAGCCCCATTTGATTGATGAAAATATAGTCCAAAAGTAAATTCCCCACAGACGGAATTATCATGGCGATCATCGCGAATTTGGGTTTTCCTTCGGCGCGAATCACGGTGTTTCCCATCATACAAAGCGCCAAAAATGGTACTCCGTAAAGCACTATGGTATAATATACTTTTGCCGGTTCAAAAATATCGCCTTTTCCCCCAAAAGCAGGAATAAGGGAATCCACGAACATTAGCCCAATAATAACTAATGTAATGGTGAGAATTAGCGTTAAACTAATCTGGTTTCCGAAGGTCTTTAGAGCTTTTTTACGGTCATCACCGCCAAGTGCCCGGCTAATTATAGACGAGCCACCAATACCAATGGCCATTCCCAGGGCGGCAATAAAAAATGAAACCGGTAGTACTACATTTATTGCTGCAATAGCGGTAGAACCTATCCAGTTTCCTACAAAAATGGTATCGATTAATATATTCAGCGACATTACCAGAATTCCTATGGAAGCCGGTGCCGCTTGCTGTACAAGTAATTTACCTATTGGTTTTTTTCCAAGATTTTGGGAATTCGCCGAGGCCATTATGCTTCAACAGGCTTTTGGTGCGCCCATTCATCTACCCAGCGAGAAAGCACTTTAACCCAATCATCCCTATCGTTTAAACAGGGAACCACGGTAAATTCTTCACCTCCCACTTCGTGAAATATCTCTTCGCCTTCCATAGCGATTTCTTCCAGGGTTTCCAGACAGTCTGAAACGAAAGCCGGGGTAACAATAGCCAGTTTTTTCATTCCCTGTTTTCCAAAACGCTCTATGGTTCTATCGGTATAAGGTTGCAACCATGGATCAAAACCTAAACGAGATTGAAAGGAAACACTGTATGAATTTTCTTTTAATTCAAGATATTCTGCTACAAGGCGAGTAGTTTCATAACACTGGTGGCGGTAACAAAATTGATGTGCTGCCGAAGGCGTTTGGCAACAACTTCCATCAATCTTACAGTGGGACTTGGTAACATCGCTTTTTCTAATATGTCGCTCTGGCACCCCGTGGTAAGAAAATAATAAATGCTGAAAATCATTTCCTTTTAATTTTTCAGCAATACTTTCAGCTAAAACCCTAATATAATCTGAATGATTATAAAATGGTGGCACCGTAGTAAATTGCATTTTCGGAAAATGTTCTTTTCTAAGTTCTTCGGCTAAAACAAGAATAGTTTCTGTTGTAGCCATCGCGAATTGAGGGTATAATGGAAAAAGCAAAACCTCATCTACGCCTTTATCGTGCAATTCCTGTAGCCCCGATTTTATACTCGGTTCTCCATAGCGCATCGCTAAAGCAATAGGCACCGATGTGTTTTTATCCATTTTTTCCTGAAGACGTTCAGATAATACAATAAGTGGAGAGCCTTCGTCCCACCAGATCTTTTGATAAGCTGCAGCCGATTTTTTAGGCCTTGTATTCAAGACAATCCCTCTTACTAGCAGTGTACGTGCCCAATATGGCACATCTATAACCCGCTCATCCATTAAGAATTCGTCCAGGTAACTTTTTACATCTTTAGGATCGGTGCTTTTTGGAGACCCCAAATTAACCAATAGTACGCCTTTACTCATAGTTTTTCTTTTTCAATATCAAAAATAAGCTTATTAAAAATGCAACAAAAGTTAATATTATTACACTTTCTTATGCCTTAATAGAGGATTTATTTTTTTTCCTTGTCTAAAGCATATAAGATACTTTGCAAAATATGCTCTTTAAAATCAGGTTCTAAATATGATTGTATGGTGTGCCCCAAACCGGTATAAATAGAAACTCCGCCATGGCCGGTTTCTCTAATCCAGGCAATTGGATGCTCTTCCCCATTTGTTCCTCCCTCATAAGAATTCTCATCAAGGTAAAGTAAAACCTCCTTTTCAGGGTTTAGGTTTTTGTAATTATACCACTCATCTGTCCTGGTCCAAACCTTTGGCAGATGCGAAACCGTTGGATGTTCTGGCATATTTACAAAAATATCAGCTTGCTGTATTTCTGGATGTCCTGCAAAATAACCTCCTACTAATTCACCAAACCATGGCCACTCATATTCGGTATCGGCTGCGGCGTGAATTCCGAAGAAATTACCACCTTTCTTTATATATCTTTCAAAAGCATCCTGCTCTTTTTCATTTAATACATTTCCTGTAGTACTTAGGAAAATTACGAGATTAAATTTTGTAAGATTATTCTCGTTAAAATCATTTGCATCTTCAGTGGCGGTCACTTCAAATTCGTGATCTTCTCCAAGTTCTAGAATAAGAGCTCTTCCAGCGGGGATAGAATTATGCCAAAAACCTTCAGTTTTATAAAAAACCAATACTTCATTTTTCTCTTCCTGGACTTGATTTTCAATTTCCTGAGCGAATCCAGTATTTTGAAAAATAAGAAACAGACCAATAAAAAATGAGTGTACTAACCTGTGCATATTTAAAGGTTTGGATTTAAAGACATAATATATTTTTTTGGCGTTGTACCAAATTTCTTTTTAAAAGCCGCAATAAAATGACTGGAAGTACTGTAGCCCACCTTTAAGCCCACTTCGTTCACATTATAATCGCCACTATCCAGGAGTTTTCTTGCAGATTCCATTTTATAATCAAAAAGAAAACTGTAAACAGAGTCGCCATAAATTTGCTTAAAACCTTCTTTTAATTTTTTAAGACTTAATCCAATTTCATCAGATAATTCCTGCAAAGAAGGTGGCTCCGCCATTCTGGAGATCACAATATCCTTGGCCTTTCTTATCTTAATAATATTTTCTTCGTCACTAAGAAAAGGACATTGCTCTACATCTGGATCTTCTGTCCTATTAAAATATAAGCTCAATAACTCATAAGCTTTCCCTTTAAAATAAAGATTTTTAATACTCTGGGTAAGATTAAAGTTCATTACCTGGTTAAGAACTATTGCCATAGAAGGCGAAATAGGACCATCTTTATAATATTTTTTATCCTTATTATCTGCACTTAAGAAAGTAATATACCCGGCTTCCTGCGAAAACAGCGAATGGAATTTTTTGATAGAAATCACCAGGGAAATTAACCAGGAGTTTGGTTCTAGTACTAAATTAAGTGGAAGATCCTGCTGCGGATTGTATAATAACAATGAACTTTCTTCATTAAGCGGAAGCTCGTAATTACCATTATTAAACAGGAACTTGCAGTTTCCTTTTAAATTAAAATGAAACTGTATAAAACTACTGTCTATATCCCGAATAATTTTTTGACTATCAGAAGTTTCATTTTGAAATTTTAAAAGATAAAAACCATCTTCAATTTTTAATCCCTCCGTATATCCTTCAGCGTTATTTTTATCTTCTAAAACCATATTTTAAATTTTAATACTATTTAGAATTATTCTAAACTGTTGCACCCAAACCTACTATTACTACTACAAATGTAAGCAAATACGACTTTTGGAAGCGTAAAAAAACCGAAAATAACTGAAAGCGATACAAAAAGTACTTTGAGCGTTACTTTTTGATTTTACATTAGCTTAATTTTGCAACCGAATACCCCAAACAGGTACATGAAAGATTATCACATAGCAAGCGGAAAACATTTTTACACAATAGGTCTTAGTTATAAAAAGGCTGATGCAGAAATAAGAGGACATTTTAGTTTGGATGAAGAAGCAAAGAAACGTTTACTTCTTCAGGCTAATGCTGAAGGGATTGATGGCATTTTGGTAACTTCTACCTGTAACAGAACTGAAATTTACGGATTCGCAGATCATCCTTTTCAACTAATCAAACTTCTTTGTGAACATACACACGGTACCGTAGAAGAGTTTGAAAAAGTAGCTTATATTCATAAAAACAAACAAGCTATCTCCCATATGTTTAGGGTTGGCACCGGCCTGGATAGCCAAATTCTGGGAGATTTCGAAATTATTAGTCAGTTAAAGCTTGCTTTCGCCCGTTCTAAAAAACTTGGGCTGGTCAATGCATTTTTGGAAAGACTTGTCAACGCAGTAATCCAGGCTAGCAAGCGTATAAAGAACGAAACCGAAATTTCTACAGGAGCAACCTCAGTATCTTTTGCTTCGGTTCAATATATTCTTCAAAATGTACCTAATGTTACCGATAAGAATATTTTGCTTTTCGGAACAGGTAAAATTGGAAGAAATACCTGTGAAAACTTGATAAAACATACGCATAACGAGCATATCACCCTTATTAACCGCACAAAAGACAAAGCGGAAAAAATTGCAGGGAAATTTAATCTAATAGTTAAAGATTATGCCGATTTGCAGGCAGAAATAAGGAATACAGATATTCTTATTGTTGCCACAGGAGCACAAAATCCCACCATTTCTAAAGAATTAATCTATTCTAACAAAGATTTACTGGTTTTAGACCTTTCTATTCCAAAGAATGTTTCAGAGGATGTAGCTCAATTACTTAATGTAAAATTGGTTCACCTGGATCAACTTTCAAAAATTACAGATAAGAATTTAGAACGCAGAAAGCGCTTTATTCCTGAAGCTGAAATTATTATTACAGAGGTAGAGACCGATTTCAATAAATGGCTTGAAACACGAAAATTTGCACCTACTATAAAAGCTTTAAAGAAAAAGCTTAGAAGCATGAAAGATGCTGAACTTGATTTTCAGCGTAAGAAAATATCAGACTTCAATGATGAACAAGCTGAAATAGTTAGCGACAGGATTATTCAAAAAATAATGAAGCATTTTGCCAATCATTTAAAAGAAGATTCAGAAACTACCAATGAGAGTCTGGAATTAATCCAGAAAGTTTTTCAGTTAGAAGAAAAGGCGCAATGAACAAAATAATTCGTATTGGCACCAGAGACAGCGAACTTGCACTCTGGCAGGCAAAAACAGTGCAAAATGCATTGGAAAAAGCCGGACATAAAACTAAACTTGTTCCCGTTAAATCTTCGGGAGACCTTAACTTAAATCAACCACTTTACGAAATGGGTATTACAGGGATTTTTACCAAAACTCTGGATGTAGCCATGATAAAAGGTGATATAGATATTGCCGTGCATTCTATGAAAGATGTGCCCACGGCACTTCCAAAAGGTATTGTTGAGGCTGCAGTTTTAAAACGCGCCAATACTAAAGATATACTTATTCATAAAGGCCTGGATTTCTTAGAAAGTGAAGGAACAATTGCTACCGGTAGCCTGAGAAGAAAAGCACAATGGCTGCATAAACATCCTGCTCACAAGGTGGTAGATTTACGTGGAAATGTAAATACCAGAATGAAAAAATTAGTCGATAACGACTGGGATGGAGCAATTTTCGCCGCTGCAGGCCTTGAACGTATCGCTCTAAAACCTGAGAATTTTATAGATCTTAACTGGATGATTCCAGCCCCTGCACAAGGCGCAATGCTTGTGGTGGCAATGGAAGAAGATGAGTTTACCCGCAAAGCACTTTCCTTATTAAACCATAGAGAATCTGAGATCACCGTACATATTGAGCGCGAATTTTTAAAGGTGTTAGAAGGCGGCTGCACTGCCCCCATTGGTGCTTTAGCAACTGTAGAAAAAGACTTGATTTACTTTAAAGGAGCCCTTTTTAGTTTAGACGGAAAAGAGAAGATTGGAGTAGAAAAAACTGTTTCTTTAAACGAAATTGAAAATTTGGGCAGACGTTGTGCTGAAGAGATCCTGAATAATGGTGGCTCAAAATTGATGCAACAAATTAAAGCTGAAATAAATACCGCAGGCTGATCCTTATTTAAATAATTTGGAATGAAAAGCATTCTCTCAACTAAAAAACTCAGTAATTCCCAGAAACAATTGTTTCTAAACTCAGGCTTGAGCCTGGTGGAATACAATGCTATCCTTATAGAAACCCACAATTTCAAACTTCCTTTAGAGAAAATTGAAAATGTGATTTTTACCAGTAAAAATTCGGTGAATGCGGTTTTGGGGAAAACTGAATTTAAAAATTGTTTTTGCGTGGGGGAAAAAACCGCTGAACTTCTTAGTGATAACGGATTCCACATTCAGGAAGTTGCAGATTATGGCAAAGATTTAGCCCAAATTATTACTAAAAAATATGCTTCAGAAACCTTTACCTTTTTCTGCGGTAATAAGAGAATGGACGAAATTCCCAAAACCCTCCAACAAGAAAATATTAATTTTCAGGAAATTGAAGTTTATAAAACAAGCTTAAATCCACAGGGCTTTTCTCAGGAATTTGATGGGATCTTATTTTTTAGCCCCAGTGCAGTGCAAAGTTTTACTGCAAAAAATAAGCTAACAGGCATCACAGCATATTGTATAGGAAATACTACTGCTTTAGAAGCCCAAAAACATACAAACAATATAATAATTGCTACCAAACCAACCATTGAAAATGTGATTGTGCAAGTAGTAAAGTATTCTAAAAATAAATAGTGTAAATAAAAAATTAGTGTGTTATAAGGCATACTTCTGCAAGGTTTACAGAACCTTGTAAGTTTGCAGGAAAACAAAAAATTAGAACAATACAAAAATGATAAAAAACGATCTATTTCTAAAAGCTTTAAAAGGAGAAACGGTAGAACGCCCACCGGTTTGGATGATGCGCCAGGCAGGCCGTTACCTTCCAGATTTTATGAAGCTTAAAGAAAAATACGACTTTTTCACTCGTTGTAGAACTCCAGAACTAGCTACCGAAATCACTGTAATGCCAATACATCAGGTAGGTACTGATGCCGCTATTTTATTTAGCGACATTTTGGTGGTTCCGCAAGCAATGAATATTGAAGTAGAAATGAAACCCGGTGTAGGCCCGTGGTTGCCAAAACCTATTCGCACATCAAAAGATGTAGACCAGGTAATTGTTCCCAATATAGAGGAAACCTTAGGCTACGTAATGGATGCCATTAAAATGACGAAACAGGAACTAAATAACGAAGTTCCACTCATTGGTTTTGCAGGTTCCCCATGGACAATTCTATGCTATGCCGTACAAGGCCAGGGTTCCAAAAACTTTGATAAGGCCAAGAAATTTTGCTTTACCAATCCCGTGGCAGCGCATCTATTACTGCAAAAAATAACCGATACAACTATCGCATACCTTAAAGCAAAAGTTGCAGCCGGGGTAGATGCAGTACAAATTTTTGATTCCTGGGGCGGGATGCTAAGTCCTGTAGATTACCAGGAATTTTCCTGGAAATATATTCAACAGATCATTGACGCTTTAAAAGATGAGATTCCGGTAATCGCCTTTGGAAAAGGTTGTTGGTTTGCCCTACACGAAATGGCAAATTCAGGAGCTTCCGCTTTGGGAGTAGACTGGACGATTAGCGCCAGAAACGCTCGCTATTTAAGTGGTGGAAAAATCACCTTACAAGGTAATTTTGATCCTTCAAGATTATATTCCCCACCGGCAGAGATCAAAAAAATGGTAAGCCAAATGATTAATGAATTTGGAAAAGACAGCTATATCGTAAACCTGGGGCACGGTATTTTACCAGATATTCCGGTAGAAAACGCAAAAGCTTTTGTAGATGCGGTAAAAGAGTATAAAGCCAAATAGTGGCAGTCTGGGCGCGGATTAAAAATATGAATTTTAAGGAACTGCTCGCAGTCTTTAAGGTATTTATAAGTAAGCCGCGCTATATTTTACCAACCTACCGGGCAACGATTGAAACCATAAGAATTTGTGATGATCTTTATCAAAAAGAACATCATAAAAATGGTAAAGCGAATGCTTTTAGACACGCCCTGTGGAATTATTTAATTTGCCAGAAATGTTTTAAAATTTCCTCATCGGTAGAAACTGTAAGAATTTGGAGCGACCAATTCACAGGTTTACACGAAAAACTTTCTCCAAATCAAAAACTGGCCAAAGCAATGGATTTACACAATAATCGGTTTGGGCAGACTTTATTTAAGGGAAGTCAATTAAAAACTGAAGCAATTATTAAACTTCTCCAGGAAAGGATGAAAGAAGCATTTAAGGTTTCCAAAGTAGAAGAAATAAGGAAAACAAAAAATAACCTGGTTTATATTGAAGATTGAAAATGAGAGCGGAATTTTATAAATATATTGAAGACTTACAGGATAGCATCTGTGAAAAACTGGAAGAGATAGACGGCACAGCCAAATTTCAACAAGACCTTTGGGAACGCGAAGAAGGCGGCGGCGGCAGAACACGAGTTATAGAAAATGGTACTGTTTTTGAAAAAGGCGGCGTAAATATTTCGGCTGTACACGGGCCTTTAGCCCCCGCAATGCAACAATATTTTAAAGTTGGTGATGTAGATTTTTTTGCCTGTGGGCTCAGCTTGGTGATTCACCCAAAAAACCCGATGGTACCCACGGTTCACGCTAATTGGCGCTATTTTGAGATGTATGATAAGGACGGAAACGTTTTAGACCAGTGGTTTGGAGGCGGTCAGGATCTCACCCCCTACTATCTTTTTGAGGAAGATGCCGAACATTTCCATAAGGTTTCAAAAGAAGCCTGTGATAAACATTCCCCTGAATTCTATCCGCAATACAAGACAAAATGTGACGAATATTTCTGGAATTCCCACAGAAATGAAGCACGCGGAATTGGAGGTTTGTTTTTTGACTATTTAAAAGCTTCCAAAGAAAAAAGTATTGAAGACTGGTATGATTTTGTAACCGAAGTTGGTGATAGTTTCCTTGAAGCCTATGTTCCTATAGCAGAAAAACGTAAGCATCTACCCTATTCTGAAGCAAACCGCACCTGGCAGGAAATAAGACGCGGCCGTTATGTGGAATTCAATTTAGTACACGATAAAGGCACGCTTTTCGGCTTAAAAACCAACGGAAGAATTGAAAGCATCTTAATGAGTTTGCCGCCACACGTGCAATGGGTTTACGACCATCATCCAGAACCCGGCAGCGAAGAAGAGAAAATATTGGAAGTTCTGGAAAAACCACGAAATTGGGTTTAACTGAAAACTCATTTACTGATAACTGACAACTGAAATTATGTATCCATTAAGAAGAAATAGAAGATTAAGAACCAGCGAGGCGATGAGAAGCTTAGTTAGGGAAAACGCAATAACTCCGAATGATTTTATCGCTCCACTTTTTGTGGTTGAAGGAAAAAATAAGAAGGAAGAAATCGCTTCTATGCCTAATTATTTTAGGTTTAGCCTGGATTTACTGGAAAAAGAAGTTAAGGAACTTTGGAGTTTAGGGATAAAATCGGTTTTACTTTTTGTAAAAGTTCCGCAAAACTTAAAAGACAATGCAGGGACGGAAGCTTTAAATGCTGACGGGCTTATGCAACGAGCTATAAAAGCAGTGAAAAATGCGGTTCCGGAAATGTTGGTTATGACCGATGTTGCCCTGGACCCTTATTCTGCCTATGGACATGACGGCGTTATTGCCAACGGCAAAATAATTAACGACGATACTACCGCTATTTTAGCCGAAATGGGACTTTCTCACGCAAAAGCCGGTGCCGATATTCTAGCACCAAGTGATATGATGGACGGCCGAATTTTTGAAATGCGCAGCTTGCTGGAAGACGAAGGTTTCCACGAAACCGGCATTATGAGTTACAGCGCCAAATATGCTTCAGCCTTTTACGGGCCATTCCGGGACGCTCTGGATTCTGCACCCGTAGATGCCGAAAACATCCCAAAAGACAAGAGAACCTACCAAATGGACCCTGCAAACCGCGAAGAAGCAGTTAAAGAAACCCTTATGGATATTGAGGAAGGCGCAGATATTGTTATGGTAAAACCGGGCTTATGCTATCTGGATATTGTACGCGATATTAGAAATGTAGTGAACATTCCGGTTGCGGTTTACCAGGTAAGCGGTGAATATGCGATGATTAAAGCTGCGGCAGAAAAAGGTTGGTTAGAGCACGATGCCGTAGTTCTAGAACAATTAACCGCTATAAAAAGAGCCGGGGCCTCTATGATTGCCAGTTATTTTGCTAAGGATGCGGTTAAGTTAATTTCCTAAATTTATAACTAAAATTTAGCAATAACCAATTAGGTTTTTATATACTTTTACAAGATGAAAAACCAGAAAAATTTTAAAGCTATATATGCGCTCTTTGCCATATTATTTATGTCCTTTTCAGGGCAGGGCTTTGCTTTTTCTGGTTTTTCTACGCATAATCTCGATTCCCGGAATTATGATTACCTGCAGGCAGATCAAAACAAACAAGCCGTTCTATTTTCTGAAATTATCACTTTCGAAAATAGTACTTCAGAAGAAAGTTTTTCTGATTTCTCAGGAAGTTTACCTGCTACTTTTACTTCAAAAGAAACATTACTGCTGCCAATTGAGAAAAAATTATTTTCCCATTGTTTAGACCACAGGCAGTTAATACTTCAACAAATCTATCCTTTCCATTTTTTCTGGTGATTCTCTTGAATTCCCGAAGAACTTAAGGTTTTTTGGAACTCATACTTAGCTCTATAACAGGGCAAATACATTAAAAATCACCTAAATATTATAAAAAAATGGATACCGTATCTACACTAATTGGCCTTGGCCTTTTAGCCTTATTTATGCTGCCAATACTATACCTAATTTGGCAACAGAACAACAAAGAAAAAAACAGACTTAGGAACCTTAGAAATATAAGTACTCAAAATAACTTGACGTCTGACACCTTTGAGATTTCAAACAACTTATTATTGGGATTAGACAGTAAAGCAAATAAATTACTCATTATAGAGCCTACAAATAAGATGCAGCATCGGGTTTTAGATCTTACTAAGATTAAAAATAGCAAAGTAAGTTCTCATCCTTTTCCCGAAAATCGAAAATTGATTAAAAGCATTAGCTTAGATCTTTCCGAAAATGAAAGGGATCAAAATCCGCTTAAAATCATTTTTTATGACGAAGATGATAATGAGAACAACAATGCATCAGAACGACTAGTTGTTGCTAAAAAGTGGCAGGGTATAATTAACGCCAAACTTTCTGCTTAAAACCCACTAAACAACTCTTATTTTGCCCCGATTTTAAACTATCGGGGCTCTTTTTTATGTTTTATCATTTCTTTGTATGGGTTTGAGGAATTATCTTTAAATTAGTATTTCAAACAAGCCTAAAACCAATATGGGATTACTAATTTTATTTGCTGTTCTTTCCATCTTCTTTTCTTTTATGTGTTCTATCCTGGAAGCAGCTTTATTGAGTGTAACCCCTTCTTATATAAAAATAAAAAATAAAGAAGGAAAAGCATACGCCAATACCCTGGCAAATTTCAAACAAGATATAGACAAGCCGTTAATTGCAATATTAACCGTAAATACTGTTGCCCATACTGTTGGCGCCATCCTGGTTGGCGTGCAAGCCGAGAAAATCTATGGTGATGGGGGCAATGCAGTTGGAATAGTATCTGCAATTATGACTATGGCTATTCTTATTCTTTCTGAAATAATCCCTAAAACCATAGGTGCAACCTACTGGCAATCTTTAGGAAATTTTACAGCCAAAACGCTAAAAATAATGATTTTCCCGCTGAAGTATACCGGCATACTTTGGCTTATGATGCTCACCACCAAGCTCATAGGGAAATCGGCTCATGTTTCTTCTATGAATCGCGAAGAATTCGCAGCAATTACCGATGCTGCCGAAGAGGAAGGTGTTTTTGACGAAAGCGAAACCACGGTAATTAAAAACCTGCTGGTATTTAAATCGGTTAAAGCAAAAGATGTGATGACACCATATTCAGTAGCGATTATTGAAAATGAAGATACCAGCATAGAAGAATTCCACCGAACTCATAAAAACCTGAAGTTTTCCAGGATTCCCGTTTATAAAAAACAAACCAACAATGTTACCGGTTTTATATTAAAAGATGATGTCCTTGAAGAAATGATAGATGATAGGGGCCCAGAACCTTTAAGCTCTTTAAAAAGAGAGATTTTTATGAGTGCAGAAGACACTCCAATCCCCGAACTCTTTGAGAATTTTGTACAAAAAAGAGGACATATTTCCATGATTGTAGATGAATTTGGAAATACGGTTGGTCTCGTTACCATGGAAGATATTATTGAAACTCTGCTGGGGCTTGAAATTATGGACGAAAGCGATAGTATTGAAGATATGCAAATGCTTGCTCGGCAGAACTGGGAAAAAAGAGCAAAACGCCTTGGATTAATTCAAAGGAAAGACAATGAAGAAAACGAAGAAACTAAACCAGATATTTCTGAAAACTCCACTGGGAACAGCCAGAATTAGTGGAGATGAAGAGGGAATTTCAAGCATTCAGATCCTGGATGAGAAAATTCCAACTTCAACAGAAATTCCAGATTTTCTTCGGTTGGCTTTTCAGCAGTTAAACGATTATTTTAATGGAGAACTAAAGGAATTCAGTTTAAAATTAAACCCAGACGGAACTGAATTTCAGCAAAAAGTTTGGAAGGCACTTAACCAAATTCCTTTCGGAAAAACCTGTAGCTACCTTGAACTTTCCAAAAAATTAGGTGATGAAAAAGCGATACGTGCGGTAGCTTCTGCAAACGGGAAAAACCCGCTTTGGGTGGTTATTCCCTGCCATCGCATAATTGGCAGCGACGGTTCTTTAACCGGTTATGCGGGTGGGTTAGCCCGTAAACAATGGCTTTTAAACCACGAAAAGAATACAACGCAACTTTCAATGTTCTAAAACCTAAATCCTATGATTAGATTTTTAAAAATTATTGGCTCGGTAATACTCGCACTTTCTATCGCCATTATTATTCTAATTATTTTCGATTTCGGTTATATTTTCCGCGGAATTCAGGCTACTTATTTTCAGGGTCACAACACAGCCTTTATAGATGATTATCCGCATTTTGAAAACAGGTTGATTGAAGCAGGAACCGAAACCAATAAATGGTCAGAACATTCAAATTATAACTCTGTTTCATCAACTCAAGATCTAGCCAATTTAAACGAAGAGCTGGAAACTGCTGCATTTTTAATTATAAAAAACGATAGTATTTGGTTTGAGAAATATTACCAGGAATATGGTCCAGATTCTAAAACAAATTCATTTTCTATGGCCAAAAGTATTGTTTCTACACTACTAGGCAGCGCTATTAAAGATGGGTATATTAAAAGTTTAGAGCAACCGGTTTCCGATTTTTTCCCTCAGTTCAATTCAGAGTTAAAAGTAGGAGATCTGGCTTCCATGTCTTCTGGCCTAAACTGGAATGAGAATTATTACAATCCCTTCGGGATGACTGCAAGGGCTTATTTTGATGAAAATATTCGCGAATTAGTATTACGCCTGGAAGTAACTGAAACTCCCGGAGAAAGCTTTAAATATCTTAGCGGGAACACTATTCTCCTTGGTATGGTTATAGAAAAAGCCACCGGAGAGAATCTTTCAGCATATTTAAGTGAGAATTTATGGAAACCAATGAATATGCAACACGATGCGCTTTGGCAATTAGATAGCGAAGAAAGCGGGATGGAGAAAGCTTATTGTTGTATAGCCTCTAATGCCCGGGATTTTGCCAGGTTCGGAAAACTTTATAAAAATGAAGGAAAATGGAATGGCCAACAGCTTCTAAACCCTGAATTTGTTAAGCAATCTACTGAACCCCGTTTTGAGGATAGTCCGCAGTATGGCTATGGTTTTTGGCTTAGCGATTACAACAATAAAGATATTTTCTATATGCGGGGCATTCATGGGCAGTATGTTATTGTTATTCCCAAAGACGATCTAATTATTGTAAGATTGGGGGAAAACCTGATTAAAAAAGAAGAAAACGAAGAGCACGCGCCAGATTTCTATAAGTATATTGATGAGACTTATAAAATGCTAAACGATGCTGCAAACAATTAAGCTGGAACATATTCTTTTTCTCGATATTGAAACGGTTCCCGAATTTGAAGATTTTAACAATCTCGATGAAGAAAAAAAGTCGCTCTGGGAAGCAAAAACCCAATATCAGCGTAAAGACGATTTTAATGCAGAGCAGTTTTATAACCGCGCAGGAATTTGGGCAGAATTTGGTAAAATTGTTTGTATCTCGGTAGGTTTTTTCAATTTTAAAAACGGTGATAGAACTTTTAGACTTACCACTTTTAAAGATGAAGAAAGAACCTTACTTCAGCAGTTTTCTGAATTATTAAAAGAGCATTTTTCAAAGCCTCAGCATTTACTTTGTGCACATAATGGAAAAGAATTCGATTTTCCATTTATTGCTCGTAGAATGCTAATTCATAATCTTCCACTACCCCTAAAACTTAATCTATTTGGAAAAAAGCCCTGGGAAGTGCCACACCTGGATACTTTGGAACTCTGGAAATTTGGAGATTATAAGCATTTTACTTCTTTAAAGTTATTAACTAATGTTTTAAAAATTCCATCTCCAAAAGATGATATTTCAGGTAGTGATGTAAGAAATGTTTTTTACAATGATAAAGATATTGCGCGTATTGTTAATTACTGCGAAAAAGATGTACTTGCCATTGCGCAGGTTATTTTAAAACTACGCCAGGAAAAACTATTGGAAGCTTCAGAAGTTGTTAGTGTACAATAGAAAAAATTACCGGTATGAGCGCTATCATATCCTGTGGAATTTTAATCTATTCTAAAGGATTATCCGTCAAATATTTGCTAACTTTAAGTGTAACCAATAAAACCTTAAGATATGTATTTGTATATTGAAATGTGGAACGTTACCCGCAGATGGTTAAAACTTACTATTGAAGAACGCCGCAGGGTATTCACAAATATGGAAGAAAGAATTAAAGAAATGAAATCCCGTGGAGTAGAAAATATGGGATGGGCCAGAAACGATGAACATACTCCTTACCGCAGTGATTATAGATATATCACGGTTTGGCAAATGCCTTCTAAGGAGGAAGTAAAAATGCTGGAAGAGAATTTAGAAAGTGTTGGTTGGTATAAATATTTTTCCCAGGCTAATTCGCGGGGAGAAATAATTGCAAGAGATGAAGCCATAGACTTTCTTGTAAATATTAAAGAGACTTCCACCTCATTTTTAGATGCATAGAAAACCCTAAAGACTGTTTTGGAAGGTTAAAAAACTTTCCAAAACAGTTATTTTTATAATTGCATTTCAGGAATATCACCTTCTATAAGCAACTTTCCTTCCGTAGCTTCTTTAATTTCTTCCACACTAACTCCAGGAGCTCTTTCTAGCAGTTTAAAACCATCTTTAGTCACCTCAATAACCGCAAGGTTAGTCACAATTTTAGTCACGCAAGCAACGCCGGTTAAAGGCAATGAACATTTTTTGAGTAATTTAGAGTCGCCTGCTTTGTTGGTATGCATCATGGCTACGATAATATTTTCGGCACTAGCCACAAGATCCATGGCACCACCCATACCTTTTACCATTTTCCCCGGAATTTTCCAGTTGGCGATATCGCCATTTTCGGCAACTTCCATAGCTCCTAAAATAGTAAGATCTACGTGCTGACCGCGAATCATCCCGAAGCTCATTGCAGAATCAAAGAAACTCGCACCGGGAAGTGCAGTTATAGTTTGTTTTCCCGCATTAATCAAATCGGCATCTTCTTCTCCTTCCAATGGAAAAGGTCCCATTCCCAGGATTCCATTTTCACTCTGAAATTCTACTTCTATATCATCGCGAACAAAATTGGCTACAAGAGTAGGAATCCCTATTCCTAAATTCACATAATACCCATTTTTCACCTCTTTCGCTATACGTTTTGCTATTCCTTCTTTGTCTAACATAATTCAATTTGAAAATTTGATTATTTGCTGATTTGAAAATTCTGATTATCGCTTTTTAGATGAACTTATAATCTTTGAAGATATCCTTATAATAGAGGCTAATTCTGAAAAAAGTTCTTCATCTGGATTTGGAAGATGTTTTGATGCTTTACAAAGTTTTAGCCAATAATTAGTTTCATCAGCTTCTTTAGCTGATATTTTAAACTTATGAATAAAATCAGCATTGCTTTCAGCGTTTTGGGCTTCCCAAACATTTGCTCCAATTGAGGTACCACTTTTAACAAGTTGAGAACACATTTCGTATTTATGATTTGATCTCAATTTTTCCGAATAATCGATAATCTTGAGTGCAAAATCAAAAGTTTTGCTTACTATAATATTATCTTTATCATCCCTCATAACACAAAGTGTAATTAATTCATTTAACCTTCGATTTTTACAAAGCTATGGCAATTTTGTAAAAACGTTTAATCAATAAATCATCTTCAAATTATCACATTTTCAAACCTTCAAATCATCATTTATCAGTCATTCGTAAATTGGTTGTTTTTTCAATGGTCACTTTTAACCCTTAACTTTTAACTCACTTTTCTAACCGTTCTCTTTTCTATTCGTTTTTCGTAGTTTTTTCCTTCAAAAATACGTTGCACAAAAATCCCTGGAATATGAATCTGGTTTGGATCAAGTTCCCCCGGCTCTACCAACTCTTCAACCTCAACAACAGTCACTTTAGCGGCACCACACATTAGCGGATTAAAGTTCCGGGCAGTTCCTTTAAAAATAAGATTTCCGGCTTTATCGCCTTTCCAGGCTTTTACAAATGCAAAATCGGCTTTAAAAGCTTTTTCCAAAACATACATTTTTCCATCAAACTCCCGGGTTTCCTTGAACTGGGAAACTTCGGTCCCATAGCCGGCAGGCGTGTACATTGCAGGATATCCTTGTTGGGCAGCCTGGCAGCGTGCAGCCAGTGTACCTTGTGGAATAAGCTCTACTTCCAGTTCTTCGCTAAGCATTTGGCGCTCAAACTCGTCGTTTTCTCCCACATAGGACGAAACCATTTTATCTATTTGTTTCTTTTGAAGTAAAAGTCCGAGGCCAAAGTCATCTACCCCTGCATTATTAGAAATACAAGTAAGATTTTTTACATTAAGACGTACTAATTCTGAAATGGCATTTTCTGGAATACCGCTAAGGCCAAAACCTCCCAGCATAAACGTCATACCATCTTCTACGCCCTGCAAAGCATCTTTTACATTTGCTACAGTTTTTTTAATCATCGGTATTTAATTTTACCGAAAAATACGAAAATAAAAATGCTGTTACAATGCTTTTAGGCTTGTAGATTATATTTTCCTGAAAAATATGACTGAATTTTTGATAAATAATCAAAAACCCCGGGACAGGGCCACGAGGTATGAATCGAAAAATACTAGATAAGTCAGGAGGTATTAAACCCTTTTAGAGGGCTTAAAAATCAAGTTCATCTGGAATACTGTCGGTTTCAGATTGATTTTCCTGATTATACTCATCACAATCTATTTGAATAGACAGATTATCGGGTTTTGGAAAATCACCTTTTGACACATCAAGTTCTTCATCTGCATAAAGGTCTTTCATATACATTCCCCAAATTGGTAGCGCCATAGTGGCTCCCTGCCCATAGGTTAGACCAGGGAAATGAACGGCACGATCTTCAGCACCAACCCAAACGCCGGTTACAAGATTAGGAACCATGCCCATAAACCAGCCATCACTTTGGTTTTGTGTAGTCCCGGTCTTACCTGCTATAGGATTCTTAAAATCATAAGGATAACCTGTTACCCCTCTTTTGTAGTGATCAAATTCTTTAGCGTAGGTCCCACGTAAACGAACTCCGGAACCATATTGGGTTACGCCTTCTAAGATATTTACCGTTACATAAGCCGCTTCTTTATTAAGTACATCCCGGGTTTCAGGAACGTGTTGATAAAGTACCGTTCCGTTTTTATCTTCAATTCGGTTTACAATTACTGGTTTCACATAAACCCCTTCATTTACGAAAGTGCTATAAGCCGAAACCATTTCAAAAAGGCTCATATCCTCGGTACCCAAAGCAATTGCCGGTCCGTTGGAAAAGTTTTCAGTATCCACACCCAATTTCTTAACCAAATCAAGAACCGGCCCCGGACCTGTTTTATCAATTAGCCTGGCTGTTACGGTATTCACAGATTGCGCGAGCGCATTTTTTAAACTAATCATCCCGTCGTATTCTCCGTTCGCATTTGCTGGAGACCAATCTTTAACATTTCCGTATTTACCGGCTTCAATAGTAAACCTGTTCTTAGGCATCATATCGCATGGAGAAAGCTTTAATTGATCTATTGCCGTAGCATAGACAAATGGCTTGAAGGTAGAACCTACCTGGCGTTTCCCTTGTTTTACGTGATCGTATTTAAAATGCTTAAAGTTAGTTCCCCCAACCCAGGCTTTCACTTCTCCTGTTTGTGGCGTCATAGACATTAAACCTGCCTGCAAAAATCCTTTATAATAGAATATAGAATCCTTAGGCGTCATAATAGTGTCCTTAATACCATCCCAGGAAAAAACACGCATGTTAGTTTCTTTATCGAAGGAGGCCAGAATATTTTCTTCAGATTTTCCCTGACCTTCCATTTCTCGCCATCTTACAGAGCGCCGCATAGCACTCTTTACAATATTATTAATCTGCTCCTGGTCTAAATCCCGAAACGGTGCGGTTTTATTTCTTTCATTTTTCCTATCAAATTCCTTTTGAAGATGTGAAATATGCTTTTCTACTGCAGTTTCAGCATACTGTTGCATCTTGGAATCTATGCTGGTATAGATTTTTAATCCATCGCGGTAAAGGCTATATTCAGTACCATCAGGTTTTGGATTTTTTTCTATCCAGTCTTTCATAAATCCTTGTAGGTATACACGAAAATAAGTCGCCATTCCTTCATCGTGCCCTTCAGGAGAGAAGTCAAGGTTTAAAGGTGATTTTTGAAGGGAGTTCTTTTCCTGCTCAGAGAGATATCCGTTTTTATACATTTGAACAAAAACCTGGTTCCGACGCTGTTTTACCAGCTCTTTTCTCTTTATAGGATTATAATAAGACGGATTTTTAAGCATTCCAACTATTGCAGCAGCCTCTTCAACTTTAAGATTTTTGGCTTCTTTTCCAAAATAAATTTTAGATACAGATCGAATTCCCACTGCCTGGTATACAAACCCAATTTTATTAAAATACATGGTGATAATCTCCTCTTTGGTATACTGCCGCTCTAGCCTGGCGGCAATAATCCATTCTTTTACTTTTTGAAACACTCTAGGTACAAATCCTCGCGCTACGTCTTCAGTAAATAAAAGCTTGGCCAATTGCTGAGTAATAGTACTAGCACCGCCCCGTTGACCTAGAAAAACAGCTGCACGTATGAACCCTTTAGCATCTATCCCGGCGTGTTTATAAAAACGTTCATCTTCAGTAGCAACAAGAGCTTCAACCAGGTGGTCTGGAAGATCGTCATATTTTATAGGCGTACGGTTTTCGCTATAGTATTTTCCCAGAGTTTCCCCATCTGAAGAGAAAATTTCGGTAGCGAGATTAGTTTCAGGGTTTTCAAGCTCTTCAAAATCGGGCATCTTGCCAAAAGCACCCCAACCTGCCATTAAAAAAATTAAAACTACAGCTAATAATCCAATCCCAAAAAGAGTCCAAAATCCAACAATGTAAGGTCTTTTACTGGTTTTGGTCTTTTGCTGCTTCTTTTTTGTTCCAGCCATCTATGTAATATATTATTGCAGGTCTTTTTCTATCCTGAAACCTACGTGGGTAATTCCTTCTAAATTTTCAATTCCATCCACCTGGTCGTTTTTACGCATTGCCTGTTTTATGGCAATTCTATACTCACCGGGCTCGGTAAAACTAATATTTTCTTTATACCAGAGTTTACTTTCTTTTACATCACCAAAACCTGTACCAAGCCAGTTTCCATCTGGTGCTGCCATTTCATATTCCAAAGTATCGGTAATCACTTTTCCCTGCGGAAAACGCATCTCAGTAATCAAAAATAGATTTCTGTATTTATAATCTTTATTATTCCTAATGTTTATAAACAGATTATAATTTTCTAGCGAGTCTAACTTTCCCAATTTAAAAACCAAGGTAGAATCTTTTTCCCAACCTCCAGTTATAGGTTGATATTCATCATAAACCCTCTTTTTATCGCAGGAGGTAATCAAGGCAAAGGCGCCAATAAAAATTAAAAATACCCAGGCATTACGCATTCTTAGAAGGTTTTCCTTTACGTTTTCTTCGTTTTTTTGACTTATTCTTTTTTTGCTGACCTTTAGGTTTGTCAAAACGTGTTAAGCTATCCTGCCCAACCACATTATTAAAATCTGGCTTCTCTTCTTCTAATTGAAGTTGAACTTCAAATTCCTCAAGGCTACCAACATCTTCTTTCTTGCGATTTGAAGCTATAATCTTGTTAGCTTGCTCTGCAGTTAATTTATGCCAGTTCATCCATTCGCCTTCATAGGCATACCAAAGTACACCTTGAAAAATGTCTATTTTCTGGCAAACTGCAGTTCCTTTTTTCGTGAAAAGTTTAGTATCAGTTCTTGGAAATGTTTTTAAAGCTTCCAGGTAAGAATCCAGCTCGTAATTGAGACAGCATTTTAACTTTCCGCATTGTCCCGCTAATTTTTGCGGGTTTAAAGACAACTGCTGATATCTTGCTGCAGAAGTACTTACCGATCTAAAATCTGTGAGCCAGGTAGAACAACACAATTCACGACCACAAGAGCCAATTCCGCCAAGGCGAGCAGCTTCCTGTCTTAAACCAATTTGGCGCATCTCTATACGTGTATTGAATTCCCTGGCAAATTCCTTAATTAACTGACGGAAATCTACGCGATCATCAGCCGTATAATAAAAAGTTGCTTTTGAAGCATCTCCCTGAAATTCAATGTCACTAATCTTCATACTAAGATTAAGACGAATAGCAATTTCCCGGGCGCGTTTCTTAATTGCTTCTTCCCTGCCGCGAACTTCTTCCCAAACATCAATGTCCTTTTGGGTGGCTTTTCTGTAAATCTTTAAAACTTCTTCGCTATCGGTTTTTACTTTTTTCTTTTTCATTTGCACCCTAACCAATTCTCCGGTAAGGCTTACCATACCCACATCATGGCCGGGAGAAGCTTCAGTAGCTACTACATCTCCCATACTCAAGCTTAGGTTTTCAGTATTTTTAAAAAAGTGTTTTCTTCCATTTTTAAAACGGACTTCTACACAATTAAAAGGTTCTACACCGTTAGGCATAGACATATTTGAAAGCCAATCGAATACAGAAAGTTTATTACAGGAATCTGTACCACAGGTTCCGTTATTTTTACATCCTTTTGGCTGACCGTCTTTGGTTGAGCAACTGCTACAAGCCATAAATAATTTATATGTTGGAAGTCTTACAAATTGCTTTGTAGACTTTTGGGTTTATATTGAGTCTCTAATAAAGAACCCTGGGACAATCCCACGAGTTATAAAACGAAAATTCATTATTTGAATAGAGGAAAACCTCTTAATAATTAAATCTCGATTATCGAGTAAATATACCAATATTAATTGGCACTCTCTTTTTAGAACGCTGTGTTAACTTTTATATTTTAAAACCTTGGAGCGTCCTTTCTTGAATATTTTATTGCTATTTCCCTTGCCTTTGCGCAAAGCTTTTTGCTCTTCGTAAGGCAAAGCGGCAATCTCCTTACATTCTACTGAACAACAATTATTCATTTTTTCGGCACATTCTTCACACTGTATAAACAACAAATGACAGGCTTCATTAGCACAATTTACGTGCTTATCACAAGCTTTACCACATTGGTGACAATGCGCAATAACTTCTTCTGAAATCTGCTCGGAACGGCGATGATCAAAAACAAAATTCTTACCTATAAATTTGTTCTCCAGTTTTTGTTTTTCAACCTGGCGGGCATATTCAATAATTCCACCTTCCAGTTGATACACATTCTTAAAACCTTTATGCTTATAGTATGCACTGGCTTTCTCACACCTAATACCACCGGTACAATACATCACCAGGTTTTTGTCTTCCTTATATTCTTTTAGATCGTCTTCAATAATCGGTAAAGAATCCCTAAAAGTATCTACATCTGGAGTAATTGCACCCTGAAAATGACCAATTTCACTTTCGTAATGATTTCGCATATCCACCAACACCGTATTAGGGTCGCTAATAAGGTCGTTGAATTTTAGAGCATCTACGTGAACTCCTTTATTGGTAACATCAAAAGTACTATCGTTTAAACCGTCAGCAACTATTTTTTTACGCACTTTCACCTTCAGCTTTAAAAAGGCTTTGGCATCATGCTCAATAGCGATATTCAGTCTCACCCCTTCAAGAAAATAGATATCATCTATAAACTTTTTAAATTCCTCAAATCGTTTTGCCGGAACAGAAAGTTGAGCGTTAATCCCCTCGTGAGCAACATAAATGCGCCCAAGCACATCTATTTGGTCCCAGGCAATAAAAAGATGATTTCTAAATAAATGTGGATTGCCAATTTTGGCGTAGGCATAAAAAGAGAGCGTTAAACGGTCTTCACCCGCTTCGTCTATTAGTGTTTCCCTCTCTTTAGCGCTTAATTTATTGTACAGTTGCATGCTATACTAATTAGTTAAGGTTAAAGAAATTTTTTGCAAAGATACGTTTAAAATTTAAGGAAGAAAAAATGCCCTGAAAAATGAATTCCCAGGGCATTTTTTGTGTGGCTAATTCGGTTTATAATCTTTTTTACTTTCTTTCATAAATTAGATTTTAAAATTTTAGCCACCGTCTACCCGGCAACTCACGTTCAGCAAAATACTCACTGAAACATCAAAACCACCAGGAATAATTAGACTTTTTCTCAAAAATCTCATAGGCAGAATTAATTTTTAGATTTCACTCAATAACTACCAGGGAGTAATTTCCAAGGCATTAGTTAGAAGTTATAAAACAGTTTTCATCAACTAAAATGTGCTTTAAACCTCAGGTTAGAAAGTAAATATACAAAAGCCACTGATATAAAATTGTGATGCAGGAAAACTTATAGTAATTTAGCGTCTATCTAAATAGACTATTCAAATTATGAGCAACGATAAAGAAAAAGAAGCAAAATTAAAAGCCTTAAAGCTTACCCTGGATAAAATGGATAAAACCTACGGAAAGGGTACCGTAATGAAGATGAGTGACCAGGCCGTGGTAGATATAGACGCTATCTCTACCGGTTCTTTAGGTTTAGATTTAGCCATGGGTGTTGGAGGATATCCACGCGGAAGGGTAATTGAAATTTATGGCCCTGAATCTTCAGGTAAAACAACTTTAACTTTACACGCAATAGCTGAAGCTCAGCAAAAAGGAGGCATTGCTGCCTTTATTGATGCAGAACATGCTTTTGACCGCTTTTATGCCGAAAAACTTGGAGTAGATATAGAAAATCTTATTATATCACAACCAGATAATGGGGAGCAAGCACTTGAAATTACCGATAATTTAATTAGGTCTGGAGCGATAGATATTATTGTAATAGACTCGGTTGCTGCGCTTACTCCAAAGAGTGAGATTGAAGGTGAAATGGGAGATTCAAAAATGGGATTGCATGCTCGTTTAATGTCTCAAGCTCTTAGAAAGCTTACTTCCTCTATTAGCAAAACCAATTGTACTGTAATCTTTATTAACCAGTTAAGGGAAAAGATTGGGGTAATGTTTGGAAACCCAGAAACCACTACCGGTGGTAATGCTTTAAAATTCTATGCTTCGGTACGTTTAGATATTAGACGTTCTACCCAAATAAAAGACAGCAATAGTAATGTTATGGGTAATAAAACCCGTGTGAAAGTGGTGAAAAATAAAGTCGCCCCACCGTTTAAAATGGCTGAATTTGACATTATGTATGGCGAAGGAATTTCTAAAATTGGTGAAATTATAGATATAGGAGTAGATTATGAAATCGTTAAAAAGAGCGGTTCCTGGTTTAGTTACGAAGACACCAAATTAGGTCAGGGTCGTGATGCGGTAAAAATTCTGCTTAAAGACAATCCAGACCTTATGGAAGAGCTGGAAGAAAAGATAAAAAATGCTATAAAAATTGCTAAAGAAGCCTAGATATTTGTTAAAATAACACCGAAGTCATAAAAATCCCTTTTTAAAGGGATTTTTTTTATTTTGGGACGCAACCTTTCTAGAAATTAGGCATCTATAAAGCAAGAAAACAATTTAAAATCAAAATTATTAAAATGAAAAGATTAATTTTATTATTTGTGAGTGCTTTGGTGTTGGTAAGCTGTGATACAGACGATGGTCCCAATATAGCATATGATATTGCTCTAATTTCTGATGCAGATTTACCAGAATATTTTGACAAGGATGAAACTTATGATATTAATGTAGATTACGCATTAAAATCAGCCTGTCATACTTTTGTTGGATTTGATGGAAATCAAGGAAAAAGTGAAGAAAATGACTCTATTTTTGAATATAACATCACAGTTATTTCTTCATACGATCCTGCTCTTACAGAGTGTACAATAGAAAGTGAAAGTTTATCTAGAAGCTCTCAACTTTTTAAAGACTTCCAGGTTAAATCTGAAGATTACACTACCTATCGCTTTAATTTACTATCTGGTTTTGACAGTGATGACAAGCCAGAATACATAACAATAGATGTTCCCGTAGGAGAGCCCGAGCCGGAAACACCAGAAGAAAATACTAACGTATAACAATTAAGTTATTGAGTTTAGAAAAACTCATACACCAGTGTAAAAAACAGGATATTAAGGCACAGGAGAAGCTTTATCGATTATATAGCGGTAAACTTTTTGGCCTGTGCCTTAAATATTCTAATAACTACCAGCAGGCCGAAGACAGCCTGCAGGATGGTTTTATCACCATTTTCAACAAAATAGAACAGTATAAAGACAAAGGTTCTTTTGAAGGATGGATGAAACGTATTGTAATTAACACTACCCTACAAAAGCACCGAAAAGAAAAGTATTTTGAGATCATTAATGAAAATCTGCTTGAAGATCCAGTAATTGAAATTGATGATGAAGAAATTAGCTCAGAATTTCTATTAAAAAGCATTCAGGATTTGCCAAATAGATATCGGGAAGTTTTCAATCTGTATGCACTAGACGGATTTTCACATAAAGAAATTGCAGACATGCTAAATATTAGCGTGGGAAGTTCAAAATCTAACCTTGCCCGAGCCAGGCATATTTTAAAAGAAAAAATAGAAAACTATCTCAACGACAACAAGGTGCAATCGTTATGAAAGAAAGAAAAAACATAGACCGGCTATACCAGGAAAAGTTTAGGGATTTTGCTCCCGAACCCAATCCTGAGTTATGGAATAAAATTGCCGGCAAGTTGAAGGAGAAAGATGAAAAGAAACCTTTTATTCTTCCGTTGTGGATGAAACTTGGTGGCGTTGCAGCAGTTTTAGCGCTGGTTCTTGGCGGCTATTATTTTAGCCAAAATAATTTTACCGGAACAAACGTGGTTTTTGAAGTGGAAGAAAGCGCAAAACCTCAAATAAATTTCCCTGAAATCAATAAAAATGAAAAATTCACCAATGCTTTAGAAGTATTGAAAAACAATATTAAAGAAACTATTTATTCAACTGCTGAAGACTCAAAAAACTCATCTTCCAATAATAATTCAGCTCTAGCTACTCAAAATACAAATCGGGAAGCCGAAAAATCTGAAATCAGTTCACTTGCAAAAGAAAATACCTCACACACCATAACAGATAACCTGAAGCAAAAGGACGCTGCAATAGCTGAAGAAAACATTCAGGGCTCAGAAAAAGGGCATATTCAGCACCAGGATTTTATTAATCCAGATTCAAAAAACGAAGAGCAGTTATCTAATGGCATAGCTTTAAAGGAAACAGAAAGCAATAATAAAGAAAACAAGCTTTCTACTAAAGACAGCCTGCAGGTAGCTAAAGAATTAGCACAAATAGAGGCAGAAAAAAAATTAGATAAAGAAGGAGATATGCTGGCCAAAACGGCTAAAAAGAAATTACGTTTAAGCACTTTTGCCGCTCCTGTTTTTTATGATAATATTGGTAAAGGAAGTTCTATAGATCCAGAATTTGCCGGGAACAACACCAATTCTGAAGTTAGTATGGCTTATGGTATGAATCTCGCTTATGCTATTTCAGACAAAATCAAAATAAGAAGTGGAATCTCTAAAGTTGCGATGAGCTACAATATAGAAGATATTGTATTCTCCCCGGGAGTTGCTGCAAGCTCTATAAACACTATTAACTACGATAAAAAAAATAACAACCCTCAATTAAATAGTGTACAAAGTGGATCGTCAAATTCGCCAAACTCAGAAAGTCAATTTGATTTAGCTCCTTTAAGTCGGTCTATCCCCGGAGAACTCAACCAGCAATTTGGTTTTATTGAAGTTCCTTTGGAAATAGAATATAGCCTTATAGATCGTAAAATTGGACTTAATATAATTGCCGGCGGAAGCAGTTTATTTTTAGATGAGAATAGCATTCAGGTAAACGCTAACAACCAAAACACAAGGCTTGGAGAGGCTAATAATATTAACAAAGTTAGTTTTAGTACAAATATTGGCGTAGGATTAGATTACAAACTTACCGATAGTTTTAAGTTAAATGTAGAACCTATCTTTAAATATCAGCTAGACACTTTTGATAATACTCCCGGGGTGAGACCGTTTTATTTTGGGGTTTATTCAGGTGTGAGTTTTAGCTTTTAGCAATCAGGCCCACATAATTAATAGTTTGCCCTAATCTTTTTTACAACAAGGCGTTATAAGATTATTTCTGCGTTTTAATATCTTTAGAAAGCTCCTCTAAAATTACCTGGCGGGTTTGTTCCCGTAAAACTTTTCTATCACCCGGTTTCATTCCGTTTGTATTAATAAATTCGTGGATTTTTACACGAAGTTTCCCTGGTGCCCCAGAAACAAATTTATAGGAAAATCTCTTTTTATTATCGTAAAAGGTAATGGGCACTATAGGGATTTGATGAGCTATGGCCAATCTAAAAGCTCCGTCTTTAAAAGTATCTAAAACCAAAGACCTATCATTTGGCACACCCCCTTCGGGAAAAATACAAATACTTTCTCCCATATCTAGTCTTCGGCGGGCTTCGGTTACCACATCCTGTTTACTTTTAGCACAACTTCTATCTACGGTAATATTAGTTTTTCTGTAGAAAAATCCAAAAACCGGAATTTTTGCAAGTTCCCTTTTACCCACAAAAATAAAGGGTTGTTTAATAATCACCAGCATCATCATAATATCTATCATAGAGGTATGATTAGCCACTAACATATAATTCTTCTTCGGGTCAAGTTGCTGCATTCTTTTAATTTCAGGATAAAAACCCATTCCATATAAGATACACTTAGCCCAAATACGGGCGCAAACATAATATTTAGGATAAAGCCTTTCTGCGGAAGAAAACACTACAAGCACCGGAAACATTACTAAAATTGGTAATACAAGAAGAATATAAAACCAGATTCTCCATAAAATAGTAAGTATTGATCGTAAGATGCTCATAGCAGCCAAAAGTACTAAAATGAACCGAGGGAATTCCCTAAAAAAAGTACCTTTGCACAAAAACCGAAAAGTAGATGTCCAGAATTCTTACAGGAGTACAAAGTACAGGAACTCCACACTTAGGAAATTTATTGGGTGCCATTTTACCGGCTATAGAAATGGCCAACAAACCCGATAACGAGTCTTTTATTTTTATTGCAGATATGCATTCGCTAACCCAAATAAAAGATGCCAAAACTTTAAGAAACAACACCTATTCTGTGGCAGCAACCTGGCTTGCCTGCGGTATAGATATTGAAAAAACAGTTTTTTATCGTCAAAGCGATATCCCACAAACGGCAGAACTTTCCTGGTATTTAAGTTGCTTTTTTCCATACCAGCGCTTAACCTTAGCGCATTCTTTCAAAGATAAATCTGATAGGCTGGAAGACGTAAACGCCGGGCTTTTCTCCTACCCCATGTTAATGGCGGCAGATATTTTACTTTATGATGCCGAAATTGTACCTGTAGGAAAAGATCAGCTTCAGCATTTAGAAATTACCCGCGATGTAGCTTCCCGTTTTCATTCAAAAATGGGTGATACTTTTGTAATTCCTGAGGCTAAAGTTGAGGAAAACACGAAGTATGTACCGGGCACGGATGGCGCTAAAATGAGTAAATCTAAAGGCAATACCATAAACCTGTTCGTAACCGATAAAAAACTCAGGAAACAAATTATGGCTATTGACACCGATAGCACTGCTTTGGAAGAACCAAAAAATCCTGATACCTGTAATGTTTTCGCCCTTTATAAATTAGTAGCCACAGAAGCGCAAATCGCTGAAATGCGTAAGAATTATGAAGCTGGCGGGTATGGATACGGGCACGCTAAACAGGCTTTATACGAAATACTTTTAGAGCAGTTTAAAATTCCGCGCAAAAAGTATGAATATTATATGAATAACCTGGTAGAGATTGACAAGGCACTGGAAGTTGGTGCTGAAAAAGCCAGAAATGTAGCCGACGAAGTGATAAGCCGAGTAAGGAAAAAAGTAGGTTACTGATGTTAAGTGAAAGCTGAAATGGCGTATAAGGCAATCGAGGATTTTTGTGGCAGATTTAGGCAAAAAATCATTGCATAGCCGTAGCTACGGAATTATTTTTTAACGATGATATGCCGCAAAAAAACATTGGATTATGCGATGATTTTGGCTTAACTTAACACTAGATCAATTCAAATAATTTACCGGGTAATGGGCGCACCACGCCTTTTAATTCCATATTAATTAAAATACCCGCAACTTTATAAGAGGGAAAGTTACAGTTTAGCGCAATGCTATCTAGCTGGGTTTTCCCTTCCTTTTGTAAAAAATCCAACACATTATTTTCTTCTGCATCAAGCTCTATAAATAATTGTTTTTGCACCGGTTTTGCTGCTACTTCCGGCTGCCAATTAAGCATATAAACTAAATCTGCTGCTGAATTAAGCAAGTGAGCCTTTTGAGATTTTATCAGATCGTTGCAGCCTTTACTTAATTTATCAGAAGGTCTTCCCGGTACAGCAAATACCTCACGATTATAAGAATTTGCAATATCTGCAGTAACCAACGAGCCGCCTTTTTCGGCACTTTCTATAACCACGGTAGCTTCACTTAGGCCGGCGATTATTCGATTTCGCTTTAAAAAATTATTTCTGTCGAAATCATCACTACTCCAAAAATCGGTAAAAAAGCCTCCATTTTCTTCAACTGAAGCCATATATTTTTGATGCACTTTTGGATAAATCTGATCTAATCCATGTGCCAAGCAGCCAATATTCTGCAGGTTATTAGCTACAGCCGCTTTTTGCGCAGTGATATCAACTCCATAAGCGAATCCAGAAACAATTATCGGGTTTAACGGACTCAATTCTTCAATAAATTTTTCACAAAACGCCACACCACTTTGTGTGATCTTACGAGTACCCACCACACTAATAATTTTTTGGTTGTTTAGGTTAATATTTCCTCTTTGAAATAGTACCACCGGGCCATCTATACAATGCTTTAATTTGTCTGGATAATCCTGATCTTTAAAATAAAGTACTTTTATATGATTCTTCTCTATGAATTTCAGCTCTTCTTCTGCTGCTTTAAGATGAGAAGCATCAAAGAAATCGCGCAAACGGTAAGCACCAATTCCGTCAATTTTCAATAAATCCTGCTTTTTCTGTTTTAAAACGTTTTTTGCCGTTCCCAAATGCCTAATCAGTTTCTTGGCAAGCGTATCTCCCAGATTTGGAATATGTTGCAAGGCCAGGACATATAATAATTCTTCTGAAGACATAATTGGATTTTCCTTAAAATTACAGAAAAAAACATTTGTTAATAAAATTTCTTTGGGTAACTTTAGGAGGATTAAAATAACACCTTATTTTTGCGGCAATGAAGATAGCTAACTACATCCAGGATTTACTTTATCGTTACGAATGCGTAATTCTGCCAGGCTTTGGGGCTTTTTTATCCCAAAAAGAATCGGCATATATAGACGAGGCAACTCAAACTTTCTACCCACCCAAGAAAGTGGTCTCCTTTAATTCGCAATTAAGAAAGAACGATGGCCTTTTGGCAAATTATATTGCAGCAGCTCAAAAAGTATCCTATACTACTTCGGTAAATATGATTGCTGAATTTGTAGGTAAACTGGAAAAATCTTTTGAGGAAGATGGTAAAGTTGAGCTAGAAAATATTGGGCGTTTATTTTATTCGGAAGAAAAACTTCAGTTTGAACCTTTTGAACACGTAAACTACCTAACCGATTCTTTTGGACTGGATAGCTTTAAAGCTTCAGGAATTAGTAGAGAAACATACAAAAAGCAAGTTGAAGAGCTTGAAGAAAAAGCTCCTATACTTTTTACCCCAGAAAGAAGAAGAAAAACCCCAGCTTATCTTAAATATGCAGCTATAGGTCTTATTGCCCTGGGAATTTCTGGTTTTACCGGGCTAAATATTTATAGTAGCCAGGTTTCTAAACACAATATAGCCGAGCAACAACAGGCACAGGAACAACTCCAGGAACAAATTCAGCAAGCAACCTTTGTTATAGATAATCCATTGCCTGCAATTACTTTTAATGTAGCCAAACAAACCGGGAATTATCATATTGTAGCCGGAGCATTTCGTGTAGAGGAAAATGCGAAAACCAAAGTTGCAGAACTAAGAAAAGAAGGCTTTAAAGCACATCTTCTAGGTGAAAATAAATATGGATTGCACCAGGTGGTTTACGCCAGCCACGAGAAAAGACGCGATGCAATAAACATGTTACGGGAGGTAAAGTCTTTAAATGAAGCGGCCTGGCTATTAGTACAGGAACTTTAATAGTTCTTTAAGCTGTAAATTGCCCAAAGCACCTTATTTTTGCCAAAAATTGGTAAAATGCAGGCAAAACACCCAGAAGAATCCAGAACTACTTTAACCGACTTGGTTTTACCTAGTGAAACCAACCCTCTCAATAATTTATTTGGTGGCGAATTACTTGCCAGAATGGATCGTGCCGCCAGCATTGCAGCAAGAAGACATAGCCGCCGTATTGTGGTTACCGCTTCAGTAAACCACGTAGCTTTTAATAAAGCAGTTCCTTTGGGAAGTGTTGTTACTGTGGAAGCTGCGGTTTCCAGGGCTTTTAAATCTTCAATGGAGATTTTTATTGATGTTTGGGTGGAAGATCGCGAAAGCGGAAATCGCTCTAAAGCCAATGAGGCCATCTACACATTTGTAGCCGTAGACGAAACGGGTTCTCCTGTTGCGGTTCCTCCTTTAGAGCCCGAAACAGAACTGGAGAAAGAACGCTACGAGGCTGCTCTACGAAGAAAGCAACTTAGCCTTGTTCTTGCCGGAAAAATGAAGCCTAATGAAGCTACAGAACTCAAAGCTTTATTTGAGAATTAGCCTTTGTGGGGTTATTCAAGAAGCCTTATTTCAAATCTATAACAAGTTTTACTTTTAAAATAATTGGAGGAAATTTCTAGCGTAAGTTGGGAATGATCCGAATAAATCTATCTTCTAAATGTCCAGTCCTTTTTAAATTAGGCTATTGAGGATACAACTAAGATCCTTAAGATACAGAACCTGATAAAGTTTGCTTGTGTAAATTATCTCGAGGCAAGTCTACAAGTCATTAAATGGAAAAATTTTTGGATTTTAAGACAGGCATTATATCTCGATTATCGAGTAAAGAAATTACATTTCCAGGATCCAGTCTGCGGGGTCCATTTTTTGCATATTCTTATAGATTAAAAAGTGTAAAGTAGTTTTTCCGGAGGTTCGGCTTGTAGCCACAGCGCCAAGATCCTGCCCGGTATTCACTACATCTCCTTTTTTTACAAATACTTTTTCAAGATTATCGTAAATAGTAATGTAATCTCCGTGCCTTACCATTACCGCTTTATTAGCCCCTTTTAATACCTGAACTTCACTAACAGTGCCATTAAAAACAGCCTGTGCCTTTCCGCCAGAATCGGTATCAATATTTACCCCATTATTATTGATGCTTATAGACTTAACCACAGGATGTGGCTGCCTACCAAAACGAGAAGTAACCACGCCAGAACGCACCGGCCACGGCAAACGGCCTTTATTCTTCACAAAGTCTGCTGCAAGGGCTTTTGCGGCAGGAGTTAATTCATAAACATCCCTTTCACTAGAGCCACTTTCTTCATTAGATTTCGCAATAGACTCCCGAATCATTTTCTCAATTTGAGCGTTTATTTTATTAATTTCTTGTTGTTTTTGCCTAATCTGCGCAGCGAATTCACCTTCCATACTTCTAATATTCTGCATCAAATCCTGCTGTGCCTTTTTATTCTTTTCCAGTTGTGCTCTGGTTTGTCTGTTTTCTACAATAAGCGCATCCTTGGCCTCTTTTTGATTGGCTAAATCGGCATTAAGCTCCTGAAGTTCTTCGGTTCTATTTTGAATTTCGTCTCCTTGCTGTTTTCGGTAATTGGTATATTGTTTCATATACTGCAAGCGTTTATAGGCTTGCAAAAAGTTTTCTGAAGACAACAAGAACATTATCCTACTTTGCGAAGATTTGCTTTTGTAAGATTTCTCTATCATCCCGGCATAATCTTCCTTAAGTTCTTCCAGTTCCTGTCTAAGGCGAGAAATTTTAGTGGTATTGGCGCTTATTTGATTGGTTAACAGGTTTGCCTGCTGGTTAGTGATTTTTATTAAGTTTTCTGTACTCCTTATCTGTTGATCTAAGTCTTCTACCTGACTTAAGACCGAACGCTCCTTTTGCTTGTTACTACTTCTTAGCTCATTTATTCTGCGGATTTCATTTCTAAGTTCCACCCGTTTTTTCTCCAGGGTCTCCCTGGTTGTTTGAGCTGACAGATCTCCCGCCGAAAGCAGTAAGACTATAAAGCAAAATAATAATACAGAAAACTTCTTAAACTCCATTACAAACTAATTTCTTCATAACCCGATGGAATATCAAACGGAAAACTTAATTCACCCCGGTCAAATTCCAGTGAACGGTAAGTAAGTTCTATTCTTGTGCTATTCCCGGCTTCATTAGCAATTATACTTATCTCTTCCGGAAAAATCCTGCCTTCTACGTTCTGATAGTCAGAATAAGTTACCGTCACACTTTTATTTTCTCTTGTTTGTGCAAGTTGCTGGGCAACAGCTTTAAAATTTCCTGAATTCAACAGAAACATTTTTCTTATCAATCCTTCTTTAGAAGGCATAAACTGGAAACCTTTTGCGGTTTGGGAAAATTCAAACTCCTCTCCCCTAAGGTCATAAATTGCCTGGCCTATGAGTAAATTCTGAAGTTTCTGAAAATCTAATGGCGTACCCAATAAATCGCTTAACAAGCGGAAATCTCCATCAAAATAAGTCTGACTCACCTTTTCATAATAACTTACTCTGGAGGGAGTGATATAAGCCTTGGCAATGGGAAACCCTAATACCGAAGCACTCATCCAAATCGCTTTATCTTTCTCCATTCTAAAGCTTAGATTAACCGATTGTGTACGATCTTCACTTTGATAAACCGTTTTTAATCTCCCGGTAAGCGTGGTAAAGTTGGCTTCAGCATTATAATGACTTTCTATAATATTTGCAGCCTCAGCATTTTTAGTAGCAATTCCTTTCGCCCCTTTCCCGCTTCCGCAGGAAACTAGAAAAAGGCTTAATAATACCAGTCCTAAAATCTTTCTATACATCTATTCTATTTCTTTTATTAAAGCTTCTACTTTTTGTGAATATTCAGCCGATTTCTCTTCTTCTCCAAGTTTTTCATGAGCTATTTTTAACTGCATGTAAAAGTCAATTTCCATCCTGGGATTATCAATTAAATAATCCAGGCCAAATGTAAGTATTTCTATAGCTTCACGAGGCTCTTCCAATTGGTTTCGTGCGATTCCCTGTAATAAAAACAAAACAGGCTGCGCCGGAAAAACCTCTAGCATCTCCTTACTCAAATCCCGGGCCTCTTTATACTTTTCTAACTCCAACTGAATAAAAATAGTATTCTTTACTAGCTGAAAATCTTCTGTGTTTTCGGCTAAACCGGCATTAAAAAAATTTAACGCGTCTTCAAGTTCCCCGCGTTTCATATAATATTGACCCAATTGCCCATAAAGTTTTGGTGCATTTTCACGCTCACTAAGCATTTTACTTACCTGCATTAAATCTTCTTCATACTCGGGATTATTATCTACAAAATTTAAAAAATCATTGAGTACTTTAAACTTCGATTCGGGGTCAATTTCTTCACTATCAAAAACAATTTTCATTGAACTTACAGCCTCTTCAGCTTCTTCTCTATTTAAGTGAAATTTATACAGCGCCAGGTGCACTAAAGTAGATCCCGGGTTGGCTTCCAATAATTGCAAAGCAGTATTATAAGCCTGTTCATCTTCACCCATATCACTGTAGATATAAATGAGATTGAGGTAATTTTGTTCGTTTTCAGGGTTATTAGCAATTCCCTGTTCCAGGTTCTCTATTTGTGCCGCGGTGTCGCCGGTACGGGCATAAATTTGTCTGCGTAATTGGTTTCGGTAAGTAGAAGGGCCTTCCTCTTTGTCTAGCTCATCTATAGTTTGAAGTGCTTCTTCATATTGCCGATTCAACAGATAAATATTGGCAAGCTTTTCTTTGTAATCATTGTCAAAGTTCAACAATTTCAGCAGGCTTTCTACAGCATTATCATATTGCTTTGCCCTCGTATACGATTTATATAGTTGGTTTAGAACATCTTCTCTTCTAGGTGCTAATTGATGGGCTTTTTCAAGGTTTGCAATCGCCCTATCATAATCCTCCAGTTCATTGTAATTCCTGGCCATTTCAAAATACACTACCGGATTATTAGGTTCCAGCTTTTGGCACTCTTCTAAAGCAAGAATGGCTTTTTCGTAGTTCTCAATACCTTTTTGTTTTAAAGCCTCAAAGAATTGCTCCTGAAATTCATCGGTTACATTCCCAAGATCATCCCGATTTACATCTTTAAGCACCACCTCTTTTTCCTGGGCAGAACTCCCCTGAAAGGAAAACAGCGCTCCTGAAAGCATAGCAATAATGAAGACATACTTTTTCATAGATTAAATTTCAGGATAAAATTGAAATAAAGAGGTTGTTTGAAAAATTTTTAAGACCGTCATCCTGAATTTATTTCAGGATCTAATTTATTGTTCGTCAAAACATGTTAGAAGCTGAAACCAGTTCAGCTTGACGAAACCGGATTCTTCAAACAACCCCTTAAATAAGCTTATTCTAAAGTTGAATAATCGCCAATGCTAATTTGGGTAAAGTTGCCATCAAATTTCGCAAAATTACCTATCATCGCGTTATCTAGTTTTGCATTTCTCACTTCAGCAAAAGTTTGAATTAGGCTATTCTTCACTTCAGCATCAGTTATTTTAGTTCCGTCGCCCACTGAAACATTGGGACCAATTTTAGCATTTACCAGCTCTACATTTTCACCAATATAACAAGGTTCAGTAATTTCAGAATTAGTGATCTTTACAGAATCTGAGATCAATTTTTCACCATCCTGGTGAAGAAAGTTCAGCATTCTACCATTGGTTTCTACGGTTACATTTTTGTTTCCGCAATCCATCCATTCATCTACGGTTCCGGTTTTAAAGATCCTATCTTCGGCCATCATTTTCTTAATACCATCGTTAATCTGGTATTCCCCACCGTGCATAAGATTTTCATTCAATACTTCTTCCAACTTCTCTTTTAAAACGGCAATATCTTTAAAATAGTAAATACCAATTACTGCCTGGTCACTTACAAATTCTTTTGGCTTCTCAACCAATTCTATAATCTCGTCCTTTTCGTTAAGGTTCACCACCCCAAAAGCTTCGGGATTAGAGACTTTTTTAGTCCAGATTACCGCATCGGCATCTTTATCGAGTTTAAAGTCGGCTTTTATTAAAGTATCAGCGTAAGCAACCACCGCAGGGCCAGAAAGGGATTCCTTGGCGCTCATAATAGCGTGACCGGTACCCAAAGGTTGATCCTGACGGTAAATTGAAGCCTTTGCATTCAAGCTCTTAGCAAGTTTTTCTAAACTCTCCACAACATCATCTCCAAAAAAGGCCGGATCTCCTAAAATAAAAGCAATCTCGTCTATAGGTTGGTCCAAAACTTTTGCAATATCTTCTACCAGGCGATGCACGATTGGCTTTCCTGCTACTGGAATTAAAGGTTTTGGTACTGTTAACGTATGAGGACGAAGTCGTGAACCACGACCTGCCATAGGCACTATAATCTTCATTTTTTTAATATTTGTCATTTCCGCGCAGGCGGAAATCATTGATTAAAATTAATTTTATTCATAATAAATGGCTTATTAAATAGCTTTTTATGTATTTCCCGTACTTCCAAAGCCGCCTGCACCACGCGTGGTTTCTTCCAAAGTTTCAACTTCATCCCAGGAAATATGTTCATGTTTGGCGATAACCATTTGAGCAACACGCTCACCATTTTCTATGGTAAACTCGTCGTTAGATAAATTCACGAGAATCACCCCTATTTCACCACGATAATCGGCATCTATGGTTCCGGGTGCGTTTAACACGGTAATCCCTTTTTTGGCGGCCAGGCCACTTCGTGGTCTAACCTGAGCTTCGTAACCAACCGGAAGCTCTATAAAAAGTCCGGTTTTAACGATAGTTCTTTCTAATGGTTTTAACGTAACTGCTTCAGAAATATTGGCTCTAAGATCCATTCCTGCCGAAGCTTCAGTTTCGTAATGCGGCAGTTTGTGTGCCGATTTATTGATGATCTTTACTTGCATAGTTAAGATTGTAAGATTTTAATAAATTTTTTTCTTTCAGAAACATATACCGTTCCAAGAAAGATTATTAATAAGCTAATTCCCACGAAATAATTTCCGCGGAAAACATAAAAGGAAAATACCGAAAATAAGACGGAAAGTACTAAATAGCCGCCTATTTTTTTAAGGTTATATGGAATGGGATAATATTTTTTTCCGTAGAAATAAGAAAGCAACATCATTACCCCGTAAGCTACCAAAGTTGCAATAGCAGAACCGGTGTAGCCTATATATGGAATTAAAATAATATTGAGCGTAAGCGTGAATAAAGCTCCTACTACAGAGATATAACCGCCAAAACGAGTTCTATCTGTAATCTTATACCAAACAGAGAGATTGTGATAGATACCAAGGAAAAGGTTTGCCAACAAAATAAGCGGCACAATATGCATTGCCTCCCAGTAAGAGCTATTCTGAATTAAAAGTTCCTTTAAAATATCTATAAAAACAATAACGGCCACAAGAATAAAACTTCCAAAAACCACGAAGTATTTGGTGATTATCGCATAGGTTTCCGGTGCATTTTTATTTTCTGCGTGACTAAAGAAAAAAGGCTCTATTCCCAACCTAAAAGCTGTAGCAAAAAGTGTCATAAACAGGGCTAGTTTGTAACAAGCGGCATAAGCCCCAATTTCTTCTCTTGCTATATTCTGCGGAAGCAAATAATCTAACATTATTCTGTCAAAAACTTCGTTTATCGAGAAAGCAAGTCCGGCGATTAAGACCGGGAATGCATAAGACATCATAGATTTCCATAAACCGGTATTAAAACTGAAGTCTATTTTGAAATAGAAAGGCAGCATCATTAAAAGCGTTACGCTACTAGCCACCAGGTTGGAAATAAAGATATAACTGATCTCAAAATCTGGCACATAAATACTTTGAAAAAGAGAATTCTCTACGGCCAGATCTTCTAAAAACAGTAAGAAGAAAATATTTAGCCCCAGGTTTATACTAACATTTATAATTTTAATTACAGCAAAACGCATAGGTTTTTCGGCTGCTCGTAACCAGGTAAACGGGATGATAACCAGTGCGTCCAGGAATAGAATCCAGATAACCAGTTGAATGTATTTAACCGGAATATTCGCTATTTCAGCAATAAAGTTCTGAGCTAAAAAAGCTGCGGCAAAAAACACTATAGAAGTAGCTACAATAGACCAGCCAGAAGTACTTAGAACTTCTTTGCTGTTCTTCATTTTATTGTAAAATCTAAAAAAGGCAGTTTCCATCCCATAAGCAAGGATGACATTAAAAAACACAAAATACGCGAAGATTATAGAAACCTCGCCATATTCTTCTTTGGGCAAAACGTGGGTATATAGCGGTATTAAAAGCACATTAAGCATACGCGGCAACACCGTAGCGAGGCCGTATACAAAAGTTTGCTGAAAGAGTTTCTTAAAGGTACTCAACAGGAAGAAAAATTAGATTTAAGATTTAATTTTGAGCTACTATTCCTGTTAGCTTGTAATATTCGGTTTTTTGATTTTGAGAAAACACGAGAATAGCTTCGTCATCTTCAAGCTCAAAAGGCATTTCCTCAGTACGCTGTGGAACCCTGTTTTTGTTTTCTTCAGCGGGATCAGAACTCATTATATCCATTCCATCTGCAGTGCTGAAATTGGCGGTAAAGAGATTGGTTTGTTCTTTATCCTGAACCAATGGAGATTTCATTCCTCTAAAATAAACACTATCTAAACTTACCCGGTCATCCTGTATAACCGCCACAGGGATGTGGAGATTTAACCCATTTTCACCCTGAGTATAATAAATATTCTGAAACTGTGCGGGCGCACGTTCCTGTAATTCCTTATTGCCGCCACAGCCCGTAAATAGGCTCAAAGCGAATATACTGCAGAATAAAAATAGTAGTTTCTTCATAATAGAAAGTTTGTTGTTTAAAAGTACAAAAACAAAACGCATACCAAATAAAAAACCCGTAGTTAACTTACGGGTTTTTAGAACGGAATTACTTCCGGAATATTATTATTTGGTCTTATCCATTTAATGCCTCTGCACCGCCAACAATCTCTAAAATCTCATTGGTAATAGAAGCCTGTCTAGCTTTGTTATAAGACAATTTAAGATCGTCACGAAGCTCTTTTGCGTTATCGGTTGCTTTGTGCATTGCCGTCATACGCGCACCGTGTTCTGAAGCAAAAGAATCTCTTAATGCTTTAAACAATTGCATTTTTAGAGATTTAGGAATAAGCTCTTTTACAATTTCAATTTTTGAAGGTTCAAAAAGGTAATCGAGTTGCTTTTCTTCTTCAGTTTCAAATTGTTCTATGGGCAGGAATTGTTCGTGTTGTACAATTTGGGTTGCCGCATTCTTAAACTGGTTATACACCAATACGATCTTGTCATATTTTTCATCTAAGAATAACTGCATTAATTCTTCGGCAATCTCTGAAACATTTTCAAAAGAAAGATCGTCGTAGATCTCGTTATTATTCTTAAAAACCTCATAGTCCTTTTTTAGCACATCATTGGCTTTTTTACCAAGCGTATATAGCGCTAAATTATGGGACTTGTAATCGTTTTTGGCTTTGTACTTAACACCCTTTACAATATTAGTATTAAAAGCACCTGCAAGACCTTTATTAGATGATATAGCTACAACCAGCACATTTTTAACCTCACGCTCTTCAGCGTATTTGCTACTGGTATCATCATCCAGGGTTGCACTTAAATCCTGTAACAGCTGAGTTAATTTTTCCGAATAAGGTCTCATTTGCGTGATCGCATCCTGAGCCCTGCTCAACTTTGCCGCCGATACCATTTTCATGGCGCTGGTAATCTGCATCGTTGATGATACCGAAGTAATCCTGCTACGTAATTCTTTTAAGTTTGCCATTTTATTTAGTATTGAGTATCGAGTATTTAGATTTTAGACAAAATACTCGATACCTATAATTTATTTAAAGTTTAAATATGAACTTAAGTTTCTAACTACTCTAAGCTCAATACTCAATACTATTTCTTATACTTAGCTGAAAGCTCTTTCGCTACTGTAACCAGGGTATCTGTAACCTCATCGGTTAATTTACCGGCTTTTAGCGTATCTAACATATCTCTATGTTTAGTATTAAGGTATTCCAGATAATCTTTTTCAAATTCCTTCACTTTCTCTACCGGCACATCTTTTAGCAAGTTCTTAGAACCTGCATAAATAATTGCAATCTGTTCTTCTACCGGATAAGGATCGTTTTCTGCCTGTTTAAGGATTTCCACGTTACGTTTACCTTTTTGAATCACTCTTAAAGTAGTAGGATCTAGATCTGAACCGAATTTAGCAAAAGCTTCCAGTTCTCTATATTGTGCCTGGTCTAATTTTAAAGTACCGGCAACTTTCTTCATCGACTTAATTTGTGCCGAACCACCTACACGAGATACAGAAATACCAACATCAATTGCAGGACGAACCCCAGAGTTAAATAAATCTGAAGTAAGGAATATCTGGCCATCGGTAATAGAAATTACGTTGGTTGGGATATATGCTGAAACGTCACCAGCCTGTGTTTCAATAATTGGAAGTGCAGTTAAAGAACCTCCTCCTTTTATTTTTCCTTTAAGAGAATCAGGAAGATCATTCATATTCTGTGCAATATCGTTATCATCAATAACTTTTGCAGCACGTTCCAATAATCTTGAGTGCAAGAAGAAAACATCTCCAGGGTAAGCTTCACGTCCCGGTGGGCGACGTAAAAGCAAAGATACCTCACGGTATGCAACGGCTTGCTTAGAAAGATCATCGTAGATAATTAAAGCAGGACGACCAGTATCTCTAAAGTACTCACCAATAGCGGCACCTGCAAAAGGAGCATAAACCTGCATAGGAGCAGGATCTGATGCGTTTGCAGCTACAATGGTAGTGTATTCCATTGCACCTTTATCTTCAAGCACCTTTGCAATTCCTGCTACAGTTGAAGCTTTTTGTCCAATTGCAACATATATACAGTGTACAGGTTCCCCTGCATCATAAAATTCTTTTTGATTAAGAATGGTGTCAATACAAACGGTAGTTTTACCAGTTTGACGGTCACCAATCACAAGCTCACGCTGCCCTCTACCTACAGGTACCATCGCATCAATAGATTTGATTCCTGTTTGCATTGGTTCACTTACCGGCTGACGGTAAATTACACCAGGCGCTTTACGCTCTAATGGCATCTGAAAAGTTTCCCCTTCAATATCACCTTTACCATCTATAGGATTTCCTAAAGTATCTACTACACGACCAACAATTCCTTCACCAACGTTGATAGAAGCAATTCTTTCGGTTCTTTTTACTACAGATCCTTCTCTAATATCTTTAGAAGGCCCAAGTAATACAATACCTACATTGTCTTCCTCAAGGTTTAATACCATTCCTTCAAGGCCGCTTTCAAACTGAACCAATTCTCCGTATTGTGCGTTTGCCAAACCGTAAACGTTAGCGATACCATCACCAACAGTAAGTACAGTTCCCACCTCGTCTAATGAGGCTCCGCTTTCAAAACCTGATAATTGTTTCTTTAATATTGCTGATACTTCAGCAGGATTTACTTCTGCCATAATTATTTAAGATAAAATGCCCCGATAATTTCGCGACGGTTTTTATTAACTTTTTGAAAGCCCATTATGGGCAATTTATATAGATGAAATATATGCGTTTGTTTTCAATTCCCTTTTTAACCTATTAAGGTTTCTGGATACACTGGCGTCATATTGCAAATCGCCAACTCTCAAAACAAAACCTCCTATAATATCTTTATTGACAACATTTTTAATTTTCGCTCCAGATCCAGTTAATTCTTTCACTTTGGCCAAAATTCTTTCTTCCAGCTCTGCCGTTAACGGAACTGCAGAAGTCACTATAGCTTCCTGAGAACGATTCATCTCATTGTAACGCACTATATAATTTCGAGCGACCAGATCAAGAATATTTACTCTTCCGTTTTCAATAAGTACATCAAAAGCACCTAAGGTAATTTCTCCAGCATCCTTAAAAATCTCTTTTAAACTGGCTTTCTTCACCGTTGTATTAACAATCGGACTCTTAAGCATTTCTGCTAAATCTTTACTCTTTGCAATAGTTTGAGAAATCTGCTGCATATCAGTAAAAACGATATCTGCAGAGTTTTTCTCCTTAGCCAAATCTAAAATCGCTTTCGCGTAACGTTGTGCTGCCCTGGTTCCTTTCATTATTTCTTAATTTAAGGTAGCATCGTTCAACATCTTATCAATCATTTGATGTTGTTTTTCTTCGGTAGATAATTCTTTCCCAATAACCTTTTCAGCAATTTCTATAGAAAGGGTCGCAACCTGATTTTTAATATCGGCCATAGCTGCACGCTTCTCCATCTCAATGCTCTCTTTGGCTTTGGCAACAATATTATCGGCTTTGTTCTGAGCGTCTACTTCAGCTTCAGAAACCATTTTCTCTTTTAACTGACGAGCTTCTTTAAGAATTTCATCTCTTTGGGCGCGAGCATCCTGTAACAATTTCTCATTGTCTGCCTTTAGATTTTGCATTTCCTTACGCGCATCTTCAGCAGAAGCCAGAGCTTCATTAATAGACTCTTCACGAGTTCTTACCGCACCAAGAATTGGTTTCCAGGCGAATTTGGCAAGAATAAACATCAATATTAGAAAAACAATAGTTTGCCAAAAAATCAGACCAACTTCAGGAGTAATTAAATCCATAGTTATTTATTTATAATACCTGTTAACATCATTTTTAAAAAGCCCATTCGCAACCAACCGTTACGAATGGGTTTTGAAATTTTATTAGGCAGTTAAAACCCCTAATAATGCAGCTACAACTCCAAAAAGAGCAACACCCTCTACAAGTGCAGCAGCAATAATCATTGCAGTCTGGATTTTTCCAGAAGCTTCCGGCTGACGGGCAATAGCGTCCATTGCTGAACCACCAATCTTACCTACGCCATAAGCGGCTCCAATAACTGCTAATCCAGCTCCTAAAGCTGAAAGACCTACGTGTAATAATTCCATAGTAAAAAAATTAAAAATTAAAATTAATGATGTTCATGTTCCGCAACCGCAGCCCCAATAAATAAGGCAGACAGCATTGTAAAAATAAACGCTTGAAGGAATGCTACCAGCAATTCCAGTACTGTTATAAAAAGTGCAAAAGGAACCGAAATCCCGGCAACTCCTGCATTTTCCAATATAAATATCAATGCTAATAAACTCAGAATAATAATATGTCCTGCCGTAATATTAGCGAATAAACGAATCATTAATGCAATAGGCTTTATAAGCAACCCAAGAACCTCTACTACGGCTAAGATTGGCTTAACAAAAGTAGGGATTCCCGGCATCCATAAAGTATGCTGCCAAAAATCTTTATTCGCGTTGAACACTATCAATGCAAGCGTAAAAAGTCCTAAAGAAACAGTTACCGCTATATTACCCGTTACGTTTGCTGCACCCGGCAATAAACCTAAAAGGTTAGTGATCCAGATAAAGAAAAATACAGTTAATAAAAACGGCATAAACTTCATATATTTCTTTTCGCCAATTTGAGGTCTCGCAATCTCATCTCGCACAAAAAGCACCAAAGTCTCTAAAATATTATTAAAACCGGCAGGTGCATTTTTACTCTTTTTGTGATGCCCAGCCAAACCAAAGAAGAAAATCAACATTAAGATAACCGTTAAGAACATAGCGGCTACGTTCTTGGTTATAGAGAAATCCCAGGGTTTACTGGCATTTAATACATTGTGCTCCTCATCAAACTCTACAGCTTGAGCACCTGCATCTAATTTGTAAATATCTTCGTGATAATTTACAAAACGCATTCCGTCTTTCTCAACAACGTATTGCCCTTCTGTATCGTGATGAAACTCACTAGACATAAAAGTCACAAAACCATCCTCTTCCGTAAAAAGAATTACCGGAAGTGGTAGTGTATAAGAACTATCTCCTTCTCCAAAAAAATGCCAACCGTGAGAATCACCAATATGGTGCATAATCATATCGGTAGGATTAAATTCATCTTTGCTTTCTTCTGCCTGAGAATCATCCTTGGCAAAAGCGTTAAAAGGAAGTAAGGCTAAGGCTAGTGTAAACGTCACTATAATCTTTAAAGATTTATGTGCTATCATAGTACCTGTTCTGCTTAAAATTATGGGCTCTAAATTCGGGTGCAAAGGTATACTTTTAATTTTTATTTGAAAGCACCCCAACTAAAATTTTAGCAAAAGCGTTATTTTTATTATCACAACTGATAAACAGCCCCTTAAGCTCTGTTTATTAGTTTCACCGCATATATCGTCTCAAAGATCAAATACAAAAAGTAAGGGATAAAAAAGGCAAGAATATCTACAAATACTGTATCTACGCCGCTTAAGATTAAGGGAAGCAAGAAAATTACCGCCATAACCATTTTAAAAAAAGTTAAACCCATGAAGGCAAAACCTGTGTTTTCGGTAAAATTGCGGTAAACAAAAACCAGGCTTAAATAAATAAGAAATGTAGCCAGGAAATGGAAAAGGTAAATACTAAAACTGCTATAGTAGAATTCAAGCTCCAAAACATAATGCTGCAGCAGGAACTGAATTAACCATAGTATTAAGGTAAAAGGAAGCAATCGCTTTAGGAAAGCCAGTAAATCATTTTTCATATTTTTCGTCTTCTTCACTCATTTTAACTACACTTCTATAAACCTGATAAAGTGCTATAAAAACACCTAATAGCGATAAGGAAATTGTAAATACAGAATATTTATTGGGGTACTTCCCGTCTAACCAAATCCCCAACAAAACACCGCCAGCAATAATGATTCCCATCTGGAAAGCAATATTCACAAAACCCAGGTATTTATTTAAGTTATCATTTTTCATATTTTAAGCTGAAAAACCCTATTTGATTGGTTTTGGATATTTTTCTAAATTCTTATGAATTTGGATGATTCTATAATTTTCTGTTGAAATTTGAATTGATTCTTTTTCAACTAAATAATCTTCATTTATCTCCAGCAATTCCGCAAAACCTTTAGCTCTATTAAGATCTTTAAGGCCGTGTACCATTACAAAAACCTCTTCCGGACTATAAACATCTATAGAAACTGAAAGATGATCGTACTTAATTTCTGAAATTGCTGTCTCTATTTTTTCTTTTAAAGCTAAAGCCGCTTCCTGTTCTAAAATCTCAAACTTATAAAGCAATTTGTAATTTTGCTGAAGACTATCGGTATTAAATTCCAAACCACTTAACTGCGGTATCGTTTTATTTAAGATTTCCTGCGCCTTTTTTCCTTCCTGTGTTTGCGGATAAGTTAAAGCCACGTGATTCAATGCGCTTTTATAAGCTTCCAAACCTAAAAGTCTACCGCTAGCCTGGGCTTTTAGAAGTTCTAGTTTAGGAACAATTGCATCTCCGGCAAATTCAGAAGTATATCTATTGGTTTCTGCAATCACCTCCTTGAAATTTTGCGTTTCAAAATCACGATAAAGCTCGGTATAAATTGCTTCAGGAGAATTCTCATCTTCCAGGATGCTTTCAGGGTTTAAAATATAGGCAGCGTAACGAGAATCCGGGTAATTCCCCAAGATTTCCTGCTTTATTTCTTCAGCTCTAAAACTCTGATTTGTGGTTTGATAAATCTGATATAGATTATACATTGAAGGCAAAATGAGCCGCTCATCTAAAGACATTTCTAAAACAGCCTCCAGTCTATCCTCAGCCATTTGAAATTCTCTAAAATTCTCTTTATAAATTATCCCTAACTGATAATACGCAAAATCCCTGTCGCGGGTTATGGAGTCTAAAATCGCTAGATCGGTCGGAATTTGATTTATATAGGTATAAGGATCAAGTCTTGGATCGTTATCTAAAACCTGTTGTGAAAGCCCCGCTTCTTCTGCTACAGCATCTTCATTATCAAAATTCACTTCTGCCCAACGCCAGTTATCGGCTAGTGGGCGGTCTCCCCACTGACTTAAAAATTCCTGCCTGCCCAGTTGCACTCTAGCTTCGTTATAAAAATAAAAAGTACGCGCCGAATTTTGCTGCCCTGAAGTTATTGCCGGCAGAGTTGCAGGCAATACCGCTTTAGCATCATCTGCTTCCAACTGGGCCCGCAAACCGGAAGTATAATCTTTAAAATAATCTAATTTTGCCGCAGGTGTCATTTGGCTTAATCGCAGAATGCTATCATTCTTATAAGCCACGCCTTCATATTTTATTACATCTTCTAAATTATCTCTTTTTTTCTTTATGGTTCTAAACTCCTTAAGTTTAGGATCCATCTCTGCCAGGGTACTGTCAAAATATTTACTTGACAATACATAATTGCTTCGGTCGAAATTTATATTCGCTAGAATCTCATAATTAATAGAACGCAGGTAAATATCGCTGGCGGGTTCTCTTAGCGATTTTTTATAATAATCTACTGCAGTTTCGGTAGAATCTAAGCGATTATAATATTCGCCAATTTGAAAATAGATCTTATCTAAAAACGGTCTATTCTCGCGATCTTCTTCCAAATCCCGAAGCATTTCCCTCAATTCATAATTATTTCCCTGACCTAATTCAAAATTACGCGCCTTTTGAACGTAAGCATTGATCATATAAATCCTTGGAGACTTTCTGTTTAATTCAATAACCGCATCAAAAGCAGTATTTGCCTCGGCAGTTTGCCCTAAACGATTATAAAGCTGACCCAGTATATAAAAATAACGGCCTTTTTCTTCATTTTTACCGGTAAACTCTGCAGCATTACTTAGCGGGACCAAAGCACTGTCTAAATGCCGAAGGTTAATATAGGCCTGAGCCATTGTTGCGCTGGCATCGGCAATATCCTGTTCTTCAAGATACTCCAGATTCAGCACTTTTTTAAGGTTATTGATGGCCAGACGATTATTCTCCAGTCGCATATGCGTTTTTTCTCGCCAAACACGGGCATGAATAATATTATTACTGGCAGGATAACGTCTTAAGATATAATTAAAAGCTTCTAAGGCCGGAATAAAACGCTGATCGAAATACCGGGCTTTTCCAAGTAATAAGTAAGCTTCATCTATTTGTGGGTTTCTTTCTTTTCCTTCTATCAACATCGAGTGACGCTGAATGGCTTTTACCGCTTTTTCTTCGGCATAGCCAAAATTCTGATTTCGAATACTGTCAGGCAAAACAATGTTTTCATCAATTTGCATACGCTCAATGGGTAGAATATCCCAGTAATTATCGGCGTAGTTTTGGTTAAGCTCTTCCTTTCCCTGTTCCAGGCCAAGATTACCGTTGTACAACGTATTATACTCTGTAGTAACTGCGTGCCAGTTTCGGTTTACAAAGGTGTTCTTTTTACGGGAACAGCCAGCGATACTCGCTACCAGGAGTAATAGTAAAATAAGTTTGGTAATTGTATTCAAAATCAACCGGTTCTCGATGGCTTTATAACTAAAAATCAGAAAGTTTAGTGTGCAAAAATACGCTTCTTTTTACAAATGCAAACGCATTTAAGATAGTTCTTCAGCCTGAGTTGCTTCTATTTCACCAGAAAAATAGCGCTCTAATTCACTTAAAGTAGCTTGAGAGGTTTTAATATCCTTAATCGGCTCACCTTTATCTAAAACTACAATGCGCTCACAAACTTCGGTTACATGAATAAGATCGTGGCTGGAAATTAGCAAGGTAGTTTCCCTGTTTTCGGTAAGTTCTTTTATAATTTTTTTTAAGCGAATTTGCGTGGTAGGATCTAAATTGGCAAAAGGTTCATCTAAGATCACCACTTTCGGACTTCCTATTAAGGCAGCTACAATACCTACTTTTTTCTGATTTCCTTTAGAGAGATCGCGTAAATATTTTCTTCGACCCAAAATTTCTCCGTGGAAAAAATCTTCGAAATTGGCTAAAAACGAATCGATATCAGCTTTATTAGCCCCACGTAATTCGCCCACAAAATAAAAATACTCTTCAGGTGTTAAATATCCTATAAGAAAACTTTCATCTATAAAAGAAGAAGTAAAAGGCTTCCAATCTTCGCTTTGACTCACTGTGATTTCGTGATTAAAAATGTTACCGGTAGTAGGCTGTATTAAATCCAACAAAAGGCTAAAAAAGGTAGTTTTCCCGGCTCCATTATTTCCCACCAGGCCAAAGCTCTCTCCCGTTGGGATATCCAAATGATCAATGTTTAGAACTTTTGTTCCGCCGTATATTTTACTAAGGTTTGTAGCTGTTATCATAATTATAAAATTTTATTCGCCGGTTTGTTTAAAACCATTAATCATCACGTATTTTCTTTTTCGGTAAATTCCCGAAATGTATTCCATCAAGTTTGCGCGTAAAAGAAGCCCAAGCACTCCCAAGCTTGCAAGCCCAATTACAGCGGCTTCAAAACCTATAAAGAATTCTAAAAGCCAGAAAATTAAAACCGGCACAACCATTAACGGAATAGAAACCAACCATTGCGCGGCCCCTGTGCCCTGGTAGTTCATAAACGGACTTTTATCCAGGTCTATTTTTTTCTTATTAAAGGATCCTGCATATAGTAAAACAGGAACATTTACACCAATATTATACAAAGCAGCTACCATATTTATCAATAAAATATTCCAGCCAAAATAGATATAAGGTGTAGTGAGAATAGCCAGTATAATCACACTAAAGCTAAGCAACAAAGCTTTAGAAGACAGGTAATCTTTTACAGGAATATTTTGCGACATGATTAGAGGATAATATGAAGCATCCCAGGAAGGTACAAACTGCCCAAAATTGATCATAAAAATACCGGTCATAAATATGCCTACAAAAACATAGAAAGCTTCAAATTGTTGGTAAGCCTCGTTAGGATAAAAGAACATCCCATATCCCAGTAGAATAAAAGACATATAAATTGTTGTTTTTGGCCTTTTGTTTCTCCAAATCAATTTTATGTCCTGCTGAAGGAAGGGTGCCAGCGCTCCAAATTTTTTAGTCCATCCAAAATCCCTGGTGTCAGCATCCTTTTGTTTTTCTTTTAAACCGGCATCCAGATAAAATTTACTTTCCAGGTTATATTGATTCCATTTAAACAAAACTACAGTAAGGATAATAGGAATAACAGCCAAATAAGGATTTAAAACAAGGAAATCCAACATTTTCCCAAACCAGAAACTAATTTCAAAAATCTTAAAATATTCCAGAGCTGCCAACACAACAACAGTAAGGATCACAGGAATTAATGCTTTTAAATCATCGGTGAATTTCTTTTTAATAATAAAATTCAGGAAATTCACACATTGTGTAATGGCTATCATAGCAAGCATCCAGCCTATAAGGTTCCAGGTTCCATATTCAGCCTTAAAAATGCAGAAAATTCCGAAGGGAATTATAATAAATAACGGCAGAAAATTAAAGAAGGAGTATATAGATTTGCTCAAAACAAAATTCACTGCTTTTCGTCTTGCAATAGGTAAATTTAAGAGTGGTTTTATATCCAGGACCGGCAAGGTTTGTAAAAAAAATCTAAACCCAAGCTCAAACACCAGCCATAATAATACAAACCTGTTTACTAGTTGCAATGGATCCTGATTAGGAAAATATTCCTGTAATAAAGGATAGAGTCCAATTCCCAAAGCAAGAAAAGCGACCGAAAAATATAAGGCCAGGAAAATTAGCAGGATTTTTAGTCCAATACTTTTTCCAAGGCTAGCAGAACGAAAAAAAGACTTCCACTCTAACCATAAAAACCGTTGAAACATAATTTTAAAAGTTTACCCGCTAATCGGGATTAAAAAAAGCTTAGGGCACTCCCCAAAAATCAAGGCGTATTTAGATTAATATATTGTTCATATTAATATTTTCAATATCGCTTATCTTACAAGTATAGAAATTTAGGCATTTGTTACACTCTTTAATTTCACATACTTTGTATTTTTGCAAAAAATAAATTTTTGATGAGTACGTTTTTTCCTTTAGAGATAAAAGAAGTAATTAGGGAAACCCCACAGGCAGTAAGCTTGTCTTTTAATATCCCAGAAAACTTAAAAGAAGAGTTTAAGTTTGACGCGGGTCAATATATCACGATAAAAACAAAAGTAGGCGATGAAGAATTAAGACGCGCTTACTCTCTTTGTTCGGCACCAAATTCAGATGAATTTAAAGTGACCGTGAAAGAAGTAGAAGGCGGAAAATTCTCGGTAATCGCTAATAACAAGCTTAATGCAGGAGACATCCTGGAAGTTCACCCACCAGAAGGTAAGTTTATATTAAAACCTACCGGTGAAGCCAGGACTTATGCAGCCTTTGCCGCGGGAAGCGGAATTACACCAGTACTTTCTATTATAAAAACGGTTTTAGCCGAAGAACCCAAAAGTAGGTTTGTACTTACTTACGGAAATAAATCTCCAGAAGAAACCATCTTCTTTAAGGAATTACTTGACCTCCAAGCTAAATTCGCCGACAGACTTTTTATTGAATTTGTTTACAGCCGCACAAGAGAAGATAATTCTCACTTTGGAAGAATTGAAACCAGTACGGTGAATTTTATAGTTAAAAATAAATTTAAAGATCACGCTTTTGATGCTTTTTACCTTTGCGGGCCAGAGGAAATGATCAACCAGGTAAGTGATGTCCTAAAAGAAAACGGAGTTACTGAGGATAAAATTCTTTACGAACTCTTTACTTCTGAAGATACCGGTACGATAGAAACCAACGTAGAAGGCCAAACCGAACTTACCATAATGGTAGACGACGAAGAAACTACTTTCTCTATGGACACTAAAGAAACAGTATTGGACGCCGCGTTAGAGCACGATCTTGATGTACCTTATTCCTGCCAGGGTGGGATTTGCAGTAGTTGTATTGCAAGAATTACAGAAGGAAAAGCCGAAATGCGTAAAAATCAGATTCTAACCGATGAAGAGATCGAAGAAGGCTTAATTCTTACCTGCCAGGCACAACCGCTCACTCCAAAACTAAAGGTAGATTACGACGATGTATAGTTTCTTTGGCAAGAAAGGCTGAAAAGATTATCTTGTTAAGTACAAATCAATTTTATGCTGAAACTCAAAAATGTCTCCTTTGCCTATGCTGAACAACCGGTTTTAAAGAACATTGGTTTTGAGCTTAAAAAAGGAGAAAACCTCTCGGTGATTGGAGAAAGTGGCTGCGGAAAAAGCACATTACTTAGACTTATTTACGGCTTACTTCACACTGATGGAAATATTTTTTGGGGAGAAAAGGAATTATTAGGCCCAAATTTTAACCTGGTTCCGGGAGAACCCTCCTTCAAATACCTGGCACAAGATTTCGATCTAATGTTACCCTTAAGCGTAGCCGATAATATTGGGAAATACCTCAGCAATCAATATCCCCAGAAAAAGAAGAAGCGTATAAAAGAATTGCTGGAAGTAGTTGAAATGACAGAGCTTGCCGATAAAAAAGCGAAACTTTTAAGCGGCGGTCAACAACAGCGAGTAGCTTTGGCACGGGCGCTGGCCAAGCAACCCGAATTGCTTTTACTGGACGAGCCTTTTAGCCATATAGACCATTTTAGAAAAAATAATTTACGCCGAAGACTCTTCGCTTACTTAAAAGAACATAACATTGCCTGTATAGTTGCTACCCACGATAGTACTGATGCGCTTTCTTTTGCCGATAAAACCATCGTCCTGAAAAATGCTAAAATCTATGCTGAAAATTCGCCGCAGGAATTATATGAAAATCCGCCGAATAAATATGTGGCTTCCCTTTTTGGCGATGTAAATGAATTTATGCTAAAGGATCTAGTTGAAGGCGAAAACAGCCGTAAAAAAGTGATTCTTTATCCTGAAGAAATAAAGCTTTCCAAAAATTCAGGCATAGCAGCATCAATAAAAACATCATGGTTTAAAGGCGAAATCTGGTTAATTGAAGCCAGTTTAAACGGAAAAACTGTGTATTTTAATCATTCACAGGAATTAAAAGAAGGTAAAAAGATAAATCTCAAAGTTTCAAAGAAATTAATTGAAGCCAGGTTAAAGTAATTTAATCTTCGCCACGAATACACGAATAATTCTAGTCGATAGACTGTAGTCATTAGCCGTTAGATAGAAAATTATGGCGCAAAAAACCAGGCCTACTATCCAGGGATAAACGCCATTTTTTCAAGGGGAGGTTTCCGCAGACCGAAGGGGTTTGAACTTGTTTCCTTACTTTTTCCTTCTTTAATATCGTCATTACGAGCAACGAAGGAGCGCGGTAATCTTTTCAATGAGAGTTTCAGTTGTGCAGATTGCTTCAGTCGTGCCTTCTTCGCAATGACGAATTGTTTTATTGTCGTCAACCACCCCTTTCTTCAGCTGCGCTGAATTCATTCCCCTCCTATGAAAGTAGGGGCGCGATTTTATAGAATATTCGTGAATTCGTGGCTAAGTATTTGTAATTTAAAACACTTCAAGAATTTCAGTTGATTTTCCATTAAATGTAATTTCTTCTCCGGCTTTTTTATGAAGCAATAATTGCGCGATAGGGGAATTGGCGCCAATGGCAAAATATTCATCGCCATCTATAATAATACGATTTGCCGGAATCGCGATAAAATAGTTAGCCATATTGGTCTTTACCGCAGTTCCCAATTGTGCAGAACCATTGTTAGTTCTACTTTTTGCAACATTCAGTGTATTTTTTAGGCTTTTGAATTGCTGCAGTTGCTCCGCCAGTTTATTTATTTCCAGGTTTATCATTTCCCGGCCGGTTTCATATTTATCGCCTGCACTGCTTTTGGTTTCATTTCCCAGGTCATCTTCAAGCCCTGCCAAAGAACCCTCAATACGCTGTATACGCTCTTCTAAATAGGCTTCGCAAGCCTTAAAAAGTTTCTCTTTTATTGAATTCATAAGTTTTTTTAGCTAAAAGCGACAAATAGTTTTTACGGTGGTCATCCTGAATTTATTTCAGGATCTAAGATGTTAGTAAACCCAATGTATTAGAATCTGAAATAAATTCAGATTGACGATAAATGAGATTATTGAAAATTTATTCCAAAGTAAATCTTCCATAATTCTGCATTTGCCTTACAATCCAGTTTATTCTTTGATTTATATAATTACTAGCCGGATTTGCCCTGTATTCCCCGGGATTTGGTAAAATAGCCGCAATCGCTGCGGCTTCATAAACCGAAAGATTTGCAGCCGACTTATTAAACCAATGTTGCGCTGCGGCCTCAGCACCATAAACTCCGCTTCCCATTTCTATACTATTCAGGTAAACCTCTAAAATTCGTTCTTTACTCCAAAAAGTTTCAATCAAAAAAGTAAAATAAACCTCCAGGCCTTTTCTCAACCAATTTCTCCCCGGCCATAAAAACACATTTTTTGCGGTTTGCTGGGAAATTGTACTGGCACCCCGAACTCGCTTTCCTTTCTGATTATCCTCAATAGCCTTTTCTATAGCCTCAATATCAAAACCACTATGTTTTACAAAGTTTTGATCTTCGCTGGCAATTACGCCCAATTGCAAATGCCGGGAAATATCTTGCCGCGGCACCCAGGTGTGTTGAATTTCCTCTTCGGGATTCTCAAAATAGCGAATGGCCATTAAAGGGGTGAACGGCACCGGAAGCCATTTATATAGTAAGACCATAAAAATGGAAAATAGGACTAAAACACTAATCAGTTTCAGGATAAATTTGAATAGCTTTTTTATCATTTTATCAATTCTGAAAGTTCTTTTCCTACTAAACTACTAATGGCAACGCCCATTCCGCCTAACCGCACTCCGCAGACTACGTTTTCTGAAATTTGCTTTACTATCGGACTTTTTTGTGTCCCAACGCCCATAATTCCGCTCCAGCGATGATCAATTTCAAAGGCCGTTTTGGGCAAAACGGTGGTATTAAGCAATTCTTCCAGCTTCTGTTGAATAAGTTCGGTTTGAGCGATTTCGGTAGTTTCTTCGGTTTTAAAATCCAGGTTTCTTCCGCCTCCAAAAAGAATACGATTGTCAATATTCCTGAAATAATAATAGCCCTTATCTAAATGAAACGTGCCTTTGATCTTTAGATTTTTAATCGGTTTGGTGATCAAAACCTGGGCGCGTGCCGGTTTCACCTGGGCAATCCCTAATTTTTCTGAAAATCCATTAGTAGCGATCAATAATTTCTTTGCTGAAAATTCTAATTTATCGGTTTTTATTTTTACAGAATTTTTGGTCTCGGTGAATTCTTCTACGGTAATATTATTAAGGATTTTAATGCCGGCCTTCTGCACTTTATGTAGCAGAGCTTCCATCATTTTCCCGGTATTTAATTGTCCTTCAAATTGATTAAAAATGATTTTTTGCCGGATATTTTGGAATCCGAAACTATCGTTTTGAACACTAAATACCGCGGCACCAAACACCGGTTTTAGCATTTTATTGAGTTGAAATAATTTCTCTTTACACTCCTCCAATAGTGCCTCATCTTCTTTTGTAAAAAGTTCGTAGCCGCCATATTCTTTATAACCAATATTTTGATCTCCCAGCTGATTTCGAATCAACTTTAAACCCTTTAAACGCTTTTGAACAAGTTTAAGCACTTCTTCTTCGGAATGAGAGTTTAGATCATCCAGGATCTCAGAAACACTTCCAAAACAGGCAAAACCTGCATTTTTAGTACTTGCACCGTTAGGTAAAATACTACGTTCTAAAATCAGGACTTTAGACTTGGGGAAACGTTGTTTTAAGTCTAGCGCACAGTTTAAACCAGTGATCCCGCTTCCGATAATACAGAAATCAATATTTGAAAACCAGGTTTTGGTTTCCCAGTAAGATAGGTTCATGGAATTGGTTAATTTTCAATGAAAATACGAAATAAATAATGAGACAACGTAAAACTCTAAGCGCTATAATTTGATGTTTTTCTGAGTTTTTAACGCATTTAGGTTTCCAAGATCTTAGACCCTGAAATAATTCCGAAAGCTTTCGGGACAGGGTAACGAAGGGAAATTCTGGATTTTTCAACATGTTAGATTCTGAAATAAATTCAGAATGACGTCATAAGTCCTACAATAAAAAGACCTCACAGGTTTTTGAAACCTGTGAGGTCTAATATTTAGGTATTCTAGATGTTAGATTCTGAAACAAGTTCAGAATGACGGTGAAACTTAATCTTCTTCGAGTGGTTTCATTTTAAAATCTTCCATAAACTTAGTGGTATAATTCCCTTCAATATAATCAGGGTGATCCATAAGTTGTCTATGGAATGGAATTGTAGTTTTAATTCCTTCTATCACAAACTCATCTAAAGCACGTTTCATTTTATTGATCGCCTCTTCCCTGGTTTGGGCGGTAGTGATCAATTTTGCGATCATAGAATCGTAGTTTGGCGGAATAATATACCCGCTGTAAACGTGTGTATCTATTCTTACTCCGTGACCACCTGGCGCGTGTAAATTAGTGATCTTACCGGGAGAAGGCCTAAAATTATTATAGGGATCTTCGGCGTTAATTCGGCATTCTATAGAATGTAATTTTGGGAAATAATTTTTTCCTGAAATTGGCACTCCTGCTGCTACCATAATTTGCTCTCTAATAAGATCGTAATCTATCACCTGCTCGGTAATAGGATGCTCTACCTGGATACGGGTGTTCATTTCCATAAAGTAGAAATTTCGGTGTTTATCTACCAAAAACTCTACGGTACCGGCACCTTCATATTTAATATATTCTGCAGCTTTTACTGCGGCCTCTCCCATTTTCTTCCGAAGACTATCGGTCATAAAAGGAGATGGAGTTTCTTCGGTTAATTTCTGGTGACGACGTTGTACCGAGCAATCTCTTTCTGAAAGATGACAAGCCTTACCTCTACTATCTCCAACAACCTGTATTTCTATATGGCGAGGCTCTTCAATAAGCTTCTCCATATACATATCGTTATTATCAAATGCGGCAGCAGATTCCTGTCTTGCAGAATCCCAGGCATCTTGAAGATCTTCTTCCTTCCACACGGCACGCATTCCTTTACCACCACCACCGGCAGTAGCTTTTAGCATTACCGGGTAGCCAACTTCTAAAGCTAATTTTTTACATTCGGTAAAATCTTTTATGATTCCTTCCGATCCTGGCACACAGGGAACTCCGGCAGCTTTCATTGTAGCTTTAGCCGTTGCTTTATCTCCCATTTTACCAATCATTTCAGAAGAAGCACCAATAAATTTAATATCGTGCTCTTCGCAAATCTTTGAAAATTTAGCATTTTCAGAAAGAAAACCATAACCGGGATGAATAGCATCGGCGTTGGTGATTTCCGCGGCAGCGATAATATTGGATATTTTAAGATAAGATAAATTACTTGGTGGAGGGCCTATACAAACGGCCTCATCAGCAAACCTTACGTGAAGGCTTTCAGCATCTGCGGTAGAATAAACCGCAACTGTGCTAATTCCCATTTCTTTACAGGTGCGAATTACGCGCAAGGCTATCTCGCCCCTGTTTGCAATCAATATTTTTTTAAACATACCTATTGTTTTTTTGGCCCAGGACAAAGTTCCTTAAGCAAAATGGGCGGTAATTTATGATGGATCTACTAAAAATAAAGGCTGATCGAACTCTACCGGAGAAGCATCGTCTACCAGTACTTTTACTATTTTTCCTGAAACTTCGCTCTCTATTTCATTAAAGAGTTTCATAGCTTCAATAACACAAAGTACATCGCCTTCTTTAATTGAGTCACCAACTTCTACAAATGTTGGTTTATCTGGAGATGGTTTTCGATAAAAAGTTCCAATGATTGGAGATTTTACCGTGATATATTTTGAATCGTCTTCTCCAGCCGATTTTTGCTCATTAGTGTTCTCAGCTGTATTCTCCTGTGCAGGTGCCGGGGCTTGTTGTTGCTGTGGTTGTTGTTGTGCAGGCATTTGTGGCATTTGGCCACCCATAGGCACTTGTTGAACAATAGTTTCTTTCTCGTCTGAGCCTGTTCTAATAGTGATTTTCACATCGCCCGTCTCCAGTTTTACTTCGCTGGCACCAGACTTGGCAACAAACTTTATTAAATTCTGAATTTCTTTTAAATCCATAATATTAGGGTGTTGGTTTTTTAAGAATTATATGCCCATTTTAAGTAGGTAGCTCCCCAGGTGAAGCCGCCTCCAAATGAAGCAAAAACTAAATTATCTCCTTTTTTGAATTGCTTTTCAAAATCGCCAAGCAATAAAGGCAAAGTAGCCGATGTAGTATTTCCATAGCGCTCAATATTCATAAGCACTTTTTTATCTTCAAGACCCATACGCTGAGCCGTTGCTCCTACAATTCTTTTATTCGCCTGGTGCGCAATAAGCCAGTCTACATCATCATTTGTTAATTTATTGCGTTCCATAATTTGTTCACTTACTCCAGCCATATTAGACACCGCAAATTTAAATACGGTTTTACCATCCTGTCTTACATAATGTAATTTTCTGGCTACAGTTTCTTCGGTTGGGGGCATTAAAGAACCACCAGCTTCTATTTTTAAGGATTCCCTTCCTATAGAATCGCTCCTAAGAATTTCATCCTGTAAACCAAGACCTTCTTCATTGGGTTCCATAAGTACTGCGCCTGCACCATCACCAAAGATAATACAAGTAGTCCTATCGGTATAATCAATTATGGAAGACATTTTATCAGCTCCAATCACCAATACTTTTTTATAACGTCCAGATTCTATGTAAGCTGATGCGGTAGACATCGCATATAAAAAACCTGAACAAGCAGCTTGAAGATCGTATGCAAAGGCATTTGTGGCGCCAATTTGAGTAGCTATATGGACACCTGTAGCAGCTACAGGTAAATCTGGAGTTACAGATGCGAGAATCACCAAATCTATCTCCTTTGGATCCAGGTTGGATTTCTCTATTAAATTTTTGGCTGCTTCTATTCCTAAATATGAAGTCCCTTTACTAGGGTCTTTAAGTATTCGGCGTTCTTTAATTCCGGTTCTGCTGAAGATCCATTCATCGTTGGTCTCCACCATCTCTTCCAACATTTTGTTGGTCAACACATCCTCGGGCACGTAGGTGCCCACAGCGGTAATGGCTGCTGTGATTTTATTCATAGATTTGACTTTTAAACCCATTTTACGCTTATAAAACGTAAAATTGTCTAAAGAAAAGTACTAATTTTTCTTTGACTGGGCGTGCAAATTAAGGTCTTTTTAGCACTTATTCAACTTGAAACAAAAAACTCTCACGTGGGTGAGAGTTTTTATAAAAGTTAAAGCTCTATGTTAAATTAAGCTTCTATTTCTTCAGTATTATCAATTAAGATCTGGCCGCGGTAATATAATTTACCTTCATGCCAGTGTGCTCTGTGGTATAAATGAGCCTCTCCTGTTGTAGGATCTGTAGCTATTTTAGGTACCGAAGCTTTATAATGTGTCCTTCTTTTATCTCTTCTTGTTTTAGAGATTTTTCTCTTTGGATGTGCCATGGCTTGCTATTATTTATCGTTTAATAAGTTTTTTAATTTATCCCAGCGAGGATCTATATCATCCTCATCATTTTTATTCTCGTTATTACTAATGCTTAATTCTTCAAGTTTATCAAGTATGTCTGAATCTAAAGTTCCGTCTTCTACTCCGGGGTGAATTCTCTTTAATGGTATAGAAAGCACAATAAGTTCGTAAATATATTGCTGAACATTTACTTCAAATTCCCCATGCGGCAAAATTAGCAAATCTTCATTTTCATCATTAAACTCATCACCAAATTTTATCACCAAAAACAAACTTCCCTCAATAGGTTGGTCATATGGCTCATTGGTAATGTCACAATTCACGTTTACAGAACCAGAAGCTTTAAAAGTAAGCTCCATCATTGTTGTTTTTTTCTCCAACAACAAATCAATCTTTAAATTGGCACTGTTTAGATCGTCGTACTCAAAATGCTCAAAGAACTCATTTTCAATATCGTATTCAAACTGGTGTTTTCCCAGCTTTAACCCTACAAACGGGATTGTATACGCTGCTAAATTCCTCATCTCATCATCAGTTTCTTGCCCGAGCAGCTTCTGCTTAGGCGGGTGCAAATATATAAAAATTAATAAATTAGAGCGCTGTTATAAACAAATTTTTGTTTATAACTTTTTACTCTGTTTCTTTAAAGGATTTTTAGTGAGCTCCTTATATTCTTCGCGGCACTTATAAATCTCTATAGCACGAAAAACGGCTTCTTTGAATGAGTTAATATTTGCCGAATTAGTGCCAGCTATCTCAAAAGCGGTACCATGATCTGGCGAAGTTCTCACTTTACTAAGCCCTGCGGTAAAGTTAACTCCGTTTCCAAAAGATAAAGTTTTAAAAGGAATTAAGCCCTGATCGTGATAAGAAGCCACAACTGCGTCAAAATTCACGTAATTTTTTGAACCAAAAAAACTATCTGCTGAAAATGGACCAAAAACCAAATCGCCTTTATCACGTAACTTCTGAAGCGTTGGTTTTAAAATTTCTTCATCTTCTTTACCTATCACTCCATTATCTCCGCTATGCGGATTTATGCCTAAAACAGCAATTTTAGGTTTTTGAACTCTAAAATCCTGTTTTAAAGTATCCTGGATAATCTTTAATTTTTTTTCAATTAATTCAGGAGTAATTGTGTTTGCTATATCCTTTAAGGCTACATGATCTGTAAGTAAGCCTATTTTTAAGGTGTCGGTAATCATAAACATTAAACTTTCGCCCTCAAGTTCTTTTGCCAAATAATCTGTATGGCCTGGAAAATTAAATTCTGCCGACTGGATGCTGTGTTTATTTATCGGGGCGGTCACCAAAACATCAATTTGGTCTTCCTTTAGCGCAGTTGTAGCTGCTTGTAAAGATTTAAATGCATATTCACCGATTTTAGGATCTTCCTCACCAAAATTTATATTTACACCTTCTTTCCAGACATTCACCACATTTATTTTCCCGTCTATCGCTTTAGAGGCATCGTCTATTCCCTGGTAATTTAAAGAAAGATTAAATTGTTTCTTTAAAAAAGTAAGCACTTTGGTAGAAGCAAAAATAACCGGTGTACAAAAATCCAGCATTCGGGAATCATCAAAGGTTTTGAGCACTATTTCACTGCCTATTCCATTTAAATCTCCAATACTAATTCCTAATTTCACCTTTTCTGCGTGCTTCATCTGCTTAAAATTATCTGGGTTACAATTCTATGAATTTCACCAATCTCAATCCAGGTATAAATCTGAATTTGTTCCTGGATATTTCATTAAACTTCTCTTGTTTATTTCTATTTTTACATCACAAATGTAAGAATAATCCAAAGATATGTTTACCGGAATTATTGAAGAAGTAGGAGAAGTTAGCCGTATCCAGCCTGAAGGTGGAAATATGCATTTCAGCATAAAAGCAGCAATAACGCCAGAATTAAAAATAGACCAAAGCGTAGCGCATAACGGTGTTTGCCTCACGGTGGTCTCTATTGCCGAAAATGAATATACCGTGACCGCAGTCGCTGAAACTTTAGAGAAGACCAATTTAAAGCAGCTACAGGAAAATGCACCGGTAAACCTGGAACGCGGTATGAAACTGGGCGCCAGACTCGATGGGCATATTGTACAGGGGCACGTAGATCAAACCGCTGTTTGCAAAAAAGTAACGGAAAAAGACGGTAGCTGGGAATTTACTTTTGAATATGATCCCGCTTTACAGAATATTACCATAGAAAAAGGATCTATTACTGTAAATGGCGTGAGTCTTACCGTGGTAAATTCAAAAAAGAACGAATTTAGCGTAGCCATAATTCCTTATACTTATAAACACACCACCTTTAAATCTCTAAAGGCAGGAGACAACGTAAATCTGGAATTTGATGTAATAGGAAAATATGTGAAGCGCATCCAGGAATTAAAATAGTTATTTCCTCTTGCTAATATGTCTAATTCCCAAACCTAGCCCAGCAGCAATTAAAGCTGAAATACCAAAGTCTATGGGGAGGCCCGGAGGAGGAGGAAGATCTGTACTGGACACCTCATTCATTTGAGGTTGCGGCAATTTATGGCTTTGCGCCTGGGCTGCTATGTCAACAGATAAAAGCAGGGCCATTATTGCAACTAAGATTTTTATCTTGCTCCTCATAATTTGCACGTAAAGTACTGTAATAATATTGATCACTAAAAAACTTTGTATTGTATATTAACGTGAAAGTAGGTACGTTAGTTTTGTGCGGGGGGCAACACCATATAAAAATAATGAAAATTCGCTTAACTTTAACAATTCCTGCTAATTATTATGTGCTTCCCTGTAATCGAACTATTTTATTATCAATCTAGTGCACCTATTTTCTCTTTAATCCGTATGTCAATTATTCTTGGGCACTAACCCATTTTTCAACTTTTTCGAACAATTGCTTTTTTTGAAAAGGCTTTGCTAAATAATCATCCATTCCAACCTCTTTACATTTTTGTCTTTCTGTAGCCATAAAATTTGCCGTTAAAGCAACAATTGGAGTAGTAAGTCCCAAACGATTTCTAATAACTTTGGTAGTTTCATAGCCATTTTTAACAGGCATTTGCACATCCATAAAAATTAGATCGTAACTATTTTCTTTTAAAAATGAGAGTGCCTCTTCACCGTTTGATGCAATATCTACCAGTAGACCCTTTCTTTTTAAAATAGCTTTTACTAAACGTTGGTTTAATTCACTATCCTCACAAACTAATATTTTACCTTTATACTCTCTTTGAGCCTCTTTCTCCTCAACTTTCAAGAGTTCAATATCTTCTACCGGTTTTTCAAAAGATATATCAAAAATAAAATCGGTTCCTTTACCATGTTCACTTTTCACCTCAATACTACCTTCCTGCTTTTCTATAAGCTGCCTGGAAATATTAAGTCCAAGGCCGGTTCCTCCGTACTTCTGTGAGGTATCTTCATCTGCCTGCAAAAATCGCTGGAAAACAGTTTCTAATTTATCCTTCGGAATTCCAATTCCCGTATCTGAAACCTTAAACTCTAAAATCGTTTTTTCTGGCGTATTCTGTCTAACAGTAATTTCCAGGCTTACGCTACCCTGGGAGGTGAATTTTATAGCATTGCTTAAAAGATTAATAAGTATTTGAGAAAGCCTGTTTTTGTCACCTATCAATAATGTTGGAACCTCTGGGCTAACAAGCGGTTCAAACTCAATTTTCTTTTGGTGCGCTTTAAGATGCAAAATTGAAAAAACCCTGGTCACTGCATCTCTAATATCAAAAACATCTTTATCTATTTGCAGTAAGCCGGCTTCCATCTTTGATAGATCTAAAATATCATTTACGATAAACAATAGAGAATCCCCGGCAATTTTCACCGCATTTAAGTAATTAACCTTGTGCGCATCGCCTTCATTCTCCAGTAAAAGATCTGTAAATCCAAGTACTGCATGAATTGGCGTTCTAATCTCATGACTTACATTGGTAATAAAATTGTCTTTTTGCTCATTAAGATTTTCAGCCATTTCTTTAGCTTTCTGCAATGATAATCTGGCTTCAATTTCTTTGGTAATGTCTTGAGAGATTTTTACAACTTTTATCACTTCTCCCTCAATATTCTGAATCGGGTTGTAGGAAGCCTGCAAATATATCTCAGAACCATCTTTTGCAATTCTACGTACCCGGCCGGTTTTAGATTTACACCGCCCTAAAGACTTCCAAAGTTCATCACTTTCAGTATAATCCTCTGGCTCTACTAGCATTTTATGATGACTGCCCAGAAGTTCACTTTCAGTATAACCAGAAATCTCTTCAAAATTTTGATTGACTGAAATTATAATACCATCAGGTTTAAATTCTACCACTCCACTAGAATTCTTGACCGCGTTCATAAGGTCCTTATTCTCAATCTCCTTAATTTCAAGTTTTCTTTGGGTCTGCTCAATTCTTTTTTCAAGAATACTATTCAGCTCAGTTGTAAGGTTTTTATTCTTCTGCCTGGCCTCAATAAGGTGCATAGCTTGCTTTGTGAGCAATCTTAATGCTTTTCTTTGTTTTTCGCTGAGTTCTTTTGGCTCACCATCAACTACACATACGGTTCCAATATTACGACCGTTTTCGGCTTTTAACGACATTCCCGCATAGAAACGAATACCATTTTCTGAAGTTACATGTGGATTATCCTTAACACGTTCGTCTAACAAAGCATCAGATATTTCAAGAAGCTCATCCTGAACAATGGTGTATTGGCAAAAAGTTTCTTCTATTGGTGTCTCGCTTCCATCGACACCCACTTTGGCTTTATACCATTGCCTCTTATCGTCTATCATAGAAATAACGGCAATTGGCACCTCGCAAATAAGCGCAATAAGCTGCGCCAGTTCGTCAAAATCTTCTTCGTAGGGAGTGTCTAAAATATTGTAAGAGAGTAAGGTTTGAAGCCTTTTTATCTCTTCAATATCTTTATTGTTGGTGTTGTTCATAAGGGGCATTTATGAAGGGACAAATATATTAAAAAAGCAAAGGTATAAGGCTAGGATTGTGCTAAAGATTATAGATTAAAAAACCCCGTAAACCTAAGTCTACAGGGTATCAAAAACTTTAGAAAATGCTTATTCTATTATTTATAAACCTTCACATAATCTATTAAGAATTGCTTCGGAAAAATGGAATCATCAACTTCAGGCCCACCAAAATTACCACCTACAGCAAGATTCAGTAAAAAATAGAACGGATGCCTGTAGGGATAAGTTTCTTCATTTTTCTCTGATGGCGAGAACGTATAGGTTTTCTCATCATCTATATAAAAAGTTATAGCATCTTTAGTCCAGTTCATTTTAAAAACGTGAAAATCTGAAGTCACATCATCAATTGGCGTTGTTTTAATATTTTCGGTATCTCCATGACTAGCAGGTGTATGTAATGCATTATGAATAGTATCTGGCTGTCTGCCTACAAATTCCATAATATCAATTTCGCCTGAAGCCGGCCAACCCACTTCATTTATGTTAGCACCTAACATCCAGATTGCAGGCCAAAGTCCGTGCCCATCGGGCAACTTAGCTCTAACCTCCACAGTTCCATATTGAAACTCGAACTTATCTTTGGTATTAACTTTTCCGCTATAATAAGCATCTTCAACCTTATCTGCGGTAATTACTAAATTCCCATCTTTTACAGCAACATAATCTTTGCTGTAAATTTGGCGCTCATTATTTCCCCAGCCGCAAAGATCGGGGCAGCCATCACCGGTTTCGTAGCTCCAGTTCTCCATATTAAGGGAGTCACCTTCAAAATTTTCTTCCCAAATCAATTCCTGGGCGGTAAGCTGTAGACCTACAAATAGAAAAAGTCCTAAAATTATACTTCTCTTCTTCATATTTATTTCTTTAAACTGAATTTAAGTTTTTGCAGATCACGGGAGTTTCCGCCAATCATAACTTCAAATTCACCGGCCTCAGACTCCCATTTTTCATTGGCAGTATAAAACTGAAGCATCTCTTCGTTAATTTCAAAAGTAACCGTCTTTGTTTCTCCCGCAGCTAATTGTACCGCTTCAAAACCTTTAAGTTCCTTAACCGGGCGCGTAGTACTTGCTACAAGATCTCTTATATATAACTGAACGATCTCTTTACCTGCATTCTCACCGGTGTTAGTTAGACTAAAGCTAACTTCAATAGGGCTGCCAGGAGTTAATTCTTCTTCAGAAATTGATAAATCTCCGTATTGAAAAGAGGTGTAACTAAGTCCGAAGCCAAAAGGGTAAAGTGCATCTTTCTTCTCATCGGTATAACCAGAATAAGTCACATGCGTAGGGTTAGAAGGACGTCCTGTACTTTTTTGATTATAATAAAGAGGTTCCTGACCTACAGCACGTGGAAATGAAACCGGAAGTTTTCCTGAAGGATTATAATCTCCCAGTAAAACATCGGCAATCGCATTTCCACTTTCTGAACCTAATTGCCAGGCCTCAACTATAGCCGGAATATTTTCTGAAGCATACGTGATCTCCATTGGTCTCCCGTTAATAAGCACCAAAACAATGTTCTTGTTCACTTTGTGAATTTCTTTAAGTAAATCCTTTTGAACACCGGCCAAACCAATATTCACCTGACTTCTTCCTTCTCCGGTTTGAAATGCATCTTCACCAAGTGCCATAATTACCATATCGGCTTCTGAAGCTTTATTAATGGCTTCCTGAAATCCGGATGTATCGGTTTCATTAATTTTTAAGGGCATTAAAAAACTTCTTTCACCCATGCCAAGATCTGCACCTTTAGCATAACTAATCGCCACATCTTCACTCACATTGTTTTTTAAACCTTCCAGTAAAGAAACAGCCGAATTAGCCTCTCCCTGTGCTCTCCAATTTCCTATAGGCGTATCTTTATCATCGGCCAACGGCCCAATAACAGCAATCTTTTTAATAGAATCCTGAATAGGAAGTAGATCATTTTCATTCTTTAGCAGCACAATAGATTTTTTAGCTACATCCCGAGCTACATTCTTATGCTCTTCAAAAGATATTTCATTTAAAAGCTCTGGATTAGCATATAAATAAGGATCCTCAAAAAGGCCTAGTTTAAATTTTACACGAAGAACACGTTTTACCGCATCATCTATATACTCCTGACTTACCTTAGCCTCTTCCACAAGGCTTACCAGGCTAGACTCGTAAGCACCGCCTTCCATATCCATGTCGCTACCTGCGTTTAAAGCAATTTGAGCTGCATGTTTTTTATCTCTGGCTAAACCATGTGCGATCATTTCCGGTATAGAACCCCAGTCTGAAACTACAAATCCGTTCCAATCCCAATCCTTTTTTAGGATATCTCGTTGCAGGATTTTATGCCCCGTTGCCGGTGTACCATCAATATCATTAAAGGAATTCATAAAAGTAGCAACACCTGCTTTGGCAGCTTCTTTAAAAGGCGGAAGAATGGTATTATGAAGTTCGTTCTCACCAATATGCACAGTATTATAATCCCTACCGGCTTCCCCAAAACCATAACCAGCAAAATGCTTGGCGGTTGCAGCTATACTACGCGGATTTGCAAGATCGTTACTTTGATAGCCTTTTATTTTGGCAACAGCTACTTTAGAGGTTAGGTAAGGATCTTCACCAGATCCCTCCATAATTCTTCCCCAACGTGCATCGCGTGAAACATCTATCATAGGCGAGAAGGTCCAGTTAACCCCGTTAGCCACAGATTCTACAGCAGCAATTTCTGCTGTTCTCTCCATAGCTTCCAGGTCCCAACTAGCTGTTTCTGCCAGAGGTACTGGAAAAATAGTAGTATACCCGTGTATTACATCATAACCAAACATTAAAGGAATCTTCAGACGAGAATTTTCCATAACCAGCTTTTGTGCCTCCCTGGTAGCTTCTACCGAAAGAACATTTAGCATAGCGCCTACTTTTCCCGCTTTAAGATTTTCTTCCTTTTGTTTGTTATTCATTGCGGAAGCAGGACCGGTAAGGTCCCAGCTGCCATTGTATTGAACAAGTTGTCCAACTTTTTCTTCAAGGGTCATTAATGCTAAAACCGAATCTACTTTGGTTTCTACATTTTTAACTGAACTTTTTATGGTTGATTCCTGGCCTTTTGCTATAAAAAAGCTGAACAGGAAAAAACCTAACAGATATAGTTCTTTCATTGTTTTTGGGTATAAAAAAACTGCCTGGACTATGTGTGGTAATTCAGTTTGCGGCCTACAAACAAATTATTTTCAACCGTAAAATTACATAGTAATCAGGCAGTCTGTTTTTTAAAATAATATTATTCCTGGTAAACTTTCACGTAATCTACTTCCATAGTAGACTCTTGAAAATCATCAGCAATATCTCCTCCAAGGGTTCCTCCCATGGCAATATTTAGCAGTAAATAAAAGTCGTCCTGGAAAGGAGTTGAATCATCGTTATCAAACTCAAGATGCGGCTCACCATCCATTAGGAAAGTGATTTTTTCTGCAGTCCATTCAACTTCGTAGATATGAAATTCTGTTGTTGCCTCAGATATTTCTGTGTCACCTACTACAGCATTTCCGCCTGAATTACCCGGAAGATGCAAGGCAGATGAAATTCTATCAGGATTGTTTCCTACAAACTCCATAATATCTATTTCACCGACTCCAGGCCAGGACTCTTCAGGGAATCCAGCACCAAGCATCCATATTGCAGGCCAGGTTCCTCCTCCTGCAGGTAATTTTGCACGAACTTCTACACGACCAAAGGTGAATTCAAATTTATCTTTAGTGGTTATTCTCGCAGAAGTAAAATCGAAACCACTCTCAGCTTCTCTTTTTGCTGTAATTACCAGGTTTCCATTTTCAACTTTTACGTTGTCTTCAGCATCTGTATAATATTGAGCTTCTCCATTACCCCAGCCATTGTCTCCGTTACCAATTTCATAATTCCAGTTATCGGTATTAAGCGCATCACCATCAAAATCATCTGACCAGATCTCGGTATTAAACTGGCTCTCAAACTCTTCCTCTTCTTCTACGGAATCTGAGGTAAGAATAAACCACCAGTCAAATTCGCCATTACCATCTGTAGATCTAAGAGTAAGCTCATTAGTTCCTGAGCGGTCAAAAATCTCATATCTATGATTACCGCCAATATAATAGCCAATAAAGCCTAATCCAGTAAGGTTAATGGTTTCATTACCTCCCGGGGCTGATATAGACCAATTCTCTGTGTAATCATTATAAGGTATGTTAAGAACATCTGCTCCCTGAACTTCGCAAGCACAAGACACTCCTAGTTGATCTACCAGGTTTATTCTTCCGAAAACGGTTCCCGATGGATCCATCCCTGATTCATCATTATTAGCATTTGTAATATGAGTAAAAGTGCCATCTTCATTGAAGATATATCTATCATCATACATTCCAACCTCCGCTTTCTCATTTGCACTCACCGCAAAAAATTCAGGTCCCCCTAAACCACCTACGGGTCCAAGGCCAAAGTGACCAGGAACTTCAGCTTTAATTCGCCATTCTTTTCCTACTAATTTCTCTAATAGATCGGCTGGTGGCGCATAAGTTACAAGCACTTCTACATCTACTAACATTGAGCTGGCAGTACCTCCCGGCCCATAAGCTATAATGTTAACCGTATAAACTTTAGTACCGGTTTCAGAAAATTGATGCGTATATACACCATTAGAAGTAGTTACCGAACTTCCATTTCCAAAAACGTATTTATAGGTCATGGCGCCATCTGCAGTGGCGTTAAATGTTACCTCACCACTACCATCTCCATCGGGCATGTCTTCTGATTGCCCAACGACATTAGTTTCTACCTGTAGATTGGTAGGAGCGGCTATTTCGCCAATATCGTAATCATCATTGGAGCATGCGCTGGCAAATACCAGCGAAAGTGCTACAAGACCTGTTTTTAGTATATTTTTCATTTTAATTTATTTTAATTCTAGTTATGGAAATAGATATTGTTCAGATATACATCTGCTTCAGCAGTAGGCACACCAGAATAAATAAGTTGACCAATATTTGACGTATCCTGAAGGCCGGTGAAATCTGATAATGGAATATCTAAACTAACCCATTCATTTTGTGCCAGATTGTCTATTACAATCTCGTGTTCAGAAAGATCATCCCCCGCATAAACACCGTCAGGGCCTAAATCAACTAATTTGATTTTGAATTCTGTGGCGTTACCGGTATAGATTTCAGTATGGAAATGTGTCATTTCGCTAGCATCAATCGGTTCAGCTAAAGTCTCAATTCCTGCAAAACCAAGATTAAAATAATGCTTGGTAAGCCTACCGTCAAACTCTACTTCTTCATAATCTGAATTAGACCATTCTGTTAACCAGGTATCTACATTAACATCATCACCGAATTCACTAAAAAGAGAGATAAAAGTGGTTTCTCCCATTTGGAAACCAATATCATCCAGGTAGAATGTTCCGGCTGTATTTCCAGGACCATCTACAAAAATGGTCATTGTCGCGTATTGCCCAGTTGGAACAAATGCCTCACCAACTCCCTGTGATCCATCAATATAACTTTTAATCGCATCTGTACTAAAGTTAAAAGTCACTTCTTCCCAACCGGATCCGGTATGGTTAGCTGATACTTCAGTTTGACGTTCGCCAGTAACACCACCTTCAAATTTCAGTAATATAGGTAGCGCAACATCTGACCAGAATTTCATAGTGATTGTTTTATTATCACCACTGAAGTCTACAGGCTCTTCAAGATTAAAGGAAGCACCTTCATAAGCATTTCCAATATTGGTAATTGCACCAACCATTGAATCTGAGTTATTCGCTCCCGATTGATCTGGATTTGTAACCACCTCAAATGAAGCTCCACTAAAAAGAGCAGGTGTATAGTCTACAGCATCATTATCAAATGTTACAGGAAATTTTAACGGCTCTAAATTGGTGGTTTGAATATTATCGAAATAATAAGTTTCATCATTTCCAGGAGTTCCATAGTTGAAGAATAAAACAAGTCTTCCATAATCAATGGCCGGGTCTATTGTTGTCATATCAAAGATCAATGTTTCCCATTCATTGGCAACAGTAGTTTCTACTGTACTTTCAACAAAAATATCAGCATCATCAAGATTTTCTATCTTCAAGATAACCGGGGTTCCGGCAGCTGGAGACCATACATCTACACTAATATACTTTTCTGAAGAGAAATCTATAGTCTCATCAAGCGCTATATTTGTTCCTGCCCATACTTCAGAGCCTGCTGGCTTAGTATAAGAAGCCACTCTATTGCTAGTATTAATTCCGCTTGCATCTGGATTATCAATTACAGGCGCTCCTGCACCTTCACCTCCACCAAAATTAAAGAACGTATAATTCTTTGTTGGTGATTCAAAACCTATAGGTAAGAACAATGGATCTGTAATACTTACCGTTTGTGTAGCTTCGGTAGTAGCAGCGCCACCACTTAAAGCCACAACCCTAACATCATAATCGCCAATAGCATCGTAGGTATGCGTAACAGACTCCCCGATCATAAACGGTGTAGCCTCTTCTTCTGCCACGTCCCCGAAATAAACTTCAAACATCGCAGCAAAATCAGCTGTAGCTGATACAGTTATAGCATAATTGTCGTCTTCTGCCTTGGTAATTGTTACTTCAAGGTTTTCAGGCTGACGGAAAGAAACAGTAAGAGGTTGTGTCCCGGTTGCAGAAACACCATTTAAATTAGTTCCTATAACCTCTACCTCATAATCGCCTTCAGCATAAATATGATCTACAGTTTCTCCCGGTCTTATTTCTGAAGAAACTTCACTTCCATCTCCAAAATCTACGGTATACAAATTGGTACTTTCGCCCTTTGGTGTAATAGTTACCAACCCTGAATTATCTTGAGTGATCTCAAAACTAGCTCCAAGATTTGCCGGAGTAGCTATGCTACTAAGATCTACAAGTGAATCGTCATCACTCTCACAGCCAATAAAAGGCAGTGTGAGTAGGAATACGAAAATTATTTTATAGTGTTTTTTCATAATGCTAATTTTTTAGTATCCAGGGTTTTGCTCCCAGTTACCCTGAGAAAATTCTATTTCTTCTAACGGAATTGGGAATAATTCGTTTTTACCTGCTGTAAACCCATCAATATTCTCTGCGGCTCTGCCTGTTCTAACTAAATCGAAGAAACGGTGACCTTCGCCTACCAATTCTTTTCTTCTTTCTTCGAAGATAAGTTCGGTAAGAACACTTCCTGCAGCTTCTACTTCCTGTAAACCTGCTCTTTCGCGTACTTCGTTTAGATAAATTCTTGCCTCACTATCGTCTATTCCGCCGCGGTTCAAGGCTTCAGCAGCCATTAATAACACATCGGCATAACGAATAGATCGGTAATTATTAGGCTGGGTAAGATTTGCATCACCTACGTTATCGTTTTTACGCGGAAGGTATTTTCGGTTAAAATAACCGGTATGCTTATAGCCTTCTCCGTAAGTTGCGCCAGTTTCTTCAGCCCAGGCTTCGATATCTAAAACAGAAAGGTCTTTCCTGATATCATTTTCAGCAAACATATCGTAAGCTTCCTGAGTAGGAATATTAAAACTAAATCCAGATTCAAAAACAGGACCAGTATAATTTCTTATTCCCTGAAAACCTACAGCTACATTACCTTCACTACATTGCAAACAGTCAAAACCAGCTCCTTCTTCACCTGTATATTGCACTTCAAAAACAGACTCCTCATTATTCTCACCTTCCTCTAAGAAAAGTATATCAAAATCGGCTAATGCGTAAGGACCATTATCAATTAATTCTGTTAATACATTTGCAGCATCATCAAATTCTTCCTGGTATAAATGTGCTTTACCAAGTAGAGCCATTGCAGCACCTTTGGTGGCGCGCCCGGTTGCAGGTGCTGTGTAATTAAGATTGTCTATAGCAAACTGTAAGTCGTTTTCTATTTGCGTGTAAACCTCTTCAGTAGAAGCTCTTGGGATAGATTTTTCGTCACCCAACACAAAACGCTCATCTCCTTTAATTGGAATTGGTCCAAACCATTTTAGCAATTCAAAAGTAAAATAAGCTCGTAAAAAGCGAACCTCAGCAATAATCATTTCGCGACCTTCAAAATCTGTTTTGTCCTGAAATTCTAAAACATAGTTTGCGCGCTGCACCCCTGCAAAATTCCAATCCCAAACATCGTCCAGGTTATCATTTACAGGAGTATGCGTCATCTCATCTACCTGTTGAAAGCCTATTACATCATTAGCGCTTTCACCTCCACTTAGGGTATTATCTGAGGCGATCTCGCCTAATAATACGTTCACGTATGTAGATTGTAATACATCATAAACACCAATCATGGCATTATAATAATCTTCTTCAGAATTAAAATAATTTTCTGAATCTATAGTGTATTCTTCGGTATCATCAAGATAATCTTCTGTGCAACCAAAACTGAAAGCCAGCAGGAGCAACAAAAGCATTTTATTGAATATGTTATTGTATCTCTTCATTGTGCTATTTTTTAAAAATTAAGGTTTACTCCTGCTAGGAAAATTCTTGGTACCGGATAAAAACCATAGTCAATTCCACCTCCAATGGCTTCCCCGGTTGAAGCCGAAGGATCAAAGCCTTTGTAATTGGTAAATGTGTAAAGGTTTTGCACCGAAGTGTAAATCCTTAAACGCTGAATTCCTGTTTTTTCAAGAAATGCTCCGGGTAAATTATACCCTATTTGAACATTCTGAATCCTTGCGTAAGAAGCATCTTCCACATAAAAATCTGAAAAAGCTACGTTAGAAGTTGCACCTGTAGTTACACGTGGCACTTCATTACTGGTTCCCGGCCCCGTCCATCTTTCTAAATAGTATGCGTGACGGTTTACATTTGGCTGGTTACGCTCGTAATTTCTTACCATATCGTTTCCTAAAGATGCATAGGTATAAGCTGTAAAATCGAAATTCTTATAATTAAAACTAAGATTTAACCCCATTGTAGCGGTAGGAATAGGATCTCCAATATTGGTACGGTCGTCTACATCTACAACCCCGTCTCCATTGATGTCTACATATCGAATATCTCCGGGAGAAGCAGGTGCGCCTAGAGTTGCCTGTGAAGGATGTGCGTCTACTTCTGCCTGATTTTGAAAGATTCCATCGGTTTCATATCCGTAGAAATAACCAATTGGGAAACCTTCCTGGAAACGTGAAGGTTGTGGTTGACCCACTCCAAACTGCCCGCCTGGAAGAAACTCTGTTCCATTCACTTCGGTTACTTCGTTTCTAAGGAAAGTGGCGTTATAACCAATTCCAACACGAATATCGTCTCCAAAATTCTCTTTATAATTTATAGCAAATTCCAAGCCTTCATTTCGGGTAGTTCCCGCGTTAATGGTTGGTGCGCCAGAGCCTGGTGCGCCACCGCCAAAGATTCCGGAAACAGGAATACCGGCTACTAAAAGATCTTTACGATCTTCTCTAAATACATCGGCAGAAATATCAATTCTATTGTTTAAAAGCCTAAGATCTACACCAATGTTAGTTTTCTCGGCTTCCTCCCATCCTGAAGCAGGGTTGGCAATTCTACCCAAAGCGGTACCATTCACCAAACTTCCATCTAAAACATAGGTCGCTTCCCCGTTTAATAAAGATCGGTAGAACTCGGCGCCTCCTGCCTCGTCATTTCCAAGTATACCGAAACTACCTCTTAATTTTAAGAATGAAATCACGTTAGAGCTACTTAAGAAATCTTCTTCAGAAAGAATCCACCCTGCTGTTGCTGAAGGAAAGTATCCCACACGATTTTCTGGTCCAAACCTCGTAGAGGCATCTCTACGAAGCATACCTGAAACAAGGTATTTTCCTTTATAGTCGTACTGCACCCTACCAAAGAAAGATAGTTTTCTAACATCATATTTATAGGCACTGTTGTTTAAACCATCATTTGTTCCAGTAGTTAAGCTTATATCGGCAAAATCCCAGGAATTATTAGGAACATCATAACCTGTAGCATATAAACCATCTCCCCAGTTTCTAATTACCGTCATCCCGGCAGTTCCGGTTAAATGATGAGTCTCGTCAAAAGTATTCTCGTAAGTTCCAAAAAGGTCATACGTATAAGAATTATCGTTAATTCTATTTTGGTTTACTGTACTACGCACACTATTAAAAACCTTACCGGGACCGTAATCTATAATTGGCGAGAAATCTTTCCCTTTAGAGTTAGCAAGACTATACCCTATTCTTGAGGTAAAAGTCAATTCTTCTATAGGTGTATAGTCTAAGCTAAATGACCCATTAAATTTATTCAGGTTATAATCATTAAACGTATTTTCAATTTGTGAAAGCGGGTTAATGATCTCGTTCCCCAAGCTACCATCAACATCTTCCTGGTCCAGTCCAAAAGTTGGTGGAATGTTTAAGGCATTAAAAAGTACCGAACCTAAACCATTCTCGTTAATAGACCTTCTATCTATACTGGTATAAATAGAATTGGCTGTAAACTTAAATGCATCTGAAATATCTACTCCAATATTAAACCTGGCGGTGCTTCTCTGAAAATCAGATTTTTCAGCACCAATAATACCTTCCTGGTCAAGATGTGATACCCCAAAAGAATAAGTCACTTTTTCTGAACCCCCGTTTAAGGTAAGGTTGTGACTCATAATTGGAGAAGTATCAAAAACTTCATCCTGGAAATTGGTTCCTCTGCCTAGTTCGCTAACATTTGGGAAGGGCAAAGCCTGACCGTTGTTGGCGTAACTCTCATTTAAAATCAACCCATACTCCCTGGCATTAAGCAGGGGAAGCTTTCTTGAAGTTTCCTGCATCCCTACGTAGGCATCGTATTGAATAGTAGGTGCGGTATTCTTTTTACCAGATTTAGTGGTTACTAAAACTACCCCATTAGCACCCGCAATACCATATATAGCAGCCTGGGCATCTTTTAGAATAGAAATAGATTCTATATCATTGGGGTTTATAGTATTTAGATCTCCCTGGTAACCATCTATAAGAATAAGTGGACCATTCTCACTATTAGAGGCAATACCTCGAATATTTACATTAATACCTGCACCGGGTGCACCCGAAGATGGTGTAACATTAACCCCAGCTGCAGTACCCTGCAAAGCTTGTTCTACCTTAATAGGATTAAGTTGCTCAATGGTTTCATTAGAAACCACAGAAACAGCTCCTGTAATATCCTTCTTTTGTTGCGTTCCATATCCAATTACTACTACTTCATCTAAAGCAGCAGAATCTGTTTTTAGACTCACATTAATTGTGGTTTGATTTTCCTCTACAGTTATTTCCTGCGGTAGAAAACCTACATAAGAATAAACAATAACATCTCCTGCAGAAATATTATTGATGGTATAGTTACCGTCAAAATCGGTTACTACTCCGTTACTGGTGTTTTTAACAATAATGTTCACCCCCGGGAGCGGAAGACCCGTGTCTGCTTCATCTACTGTTCCCGAAACCGAGAAGTTTTGTGCTTGTAAGGAAAAGCTTCCAATACAAAACAAAATTAGTACAAGTATTCTATTCATTTGTTGAGATTTTAATTCGATTTCAATGTATTAATTAATTGTTAAGGCAAGGAAAAAAGCACCTTTACAATACTTCAACATTACAATTTTAAAGGGCAAAAATTATGAATTTAGTATTATAGAGCTCTGAAACCGAAGATCACGCAGTTTCAAAAAAAATCCCTTGAAGTATTGATTTTAGCGCTTTTAACAAGAATGTTGAGGCGATGTTGTGGTAAAATGCTTAAATGTTAAGTGCTTAAAACTTGAGGATGTACTCCACTAAACCCTGATCATGGTCTAATTCCATCTTTTTACGCAATCGATATCGTTTTATTTCGACACTTCGTACAGAAATATTTAGCAATGGAGCGATCTCTTTTGAAGATAAATTTAATCTTAAATAAGCACAAAGTTTAAGATCGTTAGAAGTAAGATTTGGATGTGCTTCTTTTACCGATTGCAGGAAGTCTTTATCAGCATTATCAAATGCCTCTTTGAACAATTTCCAATTATCTTTTTCGGCAATATTTTTATTAATTACTGAAATTACCGTTTGTATATCGGCATCACTATTTGCTGAACTTAACTTTTTCTTGAGCTCATTTAAAAATTCATTCTTCTTAATTAGGTTCATCGTAGAAGCGGCGAGTTCCCGATTCTTAGATTCCATATCTGACTCTAATTTTTGATTTTGAAGCGTGATTATCTCCTGTTGAGATTCCAACTGTTTTATTTCAAGTTGCTTTCGGTTACGCTCCACTAACCTGTTTTGTTGCTTTCGGAAATATCCAGTATATATTTTATGCAAAATAAAGATGAGGAGTAAAAATAACAAAACATAAATGATAATCGCCGTAGTAGTGGCATACCAGGGCAGTGCAATACTAAAAGCATAAGAAGCTATATCGCTAAGTTTATTATTGTATTTACCTCTTACTTCAAAAACATAATCGCCAGAAGGCAGATTTTCAAAAGTAGCATTTCCTTCGGCTTGCCAATCACTCCAACCAGTGCTATAGCCTTTAATTCTATAGCTGTATACCGGTTCTGTAAGTTTTGAGTAAACAGGCATACTAAATTCAAAGTTGATATTGTTTATCGAGTTTGGCAACTCCAATTCCTCAATTTGCAATTCATGACTATTAAATTTATTTTCTAAACTAGCCGTAGAAACCTTATTAATGCTAAGTTTCTCCATATCAGGAAGACCTAAAGGCGTAGAAAAAATAGTGTAGCCCAAATTAGAACCTACCAAGTATTCCCGTTCATTAATTAGAGAGATATTTTCAAAACCTTTTGATATCGTTCTATATTCTATAGGAATGCGCACTGATTTTATACTTAACCTATCCTGAAAGGCGTCTCTAGTGGCATAAATAAGATTTTCCTTTCCAAAACCCCACCATGTATTATCTGGCAGAACCTCAGAAATTCCAGTGATTCTAGGTTCTTTAATGAGTGTACTTAAATTATTTTCCTGAATAAATTTATTTTTAGAAGGATTATATTTATAAATCTCATCTTCGGTAGAGTAATAAATAGAATCATTAAACTCAAACACTTTTAAGCCCATTCCTCCCTGATAGGATACGATATAATTTTCTTCATCCTGTACTTCCCTTACCTCAGTATCTATCTCCAGTCTAAAAATTCCTTTGTGATCATGCCCCACCCAAATTACCGAATCGTTTTCAACCACAAGGTTACGTGAAGATAGATCGAAATTAGCTAAATACTCGGGATCCTCATCAAACTTATCATCTTCCCAAAAACTAATTCCATCGTAATGTCCCTGAAGCAATCCATCTTTAAACTCTTTGATTTCCCAAACTCCTGGACCATCAAAAATGTGAGTCGCTTTAATGCCTTGTATAGCGAAAACCCCCCGATCATGACCGGCGAATAATTTCCCGCCTATTTCATTAATACTCCAAACCTGCCCACTGGTACCAGAAATAAGTTCATAATTTTTGGAGGTATCACTACTAACGTACAAACCCTGATTAGTACCTAAATATAAATAGTCCTGAAATTTATAACTGGAATATACCGTGCCTACTTTTCCATAAATATCTGTAAACAATCTAAACGGACTTTTGCGATTAATAAGTACCAGGCCATTGTCCAGGCCACCCCAAATATTACCGGCTTTATCTACCATTATTGATAAAACCGTATTATTATTAATTACAGGTTGTAGTAGCTGATAATTTAAAGAAGTTTCAAGGTTATAAACGTGTAATCCATTTCCAATACTTCCCAGAATCAATGTTTTATCTTCAAGGAATTGTGCGGTAAAAATACTTTCGTCTATAGGGTAATTCTCAAATTTATAGGGTTTCCAATTATTTCCTTCTATCGTAAAAAGTCCGTCGTCACGGGTCACAGCCAATATTTTATTTTCCTCAAATGGGAAAAGGCCAACAATTGGTTTATCCTTAATTTTCGAATTAGTAATAACGCGTTCTATTAGGCCGTTATCTATAACATATAGACCATCATCAGCCACCTGGTAGTATAACTTATTGTTTAAGCTAAATAAATTTGAAATAATATCACTCGCAGCAATAGTACTTATTTGCCCGGTTTTTTTATTATAACTATACAATCTACGTAAGCTTTGAAAAACAATATACTCTTCCAGGGCGGCAATATGCCAAAATTGTTCGCCGTCTAGCAGTGCTTCTTTAGAAAGATTAGTAAGACTGGTATAAGTTAGTTCTCCTTTTTTGTTGTGCTTCCAAAAGCCAAAATCCATATAAGAACCTGTGTAAATCCTATCGTCATGAGCTAATACCGAGCGAACTGCGCTAGCATTAGGGACTCTGTGAAGGTTCCACTGCTGACCATTGAAACTGAGTAATCCAAGGTTATTTGCAATAAAAATATGATTATTAGATCCCTGAGAGATCATCCAGTTTTGATTGCCAGCATTATAGATACCGGGATCAAAATTGGTAATTGGCGGTAATTCCTGCGCAAACAGGTTATAACTAAAAAAGATAAAAAAGGCTAGTAAGCGCATAGTTTAGTGAAAAACGGAAATTACTAAATAAAATGGGCTTTTACTAAGAAGATTTTTTTTTTGACTTTTTATAAAGTAGTAAAAGAGTTTGAATTTCGGAATTCCTAATCGCAATTATTGAAGCAGACTTTTTAGAATCCTTTAAGATTTAAAAGAATTATCCTCCTCTAGTTGGTGGAATATATTTTCATCCGGTAGCCTTATGATTTTTTGGGAACTTTTCTTTTAAATTCGAATATGACGGTAAAGCTAATATAGCTTTTTTAAACCGTCATATATAATATTAGTGTAGCTGCTTAAAACCATGCTTATCCCATCTCAATAAAAAAAGCTTCGGATACCAACTAACAGGCATCCAAAGCTTTTAAAATCACCATTCAATTATCCTTCTTTTTCATTTAAAAATGTTCTTCCAAATGATGGTGTTCATCAATAAGTGGCCCCCCTGATAAAATCTGACTAGAAGCCTCCTTGGAAAATTTTTCAAAATTTAAATGAAATGAGTGAGCTAGCTGAATCGCCTTTTGAATATAAGCTCCCTTGTTTTCCCAGGTGTTTATAGGATCCAGTTTCTCTGTTGGGACTCCTGGACAATACTCAGGTGTATGAAGACCAAAAATTGGATGAACTTTAAATTTCATGTTTTCCAATTGTCCCTCAAGAATTGCTGAGATCATTGTGCGTGTATATTTTAGCTTAATCCTGGAACCAACTCCATAAGAACCACCGCTCCAGCCTGTATTTATAAGCCAAACATTCACATTTGATTCTGTCATCTTTTTACTTAGCATTTCTCCATACACCGTTGGGTGCAATGGCATAAATGGTTCTCCAAAACAAGCAGAGAAAGAAGGAACAGGTTCGTGAATTCCTGCTTCTGTTCCGGCTACTTTAGCAGTATATCCTGAGATAAAATGATAAGCTGCCTGCCCGGGAGTAAGTTTAGAAACCGGAGGGAGTACACCAAAAGCATCACAGGTTAGGAAGAAAATATTAGTAGGATTCTCTGCAAAAGAAGGTTCCTTTATATTTTCAATATGATCTATAGGATAACTTACCCGAGTGTTCTGGGTAATGCTGCTATCTTCGAAATCTACCTCTTTGCTATCCTTCTTAAACACCACGTTTTCTAACATAGCACCAGGTTTAATAGCTCTGTAAATATCCGGTTCCTTTTCTTCGGTAAGATCTATAATCTTAGCATAACAACCGCCTTCAAAATTAAAAATGATGTCCTCATTAGTCCAGCCGTGTTCATCGTCGCCAATAAGCTTGCGTTCAGGATCTGCAGATAAGGTTGTTTTACCCGTACCGGAAAGCCCAAAGAAAATGGCAGTATCATCATCTTTTCCAACGTTGGCCGAACAGTGCATAGGCAACACATTTTTTTCTATCGGCAAAATAAGGTTAAGCGCAGAGAATATACCTTTTTTCATTTCACCGGTATAAGCCGAACCTGCCACTAAAGCAATTTTTCTACTAAAGTTAAGTATGCTGAAATTCCCCTGTCTTAATCCATACTTCTCAGGATCTTGCTCTACATAACCAGGAGCACAAACTACCAGCCAGTCCTCAGTGAAATTTTCTAGTTCCTTATCATCTAAACGAAGAAACATGTTTTTTACAAAGAAAGCAGACCATGGATACTCGGCAATTGTTCTAACATTAAAGCGGTATTCAGGATATGCTCCAACGTATCCATCGTGAACGTAGACTTCTTTCCCGCCTAGATAGCCCGTAACTCTATTATAAAGCTCATCAAAATTATCTGGAGAAAGGGGTTTATTAATTTTACCCCACCAAACTTTTTCTCTTGTATAATCATCCTTTACCAGGAAGCGATCTTGTGGTGATCGTCCTGTAAATTTCCCAGTTCGAACTACTAATGTACCGTTCTCTGTTTCTTCACCCCAATTGTTTTGTACGGTGATCTTCTGTAACTCTTCTCCCGAAAGGTTGCGGTGGGCTACAGTGTCTTTTAATCCGTACTTGTTTAAAAGGTTGGCATCGAAATTTTTCACTTGTGTTTCCATAATTTCAAATTTAATCATGTTAATATGGCCATATTAATGGCACTAGGATAATGGTAATAATGAAAAGCAATAAAAGTAGAGGAGCTCCAACTTTAAAATAATCAGCAAATTTGTAATTCCCTGCTGTCATCACCATTGCATTGGTTGGGGTTGCAACTGGCGTTAAACAGGCGGTAGATGCACTTACTGCCACCACCATCAAAAAAGGTTCTACTGATAACCCAAGTTTATTGGCAGCATATAAAGTTATTGGAGCCATAAGTATAGCCGTTGCCGAATTACTGATAGCCTGACTAAAAAGGGAGGTCACCAGAAATATGCCGGCAAGAAGAGCAGTAGGATGAATAGCACCCAGGGAGTTCACCAGGCCATTGGCTGCAATTTGTGCCAGGCCGGTTTTTTGCAAAGCCAGACCCATTGGGATCATGGCGGCAATCATCACTACACTGGTCCAGCTAATACCTCTGTAGGCCTTTGCTATAGGCACACAACCGGTAAGCATCACTATTCCTGCACATATTAAAGCTGCTACAGATCCCGGCATAACATTAAAGACCAATAATAGTATAAGCATCAACAGCGCCCCCATTGCAATAAAGGATCTGTAATTTAGCGTATCCACGTCTTTACTCATAGCTTCGGGACTACCAACAACCACAAGATTTTCGTGAATAGTTTTCAAATTATCTATATTCTTCCAGGAACCTCTTACAACAAAGCTATCACCTGCCTGTATTTTTATTTTATTTTCCCTAAAAGGCTTATTTGCGCGGGAAACTCCCAATAATTGGATTCCTGCTTGCTCAAGGTAAGAACCTAGCGCAACGGTTTGTCCTACAAGCCTCGAGTTGGGGGTAATCACCATTTGGGCCATACCAACTTCCAGATTTATCAATTCTTCCTTGAGCTCTTTAGCATTGGGAATAATATTAAGATGAAAATTAAGAATTAGCTTATCTACGTCTTTTGTACTACCTTTTACTACAATAATATCATGGTAAAGTAATTTAGTACCCTGCGACGGTAACTCCACAAATTTCGATTTCCTTTTAAAAGGTTTAGGATGCCTACGTATAAGTCTCACAATAGATACACCGTATTTTTCTTCAAGATCCCAATCTGAAATTTTGGTATTTAGAAGCGGAGACATAGACCTTATTCTTAAACGGTATAAATTATCTCCTATACTATAATCTTCAATCCACTTATGCATTTCAGAATCAATATTTATAGGTCGGTCTTTACTCTCTCTTGAAGGAAGAAGCTTTTGACCTAAATATCTAAAATACAATAGCGTAACTATAAGTAGTGGTATACCTATAAGGCTGAACTCAAAAAAGGAAAAGCCATCCATACCATTTTGGATAAGCGTATCGCTCACAATGATATTTGGGGGAGTACCCGTTAATGTGAGAAGCCCACCTGTATTAGAACCATAAGCCATTGGGATAAGTAATTTAGAAGGCAGGGTTCCTGCAGTCCAGGCCGCAGAAACCGTCATTGGCATAAGTGCCGCTACGGCTCCGGTGTTACTCACTACACCTGAAAGCAATCCAGAGCCCAATGTAATAAGTATAAGTAGCCTATTGTTGCTCTTTTTTGCGAGCTTTACAAACTTCCTGCCAGCGAGAGCAGTCCATCCTGTTCTGGAAAGTCCTTCGCCAATAATAAACAAAGCGGCAATCATGATTACCGTAGGATTACTAAACCCGCTAAGTGTCTCAGAAAGATCTAGAATCCCAAAGAGGAAAAGAGCCAGCATAGACATTAAGGCAACAACATCTGGTGGGTATTTATCCCAAACAAAAAGAACTATGGTAATTGCAAGAATAACTATTAGTAGATACATTTTTTATAGTATTAATCCAAAACTAGGACAGGAATGTCACTCTTCAATGTAACTTCCATTGTTAATTTTCCTTTTGAAGGAGTACTGTTATTTGAATGGGTTTTAGGCATAATAGCAAGCATATCAACCTGGTGTTTTTTAATATAATCGTCAATTCCTTGCAGTATATCTTCATTTTCAGCAAAGCTATGATGCGAATAGAACATTTCAAGATAGTACTGCAGCGTGTTTTCATTTATTTCATCAGCTTCAGAGTATCCTGCGCCTTCTGGATTACGACTCACCGTAAGCACATCTACCTCTGCTTCAGACCTACTGGAGACATCAAGTAATAAATTTAAGGTGGAAGTATCGTGCATCACATCTTCTCCCAGGGCTAGCAATATCTTATCCAGTTTAAAGTATTTATGGCTTACGGGTATGACCAATACCGGCAAATCTGCTTCCAATACCAATCTGGAAGTTCTGGTAACTGGAGATTCAGCTCCTTCTTCAGCACCACTTGTTCCCATTAATACAAGATCAGTATCCAGAGATTTATGAGCATCAACTATAGCATCTGAAAAATTTCCGGTACGAAAATAGTAGCTTATAGGAGGAGCACCAGGTCCCTGATACTTTTCTAGCAATTCTTCAAAATTGCTTTTTAGCTCATTTTCTTTATCCTTTTCCAATTTTGACTTAGAAATGTATAGCAGATGAATTGTGGCTTTCTGGCACTTGGATCCAAATTTCGTGGCATAATCCAGTGCATTCATAGAAACATCAGAAAAGTCGAAGGGAATTAATAAATTTTTCATGATTGTTGTTTTTGAACTGTTAAAAAAGAATACTCTACTTTCCTTACAATCCTCAAGAAAAAAACTGGTTTCAGAAAGTAATTAAAGGTACTTTTACTCTTACCTCAAAAATATGACGAAGATCATATTTCACTTGTTTCCATAAGGATGAAAATGCGCTGCAAGCCCTTGCTATTAGCGAAAACGATATAGTTGAGAGGGATTTTAAAAAAGGCCTTAAAAGGGAGGTCTACAAAGCAAAATTATGCCCAAAAAACCTTAATCTAAATTAAGAATCATTCTAAATTTAAAATGCTTCAAAAACTGATTACGATCAATTTTTGGCCTCACCGTATTACATACTTTTATAAAAATTAATCTTGTTTTACTAACCTTAGTATCCCCACTATGAAAAGCTGTTCAAAACACAGTATACCCGTATTTTACATAATATTTTTTTTGTTTCTAGGTAATTTTAATGGATTTGGGCAAAATGACAGCCTGATTGATGATTATTCTTATTATAAAAGAAAATTCAAATTAAACGCACTGGTGGTAGGTAGATATACCACCTCCCTTAATAAGGATGTAGATTTTATGGGGCAGCACTATACCGGTGAAGATTTTGTGAGCAACTCTTTTGAAATGCAGTACGCACGCTTATCCACCACTTTTTTTATTAATGACAGGATCTCGACTTCCATTCTGGTAAATTTAGCCGATTTTAAAAAAGAAAATGTAAGGGGAAAAGTATTGGAAAATGCCTTTGTTACTTATTATCATAATTCTTATCTAAAATTAAGGGCTGGCCAGTTCAGGCCATTTTTTGGACTTGAAGATTTACATCCTTTCCAGCTTGATAATTCATATGCATGGTCCCGGCAGTATTCCCTCTTCGGCAGAAACGGGTGGCAAAGTTTTCAAATTGGAGCTGCTGCTTTTGGGTCGCTTAAATCAAATATCTTCTCCTATTATCTTACCGTTTATAATGGTAATAATAAAAACATAATGGGAGATAACGACAGTTCTAAGAATTTGACTTTACGCCTGGAATATATGCCTATTCCAGTACTTCAAATTGGACTAAACGGCGGTAGAGCAAGTTATAAGGGTCAAAAAGCCAATGCCTATGGTATAGACGCTCAGCTCCAACAGCCATTAGGAAATAGATTTGATCTTGATATTAATGCGGAGTTTAAAAAGGGGACAAATTTTGAGGCTTTCCGAATGACAGAAGAACCCCTCGCAAAACTTGACAATTACATGATGGAAGGCTTTTATTTTCTTTATAGACTTAGATATAGGCTTGACGCACCGCGTTTACGAGCATTAGAATTAAGTTTAAGGCACGAATACCTGGACAAAAACACTTCTTTTGAAGATGATGAGATTGTGACTTATGTACCTATGCTAAGCCTGGTATTTGCCGGAACTTATGATGCTAAATTATCTCTTGTAGGAGTAATTAATGATTATAAACTAAATATACCCAATACTACCCAATACGATTCCAGTAAAATGTTAATACAATTTCAAGTTGCTTATTAAAATGAATAAGTAACAATAAAACCTTCTACCTATGATATGGTTTATTAAAAACTCAGTTACACGGAAAAACCTTATGGCCTTAACCGGTCTTTTTCTGTCATTCTTTTTGATCGTCCACCTTGCCGGAAATTTGCAACTCCTGCTTCCAGAAGTGCAGGCTAAACTGCAGTACAATGCTTATAGCCAATTTCTGGGTGGCAATCCCCTGGTAATACTCATTTCTTTTGTTCTTTATGCCTGTATAATTCTTCACACTGTAGATGCTATTTATCTGGGAATAAAGCGAAAAAAGGCCAATGGAGTTTCCTGTTCAAAAGACAAGAGGGGAAGAGCAAGCACCTGGTATTCCCGGCATATGATGGCCTTAGGAATAATAGTCTTTGTTTTTTTAGTTATCCATTTTAAAGATTACTGGTATAGGTATAAATTCGGTGAACTGCCTTTAGATGAGAATGGCAATAAAGACCTTTATACACTGGTAATAGTATCTTTTGAACAATTATGGTATGTAATTCTTTACGTGATAGCAATAGTTGCCCTGGGTTACCATTTACTTCATGGGGTCTTTAGCGCCCACAGATCCATAGGTTTATACCATCCGGTTTATAACTCAATAATTAAGGTATTGGGAATTATTTTCGCGCTTGTAATTACCATAGGCTATATTATTATTCCGATTTTCATTTATATAAATCACCAGACATGACTAAAATAACAGACACTAAAGTACCGGCAGGACCGCTGGCTGAGAAATGGAGCAATTATAAGGCAACCGCAAAATTAGTGAGTCCAAATAACAGAAAAAAGTTTGAGGTGATCGTAGTGGGCACCGGTCTGGCGGGTGCTTCAGCCGCTGCTTCCCTCGCAGAAATGGGGTATAATGTAAAAAGCTTCTGTTTTCAGGATTCAGCAAGAAGAGCACATTCTGTAGCCGCACAAGGAGGCGTAAATGCCGCCAAGAATTACAGGAATGACGGTGACAACGTATACCGAATGTTCTATGATACTATTAAAGGAGGGGATTTTAGATCCCGGGAAGCAAACACCTATCGTTTAGCCGAATGCTCTGCAAGTCTTATAGACCAGGCAGTAGCCCAGGGTGTTCCCTTTGGAAGAGAATATGGGGGATATCTAAGGAACCGTTCTTTTGGCGGAGTGCAGGTATCCAGAACTTTTTATGCACGGGGACAAACCGGACAACAACTACTTCTTGGTTCTTACCAGGCACTACTTAGGCAGCAAAAAAAAGGTAAGGTAAAGCTTTATACCCGTCACGAAATGCTAGATCTGGTACTCATTGATGGCAAGGCGCGCGGAATAATTGCACGTAACCTGGACACCGGAGAAATTGAACGATACGCCGCAAATACTGTAGTTCTTGCTACCGGCGGATTTGGTAAGATATATTACCTCTCTACGCTGGCCATGGGCTGCAATGCTTCGGCTATATGGCGGGCTCATAAAAAAGGGGCGTATATGGCTAATCCCAGTTGGACTCAAATTCATCCTACCTGCCTGCCACAAAGTGGAGAATATCAGTCTAAACTAACTTTAATGAGTGAGTCCCTTCGGAATGATGGAAGAATATGGGTGCCCGAAGCAAAAAGTGAAACGCGACCTCCCGGAGAAATACCCGAAGAAGAGAGGGATTATTACCTGGAGCGAAAATACCCATCTTTCGGGAACCTTGCACCAAGGGATATTGCGTCCAGGGCAGCAAAAGAACAAATAGACCTGGGAAAAGGTATAGGTCCTTTAAAGAATGCGGTATACCTGGATTTCTCAAAAGCTATTGAAGAAAACGGAAAAGATATTATTGCTGAAAGGTATGGGAACTTATTCACCATGTATAGAAAAATCACAGGAATAGACGCGTATAAAGAACCGATGAAAATTTCTCCGGCTGCCCATTTCTCTATGGGAGGTTTATGGGTAGATTATGAACTTATGACCTCTATTCCAGGGCTTTTTGCTATAGGTGAAGCTAATTTTTCTGACCACGGTGCAAACAGACTGGGAGCTAATTCTCTATTGCAAGCCTGTGTAGATGGGTATTTTGTACTACCCTATACGTTACAGAATTATATTGGAAATGAGACAGATAGATCAACACCTCCAATAGACCATCCTGCCTTTGCAGAAGCAGAAGACAAAGTAAACAGGCAAATGGAAAGATTTTTAAGCTGTAAAGGAAAACGAACAGCAGAAGATTTCCATAAAATTCTCGGCAGGGAATTGTATGATAAATGCGGCCTACTCCGAACCAAAAAAGGCCTGGAGGAAGCAATTCAAAACATACGTAGAATAAGAAAGGAGTTTGAGGAAGATCTTATGGTGCCCGGGGATGCAAAAGAGGTTAACAGCGAATTGGAAAAAGCTGGAAGGGTTGCAGATTATATGGAACTGGCAGAGCTTATGTGTATAGATGCCCTGGAAAGAGAAGAATCCTGTGGTGCTCACTTTAGAGCAGAACACCAGACGGGAGAAGGCGAAGCAAGAAGGGATGATGAAAATTTCAGTTATTCCGCAGCCTGGGAATGGACCGGAAATATTTCTGCTCCTAATCTCAAAAAAGAACCATTAATTTTTGAGACAGTGACCCCAACCATAAGAAGCTACAAATAGGAAACTGCATGCTTTTGCAATTAAGATAATTGGGAAAGAAATTTTAAAAACAGCAATGAATTAAAAACATTAGGATGAAGATAATTTTAAAGATTTGGAGACAAAAGAACAGGCAAGACAAAGGTGAATTTTGTGATTATGTTTTGGAGGATGTGACCAGGGATATGTCTTTTTTGGAAATGTTAGATATGCTTAATAACAAACTCGTAAAGCAAGGAGATCGCGCTGTAGAGTTTGATCATGATTGCAGAGAAGGCATTTGTGGCCAATGTGGAGTAATGATTAATGGAATAGCCCACGGTTCCCTTAAGAATACAACCACCTGCCAGTTGCATATGCGGGAATTTAAAGATGGTGATACCATTTATGTAGAACCTTTTAAAGCAAGTGCTTTTCCAGTGGTACGGGACCTGAAAGTTGACCGTTCATCTCTGGACCATATTATCGTATCTGGCGGATATGTTTCAGTAGATACAGGCCAGGCACCGGAAGCTAATAATATTCCTGTTACCTATGAAGAAGCCGAAAGTGCTTTTGACGCTGCAGCTTGTATTGGCTGTGGGGCTTGTGTAGCAAGTTGTAAAAATTCGAGTGCCGCTTTGTTCACAGGCGCTAAGATTACCCATTTGGCACGTTTACCACAGGGTGAAAAAGAAACCGCCTCCAGAACAATGGCAATGGTAGATCAAATGGAACAAGAAAATTTTGGCCATTGCAGTAATACTGAAGCCTGCCAGGTTGAATGCCCGGAAAATATTTCGGTGCTCACAATCGCAAGAATGAACTATGAATATAACCGGGCAAAAATTCTGTTTAAAAAATAGTTTTAAGAATTTTCATTTTTTTTAGCTACCAAATCCTTAAAAAACGCTGTTATCAACCGGTATTTTTAAGTCCGCTAGCAAGGGCTGTTGTTATTTCCAGTAAAAGTGTTACCTGGTTACTTTCCTTACGGTCCTTGCTTTCCCTCCATAGATTAAGATTCTTAATTTGCAAATGGTGTAGCGCCATTAAAGCATCTTCTCTTCGGCTAAGGTTGTCCAGCAGACTTTGACGGCGTTCTTCCCTGCTTTCATCAAACATAGCATCTATCTGGGCAAGGCTCTCAGAATGTTCGGTTTTAATAATCTCTGTAAGTTCCTGTCTTACATCTTCGCTCTTAACCAAATCGGCATAAAGACTCATTATAGCTGGCGAAGCATTCATTAGATTAGTCTCCACTTGAATTAGAATATAGCGTAACAAAGGCCATTGTTCAGCAAATTCCTTAAGCTGCATATAGCTCTCATTATCCTCTTTTTTTAGCTTTTGCAGTGCACATCCAATTCCAAACCAACCTGTAATATTAAATCGCGATTGGTTCCAGCTGAAAACCCACGGAATGGCTCGTAAATCTCCCAGGGTTCTTGTACCAGTACGACGTGCAGGGCGAGATCCTATTTTACTTAATTCTAATACATCAATAGGCGTTGCCTCTCCATAAAATTCCAGAAAAGAAGGGTGTTGTATCAAATCCTGATACTTCTCTTGAGAATATTGAGCCAATTTTCGCAAAGCTGCCACAGGGTAAGTGGTTGCGCGCTGTGGAAAGCTGTTATGCCCCGTTTGCAAGGCAGTACCAGAAAGTAACATCTCCAGGTTATAACTCGCTGTAAGTCGGTTTGCAAACTGCTGGGAAATAGTTTCTCCCTGTACTGTTAATTTAATTTCCCCACTTAGGCTTCCGGGCGGCATACTTTCAAGGAAACGGTGATACTTACCTCCACCCCTGCTTATAGTACCTCCAATCCCGTGGAAGAATTTAAAGCGTACATCATTTTCTTTCGCTGTTCTGGTAAGTGCTTCTTCTGCCTGGTAAATATGCCATCTACTGGCAATAATACCTCCGTCTTTATTACTATCGCTATAACCCAGCATTACTTCCTGTACTCCATCTTTACTTTGCTTGTAAGCGGGATGTTTTAGAAAACTATCCATAACTTTATTCGAAACCAACAAGTCGTCAATAGTTTCAAATAAAGGAACTACCTGGAAAGTATTAGAGCTAAGGCCGGCTTCCCTCATAAGCACATACACCAGAAGGAGATCACTTAAACCGCGGGTCATGCTTATTATAAAAGCACCTATTCCCTGGGGACCGTATTTTTCAGAATGATTTCTTACCACACGGTAACAATCCAATACTTTATCTGCTTCCGGTTCAAAAGATTTACCTGCAATGCCAAATGGCCGGTTCGTTTTTAATTCTTCGGTTAAAAATTCAATCTTTTCCTCTTCACTCCAGGTTCTATATTCCGGGAGGTCTGGATAGGTAGCTTTTAAAATTTGCTCCATTGCCTTGTCATGGAATTCACTGTTTTGCCTTATATCTAAACGAGCCAAATGAAACCCAAAACACTGCAGCAAACGTTCTGTTGGAAAAATAAGATCCTCAACAATTCTTTTAGCACCTATTTCCAGTAGGGAGGACTTTAAAACTAGTAAATCTTCAAGAAAATCTTCCGGACTATTATAAATTTCCTGGTTTTGGAAATTTTGCTCTTCCATTGTATTTGTTAACTGCACCAGCATCAACGCCAGGAATTGCCGCCATGGTTCATAAGGGTTTCTTTCCGCAGCCACTTTGCCAGATTCTCCTAATAGGTCCAGCTTATTCTCTATTGCATTATTTAAGATCTCTGGTGTGGGATTTCGTTTTTTTGAAAAGCTAAGATGTGAAACGAGCTCATTTAACTGGCTATAGATTAATTCCAGAGCCGTTTTTCTTTGTTCTACAAGGGTATTTTCGGTGATAGCAGAAGTAACATATGGATGCCCGTCCCGGTCTCCAGCCACCCAGGAGCCAAATTGCAGTCTTGGATAAATAAGTTTTTCGGGATCAAAACCCATTTCAGCCCAGCTTTGCTTAAGTTGAATATCGGTTTTTTTAAGTGCTAAAGGAAAAACCTTACTAAGGTAGTGCACCACGTTATTCCTTTCCTTTTCTACTGTTGGTTTTTCCAGGTAGATCTCCCCGGTTCTCCACCATCTTTCCAGGAGAGTCATAATATCATCGCCAATAAGCTTTCTTTCTGCCGAGGAATAGGCGTTATTTTCCAACTTGATGAGTTTGAGATAGATCTCCCGGTGTAATTCCAGTATAGATATTCTCTTAGCCTCGGTAGGGTGAGCGGTAAGTACAGGAGTCACACTTATTTTCTTCATAATTTCTTGCATCTGGCCCTGGGAAATCCCCTGGGATTTCCATCGTTGAAAGGTCTCGCTCCAGGAACCCCTTATTGCCTGCATTCCATTATTATTCACAAGTTGCCTACGGTATTGTACGGCCGCATTCTCCTCCACCAAATTCATAAGCTGCAAGTACATACTCAAGACCTGCACCTGTTTTTTCTCCAATTTTATATCATCAGGCATCTTGTTTTTAGAGCCATCTGGCGATATTAAATCTACCAGTTCATCTTGTCCAAGCTCTTTCAACACCTGCCGGAAACAGTTGGTTAGGAACTCCATATCTCTCCAAATCTTATCAAAGGAGATAGCATTCGTATTTTGGGCCATTTTTATCAAGTTTTAATTAAAAAATTAAATTAACTAATTGAACAATAATGAAAAAATTAATGAAGTATTAAAATGAGTTAGGCTGATTCAAATCATATTTTAAGTATTGCTGGAATCCCTTAAAAAGACCGGAGGTTAAAATTAAAACTGTGAAAGGCAGCTTAATCTATACATCTAATATCCAGGCCTAAGATTTATACCCCATACAACGTAGTAACTACAAGTCCTTTAAAGTCCCGGGATTGTAAAGATAATAAACACCTTTCTTCCCTGACCTTAAAATTAAACGGAGACGCTAAAAGGTTTACTCCACTTTGCTTTTTTAGCCTGATTCCCTGCCCCGAGATAATATCTTTATTGGGTAGAAAATCTACTTCGGGTAAATGTTCGGTTAGCACTATATATTTAAAATCATATAATTTTTCTACCACACGCCTTATTTCGGCATTAGATAGATGTTGTAACACCTGCCTGAGGATCGCACAATCTCCCGGCGGCAAAGTATCTTTTGCAATATCCAGAGCGTGAAACTCCAAATTCTCAGCTTTAAATTCCTTTTTATTATACGCTATAAGATCTGGAACTATGTCTATCGCGATGTATTTTTTGGTGTACTTTACTAGTTCCTTTCCAATATTAAAATCTCCACACCCCAAATCACAAACTACCGGGGAAGTTTCAAAATCATCTAAAAAAGAAGACAAAGCCTCCAAATACGGATTTACCATTTCAGGATGATGTGAACCTAAACCCGAATAATATAATGACTTGTCCCCGCCCCAAAGCTTGTTCTCATAAATTTGAACCATAGCATCCTTAGTTGGCCAGGGCTTTCTTGATTTTTTCTGCTTCATCATAAAACCAGGGTTAGTTATATCTATTCAAATATACCCATCAATAAGAATAACCTACCAACATGCTTATATTTTAAGCGGTATATTCTTGTAGAAAGTACTGAAACTAGTATTGGACAAATTGTAGGTTTAAGCAATAAAATTGAAGAAAAAGAGATATAAGTATTGTGCTTTAAAATTTAAGAAGTTTTCATCTCACAGGAAATATTAAGAATAGTAAACTCTGCCGGTCTTATTGGGGCCAAACCTATTTGTACAATCATTTTATTTTCTAAAATATCTTGAGAGCTCATGGTTTCATTTAAGCCTACTTTTACAAAAAAGGCATGTTCGGGCTTGGCACCTGCCAGGGCACCTTCCCGCCATAAATTTAGAAGGTAATTTTCAAGCATCGTTTTCACGCTCGCCCAGGTAGGTAATGCATTAGGTTTAAATGCGAATTGTTGTATTGCCTTTTTTGCAGATTCTTCTATGTTTATATATAATCTTTGCATAGAAACATACCTGCTTTCGTTATCGTTACCAGCCAAAGTTCTTGCGCCCCAAACCAAAACTCCCCTACCGGAAAAAGTCCTAATCGCATTTATAGACTTTCCTGCGATAGCATCTATATTAAGGCTTTCTTGTTGATTTTGGGTGATATTTACAGTAGGTTCTATTACCGAATTTAAACTTACATTAGCCGGGGCTTTCCAAACACCCCTTTGGGTATCCACACTCATATACACCCCTGCAATGGCCCCTGATGGCGGCAGACTTATATATTTATTTTTTATTTCATTTTCAAAACCGTGGTACACCAAATGATCCAGGTCTTTTACTTCGCGCAAAGATTTTTTATGGAAGCGAGAATTGACCGGGGAACCAGTATCTTCAATTTTAGTATGGATAATCACAGAGTTTTCCTCATTGGCTGTATAGTTAAAAGCCGTCTTTAATGAAGGATAATAAGCAGCTCCATATTTTAGATAATTTGTCCCGATAGCTTGTCTAAAATCGGTTATAGCCGAAGGGGAATTATTATCATAAACATCACAAATAGTAAACCTATCCCTAAGTTTATGGCACAATGCCAAAGCGTCTTTTACCACAAAGCCATATTCATTTTGGTTAGCCAGGCTTATAGCATCCGGAAAAACAAGAAGGCTAATTTCGTCTATGGTTTCTGTAGCTTTAATACCTCCAAGCAATCCTTCCAGAGGATCTCTTTTTCCAACTTCAATTTTTTCTGCCTTATAATTGCCCACCGAAACTATATAGCAGGGACCACCGCCATTACTAAAGTATAATTCCAGGCTATGGTAAAGTTTAAAAATACCGGGATGGGGGTCGTCTACAGTATAGGTTCTTGAGCTAAGTTTAGCATTGGTAAAAATATCGGTTAATTTAAGGCTAAAAGCTTGCAGGGGTGCACCGCCAAATTTATCTCTATATTCCTGAAGGGAGTTAATTTTGGTAGGAATGTTACGCAGGCTATCCTCTTGGGTATACCCTATAAATGCCGGTATTGCCGAGGGTACACTACTAACCGAAACCGGGAAAGAGGCTGTTTCCTGAAGATACACTCCGGGAGCTTTTGGTGATTTCATATATTTTGGTTTTACAGTCAAAACTTAAGCTTGAATTATTTTTTGTAAAAAATAATGTATTTCAAACCTCAATCTATTCTATGCTTTTCAAGATTCACAAGTTCATTTTACTCCAGACACCTCTTTTTCAAATCTTTAAATATAGCTAAAAGAAATAAAAAAGCTTAATTAAATAACTGCTTTTGAAGGTGCCAATTTTAGGAAAGTTGGAATAATATTATCTCAAAATTTAAATGTCAGGTTTGGAACTGTTCTAAGCGTGTTTCAGAACGCTACACAGACTTTTACACTACTACGGAGTATACAGACAACTTCATGCGTTTAAATGCGGTAATAAAAGAATTTGAGGTTAAAGATCATATAGATCGACCTTTCTACAAATTAAAATGATTGACCTCCCCAGAAAAGCTTTATCTCCCTATCGTCATTTAGATGAAAAAAATAAGAATATCTTCTAAGAGATATGATTCTGATGAATAGAAAGCTTTATTCCTCATTCCAATCAATTATTGTTTGTAACCTTTGAAGTTGCTAATCATTTCATCATTTTCAATCATAATCTTAACTTTATTTCCGGAAAGTTTTTTAATGCAAATTGCGGTAATTAAACCTCGTTTATCTTTAGCTGCGATGTTACATAAAGGTTCGTCCCCAAAATGTTTATAAGGAACATATTTAAAGATTGTCCCATCAGATAATTTCAATTCAAAAGTGTTATCATATTTGATAGTGAAGAAGGCTCTTTCTTCTAATTCTCTTCCATTAATTTCTGTTAACACAAATTTTGGAGGGCGTTGAATTTCATCTGAATTATAATTAATGGTTATCTTGTCTTTTGAAATATCACCAGTAACTGTAGATGTAAAGAAGCTGATAACCATAAATAGATTAATAATAGATAATTTCATAGTTTCTCTGGTTAGTTATTATAAAGTTTATTTTCTTAAACAGGTTAAATAATTTATTTACTTGATTTAAAATCCTTTGATAATATACTTAGTAGCCTCGCCTTTAGATTCATTCCATATGGGATCGTCAGGATGCTTATACGTATCTATAATTTTTTCTTTAGAATAGGGACTGGCAAATTCTCTCCATTTTAAAGTTTTGCTATTTAATTCTAATATTTCATAATACGGATATGCCTCTGTTTCATCCAATACAATTTCATTCTCATACATTCCTTCGCTCCAGAAATAAACACCTTTCGGCATTTGGTCATTTTCTCTCACTCGTAATTTTCCATCCTTGGCAAATCTCAAACTAAGAACTCGATCATTTTTATTAAAAAAAAGGGTGTCAGAAGAATAATTTTCTTGATTAAAATTTATTCTACTGAATAGAATCCATTCCTCCTGGATTAATAAGTCTTCTTGATTTTTGCAACCTATAACTATTACAAAAAGTATAAAAACGAGTATTTTATTTTTCATAGGGTGGGAAAAAATTAATTGTCGATATCTTCTAACCTCTTTTTAATTTTTTTAATTCTATTTTGAATGTATTCAGGATCATCACAGCCGTTTGTAATAAAATAATTACCCATTTCTTCAGCTTTTCTTAATTCTAACACATTAGCGGTATCAACATTATTTCTTATTAAAAGTTTTAGAATACTCTTTTCCGAACCAGGAAGAAAACTATTTGTATTAATTAAAGCTTCAATTTCAACTAAATTTTTATTTCTACAGGAATCACATACAATTTCAAATATTTTTCTCATTTGGTATTATAAAATTATTCTTACGTTTAAATATAGGTTAAAATTCTAAGAGTAGGGAAATTGACTTTGCAACTAATTATACGTCTCCTAGAAATAAAAAAACCCTACAAACGTACTGTCTGTAGGGTTTCTGATGTATTCTCTGTGGTCCCACCTGGGCTCGAACCAGGGACCCCTTGATTATGAGTCAAGTGCTCTAACCAGCTGAGCTATAGGACCAATTCAAGTATTGCAACAATACCCGAATTTTAGGAGTGCAATATTAGTACATATTTTCAATCTCTGCAAGACTAAATCCAATTTTCCTTCATCACTTTTTATTCCGGAGCTGTGCTTTTAGAATTTCGCTTACTTTTCCTGGCATAATTCTACTAAAACCCCGTGGGAACTTTTAGGGTGCATAAAAGCCACCAGCTTATTATCGGCTCCCTCCTTAGGTTTTGTATTTATCAGTTTAAAACCTTCTTTTTCAAGTCGGGCAATTTCAGCTTTAATATTATCTACCGCAAAAGCAAGGTGGTGAATACCTTCACCGCGTTTTTCAATAAACTTTGCGATAGGACTTTCAGGATTTGTGGCGGCGAGTAATTCAATTTTACTATCTCCAATTTTAAAGAAAGAAGTACTCACGCCTTCACTTTCCACGGTTTCGGTTTTATAATGCTTACTCCCTAAAACCGCTTTATAAGTGGCATTTGCTGCTTCAAGATCTTTTACGGCAATTCCAATATGTTCAATTTTCTTCATTTTTAATTTTTTAAGTAGATACAGCAAGTTAAACTTCTAATTTTATATATTCAAAATCGGTAAACTTCTATAATTTAAAAAGAAAACACAACATCTTTACTCCAATAGGTTCGGTATTACTTAGGTTGCTTTTGAATAAGTTCATTTTGGCCTATCAAAAATTTATCGTGAAATTTGAAGTGAAGTTTCCGCAAAATTTTAGGCTGTTTGAGCCAACATAAATTTTCATGTAAGCAGCAGCTTAATTGGCGAGTTCCTAAAATTTAGGAAACGAGCATAAAATTTAGATAAAGATTCGTAAGCCTAGATTTTTTGGCTTGGTTTATCCTGAGCTTAGCCGAAGGGTTTTTCATCAATGGAAAAAATGAACAAGTCAAATATTTAAGAATGGTATAATTCAAAATTAAGACTTGTACGCATAGTTTTTTACATTTAGGAGTATACCAATTTATTATAGTATTTTTGCCCTATGGAAGAGACAAACAGACAAAAGAAAATAGGAGGAGTTTTGCAACGCGATCTAGCCGATATCCTGCAAAAGAACCTTAAAGATGCCGGGAGAACAGGAGTGATTATTTCGGTCTCTAAAGTAAAAGTAACTACAGACCTTTCTATCGCGAAGGCTTATATCAGTATTTTTCCGCCCAAACACGCGCAGGAAGTTATAGAAGAAATAAACCTTGGTAAGTCTAAGATAAAGCACGAAATGGCACAGCGCACTAAACATCAGCTGCGCAGAATGCCGGAAATCAATTATTTTCTGGACGATTCGCTGGAGTATATAGAAAACATAGAAAAGTCTATTAAAGGCGAAGAAGATCCTATAGCAGATCCCGACTTACTGGAGCGCCGGAAAAAATCTTAATTTGAAATTCCCCTTCTACATCGCCAGGCGCTATCTTTTTAGCAAAAGCAGCAATAATGCCATTAATATCATTACCATTATTGCAGCTATAGGCGTATTTGCAGGGGCATTTTCGTTATTTATAGTACTCTCGGGTTTCGCCGGACTCAAAGATTTTAGTCTTTCTTTTTCCAATAAATTTGATCCCGATTTAAAAATATTGCCGTCAAGCGGAAAAACATTGCAAATCCCCGAAGATAAAGCCGAAGCATTAGCTGAAATTGAAGGAATTTCAAGTTTTAGTAAAATCATAGAAGAACGTATTTTTCTGGATTACCGCAATAAGAACCACACGGCGTTTATAAAAGGCGTAGATAAAAATTACCAGCAGGTCACCCAAATAGACAGCGCGATTGCCGGTTCCTGGTTAACCAATAGCGAAGCCCAGGTGGTGGTTGGTAATACCATTTCCAGAAAACTGGGGCTTAGTATTTTTAATTATCAGCATCTATTAAACGTTATGGTACCCCGTCCCGGAAAAGGTCAAATAACCGGCTTAAACCCGGGCCAGGCTTTTAACCAGGAAAAAGTAATTGTTAGCGGAATTTACAGTGTGAACGAAGAATTAGATGATAAATATGTGTTCTCTAATCTTGCTTTTGCACGAAATCTTTTAGAATTGGATGAAAATACTTTTTCTGGTGTAGAAATTAAAATCAGTCCAGATGCTGATGCCGACATAGTTACCGCTGAAATCAAAGAGCTTCTTGGTGATGACATTACTATAAAAAACCGGGCACAACTTAACGAGATGCTCTATAAAATGCTCAATACCGAAAATCTCGCGGTCTACCTTATTTTCACCCTGGTTTTAATTATCGCGCTTTTTAATGTAGCCGGTTCTATAATTATGGTGATCCTGGATAAACGGGAGAATATTAAAACTTTGTTTAATCTTGGTGCTTCTGAGCGCCAGATCAAAAAGATTTTCTTTACCCAGGGAATGCTTATGACGATTATTGGAGGTGCCATAGGCCTATCAGCCGCAATTCTATTGGTCTATCTGCAACTACAATTTAACCTGGTTATGATCACACCAAGCCTACCTTATCCCGTAGCTATTACTTTAGAAAATATCCTAATTGTAATCTTTACCATAGGGATTCTAGGTCTTATCGCTTCTTTTATTGCTGCCGGAAGTAGTAGGAAAGCTTTAAGGGCGGTTTAAAATCCCTCTGGTATTTTAGCTGGCCACGAATACACGAATCTTATAACTTTAAACGCTCCCCTCCTTCTCAAGGAGGGGAATGAATTCAGCGCAGCTGAAGAAAGGGGTGGTTAAACATCCAACAAAATAAAAACACAAAAACTCGGCAACATAAAACCCCTCCGACCTATCGGCCACCTCCCCTTGAAAATAAGGGGAGGAGCTTTATTGTTTCTAAAAACGTATAAATAAAATCGGAATTCATACTTGTTAAATAAGTAGATCCTGAAATAAATTCAGGATGACGGAGATAACGGCTCCCCTCCTTCTCAAGGAGGGGAATGAATTCAGCGTAGCTGAAGAAAGGGGTGGTTAAACATCCAACAAAATAAAAACACAAAAACTCGGCAACATAAAACCCCTCCGACCTATCGGCCACCTCCCCTTGAAAATAAAGGGAGGAGCTTTATTGTTTCTAAAAACGTATAAATAAAATCGGAATTCATACTTGTTAAATAAGTAGATCCTGAAATAAATTCAGGATGACGGAGATAACGGCTCCCCTCCTTCTCAAGGAGGGGAATGAATTCAGCGTAGCTGAAGAAAGGGGTGGTTAAACATCCAACAAAATAAAAACACAAAAACTCGGCAACATAAAACCCCTCCGACCTATCGGCCACCTCCCCTTGAAAATAAGGGGAGGAGCTTTTAATTGTTTAAAAAATTATTGAATTCGTGGCTTAAATTTAATTAAGCAAACTGAAAATCTGAGAAATCTCGCTCAACCTCATCAAATGCAGCAAAAACATCTACAGCATCGTCGCTGGTTACCATTTTCATTCGGTATTCCTTGAAATGAGGAATACCCTTAAAGTAATTGGTATAATGTCTTCGGGTTTCAAAAACACCCAACTTCTCTCCTTTCCAGTCAATCGCCATTTGCAGGTGACGCCTTGCAGCATCTAAACGCTCTATCATTGTTGGAGACGGTAAATGCTCACCGGTTTCAAAATAATGTTTTACTTCTCTAAAAAACCAGGGGTAACCAATAGCAGCACGACCAATCATGGCCCCATCAAGACCAAATTTATCACGCATTTCTACAGCTCTTTCAGGCGTATCTACATCACCATTTCCAAAAACCGGAATATGCATTCGTGGATTGTTCTTTACCTCAGAAATTGGAGCCCAATCGGCTTCGCCTTTATACATTTGTACACGGGTTCTCCCGTGAATAGAAATGGCTTTGCAACCAACATCCTGCAATCTTTCGGCAACCTCAACAATTTTAATGGAATCGTTATCCCAACCCAGGCGGGTTTTTACAGTAATTGGAAGGTTAGTATGCTTTACCATGGCTTCTGTAAGCGAAACCATAAGATCTATATCTTTTAAAATCCCGGCACCGGCACCTTTGGAAACCACTTTTTTAACGGGGCATCCAAAATTAATATCAATAATATCGGGATTAGATTTCTCAACAATTTCTACCGATTGCAGCATAGATTCCAGGTTGGCTCCAAAAATTTGAATACCTACCGGGCGTTCTTTCTCGTAAATATCAAGTTTCATGGTACTTTTCGCTGCATCGCGAATAAGTCCTTCTGAAGAGATAAACTCGGTGTAAACCACATCGGCACCATGCTCCTTGCAAAGCGCGCGGAATGGCGGGTCACTCACATCTTCCATCGGTGCTAACAGCAACGGGAAGTCTCCTACATCTATATTTCCTATTTTAGCCACTTCAGTCTATTTTGGAGTGCAAAAGTACGAAAAAAGTCAGCCCACCCCAACCCTCCCAAAGGGAGAGAGTTAAATCGCTTTTAATCAAAAAACTCGGGGCAAGCCCACGAGGTATGAATTGAAAAAAAAAATTTTGAAATTTCGAGGCAAGCCCCGGGAAATTAAACCCTCTGGAGGGATTAAAATTATAGGAGTGCGCAGAGTTCCCCCTTTGGGGGTTAGGGGGCTTTACAACCTATCCCTTTCAGCGGCGTCTATACTGCGTTGATTGTCTTCCAGTCTAAAGTTTCCGAAGTTATATTTAAATCCAACCCGCACATAACGCATTTCTTCCCGGGCAAAAAAGGAATTATCCTGGTTGAGATATTGGGAGGTTAACCTGGTATTAGTATTGTTAAAAATATCGTTGATATTCAGGCTTAATTCTGCGCGATTGTTCCAAAGTGCTTTCCTGAGCCCGATACTTAAGGTCGAAAAAGGATCAAAATTATAAGATCCGGCAATAAAATCTGAAACATAGGTAAAGCTTAAGTTTCCTGAAAATGTCCCGTCTTGAGAAAGCGTGAAGGCATTATAAAATTGCGCAAATACCGCGTCTATTTCATTAGTAACTTCAACATTATTACTTTCTACCGCTAAAAAGGTATTTTCTTCGTGAAAAAGAGAAGCATACAATTGCGTATACCACCAACCGGTTACGGAACGACCGTGTGTAACATCCAATCCATAACCCTTACTTTCCAGTAAATTAGCCTGCATCCTTCTTATGGTTAGATTTTGATTGTCCTGGAAAGCCAGACTAGCCGGTGACTTCCCATTATCACGATAATATAGATCAAAAAAGTACCGACCCATAAGGGAATAATTAAGATTAAAATTATTACCAATTGCAGCCCTTAGATTAGGGTTACCGGCATTAAAATCGTTTTCATTTAGAAAATACCTGAATGGATTCAAACTTTCATAACGTGGACGCTCAATTCTTCTGCTATAATCCAGTGTAAAACTATGATTATCTGAAGCACGATATTGTAAATAAGCAGTAGGGAATAATTCAAAATATTCCTGAGTATTCAATTTATCGGTTGAAAAAGACATTCCCAAAAGATCGGTATATTCTCCTCTTAAACCCAGCTTTGCGCTCCACTTTTCCCATTCTCTGGAAGCGCTGGCATAAGCAGCATAAACCTTTTCATCATAATGAAATTCATCTGAAAGATTATCATACAAATTTTCCAAACTCTCTGCATCAAAGAAATCGATCCCACTTTCTGAATCTATGCTGGATAATTTAAGTCCGCTTTCAAATGTTGTTTCCCCAAGACTTGTGCTTAAATCTATTTGGGCTGTAAAAATGTTGATATCCTGAATTGCTTCGGTATTAAAAGCAATACTATTTACCATTTCGCCATTTCCGGAAAAATAATTGGTTTCAACCATTTGATCTCGTTCCTGGTCAAATTTGGTAAAATGCGCCCCGGCAGAAATAGTTCCTCCGTTTTCAAAACTATGGGTATAACTTAGGTCTAATGCAATATTGCTATCATCGGTAGTGACATCACTATCGGTTAAAAAATTAGAAAAAGACGTATTTGCCTGTGTTGCAATATCAGTCCTTACTGAATTATTAAAGGTTTTATCGGGAGAAAACAGGAGATTGGAAGAAAAGCTAAGCTTATTTTTTTCATCAAAATCATAGTCCAAAATAATATTGGCATTATGCGCCTGGGAGCGTGTAACACGCTCAAAATCGGTTTGCCATCTTTGGTCAGCTTCAAAATCAGAAGGGAAATTAATGTAGCTATTGTCCCGTTTTATTTCTTTTCGGGGGCTGTAAGTGTAATTTGCAAATACATTTAATTTATCTCCTTTCCAGTAATGACTGGTTCCCATTTGGTACTTTGGAACAATACCCTGTGTGTAAGCTCCTTCTATACTACCTTTATAACCGGGAGAAATGGCCGAAGTGGTATTGATATTTAAAATAGCTCCACCCTCGGCATCATAGCGTGCCGGCGGATTGATAATTACCTCAACCGATTTAATATTTTCTGCGGAATAACTTTGTAAAAGGGTTTGTAACTCATCTGCGGTAAGCTGCACTTTACGATCGTTAATGTAAACTGTTACATTAGAATTTCGCACTTGCAATTGATCCTGGCTCATAATAACGCCGGGGGTTTGGCGCAAAATATCCCAGCTGCTTCCGCTGGAAAGCGTAGAGTTTTCCACATCAAAAGTAATGCGATCTATGCTTCTTGTAATTTTTGGCTTACGGGTTTTAATAGTTACTTCATCTAAATTTGAAGCAACCTCTTTTAAAGTAATTCTTTTTATTTTTTTATCTGAATTCAATGAAATTTCCTGAAGATATTCCTCATAACCAACAAAACTCACTTTTAAGAGATACTCATTAGAAGCAACCTCCTCAAAAGAAAACTCTCCATTATCTTCTGAAATTACACCTTTATAAACTGTAGTAGAATCCTGCGAATCTAATAAAATAACATTGGCAAATGCCACTGGATTATTGGCTTCGGTTACCAATTTTCCTTTTAAACTATACTGTGCAAATAAAGAATTAGTAGATAGGAATAGTAGGGTAATTAGTAGAGGGGGGTAAATTCTGATCATATATTTCGAATGGTTTACGAAAAACTCAAACAAATATATGCTTTAATAAATAATATGTAAAATGTTTAAGGAATCTATTCTGTAATTCAGAATATTTCTTAACAAAAATAATCAAACTCAATCTTTTACTCTTCTATAGCGTCATACAAGACCTGCTGAATATTAGTCCTGGTATTTAGTTGATAGAGCCTTTTATTTTCTCTTGAAGGCAAAACCCGGTTAGACAGAAACAGGTAAAGTAAATCTACTTCTGGATCTACCCAGGCGTAAATTCCTGTAAAACCCGTATGTCCAAAACTGGCTTTGCTTGTATCTTTTGCCGTGTTGCTGCTTTCACCCTTATATTCTAAATAAGGTTTATCAAAACCTATTCCGCGATGGTTGTTATTTTCGGGGAATTGTGCTGCACTCCATTCTTTTAAAGTTTCTTCTTTTATATAACGCTCTCCTGCATATTCTCCCATATTCAGGTACATTTGCATTAATTTTGCAAGATCGTTGGCATTTGAAAAAAGACCGGCATTGGCCGAAACACCACCCATCATAATCGCCCCTTCGTCGTGTACCATTCCATGAATAGCTTTACGGCGAAATAAATAATCGTGTTCTGTAGGTACAATGCTACTTTTATCGAAACGCTCCATAGGATTATAACCTAAAGTTGTGGTGCCAAGTTTATCGTAAAAATTTTCGTTAATATATTCCCTAAAATCTGTCCCGGAAATTTCTTCAACTATATCAGGTAACAAATAAAAAGCCAGGCCCGAGTATTTGTATTTCGCCTCCTCTTCTAACTCAGATTTCTTGATGGCCTTAAACATTTTCTTTTGGTAGTTGCGATGTAGCCATAAATCTTCACTTACTTTAATAGGAAATCTACTTGAAGAATCTTCTTTAAACGTAAACCATTTATAACTGCCGTTATTTCGTTGTGTGTTTTTCCAATAGGCTATCCAGGGTTTAAATCTGGCCTGGTGCGTAAGAATTTGACGAAAAGGAACGCCCGCTTTGTTAGAGTTTTTAAAGTAAGGCAAATATTCATCTATCCCCACCTCTAGATCAAAACTTCCTTCATCCTGCAATTTCATTAAAGCGGGCAAAGCCGAAGATATCTTTGTTACCGAAGCCAGATCATACAAATCGGTTTTTTTCACCTTTACTGTATCGCTGTATTCGTGGAAACCGTAAGCTTTATGCAAGACGATTTTCCCATCTTTAGCGACTAAAATTTGCCCTCCCGGCGTCGCTTTTTTTTTAATAGCTTCCTGCATTAAGGAATCTACACCACCAAAAAGTTTTTCTGAGTTCATGCCGGCATCTTCCGGAAGGGTATATTTAAATCTAATTTTTCCCTTAACGTCCATCCCGTCTCCTGACTTGAATTTTTCTCCAACACTCACAGGAAGTCTTCCATTTGCTCCTACCCCACCAAAAATAAGCTGCGCAGCGAGGTCCTGCGTAGTTTTACTATCCTGGTAAGTTAAGATCAAACCGGCAGCGTTTTCAATCTTATCCAGTTTATTTATAGAATATGGGTTTTTAAAATAACTGAAAATGGTATGTTCATTTTCGGCTAGTTCTGCGATAAAATCTTTTACAGGTTTAGAGAATTTCATCGTATTCCGCGGAAAACGGCTATCGTCATGAACTCCTCCAATTATCAGGTTATATGCTGAAAGTTTTTCTTTGATTTGCGCTATTTCCGAAGCACTTGCACCAGTCTTTAACTGAAAGTTTTTTACTTCGGTATAAAGATTAAGCGTTTTTTGAAATTCTGTTTGTCTGGAAGCTCCAAAAGAAACTGAAGCTATTTTTAAAGTATCCAGCTTTCTTAAAGGTAAAATGCTGTTTTTATTCTTTAATACAGTAAGCGAAGCTTCTACCAGTTTTCTTTTCAAAAACTTTGCTTCAGCCGTATTGATTTCTTTCAGGATATTTTTAGGGCTTTGTGCTTTAAATTTATTTAAACCAACCCATTGTTTTACCGCCAGAATTTTTCTTACCCGTTCGTCTAACTGCTTTTGAGAAATTAAACCTTGTTTAACTGCTTTACTAACTTCATCTATGGCTTTTGGAACATCTTCAGTAAACTCCAAAAGATCGTTACCCGCTAAAATGGCATCTTTATCTACAATACCGGGTTCGTTTCCGGCAGTTACCCCTTTCATATTCATGGCATCGGTCACGATTAAGCCTTCAAAACCTAAACTATCTTTTAGAATACCGGTAATAATAGATTTTGATAATGTAGAAGGCACTCCGGTAGAATCTAGCGAGGGAATATTTAAATGCGCTACCATAACGCCGCCAATTCCAGCATCTATCAATTCTTTAAAAGGATACATTTCTAAGGAGTCCAACCTTTCAAAAGGATGGTTTATTTGTGGAAGTGCATAATGGGAATCGGTATCGGTATCTCCGTGACCCGGAAAATGCTTAGCCGATGTTAATAAATTAGCATCCTGCATTCCGCGCATATAAGCAATTCCTTTTCGGGAAACGTTTTCTTTATCTTCTCCAAAAGAGCGGTAATTAATTACCGGGTTGTTCGGGTTATTATTTACATCTACTACCGGCGCAAAATTAAGATGAAGTCCCGTACGCTTTATTTGGCGCGCAACTTCGCATCCCAGGTCATAAATTAGACTGACGTCCTGGATAGCTCCCAGGGCCATTTGGTAGGGATAACTTATAGTATTGTCCAGGCGCATTCCCAAGCCCCATTCAGCATCTATAGCACCCAATAAAGGAACTTCTGAAGCCAGCTGATAATCGTTCATTAATTTCAACTGCGTTTCAGGATCTCCCTGGAAAAATATTAATCCGCCAACTTTTTGTTCGTTAACCTGTTTTAAAATTTCTTCTTTATGCGCATTCCCCCTGTTAGAATAAGCAGCAACCATAATAAGCTGGGCAATACGCTCTTTTGGCGTAAGCTCTTGCATTATAGAATCTACCCATTTACTATTGGTATATTGAAGAAATTCAGGCGATTTTTTAGCGCTTTCCTGCGCCTGAAGTGTTAAGCCTAAAAAGGCCATTGCAAAGATGAATAAGCGCGATATTTTATTTCTCATTATTCAGAAATTGATTTTATACTTTAATATAGATACGTTTTTTATGTAACCAGTAACCTAGCAACCACATTAGCAACATATAAGAAATGGCAAATAGCAGTGAGGCGTTATAATTGTTTAGCCAGCTAAGATATAAGTTTTCGTAAAGCAAGGGTTTTAAAGACTGGCCGTTAACATAAATAATATTTAAAAGCATAACTACCAGGCCAGACATCACAAAAACAAACAAAGGATTTTTCCCAAAAGCTTCAAAAAACACGGTCCATTTTTTATAACCGAAGATTTCAATAATCAAAATTAATGCTGATAGAACTAAAAGCGTCCAACCTGTACTGTATAATACATAGGAACTACTCCAAATAGGTTTATTAATTGGGAACCAAATATCCCAAATTTGTGCCAACACCAGGATTACGAAGCCATAAACACTAAGCCTAATTATCGTAGAAATATTATTCCCAGATTTTTGTATAAATACGCCTGCCACATAACCTGCAAGTACATTTACAATTGCAGGAAGTGTACTTAATAAGCCCTCGGGATCAAACGGCAACCCATAACCTTTATAAAGATTTGCATCGTTAAATATTAGTTGATCTAACTTTAGTGCAGCATTATGTTCTAATGAAAGCGGATTGGGTTGGTCACCAAAAAACCACATAACTGCCCAATAAGCAAACAATATAAAACTTCCGAAGAGTATAGATTTTTTCAACTTTAAATAATGAAGAATAAGCGACGCGAAAAAATAGCATAGGGCAATACGTTGTAAAACACCCATAATTCGAATATTAGCTAAATTCTTAAAAAGTAGTTCTCCTTCCTGCCTAAAAACAAAGGGAAATGCATTTAAGAAAAGGCCAATAAGAAAAATAAGCGCGGAACGCTTAAATACTTTCTTTAAAAAAACAGCCTCAGAAATACTTTCGTATTTGCGCAAACTAAAACTCATTGCGTTACCAATTACAAATAAAAAAGAAGGAAAAACCCAGTCTGTTGGGGTAAAGCCATCCCAGGGAGCATGCTTAAATGGTGCATAGATATGCGACCAACTGCCAGGTGTATTCACCAATATCATTAATGCTACGGTAAGTCCGCGCAACACATCTAACGCAAGATATCGCTGGCTTTTCACAGTTGTTGATTCCTTAAATAATTTGTTTGTTTCAGTCATTCTTACTTAGAATAATTCTAATTATAGGAAAATAGATTTAAAAATTGTACATTAAACTTAATATATAAAAATATAAATTTTGATTAAATAGTCAATCTTTTATAAAAAAATAGAAAAAGTATTTCTAAAAATAATTTTTTTATCTACTTTTAAATCCAGAATAATTTCATTTTTTAAAAGCTTAGATTTAAATTTTTAATGCTTTTATTTTAAATTATGATAACTCAAACTATGCCAACAGATCTACATCACTTTTTTATAGACGAAAAAAACCTCTCTAAAATCAATAATGTAGAGCGGAAAAAATTTCTTCAAAAATTAAAGATCATTAAACATCTCTTCTTAAATGGGGAGACTTCAAACGCAGAAGTTTGTCAACGTTTTAATGTAAGCTTACCCACTTCAATGTCTCTTTTAAATCAACTTATTGAAGAAGGAATAGTGACAAAAAAAGGACGTGGAAAATCTGAGGGTGGTAGAAAACCAGATCTTTATGGTCTTGTTGAAAACTCATTTTTTGTAGTAAGCATTCACATAGAGCGCTTTAGGATAAAAATAGCTATAATTGATAATAACCATACAATTATTGAAGAAAAATCATGGCCTACAGAAATTTCTTCAGAATCCAATATTGTAGATCTTTTATATGAGTGGAGCCAGGAGCTGCTTAAAGAAGCTAAAATAAAGCAAGACCAAATTATGGGCGTAGGTATAAGTATGCCTGGATTGGTTTCTGCCGATGCCGGTAAAAACTTCACCTATTATTTAAGCGAACAGGAGCCAGAGTCACTTAAATTAAAGTTTGAGAAAAAATTTAAAAAACCGGTGGCCATTTTAAATGATGCCAAGAGTGCTTGTCTAGCCGAATTTCGCTTTGGTAGTGCTAAAAACAAAAACAACGTTCTTGTAATTTCTATGGATTGGGGTATTGGCCTGGGAATTATTATGGGCGGAAGAATGCACTCTGGAGAATCTGGTTTTGCCGGTGAATTTGGCCATATTCCAATGACAGAAGATGGATTGTTATGTCACTGCGGGAAACGTGGTTGCTTAGAAACAGAAGCTTCTGGCCTTGCATTGGTTAGAAAAACAAAAGAAGGCTTAAAAGCCGGGCAAACTTCGGTTTTAAACAATCTTACAAAAGAAGAATTAGAAAAACTGGAACCAGAAACCATTATAGATGCAGCAAATAAAGGAGATCAATTCGCAATCAAAGTTTTATCTGAGATAGGAATTAAACTAGGAAAGGGAATTGCAATTCTAATTCAAATATTTAACCCCGAATTGGTGATTTTGGAAGGGAAAATTGCGGAAGCAGAAAAATTTATTACTACACCAATTCAACAATCTATGAATACCTATTGCATGATGCAGCTTAAGGAACGTACCAGGATAGAGCTTTCTACACTTGGATCACATTCAAGTTTATACGGCGGCACCATAGCAGTAATGGAAAATATTTTTAAAGACCAGGTTAGCCTGGTAAAATCGCATATCAGCTAAATAATAAATTCAATAATCAGCTAAAATTATGGCAAGATTAAATCTTTTAGAAGAAACACGCTTTGAGAAACTACCGGTAAAAGTTTATGAAGATGAACATATTGCCACCAAAAAGGTAGCTAAACGAATTGCCGATCTAATTCGGCGCAAGCAGGATAACAATGAAAATGCCGTTTTGGGCCTTGCAACCGGAGCAACACCGATTGAAGTTTATGGAGAACTAATTAGACTGCATAAAGAAGAAGGCTTAAGTTTTAAAAACGTGATCACTTTTAACCTGGATGAGTATTACCCAATGCTTCCAGATGCCAAGCAGAGCTACGTTAAATTTATGGATGAAAACCTTTTTAATCATATAGATATAAAAAGAGAAAATATCCATATTCCTGATGGAACACTTAACAAAGACGAAATTACTGATTATTGCCTTGCTTACGAGGAAAAAATTGGATCTGTCGGTGGATTGGACCTACAATTATTGGGAATTGGTAGAACAGGACACATTGGTTTTAATGAACCTGGATCTGCACCTAACTCCGGTACACGTTTGGTTACTTTAGACGATTTAACCCGCCGTGATGCATCCCGTGATTTTGGAGGTAAGGAAAATGTACCTACCAAGGCAATAACCATGGGAATTGGTACCATTTTTAAAGCTCGCGAAATCATTTTAATGGCCTGGAGCAAGAAAAAAGCTCCAATTATTAAAAAGGCTGTAGAAGGTGAAATTTCTGGTAATGTGCCGGCAACTTATCTTCAACTTTCAGATAATGTTGAGTTTATCTTAGATAAAGACGCAGCTTCAGAATTAACCAGGTTTGATACACCATGGTTGGTAAAAGACTGCACCTGGGATAAAACCCTTGTTAAAAAAGCAGTAATTTGGCTTTCTTCCGAAGTAGAAAAACCTATTCTAAAACTTACTGATGAAGACTATAATAACAATGGAATGGCACAACTTGCTACCGAGCAAGGCCCTGCTTACCAAATTAATATAGATGTTTTTAACCAGTTACAGCATAGTATAACCGGATGGCCTGGTGGTAAACCAAATGCCGACGATTCTCAGCGCCCAGAGCGTAAAAGCCCTGAAAAGAAACGTGCGCTAATTTTCTCCCCGCATCCTGATGATGATGTTATTTCTATGGGTGGAACTTTTATTAGGCTTGTAGACCAGGGACATGATGTACACGTAGCTTACCAAACCTCAGGAAATACCGCCGTTTGGGATACAGATGTACTGCGTTATGTTGAATTTGCAATAGATTTTAAGAGAAGTACCGGAGAGGATACTGAGAAACTAGAAGCAACTTATGAAAAGATGCGTGCTTTTATTGAAAAGAAAGAGCCTAACGATATAGATCTAGATGAAATAAGAGATGTAAAAGCTTTTATTAGAAAATCTGAAGCAATTGCAGGAGCTCGCTATGCCGGACTTAAAGATAAGAACATTCACTTTATGGCTTTACCGTTCTACGAAACCGGTAAACGCGTAAAAAGCCCGGTTACTGAGAAGGATGTAGAACTCACTATGGAGTTATTGAACGAAGTAAAACCACACCAGGTTTTTGCTGCAGGTGATTTTGCCGATCCTCATGGTACACACATCGTTTGCTTTAGAATAATCCTGGAAGCAATGAAAAGACTTCGAGAAACAGAATCATGGACTAAAGACTGTTGGCTATGGATGTACCGTGGAGCATGGCAGGAATTTGCCGTTCATGAAATAGAAATGGCCGTACCGCTTTCTCCACAGGAAGTTGAGCGAAAGAGAAATGCTATTTATCAACACCAATCACAAAAAGACACGCCTGTTTTTCCGGGTGATGACGAAAGGGAGTTTTGGGTTCGTGCCGAAGAAAGAAACCGCGAGACCGCAGAGAGCTATCACTCTCTTGGATTAGCAAATTATGAGGCTATGGAAGCTTTTGTACGATGGAAATTTGATTAAAGATGAGAAGTTTTTATCCGCTTTATATTGTCCTTTTAGTGGGAATTATAATTACTTCATGTGGTTCTAATCCCTATACTAAAACCAATAGAATTTATAAAAAGCAGGTAAAAAATTATAGTAAAAAATTACAGCAGTTCCCTACCCGGGAAAACCAAAACGAATCCGCACTCAATTATGGTGAATACTGGGTAGGAACTACTAATTTTAATATGCGCAAGCCAAATTACGTGGTTTTACACCATACTGCGCAAGATTCTGTAGGGCAAACCTTAAATACTTTTACACTCCCAAGAACTCAAGTAAGTTCACATTATGTGATCGCTAAAAATGGCGAAATTTACCATATGCTTGACGATTACTTTAGGGCCTGGCACGGCGGCGCTGGCAAATGGGGTAATAATACTGATTTAAATTCCTCTTCTCTTGGAATTGAAATTGATAATAATGGTAAAGAACAATTTACCGATTTACAAATTATCAGCCTAATAGACATACTTAAAGTTCTTAAAGATAAGTACAATATTCCAGCTGAAAACTTTATTGGCCATTCTGATATTGCACCTTCGAGAAAGGTAGATCCTAACGCTAATTTCCCCTGGGAAAGATTGGCGGAAGAAGGCTTTGGTTTATGGTATGATGAAGCTGAAGTAAAAACATTGAAGCTTGAAGCCGAATTCTTTAAACCGAATCCTTTGGCGATTCACCTCAACACCAGGCTTAATAACCGAATCCCATTTATAGACAAATTGGTTTTTCCAGAAGTAATTCCCGCCGATTTCAATATTGAAAACGCACTTAAAATTATAGGTTTTGATACCTCAGATTTAGAAGCCGCTAAAAGTGCCTTTAAACTTCATTTTATACAAAAAAATTTAGAACAGCCTTTTGGTACGTATGATTTAAAAGTGTTGTATATAATGCACAAGAAATATTTGTAATAGAAAAATCTCAAAGGTTTTAGAAACTTATAAAGGTTACGTGATAAGTTTAAATTTTGATTTCCAATGCCTCTTAGTTTTACGTCAAGCTGAACTTGTTTCAGCTTCTAACTTGTTTTGAGCAAATAAAATCTTAGATCTCCGAATAAATTTCGGAGCAAGCTCTGAAACAAACTCAGGATGACGACTTCAATAACACTCGCAGAATCCCTTTCTAATAGTATAAGATTTATTAAAACCTACATCTTCACTTCTTCAACTTCAGAAGTAGTAAAAAGATCGGTGTTTTTTAGATAGATTAAGCCTTTATCTTCTTTGTTAAGTATCCTTTTAGAACGTAAGTAACGATTGTAGTTATATTCATCAAAATCTTCAGCTTCGGTATCAAAATTACTAATATGCACCTCTCCCATGGAATGAATAAACTTATTATCTCCAATCCACATGCCTACGTGAATTACGCGTTCTGAAGTAGAATCGGTGGCCGGTTTTCCAAAGAAAAGCAAGTCACCTTTTTCAAGATTTTCAAAATTCTTGTCAGAATCTACTATGTCTCCGGTACGAATTTGCTGGGAAGCATCTCGCGGAATTACCATCCCGTTTAAAAAATAAATGGTTTTGGTATAACCGCTACAATCTACGCCTTTTGAGGAAGTACCGCCCCATAAATAAGGTAATCCCATCAGTTTATTTGCCGTTGCCACAAGGTCTTCTTTGTTTTGTTCTAAAGAAGCTACCCATTCTTGATAAGGCTGGGCGTAAGCTTTCTCTACAAAAGCTTTCTTGCCATTTGGATACGCAACCCAGTAAAAATTATTTTGTTCTCTTAAAAGCTCTAAAACGTTCCCGGCCACAAGATCTGAAACTGTTTGCGAGTTTGAATTTGCTTCGGAATAAGAATTTCCGGTAGGTTCGGTAAAAATCAGTTTTTCCTGAGATTTCCAGGCCGAGAATTCTTCTTTAGTCATATTTTCAATTCCACCATAATCTACCCAGGCTAGATACCCCTCCGGCGTTTGAACATAATACCAACCTCCTTGCTTTTTATAAACTTTAAGCGGCATTCCAAGCGTGGCCTGAGTTACCAATTGTGCAGAGTGTTTAGGCTCGTCACGAAGGTTTGCTACCGATATTTTTACCACGCCACGAATTTTATCTTCTAAAGCTTTTGTATCTGGCAGCACCTGAATGCTATCGGTAAACTTGATGTTTTGTGACTCTAGCTTTTCTTTTAATGACGTTACCGCTTCAGGATTGTTAGATTCTCCTTTAAGAATATAAGTTTCTCCGGTTTTTTCAGCCGTAACTTCAAAGAGAGCTACCCGGCCATCTGGCGCGTAGTTTTCTTTTACTTCCGCTATTTTGTTTTGAAGCGGATTCTCCTCTTTTTCTTCTTTTTTCTCCTCGCAGGAAGCAAATAAGAAAAGTGTTAAGAGAAAGGTCAAATAAGGTATTGTAATTAATTTCATTGGTGATTATTTTTACTTTTTTCTTCAGAGAGTTAGATTCTGAAACGAGTTCAGAATGACGTGATTTTTCTATTTATCATATAATTCAACCCCGGTGCCGTTTCTTTTAGGGAAATGTACTTTTTCGTCATAGACTTTTACACCATCAGCGATATCATTTTTAATTAAAAGTCCGCCGTCCATATCTACAAAATCCAAGAGCGGCAATAATTGTGCAATGGCTGAAATTCCCACCGTAGATTCTGTCATACAACCCACCATTACTTTTAAACCTAGCGATTTTCCTTTTAAAATCATTCTTTTCCCGGGTGTGAGTCCGCCGCATTTTGTGAGTTTAATATTAATTCCGTGAAAATAACCCGCGCACTTTTCTACATCACTTTCCTCAATACAACTTTCATCGGCAATAAGTGGTAAAACCGATTCTTTATAGAGTCTTTCCATTCCCTCCCAATCATTTGTTTTTAAAGGCTGTTCCAAAAATTCCACATTTAATTCTTTTAGAGCTTTTGCATTTTCTATAGCCTGGTCTACCGTCCAGGCCGCATTGGCATCTACCCTAAAAACTGAATTGGTATGCTTACGTAGTTCTTTTATAATGGCTACATCATCTTCGGTACCCAATTTAATTTTATAAAGTGGCCAGGGAAATTCTTTGATCTTCTGAGCCATTTTTTCTACAGAATCTATCCCAATGGTATAATTAGTAAGCGGAATATGATCTAAATTCAAGCCCCATAATTTGTATAGGGGTTGCCCATTTCTTTTCCCGTGTAAATCGTGCATCGCGATATCCAGCGCACATAATGCAAATGGATTATCTTTTAAATGCGGATAGGTTAATTCCCATAGGTCTTCTGGTTCCAGTAGAATATTTTCAGTAATTAAACCTTCAATTTTAAGAATATCGGCCTGCATTTTTTCAATCGAAACGCCGTAATAGGACGTTGCTGTAGCTTCTCCATAACCGGTAAATCCACGATCGCTTAATGAAACGATTAAAGTAGGCTGAAAATCCCTTGAACCGTGACTTATGGTAAAAGTGTTTTTAAGCTCCAGGTTAAATGAATGAAATTCTAGCTGCATTATTTTTAATTGTTTTTTGGAGAAATCTCGTCAATTTTCGCTTTATATAGTGTAAAAAGACCTAACATAGTAATTGCTGCATTAACCAACAAAATTTCAAAACCAAACTCATAACCATTAAACCAATCTTCGGAATTGAAATCTAAAATTACTGAAATTACCGGCGACAAAATACAAACCAGTGGCACCCATTTATCCCGAACCGGGTTTTTATTTAGCAATCCATAGGCAAATAGACCTAAAAGAGGACCATAAGTGAAGCCGGCCACTTTAAAAACCGTACTTACTACACTACTATCATTTAAGGAATTAAAAACTATAATCACCAAAAACATTAATATTGTGAAGCCAATATGGACCAGCATCCTTGTTCTTTTCTGATTTTTTTCCTTCTTCTGAATATCTAGAATATCTACACAAAATGAAGTAGTGAGGGCGGTTAAGGCCGAATCTGCACTGGAAAAAGCGGCAGCGGTAATTCCTAATAAAAAAACAATACCCGCGAGAATTCCAAAGTGATTTAATGCCAGTAACGGGTATAGATCGTCTGTTCTCTCTGGAATTGCGATTCCCTGATCCAGGGCGTATTTGTAAAGTAAAACACCAAGAGACAAAAAGAGTATAGTAGAAAAGAAAAATACGATAGAAAACCAGAAAATATTTTTTTGTGCTTCCCCTTTATTTTTGCAGGTAAGGTTCTTTTGCATCACGTTTTGGTCAAGTCCGTTCATCGCGATAGTTATAAATATTCCCGCGAGAAAACTCTTAAAAAAAGCATTGTTAGAGCGCCAATCCCAATCGAAAATCGTAGATTTTTCACTATTGGCTACAGTTGCGAATACATCGGTGAATTCCAACCCCATATGATCTACAATCATAAAAATACTTATTACCACCGCCAATAGTAAAAAACTGGTTTGCAGGGTGTCTGTCCATACAATAGTTTTTATACCTCCTCTAAAGGTATAAAGCCAAATTAAAGCAATGGTGATCATTACTGTTACCCAAAACGGGATTCCGAAGGCATCAAAAAATGCAATTTGCAAAACTAAAGCTGCTAAAAACAATCTAAAAGAAGCTCCTACTGTTTGAGAGATAAGAAAAAATGAAGCACCGGCATAATAGGAATTTTGCCCAAACCGATCTTTTAAATATTCATAAATAGAAATCAATTTCAGTTTATAAAACAAAGGAATTAAAACAAGCGCGATAACCGCATAACCCACCATATTTCCCATTACAAACTGTAGGTAAGTCCAGTTTGAATTTCCTACCTCACCCGGCACCGAAATAAAGGTAACCCCAGATAAAGTGGCACCCACCATCCCATAGGCCACAAGAAACCACGGCGATTGCCTGTTTGCAGTAAAGTATGTATTGTTATCTGCTTGCTTTGAAGTAAAATGGCTAATAGCCATTAAAAGCAAAAAATAACCGGCTATAACACCAAAAACTAGAAAAGGGCTCATAAATAATTAATTTACTCGATAATCGAGATTTAATGCTCCAAGGCTTAGCTTGAAATCTATTTTTTTCATTTAAGGGCTCGTGGTCTTACCCTGAGTTAATTTACTTTTATTTCTATAAACTCACTTTGATTTCCATTACGGTCTACCGAAGTTATTCCTATTTTCTCAAGTTGAACCTTCTTTACCCCTACTTCTTTTTGTAAGCTCTGACTTCTTTTTTCGGAATTAAAAATTTTATAATCCCAGTTTCCGGTTTCATATTTAAAATACAAAACCCATTTTTTTATATCCTCATCATTTTCAACACCCCAGGTCATTTCAATTTTATCCAGGTCTTCATTTACGGTAACATTAGGAATTTGAGGTGGGGTATTATCTAACCAGGGACTTGGGGGAACCAGGGTTTTCTTTCTATACGGCCCTTCCTTTATCGCTTTTGCAAGTTCCTTATTTTTTAGTAAAGGCCCTATACTCCAATGTACTGCACCTTTGCTTTGCGGAAGCATTCCCCGGGTAATCATAATTTGATTGATCACTTCAGTAATATGCATTTGGTCACCTTCGCCTCCCACATTCATTCCCGGCCATAAATGACGCTGTTTGGTGTTTTCACTTTGCCACCAACCTAACAACTCAGGAAAACTCTGCTCCAACTGACTGATTTTCCAATATAATTGTGGAGTATAATAATCTATCCAGCCTTTATTTAACCAAAGTTTGGCATCTGCATATAATTTATCGTACTGGTCGTAGCCTTTTACAGATTCAGGATAGCCAGGACGCCAAATTCCAAACGGACTTAGCCCAAATTTTACGTGCGGTTTTTCAGCTTTAATTTCCTCATAAATTCTTTTAATGAACACATTTACACTTTCCCTACGCCAATCCCCGCGTGAAAGTTCACCACTGGCAGCCTGGTAGGATCTCCAACTGCTATCATCGGGAAAATCTTTACCGTTATTATAAGAATCATAAGGGTAAAAATAATCGTCAAAATGAATACCATCTACATCATACCGCTTTACAATATCCATCACTACCGCTGATGAACGATCTTGCGTTCCTTTTTGGGCAGGATCCATCCACCACATTCCATTTTCAAGTTCTACAACAAGTTCTGGGTTTGTTTTAATAATGGATTTTTCACTAATTTCTTTTCCGGTTGTATGATGAGCCCTATAAGGATTTAACCACACATGTAATTCTAAACCGCGCTGATGAGCAGCATTTACCCAGAATTTAAGCGGATCGTAATAAGGCTCCGGAGCTTTCCCCTGTTCTCCGGTAAGGTAATAAGACCAGGGTTCTATTTCACTATTATAAAGGGCATCAGCCTGGGGACGCACCTGAAAAATAACCGCGTTAAAATTATGAGCCTCTAGAAAGTCAAGAAGTTCCAGCGCTTCTTGCTGTTGTGCTGATGTAGACAGCCCCGGTTTGCTGGGCCAATTGATATTGGCAACAGTTGCAATCCAGGCTGCACGGAATTCCTCGATATTTTTTGGGGTATTGGGATCCCATTTTACTTCCTCTTTGGGTAGTGCTTCAGGCGTTTCAACTTCTTCAGGGATTACCTCAACTATTTCCTCGGTATCTGGGCTAACCGGTACTTCAGGAGTTTCTGGAATTTCCCGGGTTGATTTACAGGAGTAAAAAAACAAGAATACAGCAAATAGGGAAAGAATTGTTTTTTTCATAGTTTGAAGATTTTAGGAGCAATTAAAGAAAAATAATAATATAAAACCCTTCAAATAAACTTTGAAGGGTTTTATATTATTTAAACATCAAGGTTTACTCCTGTGTATCCCACCATAATGGAGTTGTTAGTCTCACATAAGGATCATTGTCTGGCATATTCTCGTAGTTACGATCTTCTTCATTGTATTCATACATCATTGCTCTTAACCAATCGTTCTCACCTGGAAAAAGAGTTACATTCACATTTTCAGGCCTTTCTAAACCAGGATAAATATCTGAACTGTAATCCATTCTTCTAAAATCTACCCAGGTTTCTGGATTAAGCATGTTTGCAATATATTTTTGTACGAAAATTTGAGATAAACCAAAATTGGTAATAGAAATCTCTTCTTCTATTGTTTCTAAATATGCTGCTGTCTCCTCTGCTGAAATATTCAATTTATTTAGATCGGCTTCAACTCCTTCTTTATAAGCCTGATATGCACCAGGTTCATCAGAACTTCTATATTTAGCCTCTGCTTCAATAAACTTCAACTCGCTATAAGTCATCATAAAAGTTGGAGAATCTGGTGAAGTATAAAAGCCGCCATAGCCTATAGAATAGTTATCTCCTTCTCCGCCAGGTACACCAGCACCGGTTTTAACACCCTGGTAACCTCCATTCACAGCTTCTGTAACGATTACTGGTAGCCTGGGATCCTGAACATCTGCGTATTCGTTTAATGGGTTTTTCAAAAGTTCAACAAAAAATTCAGAAAAGTAATCAAATCTTGTAGAGCCATAACCGCTTTCGCTGAATGGTTGGTTATCATTAGAAGCCTCTCCTCCACCATAGCTTATAAAAGCATTATCTGCATTAGAATTAAAGCCTTTTTGAACAGCCTCTAAAACCATTTGGGGATTGTATGCGTGTTCGCCAGAATTCTTCTTAGTAAGATGGTTTAAATATCGTGCTTTAATGGAGTATGCAAATTTCTTCCATTGTTCTAAATCTCCATTGAATAAGATGTCCCCTCCTTCATCATTTAAACCTAATTCACTTTCCTGGTCTAACTCTAACACAGCCTCATCAAGAATTTTAAAAATTCTTTCATAGATTACTTCCTGAGAAACAAATTCTGGTTCTAATTTTATAGATTCTTCAGGATTATAGCTATCATCCAAGACTATAGAGCCATACTGATCTGTGGCCATACCTAATAGATAGGCGCGTAAAATTTTTCCTACGGCAGTATAATGAGGAGCGTTGAACTTTTCACCTAAATAAATAAGATCTGCTGTATTTGGAAGTGCATAAACATATACATTTTGCCATAAGAAATAACTACCTGTTGATAGAAAAGTGTTCCAGGACTCAGAGTAGTAGGCGGCTGTATTTTGAGATCCATACTGCACAACCCCTAGCACTTCTCTCATCCCTCTATATTGAGCGGTAGCTACTGTATTCTCTATAGCTCCTTCAATACGGTACTGAGGCGAAAGCTCTGTAGTTGTTGGTTGTGTTACCGAATCGTTTACATCGAAATAATCATCACTACACGCACCTACCGTTATTACCGCGGTTAGTAGTAGAAAGTATTTATAATATTTTTTCATTTTCTTAAAATTTAAATCTTAATCCTAAATCAAAACCTTTGGTATTTGGAGTTCCTAAATTATCAATACCCATTGACCCTGCACCCTGAATTCCGGCACCATAGGTATTAACTTCAGGATCTACTCCAGAGTAATCTGTTATGGTAAATAAATTTCTACCTGTAATAGAAATTTGAGCTGATACCATATTTAATTTTTCTAATAATGCAGTAGGTACGTCATAACTTAATGTTGCATAACGTAATCTCGCAAAGGAAGCATCTTCAATAAAATTTTCTGCATTTTGTGAATAATATTGCTGGTAATACTGTTGATCTGTAACTTGTGTAGTATTAGGTTGGCCATTTGCTAAAACTCCTTCTACAACTCTTACTCCATCTGAAGATCTATCTAAGGTTTCTTCTCCAAGACCATAGTAAATAAATGCAGATTTTGTAGCATTATATGCTTCCTGACCTTGCACTAGATCGAGTAAAAATGAGAAATTAAAGTTCTTATAAGATAAGTTATTGGTAAACCCTAAGGTCCAGTCTGGAAGACGATTCACATCTTCAAAGATTACGGTTTCCAATTCCGGTAAACCATCTGCTCCAATAATAAGTTCCTGCTGATCGTTTCTTACAGCTTGGTAACCTCTAAGGCCAAATAAAGATCCGTTCAAAATAGCTGCACCGGCGGCAGTGTTACTAAAAGTCCAGGAATCTGAAAGATAAACTTCATCTAGCTGTCCAGGTAATTCAATAACATCACTTTTATTAAGTCCGAAATTATAAGTCATATTCCATTGAAAAGCATTTCCCCTTTCAAATAATTTGGCGGTTACTAAAGCCTCAATTCCTTTGTTTATAATAGACCCGCCATTTAAAGTAGCATAAAATGTTCCCGCTGAAGGTGGAACCCTAATATCTTCAAGAATTTGATTTTTGGATTTACTGTAATAAACACTTAAATCTAAACCTAATCTATTTTTAAAGAATCTAGCGTCAATTCCTGCCTCGTAACTATCGGTAAACTCCGGTTCTAACGCTGGATTACCAATATCTACCCCATTATAAGTATAAGCCGAACTCGCAAGTGGATTTATATTTGTTCCTAAAAAACTATTTAAAGCTCCTATTGGGGCATCTTTTCCGGCTTGAGCCCAGGTTGCTCTAAATTTCATAAACGACAATCCATTATCACTGGTAATATCGTTTCCGGCCTGCTCAAATAAATCGGTTATTACTGCCGATGTTCCTATAGAAGGATAAAAGAAAGATCTTTTATCTTCGGGCAATGTTGAAGACCAGTCATTTCTTCCTGTAAAGTTTAAGAACAGCGCATCCTTCCATCCAAACTTCACCTCTCCAAAAACACCTACTGCTCTTCTTCTAGTTATCAATTCAGTAATTGATTGATTTTCTTGCGAAACGTTTCCTATGCTATATATTCCAGGAGCCTGAAAACCATCTCCATAGGTATAAACGCTATGTACTTTATAATCTTCAACCATATTACCTACCAAAGCATCAATTTCAAAATCTTCACTTACCGCTTTACTATAGCTTAAAATAAGGTTTGAAGTAGTTTTTCTATTTTCACGCTGAAACTGGCTAATATAACCTTCAGATCTATTTTCAATTAAGGATCCAGTGCCAATAACACGTTTGCTTGTTTCTGAGAAATAATCTGTTCCCAGTTTATAAGACAAATTAAAATCGTTCAAAAAGTCATAGCTTAGATTTACAATTCCTATTAATCTATTCACCTTGTTATCGTTAGGACTGTTTTCTATACTCCAGTAGGGATTATCAAAAGTTTGATCTTCATAAAATCTTCTTTGCGAACCATCTTCAGCATAAAAATTCTGAATATCTATGTTTATAGGATAAGATAATAAGCTGCTATAGCTACTACCTGAAGCATTACCTTGCTTAGTACTACCAACCTCGGTTACTACATAGTTTGCCGAGGCTCCAACGGTAAGCTTATCCCCTAACTTAGAAGTAGTATTTATTTTAAAGGAGGTTTTATCATAATTAGTTCCTTCTATAACGCCATCTTGAGAAAGGTCTCCAATAGAAAGATACATTGTGCTGCTTTCTGTACCTCCTGAGTAACTAACATTATGATTTTGAGTTATAGCTGTTTCGTAAAAATCTTCTATATGATTATAAGTCTCCTGATTTTCAACAACAGAACCCCAGCTAAAATTAGATTCCTTTTCATAGCTAAAACCATCAGTACTCAAAATTTGAGTCCCTTGCCCAAATTGCTGCTGCACCTCAGGAGTTCCCAAAACTTCATCTACAGAGAATGTTCCCGAATAAGAAATCGTACTTACACCAGCTTTTCCTTTCTTAGTTGTAATAATTACAGCCCCTTCTGCCGCTTGTATCCCGTATAATGCAGCCGCTGCTGGCCCTTTAAGTACCGAAACATTTTCAATATCTTCAGGGTTTAAATCTGCCGCCCTGTTTATACTGGCAACAGTTAAACTTGAACTTGTAGAGTTGTCAATTGGAATTCCATCTACTACAAACAATGGTTGATTATTCCCGGTAATAGAAGTTCCCCCTCTAATCAAAATTGCGGTAGAAGAACCAGGGGCACCCCCTGAATTTGAAATAGTAACCCCTGACACTTTTCCCTGAAGACCACTCACTACATTGGTTTTGTTTCCTTCAAGAATTTCCTCAGAATTCACTTCCTGTACCGCATAACCCAAAGCCTTCTCCTGCCTTTCTATACCAAAAGCCGTCACTACAACTTCATTTAAACTTTCAGTATCTGTAAACATAGAGACCTCCAAAGTATTTTTATCTCCTATAACGATTTCCTTTCTTACAAAACCTAATGAAGAAAAAACTAAAATAGTTTCATCACCCCCAGTTATTGTAAGCTTAAAGTTCCCATCAAAATCTGTTACTGTTCCATTGCTGGAATTTTTTTCTATTACATTTACTCCGGGCAGTGGTAAACCACTTTCATCTGTTATAGTACCCGAAATTTCTCTCTCCTGCGCCCAAACCTGGATAGAAAATAGGCAAAGCAAAATTAAGATCGATGTACGAAATCGTTTTTCCATATTATTATATTAACAATTGATTATGAAACAAACATATTATATAAATACATTAATAGCAATTAAATATTGCAATAATTTGCTTTATATGCAATTTTTTATAAAGTAACAGTTTATTTCTTGCTATTTTTAATCGCAAATTCGGAATTTTAATAGAAAAATAGTAATCTTACCTTGTAGTTCATATTCAGTGGATTTTAACATATTAATGGGATTTGAATTAATTAAACTATAAAGCCTTACTTTAAACTAAACCCAGCATCAAAATATTTATATGAAAAAAACAGAACGCCATCAAATTATTCTCGATGAAGTACATCTACATAATAGGGTACTACTAAGTGATTTAACCAGAACCCTCAACGTATCTATGGACACCGTGCGAAGGGATCTTATGGAGTTGGATAAATTAAAACAACTAAAAAAAGTTCACGGAGGCGCTGTTTCTAATGGATTCAATATTCATTCTGATAATACCAGGGAGGTTTACGAATATGAAAACAAATCTATTATTGCAAAAAAAGGTATAGAGCTTTTAAATCACGGCGATGTGATTCTTATTAGCGGCGGATCTACTAACCTGGAACTGGCAAAATTAGTTCCCAGGAAAATGAATCTAACCTTCTTTACCCCCAGCCTACCTATGGCGGTAGAGCTGCTAAACAACGTCTCAAAAAATGATGAAGTACACCTTATTGGAGGAAAACTATCAAGAGGGTCGCAACTTGCTGCCGGCGGAAGCGCTATTAATCTTTTATCTGAGATTACCGCAGATATCTGTTTTCTTGGTACCGGTTATATGGATATTAAAAAAGGTATTACAGAACTGGACTGGGAGGTTGCCCAAATGAAAAAAGCCATGGTGAAATCTTCAAAAAAATTAGTTTCGCTCACCATTTCTAAAAAACTAAATACCTATAATCGTTTTAAGGTTTGTGATACTCTTGTTGTAGATACTTTAATTACTGAATTAGCCCCAAACGCTCCAGAATTGCAAGAGTATGAAAACAAGGGTTTGGATTTATTATAAATAAGTATTTGCCAAATAATATCCTGCTGAGTCTGCTTTGGAAATATTACCAGGCATTCAATCTAGATCTTATGTAGGTCTTAAGGCTTATATTCAGCTAGAACGCTTCTTACGCTCTTGTAGGTTTGTAATAATTTTGAAGCTTCTGCTTCATCAACATTTAATTCTTCCATAATCATACGAATTCCGCGGCTAACCAACTTTTTATTTGATAGTTGCATATCTACCATTTTATTGCCCTTTACGCGGCCCAGCTTAATCATAACCGAAGTAGATATCATATTTAATACAAGTTTCTGAGCCGTTCCGGCCTTCATCCTTGTACTTCCCGTTACAAACTCGGCTCCTGTAACTACCTCTACCGGAAATTCACAAGCTGCGGCCAATGGGCTACCTGAACTACAGGTAACACAACCGGTAATAATACCTTTGGAACGTGCCTCTTTTATTCCACCAATCACATAAGGAGTGGTTCCCGAGGCGGCAAGGCCTACCAATACATCTTTTTCTGATATTTTATATTCCTGAAGATCTTTCCAGGCTTGCTTCGTATCGTCTTCTGCGTTTTCTACCGCATTCCTCAATGCAGTATCTCCGCCAGCAATTAATCCGATTACTAATTGGTCTGAAACTCCAAAGGTTGGAGGACACTCTGAAGCATCTAAAACTCCAAGTCTTCCGCTTGTTCCTGCTCCAATATAAAACAATCTACCCCCAGCTTCCATTTTTGGAGCAATGGCATCCACTAACTTTTCAATTGCCGGAAGCTCTTTTTCAACACTTTCTGAAACGCTCTTATCCTCTTTATTGATATTACTGAGCAAAGCCGAAGTACTCATCTTTTCTAAATTATTGTACTTAGAGGTTTTTTCGGTATCGGGATTGGTATGTTCCATTGTTAAGTTTAATTAAAATACTCCCCGATTGTATTTAAATCAGGGAGTAATGTTTTCAGTAAAATTATCTAAAATAATTTAAAACTTAGATTCAGGCATAAATTCTGAAAAAATACCTTTTTTAGGATCACTATTCCACTCTACTTCCGGGCTTCTAAAATAATTCACGTCCATAAAGTCAAGTCGAAGACCTTGTGCTCCCAAACGCTCTATAAAGCTCTTATAATCCTTGTTTTCTTCTTTAGTCCAGCCTACTTCTGCCATTGCAATACTTCTTGGCCAAAATCTATCGTCGGCAGCTTCGTCAGAAAGTACCATCTCGGTCCAAACCGGAGCCTCTACTCCAATAGTATTGGGATTTGTTACTTTAAAATTATAAGTATCTTTTAAAGAAACTCCATTTTCCTGGCACCAATTATTGGTCATTTCCTGACCTGGAACATTGGCATGATCAAAATAAAAACTCGAACAAATAGATTCTATAATAGGGGTTTTTACAACACTCTTGGTTTTACCATTCCAACGCTGGCTAATAAAAGTAGTGTCTACCGCAGCTTGGGTTACTTCTTCCCAACCTATAGTTGTTTTTCCAAGATTTTGAACAATAGAGTCGGCTTTTATTACAAACTCCCTGTAACGTTCATCTTCAATTTCATCTCCACCAATATGTAGGTAATCTCCGGTAGTAATTGACGCCATTTCGCCTAATACCGTAGCTACAAAATCGTAAATTTCTGGTTTATCAAGACAAAATTTACTCCATCCAACCTCGTAACCATGAAAAAGTTCCGGCGGTGTTGCTCTCCTTGGTTCAATATTGCTTAAATCATCGCAATTTAATTCGGGGTAAGCCATTAAGGCAGCATAAATATGTCCCGGTATATCAATTTCAGGTACAATTACAATATTCCTGGCCGCTGCGTATTCCTGAATGTCTTTATACTCTTCCTGAGTTAAAAATCCAGACCTACCACCTTTAACGGCACCTTTGCTTCCTAACTCTGTTAACTTAGGCTTTTGTTTTATCTCTATACGCCAACCCTGGTCATCGGTTAAGTGCAGGTGAAGTTTGTTTAACTTATAAAGAGCCATGCGGTCTATATGCTTTTTAATATAATTTGGGCCAAAAAAGCTACGTGCCACATCTAACATAGAACCACGCCATTCAAATCTTGGAGTATCTGTTATAGAAACTTGAGAAAGTTTAATTTCTTCGGAAACTTTTTCATTTTCAATTCCAGATGGAAACATTTGGCGTAAGGTTTGGATAGCATAGAAAAGGCCGGCTTCTGTAGCCGCTTCTAGCCTAACATTACTTGAAGAAATATCTAAATTATAGCCTTCTTTCCCCAAAGTTTCTTCCAGTTCTGGATTAATATTAAGATTAAAACCGTTACAATTTTCTCCCCGCATAGTATAACTTTGTGTGTAGGTATTTTGCAACAATCTCTGCAGCCAGGCAGCCGATGCTTCTGCACCGGAATTAAAACAAACCACTGTTCTTTCCTGAAGTGTAAAAAAATCGTCTTTCCACTCAACTTCTGCTGGCTGCGGGATGATTGCCGGTTTTTCAACATTGGGTTCTTGTGCGGATAAACCCAACTGAAAAAACATTAAAAACACTAAGCTAAACTTGATACTAAAACTTTTCATAATAAAATCTTTATTTTATTTTATTTTATGCCCTTTTGCGGCAAAAAACCAGATATACAAATAACTTGGAATTACAATCCAATAGGCAGATTGAGGATCAAAAGTATCAGCTAAATACCCATAAATAAGTGGTAAAATAGCTCCCCCTGCAAGTGCCATAATTAGAAAAGAAGATCCTATTTTGGTAAATCTACCCAATCCATTAAGAGCTAAAGGCCAAATTGCCGGAAATACCAGCGCATTTGCTAAACCTAATAAAGAAATAAACAGTACTGAAATATACCCATCGGTAAAAATGGCGCATAGACCAAGAATAATTCCTAAAATACCCGAGATTTGTAATGCCTTTTGTTGACTGATGTATTTAGGGATAGTCACTGTACCAATTAAATAACCTACAATCATAGCTATTAACGTGTATGTAGTAAAGAATTTGGCAACCCCGGTGGCGATACCCTGACCATCTTTTGCGTAACTAATTACAGTATCCCCCGCAATTACTTCAACCCCAACATATAAAAACATAGCAAGGGTTCCCAATAATAAATTAGGGAATTGAAGCACACTCGTTTTATTTTTATTGGCAGCAGCAACGGTTTCATCTTCCCCATCGGTTTCAATTTCCGGTAAAGCAGAATAATAAATAAGTACTGCAAGGCCTACCAGAATTACAGCCATTATTGCATAAGGCGTAATTACAAGAGAAGCAAGTTCATCTAACTCTGCTGATTTAGCTACGGCACCCATACCTTCTAATCTAGCTTCTACGGCATCCATATTTTTAAGTAAAATGGCACCAAAAATAATTGGAGCCAAAGCACCGGCTACCTTATTACAAATTCCCATAATACTAATTCGCTTCGCCGCACTTTCTATTGGCCCAAGAATAGTGATATATGGATTAGCCGCAGATTGCAGTAAAGCCAAACCAGTTCCCTGAACAAATAAACCAAAAAGGAACATAGTATAAGTTCTTGACATCGCTGCAGGTATAAAAACTAAAGCACCAACTGCCATTACTACTAAACCTAGTGACATTCCGTTTTTAAAACCTATTTTTTTTAAAACCCAGGCGGCAGGAATAGCCATCACGAAATATGAAATATAAGAAGCAAAGGCCACTAGATAAGACTCGAAATTATTTAACTGACTGGCAGTTTTTAGAAAAGGAATAAGTACCGAGTTTAGCCAGGTTACAAAGCCAAAAATGAAAAATAATACACCAATGATGATAATAGATCTACTGGTGTTGTTTTGATTAGTTGCGGGATTAGCAGCCATAAGCGTGTGTCTTAATTATTATTAATATTTATTTTAGGCTAAACTTAACGCCTTTTTAGAAAATTCTAACATAATTGTCTCCTACAAAAAAAAGAAACTTTTTTACAACTAATGTATACTTAAGTAAGTTTTTTTATAATTAACTAAAAGATAAGGTATTTTTTTATTTATATAAGTTTAATAAACCATTACTCAAGCATTCAACCTTCTTATAATTCTTATATTCTATCTTTCTTTTTTGGACTATGAAATAAACTATATTTGTAAACTTAAATTTGTTGATTAGCCTTTTAGGAATTCAATTATTAAAAATACCCGATGAAGCATATAAGAAACTTCTGTATAATCGCCCATATTGACCACGGAAAAAGTACCCTGGCAGATCGCCTTTTAGATTTTACAGGTTCAGTAACCGATCGTGAAAAACAGGAACAACTCCTGGATAGTATGGATTTAGAACGCGAACGTGGCATTACTATTAAAAGCCATGCCATACAGATGGACTATGAATTTGAAGGTGAAAAATATGTTTTAAACCTAATTGATACACCGGGACACGTAGACTTTTCATATGAAGTTTCACGTTCTATTGCGGCTTGTGAAGGTGCTCTATTGATAGTAGATGCCGCACAAAGCATACAGGCACAAACCATTTCTAACCTATACTTAGCCCTGGAAAACGATCTTGAGATAATTCCTGTACTTAACAAAGTAGATTTACCCAGTGCTAACCCAGAAGTTGTAAGCGATGATATTGTAGACCTTCTTGGATGTGAATATGAAGATATTATTCCTGCCAGTGCAAAAACTGGATTAGGAATTGAAGAAATTCTGAAGGCGATTATAACGCGAGTTCCGGCACCAAGCGGAAAAGTAGATGCTCCTTTAAGAGCACTTATTTTTGATTCGGTTTACAATCCATTTCGTGGGGTGGAAACCTATTTTAGAGTGATTAACGGATCGATCAAAAAAGGCCAGAATATAAAATTTGTAGCTACCCAGAAAAATTATTTTGCTGACGAAGTGGGAACGTTGCGTCTAAAGCAATTCCCGCGAAAGGAAATAAAAACGGGTGATGTTGGTTACCTTATCACGGGGATTAAAGATGCCCGAGAAGTGAAAGTTGGGGATACCATTACCGATGCTAAAAATCCTACTACTGAAGCTGTAGCCGGGTTTGAGGATGTAAAACCAATGGTATTTGCCGGTATTTATCCCGTAGACACAGAAGATTATGAAGAACTAAGAAGTTCTATGGAGAAATTGCAGCTTAATGACGCCTCCCTGGTGTTTTTACCGGAAAGTTCTGCGGCATTAGGTTTTGGTTTCCGTTGTGGATTTTTAGGAATGCTTCACCTGGAAATTATTCAGGAAAGATTAGAGCGTGAATTTGATATGACGGTGATTACTACCGTACCTAACGTATCTTACAATGCCTTCACCAATAAAAATCCTGATGATCTCATCCTGGTTAACAATCCATCAGATTTACCCGAACCTTCTTCTTTAAACCGGGTGGAAGAACCTTTTATTAAAGCCACTATTATTACTAAAGCCGATTATGTTGGGAACGTAATGTCGCTTTGTATTGAAAAAAGAGGAGAAATCACCAATCAAATTTATTTAACTCCTGAAAGGGTGGAACTAAGTTTCGATATGCCTTTGGCAGAAATAGTTTTTGACTTTTACGACAGGCTAAAAACCGTTTCCAGAGGTTATGCTTCCTTTGATTATTCACCTATAGGAATGCGCGAGTCTAAACTGGTTAAGGTAGATGTTTTACTTAACGGAAACATTGTAGATGCCCTTTCTGCCTTACTTCATGTAGATAACGCTTACGATATTGGAAAGAAAATGTGTGAAAAACTTAAGGAATTAATTCCAAGGCAACAGTTCGATATTCCAATCCAGGCAGCTATTGGTGCAAAAATTATTGCGCGTGAAACCGTAAAAGCACTTAGAAAAGATGTTACCGCCAAATGTTATGGTGGTGATATTTCGCGTAAAAGAAAACTTTTGGAAAAGCAGAAAAAAGGTAAGAAACGTATGCGACAGGTAGGAAATGTGGAAATCCCTCAGGAAGCATTTATGGCGGTTTTGAAGTTGAATGATTAATTAGTCGGTAGACTTTAGTCTTAAGATTGTAGTATTTATTTCCTGATCAGATAGTTCTACAAGATCTTTTAAAGATTATATTCTTCTAATTCAAGATAGTTTTGACGCTGTGCAATCTCTACGCAAACGACACATTCTTTAACTGAATTCAAGGATATTTGAAGATAACGGCGAAATTCAGATTTTGAACTACCTGATCCTTCTGCAATATTAAGAGCTATAGAAATGGCAACTCTTCGAAATTGGGAAGTTAGTCCATAAACTTATTCTTTTGGAAATTCTTTAGTTTCCACATAAATCTATCAGTCAAAATCAAAGACTTTTGATAAACCTTAGGTTCCTCTAAATTAAATTTTTACATTTCCATTTATCTGAATATATAAAATCTTTCATTGGATAACCATTTTCATATCATTTCTTAACTTGTAGTTCATTTTTTAAATTTGTGGTGAATTAAATTAAGTGGTAGCTTTTTCTAAGGCCTACCGTCTAATGACTAAAGACTAAAAAAATGGCCGGACATAGTAAATGGGCAAATATAAAGCACCGAAAAGGTGCACAGGATAAGAAGCGTGCAAAGCAGTTTACCCGAGCAATCAAAGAAATTAGCGTTGCAGTAAAAGAAGGTGGTGGGCCAGATCCTGAAGCCAATCCTGCGCTACGTAATGCGATTTCTAATGCCAAGGGTGTGAATATGCCCAAAGACACCATAGAACGTGCTATAAAGAAGGCTAGCGGCACTGATGCTGATAATTATGAACTGGTAACTTTTGAAGGATATGGCCCCAACGGAATAGCTTTTTTTATTGAGTGTACTACAGATAATACAAATAGAACTGTAGCTTCAGTACGTTCTACATTTTCCAAAAATGATGGAAACCTGGGCACTAATGGTTCTCTGGAGTTTCTTTTTGACAAAAAAGGAGTTTTTACCATTGAACGTGAAAAGATTGAGGTGAATCTTGAGGAGTTTGAACTGGAACTTATTGAAGGTGGAGCCTCAAAAATTGAAAAAGAAGAGGATTTTATAACAATCTATACTGAATTCACTGATTTTGGCTTAATGTCTTCAAAATTAGAAGACCTGGAAATAGAAGTTAAATCTTCTGAAGTTCAACGCATTCCACTAAATACAGTAGAATTACCGGTTGAAGATGCCAAAAAAATACTAAACCTCGCAGAAAAGTTTGAAGACGATGATGATGTTCAGAATGTATATCACAATATGGAAATCACCCACGAATTAGTAGCAGAATTGGAAAAGGAAGATTAATTGTTCTCTTCCTCTTCCTGTTTTTGCTTTTCCTGTTGAATATCTTCTTCGGCTTCTTCTTGATCTATGGTATCATCATAGTCCTGTTCATCCTTTTCCTCTTTCTGGATTTTTTTACCAACATAAACCAATTGACAATCCCCCGAAATTTCTACTTCAGAGCTATGAGAAGGAATTATAATAAGTTTTCCTTCTTCATCTTTAACAAATAACGGAATAATGTCAGGATCGGTTTTTGAAATTTCTATGAGTCCGTTATAATGCTCTTTGCTGTTTAAATCTATTTCGTGGATGGTAGGGAATTTCCTGGATACTTCGGTTAATTTAATATAGTCATCGGTGGGAGAGAACAATCCTTCTGACGGATTTTTCTCGGGGTTGTTCATCTCATCGGCTGTAATTACCCTAAAAGTTCCATTTTCGCCAAATTGTTTCTTAAACTTTTTAATAGCCGTTTTATTAATACTGCTGTTTGCAGTTAATGCCATTACAAAGCCTATATCATTTAGTTCCACATTATTCATAAGATCGTCTGCAAAGACACTGCCCTCAATTGCATCGATTCCTAATTTTCTTGCTTTTAATACGTTATCAGAATTACTATCTAATAAAACTACACGCCTGTTATTTTCGGTAAGGTATTTTCCTATTAAACGTGAGATAGAGGAAGCGCCCACAATTAAAATTCCTTGTGAATTTTTAATAAAAACTCCTACAAGCTTGGCAAATACCCGGGCGGTTGCCGCATTTAGCAAAACCGAGCAAAGTACGATCATAAAAACAAGCGGGGTAATATACTCGGCCCCTTCCACGCCTTCTCTGGAAAGCCTAAGACCAAATAAAGATGCGATACCTGCGGCCACTATACCACGTGGTCCAACCCAGCTTATAAAGGCAATTTCATTCCATTTTAAACCGGCGCCGAGGGAACTTAAAATAACGCCTATTGGCCTTACAAGTAAGGCTACGATTCCAAATAAAATAAGCGAGTTCCAGTTAAAAACAAGTAAAAGATCCTCGATTTCGATATTCGCGGCCAGTAAAATAAAAAGTATGGAAACCAGTAAAACGCTTAAGGATTCTTTAAAATATAGCAATTCCTTAATATTTGGCAGGTCTTTATTACCCATTACCATTCCCATTACAACTACCGCAAGTAGCCCGCTCTCATGCGCAAAAATGTCTGCGAGTACAAAAACACCCAAAACGGTTGCAAGCGTGAATACGTTAAGCAAATAATGGGGAATAATTTGTTTTTTAATCAGAAAACCAAGTAAGTGCGCAAAAGTAAATCCGAAGGTGAATCCAAACAGAAGAATTTTTCCAAATTCAATTAGCGCGGTTTGCGTAAAATCCTGCCCGCCTTCAACCCGAATAAATTCGAACATGAGTACAGAAATTAAGGCTCCAATAGGGTCAATAAGAATCCCTTCCCATTTCAGCACCGATGAAACATGCGATTTTAAGGGTATATTTCTAAGAATAGGTGAAATAACGGTAGGCCCTGTAACGACAATTAATGCTGAGAATAAAAATGATATTTGCCAGGACAGATCAAAAATAAAATGCGCGGCCAAACCAGCTCCAATAAAAGTAACCAAAGTACCCACGCTAATTAACTTTAAAATTACCGGGCCAATGTTCCCAACTTCACTTTTTTTAAGGGTTAAACCTCCCTCAAACAAGATTACAGAAACTGCGAGAGATACAAAATAAAACAGGCTTTCTCCGGGAAAAAGACCTTTAGAGCCATTCCAAATTGGCTCTACCCATTTGGTTCCATCTTCACTAATTAATGTTGAAATAGGCCCAACTAAAAGCCCTATAAGTATAAGTGGTAAAATTGCGGGAGTTTTAATTTTCCAGGCCAACCATTGCGCCAGGATCCCCAATATTATCAAACTTGCCAGTTCTAACATGCGTACATTTTTTAGCTATAAATTGCTATTTACAAAAATAGCTTGATTTAACCGCAAGTATATAAGGAATTTGGGGTTTTTAAAATAAAAAAATCTTTTTTTGTTTGAGCCCACATTTATTTTAACTATTTACGTATATATTGTGAAAATAGTAATATTTTGTAGCTTTAATTGTTAAAATGTTTTCTATGGAAGAGTTAAATATACTTAGTTTATTGATCATTTTAGCTAGTGCCTGGTTAGGAGGATCGGCAGCGAAAAAATTAGGTTATCCAGCTATTTTGGGAGAGCTAATTATAGGGATAGTTCTAGGGCCAGCAATATTTGGATTACTGGAAACTTCTGAAATGATTAACGTATTGGCAGAGGTAGGGATTATTCTTCTTATGGTTTACATTGGCATGGAGATTAATTTTCGAGACCTTGGAAAAGCATCATGGCCAGGACTTTTAGCCGCTATTGGAGGGTTTATAGTTCCATTTGTATTAGGCTATTACACCATAATTTATTTTGGAGGCACACAAATGGCTGCCATTTTCGTGGCAATAGCCGTTGCCGTTACCTCTCTAGCCACCAAAAGTAGGATTTTAGTTGATCTAAAATTGCTCAATACAAGAATAGCTTACGTACTTATGGCCGGCGCCCTTATTTCTGATACCCTTGCGCTGGTTATTTTTGCTGGAATTATAAGCTATGTAGATGCAGGAAGCATAGATACGCTTGGGCTTGCATGGGTTGCGGGAAAAGCTATCTTATTTTTTGTTTTTACAGCCCTCGCGGGGATTTACCTTTTACCATTATTGGGTAAGTTTTTAATGCAGTCTAAAATTAACAGCCGTACACTTCACTTTACTTTAATTCTCATTATCGTGCTTGGTTTTTCCGAATTAGCTGAAGTAGCTGGTTTACATAGTATTCTAGGAGCTTTTATGGCCGGTTTATTTATTAGAGATGGCGTTTTTAATCGCCAAATTTCCAAAGACATCAACAATATATTTCACGATATTTCTATAGGATTTTTAGCTCCTATTTTCTTTGTTTCCGCAGGATTTAATGTAACCCTGGAGGTATTTCAAACAGACCTGGTAATGCTTATTGTAGTTACATTAGTGGCTATGATAGGGAAAATTTTTGGTACAGCCCTGTTTTATCTTCCCAGTGGTTATGGCTGGCGAGAAGGTATTGCCGTAGGAACAGGAATGAACGGTCGTGGTGCAGTAGAAATTATTATTGCAGGTATTGGCTTACAAATGGGTATCATCACCAATGAGATCTTTTCTATCTTGGTTTTTATGGCCATTTTTACCACATTAACGGTTCCTTTACTATTAACCTGGACCACAAACTGGCTAAGAAAAAGAAACGAATTGGTACACCAGGAATCCAGGAGTGGTTATATTATTTTAGGTGCCAATCCGCTTGGTTTATATATGGCAAAAAAACTTCAGGATAAGAATGAAGTGATCATTATAGATGCCAACCGGGAAATGGTGGCAGAAGCTAAAAAACAAGGTTTCAACAGTATGTACGGCAATATTTTAAAAGAAGAAACCCTTGAAGATGCAAATGCTGCAGAGAAAGGCACTTTTATTGGGCTTACCGGTAATAGCGAAATAAACTACCTGGCCGCGCAACTTGCCGATGATGCGTTTTATATTCCAAATAAAATTGTATTGGTATCACCAAGTGAAACCGGTGCAGATGTAAATATGCTGGACAAAATTAAAGCTACCTCACTTTTTGCCAATAAAACCGAATTAGAGCCATGGGCATTGAAAATTAGTAAAGGTGATTTTAAAGAAAACACAATAACTATTAAAGAAGAAATCTCCACCCGGGAATGGGTAAAAGAACATAAGGGAAATAAAAATTCAATTTTGCCCTTTTTTATAATTAATACAGAAGGAGTTAAAAGGCCTTTCCATTATAACGATACAGTTACAGAAGGCGAACAAGTGATTTATTTGGAATAATATGTAATTTTTACTCGATAATCAAGATTTAAATACCCTAAGTAGCCTGGCTTAACATTCAAAATTTTCAGTTTATCCCCCTCTTTGACTTGTCCAAAGGTGGTTTACTTCAATTTTAAGTTTTAAAACATGCCTGCTAACACAATTTTGGCAGTGCATGTTTTTTGCTTTTAGTAATTTGCGAAAACTAAATTGAATCTTATGAAATTATATCCAATAGAATCAGGAAATTTTAAACTGGATGGAGGTGCCATGTTTGGCGTTGTACCAAAAAGCCTTTGGACTAGAACAAATCCTGCCGATTCTAATAATATGATAGATATGGCGGCCCGCTGCCTTTTAATTGAAGATGGCGATAAACTTACGCTTGTAGATACCGGAATGGGTGATAAACAAAGCGAGAAATTCTTTGGCTATTATTATCCCTGGGGCGAACATTCAATAGATAATTCGCTGAAACAATATGGATTTGATCGCGACGATATTACCGATGTTTTCTTTACACACCTGCATTTTGACCACGTGGGAGGCGCAATACAGTGGAACAAAGACAGAACCGGCTACGAACCGGCTTTTAAAAATGCCAAATTCTGGAGCAATAAAGAACATTGGAAGTGGGCTACAGAACCTAATGCTCGTGAAAAAGCTTCGTTTCTCCCAGAAAATATCCTGCCAATGGAAGAAAGCGGTAAACTTCATTTTTTAGATCGAAAGGAAAATGAAATTTATACCAATGCAAAAGAATTTGATTTTGGCGTACTGTTTGTAGATGGACATACCGATAAACAAATGATACCACATATTAAGTATAAAGATAAAACCCTTGTTTTTATGGCAGATTTACTGCCCACCGCCGGCCATATTCCTTTACCCTATGTAATGGGTTTTGATACACGACCTTTGCTCACTTTAACTGAAAAAGAAAAATTCTTAAAGAAAGCGGCAGACGAAGGTTTTTATTTGTTCCTGGAACACGATGCACATAATGAGATTATCACTTTAAAAAACACCGAAAAAGGGGTGCGATTAGACAAAACCTTTACTTTTAACGAACTTTTCAATTAAAAAATTCCATTCACTAAATATTTTTCTAAAACAATCAATACAAATAATGAAGATACCTTTTTTAAAAACTGCATTAGCTATGGGAAGCGCGCTTATTCTGGCTTCCTGCGGAAGTGGCTCCCCAAAAATAGTTTCTACGCCAATAGCCAATATAGATTCAATTCCATTAAAAATCAACGACCTTTCTGAAACCCAATTAAAAGGCTGGGGCGGTGCCGATCTGATGACCGATACTATTCCGGGTATGAGCGTTGAGAAAGCTTATTCGGAAATAATTAAAAATAATAAGGGTCAAAAAACCATTGTAGCTGTGATAGACAGCGGGGTTGATATTGAGCATGAAGATCTTGAAGGCGTTATTTGGACCAATTTCGACGAAATTCCCGGAAACGGAAAAGACGACGATAACAATGGTTATATAGACGATATACACGGCTGGAACTTCCTGGGAGATGCCGTAGAAGAAAATATGGAATATACCCGAATTTATAAGCGTTTAAAGCCAAAGTATGAAGGTAAAACTGCAAGCTCAATAAGTACAGCAGATCGCGCTGAATTTATCTACTATCAGGAGGCTAAAGAAGAGTACGAAAAAGAATATGAGGAAACTATTCAGAATAGAAACCAGTATGAGCAAATCAAAAAGCAACTGGTAGCTGCACACCAAGCTGTTTCTTCACAACTTGGTAAAGAAGATTATACCAAAGAAGAGCTTAATAAGATGGAAGCTACAGGGCAGATGGCTCAATATAAAGCCATGTTGCAGCAAATTCAGAATAACGTAAGTGAAAATATTCCTGAAGCACTTGAGGAATTAGATGAAGGTATAGAGTATTATGCCAGCAGGCTGGACACCCATTTAAATTTAGACCTGGATGGACGTGCCCCTGTAGGTGACGATCCTTATGATATTACTGATACCACCTACGGTAATGGAAATGTTATGGGACCAGATCCAGAAAAAGAAGATCTTAAACACGGTACCCACGTAGCCGGAATTATCGCGGCAGAAAGAAATAATAACATAGGCATAAACGGTGTAGCCAATAATGCTGAAATTATGGTTTTACGCGCTGTACCAGATGGGGATGAATATGATAAAGATATTGCCCTGGCTATTCGTTATGCGGTAGATAATGGCGCAAAAGTGATCAATACCAGCTTCGGAAAATACTTTTCGCCAAACCCGGAATGGGTGATAGAAGCTATTAAATATGCTGAAAAAAATGATGTGCTAATTGTGAATGCCGGTGGAAACGAAGGCCTTAACTTAGATGAAAATACCGTGTATCCTAACGACCAAAATCCTGAAGCACCCCAGGAAATTTCAGATAATTTTCTAACGGTTGGTGCAATTAATTATGATTATGGTGCCCAGTTATTAGCCAATTTCTCTAACTACGGAAAAACAAATATTGATGTTTTTGCGCCGGGAACTAAGATTTGGTCTACCACACCAAATAACGAATACGAATACCTGCAAGGTACTTCTATGGCTTCACCGGCTGTAGCTGGAGTAGCTGCAATTATTCGTTCATTTTATCCAAAATTAAGCGCAGCACAGGTTAAACAGATTATTATGGATAGTGGTTTAACCACCAATGCAAAAGTAATTGTAGGCGGTGATAGAAGCAACACACAAGCCTTTAAAGAATTATCTACTTCAGGAAAAATGGTAAATCTTTACAATGCCCTTATTTTAGCTTCACAAACTAAATAGAATTTAAGTAAACTACCTCTGTGCAAGCCACGAGGCATAAATAGGTAAAAATATTTCAATTTCGAGGCAAGCCTCGGAGCATTTAAATCTCGATTATCGAGTAATATTTTGATCATAAAAACCACAATTAAATGAAGAAATTATTATTAAGTCTGGCTCTTATTGCAACCTCCCTGGCCAGTGCACAAAATAACACCAACTACTGGCAACAGCACGTAGACTACAAGATGGAGGTAGATATGAATGTTGAAAATTTTCAATATACCGGTACTCAGGAATTGGTGTACACCAACAATTCTCCCGATACTTTAGATCGTGTATTTTTCCACCTGTACTTTAATGCTTTTCAACCTGGAAGCGAAATGGATGTTAGGTCCAGGACTATTAATGATCCCGATAGGAGAGTAGGAGACCGTATTTCTAAATTAAGCGAAGAAGAACAAGGCTATTTAAGAGTCTCAAGTCTTGATCAAAAAGGTAACAAACTTTCTTATGAAGAAGTAGGTACTGTATTGGAAGTAGAGTTGGACGAGGCTATTCTACCGGGAGAAAAAGCCACTTTTAAGATGGAATTTGAAGGCCAGGTACCGGAACAAGTTCGCCGTTCAGGAAGAAACAGCTCAGAAGGTGTAGCACTTTCTATGAGCCAGTGGTTTCCTAAAATGGCAGAATATGATTTTGAAGGATGGCACGCAGCACCTTATATAGGCCGTGAGTTTCATGGGGTATGGGGAGATTTTGATGTAAAACTTACTCTTGATAAAGATTATACCGTTGCCGCTTCAGGATATCTTCAAAATCCAGATGAGATTGGTCATGGTTATTCTGATAAAGAGGTTAAAGCGAAAGGTGATACCCACACCTGGCATTTTGTAGCGCCAAAAGTACACGATTTTACATGGGCAGCAGATCCTGAATATATTCACGATAAAAGAACTGCTGCAGACGGAACTGTACTTCACTTTTTCTATAAAGACAACGATGAAATAAAAGAAAACTGGAAAAATCTTCAGGAAAAAACTGAAGCATTATTGTTGTTTTTTAATGAAAACATAGGTCCATATCCCTGGGATCAATATACCGTTGCGCAAGGGGGAGATGGCGGAATGGAATATGCCATGATAACATTAATCACGGGAGAACGTAGCTTTGGAAGCCTGGTAGGTGTAACTTCTCACGAATTGGCACACGCCTGGTTTCAGCATTTAATGGCTACAAACGAAAGCAAGCACGAGTGGATGGACGAAGGTTTTACCAGTTATATTTCCAGCGCTGCAATGAACCAGGTAATGGAAACTTATGCCGAAAATCCATACACCGGTTCTTACCGCGGTTATTTACAATTAGCAAATTCTGGGGTTGAACAACCACAAACTACTCAGGCAGATCGTTATAATTTAAACGCCGCTTATGGAGCTGCTGCTTATTCTAAAGGTGCGGTTTTCCTTGCGCAATTAGGCTATGTTATAGGGAAAGAGAATTTAGATAAAACCCTAAAACGCTATTACGATGAATGGAAATTTAAACACCCAACCCCAAACGATTTTATTAGAATTGCAGAGAAAGTTTCGGGAGCAGAATTAGACTGGTATTTAAACGATTGGACTCGTACTACCGCTAAGATAGATTATAGAATTAAAGAAGTTACCGAAGCAGATGATAATTCAACTAAAGTAACTTTAGAGCGCCAAAACCTGATGCCAATGCCCTTAGATATTACCGTGCGTTACAGCAATGGGGAAGAAGAAATGATTTATATTCCATTGCAAATGATGCGTTGGGAAAAATCTCCAGAACACGAGAATTGGACCGTAGCAGAAGATTGGGCCTGGGCGCGTCCAACTTACGATCTAAAAATAGATAAACCACTTAGTGAGATAGAAAGTATAGAAATAGACGAATCTCAATTAATGGCGGATGTTAATAGAGATAACAACCTTTATACTGCCGAAGACGCTTCTACACAGGAAGAAGAACAGGAGTAATATTTTTCCACATTAGAATTTAGACCTCACAGGTTTTTGAAACCTGTGAGGTCTTTTTTTATATCAGTTTTCCTATCGTCATTCTGAATTTATTTCAGAATCTAAGTCTGTTAGAACCTGAAACAAGTTCAGGTTGACGGATATAATTCAATCCTTATAGCTTGTTATTCCATTTATTTCCACTTAAAATTTTTTACAGAGAACTTAAAACTATGCTTACTTTTGAAGTATGGATCAAAGTTTTGGAAAAGACGAAAAATTAAAGAGCAAAAAGCTCATAGATATATTATTTCAGGAAGGAAAGTCGGTTAAAAAATATCCGCTAAAACTCATCTATCTTCCCATAACCAACCCAGAAATTAGCAATTTTAAAACCGGAGTTTCAGTTCCAAAAAAATTGGTAAAAACCGCTGTCGGCCGCAATCGTATTAAAAGATTGATGCGGGAAGCTTTCAGAAAAAACAAGTATCTTGTAACCAGTGATTTATCAAAACCTTATGCTCTGATGTTTATTTACATTTCCAGAGATGAAATTAGTCTTGAAGAACTAAATAAGGCAATGATAAAAGTGATGGAGAAGTTTAGGGAAGAAGAAAAGAAACAACACTGATCTTTCTATATTATCGGCTTAAAAAATTGAAAATGAAAAAGAAACTCGCCAAAAAAATTGCTCTAGTTACGCTAGGTGTCACCCTTATATTTACCAGTTTCGGTTTTAAGTCTGATTTCTTTGAAATAGCTAAACAAATTGAAATCTTTACCACGCTTTTTAAAGAAATCAACATGAACTATGTTGATGAAACCAATCCTGCGGCTTTAATGGATACTGCAATTAAGGCAATGCTGGCAGATTTAGATCCTTATACCAATTACTGGAACGAGCAGGATGTAGAAGCGGCAAGGATAAATAATGCCGGGGAATACACCGGTATAGGCGCTACTGTGCAGGTTATTGACAATACGTTGTTAATTATGGAACCCTATAAAAATTATCCCGCAGATAAAGCCGGTTTAAAAGCCGGGGATGAAATTATTGAAGTTGAAGGAATAAAAGTAGCAGACTATAGCGAAGATATTGCAGAGTTACTAAATGGTTATGCAGATTCTGAAATCAATCTAAAATATAAACGTCAGGGAGAAATAAAAACAACCCAACTTACCCGAAGCGCCATTAAATTAAAAGCAGTTCCTTTTTATGAACTTTTAGATGAAAAAACCGGATATATTGTACTTTCCCGCTTTAACGCCAAAGCTTCATCAGAAACAATTAGAGCTTTAAAAGATTTAAAAAACCAGGGAGCAAAGGAAATTATTTTAGATCTACGCGGAAATCCCGGTGGTTTATTAACAGAAGCCATAAATGTGAGTAATATTTTCTTACCAAAAGGCGAATTGATTACCACTACAAAATCTGTAATTGAGAAATACAATAAAGCTTATCAAACCCAAAAAGAACCTATAGATACGCAAATTCCCTTAGTGGTTTTAGTCAATGGTCGTAGTGCTTCGGCCAGCGAGATCGTAGCTGGAGCTATTCAGGATTTAGATAGAGGAGTGGTAGTAGGTGCCAGAAGTTTTGGAAAAGGCCTTGTACAACGACCTAAAGAACTCGCCTACGGCACCCAACTTAAAATTACAATTTCAAGGTATTATACGCCAAGCGGAAGATGCATACAGGCTTTAAATTATGCCGAAAGGGATCAAGATGGTAAGGCGATTAAAAGAGCTGTAGAAGATTACAATGAGTTTAAAACCCGAAATGGTCGTAGTGTTTTTGATGGTGGCGGAATATCTCCCGATGTAAAACTGGAAACTTCAGAATACAGTAGTATTACCAATGCGCTGTTGGCGCAGAATGCAATTTTTGATTTTGCTACCGAATATTACTATAATAATGATTTAAAAAATCCTGAATCGTTTGAATTTACAGCGGAAGATTTTAACAATTTTAAATCCTTCTTAAAAACTTCTAATTTCCACTATAAAACCGCTACAGAACAGGAACTTGAAGAACTGCTTGCTATGGCTTCAAAAGAAGGTTATGAACAGGATATTCTAGATCATTATAAAAGTATTTCCACTGAAATTGAGGCACAAAAAAAGAAAGAATTAGATGAAAAGAAACACGAAATAGTAAGCATTCTAACCGATGAGATTATTAAACGCTACTTTTATAAAGAAGGCTTGTATGAATACTATGTTGAAAACAATCCTGAAATCTTAGAGGCTAAATCTATTTTAAAAGATACCCAGCGTTATTCACAAATTTTAAATTAACTCAATTGTACCTAACCAGGTATTACAGAAAAATTTTGAAACTGGGTTATAAAGTGTTTATTTAATCATTGCAATATGCGGAATTCCATCTTCAAGATATCCTTCGCCTATTTGCATAAAACCATGGCTTTCGTAGAAATCGGTTAAATATTGTTGAGCAGAAAGCTTGATATTATCGGTTTTAAAACGCTCTTTAATCGCTTTTAGTGAAGCTTTTAGAATAAGATGACCATAAGCATTTTTACGTTCAGATTCTTTAACCACAACCCGGCCAATTGCAGCTTCCTCAAAATAAAAACCTTTATTAAAACAACGTGTATAGGCAACTACTTTCCCATCCTTAACTCCTAAAATGTGTAGTGCATTTTGATCTTTACCATCTATATCCTGGTAAACACAATCCTGCTCTACTACAAAAACTTCAGACCGAAGTTGTAAGATTTGGTAAAGCTCTTCAAGACTAAGTTCATTGAAATTTTTAATAAGGATTTCCATATTTTTCTAATGAATATCTGTTGAGATTATAAAAATAAAGAGACTGTTTGAAAAGTTTTTTAATCGTCATTCTAAATTCATTTCAGAATCTAAGTTGTTGATATTCAAAACAGGATAGGAGCTGAAACAAGTCCAGATTAACGAAACTATACTTTTCAGACAGTCTCAATTATAGTAAAATATTGGTTTAATTTTCAACCGGAATCTTATCTACTCGTTTTTGATGTCTTCCTCCTTCAAAAGAAGTTTCAAGAAAAATTTTAACCATATCTACTGCCTGGTGTTCTGAAACAAACCTGGCTGGGATACTCAATATATTGGCATTATTGTGCTCTCTAGCTAGTTTAGTGATCTCACCATTCCAACATAAAGCAGAGCGAACACTCTGGTGTTTATTAGCAGTCATATTTGCACCGTTTCCACTTCCACAAATAATAATTCCAAAATCTACTTTTTGGTTTTGAACATCATTTGCTACGGGATGTACAAAATCTGGATAATCTACACTATCATCACTATTAGTACCATAGTTAATAACTTCTATACCCTTGTTTTTAAGGTAATCAACAACTTTTTTCTTGTATCCGGTACCGGCATGATCGTTTCCTATTGCAATTTTCATAATTAAAGTTTTAGCTGCAACAAAGGTAAAAAAACCACTTAGTAACACTACAATTTTCAATTGTTAATTACTTTTTAAATAAGCTTATAAATCAAGGCTTTAGTATTGACATAGCATTGTGGATAAGCATTGATGAGAAACTGAGAAACTTATTTGTAGTATCCAATATAAATTTCAATAGCAAAATATCCCTGAGTAAATCAAATTATAAGTCTGTTATTTTTAGAGAAGTTATCAGCATATAAAAACAGGTTATAAACATTAATTTTAATTACACTTATACCGAATAGATATTAAGATTCGGTTATCAAGTTTTGTTAAGTAAATATTAAAATAGTAAGATTTCCAGTTCTTTAGAACTTTAGAAGTATGTTAATAACTTGTTATCAAACTAAGCTAACTTAAAAACCAAGAAAACCTCAAAAAAATTGTTCTACAAGTTAACAAGCTATAATAACCATCAGTTTTAATTTTTATAAAAAGAAGAAAAAAAGATAATTATATATAATGTTAATAACATTGACTACTATCTTCTAGAATTAAAATTTGAGATTTAGATTCCTCATTTAAAATTCTAAAATATTTAAAAGTCTGGGAATGAATAAAGTCTAATTTAGATTTCTTTAATTTTCTAAATAAAAATCTTTAAGAACCTTTAATACAGTAGTTTATGCTAGTTTAAATAAAAAAAAGAACCTTCTGAATAAGTTAATTGTTCATCCATATAAAGTTGAGCAGATTTTACATCAACTTTAGTTTTTTTATTTAAAGTAAGATTTATAGACATTATAAATCCTATTAATCCAAAAAGAAAAATAAGGAAAAAAATAAGCGATATCCTTTTAGCTTTATCCATAGCAATTAGATTATTAAGTCTTACAAAGATGGAATTAAAGAGGGCTATTAAGCTTAAATTAAAATTAAGAAAAAATTAAGTATTCAGGGTTTTCTTAATCGCTGATAAACACGAATTAAGGGTTTTCACCTAGGTTTTATTTAATGTTAAGTAAATGTGAAATTTTTTTATAATAAGATAATTTTCAGACCGCTTAACAAAACTTTAATGTCAAATAGATGTCATGTAAGGCAGAAGCCGTAATTTTATACTTTAAATATTGAAATGAGTAAAAAGAATAAAAACAAATCCCAACACCAGGGTAATCTTTCCAAAAGTATTTTAGATATCCTTAGAAAGGAATCAGGAAAAACATTTAATCATAAACAAATAGCAGCTAAGCTTGGCGTTAATGATGCTACAAGTAGAAATAATATTATTAAGAAATTAGCCCAATTAGCTGGAAAAAAGGAAATTGAAGAAGAAGGGCGTGGAAAATTTAAAATAGTTAAAAGCAACGATTATTACCGTGCAGTGCTAGATATGACCACAAAAGGTTATGCCTATGCCATGGTAGACGAATTAGAAGATGACGTCTTTATCTCACCACGAGATCTAAACACAGCGTTTAATGGTGATGAAGTAGAAATTTATATTTATAACCGAAAGCGCAATAAAAAATCTGAAGGAGAAGTAACTAAAATTTTAAAGCGAAAAAGAACCGAATTTGTTGGGGTTCTTGATATGCAAAAAGATTTTGGTTTTGTGGTTATTGGAGACCCAAAAATGTATACCGATATTTTTGTTCAGAAGAACAAAATGGGTGAAGCAAAAGATGGTGATAAAGTAGTGGTTGAATTGGAAGAATGGCCAGAAAAAGCCGATTCTCCTTTTGGTAAAGTTATTCAGGTATTGGGTACCCCTGGTGAACATCATACCGAAATTCACTCTATCCTGGCACAATATGGTTTGCCGCACGAATTTCCAAGCGAAATAGAAGAATTTGCAAATCAGATAGATACTTCAATTCAGCCGGAAGAAATTAAAAAGCGTCGTGATATGCGCGATGTTTTAACTTTTACCATAGATCCGGCAGATGCTAAAGATTTTGACGATGCCTTAAGTTTTCAAAAATTGGAAAACGGAAATGTGGAAGTTGGAATTCATATTGCCGATGTTTCACATTATTTGCAACCCGGAACTGTTTTAGACGACGAGGCTTACGAGCGTGCAACTTCAGTTTACCTTGTAGATAGGGTAGTCCCAATGTTGCCAGAGGTGCTTTCTAACAATGCCTGTTCTTTAAGGCCTAATGAAGAAAAATATACTTTTTCTGCGGTTTTTGAAATAGATAAAAATACAAAGGTGGTAAATGAGTGGTTCGGGAGAACGGTTACGTATTCTGACGCTAGATTTGCTTATGAAGAGGCGCAACAAATAATTGAAACCGGAAAAGGAGATATTCCTGAAGAGATCTCTATACAGGAAAAGGCTTATACGGTTAAAGATGAAATTGTTGAAGCGGTATTAACAATGGATAAAATGGCCAAAAAGATGCGTTCGGCAAGAATGCGTCAGGGGGCTATTTCTTTTGATAAAGTGGAAGTTAAATTTCAATTGGATGAAGAAAATGAACCTGTTGGCGTTTACTTTAAAACGGCTCAGGATGCCAATAAACTTATTGAAGAATTTATGCTTTTAGCTAACCGAAAAGTGGCTGAATTCATAGGAAAAAGAGATGAAAAGAAAACCTTTATTTATCGTTGTCATGATGAACCCGATGAAGAAAAACTGGTTTCTTTAAATAGTTTGGTTTCCAGATTTGGGCACGGTTTAAACCTTAAAAACAGGAAAACGGTATCTTCATCTTTAAATCAATTGCTTCAGGATGTACAGGGAAAAAAAGAACAAAATTTAGTAGATACGCTTGCTATTAGAACTATGAGTAAAGCTTATTATGGCACCGAAAATATTGGTCATTATGGCTTAGCTTTCGATTATTACTCACATTTTACCTCGCCAATTAGAAGATATCCAGATGTGATGGTGCATAGATTACTGCAGCGTTATCTGGACGGTCAGCCTTCTGCCAAAGAAGATGAATATGACGAAAAATGTCACCACAGTAGTGAAATGGAAGGTCTTTCTTCTAGTGCCGAAAGAGATTCTATTAAATACATGCAGGTGAAATTTATGCAAGATCACCAGGATAAAGAATTTGTTGGAGTGATTTCAGGGGTAACAGATTTCGGAATTTTTGTGGAAATTGTAGATAATAAATGTGAAGGAATGATTCGCCTGCGAGATATTAAGGGTGATCATTTTGATTTTGATACAGATAATTATGCAATTGTAGGTAGAAAAACTAAAAAGGTTTATCAGCTTGGAGACGAAGTAATTGTAAAAGTAAAAAATGCCGATTTAGTGAAAAGACACTTAGATTTTACCTTAATTGGTAAAAAGGAAGATTAAGAACTTTTTAAATAAAATGGAGATGAAAAATTATCTTATTGCGCTGTTTTTAATGAGTGTGGGAATGCTAAGCGCTCAGGAATTAACCCAGGATTTGGGTGAATTTAATGAAATTAAGGTCTATAATGGCTTAGATGTAATTTTAAAAGAGGCTAAACAAAATAAAGCGATAATTACCGGTAAAAATAGAACCGATGTTAAATTTAAGATTGATAACGGAATTTTAAAAGTGAGGATGAGTATTGAGGAAATTCTTGATAATGATAATACTCAAATCACCATTCAGTTTAAGAAACTTGATAAAATAGATGCCCGCCAAAATGCTTCTGTAAAGGTAGATTCTAAACTAAAGCAGGAATTACTTCATCTAAATGCTTCAGAAGGTTCAGATATTTTTGCTGATGTAAATCTTAGTAATCTTTACGTAGATAGTAATACAGGCGCTGAAATAGAAGTAGAAGGGAAAACAGAAGATCAGGAAATAGACATCAATACCGGTGGGAAATTTTTCGCTAAAAATCTAAAATCCACGAATACCGAAATAAGTATAAAAGCAGGTGGAGTTGCAGATATTACTGCCAGTGGTAGGGTTGAAGCAAAGGTTAGAGCAGGAGGCACCGTAAACGTTTATGGTAATCCTAAAACTATAGACCAAAATACCCTGTTTGGCGGTAAAGTAATTAGAAAAAACTAAAAGTCTACATTTGTAAATCAATACAATTGTATGTTTCAGGATGTATTAGCAGCCTTACCCTTAGGTCTTTTTTTAGCGTTTTTATTAGGTCCGGTTTTCTTTGTATTACTGGAAACCGCCGCTATTAAAGGATTTAGAGCTGCTTTTGCTTTTGACCTTGGAGTAATACTGGCAGATATTGTATTTCTTTTCATTGCTTATTTAAGTACCACCAAATTACTTTCCCGTATTAAAGATGATCCCGCTCTATTTCTGTTTGGCGGGATGATTCTCGCCACATACGGACTTATGAGCTTTGTACAGACCAAAAAAGTACTTAGGCAGGACGATGACACCCCAGAGATTAGAAAGCTCAGTAAAAGCGATTATTTTGGATTAGCGGTAAAAGGTTTTCTATTAAACTTTATTAATATTGGCGTGCTGGGTTTTTGGTTGGGATTAATTATTGTTTTCGGCCCAAAACTGGATATGGAAGAAGACCGTATAATGGTTTTCTTCGGAAGCGTTTTAGGTACTTACCTAATTCTGGATATTTTTAAGATTCTACTCGCAAAGAAATTAAATCGAAAACTTACCCCTAGCAGAATCTATCTTATGAAAAAGGGGATTAGCATTTTACTCATCGTTTTTGGTGGTATGCTTATTTTTCAAGGTTTATTTCCTAATCAGGTGATTGAAATTAAAGACCAAATTGAGACAATTTCTCCAAACGATACTATTAAAAATTAAACAAATAGAGATCTAAATTTTTGATTTTTAGAATAGTAAAGTCTATTAATATTTTGGAACAGTAGCATTATCATCAAATTTCTTCAATAATAATTCTTCAATTTTAGACATAAAAAAAGCCCCTTTTAAAAGGAGCTTTTTTGGAGGCATCGAGCGGATTCGAACCGCTGTACAAGGTTTTGCAGACCTCTGCCTAGCCACTCGGCCACGATGCCCTGTTTAAGGGTTGGCAAATGTAATAAAAATTTTAAGTTTAAAAAATAAAACTATCACCCGCAATAAAGAAGGTTTAGAGATTTAGAAAGAGAAAAAAATATAAGGTAAAAAGATGATTCTAAATCGCTGTAAACTAAAAAATTATCGTGATTTACTTCTAATTACACTAACCATAGCCACGTTTCCGCCAATGGGTGGATTAATCTTAGATACTTCAACCTTTACTTTTTGTACGAGGATTATTTCATCTAAAACTCGTTTTAAAATACGTTCAGCTACAGTTTCCAGAAGTTTTGAGCGAATAGCCATTTCCTCTTTTACAATTTTGTTTAGATGCACATAGTCTATGGTATCTACCAATGAATCTGTTTTGGCAGAGTGCGACAAATTGCCTTTCACTTTAAGGTTTACACGATAATCGCTTCCTATTTTTCCTTCTTCATCAAGACAGCCGTGATAGGCAAAAACCTTGATATTTCTTAATTTTATACTTCCCAAAAGATTATTTTTTACTCGATAATTGAGATTTAAATACTTTGTAACACCTCGGAATGTTTACTCCAGGATATTTTACAAAGATAGCTTGACACGGGCTTTATATCAATTTATTAATGAATAAGTTTATCACCAATAATTCCTATTAAAAATCCCAGGTTTGCCCCTAGTGCCGGTAACCATGTTTTTTTCAGCTTTACATTGGGTGCAATATCCTGAAAAATAAGATATAGAATTCCACCACTGGCAAAAGTCATAATTCCTGCGGTTACTTTGGGCAGATCACTAAGTAAATAAAAGCCGGTAACCGCACCAATTATCCCTATAAAACTTAATAAAAACAGGATGCTAAGCGCTCTTTTTGGTTTAAAATTACTAGCGGTAAGATCCTGATAGGAATTAAATGATTCCGGTAGATTTTGAAGTCCGATAAAAATCGCCAATAAGATTCCTGTTTTTCTATCGGTGGCAAAAATGGCTCCCAGCGCAAGTGCTTCAGGAATAAAATCGAGTAACATAGCAATGAGCTGTGAATATTTACTTCCAGATTGTTCTATTTTCTTATCTAAATAGAAAAAAATCAATGTTCCTGCAGCAAAACACAAAATTAGCGGCAGTAGTTCTAATTCTTCTATTCCCTTAGGAATTAAAACCAGGGCAAGTGCGGCAAGAATAATACCACCACCAAAGGCGATTACAAAATGCTTAATTTCCTTTGTACGTTTATTTGAACTAAATTCTTTTCCGAAGAAATACGATAATAATCCACCAAAAAATACGGTGATTCCTGAAAAAGCAGCGTAAAGTATAATTAGTAAAACTTCTGGCATAATAGATTTTAGCTTAGGTAAAAAAGATAAATATATTATTTCTTGTTTTAGAAAGCTTGGGCTATGCGATCTAATTTTTGGTAACTTTGCGCTTTATTCCTGTAAAATGGGGAATAATCCAAAATATTCGAATTTATAAATAATTGTCTGATGTTAACCTCCTTTTACTGGAGGTTCTTTATATATTAAATTATGGCTGAAGAAAAAAAAGCACTTAATTTTATTGAGCAAATCATAGAAGAAGATCTTCAAAACACTCACAAAAGGGAAGAATTAAAATTTAGGTTCCCACCGGAGCCCAATGGTTATCTGCATATTGGGCATGCGTCTTCTATTTGTCTCAATTTTGGTTTGGGTGAAAAATACAATGCGCCGGTAAACCTGCGTTTTGATGATACAAATCCTATAAAAGAAGAGCAGGAATTTGTAGATGCCATTAAAGAAGATGTGTTATGGCTGGGATTTAAATGGGAAAAGGAATGTTATGCTTCAGATTATTTTCAGCAGTTGTATGACTGGGCTGTAGAAATGATTAAAAATGGAGATGCTTATGTAGATAGCCAAACTTCTGAAGAAATTGCGATGCAAAAAGGAACTCCTACCGAACCCGGAAAGGAAAGTCCTTATAGAAAACGTTCTATTGAAGAAAACCTGGAGCTATTTGAAAAAATGAAAAATGGGGAAACTCCTGAACGGGGACACGTTTTGAGAGCAAAAATTAATATGGAATCTCCTAATATGCTTATGCGGGATCCTGTAATGTATCGTTGTTTGCATAAAAGTCATCACCGTACCAAAGATACCTGGAAAATTTATCCAATGTATGACTGGGCGCACGGTGAAAGCGATTTTATTGAAAGTATTTCTCACTCTTTTTGTACCCTTGAATTTCTACCACACCGCGAATTATACAATTGGTTTGTTGAAAAAGTAAGTAAAGAAGGTGAATTAAAGCCTAAACAACGGGAATTTGCTCGTAGAAACCTTAGTCATACAGTAGTTAGTAAACGTAAACTTATGCAACTGGTGGAGAAAGGCGTTGTTAATTCCTGGGACGATCCAAGGATGCCTACTATTTCAGGATTGAGAAGAAGGGGTTATACGCCTAACGCAGTTAGAAAATTCGCTGATTCTATTGGAGTAGGAAAAAGGGAAAATATGATAGATGTTGCGCACTTAGAATTTTGCGCCAGAGAAGATCTTAATAAAACGGCACCGAGAGTTATGGGTGTTTTAGATCCTGTAAAATTGGTAATTACCAATTATGAAGAAGGAAAAGAGGAGTGGTTGGAAGCAGAAAATAACCCGGAGGATGAGTTGGCCGGAAGTAGGGAAATTCCATTTTCTAGAGAACTTTATATTGAAAAAGAAGATTTTAAAGAAAGTGCCAATAGAAAATTTTTCAGGTTAACGCTTGGAAAAGAAGTACGTTTAAAGAATGCTTATATTATAAAAGGTGAGGAAGTTGTAAAAGATGCTGAAGGAAATATAACCGAAATTCATTGTACTTACGATCCTAAAAGTAGGAGTGGAAGTGGTACTGAAGAATCTATGCGAAAAGTTAAGGGAACACTGCACTGGGTTTCTGCAAAACACGCTTTAGAAACAGAAATTAGACTTTACGACCGTTTATTTAGCGTAGAGAATCCAGATGGAGATAAGGAAAAAGATTTTATGGATTTCGTAAATCCAGATTCTCTTCAGGTAATAAAAGGCTATGTAGAGCCAAGTTTAAAATCTGCAGGTATCCAGGACAAATTTCAGTTTCAACGTATCGGATATTTTTGTGTAGATAAAGAATCTAAGGAGGGCCAACCTATTTTTAATCGCACGGTAACATTAAGGGATTCCTGGGCAAAAAAGAAATAAGCTGTTCTTCATTTGGTTAAGTGGCTTTTTAAGAATATTTTAGTAAAGCATTTTAACATATTAACCGGTTATTAACAGCATTCACTTAATCCATCTTGTATATTTGGATTTAGTATTAACTTTACTAATAAAAACTATTATGGCAAATACAGGAAATACACTACTAGCATTAATTACCGGAGCTGCAATTGGAGCAGGAGTAGGTTTATTATATGCTCCAGATAGCGGTGAAAAAACCCGTAAGAAATTAAAAGATGAGTCTAAGAAGGCTCAGGATAAATTGAATAAAAAGTATACCGAAACTTCTTCCAACTTAACCGAAAAAGCGAAACAAGCCCGTGTAGATTTTGAAGCACGTTTAGAAGAAACACTTTCTTCGGCAAGTCACAAAGCAGATGATATTCTTACTGCAATGGAAACTAAATTAGAAGAGCTTAGAAAGCAGAATGCCAAATTACAGAAAGAGGGGGAAAGCGGAGATAAAGGTAAACCTAATAAAGCAGTAGTATAGAGAAACATTTTTATGGCATTTGAAAAACTAGCTAATAGTATAGAGGAGTTAAATTATAATTTAAAGGCATTTGCTCACAGCAATTCCGAATATTATAAACTCCAATTCTTTAAACAGGCAATGAAAGGGGCTACTGGTCTCGTTTATGGTCTTCTATTGGGTATTTTTTTCATTTTTGCTATAATTTTGATTTCCGTAGCCCTTGCTATTGTTATTAGCGAGGCTATAGGTTCCCCTAGTTCCGGATACTTTATTGTTGGAGGATTCTACTTTTTAGTCTTTTTACTTATTCTTATTTTTGGTAAAAAACCGATTGAAAAATTTCTACTGGTAAAGGTTTCAAGAAAATTTTTTAACGACTAATCACTATGAAAGAGTATAGTTCATTTAAAGAGATAGATAGGGATTTAAAAATTTTGAAGCTTCAAACAAAAATAGATCAGGAAGAGATAAAATTAAATATAGAGCGAACAAAAGGCGCTTTATCGCCATTATCCCTTGCAGGAAGTATGGTAGGATCAATTTTACAGAAAGCCTTTATCCTTAAAGCTGTAACAAAGCTTACCGGTTTAAGAAAGGTAACTGCTAAAGTAAAAGGCTAAAAGACTTCTTATATATTATAAGGGTTTGAAAGTTTGTTTTTTGAATCAAACGTCATTCTGAATTTATTTCAGAATCTAACTTTTTAGAACTCCGAACAAATTTCGGAGCAGGCTCTGAAACAAGTTAGTTCGGGTTGACGCAGATAGAAAATAAACCTTCAAACCTTTTTTTATTTATAGAGGTTTTTAAAATAATTACCTTCTTCTCGAATCATCCTGATCCTTTTTTTCCTGCTCAATTTCCTCATTTTTCTTACGCATAGCTTCACCAATCTGGTTAGAAGCCGTAAATGATGCCACCATATTATTAAGCATATCGCTGCCGGCCTGTGGGGAATTTGGTAATAAAATAAGATTACTGTTGGTTTCTTCACCAATGGCTTGCAAGGTATCATAATGCTGCGTCACCACAATTAATGCTGAAGCTTCCTGGGAGTTTATCCCTACATTATTCAGTACATCTACGCTTTCTTCAAGTCCGCGCGCAATTTCCCTTCTTTGATCGGCAATTCCCTGTCCCTGTAAACGCTTACTTTCGGCTTCGGCTCGAGCTTTGGCAACAATACGTATTCTTTCGGCTTCTCCTTCGTATTCTGCGGCCACTTTCTCGCGTTCTGCTGAGTTTATTCGGTTCATCGCATGCTTTACCTGCTCATCTGGGTCAATGTCTGTTACAAGCGTTTTAATGATGTCATAACCATAATCTTGCATAGATTGGTTGAGTTCACGATTAACGGCAATGGCAATATCATCCTTTCGTTCAAAAACATCATCTAAGATCATTTTTGGAACTTCGGCTCTTACCACATCAAAAACATAAGAAGTAATTTGGTCTGCCGGGCTCTCAAGTTTATAGAAAGCGTCGTAGATATTTGTTCTAATTACCTGGAATTGTACCGAAATTTTTAGCTTCACAAATACATTATCCTTGGTTTTGGTTTCTACTAAAACATCCAGTTGTTGTACTTTTAAATTGATTCTGCCGGCAATTTGATCTATTACCGGAATCTTTAAATGAAGACCGGAGTTTTTAATGCTTTTAAACTTTCCGAAACGTTCAAGAATCGCGGCTTTTTGTTGGCGAACAGTAAAAATCCCACTGAAAAGTATCACCAGAAATAAAACAATAATTAGGGGGAGGAAAAGGTAACTTAGCATAGTTGAAATTTATGAATTGATTGTTCACCAAGATAGTGAAACTTTGCTCGATAATCGAGATTAAATGCGACGTCCCGCATAGCTATCGGGATGCATCGAAATCAAATTATATTTTCGAACAACAATGCTTCGTTAGCTTGCTCTGAAGTAGTTTACTTAGCTAGGTTGTAGAAGGTAAGAACAAAAAATAGGCTTTTATCGTCATTGCGATCCCGATTTTTATCGGGAGAAGCAATCTCTTCAACTGAAAAGATTGCTTCACTCGTACCTCATTCGCAATGACGTGCAAACAGCCTACTCTAAAAGTAAATCTTAATTATTTTAACCTAAAGTTTTTATCGCTTTTTCCAGTCGGGAAATACTTTCTTCTTTTCCAATCATTTCAGCGATTTCGTAAAGGTCCGGACCTTGCATTGCACCAACTAAGGCTAACCTAAAAGGTTGCATCACTTTACCAAAACCAACTTCTTTTTGCTGGATCCAGGCTTTTACTTCGGCCTGAACGGCTTCTGCTTTAAAATTTTCCTGTTCTTTTAGTACCTGAATTAATTCTTGCATCAAATCGGCAGTACCTTCTTTCCATGCTTTCTTAGCATTTTTAGGATCGTAAGAAGTAGGAGCAAGGAAGAAAAAATAACCCTGGTCCCATATATCATTCACAAAAACAGCACGCTCTTTCATTAAGCTTACTACTTTTAAAACATAGTCTGAAGAAACCTCAATTTCCTTTTTCTCAATTATTTTCTCTAGTTTTTCAGCGATTATTTTTTCATCTGCCTCGTGCATATAATGCTGCTGAAACCACTTGGTCTTTTCTGGATCAAATTTAGCTCCGCCTTTATGAACACGGTCTATTTCAAAAGCTTCAACCAGTTCGTTTAGTTTAAAGAATTCCTGCTCAGTACCTGGATTCCAACCTAAAAAGGCCAGCATATTGGTAACGGCTTCCGGGAAATATCCATCTTCTCTATAACCTGCAGAAATTTCTCCGGAACTAGGATCTTTCCATTCCAGCGGAAATACAGGAAAACCTAGTTTGTCTCCATCTCGTTTGCTTAATTTTCCTTTTCCCTGAGGCTTCAGAATAAGCGGTAAATGTGCAAACTTAGGCGCGTCCCAGCCAAAAGCCCTGTATAACATAAAATGAAGCGCCAGCGAAGGCAGCCATTCTTCACCACGTATAACGTGAGAGATTTCCATTAAATGATCGTCTACAATATTGGCCAGGTGATACGTTGGCATCCCATCGCTTTTAAATAAAACCTTATCGTCTAAAGTGCTGGTATCAATTTCCATTGCACCGCGAATCTCATCTTTAATAAGGAGATTTTCGGCTGCTGGCGATTTAAATCTAATGACATAATTCTCATCTGCATCTAATTTTTCTCTAACCTCGTCTTCAGAAAGTGCAAGCGAATTTTGCAATTTCATTCTATTGTGCCAGTTGTAGATAAAGGTCTTGCCTTTTTCTTCGTGATCTTTTCTATGTGCGTCTAACTCTTCAGCCGTATCAAAAGCATAATAAGCTTGATTCTTTTTTAGAAGTTCTTCAGCATATTTTTTATAAATATCCTTGCGTTCACTTTGGCGGTAAGGGCCGTAATCGCCTTCTTTCCCGGGACCTTCATCAAAAGGAATTCCGCACCAATTAAGGGAATTAATTATATATTCTTCAGCGCTTTCAACGTATCGATTTTGATCGGTATCTTCTATACGTAACACAAAATCTCCCTTGTGTTTTTTGGCAAATAAATAATTATATAAAGCTGTTCTTACCCCGCCAATATGCAAAGGGCCGGTTGGACTTGGCGCAAAACGCACGCGAACTTTAGCAGACATATCTAGTTTTGTTTTTAACTACAAAGATACAACCTTATTAAACGAAACCTAATGAGAGTCGCATCAATACTACGGAAATCACTCCACCAAAATTGTTGTATTTTTAAGCTTCAATTATGGAAAATTACAATCAAATAAAAAGAAAGCTGGCGGCCTTTATCAGGAAGTTTTATCTGAATAAATTGCTGAAAGGAATTATCTTATTTCTGGCCATTGGCTTGCTTTATTTCTTAAGCGTTTTGACGATAGAACATTTTCTGTGGTTAGAACCTTCCGAAAGAACTTTACTATTCTGGATTTTTGTTGGAGTAGAGGTGATGCTCTTGGGATACTTTATTATAATTCCGGTTACGAAACTATTTAAATTTTCTAGCGGAATAAATGATGAAGATGCTTCAAGAATTATCGGGGCGCATTTTCCTGAAGTAAGCGATAAATTGCTGAATATTCTTCAGCTTAAAAAAGATTCTCAACAATCTGAATTATTATTAGCAGGGATCGAACAAAAGTCGGCAGGATTAAATAAGGTTCCATTTACCCGCGCTGTAGATTATAAAGAAAACCGGAAATACTTAAAATACGCCTTATTTCCATTGGTATTGATTTTAGGACTTTTAGTTACCGGAAATATTAAATTGATTGCTTCGCCCTTAGACAGACTGGCAAACCATAATACCGAGTTTGAAGCACCCGCGCCATTCAGGTTTATAATTTTAAACGATTCTTTGAAAACCAGGGAGTTCTCTGAATATAAAATCCTGGTAAAAACAGAAGGAAATATAATTCCCGAAAAGCTTGAAATTTCTTATAACGCACAAACCTATTTTTTAAAACAAGTAGCCCCGGGAAGTTTTGAATATACTTTTAAAAGACTTCAGAATAATCTAAATTTTAAATTGAGTGCCAACGGCATAAATTCTAAAGAATATACCCTTGAAACCCTAAAAGTACCCAAACTTTTAGATTTCAAAATGAAGTTTGGCTATCCCAATTACATAGGAAATCTTAATGATAGTTTAAGTGGCTCTGGAAATGTAAATGTACCGGAAGGCACAAAAATCACCTGGATTTTTAATACCCGAAATACCGAAATTCTCAATTTTTCAACAAAAGATTCTTTAATAAAACTTTCTGCTAAAAACTCCGCTTTCCAATATTCCCAGTCGGTTTATTCCCGTTTGGATTATAGGGTAAGCACATCAAATAAGGCGATTAAAAACTTTGAGGCTTTAGATTATTCCATAAACGTGATCAAGGATGAATATCCGGTAATTGAAATTCAACAGAAACTGGATAGTACAGATAATAGTACGCAATATTTCTATGGTAAACTTTCTGACGACTATGGTTTAAATAGGTTAAATCTGGTTTATTATATTGAGAATAAAGAAGATAGCCTTCAAAAAGAAGAGATTTCGATCTCTAAGGCCGCTTTTGATGATTTTCATTACACATTTCCCGGAAATTTGGATTTAGAACCCGGAGAAACCTATAATTTTTATTTTCAGCTTTGGGATAATGATGGTGTTAATGGGAGTAAAGGCACAAAAAGTTCAACCTTTAGTTTTAGAAAGAAAACACGTGATGAAATAGAAGAGGAGAAGTTAAGACAGCAAGGGGAGTCTATAAATAATTTGAGTGAAAGTTTAAAGGATATTAAATCTTCAGAAGAAGAGTTAAATGAACTTAACCGTTTACAAAAGGAAAATAAAAACCTTGATTATAATCAGCGTAAAAAGTTTCAAAATTTTATTCGACGCCAAAAGCAACAATCTGAAATGATGCGTAATTATTCTGAAAAACTTAGAAATAGTTTTGAAGAAAATGAGCAGGAATTAAATTCAGATTCTCCTGAAAAAGATGAACTCAAAAAGCGTTTAGATAGAAATGAAAAACGCCTTCAGGAGAATGAAGCATTATTGAAAGAGTTGCAAGAAATAGCCGATAAGATCAATCGGGAAGAGTTGGGAGAAAAACTGGAAGAGCTTTCGAAAAGAAATCAAAGTGAAGGAAGAAATTTAGAGCAGCTTTTAGAATTAACCAAACGCTATTATGTAGAGGAAAAACTTCAGAAATTGGCGAGAGATTTGGATAAACTTTCTGAAAAACAAAATCAATTGTCAGAAAATTCTGATGTTGAATCTTTAGAGAAGCAAAAGAAAATTTCGGAGGAATTTGATGAATTTCAGCAAGAAATGGATGAACTGGAAGAGGATAATAACGATCTACAAAAGCCAACAGATTTACCTCGTGACGAAGTTGATGAAGAAAGTATAGAAAAAGAATTGAATGATGCAGAGGAAAATTTAAATAAAGGAGACAGGGAAAAGGCAAAAGAAAAACAGAAGAATGCTGGGCAGCAAATGAAGGAAATCAGCCAAAAAATGCAGCAGCGTTCTATGCAGCAAAGTGGAGAAGAATTAAAGGCTGATATTGAAACCCTTCGACAAATACTGGATAATTTGGTCACATTTTCATTTCAGCAGGAAGAATTATTGGAAGATTTCAGTAAAATAGATATCAATAATCCGGGATATGCGGCCAGGCTTAGAAGACAAAACGATCTTAGGGAAAACTTTAGGCATATTGATGATAGTTTATATTCCCTTGCGCTTAGTAATCCTATGATCACAGAAAATATTACAAAAAGCTTAACCAATATTGAATTTGATATCGATAAATCTTTGGAACGTCTTGCCGAAAATCAATTACCTCAGGGAACATCTAGCCAACAATATGTAGTAACCGGTGCAAATGATTTGGCTTATATGTTAAGTGAAATTCTATCGATGATGCAACAACAGGCAAATCCGCAATTAGGAAAAGGTCAGGGGGAAAGTTCAGAATTTCAACTTCAGGATATTATTAAAAAGCAGCAAGAAATTAATAAGGATTTTCAGGAGCAGGGAAAACAGCAGAAAGGAAAACAAAATGAAGGAAAGAAACCCGGGGAAGGAATGGGAGAAGGGGAGATGGAAGGCTTATTTGAGATTTATAAGGCTCAACAGGAACTTAGGCAGCGATTGCAAGAATTAAATCAGAAAGATGGATCGCGAGAAGGAAAGCAAATAGAAGAGCAAATGAAGGAGGTAGAGGAGCAATTATTGGACAAAGGTTTTGATCGTGAAAGCCTTCAGAAATTGCAGCAATTGGAACACGAATTGATGGAGTATGAAGACGCGCGTTGGCAACAGGGACAAAATAATAAGCGGGAGTCTGAAACCAATCTTCAGCAGTTTGATAACCGGGCTAAAGATCAAAGTATTAAGGCTAAAGAATATTTTAATTCTATAGAAATTTTAAATAGACAAAGCTTACCTTTGCGCGAAATTTATAAACAGAAAGTAAAAACCTATTTTGAGCGAACAGATAATTAATTTTTATTCGGAAAATGACTTTGAGTTTCAGAACGAAAAATCTTTTGATGCCTGGATAAGAAAAGTAATTTCTTCAGAAGAGAAGGAATTGGGGGAGATTAATTACATTTTTTGCGACGACGATTATTTGTATAAGATCAATCTTAAATTTTTAGATCACGATACTTATACTGATATTATTTCTTTTGATAATTGTGAAGGAAATGAATTGAATGGAGATATTTTTATTAGTACAGATCGTGTTAAGGAAAATGCTGCGGAATACAATGTGGATTTTTCTGAAGAACTAAAACGGGTTGTTGTGCATGGGATTTTACACCTTTGTGGATATCCAGATAAAACTGAAAGTGAAGCTGTTTTAATGCGACAGAAGGAAGACGAAAAGATTGCATTGTTCCACGTGGAACAATAAATTTAGAAAGAGAAAATTTTTATGTTCGAAAGTGAATATGATGTTATAGTAGTTGGTGCCGGTCACGCTGGAAGTGAAGCCGCAGCCGCAGCCGCTAATATGGGAGCTAAAACCTTATTGGTGACGATGAACCTGCAGAATATTGCGCAAATGAGTTGTAATCCTGCTATGGGTGGGATTGCAAAAGGACAAATTTTGCGTGAGATTGATGCGATGGGGGGTTATAGCGGATTGGTGAGTGATACCAGTGCCATTCAATTTAAAATGCTTAATAAATCTAAAGGGCCTGCAATGTGGAGTCCAAGAGTGCAAAGCGACAGAATGATGTTTGCTGAGCATTGGAGACTTAGGTTAGAGCAAACACCTAATCTTGATTTTTACCAGGAAATGGTTGCCGGTTTAATTTTAGAAGGCAATGAACTTAAAGGGGTGAGAACTTCTTTAGGCCTGGAAATTCGAGCTAAATCTGTGGTGCTTACCAACGGTACTTTTTTAAATGGATTGATTCATATTGGTGATAAGAATTTTGGTGGTGGTAGAGCAGGGGAAAGAGCCGCTACCGGAATCACGAAAGATCTTGTTGATGCAGGTTTTGAATCTGGTAGAATGAAAACCGGAACACCTCCTAGAGTAGATGGTAGATCTTTAGATTATTCTAAAATGGTTGAGCAACCAGGGGATGATGTTCCTTCAAAATTTTCTTTTTTAGATGAAACCCAACCATTAAAAAAACAGCGATCTTGTTATATGACATACACCTCTCCCGAGGTACACGAAATTCTTAAAGATGGGTTTGATAGATCGCCTATGTTTAATGGACGGATACAAAGTATAGGTCCTAGATATTGCCCAAGTATTGAAGATAAAATAAATAGATTTGCAGATAAGGATAGGCATCAACTTTTTGTAGAACCGGAAGGTTGGAATACGGTAGAAGTTTATGTAAACGGTTTCTCAACTTCGCTTCCCGAGGACGTTCAATTTAAAGCCTTAAAATCTGTTGCCGGATTTGAAAATGTAAAATTTTTTAGACCTGGTTATGCAATAGAATACGATTATTTTCCACCTACGCAGTTAAAACATACTTTGGAAACGAAGTTGGTTGACGGGCTATATTTCGCCGGTCAAATTAATGGCACTACAGGATACGAAGAAGCCGCTTGCCAGGGATTAATGGCTGGCATAAATGCCGCTCTAAAAGTTCAGGAAAAGGAAGAATTTATCATTAAAAGAAACGAAGCTTATATAGGAGTTCTTATAGACGATCTTATAACAAAAGGTACTGAAGAACCTTATAGAATGTTTACTTCCCGTGCTGAATACAGAACTTTGTTACGTCAGGATAATGCCGATTTTAGATTAACGGAACGTTCCTATAAAATTGGTTTAGCTTCGGAAGAACGAATGCGAAAAATGGAGGAGAAGAAAGAAAAATCTTCCGATTTTGTAAAGTTCCTTAAGAATAAAAGTGTGTCCCACGAGGATGCTAATCCTATATTGGAAGCGAATAACTCTTCGCTTATGAAACAAAGCGATAAGATCTTTAAGATATTTTCACGTCCGAATATTACGATGAACGATGTTCGAAATTTCCCTGGAGTAGAAACGTATATACAGGAGAATAATTTGAATACCGAGATTTTGGAACAAACCGAAATCCAGGTAAAGTATTCGGGTTATATTGAAAAGGAAAAGAACAACGCCGATAAATTGAATAGACTGGAGGATGTGAAAATTCCGAACGGATTTGATTATTCTCAAATTAAATCTATGTCTTTTGAAGCAAGGGAAAAGTTGAAAAGAGTGCAGCCTACTTCTATTTCCCAGGCTTCAAGAATTAGCGGGGTGAGTCCTAACGATATCTCTGTTTTGTTGGTTTATATGGGAAGATAATTTGCAACGTTCCACGTGGAACAAATTTCTATTACAATAGATTATTGAGTTAAATCTGGAAGAAATAATTTAAAAAACATATTAAAGAATAGCTGAAGTTTGTAATATTATAAAACTGCTTTAGGTGTTATTTTATTTTAGAAAATGAAACTATCTAGTGAGTTTTTAAAGCATTTTTCGGGAAGAATTAGATAGTAAAATTTAGTTCATTTTTTTTGATTTTTCCGGCAGGGTAGGAATTGATTTTAGTTTTTAAAGTAGAGAACGGTTTAAAGGTTTTTTAGAGATTACTGAAGTCTTTAAATCCAGACTAAACCTCTGAACAGAGAACCCTATTTAATTAAAATTTATACGCTAAGAATTAATTGAAATGCTTAAAGAATTTTCAAACTTTACCGCGAATAATCTCAATCAAAAATTCTTTTAATGACCAATACAAATTTTCATTTAACCTGTAAAGATCATTTAGTATCTGGCAAGGAATTTCAATTGCAAATGAAAAGCGATTTTGAAATATTGGAAACGAATCCAAAACCTAAAAATCTTTCGGCCTATTACGAAAGTGAAAATTATATTTCCCATACAGATTCCAATCAAAGTTTTACCGATAAAATTTACCAGGCCGTAAAAAACTTTATGTTATTGCAAAAATTGAAATGGATCCATAAAGTTTCCGAAGGAAATAATCTATTAGATATTGGGGCAGGTACAGGAGATTTTTTGTTGGCTGCAAAAAGAAAGAAATGGAATGTTGAAGGAATTGAACCAAATGCACAGGCAAGAAAATTGGCCTGTGAAAAGGGTATTGAACTTCAGCAAGAATTAGCTTTATTTAAAGAGAATTCTTTTGACGTGATTTCTATGTGGCACGTTTTAGAACATGTTCCGGATTTGGAGGTTCAGCTTAAAGAATTATATCGCTTGTTAAAACCAAATGGAGTAGCAGTTATAGCTGTTCCTAATTTTAAAAGTTTTGATGCAGAACATTACAAAGAGTTTTGGGCAGCTTATGATGTGCCAAGACATCTTTGGCATTTTTCCCAAAATGGAATTACCGGATTATTTAAAAAGTATAATTTTGAAAAACTTCAAACTAAAGCTTTGGTTTTTGATTCCTTTTATGTGAGTTTGCTTTCAGAAAAAAACAAAACAGGGAAATCAAATATGATAAAATCTTTTAAAGTTGGTATAAGATCAAATTTGAAAGCGAAAACCACTTCAGAATATTCTTCCCTTGTCTATTTCTTCCGAAAATGCTAAAAAACGCATTTTAAGCTTATTTAAGCCTGTTTTTGATTCGGGATGACGTAGTATTCGGTTTGTTTTAAGAAAGCTTCTTATTTACAAGCTATTTAATTCATTTTCTATTCATTTAATTTATTGTAACAACTGTTTATATAAGAATTCCTTATATACCTCCAGTAAGTCAATTTTGATTTAAATCGAAAATTAACTTTCATACATTTGTGACAAATAAATTAAACTAATGATGAAAAAACTTTTAATGATTTTGGTAGTTGCTGTTTTACTTACTTCCTGTGACCAGGAAAAAACAGCTTATGTAGATACCACAAAACTTATCCAGGAGTACAAAGAAATGAAAGATGTGGAAGCGGACTTTACTTCTAAATCAGATTCGGTAAAAAGACAATTAGATTCTATTGCCAGAGGATTTCAGCAAGAAGTTCAGGCTTACCAGCAGGAAATGAATTCTATGTCTCAGGCAAAACGTCAGGAAAAAGAGCAGGAATTAATGCAGAAGCAACAAAGAATTCAGCAACAACAGCAAATGCAAGGTAATCGCCTTAGAGAGCAGAGCGATGCTGTTATAGATTCTGTGGTTGATAAAGTAAAGGATTATGTAGCAAATTACGGTGAAGAGAATGGTTACACTTATATTTTTGGCTCCAACGAGTCTGCAAATATTATGTATGCAAAAGATGGGAAAGATCTAACCCAGGAAATCCTGGATAATTTGAATGAAACTTATAATAAGAACTAGACTTAAGTTCTGATTTTTTTAAAGTAGGTCTGAGAAGTCATTCTTTTCGTCAAGCTGAACTTGTTTCAGCTTCTAAGTTAATTTTAACCTAGATCCTGAAATAAATTCAGGATGACGAGATTAGAAATTTCTCAGACCTCTTTATATTTTAAGACATTAAAAAAACACCAAAAATTACTACTAGAAAGTAGCCGGTTAATGTAAAAGCACCAGCATAATCTTTGGCTACACGTTGTCCAAATAATAACATTATTAATGTTATAGCGGCCAATATGCAGGCGTAAAGTGCTATTGTTGGGTCGTTGTAAGCGATTAGCCAAATAATTCCCAGAATAGTGGCAAACCCGGTAATGATTTCAATGATCATTATTATTCCTACCATTAAGGGTACCTGGCCGGCAAGAAAAGTTCCCGAAAAATGTTCTTTTAACCACCCGGTGTTTCCTTTCCAGTCTGCAGCTTTATCTATTCCTGATTGTAAGAATGTAATTAGAATAAATAATAGAATAAGAAGTTCAGTAATATTTGCGTAAACGTGTTCCATAATTTTAAGCGGCTTTTTTATGTAAATATCGAGTTAATCTAATAGAAAGGTCGGTAAGGATAATTTTTGCATTTCCGTTTCTTTCAATGTGATAAATAGCTTCTTCAAGCGCGGCAATAATCTCTTTTATATTATTTCCGTGCACAAACGGCGCAAATTTCTCCAGTTTAAATCCAGGCGTTGCCGGTTCAAGATATACTAGTTTTTCGGCTTTATAATTCAGCATTAAGGCCTGCCTAAAAAAGTCTATGCAATACAGTAAAAAGCTCTTTTGAGATTCCCGGCCCATTCCTGCAATTTCTTCGCTCCAGGCTATAAGTTCTAACACCGTAGCTCGATTTCCTTTTGCTTTAAATGCACTACGCACCCAATTTATAAACCAGGTCTCAAATTGCTGATCTCCGCTATCTTTTTGTAATAAATGTAAAGCGCGGGTATAACTGCCGTTAGCCTGGTGAGCAATTTTTAAAGCCTCGGGCTTGCTACAATTTTCATTTTTTTCTAAAAATGAGGCAATTTCATCTTCCGGTAAAGGAGGGAAATGCAGTTTTTGGCAACGTGACCTTATGGTTTGTATAATTTGCTCTTCATCTTCAGTAACGAGCAGAAAAAGCGTATTGTTTGGTGGTTCTTCTATTAATTTCAACAATTTATTGGCAGCCGCAGTGTTCATCTTTTCGGCCATCCAAATAATCATTATTTTAAATCCGCCTTCGTAAGCCTTTAAAGAAAGAGATTTAACCACTTCCTGGGCTTCATCTACACCAATTTGACCTTGCTTATTTTCAATTCCCAGTTTTTGGTACCATTCAAATAAACTTCCGTAGGGATTGGTTTTTATAAATTCTCGCCATTCTTCTAAAAAGTGAGAAGAAACCGGATGTTTTTTTATCTTTTGATTGGCAGCCACGGGAAAGGCAAAGTGAAGATCTGGATGCGCTAGTTTTTTAAACCGCTCATTACAGTTGCTGTTTCCAGAGGTATTATTTCCTTCCTTATTTTTACAAAGTATGTATTGTGCATAAGCAATGGCAAGAGGCAAAGTACCACTACCAGTTTTTCCAACAAATAATTGTGCATGTGGAACACGACCATTATTGGCAGTAGTAGTAAGATGTTTCTTTAGATGCTGTAAACCTATTATTTCTTCAAAAAGCATAAGCAAATATAAAATTTATATACACTTTAATGTCTTCGGAAAAATTTATATTTGTAATTAGTACAAGCTTAATCAATGTCCATTGTGCTTAATGTTAATCAACCCAACCAGATTTTTGGTTTAATAAAAGAAATGAAGAATGAAGACTTTAAACGATTTTAATTTTAAAGATAAGCAAGCATTAATTAGAGTAGATTTTAATGTTCCGTTAGATAAGGATTTAAATGTAACCGATGCAAACAGGATTGAAGCTGCCAAACCAACTATTATCAAGGTATTAGAAGATGGTGGAAGCGTAGTTTTAATGTCTCATTTGGGAAGACCAGATGGTCATGAAGAAAAATATTCCCTAAAGAATATTGTAAAGAAGATTTCAGAAGTTATTGGAGTAGAACCAAAATTTGTAGATAACTGCGTTGGAGAGGATGTTCAAGCTGCTGCTGATAATTTAAAACCTGGCGAAATATTATTATTGGAAAACCTTAGGTTTCATAAAGAAGAAAAAGCCGGAGATGAAGATTTTGCAAAACAGCTTTCTAAATTAGGAGATGTTTATGTGAACGATGCTTTTGGTACCGCTCACCGGGCTCATGCTTCAACTACTATAGTAGCTAAATATTTTGATGATAAGTGCTTCGGTTATTTATTGGAAAAAGAGATTAAGAATCTGGATAAAGTTCTTCATAGTAAAGAAAAACCGGTAACCGCTGTTTTAGGAGGTGCAAAGGTTTCTTCTAAGATTACGGTAATTGAGAATATTCTTGATAAAGTAGATCACTTAATTATTGGAGGCGGAATGGCCTATACCTTTATTCTTGCCAAAGGCGGAAAAATAGGAACCTCTCTGGTAGAAGAAGATAAGCAAGAGTTGGCTTTACAAATTCTTAAGAAAGCAGAAGCCAAGAACGTAGAAGTTCACCTTCCAGTAGATTCTATTATTGCTGATAGTTTTTCTGAACAGGCCACAACCGATGTGAGTAAGATTAATGAAATTCCAGATGGTTGGATGGGACTTGATGCAGGACCTGAGAGTATTAAAAACTTTGATGCGGTAATAAAGAAATCTAAAATCATCCTTTGGAACGGTCCACTCGGAGTTTTTGAAATGGAAAAATTTTCAAAAGGTACTGTAGCTTTAGGAAATTCAATTGCTGAAGCAACTAAAAACGGAGCTTTCTCTTTAGTTGGGGGCGGTGACTCTGTTGCGGCAGTTAAAAAATTCGGTTTTGAAGAAAAAGTAAGCTATGTTTCTACCGGAGGCGGAGCTATGTTAGAAATGTTAGAAGGGAAATCTCTGCCAGGTATTCAGGCAATTGGGAAATAAACGTACTAGAAGTTTCAATTTTACGTTCTTTTTAAAATCTTGAATATTATGGTTAAGCATATAATTTTATCACTTGTAGTACTTTTTGGAATTAGCTTGCATGCGCAAGAGGAAACTAAAAAAAAGCAGGTAGAGAAGGCTAATTTTAGAGTACAGATCTTCCAAAAGGTAGATAGCAGTGAAATTATTCTTGCTCATCCAGATCCTGAGTTTAGGGATAAATTACCAATTTCGGCTGTGATTAGAGATTCTTCTGCGGTATCGCTGCAAGACTATCCTCGTGCAGCCGAAATTGATTCTGTTTGGAGGGCGCAGCTTACCAATTCAGATCTTTTTGATTCCATGTATAAAAGCATCAGGGAACAGGAGTATGAAGAAGAGGTTAATAAAGAACTTCCTACCGATACTTTAAAGGCCAGACTCGCTAAACTAAATGCCCGTACACCTTTTAATGTTCAGTATCATCCGGTTCTGGAAAATGTTATAAATTCTTATTTAAAGCGGAATAAAAAAGCTATGGAACGCCTAATGGCGTTAAGTGAATATTATTTCCCAATGTTTGAGCAGCAATTGGATAGGTATGATATTCCACTAGAAATTAAATATCTGGCCATTGTAGAGTCGGCTTTAAACCCAAGGGCAAAATCCTGGGTAGGGGCTACGGGACTATGGCAGTTTATGTATAGAACGGGTAAGGCACATGGTTTAGATGTAAGCAGCTATGTAGATGAACGTATGGATCCGCAAAAATCTACCCAGGCCGCTGCAGAATATCTGGCAAATTTGTACCGTACTTTTGAAGATTGGGATTTGGTACTTGCCTCTTATAACTCTGGCCCCGGAAATGTTTCAAAGGCAATTCGCAGAAGTGGCGGGTCTAATAATTACTGGGAATTAAGACGATTTTTACCAAGGGAAACTGCTGGATATGTACCCGCATTCCTGGCTACACTCTATCTTTTTGAATACGCTGATGAGCATAATTTTCAGCCACCGGCTCCCGAAATTGCTTTTTTTGAAACCGATACGATTAAGGCAAAACAGTTAATCACTTTTGAACAAATTTCTAAAGTTACCGGGGTAGAAGAAAAGATGCTTCAATTCTTAAACCCCAGTTATAAATTAGATGTTATTCCTTTTATAGAGGATGAAGATTATATGATAAGACTTCCTACAAGCGCTAGTGGTGCTTTTGTAAGCAATGAGGCGGCAATCTATAATTTTGCTAAAGAAGAACTTAAAAAGAAAGAAAAGGCACTTCCCGAGTATGTAAAAGCAGAAAATAAGATTAGATACCGCGTAAAAAGTGGCGATTATTTAGGGAAAATTGCAGAAAGATACGGGGTAGGAGTAAGCAGTATAAGACGCTGGAATGATCTTAGGGGGAATAATATTAGAATTGGGCAATATCTTACTATTTATCCACGAAAGCCCGGGGTAAACACCCAAAATGCTTCTGCTGGAAATAGCCAGAAGAACAATGCCAAAACCTATACCGTTAGAAAAGGAGATTCACTTTGGAGTATTTCTAAAAAGTTTCCGGGAGTTACGGTACAGAATTTGAGGTCTTGGAATGATATGGGTTCTAACAGCCTAAAACCCGGAATGAAACTTAAACTTTCTAAGGGTTAATCATTTCAAACCAAACTAAAAACAATGAAAAAAACATTATTTCTTCTATTCAGTTTAGTTTTTCTAGTCTCCTGTAATGAAAATGGAGATAAAGCAGAAGAACGAATCCTATCAGATTCTTCAGGAAATATTAACCAAATTACCTTAATTATTGAAAATGAGCTTTGGGAAGGTAAGGTTGGTGAAGCTATAAGAGATAATTATGCTGCTGTCGTAGAAGGGCTTCCACAGGATGAGCCTATGTTCTCTTTAAGCCAGATTCCTCCTAAAACATTTAGTGGTTTTGTGCGCAGAAACCGTTCGTTTATATCGGTACAGAAGGGTGATGAAGCTGGAGCCAGGATTGTTAAAGACCTTTACGCCCGCCCACAAACCGGGGTAATAATATCTGGTGAAAACGAAGAGGAACTTATTCACGTGATTAATGAAAGTTCAGAAAAATTAGTTTCAGCCTTTAAGCAGACTGAAATGAAAGAAAAACAGCGCCGCATGGGCAAATCCCTTAAAAAGGATGGAAAGCTTGAAGAAAAGTTCGGTTTATCACTTAATTTTCCCTCAGCTTATAGATATGCGCTGGAAGAAGAAAACTTTGTGTGGATAAGAAAGGAAATTCCGAAGGGAAATATGGAAATTCTTATTTACGAGGTGCCAATTAATCAAATTGAGGCTGATACTAATACTATTGGAAATATTATAAAAATGCGGGATTCTATTGGAAATGCACATATTCCTGGGCCTACTGAAGGAAGTCATATGATCACTGAAGAAGCCTACGCCCCTTATCTATTTGAAACTGAAATTGATGGGAAATTCGCTTATGAAACGCGGGGAACCTGGGAGGTAAAGGGTGCATTTATGGCCGGGCCATTCTTAAACTACGCCATTAAGGATGAAGCAAACAATCGCTTTGTAGTAGTTGAGGGCTTTGTGTTTTCTCCATCTAGAGGAAAACGGGATAATATGTTTGAGTTGGATGCAATTCTGCAATCTGCCGATATTGAATAAGGCAGCTAATAAAATAAATAAAAAAGCCCAAACTTCTAAGTTTGGGCTTTTTTATTATAAGGTAGTTGTGTGCTTATTTTTTCTCGTTAGAAAAGTTTTTGTCATCAGAAGGAACTGTCTTCTCGCCATCTTCATCTTTAGAAGCGTCTTTAAATTCTTTAATTCCACTACCTAATCCTCTCATCAATTCAGGAATTTTTCGACCTCCAAAAAGAAGCAAAATTACCACAACAATTAATATAATTTGTGGAGCACCAATGGCTAATGGTAAAATAAATGCATTCATAATATATGATTTTAATATTACAAACTTAACAAGAATAAAGTAATTACAACGTTAATATAGCTTAAATTTAAGTTATACTTGAGTTTGGTTCTCATATTGTAAGCATCCCTGGTGCTCAAAAATTAGTGCTTTTAATATGCAAAAGAATAAAAGTAAGTTTATATCCTGCATTAATTGACTTAAATTATATTTGTAAGCGAATTATGGCTGAAAATAAAAAAGACAGAAAAAAAATAACAAAGAAGTTACTTCATAAGTACCGAATGATCGTGTTAAATGAGGATACTTTTGAGGAGAAACTTTCTTTTAAATTAACCCGGCTCAACATTTTTGTTACCATTACCCTTAGCGCCATAATTCTTATTGCTGCCACGACCTATATTATTGCCTTTACTCCGCTTAAAGAATATATTCCGGGCTACTCCTCGGCACAACTAAAGCAACAGGCGTCTCAATTGGCATATCAATCAGATTCCCTACAGCAGGTTTTAAAACTCAATAATCAATATTTAAGTTCCATAAAAGATGTACTTACAGGCAAAGCTGATACTTCTAGCCTTAACAGGGACTCTCTTATAGAAAATCCTATAATGGGTCAGGAAATTGAAGCAATAGAACCTTCCAGGGCCGATTCTCTTCTGAGAGAAGAAGTTTTACAGGAGGATAAATATAACGTATTACCATCGGCAACAGATAATATAGATTTTTCTTTATTTCCGCCGGTTAAAGGATCAATTTCTGAAGAATATGATGCTAAAGAAAAACATTTTGCAGTAGATATTGTGGTGGCTAAAAATACCCCGGTAAAATCTATAGCCGATGGACGTATAATTTTTTCAGAATGGACTACAGAAACCGGTTATGTTATTATTATAAAACACCAATATGGTTTATTGTCGGTCTACAAGCACAATGCTTCCCTGGCTAAAGAACAAGGTGAAAATGTGAGAAGGGGAGAGGTGATTGCAACTGCCGGTTCTACCGGAGAATATACTACCGGCCCACATTTGCATTTTGAGCTTTGGAATGAAGCCGTGCCCGTAGACCCTACAGATTATATTGATTTTGATTAATAAATCACGACCTTTGCAGGGCTAAAGGTATTGCTGATGTAGAAGTATGCCATTTAATTTCAAAACAACCTATGTCTTTAAAGTCGTTTGGAGCAAAGATTTTTGCTAAAAATATCCGAAAAAAAATAGATAAATGGGCTTCAAAACCTGAAGCCACGCAAGAAAAAGTATTTCAGGAGCTAATTGAGAAAGCCAAAGACACCAAATTTGGAAGGGATCACGATTTTAAGAACATTAAATCCTATACTGATTTTGCTAAAAAAGTACCGGTTCGGGATTACGAAGAATTGCGGTTTTATGTAGATAAAATGGTAGCTGGCGAACCCGATATATTATGGCCCGGAAAACCTTTGTATTATGCCAAAACCTCTGGAACAACCAGCGGTGCAAAGTATATTCCACTTACCAAAGATTCTATGCCTTCGCATATTAATGCGGCCAGAAATGCAATTTTATGTTATATAGCCGAAACCGGCAATGCTAAATTTGTTGACGGAAAAATGATCTTTCTTCAGGGAAGTCCCGAGATGGAAGAGAAAAATGGTGTAAAACTAGGTCGTTTATCAGGGATCGTGGCGCATTACGTGCCTTCCTATCTTCAGAAAAACAGAATGCCCAGCTGGGAAACCAATTGTATAGATGATTGGGAGACTAAAGTTGATGCTATAGTAGAAGAAACCAGAAGCGAGAATATGAGCATAATTAGCGGTATTCCATCCTGGGTGCAAATGTATTTTGAAAGACTTCAGCAAAAAACCGGCAAGAAAGTCGGTGAGCTATTCCCAAATTTTGACTTGTTTATTTACGGCGGAGTAAATTATGAACCTTACCGTTCTAAATTTGAAAACCTTATTGGAAGAAAAGTAGATAGCATAGAATTATACCCGGCTTCAGAAGGATTTTTCGCTTTTCAGGATAAACAAACCGAAAAAGGAATGTTACTACAACTTGACTCAGGAATGTTCTACGAGTTCATAAAAGCCGATGAATTTTTTGATGAAAATCCTAAACGACTTAGCATTGGTGAGGTTGAAACAGGCATAAATTACGTGATGCTGGTTTCTTCCAACGCAGGCCTTTGGGCTTACAATATTGGTGATACGGTACAATTTACCAGTACAAAGCCTTATCGAGTTATTGTTTCGGGTAGGATAAAACATTTTATTTCAGCTTTCGGGGAACATGTTATTGCCAAGGAAGTAGAAGAAGCGATTCAGGAAGCTACTCTAGCTACAAATGCCCAAATAAGTGAGTTTACTGTAGCGCCACAAATCACTCCTGAAAATGAAGAACTACCCTACCACGAGTGGTTTATAGAATTTGAAAAAGAGCCTGTAGATTCAGCGAAATTCAGTAAAATCCTGGATAAAAGCCTTCAAAAGCAAAATTCTTACTATTTTGATCTTATTGAAGGAAAAATTCTTCAACCATTAAAAATATCAAGAGTTCCAGAAAACGGTTTTCAGCAGTATATGAAATCTATTGGAAAACTGGGCGGACAAAATAAACTGCCACGCCTGGCCAACGATCGTAAAATTGCAGAAGTTCTGGAGAAAATAATAAAAGCATAAAAAATGATAAATCTTAAATTACTGGGCCGTACCCGTGCTCAAGAAAGTACACACGCTATAGAACGTATGTATATAACCATGCGTCATCTTTTTAATCGTGGTTTTTATAAACCTATGGGGGTTTCCGGTGAAACTTTAAGGGAATCTTTACTTATTCTTCGTCCAGAAATCTATGGTTCTATTGCAGATGATAAAGCCGAATTAAGCGGATTGCTGTATGTGATAGATCGTCTACCAAAAGGAATTGAAGAATGTAGGTTTATAAACCTTACCAGTGATGAAGGTTATGGTAATTCACATTTTAAGCCCATTGTTCCGCCTAAACGTCGCCGTAACTGCTATAGGATAGACGATGAGCAAATGAATATTGAAATAACCCGTGGCCGTTCTGAGATTTATGATATTCTTACACACCTTACCTTTTTGTTTGTAGAATCTCATAAGATAATGCGTCGCGTAATTATAGATGAAGAGGGCAGCGTTACCAGGGATTGGCAAAAACTGGAAAGAGCTGTTTTGCAGGAAGAACCTTTAGACCAGGCACAACGCGAAATTGCTTTAACACATACCGCAAATATTCTAGGCCGAACTTTTTATGAGGTTCAGGATATCTACCCAAAATTCTCTCTACCGGGAAATACAGAGCGTTTCTTAAATATAATTTACTGGTTAGGAAAACTGGCAATTGCAGAGACGGTAAATAACGATAAAAGAATTATTACGTTTAGTCCTGTATTGCGTGAGCGTTTAGGGCATCATATTCACGGCGAAATTTGGGCCGATAATATTAAGCAGCACCTCATAAAAGAGAATTTAATGCATAGGCCATTGCACATTATTAGTGCAAATATGCATAGTGTAATGAACACGCTTTATACGCCTTCAGCTTTAAAAACTGAACTCAAAAAGAAAAAGCCGCTTGAAATTTATGAAGCCCTTAGCAATAGTGCAAACGGCGACTTGCGAAGTAAAGTCATGAAATCTGCTTTAGATAACGGAATGACCTTTATGGAAGATAAAAGCGGTACCAACATTGACGTGCAAATCTTTGATACCGCCAAATTAAACGGTAAATACGGCTCCTGGGATATTAAAACCGAAGAAGAGGCACCGGTTATTATTGTGATGGATTATGCTTTTGGTGAGCAAGCTTATGAAACTATGGATGAGCTGCTGAAACCCTATAACTTCGAAGGGAACGAAATTAAAATGAATGTAGAATCTATCTCTATTATGGGGAAAGCCGGGATTCTTGAAGGAGGAAAAGGAGATATTATGATTCCTTCTGCCCATTTATTTGAAGGAACTGCAGATAACTACCCTTTTAAAAATGAGCTTAGTCGTACAGATCTTGAAGAGAGTGATATAGCTGTAGTAGATGGCGCAATGATTACCGTTTTGGGAACTTCGCTTCAAAACCGCGATATTCTTAAATTTTTCCATGATTCTACCTGGAATGTAAGTGGGCTGGAGATGGAAGGTGCGCATTACCAAAAAGCCATCCAGGCGGCTTCAAAATTACGAGGCAGCATCAGCAGTGAAGTAAAGGTAAGATATGCTTATTACGCCTCAGATAACCCACTAGAGACCGGTAGTACATTAGCTTCTGGTGGTTTAGGAACCACAGGTGTAAAACCTACTTATTTAATTACTGAAAAGATCCTGGAGCAAATTTTTAAATCTTAATTTATGAAAGTTGAAGAATCGCCATTAAAAGACTGCTTTATCATAAAACCCAATATTTTTAAGGATAAACGCGGACTTTTTTTGGAGAGCTATCATAAGAAAAAGTTTATTGAGTTAACTGGGATTGAGAAAGAGTTTGTTCAGGATAATCAATCTATTTCCAAAAAAGGGGTTTTGCGTGGATTGCATTACCAAACCGGGGAATTTGCTCAAACCAAACTGGTGCGCGCTATTTATGGAAAAGTATTGGACGTGGTGGTAGACTTAAGACCAGAATCACCCACTTTTAAACAGAGTTTTAAAATTATTCTTGACCACGAAAATTTATACCAACTCTATATTCCTAAAGGATTTGGTCATGGTTTTGTAACGCTTTCTGAAACTTCAGTTTTTGCTTATAAATGCGATGAATATTATTATCCGGGTTCTGAAGCCGGGATTATTTATAACGATCCAGACTTGGCGATAGACTGGGAATTTCCAGAGGAAGAAATGATTATTTCAGATAAAGATTTAAAACAACCACTTTTAAAAGAGGCATTTAAATGAAAAATGTTCTTGTTACCGGTGCAAATGGGCAATTAGGAGCTTGTTTTAAAAAGATTTCCGGAGATTATGCTGAATTCAATTTCATTTTTAAATCTTCTTCGGAAGCAGATATTACCGATAAATCTAAATTGGAAAAACTATTTTCTAAAGTGAATTTCGATTGGGTAATTAACTGTGCGGCATATACCAATGTTGAAAAAGCCGAATCTGAAAAAGAAAAAGCTTTTAAAATTAATGCCGAAGCTGCTAAAAACCTTGCTGAGGTTTGTAATGAATTTGGCGCAAAATTAATTCACTTCTCTACCGACTATGTTTTTGACGGCAAAACTGAAAAACCTTATCAAGAAACCGATAGCACCAATTCTATTAATGTTTATGGAGCTTCAAAATTAAAAGGGGAACAATTAATTGCTGAGGTTTTAGAAGAGCATTTTATATTAAGAACTTCCTGGTTGTATTCAGAATTTGGGCACAATTTTTATAAAACCATACTTAGAAAAATAAGAGAGAAAGCCGAACTGAATATCACAACTTCCCAAACAGGAACACCAACCAACGCTAACGATCTGGCTGAACTTGTTTTGGAAATTATCGTGTCAGAAAATAAAGATTTCGGTTTATATCATTTCAGCAATTTGGGAGAAGCAACCTGGTATGATTTTGCAAAGGCAATTTTAGAAATTACAGGAAATTCAGCAGACATAGTTTTAAATAAGAGCAATAATTTTAAGACCATAGCCGCAAGACCTGAATATAGTGTGTTGGATAAAACCAAACTTCAACAGCAATTTTCAAAACCGGTTCTTAACTGGAAAGTGAGTCTCGAAAAACTGATAAGCGCTTAATTCTGCTAGAATTTCATTAATTTCAAAACTAAATCTAATCAAATGGGAAAAAGAATACTTATAACCGGGGCGGCAGGCTTTTTAGGCTCACATTTATGCGATAGGTTTATTAAAGAAGGTTATGATGTTATTGGCATGGACAATCTTATTACCGGAGATCTTAAAAATATTGAGCATCTTTTTAAGCTGGATAATTTTGAATTTTTCCATCACGATATTACCAAATTTGTTCACGTTCCCGGCGAGTTAGATTATATTTTGCACTTTGCTTCTCCTGCCAGCCCAATAGATTATTTAAAGATCCCAATTCAAACCTTAAAAGTTGGTTCGGTTGGGACTTTGCATTGCCTTGGTTTAGCCAAAGAGAAAAACGCAAGAATTCTTATTGCTTCAACTTCTGAAGTTTATGGAGACCCGCAAGTTCATCCACAAAGCGAAGAATATTATGGAAATGTAAATACCATTGGGCCGCGTGGGGTGTATGATGAGGCCAAGCGTTTCCAGGAGTCTATCACCATGGCTTATCATCGTTTCCACGGTTTGGAGACCAGGATAGCCAGGATTTTTAATACTTACGGTCCTAGAATGCGTTTAAACGATGGCCGCGTAATTCCGGCGTTTATTGGGCAGGCGCTTCGTGGTGAAGACCTCACTATTTTTGGTGATGGTTTACAAACGCGCTCTTTTTGCTATGTAGACGATCAAATTGAAGGGATTTATAGGTTGTTGCTAAGTGATTATTCCGATCCTGTGAATATTGGAAATCCAGATGAAATTACTATTAAAGATTTTGCTGAGGAAATCCTGAAACTTACCGGAACCAACCAGGAAATCGTTTATAAAGAACTCCCGGAAGACGACCCCCTTAAAAGACAACCCGATATTACTAGGGCGAAGGAGATTTTAGCCTGGGAGCCAAAAGTTTCCAGAACTGAAGGAATGAAAATAACTTATAATTATTTTAAAAGCCTAAGTGCGGAAGAACTGGAAAAAAGTGAGCACAAAGATTTTTCAGGGCATATAAGACGTTAAATCTAATTATGGAAAATTCTTTGGTTTCAGTAATTATGCCCGCTTTTAATGCGGAAAATTTTATTGAAATCGCCGTGGAATCGGTTATTTCTCAAACTTATTCCAATTGGGAATTATTCATAATTGATGATGCTTCTACAGATGCTACTTTTTCTAAAGCTGAAAAACTGGCAAAGCAAGACTCCCGAATTAAAATACTTCAAAATCAAAAGAATTCAGGTACTGGTGTAAGTAGAAATAAAGGCATTAAAGCTGCGCAGGGCGATTTTATAGCCTTTTTGGATGCAGATGACCAATGGAAGCCAAAAAAGCTGCAAATCCAGCTTCAAACAATGCAGGAGCAGGATGTTTCTGTTTGTTTCTCCAGCTATTTACAAATAGACGAAAGCGGAACTTCCCGAAATGAAATAATTGAAGCGCTACCAACTTTAACCTATCAAAAACTGCTGAAATCAAATTACCTCGGCAACCTAACCGGAATTTACAGCGTGAAAAAATTAGGGAAAATTTATGCTCCCCAAATTAGGAAAAGACAGGATTGGGCGTTTTGGCTGGAAGCCGTTAAGAAAGGAGGGCCGGCGATTGGGATTCAACAATGTTTGGCAAAATACCGGGTGAGAAAAGGATCTATTTCCAGAAATAAACTTGAACTGCTGAAATACAATTTCAATATCTACTATAAAATTTTGGGGTTTAGTTTTATTAAAAGTATTGGCTATATGCTGATATTTTTAAAGGAACATTTTTTGGTGAAAAAGAAGCAGGTGAAGAAGATTTAAAAATATACGTCATTTTACCCCGAAAGCTTTCGGGAGTATATCAGAGGCTACTCACAAATTTATTCGAAGATCTAATTTCCAGGAATATTTTTCAGCATTTTTTACTTTATAATCTTGATTTACGTTATTTGAAAATATCTTAAAAGCTCCTCCCCCTTATTTTCAAGGGGAGGTGGCCGGAGGCCGGAGGGGTTTGTTTTTGACGAATTTTTGTGTTCTTAATTTGTTGGATTCTTAACCACCCCTTTCTTCAGCTACGCTGAATTCATTCCCTCCTTAGAAGATATGGAGTCATTTTTTAGAAAAATATTTGTGAATTTGTGGCGATAAAAACTACAAATCGGAAGTAAATTGTTTCAACTTTCCGCTTTTATTACGCTTAAGCGTATTTTTTCTTTCAAAATCTACCTTAAGGTTTTTTCCTACATAGGTCTCAATAGCCTGTAATATTTTTTGTTGCTGATTTTTAGTAAAATCGTCTTTACTTACATATTCAATTTTAAAAGAATCGGGTGCATTTTGGTTAACAATAAATTCTTTAATGCTACCTGTATCTTCAATAATGCTTTTGGTTACATAATAAAACGTAAGTCCGGGTACAACTTTTCCATCTGGGAGTTTAGCGATATCATTAGTTCGACCAATTAGCTTTTCTAAAATTGGTTTTTTGGCAGTGCTTTTGTTAGAAAGTATACCGCTATCACCAATATCGTAACGAATAATAGGATGGGCTTTGTTGTAGAGCGAAGTGATCACGATACGTCCTTCGGTTCCATAAGGGACCGCTTCATTATTTTGATCAAGGATTTCAACAAAAAGATCTTCAGAGTTAATAATCCATTCATTTTTGAGATTTTCAAAAGCAATAAGTCCCACTTCACTAGCGCCATATTCGTTTACTATAGGAACACCAAACACGGCTTGCATTAATTCTCTATCCTTTTTAAATAAGCGTTCAGAAGTAACGATACAAAGTTTTAGGTTTGGGCAAATTTCTTTTAAAACAAGGTTCTTACCATACAGAAATTTAGCAAAAAGCAATACAGCACTGGTGTAACCATTAATATAGCTAAAGTTTGATTTCTGAAACCGCTTCAAAAATTTTTCCATTTTTTCTTCGCTAAGATCAAAAATGGGAAACCTACGCCTTAAACTAATTCGGTCTTTAATTCGTTCCTGTATGTTTCCGTAGAAATCTAATGGAATCCCGTAAAACCTTGCCTGTAAAGATTTGTTGAGATCAATATCATACCATTGGTACCTATCCTGGAATCCTGCCCAACTTAAGGCGTGTGTAAATTTATCTTTTGCAAAAATAAAGGGCGTACCACTACTCCCAGAGGTTTTGCCAATATATGCTGTAGACTTTGTAAAACCTTCACTAAGTCGGTTTTTTAAGCTTTGCTGTAAATCGGTTTTCGTCATTACCGGCACTTCGCTCCAGGTTGAAAAATGAGGTTTTTCGAATAAATTCCTATAAAACGGATTGTTTTTAAGTTGATATTCAACAATTTCCTTTTGTTTTCCTAAAAGGTAAGTTTCGTAGTGATCTTCCGGGATTTTTTGTATTTGTTCCAGTGCTTTTTGGGCCCGATTTATAGGGAATTTATTAAGCTGTAGGGAAAGTTTAAACCAGTCCAAGGGCAAAAAATCTTTTTTATCAAAAATAATTGGTGCTTCAATTTACAAACAATTATTTTTGATGCCATAACTAAAATCACTTCAGGATGAAAATATTAATTCTTGGCGCAGGCGGGCGCGAACATACTTTTGCTTATAAATTGGCCCAGAGCCCAAATTGTTCTCAACTTTTTGTAGCTCCCGGTAACGCCGGAACCGCTGAAATAGCTAAGAATATTGATCTTAAAGTGACCGATTTTGGAGCAATTAAAGCCTTTGTGTTAAAAGAAAAAATTGAGATGCTGGTAGTAGGTCCTGAAGACCCACTAGTTGAAGGAATTACCGACTTTTTTACCGAAGATGAGGCTTTAAGCAAGGTTAAAGTTATTGGCCCGTCAAAACGTGGAGCGCTTTTAGAAGGTAGTAAAGAACGCGCCAAAGAATTTATGGCGATGCATAAAATTCCTACTGCGGCTTATGAGAGTTTTACCGAAGCAAGCCTGGATGCTGGGAAAAATTTTCTGGAAACTCTAAAACCACCTTATGTTTTAAAAGCTGATGGATTAGCAGGGGGGAAGGGAGTTTTGATTTTAAATGATCTTGAAGAAGCTAAACAGGAACTTGAAAATATGCTGGCCGAAAAGAAATTTGGTGCTGCAAGTGCAAAAGTGGTGATTGAAGAGTTTTTAGATGGTATTGAATTAAGCGTTTTTGTACTTACCGACGGCAAAAACTATAAAATTATGCCAACCGCCAAAGACTACAAAAGAATTGGTGAGGGAGATACCGGTTTAAACACCGGTGGAATGGGCGCAATTTCTCCTGTTCCTTTTGTTGATGATGAATTGATGCAAAAAATTGAAGAACGTATTGTAAAACCTACAGTTAACGGGCTTCAGAAGGAAAATATTGATTATAAAGGATTTATTTTTATAGGACTTATAAAAGTGGATAATGAACCCTACGTAATAGAATATAATGTACGTATGGGCGATCCCGAAACAGAGGTTGTGCTTCCACGTATAACATCAGATCTAGTTGAGGTTTTTGATAAGCTATCCGAAGGAAAATTAAACGAAGCTACTTTAGAAGTGGATGAACGTACGGCTACAACGGTTATGTTGGTCTCTGGAGGATATCCTGAAGCTTATGAGAAGTCTAAAGAAATTACCGGTTTTGATAAGGTTGAGGATTCAATTGTATTTCACGCAGGAACCAAAAATGAAGCGGGTAAGATTGTAACTAGTGGTGGCCGTGTGATTGCTGTGACTTCTTTTGGAAAAGATTACAAAGAGGCACTAAAAAAATCTTATCAAAATGTAGAGAAACTACATTTTGATAAGATGTATTATAGAAAAGATCTTGGATTTGATTTATCCTAAAAATGAGTGTGCTGTTGGATCGCGATCATCATCATTGATTTCGTTATAATGCTTAAGTTGCTTCATCCAATAAACAAGTGCAACCATTCCAATAAGGATGAAAATAAAATTTAAGGCATTCGCAGCCCACCAGGAATCTAGTTCCAGGGATCTAAAAAAGTCAAAAGGAATAAATAATATTTCCTCAAACAAATAAGCGATCCCTTCAAATATATCTTTTAACATTTTTAATAAATTTAAGTTCAATTTATTGCAAAGCTATATTAAAATGTCTTTGAAGACGTTCAATAACTAACTTTGTTGGATTTAAGAGTACAAAAATATAAAAAACCACAATGCTAACAAGCTTTTTTGGTAAATCAAAACCTGTAAACGGTGTAGCGATCACTATTTTTTTGATCATATTTTTTACTATCGCCAATTTTAAGGAGTGGTTTTTAGAATTTGAGTTCTTTAATTTCTTAGAGAAGCTTGTAGTTTTATCATGTCTTATTTTAAGTGTTTTTATACTTAATTTTATTGCCAAAAAGAACGAGCTTACCCGGCGTAGTGCATATAAGATCTTATTTTTTGTAATATTTTCAGTTTCCTTCTTTAGTCTTTTAAGGAACCACCAGGCCATTTTTGCAAATTTGTGTGTATTATTCGCATTGAGAAGGGTGATTAGCTTGCAAACCAAAAAGGTTGCCCAGAGAAAAATTTTTGATGCTACTTTTTGGATATGCATCGCTTCCCTTTTCTATTTCTGGGCTATTTTGTTTTTGTTAGTAGTTTATGCCGGGATTTTATATTATTTACCAAAACCTAAAAACTGGCTAATTCCACCAATTGCTGCCCTGGCGGTGGCCTTACTAACTCAAAGTTTTCACATTATTGCTTACGATCAATTTTATACATTAGGAGAGTGGTTTCAGTGGAATTATTTTGATTATTCAAATTATCAGCAACCAAAAATTCTTATTCCTCTAAGTATAATTTTAGCCCTTACACTTTGGACATTAGTAAAGTTTTTTTCTGTAGTTAATAAAGCAAGCGTATCCATAAAACCTTCATTAAACCTGGTTTTGCTCAGTTTATTAACTGCAATAGCAGTAGCAGTTTTTGCGCCTACCAAAGATGGAAGTGAACTTATTTTCTTTTTCGTGCCGCTTAGTATTATCGCCTCCATTTATTTTGATCAAAAAAACGATAAAGTTTTCAGGGAAGTTTTACTCGCATTGCTAATCTTAATGCCATTGTGTATCCCCTGGATTTTTTAAATGAATTTATAGGCACGGGAAAAGAATTAGAAAAATACTTTTTATAGGAATATGGCTGGGCTCTAGGTGAGAATAGTTTCTGGGAGAGGCTTTCTTCTTTTATTAAATACAGGTGGGGATCGCTTAAATAAAATCATTGCATTTGTAATGTTTTTTTAACAGGATAAAAGAATTAAAATTACAACCGGCAGCATTTGAATTGACCACTGATTTCCACAAAGTATTTGAAGAAAATGTTAATCAACTAATTAAAGAAAGTCAAGGTGATATCCTATATTTGGGCTTGCCATACAATGCAAAATAATATGGTATCATTAACCATATTTTAAGTACCATTACAAATATGATACTTTTGCATCTAATGGTAAAATCGGCTTCGTGATTATTAGCGTTCTAAATATTGCAGCAGGGGAGCGTTTGAAAAATATTTTGGTAATTTGGTAGAAAATACCAGGTTTAGGTATATATTTTTCAGCTATAATAACGGGGGTTTAACTCCTTTAGAAGAAATAAAAAAAGTGATGATTCGGTTTGGAAATTACGACTTGCTTACTAGAAGTTATAAGCAGTTTGAAGCTGATAAAACCGAATTCTTACGACAAAATATCTACACATTTTAGAAAAAAATAATTTATGTTTTCAGATAAAGCAAATAAGATCTTTCAGGAAGTAATAGAGAAATATCACGAAAAGGATACGGTAGAGCAGCCGTTTGAAAATCCTTATCATAGCGAAAATCAACTCATTGATCATTTGTTGTATAGAAAGTGTTGGATAGACACTGTACAATGGCATTATGAGGATATTATTCGGGATAAACATATAGACCCGGTAGACGCCCTGACCTTAAAACGCCAGATAGATGCTTCTAATCAGGATCGTACCGACATGGTGGAATATATTGATAGCTATTTTCTGGAAAAATTTAAGGAAGTTCAACCAAACGACGATGCAACAATTAATTCTGAAAGTCCGGCCTGGGCAATAGATAGATTATCTATTCTGGCTTTAAAGATCTATCATATGCACGAGGAGGCCAACCGGGAAGACGCCTCGCAAGAGCACCAGATGAAGTGTAAAGCTAAGCTGGATGTGTTGCTTGAACAGCGTGTAGACCTTTCTACAGCAATAAATCAGTTACTGGAAGATATTGCTGGCGGAAAAAAATATATGAAGGTGTACAGGCAAATGAAGATGTACAATGATGATGAACTGAACCCTGTTTTAAGAAAAAAATAGCGCTTTAAAATTATTTAAAATGAAGAAGCCTTCTCCCGTTATAAAAAAGACTTCCTCCCCATTGGGGGTGATGCAAGAGGCAGAGGAGACTTCGCATATTTTGGTAATTCGCTTATCGGCTATGGGTGATGTGGCAATGACGGTGCCTGTTTTGCGGGTATTAACGGCCACCTATCCTCATCTAAAAATCACGATTTTAACCCGGGGGTTCTTTAAACCCATGTTTAAAGGAATTCCCGGGGTTTCGGTTTATAAAGCCGATATTAAAGGAGTTCATAGTGGCGTACTTGGACTTGGTCGGCTGGCGAAGGAACTAAGGGATGCAGGAATTGATAAAGTAGCCGATCTTCACAACGTTTTACGCAGTAATGTGTTAAAATCTGTGTTTTATATGTTTGGAGTTCCGGTAAAGCAAATTGAAAAGGGCCGGAATGAAAAGAAAGCCCTTACCCGGGAAAACAATAAGGTTTTTAAACAATTAAAGCCAACAATACAGCGCTATGCCGATGTGTTTGAAGCTTTAGGATATCCTTTAGACCTTAGCACACATCAATTTCCTAAGAAAGCAAAGTTTTCAGAAAAAATAAGGGATCTTGTAGGAAAAGAACCTAAAAAATGGCTGGGAATTGCCCCTTTTGCACAACATAATTCTAAAGCTTATCCGGCAGATTTAATGGAAGAGGTTTTAGGGGAATTAAGCGATAATCTGAAAATTAAAGTTTTGCTTTTTGGTGGCGGAAAAAAAGAAACAGCGCAATTGGAATCCTGGGCAAAAAAATTTAAAAATACACTTAGCATTGCAGGGAAACTGACTTTAGCCGAAGAACTAGCACTTATCGCAAATCTTGATGCTATGCTCTCTATGGATAGTGGAAATGGCCATATGGCTGCAATGTTTGGAACCCCGGTAATTACACTTTGGGGTGTGACACATCCTTATGCCGGTTTTGCGCCTTTTAATCAGCCAGAAAATAACAGTTTACTTCCTGATCTTAATCAATATCCAAAAATACCAACTTCTGTTTACGGAAATAAATATCCTGAAGCTTATGAAAATGCCATTCGCAGCATTCCTCCTAAAAGTGTTTTAAAGAAAATTGATGAGGTTTTGTTTTAGGATTAACCAAATCTTACTTAAAGCTAGGAGTTAAAAAAGTTCCTATCACGTCATCCTGAATTTATTTCAGGATCTAAGTATGGTTCAAAAACCTTTTTTAGTTATTCCAATTTATATAAAAAAACCTCACAGGTTTCTAAAACCTGTGAGGTTTAAACTTAGGATTAGAGTGTCTTATCCTTTTACTTCTTCTTTAGTTTTATTCGGAAGTACATCAAAGCCCATATTATAAAGGGTAAACCCAAATATATCGGCATATTCTTCAATAATCATTTTTGTAGGTTTCCCTGCTCCATGACCGGCTTTGGTTTCAATTCTTATTAAAGTTGGATTATCACCGGTTTGCTTTTCCTGCAATTCGGCAGCAAATTTAAACGAGTGCGCAGGTACCACACGGTCGTCATGATCTCCGGTAGTTACTAAAGTAGCAGGGTATTCTGTTCCTTCTTCAATATTATGTACTGGGGAATAATTGTAAAGGTACTCAAACATCTCTTTGCTATCCTGTGAAGTTCCATAATCGTAAGCCCAGCCTGCACCGGCAGTAAAAGTATGGTAGCGTAACATATCCATTACGCCAACAGCCGGTAAAGCCACTTTCATAAGGTCTGGACGCTGGGTCATTGTTGCTCCAACTAAAAGTCCGCCATTAGAACCACCACGAATGGCCAGATAATCGCTAGAAGTATAGTTCTCTTCAATAAGGTATTCTGCAGCAGCAATAAAGTCGTCAAAAACATTTTGTTTTTTAAGTTTTATACCGGCATCGTGCCACTCTTTACCATATTCACCACCACCTCGAAGGTTTGGCACGGCATAAACTCCGCCTTGTTCCATCCAAATTGCATTTGCAGTGCTAAAAGAAGGAGTTAAACTAACATTGAACCCTCCATAACCATAAAGCATAGTTGGATTCTTACCGTTAAGCTCAAGGCCTTTTTTGTGGGTGATAATCATAGGAACCTTTGTTCCATCTTTTGAGGTGTAAAAAACCTGTTTGCTTTCGTAATCTTCGGGGTTGAATTTTATATTTGGTTTATTATAAACCTCAGAAGTTCCTTCTTCAATATTGTACTTATAAATGGTACCCGGAGTCACATAATTAGTAAAAGAATAATACAATTCTTCATTTTCTTTTTTAGTTCCGAATCCGCCGGCAGACCCAATTCCAGGAAGTTCTACTTCACGAACCAGTTCGCCATCATAATCATATTGTTTTACCTCAGAAACCGCATCTACCATATATTCGGCAAAGAAATAGCCACCTCCGGTAGAAGGGCTCAATACGTTTTCGGTTTCAGGAATAAAATCTTCCCAGTTTTCAGGAGAAGGATTTGCAGCATCTACAGTCACGACTTTACGATTAGGTGCTTCTAAATTAGTAACGATAAACAATTTGCTGCCTTCGTTTTCTATAACATAAGTATCAGAATCTTCGTGATCTAAAACAGTGACTAATTCTGAGTTAGTTTTAGAAAGATCTTTCATAAATAGCTTTCCTCCCGAAGTTGAATTCCTGGCGGAAATAAATAAAAACCGGTCATCTTCTGAAACGCTCCCACCAACATAACGGTGCTTTTGAGCTTCAGTATCTCCAAAAATCACTTTGTCTTCACTTTGTGGAGTTCCCAGTTTATGATAAAATAATCTATGCTGATCTGTTTTTGCCGAAAGTTCACTGCCTTCAGGCTTTTCGTAGCTAGAATAGTAAAAACCTTCATTGCCTTTCCAGGAAATCCCGCTAAATTTTACATTTTGAAGGGTGTCTTCTACCCGTTCTTTATTTTCGGCATCTATAATAATTACTTTCCTCCAGTCACTTCCTCCTTCAGAAATAGAATATGCTGCTTTGCTGCCATCTTTAGAGAAACTTAAGCCGGCCAGGGAAGTAGTACCGTCTTCACTGAATTTATTAGGATCCAGAAAGACTTCTGTTTCACCATCTTCACCTTTTTTTCTATAAACAACATATTGATTTTGAAGTCCGTCATTCTTATAAAAATAAGTATAATCGCCTTCTTTAAAAGGAGCGCTTATTTTTTCGTAATTCCATATTTCAGAAAGTCTTTCTTCGAGCTCTTTTTTATACGGAATACTGTTTAGATAATCGAAAGTAACCTCGTTTTGGGCTTTTACCCATTCCCCGGTTTCTTCACTGCGATCGTCTTCCAGCCAGCGGTAGGGGTCTTTTACTTCGGTTCCAAAATAATCGGTTACCGTATCTACTTTTTTGGTTTCAGGATAATTCAAACTGATTTCTTTTTCTGATTTAGAATCGTTGCAGGAAGCCAGGACGGCAAGAGCAAAAATTCCGGAGAATGTTTTTTTCATAAATTGTGTTTTGATACAAACAGTTAGTATTAAAAAATGCCTGTAAGTTACAATTTTACAGGCATTAGTTAATTTATAGGTTTGATCGTGTTTACACCAATTTATTTTCAATAAGGTATTCAGCAATTTGTACGGTGTTGGTAGCGGCGCCTTTTCTAAGGTTATCGGCTACCACCCACATATTTAAACTTTTAGGTTGTGAATAGTCCCTGCGGATTCTCCCCACAAAAACATCATCTTTTCCTTCAGCATAAATAGGCATTGGGTAAGTATTGGTATCTGGATTGTCCTGTACAGTTACACCTGGAAACTGACTTAAAATTTTTCTTACATCAGCTTCATCAAATTCATTCTCAAATTCAATATTCACAGATTCTGAATGTCCGCCCACTACAGGAATCCTAATCGCGGTGGCGCTCACCAAAACTGAATCATCTCCCAAAATCTTTTTAGTTTCTTTGGTCAATTTCATCTCTTCTTTGGTGTACCCATTTTCCTGGAACACATCACAATGCGGTAATGCATTCTTATGAATAGGATAAGGATAGGCCATTTCCCCTTTTTCGTCTTTGTATTCATTTTCCAATTGCTCCACCGCTTTTACTCCGGTACCGGTAATAGACTGGTAAGTAGAAACGATAACCCTTTTTATTTTAAAAGCATCGTGTAGCGGTTTTAATGCCATTAATAACTGGATGGTAGAACAGTTAGGATTGGCAATGATCTTGTCTTCTTTTGTTAGTTCTGAAGCATTAATTTCAGGAATCACCAGTTTTTTAGTTTCATCCATTCTCCAGGCCGAAGAATTATCTACCACGGTTGTCCCGTTTTCGGCAAATTTTGGAGCCCATTCTAAAGAAGTTTCACCACCTGCAGAAAATAAAGCGATATCCGGTTTATTATCTACCGCTGTCTGAAGCCCAATAACTTCATAGTCTTTTCCTTTAAAATTGATCTTTTTCCCTACAGAACGTTCTGAAGCTACCAGGTATAAATCAGTAATTGGGAAATCCCTTTCGGCTAATACTTTTAACATTATCTCGCCTACCATTCCGGTAGCACCTACCACTGCTATTCTCATAATTTTAAACTTTTGTCTTTTTCCGCGTAGGCGGAAAACTATTGATTTTTGTTATTCCCGTGAAGACGGGAATCTATTAATTTTTCTTTTGTCATTTCCGCATTTCGATTAAGCTCAGCATAAACTCTGACGGAAATCTTATTGGTTTAATACATTTTCTTAAAACAAGCCGCAAATTTATTATCCTTAGCTTAACTTACATAGTTTCAGCCTTTAAAATTGAAAAGAATTATTGTTTTTAAACTAATTTATGTTTTTCGTTAAAAAAAGACCCCGCAGTTTCCTGTGGGGTTTAATTAAATTACGATTTATTTAAAATGAGCAGCATAGCGGTGCTCGTATCTTCAAAAAATTTAAGTCGTACTATTTTGTTTTTTTAACTCATCCCTAATTTGGGTAAGCAAATCTTCTTGTGTTGGCCCTTTTGGCTCCACCAATTTTGGAGCTTCTTTTTCCTTTTTAGTCTTTTCGTAAGCACGTAGTACCAAAAATATAAAAAAGGCAACGATTACAAAATGAATAATGGTGTCTATTAAATTTCCATAGGTAATAACAGCAGCTTCAGCTTCTCTTGCTGCTTCAAGATTTTGATAAGAAGCACCGTCTAAGGAGATGAATTTTTGAGAAAAATCTGTTCCGCCGGTAATTAAACCAATAATAGGCATAATAACATCGGCTACTACAGAAGCAATAATTTTATTAAAAGCGGCGCCTATTACCACTGCTGTTGCAAGGGCTATAATATCGCCCTTGAGCATAAACTTTTTAAAATCTTTGAAAAAACTCATGATAATTCTGATTGGTTAGTAGATAACCAAATTACACAATAATTGCTTATAAAAAGCTTCAATTATTTATTGTATAATCACACGTTTTACTCTTTGTGAAATTCCGGTAATAAGCTCATAAGAAACGGTACCTCCCTTAGCCGATAGTTCACTAACATGCTGAGGGCCGCCAAAGATTATTACTTCGTCACCTTCTTCACAATTAATACCTGTCACGTTTACCATGATACTGTCCATACAAACAGTGCCTACAATAGGGGCATATTGTCCATTTATAAAAACTCCTGCTTTTTCGTGACCGTAAATACGTTTTATACCATCGGCATGGCCAACAGGTAGTGTAGCTGTTTTTGTAGTTGTTTCAGCTTTGAAAGCCCTGCCATAACCTACCGTATCACCTTTTTCTAAATTTTGGATTTGAGAAATAATAGTTTTAAAAGTACCAACAGGTTTAAGTTTTTTGTTGAGATTGTCATCATTTGCAAAGCCATAAAGCCCCAGGCCGCTTCTAACCATGGAAAAACTGGCTGAAGGATAATTAAAAATCGCTGAAGTATTACATGAGTGTAAAAGTGGTTCATAACCAATATCCTCTATAAGACTGCCCGCCAGGTCTTTGAATTTATAAATTTGAGAAAGTGTAAATTCCCGTTCTTTCCAATCTTCGCTGGCTGCTAAATGGGTAAAGGCTGAGACTACTTTAATTGATTTTGTCTTCTTTAAATTCTTCGGAATTTGATGATAATTGGCTTCAGTAAAACCAAGTCGGTTCATGCCTGTATTAAATTTTATATGAACCGGGTAATCCTCTAGGTTTTGCTTTTCAGCGAGATCTATAAAAAGCTGAAGCGTTCTTGCGCTATATAAATTAGGCTCCAGGCAATGTTTAATTATTTCAGGATAATTTACAGGTTGTGGATTTAATATTAAAATAGGTCTACTAATTCCCGCTTTTCTAAGGCGAATCCCTTCTTCTGTATAAGCAACCGCAAAATAATCTGTACCCAGTTCTTCTAATTTATGCGCTATCCCTGCAGCATCATTTCCGTAGGCATAAGCTTTAATAACCGACATGAATTTAACGCCCGGTTTTAGCTGCGATTTTATAGTTTTAAAATTATGAGCTAAGGCGTTAAGGTCTATTTCCAGAACGGTTTCTTCGGCTTTAGGCATTCTTTTTCTTTAGGTTAGCTTGTAATTCTTCGGCATCATTCACATCTAATTTCTTTACCCTTTCCCTAAGCATAGCTTTATAATAAGCACCACGGCTTAAAGGTTCGTATTCTTCGTTTTCACCAAGAAAAACCAGATCGTCATTAATCGCTTTTCTATAACTAAATTGTGCCAGGTTTCCGGTGCGGGTGCAAACCGCGTGTACTTTGGTCACATATTCTGCTGTAGCCATAAGATAGGGCATAGGGCCAAAAGGATTTCCTTTAAAATCCATATCCAATCCCGCTACAATTACCCGAATTCCTCTATTTGCGAGATCATTGCAAACCGTTACAATTTCATCATCAAAAAATTGGGCTTCGTCTATTCCTACCACATCACAACCATCGGCAAGAATCCTGATATTGGAAGCTGAAGGGACGGGAGTAGATCTAATTTCATTAGAATCATGTGAAACCACCATCTCCTCGTCATAGCGCGTGTCTATGGCGGGTTTAAAGATTTCTACGGTTTGTTTGGCGAACTGGGCTCTTTTTAAACGGCGAATTAGTTCTTCGGTCTTGCCAGAGAACATACTGCCGCAAATAACTTCAATCCAGCCAAATTGCTCTTCGTGATTTACTGTATTTTCGAGAAACATTTTGTAATTTTCAAATCGAAATGGGAACTTGCCCATTTTGATAAAGGTGGAACAAATTTATTAAAAATACAAGCCATTGCCGGTTGCTAACCGCTAAAGTTATTAAACCCAATTAAGCAAGATTGGTGTAGGTTTACAAGTTAAAATGAAAAAATTCCTATTGTAACACCAGCAGTGGCGCTTTTAAATCTCACTTAGTGAGTAAGGCACTTTTTTTGTAAGTGTTACATTGAAACTTGAGAAAGATTTTAAATAAAAAGTGGGTTCATAAATATTACTGAAAAATGAAACCAGCATGATGCTGAACGAAAAAAGGGCAACACATAGGGGTATGGTTATAAGCCTGTGATGAATTTCCAAATTGGGATCAAAAATATAAACACATGAAAAACAGACTTAAAGAAGAATTAGTAAAACTTGCTGAAGAAATAATTTCTGAAAAAGAAAATCTAGATACCAAAGCGCTTAAATTAAAAGCGGCAACCTTATATGAGCAACTTTCTATATTGAATTTTACCGAAAAAAATCTTGAGGCATTTGAAGCTCCTGAAGCCACACTAACGCCTAAGATAGAGAAGAAAGTTGAGCCAATAGCACCGGTGCAACACGAACGCGATGATTATGCTCCCGATGGAACTGAATATCGCGAAGATGCTGATGCAATTACCGAACCCAATACCGAAAAAATAAAAGATATCGTAGCACAAATGCCTGCGGAATCTGAACGGGTAGATGAGCTTATAGAACAGGCAAATCCTAAACCACAGGCACCGCCGGCACAGCAATCGCTTCAAATGGAAGAAGAGCCATCAAAGCCAAAAACCGAAGCTCTCAAAAATGATTTTAGAAATATTGGGGTAGATTATGATAATTTGCCGGATTTTGAACCCTTGAATAATCGTCAAAAAGACCAAAGACCAAAGTCTGTAAACGACAGGTTGAAGAAAGGAATTAATATTGGGCTTAACGAACGGCTTTCATTCATAAAAAATCTTTTCGACGGAAATGCTTCAGACTATAACCGTGTACTTTCCCAGTTAAATACTTTTAGTTCTTTAGATGAAGCTCAAAAATTCATTCAATTGGTGGTGAAACCAGATTATAATCACTGGGAGGGAAAAGAGGATTACGAAGAGCGATTTATGGCCAAAATAGAGAACAAATTCAATAATTAAATTCGCTTTAATGGGAAAATTATTCCTGGTCCCTACACCAATAGGAAATTTGGACGATATGACTTTTAGGGCGGTAAAAGTGCTAAAAGAAGTAGATACAATTCTTGCCGAAGATACACGTAATAGTGGGAAACTCTTAAAGCATTTTGACATTGGTACGCATATGCAAAGTCACCATATGCATAATGAACATAAAACGGTAGATCACATTGTTGAGAGGATTAAAAGCGGCGAAAATATAGCGCTGATAAGTGATGCGGGAACACCCGCAATTTCAGATCCCGGGTTTTTATTAACACGAGCCTGTGTTGAAGCAGGCATAGAAGTAGATTGCCTTCCAGGCGCTACAGCTTTTGTTCCGGCGCTGGTAAACAGTGGATTTCCAAATGATAAATTTATTTTTGAAGGTTTTTTACCGGTAAAAAAAGGGCGACAAACCCGCTTGAATTTACTTGCCGAAGAAACCCGAACAATGATTTTCTACGAATCACCCCATAAATTACTGAAAACCTTAAAACATTTTTCAGAGTATTTTGGCGAAGACAGGCCGGTTTCGGTTTCCCGGGAAATTACCAAACTTCACGAAGAAACAATTCGCGGTACGGCAGCTGAGGTTCTTCAGCATTACACAAATAAACCGCCTAAAGGTGAAATTGTAATTGTGGTAAAAGGAAAAGCTTGATGCAGCAAGTGCTAAATGAAGCCAGGGCCTGCAAATTTTGTGAAAAGCATCTGCCGCTTGGTGCAAAGCCTATTGTAGAAGCCACTAAAAAATCTAAAATTGTTTTAATAAGTCAGGCGCCGGGAAGAATAGTCCACGAATCGGGAATTGCCTGGAATGATCAAAGCGGAAAAAAGCTTAGGGAATGGTTAGGAGTAGACGAAACTACTTTTTACAATACCAATAATTTCGCGATTCTTCCTATGGGATTTTGTTATCCCGGAAAAGCCAAAACCGGTGATGCACCACCTCGTAAAGAATGTGCACCCATGTGGCACGATACTATTCTTTCAGAATTAAAGAATGTTGAACTCACAATTCTTATTGGAGCTTACGCAGCAAATTATTACCTGCCCGGAAAATTAAATCTTACCGAAAAAGTAAGTTCTTACCAGGATTTTTTACCTGATTATTGGTGTTTACCGCATCCCTCACCGGTGAACCGTTTTTGGCGAAGCAAAAATCCCTGGTTCGAAGAGGAGGTGGTACCCAAATTACAAACCAGGATTCATAAAATTATTGGTTAGTTTTTATCTACCAAATCAACAAAATCAAACTTTTTCCCGCTGAACAAACCTTTATCTGAAAGTTTTAGATCGGGAATTACTAAGAGCGCCATAAAAGAAAGCGTCATAAAAGGAGCTTTTAAAGTGCTGCCCAAATCTTTGGCCATTTTGTCTATTTCCTGATATATTTTCCCGGTTTCCCAACCATCTTTATCGCTTATAATTCCGGCAATTGGTAGTGGAAGCACTTTTTGATCATTCCCATTCACACTACAAATTCCGCCTTTATGTGTGATGATGAGGTTTACCGCGTTGCAAATTTCTTCATCTGATGTTCCAACAGCGATAATATTATGGGAATCGTGTGCTACCGAGCTGGCAATCGCTCCTTTTTTTAGGCCGAAATTCTTTATAAATGCGACTGCAGGAGCTTTGTCCTCATACCGGTTAACAACTGTGATTTTTAAAATATCATTTTCAATATCAGAAATTAGTTCCCCGTCCTTTTCTAAAGCTTTCTGCTGAATTTCATTAGTAATAAGTTCTCCATCCAGCGCTTCAATAACTTTAATGATATTACCGGCTGCTTTTATTTTAAAATCTTCCGGCTTTTTGTAAGAAGTATTAAAATTATTCGGCTTTTCAAATGGCAAAGATTTGATGTAAGATTTACCATTTTCAGCAACCAGTTCTCCATTGATATAAGTTTGTAAAACTTCAAAATTGGTAAGATCCTTAACTAGGATAAAATCTGCGGGATCGCCTACTTTTAATTGTCCAACTTCTAAATTATAATGATTTATAGGATTAATACAAGCTACTTGCAGCACCTTAAACACATCTATGCCTTTAGCTACGGCTCTTGCGCAAAGCTGGTTAATATGACCTAAAATCAGATCGTCTGGATGTTTATCGTCTGAGCAAAACATTATATTTTTATAATGTTCCGGCAGCAGATCTATAAGTGCTTCAAAATTTTTAGCGGCGCTACCTTCCCTTATAAGTATCTTCATACCCAGGCCAAGCTTTTCCCTGGCTTCTTCAGCCGTATAACATTCATGGTCTGTAGAAATACCGGCTTCAGCATATTTTCTAGCGTCTTCCCCTCGTAATCCGGGTGCATGGCCATCGGTAGGTTTATCAAAATGTTTGGCCCAGGCAATTTTCTTCAAGACTTCTTCATCTTTATAAATTACGCCGGGATAATTCATCATTTCCGCGAGATATTTTATTTCAGGCAGCGCTAATAGGTCTTTAATATCTTCAGCATCAATAACCGCTCCCGAAGTTTCAAAATTAGTAGCCGGCACACAGGAAGGTGCACCGAAATTAAATTTCAACGGACTTTTCTTCCCGTTTTCAATCATAAACTTAACGCCTTCTTTCCCTAAAACATTGGCAATCTCGTGCGGGTCTGAAACTGTGACTACTGTACCGTGAATTGTTGCCAGTCTTGCAAATTCAGTTGGTACCAACATAGAACTTTCAATGTGTATATGCGCATCGATAAACCCGGGAAGCAAAAAGTTTTTTACATCGTGCTGCTTTTCTTCAATCTTTACAATTTTCTCGTTTTCGATGCTGATTTCCGCAGGAAAAATCTTTTTGTTTTTAATATCTACGAACTGTCCTTGTATAATTTTGCTCATATTTTATCTATAAATCCTAAAGCGTGAAATTAGGCAATATTATTAATTGCTGAAAAATTTCCATTAATCGGTTTTAGTGAAAACCCGCTTATTGGGATTGAAATACTATACGTATTTTTGAAAAAAACTTACGATGCGCTGGACTTTAAAACCTAAACCCGATTCTTTAGTTGTTAATAAACTTGCCGAAGAATTAGGGGTTGAAACGCCTGTGGCGACACTTTTAGCGCAGCGCGGAATAATGACTTTTGAAGCTGCAAAAAAGTTTTTCAGGCCCAGTCTGGAAGAGCTGCACGATCCCTACCTTATGAAAGATATGGATGTGGCTGTAAACCGAATTCAGCAGGCAATCGCTTCCGAAGAAAACATTATGGTTTATGGCGATTATGATGTAGACGGAACTACCAGTGTAGCCTTGATGTCTTCTTACTTGAAAACCCTTGCCCCAAATATCGCCACCTATATTCCCGATAGGTATACTGAAGGTTACGGCATTTCTTACCAGGGAATTGATTTTGCAGCAGATAACGAGATCTCATTGATTATTGCCCTGGATTGTGGAATAAAAGCCATTGATAAAGTAGCTTACGCAGCTGAAAAAGGAATAGATTTTATTATTTGTGATCACCACCGGCCGGGAGAAACTATTCCGGAAGCCGTTGCGGTTCTCGATCCCAAGCGCGAAGATTGTGAATATCCATATAAAGAACTTTGCGGCTGCGGGGTAGGTTTTAAATTGATACAGGCTATAAACACTAAAAGAGGAGGAGCTTCCGAAGTTTTACTGCCTTATCTTGATCTTGTTGCTACCGCCATTGGAGCCGATATAGTTCCTATTACCGGGGAGAACAGAATTCTGGCCTATCACGGTTTAAATGTGATCAATGTGGCACCTAGAATGGGTTTTAAAGCAATTCTGGCGCAGGTTAAAAAGGAAAAGCTCACGATAACTGATGTGGTTTTTATTATTGCGCCTCGTATAAATGCAGCCGGAAGAATGAAGCACGGCTTGCACGCGGTGAATTTACTTACCGAAGAAGACGAAGCGACCGCTATGGAATTCGCTGGTGAAATTGAGAGTTTTAACGCTGAAAGAAAAACTACCGATAAAGCGATTACGATTGAAGCCCTGGCGCAAATTGAAGAACTACAGGAGCAGGAACGCTATAGTACCGTGGTTTATCACGAAGACTGGCATAAAGGCGTGATTGGAATTGTGGCATCTCGCCTAACCGAAACCTATTATCGCCCTACGCTGGTTTTCACAAAAAGCGGTGAGAAACTAGCAGCTTCAGCTCGCTCGGTGAAGGGTTTTGATGTGTATAATGCTTTGGAAGCCTGTAAGGAACATATTGAACAATTTGGCGGACATAAATATGCGGCAGGATTGACCTTAGAGGCCTCTGAATATGAGAATTTTAAAGCGAAGTTCGAGTCGGTGGTTTCTGAAACGATAGATAGGCGATTGCTAACTCCAGAAATATCAGTAGATGCTGAAATTGATCTGGATGAAATCACGCCCAAATTCTTTAGAATTCTAAAGCAATTTGCTCCTTTTGGCCCGGGAAATATGAGTCCGGTTTTTATGACACAAAACCTTACCGATACCGGTTATGGGAAATGTGTGGGTGCAGATGAAGCACATCTTAAATGCAAGGTTGTACAGCAAGGAAAATCGGGCATGTTTGATATGATTGGTTTTGGACTGGGAGAGAAATTCGAAACAATTTCAGAAAAGAAAACTTTTAAAGCGGTGTATTCTTTAGATGAAAATGAATGGAACGGGAATGTTTCTATTCAGTTAAAATTAAAAGATATCAGCGAATAAATCATTTCTATTTAGATTCATTTTAAATAATAATTTTATATTTGGTTAACCTATTGCGTAGCAAGGGCACGAGCTATAAAATTATGTTGAAATTTCGAGGTAAGCTTCGGAGTATTTAAATCTCGATTATCGAGTAAATTATTTTAAAATGGATGATGTAGCTGTAATTTATCACAACAAATTGGGAATTGCTTTTCGTTGGAAAAATAACTTACCAAATGCTGATTCTGCCAGGATACAAGTGGTTTTTAAGGGTATGGGGTTCTACTTATTACCTGAAGAAATTCAGCATTTTTCCGGTAATATAAAAGCAGCTAAATATTATAATTGTGGTAATTGTAGCAGTGAAAAATCCTGTAGGAATATTCTATTAAGATCTCCACTTGAAAAAATGGATTTTGTGGTAAGTGCCATAGAGCTGGAGCAAATTTCCGATTTAATAGAGGGAACTTTATTTAAACTAAACCTTGAAGATTATGTAAATGGTTGCGGAAGAAATTAAAATTCTAATTTTTGTAAACTTGTTTCTTCCCCATCAAAAACTGCATAGGTGTAAAAATCTATCCAATCGCCGGTATTGATATAGGTCGATTTTCCGTTTAAATCTATTTCCAGGGGTAAATGCCTATGGCCAAAAAGAAAGTAATCGTAATGCTTTTCTACTAATTTTCTACGGCAATATTGAATAAGCCATTCTTTTTCTTCCCCTAAAAATTCCTGTTCTTCCTTTCCTGAAATCGCTTTGTTTTTTACCGAAAAATACTGAGCCAGCGGAATGCCTAAATCGGGATGTAACCATCGGTAAAGCCATTTTGAAAACGGATTGGTAAATACCTTTTTCATGCGCTTATAGCCGTGATCTCCCGGTCCCAGTCCGTCACCGTGGCCAACAAGAAAGGTTTTATTGTTAAATGTAAACTCCTTCGGTTTATGAAATACCGGGATATTAAGTTCGTCTTCAAAATAACTTTCCATCCACAAATCGTGATTCCCGACAAAAAAATAAACTGGGATTCCGCTGTCTTTAATCTCTGCCAGTTTTCCTAAAACCCGTACAAAACCTTTAGGTACAGCGTGCTTATACTCAAACCAAAAGTCAAAAAGATCGCCGAGCAGAAAAATAGCAGCGGCATCTTCTTTAATTTCATCAAGCCATTTTACAAATCTCATTTCCCTTGGCCTGCTTTCTTCTTGAGTAGGTGCACCAAGGTGATTATCGCTGGAGAAATAAACTTTTTTGCCTTCGGGAATAGTCATTTATGATAATTCTAAGCTGTAAATATAAATATTTTGATATTAGACCTCACAGGTTTTCAAAACCTGTGAGGTCTACGTGTTTTAAGCCTTCTGTCTTAATCTTCTCTCGAAGATTAATCCACCTTCCCATTTAAAGGAAGGAGTGCTGAGTTACTGTCCCTTCGGGGCTGGGGGCTTATTGATCGCTTGCAAACCATTCTGCAAAACTGGATTCGGTTTCCTGTAGTCTTAGCGAGTGAAGCTTTATATGTTCAGGTAAATATTTTTTAATTTTTTCAGCAAAATCTACCACCATATTTTCGCTGGTGGGTTGGTATTCAACAAGAATAACATGGTGCCCTCGGTTCTTTAATTCTTTGGCAAGCTCTACGTGAGGTGTATTTTTATTGAAAACTGTGGCGTGATCAAACTGATCTACGATTTCAGATTTTACGATCTTCTTCAGGTCTCCGAAATCTATTACCATTCCAAACTTCACATTATCACTATCGGTTATAGGTTCACCAATTACACAAACACTTAGTTTATAGCTGTGGCCGTGTACATTTCGGCATTTTCCGTCGTAGCCATAAAGGGCGTGGCCGGTTTCAAAAGAGAACTGTTTGGTAATTCTAATCTTGCTCATTTCGCGTTATTTTTTGCAAAGTTAAGAGTTTTTTAGCGTTATATTTTTTTGGCCGCGCAATTATGTTTCTGTTGTATATTTGCCCGTTTTTTAAATGAGAATGATAACCGAAAACGCTCCTGAACTTTTTGAACAACTGGATTTTATAGAAAATCCGTTTTACGAAAATATTATTACCGATTTAGTTGAAAATCAATATTGTATTGTAGACGATTTTTTTAATGCTGAAGAAGTTGCCATGCTTCGGAATTCTTTAAAATCGAAGTTTGAAGAGGCGCAATTCAAGAAGGCAGCGATTGGCAATAGAACCAATGAAATTGTTGCGAAATCTATTCGGGGAGACTTTATCCTGTGGCTAAATGAAGCCGAAGCTGGAAAAGCCGAAAGCCTATTTTTCAATAAAATTAATTCGTTAGTAGCGTATTTAAATAAAACCTGTTTCCTGGGAATTTTAACAAAGGAATTCCATTATGCACTTTATCCCGAAGGTACTTTTTATCAGCGACACCTGGACACTTTTCAGAATGACGGGAGAAGAAAACTTTCTATGGTTTGTTACTTAAATGACGAAGACTGGAAACCAGAAAATGGTGGGGAATTGGTGATTTATTCCGAAGAAAATGGGGCTGAGGTTGCCAAAGCTATTTATCCAATGCCGGGTAGGGTAGTGATTTTTGAAAGTCAGGTTTTGGAGCACGAAGTAAAACCGGTAAAAACTGCAAGGCTAAGTATTACGGGTTGGTTAAAAACCCGATAATCGGGATTTATTTGTTTACCTGTCTGAAAGCTAAAGTATAGTTTGTTAATGTATGGAATCTTACATCGATGCAGGTTAATTCTTGAATTTTTTATAAAGCACTACCACAATTAAAACTACGGCTAAAATTAGCCAGAATCCTATTCCGCTAAGGAAACTTAAGAATTCCCAGGTATCTTCTCCCATTAGTTCATTCGGTTTTTCGCCTGTCTTCTCCTCCAGTTGTAACGTGCATAGAAGAAAATGGCAAGAATAAGTAAAATACCTAACAGGTAGAGCCAGTTATCGGCGATAAATTCCCAAATGGTAAAACCCCATTCCTGTTCGCTGGTTGCATCCCGGTCTTTTGGTAAATGTTCTTGTGGTATACTCATAAGCTTGTTTCTAGGATGGAAATTAAGCTTTTTAAAATAAGAAATCTGTTATAGGGATGCTAATTTCCCAAATTGAAACCAATGTAAGTTTAAGATTAAAAACCCAAACTAATTTTTAATCTGGCGTTTATTGTTTTTAATCATCTTGTAGAGAAAAAAACCAAAAAGCCCGGCAATTATTATAAGACCAAGTAATATAAAAAGAAGATTGTCACCAATAAAATAACCTATAGAATATCCAATACTATGTGCCTTATCTCCGCTTTGGTCAAAGTAAAGTAAATACATGTTTTATTTTTTATATTTATTTAAAGCGTTTTTGGTGAAATCTGAAAGCACTAATTCTCCTGAAATTGCCGCTCTTTCTGCCAGTAATTTATCCCAGTGCTCTGTATTTTTCCACAGCATTTGTTTCATTTCGTAAAGTGCTTTTGGATTGTAAGATGCTAGTTTTTCGGTAAAAACAGCTATTTCCTTATCCAAATCTTTTAGGTTCTCAAACACACGAGCATATAAGCCTTTATCTTTAGCCCAATAAGCGTTTTTCCATTCGTGGGCAGCCAGGCTTAATTCGCCAAGTGCGCCAACACCAATTTTTCGTTCTACGGCCGGGGCAATTACAAACGGCCCAATACCAATACTGATCTCTGAAAGTTTTACCGCGGCAGCATCAGTAGCCATGGCATAATCGCATGCGGCAACGAGTCCAACACCGCCACCAACAGTTTTTCCCTGGATACGACCTACAATGAGTTTTTTACAATTGCGCATCGCATTTAAAACTTTTGCAAAACCCGAAAAGAATAATTTCCCGGCCTGCAAAGTTTCAATCGCTACAAGTTCATCAAAAGAAGCACCCGCACAAAAAGCTTTTTCTCCTTCAGATTTTAATAAAATCACTTTTACGTTGTCGTCTTCAGATAATTTCTGAAACTCTTTCTCAAGCCGGTCTAATAAGTCTGAAGGGAAAGAATTACTGGCGGGATGGCCAAATTCTAAATGCGCGATTCCGTTTTCTATGTTGGTATATAAACTTCCGTTTTCACGTGTGGTAGACATAAATTTGATTTTTCAGTTAGCTGAATACCCAAATTTAGAAAGATTAAGCCTGATTTTGCCAGTTTTGGATTAAAATTTAGAGTTTGTTCTTTTATATAGTGAAGAGTGAAGAGTGTATGCTGTCCACTGAATCAAACTTCCTTTTGTAAATATTTTCTTCTGAATTTAATGACCAAACCGGCGCTACGGATAAGCATCCAAACAAAAAACGCGATCCAAATTCCGTAGAGTTTTAAACCGTAATAATCTGAAATTAAAAGAGCAGGAGTGAAGCCCAAAAATGTGGCTACCAGCAATAAATTACGCAGGTATTTTGCCTCGCCCAAACCTTTAAAAATTCCGTCAAACATAAAAGCGATGGCATTTACAGGTTGCATTAATAATACGATCCAAAAAACCGATGAGAATATGGCAAGGACAGCAATATCTTTATTAAAAACTAACCCAATTTGATTGTAGAAAAGTCCGCAGATTGCCATTAACATAAAAGCGATCAAGACCGCGTATTTGCTTATTTTTTTACTGAGTTCCCATAAATTTCTGTAATCCCTGGCGCCTAGTAATTTTCCGCCAATCGCGTTTCCTGCATTCGCATATCCATCTATAAAAAAGCTAAAGAAAAGCCAGATGTTCATCAAAATACTTTGGGCGGCGATATAGTTTTTCCCGTAATCGGTGGCGTAGGCATTGGCCAGATAAATGGCGAAATTCAAGGCTGCGGTTCTCACAAAAAGATTGGCCGCCATTAGTAGAAGCCCTTTTAAACGCGGATTTATATTTAAACTCAGTTTTAAGTGAAAGGGCGTTTTTTTGAAGAAAAACCATAATGCCATCACCAACATGGTTCCTTGTGCAGCAAGACTGGCATAAGCAGCGCCTTTAAGATGCATGGCAGGGATGAGGCCTTCAATTCCGTAAACCAGTAGAAAATCTAACCCTACGTTTACAGCAGCACCGGCAAGGCTACATTTCATTGCCCAAAGTGTGTTTTGAAGTCCGCGAAATACACCGAAAATAGCAAAAGTCACCAAAGTTAACGGATAGCCCAACGCACGGATTTGATAATAATCTTCAGAATATTGTAAGATCAAACCTTCGGCGTTATATGCGCTAAAGATTGATTCTGCGAAAAAAGCGGTAGTAGCATAGATCACCAGGCTAAAAGCAAAATTGAAATATATGGCCTGCGGAATAAGCGTTTTTACCGCGTGAATACGGTTTGCACCCAGATGCTGTGAAATAATGGCAGAAATAGCGGTTTTAGTTTGAGCTACGATCCAAATAATCGCAGAAAGAAATGAACCTACAATTCCTGCTGCGGCCAGCGCTTCAACCGAGTTTTTTTCTACATTTCCAATTACGGCGATATCCGTTAGCGAGATCAACGGCTCGGCAATCCCGGCGATAATTGCGGGAATAGCAATTCGGTTTATATTTTTAAAACTAACAGAAGATTCCAACAGCGGTTATTTTCAGCAGCAAATATAGAATGCTTTATTGTAAAGCCTCATCGCAAGATTAATTTCTTAAGGGTTTTTCTTAATTTTTCGTTTTAGCAGTTGATAAAAGTTTTTCGTAGCAATGAAAAGGATGTTCATTTTTATGCGGAAAATAGACATCCCCAAGTTTGGTGTAACCACGGGCTTCATAGAATTTCTGATTGCGTATGTTTTTACTGAATGTATCTAACCTTATGGAAGCAAAATTCTTTTTTTTAGCAAATTCTTCAGTAAAATCCATCATTTTTCTGGCGTAACCTTTTCCCCAGAATTCTGGGTGCGTGGCCAGCCTGTGAACATACAGATTATTGTCGGTTTTGCTTAGCCAGTCTATATTGCGATACACTTCATCCATATTGGGAGTAAGGACTATAATGGCGATAATAATATTCTCCTCCTCAAAAACATATAATTCTTGCTTCTCAATATCTTTTTGAAGTTTTTCCATGGAAGGATAATTTTCATTCCATTGAAATATATTCTGCTGCTGAAGCGCTTTTGCACAGGCTTCGGTTAATTTCTTGATCTCCCTGAGATCGTTTAGGTTAGCTTTTCTAATCATTTTTTAATCAACAATAATAAATAAAAGTTATCGGTTGGAATTTACAGAAAATTATTACATTTGCCTTGCAATTGGGGGATTAGCTCAGCTGGCTAGAGCGCCTGCCTTGCACGCAGGAGGTCATCGGTTCGACTCCGATATTCTCCACAAAACCACCGTTTTTCACGGTGGTTTTTTTATTTCCGAACTTTTTCATTTTCAAAATATTACGAGCTGGCTAGAGCGTCCCGATGCAAGATCGGGAAGGTCATCGGTTCTCCCGAAGTTTCGGGACGACCTTCTCCACAAAACCACCGTTTTTCGCGGTGGTTATTTATTTTCGAATTTTTTCATTTTCAAAATAATGAAAGCTGGCTAAAAAAGGTTTTCTTCAAGCTGAACTTGTTTCAGACTTTATCCCGATTTTGCTTCGGGATTCTAACGTGTTTAGATTATCAAAATATTAGATTCTGAACTAAATTCAGAATGACGATTTATTTAAAATAAAAAACGATCTTAAAAATTAATTCAAGACCGTTTTTAGTGAAAATATATTTTTAAAAAACTTAAGAATCAGCTTCGTCGTTATCTATGTATTCGTCTTTTAGATCCTGAACGCTGGCTGCAAGAAACTCTGAGGTTCTGTTCAACACGTGCTGAAATTCCTTAGTTAATTCATCTTTATTCCACGGGTGGGAAATACCAAAAACGTGATCGGCATTTTCAACTAAAAGTAATTTTGATATAGCACTCCATTCAAATAAATTTCCGGCATCAGCTATTGAAACTGTGGTGTCGTTACTTCCGTGAGCAATAAAGTGAGGGATATCCAGCTTTTTAGCCGATTTTTGAATATTTAAACGTTCCCTGTTTTCTCTAAAATTTTTATAGAACTGATAATGATGAGGTAATTGCTGCCCCGTACGCGTGTTTTTTATGTATTGTACGCCTTTTTTCTCCCAAGCTTCCAGTTCTTTTTCCTTTGGAAAACGCGATGCAAAATCACTTACCGCGGCAAGTGTAATAAGTTTATCAATCCTTTCTTCTTCAGCAGCTTTTATAACGGCAATACCGCCACCACGGGAATGCCCAATTAGGTTAATGCTTTTCACATCTATTTGTTGAGCTTGATCAAAATCTGGTGTTAAAACCCAGTCTATAACGGTTTGTAGATCGTCCAGCTCTTTAATATAGTTATTATCGCCAAAAGCTTCGATATTTAAAAATTCAGTAGGATTATCTGGTGAAGTACCATTATGAGAAAAATTAAATTTCACAAAAAAGTAGCCTTTTTCAGCATAAAATTCTCCCATTTTATCCCAGGCACCCCAATCCTTAAAACCTTTGTACCCGTGGCAAAAAATCACGATTGGTTTTGGTTTTTTATCGTCTTTAAAAGTTAGATCAATTAAGATTGGCTTATTATGTTTTCCATCAATCTGGAGATTTGTTCTTTTAGTAATTTCCATAGGTTTTTATATTTCTTTTTCAGTAAAAGGAACTTCAGGATCGCAAATTTCTGTAATTAGTTTTTTTAATTCTATTTCAAATGCATCTAGGGTTTCTTTATTTATAGCAGTTTCTTTATTTTTTGTTCTTGGTTTATCTTTTTTGCCGAATTTAAGGAATCCGCTTTTTAAATTTTTAAATGAAATTATTCCTGCTTCTACGGGAAAATCCAGTAAATTCTGGTCTTGTATCATCTTTGTATATGCCAGTACCTGGAAACTTTTGCTGTATTTATCGTAATCTGAAGCGAGATCTTCCCAATCTACAATTTCAATTTTGTCTTGAGTTACCTTTCCTGTTTTATAGTCAATAATTCTGGTGATACCGTTAGTATTTTCTACCCGATCCACTTTTCCGCGCATAAATATCGGAAAATCAAGCTTCCCTATATTAATCTCAGATCTTAAGTTTTCCTCAATTTTTAAGATTTTAATTTCTTCGGTTTTAAGTCGGTCTAGTTCCAGATTTAAAAAATTACGGAGATAGCGTTTGGCCACTTCAAAGATTAACAGATTTTTGCCCTGGTTAACCGGCCCGTTCATATAAGATTTTTTAAACTGAAATGTTATCTCCTCTTCGATCTTCGCTTTAAAAGCTTTAATATCTTCTGCCGTGAGTAGCTTATTTTCCAGGGGTTTGTAGAAATTTTCCAGACTATCGTGTACTACCGTCCCAAGCGTATTATAAGCCACAGTTTCTTCCACTTCTTCGCTATCGCGCACCCCAAGAACGTACTGCCTGTAAAAATCAAGCGGATTTCTTATATAGGAAGTCAATGCTGAGGGGGAGAAGCCATAAGCAGCTAGTGACTTAATTTTCTCCATAATTTCTGGAGTTTTTTTAACTTCCCGAAGTTCATTTTTAATTGCCGGAACTTTTGGGCTTACCATGGCGTGCGTGAGCTGATGCGCCGGTTGTTTCTCAATTTCCAGTTGAGTAAGAAACCTGCTTTTTTCACCGGAATTTAACCCGTCGGTTTCTGTGTTATAAAGCAAATGCACATTTTGAGCCCGTTGCAAAAGCCTGTAAAAGTGGTAGGTGTAAACCGCGTCTTTTTCTTTATAAGTAGGCAGTTTGTAAGTTTGCTTTAGATCGAAGGGAATAAAAGAGCTCCCCGATTTTCCTGAAGGCAAAACCCCTTCATTTACCGAACAAATAATGATATTTTTAAAATCTAAGGCGCGAGATTCCAACATTCCCATAAGCTGCAAACCTTTAAAAGGTCTTCCCTGGAAATCCAGGCTTTGGGTGCTCATGATCTCTTTATAAAACTGGTAAAGCGACTTAATACTTTTTAAATGCGGATAGGTTTCATTAAGATTTTCCAACTTGTTAAATAACACATGAAAATGATATAGAAACTCCAGTGCAAGCTTGTTGTCGCTACTTTTTAAATGAATTTTAATCTGGTTTATGAGTTGCTGAAAGGCTTCTAAGACTTTATAAGGTGAGTTATCCCATGTTTTAAAACAAGCCTTTATTAAAGCTTGTGCTTCAACCGAAAAAGAATTTATAATTTCTTCAGAAGATAGGTTTACGCTATTTTTTGATTGAATTTTCTCTATAAAAACTTCGGTTTCCTTCTTTAGAATTTCATTTAAAGCGGGATGATTTATGACCGAAATGACATCTTTGTAATAATAGGCTGAACCCGTGTTTTGATGAATTTGGAATAATCTATCAAAAAGCGAAGCGATGGGTGCATTTTTAAGCGGAAACCCCATAGTGATATTTAAATCTTTTACGTTGGGAGGCAAACTATTTAGAACGGGTAATAAGAGATCTTCCTGACCTAGAACCACGGCAGTTTCCTGTAATGTTTCCTCGTCTAAATTAGCCAGTAATTCCCCTAAATATTTGGTCTGTCCAACATTTTTAGGAATTCCGGTAATTTGAATATTTTTAGGTTTATGGTATTCGTCTACCTGGAGTTTTGCTTGCTTTTCCTTGTAAACCGGCCAATCTTTTAAATATTGATTTATAAAAAGGGATGCATCGTGCTGGTGGTCTTTTACAAAAACCTCATCGAGATCCCAATAGATCTCGGCTAAACCATTTTCTAGTAAATGCTGAACAATTTGCTGTTCGGCAGTGTTTAATGCGTTAAAGCCAATAAAAACGTGTTTAGAGCGATGTTTTTGAGCATAAGTTGCGATATTTTCTGAAGCCAGTCTATAAATTAATCCCTGATAACCGGTTTTATTGGAAAGCAACTCTTTTTTTAAACCTTCGTAATAAGCCGGGAGGCTTTTCCAGAAGGCTAAATAATTATTAATGAGCTCTGTTTTGGGCTCTTGAATGGACCAGTGTTTTAAGTCCTGAATATCTGCGAGGTAATTAAAGAACTTTTTATAATCTATTAAATAACGGTCTATTTCATTAAAATCGTGAATTAGGCTTTGTGCCCAGGCAGTAAAAGTTTCAAAATCTTCCTGTACTTCTTCAGGAGTAATTGTTTTATAAACTTTATAAAATTCAAATAAAGTTATAGTATTATCTACTGTTTTTGCTTCAGAAATAACTTCTGTAAATTCCTCAATGCTATAAACTTTGGGTGCGAAAATATGATGCTCACCTAATGCTGAAAGCTCTTTAAGCAAAAAGCTTCCCGCTCTTTTGCTGGGAAGTATAAAAATTGTTTCGGAAATATTTTCTTTGGAAGAAATAAGTTCTTTAAGAACTCCTGAAATAAAAGATACCATAGCATAAAAATAAAAAACGCCCCGGAAACCGAGACGTTTTTATATAATAATTATCTAATCTTATTGGAAGATTAAATTACTCCATAGAAGAATCAGATTCTTTTACTTCTTTATTTTTATCTAAAGAGATTTCAACTCTACGGTTATCCTGTCTTCCGGCAGCCGTATTGTTAGTAGCAATTGGTCTTTCTTCACCATAACCTTCAGAAGTTAATCTACTGCTTGGTACACCATTTTCTTCTAACCAGGCTTCTACTGATGCAGCACGCTCACGAGAAAGTTTCTCGTTATATGCGGCACTACCAGTACTATCTGTATGACCTTCAATATGGAAGATTGTATTTGAATATTCGTTCATGATTTCTTTGATAGACTGTAAAGCCTCTTCAGACTCACCTCTAATGGTGGCCTTGTTCAAATCAAACAATACAGTTTTAGAATATTCATTCAATTCAGAAATAACTTCTACATCTGGTTCTGGACAACCATTATTTGCGGCAGTTCCAGCAACTTCAGGACAGTCATCGTCTTTATCTAAAACACCATCGTTATCCATATCTTCGTAAGGACATCCATTGTTTTCAGCAGGACCTGCTTCGTTAGGACAGTCATCTTCATTATCTGCAACCCCGTCACCATCGGCATCAGGACATCCATTCATTTCAATAGAACCAGCTTCTTCTGGGCATTCATCTTCTGGATCTGGAACTCCATCGCCATCAGTATCAGGACATCCGTCAAATTCAGCTAGGCCAGCTTCTTCTGGGCAATTGTCCATACGGTCTTCAATTCCATCTCCGTCAGAATCTGGACATCCGTTAAATTCTGGTAAACCAGGAGTCTCAGGACATTCATCATCTTTATCGTAGATACCGTCACCATCAGAGTCAGTTCCTCCAAACATGAATTTTATACCACCGGCGTGTTGAAAGTGGGTTGCACCATCAACGTCAAAAACGTGCTTGTAATTAGATTCTAGTGTTAAAGCAACATTATCGTTAAACCAGAAGTTTAATCCAACTTTACCGTTAAGTGTTGCCGCATTAAGATCTGAAATAGGAGCGTCGCCATTATCGGCAATGCTGGTGTAACCACCACCAATACCAACAACAGGATCAACCCATCCGTCATTAAGTAAAGCTCTTAGGCTATAATTAAAAGATCCATCAACAGCATAATATGCCATTTGTGAAACTCCCATATCGCCATAATTTTCAATTTGGTTTAAAGAACCTGCAAGTTCAAATACAAAACCACTTCCAATATAGCGACCTACTGATAATCTTGATACAGATGGTAAAATGTTCCAGTGGTCTCCAGTATTAAAGTACTCGTCAAAAGTTCCACCTAATGGAGCATCTTCACCCGTTGGATAGAAATCTACCGCGTTGGTTTGAACCCCAATGGCCCAAGGATTGTTAGCATCCTGCGCATTTACCGAAGTAATGCCCAGAACCAACATTGTAGCGAATAAAATTTTGCTAAGATGTTTCATATTCAATAGTTTAGTTTTAAGTGTTAATTGTTAACAAAAGTAGATTGTTAAAGCTTATCGGCAAAGCATAAAATAATAAAGTTTTCTTAATAATCCCTTGAATACTCTGGTTTTTGAGAGCTTTTTAAGAATTGTCAACCTTTTTTTTTGATAAATTCTTATTTCGTTATCGCAACCTAAAACGCTATATCTTAAATCACTCCCAATTCTTTGCCAACCCTTGTAAACGCTTCTATAGCTTTATCTAAATGTTCCTGCTCATGTGCTGCAGAGAGTTGTACTCTAATTCTAGCTTTTTCCTTAGGAACAACTGGATAAAAGAATCCTATTACATAAATACCTTCTTCTAATAATCTATCTGCCATTTTTTGTGATAACTTGGCATCATATAGCATTACCGGAACTATAGCTGCTTCCCCATCAATAATATCAAAACCGGCATCTTTAATTCCCTGTTTAAAATATTTTGTATTGCTTTTTAGTTTTTCACGTAGACTGTTGTCATTTTCCAACATATCAAAAACCTTAATGGATGCTCCCACAATAGCTGGAGCAAGGGAATTTGAGAACAAATACGGTCTTGAACGCTGTCTTAATAACTCTATAATTTCTTTTTTAGCCGTGGTATAACCTCCCATAGCACCACCAAGGGCTTTACCCAGAGTACCAGTGATTATGTCTACTCTGTCCATCACTCCTTTTTCTTCCAGGGTACCAATTCCTTTATCTCCAATAAACCCGGTAGCATGACATTCGTCTATCATTACCAGAGCATCATATTTATCAGCCAGGTCGCAAATTTTGTCTAAAGGAGCTACAAGGCCATCCATAGAGAAAACACCATCTGTTACAATGAGCTTAAATCTTGCACCTTTTTCGTTGGCATCTTTAAGTTGTTTTTCCAAATCGGCCATATCGCCATTTTGGTAACGATATCTTGCCGCTTTACATAAACGCACCCCATCAATAATAGAAGCGTGGTTTAGGGAATCTGAAATTATTGCATCATCTTTGGTTAAAAGTGGTTCAAAAATTCCACCATTGGCATCAAAACACGCAGCATAAAGAATAGTATCTTCTGTTCCGTAGAAATCGGCTATTTTTTGCTCCAGTTCTTTATGAATATCCTGAGTTCCACAAATAAACCTAACACTAGACATACCAAAACCGTGGGTGTCCATAGTATCTTTCGCGGCTTTTATAACTTCTGGATGAGAGGATAATCCTAAATAATTATTGGCACAAAAGTTAATTACTTCCTGCCCGGTAGAAATTTTGATCACCGAATCCTGTGGGCCGGTAATTATTCGTTCTTTTTTAAAAAGGCCGTCTTCTTTAATTTGTTCCAGCTCTTTTTCTAAATGTTGTTTTATTGATCCGTACATAATTCTAATTTTTTACAAACTTACATTTCTTTTAAACAAGGCGCACTTTAAGTGCTTTATTTGTGTAAACAAGGTTTTTGCTACCTATGCTGTAGCCCATTTCTTCCAAAATCTTGGCATAAGTATTAATTTGTTCTTTATGGGAGGGATTAAATTTCCCAGTTTTATAATCTATAATATTTACTGTTTTTCCCGAAAAATTAATGCGGTCTGGCCTTAATCTTTTTCCTTCGGGAGTTAAAATATCACGTTCATTGTAATTTTTAGCTTCATCGGTGTAAAATGCTGAAAGCTGTGGATGATTGGTAATTTCAAAAAGCAATTTTTCTATTTTTTCTGCAGAATCTTTTGTGATAATACCATTGTTTATAGCTTGTGCAACCACAGGTTTTACCTGATCTTTATTATCTATTTGAGCCAATAATTCGTGCAGAATTTCTCCTTTTTCTATGGCTTCTTCTTGTTTGCTGTCCCATAGCATTCCCGATTTTGTCACGATATTTACCGCTTTATTTTGTGTTGCCGATGAATAGCATGTTTCAGAAATAATATTTTCTGAATGATTTTCTTCTGAAATTTCAGGGCTACCAATTTCACCAAATTCATAAGTATTGATATTGGAATCCCACCTCCCAATTTCTTTTAAAAAGCCAATCAGTAAGCCTGATGTTTTATAGGATTTTTCATTTCCTTTTGCATCTATTTCTTTTTTGCTCAGCAAATACAACTGTTGCGAAGCTCGGGTGCAGGCTACATAGAGTACATTTAAAGTGTCGAGTTCTTTTTGATGGATTAACTCGGAATAAATATCTGAAGCCTTTGGTCCCCAATTCAGCATTTTATCTGATGCGCTTAGGTAATTCATAGGAATTTCATTTAATGGCGGCTCCATTGGTAACCAAAGTGAATCCATACGTGTACTTTTAGAATCTGAATTTGCATAAGGATAGATTACCACCGGAAATTCCAGACCTTTAGATTTGTGAATGGTCATTATTTGTACTGCATCTTCTGCTTTTGGAACTACAATGCTTAAACTTTCTATTTCCTGTTTCCATAAATCGATGAAATCGGCTATGCCCGCGGTTGCCTTTTGAGTACTTTCAAAGATGAAATCGAGAAAAAACTGAACATAAGCGTTAGAAGTTTCAACCAGGGAAAAACTTCTAATAATATATTCGGCTGCTTCGTAAACTGAAAGTTGCTTGATTTCATTAAGATCAAAATCAATATCATAATCTTTTAACCAGTGGAAAAACGCCTTACCGTCTTTCTTTAAATTCGCTGAAATAATAGGATACCGATTCTCTATTTTTAGAAACTCTGCCAAAAAATCAAAAAGTTCAAGTTTTAAAGTTTTGTCTTTAGGGCTTAAAGAAAATTCTAATAGGTGGGCGATAAAATTCACTTTAGGCGAATTGGCCACCAATAAAGTTTCCGACGAGACTACAGGGATATTATGCTCGCTTAAGTAATTTGCAATAGTTACACCTTCTTTCTTTTTACGGGTTAAGATGCAGATATCTCCTTTTTTGAACTTTTTCTGTTCTAAATTTTGAATGATTTCAAGAATTTTTTCAGGATAAATCTCGTGTTCTTCGGCGGCATTTTCCGCTTCAATAAAATCGATATTCACATAGCCAAAGTCACCAGCCTGCGGATTTTGTTTGCTTTCCTGAAATAAGCTGGAATAGGAGGAATGTTGTAAAGTGCCGGCCGCAAAATGGAATAAACTATTGTTGAAGTTTACAATCTGGCTTCCACTACGGTAATTATTGGGTAGGTTTTCTACCCGTTTTTCAATACTAAAAGGATTAGTTTCTAAACATAAGTCTATAAATTGCTCGGCTTTTCCGCCGCGCCACCTGTAAATTGACTGCTTGGCGTCCCCTACCAGCATAGCACTGGCTGGGTCCTTAGTGTTTTCAGATGAAAGTTTATTGTCTATTAGCGGAATAAGATTTTCCCACTGCATCTGCGAGGTGTCCTGAAATTCATCTATAAAATAATTTTGATAACGCTCCCCAAGCCTTTCGTAAATAAATGGTGCCGGTTGGTCTTTAACCTGGGCACTAATTTTAGGGTTAAACTCTGAAATTAGAATAAGGTTACGCTCCTTTTTGATAAGTTCTACTTCCTGGTTTATAGCATTAAGAAGTGAAAGTTGTGTTAGATTTTTTCTAATTGCTTCAAGAAAATCAAGGTTTAAATAGGCTCTTTTAGAAAGTTCAAAGAGACTTACTATTAAGGATTGGATGCTGTCTAATGCATCCTTTACAGCCTGATTTTTATTTGATTTCGTGTAAAGTGGAGTACTTTCAAGCTTTAGCATCCACGCCTTTTCAAAACCGTCTATAGATTTTTGATCTCTTAATTTTACAAAATGTTTATAAACATACCCACCGCTAAAGTCTTTCTCTACAATATTATTGCTTTCAACAAGCTCAAAAAAATCGGTACTGGTTTCTTCAATTATAGTTTCGGTTTTTTTAATTTCTGAACTTATTTTCTCCTTAAATTTTTGGAAGTCTTCAGTGGTTTTTCCCTTGAGTTTCTTTAAAGCTTCCTGGTGGTTTTCTCCAATAAGTAATTCAGAAATTTCAAAAAGGTCTTTTGCAATATCCCAGCTTTTATCGTCATCGGTTTTACTTATGGCAAAGGCTACAAGGACTTTTGTAAGCTCTTTATCGGTTCCGGCTTTACTAATAAGCCTATCCACGGCTTCCATTAGTATCTGCCGTGTATTTAAAGCAATCTCAAAATTTACCGGTAATCCCAGGTCTTTCGCAAAAGTTCTAAGAACCCTGTGGGTAAACCCATCTATGGTAGATACTTCAAAAGCCGCATAATTGTGGATAATACTTTTTAGGATCTTTGCAGCTTTAGCTTTAAGTTCTACTTCGGTTAAGCCTGTTTCTTCAGCAATAATTTTGAAAAGCGGATTGTTTTTGGCCGAGGTTTTTTCAGCAGTAAAACCTCTTAAGCTACTTATAATCCTGGATTTCATCTCGTCTACAGCCTTATTGGTGAACGTAATAGCCAGAATGTTTTTATAAGCTTCATGCTTATGGCTTTTAAATAGCAGCAGTAAATATTCTTTAACGAGGGTAAAAGTTTTTCCCGATCCTGCTGAAGCATTATAAATGGTAAAATTATTCTTCAAGAAAGCCTGTGTTTTATAGAGATTTGATATTTTAAAGGTAAAATAAAAATGTTTGGATTTCTGTGTATGCTTTTAAGTATTTTATAACACTAAATTATTTTTATTAAATAGGTTAATACCTAAATTTGGATGAATTAATTACTAATCACTAAAAAATATATACCAATGGCTTTTGAGTTACCAAAGTTAAAATATGCTTTTGATGCATTAGAACCACATATAGATGCGAAAACCATGGAAATTCACCACGGGAAGCATCACGCAGGTTATACAAGTAAATTGAATGCTGCAATTGAAGGCACCGATCTTGAGGGGAAGACTATAGAAAATATTCTTGAAAATCTTGATAAATCTAATACTGCTGTAAGAAATAATGGTGGTGGTTTTTATAACCATAGATTATTTTGGGAAGTTATGTCTCCAGATGGTGGCGGGAAACCAGAAGGTGATCTTGCGAAGGCAATAGACACTGCATTTGGTTCTTTTGAAGCTTTCAAAGATGAATTTGCTAAGGCAGCAGCAGGACAATTTGGTTCTGGTTGGGCCTGGCTTTGTGTTCATGAAGGTGGAAAAGTAGAAATTTGTTCTACTGCAAATCAGGATAACCCATTAATGCCGGGAATTGGCTGTGGAGGAACTCCTATTTTAGGTCTTGATGTTTGGGAACATGCATATTACCTAAACTATCAAAACCGTCGTCCAGATTATATCGAAGCTTTTTTCAATGTAATAGATTGGAAAGAAGTTGGAAGTAGATATGCCAAGCAGAAATAATAAGTGCTTATTTCTAATAATATCATTAAAAAGGCCGCCATTAGGGCGGTCTTTTTTTTGCTGAATATTTAAAATAAAAAAAGGCGGATTTTTAGATCCACCTTTTTTTGCCCCAAATCTACCATGAACTTAACCTACTTATGTTATGGTGACTCTAAAGTATATTGAATAAAGCTTGATCACAACTTTTTTAGATTAAAGGCGTAATTATTTGTTAAAAACCTGAAAATCAAAAATGAATGTAAGAAAAGTGCTTTTTTATGTGAGTCTTGTAGTTAGAAGAAATTTGGATAATGAGCTTCTAAAAATAGTACAGTGATTGTTGTTATAAAAAAAGGCGGATTTTTAGATCCACCTTTCTTTGCCCCAAATCTACCATGAACTTAACCTACTTATGTTATGGTGATTCTAAAGTATAATGAATAAAGCTTGATCACAACTTTTTTAGACCAATGGTATATTTACTTGTTAAAGTATTGAAAATCAAAAATTAATGTAAGAAAAATTTCTCTTTTGAAGAACTGTAGGTCTGTAAGAAAATAAAAAAAGGCAGATCATAGATCCACCTTTTTTTGCCCCAAATCTACCATGAACTTAACCTACTTATGTTTATGGTTCTGCTAATGTATATAAAGTTAGTTCTGCTAGAAATCATTTTAGATGAAAGGCAGAAATATTTGTTTAAATGCACTTAGTAGGCTCTGCCTTCGTTTCCTTCATAAAAATTAATAAAAGCTCTATTCACTACGCGGTTGCCTCCAAAGGTTGGATAGTTGCCGGTAAAGTACCAATCACCCAGGTTTTTAGGGCAGGCTTTGTGCAAATTATCTACGGTTTGGTAAATTACTTTTACATTTGCCTTTACATCGGTATCGCAAAGCAATTCTGAAATTTTATCTGAAATCTGCTCATCTGTAAAGGGTTCGTAGATTTCCTTAACGAAATTCTTTACTTCTTCATCGGCCAAATCTACTTGTAGTTTACATTTTTCATAAACCTTCTCGACGATATCATATTGGTTGTTATCTTTTAAAAGTTCCAATGCTGCTCTAAAAGCAACAAGACCTTCCAGACGGGCCATATCTATCCCGTAGCAATCGGGATAACGAATTTGTGGTGCCGAAGAAACCACAACAATTTGTTTTGGGTTTAACCGGTCCATCATTTTAATGATACTTTTCTTTAGAGTGGTACCCCTAACAATACTATCATCTATAATCACCAGGCTATCTTCTGGTTTAACCACCCCGTAGGTCACATCGTAAACATGGGCAACAAGGTCGTCACGGCTGCTATCTTCAGTAATAAAAGTTCTAAGTTTTACGTCTTTAATCGCAATTTTTTCGGTGCGTAATCTGTGGGCTAGTATTTCTTTAAGCCTCGCATCAGTTAGAGTTTCTTTTTCGGCAAGAATGGCGTCATTTTTCTGCTTGTTAAGTTCGTCTTGAGCAGCTTCAACCATTCCATAGAAACTTGTTTCCGCGGTATTAGGAATAAAAGAGAAAACAGTATTTATAGTGTCGTGGTTTATAGATTTTAATACTTCAGGCATCAATAAACGCCCAAGCATTTTACGTTCTTTATAGATTTCGGCATCGCTTCCACGGGAAAAATAAATACGTTCAAAAGAACATGCTTTTCGTTCTAAAGGTTCAAGGATTTCTTTGATGTTAACCTCTCCGCTCTTTTTAGTGATAATAGCATGTCCCGGAGGTAGTTCGTGTACATCATCAAAATCTACATTGAAGGCTGTTTGAATTACCGGTCTTTCTGAAGCAACTACTACCACCTCGTCATCCTTATAGTAATATGCCGGGCGAATTCCTGCAGGATCACGTAAAACAAAAGAATCTCCGTGACCAAGCAATCCGGCCATAGCATAACCGCCATCCCAGTTCTTAGAGGATTTTCTAAGAATTTTTGCGACGTTTAATTTCTCACCAATTATAGGAGAAGCAGCTACTTTTGAGAAGCCTTGCTTTTTTAATTTTTTATATAGTTTTTCTACTTCAGAGTCGAGGAAATGCCCAATTTTTTCCATCACCGTAACGGTATCGGCTTTTTCTTTTGGATGCTGCCCAATTTCTACCAGGTTATTAAAAAGCTGGTTTACGTTGGTCATATTAAAATTCCCAGCAACTATAAGATTACGATGCATCCAGTTGTTTTGTCTAAGAAATGGATGTACACTTTCTATACTGTTCTTCCCAAAAGTACCGTAGCGAACGTGCCCAAGGTAAACCTCACCAACATAAGGGATGTTCTTTTTTTGAAGTGCTACATTATCGGCATATTCCGGGTTGGCTTTAATTTCGTCGTTAATTCTACCGTTAATTTGTTCAAAAATATCCTGAATTGGTTGTGCCTCATTAGATCTAATTCGGCTAATATAACGGTCTCCGGGTGCGGTATTTAATTTGATGTTGGCAAAACCGGCTCCATCCTGGCCGCGGTTGTGCTGTTTCTCCATCATTAAATACATTTTGTTTATCCCGTAAAAGGCAGTACCATATTTTTCTTTATAGTATTCCAGGGGTTTTAACAATCGTATTTGGGCAATCCCACATTCGTGTTTTAAGGCGTCACTCATAATAAAAGGATTTCAATCCTGTTTTATATAAAAAATGCCCTGAAAGTTCAGGGCATAGGTTTAGGTTAATGCTATTTCAAACTGAGTTAATTTCTTGAACTCTTCAAGGCGCGAATCTACTTCCTGGCCTGAAAGTTCTTCCATTCTTTCGGTGCCAAATTTCTCAACACAGAAAGAGGCGAGGTTAGAGCCGTAGATAATGGCATTTTTCATATTCTCAAAACTAATATCACCAGATTTTGCAAGATAACCTGCAAAACCTCCAGCAAATGTATCTCCAGCTCCTGTAGGGTCAAAAACTTCTTCTAAAGGAAGGGCAGGAGCAAAAAATACCTGCTCTTCGTGGAATAATAATGCGCCGTGTTCACCTTTCTTAATCACTACATATTTTGGTCCCATTGTAGCGATCTTCTTAGCAGCTTTTGCTAAAGAGTATTCGCCAGAAAGTTGCCTGGCTTCTTCATCATTTATAGTAATTACATCTACTTTAGCAATTACTTTCATTAAATCTTCCAGGGCATTATCCATCCAGAAGTTCATAGTATCTAAAATCGCCAATTTTGGAGATTCAAGTTGTTCTAAAACGCTAAGTTGAACTAAAGGGTGTAAATTACCCAGCATTACAATTTCAGCATCCTTATATCCATTTGGTACTACCGGATTAAAGTCGGCTAACACATTTAGTTGTGTATCTAAAGTATCTCGGGAATTTAGATCATTATGGTACCGGCCACTCCAAAAGAAGGTTTTTCCGCCGGGAACCACTTCAATCCCATCTATATTTATGTTGTTTTTTGTAAGAATGTCAAGGTATTTTTGTGGGAAATCATCTCCCACAATAGATACCACTGCGCTATCTACATTAAATTGTGAAGCCGAAAGCCCAATATAGGTTCCTGCACCTCCAAGAATTTTATCGGTTTTCCCAAATGGGGTTTCAATTGCATCAAAGGCTACTGTGCCTACAATCAGTAATTTACTCATAAATTTGTTTAAAAAATGTGCTGCAAATATACAGTTTGTTTTTCAAGGGTTCAATCAAAATTACTCGATAATCCAGATTTAAATGTTGCAAGCCTTTCGTCTAAACCAAGTTTCATTTTTCCATACTTCCTGGCTTTTGTTTCAAAATAATATTAGTTTAATAAGAAGTTGGATTTAAGTTTGCTGAAAACCTTCATCTATTAAAAGCTTTTTTTCTTTTGAAGCAGCCACCGCTAGAGCATCACAACGTTCGTTTTGTGGATGATCATTATGTCCCTTTATCCACCTAAAACTTACAGTATGTTTTCTAATTTCTTTTAAAAACTCTATCCAGAGATCGGTGTTTTTTCGGTCTTTAAAATTTTTCTTTTCCCAGCCAAAAACCCATTTTTTGTTTACGGCATCGGCTACATATTTTGAATCTGTAAATACAATGGCGGTAACACCTGGTTTTTTTAGCTTCTTTAAGGCATCAATTACGGCGAGTAATTCCATCCTGTTATTGGTGGTGTGTTTAAAGCCTTTTGAAAATTCCTTACGGTAGGCTTTCCCCACCCATTCCATCACAATGCCGTAACCACCGGGGCCGGGGTTTCCTCTGGCAGCACCATCGGTATAAATGTGAACCTGAGCTGCTTGCACTATTTATTTTTCTTTTGAAGTAATTGCTGAATAATTTCGGGGAAATGTTTGTATTCCAGTTTGTGAATTTTTGCTGCCAGCGTTTCGGGCGTATCTTCTTCTGAAATATTTGTTTTGGCCTGAAAGATCACTTCGCCTTCATCATAATTTTCATTTACAAAATGAATGCTAATCCCGCTTTCTTTTTCTTTATTCTCAATAATGGCTTTATGCACATTCATACCATACATTCCTTTGCCGCCATATTTGGGAAGAAGTGCAGGATGGATGTTTACAATCTTACCTGGAAACTGTTTTAAAATGTCTTCGGGGAAAATCCACATAAATCCGGCTAAAACAATTAAATCTGGACTTAAATCTTCTAAAATATGCAGAACATCGTAACTATTATAGAGTGCGTCTCTATCAAAATGAAGGGCTTTAACATTTAGATCGTGAGCTCTTTTTAGCACTTTTGCCGATCTTTTATTTGAGAACACCGCTACTACACTGGCATCAGACGATTTTTTGAAAAATTTAATGATATTTTCGGCATTAGTTCCAGAGCCGGAAGCAAATACAACTATTTTTTTTTTGTTGAAATGTGTTGGAGTGCTCAAAATAAGCTTGTTAACAATTATTAGAGTGTAAAATTAAGTCCTTTCAATGAAATTTATGTAAATTACGGCCACATTTTTAAAGTAAAAATCGGTTTTAAAATAAAGTTTTTTATTTTTGCCACCTAATCAAAATTTAAATAAAAGTATTATGTCAGACATTGCATCAAGAGTAAAAGCGATTATCGTTGACAAGTTAGGTGTTGACGAGAACGAGGTAGTTAACGAAGCGAGCTTCACAAACGACCTGGGTGCTGATTCATTGGACACTGTGGAATTGATCATGGAATTCGAAAAAGAATTCGACATCCAGATTCCTGATGACCAGGCTGAGAACATTGCCACAGTAGGTCAGGCAATTTCTTATATTGAAGACGCAAAAAAATAAAAAGAGTATAGACCATATGGAGTTAAAGCGAGTTGTAGTAACGGGCTTGGGAGCCCTAACCCCCATTGGTAACAATATTGAAGAATATTGGGATGCTTTGGTAGCTGGAAAAAGTGGTGGTGCACCTATTACCTATTTCGATACTGAAAAATTCAAAACCAAATTCGCTTGTGAACTCAAAAACTTTGACCCGCTGGACTTCTTTGATCGCAAGGAAGTAAGAAGGCTGGACAGGTTTGCCCAATATGCCATTGTAGCTTCAGACGAAGCCATAAAAGATTCCGGCATCAACCTGGATACCGTAGATAAGTATCGAGTTGGTGTAATATGGGGGGCCGGAATTGGCGGATTGGAAACTTTTCAGAACGAGGTAATAAACTTTGCTACCGGAGATGGTACCCCAAGGTTTAATCCTTTCTTTATTCCAAAGATGATTGCTGATATTGCTCCTGGTAATATCTCTATTCGTCACGGGTTTATGGGAGCAAATTATACTACTGTTTCAGCTTGTGCATCTGCGGCTAATGCCATGATAGATGCCTTAAATAATATTAGGCTGGGACATAGTGATATTATTGTTTCCGGAGGTTCTGAAGCAGCGGTAACTATGGCTGGTATGGGTGGTTTTAATGCCATGCATGCCCTTTCTACCCAAAACGATAATCCAGAAACAGCATCAAGACCTTTTGATGCTACACGGGATGGTTTTGTTTTAGGAGAAGGTAGTGGAGCTCTTATTCTTGAAGAGTATGAGCACGCAAAAGCCAGGGGAGCCAAAATTTATGCTGAAGTACTTGGAGGAGGTTTATCTTCTGATGCTTACCATATGACGGCGCCTCATCCTGAAGGAAACGGAGTTGTTGCAGTTATGGAAAACTGTCTAAGGAATGCAGAAATGAAGCCCGAAGACGTAGATGCCATAAACACACATGGAACTTCTACTCCATTAGGGGATGTTGCTGAATTGAAGGCGATAAGCAAGGTTTTTGGTGAACATGCCAAAACAATAAACATTAATTCAACAAAATCAATGACCGGCCATTTGCTCGGTGCTGCGGGAGCTATAGAAGCTATTTCAGCAATTTTGTCTATGAAGCATGGAATAGTACCACCTACTATTAACCACGAACATAAAGATGAGAACATTGATCCTGAATTGAACCTTACTTTAAACAAAGCTCAAAAACGCGATGTGAAAGTTGTTATGAGTAACACGTTTGGATTTGGAGGACACAATGCTTGTGTTTTATTTAAAAAGTATGATGAATAACCAAATGTATTATGGGCGTTATTCGAAATATATTAAATTCCCGTTCTGGTAAAGGCGGGAATTTTTTTTCGGTTTTATATAAAATTCTGGGTTTTAAACCCAAGAATCTACTACATTACGAAAAGGCATTTACCCATCGTTCTCTTAATATTAAAGATGAAAAAGGTAACGCTATAAGTTTTGAGCGACTTGAATTTTTAGGAGATGCTATGTTAAGTGCGGTTATCGCCTCCCATCTCTTCAAAGCTGCTCCTGGCGGAAATGAGGGGTATCTTACCAAAATGCGCTCTAAAGTGGTTAGCCGGAAGCATTTAAATGAACTTGGTAAAGACCTTAAGCTAATAGATCACGTGCAAACTAATATTCCTAAAAACCAATTTGGCTCTAATATTCATGGGAATTTATTTGAGGCTCTAATAGGCGCAATTTATCTTGACAGGGGGTATAAATATTGTAAACGTTTTATTTACGAGCGAGTCATAGAACCCTATGTTGATATAGAGCAATTAGAGGGGCGGGTAATAAGTTACAAAAGCCTTTTTATAGAATGGTGCCAAAAAGAGAAGCGGGAATTTGACTTTGAGGTGTACGAAGATACTGGAAATGATGAGGTTAAACATTTTGCGGTAAAACTGCGGTTGGATGATAAAGTTGTGGCAAAGGCCAGAGCCACATCAAAAAAGAAAGCGGAGGAAAAAACGGCAAAAAGAGCCTATTATGCGCTACAATCTAAGATCACCTGAAATTGTGAAATCACCCCATACTATAACGTTTTCGTATATAAATATGAAGTTTTGAAGTGATAACGCTTCATTTTTCTCAATCTTATCTTATCTTTAACCTTAAATTGAAAGCTATGCAATTGCATAAAACGCTGCTTGAAGATGTTGAGGAAGACGATTTTGGATTAATTGCACTTTATGGTGATTTAGAAGAATATAGGATGGCTTATTTACTAAATAAGTATCTTAAACTTCAATTAAAGAGAGAACGTAGGGACTTAGATTTTAACCATAAATTGGTTAAGGCCTTTTACGCCCATTATTCTTTTAAAGATTTGAAGAATTTTAGGTCTTATCATCTGGTAGCCAATAAATTTAAAGGAGAATCCAAAAAAGTATTAAGTTCTGGTTCTTTATTTGAAGAAGAAGAAGTTAGACCCTTACAGGTAAACCTGGTGCCTGAATATAAGAAGGTTGATTTCTTTCTTAAAATTGATGAAGAGCTTAATCAAAAAGACCTCAATTTACTTGTTAATGCTATAAGCCAAATACCTCCGGTTAGAGCAGTTTATAAAATTGACACAGATTTACTAAAATCCAAACAAAATTTAATTTTTGAATAATGCCAACAAATAAAAAGACTAAAATTGTTGCTACCCTTGGGCCGGCAACTAGTTCCAAAGAAACTTTAGATAAAATGCTCCAGGCCGGAGTAAATGTTTTTAGAATCAATTTTTCCCATGCCAATTATGATGATGTTAGGGAACGCATTCAAATGATTAGGGACCTAAATAAAGAAAAAGGCTACAATGCAGCTATTTTAGGAGACCTACAAGGCCCAAAACTTCGCGTTGGGGTGATGAAAGATGAAGTGGTTGTAGCCGAAGGTGATGAAATTGTTTTTGCAACCGGTAAAGAATTTAAAGGAACTGCAGAACGTGTTTATATGAATTACGAAACTTTTCCGCAAGATGTTTCGGCGGGAGAGCGTATTCTTTTAGACGACGGAAAACTTATTTTTGAGGTAGTAAGTTCTAATAAAACAGATGAAGTTAAAACCCGTGTTATTCAAGGTGGACCTTTAAAATCTAAAAAAGGGGTAAACCTTCCAAATACCAATATTTCGCTTCCTGCTTTGACTGAAAAAGATGTGAAAGATGCAATTTTTGCTTGTGAGATGCAGGTAGACTGGATGGCGCTTTCTTTTGTGCGTCACGCCGAAGATTTGAAAGAGCTTCAGGATTTAATTAAGAAGCATAGCGAATATAAAATTCCGATTATAGCCAAGATAGAAAAGCCAGAAGGTGTGGCTAACATCGATAAAATTGTTGCATACTGCGATGGTTTAATGGTGGCTCGTGGAGATTTAGGAGTAGAAATTCCTGCTCAGGAAGTTCCACTTATTCAAAAGAAATTGGTACTCACTGCTAAAAAAGCTAGAATTCCGGTAATTATTGCTACCCAAATGATGGAAACCATGATCACAAGCCTTACTCCAACCAGGGCAGAGGTAAATGACGTGGCTAACTCAGTTATGGATGGTGCAGATGCGGTAATGCTTAGTGGAGAAACTTCGGTAGGGCAGTATCCAGTTCAGGTAATTGAGAAAATGGCCCAGATTTTAGTATCTGTAGAAAACTCACCATTGATTAAAGTTCCTCACGATCCGCCACACGTGCGTACCAAACGCTACATCACAAAAGCAGTTTGTTACCACGCAGCCCATATGGCCAACGAAATTAAAGCTAAGGCAATTTGTACTTTAACCAATAGTGGTTATACTGCATTCCAGATTTCTGCCTGGAGACCAGAGGCACATATTCTAGTGTTTACATCTAATAATAGAATCTTATCGCAGCTTAGTTTGCTTTGGGGTGTAAAAGCCTTTCATTATGATAAGTTTGTGAGTACCGATGAGACTATTGATGACATTAACCGAATTGCGAAAGAGAAAAAATTCGTTGAAATCGGAGATTTTACCATTAATTTGGCAGCGATGCCAATTGGTGAAAAAGGTATGGTAAATACTTTAAGGGTTTCTGAAATAGAATAACTTATATTTTTATAAATAGTAAGCCACGAACACGCTAATTTTAGTGAATTCGTGGCTTTTTTATTTAAAAAATGCTATCCTGAACTTGTTTCAGAGCCTGCCCCGATTCTTTATCGGGGATCTAAAAATAAAAAGTTTCTACTTCAAAATTCTAACTTCAACTGTACTTCAATTTCCTTTTCCGCTTTTGATTTCTTTTCGTTTTTATCAGTATTTAAATTGGACAGTGAAATGCCCAGTAGCCTTACCGAATCTTTCATTTTTTCCTGGTATAATAATTCTTTAGCGTTTTCAAGGATTAATTCTTTGCTGGAAATATAAAATGAAACGGTCTTGCTGCGGGTTTGTTGGGTAAAATTACTATACTTAATCTTTAGGGTAATAGTTTTACCGGCAACCTTGTTTTTTTTAAGTCGGCGTTCTATTTCTTCGGCGATGTTTTCCAGCCTTTCCAGCATAAAGATCTCCGAAGAGATATTTTCATTAAAGGTACGTTCGGCACCAAGCGATTTTCGTATTCGGTTTGGTTTAACTTCACTTAAATGAATGCCGCGAACCACATTAAAATAATGAGCGCCGCTTTTCCCGAATTTTTCAGTTAGATAATCCAGTCTTTTGGTTTTTAGATCTTTTCCGGTAAAAATACCGAGCATATACATTTTTTCGGCTGTCACTTTTCCAACCCCGTGAAATTTCCTGATATCCAAAACCTCTAAAAAGGATTCGACTTCTTCAGGATTTACCGTTTTTTGTCCGTTGGGCTTATTAAAATCACTGGCAATCTTTGCGATAAACTTATTAATAGAAATCCCTGCTGAAGCATTTAAACCAGTTTTTTCTTTAATCTTCTCTCGTATTTCTTTCGCAATAAGGCTTGCACTGGGATTTCCCTTTTTATTTTCGGTAACGTCCAGGTAGGCTTCGTCTAAAGAAAGCGGCTCCACCAGGTCGGTATATTCATAAAATATTTCCCTTATGCGTTGTGAGATTTCACGGTAACGGTCAAAACGAGTTTTTACAAATATTAGATGTGGGCAATTGCGTTTGGCAATCACGCTGCTCATAGCGCTTTTTACGCCGTATTTACGGGCTTCGTAGCTGGCTGCGCTAACAACACCTCTTTCTGAACTACCGCCAACTGCAATGGCCTTACCGCGTAATTCGGGATTGTCTAATTGCTCAACTGAGGCATAGAACGCATCCATATCTATATGAATGATTTTACGAAGAGGAAGTTCTTGATTCACTTTACAAAGTTAGTGAAACTTCAATTTGCCAAGACAAAGGCGCAGGCAAATTGAATAGTTTCACTAATCCCGGCGCAGGCCGGGATCCCTTCATCCAAAGTCAGGTTCCAGTTGATTCGCTTTTATTGCAAAGATGACAATTCTTGCCAAGACAAAGGCGCAGGCCGAAGATCTCTTTTTTTTAAAAATTAACTGGATGGCGAATTCTTTTGTGTTAAGGATTAATATGAGGTCAACTCCAAAAGCTTTGTAAACCCTAAATTATGTAAGCTTTCTTAAAATTTAGTTACGGTTCATAGTGATGCCGGTTATTTTGATTATATTATTTACTGCAAGCTAATATTGTTGATTTAAACAATTATTAACCGATAAAAAAAATAAAAGATAATGCCAAAAACAGCTATAATTTTAGGAGCTACCGGCCTTACCGGTGGGATATTACTTCAGCAATTATTGGAAGACGAGAGGTATGAAAAGATCAAACTCTTCTCAAGAAATGCGGTGAAAATGGAACATCCTAAAATAGAGGAACATTTAATTGACCTTTTTAAACTGGAAGAACACAAAGATAAGTTTACTGCAGATGAGGTTTTTTGTTGCGTAGGCACCACTAAAAGTAAAACTCCAGATCACGAAACCTATACCAATATAGACCGCGGAATTCCCATTGCTGCCGCGAAACTTTGTAAAGAAAATAATATAGATACTTTTCTTGTGGTTTCTGCGCTAGGCGCCAACCCTAATAGCCGCGTATTTTATAACCGTACCAAGGGGAAAATGGAAAAGGAGGTTTTAGAACAGGAAATTAAACATACTTATATTTTACAACCTTCTCTTATTACCGGCGAGCGGAAGGAGAGCCGCAGTTTTGAAAAAGTAGGAAAAATAATGCTGAATTTCATCAATCCTTTTTTTCTTGGAACTTTGCGAAAATACAAATCTATTTCAGCTGAAAGTATTGCCAAAGCGATGGTAGCCATTGCCAATTCACCCGAGTTGGACGTACAAAGGATCCCTTCAGATGAAATTAAAAACATAGCACATAATAATTAGATGCAGGAAATTGAACGTAAATACCTTGTGGTTTCAGCCGATTTTAAAAAGGAAGCTTTTAAGAATATCCATATAAAACAAGGATTTTTAAATACTGATCCTGAACGAACTGTTCGTTTAAGGATTACCGGTGATAAAGCTTTTTTAACCATTAAAGGGAAATCTTCAAAAAACGGATTATCCCGATTTGAGTGGGAAAAGGAAATTGATATAAATGAAGCCAAAGCGCTATTTGAGCTTTGTGAACCAGGGATTATAGAGAAAACCCGGTATTTGGTAAAAGCAGGAGATTTTGTATTTGAAATTGATGAATTTTATGGAGAAAATAAAGGCTTAATTGTAGCAGAAATAGAACTCAATAAAGAAACCGATACTTTTAAAAAGCCAAATTGGCTGGGGCAGGAAGTAACCGGGCAAGTAAAATATTACAATTCACAACTAAGCAAAAACCCTTTTAAAAACTGGTAATTCTAAAGAATGAAAAAACTAATTTTTATACTCGCTTTTCCTCTATTATTAATTTCCTGTAAAGATATTCCAGAACAGAAAAGAGGTTTACCGCGTCCTGAAAAAGCTGTGGTAGAGAAATCTGAATTTAATATAGATTCCGTAGAAAATAATTTAAAAGAAAATGGCTATCAAACTTTTAGATTTAAAGACGGAGACACCACTTATTTGATGCAACAATATTATATGGTATTTCTAAAAAGTGGAGCAAATAGAAGTCAGGATTCTACAGAAGCAGCACGTTTACAAAAGGAGCATTTGGCCTATTTAAGCCGGATGGCTGAAGAAGGTTATGCCAGTTTAATAGGGCCATTTGGCGGCGACGGCGATATTCGTGGAATTGCGGTCTATAATACTGCTACACTGAAAGAAGCCGACAGTTTGGCCAGGCAGGATCCAATGGTAAAAGCGGGTAGGCTGGAAGTTGAAGTTAATCCCTGGTGGACCGCAAAAGGAGGAAAACTTAACTAGAGCTAAGCAAACAGAAATTTTAAATATTTGAATTATGAAGATTGAGCAAATTGATGAAGTTACCAAAGGTTTTTTTCAAGTTTTAGAAGACGAAGCACAAGCCGGGAAAATAGAGTATACCTGGGCGGGAAAAAATAAATTTATAATAGATCACACCGAAGTTGATCCGGAATTTAAAGGGAAAGGCGTTGGGAAAAAGATGGTAAAAGCAACTGTAGATTTTGCAAAGGAAAATAAATTAAAAGTGATTCCGCTATGTCCTTTTGCTAAAAGCGTGATAGAAAAAACACCTGAATTTCAGGAAGTGCTTGCCTAATTTTAAATTCAATAATTATGGAAAAAGTCTCACTTCCCGATTTAAGATATGTAGGTTTCGAAAAAGAGAAACTCACACTTCACCTTTTTTTGCAGGTTGTGGGAAAGATCAGGTTGGAGCTAACGCCAAGAAAAAATCACTGGTGGTACATAACTCATTACCTCAATCAACAGGGGTTTACCACCGGCGCTATTCCTTTTAATAATGGGTTTAGCAGTTTTTCTATAGATTTTAATTTTATTGAACATCAACTGGAAATAGCTACAAGCGAAGGGGATTTTGAGCTTGTAAAACTCGAAAATGGTTTAAGCGTTTCCGATTTTTATACAGAAGTTTTTACGATTCTAAAAACGCTGAAAATAGACGTAAATATTGTAGATAAGCCTTTTGATCTGGGCATTGATAAGAAATTTTCAGACATTTCTGAAATTCATCATTATAATAAATCGTATGCTGAAAGACTTTGGAAAACCCTGTTATGGGCAGACGGAGTTTTTAAAGAATTTGGCGGCAGGTTTTACGGAAAAACCTGTCCGGTGCATTTATACTGGCATTCTATGGATCTTGCCGTCACCAGATTTTCGGGCAAAAAAGCTCCAAAAATGCCTGCTGAGGCCAGACTGTCAGATAAAGATGCTTATACTCACGAATGTATAAGCTTCGGTTTTTGGCCGGGTGATAACAAAGTGCAGGAGCCTGCATTTTATTCCTATACTTTTCCAAATCCTGAGGGTTTGGAAAATCAAGCCCTTCAACCTAAATCTGCAAGTTGGGAAATGAATAACGGCAGCCCAATGGCTATACTAACTTATGCCAATCTTAGAAAAGAAGAAAACCCCAAAAAAGCTTTACTAAATTTTATGGAAAGCGCATATCAAGCCGGAGCCGAACTTGCAGGATGGCCAATTGAAGATTTAAAAGTGCCAGATCTCGATAAACTGTAGAAGGTGAAATACTAATTAAAATACATCATTGCGACCCCATTTTTGGGTGAAGCAATCTATTTTCAGTGAGATAATATTTTCTAAAATAGATAGCCATAGATTTTGGTCTCGCAATGAACGAACTTCTTTACTCGATAATCGAGATTAAATACTCTGTCTCGAAGCATCGGAATACCTCGAAATCAAATTATATTTTTCAATAATAATAATTCTTAAACTGTTTTTGAAGTTGTTAATTTATGATTTAGAATTGATCACTTCAATAATCTCGGCCTTTTGCAAAACTCCAGATTGTCTCCAAAGTTGCTGTCCGTTTTTAAATAAAATCATTGTAGGCACGCCACGAACCTGGTATTTTCCTGCCAACTCCTGGTTTTTATCTACATCTATTTTGACAATTTTTACCGAATCGCCTAATTCGGCTTTTACATCTTTTAGAATTGGAGCCAGTGTTTTACACGGCCCACACCAATCGGCATGAAAGTCAACCAAAACGGCTTTATCATCCTTTATAATTTCGCTAAAATTACTTTTCATAATAATTAAATTAAGCTTTTCTAAAGTTACTGAATTTCGTGCTTTAGTCGAAACTAAATTGTTTTTACAACAAAAAACAGCCACGAAATTTTATCTCGTGACTGTCTTTTCAACAATTAACAAAAATTCAAAAAATTATTGCCAGCCTCCACCAAGGGCTTTATAAAGATTTACAATGGAGTTTAATTGATTGTATTCAGCATTAATTAAATTTAGCCTGGAGTTTAGTGCATTTTCTCTTGCAGTTAAAACCTCAAGATAATTCGCTAAACCATTATTAAGCAGTTCTTCTGAATATCCTGAAGCTTTATTATATGCTTCATATTCATTTCCTAGTATTTCAATACGTGCTGTACTGGCATTATATGTAGAAAGCGCATCAGCAACCTCCCTTCCGGCTACCAGGATAGCTTGTTTAAAGTTTAATAAAGCTTCTTGCTGTTGTGCCTGTGAAACTTCATACTGCGTTCTTATTTGCCTTTTATTAATAATAGGTTGCAATAAAGACGCTCCCAAATTAGCAAAGAGAGAATTTGCATTTAATAGTTTATCTAACTCCAAACTCTGGAAACCTCCTGAAGCGGTTAGTGTAAGAGAAGGGTAGAAATTTGCCCGTGCAGCATTGGTAAGCTCAAATGCATTTATGAGCCTATATTCTGCAGCAATCACATCTGGCCGATTTCTAAGTAGTTGAGATGGCACACCGCTATTAAGTGGCGTGTTAATGCTCTGCTTAGCTAACTCGGTTCGTTTAATTTCCTGTGGACCTTCACCCATCAGGATTGCGAAAGAATTTTCGAGTAAACGAATTTGATTTTTAAGCTGTACCACTAAAGCTTCGGCTGTATACAGTTGGGCTTTGGTTTGTTGTACACCAACTTCGGTAACATTTCCCGCCTCTTTTAAAGCTTCGGTAGTTTCCAGGCTGCTCTTCCTGTTTTCAAGAGTTTGTTCAGCAATTCTAAGTTGTTCATCCAGCGCAAGTAACTGGTAGTAGTTACTGGCTATATTCGCAATAAGCTGGGTTTTTACCGCTTTGTGTGCTGCTTCACTTTGCAAATAAGCCGCGGTAAAAGCGCGATCGTTACTTCTTATTTTTCCCCATATATCTGCTTCCCACGAAAGATTTCCAGTAACATCATATTGAGTGATATTTCCATTAAAAAAGGACCCAAATTGGCTGTTTCTAGACAATATTTGGTGGCTTACAGACGGTCCTGCGCTTAAAGTTGGAAAATAGCTTGCTTTTCCCTGCTTTACATACGCTTCTGCTGCCAACATTTGCTGGATAGCAATTCTAATATCAATATTATTCTCCAGTCCTTCTTCAATATGGTTTTTCAGAATAGGATCGGTGAAAATTTCCTTCCAGGAAACCGCCGCCATATTTAAAGAATCCTGCGGAAGATTATCTGTTCTATAAAGTTCTTCTGAAATTTCATCCAATTCAGGACGTTCATATTCTTTGGCTGCAAAGCAGGAAACCAGTAGAAATGGTACGGCTCCTGCAAGCAACAACTTATATATTCTATTTTTTCTCATTTTTATACTTTTTCAGAAATTGATTTATTTTCTGTTTGTGCTGCTTCTGGAGCTCCCGAAATTTTTTCTTGTAACCATTGGAATATGATATAAAGAATAGGAATTACAAAAACACCCACAAGGGTACCAATTAACAATCCACCTGCGGCTCCGGTACCAATAGACCTGTTACCTTCAGCTCCTACACCTGTGGCAAGTACCAAAGGAGTTAAGCCTAAAATAAAGGCGAAGGAAGTCATTAAAATGGGTCGTAATCTAACACGTGCCCCGTCTATTGCTGCCTCGGTTAAAGGCATACCTTCTTTACGGCGCTGTATGGCAAACTCTACAATAAGAATAGCGTTTTTTGCCAGTAAACCTATCAACATTATGAGTGCTATCTGGAAGTAGATATTATTTTGCAAACCTGCCATCCAGGTTGTGAAATATGCTCCCGCAACTCCAATTGGTAATGACAGTATTACCGAAAATGGTAGAAGATAACTTTCGTACTGCGCTGCCAACAAAAAGTATACAAATACAATACTTAAAAGGAATATTATTCCCGCCTGTCCTGAGGAAGCTATTTCTTCCCGGGTAAGCCCCGAGAAAGCTATATCATACTCGTTAGGCAAACTCTGTTCTGCCGTTTGCTGAATTGCCGTAATAGCATCTCCAGAACTATAACCAGGAGCAGAAGAACCGGTTAATGTTACCGCATTAAAAAGATTGAAACGTGTTACGGTTTGTGGCCCATAGATTCGCTCTAAAGTAACGAATTGTGAAACCGGTGCCATTTCTCCGCTAGGAGTTTTAAGAAACATACTATTAAGACTTTCCTTATCTACCCTGTCTTCCGGTAACGCCTGTACAAAAACCCGATATTGTTTTCCAAATCGGCTAAAGTTAGCAGTATAAATACCTCCAATATAACCCTGTAGGGTACTTAAAATGTCACTGATGCTTACTCCGGCTTCTTTTGCCTTAGGCACATCAATATCCATTTGTAACTGCGGATAGTTTGTACTGAAAGGATTAGAGGCAAAAGCGATCTCAGGTCGCTGCATTAGATTCCCTACAAACTGGGTTGCAGTTTCATCTAAAGCTTTTAGCTCACCAGATGTTCTATCTACCAATTGCATCTCAAAACCATCTGCACTACCAAACCCGGGAACACTGGGCGGAGTGAAATAAATAATCTTAGCGTCATTGATAGAGGCAGCCTTTTTATTAAGCTGAGCGATAATTCCTTCTACCGAAGTTGCATCTGTTTCTCTGTCTTCCCAGTCTTCCAGAATAATAAAGCCCATAGCATTAGAACTACCTGCACCAGAGAAAAAGTTACGCCCGGCAATAACCGTAGCGGTACGAACACCTTCTACGCTTTCCATTTGATCATAAAGCGTTTGCGAAACCTCATAGGAACGGTCTAGAGAAGAGCCTGGAGGAAGCTCAGCATTCACGAAAATTACTCCCCGGTCTTCGGTGGGAACAAAACCTTTAGGAATAGAACTATCTGCCCAGAATATACCTGCCGCAGCAATTGCGAGGATTAAAAATGTAATCCATTTGTGTCTTACTAAAAAGCCTAATGAGCTTGTATATTTTCTGGTTGTAGCTTTAAACCCTGCATTAAAAGCACTGTAAAACCTTTGTAAAAAGTTTTTCTTTTTTTCTTCTTCTGAATGTGGTTTTAAGAATAGTGCACATAACGCCGGACTTAGTGTTAGCGCGTTTACTGCTGAAATTAATATCGCAACAATAAGCGTAACCCCAAATTGTTCGTAAAACACTCCAGAGGGTCCCTGGATAAAAGTAATAGGAATAAAAACCGCTGCCATTACCAACGTAATGGAAACAATAGCTCCCGCGATCTCGCTCATAGCTGAAACTGATGCCTTTTTTGCACTTTCTGCACCTTCTTCCAGCTTAGCATGCACTGCCTCTACCACCACAATAGCATCATCTACCACAATTCCAATGGCCAGTACAAGGGCGAATAAGGTAAGCAAGTTAACAGAGTAGCCTAAAACCCCGAGGAAGAAAAATGTTCCAATAATTGAAACAGGTACGGCAATGGCGGGGATTAAAGTAGATCTAAAATCCTGAAGAAATATAAATACCACTAAGAAAACCAGTAAAAATGCTTCAATTAAAGTGGTTTTTACTTTTCCTATAGATGCAGTTAAGAATTTATTGGTGTCATAGTTAATAATATAATCTACACCTTCTGGAAAATCCTCTTTTAGATCATCCAGTTTTGTGTAAATTTCTTCAATAACTTCCTGAGCATTTGAACCCGGAGTTTGAAAAACACCAAAACTAATAGCAGGTTGCCCTTTAGACCTGGAAAGTGAAGAATAGGAGAATGCATCCAATTCTACAGTTCCAACATCTTTTACTCTTAGAAACTGACCGTTGTCCTGGGCAGAAATAATAATATTTTCATATTCCTCAGCAGTTTTATAACGGCCTTTATATTTTAAAACATATTCAAAAGATTCCCCGGCGTTTTGGCCTAAAGCGCCTGCAGCTGCTTCTAAACTTTGTTCTCCTATGGCAGCGGTTACGTCTCGGGGAACCAAACCGTAGTTTGCCATTTTAGCGGGATCTAACCAAACACGCATGGCGTAATCCTTTCCTCCAAATACATTAACCTCACCTACACCATTAATACGTTGTAGTTCTGGTTTTACGTTAATATTTAAATAATTCTGAATAAACGTATCATCATAATCTGGATTGGTAGAGTATAAGCCGGCATATAACAGCGCTGAGTTTTGTCTTTTGGTGGTGATAACTCCTGCCCGAATAACTTCATCGGGTAACACCGCATTTGCTCGGGAAACCCGGTTTTGGACGTTTACCGCTGCGATATCTGGGTCGTAGCCCTGTTCAAAGAATACTGTAATGCTTGCGCTACCATTGTTACTGGCGCTGGAAGTAAGGTATGTCATTCCTTCTACCCCGTTAATTTGCTCTTCAATAGGCACCACTACACTTTCAAGTATGGTTTCTGCATTGGCCCCGGGATATGAGGCATTTACCTGTACGGTAGGTGGTGCAATATCTGGATATTGAGTTACCGGTAATTCTGATAGTCCTAAAATACCTAAAATCACAATGATAATAGATATTACCGTAGATAATACAGGACGTTCTATAAAGGTTTTTAGCATAGCTTTTTATTTAAAAACTGTGTTGAAGGAATTAACAATACTATCTAAGGCGATAGGTTGTGGCTTTATTTTAGTACCCGGTTTTACTTTATTAGCTCCTTTGGCTAGAATAGTAGTTCCTTTTTCTACGCCATTATTCACTACATAAATCTTATTTATTTCTGCAATAATATTTAAAGAAGAAGCTACCAGGCTTGAATCTGCTTTCACTTTGTAAACAAAAGTTTTCCCCTGTTGTTCAAAAGTAGAAAGGGTAGGGACTATTAATGCATCTTCATATACATTTGGTATTTTAACTGTCCCGCTACTTCCGTTTCTAAGTAAACCTTTGCGATTATCAAATTTAGCCCGAAAGCTTACAGTACCGGTTTGCTGATTTATTTCCCCCGAAATTGTTTCTATAGTTCCTTTCTTTTCATATTCATTTCCGTTGGCCAGTATCAAATCAATTTCAGGAAGATTTTTTATTTTTTCCTCCATAGTATTAGCTTCGGTACTATTCATAAAACTTAGAAAGTCTTTCTCGTTCATAGAAAAGAAAGCATAAACCTCATCTGTTTGTGAGACCGTGGTAAGTGGTGTGGGATCCCCGGGTGAAACTAAGGCACCATTTCTAAAATTGATGTTTCCTACATAACCATCTACCGGACTTTTAATATTAGCATAACCTATACTAGCTGCAATACTGTTGTAATTTGCTTCTGCCTGTGAAAGCTTTGCTTTTGCTGTTTCCAGTTGTACCTCGCTAATAATATCTTTTTCAACCAGGGGTTTTAGTTTTTCAACTTCAACACGTGCTGCATTTACATTTGCCTTTGCGGCTTCGGCATCGCCAGATAAAGATTCGGTTTCTAGTTTAAAGAGTAGCTGTCCTTTCTTTACTTTTTCACCTGCATCAACCAAAACATTGGTAACATAACCCGATACTTTAGCCCGTACTTCACTATTAACAATACCCTCAATACTTGTTGGGTAGGAAGTATAACCAGTAACCGTTCTGGTAGGTACCTCGAGTACCGGGAAAGGTTGTGGGCCTTGCGCCCTTTGAGATTGTTGCCCTTTTTTGCTTTCTGAGCACGAAGTGAAAACTGCAGTGCTTATTATAAATAGACTAAAATAGATTATCCTTTTCATTGCTATTGTTATGTAATTAATTGTTGTTTATATTTTTCTTTAACTTATTTACTGCTGCTGTTGCCTCATCGAGAAAGTCGAGCAAACTTTTTTGGAACTCCAGGTCAAAAGGGGGATCTTCTTTGTTCAATTCGTTACTTTGTATTTTATATTCAAGCACTTCTTTATGAATGCATCTTTGCGCTTCCCATTTGGCCGTCATCTCATCAATATGGTTTTCCATGAGATCTGGCTTTACTATAAAATAGCGTTTACGGTCTCCCGTTTTGGTATAATACTCTATTTTATTTGTAGCTTGTAGATGTTCTAAATGAGTAGATACCGTACTTTTCCCCGCATTTAAATCCATCACCAATTGATCGAAAGTAATCCCCTTCTTGCCTACAACTATAGCGGTTGCAAAGATTCTTGCGGCCACTGGCGCTAATTGATATTCTTTTTCAAACTGAACGCCCAGTTTTTCAATAAGGCGGGTTTTTTCTTTTTCTAAGTCTGGTTTATTCATTCTTTTCTTTTGAAGCCGCGAAATTAATGTTTGGTTCCGAATAAACAGAACTGTGTAGGTTTAAATATTTGTTAAAGCACGTCTGGTAATGATTTCAGGAAATTAAGTTCATCAGATTTTAGTACAAACCCGGCACGAATCATACTCCGATTTTCTTCATAATTGAGAAGACTTTCAGAGTTTCCTTTGAACCACTCCATCATTAAATAAATATTAGAAGAATTAAAAGGTTTATACATTAAGCGTGTACGTACGGTACCATTCCAATCTTTAGTGCCTTTTAGCAACATAAGATCTAGAAGTAGCTTATTGGGAATAAAATTATAAGTAAGATTTAATTTCCCATAGCCCACATACTCCAATAAATCTGGATTATCCTTTTTGTATTTAAAAGGAATCCAGGCTTTAACACTTAAAAGAATTTTTTTACTTAAAGCAGTGTGATACCCCAGGGAAATTCTATTCCAGCTTCTGGAATATATACTGTCCCGTCCATTAGATTCGTGTTCCACTTGTAAATATGCCATTCCCGCTAAATGATTTTTACGGTTATAAATGGGTTTACCAAGAGCAATACCCGGTTTAAAGTTGATCTCCTGAAAGGGACTTGAGAATTTGTAAATATTCCAAAATGCCTTTTGAGTATAGGTGAGAAACAAGTGAGTATCAAATGGTAAAGTATTTCGGGTAAGTAGTGCTTTAAAACTAATTTGATATTTGGCATCTGCAGTTTCTGATGAGATCTCCTCGCTTGTGGAAATGCCGGTAACAAAATAATTATCTTTATGTATAGAAAACACGGGCATTTTTTCTAAAGTATCATTTATCTTTTCTCGGGATAATCTTTGAGAATAAGCTTCACTCATAGTAAAAGTGAAAATTATTAATAGAAGAAAGCAGACCCTGTTTTTCATTTTTCTATGATTTTAGAATAACGTGCAAAAGTAGGGTTAGTTCTGAAGATTCCGAACTAACAATATTTAAATTTCCGTTAAAAGAAAGTGGCTGTCTAAAAAGTTGGCTGTCTTTAAGCTGAACTCGTTTCAGCTTCTAACATGAAATTTGCTTATCAAAATCGTGATCCTGAATTTATTTCAGGATCACGATTTTAAAAGCTTTGTAGAAAGTTTATCACAATTTGCTATAAATTCCTATTTCTAATTCACCGCTTTTATTCATTTTTGCGCGGTACATTCCTGCGGTATTAAATTCCATAGAAACATTTCCCTGGTGGTCTATAGCGATAATCCCACCACTACCACCAAGATCTGGATTTTTATTCTGGATCACTTCTTTTGCAGCCTCGGCAAGACTCATTTTTTTATATTCCATTAGTGCAGAAATATCATAAGCGACCACACCTCGTATAAAAAACTCGCCCCAGCCCGTGGCTGAGATCGCTGCGGTTTTGTTGTTGGCATAAGTACCGGCGCCAATTATTGGAGCATCGCCTATACGGCCCCATTTTTTATTGGTCATCCCGCCGGTTGAGGTTCCTGCTGCCAGGTTTCCGTTCTTATCTAAGGCGGCACAACCTACGGTACCAAATTTTGAATCTTTTATAAAAGGATCTACAAAAGCGGTTTTGCCATCGTGATCAAGCTCTGTTTTTTCTGAATTTCTTTCTTTTAAGCGTTCTAAACTTTTAAATCGGTTTTCAGTATAGAAATATTCAGGATCTACAATTTCTAAATCGCGTTCCCTGGCAAATTGTTCTGCTCCTTTTCCGGAAAGCATCACGTGTTCTGAATTTTCCATTACTTCCCAGGCCAGGTTGATTGGATTTTTAACCGTAGTAACACCAGATACTGCGCCGGCATTTAAAGTTTGTCCATCCATAATAGAAGCATCCAACTCATTTTTTCCTTCGTTGGTAAAAACGGCTCCTTTCCCGGCGTTGAAAAGTGGGGAATTTTCCATGATATTTATAGTTCTTTGTACGGCTTCAATAGCAGTTCCGCCATTGGCCAGGATTTCGTGTCCCGTTCTAACAGCTTCCTCCAGTTTGGCTTTATAGGCGTTTTCCAGAGAATCGCTCATATTTTCTTTAAGAATGGTACCGGCACCCCCGTGAATTACAATTCCGAAATTTCCTACGGAATCCTGTGCTTTTTCGGTTTCTGTGGTTTGATTTGTTTTGGTTTCTTTTTCAGCCGAAGTATTACAGGCTAAAAAGAGTGATAAGCTGAATAAAAGGAATAATTTTTTCATATAACGAGTGATTTTCTCTCGAAGATAAGCATTTGTATAAATTATTGAATTTGCGCCAGGGATAGCAGCGTAAATCCCGCAGGCGCCAATGAGGCGACGAGGAATTGCAGCGTATAGCCCGTGAAGGCGCCCAAAAAGATAAGAGAATCGCCTTTTTCTTTCCACTTTAAGTTGTAGTTTTAAGGAATATAATTGTGAAATCATGGCAGTAAATAAACCTTTTAACCTAAATAAATGGATTGAGCAAAATCGAGAATCGCTTAAGCCCCCGGTTGGTAACCGAAATCTTTATAAAGAATCTGAAGATTATATTGTGATGGTAGTTGCAGGGCCAAATGCACGCAAAGATTATCATTATAATGAGACAGAGGAGCTTTTTTATCAGTTGGAAGGTGAAATAGAAGTGCATATTCAGGAAGACGGTAAGAAAAAAACGATGCAATTGGGCCCGGGAGATATGTATATGCATCCGGGGAAAGTACCACATTCTCCAGTTAGAAAAGAAGGGTCTATTGGCATTGTAGTAGAGCGAAAACGCATACACCTTGAAGGAAAAGATGGGCTTTTATGGTTTTGTGATAATTGTAACCATAAGTTGTACGAAGTTTATTTTCCTTTAAATGATATAGAGAAAGATTTTTTAAAGCATTTTAAGCATTTCTACGGAAGTAAAAATTTGCGTACTTGCGATAATTGCGGGGAAGTTATGCCTGTAGATGAAAGATTTGTGATTGGCACAGAATAGTATAAAAATTTGTTATTTTAGCAGGAAACACACAAAAGAACAGATAAAAATTACAAATTAATGAGTGAAATAGCAGAGAAATTCGGAATTAAACAGGCTTTAAAGGATCTTGGTTTACAGGAAACGAATAATGGTACTTCTACCGGGAAAGATTTTTTTAGTAGTGGTGACGTAATTGAATCTTACTCTCCTGTAGATGGTGCGCTAATTGGAAAAGTAAAGACCACTACCAAAGAAGATTACGAAAAAGTGATTACTACTGCCACCGCAGGTTTTAAAGAATGGCGCACCTGGCCGGCACCTCAACGAGGCGAAGTAGTTCGGCAGTTTAATGACGAATTAAGAAGATTAAAAGAACCATTGGGAAAATTGGTTTCCTACGAGATGGGAAAATCTTACCAGGAAGGTTTGGGAGAAGTGCAGGAGATGATAGATATCTGCGATTTTGCAGTTGGACTTTCCCGGCAGTTGCACGGTTTAACCATGCATTCTGAACGTCCCGGGCATAGAATGTACGAGCAATACCACCCACTTGGTGTGGTTGGAATTATTTCGGCATTTAACTTTCCCGTAGCGGTTTGGTCGTGGAATACGGCTTTAGCCTGGGTTTGTGGTGATGCTTGTATTTGGAAAGGATCAGAGAAAACTCCATTAACTTCTGTGGCCTGCCAGAATATTGCTGCACGCGTTTTTGCTGAAAATAATGTTCCGGAAGGGATTTCTTCATTAATCACCGGAGATTATAAAATAGGTGAAATAATGACCAACGATAAACGAGTGCCTTTAATTTCGGCTACCGGTTCTATTAGAATGGGAAAAATAGTTGCCCAGGCAGTTGCCGCAAGATTAGGAAAATCTCTTCTTGAATTAGGAGGAAATAACGCCATAATCGTAACGCCAGATGCCGATATTAAAAATACGGTAATCGGGGCTGTGTTTGGAGCCGTAGGAACCTGTGGACAGCGTTGTACTTCTACCCGAAGATTGATTATTCACGAATCTATTTACGATAAAGTAAAAGATGCTATTGTAAAAGCGTATAAGCAATTGCGTATTGGAAACCCATTAGATGAAAATAATCATGTGGGGCCGCTTATCGATAAAGATGCGGTAAAAAATTATCAAAGTGCTCTAGATAAAGTGGTGGAAGAAGGTGGAAATATCTTAGTTGAAGGTGGCGTTTTGGAAGGCGAAGGCTACGAAAGCGGATGCTATGTAAAACCGGCCATTGCCGAAGCAAAAAACGATTTTAAGATTGTACAGCACGAAACTTTTGCGCCGGTACTTTATATTATGAAATATTCGGGAGATGTTTCTAACGCCCTGGAATTACAAAATGGGGTAGTGCAGGGGCTTTCTTCAGCAATAATGACCAACAATTTAAGAGAAGCCGAACGTTTTCTTTCGGTAGAAGGTTCAGATTGCGGGATTGCCAATGTAAATATAGGAACTTCCGGTGCTGAAATTGGCGGTGCTTTTGGCGGTGAAAAAGAAACCGGAGGCGGAAGAGAATCTGGTTCTGATGCCTGGAAAGTTTATATGCGACGCCAAACCAATACTATTAATTATACTACCGAGTTGCCTTTGGCACAAGGGATTAAATTTGATTTGTAAGGATTTCCAGGGACTTTTTGAAAAGTTATTGCCGTCACCCTAAACTCGTTTCAGGGTCTAATATGTACTAAAAATGACTTAGATTCTGAAATAATCCCGAAGCTTCGGGACAGAATGACGAAGGAAGCCTGATTGGAATTATAAACCAAAATAACCTCACAGTTTTTAAAAATCTGTGAGGTTTCTTTTTTCTTAGAATTTAGCATTTCCCTAATTATACCTTAATAATATTTTTATATTTTGTGGGCATCAAAAAAAATGAACGATGAGTAAAATCGATGACGAAACCATAAAAAAGGAACATCAAAAGCGCCAGGAAAACTTTGAAGAGGAAAATGTAAATGATGTTCTGGAAGATGAAGAAGAGATAAAATCTAAATTTGAAAGTAAAGGAAAGCTACAGCGGTATGTAGATGATGCTCAATTACTTTTTAATCTGTTAAGGGATTATGCAAATGGAAATTATAGAGAAGTTCCTTTTAATGTAGTTGCAGCTATTGGAGGAGCATTGCTATATGTACTTTCACCAATAGATCTCATTCCAGATTTTATTCCAATAGTTGGTTATCTTGACGATGCGGCAGTAATTGCGTTCTGCCTTAACCTAATAGAAAAAGATTTGATCTCTTATCAAGTTTGGAAGGGAGATCGTGCTTAGATCTAATTATAATAGCTCAATAAAAAGAGGCTGTTTGAAAAGTTATAAAATCGTCATCCTGAATTTATTTCAGGATCTAATATGTTGATAATTAAATAACATGTTAGAAGCTGAAACGAGTTCAGCTTGACGGAGCAAACTTTTCAAACAACCTCTATTTTATAATATTTTTCAGTGATTATAGTCTTCCGTTGGCTTCCACCCATTTAAAGATATGTTGGTCTTCAGGGATTGCCATTCTTCCTGCAATTCTTCGCATTCGGTCTGGTAACTTCATTAAGTAATCTCTTGCTTTCTCGGCTTCATCGGTTAGAGAGCGCATTTTATCTATTTCCCAATAAGCGTTTAATTTTTCAAGGATTTCTATATAGTCGTAAGTGGTGTAAACGCCAAGTCTTTGTGCTGCGTTTGAAAAGTTTTCAAAGGCTTCAGCAATACCCTGCCCGCTTTCACGTAAAAATTGAGCTGGCATAACAATCTTTCTCTTCATCATATCATGAAAAGCCAACATCATCTCACTGGGATCGTGCTCAAAAATTGTTTTTACAAATTCTCGATAAGCCATGTAATGTCTCATTTCGTCCCCGGCGATGATATTACACATTTTTCCAAGCATTTTATTGCCTTTCTTTTTAGCTAACTGGCCTACACGTTTGTGTGAAATATTAGTAGCTAATTCCTGGAAACTGGTATATACAAAGTTTTTATAGGGATCACGACCTGTACCAATATCAAAACCATCGTTTATTAAATATTGCGTTGTTTTTTCAATCTCACGCATATTTACCCTTCCAGATAGATAAAGATATTTATTAAGTGTATCCCCGTGGCGATTTTCTTCTCCCGTCCAATGGCGAACCCACTTAGACCAGGAATTTTCCTCTCCCTGGCTTTTTCCGTGTTGTTTTACACCTTCCATGTCCATAAGCCAGGACTCATAAGTTGGTAGTGCTTCTTCGGTAACCATATCTGCGACTAAAACTACCCAAAAATCGTATTCAAGTTCTTTTGCTTCTTCCCTAATCTGGGTAAGTTCGTCCATATAATTTTCTCCCTGTAAATTTGGAAGAAGATCTGTGGGTTGCCAAATATCTTCTACGGGAATAAGATATTTTTCAATGAAACCGTCTACCTGTTTTTCAACGGTATTCATTACTTCTAATCTAATATTGTCGAGGGCCATTTTAGTTTGTTTTGAAGCAGAAATCTAAAAAATTCTGCTGGTATTAGTCAACTCTTAAGTAAGAATTGTGTTTAAAATATGCTATTTAAAATTTTGAAACACAAATAAAGTTCAAAATCCTAGAATAACAAAGATAAAAATACAAAAGGCATTTTGTGGTAAATTCGTCTTAATTTCTGCCATTTTCGCTGGGATAGAGTTTAAAAACAGGCTCACTTTGCCAAATTTCCTTTGTATTTACCTCCATGGCAGATAATTTTCCTCTAAAAGCTGCGCCAGTATCTAAATTCCAGATATTAGCTCTTCTTATGGGCATACTTTCACCGATTCTGGTCACCGGAGTATGCCCTATAAAGATTTCATCAAAAATTTGAAGTCGTTTTGGGTAATTTGTGTCATTAGGTTTAATTGACTTATCCAGTGAGATAGCCATTTCCCATAAGGTTCTATCCCAATAGAAACCTGTATTGTGATATTCCTGATCGGGGCCGTGTTGATTGGTAAAACCCGCGTGTACAAAAAGTCTGTTTTTATTATCTATATAATAATCTAGCATCTGGTTATAAAACCTGAGATGTGTTTCTATTTCATCTGAAGAAAAGTTTCTATAAGCATCAATACTGGATTGCCCGCCGTGTTCCAGCCATTTCTCGTTGAGTTCCCCGGTAGCTAACCAACGATGCGTAAGATCGTCATGATTTCCGCGTAAGAAAATACAGGTATTTTGTTTGGCGAGGTCTATGAGGTATGAAACCACATTGGCTGAATCGCTCCAGCCGTCTACATAATCTCCCAGGAATATAAGTTTATCTTCTGGAGTAACCTCTATTTTTTCAAGGAGTTGTATTAAAGCTTTTAATCCGCCGTGAATGTCTCCAATGGCAATGCTTCGGCCCATATTAATTGTATTTTACTTTTCTTAAAATTCGCATACTTTCTTTATAATAATTATAAACTTCCTGGCTGTATTCTTTTAAATATGGTTTTGCTTCCTCCAGTTTGTCTATGGCTTGTTCAAAGTTATTTAAATAGCAAAGTAAATAAGTTGAAGGTAAATTTTTAAGGTCTTTTTTCTGTTGTTTGTCTAACGGAAGCTTCTTTATTAGCCTTTCCACCAACTTGCTGTTTATGTTATAAATATGATAAAGCGTTTTTTTGTCGAATTTTGGCGGTTCAAATAACAATTTACTTTCAATATCATAACTCACACTATCTTTAAAACTAATGGTCACTTCTTCCAGGGGATAAAACTTATATTTATCGTGTAAGCCCAACTGTACATATTCCAGGATTTTAAACTCTTCATCAGTCAGGCTTATACTTACCTGGTCCATATCTGAGTAAAACAATTTAACCTGTTCATTAATCAATTCTATATCTACCCTGGAATAAAAAGTTTCGTGTTGTGCGTTCATCTTTTTACCTGCCCAGCAAACCACAAAATATTCTTTAAAAACTTTATAAGTAGCGTTATAATCTTTTCTTTTCCGAAGAAAATCGAAAACCCCATCTAGCGTTAACTCAATATTGTTATGGGAGTGTTTTTCTATGGAATTCACTATTTCTGAATTCATATCGGTAATCTCCACACCAAAAACTTTAGGCATACTAATGCTTCCATCCCTAAAGAAAACCGAACCGCCATAATACTTCCAGATGTTCTTTTTAAGCGAACATATTTTCCCGTGATTTGGTCTAATACTTACCAGGCCCACAACGAGATTGCCGGGTAAATGCGGAAAAGGAATATTTTCATAAGAAATTAAAGGCGGATTACTTAAATATGCATTTATGAGATTCTGAATTTTACTATCGTCAAAAAAATCGGTGCCCACAATACTATTGTCTTCATCCTGCACTCCAATAACGATATAAGAATTGTTTTCGGGATTGGAATTAGAAAGTGCACAAACGTGTTTTAAAAACTTGGCTTTGCCTTCCCTCTCGCCAATATTGAGCTTCAGCTTTTTGTCGTAAAAGCTGTTCTCGTCATTATGTGCGAGTAGGTTTTTTATTAAAAGCCGTTTGTTAATCATGATAACTTTGTCATTTCCGCGAAGGCGGAAATCTCTATTTAGTTATTTTCTATTTTTATTGGCACCGCCAAAGGGTGTAATACCCCGACGCTTGCTTCGAAATTAAAAATTTGTTTCCAACGAATGCCTCGTAAGCTTGCCCCGAGGTAGTTTACTCGATTTTCTAATAATATTAAGTTTCAAAATGTGCCATATTCAAAATATTAATAGAAATAAATAATAAGAAATGTCATTCTTTATTCACCGTAACGCTATTCGCCTGCGCGGTTGGCATGACTACTAAATCTGCAATATTCACGTGATAAGGTCTGGTGACCACAAATCGAATAATATCAGCTATATCTTCCGGGCGTAAGGCTTGAAAACCTTCGTAAACACTTTTGGCTTTTTCTATATCACCTTTAAATCTAACTTCGCTGAATTCAGTTTCTGTGAGTCCTGGGTTTACAGCACCAACCCTAATCTTGTGTTTGTTGAGGTCTATACGCATTGCGTGGTTTAGCGCGTCTACGGCATATTTACTGGCACAATAAACATTACCATTAGGATAAACCTCCTTCCCGGCGGTAGAACCTATATTAATAATATGTCCAGAACCCTGACTTATCATTCTTGTGAAAATCGCTTTACTAACATATAGCAAGCCTTTTACGTTAATATCCAGCATCGCATCCCAGTCTTCTATATTTCCATCCTGGATGGGGTTCAAACCGTGCGCATTTCCGGCATTATTGATAAGAATATCTATTTTTTGAAATTTTTCTGGAAGGCTATTGATCTTTTCTAAAACAACTTCCTTATCCCGAACATCAAAACAAAGCGTGTACACCGCCACTCTTTTTGATAATTCATTTTTTAATGAGGCTAGTCGCTCTTCTCTTCTTCCACAAAGAATAAGGTTAATTCCTTCTCTTGCAAATACACGCGCTGTAGCTTTTCCTATACCGCTAGTTGCTCCAGTTATTAATGCCGTTTTCATAAGTTTTTTTTCTAGATACTAAAGTGTCTACAAGTAAGTAGCTTAGGCTTAGATATGCAATTTAAAATCTTGTTAAATTTAATTAATCTAAGATCTATCGTAAAATTTATACTAAAATGCTGCGTTCTGCTCTTTAAACAAATAATAAACCTATTTATGAAAAGAACGATGAAGAACCTAAAGTTAAAAAGCTTATTGCTTGCAGCAGTAGTTGCTTTTGGATTTACAAGCTGTAATGATGATGATGAAAATGTAGTAGAAGAAGGAAATGCTCAGTTAACACTTAGAATGACAGATGCTCCCGGAGACTATGACCAGGTTTGGGTAGATGTGCAGGATGTAATGATTAAAACGGAAGCTCTTGTTGGTGAAGAAGAGGCAGAATGGGAAAGCCTTGCTAATGTAGAAGCAGGTCGTTATGATCTTTTGCAATTAACCGGAGGAGTATCTCAATTAATAGCCGATGTAGAAATTCCGGCAGGTTACCTTGATCAGGTAAGATTAATTTTAGGACCTGATAATGCTGTAGTAATAGATGGAGAGGAAACTCCTATGGCTACTCCAAGCGCACAACAGTCTGGTTTAAAATTAAAGGTAGAGCAAGAGCTTGAGCCCGGAGAGAGTTATGAGTATCTTTTGGATTTTGATGTAGATGAATCTGTGGTGAAGCAAGGAAACGGGGGTTATAGTCTAAAACCAGTAATAAGAATGATGGCTATGGCTAATACCGGTTCTATTATGGGTGAAGTACATCCTAATGAAACAAAATCTTTGGTAAAAGCCCAGAATGCAAGCTATACCATTTCAGCGTATACAGATGAATCTGGAAATTTTGTGTTACACGGGGTTCCGGCAGGAACTTATAAGGTAACTGTAACTCCAGGAGCTGAAACCGGTCTGGAAATTAAAGATATAGATAATGTTAAGGTAGAAGAAAATACTGCAGTAGATCTTGAAACAATTTATTTGGAATAATTAAAATAATTCCCATATAAAAAAAGAGCGGCTGTAAAAGGCCGCTTTTTTGTTTTTTAACCATACATTAACAGCCTATACGCTAATAATTTTCCAATTTGCGGCCACGAATTCAAGGTCTTTAATACGAATAAAATGATAGATAACAACGCCTCTGTAGATATTGCAAGTTTAAACGAAAAAATTGAGAGGGAGAGTGCTTTTGTAGATTTACTAAATGCCGAAGTAAATAAGGTAATAGTAGGGCAAAAGCATATGATGGAGCGCTTGCTTATTGGTTTGTTAGGGCAGGGTCACATTTTGCTTGAGGGTGTTCCCGGTTTGGCAAAAACCCTGGCCATTAATACACTTTCCCAGGCCGTTCATGGTAGTTTTAGTAGAATTCAGTTTACACCAGATCTTTTGCCGGCAGATGTTGTGGGGACTATGATCTATAATATGAAGCTGAATGATTTCAGTATTAAAAAAGGACCCATTTTTGCAAATTTTGTCCTGGCAGATGAGATTAACAGGGCTCCCGCCAAAGTACAATCAGCTTTGCTGGAAGCTATGCAGGAAAAGCAGGTGACCATTGGGGAAGAGACCTTTATTTTAGACAAACCATTTTTAGTAATGGCCACGCAAAACCCGGTAGAGCAGGAAGGAACTTATCCTTTACCCGAAGCGCAGGTAGACCGTTTTATGCTAAAAACAGTTATAAATTATCCCGAAATTAACGATGAGCAGTTGATTATGCGTGCCAATTTACGAGGAGAGTTTCCAAAGGTAAACCCCGTGGTAAGCATTGAGCAAATTTTGCGTGCGCAGCAGGCTGTTAGGGAAGTTTATATGGATGAAAAAATTGAAAAGTATATTCTCGATATTATTTTCGCCACCAGAACCCCTGAAAAATATAATTTAAAAGACCTGAAACCGCTAATTAGTTTTGGTGCTTCGCCAAGGGGAAGTATTAATCTGGCACGGGCTGCAAAGTGTTATGCATTTATAAAACGTCGTGGATATGTAATTCCGGAAGACGTGCGTGCGGTGGTTATGGATGTTCTTCGCCATAGAATAGGAATTACCTATGAGGCCGAGGCAGAAAATGTTACTTCAGAGGATATTGTACACAAGATAGTGAACGAGATAGAGGTGCCTTAAACGGCCCCCTGAATCTCCCGATGTTAAACCGGGAAAAGCTCGAAAGGGAAACACTTAGATAAGCGATGCAGTCTTACAAATCCTAATTTCATTTATTTTGACAAGTAATACCTCAAAAATAAATTCAACCATCTTAAATCCCCCCATTGGGGGCTAGGGGGCTTATGGATACTAAAGAGCTTTTAAAAAAAGTAAGAAAGATTGAAATTAAAACCCGGCGTTTGAGCGATCACGTTTTTGGCGGGGAATACCATTCTACTTTTAAAGGCCGTGGCATGACTTTTAGTGAAGTTAGGCAGTACCAGTTTGGAGACGATGTTAGAAGTATAGACTGGAATGTTACCGCACGTTACAACGAGCCTTTTGTAAAGGTTTTTGAAGAGGAGCGTGAGCTTACAATGATGCTTATGGTAGATGTTTCCGGTTCTGAATTCTTCGGAACAAAAAATCAGCTTAAAAAAGATGTTATTACCGAAATTGCAGCCACATTGGCTTTTTCGGCCACCCAAAATAACGACAAGATTGGGCTGATGCTTTTTTCAGATAAAATTGAGCTTTATATTCCGCCTAAAAAAGGTCGTTATCACGTATTGCGAATTATAAGGGAGTTAATAGAGTTTAAGCCGCAGTCTAAAAAAACAGATATAGCAGCAGCCATAAAATATCTCTCTAACGTGATGAAGAAAAAGGCGATAGTCTTTATGCTTTCAGATTTTATGGACGACGACTATCAGCAAACTTTAAAAATTGCAGGTAATAAACATGATGTTACCGGCATTAGAGTTTTTGATCCCGCCGAGGAGGAAATTCCAAATTTAGGATTGGTACAAATGTTGGATGAGGAAACCGAAGAGTTTGTTACCGTTAATACCGGCTCAAAATCGGTTAGAAAAAATTACGCTGAATATTACCGTGGGCGCGCGGCTTATTTTAATGAAAGTTTCACCCTAAGCGGAGCCGGCGTTATTAACAATCGCGTAGATGAAAGCTACGTAAAAAAATTATTGGGTTATTTTAAAAGAAGAGGTTAAAAAGAATGAAAAATAGATCTATAACAACAATCAATATTTCCAAAGCGGTAGCCTTGCTGCTTTTTCTGTTGTTATCTTTTCCATCTTTTGCCCAGCAACCAAAGGTAAGTGCTAGTATTGATTCTGCTTCTATAAAAATTGGGGAACAGGTTGTTTACAGCATTGAAGTTGAGACCGATTCTACCAATTTGGTGGTTTTTCCAGAAGGCCAAACTTTTGATCCTATGGAAATGGTAGAGTCTTTAGGAGCTGATACTACCACGGTTGAAGATCGGTTTAAACTTTTAAAGAAATACTCGCTTACCCAATTTGATTCCGGTTCCTATACTATTCCGAAGCAGAAAATTATAATACAAAACCGCGAATATTTAACCGATTCTTTTAGGGTTGAAGTTGCCAATGTAAAGGTAGATACTACCCGCCAGAAAATGTATCCTATAAAACCATCGGTAGATGTCCCAAAACCCTTTGAAGTACCAAATTGGGTATGGTGGGTGCTTGCCGGCTTAGTTTTGCTGGGTATAGCCTATTATTTCTTCAGAAGAAAAAAGAAAAAGCAGGAAGAAAAGCAAGAATTACCGCCGTATGAGCAGGCTATGCTTGAATTAAAGCAATTAGATGATTCTTCTTTATTACCAGACAGGGAAATCAAAGAGTATTATTCTCAGCTAACCTTTAGTGTTAGAAAATATCTTGATAGAAAGATCTACGACAGGGCACTGGAAAGCACCACTTCAGAACTTATCGCCTATTTAGAATTAAGAAAGCAAGCGGGTGAATTAAGCTTAAAGGATAAGTCTATAGATAACCTTCAGCAGTTATTAAAGCGTGCCGATTTGGCCAAATTTGCCAATTCAAGACCCGATGTGATCACTGCCAAAAGCGATCGAACCAAAGTAGAGCACCTAATAAAAGACATTAGGCAGGTAGTTCCAGAGCCAACAGAGGAGGAATTGATGCAGGATGAAAATTACCGAAAGGAAAAATTAAGGCGAAAAAGAAGAAATAAAATTATCGCTGTACTTGGCGGAATTGTGGTTCTAGCCCTTATAGTATTTACCGTTCTGGTAAACACTAAAGGTTTTGACTATGTAAAAGATTCGGTTTTAGGAAATGAAACCAAAGAATTACTGGAAGGCGATTGGATTAGAAGTGAATATGGTACGCCACAAGTGACCATTACTACGCCCGAAGTTTTGGTAAGAAAAACGGTAGATTATGATGACGAACTCCAGGAAATGTTATTGGGCAGTGAAACCTTTGACGCAGGAACGCTGGAAGGTAATTTGTACACTTTATTGATCACCGGGCCGGTGAATCCTCAAGGTGATTTTGATTTGCAAAAAGCCGTAGATGGTATTTATGAATCTCTGGAAGCTCAGGGTGCCCGAAATATCATAATGAAACAGGAAGATTTTTCTACCATTAATAATACTGAAGGCATAAAAGTTTTTGGAACTTTTGATCTTGAAAATCCGGTGACCGGCGGACCAATTAAAAAGAAATATGCCATTCTAAATTTTGGTGCTAATGGCGGTTTTCAACAAATTATGGTAGTGTTTAATGAAGATGATGAATATGCCGAAGAGATTTCACAGCGTATAGAAAGTTCGGTTCAATTAAAAAATCAGGCGAGATAATGTTTGCTAACTATACATTCGAAAATCCGGAATTTTTCTGGCTGTTATTGCTGCTTTTACCGGCAACGGCCTGGTATTTCTGGAAACGTAAACAGCAAACTCCAGAGCTTAAAATGTCTAGCGTAAAAGGTTTTAAAGTGAAGCAATCCCTGCTTTCAAAATTAAAACCAATGCTTTTTGTATTACGTTTACTGGCTTTGACACTTTTAATTACTGCTATGGCCAGGCCAAGAACGGTAGATGTTACCACGCAAAGTAGCAATATTCGTGGGATAGACATTGTGATGGCCATAGACGTTTCTGCCAGTATGTTGGCACGTGATTTTGAACCTAACCGACTCGAATCGGTAAAAAAAGTGGGTGCCGAATTTATTGAAAATAGGCCCAATGATAGAATTGGCCTGGTGCTATTTGCCGGTGAGAGCTTTACCAAAACACCAATCACCAGCGATAAAAGTATTGCCTTAAGAGCCATAGAAGAAATTGAGTACAGTAATGTTTTGCAAAATGGTACGGCTATCGGTTCGGGTTTGGCAACTTCTGTAAACAGGTTAAAAGATAGTGACGCCAAAAGCAAGGTGATTATTTTATTGACCGACGGAGTGAATAATTCAGGATTTATAGATCCTAAAATCGCCAGTGAACTCGCAGTGGAATTCGGTATAAAAACCTATACTATTGGGGTGGGAAGTAATGGCAATGCTTTAACTCCCGTAGGAACTTTGCCTAATGGAAGATTTCAATATGGCGTACAAAAAGTAGAAATTGACGAAGCGCTATTACAGCAAATTGCTGCAGATACCGGCGGGGAATATTTTAGGGCTACCAATAACGAAAAACTGGAGGAGATCTATGAAGAAATAGACAGCCTCGAAAAATCTGAAATTGAAGAATTCAGATATTATAATTATACCGAAAAATTTAGACCTTATGTGCTTTTGGCACTTGGTTTACTGCTTTTTGAAGTTGTCTTGAGATATACTGTATTTAAAGGCTTTATTTAAAATTAGAAAGGAAGTTTAATGATCTTAGAAGAGAAAATATATTTATGGTTCTTACTGCTTATTCCGGCGGTACTTTTGCTATATCTTGTTTTTAGGATATGGCAAAAAAGTGCGCGTTCTAAATTTGCTAAACCCGAACTTCTAAGTTATTTATCGCCAAACAGGTCTTCATTCAAACCATTTTTAAAAGTATTATTGATCGTATTTGCATTGGCCGGGTTGGTTTTAGGACTTGTAAACCCTAAAATAGGCTCACAATTAGAAACCGTGAAACGTGAAGGGGTAGATATTGTTTTTGCTGTAGATGTTTCTAAAAGTATGGAGGCCGAAGATATTGCGCCAAATCGTTTGGAAAAATCGAAGCAATTGGTTCGTCAAATTATAGGCGATTTAGGGAGTGACCGTGTGGGGATTATCGCTTATGCCGGTAGTGCTTTTCCGCAGTTACCAATTACTACAGATTATGGCTCTGCAGAAATGTTTTTAGAGAGCTTGAATACCGATATGATTTCTTCTCAGGGAACGGCCATTGGAGACGCTATAGACCTGGCAACCGGATTTTTTGATGATGATCAGCAAACCAACCGTGTAATGTTTATTCTTAGTGATGGGGAAGATCACGGCGGAAATATTGAAGACATGGCAAGGCAGGCTGCAGAGGCCGGGATTAGGATTTATACTATTGGAGTAGGAACAACCAAAGGTGGCCCCATTCCTATAAAACGAAATGGCGTAATTCAGAATTATAAAAAAGATAATCAGGGCGAAACGGTTATAACAAGATTGGATCCAAGCATTCTTCAGGAGATTGCTAAAGAGGCCAATGGCGAATATATCAATGGCAATGTAACCGCAGAAGTTACTGAAAAAGTACAGGAAGAGTTACTTACCATTGAAAAAACAGAATTTGAAGCCAAGCAATTTGCCGATTATAAATCGCAGTTTCAGTGGTTTGTTGGTTTGGCAATTTTATTGCTGTTGCTAGACGTATTTATGCTGGAACGTAAAACCGGCTGGATAAGAAGACTTAATTTATTCAACGAAAAAAGAAGAACAGGAGAGTGATCTAATGAGAGGTTTTTCAACAAACATATTATTCGATAATCGAGGTTTAAATGCTTCGGGGCTTGACTCTAAATTGAAATATTCATTTTTCTCCGAATATCTAATGAGCTTTCTTCGAGGTAGTTTATTTGTGATTTTCGGCTTTTTGTTTTCATTTCAAGTTGCTGCCCAGCAACAAAATGACAAAGAGAGAGAACAGGCCCGGAAAGAAGCCTTGCAATTTATGCAGGAGGCCGATGAGGCACTGGGAGAAAATAATTTTCCAGAAGCAGAAGCCGCTTACCGAAAAGCAATTGCGAGAGATGCGGAAAATAGTACTGCACCGTATAATATGGGAAATATGTATTATACCCGGGAAAATTCACCGCAAGCCGCACAACGCTTTAGGCAGGCTGCTGAGGTTGCCGATACTAAAACGGCAAAGCACGAGGCAAATCATAATCTTGGAAATGCTTATATGAAACAGAAAAAGTATCAGGAAGCCGTTGATGCTTATAAAGATGCTTTAAGAAACAATCCTACCGATGATGAAACTCGTTATAACCTGGCATTAGCCAAGAAAATGCTAGAGCAGCAACAACAAGACCAGAACCAGGACGGTGGCGATAATGAAAATCAAGATCAGGAAAACCAGGACCAGGAGAACCAGGATCAAAATCAGGACGAGGATCAGGAAAATAAGGAAAATCAGGACCAGGAAAATCAGGGAGAAGGAGAAAACGAAGGAGATAAGGATCAGCAAAATAAAGATCAGGAAGAGAAAGAAGGCGATCAGGACGAGAAAGATCAACAAGATGGCCAGGGCGACCAGGAGGAAAAGGAGAAGGAAAAACAACCCCAACAGGGCCAACCGCAACCAACTCAGGGACAATTGTCTCCAGAGCAAATACAAAGCTTGTTAGAGGCTATGAACAATGAAGAAAGGAAAGTGCAGGATAAAATAAATGCAGAGAAACAAAAAGGAGCCAAAGTGAAATCTGAAAAAGATTGGTAAAATTTTTGATATAATTTATTGCAAAAATCATACTTACCTTAAAGAAAAGGGAACTTATAAATGAAGTTGAAATTTTTAATACTCAGCGTTTTATTTTTTACCGGCCTTGGTTTACAGGCCCAGGTGAAATTCGAGGCTAAAGTGAGCAAGGATAAGCTTGGGGTTAACGAGCGCCTTAGGGTAGATTTTGAGATGAACCAGGATGGCGATAATTTTCGTCCACCTTCTTTTGACGGATTTACCGTTGTGGGTGGTCCAAACCAATCGGTAAGTAATCGTTGGATTAATGGAGATCGCACTTACTCTAAAACTTATTCTTATTATCTACAGCCTAATTCGCGGGGTAACAAGACTATTGCCCAGGCAGAAATTACCGTAGATGATAAGATTTATAAAACAACACCCATAGATATCCAGGTAACCGCTGCGGTAGAAAAACCTATGGATGGTGATAATTCAGAATTAATAGCTTCAGATAATTTACATTTGGTGGCTGAGGTTTCTGATGCGACACCTTACTTAAATGAAGGCATTACGGTAGTTTATAAATTATATGTGAGTCCGCGAATTAGCGTGAGTAATTTTCGGGAAGTAGACAGTCCTAAGTTTTCAGATTTCTGGAGTCAGAATATCGAAATAAGGGAATTAAGACCCGAAAATGGCGAATATGAGGGTGAGCCATACCGTTATGTAATACTTAAGAAAGCAGTGCTTTATCCGCAGAAAACTGGAGAACTGGAACTGGAGCCACTTACGTTGTCGGTTTCTGTAGATGTACCCAGTGACAGGCGGGATATTTTTGGCAGCAGAATTTATAAAACCATAAATAAAACAGTAGCTGCCGGCACCAGAACAATAGATGTAAAACCTTTGCCCGATGGCAAACCCTTAGGATTTACCGGTGCGGTAGGGAAGTTTAGTTTGGATGTAAGTACTACAAAAGAGAAATTAAAGTCTTCAGAATCTTTGGAGGCTAAAGTGGAAATTAGAGGAAATGGAAACCTAAATCTATTTGAATTACCCGAGTTAGAAGTACCCTCTTCTTTAGAAATGTACAGTCCGGAAAGAATAGAGAACGTAACCACAACACTTAACGGGAAACAGGGGAGTATTGTAGATAGCTATACCATTGTGCCAACACGTAAGGGACAATATCCAATAAAGCCGCTTAATTTTTCTTATTTCGATCCTAAAAGTGAATCTTATAAAAGCCTGTCTTCACAAGAAATTGTGATAGATGTAGAACAAGGGCCTGTGGCCGTCGGGGGAAATGCTATTGCAGGAAACAATAAGCAACCTCTAAACCTTCCTTCAGAGCAGTTTAGGTTTATAAAAACAAACACCAATTTAAATCCTCTAGATCAGCAGGCGTTTTTTAGATCCTGGACTTTTTGGGGCGCCCTATTTTTACCTTTTGCAGCCATACCATTAGTTGTTTTATTTGGAAAAAGGAGGGAAGCTAAAGCGGCTGATGTTACTGGAAACAGGAGAAAGAAAGCCGATAAACTGGCAAGAAAATATCTTTCTGAAGCGAAGAAGAACCTTGGCGATCAACAAAGCTTTTATGAATCTTTAGAGCGAGCAATGCATAATTACTTAAAAGCGAAGTTGCACATCCAAACTGCTGAAATGAGTAAGGAAAGGATTTTAGAAATTCTAAATGAAAAAAATGTTTCTGAGGAAACTTCAGCAGAATTTATTACTGTATTGAAAAGTTGCGAGTTTGCCCGATACACTCCTGCATCAAATACCGCACAACATGAAGATTATGACAAAGCGGTAAAAGTAATCTCGAAACTGGATAAAGATTTATAATATGAAAGCCCATAATGGGCATTTTATAAAAATGCTTATTATCAAAAATTGGAATTTAGTTTTGCTAATGTGGTCGTAAATTGTTTGAAATGAAGAATTTGATATTTATTTTACTGGTATTTGTTTCGACTTTGGCGCAGGCTCAAAATTCAGAGCTTTTTGAAGAAGCCAATGATGCGTATGCAAACAATGATTTTGAAACTGCCATAAACAAATACGAAAAGATCCTTGAGAATGGAGAAACTTCTGTGGCGGTTTATTATAACCTCGGGAATGCACATTATAAATTAAATAATGTAGCCCCCAGCATTTATTATTTTGAAAAAGCGCTTCAGTTAGATCCCACCGATGAAGATGTGCAAAACAACATAGAATTTGCACGAAGTATGACCATTGATGATATTCCGGTAAACGAGGAAACCGGTCTTCAAAAAAGTATTAATAGTTTTATTTCTACTTTCTCTTACAATACCTGGGCTTATCTGGCTATTGCATTATCAATAGTTTTTGTGGTTTTGTTTTTACTTTATTATTTCGGAAGAACTTCTTTACAAAAGCGTATTTTCTTTGGCGTGGCAATCTTTGTTTTTCTGTTAGGTGGTATTTCAGTGTTTTTCGCATTTCAGCAACAGGAAATTCAGTTTAATAATCAATTTGCTATTATTTTTGCTGAAGAAGCTCCTATAAAGAACGAGCCATCACAAAAAGGTGATGCCACATTTAGTCTTCATGCAGGCACTAAAGCAAAGGTGCTTGAAGATTACCAGGGATGGGTTAAAATAGAGCTTTCAAATGGTACGCAGGGATGGATAGAAGATAATTACTTGAGGCGACTATAAGGTATATTGATATTAGTTTAACATTAAAGTATGGGTTTTTCTTTTTAATTAGAAGCATTTCTCATTATTTTGCCGCTATGAAAAGATTGGCCTACATACTAAGCTTTATATTTATGGCGTTTATTGCCACACCTAGTATTGTAGCCTATATTGATAATTCGGTTGATATCTCTTTTGCGTTTAATGTGAATGAAGAAGAGAATTCGTCAAAAAATCAAATTAATCTAGAGTTTAATCTGGAGAAGCATAATTCTAACTACGCTAGCATACAGTATCTGCAGAAACATACCCTAACCAAAGATTATTATTCAGAAAGTTATCCTATAGTGTCTCTGGATGTTATTTGCCCTCCGCCCAAACAGGCTTAATCTAATTTAACTTTTTACTGAATTTTTAAAAATCTTGTGCAAAACACTTTGCATAATATCCGCTGTTATATACATGGCATGTGGTTCAAAAATTCTATTCAACTATTTTAAAAAAATTAGACTATAGTGATTAGTCCAGATACCCTTAAAATCAATTTTTAGGGGAAATGGCCTGATCTCAAAATTAATAAAGCATTTTATGTTTAAACATCTAAATAAAGATTTTCCGGCAAGTATTGTAGTATTTTTTGTAGCCATTCCTTTGTGTTTGGGAATAGCTCTTGCCAGTGGAGCCCCATTATTTGCTGGTTTAATCGCCGGTATGGTTGGAGGTATTGTGGTAGGTAGCATTTCAAATTCCCAACTTGGTGTAAGTGGCCCGGCTGCCGGCCTTGCAGTAATTGTTTTAGGCGCCATTCAATCACTTGGTAGCTATGAAATATTTTTAGTTGCTGTGGTATTGGCAGGACTTCTTCAAATTGTAATGGGAGCTTTAAAAGCGGGCATTATTGGGTATTACTTCCCTTCTTCGGTGATTAAAGGTATGCTTGCCGGTATAGGTATTACTATCGCTATTTCACAAATTCCAAATGTCTTTGGCTTTTCCAGTGACCTGGAAATTTTTTCTATAGACGGTGGAATTGGTTCTGCGTTCAGAAATATTACAGATAACCTTCATTATGGTACGCTGTTAATAACCATTGTTGCAATGGCAATCTTACTATTATGGGAAAAAGTACTTACTAAAAAGAGCAAAATATTCAGTATTGTTCCGGGACCTTTAGTAGCCGTTGCTATGGGGGTAGTTTATTATATTTTAGTAGATGGACCTACTTTTGGAATCAGGGATTTTCAATTGGTAAGCGTACCCGTACCAGATAGTGCCGCTTCTTTCTTTGGGCAATTTTCTATGCCTAACTTTGCCGAGATCACTAATTCTGAAGTTTGGGTTGTTGCAATAACCATTGCCATTGTTGCCAGTTTAGAAACTTTGTTAAGTGTGGAAGCAATAGATAAAATAGACCCTCTAAAAAGAACAACAAACACCAACCGTGAGTTATATGCACAGGGAGCTGGTAATATGATTTCCGGACTTATTGGTGGTTTGCCGGTTACGCAGGTAATAGTAAGAAGTTCTACAAACGCGCAGTCTGGTGGTAGAACAAAAATGTCTGCTATTTTACACGGTTTTCTTATTCTTTTCTCCATTATCGCTATTCCAACGGTATTGAATATGATTCCTTTGGCGGTACTTGCTGCAGTTCTTCTACTGGTAGGTTACAAGTTGGCTAAACCGGCATTATTTAAGCAAATGTTTAAATTAGGAAAAGGGCAATTTCTTCCTTTTATGATTACTATTCTTGGGGTGGTATTTTTAGACCTTCTCATGGGAATTGGACTTGGTCTGGCAGTTGGTATAGGTGTTATTTTAATTAATAGTTATAAAAACTCTCACTTCTTGCATAAAGAAGGTTATGAGGTTAATGACGGTAATTATAAAATTACGCTTGCCGAAGAACTTTCATTTTTAAACAAAGGTGCTATTTTAAGAGAATTAAACGAAATACCAAAAAGAGCAACCGTATTGATTGATGTTAGGAAAACTAAAGTCCTGGATTATGACGTTTTGGAAATTCTAGATGAATTTGCAATAAAAGCCGAACGTAAGGATATCACCATTAAATTGGTGTCCGGTAAAGGAGAAGTTACCAATCCAGATAGCTTTAGGAGATACTTTGGTTTGGATGTTCCAGTTTAGTCTTTTGATAAAAAACTATTTTAGAAAGAGGAAGTCTAAACACTAGACTTCCTCATTTTTATGTTCAAAAAGTTCACTTTCATCATCCAGCAGGTCTCTTTCCCTGGCTTCTCTTAAAATTGAAGGAAGAACTGCCGGAGCAATAACTTTAACCGGAGCGTAAAGTTTAGAATCTTCAAGTTTCTCTTTGCTAACCAGTTCTATTTCTTCATTGGTAGCTTCAAAAAACATGATTATTACACTGGCTATAAAAGCCATTTTTAATAAGCCAAAACCGGCACCTAGTAACTTATTTACGATACCTAGCGCTGCAAAACCGGCCATTTTCGTTAAGATCTTTCCGGCTAGAGAGATTAGAAAGACAATAAGAACAAACGTGATAGCAAAAGCAATTAGGTTTACATATTCTGTATCCCAGTTCATATTATTAGAAAAGAAATCGCTTAATACATAAGAGAAATGAATAGCTCCGTAAATTCCGGCTACAATACCTACAAGGGAAGCAATCTCGGCCAAAAGTCCTCTAAAAAATCCTCTAACAAGTCCATAGAGCAGGATTAAGGCCAGGACAATATCTACTGTATTCATACGCCAAATATAGTAAATTACCTCGCGGTAGGCCACGAGGCATTAAATAGGAGAATTTTTGGGTTTCGCGCCAAGCCTGTGTAAGTATAAAGTGAATAATATCACAGATTTTGCGAAGAAGCTAGCTGAATATTTTAAGTCTCTCTATGGCGTAAATTCAAAAAGGAAGATATTATCTTTGCGGCATGACACGAGATGAAAATTTGAAAGGTAGATGGGAAGGCTTGCAAAAGAAACTTTCCAACCAGTTTGCCGATGGAGAATCAATGGATTTGGATGCGATAATTTATGTAATTGGCGTTCAGGAGTTAGGGCAGCCTCATAAAAAATTTAAAAAAGACCATAAAATAGATCTAATGCATATTGCTATTTGCCGTTTGTTGGAACCTTACGGTTATTATGAGTTTGATTATTTTGATGAAGATGGTTGGCCACATTACAAAATCCTGGAGCAATTACCTACGCTTAAGGCCGGTGAACAGTCGGTTTTGATGAAAGAAGCCATTGTGAATTATTTTATCAATAACCAGTATATAGATTAAAGGCGCCACGTGCTGCCTTAAACTACATTTTTACTCGATAATCGAGAATTAATACTCCGAGGCTTGCCTCGAAACCGAATTATATTTTCCAATAACAATGCTTCGTGAGCTTGCTCCGAAGTTTTTTACTAAATTTGCCCTTCTGAAAAGAAAAGGATCTCATGATAGATAAAATTAAGCAACATATAGCTGAAGTAGAAGCTTTTAAAACCGAATCGGTTAAAGAAGTAGAAGCATTCAGAATCAAATATCTCGGTAAAAAGGGAATTTTAAATGATTTCTTTGCTTCTTTTAAAGAAGTGCCTAACGAACAAAAAAAGGAATTTGGCCAGACTATAAATGCTCTTAAAAAAGCTTCTGAGGCGAAAGTTGCAGCCTTAAAAGAAAACCTGGAAAGTAAGCAGGAAGAAAATGGAATTTATGGCGATCTTTCAAGACCGGGAGAGCCAATAGAGATTGGAGCCAGACATCCTATTTCTATAGTTAAAAATCAGATTATAGAGATCTTTTCTAACATTGGGTTTAATGTTTCTGAGGGACCTGAAATGGAAGACGACTGGCACAATTTTACCGCACTTAACCTGCCGGAATATCACCCGGCGAGAGATATGCAGGATACCTTTTTTATTCAAACAGATCCAGATATTTTATTGCGTACCCATACCTCTTCGGTACAGGTGCGATATATGGAAAATAATAAACCGCCAATTAGAACAATCTCTCCGGGACGGGTTTTTAGAAATGAAGCGATTTCCTCACGTTCGCACTGTATTTTTCATCAGGTGGAAGGACTTTATATTGATAAAAACGTAAGTTTTGCCGATTTAAAACAAACCCTGCTTTATTTTACAAAACAACTCTTCGGAAAATCTAAGATTCGATTAAGACCTTCTTATTTTCCATTTACCGAGCCAAGTGCTGAGGTAGATATTTACTGGGGGCTCGAAACCGAAACCGATTACCGAATTACTAAGGGAACCGGTTGGTTAGAAATTATGGGCTGCGGAATGGTAGATCCTAATGTGCTTAGAAATTGTAATATAGATCCTACCGAATATTCGGGCTTTGCCTTTGGGATGGGAATAGAACGTATCGCGATGTTACTTTATCAAATTGGCGATATTAGAATGTTCTATGAAAACGACGTAAGATTTCTTGAACAATTTAAATCCTCATTCTAGCTAATTTAGCGGAAGACTGGAGCTACAAATAATTATAATTATGAAAAAGATTGGATTGATTATATTGGGTATTCTAGCCCTTGCGGTTATTATTATTTTAGTTGCAGTAGAAATAATTGAAATGGCACTGGGAGCTATTTTGTTAGGTATTGCAGCTCTTGTTTTCTGGGGGTTGTTTAAATGGGCTAAAAATAAGATTGAAGATTAGTGAAGAAAGATATTGACATACCTAAAGTAGAAAACGTTTATGTGGCGGCGGTAAAGGTCTATAACGAGTCTTTTAAAGTGGATGAGTGGAATGCTTATCTTATAAACGATAGGGATGAAACTATAGAGATGGCTTTAATTGTAAGCAAAGGCTACGATGAAAACAAACAAACATCTGTTATACGCCATAAGCTGGAAAAGCTTCCCTCCAAATCTTTTGCTAAAATTGAATTTATCCAGGAAGAAGTTCTCGCATTGAATAACCAGTTTCAGGTTACTTTTTTTGCTGACGGTAAAATGTTTGAAAAGAAATATTTATTCAGAAAAAATAGCGTAAACGAAAAAGCTTTACGTGAAATCCCTATTATTCCCAATAAAGGAGTTTTAGCAGAATAACAGGCTTAAGTAAGCTTCTCTGCCAGTTTCTTAATTACCTTTTTAGGGTTTTTACCTTCATAAAGAATTCCATATACTGCGTTAATTATAGGCGTTTTTGCGCCTTTATCTTTATTTATTTTATAAGCACTTTCGGTAGCGTAATAACCTTCGGCAATCATGCTCATTTCCATCTGGGCACTCTTTACAGTATAGCCTTTTCCAATCATGTTTCCGAACATACGGTTTCGGCTAAATACAGAATATCCTGTTACCAAAAGATCCCCCAGGTAAGCAGAATCGTTAATGTTACGCTTCATGCTATGTACTTTCTTAATAAAGCGTTTCATTTCTTTTATGGCATTACTCATCAATACGCTTTGAAAGTTATCTCCATAACCCAATCCGTGTGCAATTCCGGCGGCAATGGCGTAGATATTCTTCAGCATTGCTGCATATTCAGTTCCGGTAACATCATCGCTTAATTTGCACTTAATGTATTCACTGCTTAGGTTATCTGCCAGTAGTTTTGCCTTTTTCTCGTCGGTACAGGCAATGGTAAGATAAGAAAGTCTTTCCAGGGCTACTTCTTCGGCGTGACAGGGGCCTGTAATAACCCCAATATTATCTGCAGGAACATGATGATATTCTTCAAAATGTTCACCTACAATAAGGCTACTCTCGGGTACAATACCTTTAATAGCCGAAAATATGATTTTATCTTCCAGAGAAACCGTTAAAGCATCTAATTCTCTTTTCACAAATGCAGAGGGAATAGCGAAAATCAGAAAATCAGCTGCAGCTACTGTCTTGTTAATATCACTACTCAATTCTAACTGATTGACGTCAAACTCAACCGAGCTAAGGTAATTTGGGTTATGGTCCTGCTTTTTAATATGCTCAATGGCATATTCGCTGCGCATATACCAATAAATGGTATCTACATTTTCGCTAAGCATTTTTACAATTGCAGTAGCCCAGCTACCGCCGCCAATTACGGCAAACTTTGGAGACTTATCCATAGGTTGATTTTCTGTAATCCAAAAATAAACAATTTTCTAAGTATATCTAAAAAGACAGGGGTTATAAAGCATTTTATTAATGAATAGCTAAGAAATAAGAGTAAAAGTTTAACATATATAAATTTTATAGTCGGCAATTCTAATAGTTTTAGGACGTTATCATATTAACGAAGAACCTTCTTTATAAAAAGATGGATTTTCTTAGTTTTTTGGTTGGTTATTTAGTTTGAAAACCGCAAACACATAATTTGATTGTGTGTTGCGGTTTTTGTTTTTATTGGCACCGCCAAAGGGTGTAATACCCCGAGGCTTGCCTCGAAATTAGAAATTTGTTTACAACGAATGCCTAGTGCGCTTGCCCCGAGGTAGTTTACTTGAACAACATGGCAAAAAACTAACAAAGTTTTAGGACTTAAAACAGGCATAACATTCTTTTTCTTTTGTATTTTTCAATTCAATAACTTAGTAATCAGTATTATGGGAATATTTTCATTTATAAAAGATGCGGGAGAAAAAATTTTTGGTAAGGAAAAAGAGAAGGAAGAGGAACATATAGAAATTACCGAGGCCAAAAAAGAGATCATAAGAAAACAGAACGAAAAAGCTGCAGATAAGCTTTTGGAAACCATACAAGGCCTTGATTTAGCTGTAGAGAATCCGGTTATTAATATTGAAGGAAATACAGCCACAGTTTATGGCCTGGCAGATTCCCAGGCTATTCGCGAGAAAATAGTGCTCGTAATAGGTAATTCAGAAGGCATTGCGAAGGTAGATGATAGGTTAGCCGTAAAAATTGAATCGCCTGAGGCTAGTTTTCATACGGTAGAGCGTGGCGAAAACTTAAGTAAGATAGCGAAAGAACATTATAGCGATGCTAATAAATATACGGTGATTTTTGAAGCAAATAAACCAATGCTCAAAGATCCTGATAAGATATATCCCGGGCAGGTTTTACGAATTCCACGTCAGGAATAAGATATAAAGATTAAAGACTGTTTAAAGTCTTGAGGTTGTTACATTGAGGGCAGTCGACGTCCTATAGCTTGTAGTTCCACCATGAAAAAAGTAGGTTCAATCAGCTAAGCAGAACAGCTAAAATAAGATTTTAAACAGTCTTTTGTTTTAAACTTTCAAGCACTACCTATAAAAATTCATCAATTTAATATAATCCCAAACCGATTGGTTTAATAAGGGCTTAATGAATTTACCGTCTTTTACGGCTCTTCTTATAAATGTGGAAGAAATCTCAACTACCGGGGCATCTACCCGTTTAATTTTTGGATGGTCTTTAAATTCATTTTCAACTTTTCCTCCAGAAATTCGTGGATAAACATAAATTTCGTGGTTTTCTAAAATTACGTCATAATTTTTCCACTTGTGGAAGGTTTTAAGGTTATCCTCTCCCATAATTGGACAAAATTCATTGGTTGGATATTTTTCTTGAAGATGCGCCAGGGTAGTACTGGTGTAATTGGGTTTTGGTAAGTTAAACTCTACATTAGACGGCCGTAAATGCTCATAACCTTCACAAGCTTTATAAACCATATCCAGCCGGTGATGATTGTCTAAAAGTGTGCTCTTTTTTTTGTGAGGGTTATGGGGCGTGACCACAAGCCACACCTCATCTAAATCTGAAAATTCGGCCATGTGGTTAGCAATGATAAGATGCCCGATGTGAATAGGATTGAAAGTCCCAAAAAACAAGCCGATCTTCCTATTCATTTTTACCTGAATTATTTGCGCCAACATAGCTTGATACAAGCTCGTAAGCTTCTTTCAGTGCCGTACCTAAATGATGATTTTCAATAATAAAATCAAATTGTGGTGCCGTTGCCAATTCAATAGAGGCCTTGGCAACACGCATATTTATTTTATCATCGGTTTCGGTTTTACGCTTTTTCAGCCTTATTTTTAATTCTTCAATACTTGGGGGTTTTACAAAAACCGCCAGGGTTTTCTCGGGATAAATATTCTTTATATCTAATCCGCCAACTACATCTATATCAAAAATCACGTTTTTGCCTTGAGACCAAATGCGCTCTACTTCACTTTTTAAAGTTCCGTAGAAATTATCCCGATATACTTCTTCCCATTCCAGGAATTCGTCGTTTTTAATTTTCTTCTTAAAGTCTTCTAAAGATAGAAAGTAATAGTGCTGGCCATCTTTTTCATCGCCCCTGGGAGCGCGTGAGGTAGCCGAGGTTGAAAACTCTAGGTTTAATTCTTTATGCTTCAACAAATGTTGGACTATCGTTGTTTTTCCCGAGCCTGAAGGGGCCGAGAATACGATAAGTTTACCATTGCTCATTTAAAGTACGTTTAAAAGTTGTTCCTTAATTTTTTCAAGCTCGTCTTTCATTTGCACCACTAATTGTTGCATAGGGGCATAGTTAGATTTACTTCCAATAGTGTTAATTTCCCGACCCATTTCCTGAGAAATAAAACCAAGTTTCCTACCGTTTGAATCAGGCGAGTTTATACTTTCATTAAAATAAGCAAGATGATTTTCCAGTCTTACTTTTTCTTCGGTAATGTCAAATTTTTCGATGTAGTACACCAATTCCTGTTCAAAACGGTTTTCATCTACATTCTCTTTAAGATCGGCAATTCCTTTTCTTAGACGTTCCTTTACAGCATCAACTCTTTCAGGATCAATCCTTAAAACTTCCTGTAACAAAGCTTGAATATTATTCACTCTAAGTTTCAGGTCTTTCTCTAATGCTTCGCCTTCGTCTTTTCTGAATTGATTGATCTCTTCCAGCGCTTCAATCACCGCGTCTTCAATCGCTTTAAATTCAGATTCATCTATTTCTTCGCGCTCGGTGGTAACCGCATCAGGCATTCTTACTGCCATTTTTAGCAATTCGGTTTCATTGCCGTCAACAATACTTTTTAATTGTTGCATATAATTTTTAACCACCCCACGGTTTACAGAGGCGGTAGTTTCTTCGCCGGTGACCTCTACATAAAGGGAAAAATCTACTTTTCCGCGAGTAAGGGATTTTGAAATTGTATTTCTTAGTTGAAGTTCTTTTTCGCGATATTGCGAAGGAATTCTGGCGTTTACATCAAGATTTTTGCTGTTTAGCGACTTGATTTCAACGGTTACTTTTTTGGATGGGAGCTGCGTTATGCTTTTCCCAAAACCTGTCATTGACTGAATCATGAGTGATTTTTAAGCTTGTGCAAAGATAATCAATTCTATAGCAGGGCAAAGCCGGTAAAAGGGTATTTTACAGATTCTGAATTTTTTGGGTAGGTTTCGCAACCAGTCTATAAAATCTTCATCTATTAGAAACACAATCAAACTAACATGAAAAAAGCATTCATTTTAATAATAATTGGAATCACATTTTTTAACTGTTCTAATGATGACAACAACAGAAACCAAAATAATTGTGATTTTGAAACTATTATAAGCGCAGAAGAATATATAAATGCACCTGCAAACAAATTAGTAATTAATAGTTTAGTGATAATTAACGACTGTTTAAAAATTAATTTTAGTTCTGGAGGTTGTAATGGAGATACCTGGGAGTTAAAACTAATCGATTCTGGAGAAATTTTTGAATTAGAGCCGTCTCAAAGGAATTTAAGATTATCATTAAAAAATGAAGAATTATGCGAAGCCTATATTACAAAAGAATTGACGTTTGATATTTCAAACTTAAGAGGTGATGGAGATCAAATTCAATTAAACATTATAAATTCAAACGCCACCATTTTATACGAGTATTAAAACATAATCTCAGCATATAATATACAAACACCTTAATTGATTCTTCCGCTTAGTCTTTTTAGAAGATCTAGGATAGCGCGAACTTTTTTATAAACTCCAGGGCTCTTTCTTCGTGATAATAAGCTTTATTATGTTGAATATAACCTACGTGCCCACCGTGTTTAGGTGTTTCTAAATGAAGAAATTCTGAATTTCTTGCTATCTCTGTTGGGTAAGAATTCGGGGAAAGAAAAGAATCATTTTTTGCGTTTATCAGTAGCGTGGGAGTGGTAATATTGGGTAGAAAACCTATGCAGCTACACTTTTTGTAATAATCTGAAGCATTTTTAAATCCGTGGGCCTTGCTTGTGTATAATTCGTCTATGGCTAGCAAAGAATTACACTGTGTGATTTCTTTTTTACTAATTTTTTCAGGAAAATGGGTTTGCCTAAGTTGTAATTCTTTTTTCAGGTTTTTTAAAAAGCGTTTTGAATATAAGAAGTTATGTATTTTGTTGAGCTCTTCCAGAGAGGCACCAAGATCGCAGGGCGTAGAAATAGCCACTGCCGATTTAATTTCTGACGGAATAGTAGCCTGTTCCCCTAAGTACTTTAGTAGTAAATTCCCTCCAAGGCTAAATCCAATCAAATTGATTTCTTTATACTGATTTTCCTGCTGCAGATATTTAATTACCGCTTGTAGATCTTCGGTAGCACCGCCGTGATAACTGCGATAAAGGCGGTTCATTTCTCCGCTGCAACTCCTAAAATTCATAGAAACCACATCCCAACCGTGCTGCTGAAATTGCTTTGCCATTCCTAACATATAAGGACGGTTGGCATTTCCAGCAAGGCCGTGAAGCAGAATTATAACTTTATTATTTTTTGGAGAATAAAAACCACGCTCTAAATCTAAAAAGTCACCATCGCTTAATTCTATGCGATCTGTAGTATTAAAACTAAAGTCAACTTTTCTAAGCGTAGCAGCGTAAATGCTAGATACGTGAGGATTTTTAAAAATCCCGGAAGCTTTATATTTGGTTTTGAGTATAGGCATAGCCGGGCAAAGTTAAGTAGTATTATATTAAGCGAATAATCCTGAGGATAATTCTGGGAGATAATAAACTCTTTAAAGCTTGATTTCGAATAAATTTGATTCTTAAGAGAGTTTTTTAACTTCCAAATATTCCCTGGAAATTTTAATATAATTATGCGTGCATAATATTTATGCTTAGTTTTATTAAAAATTAAAAAGAAATGTATACTAAAGAATTTGAAATACGCTGGAGTGATATAGATGCCAACAGGCATTTGGCCAATACGGCTTATGTAAATTTTATGAGTCATACCAGGATGGCTTTTTTAATGGAAAACGGGTTTGGCCAGGAAGATTTGGCTAGAGAGAATATAGGGCCGGTGGTCTTTTATGAGCATATTTATTATTTTAAAGAAGTTTTTGCAGGAAAACCTATAAAAGTAACTTTACAATTAAAAGGTCTTGCAGAAGATGGTATGTACTTTGAGTTTCTGCATAATTTTTATGACGAAAATGGTCAAAATTTTGCGAGTTGTGAGATGATGGGAGCCTGGATAGACCTAAAAGAAAGAAAACTTACCAAACTTCCAAAAGCCCTACATGATAATTTAGATAGTCTTGGGCATACTGATGATTTTAAGATCTTAACTAGAGAAGACACCAGAAAATTCGGGAAACACCCACAGCACTTAGATCCAGAAAAAATAGGATTTTAGGTATGCTCTGTTTATAAATGATTAAGTTCCCCTATCAAAAAGCATAGTTTCTACATAAAACCAGAGAAAGAACAAACCCGGGAGATCCTTAGATTTTCCGGGATTGCTTTTGTGGTATTTCTAGGTACTGTACTTGTGGCTTTTCTCCTTGAATGGTATTACTTGCCATTGTTTTTAGCCCCATTAATCCTTACAGTCCTGGCACCTTTTATAGATACACCTCAAGGCAGAAAACATGGGAAATTAATCTATTACACTCCGCTTTTTATTACTGAAAAAGAAAAAAATGGAAAGATCATTATGCACGGCGGAACTTTGTTTGATTATTATTACATGATTGATAGAAACTGGAAGGGTAAGCAGCGTATTAGATTTATTCTTAATCAATATATTTTGGGCTTGATAAAACTTAGCGAATCATATAGTGCAAATGAGGCAGAGAAGATCACACTGGAAGGTACAAGCTATATTCTTAACGACAGGACTGCAGAAAAACTGGGTTTCAGTAGAAAAAGAACTAATTTATTACAGCAATTTATTCTTACTTATAATTATCTGCAAATACTCCTCGCAAATTCATTAGCGAAAGGTAAATTGAGTTTTCCTGCGATAGGCAGGGTTAGTACGTTTACAGCCCCACTTTCAGCAATAAAGGCTAATAAGAATTATCTGCGTGAGCTTGCAGAAAAACTGGAAGATTAAATTAAAACTACCTCCTAATTTCGGTTTTCTTTTTTGTTACCATATAAACTCCTACAAAAACCAAAATTGCGGCTACTGCTTTTACCATATTAAGCTCATCGGCGCCGGTCAAAATCGCATACGTAATCGCGATTAGTGGTTGGAGGTAAATAAATACACTTATGGTAGAGGCCGAAAGTTGTTTTAAAGCATAAATATTAAGTAAATAAGTAGAAAAGGTGGTTCCTGCTACTACAAAAGCCATTTTCCATATAGCATCAAACGGTAAACTTGTCCAGTTTACTTCGGTAAATTCACCAATGGTAATAGGTAAATTAATAAAAACACCGATAAGAAATAACCATTTCATTAAAGTAAGTGCGTGATATTTTGCGGTAAGTGGTTTTACTAAAATGAGGTATAGCCCGTAGCTAAAAGCGTTTACAATAAAAAGCACATTCCCTAAAGGAATATTTGGTGCATTAACGGTGCTATCTGTACTAAAAAGCACTAAAACCAATGCGCCGGCTAAACCAACAATAATTCCCATAGTTTTAAGCAAGGTAATTCTTTCTTTTATAAGAATTGATGCCAAAATGAGCACCATAACCGGTGAAAGTGTTACAATAACCGAACTATTAATAGGGGTAGAGAGGCTTAGGCCTTTAAAGAAAAACAACATATTAATTGCCATTCCAAAAACGGCACAGCCTAAAATTCTTGGCCAGTCAGAAGTTGCGATCTTTTCTTTGGGTCCCAGCCAGCTAATTCCCCAAAACAGGATAGCTGCACCAAAAACCCTTAAAAAGATAAACCCGAAAGGTTCAATATAAGTGGGCATTACGCCTTTGGCAATCGTATGGTTAAGTCCGTAGATCGCACTTGCACCAATGGCTGCTAAGATGGCCCAAATACGTTTGTTATCCATGCACCGCTGCTTTGGCCGCCGCAACGGTTTTTTTAGAATTTCCTATAAAAATTTCATCATCATTAATAATCATCGGTCTTTTTAGAAAAGTATAATGATCCAGGATTAGATCTTTATAATCGGCTTCAGAGAGTTCTTTTTTGTTCAATTCCCTTTCGCGATAAAGGCGTGCTCTTCGGCTAAATAAAGCTTCATAACTTCCTGAAAGCGCTTGCATTTCTTCTATTTGCTCTGTAGTAATTTCCTCTACTTTGATATCCTGAAGCTCAAACGAATCTGGTAATTCCAGTTCTTTTAATATCTTCTGGCAGGTGTTGCAGCTTGAAAGATGATATACTTTTTTCATTAGTTTTTATTTAGTAAATAAGCCACTGTGCTACTTTGTTCTTCGGAAAAGATAGGTTTAATTCTCCTTCAGCATAACTGGCAGCTTCATAACGATTATAGACCAGGATCACCCTATTTTTGGTGACCGCTATATTTTCTGGAAGTGCAAATTTATCATTTTCAAAGAAAAATCCTTTGGCATTTATGTTTCCTCCTTCCGGAATTTTATATTTTTTTCTGAATTCCTTTTCAGCAAAATTCTTAAAAGCATCAAGATTTGAGAACAGATCTTCTTTTGTTAGCAATTCGCCTGAAGCAATATCAAAATTAGCAAACCGTTTAGCGCCATAGCCATGTGCACCACCGGTAAAAATGTAGAAATCTGTTTCCAGAACTAATAAATCTTTAGTTTGGCTCAAAACCGATTGGGAAATTTCAACTTCGTAACCAATAGCAGAATTTGGAAAATCGTTTTTAAAATTCTGATAATCTTTAATAAATTCTTCTACCGCGCCTTTAATATTCTCGGTCTTGCTGCCTTCTTCAGTGTTATCTAATATCTGTATAAGATTTTTTTCATTATAGCGATTCATAGCCAGAGCAGCTTCACGATCTTCTCTAAACTTTAAATAATTGACCCTTATTTTAGGGCATTTCACCCCTTTACAAGCTTCAAAATCTTTAGGTAACAAGCCTTCGTCGTAAAAACTTAAGGCTTCGGTATCGCCTTTAACCTGTTTTACGCTGGCATCAGACTTTTCATCACGGCAGGCGCTGAATAATATGAAAATAACAAGGAGAGAAAATATATTTCGATACATAAAAAAAGCTGTTAAATACTTGAATAAAGATATGCCTATTTTGTTTAAACACAATGAGCCTACTACATTTGCTGTAAACCCAGGAGATATGAAATTTAATACCAAAACAATACATGGAGGCCAGGAAAATATAGATCCGGCGTACGGTTCTGTAATGCCGCCAATCTATCAAACCAGTACTTATTCGCAAAGTACGCCTGGTGGCCATAAAGGATTTGAATATTCGCGAAGTGCAAATCCTACAAGAACCGCTCTCGAGAAGTCTTTGGCGAGTATTGAGAATGGTAAATTTGGTCTTGCATTTGGCTCTGGTCTTGCGGCTATAGATGCTGTTTTAAAGCTTTTTAAACCCGGGGATGAGGTTATTACAACTAACGATCTTTATGGCGGGTCTTATCGTTTGTTTACTTCCATTTTTGAAAAGATGGGGATTAAATTCCATTTTATAGGAATGGGGAAAGCTGGCAATATTGAAAGTTTTATTAACGAAAACACTAAAATGCTTTGGATAGAAACGCCAACCAACCCCATGATGAATATTATTGATATTGAAGCGGTGGGTAAAATTGCAAGGGCAAACAATTTGTTGCTTGCAGTAGATAACACTTTTGCTACGCCATATTTACAACAACCTTTGGAGCTTGGGGCCGATATTATAATGCATAGTGCTACAAAATATTTGGGAGGCCATAGTGATGTAGTTATGGGGAGTTTAGTAGTGAATGATGAAAAATTAGCGGAGAAACTCTACTTTATTCAAAAGGCGAGTGGTGCTATTTGCGGGCCACAAGATAGCTTTTTGGTATTGCGCGGAATAAAGACCCTGCATCTTAGAATTCAGCGTCACTGCGAAAATGGAGCAACAATCGCGAAATTTCTAAAAACACATCCAAAAGTAGGAAAGGTTTACTGGCCGGGCTTTGAAGATCATCCAAACCACGATATTGCGAGAAAGCAAATGAAAGATTTTGGCGGAATGATCTCTTTTACCACCATAGAAAACACGCTGGAGAGTGCTACCAAAATAGTGGAAAATCTAAAAGTATTTACCTTGGCAGAATCGCTTGGTGGCGTAGAATCTTTAGCCGGGCATCCTGCGAGTATGACTCATGCTTCTATTCCGAAAGAAGAAAGAGCAAAAACCGGAGTGGTAGATTCTCTAATTAGGTTAAGTGTAGGAATTGAAGATGAAGAAGATCTAATAAACGATTTGAAGCAAGCTTTGGGATAATAATTTCGATTTTTGAGAGAAAATTTAAAAGCCTTGAAAAATTAAATTAGAATCGTCATTATGATCCCGGTTTTTAGCGGGAGAAGTAATCTTTCGATTTGTAGTAAAGGATATATAGATTACTTCACTCCGTTCGTAATGAATTTTATATCAGTAAATTAAGTCAATAAATAAACCGTTATTCTGAATTTATTTCAGAATCAAACAGGTTAGAATCCCGAAGTTCATTCGGGATAAAGTCTGAAACAATCCCGACGCTTCGGTACAGCTTGACGAACTTAAAATAGAGATTTCTAATTATAATCAATTAGAAATAAGTTACCGCGATTTGACTAAATCACTTTCTTTAAAACCCAAATCAATCTTTTTACTTCATCTAGCGAATTATAATGCACCAGGCTAACTCTTACCACACCGTTTTTTTCTTTTAAACCTGCATCTTCAATTAGTTTTTTGGCGTAAAAATCTCCGAATCTAATCCCTATGCGGTAATCATCTACTCTTTCAACAATTTCATCACTTTTCATTTTACTGTGCACAAATGAAATAGTGGGTACTCTTTGTTCCCTATCGGCAGTATCCTTACCAATAATTTTAACGTCTGGATGTTCGGTTAAATAATTAATCAGGGGTTTGCAAATTCGTTCTTCGTACTTGCTAATATTTTCAAAGACTTTATCCATTTTTTCCTGAAAATCAATCTTTTTTGCTTTTGGAAATTCGTGTTTGAATAACTGTTCAAAATACTCTGTTATTCCCAATAGACTATACGTGAGTTCAAAGTTCAAATTTCCCGGTTGGAATTTATAAGGAACATCTTTTTTCGTGAAAAAGTAATGGTTTATACCTTCCATTTTGTATAACTGATTATACCTCCCATACATAACCGCCAAATGCGGTCCGTAGGTTTTATACCAGCTAAATACATAAAAATCTACATCCAGCTTCCTAACATCTACGCGCCTGTGGGGAGCATAAGCCACTCCATCTACACAAATAAGTGCGCCAGCTTTATGTACAGTTTTTGCAATTTCTTTAATAGGATTTATACTTCCTAAAATATTAGAAGCGTGGGTTACGGCTACTAGCTTAGTGCGCTTTGTTAGCAATTTGTTGAGGTCACTTATTTCAAGCTCCAGACTTTCGGGATTTGCTTTCCAAACCTTTACATTTATTCCTTTATCCTTTAGATCTGTCCAGGGAGAAACATTGGCCTCGTGATCTGTATTTGTTACAATCACCTCGTCTCCTTCCTGCCATTGCTTACTAATACAAATGCTTAAAATTCGTAAAAGCATAGTTGAAGAAGGCCCAATAACCACCTCCTCAGTTTTGCCCGCATTTATATATTTACAAACCTGTTTGGTGGCATAATTGAGTTTTTCTCCGGCTTCCCGGGAAACTTTATACGAAGCCCCAAGCTGAACATTATGATGTAATAAATATCCACTGATGCGTTCTGCTACTTTTTTTAAAGTTTGGGAACCGCCGGCATTATCCATAAAAGTGAATTCTCTTTCCAATGCCGGAAATTGCTTTCTTACATATTCAATATCCATTAGTCTAAGAGGCTTTCGTTGAACAATTCAAGAATTCTTCTGTATTCATCGGTCCAACTGCTGGGTTCCACAAAACCGTGATCTTCTACGGGGTAAATTGCCATTTCCCAGTCTTCTTTCCCTAATTCGATTAAACGTTGCGAAAGCCTAACCACATCCTGAAAATGAACATTTACATCTACCATTCCGTGGGCGATCAATAAATCACCTTCCAGGCCTTCAGCAAAATAAATTGGAGAAGATCTTCTGTAGGCAATAGGATCTGCTGCTGGTTCATTTAAAATATTAGAAGTATAGCCATGATTATAATGCGCCCAATCGGTTACCGATCTTAACGCAGCACCGGCTTTAAAAGTTTCAGCTTCGTTAAACATTCCCATTAAAGTGATAAAGCCGCCATAACTTCCACCGTAAATTCCTACTTTTTCAGGATTTATTCCGTGATTTTCAACTAAATATTCCACACCGTCAACCTGGTCAGAAAGGTCTTTTCCGCCCATGTGGCGGTAAATTCCTGTTCTCCAGTCACGACCGTAACCTGCACTTCCGCGGTAATCAATGTCGATTACAGTGTACCCTAGATCTGTTAAAAGATTATGGAACATATATTCTCTAAAATAACTGCTCCACCATTTGTGTACATTTTGCAGGTAACCGGCGCCATGAACAAAAACCACAGCGGCATTGTTTTTTACATCAGCTTCCGGTTTATATAACCTGGCAGGAACCATAGCGCCATCTTCGGCTTCAAACTCTATTAATTCAGGTACTCTCCATGCGTAGTTGCTAAATGCTTCAGACTGTCCTTCTGTTAGTTGATTGGCTTCCGCATTTGCTTTTGTTTTCTTTAAATATAGCTCCCAGGGTTTATTGCTATAGGAATGTAAAATGGCCATGTTTTTTTCATCGGGAGAAAGGTAAACATCGTTGTTACCTTCCATTTGAGTCAGTTTTTCCATCTTACCGCCCATCACCGGCATTTTATAAAAATGACGTTCGCCGGGTCCAACTTCTGAAGTGGTTAAAAACCAATGTTTTTTATTATTGGAAAGTTTCGGGTCAAAAACTTCAAAATCACCCTGAGTTAGCGCTTTTTTCTTCCCAGAAGTAACATCTAACAGGTAAAGATGAGAATATCCTGTTTCTTCACTCTTAAAGTAAATATGTTTATTATCTGGTAGCCATCCCATTTCTTCACCCCCGTAAAAAGTATAACCAATTCCCGGCCCCGCAATCCAGGCTTCGTCACGCTGGCGGTCTAAAGTATTTAACTCGCCGGTTTCCAGGTTAATTTTAGCGATCCAGCGATCTTTGTTGTCTTTAGAACGAATGTTAACCACGGCGTGTTCCCCATTGTCTGAAAAATAAACGGTGGTTGGAACCACTTCTCTCTCGGTTTCTTCCCATTCTTTATCTGGGTAATCTTTTACGTAATCAGGTAGATCTGTAATTCCGGGTAATTCACTTGTTTTTAGCGTGTAAACGGTATCTTTTTCAAAGTTGTAGATAGCAAGTTCAACTTTAGTTTCATTTTCGCCCACTTTACTTCTAGCAGGTAGGTTTGCGGTGTAACCAGATTCATCTACATAATCTGGAACATTGGTGCTTTCTCCGCGCTCGCGGCTAATGAGTTTAAATGTTGCGAAATTTGCATTTGGAGAAACTTGTAAACTGCTAATATTACGGTCTTCCAGGTAAAATGTAAAGATTTCCTCTTCTGCAGTAGCTTCACGATAAGCCTCTGTATTATCTTCTTCGGTTTTTCGCTGATTTACAACTTGTAGAAGTTCCAGGTTTTCATCCCTTACCCAGGCATCTTTTTCTGAAATTTCCTTTTCTTTCCTATCTTTTGCTTTCCCACTTTCAATATTGGTAAGTTGCTTAATGCTGCCTGCTTTTCTATTGTAGACAAAAGCGTTTTCACCCACAGTGAAGCTAATTTTATCTTCGTCAGCTAAAAATACAGGATTTTGAATAGATTGTGAAAGGTCTAAGAGCTCGGTGGTTTTTCCGGTTTTTATGTTGTAAAGCTTAAGATTTCCATTTTCGCTAAAAATCTTTCTACTTCTATCATTATTGAAATCTCCATACCGGGGACTCAGGTTTTGTTCTTCTTCCAGACTTACCTTACTTATTTTTGAAGTATTGCTCAATTCAATTTTATAAAGTGAATCATTGTTATTCTTCTCGGGATTGTAATTAAAGTAAATTGTCTCACTATCTGCACTCCACTTTACATTAGAGGGGAAATTTCCCATCCAATTAGGATCTTGCATAATTTTTTCTACCGAAAGTTCACTGGTTTGAGAAATTGCGGTAAAACCGAAATTTAGGAGTGTTAAAAAGAGAACGTAAAATTTAAATTTGAAGGAATAAGCTGAAATTTTTTTCATCAATTTAAGGAGTTGTGGGGTTATTTTTTAATAGCAGTGGCAATATAGTTAAATTGTCAAAAATGATAAAGAATAAGCGTGAAGTTGGAATAGATATAATTGATATATTTAGGCTTAATTTTAAAAAATTGATTAAAACAGTATGAAGAAAAATTTACGCACACTTTTTAGTTTATTTCTTGTGGCTGGCACATTACAGGTGCAGGCTCAGAAAGAAATGGTAGACAAAATTGTAACCGAGGTCAATGAAAATTCAAAATTAGAAGAGCTTGCCCACGAAATGGTAGATGTGGTTGGACCTAGATTGGTAGGAACACCACAAATGAAAAACGCACATGATTGGGCGGTAAAAAAATATGATAGCTGGGGAATTTCTGCAGAAAATCAGGAATATGGAACCTGGCGTGGTTGGGAACGTGGGATTACCCATATAGATCTTGTAGAACCAAGAGTGAGAACACTACATGGGCGGCAATTAGCCTGGAGCCCTTCTACAGGGAAAAAGGGAGTAACTGCAGAGGTAGTGATTTTACCTGAAGCAGCAGATTCCGCTGCGTTTGCCGAAATGCTTTCTTCGGTAAAAGGAAAATTTGTGATGATCTCGGTAAATGAACCTACGGGGAGACCTCCTTATAACTGGGAAGAATGGGCCACAGAAAAATCCTGGAAAAATATGCAGGAAAGTATAAAAGAAACCGATTCTCTATGGAGAAGTAGAATTCAAAAAACCGGCTATAGTTACCGTGAACTCCCAAAAGTGTTGGAAGAAGCGGGTGCAGTAGGTATTGTTACTTCTAACTGGTCTCACGGTTTTGGGGCAAATAAAGTTTTTGGTGCCTATACCAACGAGATTCCAACAATAGATCTTGCTTTGGAAGATTACGGATTGCTTTATCGTTTAGCTGAAAATAATAACGCTCCGGAAATAAAAGTGGTTGCCCAATCTAAAGATCTTGGTGAAGTACCAACATTTAATACTATTGCAAGGATTGAAGGTAGCGAAAAACCTGAAGAATATGTTATTCTTTCAGCGCATTTTGATTCCTGGGATGGCGGGACCGGAGCAACCGATAATGGTACCGGGACAATGGTTATGATGGAGACCATGCGAATCCTTAAAAAACTATATCCAAACCCGAAGCGAACTATTATTGCCGGGCATTGGGGTAGTGAAGAACAGGGACTTAATGGTTCTCGTGCTTTTGTAAAAGATAATCCTGAGATTGTGGCTAATGTACAGGCTTTATTCAACCAGGATAATGGAACCGGAAGGGTTAAGAATATTAACGGACAGGGGTTTTTACACGCCTATGATTTTATAGGAAGTTGGTTGGAGCCGGTTCCTCAGGAAATTAAATCTGAGATTGAGACTTCTTTCCCCGGAACACCTTCCAGCGGTGGAACAGATCATGCTTCTTTTGTGGCTGCCGGAGCGCCTGCATTTATGTTAAGATCTTTAAACTGGTCTTACTGGGACTATACCTGGCATACCAATTTAGATACTTACGATAAAATTGTTTTTGATGATGTGCGTAGCAATATAATTCTAACTGCGATTATGACTTATATGGCTAGTGAAGATCCTGAAACTACTTCACGAGAGAAAGCCGTTTTACCAATTAACAGAAGAACAGGTGAGCAAATGACCTGGCCGGAACCAAGAGACGCTGAAAGGAAAGGCGGATTGGATTAAAAATTAAAACAACGGCAGTTAATTCTGAAATTTCAATTTCAGTTGATTAGCTGCCTTTGTATATCCTCCATTGCCACCATCTATAAAATGAATGTGCTGGTCTGTGCTCATATCTTTTACATAACAAGACATAATGCTTTCCTGGCTCACATGATAACCGTATTTAATAAGCTTGAGATTCTCCAATTTATCTAAATACGCTATTAGCTTTTTACGCTGATCGCTGGTACCTGTAATTACTGTATTTATACGACCATCCAGAGTAAGGTTGTCAGAAAGCTCTACGAGTTTTTGAAGGTAGTTTTGTCCGGCATTGGTGTTTTTGAGATATAATTCACCAAAATTGGCTACCATAAAACTTCTTATAAACTCAGGAAAACTCCATTTTCCCAGTTTGGTTTTCATCTCATCCTTAATTCTCTTTAAACCCGATTTTATTTTGAGTTTTTTTACAGAAATTGGCTTTCTACGTCCTATAGAACCGTAAATTTCATCTATCGTAGCCATTATTTTGGAGTATATTCTGGAGAAATCTGCTTCTTCACAACCTGAAATAATTAGGCTTATAACTTCCTGGTTTGAATTAGGTGGCTTCACCTTATCCCATTTACATTCCATTCCGGAAAGATTCAACGCAGTTTCATCTGCAATAAATTGCTCAGAAAATTGCTCATTTTTGATTATTTCCTCAGCATAGTGGAGTCCGTTGCCGAGCACAACAGGGATATTTAAAACCTCGTTAGCTTTTACTCTAGCTACTTTTAGATCTATATTCTTATTATAAATCTCTTCAATTCTAATACTACCTATGGCTAGACTAAAACCAAAATTTTTCCTTGTATTCTTATTGTGTTTATCTAATACAGTTAAAGATTTCTCGCGTATGCTGTTGGGAACAAGAAAGGTGGCTCCATCGCCACCAAAAAAGAAAGGAACATTTATACCGTATGCTTCAGCCAGATTCAATATAGCAATTACACAACCGGTTGCTACGAGATTTACCTGGTTATGGGCTCCATTCTTAACGGCCTGAGTAGAATTCCGAATATCTGCAACGAGAATATACCAATCTTCAGGTATTGAGGCGAAATTATCTTTATCTCCAATTAGTGAACTAATGGAAATACCATGAACCTTGAGATCTGAATAGAAACTAGTACTGGTGGCTTGCATATATTTTAGGTCGCAACAAAAGCAAAATAATTTCTATTTGATTTCGAAGGAATGAAAAGAGACTTTAGTTTAGTTCTCCCCCTACAGGAATACTGCAGTCATGATAAGGTTCCCCGTGTGGAGGATTTTTAGTGGGTTTATCTCCCTTTACTCTAATTGGAGAAGAGGTCATTTCCTGTTGGGTATTTGATGTACTGTTGGCTCCGGTTAAAGAAGCGCCAACCGGCATATCGCAACGGTGTCCCGGTTCTCCGTGTGGTGGATTAACATCTGGGATTTCTCCATTTCCAGGCGTGTTCCCAGTCATTTGAGTATTGGTTGTTGTTTGGGTTTCTTCAGAAGTTTTTTCTTCAGCGTCTTTACAAGACGTAAAAGCTGTAAGTGATACAACGGCAATTCCCAATAGAATTTTATTAAAAGTAATTTTCATAACAATGATATTTAGATTTTAAAGATACTAATTCCTGGGAGATTAGTTTACGAGCATTTCCAGCTCCTTTACCGTCACTTCAATAAGTCCGGCTTTTGGTAAGCGCTTTAGCATAATTCTCCAGTTTTCATCTTCATCAAAGATTCTATCAAAAATTTGCTTTGCTTCTTCAAGCCTATCGCTATTGGCAAGTGCTACTGCTTTCCAGAAACGCATTTCCAGGTTTTCAGGAAACATATTCTCGGCTGTGCTGTATTGTTTTAAAGCTTCTTCTACATTTCCTTTTTCCATAGCAAGATCACCACGGTTCATAAATTGGTAAGCTCTTGCTGTTTTTAGCAGTCTGGCTAGCTCTTCTACCGGGTTTTCGTGATCGTCTACTCTTAGATCTATTTTTTTATCCTTCCAGATTTCTTCCACTTTATCTGGTCCTACCACAATTAATGCGGCCGATTGTTTTCCGCGGATGTCCCCACCTGCTTTTTGAGCAGCTTTTAAAACCGCAACCACTCTTTCGGCTAAAGGTAAATTCATGTTTTCGGTAAAGGCTTTAGCCATTTCAGGCACAACTTTATCATTTAACATCATATTTGCCTGAACCGAAAAATTATCACCCGTAATGTGCCTGGCTTCAGCTACGCAATTCTTCCCGGTATAAGCGGCATTTTGTCCAGATTTACTCAAGATGGCAAGTTGTCTGAAATCACGACCTTCATCATTATTGATAAGGGTTTCTAATGCTTCTTCTGGAGTGTGGCCATGGTTTAGGAGTTTAAGCCCTTCCGGGCCAAAAGCAGGATTTACAAAAGATTGAGTGGCGATTACACCAACGCCAGATTTCCCCCAGGCTACCAATGGGCCAACTGAAAACCAATGACTTTGAACGCCCACAGCCATCTCGCCGGTTTTTGCATCCCTGGCTACAATAGAGTAAGTATGTGCAAAAGCGTCTCCGCTAATTTTAGAGTTTTGGGCTTTGCTATTTAAAGTAGAGATAAATAGTAAAACGCTACAGAGTAAAAATTGCTTCATAACGCAGGTTTCTGATTAAAAGTTAAAGATAGCGAAACTCTACTGAATTAATTTCCACAGTAGTTTATAATCTTCAGGGAAGACACAGAAGTCTACTGCTCTTTCACTTCTGTAACCAGAATATAGAGAGGGCCACCATCTACAGGATAACCATCTATTCTTGATCCAGAAATTGTGACTTCTTTTCCAACAAACTTATCTAGTTCAATTTTCTCACTTTTTAAGGCATAAAATTCATCCTCTGTATTTAAAGTATGTGTGCCGTATTGATAAGAAGTAATCCCCTGACTTTGTATTGTACCGGTAAGTTCTATTTGATCTTCTGGTTCTTGCCTTTCACAAGTACTGGCAAAGAAAATGAGTGCGGTAAAAATGCTTATGGCAAAAACTTTCATGAAATTTTATTTTAAAAATGATAATAGAATTAAAGTTAATAAAAGCCGGGAAACTGCTTGAAGTTTTAAGTTATAATATGATGAATTTCTGAAAACATTATTATTTTTGTGCCTCTTACAGGGCCTCGTAGTTCAACGGATAGAATAGAAGTTTCCTAAACTTTAGATCCAGGTTCGATTCCTGGCGAGGCTACTTTTATACTGCATTTATTAAAAGCATTAAAAACTTCTGAAACTTCATAAATAAACTATAGTTTTGCACCTGAAATGGGGTGCTTGCCATAAGGCAGGCTGAGATGATACCCGGGAGTTTTACTCGATAATCGAGATTAAAATAGGCATGTTTTTTTCTCGAATCAAGATTCATTTTTCTAAAAATGTTTTCTTAGGCTTTGCCCCGATGTAATTTACTCTGAACCTGATCTGGATAATACCAGCGTAGGAATTTTCTAAGTTGAATTTGTATTTCTGCAACTTTTAGCTACTTCATCACCTCATTTCATTGTAAACTTTGGATACAATGATAGAGGATTTCTTTACAAAACTTGTTTGGTTACAAGCCCTGGGAACCACTTTTGGAGTGGTTCAGGTGCTTTTGGCAAGAAAAAACAATATTCATAATTATTTATTTGGGATTGTTTCTATCCTAATAAGTCTGTGGGTTCTTTACCAGTCAAAATTATATGCTGATATTCTTTTAAACCTTTATTATTTGGTAATGAGTATCTATGGCTGGTTTTTCTGGAAATTCGGAAGTCAAAAGGAAGAAACTCCTATTTCCTATTCCAGCAAATTAGAACACTTAAAAGCTATAGGAATAGTATTAGGGTGTTTTACGTTAATGAGTTACTGGCTTCGTTTTCATACCAATTCTGATGTCCCTTTTTGGGATGCCTGGGTGAGCGCATTTGCCTGGGCGGGGATGTGGCTTATGGCCAAAAGAAAAATGGAGAATTGGATTTTCTTAAATATCAGCAATATTATTTCTATTCCTTTGCTTATTTATAAAGACTTATATGTGTATGCCGCATTAACTGTTTTTCTATTTATAGTAGGAACTTCAGGATACTTTAAATGGCGAAAAATTGTCAAAGCCCATAATAGGCAATTAACAGCTTAATATAAATCGTCCTATAATTTTTAGTTCATTTTGAAAAGTGTGAGTTTAATGTTTAAATTATTGTTTAATGATAGAAGAGCATTTACAACAAGACCTTAGCGAATTGTGTTTTGGTAAAACTATTTTTCCTGAAAAAGTTTTAAGCTGGATTGCGAAAGAGAATCTTTGGAATATTTGGGTGCCTAAAAATTATGGCGGACTTGAACTTTCCCTTTCCGAAGGGCTTTCCAGGCTTCAGGAACTCGCAAGAATTGATGGCAGCCTGGGGTGGACGCTTACCCTATGCAGTGGTGCCAATTACTTTATAGGAAACCTGCAACCGGAAACTGCAGGCGAAATATTTCAGAGTTCTAAAACTACTGTTTTAGGAGGTAGCGGAGGAGTTTTTGGTAAAGCTGAAAAAATTGATGATCATTATAAAATTTCCGGAACCTGGCGTTATGCTACCGGCGCAACTTATTTAACCCACTTCACTTTGAATGCAGAAATTCAGGAAAATGGCCAACCTTTATTTAATGAAGATGGTTCTCCAAAAGTATTATCGTTCGTAATTCCGCGGGAAAAAGTTGAGATTATTAAAGACTGGAATAGTATGGGGTTAAAAGCTTCTAGCACAGATTCCTTTAAAGTAGAAGGTATTTTGGTTCCTGAAACTTATAGCTTTAAATACAATCAATTTTACCAACCCCAGGATATTTTTAAGATTCCATTTTCGGTATTTGCTGATCTAACACTTTGGGTAAATTATATTGGTATGGCTGAGCATTTTTTGGCAGAAGCTCGTAAAGTTAAGTCCGGAAAAAATTTGGAAGCCTTAGCTGAAACGCTCTCTAAAGCTAATTTAAAAGTAGCTGCGCATGCAAAAGTAATTGAAGCTAATATTAAATCAGAAATCAGTATTCATCATCAATATATAGAGGAGGTTCATTCTTCAGCTTCAAATTCAGTAAAAAGCATTTCAAGGGATATAATGGAAATATTTCCTTATTTGGGGGTTAAAGCGAGTAGAAATGATGAACTTCTAAATCAAATTTTTCGCGATTACTTTACAGCGACACAACATCATATTTTCACTAAATAAAGTTGATAAAACGCTAAGATTTAAAGGTATTTCATCTATTTAGTTGTAGAAAATGATTATCATGCTAAAGACGGTATTTACTGTTTGATAACCTAAAAAAATATTAAGATGAAATATATTGTAAGCATATCTAAAGTTAATAATGTAGACGAAATAAGAGAATATTGGAGTAATGAGGATTACATACAATTATTGAAAAAATTTGATTTTCCCGATGCAGAAGATTCCGATCCTGAAAACTTAAGAGAGCTTTTATTTATGGCTATATCAGATTTTGAGCCTTCTGAAGCGGCAAAATTAGTTTTGGAGTATAAACTGGGAGAACAATTATCTGATGGGCAAATTGAGCAGATCTCCAACGATATGTTGATAGATACAGTTTGTGAAGAATACCCTGAAATGGAACTGCAAGCTCCTTTATTCCACGTAAATCAATTACTTTTTAAAGCTTTTAACGGCAAGTTTCCAAGTTCCAGCGCCACAATTATCCATTGTTCAATTACTCCGGCAAATGAAAATGCAGATTCCAGCCTAAGCAAAAAATCGGTGTTGAGGTTGTTGAACGATGGACTCTCAGATAGGAATATTCTTAAAAGATTGTTTGAAGAACAAATGAATAATAATGACGAATTTCCTGAAGCCGAAAATATCATTTGGAACCTGGAAACTTCAGAAAATAATCAGTTCAAAATAATAACTTCCGGGAACCTTATTAAAAAAGAAGAGGTGATAGCTTCAGAATGGGAAAAGGAAATAGAAGACGAGGACGATTCAGATAAATAGCTGAATCAAAAAATTGTAGAGAATATTAAATGCTGTCTGTTATCAGGCAGCATTTTTTTTCTATTTAATCTGGTAAAACTTCCCTTCCAGGTTTTCGGTATTTGAGCTCAATTCTACACTCATTAAACTTTTACGGCTTCTATTCTTTAACATCTGGCTATAATCTTATGTTAATCAATTGATGTTAAGTATGTTATTTTTTAAATTGAAGTCAGCGTAGGTAATAATCAATTATGGACTTATGCGGTAAATGCAAAAGTTTTATTCAAATAGAAACTATTAAACCGAGATGAATTTTATTTGAGTTTATCTTCCTTGTTTAATTACCGCATCAAGGCTTCAGCTGCCTCTTTTTAAATTAATAAGATAACTTATGGCCAATAGTAAGAAAAACAGCACCCAACAGGAAAATCAGGAATGGATAGATTCACTTACCTGGATCATTGAGAATAAATCTACTAAAAGGGCAGGGGAGCTACTGAATATTTTACAGGAAGAAGCCAAAAAACACAATGTTGAGCTTCCGGAGACGCTAACTACGCCTTACCATAATACCATTTCCCATGACAAAGAGGAAGATTATCCCGGCGATTTAGAACTGGAAGAAAAGATCCTGGCTTATATTAGGTGGAACGCCATGGCCATGGTGGTAAAAGCCAATAAAGCTGATGAAGGAATTGGAGGGCATATTTCTACATACGCCTCTATTGCGCAGCTTTGGGAAGTAGGTTTTCATCATTTCTTTAAGATTGAAAATGATGTACAGGACCAGATATATTTCCAGGGTCACGCTTCTCCCGGAATTTATGCGAGAGCTTATATGGAAGGGCGCTTAACGAAAAAGAACCTTGAGAATTTTCGCCACGAAGTACAATCTGAAAAAGGTCTTACTTCTTATCCGCACCCACATTTAATGCCCGATTTTTGGAGCAATCCCACGGTTTCTATGGGTTTAGGTCCCATCCAGGCTATTTATAGGGCTAGATTTAATAAATACCTACTTAACCGCGGACTTATAGACGAAGACAAAAGTATAGTCTGGGCATTTATTGGTGATGGGGAGATGGACGAGGTAGAAGCCCGTGGAGCTATTAGCATCGCATCCAGGGATAAACTGGACAATCTAATTTTTGTAGTAGATTGTAATTTACAACGCTTAGATGGCCCTGTTCGTGGTAATGCCAAGCTTATTCAGGAATTGGAGGGGCTTTTTAAAGGCACGGGATGGAATGTGATTAAACTGCTTTGGGGTAAAGACTGGGACAAACTTATTGAAAAGGATAAAACCGGAAAACTCCTAAAGAAACTAGGCGAACTTACCGATGGGCAACTTCAAAAATACGCCTATAGCGACGGAGAATTTCTGCGGAAAGATTTATTTGAAAGTGATAAAGACCTAAAGAAGTTAGTTGAAGATTATTCCGATGAAGAATTGGAAAACCTGAAACGCGGCGGTCACGATTCAGAAAAAATATACAATGCCTATAAAGTTGCGTTAGAAACAAAAGAAAAACCTAGTATCGTTTTGGCGCAAACCGTTAAAGGTTATGGCCAGGGCAGTGCCGGTGAGGCCAGCAATGTTTCGCATAAAACTAAAAAATTCAATAAAGAACAGCTGGAAGAATTTAGAGACTTTTTTAAGGTGCCGGTTTCAGATAAAGACCTGGAAAAAATTCCATTTATCAAACCAAAGAAAGATAGTGAAGAGTTAAAATACCTTGAGGAAAAGAGAAAAAACCTTGGTGGTTATATTCCGCAGCGAAAAGACAGAAGTTCAAAATTAAAGGCTCCAGACGTAAAAATCTTTGAAAATTTTTTAAATGGATCGGGTGAAGACGAGGTAGCTACTACTATGGCCATGGTTCAAATTTTAGGTAAGCTGATGAAGGATAAAAATTTAGGAAAATTGATTGTTCCAATTATTCCTGATGAATCCCGAACTTTTGGAATGGAATCACTTTTTAGGCAAGCCGGAATATACGCTCCGCACGGACAAAAATATGATCCGGTAGATGAAGATAGTTTGCTCTATTATAAAGAAGCCAAAAATGGGGCTATAATGGAAGAAGGGATTACCGAATCTGGTTGTATGGCCGAGTTTATTGCGGCTGGAACAACTTACTTAACCCATGGCATCAATACCATTCCGTTTTACTTCTTCTATTCCATGTTTGGTTTTCAAAGAACCGGCGATCTAATGTGGGCTGCGGCAGATGCAGGTGCAAAAGGTTTTCTTATGGGTGGTATTTCCGGGAGAACCAGTATTCCCGGGGAAGGTTTGCAACACCAGGACGGACAAAGTCATTTATATGCACTGGCATTTCCTAATTTAAGAGCTTACGATCCCGCTTTTGCCTATGAGCTGGCAGTTATTGTAGAAGAAGGAATTAAGAATATGTATATAGAGAACAAAGACCTGTTTTATTATATCACCATTGGAAACGATACCTATCCTATGCCCGAAATGCCGGAAGATGTGGATAGGGAAGCCATCATTAACGGACTTTATAAATTCAGGAAATCGAAATCACGAAAAAAGACTAAGAAGGCGCATTTATTTGGGAGTGGTGCGATTATGAAGGAGGTGCTGGAAGCTGCGGAAATCCTGGAAGATAAATTTGATGTGGGCGCAGATATTTGGAGTATTACCAGCTATAAAACACTATACGATAATGCTATTGATACCGAACGTAGCAACCGTCTAAAAGCGCAGGTAAACACGGAACAAAATTATATAGAACGACAATTGAAAGATGAAAAAGGCACTTTCGTAGCCGCTTCAGATTATATAAAAGCTCTTCCCGAAAGCCTTGCATCCTATTTTCCCGACGAGCTTATTAGTTTAGGAGCCGATGGTTTTGGTAGAAGTGATAATAGGGAAGCCTTGCGTGGTTTCTTTGAGATCGATGCCTCGCATATTGCTTATGCTGCCTTATATGGCCTTGCTAAACAAAATCAAATTAGCATGGAAGATTTGAAGAAAGCAGCTAAAAAACTGAAAATGGATCCACAGAAGACTAATCCACGAACGGCTTAAAAAAATAATTATGGCAAAAGAGATAAAAGTTCCGCAAATATCAGAAGGCGTAGATACCGCTGTTATTTCTGAAATCCTGGTTTCTAAGGGAGATAAAATTGAAGAAGATCAGTCAGTAATTTCAGTAGAAACAGATAAAGCTACGGCCGAAATTCCAGCTACTGCAGGAGGAACAATTAAGGAGATAAAAGTTAGTGAAGGTGACGAGGTTAGTGTTGGCGATGTGATTATTATCCTGGAAGATAATGGTGACGATTCAGAAGAAAAAGAGGAGGACAAATCAAAAGATAAGGAAGAAGAGACTTCAGAAAATAAAAAAGAAGAAGCTAAAAAAGAGGAAGAGGAACAGGGTTCTAAGGCAAAAGAAAAAGACGAATCCAAGTCTGGTGAAAAAGAAAAAGAGCAGAAAGAAGATGATGATGAGAAAAAAGATGGAGATGCTGAGAAAAAGAAAAGCAAAGGAAGCGAGGCTAAAAAAGATAAAGATACCGATGAAGACTCTTCTAAAGAAGTTTATGCTTCTCCGGGAGTGAGAAGAGTAGCCCGTGAACTTGGGGTGAATATAAAAGAAATAAGTGGTAGCGGCGAAAGTGGAAGAATTACTGAAAAAGACGTTAAAGGATACAAGGAAGGCGGTAGCAAAAAGAGCAGTTCCGGCCAGGCTAAATTACCCGATTTCAGTAAATGGGGAGCGGTAGAAAATAAACCGCTAAATAGTATTAAAAAAACCACGGCTAAGAATGTATTGGCCTCCTGGCAATCTATTCCGCATGTGTTTCAGTTTGGAGAAGCCGATATCTCTGGAGTTGAAACTTATATAGAAGATCATAATGAGAAAGTTGAAAAAGCCGGTGGAAAACTCACGCTCACAGCCATACTTACCAAGATTGTAGCCACAGCCCTGCATAAATTTCCAACATTCAATGCAAGTATAGATATGGATAAGGAAGAAATGATCCTTAAAAAATATGTAAATATCAATATTGCGGTGGCTACAGAAGATGGCCTTTTAGTTCCGGTGATAAAAAATGCAGATCAAAAAAGCATCAAGGATCTATCGGTAGAAATTTCAGAAATAGCAGAGAAAGCACGAGAACAAAAACTATCTAAAGAAGATATGGAAGGAGGCAATTTTTCTATCTCAAATCTTGGCGGTATTGGCGGTACTAATTTTACGCCAATAGTCTACCATCCGCAGGTGGCGATTCTCGGTATTTCACGCGCAACTACCAAACCGGTTTATATAGATGGTAAGTTTGAACCTCGCAGTATACTTCCGCTAAGCTTGTCTTATGATCATCGCTTAATAGATGGCGCCGATGGAGCTGGTTTTATGAATTGGCTGGTAAAAGCACTGGAAGATCCATACGAAGCGCTTTTAGGCTAATCTTAAATCTTAGAAACAATGGCAAATAAAGATAGAAAAGAACTCGTTATTATTGGTGCCGGTCCCGGAGGCTATGCAGCAGCCTTTCACGCAGCAGATCTTGGAATAAAAGTAACGCTTATTGATCCTGAAGTTAATCCCGGCGGAGTTTGTCTTTACCGTGGTTGTATTCCCTCCAAGGCACTTTTACACCTGGCAAAAACCAAAGAAGAGGCTATGCATGCCTCAAAATGGGGGATGAAATTTGAAGAGCCTAAAATAGACATTAAAAGAGTTGCAAGCTGGAAAGAGAAGGTGGTTAAAAAACTAACAGAAGGCTTAGGGCAATTAAGCAAAGCCCGGAATATTGAATATATACAGGGAAAGGCCAAATTTACCGGCAAGAATGAGCTGGAGGTGACCGATAATAAAGGAAAAACTTCTGATTTAAGTTTTGAAAAAGTGATCATTGCCACCGGTTCCTCTGCGGTAGGCTTACCCGAACTGGAGATAGACCATGAGAACATTTGGGACGCTACCGATGCGCTGGAACTTAAGGAAATACCCAAAAAAATGTTAGTCGTTGGGGGTGGTTATATTGGCTTGGAGCTTGGGAGCGTTTATGCCGCTTTGGGAACAAAAGTTTCTATAGCCGAAATGACACCAGGATTTTTACCCGGAACAGATCGGGACCTGGTTAAGGTTTTTGAGAAAAACGAACCCTTTAAAAATGTCTTTTTTGAAACTAAAGTAGAAAAAGTGAAGATTACCAAAAAAGGCGTGAAGGTCTCCTTAAAAGGAAAGAAAGAAGAGCAGAACAAGAAATTTGATTGTGTGTTAGTAGCTGTTGGGAGAAAACCAAACACACAGAATCTGGGTCTGAAAAAACTTGGGATTTCGGCCAATGAAAAAGGTTTCCTGGAAGTAGATAATAAACGCCGAACAAAATTGGAGCATGTTTTTGCGATCGGAGATATCACCGGAGAACCTATGTTGGCACATAAAGCAAGTCATGAAGGCCGAATTGCTGCAGAAGTGACCGCAGGGAAAAAAGGAGCTGGCTATGATCCTAAAGTTATTCCCGCAATTGTATTTACTAATCCTGAGTTGGCTTGGTGTGGTCTCACCGAAGAAGAGGCAAATGAAAAAGATGTAAAAGTTGTAAAATTTCCCTGGTCAGCTTCGGGAAGAGCTGTTGCCATTGGAGAAAATACTGGCTTGACTAAACTTCTAATTGATAAGGAAACTGAGGTAATTCTAGGAGGAGCCGTAGCCGGGAAAAATGCTGGAAGTTTGATTCCAGAGATCGCTTTGGCAATTGAGATGGGCAGCACTGCAAGTGATTTATCGCTAACTATTCATCCGCATCCTACTCTTTCAGAAACTATAATGGAAAGCGCTGAGTTGTTTTACGGCGATGCCACGCATTATAAAAAGTCGTAGTGGTTTGAATTTTGAGAAAAATTCAAAGTAAATATTCTTTAAGTGACTAGCTTTTATTAAAGATTGAACTTATCAGGATTAGGTGTTCTTTGTCTTCTTATAAGAATAGATTAAATTATAAGAAACTGTACCCAGCCAAATCACGATTAAGGTGCATACCAGGCGCTCATAAGCACCGTCTAAAGAATCTGGCATTAGAGGTAAAAGTGGAGCTAGAACAAGCCATAAGCCGGCAATCCAGAAAGAGAATTTTTTTAGGTAAGGTTTTAGCATTTTTAGATCGAAACTTGTTAAGAGAACAACTGCAGGGAAAAGAACTGCCAGGGCATAAACGAGTTTGCGATGTATTTTATGACCAGGTCTTCCGGCGTATTGGTTATGCTCCGCAATCATTATGAGGTCTACACCTATAAGAACCAAAATAACAAGTCCTATAATCCATTTTGTTCCGGAATTCTTCCAGGTATAAAGTCCAATGGCAAGGGCAAAAAAACCAACTGCCAATATATCTATACCCCAGTCCTGAATCCATCCATATTTTCCTATGGCTAGCATGCTAATGGTGTTGCTTATGGGATTGTGTGCTTCGTGTAATGCTATTCCAATAAGATCGGCCGCCAAAACAGCTACACAGCCTAAAACACCAATAACTCCGCATGTTTTATAAATGATTTCTTTACTCAAAGGTGATTTGTTTTAATCCGGAAATTTGGAAAGTGTTTAAATAGGGTGAAGAGTAAAGTTAGCAAATTCTTTGAGATAAAGAGGTGCTTGATGAGAGTTTGAAAACAGGTGATTGCGGATAGAATTATTTTATAAACGATACAACAACATTAAAAACTATCGCATAAAAAAAGGGGGATTGACTTTCATTTCAGAATTGCCCCCTTCATAATCTCGTTTTGTATTTCAAAAATATAAAAGAAGGTAGCTGCTTAGGTTAATTGAAGGTCAAGGAACTACTAAGAATTTATTATGTTAGGAAGGCAATTCTCAACTTAACATTCAATTAAAAATCAGACGTGAAGGCTTAATTTTTAAATAACCTACATCAGAATACTTGGGACTAATTTTGCTGAAAATAATTTTAAAAAAATTTAATGATGAGTTTGAGTGGAAAGAACAATTTAGCATTGGAAACCTTGAAATTTCCAGTTAATTATGATAGTAGAAATCAAACAATTTGGGATGCAAATGGCATGATGGTTTGCGATATTCGTGGCTGGGGCAAAATTCAGTTCATGAGAAAATCTGAAGATCGGCAGGACGCCATAGGTGATTTGATTGCTAATTTGCTAAATAAGTATCACCGAAATAAAAATGCTAAAATAGACGAGGAGCTTTTTAGAATGTTGGCTTCTTAATTCCAGTATTTAATTTTTTATTTTAAGAGTTTCGGGGGGTATTCATTTCCTTGAAATACATAAAGTCTTACTTTTGTACAGTTCCACACATACAAAAGAAGATTTTATGAAAAGTAGATTAATATTAAGCCTAATATGCCTGGTTGTTTTTGGTAGTCTCCAGGCTCAAAGCCTTGAATCTCCTAATGGAGACTTGCAGATGAATTTCTCTCTGCAGGAAGATGGTACTCCGGTTTATAACCTGGAGTTTGAAGGACAAACTATAATAGAAAAGAGTAAGCTTGGCTTAGAGTTAAAAGAAGGGAAACCTTTAACCGCTAACTTTAGCATAGAAAGCACCGAAAAATCTACTTTTAACGAAACCTGGACACCGGTTTGGGGTGAAGAAAGTAAGATTGAAAATCATTATAATGAACTTGTAGTTCACTTGGATCAGGAGGATTCAGAGCGAAAATTGGTTGTACGTTTTCGTTTATTCAATGACGGACTCGGGTTTAGATATGAATTTCCGCAGGAATCCAATCTAGGGCATTTCGTGATCTCAGATGAAAAAACTGAATTTGCCATGACGGGAGATCACACCGCTTTTTGGATCGCCGGTGATTACGATACCCAGGAATACGATTATACCGAAAGTAAACTTTCAGAAATAAGAGGTTTGATGGAAAAGGCGGTAACCGCCAATGTTTCTCAAAAATCATTTTCACCAACCGGTGTACAAACTTCTTTGATGCTTAAAACCGAAGACGGTCTGTATATTAATTTACACGAAGCCGCTTTATTGGATTACCCTGCGATGCACTTAAATCTAGATGACAAAACTATGGTTTTTGAATCCTGGTTAACACCAGATGTTAATGGGGATAAAGCCTTTATGATCGCTCCCGGAAAAACGCCCTGGAGAACTATAATTGTAAGTGAAGAGGCAAAAGATATCCTCGCTTCGAGAATCACTTACAACCTAAATGAACCCAGTAAGATTGAAGATACCTCCTGGATTAAGCCAATGAAATATATGGGCGTTTGGTGGGAAATGATCACGGGAATGAGCTCCTGGGATTATACCGATGAATTTGCTGCAGTAAAACTAGGTGAAACCGATTTTGAAGCCGCTGAACCTAATGGCACCCATGCTGCAACTACAGAAAATGTGAAATATTATATAGATTTTGCTTCAGAACACGGTTTTGACGGGTTACTGGTTGAAGGCTGGAATGTAGGCTGGGAAGATTGGTTTGGAAATTCTAAAGATTATGTCTTTGATTTTGTAACGCCTTATCCAGATTTTGATGTAGATGAGGTTAGAGAGTATGCAAATTCTAAAGGAGTAGAAATGATTATGCACCATGAAACTTCGGCTTCTGTTAGAAACTACGAACGGCATTTAGACACGGCTTACCAATTTATGAAAGCCAATAATTACAATGCGGTTAAAACCGGTTATGTAGGCGATATACTTCCGCGAGGTGAAAATCATTATAGCCAGTGGATTGTAAATCATTATCAATATGCGCTTGAAAAAGCTGCGGAATATGAGATTATGATCAACGCGCACGAAGCTGTTAGACCGACCGGAATCGCCAGAACCTGGCCAAACCTTATCGCAAACGAATCGGCTCGTGGAACCGAATATCAAGCTTTCGGCGGAAGTAAACCAAATCACGTGACCGTTTTACCTTTTACGCGTTTAATTGGCGGTCCAATGGATTACACACCTGGAATTTTTGAAATGGATATTAGTAAACTGAATCCAGAAAATAATTCGCACGTAAATAGCACCCTGGCCAATCAGTTGGCTTTGTATGTAACAATGTATTCGCCTTTACAAATGGCGGCCGATTTGCCTAAGCATTACGAGCAGTTTATGGATGCATTTCAGTTTATAAAAGATGTTGCGATAGATTGGGAAAAAAGTGTTTACCTGGAAGCCGAACCCGGAGATTACATCACTATCGCCCGAAAGGAAAAAGGAGGGAATAACTGGTTTGTAGGTAATGTAAACGGTCTTAGCCCAAGAACTTCAGAAATTGAATTCGATTTCCTCGAAAAAGGGAAAACCTATATCGCAACTGTCTATGCCGATGCTGAAGATGCGCATTATAAAGATAATCCGCAGGCTTATGAGATCAAGAAGTATAGAGTGAACAGTAAGTCTGATCTCTCTCAAAAATCTGCTCCTGGTGGCGGTTACGCGATAAGCATCATGGAAGCTGATAAAGAGGAAGTAAAAGATCTTGAGAAATTGTAAATACAAAAGAGGTATAGTGTATAATGTAGATTGTATACTGTAAATGCTTTAATAACACGAAACCCTCGTCAATTTGGCGGGGGTTTCTTTTTTAAGTTCGTATTGAAGATTTATATAATTTACATCTTGAAGTCTAGGCAATTTTGTAGAAAATACTTCAAAAATTATTCCTGCCTTTTATTTTATGTGGGCTATTTTACTCCCAAACTAAAAGCCCGGGAAATCCTTCCCTATACATTGGTGATGATGGTGGTGGGAACGCTGGTTTATATAACAGGGTTATTATTGGTTTGAGTAATTGAACAAATTGAGAATAACTTGAAAAAATCGATAAAAATCAGCTTAAGATTTCTTATTTTATATAAGAATTAAATATTCTAATTATGGTACCACCAAAAAATAATCCGATAAAAAGGCATAAAGCGATTCAACCTTTAAGTCGTGAGCATCACCAGGGTCTTTTGCTCTGCTGGAAGATCAGGAAAGGTTTTGAAACGGGAGTGGAGCCACGGCGCATTAAGAATTATACCGATTGGTTTTGGAAAAATCAATTACAGGAACATTTTAGCATTGAAGAAAAATATGTTTTTCCGGTTTTGGGCGCTAAGGATGTTTTGGTAAAACAGGCTCTGGAAGAACATGAACATCTTGCCGCGTTATTCTCTCAGGATACCGAGATATCGTTTGCTCTTGAGATGATTAAAAACGATCTGGAAGGCCACATTAGGTTTGAAGAGCGGGTGCTTTTTAATAAAATCCAGGAAAAAGCTTCAGCAGAAGAACTTCAGCATATTCAGCAACACCACGACAAAGAAATCTCCTGTGGGATTTGGGAAGATGAGTTTTGGAAATAAAAATTTCAATCTTCATGAAACGGTTCTAAGTCCATCCAAACATTACGCAGCTTTAGCCAGAGTCTTACTTCCAGTCACTTCCTGTTTTAATCTAAAAACAGTGTCCTTTTCGTAAGCCATAAAATAATAGATCACAAAAAATAAGAAATACATAATCATAGATTTCTGCCTTAAGATGATGCCTAAATTAGACATTACAAAAGTCATTGCAAAAGAGCTGGTGAAAAATAGGATGAGGCTTAGTTTTACATGACTCGGTGCCGTTTTTAGAAATCCGAAGAAACTCTTTTTAAACAATTTGCCAAATAGTAATAAGTAGATTAGGTTCTCTATGGATACGATTACACCAAGAATTCCCGGGGCATCAAAAAATAAGGGTCTAAACCAGAATGTGAAAAATTTCTCTATAATAGAATACTCGGTCATTGGTACTCCCGAAGTAGCATTGTCTAAATCGTTCGCTCTATTTTCTGTAAAAGAAAGAAAATCGGCGATTAAGTTTTGGGAATTTCCAAGGTTCATTACCCCAAGGATTTGTTTGTGAAATAATAATAAAACACCGGTAATAGCACCCACGAAAATGGCTTTTTGTTTTAAGCTTATTTGGTTTCTATTTAAAAATATACTCAACATACCTGCACCCGCTAATAACAAAAACATATGAGGCCTTATTGCGAAAACCAGAAGTGATCCTAAACCTAAGCTAATGAGCCTATTTCTTGGTTCTCTAAGTGCATAAGCAAATAACATTAAACCTAGAAATATAGGCGCTCCTTTCCCTAAAGAGGCGGTCCAGAAATGCATATTTGGCAGAAACAAAATAAGTATCAGGAAATCTATTTTTTTGAATAGTTTAATATTTAGGGCGATGTTTTCTTTGAAGAACAGGTAGGCGTAAACAAAGCCCAGAAAGCCAATCCAGCTAAACAGCAACATCATCATTTCGTAGCTAAACCCGAAATAATTTATAAACGGATAAGATAAGAAATCTATAAAAGAGGTGCCGGTTTCTAAAAAACTGTCCCAGGTTTTACCTTCTTTTCCCGGTACGCTAAAATATCTTTTAGAGTCTGAAGGATTAAAGAAAGCATAAGTGTAATAGATCCCTGCAAAAAGCAAATGGTAATAGAACAACTTGTTCATTAATCCAGCAAAGAAAAAATCGTGCTTTCTGCCTAATTTTTTAAAGATATATTGGTTTAAAAGATGCAAAAATGGAATAAGCATTACCACTTGTAGTAGGTTAAATATAAGGTTGGTATCTGGAGGCATGATTAAATCTATTTTTCTCCTTAAAACCAATATCCTTACCTAAAATGAAATGTGTATAACATAAGGAGAATTTATTTGTGTAATCGTCATTATTACAGTGTTTTGTGAGTTTTATGGTTTTTAAGGAGCCCACGAGTGTTATTGATTTTTTCTGGATTTTTTCCCCAAAACTGTGGAATCTCTCCATTATTGGACTTCTGTAATTGTAAAAACTAAGAATGAAATAAAGAAGCTGTTTTATTAAAGAAACATATATAAACTCTGAAATAGTAAGGATCTAATTTCTGAAAGCAAAAAAACTTAAGTAAAACTGATACTCGTCATATAATGTATTCTTGGTGTAAATAATAAAATATTCAATTAAATACGTTTAAATAAGCAATATTTTGAATAAATAATTAAGTAATATAATTTTTGTTGGTTTTTATATAAAGATATTAACTGTTTTGTTTTAAAAGTGCAAAATAGGCTTATGTAACATTGGTTGCAATTGAAAATCAGGCTCTAAGGTAACTTTGTATATAAGTTATTTAAATCTATAAAAGATGAAAAATTTACTCATACTTGGCGCCGGAACAGCTGGAACAATGATGGCAAATCAACTTCGGTCCAAATTAAAAAAGGAACAGTGGCAGATTACCATCGTAGACCAATACAAAACACATTACTATCAGCCTGGATTTTTATTTCTGCCTTTTGATATTTATACCGAAGAACAGGTGAAAAAAGTAGGAAAAAAGTTTATTCCTAAAGGAGTGAATTATGTTCAAAAGAAAATAGATAGAATTTTTCCGGAAGAAAACAAGGTAAAACTGGAAGACGAAACTATTAGTTATGATATTCTGATAATTGCTACCGGTTCTAAAATTGCCCCCGAAGAAGTGGAAGGTATGAAAGGTGAAAACTGGCACAAAAATGTTTTCGATTTCTATACCTATGAAGGTGCTTTGGCGCTACGAAATAAGCTTAGAGATTGGCAGGGAGGTAAAATGGTGGTTCACCTCACCGAAATGCCTATAAAATGTCCCGTAGCTCCGCTGGAGTTCGCATTTTTAGCAGATTCATATTTTAAGGAAAAAGGAATGCGTGATAAGGTGGAACTCACCTATGTAACTCCGCTTTCAGGAGCCTTTACAAAAGAGAAAAGTGCTGAGACACTTGGATATTTGCTTGAAGAAAAGAAAATAAATCTTGAGATAGATTTCGCTATAGAGAGTGTTGATAATGAAAATAATAAGATTATTGATTACGGCGGAAAGGAAGTGGAATATGATCTCCTGGTAACCATTCCAACCAATATGGGTGACGATGTGATAGAACGCTCTGGGATGGGTGACGACTTAAACTTCGTTCCTACAGATCACCATACACTTCAGTCTAAAGAGCACGAAAATGTTTTTGTAATTGGAGATGCTACCAATGTTCCTGCGTCTAAGGCCGGCTCAGTAGCCCATTTTCAATCAGAAACTCTTACAGATAACATCTTGCTTTATATAGATGGAAAGCCTCTAAAAGAGGAATTTGACGGCCACGCCAATTGCTTTATTGAAACCGGTGATAATAAAGCCCTGTTAATAGATTTTAATTATAAACAGGAACCTGTAGAGGGAACTTTTCCATTTTCAGTATTGGGTCCTTTAAAACTGCTAAAAGAAAGTGTCTTTAATCACTGGGGAAAACTGGCTTTTCGATGGATTTACTGGAATATGCTTTTAAAAGGAATTCCAATTCCATTCGTTGGCCGAAATATGAGTACAAAAGGAAAAAAGCTTTAATAATCAATTAAAATCAATATCATGGAAACTCAAGTAAATACATTAAAAGTAGACAGAAACCACGAAGGATATTTAACCGATTTTTCTCAATGGAATAAAGAAGTGGGGGAGCAAATTGCCAACGAAGAGAAGGTTGAAATGACTCCGCGACATTGGGAAGTTATCAACTGGATTCAGGAACAGGTAAAAGCAGATAAGGCTTTATCTATAAGAGGAATTAAAAAGAGCGGTGTGCTTGATATAAAAGAATTTTATGCTCTCTTTCCGGGAGGACCGTTAAAGATCTCTACAAAGATTGCCGGTGTACCTAAACCTAAAAGCTGTATTTAACCACTAAAACTTATGACGATGAGTACTACAAAAGTCAAAAAGATGCTCTTTATTTTATCGAAGGCTACCATAGAAAATGTTTACGCGGCTTTTATTATGGCTAACGGGGCGAGAATGGAAGGCATTGAAGCAGAAATATTTTTTACTTTTTTTGGTCTGGAGGCCGTACAAAAGAAAAGACTGAATAATCTTCATGTTGCAACAGTTGGTAATCCGGCTATGCATATTCCTACTATGGTGGGCGGCTTGCCGGGTATGGAAGCTATCGCTACCAAAATGATGAAAAAGGAGATGGACAAACTTGATATGCCTCCGGTAGACGAGTTTCTTGAAATTCTCTCGGCTTCAGGGGTGAAATTATGGGGTTGTAAACTGGCGGTTGATATGTTTCACCTGGAAGAAAAAGATTTAATAGAAGATATGGATGGAATCCTGACTATTGGCGATTTTTATAATAGAGCCGATAAGGATGGAACGCAAATGTTATTTGTTTAAAAGAACATGATGTTTGGTTGTTTGTACAGGCAGAGCTTGAATTTCAGCTCTGCCTGTCTTTATTTAAGTGAAATTTTGTTAAAATAACTTCGTCGGTTTTTGGTTAAAATTTGAAACCAAACGTAAAAGTAAACCGGCCTCCATCATCACCATAATAATATCCTGTGTTTGCAGTAAACGCGCTAAAACCACTTATCCAGATAGATCCACCGTAGTTATTTTTCCATTGCTCTGAATTAGAGCTTTCAGCCCATACACGACCGTAATCGAAACCTGCACTCACTCCAATTTGCAAGGGAATGAAATTCGTTTTAAATCGGCTTACACCAACTCTAAGATCGGTAGAATGGTAGAAAGATTGTTTCCCGTTAAAACGCTCCCAACGGTAGGCTCTTAAGTTTTTATTGCCACCCAGTACAGCACCATCATAATATTCATAATTATCACCAATAATAATTTTTCCGCCAATTTTGGTGGCCAGGACAGCAATTCCGCTTTCGTGTAATGGATAATCTATGGCTAGAGACGGACTTATATAGGCGAATTCATTATTGTATTCATCAATATTAGTTTTGTAACCTGTAGTGATATCAGCTTCAAATCCGCGAGAAGGATATGCTGGGTTATCCCTGTTCTCATAATGATAATTTAATTCCCCACCGGCATAAAGTTGCTGATTAAAAAGATCGTTCTCTTCAGAAAAAGCTTCGGCTATAAAACGTTCTTCATCAAAAGATACTTCCTTAGATTGTATCATTGGCTTAACGTAAAAGCTTCCGCCAGATTTTCCTCGCCAAATAAGTGATGGTGCAAATTCCCATTGCTCAATCCTTACACGGTTATAATCACGACCAAAAGTGTCTCGCATATTTTCTGATTCCATGCCTTCACCAAAGTAGTTTAGAGCAAAATTAGGGCTGGTATAGCGGGCATCTATTCCCAGGTTCCAGTTATAAAAAACATGTGCAAACTCACCCCTGTAGCCTACTTCAAATCCATTTGTGGCAAAATAATAAGAAGCATCGAAACTGTGTTGCGTGTTGAAAGGATTATTAGTTAACCCGTAAGTAGTGTAGGTATCTTTTAGCCCGAGAGAAAGTCCTTCATCACCATTATAATCTATGTGAGGCATAATTTTATTTTCGCTTTGTTTGCGCTTATCTGGGTCGTAAGTGTTGATCTCGTAATCGTCTACCAACCATTTTTTAGATTTTGGATTTGTAATGGTGTTTTCCTTGCTTTTGTGATCGTACAATTTAATTTTCCGGGTATTTTCAAAATCGTAAATGTCATTTTCTTCCCCGCCAATAACATTGATTCTAATTGGATTTTCGCCATCACCGGTAGCTTTAAAAGTATCATCGCCATCAAGCCCGTAGATCCAAATCTCATCGGTAGCTTCAGAATTATAGGAATTACTGAAGACTTCTTTTCCATCTTCATTAATCATCTGTATAGCAGTAGTACCGTTTTCTTTTCTTACAATATTAAAAACATCATCTTCCTCGGTTCCGGGTAATACCTGGAATTCCTGGAGATAGTTGTAATACCGCTGAGCTATGTCGCCTAAATTATCTCTTCTGGCTTTAAGGTGTGCTTTAATATCTTCAATGGTTTTATCCTGAACTGCTTCCGGTAAAGCTTTAAAAGCAGTTTCTATTTCTTCGTTGGTAAGCTGAGATTGAATAAAACTCACCTGCTCCTGCCAATCTTCCCAATCTGAATTTTTCAACAATCGCTGGTCTAGAGGATATCCGGAGAGGTTAAACCATTTTACATTATTTACATTATCGTCGTAGGTTTCCATTTTTCTCACTATTGGCAAGCCCAATTTCACTAAATCTGGAATAAAACCATCGTAATTAGGAAATGCGAAATCCCTATCCCTTGGGATAGGTTTGTAAAGTTTGGTGCCATCGTTTTGGGTATGCAAGCCCCATCTCCATTGGTCATAATGCCGATCCCAATCGCCAATTAGCATATCTACTAACCGGTTTTTTATAAATTTATCTTCATCTGCCTTTATATTTTTAGACTCTTTTAATTCTGCTAAAAGATCACGTGTGCTAATGATATCTTCGGGAGCACCAAATTTTTCAAATTCTTTGTTTTCATCACCTACGTGAGCTTCAAGCATATAAAGTTCATTCCCATATTCATCATTATTCAGGCCGAGCGCTTTTTGCTTTGGAATATAGAAAATTTGTGGTTTACCGGCATTTATTTCAAGTAAGTCGTTGATGTGTTTTAGAGAGTAACGAGCATACGGGTGCGCCGTGGTAAAAAGGTCCAGAGCATAGCGTTGTGCCACTGTATTTTCTATATAATCTTTTATATAATGATCTTTTATAGCTGCAGATTGCAGAAAACGGGTAGCGCTTTTTTTAAGTGCGCGTATGGTGAATTCGTTTTTATCGTCTGCAATAAATCGTAGGGAGCGTGATTGCATGCCACCGCCTTCTTTTAGCGGTTCAAGATTTCCGTCTAACGTATCAAGAAATAGCACAGGAGCTTTTATTTTTGTACTGTAAACATCCCTGTAAAAATCTCCAAAAAGTGATTTATACAAGCCAGATTTATCGGTTTGTTCTTCGGTATAAATAGAAGCACTTATGGTGTCCCCAATTTCTTCTTTGGTTTTAAAATCAATTTCATCCCAGTTGGGTTCGTCGCTTTTAATTGTTTTGCTGAAAATTGGATTTTCAGTATTTTCTATGGTGAAGAATTCAACTAGCGTTTGGTTGTTTTTATAGAGTTTTAATTTAACATAACCACTTTTAGTAGTTCCGAAATGTTCATTCTCTTTCCTAATACTTAGTTTTTTAGGTTTTCCGATGCTTCCGCTTATAATTTGTGGAATGCCATCGTCTTCTAAATATTGAAGGTTGTGATCTTTTCCTGAAACAAAAATCACATTATCAAACTGACTCGCCAGGGTTTCTAATCTGCCTCGCAAATATCTATGCTCTTCATTTTGATAATCCTGGGGAGAAAAACCGCCAATCTTTTCGGTAAAAGATCTTTTTGAATTGCTCATTACCGGGTGTTGCATAGAAACCACAATAGTTTTTCCGTGGGCATCTTTAATATCATCTTTAAACTCGGCAAAAAAGCGTTCCCTGGTTTTTATATCACACTTAGCATTCATATTTGGATGTTCGTCCCAGTTTTCTAAATACCATTGGGTGTCTACAGTTACCAGAATTACATCTGGGGAAATTTCTTCACTTTCTATAGGGCAGCCATCATCTGGCCAAACTTCTGTGTTAGACTGGTTATCCTGAAGAAAAGATTCAAGATCGTCTATGGCATTCTGCCCTTGTTTTGTCCATTCATTTTGCCCTGGAGTAAAGACCACAGTGCCATTAAATTCCTGAACGGCATTTAGCAAATTCTTTTGTAAAAATTGTTTTTGGGCCTCACGTTCGGCTTCATTCTTTGGAAACCCTCTGGGCGGAAGAAAATTCCCTGGCACTAAAAGCGTTGCTTCCTCATCTTTTTTTGAAGCTGCTACAATAGCTTTTAGCACTTTTTGACCTTCAACTGTTAGGTCGTTTCCTAGATTACCCGCAACATAAAAAGTATGTTCTAAAGATTTAGGCTCTTCCCTGCCTGGAGTAACCTGTGCAGTTGCTGTTAATCCTGAAAATAAAAAAAGAAATGTTAGTTTAAAAAATGTATTGATATTCCCCATATAGACGTAAAACGAAAATTATTTTTATAGAATCTCAAATTTTTGGAAAAAATGCCATCTAACAATAGCTTTTAACGCATTATAACACTTGGCTTTAGCAAGTCTTTAACGTAAAACCCGATCTTTTAATTTAAGTTTCGTTTTTGAATAAAGAAGCGTTTTAGTAAGTTGGAAGCTTCCTGAGCGAGAATACCAGATTTTACTTCGGTTTTGGGATGAAGTTTTACCCCGTTTTTACGATACCCGCGTTGCTGGTCTTCCGCGGCAAAAATAAGTTTTGAGATCTGGCTCCAGTATAAAGCACCGGCGCACATTTGGCAGGGCTCCAGGCTAACATACATGCTGCAACCTTTTAAATATTTCCCGCCAAGAAAACTTGCTGCAGCGGTTATGGCCTGCATTTCTGCATGAGCGGTAACATCGTTAAGGGTTTCGGTTAGATTATGACCACGCGCAATAATTTGATTGTTAATCACTACCACAACACCTACGGGAATCTCACCTCTTTCAAAAGCTTTTTCGGCTTCTTCCAGGGCTTTTCTCATAAAATATTCATCATTGTAGGGCTCCAGCATTTCTTTTTTTCTTCGGAAAGGTAAAAATTAAAAACTTAATCCAAAAAATGGAATTTTTTTCAGTGTTCAGAATGCAATAATTCAATAGTATTATTGAAAATATTGAAACGTTATCAGGCTAAAATTGATATTTCTAAGCTCAAAATATAAACTTTTTAGATAATAATGTTTTTACTGACTTTATTCCTAAAACCAAATATTTTTTTGCTCCAATATCATTATCTTCATCTATCATTTTGTCGCTCTATAAAAGAGCTGCCATGTATTGTATAATTTGATATTTTCAAATTTGATGAATTTAAGATCTTCCCGATATCTCTACTTCTGTTTTTGTATATGTTTGCCTATTTTTCTAATCTCCTGCAAGGATAAAACAAACAAAATAAACGAAAATTATACTGAAATTCCTTCTTCGCGACAAGCCTTTGTTGGATCACAGTCTTGCATTTCCTGTCACGCTCAGGAATATGAAAGCTGGGAAGGCTCACACCACGATTTGGCGATGAAAATAGCTGATTCTACTACGGTTTTGGGTGACTTTGATGGTGAGGTATTTACCAATAAAGGAATAAAGACTCGTTTTTTTAAAGAAAATGGAGAATATCATGTCAATACCCAGGGGCCAGATGGAGAATATCACGATTATGAAGTAACTTACACCTTTGGTGTAGAGCCATTACAGCAGTATCTAATTAAATTTCCAGGAGGGCAGTACCAGGCGCTTTTAACTGCCTGGGACAGTGAAAAGAACAAATGGTTTGACCTGCAGCCAGAGTTGGAAATTCATCATGAAGAATGGATGCATTGGTCTGGCGGTTCCATGCGATGGAACACCATGTGTGCTGATTGCCATTCCACAAACCTGGAAAAGAATTTTGATACAGAAAATTTCACCTATAATACCACCTTTAGCGAAATAAACGTGAGTTGCGAAGCCTGTCACGGCCCCGCGAGTGAACACGTGGCTTTTTATGAAGATAGTTTGCAGAAAGGTGATCCACCAAAACTGTATATGCATAGTGATATGACTTCCGTAGAATTGGTAGATAAATGCGCACGCTGCCATTCCCGACGTTCGCAATTTACCAAAGTATTTGACTATGATGGTAGTTTTTTAGACCACTATGACCCAGAATTGCTTACTTATCCGGTTTATGAAAAAGATGGTCAAATAAGGGATGAAGATTATGTATATGCTTCCTTTAAGCAGAGCAAAATGTACCAGTATGGTATTTCTTGCGCCGATTGTCATGATATGCACTCTACCAAACTTAAAAGTACCGGTAACGATCTGTGCCTTAATTGCCATGTACCAAAATACGACAGCGAAGAACATCATTTTCATGAGAACGGTACTGATGGCTCAAAATGTATAAATTGCCACATGACGGGAGTAACTTATATGGGTAACGATTATAGAAGGGATCATAGTTTTAGAATTCCCCGTCCAGATCAAACTGTAGATTACGGAACGCCAAATGCCTGTAATACTTGCCATACCGATAAAAGCGCAGAATGGGCTGCCGATGCTGTGGTAGAAAACTATGGAAAGGTGAGAGAAGATCATTTTTCAGATCATTTTCTGCCAGGACAACTTGGCGATCTTACTGCATTAGAGCAGCTTCTTGAAAATAAAAAGTATCCCGATATTATAAGGGCTACTGCATTGCGTTATTATGTAGATCGCCGGTTACAACAGCGGGAAATAAATTTGATACAGAACCTACTGCACGACTCTTCGCCACTGGTGCGAAATGAAGCAGTTAGAGCATTTAATAATTTAGGACTTCAAGATATGTCCACTTATATTGCCGATTTACTCGATGATGAAAAACGCCTGGTAAGAATTTCGGCAGCGCGGTATTTTAATTCTAATAATTTACAAGCTCCCCAGGACGAGGCATATGTAAAAGCAGAAAAGGAGTTCTTGGAAAATCTGGAAATGAATGCCGATTTTGCTTCGGGACAAACCCAAATCGCATTGTATGCACAGGCGAAAGGAAATACCGAGCTGGCCATAAAAGCCTACCGTAGAGCTATAGAAATTGATAATTACTACAATACGGCCCGAATGAACCTGGCCTTGCTTCTTTATAACCAGGGTCAAAGTAAAGAAGCTGAAGAGCTTTATTTAAAAGTAGCGGAACAGGAACCCAACTTTGGGCAAACCTACTATATGCTGGGTTTACTCTATAATGAAACCGGGCAACCTGATAAAGCTTTAGAATTTTTGGGAAAAGCTTGTGATAGCAAACCGATAAATCTCCGTGCTTGTTACAATTATGCTTTGAAATTACAGGAAGCTTCTCGGTTTGAAGCCTCTCTTTTGATTATTGAAGATGCGCTGAAAACCGTACCCGAAAATGAGGAGTTTCTATATATAAAATTGCTGGGTGAAATGAAATCGGGGGAGAGGGAGGATGCCTTGCAAACTGCCCGCCAACTTAGAAAGATAGCCCCGGGAAACAGCCAGTATCAGCAAATATTGCAAAATTTGCAAGGTAAATTGGTATAAGAATTCAGTATTGTACAGATAGATAGACAAGATCGCTTCGCTGCAAGAAGAAAGAGAAAAGACCAAGCTATAACTAAATGAAAACCTTGATTTTTCAGAGATATAAATTGAACTAAATCTTTTTAAAAATTTTAGATAGCAAGATGTTAAGAATTCTTTGTTGGGCTTTGCTTTAAATGAGAGCTTGCGAACTAAACTTGTTTTTACCAGCCATTAATGTTACAAAATACGAAGTTTCTAGTGGAGCTAATTTGACGAACTAATCTTTTCTTTTGAAGGAAAATCTTGTCTGGATTCTTATTCATTTTTCAAATAAGATTAGTTTAACTTTGTGAGCTATGGCTTATGAATATTTAAATAGCATTAATAGCCCGGAAGATCTTAAAAAAGTACCGGTGGCTAAGCTAAATGAGGTGGCTGCCGAACTGAGACAGTTTATTATAGATATTGTAGCAACTAAGGAAGGGCATCTTGGTGCCAGTCTTGGCGTGGTAGAATTAACTATTGCCTTGCATTATGCTTTCAATACCCCTAAAGATTTACTGGTTTGGGATGTAGGGCACCAGGCCTACGGCCATAAGATATTAACGGGTAGACGAGAAAATTTTCATACAAACAGAAGACTTAACGGTATTAGCGGATTTCCGAAGCGGGAAGAAAGTGAGTACGATACTTTTGGGGTAGGGCATTCTTCAACCGCAATCTCTGCAGCACTTGGAATGGCGATTGCTTCTAATTTAAAAGGAGAATTTGGGAAACATCATATTGCGGTAGTGGGAGATGCTTCTATTGCCAGCGGGATGGCCTTTGAAGGATTAAACCACGCGGGAGTGACGAAAGCTAATTTATTGGTTGTTCTTAATGATAATGCTATTGGGATAGATCCCAGCGTGGGTGCTTTAAAACAATATCTTACTAAAGCAAGGGTTGGTTATAAGCCAAAGCAAAGTAATATTATAGAAGCTTTAAACTTTAAATATTTTGGACCGGTAGATGGGCACGACATTGCCGGGTTACTGGAAGTTTTTGAACAAATGAAGCAAATTGAAGGGCCAAAATTTCTTCATGTAATTACTACTAAAGGCAAAGGATTAAAGAAGGCAGAAGAAGACCAGGTAAAGTATCACGCCCCCGGGAAATTTAAACCCGATACCGGTGAGCTTTTAACTTATGATACCTCCCGACTACCTCTAAAATACCAGGATATTTTTGGTCTCACCTTAGTGGAATTAGCAAAAAAGAATGAAAAAATTATAGGAATTACCCCGGCAATGCCCACAGGAAGTTCTCTTAAATTTATGATGCAGGCCTTTCCCGAAAGAGCTTTTGATGTAGGCATAGCCGAACAGCATGCGGTTACACTTTCGGCAGGAATGGCTACCCAGGGTTTTGTGGTTTTTTGTGCTATTTATTCTACTTTCCTGCAGCGTGCCTACGATCAGGTAATTCACGATGTAGCATTGCAAAAACTCCCAGTTGTTTTTTGTCTGGATAGGGCAGGACTGGTTGGGGAAGATGGCGCTACTCACCACGGCGTTTTTGATATCGCTTATTTAAGATGCATTCCGAATATTATTATTGCTACACCCAGCAATGAAACTGAACTAAGAAACTTACTTTATACAGCGCAGCTTGATCTAAAGCTTCCTATGGCCATAAGATACCCGCGCGGAAGGGGAGTTCAAAAAAATTGGGAATCTCCTTTTGAAGAAGTGAGAATAGGAAAAGCTACGTGTTTAAAACAAGGTGATAGCATTGTTGTTTTAAGTATTGGCAATATGGTTCATAATGTGAGCAAAGCTATAGAAAGAATAAAAGATGAAGCGATAGGACATTATGATATGAGATTTGTAAAACCTCTGGATAAAGAGGTTCTGCATCTTGTATTTAAAAAATATAAAGCGGTTATCACTATTGAAGATGGGGTGGTGACCGGAGGTTTTGGTTCTGCGGTTTTAGAATTTGCTACAAAACACGATTATAAGGTGAAAATTAGAAATTTAGGTTTGCCAGATGAATTCATTGAACATGGAAATATAGATGAGTTACAAGAAATTGCAAAAATTAACGTTGAATATATTGAGGAAGAAATAGTCTCTCTTCTTCAAAATCTTTAATTTTGCAATTCCGAAAAAATCTAAATTAACTAATGAAAATCAAAGTCTTATGTCTCCTCGTGTGCTTAATCCACTTGAATTTAACCGCGAAAAATTTAAATTCACATAACTATCCGGGTTATTATAATGATACCATAAAACCTTCAGATTCTATTAAAGTAGTGCCTCCTACTACTACCCAGGTAGATTCTGTTGTGGTTACATTCTGGACAGAGAAAAATGAAGTTGGGGTTAACCTTAGCGAGGTAGCTTTTGTGAACTGGAATGCGGGTGGAAATAATTCAATTTCGGCATTGGTATATGGTAATGCGGAGCGAAATTATAAGAAGGATGATCTTTATTGGCGCAATAAAGTTATAGTGCGTTATGGGATTAATTCTCAAGAAGGTCAGAAGCTTAGAAAAACCGAAGACGAACTACGGTTAAGTTCTTCTTTTGGATATAGAAAAGATTCTATTTCCAACTGGTTCTATTCCGCAAAATTTAACTTTAATACCCAATTTACCAATGGATATAAATATCCTGATACCGATAGTCCCATCTCTAAATTTATGGCACCAGGGTATCTCTTTCTGGGTATTGGTAGTGAATATTCAGATCCTATAGAGGATTTTAAAGTATATATTTCTCCTATTACCCAAAAATCAACTTTTGTATTAGATCAAAGATTGGCTAACGAGGGTATGTTTGGTGTTACCGGCGCGGTGCGTGATACACTTGGTAATATTGTGGAAGAAGGCGAAAAGGTGCGAACAGAATTCGGTTTCCTGGTTACTAGTGATTTTTCAAAAGAAGTTTTCGAAAATGTTGATTTAGATAGTCAGTTGAGCTTGTATTCAGATTACCTGAATAAATTTGGAAATATCGATGTGGAATGGCAGCTTAGGGTAAACTTAAAAGTGAATGATTTTATAAAAGCCAATGTGGGCTCTCATTTACGATATGATGACGACGTAAAATTTAAAGAAGATACCAATGGAGATGGTAAACTGGAAACTACCGGACCCAGAGTTCAGTTTAAACAAATGTTAGGCGTAGGACTCGTCTATGAATTTTAAAGATGCCGGCTGTCTAAGCCGGCATTCACTAAGTGAAATTCAAAAATCGTGGGTTGGATAGGTTGTCTCAAAAGGTTTTAATTTTGTCTTCCTAATTCCTATAATTTGATTCCTTTATATTTTTCAAAAGAAGCCACGGTAAAACCATCGGTTAAGGAAGCGGTATGGGAACAAATTTCCAGCAAACGTTTATAAACAGAAGATTTTTCCTGTAGGCCAGATAGGTTTGGAACAGATTTTAAAACCAGTTTGTTGAAATTGGAATCTTGTTGATCTTCTTCTGGAAGTAAAGCTTCTGTATAGGTGTCTAAAAGATGTGAAAGCATTTTATAACCCGCAATTTCTTTGTTAATCACTTCCTCACTTTGGTAGATTTTCTCAATGCTAATCTTAATAATATCATCTATTTGAGCTTCATATTTACTTTTATCCAACAGGCCCTGGTGAAAATTACCGCCAAGAATCGCATCTTCATTTTCCAGAAAAGTCTCTACGGCCTCGGTTATTAGCGTGTTTATGGCTAAGGCTCTTAGGTAACTTAATCTATCTGCAGTATTGGTAAGACTGTTGTATTTACCGGTGTTTATATTGTCTTTAACCAGTTTTATAAGATACTCAAGCGCGTAATCTTCATCTATAAGTCCAAGGTTTATCCCGTCTTCAAAGTCTATTATGGTATAACAAATATCATCAGCTGCTTCTACTAAAAATGCTAAGGGGTGCCTGTAATAACTTATATCGCCATCTTTTCCGGTTTTTAAAAGTCCAAGCTCTACAGCTACTTCTTCAAAGATCTCTTTTTCGGTCTGGAAAACCCCAAATTTTTTATCGGCTATATTAGTGGTAGGTTTATGCGGAAGCGATTCCTTTGGGTATTTTATAAAAGCACCTAAGGTAGCGTAAGAAAGCCGAAGACCGCCAGAGATGCCCGGTTTGTTTTGTGTTAGGATTTTAAAGCCATTGGCATTTCCTTCAAATTTTACAAGATCCTGGTATTCTTTAGGAGAAAGTTCAGCTTTAAAACGTTTTCCGTTTCCGTGACTAAAATATTCTCCAATCGCTTTTTCTCCCGAATGTCCAAAGGGCGGATTCCCAATATCGTGAGCAAGAGCAGCAGCAGCTACAATAGCACCAAAGTCGTTCATTTTATAAGCGTGTGTTTTTGCCAGCTGTGGATGTTTTTCCAGAATTTTTTGTCCTGCTAGCCTGCCTAAAGATCTGCCTACTACAGAAACTTCTAAACTATGTGTTAACCGGGTATGTACAAAATCGGTTTTAGAAAGCGGGATTACCTGTGTTTTATCTTGCAAACTTCTAAAAGCCGACGAGAAAATAATACGATCGTAATCTACTTCAAAGCCCAAACGGGTTTCGTTTTGCTCTTTTCTCAGTCTTTTATTTGTGTCTCCAAAACGTTTTAAAGAAAGGAGTTGTTCCCAATTCATCATAATTTAATCTTTATTATAGCCGAAATTTTAATTCTACCCCAAAAATAGAAAAAGCCTTAAGAATACTGGCTAGTTGCTAAGTAATTGCTGAAAGTAAATTTTATAGGAAAGTAGAGGACTGGGGGAAGTGAAGATTGAAGGAATTAGATCTAAGTTGATTGCAAAAACTTCATGGTTCCAAAAAAGCTGAAACAGCACCACATTGGGGAATATGGTGCTCGTTCCAGTTTTACTCGATTATCGAGATTTAAATACTTCCGTACGAGCCTTCCAAAACCAAAAGTTTTTTGCGGTATATCTATCTGGTAGACTTACCGCAAGGTATTTTTTAATCAGTATTCTTACTGATTTTATTAAGATCTTTATCTGTACTGGTAGTCTTTGAAAGCTTTTGTGCTCTTTGTTGCAGAAGTTTTTCCTTATTCGATTCTTTTTCGTTTAAGTTTCTGTTCACCATTAAATCTGTAAAAAGCCTGTTACTTTCATAATCCAGGTATTCATTCAAAGCTTTTTTGGTTAAACCTATTAAATCTAATGGAAGGAAATTAAAAATTACGTCTTTTTCTATAGCTAAGGCTTCGTCAATGATTTGTTGAACTTTTTTATCTGAAATATCTTCTAAAAGATGATCATTAAATAAATGGGTTGCAAAATCACGGTGTAGCGCTTTATCACGATAAATCACCTCGTAAGTATAGCTTAAACCGGGCATTAAGCCACAGTTTTTGATCCAAAAGAGAGCAGCAAAGCTACTATAAGAGAAAATACTTTTGGAGGCAGCTAATGCGACTAATTTTTCAGCGAAAGATGAGCTGTTAGCCCATTTTTTAATCCAATTTTCCCTTGCGGTAGTGGCAGGGAAACCTTCAATTTCTTTAAAAACCTGTTCTTGTTCTGTTGAATTTAAAAATGAGTTTAAAAACACGCCATAAGCTTCAGTATGGGTGTTTTCCATAACTATCTGGAGATCCAGAAAAGACTTTGCTTCTGGAAGTTTAATATTTTTATTGAGCTTACGGGTAATTTTACCATTCAATTTATGTTCTGAATGATGAATTAGCCCGATTACTTTATGAAGTAATAAACGTTCTTCCTCGCTTAAGTTTTTCCAATCCTCTAAATCCTTATTGATATCTATTTTATCTGAAGTCCAAAAATTAGCCTCAATTGCTTTATAAGCGTCCCAAATATCGTTGTGTTTTACAGGGAATATTATAAACCTGTCTTTGTTATCCCGAAGCCTGGGTTTCTGTCTATTCATGAAAAACGATATTATACATAATTGAATAATGATTTCTTAACAAATATCAAAAAATAATATCATTTTCATAACAGATACTGTTTAAGATTTCCACAAAGTTTTCAACATAAAAAGTTTATAATTAGCGCATTGACCCTGTATTTTATGCATTTTATCGATGTTGTGAGATCATGAATGTTGAAAGCTTAAAAATAGGTGTTTGAATACTTTTCGGGATGTTGCTAATATTTAAAATCATTGGTCTTGTAAGAAATACCAGTTTATATCTGAAGAAATATTTTCTATACGTTGAACTTTTGTAGTTTTTGGTTGCACTTTCCCGTCAGCTCCTTCAAAAACCTGAGTAATTTGATATTCTATAAGATTCCAGCCTTCTTTTAAATCTAAAGAATAATCCCTGGTAGCCTCAAAACTTTCATCCTGGATTTGGGTGAAATTTGTAGTGCTGCAAGTTCCTTCCACCGTAGCGGGTTCGTCTAAATAAGCCCATTCTAAATACTTTCCGGTTTCACAATTTAAATCGCCATAAGAAAAAAAGTAATTGGCAACCGGCTGGTTAGATGCAGCCATGAGCTCTCCTAAAATTTCTTTTTTATCCCTATATACAACAAGCAGTTTTGGCAGACTGCTCAAATTGGCTTCCCCATTCGTGTAAGTTAGATCGTCTATAAAACAGTCGAAGGTGCCGGAAACGTTTTTAAGTGAAGCCTTCCAGCCTTTTGGTGCCTTTTCTTGTTCCTTCTCCATTTGATCTTTCATTTTTTTAAGAAAATTAGCTTCAAGTTCAATTTTTATGTTTCCATCTTCGTCAATACTTCCAAATTTTTGGGCTTCCCCGGTAATAAAATCTATTACCCCCAGATCGGCTTCCCCATGTTCCCAATTTTCTAAACGAGCTTCAATCAGATTTTGAGATTGAATATTGGCCCCAAAAAGCAAGCAAACAATTAAGATTATGTTTATTGTTTTCATTTTATTAAATATTGGCGAACCACTTCTCAAACTGATGCCCAAGGACGGGAACGGATTTAGTTTTATGGTTAATTGCGTTAATCAACCCCATTATCCATAAATACAATAAGAAAATTGATCCCAGGAAGCTTAATATCCAGCCTAAAACGGGAATCATCCCTATAATGAAAAGTCCCAGGCTAATTATTACCAATCCAAGAGATTGTTTTATGTGAAAGGCCGCAAATTCATCTTTTTTTTCATTGTTTAAAACAAAAGCTACTACCAGTCCAATTACGGTTAAGTAAGCAATAATGGCTATGGTTTTAGGATCTAACGTGCTTTTAGCCTCGTTTGTATGTGTGTTTGAGTCTTCCATGATCTTTATTTATTACTTAGGTGCGCCCAAAGAAGCATAGTCCTCCTTATTTATTGAGAAAGATTTTTTCTCTAAACCGGTACAGCGCATATTAGCATTACGATTCTCATTCTTTTTATCTACCATTTGCATTTCCATCATTAGGGCATCTTCATCTTCCAGCCAATTGGCATTCCAGCCCTTTGGAATGTTACTTTTTTCATCACTATACATATTCGCGAAACTAATGGGGGCTTCCTGGGTGATGTAGAAGGTGATAATATACTCTTCTGTTTCGGCTTCATAACCCTGGCATTCATAACCCAGAATATTTTTGGTGCCAATTTTCTTTAATTCTGTATCCTGATATGGGTTTTTTTCTTCTTCAGGATTTGTGAGATCTTCTATTTTGCTGGCAGTTATAAAATTATTTTCTCCAGAGGAGAAATACATGATACTTAGTTTCTTATTCATATCCAGGATCATAAACATACCTTCGGCCTGAGGCATTCGCATCCCGAAATAAGGAGCGTCTTCTTTTAGAAGATACGTCATATCTATATTCCCGTCTTTGGTTTCCATATTTAACTGGTATTCCCAATTAAAATCATAAGACTGTGGGACTTCGCTAATATCTACTCTATTAGCGCCCATAGGAATCGGGCTGTTTTTTAGCTTTGTATCCCACATTTTATTGAGGGATTTATCGGCTTCACGAGCAGCTTTGTTTGAAATATTTTCGGTTACCGCGTGTTCAACCTTTTTTTCTACTTTTTCTTTTAATTTTTTGAGAAATTGTGCCTCCATAGTTGAAATACAGAATAGGAGTGATAACCCCAATAAGATTAGCTTTTTCATAATTTTGAATTTTAGATTATAAAATAAGCTGCAAGCCTAAAGATTACAGCGTGGGGCAGGATTAATTAAAAGTGTAGGGGGATTTTTAAATACCGATATAAAGGTTTTTCGGATATTTTAGGGTAAAAACTTTAAATTTGAAGATACAAAATAATTCAGAATATTAAAAATTAATGCTCTGTAAATCAGTTGTATGTATTTTTGTGGTAATCTATAGTTCCTTTGCGGCTTCTTCCAATTGATTATACCAATCTTCACCAAATTTTCTTATAAGCGCGTCTTTGGTAAACTTATAAACAGGTACTTGAAGTTCTGCTCCCAGGCTACAGGCATCGTCACAAATTTGCCATTTGTGGTAATTTACTGCAGAAAACTCTGAGTATTCCTGGATTCTTATTGGATATAAATGACAGGAAATAGGCTTTTTAAAATCTATTTCTCCCTGGTTGTAAGCTTCCTCAATGGCACAAAGTGCGGTGCCTTTATCATCAAAAGTTACGTAAGCACAATCTGCACCATCTATTAATGGTGTTTCAATCTCATCAAGATCTGTAGTGATATAGGTACCTTGTTTTTCTATGGCATCTATTCCTTTTTGGCGTAAAAAAGGTTTTACTTTGGGATATATCTCATCGAGAATTTCCCGCTCCTGTGGTGTTACTGGAGCACCGGCATCACCGTCTACACAACACGCACCTTTGCAGGCAGAAAGGTTACACACAAAATCTTTGGTTAAGATCTCTTCTGAAACTATGGTTTTTCCTATTTGAAACATTTGGCAAATATAGTTCTATCAGTATTTTTACTGAAAAAAAAATGACTCAATTTTAATAAAAATTTCACTTGCTAATTCCTTGATACTCTGTTTTTAAAAATTACTTTTGCGCAAAATTTTTTAATAAAGGAAGTTATGTGGGAATTACTTAACGTGAAACAGATTTTTACGGCAGGAATGATTCTTTTCGCGGTGATTGATATCATTGGGAATATTCCAATTATTATAGACCTGCGTAAAAAGGTTGGGCATATTCAAAGTGAAAAAGCTTCGGTGGTAGCCGGTATAATTATGATTGTTTTCCTATTTGTAGGAAAAGAGATTTTAAATCTTATTGGAATTGACGTAAATTCTTTTGCTGTGGCCGGTGCATTTATCTTGTTTTTTCTGGCCCTGGAGATGATTTTGGGAATTACCCTTTATAAGGATGATGAACCCGAAACAGCTTCTATTGTTCCCCTTGCATTCCCATTAATTGCGGGTGCCGGTACGCTTACTACTTTAGTATCGCTGCAGGCAGAATATGAAACGGTAAATATTATTGTCGCTATCCTAATCAATATTATCTTTGTATATATGGTCTTAAAGTCCTCTAATAGGATAGAGAAGGTTTTAGGAAGCCAGGGAATTAGCGTAATTAGAAAAGTATTTGGTGTAATTTTACTTGCCATTGCAGTAAAATTATTTGCCACTAACATTCAGAGTTTATTTACATGAAGTTATTTATTTATACCGTAATTTTTTTGGCTGTAGTTAGTATTGGCTACAGTACAACCGCATTGGATTTTGATAATCTTTTAAAAGGTGATAGCGGGACAGCTGTGCTGGTAATAGTAGGAAGCCTTTGTCTTGTTATTCTCATGGGGATTTTATTGACCTCAAGAAGTATTGCCGAAAAGCATAATTCTTAAAATGAAATTCAACGTTCTTATTATTGGTGGGGGAGCTGCCGGTTTATCTTGCGCACTTATTTTGGGTTCTGCCGTACATAAAAATGTAGTTCCGAATAAGAAGGCAGGGATAATTATGCATCAAAAAGCCTCTCATTTAAACTCGGCGATGCTTAATAACGTATTAGGCGTGGTTCCAGGGACTTCGGGAAAACAAATCCTGGAAGAAGGGGAGGTGCATTTAAAAGAACAATATCCTGGAATTGAACAAATTGACGGTGAAAAAGTTAAAGAAATTGTTTTCTTAAATGATGGTTTCAGTGTAGTTACCAATAAAAATAGCTACGAAACTGAAATTGTAGTAATAGCCACCGGCTATAATAGTCCTTTCAGAATAGAAGGATTAGAAAATGAAGTGATTCCGCATCAAAAAGCGAAAGCTTCTAAAGAACGTATTCAGCTGAAAAACGAAGATCATTTGGTGAAACCAGGCATGTATGTTGCCGGTAGCCTTGCCGGATGGCGAAGTCAATTTGCTATTGCCTGCGGAAGCGGCGCAAGTGTGGCAACAGACATTCTAAGTTTATGGACTGGGGAGCAAACCAAGGTACACGATAAAATACTATAGCATATAGTAGCCTGTGAACATTAAGGGTATAGAAAAAAGCATTAAAATTAGACAGGTGCGGTGCATTCTTCTGTAAAGAAGGGCTAGTTTTAATTTATTTTTAAACTCTCTATCTTCTGTGGCTTTTATTTGACTTTTTATGCAATCTACTGAGACGTTGGAGGAGGTAACAAGAATTTCTTTTTGTAAAAAAAGCAGTGCGCTATTATCCAATAATCTAAAACTCACCGCTACAATGAAGAAAAATAGCGGAGAAACAGTAAAGAAAATTACAATATTTTCATTTATCGCGTTCACGATTGCAAGCTATTGATTTTTTTTGGATAATTCAAGCACTTTATTAATGGCTGGGTCGTTTTTATTTATTAATTTCTCAAAAGCCGTAGTGCCATATAACTGCTGGGCAATTACTGCTTTTAAGTATTGTTTTAATAAGCTTTTTTGATTATTTACATTAAGTTTGATATTTGCACCTTTCACGAAATGAACAAAATCCTGTACCATTTCATCTGAAATAACCACTTCCTTTTCAAAATTTTCTCGTTGAACATTGTTGTAAAAACTTCGGTTTTTTTCCAGTACGTTGAAGATAAACCGACTCATATAACCGCCATGTAATAGAAGTTTAATATTGTTTCTTTCATTATCACTATCAAGTGGAATAAAGATGTCTGGAATAATTCCGCCACCACCGTAAACTACTTTTCCTTTAGGGGTTTCATACCTAAGAGAATCATCTACATTTATACTATCGGCACTGTTAAGTTCGCCATTCTTATAGCGACGCATATAATCTTTAAAATAGCTCTCGTTACCGTTATCGTAGGGCTTTTGGATAGAGCGACCTGTTGGCGTGTAATAGCGGGCAATAGTTAATCTTACTGCACTGCCGTCACCTAATTCCATTTCGCGTTGCACAAGGCCTTTACCGTAAGACCTGCGGCCTATAATAGTGCCACGGTCGTTGTCTTGTAATGCGCCTGCAATAACCTCACTGGCAGAAGCCGAGTTCTCGTTAATTAGTATATATAAATCTCCATTTTCTAAAAGACCTTTTTGTTTGGAAAAGGTTTCTTCTACTGCGCCACTTTTATTTTTCGTGTAAAGAATTAGTTTTTCATCCTCCAGGAATTCATCTACAATCTTAATGGCTTCAGAAAGGTAGCCGCCGGGATTGTCCCTAAGATCTAAAGCAATTTTGTTGGCTCCTTTCTCTTTTAGGTCTTTTAATGCGTTTTGAAATTCTTTATAAGTAGTTTCAGAAAATCTATTCACTTTAATATAACCTAATTTAGGAGATAGCATATAAGCCGCGTCTACGCTTTTTAAAGGAACCCGCCCCCGTTTTACTTTAAAGGTTAGTAAGTCTCTAATTCCTTTTCTTTTAATTTTAAGCGTTACCCGGGAGTCTTCCTCCCCTTTAAGGTGTTTGGTTAAAGAATCGTTGCTTATATTATTGTTGAAAAGCGGAGTGCCATCAGCATAAAGAATTCTGTCGCCGCCACGAATTCCTATTTCTTCACTCGGGCCGCCCTCCAGTGCCTGAATTACCACAACAGTATCGTTTACATTATAAAAGCTTACCCCAATCCCCACAAAATCACCCTGCATGTTTTCTATCACACCTGCATATTCTTCTTTGGGAATATATACTGAATGCGGATCGAGATTTTCAAGAATTCTATTTACTGTGAGATCTACTATACTATCGGTATTCACATCATCTACATACTCATAATCTATGTAGTCTATAAGTCGGTTGAGTTTTTGTTTTTTTGGGTTAGAAGAGAATAGTGTATCAGGAGAAGAGAAATCCAATTTTCCGCCCAGCATAACGCCGGCGGCGCAGGCTGTAGCAAGGAGAATGGGAATCAATATTTTTTGCCTGGTATTCAATCTTCTAAATCATTTATTTGTTTAAGGCTTACGCCGGCTTTTTCTAAAAATTCAAGTCCTGAATTATCTTTATAATCTACATAATAAACCAACCTCGTGATTCCTGCCTGGTGAATTAATTTACTGCATTCCTTACAGGGAGACATGGTGATATATAATGTGGCGCCATTGCAAGATTGGGTAGAGTTTGCAACCTTTAAAATTGCATTGGCTTCAGCGTGGAGTACATACCATTTAGTGTAACCTTCGTCATCTTCGCAATAATTTTCAAAACCGGTAGGGGTCCCGTTAAAACCATCAGAAATTATCATTCTATCTTTCACAATAACTGCGCCAACCTGCTTTCTCTTGCATTGTGATAATTTGCTCCATTCCCGAGCAATTCTCAAATAAGCTTTATCGTACTTTAATTGTTTTTGCTTGTTCATTATTAATTTTTTCCGGCTTTTTAAGGCGCGATTTCGTTTTAATATTAGCGCTCTAATTTAAAAAATAGCCTGAAAATTCTCTTGAAGAATAGGCAAAATAATTCCGATTACTATTGCTGAACTTATTAATATCCAGTCTCTTTTAGAAACCGAAAAGATGTTTTGCGCAATGAAACCAAGAATAATTACAGCAATCACTACTATAACCTGGGCCGTTTCTATTCCAAGGGCAAATTCCAGAAGCGGTAAAAATTTACTTTCGGTATTTGCAGCTACCATTTTAAAATAAGTAGAAAATCCAAGACCATGTATTAAGCCAAAAAAGATAGTGGTAAAATATAAAGGATTATGATTTTTGTTCCGCTCTTTTTTGCTGGCGGTAACTATATTATATAAAGCGGTAAGTACTATAGTAACAGGGATTAGCAGTTCCACCCAGTCCGAAGCTACTTTAACAATACCATATACAGAAAGAAATAATGCCAGGGTGTGACCAAGGGTGAATAAAGTTACTAACCAAAGAATTCGTTTCCAGCTGCTAAAAGTATAGGCTGTAACCAGAACAATTAGAAACAGAATGTGATCGTAAGCCTGCCAGTCCAGAACGTGTTCCAAACCCAATCTAAAATACAGCCAGAATTGAGACATATTTAAATTTTTAGAAAAACCCGAAAGTACAACTTATTCAGAAATTCGCAAAAGCTTTATAAGCCTTGATTTTGTGCTGTTAATAGGATCTTTTTTTAAACATTTAAATAGGAGTTTTGATTTTAAATTGAGGATGTTTGCTCTTAATTACAAGCACTATTTTTATCTTTTTAAATCATAAAAGCAAGCCGGTTTTATTTTACAAATTGTCTAGCTTTTTCATTTGAAAATCAAACATTAACGTAGGTTTAAACGATGTTGAACGTGATTTTGGTTAGTTTTGTTTGTTAAGTGAATTTTGAAATGCCCCATTTGCAGGTGTCCATTTTGTTTTTTAATAAAATCAAGCGATCTGGAATTGGAGTCGTTTTTTTGATAAAATAAAAAATTATGAAGAAGAATTTAATGAATATGCAGTCTTTGGATATCTACCTTTCCTCTTTAAGTATGGAAGAATATAGAGAGATTGAAAATGATATAAGGATTTCTGAAATCAAGCTTATGCCCCTTAGAAGTTGGGATATTTATAACGATTACTATGCGAAGCAGTTAGCTGTGATAAGGCAACAGCATACTATTGGTATCTTTAAAGAATTAGCGAAAAAATTTGAGTGGCAGAACGATCTTGATGCCGTATTTAAAGATAAGGCCTTTGATGCTTTAGTTCTAACGAATAAAGAAGCTAAAATTGAATGGGTTAGTGAAGGCTTTAGCGAGATGACTGGATATAGCAGTAGTTTTGCTGTTAATAAAACCCCGCATTTTTTACAGGGAGAAGAAACCGATCAAGCTGCTTTAGAGCGGATAAGGCATAAACTATCCAGGGATGAGCCTTTTACAGAAGTTTTAGTTAATTATAGAAAAGACAGGACAACATATAATTGTGAAATTAGCGTGATTCCATTAATCAATGAAAATACAACACATTATTTAGCGCTGGAACGCCAGGCAGTTTAAAATAAAAACCAGTGGCAGCTAATCCTCTTTTTTGAGATAATATCTAGAAGTTGTCCCGAAGCGTCGGGACAACTTAACTTTATTAAGGCATTTATTTCTTAAAGTCCAAAGAAAATAATTTAGGATTTACATTTAGTTGAACCCAGGCCCAGTTGTTGGTGTTGTCACTAGGTTTTCCTCCTTTTACCAAACTCATACTATCTGATGCGAGCATATGTGAGTACCCAATATTCATCTTTACATATTTCATTAAATTATTGGAATAAACAAGATCTATTTCTGTGCCTAGATAGTTGTCTGCATTATTTTGCAGTTCTGCATTAGCCATAAAATAATGAACCTTAAGTAAGAGGTTTGATTTCTCACCGGTATTAAGAATCGCTTTTGCGTAGATATCATTTAGACCAGCGTTATTAGCGTGATTACCTACATAAAAATAGTCCATAAACCCGTTGAACTTATGGTTGGTGCCGTATAAAGGGAAGAAAGATCTGTTTTTGGATTCCCCTTCCTGATTGGTTCCACTTAACATTTCCATCCCTAACCCAAAAAGAGTGCTGCCGGGTTTATACGTGACTTCCAGGGATAGCTGGTATGCTGAAAGATCGGTGGTATTATTGGCTTTTCCAAATTGATAATAGGCGGTACCTGCCATATTCACGTTTTGTATGGGAAACTTAAAATAACTACCCATGGTTTGGCGGTGATAAACGCCATCTGGTGTAATGTTTTCAGGACCGCTAAAACCCTGAAAACCGTTGTTTAGAAATAAAAAGCTTACTGAACTATTGTCCCAGAACTTATTTAAGTAAGCATATTGCATAGTCTTATAAGTGAAAAATCCCGATATTCTGTAAGTATTTCCTTCGTTTTTAGGTTTTTCCTGACTAAAAGCAGCTCCTAAATCCAAATTAAAACCGTCTTTTTGATACTTCAGTATCGCGGCATCATGAAAACGTCCCTGCATAGCCCAGTCTAATCCGCCAAATATACGCTCGTTGTCATAAGCTATGGATTGCCTTCCAACTTTGGTAGACCAGTTTTCATTAAAATTTAATAAGGCATAAGCCTGAAACAAGGAAAAAGAATCATTTCCATCTACAGGTAAAATCTGTCTGGTATCACCCCAGGTACTAACGTCTTGCACTGCAATAAACAATTTCAATTTTTCTGCGGTATACCCTAAATTCAATCGGGTTCGCTGTTGCACGAATGCGGCAGGGTCTGCATTATCTGAAAATAAATCGTTAAAGCCGTGTCTGTATTCAAAACGAGCTCTTACGTCTGCATCTGCTTCAAAAGTCTGTGCGATAATCCCATTCACAAAAAACAGGAATACTAGTAATAGCTTAAAGGTAGATAGATTAGTCATGAGCGATTATATTAATTTTTCGATTAACAAATATTAACACATATTTAGTAGATAAATATGACCTTAATCAGCTGGAATGAAATCGATAAAGCTTTTTTCTATTATTGGATTGAATGTTTTTGTTAACATAAAAATTAGCATCAAAGAAATCTGGCATCATTTAGTCAATTTCAGGATCTTCTATTCATATTTATTCGATAATCTAGATTTAATGCTCCTGGGCTTGCTTCAAAATCCAAAATTTTTCCATTTGATGTCTCTTGGGCTTACTACAAGGTAATTTACTTTATACTGAAACCTTTGATTTTCTATAACTCCTATCCCTGAAAAAAGCCAGGATCGCTATACAGATTAGAGCAACTAAAATGACATAAATGAACGAAGGTATGGGTAGTGGATCACCACCGGCATAACTATGCAATCCAGATAAATAGTAGTTAACTCCGAAAGAAGTCATAATTATTGAGCCAAAGGCAAAAACACTCACCGCATTTAGCACAAATCTACCCCTCAAAGCAGGAATAAACCTAAGATGCAGTACCACCGTATATACAATGATGCTTATTAGAGCCCAGGTTTCCTTTGGATCCCATGCCCAGTAACGGCCCCAGGATTCGTTGGCCCAGACTCCTCCAAGAAAGGTTCCTACAGCCAGTACAAATAGGCCTATAGTCATGGATATCTCATTAATATAAGTGATCTCTCTGATCTTTACATTGATTTTTTTCTGTGAGCCCGGAGTTCTGAAAATTATTAGCAGTAAAGCCATTACGCCTAAAATTGCCGAAAGCGCCAAAGGAGCATAGCTACTTACAATAGTGGCTACATGAACCTTTAACCAGAATGATGATTTGAGTACAGGCATTAAATTGGTGATCTCAGGATTCAGCCAGTCCAGATAACTCACAAATAAAAGAGTTCCCGTAAACAAGGTAGCCAGTGGGAGGGCAAAATCAGATTTTCTAAAAGTAAGTAATCCACATAAAAGAAGTGTCCAGGCTACAAACACCAACATTTCATAACCATTACTCCAGGGTGCATGTTGCGCTACGTACCAGCGTAAAATAATATTCCCGGTAAAAGCTATAAAGCTTATCAGGGTTACCAGGATCAATGCCTGCCAGGCAATTTCTATTGCCTTGTTTTTGAAAAATATTTTTACAATGGCCAATAATAAAAGAATAGCTCCAACAGTAAAGTAAATCTGGAACAACCAGAAATTGAGGTTCAGTTCATTGTACCATATTTCTGCTTCCACCCTCTTAGGGCTGGGGATTATTTCAGCTCCAAGAACCTCCTGGAACTTATTTATATATACTAACTTTTCACTGGCGGCCGCCCAATCCTTATTCTTAATATCATTAAAATATCCAGGAATTATGCCTTCTGCGAAACGAGCATCTTCCTCGGGAAAGTCATTGAAATCATGTGTGGGGCTAAACCATTTGTTGGTCTCATCGTTACTGTTAGGAAAAATCTTCAAATAATGACCGGCAAAAACGTTATACAGAATATTAAAACGCTCATCAACCTTAATCACTTCCTTGTCTAATTCGTTACGCTCTGCAGGTTTTTTTTGATTAGCATCTTCTATGGCTTTTACCAGTAAATAATTACCCTTGTCATCAAGAAGCTGGGCAAAAGAAACCATCCCGTTTTCGCTAAATTCAAGGGCCGAAAATGCTCCTCCCGCCTTATCCTTATCTATTTTAATAAGGGGGATATATTGCCAGACATTTGGAGAAGTATGCATGGCCAAAAATGCCTGATTAGCACTTAAGTTTATTGATTCTCCTTCTTTGCTGAATTTGAAATATGGCTTAAGAGTGAGTTTCCTAAGAAATTCTGAAGCCAGGGTATTTACAGGTTTTATACGGCCATCAAGATCCTGAACCAGTAGCCTTCCAAACATTTCTGCATGCTGTTCGTCTATCGCTTGTTGTTCAATAATATCTAGCGTGATCTCAGGATCAGATTCCTGGGCTTGTGTGCCGTTAAAAGTGCTTAACAGCATTACCAGGATAAGGATACTTAGAGTTTTCATTTTTTTTAATTTCTTATTTATCTGGGTAAATCTGGAAGCCTTCCCGAAGAGGGTGAAGAACATCCCAATCATCATAAGGAAATATCCTGCGTAGGTAACATAAGTTCCCGGGGCATCATGGTTTACCGCCAGCACCGTTCCTTTTTCATCTGTATCATAACTGGCTTGAAAGAAACGATAGCCTTCATAATCCAGTACATTGTTCATATAGATACGATGAGGTATCTCTTTCCCTTCATCCAGTACTTTTACTTCACTCGCATAAGCCGAAGGACTTGTAGAACCCGGATAACGTTCCAGTTGAAAATCTTCCAGTTGAATAGCAAACGGCGTAGTCAGGGCTTTCGATCCGTAAGACAGGATTACTTTAGTTCCTCCTAGTTCTACTTCATGCTGGGAGGGGAGAAAACCCTCTCTGTAGAGTAAACTTACTTTTTCCTCTTGCTCACCAACTTTTACATTTACAATTAGAGCATCATCTTTTATCTCATCATTATCTTTTGGTTTTTCTGATTCGCTCACCAGTTTTATAGCGGCTTTGGGATGGTAGGACATAGGCACAAATGATGCGTCTCCATCTCGGTATAACGTACGTAAAGGCATAGGGTGCAAACTATCTTTTACCAGGGTACTTGCAGTTTCGGTAGTCATTACAAAAGTTCCAAGATTTCTGGGAGATTTAATCTTAAAGCTACCATTCTCTTCAATAATATTAATTACTCCTTCCCCTTCAGCCTCAAAGCCTACTAAATGATTATGCTCACCAATATTTTCTATTTCTCCTTTTTCAAGAAAAACGGTCTGGCGCCGGCTACCTGCCGAAACTACCATTTGCAACATAGGTTTTCCTCCTTCAACATCATCAACGATTTCCGGCACAGCGTCGGCTACAAATTCGTTGTAACTAACGCTTACAGGCTTAGCGTTGAATTCGGTTTCTATGGAGAAATCATTATCACCAATTGGCGAAAAACTTATTCTTTTTTCAAGAGTTTTTGAACCATTTTTATCACTTAGGGTGAATTTTAGAAAATTGGTATCTGAAATTATGGTGTTTGAGGTTGCGCCTTCACGAATACGCATAATTCCTCCGTAAGAAGTGTACCTGGTAATTCCTGCGCCAATTAGGATAACGATAAAGGCAAGGTGAAATAACAGGATGGCCAATTTTTCCTTTCTCCAGAGGTTATATTTAAATGTATTGGCCAAAAAGCTGAGCCCCAGCCCTAGCATGATAAGCTCAAACCATAAGGAATCATAGATTAATTGCCAGGCTGTTGCCGTACCAAAATCATTTTCCACAAAAGTAGCCACTGCCATCGCCACGGCATATGCAAACAATAAAATAATAGCTAGTACCGGTGATGCAAAGATTTTATATAGTCTCTTCATTGAATTTCTTTTTTCTCTATAAAAAATAGAGACACCTTTTTTTGTAAGGTGCCTCCATATAAACCAATCTTAATTTTTACTCCTCTGATGAAGTAACTACTTTCTTTGTATCCATTTTTGCTTCACGCTCTTCAGCTCTTTCCATCCATTTAGGAAGAAGGTTTTCTTTGAAGCGCTCTTTTTCAGCCTCAAGCTTCTCTATATCCAGCCCAATATATTTTTGAGCTTTTTCTTTCGTGTTGATATCAGGCATTTCTATTGGCTTATTATGACCAAGATCGGCCAGCAAACGACTTAATTTAAGTCTGGCGTCCTGAGCTTTTACCAGTCCTCCGCCTATAACTCTTGCAATTTCTACCGGAGCGTGGAATGAGGCTCCATGTGCTGCAGCCGAAAAATCCCATCGCCATTGTGCGTGGCGAATATCTGTAAGTATATCTTTCATTTGTTCTTCTGTGGCGCCCAAATCCCAGCATTTTTTAGCTTCCAAATGTGCTCTTACCAATAAATCTTCAAGTTTCAGCCTGTTCTCGGAAGCTTTCTCCTGTCTTTCATATACGTTTGCGATAAGCTTCTGTGACTCCTCCCTATGACAAACCTGACAGGCATTGGAAGTATTGTTGAGCGGTGACTGAATATGATGATCGGTAAACTTTTGTCCACCTTCACTTTTATAAGGCATATGGCAATCTGCGCAAGACACGCCTCTGTCTGCATGCACACCTGATTGAAACGTCTCGTATCCTGGGTGTTGTGCTTTTAACATAGGTGCTTTACTTAACTGGTGAGTCCAGTCAGAAAATTCGATATTATCATAATATCTTTCCATGTCTTCCACAGTCATACCCTCTTCCCACGGAAGTACAAGGTATGGTACTCCTTCTTTACCTGGGAGTTCCTTATTAAAATAGTACTCCACATGGCATTGCGCACAAACCAGAGAACGCATCTCGTTATGGGTAGCATCATTGATATCTTTCCCCATGGCGTCAAAAGCTTCCACTAAGGCAGGTCTTGTAATACGAAGTTTCATAGTTTTTGGGTCATGGCAGTCTGCGCATCCAATTGGGTTTACCACCTGGTCACCCTTATCGGCCCATTTTCCACTATAAAATTCTGTTACCCCAATTTCATTCATTAATCTGGGAACATCTGGGCTTTTACATGTCCAGCAAGTAGATGGCATAGGCCCGTCTCCTTCTCCTTCTGGGCCACCTGTTCTTAAGGTGTTATGAATATCTTCTATGGCATAGGCATGGCCCCTTCCCTGGTTGTAATCTTTAGAGAAACCGTAACCGGCGAAAAGAATTACCAAACTGGGATCTTCTTCCAAAACATCAATCATAGACGAACCTCCCTGAAAAGATTTAAATGTGGTGTCTTTTGTTTGAAGGTAAGACTGATATTCTTTTGGGTAATTCTCACCCCACACTTCATTTCTAGGTTCATTCTCACTAATTTCAACCTTAGGCACAAACTGGTATTTTGCCTCAGATTTTCTGTTGATAATACTTGAGGCTAATAGCCCCAAAAGGAACACAACTATAATTGTAACAATAAAAAGTACTTTATTTTTCATTATTGTGGTTTTTTGGTGGTTTGTTCTGCTAACCAATCTGGAATAACCATCTCTTCCTGATCGGTTGGTATTGGTGCTAAATTATATTTAATGCTATTTAAGCCGTAGATTTTTCCGTGAGGAACCTGTTTGTGACAACTCCAGCACTGCCTACCAGTGCGTTTCTCCTTATGATCTTCAATCCAACCATCATATTTAACCTGGGTAACCTGTTGCACATGGCAACGAATACAGTTTTGTTGAACTACTTCTTGTGAAGCTTCTTTCATTTTGATCACATCTGGCTCAGCCCTGGCAGTAAATACCGAGGCGTGATATAAGCCATCTTTAGCTTTGAAGTAATATTTATTTACAAAATTATCATGAGGAACATGACAATCATTACAGTTAGCCCATTCTCTGTGAGAACTGTTCATCCAGCTGTTGTAAACCGGAGTCATTACGTGGCAGTTTACGCAAGCCTGGGGATCGTCAGAAAGATATGAAGTAACTCTGGCCTCTTTCATCATAAAGAGTCCCAAACCAATAATAACCGCAATAAAAAACAATGCGATCTGACGCCAATTGGAGCCACGTTCAGGTAGAATTTTAAAGAATGATTTCATTACGTTTGGGGGTCAGGAATAAATTGATTATTTCTTATTAATTTATTATAAACTCTACAAAACCAGGCACAATTTAAAAATTTCATTCCTGCAAAAATATGATAATGATCATTTTTAATTAAAGTTTTGAAGCATGATTTCATGTTTTTTTATTATTGAAAATAGTTTGCACAATATCAGGGGTTTAAGTTAATTTTAGCTGAATCTCTCGTCTAAAAATATAAATTTTTAGAGTTATTTCATAATTATACCTATTATGGGACTGTATAAAAAGATTAATAAAATTTAACATTACTTCGCCAGGTAATTATACTGCTAATGATTATTGCTAAAGCATCTGGGCAGGTGGTTTTTGTGGCTTTATAAGGTTGGATGTTTGGGAATAAATAATCTCTCTCAACTAATTTATCTATGCTGAATTGATGTTTTTCTAAGATTTTAGATAATTTTTTATCGTATTTATTATTTTCCAGGAATTCAATTTTAAGTGTTATTAGCTGATTGCCCCAAAAGAAATACGGTAACCATTATAAGGCCCATTTTTTATTGTTCATAGGTTAATCCTGATAATCAATTTCTTCCAAGCCTAAAACGATAGCAGTTTTATTTAAACTGAATGAATACCGGGAAAATAAATAAATAATCCATAGTTTTATCCTTAATAAGTTCTTTATCATACTTCATCAAACAGAAAAGGTTTTACTTAAGGTAGATTAATAGGGAATCGTGTGAAAATCACGAACTGTCGCGCAACTGTAAGTAACAATTTAAAGGCGCTGTCCTGGAAAATCCACTGCATAATGCGGGAAGGATGACAGCAGCCGTTACAAGTCAGGAGACCTGCCTATTCTGATTGGACAATGCTTTCGCGGTCTGAAGCTTAGGTCTTAGAGATGTATCCATTATAATACTTTTTATTTTACAGGAGAAGTATGTTTTTTTGGGTGTATCTTCTTTCTCCTTTTTTCTTATCGCCAGGCATTACGAAGCATTTTTAAAGACTTTTAAAACTAAATGTTTAATTATTAAAAGTTAGAAATGCAAACGCACATTCTTGGCTATCCGCGAATTGGTAGCAACAGAGAACTCAAAAAAGCCTGCGAGCAATATTGGTCGGGCAAAAATGAACTTCAAGACCTCCTTCAAGCTGGAAAGAAAAGCCGCTGGGAAAACTGGAACCTTCAAAAAGAGGAAGGAATTGACCTGGTTCCTTGCAATGATTTTTCTTATTACGATCAGGTATTGGATATGACCCTAACCTTGGGAGCCATTCCAGAACGCTATAAGGAAATTGAAGGTGAAAGGGGTTTAAGCAATCTGGATTTGTACTTTGCCATGGCCAGGGGTTATCAAAAAGAGGGGTTAGATATTACCGCTATGGAAATGACCAAGTGGTTTGATACTAATTACCACTATATAGTCCCTGAATTTTCCAAAAACCAAAATTTTAAGCTTAACTCCAATAAAATTCTTGGTGAATTTGTGGAAGCAAAAGAAGCAGGAATTAATCCTAAACCTGTGATTATTGGATTGGTTACTTATCTTTTATTAGGAAAAGAAAAAGAGCAGGGTTTTGATAAAATAGACCTGGTAGAGAAACTATTACCTATTTACCTGGATCTTTTATCTGATCTACAGAATAAAGGCGCAGAATGGATTCAATTTGATGAGCCTTTTTTAGCTTTAGATTTAAATGAAAAAACTAAGGAAGCGTTCACTTTTGTATATGCCGAAATTAGAAAAAAATTCCCTGAGCTTAAATTTATTATTGCCACCTATTTTGAAGGCCTTAAAGATAATCTGGGCTTGAGCCTTAAGCTTCCCGTAGATATACTACATATTGATTTGGTGCGATGCTCATCCCAACTAGAAGATGTGCTTGATGATATTCCGGGTGGCTTAAATTTATCTCTCGGGATAGTAGATGGTCGTAATATCTGGAAAAACGATTTTGAAAATTCGCTTAATCTTATTCAAAAAGCACAGGATAAATTAGGTTCAGATAGATTGCTGATAGCTCCTTCCTGTTCGTTATTGCACGTCCCATACGACCTTGATTTGGAAGCTGAAATAGACCCGGAAATTAAGAACTGGATGGCTTTTGCCCGGCAAAAAGTGAAAGAATTAAAAACGCTTCAGGCTTTAGCCATTGGAAACACTGAAGAACGTCTCATAAATGTATTTAAGGAGAACCTGGAGGCTGTTAAGAGTAGGGAAACTTCAAGCTTAATTCATGACAAAAATGTTAAAAGCGCAGTAAATCAAATTTCAATAAAAGACTCCCAGCGTAATAATCCATTTAGTTTAAGAAAAATTCAGCAGCAGAAAGTACTGGATTTACCCCGATTTTCTACCACTACCATTGGTTCGTTTCCACAAACCAAAGAGGTGAGAAGTTGGAGAGCACAATACAAAAAAGGAAAATTATCAGCAGAAGAATACGATAGTTTATTAAAGAAAGAAACCGAAAAGACCATTGAGTGGCAGGAAGACATAGGTTTAGACGTTCTTGTTCACGGGGAATATGAACGAAACGATATGGTAGAGTACTTTGGAGAGCAGTTAGATGGTTTTCTATTCACTAAAAGGGCATGGGTGCAAAGTTATGGTAGCCGATGTGTGAAGCCTCCTATTATATATGGTGATATTTCCAGGCCAAAAGCAATGACGGTTTATTGGTCTAAATATGCACAATCGCTAACCAATAAATGGGTTAAGGGAATGCTTACGGGGCCAGTAACAATTTTACAATGGTCTTTTGTAAGAGATGATCAGCCACGATCTACCACTTGTAAACAAATAGCTTTGGCAATTCGTGAAGAAGTACGGGACTTGGAACAAGCCGGGATACAAATAATTCAAATAGATGAACCGGCCATAAGAGAAGGATTGCCTTTACGTGCATTGGACTGGAGAAATTATTTAACCTGGGCTGTAGATTGTTTTAAATTGGCATCTAGTGGGGTAAAAGATTCCACCCAAATCCATACCCATATGTGTTATTCTGAATTTAATGATATTATGGAGAGCATAGCGTTTATGGATGCAGATGTGATTACTATTGAATGCTCCCGCTCACAAATGGAATTATTGGAAGCTTTCTCTAAGTTTGAGTATCCCAATGAAATTGGGCCGGGTGTTTATGATATTCATTCACCAAGAGTTCCTTCTACAGAAGAAATGCTGGTCTTACTTGAAAAGGCTCAAAAAGTAATTCCTGCCGAACAGCTTTGGGTAAATCCAGATTGCGGTTTAAAAACCAGAAAGTGGGAAGAAACTGAAGCGGCACTAAAGGCGATGGTTAATGCCGCAAAAAAGGCAAGGACTACTGTAGTAGAAAGTTAGATTAAAGAAACCTATTCTTGATAAATGCCCATGAAACACGAAGAAAAATACTGCCCAAGATGTAAAACAGCATTTGAATGTAAAGTTGGGTCTATACAACTCTGTCAATGTTCTGCTGTAGCATTAGATAATAAAGAGCGAGAATACATACGTGAGTTGTATGAAAATTGTCTCTGTGCAGAATGTATGAAAGTTTTGAAAGCAGAGTATCATAACCAAAATTTACAGGATAAAATGAAAGCTATCCTGGGGGTGTTTTATAGGGTGCCTAAGAAGTGATAGTGATAAAGATCGCTGAAGAAAACGGCTTAAGATTTTAAGAAATTAAAATTTTAATACTGTTTTATTAGCTGATACTGGAAAATAAGTAAATCCCTGCCTTGTGCGGGGATTTTTGTTTTAGGAATAAATATTCCTGTTTTTGAAACTTCTTAAATGCTAAAAAAATTAGTGAGATAAATTATCTCCTGGCAAGCCCACGAAGCATTAAATGGAAAAAAGATGGATTTCGAAGGAAGGCTCGGAGGATTAAATCTCGATTATCGAATAATCCCGAATTTATTCTTTCATAACTAAAGCTTAAAACTTAGAAAACAGTAAGCTTACTTGAAAAACGTTCTTTTGGAAAAGCTAAAGCTCTAATGGAAACCAAAGAGATTTCTCCAAAAAATTAGCAACTATTGCTGGTTATGAAAAATGGTCTGCAAATGCGATTTAACCAAGTATTGATGCCCGGTAGAAGATCTTCTAATCCTAAAAAAGTGAACATTTATGGCTTGCCCGTATTCCTGCTTAACTATAAGCAGGCGAGCATATCATAAAAGTTATAGCCATAAATATGTTTGGAAAAACACATTAGGCGAGCAAAAGTTACAGAACAGGTGAAATAGTTTATTTAAGATTTTGTGTTTAGTTGAAAGGCCTGCCTACAGTTCTCTATTTTTACGGGTGGGCCTTTATTTAAATTTTTTGAAGATGAAAATTATAAAATACATATTCTTTTTTGGAGTAATACTTAGCGTTGGTTGTAAGAATAATCAGGAGCTTTTCTGAAAAGTTGAAAAAGGTCCGACCTTTAAACCGTCATCCTGAATTTATTTCAGGATCTAGTATGTTGATAATTAAAGAACATAATTGAAGTTGAAACCATTTTAAAAAGGCTTGCCTGCCAAAACCTCACAGGTTTTCAAAACCTGTGAGGTTTCTTTATTAATATTTTGACTACAATTATTGCTTAGTCCGCAACAATTAGGCTTGATCCTTGAAAAATTTAAAACAATTCATGGAACCTTATTACTCAAAATAAAAAAATCCTTATAAACAAAGTGTCAATAAGGATTTTTAGTTTTTCAGTACTCGAGGCGGGAGGTGAACCCTTCTTTTTTGTAGATATTTAGTATCAATTATTTATCCTTAAGAATGCGGATTATTATTATAATGTCCTGTTATATTTGAGGTTTCGGGATGTCTAATAAAAAATATTTTAATCTAACTAATTCTAAATAATGTTTGACAAGTGTTTGTCAAAAATAAATTTACCTGTAGATTAGCAATTCAAATTTATAAAATGGCTACAGTAAATTTTAGATTAAGAAGTTCTGCGAATAAAAACGTTTCTATCTATTTGTATCTTTCTTTAGGTCGTGGGCAGATGTACCAGAGTAAAACAGGCTTTTCCATTCACCCAAAAGATTGGAGTATAAAAACAAAAAAACCTAAACAGAACTCTGCAGAAAACAAAAAAGTCTTTTCTAATCTTAATAAATTGGAAGTATATATTTACGATCAAGTAAACGTTTCTTTAGCAAATGGTGAGATAATAGATAAATTATGGCTTGATGCAAAAATCAACGATTGCTTTAGTAGGGTAAAGAAGACTGATAGAAGTGTAGTGGCAAATCACGTTCAATATATTATCGATAATGCTAATACCCGAAAAATTAAGGGTAGTAATAAGATTGGATTGTCGAATAAAAGAATAGCTGGTTACAAAACTTTTAAAACTATAATACAAGATTACCAGACCACTATAAAATCCCAGATCCACTTCATGGATATTAATAAAGTTTTTGTTGAAGGATTTACTAATTGGTTAATTAACGATAGAAAATATTCCATTAATCATGCTGGTAAGCAAATTGATAACTTGAAAACTGTATGCCGAGATGCTGAAAGCATGGATATTAAAACACATAGTTACTCGGGGAGAATAGAGAGCTTTAGAGAGCGTAATGAGGATAGGCATATAATTACACTCTCCTTTCAAGAAATAAAGCAAATTAAGGATGCGGAGATTAAGTCTGAGGCTCTTAAAAACGTGAGAAAGTGGTTGGTTGTCGGTTGCGCAATTGGGCAACGTGCTAGTGATTTGCTGAGGTTGACTGAGGAAGATGTAAGATTCGAAAAAGGGAATTATTATATTGATATAATTCAACAAAAAACTAAAAGGTTTGTAACCATCGGTGTCCTTGATCCTGATGTTATAGATATTATTGAGGCAGGAAATTTCCCATATCCTATAAGTTTACAGAAGTTGAATAAATATCTGAAGAAACTTTGCGCAGAAGCAAAGATTGATGAGGTTGTTCAAGGAAAAAAAATGGATAAAAAAACGATGAGAAAAAAATTAGATTTTTATCCTAAAAATGAATTAATCTCTTCGCATTCTTTTCGGAGATCCTTTGCTACCAACTACTACAAAAAAATACCCACTCCAATACTTATAAATATTACGGGTCACTCAAAAGAAAGTATGTTTCTAGAATACATAAATCGTAAAGAAGATAAGGATGAAAATGCAAATCTTTTTATGAAGTTTTATCAAGATTTGAACAAGGAGAAGGATTCTGAGCTTCGCGTTATTAGAAGCTCTTCATCTGCTTAAAACAGTCCAAAATGAAAAGTCCTGAACAAAGATTAAAGAATTTAATTTCAAGCTATTCTAGAAGGGTTCATAACAAGTTGAGATTTGAGACTGCCTCGGAAGCATTCAAAATAATCCGGCAAATCAGTTATGATTTCGATACGAATGCTTACAGTATTAAAAACACGAAAAACTTCATAAGTACTTATAACGTAAACTCTCAGGATTATATAAGATTTGCCGAAGAGGTTTTTAGAGTTTATTTTTTTGAAAAAAAGATTGGATTAGGAAGAGCTACTAAATTTCTTCGAACCTTGAAAAAATCGAAAAACTTTAATTCGCTTGCGAAATTTGGTCTAAGAAAAAACAAAGATATAAATGATGTTTTTAAGCTTGTGAACTTAATAGTTGAGACATTGTGCATATCAAAAAAAGAAGCTCTTGAGTTAACCCACAGAAATATAGAGACGGGGTACTCCCTTAGTTACTTCAAGAAAATATATTCTGAAGATTCAGAAAATCTCTGAATTTTTATCCTTTCCTTTTTTCAGCTATTAGAACATCTTCACCTTCCCAGCTTAAACCAAAAGCAGTCAAAAACAACCTAATTAAACTCACCCACTCTAAATTCGGGATTAGGGCAAAGTTTTTTTAAACGAGAATACACGAGAACAAATTACCAATCACGCTATTTCCACCACATACATTTGTAAAGGTTTTAAACGAAACCATTCTTATTGCGAAATTGTAGATGAATACCATGGATTCATTTACAGTAGGTTTTAAGAATTTTAAAAATTAAAATTTTTACAAATGGAAAACTTAGGATTTGTTCAGGCTATTACTGAAGATTTTAAAAAAGATCTACTAGAAAAAATTAAACAGGAGTTAGATCACTTTAGAGAAGAGTTTAGATGTAAGGAAACTCAAGAGCTTCTTACTAGGCAGGAAGTTGCTAGTCTATTCAAAATTAATATTTCAACCTTACATAACTGGTGTAAATCTGGATATTTAAAAAAATATGCTCTTGGAAATAGAATTTATTTCAGAAGAAGTGAAATAGAAGCAAGTTTAATTAAAATTTAAAAAAATGAGAAAACACGAAAATATTTATTACCAATACTCCATCTATTCTAAAAATTCCGATTTAAAATCTGTTATCTATTTTAAATTAATGAGTCCAGCTGATTCCTTAATTCTACCAGCTGAGCTAAAATTGGTTCAGGGTTCTAAAAATGATAATATGTGGTATAAGCTGCATTTGCCCGAAGAAGAAGGTTGGGGTGAGCCGATTTGCCGACTGACGAAAGATGTCGAAAACGAATTTATCTACAATGGTGCAGCACATACTCAGAACCGATCTTTAATAATAAGTTTGGAGATATTTCCTGAAGACCCTATTTGTGTTTTAAGGGCTTACAATTTTCATTCTCCAAAGGAATTGCGTTTAATTTCTGTAGCTTAATTTAAACCTGTTAACCTTGTTTGATTTTCAAAAATCCGAACTTCCTACAAGTTTTAAAAAGGACTTGTTAGAAAATCCTTTTTTAGAATTTCAAACAAGGCTTAATTATAGTACAGCAGAATTAAGTGGAAAATCTATAGCTTATTATAATGGCTTGAAGTTTACAATTTTTAATACCCATTCAGAATATTCAAGAATTACAATGGAGGGTAGTTTTCATAAATATTGGAATCAGGGAAAACATAATTTTAATGATTTCAGTATAGCTAACCTTCAGGAGGTTCTTTGTGATTTGAAGGTTAAATTTAATATTTCACCTCATGATATGTTTATCAAACAGCTAGAATTAGGGTTGAATTTCAAACCTCCTTATCCAACTAAGAAAATCCTTCAATGTTGCTTGTTTCATAAAACTAGAATGTTTAAATGGGTATACGTAGGAGATGAAGGGAACTATATTCAAGCCCAGCATAATAATTACATCATTAAAATTTACGATAAACAAAAGCATTACCAATTACAAGGTTACATGATACCCGAACCAATTATGCGCTTTGAAATTAAATTTCGGAGGGCAAAACTTAATCAAATCATTGGCAAAAATGGAGATATTACTTTACACGATATAATAGATTTTGGATTAACAAATCTTACAAATGTTCTTTTAGAAGAGTGGGAAAGAACACTTTTCTATGATTTTGAGATTTTTGACGAAACAAAGGATCGGAACAGATATAGCAATCCCAATTTTTGGGTATCTCTTAAGAGAGACAATTTTAATTACCACCGTAAAGTAATGAATCAAAAGCTGAAATTAATTCCAGAAAATTTACCACAAAGAATAACTAAATTAATGCAGAAAAAGATTTCACAATTAGTTGAGCCAGAATCAGCACCTATCCTCACTTAGGAAATGTTTAAAAATTTCAAACCGTTTTTCTTTATTTCTTACCCCATCCCTTTTTAAAAGTGTTTTACTTTTACCCTAAATTAATCTGTAAGTCCTAATAGCCTCATAATTATGATCAAACAAAATAATTATCCTTTCTAGGAAACCCTGCTTTCTCATACTCGATTCTAATCATTTTTCTATATTTGGACAACGCCCTATCGTTACCAAATCAAAATTAATCAATGTCAGAAGATCAAACTTACCATTGATAATTGACAGGGATGATATACCTGAAGAATTTGAAAGTTTCTGGGCACTGGAAAAACAGAATGCATTAGAAGAATTAAGTAATGAAGAGAATCTTAATCAAGAAAAACTTAACAAGCTAATATCGACTTTTTCATTTACTGAAAAGCAGCCTTTAAGTGATGAGGTAATAGAAACTATGAAAGATAAGCCCTGACTAAGAGAACGTAAGAAATCCTCAGAAAGGATTATTGACAAGATCAAATTCTTTATAGATACTTTTATTAATGGGATGGGGTGAAATATCGACATAATTAAAAAAAAATGTATTTTTGGCGATATTATTGGAACTACACCTTTTAATTATGTAAGTTTACAATCTCTATGACAAGCAATCAAACTCAAGATAAAGTTAAAGCCTCTTCAAAAGAGAAAAGTCTTTCAGATATAATTGGTTTTATAGCTGTTCTTACCTCGATCTTTTATCTTGTAAAAATTCTTTTGTCTAAAACAGATACTAATATCATTTCTAATGATGCAAGGGAGGTTTTAGACAGCCAAGACGGAGCTCGTCAGCTTCGTCATGCGGTTGATAAATATCACATAACCGGTGACTGGGGTAAAACGAATATTAATAAAATACTCTGATAAAAATTGAATCTAACTTTTGGATTCATAGCCTTTTTTATAGCCATTATAATTCCCGGCATACTTTTCCGCAGATTCTTTTACTATGGGGAATTCTCTAAACAATTCGATTCCAAAGATCCTGTTTTACATAGTGTTTTTTATAGTATAGTTCCTGGTGTTTGTATCCAAACGGTTGGTTTCCTTCTTGCAGATGCCTTTATAGCTTTTCAATTAGAAAATACAGATATCTATAATATTTTCAATGATTTTGTATATAGCGGTCAAAAAGACATAAAAAATGACACGGTAGTATTCCTCAATAACAGCCTTGATATATTTATTTACTACTCTCTTTACATTTTTCTATTCGCAATAATAGTTGGGCACCTATCCGCAAGATTTATTAGGTTGTATAATTGGGATAAAAAATATAAAATCTTCAAATTTCAAAATCAGTGGTTTTATATCTTTAGTGGTGAATTACTTCACTTCAGGAAGTTTGAGCAAGGTAGAAATATAGCTTCTGCTGACAAAGAATTACTTCTTGATCACAAATTTTCGACTACATATGCTGATGTGATGATATCAAACTCAGAAGGTAATCGAGAATTATATACTGGTTATGTAGCTGACTACGATTTAAAAGCCGATGATATTACCAAATTGGAAAGAATCTACTTGTTAGATGCCTATCGTTATAAAAAAATACCCAAGGACACAAAAGTCAACCAAGCGGAATCTTCTTATTCTTTCACTATAGAGTCGGAACATCAAGAGAAAACAGAAAAAGCAATCGAAGAAGATGAAATTGAGAATAAGATCTATAAAAAATCGCGATTAAGAAAAAAAATACCGGGAAATGTGTTTGTTGTGGATGGGAAAAATATAATTAATATAAATCTCACCTACGTTCCTTCTGAAAAGAAAAAAGAAATAAGAGAAAACTTCGCAGCTTCAAAAAAAGAGAAAATGGCTTTTGCGTATCTCTTAGTGTTCTTCATAATTCTTGCTGCACATATAAGCTATAAACTATTAGGACTGGAAGGTACCTTGTGGGGTAATTATGTGCTTAATTCTTCTGTAATCGGAATTATGTCTGTTGTACTTGTTTTAATCCAAATTTCGTCACTTTTAATACCTCTAGTATTTTCATTGACTCATCCATCCACAGATGATACCTTTCACTTTACAGAAAGAAACCTTTTATTGCAAATAGGAATTTTAATTCTCTTTATCGGTATAGCAATTATACTTGAAACTATTAATGAGATCTGCTGGCCATTTTAAAGTAATCCTATCCAAATTCAAGGTTTATATATAGTTTTAAAAATGGTAGGTTAATAAAGTCTGTTTCGGGCTCTATTAATTTAGCGGAAAAGATTTATATTGATGAAATCAAACTCAATAATAAACTGCCGATCAAGGATAAAAGAAGACATAGACTCAAAAAAATTAATATTATTACGGCGTATACTTTTGCTTTAAACCAAACTCTTTTACCTCGTTTTTGTTTAGTAATAATTTTTCTTTTTTCTTCTAAAAGCTTTTTTCTTTTATTATAATCATAATCTTCCTTATTAAAATCACTTCGCTTATCTAAAAATTTAATTGCTCCTAACCTTCCAGCTTCTAATAGAAATTCTTTCTCTTCAGAACTGAGTTTAAACTGCATTGTTGAAATAGGTGATGGGTCTATAACAACTATTTTGTCTTTATACTTCCTAAGTATTTCAGGATCAGTAGATTCAGTAAAGATGCTGATTAAATCAAAGAGTAATAAACTTTTACGCTTAGGTTTATATATTTCCTCACCTAAATAAAGCCCAATGAAATTGCTATCTTTTTTAGATTCCAAAATTTCATCAACGGGAAAATTATTTTGAGCACCTCCATCGAGAACTCTCATTCCTTCGCTTGACTGGGGCGTAAACATATAAGGTATCGACATACTACATCTAGCTGCAAAAGAAGCGGATTGCTCTCTTGATGCTGCCTCGTGAGAATCAAATATTAGTGCCTTTTTATCTTTTCTACTAGCATATACTGTAGTTCTTTTTGGCAGGTCTTGTAATCTAACGGCAACATTAGATTCTAATTTTTGGGAAAGAAGTTCATCTATCCACTCTACAAATGTATTTGCTTTATATAAACCTTTTTCTAGAATCAGGTTTCTAAGCATTTGAAAAAAATTTGCATCCTTAAAATCTGCAAAATTCTTAGTAGCTAAAATTTCGTTTAGTTCTTTAACATTATGTCCTGAGCCTAATAGCAATGCTGCTATAGCTCCAGCAGAAGTTCCTGAAAACCAGTCAAATTCATAATGATCCTGTAATACTTCTAATGCTCCTACGTATGCTAAGCCTTTTATGCCACCCCCCTTCATTACTAGGGCAAGTTGATCATAAGCTATTGGTTCTGGTGAGGGGTGATTGTAAAATATATGGACTTCGGATAATAATAATTCATGCGCATAGAGGGTCAGTTTATCATCCTTATACTTCTCTGAAATAGCCTTTATCCATTGCTCATTTACTGTTTTTATATTAACACCATCATTACTCCACCGTGGTTTGATAATATGGTGAAAATCAGTTACAATATCTCTATAGTTATTAATCCTAGAACCTGTGCTCAAAAGTCATTTTGTTTTTCAAGAGCGTAAAATGGAATAACATCTACATCTTCAATATCCTTTTTATTTCCCCACATTGTATCTACTTGAGTAGGAATATCTTTAAGATTCAAAAAATCGTGACTAATCTTGCTGCCATCCTCATCAATAACCCGATAAACGGTCTTCAAGATTGAATGTTCCTTTAGAATCATGAATGTAATATTGATGTCGGGAATTGAGAAGGAGTATTTATCTGAATAGAAATAATCCATAGTAATAGCCCTTTGGTTTGGGTGTCTTTCAAACCAATCAAGAATAGCTTCGAAAATCTTGGAATACTCAGGGTATTCCTTAGCTAAATTCTGCAATTTTCCTTCTAACATATTTATATTCCTGAGGACTGATCTTAGACGATATAATTATCTCGTTCATTGTATGTTTTCCAAGGACTACCTTTATGTCTTTGGATAATTCACCATTTGAGCCTTCAGCTAAAAACTGTACAACTAAACTACTTGCTTTACCGTTTCCATTAATATAAGCATTTATAGCTTCTTTTCTCGAAACGTCGGATAATAAATCTGTTTCATCTTCACCGTGAGAACTTATAGTAGCGTAGCCATTGTGAGTGTCTTTTAGTTTGGCACTCAACAAGATATAATTATTTTTGTTATCCTCCGAATTAATTAAGATTTTATTGATAGTATCTGTTAAATCAAAAAATTTAAAATCTTTTCGGATGTGTATCCCTCTAGCCATCATTTGTTCCAATTCTATTCTTGAGCTTCTTAAGCTTTTAGTTGAATCAAAAGATGTACGACTAATTTTTAATGATAATTCATCTTCACCATCCCATAACGCAATATAGACCAAACGGTCTTCTTTTGTTACATAAGTTACGACTCTTCTGCCTGATACATCTCTAGCTTCATTTTCTTTTACTTCTCGTGTTTTTCTATCATAAAGCTTAAACATCCAAGAATTTTTCACCCCTCTATTTGGAGCTCTAAAATCAACCCATTCCCGTTTTGAGGGCATTTGAATAATTTTAGGAAAATCTTTTCTAATATTTTGGGGAAGAATAGCATTCGCAATCTTATCTCCGTCGTGATATTGGTCTGGATTAACTCCATCTACAGGTTTATAAAAATAGATATACTGATCTCCATATTCTTCAGCATCCTTTAATAAACCTTGAACTTCCGATAGTTCAATAATATTATTTTCAATTGCTTCAAAAAGGTTTTCTATTTTTTCCTCTTTAGTACCTCCTAGTCGAATTAAATCACGGTTGTCTTCCTTATATTTTCTTAAAAGTGCTTGGATGTCATCTGCTAATACATGAGAATCCAAAATGTCGTAATAAAGAGTCTTTTGACCTTGCGTCATATTGGTTTTGTTAAACTAAAAAAATTAGAATATGCAACATTTCAAAGGTAAGGGCATTGAGAATATTGGATTTCAAATATATAAATTTCTAATTTATAGATTAAATTTCTTACTGTTTTAGTTTGAGTGGGAAGAAAAATTGAATAAAAACTGTTACGTGCTTAGCAGTATAGCTGATTATTAAAAAGTTTGACATGTGTATGTCAAATTGTTTTAGTTTAAAAAAAAACTCCTAAAAACCAGTAGGTTATTAGGAGCTTAAGTACTCGAGGCGGGAATCGAACCCGCACAACCGAAGTTACTGGATTTTGAATCCAGCGCGTCTACCAGTTCCGCCACTCGAGCAAGTGGACGGCAAAATTATAAAATTTTCCATTTAACGCACGGTTTTTTCTATTTTTTTTCCAATAAGCTAATGTGTAGCTTTTAAGCATTGTTTTACTGCTATTATCAGCTAATTGGGAATAATTAATAAACAGGGTTTCTCAGATTTTTGTAATAATTTACTCGATAATCGAGATTTAATATTCAGTACCGAAGAATCGGGATACCTCGAAATCCATTTTTTTTCTATTTAATGTCTGTTAGACTTGTTGTGAGGTAATTTACTTTAGCTCTATTTTGTCAATTTCAAGTCGGAAGTTTTCTGCTCTGTTGTTTCCAATTAAAAATCGTACTTCCTGAATTTCATCAGCCGAAAAATTAGGGAGGTCCAGCTTTCTGCCTCTAAAGGTGGGAACCATTTCTTTTAACGGGATCTCCACAGTTTGCCAGTCTCCCGTAGTTTTAAAAGTATATACATAGGAAGCCCTGTCCTTTAAATTAGCTTTTATTCTAAACTGATAATTCTTTCCGTCGCCTTTTAATAGAATATGTGCTTTTTTGTAATTCCTGATGTTTTTAGAAGCAAAGTGATATTGCAATGAAGCAAAACCGCCATTGTTTTCCAGGGAAACATAGCCTTTAAAAACGGCATTACCTTCAGTACTACGTTCTAGTTTACTGGAAGAATTCCCACCCATTACCACATCGTTTTCTACTTCCCAGCCAGACCAGTCATTAGTTGAATTGAAGTTAAAAATAAGTAAACTGCTCATAATTAGCGGTATTAAGATTACTGTGAGTTGTTGTTGAATCATTTTTATTTTAAATTTAAGACATTTCTAATAATATACCATATTGGAGGGTGAGAAGAGATTTTAGGTGGTTTAACTATAAATTTATTAATAATTTGATTTAATTTTTCTTAATCCATAATCTAGATTTAATGTTGGGAGGCTCGTCTCAAAATTAAAAATATTATTTTCTATAAAGGCCTTTTGGGCTTGCTACCAGTAGTTTGTGTTGAAGGATGTTGCTAGAAACTAAATTTTTAATACGAAGTAGCGTCTGTCAAAACCTGTTCAGAAAGAAATAAATTTATAAATTTGGGGCCACACAACTTATGTACCACAAAACACTCAAACACAACACAAAATGCCAGAAGTAACTACCGAAGCAAAAATTTTTTCCTGTACACAGAGTAAAGCTTTAGCTACTAAAATAGCGGCTGCTTACGGAGCCAAATTAGGAAACGTGATTACCTCCACTTACAGTGATGGGGAATTTCAACCTTCTTTTGAAGAATCGGTTCGCGGTTCTCGTGTTTTTATTATAGGATCTACCCATCCGGGATCAGATCATTTAATGGAAATGTTATTAATGCTTGATGCCGCTAAAAGAGCATCAGCTCGCCATATTACTGCTGTACTTCCTTATTTTGGATGGGCGCGGCAGGATAGAAAAGATAAGCCGAGAGTGCCAATCGCTGCTAAAATGATTGCGAGTATTCTTGAAACTGCTGGTGCAACCAGGATTATTACTATGGATTTGCACGCAGATCAAATTCAGGGCTTTTTTGAAAAACCTGTAGATCATTTATATGCTTCTACAATATTTCTTCCGCATTTAAAAAAATTAGGATTGGATAACTTAACAATTGCATCTCCAGATATGGGCGGATCTAAACGAGCTTATGCATATTCTAAAGCTTTAGAGAGTGATGTGGTTATTTGTTACAAGCAACGTGCAAAAGCCAATGTGATTTCGCATATGGAGCTTATTGGTAATGTAGAAGGAAAGAATGTGGTATTGGTAGATGATATGGTAGATACAGCAGGTACTTTAACTAAAGCTGCCGATGTAATGATGGAGCGTGGGGCTATAAGCGTACGTGCTATATGTACACATCCGGTACTTTCTGGTGAGGCTTACGAGCGAATTGAAAACTCCAAACTTCAGGAATTGATAGTTACAGATTCTATTCCTCTAAAACAGGAAAGCAAAAAAATTAAAGTAGTTAGTTGCGCTAATCTTTTTGCCGATGTGATGACCAGGGTTCACGAAAATAAATCTATAAGTTCTAAATTTATCATGTAAAACCGCTTGTATTGAGTTTTTTAAGGAGTCTTATGAATAGGAATCTTCTTTTAAAGAATTTTGATTCAGGGTTTTATAGAACCGAAAAAAGCGCTACTTTTGCAGCCTAAAATTTTTCAACAATGAAATCAATTACGATCAACGGATCTAAAAGAGAAAGCGTAGGAAAGAAAGCCACGAAGGCCCTACGTAATGCTGGACAGGTTCCTTGCGTATTATACGGGGGAGATGCCAAGCCGTTGCATTTTGCAACAGAAGAAATTTCGTTTAACAACCTTGTGTACACCCCAGATGTGCATACCGTGGAAATTAAGTTTGGAGATGGCGAGAAGTTTGACGCTATTCTTCAGGACATCCAGTTCCACCCGGTTACAGATGCTATTTTGCACGTAGATTTCTACCAGATTAGTGATGATAAACCAATCACTATGGAAATTCCAATCCATACCGAAGGTGTTGCCAGAGGTGTGAAGAATGGTGGAGTATTACGTTATAACCTACGTAGGTTAAAAGTAAGAGGTTTGGCTCAGGAATTGCCAGATTATATTACTGCAGATGTATCTAAACTTAAGATAGGTCAAAAACTTTATGTTACTGCTGTAGAAGATGAAGCTTATGAAATTCAACATCCAGATAACACAGTAATTTGTCAGGTGAGAACTTCACGTAACATTGTTGCCCTAGAGGACGATGATGAAGATGAAGTACCAGCAGACGAAGTACCATCTACTGAAACAGATGATGTTGCTGCAGTTAAAGAAGGAGAAGATAATTAATCTATTCTTTTTTCAACAAAACATTAAAGCATCCCACTCGGGGTGCTTTTTTTATTTCCGAAGGTTTTTAAATTAATTTTTAGTAAACCATCTTGAAGCCAACTCACGACTCTTTTATGGAGAATAACAGTTTATTTAAGTTAGGCCCTGGAGCATTTAAATCTCGATTATCGGTTAAAAACATTTAGTTAGATATTCTAATAATTTTATCTTTACCAAAACTAAAGCTATGCTGCCTTTCTTCGGAAAAATACTCAATAAGAAAAAGCCCCAGGAAGAAGAACAAGATCCCATGAAAAAATTTTTGATTGTAGGGCTGGGAAATCCAGGTCCTAAGTATGCAAATACCCGTCACAATATAGGGTTCAAAATCTTAGATTATATAGCCGAAAAAGAAGAGGTGAGTTTTTCTACAGAAAAGTTAGGAGATATTGCTAAATTTAGGTTTAAAGGTAGAACTTTTATAATGTTGAAACCTTCAACTTATATGAATCTTAGTGGGAAGGCTGTTAATTATTGGCTTCAGAAAGAAAAAATAGAATTGCAGAATTTATTGGTAATTACAGATGATCTTAATTTAGCATTTGGAACTATTCGGTTAAAAACCAAAGGCAGTGATGGAGGCCATAATGGTTTAAAAGACATTCAAAATACACTAAATACCACTAAATATAATAGATTTAGATTCGGTATTAGCGATGAGTTTTCTAAAGGCCAACAAGTAGATTATGTGCTGGGCGAATGGGGAGAGGAAGAGAAAAAGGAATTGCCGGAACGCTTTCAGAAGTCGGCTGAGTTGGTGAAATCTTTTGGCACAGCCGGCATTTCTAATACAATGAATTCATTTAACGGTAAATAAGTTGACCTTGAAGATACATAAAGGAGCAAATGCTTTTAAAAGTGAGAAACAAACGGTGGTTACCATTGGTACTTTTGATGGCGTTCACGCTGGTCACCAACAAATTATAAAAAGACTTGTAGATGCCGCCAGGATTGAAAATCTTGAATCGGTAATCTTTACTTTTTTTCCACATCCAAGAATGGTTTTGCAAAAAGAGAGCGGGCTAAAACTTATAAATACTATAGAAGAGCGTACCGAGATCCTGGAAGAAACCGGGATAGATCATTTGGTGGTGCACCCATTTACACAGCAGTTTTCCAGACTTACCGCGCAGGAATTTGTTAGGGATATTCTGGTAAATCGGCTTCAAGCTAAAAAAGTAATTATTGGTTACGATCATCGTTTTGGCCGAAATCGTACAGCAGATATCAATACCTTAAAACAATTTGGTGAAGACTATGGTTTTGATGTAGAAGAAATAACCAAACAGGAAGTTGACGAGGTAGCAGTAAGTTCTACCAAAATAAGAAATGCGCTTTTAGAGGGTAGGGTAGAAAAAGCCAATAACTATTTGCAAACGCCTTTTAGTTTAAAGGGGGTGGTGGTGAAAGGACGCGGACTCGGAAAAGAGTTCAAGTATCCAACCGCTAATGTGAGTATTAAGGAAGATTATAAATTGATTCCTAAAAATGGAGTTTATGTAGTGAGTTCCAATATTGATGGCAAACATTATTTTGGGATGATGAATATAGGAACCAACCCAACAGTGGGTGGCGAGGAACAAACTATTGAAACCTATTTCTTTAATCTCGATAAAGATTTATACGGCAAAGAACTTAAAATAGAAATGCTTACCAGGATTAGAGCAGAGAAAAAATTTAGTTCTATAGAAGCTTTAAAGATCGCAATGAAGCAAGACGAGGCGTTTTCTAAACAGTATATTAGGGATAATTATGCTCAATAAATGGCTTTTTAAGCAGGTAGATAATTCGGCGCTTATCGCTTTCAGAATTATTTTTGGCTTGCTTATTACTCTGGAAGCTGTTGGAGCAATTTTTACCGGTTGGATTCGTAGAGTCCTTATTGAGCCCGACTTTACCTTTAATTTTATTGGTTTTGAATTTCTGCAGCCACTCCCGGGTAATGGAATGTTGTATTACTACGGATTAATGGGGCTGTTTGGTGTTTTCGTAATGCTAGGCTTTAAATATCGTTTCAGTATTTTTTGTTACACCATAATGTGGGCATCGGTTTACCTGATGCAAAAATCTTCCTATAACAATCATTATTATTTGCTGATGTTGCTCTGCGGAATAATGTTTTTTCTTCCGGTACATCGCTATTTATCATTAGACGCCTGGAAAAAACCTGACTTTCAGAAAATTGCTATGCCGCAGTGGGTTTGGCTTTTAATAGTTCTGCAATTATGGATTGTTTACACCTATGCATCAGTAGCAAAATTATATCCAGATTGGTTGGATGGCACCCTGCCGGCTATGCTTATGGCTGGAAAAGCCGATTACTGGCTGGTGGGAGAAATACTTCAGCAGCCCTGGGTTAGGTATGTAATTACTTATTTTGGACTAATCTTTGATTTGTTGATTATCCCCGCGCTCTTATGGAAACGAACAAGAATGCCTGCTTTTATCCTCGCAATTTTCTTTCACCTGTTTAATAGTTTTATTTTTCATATTGGGATATTTCCTTATTTATCCCTGGCTTTCACCCTGTTCTTTTTTCCTTCAGAAACAATCAATAAATACATTCTTCGGAAAAGAAAACCTTATTACGATAAAGCTGAAATTATAATCCCTTCCTATAAAAAACCACTAATTACGGTTCTTGCGCTGTGGTTTGCTATTCAAATTGGTTTGCCGCTTCGACACTGGTTTTTTAAAGATAATGTACTCTGGACAGAAGAAGCCCACCGCTTAAGCTGGCGTATGATGTTGCGCTCTCGTTCGGGGAAAACAACTTTTAAAGTGGTTGAGAAAGGAACTACTGATACCATTCACCTTAATAAAGCCCGCTATTTGAGTAAAAAGCAGATGCGCTCGGTAAACTCTAAGCCAGATATGATGTGGCAGTTTGCGCAACATATAAAGAAGGATTATGCCGAAAAAGGAAAAGAAGTGCAGGTGTTTGTGAAATCTAAAATAAGCATCAACGGCAGACCTTACGAAAATTTTATAGATCCAAAAGTGGATCTTGCGGCTGAAAAATGGCATCACTTTAAGCATCACGATTGGATTTTACCTTCAAAATTAGACTAGAAATCTTCAGTGCTTTTCTTACATTTGCAGCTTGAAATCAGGTAAATTACTTTGGGCAGATGCACGAAGCATTACGAGGAAATAATTAATAATATCGAGGCATCCCGATTTTTCGGGATGCAGAATTTAAATCTCGATTATCGAGTAAAAGAAAGCTATGTTACAGGTTAATCATATCAGAGAAAATAAACAGGAATTCATTAACGCACTCAAAAAACGAAATTTTGAAGCCGAAGATATTTTTGAAGAGGTACTACAGTTAGACGATAAACGCCGTGCTACCCAGGTGAAACTCGATGATGTTTTAGCTGAATCTAACAGGCTATCTAAACAAATTGGTATGATGTTCAAAAATGGAGAACATCAAAAAGCCAATCTAATCAAGGAGAAAACCGGGAATTTAAAAGAAGATTCTAAAGCACTTTCAGAAGAGCTTTCTGAAACTGTAGCAAAACTGGAAACTTTGCTTTATACTATTCCTAACGTTCCTCACAAATCGGTGCCCGCGGGAACTTCAGAAGAAGATAACGAAGAGATTTTCAAAGAGGGAGATGTACCTGTGCTTGCAGAAGGTTCGCTTCCACACTGGGAACTTGCTAAGAAATATGATATTATAGATTTTGAGCTTGGAAATAAAGTGACTGGTGCCGGTTTTCCTGTTTATAAAGGAAAAGGAGCACGTTTGCAAAGGGCTTTGATAACTTACTTCCTGGATAAAGCCATTGATGCCGGTTATACCGAATATCAGTTACCTTTAATGATTAACGAAGCTTCCGGTTTAGGAACAGGACAATTGCCCGATAAAGAAGGGCAGATGTACCATATCACGGCAGATGATCTTTATATGATTCCAACTGCTGAGGTTCCTATGACGAATATGTATCGTGACCGCTTGTTAATAGATAAAGATTTCCCAATCGCCTGTACAGGTTATACGCCTTGTTTTAGACGTGAAGCAGGTTCTTATGGCGCCCACGTTCGCGGACTTAATCGTTTGCATCAATTTGATAAAGTTGAGTTGGTAAGAATAGAAAAACCCGAAGATTCTTATGCGGCTTTAGATAATATGGTGGCTCACATAAAAGATATTTTAATCGATCTAAAATTACCTTACCGAATTTTAAGGCTTTGTGGTGGTGATCTTGGTTTTACTGCTGCGCTTACTTACGATTTTGAGGTGTTTTCTACCGCACAAGATCGTTGGTTGGAGATTAGCTCGGTTTCAAACTTTGAAACTTTTCAGGCTAACCGACTTAAACTTAGGTATAAGAATAAAGAAGGGAAAAAGGAATTGGTGCACACACTTAATGGAAGTGCTTTGGCCTTGCCGCGTGTTCTTGCCGGAATTCTGGAGAACTATCAAACCGAAGACGGAATTAAAATTCCTGATGTTTTAGTGCCTTACACCGGCTTCAATCTTATTGATTAAACAGCTAATTATATTGATTCACAGGGCAAATTCTTATATTTACGGGATGCGCTCTGTCTTATTTTTTCTTGTTTTTATTTGCTCCATTTTAGGCGCCCGGGCGCAATCTGATGTGTTGGCGCGTAATTTTTTTGACCAGGGAGAATTTGAGAAAGCACTTAAAACCTACGAGGAATTACTGAAAGAAAATCCGCAGAATATTTCCTATTTTTTTGGGGTAGTGCAAAGTCATCAGCAACTGGAGAATTTTAAAAAAGCAGAAGAATTACTTCGGCAGAAATTGAATAATTCAGCAAATAATCCAACACTTTTAATTGAACTGGGGCATAATTATGAACTTCAGCAAAATACCGAAAGAGCTGATCAATTTTATGCAGAAGCTTTAAGTGCAGTAGATGCCCGTCCTAATTATGCATATTCCATAGCCAGAACTTTTCAGAAATATAGTTTACTTAAAAACGCTGCGGCAACGTACGAAAAGGCAATGGAGCTAAACAGTGAGTTAAACTTTAATATACAACTCGCAAGAATTTATGGGGAGCAGGGTAAAACAGAACTTATGTTCAAGAATTACCTGGAACTGATAGAAGCGAATCCAGATTTTTTTCCAATCGCCAATCGTGAATTCGGTAAGTATATATCGGCAGATGCTTCAAGTGATGCCAATACTATTTTTAGAAGGTTGTTGCTTTCCAAGCTTCAAAAAAATCCCAGGCTACTGTATAACGAGATGCTTAGTTGGCTTTTTATCCAGGAAGAGGAATTCTTAAAGGCTTTTGCGCAGGAAAAAGCAATTTACAGAAGAAGCGATAAAAGTTTACAGAGTATTTTAAACCTTGCGATTATGGCCAGGGAAGCTTCCAATTTTCAGGCTGCTTCAGAAATTGTTGAGTATGTGGTAGCAGAAGCACCTTCAGAAAACCTGGTGTTGCAGGGAAATCAGTTTTTATTAAAAATGCAGCAGGAAAATGAAGATGAGAAAACAAATGCAGAAGTAGAAAAAAGATATGCTGAATTGCTGGAGCAGTTTGGAACCGGCCTCAACACGTTGGCTTTACAAATAGATTTTGCTAATTTCCTGGCTTTTAAACAGGAAAAGCAAAAAGAAGCTGTCAAATTGTTGAAAAAACTTTCAGAACAGGCCAATCGCGATTTCGATAAAGCGATGATAAAACTAGCCCTGGCAGATATCTTAGTGCTTCAGGAGAAATTTAATGAAGCGCTTATTTATTATTCCCAGGTTCAGAATTTGGTGAAAAACGATGAGATTTCACAAAATGCACGATTTAAAGTCGCAAAAACCAGCTATTTTAAAGGAGATTTTAAATGGGCAAAACAGCAACTGGATATTTTAAAATCTTCTACTTCGCAACTTATCGCTAATGATGCGATGGAGTTGAGTTTGCTTATTGAAGATAATTCTATAGAAGATTCTACTCAAACTGCACTTAAAAAATATGCCCGTGCCGATTTGCTTGCTTTTCAGGAAAAAGATTTAGAGGCAATTCAACTTTTTGGAGAAATTTTAAACCTTCATAAAGGTGAAAAAATTGAAGATGAAGCTTTGCTTAAACAAGCTCAATTATTTGAAGAAACAGGCCAACCGGAGAAGGCTAAGAATAATTACCTCAAAATTATTGAGAATTTTAATACCGATATCCTGGCGGATAATGCTCATTATTATTTAGCCGAATTATATGCAAATGAGCTGGGAAACCCGGAAAAGGCCAAAGAATATTACGAACAAATAATCTTTAACTTTGCCGACAGTATTTATTTTGTGGAAGCCCGCAAAAAATACCGGGCACTTAGAGGAGATTACCAGGAAACACCTTAAAAAATCAACATGTATATATACAACGTAACCATAAATGTAGAAGAAGCTATTCACGACGATTGGGTGAAATGGATGAAAGAAGAGCATATTCCCGAAATGTTGGATACCGGAAAATTTAAAAAAGCTTTAATGTCGCGTGTAATGGTCACCGAAGCTATGGGCGGTATTACCTATTCGGTTCAATATACAGCCGAAAATAAGGCTGAATTGGATAAATATTACAAGGAAGATGCTGATAGCATGAGAAAGAAAACCAAAATTTTTGAAGGCAAATTCGTTGCTTTTAGAACCGAAATGCAAGTAATTAGCGAGCAATAATTTATGGGGAAATACAAAAAGAAAGGAAAAGCACCTCAGGTTCAGGATGGTGATGTAAGAGCTAAAAAGCATCTTGGCCAGCATTTTTTGACCGATGAAAGTGTAGCGCAGGATATTGCTGAAACGCTTAGCTATAAAGGCTATAATAAGGTTTTGGAAATTGGCCCCGGAATGGGCGTTTTAACCAAATACCTCCTTAAACAGGATGCTGAAGTTCACGTAATTGAAATTGATACCGAAAGTGTTACTTACCTGCAAGAGCATTATCCGCAACTTGAGGATAGAATTCACCAATACGATTTTCTAAAATACGACCTGGGAACAGTTTTTAGGGATGAGGCTTTTGCGGTTATAGGCAATTTTCCATATAATATTTCTACCCAAATTGTTTTTAAAGTTTTAGAGTTAAAACATCAAATTCCTGAATTTTCAGGGATGTTTCAAAAGGAAGTCGCTAAGCGAATTTGTGAAAAAGAAGGCAATAAAACTTACGGAATTCTCTCTGTATTGGTGCAGGCTTTTTACGAAGCTGAATATTTATTTACCGTGCCGCCTTCAGTATTTAATCCGCCGCCAAAGGTAGATAGCGGTGTATTGCGGCTAACCCGAAAAGAAGATTTTAGTCTGCCTTGTGATGAAAAACTGTTTTTTAGAGTGGTAAAAACAGCCTTTCAGCAACGTAGAAAAACCTTACGAAATAGTTTAAAAAGTTTCGATTTACCCGATAATCTAAGGGAAGATATTATATTTGGCCAGCGCCCGGAACAATTGGGTTTCCGGGAATTTATAGATTTGACCCTTAAAATTCAGCCTTATGCAATTTCAAATCAGCAGTGAATTAATTGATAAAATAAAACTTCTTGTTGCCGAAGAAAGTAACGAGGAGTTATTACTGCACCTTGAAGACGTGCACCACGCTGATATTGCTGAAATTATTACCGAACTTTCTTTAGAAGAAGCCACCTATGTGGTTAAGCTTTTAGATAGCCAAAAAACTGCTGAAGCTCTAATGGAGCTGGAAGAGGGAGTTCGGGAGCGCATTTTGGAGACACTTTCTGCAAAAGAAATTGCCGAAGAGCTGGAAGAAATGGATACCGATGATGCTGCCGATATCATTTCTGAACTTTCTCCTGAACGCCAACAAAATGTAATCGCTCAACTAGTAGACGAAGAGCATGCCGATAATATTGTAGAACTGCTTCGTTACGATGAAGACTCTGCCGGTGGACTTATGGCTAAAGAGCTGGTTAAAGTAAATGAGAACTGGAGTGTGACCGGTTGTATGGCAGAGATGCGAGAGCAAGCTGAAAATGTTACACGCGTTCATTCTATCTACGTGGTAGATGATAAAAATAAATTAAAAGGGAGGCTTTCATTAAAAGATTTACTTACCGCACCAAGTCATGCAAATATTAGTGATGTATATATCCCGCAGGTAGATTTTGTAAATGTACATACTGAAGGTGATGAGGTAGCGCGAATTATGCAAAAGTATGATCTTGAGGCTATTCCCGTGGTAGATGAAATGAGACGCCTGGTGGGAAGGATCACCATTGATGATATTGTAGATTTTATAAAAGAAGAAGCCGAAAAAGATTATCAAATGGCTTCCGGTATTTCCGAAAATGTAGAGGCCGATGATAGTATTTTGCGCCTAACCCGTGCTCGTTTGCCCTGGCTGGTTCTTGGTCTTTTTGGAGGACTGGGCAGTGTTTATATTATGAAAGGTTTTGAAGAAGCTTTGGAGCAATTTCCTATTTTATTCTTCTTCACCCCTTTAATTGCGGCGATGGCAGGAAATGTTGGGGTACAATCAAGTGCCATTATCGTTCAGGGTCTTGCTAATGATAATTTACGTGGAAGCTTACTGCAGCGGTTAATAAAAGAAGTAGGACTTAGTTTAATAAATGGAATTGCATTAGGAATACTGGTTATTTTATTTGGTTTAATTGTAGGCCAGGATCAACTGGTAAGCCTTACTATAGCTGCATCCTTGCTCTCGGTGATTATTGTTGCTGCCCTGGTGGGTACTTTTGTTCCAATTATTTTAAATAAACAAGGTATTGATCCTGCTATTGCTACCGGTCCATTTATCACTACAAGTAATGACATCTTCGGTATTTTTCTCTTTTTCTATATTTCTAAATTAGTGCTTGGGTTTTAACTTAAGCGTCTCAGGTTTCTCATTATAAAAATCATTCTTTAACTTTGTAGGTTAATAATTAAAACACCTGTAATAAGTGTGCAGGCTATGCTAATTTTAAAACCATAATTAGGCTGCTTAAACCGTCAACCTGAACTTTTTTCAGGATCTAACATGGTAGAAACTGAAACAAGTTTGGCTTGACGTGAAATTTTTTATACAGTCTCATAAAATCTCCCTTAGTGAGTAAATAAAGATGAAACCGCCATCATTTCCATATAATTATTACATTTTTCAAACTTAATTTAATATAACTAGGGGAAGCCTGTTTTTGCACCTTCTCCCGGCGGGCGTTATGTTATAAAAATAAAAACTCAATTTAGAGCAATGATTATTTTACATTCAGATACCAATCATCCAACCTTAATTAAACAACTAGACGATGCCGGTCATCATAATATAGAAGGTTTCAGCCAGTCTCGGGAACAAACGCTGGAGAATCAGCATTTGTACGATGGGATTGTGATTAGAAGTCGCTATACCATAGATCGCGAGTTTATTGATGCTGCGCCTAATTTAAAATTTATTGCCAGGGTAGGAGCGGGTCTTGAAAATATAGACGTAGAGTATGCCGAAGAACATGGAATTACTTTGTTTTCGGCCCCAGAAGGAAACCGAAATGCCGTTGGGGAACATACCCTGGCCATGTTGCTGTCTCTTTTTAATAAATTGAATAAAGCCGATAGGGAAGTTCGGGATGGTCTTTGGCATCGGGAAGAAAACCGAGGCCTGGAATTAGATCGAAAAACCGTTGGGATTGTTGGCTACGGAAATATGGGAAAAGCTTTCGCTAAAAAACTACGAGGCTTTGATGTTGAGGTGATTTGTTATGATATTAAAGAAGGTGTAGGCGATGAAAATGTTCGCCAGGTATCATTAGAAGAATTTCGTGAAAAATGTGATGTAGTGAGCCTGCACACGCCCTGGACGCCTAAAACCGACCAAATGATCAACAAAGAGTTTATAGATGCTTACAAAAAGCCATTTTGGTTTATAAATACCGCTCGCGGGAAAAATGTAGTAACATCAGATCTTGTAGACGCATTAAAGGACGGCCGTGTTCTTGGCGCCGGTTTGGATGTTCTGGAATACGAAAAAGCATCGTTTGAAAGTCTTTTTTCTAATAAAAAGAACGTTTCCCTAAGTATAGAAAATCAAATTCCAGATCCTATGCGTGAACTTATGTTTTTGAATAATGTTATTTTAAGTCCGCACGTTGCCGGTTGGACTATAGAATCTCACGAAAGACTTGCGAGTGTAATTGCAGGAAAAATTATTGATAAATTCGGAAAGGGAGAAGAGAAATAATTCTTCCTTGACCAAAATAATTTAAACCTCACAGGTCGTCAAGACCTGTGAGGTTTTTTTATGATGTGACGTCATTCTGAATTTATTTCAGAATCTAATACCTTAAAGTTTTTATTCCTTAAAACAGCAAGTTTTTTGTCATTGTGATCCCGATTTTTATTGAGAGAAGCAATCTGCAAATTGGAGTTATCGAATCAAAGATTACTTCACTTGGTTCGTAATGACATAAATTATTTTTGAAAAATCATTTTTAGCATTGATTTCAAAGTCAATCTTTAATTCTATTAGCTTATTTTCATAAAAATAAATTCAGAAACAATATGAATAAAAGAGTTACGGGAATCGGTGGGGTTTTCTTCAAAAGTAAAGATCCGAAAGCGGTAAAAGAGTGGTACAGCAAGCACCTGGGTTTAAATACAGATCAATGGGGATGCACATTTTGGTGGATGGACGAAAATGGAAATAAATGTTCTACGCAATGGAGTCCTTTTAAAGAAGATACGGAGTATTTTAAGCCATCAGATAAAGATTTTATGATGAATTATCGTGTAGAAAATCTTGAAGAATTGCTGAAGGCTTTAAAGACCGAAGGAGTTGAAGTTATGGATGAAATTCAAAAGGTGGAAGAAGGGAAGTTCGGCTGGATAATGGATTTAGAAGGAAATAAGATTGAACTTTGGGAGCCCAATGACAAGGCTTTTTTATAAAATTTTAGAATTCCTCTCCTTTTTTTAAGGGGAGGTGCCGATAGGCGGAGGGGTTATTTTTATCTACACTTATTTGTCAGAAATAAAAATCGAATAGGAATTTTTTATAATCCATATTAATCGTAATATTGCGATATATCAATAAATAGAATTATGAAAACTTCAGAATTATTCGAGCTACTCAAATCTCATCAGGAAAAACCTTTACTTTTTGAGTATGCACCTAACCTGCTGGTAGGAGCTAATTATCATATCACAGAGGTAAAACATCTAAAAATAGACTCGGTAGATTGTGGTGCGGGGACAGATGCCTGGAACGAAACTATTATTCAGCTATGGGAAAGTCCGGAGGAACTTGGTAAAACCGACTTTATGAAGGTTTCAAAAGCCCTTTCCATTTTAGAGAAAGTAGGCCAGATGAAGGCTTATGATTTGGAGGCTGAGGTGAAATTTGAATATAGCAATGCTAACTTTCATACCGCACAATTATTTGTAACTGGTTTTGCAATTAAAAATGGAAATTTATTGATAAACCTGGATATAAATCCAACCGATTGTAAAGCTAAAGAAGCTTGCGGTGTAGCCCAGCCGGAAGAGCTTAGTGTAAATGAATGTGCACCCGGCGGTGGCTGCTGTTAATTTATTTTTTATGAAAAACGTACTTGTTCTGTGTACCGGAAATTCTTGTAGAAGCCAGATGGCACAGGGTTATTTAGAAGATTTTTTTAAATCTCGCGCTAATATTTATAGCGCAGGAATTGAAACTCACGGCTTAAATAAAAAAGCGGTAGCAATTATGAAGCAGGATGGAATAGATATTTCTAAACACACCAGCAACCACGTAGATGAATATAAAGCTATAGATTTTGATTTTATCATTAGCGTTTGTGACCACGCCAATGAAAATTGCCCATTTATCCCTTCAAAAAAAGCATTAAGGTTGCATCATAATTTCACAGATCCTTCTAAGGTAGAGGGTTCAGAAGAAGAAATTCAGGAAGCTTTTAGAAGCACCAGGAACCAAATAAAAGACTGGTGTGAGAAATTTGTGAATGACAATCTATAAAACAAAAAATGCTGTTTGATCATTCCTACGTCATCCTGAACTTGTTTCAGGATCTATCATTTGGGAACTACCAAACAGCATTTTAATAAGTTCTATCTAAAGAATTTTTTTAATTATTTTGGCTTAACTCTACAAGCGCAGATTTAATAGATTCTTCGCCTTCCAGGGCCTGAAATGCCATGTTTTTTCCTAGTGGGTCTGCTAGGCACATTACTAGGAGAAAAGCCACATCATCACGCGAGATTTCGCCTCGTTCTTTTAATTTTGGAGCTAATTTTACTTTGGCAAGCCCCATATCGTCTGTAAGTCTGCCGGGTTGTAAAATAGTATAAACAATGCCGCTGTCTACAAGATAATCATCGGCTTCTTTTTTCGCTTTTAGGTAATGTTCCAGGTCACCACCTTCTTCTGGCTTATCGGTTCCCATGGAGCTAAGCATAATAAATTTCTTTACGTTATGTTTTTTAGCTGCATCTACCATTTTCTTAGCGCCTTCCTGGTCTACTGCTGTTGTTTTCTCAGGGCCAGTGCTACCACCAGAGCCAGCAGCAAAAATAACTCGATCTATTCCTTTAAAAGCGTGGTCTATATCGCCTTCAAGGTCGGCCATTATACTTTCTACCTCCATGTCGTCAAAGATTTGCTTCTGCTCTTCTTTGCGAATCATAGCTACGGGTTTGAAATTTTGAGTATTATTCAAAATTTCGATAACTCTTTTTCCTGTTTGTCCGGTTGAACCGGCTATTAATATCTTTTCCATTTTTAATTTTAATTTTTGTCAATTTCAAGATAAGGATGAAATAAAAGCCTTCATAATGAAAACTTCAGAATAACATGAAATTAACAGCTTAATGTTTTAAATTGAATTTTGCTTCCAGCTCTTTCTGAAATTCCTCCATCACCGGTTTTACGGTGCTTTCCGGTAAATCAGCAATTCTTATATACATTAATCCGTCTACAGAATTGTTGAAAAGTGGATCTACATTAAACGCCACAACTTTTGCATTTTGTTTAATATATTTTTTGATCAAAACCGGAAGACGCATATTTTCTGGCTCTATTTCATCAATAATCTTATCGAACTTATTTAGATCAGCTTTACTGGCGTCAAAAATAATATCTTTATCTGCGTCTTTTAGTTTTACTTTAAATTCTTTTTTCGGTTTAATAAACTGTGCGATATAAGGATCGTAATAATGTGATTTCATAAACTCAATCATCAGCGATTTCGAGAAATTTGAAAACTTATTACTAATGCTAACTCCCCCAATAAGGTATTTATGTTCCGGGAAACGTAAAGTACAGTGTACAATGCCTTTCCAAAGTAAAAAAAGCGGCATTGGTTTTTGCTGATATTCTTTAATGATAAACGCCCTACCCATTTCTATAGATTGACTCATCATTTTATAAAGCTCAGGTTCAAACTTGAAGAGCTCCTGAAGGTAAAACCCATCTATTCCGTGGCTGGCGTAAATTTCATTTCCCATTCCCATACGATAAGCGCCGGCTACTTTTTTAGCCTCGTTATCCCATAAAAACAGGTGATAATAATAATCGTCAAACTTATCTAGATCTGTAGCTTTGTTTGTGCCCTCGCCAATTGCTCTAAAGGTAATTTCACGTAATCTGCCCAGTTCAGCTACTATATGGGGAATCACTTCTTTTTTAGCCAGAAATACTTCATAATTTTTGCTGGACAATAAACGTTTGTCCATTCCCCGACAGTTTTCAATCTCTGCTTCCATTAAGATTTCAGCGGTTTCCCCGGCAATCTTTTTTGGATTTTTCGGTAATTTTAAACTTTTTGGGAGCTTATCAAAAAGATTTTTCTTTTCAAAAACATTGGCGAGCATATAGGTTTTACGGCGTAGAAAAGCCGTAAAAGCTTCTATATTTGGATGTTCCAATTGATCTTCTACCGCTATTGGATTCCCTATACGCACTTTAATTTTACGTTTTTTTTGCGTGAGCATTTCGCTGGGTAGTTTCGCAGTTCGCAAAATATCGCTCATTGAAGCTAAGCGGTAGAAAAAAGTAGAATTTTTTGCGTGAAAATATATGGGAACTACGGGTACTTTAGCTTTTTGAATAAGTTTCATCGCAGCCGGTTCCCAGGCTTTATCTACAATTACTCTTTGGTCTTTATAAGTAGAAACTTCTCCCGCCGGGAACATTCCCAATGCATGGCCTTCCTTTAAGTGAGAGATAGCTTCTTTTATTCCGCCTAAACTCGATTTCGCTTCCTTGTGATCTTCAAAAGGATTTACCGGCATAATATAGGGCTTCAACGGGTCTAAGCGATGTAAAAGAAAATTTGCGATCACCTTGTAATCTGAACGTTCACGAAGCAATAATTTCATCAGGATCATTCCGTCAATCCCGCCCAGTGGATGATTTGAGATTGTGATAAATGCTCCGGTTTTAGGAATGCGCTTCAGGTCTTTTTCCGGAATTTCAAAATCTATTTCAAAGCCTTCTAAGATAGAATCTATAAAGTCAATCCCGTTAAGGTTTTTGCGTTTTTGGTATTCCTTATTAAGTCGCGATAGTTTGGTAGTTCTCAAAATGAGCCAGCCCATAGAAGTTCCTAAAGCTCCCAATTTCTCAAGGTTCATTAATTTCGCAACCTCTTTGGCACTTACAATTCCCATTTTTAGACTGGTTTATTTAGTTGCAACAAGAAAATACTTAATTGTGAGTTACAATTTGAAGGGTGTTATGTGTAAGTTGCTTTAACAAGATTTCTTTATCTTTTTCCAGGCTTGCAATAGCTTCATCATTAAAATGCCTAATGGTAAATAAAGAAACCCCAGGTATAAAACTTACTTTAAATCGTGCTTTTAAATGCTGAATAAGCTTCTCTAATTGGTTGAATTTATTGTCCAGGCAAACAGAAAAACTGATGGCTGAATTCTGAATTAAATCAACTTTCATTTGATATTGATGAAAAAGCCTAAAAATCTCACTAATATTTTCTTCTACCATAAAAGAAAAATCCAGGGTAGAAAGCGATATTAAAACCAGGTCTTTTTTGACAATGAAACAGGGAATTTCAGGAAAAATTAATGCGCCTTTTCCTACTTTCGTACCTTGACTTTCCGGTTCTAAAAATGGTTTTACAAAAAGGGGAATCTCTTTCTGTTGAAGTGGTTGCAAGGTTTTTGGGTGTATTACCGAAGCACCGTAAAAAGCAAGTTCTATGGCTTCTTCATAAGAAATATGCTGGAGTAGTTCTGGGTTTTTAAAAACCCGTGGATCGGCATTTAAAACGCCCGGAACATCTTTCCAGATCGTCACATTTTCAGCATTTAAACAATAGGCAAAAATCGCTGCGGTATAATCACTTCCTTCCCTTCCAAGCGTGGTAGTGAAATTATTATGATCTGAACCTATAAAACCCTGAGTGATATTTATTTCGTTTAAATTTATATTGCTCTGAATGGCTTCCTGGGTTTCTTCCCAGTTTACACCGGCATCCCGATAAACACTATCGGTTTTTATAACTTCCCTGGCATCAAGCCAGTTGTTTTTAATGTTCTGGCTGTTAAGATATGAACTAACTATAGTAGTAGAAATCAATTCGCCATAGCAAATCACCTGGTCGTAGACAAAATCGTATTGTTCAGATTTGTTATGCTGAAGGAAATTTCTAAGCTCGGTAAATAGTTCGTTTACCTTATTAAAAATTGTAGTTTTAGAATCTTTAAAAAGTTCGTTTAAGATTTCAAAATGAGTTTCTTCAACTGCCTGAAGACTTTTGGGGACTTGCTTTTCAAAAAGATAATCTTTGATTACAATTTCCAATGCGTTGGTAGTTTTACCCATAGCCGAGATTACAATCACTTTCGGGCCGTTTCCGGTTTTCTCTAATACCTTTTGAACATTTTGCACCCCGGCTGCATCTTTAACCGACGCACCTCCAAACTTAAAAACTTTCATAGAATTTTAATCGATATTTTTCTGGATTCCAGTTTCATCCATATGTACGGTATACCAGTTCTTTTTAATATCTGCGCCTGTATTTTCGTAAAACTCCTGGGCATTTTTATTACCTTCAGAAACTACCCACTCTACTCTTTTAACGCTATTTTCGTGACCATATTTTACTACTCTTTTATAAAGTGCGCCTCCAAGTCCTGTGCCTCGCATACTTTCTCGAACAATTAGATCTTCCAGGTGAAGGGTACGACCTTTCCAGGTGGAAAATCTAAAATAAACAAGTGCCATTCCCTCAATCTTATTATTTACTTCGGCTACAAAGCATTTAAAATTTCCTTCATCAAAACCTTCATGTTCCAGGTCGCTCACATAAATTTCAACCTGCTCGGAAGCATTTTCGTAAGCGGCAAGCTCTTTTATAAGTTCTAAAGCCGCGGGCATATCTTCCCGCTTAGCTTCACGTATCTTGTATTCCATAAGTTTGGTGTTTCTACAAAAATAGGAATAGATTTTAAGATCCCGGCCTATTTAGAGGGGCTTAGTTTATTATTAACGTGATTCTTTTTTAAGAAACCTGTCCATCGCATTCTCATCCATTTGCACGGTACACCAATCGGTGAAAACTGTTGCACCACTGCGGCTGTAAAAATCGCGTGCGTGGGTATTCCAATCTAAAACTACCCATTCTGTTCGTTTTACACCTTGTTCTTTGGCAAATTCAATTACGCGGGTATACAGGGCATTCCCCAAACTTTTGCCTCGCATGCTTTCTCTAACTACAAGATCTTCCAGGTGCACTGTTTTTCCTTTCCAGGTTGAATATCTAAAATAACATAGGGCCATTCCTTCAATATTTCCATCTGCTTCGGCTACAAAACAAGTAAAAGCAGGGTTTGCTCCAAAACCATCTTTTTTAAGATCTTCTGCCGAGATAATTACAGCATCCGGTTCTTTTTCAAATTCTGCCAGTTCCTGTATAAGTTCTAAAACCGCCGGCATATCTTCCGGTGTTGCTTTTCTAATTTTAAATTCCATTTTAATTTACTTTATCTGCAAAAGTAAAAAATGAAATGTCAAAAAAGATAATTACAGAGATTTCCCCTCAAGAATTATAGATGATTCACTTTAGATGTTATCCTAAGGTATTTTAGGAATTTCTAATACTTTACAACGAAAACGTTTTAGTAACTAAAAAAAATGAATAATTTTGAAGCAAATAACGATATTGGTTCAAAATGGTTAAGAAAAATCAAACTTTAGGCGAATTCATTATAGAAAATCAACAGGCCTTTCCTTATTCTTCGGGAGAACTTTCCCGTTTAATCAGATCTTTGCGTCTTGCGGCTAAAGTGGTAAATCACGAAGTAAATAAAGCCGGTTTAGTAGATATTTTGGGATTGCACGGCGATACAAATATCCAGGGGGAAGATCAGCAGAAATTAGATGTATATGCTAATGAAACTTTTATTCAAACACTAATAAACCGGGAGATTGTTTGCGGAATTGCTTCAGAAGAGAACGACGATTTTATTACCATTTCCGGGAAGAATAATGACAATAAAAATAAATACGTGGTCCTTATGGATCCATTGGATGGTAGTTCTAATATTGATGTAAATGTATCTGTAGGAACTATTTTTTCAATTTATAGGCGGGTTACCCCAATTGGAACGCCGGTAACCAAAGAAGACTTTTTGCAACCTGGAAACCAACAGGTGGCAGCAGGTTATATTATTTATGGAACCTCTACCATGCTAGTTTATACAACCGGTTGTGGTGTGAACGGATTCACTTTGAATCCGGCCCTGGGCTCCTGGTATTTATCGCACCCAGATATGAAATTTCCTGAAAATGGAAGTATTTATTCAATGAATGAAGGAAATTACGTGCATTTTCCCGAGGGCGTAAAAAAATATATAAAATATTGCCAGGAAGAAAAAGAGGATAGGCCTTACACTTCTCGTTATATTGGTTCTATGGTTTCTGATATTCATAGGAATATGATTAAAGGGGGAATTTTTATCTATCCAAAAAGTTCTAAAGCCAATAATGGTAAGCTCAGGTTATTGTATGAATGTAACCCAATGGCGTTTATTGTAGAACAGGCCGGAGGGAAAGCTACCGACGGTTTTAACCGGATAATGGATATTCAGCCTAAAGAATTGCACGAACGTGCACCTTTTTTCTGCGGAAGTAAAAATATGGTAAATAAAGCTGAAGAGTTTATGCGGAAGTATAGTTGAGAAGCATAACTAATTGAAAAGATTATATAAAATCTTAAAGCTGAAATAATCTCGAAACTCTGGATTATTTCAGCTTTATGGAAAGAGATTATTCACACTTTCACAAGCCTAAATAATTTAGAAGATTTACTTATCCAATAGATATTGGTAATCTTCAAAATTCAATTGTCCGCTAAAAATCTGTATAGATCTTTTTATTATTTTCTCGGCATTCTCGTTTGAGAAGCCAAGGCCAATAGCATAACGCTTAATAAGCGTCTGCTCTTCCTGGTCTATTTCATTATCTGCAAAAATAATCTTAAAAAGATCGTGTAAACGTTCCAGTCGTTTTTCCACACTATTATAGGCACTAATAGGGAATTCTTGCGGATTTTTAATAACCATATTATATTCCTGCTCGCTAATATCAAGTTTACGCGCAAAACGTTCTAAGAGCACACGTTCTTTCTCGTTAATCTCACCATCTACACTCGCAAGGTTTACAATAGAAGCAAAGTGATTGATGTTACGAAGGTGTTCTCCCGAACCAAATAAATCTGAAAATGACATTTTAAAAAGTTTTATATATACAAATATACTTAAAGCTTAATGTATATTTTATCAAAAAAACTCTAAAATGTTTAGGATTTAGTCAATCGCTAATCTTTTCTTAATCCTTTTTTTTAGCGTTGCATTTTGGGTAATTTCAATTTAAGTACCTAAGAAAAATGAAACCACCTTTACTCGCTTTTAATAAAAAAGGAATTTTCTGCGAAGCGGCAGATGTTTACCTGGATCCGTGGAAACCTGTAGCTAAGGCAATTATTTCCCATGGCCATGCAGATCATTCCCGCTGGGGCCATAAAAAATATATCACCCATCACAGCAATGTTCCTATTATTAAACACCGTCTGGGAGAAATTGAAGTTTCCGGCAAAGAATGGAATGAAACCTTTAGCATTAACGGTGTGAAATTTTCCCTGCATCCTGCCGGTCATATTATTGGCTCATCTCAAATACGGGTAGAGCATAAAGGCGAAGTTTGGGTTTTTACCGGCGATTATAAAGATCAAGAAGATGGTGTAGCAGTGCCTTACGAGCCGGTAAAATGTCACACATTTATCACCGAATGTACTTTTGGATTACCAGCTTTTAAATGGCAACCACAAGCGGAAGTTTTTACCGAAATCAATAATTGGTGGCAGCAAAATAAGGAAGATGGTAGAACCTCTGTAATCTTTGGATATTCCCTCGGAAAAGCACAGCGTTTGCTAAAACATCTCGATACTTCTATCGGAAAAATTTACACTCATGGCGCTATAGAAAATATGACGGAGGTGATTCGCCCTTTATCTGAAATGCCGGACACTACGAGGGTTACCCGTGATACCAAAAAGAATGAATTTAAAGGAAATATCGTGGTGGCTCCTCCAAGTGCCCACGGCAGTCCCTGGATAAAAAAAATGGTGCCTTATGTCACAGCTTCTGCAAGTGGTTGGATGACCTTTCGGGGTGCTCGTAGAAGAAGAGCTATAGATAAGGGGTTTGTGCTTTCAGATCATTGCGACTGGCAGGGGCTTTTAAAATCTATAAAAGCTACCGGAGCCGAAAAAGTAATTTGCACTCACGGTTATACCGATATTTTTTCCCGCTATCTAAGAGAATTAGGCTATGATGCCCGAACCGAAGAAACACAATACGAAGGGGAAATGGGAGAAGATGAAGAGAAGCCCAGGGAAGAAGGCAACAATAATCTTCAAGATGAAAAATTATGAAAGAAGAAACTGAAGATAAAGAACTCCCCCTTCGGGGGTCGGGGGGCTTAGGGGTTTTTGCTGAACTCATAAAAACCTTAGACAGCACCAATAAAACTACCTTAAAAGTTGAGGCTTTAACGCATTATTTTAATAATGCTGAGGATAAAGATAAGGTTTGGACTATCGCTATTTTATCGCATCGCAGGCCACCAAGACCTGTGAACACCACTTTAATGCGCCAATGGGCATCAGAATTGGCTAATATTCCTTTATGGTTATTTGAAGAGTCCTATCATATTGTGGGCGATCTGGCTGAAACAATCGCGCTCGTAATTCCGCCAGCTGAAGAAAATACCGAAAAAAGCCTTAATCAATTCCTTCAGGAGATACTGGAGTTAAAACCTAAAACCGAAGCAGAAAAAAAGAACTACTTACATAAAAATTGGCTGGAGCTTAATTATTACGAGCGTTTTGTTTTTACCAAACTCATCACCGGAAGTTTCAGAATTGGAGTGAGCCAGAAATTAATGACGCGTGCACTTTCCAAAGCTACCGAGATTGACGAAGATATACTTGCCTACAAAATGATGGGTAATTGGAAGCCTGAAAAAACCACTTTTAAAAAACTGATTTTAGAAGAAAACGAGGAAGATTATTTATCAAAACCTTATCCGTTTTACCTGGCCTACGCGATAGATAGTGGAGTTGAAGAATTAGGCGATGTAGCGCAATGGAGTGCTGAGCATAAATGGGATGGCATTCGGTCTCAGGTAATTGTTAGGAATGACGAACTTTTTGTATGGAGCCGTGGAGAAGAACTGGTCACTGATAAATACCCCGAATTTGAAGATTTCGTGGGTGAAATTCCTAACGGAACGGCAATAGACGGAGAAATATTACCTTTTCCTGATGGAAAAATCGGGACTTTTAAGGATCTGCAAACCCGAATTGGAAGAAAAAATATCAGTAAAAAGTTACTGGAGAAAACCCCGGTAATTTTAAAGGCTTACGATGTTTTGGAATGGAAAGGAGAAGATATCAGGACCGAGCCGTTTGTTGAAAGAAGAAAAATTCTGGAGAATCTCTATGCTGAGGTTTCTTCGGAAGAAATTCCCTTGCATTTATCTGAACGAATTTCCTTTACAAATTGGAGTGAAGTTGCCGAAGAACGCGAACGTGCAAGAGAAGAAAAATCTGAAGGACTAATGCTGAAAAGACTGGATTCGCCGTATTTAGTGGGAAGAAAGAAAGGCGATTGGTGGAAATGGAAAGTAGATCCGCTTACGGTAGATGCTGTGCTCACTTATGCCATGCGCGGTCACGGCAGACGAAGCAATTTATTCACAGATTATACTTTTGGATTATGGGACGACGAAAAAAAAGAACTGGTGACTTTTGCAAAAGCCTACTCCGGTTTAACCGATGCTGAATTTAGAAAACTCGATGCCTGGATCAAGAAAAACACTTTAGAACGTTTTGGGCCGGTAAGAAGCGTGACACCTCATCACGTTTTTGAAATTGCTTTTGAAGGAATAGCAGAGTCCAAACGCCATAAAAGCGGCGTAGCAACAAGATTTCCAAGAATGCTGCGCTGGCGCACTGATAAAAATATACACGAAGCAAATACGTTGGGTGAGTTGAGGGATTTAATTCCGGATTAACCACCCCGCCCTATTGGGCACCCCTCCTTAAAAAGGAGGTGAACTTTGGCGGCTGATGAAATATTAAAATAAAAGCTCCTTCCCTTTTTAAGGGAAGGTGGATCATTCAGCGTTAGCTGAATAAGACGGAAGGGTTAGAGGATAAAACTAAAACAATGAAAAAGCCAAGCCATAACAGAAAAAAATATTTAGGACCCTTTCGAAAAGCATTAAGTAATAACTTGACTCCTGCTGAAGCATTCTTATGGAAACAGTTACAACGAAGAAAATTTAAGGGAAGAAAATCCAGGAGACAATATAGTATAGAAAATTTTATAGTGGATTTTTATTGCGCGGAAGAGCAACTGATTATTGAATTAGATGGAGAGGTTCATAAAAATCCACTAGCTGAAGAAAAAGATGAAAAACGGAATAAAAAACTGGAGGATTGGGGATTTAAAGTAATACGATTTGAAAATAGAATGGTTTTGACTTTTTGCCTTCAGTTTTGAAAGAGATTGAAGATAATTTTAAGAAGAAATAAACCACCCCGCCCTGACGGGCACCCCTCCTTAAAAAGGAGGCGAACAACGCTGGATGGTAATTGTAAAAAGAAATATAGTTCTTTCCTTTTTTAAGGGAAGGTGGCATTCCGAAGGAATGGCGGAAGGGTTAAAACATGAATAGAAACGAACTTACAAGAATCGCCGAAACCTGGTTTTCTAACCAGGGGTGGAAGCCTTTTGCTTTTCAGAAGCAAACCTGGACGGCTTTTTTGCAGAAAAAGAACGGACTCTTAAACGCACCCACGGGTAGCGGAAAAACCTACGCACTTTGGGTGCCAATAGTGCTGGATTATTTAAAGAAAAATCCCGACTATAAGACGAAACATAAAAAAGGCTTAAAAGCGATCTGGATTACCCCGCTTCGTGCACTTTCGGTAGAAATTGAGCAGTCGGCGCAACGATTTGCTGATGAAATTGGCAGTGGTTTAACCGTAGGAATTCGCACGGGAGATACCCCGCAAAAAGTTCGTGCAGCGCAAAAAAAGTCAATGCCCGATTTACTAATTACCACCCCTGAAAGTTTACAGCTGCTGCTTTCTTCAAAAAATTACGATAAAACTTTTAAAAACCTAAATGCCGTGATGGTTGATGAGTGGCACGAATTACTAGGTACTAAGCGCGGCGTGCAAATGGAACTCGCTTTGTCTCGTTTAAAAACGGTTTCAAAACATTTGCGAATTTGGGGAATCTCGGCCACGATTGGGAACTTAGAACAGGCGCGGGAAGTTTTGCTCGGTCCAAATTCAGAAGCCTTTGAGAATTCGGTATTGATCAGGGCGAATTTAAAGAAGAAGATCAGCGTGAAATCTATTATTCCAGAGAAAATGGAAAAGTTTCCCTGGAGAGGCCATTTGGGCTTGCACTTGATTGACGAGGTAGTTCCGATTATAAAGAATTCCAGAACTACGTTGCTCTTTACAAATACCCGTTCGCAATGCGAACTTTGGTTTCAAAAATTAATGCATAAATACCCAGAGTTTGCGGGGGAAGTAGCGATGCACCACGGTAGCATTAATAAAGAAACCAGGCTTTGGGTTGAACAGGCCATTAGAAATGAAACTTTAAAAGCCGTGGTTTGTACTTCCAGCCTTGATTTGGGAGTAGATTTTGCACCTGTGGAAACCATTATTCAAATTGGCGGTCCAAAAGGCGTTGCCAGGTTTTTGCAACGAGCAGGGAGAAGCGGTCACCAACCTGGAAAAGAAAGTGTAATTCATTTTTTACCCACGCACGCTATAGAACTTATTGAAGCTTCAGCTTTACAAAAAGCGGTGCAGAAGACTGCCGTGGAAGATAGAATTCCGTATTTATTGAGTTTTGATGTTCTTGTGCAATACCTTACAACTTTAGCGGTTTCCAATGGCTTTTTTCCGAAGAAAATCTGGCCCGAAATTAAATCTACGTTTTGTTTCCAGGGCATTACCGAAGATGAATGGTTATGGATCTTGAATTTCGTTACCAAAGGTAGTCAGAGTTTGCAGGCTTATGATGAATACAAGAAAATTGAAATTGAAGAAGACGGTCTTTTTAAAGTAAATAACCGGGGGATTGCGATGCGGCACCGCCTGCAAATTGGAACGATTGTGAGCGATGCGGTATTAAGTGTCAAATACCTGAAAGGCGGTTATATTGGCACGATTGAAGAATGGTTTATTTCCAAACTTACGCCTGGCGATGTGTTCACCTTTGCCGGAAGAAACCTGGAATTGGTTCGCATAAAAAGCATGCAGGTTTTAGTACGAAAATCAAAGAAAAAAACGTCTAAAGTGCCCAGCTGGATGGGCGGCAGGATGGCTTTTTCAGCACAAATGAGTGAATTGCTAAGGGAAGAAATGTATGCCGCTTCTGCTTCGACTGCTGCAGGTTCTTCGGAAAAATCAGATGAATTAAAAGCTTTACAGCCAATTTTGGAGCGGCAACAAAAAGAATCTATTATTCCAAAGCAGGATGAGTTTTTAATTGAAACTTTTAAAACCCGCGAAGGTTATCACGCGATCTTTTATCCGTTTGAAGGTCGTTTTGTGCACGAAGCTTTGGGAAGTTTACTGGCGTATCGCATCAGTTTACTTTCCCCTATTTCCTTTAGTATAGCCTTTAACGACTATGGGTTTGAATTGCTCTCAGACCAGGAAATCGATATGCAGCAAGTTTTGGATAACGATCTTTTTTCCGCAGAATTTCTTATGGACGATCTTTATAAAAGTTTAAATGCTACCGAAATGGCCAGGCGAAAATTTAGGGATATTGCGGTAATTGCCGGGATGGTTTTTACCGGTTACCCGAATAAACTAATTAAAAGCAAGCATTTGCAAAGTAGCTCGCAATTGCTTTTCAGCGTCTTTAAAGATTATGAAGATGATAATTTATTGTATTTGCAATCTTTCAGGGAAACTTTTGAGCATCAGTTGGAAGAAGGCCGATTAAGAATGGCTTTAGAGCGCATTCAGCATCAAAAGAGTATCTGGAAAAACTGCGAAAAACCAACGCCTTTTTCTTTTCCGATTATTACTGATAGACTTCGGGAAAAACTATCTTCAGAAAAACTGGAAGATAGGATTAAAAAAATGCTGAAAAGCCTGGAAAATTAATCTCTCTCATTTAATCTTTGCAAAACTGTACTACGAACCACTTCGGTAGTAATGCCAAAAAGAACGTGGGCAAATAGTTCGTTAAATTGCATTCTCATAGGAACATCTGTAGGTTTTGGCTCCAATCCCATCATGGGCAGTGAAGTTTCGTGAGTTGAAATCCAGGTAGAACCTCCTAGAATTATTCCATCTTTAATATTTAATTTTTCATTGTCTTTTTTACCGAAACCGTAAGCCGCGCCAACACTGGCTCCAATTGGGAAATTTACTAATTGCTCGGCTAATTCTTCATTATCAACACTTATTGGAGAACCGGTGATTTTTGTAGAAAGCTCATCTACGATTTTAATTTGGGCAGAGCGTTGTTCAACTTCCCGCACAGTTAAAAAGTGTTCTACCAGGCTTTTTACCGCTGTTCCGGCCAATCCGCCAATTACTCCGGCCAGCAATCCACGACCGGCAGCTTTAGAATAAGAATCTTTTTTCAATAAAGCTTGTACTTTCATATTGTATGATTTTACATCTTAAAACTATCCATTATGTGAGTTTTCTACAATTGTTTAACAAGGATTTAGCAGCAGAAATTTAAAATTTGGTAATTTTGGGTATGGCACAAAAACTAAATACCGCGATAATACAGGCAAATTTAAAGTGGGAAGATCCTCAGGAAAATAGAAGTTCTTTTTCAAAAGAAATCAAGTCACTTTCTAAAGATGTAGATTTAATTATCCTTCCCGAAATGTTCACTACAGGTTTTAGCATGAATGCTGAAAAACTGGCCGAACAGACCGATGGTTTAAGTTTACAGTGGATGCGTGAAATTGCAAAACTGAAAAATGCTGCGATAACCGGAAGCCTGATTATTACCGAAAATGATAATTATTACAACAGGCTTTTCTTTGTTTTTCCTGATGGAACTTATAAAATCTATGATAAGCGCCACACTTTTACTTTGGCCAACGAACATATAACCTATACTGCCGGAAAAGAAAGATTGGTGGTTGAATATAAAGGCTGGAAAATTTGTCCGCTGGTATGCTATGATCTGAGATTCCCTGTTTTTTCAAGGAATACCGAAGATTATGACCTGTTGATATATGTTGCCAATTGGCCAAAGAAACGGGTTTTTGCCTGGGATGTACTTTTAAAGGCCCGCGCTATAGAAAATATGAGTTACTGCATTGGTGTAAACCGAACCGGAAAAGATGGGAATGCAGCTGAATACAACGGGCATACCGCAGTATACGACGGTTTAGGCCAAAACATAACCGAGTTGGATAGGGAAGAACCGTTTGTACAAGAAATTGCATTGGATAAAAAGCAATTGGAAGAAACCCGAAATCATTTTAAATTTCTTCAGGATCGCGATGAATTTAGTCTAAAGTAAAAGTCTCTGGCATATCCCAGTTAGATCTCACGTCTATAGTGTCCCGGTAATATTGAATTTCCTCAGGTTGAATTCTTTTAAGATAATTTCCCGTATCCCATTTTCGATTTTCATTATCGTCAAAAATCACCCTAATTAGATGTTTTCCCGGTTTTAAGAATCGGAAGTGAAAATTACTATCTCCGGTTGAAAATTTTTCGTATTGAACTTCGCCTTTTTCATCGGTTAGCTGTACCAAAATTGGAAATCTGTCAACATTTTGAAGCGTTAAAATAATACTTCCATAATCTGCATAAGACTTGGTGCTAAGCGTATTTCTTATCGTATCGTTAGTATCTCCAAACAGATCGGTTATGGCGCCTGGAAGGGTTACTACCTCGTATTTACTGCTTTCTTCTTTATCGAAAGAAATTATAATTTCGTTCTCCAGGCGGCGTATTTCAGTATTGAAAGGTACCAATGTAGAATCTCCATCTCTAATACTAATTAATTCTTTACTAAATCCGGTAATAGGAGTGTTTGCCTGCAATCTATAATTCTGTTCAAACGCTATACTGCCTGTTGGTTCTGCCGTAAGCTTTAGGGAATCTCTTTCAGCTTCAGCTATTTTTGTAAATAAGGTGTCACGTCGCGTAGGGCTTACCACTTCAAAGGAAAGGCTGTCATTTTCTGGTCTAATATTATACCAATAGTAAAGTGTATCGGTTTTACGGTCTTTTACAATTCTGGATTGGAAGCCTTCCGGTTTTGCAGTTAACAGGTTAATTTCTACGCTATCTACTCCTTTAGAGCCTTCATAACCAAAGAGTATTTGATTGCCTTTTAATAATTTTGGACGTTCCGCTTCAAAATCTAATTTCTCCTTAAAAATAGTAATGTCGTAGGTGGAATCTGTGGGTAGCGTGATATGGTTTTCTAAAAACCCTATTTTCTCTGTCTTCGGATTAAAATTATAATTATCGTTTTTATCTTCTACGGCAAGTATTTGATAGGTGCCTTCCTTAAGGTTTTCAAGCTCAAAATTTACGGTGCTATCTAAGGTATAGGTAACATATCTTGGAGTCTCTTTGTACACCAAAGAATCTGAAAAAGTAGAATCTACTTCATATAAAAAAATAGAAATAAATTCTGAAGGAGCTTTTAGATAAGCATCTTTTATAGTTCCGGAAATTTTTAAAGAATCCAGGTAATCTCCGGTAGAGAATACATATTTGAAATAGGGTAGTGGATTGCCTTCGTTATTATCTACAATGCTTTTCCCAAAATTAATGGTATAAGTGGTATTTTCCTGAAGCGAATCCAGGTTTTGTATGCGCACATCTTTACGCGCAGATCCCATTGGCATTATGCCTGGGCGTGGTTCTATTGGCGGCGAAATAACTATTTGCTGCCGGGCATCTTCCAGTTTTATGTATTCGTTAAAAAAGATCCTAATTTCATCTGCATTGAAGTTTGTATTGTAATTTTCAGGATTTGCCCTAATAAATTTTGGCGGCTCTTCATCTTTAGGTCCACCTTCCGGCATTCCTTTTTTGGCACATTGTACACACAGCAAAACCAGCGCAGCAACTATTAAAATTCCGGGAATTCTTTTCAGCATAATAAAAAAATGAAATCTAAGAGCAAAGAAACAATTATTTTAGGTTTTAACGTGGGTATCAATCTGTAATTGCCATAGTAGCGATACTTAGTTTAGTATTTTTAATTTGGAGAAGTTTATTTCCGCAAGCCTCCAGGGTTGCACCGGTAGTCACAAGATCGTCTACTAATAATAAATGCTTGTTTTCCAGTTTCTCCGGATTTTCTATCATAAAAGTGGCATCAATAATCCCCCATCTTCCCAGGCGCTTTTTTAATGTTTGAGTGCGTGAGCTGGATTTCTTTACCAGCACATCGTCAATATAATTGGCTTTTAATTTGAGAGCAATGGTTTTACCAAATTCAGATACCTGGTTAAAACCTCTTTTCTTTAACTTTTTATAGTGAAGAGGAACCGGGATCACACAATCAACATTGTTAAATCCTTGATGTTTGGCTAATTCTTCACCAAGCCAGTTTCCAAGAAAACTTCCAACTTCTTCCTGTTTCTTATATTTTAGGTTATGAATAAGATTTTGTACTATTCCTTTTTTCTTAAAATAAAGCAAAGAAGTGGCATTTTCAAGACTTAAGCGGGCATCAAATACTTTTTTCGTGATGTTTTCGTTATCTAAGTGATAATTAGTAGTTGGAAGTTGGTGTAAACAAGAAGTGCAAATCACTTGTTCAGCCTTTAAAAGTGGGCTATCACAGCAATTACATATTTTAGGGTAGAACAGGTTTGCTAAATCGTGAAACATTTGTTAAGTCCTTGTAGTTTGCCTTGATAAACTCCTAAATTTACAAACAAAATTTTATTAATATGATGACCGAAAAGAAAAATAACACAGCGCTTAAGATCTTAACGGGAGTTTTAGCCGTGGCTTTACTTGCCTTAGGTATTTATACAATTAAATTCTACAACGAAGAGAAAGAAAATAAAGCAATTCTTACTAAAGAAAAGCAGGTAATAGAAGATGAACTTAATGATTTGATCGTTAAATATGATGAGGCTATTGAGGAGAATCAAATTATGGATCAGAACCTTGTAGATGCAAGAGGTAGAATTGAACGCTTATTAGATTCGGTTGAAGATAATGAAGCTAATCTCGTTTTAATTTCACGCTATCGTCGTGAAATTGGAAACCTTAAGGCTGAAAAAGACCGACTGTTTAGGGTGGTAGACAGTTTGAACCGTCAAAACCAAATGATGACTCAAACATTAGACAGTACCAATGTAGTTTTAGAAGAGCGTACTCGTATTTCTGATTCATTGCAAACTACCAATCAGGATCTTGCTAATAAAGTAGACCGTGCAGCTCAATTAAAAATCACCAACCTTCGCGGGGAAGGGGTAATTGTAAGAAACAGTGGGAAATTGGTAGAAAATGATCGAACCGGACGAATAGACCAGGTGAGAACTTGCTTCACCATTACGGCTAACGATTTGGCCGGGCCGGGCGAAAGAGATATGTATGTACAGGTTTATAATCCTGAAAATGAATTGGTAGGTGACGAAATTGTGGTAGAACACGAAGGTGGTGCAATGGTTTATAGTGCGGCCTCAAAAGTATACTATGAAAATAACGAACTTGATGTTTGTTTGCTGGCTAATACCAAAGAAGATAAATTACTTGAAGGCACCTACAAAGTATATGTTTATGCAAACGCAACTTTACTGGGAACAGCCTCTTTTAACCTAAGATAATTAAAACTTAAAAATCAAAGGCCGCTCTGCTGTTTATCAGGGCGGTTTTTTTATTTTTGCGCTATGGCAAAACAAGAAGACTTTTTTAGAAATGTAATATCCCACGCTAAAGAGTATGGGTATATTTTTGCATCCAGTGAAATCTACGACGGCTTAAGTGCTGTTTACGATTATGGGCAAAATGGAGCCGAATTAAAGAAAAACATCAAAGATTACTGGTGGAAAAGTATGGTGCAGTTGCACCAGAACATCGTAGGTTTAGATGCGGCAATATTAATGCATCCAACCACCTGGAAGGCTTCCGGCCACGTAGATGCTTTTAATGATCCTTTAATTGATAATAAAGATTCTAAGAAACGTTATCGAGCTGATGTTCTGGTTGAGGATTATGCTGAAAAGATCAATCAAAAAGCACAAAAGGAAATTGCGAAAGCAAAGAAACGTTTTGGCGATAAGTTTAACGAAGAAGAGTTTGTGGCTACCAACCCAAGGGTTATTCGTTATAAAAAGGAAGAAAGAGAGATTCTTGAGCGTCTTGCCAAATCCCTTACCGATGAAGATCTGGTTGATGTAAAAGCATTAATTGAAGAGTTGGGAATTGCCTGTCCCGAAAGCGGTTCTAAGAACTGGACAGATGTTAAGCAGTTTAACCTAATGTTTGGAACTAAATTGGGAGCTTCTGCAGATTCTGCTACAGACTTATATCTAAGGCCTGAAACGGCTCAGGGAATTTTTGTAAACTTTTCTAACGTGCAAAAAACCGGTAGGATGAAGATTCCTTTTGGAATTGCACAAATAGGAAAAGCTTTTAGAAATGAAATTGTAGCGAGACAGTTTATCTTCCGCCAACGGGAATTTGAACAAATGGAGATGCAATTTTTTGTGCGTCCCGGGGAAGAATTAAAGTGGTTTGAACATTGGAAAGAAACTCGCCAGAATTGGCATGCTTCTTTAGGTTTGGGCGAAGAAAACTACCGTTTCCACGATCACGAAAAAATGGCGCATTATGCTAATGCTGCTACAGATATAGAATTTAATTTCCCATTCGGTTTTAAAGAATTAGAAGGAATTCACTCAAGAACAGATTTTGATTTAAAAGCACACGAAGAACATTCAGGGAAGAAATTGCGTTTCTATGACCCTGAAATGAAAGAAAATTATGTGCCTTATGTAATTGAAACATCTATTGGTTTAGATAGAATGTTTTTAGCGGTTTTTTCAGCTTCATTAAAAGAAGAAGAGCTGGAAGGTGGGACTAGCAGAACAGTTTTAAAGCTACCTGCGGTACTTGCACCAACTAAAGCTGCGGTGCTTCCGTTAGTTAAAAAAGATGGTTTGCCAGAGCTTGCCCATGAAATTATAGAGGAATTAAAATGGGACTTTAGAGTTCAATATGACGAGAAAGATGCGATTGGCCGTAGGTACCGTCGCCAGGATGCTGCGGGAACTCCGCTTTGTATTACTGTAGATCACGATTCACTTGAAGATAAAAAAGTGACGGTTCGTTATAGGGATACTATGGAGCAAAAACGCGTTGCAATTACAGAGCTTAAGGAAATTATCCAGCAAGAAGTAGACTTTAAAAGTTGGATGAAAAAATAGATAAAAAGTGATTTTTATTATAGAAAAGGAGCGATTAGTTAAGTTAATCGCTCCTTTTGTTTTTGATAAGCATAGAATCCTTATTTTTAGAATGTAAAAGAAGAGTCATTTCAAAATGAGAAAAATTACAATCCTATTAGTTTTAATTTTTAGTTTTCATGCTGTAATTATTGGTCAGCAGAGGGAGACCTCTGGTCCTGTATATATAGATTCTGCCAGTGCGGTTTCTTCTTCTGCGATGGCTAAAAGAAAATTAATTGCGCCGCCAGAAAAGAAATTCAAAATCTATAATCCCAGGAATCGCGGAATCAACAAAATTGTTCCCGGTAAAGGCCTGCCAAAAGGTAAGACGGGAGCACTTCAGCAAAAAATGGGGGAAATACCTGTAAAAGCTCCTAATTTTACTTTTGAAGCAGCTTCTACTCAAGCCACGCCTACAGATCCAACGGGAGCTGCAGGCCCTAATCATTTTGTAAACGGCTGGAACTCGGCCTTTTCAATATTTGATAAATCAGGAAATCAAATCAGGCAGCCGGCATCTTTAGCTAGCATAGGTGGAGAGTTTACCAATGAAACTCTTGGTGACCCTATTATACTTTATGATGAATTTGCCGATAGATTTATAATTTCACAATTTAGCGATACCCCAGAAAGTTTTTTGATTGCGGTATCACAAGGGCCAGACCCTGTTAATGATGGTTGGTATACCTACCGTTTTACAACCAATGGCGTGTTGCCAGATTATCCTAAAATTTCAGTATGGGGAGATGGATATTATATTACCACCAATAAAAATTCACAAACAGCAGCCACCAGCCAAGTTGTTTATGCCTTAGAAAGGGATAAAATGCTACTAGGGCAAACGGCACAAATAATGTCTTTTCCGTTACCAGGAATAGAAACCAATGGATTTTATAGTCCAGCTGGTTTTTCTGGTATTGGAAATGAATTACCACCGCGCGGAAACTCGCCAATTATTTACCTTCAGGACGATTCCTGGGCAGGTGTTAATGAAGATCATTTAAAGCTTTGGCTAATTAACGTAGATTGGAATAACCCATTGAATTCCACAATATCTGAATCCCAGGAATTAGGTGCCGCTCAAGGTGTTTCTCCATTTATAGCAACTTTTGATGGAGGCTCTTTTTCAAATCTTTCTCAACCGGGAAGCGACACTCCAGAGATAGATGTGCTGCAAGCTACTATGATGTATATGACTACCTATAGGCGTTTTCAAAATTATAATGCCGTTGTAATGAATTTTGTGGTAGATGTAGATCCTAGCGCAGCAGAACATGCAGGTATACGTTGGTACGAGCTTAGGCAGCAAAATAATGGTGGCCCCTGGAGTGTTTATCAAGAGGGGACTTATGCGCCAGATAATAGCGACAGATTTAGTGGAAGTATTGGCTTAGATGCTGAAGGAAATATAGCTCTTGGTTACACCGTTTTAAATGATAATCCGCAGAATCCGGTTTTTCCCTCTTTGCGTTATACCGGAAGATATAAGAACGATGAGCCTGGATTAATGACTATAGAGGAGCAGAGCATTATTGAAGGAGAAAGTCCTAATCCTAATTCCAGGTATGGCGATTATGCGCATTTAAGCGTAGATCCCGCCGATGGGCTTACATTTTGGCATAATGGGGAGTACTTTGTAGGTTCTGAAAGAAAAAACCACGTAGGCGTATTTAAAATTGCACCAGATTTTGATAACGATCTTGGAGTAGTTTCTTTGGTAAGTCCTGAGAATTCGAGTTTAGGCGCAAATGAAGAAATTACGATTAGAATAAGAAATTACGGCCGAAATGCGCAATCTAATTTTGAAGTAAGTTATAGTATAGATGGTGGTCCGGAAGTAACTGAAATCTTTGAAGAAAGTATTGCGTCAACTAGCTCGGCCGAATTTACTTTCTCTGAAAATGCCGATCTTTCTGAGGTTGGCCGAACTTATGAATTTGTTTTTAATACAAATTTAGAGGGAGATGAAAATCTTGAAAACGACATATTGCTTGTTTCTGTCAAAAACCTACCTCCCAACGATGTTGGTGTGACCTCTATTGATGCGCCACAAACCGGAGAGAATTTTAGTGCTTCAGAAGAAATAACAGTAAGCATAGAAAACTTTGGAGGAGAGCCGCAGCAGGATATTCCGGTATTTTATCAAATAGGAAATAACACTCCTGTTAGGGAGGTTTTTAGTGGTACACTGCCGGTTGGGGGTTTAGAAGTGTATACTTTTAATCAAACCTCAGATATTTCGCCTTCCGGAAGCTATAGAATTACCGGGGGCACCAGATTAGAAAATGACTTTGAACCCAATAACGATACTAGTGTGAAATCGGTTGCCAATTTAGATTGTATTCCCGAAGGAGGTAATTGTAGTTTTGGAGACGGAATTTTCTTCTTTGAATTGGAAAACGTGCTTAACGAACGTATTCCCTGCGGAAATGGTTATGCCGATTTTATTGGTCTGTCTGCTAATTTAGATCGCTCTCAAAGTGAGTTTACGGTATCTGTACAATCATTATTTGGCGAATTAACCGCTCAAAATGCCGAGCGATTTTCTATGTGGATAGATTTGAATGACGATGCGGTATTTGGCGATGAGGAACGCTTAATAACTTCAGAAATTATTCCAACAGCAGGAGAATGGCATGATACAAACTTTAGTATTCCAGGCGATGCACCTTTAGGCCAGCATTTATTAAGAATTAGGGCGGGAGATGTAGATTTTGACGGAGACTTAAATAATCCATGCGAGGTTTTGGAGTATGGAACAACCCACGATTATTCCGTAAGCATTACCGATTCTACCTTAGATATTGAAGATTTTATTTTAAACGAAGCTGAACTTATAGTAGTTTCCGAAGAAAATAAACAGTTTAGAATTGTGATGGAAACCGATTATGAGGAAACTTTAAGAATTACGGTTCATAATATCTTAGGGCAAAAAATGCTGGAAAATCAGGTAGAAAATTCCGGTAATGGATATGTTTATGAATTAGATATGTCTTACGCCACCAGGGGAGTTTACCTGGTAAGAATGGGAACCCGGGAAGTTGGGAAAGTGAAGCGATTTATTGTGGAATAACAAGGGGCAGGATGTATACGGAAGAATTTTTAAACAGGTTAGATAAGCTTACCCTGAAGTTTAAAACGGAGTTTGGGGAACTAAGTGAGACTGAAATTCATCGCAAACCTGATGCGGATACCTGGAGTATTGCGCAAAACTTAGAACATCTAATTTTGATAAATCAGTCTTACTTTCCAATGATAGATAGACTTCGTAACAAAAATCATAAAAGAGCCTTTACTGCTAAATTTGGTTTTTTAGTGAATTTTTTTGGAAAGACAATCTTAAAATCGGTGCAGCCTGAAACCACTAAAAAGACAAAAACATTTTCCATTTGGAAACCTTCAGAAAATAGGGCTTCAGAAGATATTCTGGCCAGGTTTACCGAGCATCAGGAGAAATTAAAACAAAAGATTTTGGAATCTGAAGATCTTTTGGAGAAAAACGCGGTAATTTCTTCCCCTGCAAATCCTAAAATTGTGTATAAACTTGATGCTGCTTTTAAGATTATTCTTTCCCATGAAGAACGACATTTTCAACAAGCCAAAAGACTACTGGAAATTCAATAATCCAACTTGTAAATCTTTCATTTAGCCTTATTTTTGAGCAAAATTGACTTTCATGAAAATCATTTCCTATAACGTAAACGGAATTCGAGCTGCCGTAAGAAAAGGCTTTTTAGATTGGGTACAACAGGCAGATCCAGATTTGGTTTGTCTTCAAGAGATTAAAGCGCAGCCGGAACAATTAAACCTGGATGATTTTAAAGATGCCGGGTATCCTTATCATTATTGGTATCCTGCGCAAAAGAAAGGTTATAGCGGGGTTGCAATCTTAAGTAAACATAAGCCTTTACACGTAGAATATGGCACAGGAATAGATTATATGGATCACGAGGGGCGTACCATACGTGTAGATTTTGAAGATTTTTCTATCATAAGTTTGTATTTACCTTCGGGGACTAATATTGCCCGTTTAGAACATAAATTCAAGTTTATGGACGATTTTCAGCAATATATAGACGAAATAAAGCAGGACTTTCCGAATCTGGTTATTTGTGGAGATTATAATATTTGTCACGAAGCTATAGATATTCATGATCCTGTACGACTTAAAAATACATCTGGCTTCTTGCCCGAAGAGCGAAAGTGGATAGATAATTTTATGAAAAGTGGCTTTATAGATTCTTTCAGGCATTTTAATGAAGAAGGAGATCAATATTCCTGGTGGAGTTATCGTGCTAATGCGCGGGCCAATAACAAAGGCTGGCGAATAGATTATAATTTAGTGGCCCAACCTTTACAAGAAAAACTTAAACGTGCCGTTATATTACCTGAGGCCAAACACAGCGATCATTGTCCTGTTTTGGTGGAATTGGAATCAGATTTTTAAAAAGAACGTCAATACGAACGGAGTCAAGTAATCTTTACCAGTTTACAGATTGCTTCTCCCGATAATTATCGGGCTCGCGATGACGGTAAATTAGAAGATATTTGAATTTAAAATTATAAAAATGAAAAAAGTAGTGGCTTTAGCAATTTCAGCGGTTTTTATGTTGACTTCCTGTGTTTCTTCAAAAAAATACCAGGAACTTGAAAGCAGGCACGCCGATTTAAAACGGGAGAATAGAAATACCCAATCTGAACTTGAAAAATATCAAGATCTGGATGAAGAATATTCGATATTAAAAAAGGATTATGCTGAGGCAACGGCTGAAAGAGATCGTCTAAAAGATGAATTAGAAAGCTCCAGGAAAAATTACGCTACCCTAAAGAAATCTTACGATGCCCTGGAAGAAAACAGTTCGGCTGCAATTGCAGAAAATTCCCGGCAAAATCGTCAGCTTTTAGCCGAATTAGAAGAAAAGGAACAGGCGCTGGTAAAGGAGCAAACCAGGTTAGATAAATTACAGCGCGATTTAGACGCGCGTTCCAGGAGAGTAAATGAGCTGGAGGAATTAATTGCCGCCAAAGATGCCAAAATGAATGCGCTAAAAGATGCTATTTCTAAAGCACTAACCAATTTTGAAGGCAAAGGTTTAACCGTAGAACAACGTGATGGTAAAGTTTATGTTTCTATGGAAAATAAATTGTTGTTTAGTTCCGGAAGTTGGGCGGTAAATGCTGAAGGTAGGCAAGCCGTAAAACAACTAGGGCAGGTGTTGGCAGAAAATCCGGATATCGCAGTTTTAATTGAAGGACATACGGATAATGTACCTTATGGCGGAAGTGGGCTTTTAAATGATAACTGGGATCTTTCTACTAAAAGAGCAACTTCTATTGTTCAAATTTTAAAGGAAAACAGCAGAATAGATCCGCAGAATCTAACTGCGGCCGGTCGTGGAGAATATGCTCCCGTCGCGACCAACGAAACTGCTGAAGGCAGAGCAAAAAACCGAAGAATTGAGGTGATTTTAACACCAAAGTTAGATGAGGTAACTAAATTGCTCAACGAATAAAATAATAATTGCTGAAGAAAAATTAATGAAATATACCACGCTCCCCAATACCGATATAAAAGTTAGTAAAATATGCCTTGGTACAATGACCTACGGTGAACAAAACACCGAAGCCGAAGGTCATGAGCAAATAGATTTTGCTTTAGATAAAGGCCTAAATTTTCTGGATACTGCAGAAATGTATTCTATACCTGGAAAAGCAGAAACCCAGGGAAGTACTGAAGAAATTATTGGTTCCTGGTTTAAAAAATCTGGAAAAAGGGAAGATGTAGTGTTGGCTTCAAAAGTTGTAGGCCCGGGAAATGCCATGGATCATATTCGAGAGAACCTTGGTTTTTCTAAAGAAGCAGTTACCGATGCTTTACATAAGAGTTTAAAAAGATTGCAAACAGATTATATAGATCTTTATCAACTTCATTGGCCGGAGCGAAATACCAATTTCTTTGGAAAATTGGGCTATGAACATGATGAGAATGAATCCTGGGAAGAAAATTTTCAGGAAGTTTTGGAAACTTTAAACGGATTTGTAAAAGAAGGAAAAATTCGGCAGGTGGGTCTTTCCAATGAAACTCCATACGGAGTAATGCGTTTTCTGGAAGAAAGCAGAAAGCATGATCTTCCAAAAATGATCACGGTGCAAAACCCGTTTAATTTATTGAATAGAAAAGACGAAGTTGGACTTGCAGAAGTGCTTCATCGTGAAAATATAGGTTTATTCCCTTACTCTCCATTGGGAATGGGAACTTTAAGCGGAAAACATTTAAACGGAATTGAGCCAAATTCAAGACTGGGATTATTTTCACAGTATAAGAGATATTCCGGTGATGTAGCGGTAAAAGCTACGCGCGCTTATAGCGAGATCGCTAAAAAACATAATTTGAATTTCGCACAAATGTCTCTGGCTTTTGTGAATACGCGACCTTTTGTGACCAGTAATATTATTGGTGCAACGTCTATAAAACAGTTAGCGGAAAATATTGGAAGTATAGATGTAGATCTTTCCGAAGAAGTTATGGAAGAGATCAATAAAGTTCATGAAACTTATCCAAATCCTGCGCCATAAATTTTAATTAACAAAGCAAGTTACCTGCAAGCTGAAACGAACTCTCGGAATAGAATATGAATAATATTAAAGATTTAAATATAGAAAAGGAAATTTTACCATTATTCGACTATTCCCTAAATATGTTTTCAAGGAATAAAATCTTTGATATTCTTGAAAAACCATTGCAATCGACTACTGACATAATTCACCGTCAGAATATATTGAAAGGATTCTCTGAAAATAAGAATGTATTAAAGGACTACTCCTATACAGTTTTATACTTAAACGAAGTTCATTTTTTTCTTAACGATGACAAAATCGAAGACCTTTCAAAGAAAAAACTGAAATATAAACTATTTGCTTCAAAACAAGAGAAAACACGATATACGAGTAAACTGAATCAATTGGTTTTGTTTTTCCATCGTTTGGAATCCAAATATTTTACAAGATTGAAATTAGAAGCTTTTCCAAAAGAATACGCTTCAAACATTAAACAAATTTTACAGTTCCTATCAAATTTTGAGCTTCATAAGTTTGAGTTTATAATCAGAGAAAAAGGACTAAAAGATAAGCACGTAATCGAATTAATCGAAAAAATTAATGCGCTAAAGAGAAAGGAATTGATAAGACCTTTTTGGGAAGCATTTTTCCTATTCGAATCATATTTATCCATTAGCATAGGAATAACAAAAAACGATTTTTCGTTTCCAATTTTTACAGATAGTATTATTAAACTTCGAGATTTTTATCATCCATTATTAGAAAATCCGGTCAAAAATAACCTTGAAACAAATAGTAATGTAATTGTATTAAATGGACCAAATATGTCAGGGAAATCAACTTTTTTAAAAGCAGTTGGACTTTGCATATATTTTGGTCATTTAGGGATTGGAACGCCGGCGTCAAAAGCAGAAATTCCATTTTTTGATTACTTTTCAATTGAAATAAACAGAAGAGATGATATTTTAAATGGTTATAGCCACTTCATGACCGAAGTGATGAATCTTAAAGGTGTAATTGAGCAAGTAAATAGTGGAAAAAAATGTTTTGCTATTTTTGATGAACTTTTTAGTGGAACGAATGTGGAAGATGGGTTTGAAATTTGTAAAACAACCATAAAAGGATTAAGCAAATTCAATAAATCATATTTTTTTATATCCACTCACATTCAAGAATTAAAAAGCATTTCAAATGGAAAAATTGAAAATTATTATATTGATTGTGAATTGATCGAAAATATGCCCACTTTTACTTATCAACTAAAAAAAGGTTGGTCGGACATTAAAGTTGGTCAAATTTTATTTGAAAAAGAAGGGTTAAACAAATTGCTAGATTAATATAGTCAGCGGGATCTCAATGACGAGTGATTTTGTAGCCTTCCCTAAAAATTGGGTAAGGCTACAATCTAAATGGGACTCACCAAACTCTGGTGAATAAAAGAAGCTTTGTTCTCAGGGTTTCTAACGTGAAACCAATCTTTAGTTTTTCCTAAAAATTGAAGTGTATCCTTAGCTTTGTAAGTGCTTAAAATTTTCGAATTAGAAGTTGATGGCTTATTTCTAAGATTGGCTTTGCTACTCTGCACAATTAATTTCTTTGGAATATTATCTAATTTCTCAGGTTCGGTTTTCAGAATATTAGTTTGATAAACAAAATGTAAAGGATTTATAGCACCGCGATAACTTTTATAAATACCAAAATGCAGGTGTGGTGGCGTGGTTCTCGCATTTCCCGTATTCCCCACCAAACCCAAAGTATCTCCTCTTTTTACATTTCCGCTAACATCTGCAATGCTATCTAAATGTGCATAATAAAGCGACTGATTGCGCTTGTGGTCTCGTAACCAAACCTGTTTGCCGCCAAGGCCTTTTTCGCCAGTATAGCCAATACTGCCGTTTGTAGCCGCTACCACAGGTGTTCCTCTTTTTGCAAAAATATCGATGCCTTCGTGGCTTCTTGCGCCTCCATCGCGATTGTCTCCCCAATAGCTTTGTACGTTGGTATTTACTCCGGAAACTACCGGAAATAAATAAGCTGGACTTTTCTCCATTTTAAATACAAATGGAGTACTAGCTTCTATTTCGGGTTGGATAACTAATTTATAGGTAGCTCTTTTATTGGCTTCAAAACTTAAAGTTTTCTTTTGGAAATCTGAAAATTTGACTTTTTCAAATAGGTTTATAGAATCGCTCGTTTTCTCAAAAAGTTCTATAAAAACCAATTGTTTTGTAGAATCGGTTTCGACTTCTACATTAAAAATTTCTCCCGGTTGAAGCTCAATTGCGTAAGAATAAACCGAAAAACTTTTAGGAAAGAATTTACCGGTTTCAGCATAAGGCAGGTTAATACTTACACTATCCTGAAATACCGTTTCAGCTGAATTTTCCCAAATCTGAAACAATTCAACTGAAACATTAAAATCACGTTTATACTGTTCTTTTGCGGTAGGGTTGGTGATAAAATCGGTTGCTTTATTTACCTGAGAACATCCCGAAATTATTAGAATTAAGAATAAGCTTAAAATTTTAATCTGCTTCATAGTCTTGCGTTTCCGTGCAATTTAGAGCAGTAATTATGCCAGATTAAGGATGAAAGTTTCTCAATCATTTAGCTTCTCAGGACTTTGGCGGCTATCAAAAATTCTTAAGATTAAAATATTACTATTTTCTTCCTGGTAAATTATTTTATAATTACGAATTACAATCCTACGATATTTTGAATTGCTTTCTTCAATTTGGTATTGTGAAGGAAAAGTAATCTCTCTAGTTGCTTTAAGAATGTCCCGAACTATTGATTTTGCTGCTTGAGGGGCTTTTTTCTCAAACTTAAAATAATCGTGTATTTTTTGAAGTTCTAATTTTGCAGTTGAAGACCAAATTATATTGAATTTAGGCATTACCAGTTTTCCGCTTCTTTTTCCAACTCTTCCTGACTAATAAATTGTCCGCTATTAATTTCGTTCTCGGCAATTTCTAACTCCTTTAAATAATCCTTTTCAGATAGTGGTTTGCCTTCTAAAGTATATGCAACAGTCTCTTTTTCCTTATAATTTTCAATTACCTCACTAAGCTTATTTAATAACTCTTTATCTGCATTATCAATATAGGCTATTATCTTTTCCTTCATTTTTTCATCTTTCATAACTAAAATTTTAAGTCAAATTAAATTACGATATTTTATTGATTTAAAGATGAGAGGATGATTTATCCAAACAAATGACTTACCACATCTTCAATTTTAGCAACTTTTACGATATTAATATTGAAGTTGCTTTTTGGGATTTTGCTTTGTTTGGAAACCAGGATTGAAGCAAAACCAAGTTTTTCGGCTTCAATAATGCGCTGTTCTACACGGGTCACAGGTCTAATTTCACCTGCAAGTCCAACTTCAGCAGCAAAACAGATATCTTTTGGAATAGAAATATCTTCATTTGAAGATAAAATAGCAGCGATTACCGCAAGGTCTATGGCGGGATCATCTACACTAATTCCGCCGGTAATATTTAGGAAAACATCTTTAGCACCCAATCTAAAACCGGCACGTTTTTCTAAAACCGCCAGTAACATATTGAGTCTTTTTACATTGTATCCTGTAGCAGAGCGCTGCGGGGTTCCATAAACTGCCGTGCTAACCAGTGCCTGAATTTCTATCATAAGCGGTCGCATTCCTTCCAGGGTGGCTGAAATTGCTGTTCCGCTTAGGTCTTCATCATTTTTGGAAATTAAAATCTCTGAGGGGTTGCTTACTTCCCTTAAACCGCTGCCCTGCATTTCATAAATTCCCAATTCATGGGTAGAACCAAAACGATTTTTATGCGCTCTTAGAATTCGATATACGTGGTTTCTGTCGCCTTCAAACTGCAAAACGGTGTCTACCATATGCTCGAGTACTTTAGGGCCGGCAATACTTCCTTCTTTGGTGATATGGCCTATTAAAATGACTGGAGTATTGGTCTCTTTAGCGAATTTTATGAGTTCGGCGGTACATTCCCTAATTTGGGAGATGCTTCCCGGTGCACTCTCAATATAATCGCTGTGCAGGGTTTGTATAGAATCTATAATAATTACTTCGGGCTCAATAGCTTCAATTTGCCTGAAGATATTTTGAGTTTTGGTTTCGGTGAGAATATAGCAATTGGCAGCAACCGGATTGATGCGTTCTGCGCGCATTTTTATTTGCTGCTGACTTTCTTCGCCCGAAACGTATAATACTTTGTAATTTAATTGAAGTGAAATTTGAAGGAGCAAAGTACTTTTCCCTATGCCCGGTTCACCGCCCAGTAGGGTGAGCGATCCCGGTACAAGTCCGCCGCCCAGAACCCGATCCAGTTCATTATTACCGGTATTCCATCGGTTTTGGGGGCTGTTTTCAATTTCAGCTATTTTTAAAGGTTTGGCAGTTCGTTTTGCTTCCCTGTCGGTAGGAGATTTCCAGTCCTTTTTGTCAGGTTTTTCTACAATTTCTTCGGCAATGGTATTCCACTCGCCGCAAGAGCTGCATTTGCCCTGCCATTTAGAATATTGGCTCCCGCAATTCTGACAATAAAACGTTGATTTAACCTTGGCCATTTAGCTTTAAATTTTCCCGCTAATAACCGAAATCTTTTTTAATTGCATCGGCTTTAGCCAGCATAAAATCGGTATCTAAAAATGCGATTTTTTCCTGTCCGTAGGCATTTTGGTAGGTGCGCATCGCTTTTTTAGGATTGCCGGTTTCCTCTTCGTAGCGGGCTTCAAAGTAAGTTCCCAGCATAGTTCCCGGGTAGTTGTCATAAGCCAAATCGCTTAAGCCTTTATAATCGTCCCAGCGTCGTGTTTTTTCAATTGCATTATGAATAGCCATAAAATCACTTAATCTTATTTTTTTCTGAATACCGAAAAGATCGTTTATGCTTTCATATTTATCGGTCAAAAATTCTACTGAAGAAACAGAGGTTTGTAACAAGAGTTCATTGTAATCTTTCTTGCTTATTGGCCTGTAAACGCTAAACATACTTTCTAAAGCGGCCGGGATTGCTTTTCCAACCAGGGAATAATGGGTGGCATTTTCAAAATTATCAAACTTGTAGGTTACCAAATCGTTTTCCAAAGCTGCTAGTTGAGAATTTAGGTCTTCAATTCCCTTTTTTAGCTGTGGGATATCATCGGTTCCGGTAGCCAGGTAAAGCCATTTTTTGGTTTCAGACTTTCTTAAGGCATTGGTAATACGATCGGCCATTGGTGGTGCCAGATCTGGACTTAAATTAATGTAACCATTAAAGATTGGATTCGGTTTCAGGAGATAATAATTAATAAAATTTGCCGTGTAATCATGCCCTGCAATAACTCTAAAATCTGCAGTTCTATATTTATTATCCAGGTGCTGCAAAAGTTCCATTCCCAGGAATTCAAAAAAAGCTGCGCCTTTATCTGCTGGTAGGAAATTACGTTCTTCGTAGTAGGCATCATCCATACGGGATTTGCTTTGGTTTACGCCTACTACAATCATTTCGGGAGCATCTTCCCAGTAAGAATAATAATCTACATTGCCCGCCATGGGCTCAAAAAGATAGTCTCCATCGAGTACGAGAATAACCGGGTAAGTCTTTTCAGTGTTTTCCTCGTAATTTCGTGGTAATTGAATCTTGATTTCTCTTGTTTCGCCGAGTTTGGTTGAAGAGATCGTTTCATAAAGAGTTTGTGCTGAACTTAGTAGCGGAGCTACCAGCAGTACAAAAATTAGTAGTTTTTTAATCATAGGTGTTGGGTTTTGTTTAACCAACACAAGATATATATTATTTCTGACGGTTGAAAATAGGGAGAAATATGAAGGAAAGTGCGCCCAGGATAAGAACTAAAAGGGTTTGTGTGCCCCAGGTGATCCAGCCAAAAGCTTCGCCGGTTTGTTTAGCAATGCCAAAAACAACTAGAATAGCACCAATTGCTACCGGGTAAACGCCAATTCCGCCATTGGTGGCCGAAATTGCAAATGAACCCACTACAAATGCAGCCATGATTACAGAGAAGCTGGTGTTTTCCATTCCGGGAACGGCAAAAATAATCACATAGAACATTAAAATATACATGAGCCATATAAATAACGTATGGAAGATAAATGCCCATTTTTGTTTCATTCTGAATATACTTCGCATTCCTTCTAAAAGTCCGCGTGCCATTTTTTTAATACGAATCAAAAATGAAAGTTGTGATCTTTTAATAAACTGAAGTACAATAATCCCAACTACTAAAAGAGCTAAAAGGAATCCGAAACTGATTAAAGGATTAATATTATTATTGCTGAAGTAAGCCAGTAAATATTCGGTTTGAAGTAATAAAGTGAATGCGGTAATGCTAAGCATGACCACTACATCGGCAATTCGTTCAGAAATAATAGTTCCAAATGCTTTTTCAAAAGGAATCTTTTCATAAGAAGAAAGACTGGCTGCGCGTAAAACTTCTCCCGATCTTGGAATACCAAAATTTGCGAGGTAACCTGCCATTACGGCCATAAAACTATTGGGTAACCTGGGTTTATAGCCCATAGGTTCTAACATGAACTTCCACCGGTAGGCACGTGAAAGGTGGGAGAGCCCGCCAAAAATCATAGAAAGCAATAGAAACCAGGGATTGGCATTTAAAATATTTAGCCATAACTCTTCTCTTTCTGCAGGTGTAGCACTTTTAAGAGAATACCAAACTAAAAAAACTCCCAATAATAATGGGAGTATGATTTTAAGTATTTTAACGGCTTTTTTTTTCAATTAATTAGCTCAAAAGATTGGTTTCTTCATTTGGGAATACCAGAGAAGGTTTAAAAGTTTTAGCCTCTTCAAAATCCATAATAGCATAAGTGATTAAGATTAAAATATCGCCTTTAGCTACTTTTCTCGCGGCGGCACCGTTTAAAGTGATTTCGCCAGAATTTCTTGGGCCCGGTATTACATATGTTTCCAGGCGCTCCCCATTGTTATTATTTACAATTTGAACTTTTTCACCTTCAATTATATTAGCAGCTTCCATAAGATCTTCATCTATGGTGATGCTTCCAATATAATTAAGATCGGCGCCGGTAACTTTTACTCTGTGAATTTTAGATTTTACTACGTGAACTTGCATAGTTTATTCCTCGTTGTTTAGGGCAATATTATCTATAAGCCTAACATCGCCAGCATAGGCTGCGATAAAAGCACGGTAGGTATTGCCTTTTCTTTTTCGGTTAATTTTTTCTAATGTTTGGGTATTGGCAATTTCAAAATATTCTAGTTTTAAAATTGGATGGCTATCAAATTGTTCCTGTACCCAGTTGTGAATATATTCTGCACTTTTTGTGCCAAATAATTCCTTGGCTTTGAGCAAGGTTTGATAAATAAAAGAAGCTTTTTCACGCTCAATGGTATTCAACCTTTCATTCCGGGAGCTTCTTGCCAAACCATTATCTTCCCTTAAAATAGGGCAGCCTACTATTTGCACTGGAAGCCCTGTTTTTTCAATTAATTTTCTTACAATTTGTAACTGCTGAAAATCTTTTTCGCCAAAAAAAGCTTTATGAGGCGTAATTACTTCGAACAACCTTTTTACGATGGTTCCAACTCCGTCAAAATGTCCGTTTCGGTGTTTTCCTTCCATCACTTGCTCTAATCCATCAAAATGAAACTGCTCAGAACTTATATTTTTACCGTATAATTCGTTGGCCGTAGGAGCAAAAACCCAAAGCTTAGAACCGGCCTCTTTCAAGAGCCTAATATCTTCTTCTAAAGTACGTGGATATTTTTCAAGATCCTCCGCATTATCAAATTGGGTTGGATTTACAAAGATACTGACAATCACTTGATCACATGCTTGTAGAGCCTGTTTTACCAGAGATAAATGCCCCTCGTGTAAAGCCCCCATAGTAGGGACTAAACCAATGGTCTTTTCTTTAGATTTTGCGGTTCTAATAGCCGCTTTTAAAGGGGTTTTTTCTTTGAAAACCTGCATTTTATTATAAAATTAACAGCGTGCAAACTTAATATATTACCAGCAATCTGCATAAATTTTTGTAATTTTGCGTGTTTTTTGTTCGCAATCGCAATTAAAGCCATCTATTTATGAAAGATAAGAGGATATTATACGTATCATCTGAAGTTATTCCTTACCTGCCTGAAACCGAAATATCATCCACGTCTTTTGAAGCCGCAAAAATGGTAAATAATATTGGAGGGCAAATAAGAATTTTTATGCCCCGGTTTGGTAATATCAATGAACGCCGCCATCAACTTCACGAAGTGATAAGGCTTTCGGGGATGAATCTGGTGATTAATGATTTGGATATGCCATTGATTATAAAAGTGGCTTCTATTCCAAAGGAAAGAATGCAGGTTTACTTTATAGATAACGAAGATTATTTTAAAAGAAAAGCTACACTTACCGATGAGGAAGGTAATTTGTTTGAAGATAACGACGAGCGCGCTATCTTTTTCGCTAAGGGGGTAATAGAAACTGTGAAAAAATTAAACTGGTCGCCAGATATTATTCATGTTCATGGTTGGCTGGCATCCTTGCTTCCATTGTACTTAAGACGTTATTATGGTAACGAACCATTGTTTAGTGGTGCAAAAATTGTTACCTCTGTATACAATCAAGACTTCGATGAAACGTTAGACGAAGATATGCAGGAAAAGGTATTGTATGATGGGATGGAAAAAGAAGATACAAAACATTTAAAAACTCCAAACTTTGTTAATTTAATGAAGCAGGCAGTAGATCATTCAGATGCAATAATTACAGCTGGTGACAATATTCCTGAAGATTTATCATTATACCTAAGTAGGCTTAATAAACCATTACTTCCATACAAAAACAGGGAAGAATTTAGCCAGGCTTATCAGGATTTTTATATTAACGAAGTTTTATCAGAATAGAAATTTTTATCGAATGAATTTAATGAGAATGATGTATAAAACAGCAACTTTATTTGTTGTTGTTTTTGCTTTTGTGGCCTGTGATGATGAGTATAGTACCGTTGGCGGCGAAATTATTGAAAACACAAGTGATCTTGAGTTAGAGGAGGTTGAAGTAACTGCTTACAGTAAAAAGATTAATTCGGTACAAACCAATAATTTTGGTAATCATTTACTGGGTGTTTATAATCACCCAATTTACGGGCAAACTACGGCAAGTATACTTAGCCAAATTTCTTTGCCTACCAATAATCCTGTTTTTGGTGTTGAGCCAGAACTTGATAGTGTGGTGCTAACCATTCCTTATTTTAGTACAGAAGGAGATTTGGATGAAGATGGCAATATAGAATATGCTTTAGATTCCATTTATGGAAATACACCAATTAAAATTTCTGTACAGGAGTCTAATTATTATCTAAGAGATTTAGATCCTGAAGCAGATTTTCAAGATAGACAACGCTATTATTCAGATCAACAAGACTTATTTGAGCAGAATCTTGTTGGAGATGTTATTTATGAAAATGACAACTTTATACCCTCTCCCAGAGCTATTGTTTCTTATGAAGAAAATGAACAGGGTGAACAGGATACGATTAGTTCGGGCCCTGCCTTAAGAATTAAACTTCCGGTAGATTACTTTCAGCAAAAAATTATTGAAAAGGAAGGTTCTGGCGTATTGAGCAATAATAATAATTTCAAGAACTACTTGCGCGGAATGTTTATTAAAGCTGAATCAAATGAAGATGATGGTACTATGATGTTCTTTAATCTTCAGGATTCAAATGCTGGGATAGAGCTATTTTACACCAACGAGGTGGAAACCATTAATGATGATGGTGGTACTGACACGATAAGAAATCCAAAACAATACAAACTAAATTTTGGTAGTACAATTGTAAACACATTTAAAGGAGAGTATCCCGGGGATGTTTTACAGGCTATTGAAGATAGTAATGAAGAAGCCGGTGCTGAAAAGCTTTTTCTTGACGGAGGAGAAGGAAGTATGGCGGTGATAGAACTCTTTGAAAGTGAAGAGCAGATAGCTGCTTTGAGAGAAAATGAGTGGTTAATTAACGAAGCCAATCTAACGTTCTATGTAGATCAGGATTTTGTTGAAGATGTTAACGAGCCTGCACGTATTTATCTTTACGATTTGGATAATAATAGAATTATTGCCGATTATAATTTTGCGTTAAATTTTGTTCAGGATGGAAATGAAATTAACCCAGATGTTTCGCTTTCGTCTTTCTCGGGTCCTTTAGAAACAGATGACGATGGTAATGGAATTCGTTACAAATTAAATGTGACACAGCACGTTACAAATATTATTGAGGATGAAGCTGAAAATGTAAGATTAGGTCTTGCTGTTATTCAAAATATTAATATTACTAACAACTCGGCCGTTAGAAATACGGAAGATGTAGATTTTTACCCGGTAATGGGTGTGCTTAGTCCTAAGGGTACTGTATTGCACGGTAACTTATCAAATAATGAAGATAAACGATTAAAACTTAGAATATACTATACAGAGATTAACTAACTAATTTACTAACACCAATATACTATTATGTGCGGAATTGTAGGATATATTGGGCATAGGGATGCTTATCCCGTTGTCCTCAAGGGGCTTCAGAGACTTGAGTATCGTGGATACGATAGTGCTGGAATTGCCCTTTATGATGGAGAAGAGCTTAAACTTTGTAAAACACAAGGTAAAGTTGCAGATCTAAAAGAAAAACTTGAAAAAACTATAACAACCAACGGAAATGTTGCGATTGGTCATACACGTTGGGCAACCCATGGGGTGCCTAATGATGTAAACAGTCATCCCCATTTTTCAAATTCTGGTGATATTGTAATAATTCACAACGGGATTATAGAGAATTATGATGCTTTAAAAAAGGAGTTGAAATCTCGTGGATATACCTTTGAAAGTGACACCGATACTGAAGTTTTAGTTAATCTTATTGAAGATGTAATTATAAACGAAGGTGTTAAACTTGGTAAAGCAGTTCAAATTGCATTAAACCAAACTATTGGTGCTTATGCCATTGCGGTTTACAATAAAACCAAGCCAGATGAAATTGTAGTGGCTCGTTTGGGAAGTCCGCTTGCAATTGGAGTTGGAGAGGATGAATTTTTTATTGCTTCAGATGCTTCTCCTTTTATAGAATATACTAATAATGCAATTTACCTGGAAGATGGTGAAATGGCAGTAGTGCGAAGAGGTAAAGAGGTAAAAGTAAGGAAGATCCAGGATGATACTTTGGTAGATCCATATGTTCAGGAATTACAACTTAACCTGGAGCAAATTGAGAAAGGTGGTTATGAGCATTTTATGCTTAAAGAGATTCATGAGCAGCCAACAGCAATAAAAGACACCTACCGTGGTAGAATGCTGCCCGATGAGGGTATAATTAGAATGGCCGGGGTGGATGATAATTTAGAACGTATAGCCAATGCTAAACGTATCCTTATTGTTGCTTGTGGAACGAGTTGGCACGCTGGTTTAGTTGCTGAATATATTTTTGAAGAACTTGCCAGAATTCCGGTAGAAGTAGAGTATGCTTCAGAGTTTAGGTATCGTAATCCTATTATTTCAGAAAAAGATGTCATTATAGCTATTTCCCAGAGTGGGGAAACTGCCGATACTATGGCAGCTATAAAACTTGCTAAAGAAAAAGGTGCTTTTGCTTTTGGGGTTTGTAACGTAGTAGGTTCTTCAATTTCACGCGAGACTCATGCGGGGGCTTATACCCACGCCGGGCCTGAAATTGGTGTGGCTTCAACAAAAGCTTTTACTACTCAAATTACCGTACTTACTTTAATAGCCCTAAAACTTGCAAAACAAAATGGAACGATCTCCCATACAGAGTTCATGACCTATTTGCAGGAAATGGAGCGCATTCCTTCTAAAATAGAAAAGGCATTAGAAGGTGATGAGCATATAAAAATGATTGCTGATATTTACAAAGATGCCAGGAACTGTCTTTACTTAGGTAGGGGTTTTAACTTCCCGGTTGCTTTAGAAGGGGCGCTCAAACTTAAAGAGATTTCCTATATTCATGCTGAAGGTTATCCTGCAGCCGAAATGAAACACGGTCCAATCGCACTTATTGATGAAGAGATGCCGGTGGTGGTTATTGCCACTAAAAAAGGGCATTATGAAAAAGTAGTGAGTAATATTCAGGAAATCAAGTCTAGAAAAGGTAAAATTATTGCTATTGTTACCGAAGGTGATACCGAAGTAAGAGAACTTGCCGATCACGTGATTGAAGTGCCTGAAACACTAGAGCCGTTAACACCGCTTGTTACAACTATTCCGCTTCAGTTATTGTCTTATCATATTGCGGTAATGCTTGGGAAAAATGTAGATCAGCCCAGGAATTTAGCGAAATCTGTTACAGTAGAGTAAAATGTAGACCTAAATAAAGACCTCACAGGTCTCAGAAACCTGTGAGGTCTAATTAAATATTTATAAAATCCCTTTTGAAATTTTCAGGAGGGATTTTCTATTTAAAGATCATGCTAAGCCTTATTTTTGCTTGCTTTAGAAAGCTTGCAAAAAGTTATTTTAAGAGAGGTATGATTTTATTTAGAAAAAACTATCTTTGCAGCCTGAAAATACCCTTCTGCGTTTTTAATGCATTGTGAATTATAATATTGGGTTTTTCAGATATTTTAAATACGAAAACATTAAAGAATTAAATAATGTCTAAAGTAACAGGTAAAGTTGCCCAAATTATTGGCCCTGTAGTTGATGTTGTGTTCGACTCAGAGAATGCTGAATTGCCAAAAATCTATGATTCTTTGGAAATCACCAGAAAAGATGGTTCCATTTTGGTTTTAGAAGTGCAATCACACATTGGAGAGGAAACTGTGAGAACAGTTTCTATGGATTCTACCGATGGTTTAAGCCGGGGTGTAGAAGTGGTTGCTACAGGAGCACCTATACAAATGCCAATTGGTAAAGATGTATATGGTCGTTTATTCAACGTTGTTGGAGATGCTATTGACGGGCTTGGGAATCTTCCTAAAGCCGGAAAAGATGGGATGTCTATCCACAGAGATGCGCCAAAATTTGAAGACTTATCTGTTTCTACAGAAGTTTTATTTACCGGGATTAAAGTAATTGACCTCATTGAGCCTTACGCAAAAGGTGGTAAAATTGGTCTTTTTGGTGGTGCCGGTGTAGGTAAAACAGTACTTATACAGGAATTAATTAATAATATCGCCAAAGGCCACGGTGGTCTTTCGGTATTTGCCGGAGTAGGAGAGCGTACTCGTGAAGGAAATGACCTTCTTAGAGAAATGCTTGAATCTGGTATTATAAAATACGGTGATGCTTTTTCTGAATCTATGGAAGAAGGCGGTTGGGATCTTAAAAAGGTTGATAAAACTGCAATGCTAGATTCTAAAGCAACTTTCGTTTTTGGACAAATGAACGAACCACCTGGAGCACGTGCTCGTGTAGCGCTTTCTGGACTTACAATTGCGGAATATTTCCGTGATGGAGCTGGAGAAGGCCAGGGGAAAGACGTTCTTTTCTTCGTAGATAACATTTTCCGTTTTACACAGGCTGGTTCAGAGGTGTCTGCACTTCTTGGGCGTATGCCATCTGCGGTAGGTTATCAACCAACTTTGGCAACAGAGATGGGTGCGATGCAAGAGCGTATTACTTCAACTAAAAACGGATCTATTACATCTGTACAGGCGGTTTACGTACCTGCAGATGACCTTACTGACCCGGCGCCGGCAACAACATTTGCCCACCTGGATGCAACAACGGTACTTTCACGTAAAATTGCTGAGCTTGGTATTTATCCTGCGGTAGATCCTTTGGAGTCTACTTCAAGAATTCTTACTGCCGATATTTTAGGTGACGATCATTATAAATGTGCGCAACGTGTAAAAGAGCTTTTACAGCGTTATAAAGAATTGCAGGATATTATTGCTATTCTTGGTATGGAAGAGCTTTCTGAAGAAGATAAGCTTGCTGTATCTCGAGCAAGACGTGTACAACGTTTCCTTTCTCAACCTTTCCACGTAGCCGAGCAGTTTACCGGTCTAAAAGGAGTTTTAGTTGATATTAAAGATACTATTAAAGGATTTAATATGATTATGGATGGCGAATTAGATCACCTTCCGGAATCTGCCTTTAACCTTAAAGGAACCATCGAGGAAGCTATCGAGGCCGGAGAGAAAATGTTGGCTGAAGAAGACTAATAAAAAGTAAACAGTGGTCAGTGAACAGTGATCAGTAAGTGTTTTTTGCTGAAAACTGTAAACACAAACTAAAAGATATGTACTTAGAAATAGTGACTCCCGAAGCTATAGTTTTTAAAGCTGATGTAGATGCAGTAAAAGTTCCTGGTCATGCCGGGGAATTTCAAATGCTGAACAATCACGCACCTATAGTTTCTACATTGGTTGAAGGGGAAGTTAAAATTCAACTTGCTGCCTCTAATAAGGAATTAGACGATGAGCTTTCTGAAGATTTCAAGAAAGATAAATCAAATAGCAATGTTCTTTATTATACTATAAAAGGCGGAGTTTTAGAAATGAAAGATAATAAAGCCATTATTCTGGCTGATTAATCTTAGGAAGTTTAATATTGAGAAAGCCGGGCAAATGTCCGGCTTTTTTATATCTGTATAATTGCTAATTATTTAATGGTTTGAAGTCTTTTCAGGAACAAAGCAAAGCTTATTTATATGCGGTTTTAGCGGTATTGCTATGGAGCACTGTGGCAGCCGCCATGAAACTATCTTTAGAATATTTCGACTATTTGCAGTTGCTGTTTTTGGCAGTTTTCGGCTCTCTAATTTCTTTGTTTTTTATTTTAGTTTTTCAGAAGAAACTAAAAGAGATTTTTCAATTTCCTAAAAAGGCTTATTTAAAATCGGCTGTCTTTGGGTTTGTTAACCCTTTTGTATATTATATAGTTCTTTTTAAAGCTTATTCTTTGTTACCGGCCCAGGAGGCACAGCCTTTAAATTATACCTGGCCAATAATGATCACTTTGCTTTCTATTCCTATTTTAGGGCAAAAGATTAGCCTTAAAAATTTTATAGCCATCGTTATTAGTTTTCTTGGAGTGGCGGTAATTTCAACGAAGGGTAATCTTCTTTCTTTCTCTTTTAGTAATGCTTATGGTGCTTTTCTGGGGCTAGCTTCTGCGGTGATTTGGGCCTTGTTTTGGATCTATAATATAAAAGATAAGAGAGATGAAATTAGTAAGCTGTTCCTTAATTTCTTATTTGGAATGGTTTATATTAGTATTGCGCTATTTGTTTTTTCAGAATTCCCTTCTTTCTCATTAAAAAAATATGCAGCCGCGGCCTATGTAGGTTTTTTTGAAATGGGAATTACCTTTGTTATTTGGTCTTTAGCGCTAAAAAAGTCTTCTCACGCCGCTAAGGTTAGTAAGTTCATTTATTTGGTGCCTTTCCTCTCTTTGATAGTCATCTACTTTGTGCTGGGGGAAACTATTCTTTTTTCCACTATCGTCGGACTTGTTTTTATTGTTAGTGGTTTAATTTTTGACAATATTAATTTCTCCAGGCTTCTAACGAAAATAAAAAATAGAAAGAGGTTTAAGAAGGCTTAGTTATTCTTTAGTTGCGTAATGCAAAATATCTCCAGGCTGGCAGTTTAAAGCCTTGCAAATCGCCTCTAAAGTAGAAAACCTCACGGCTTTAGCCTTTCCTGTTTTTAAAATGGAGAGATTTGCAGTGGTAATGCCAATTTTATCGGCCAGTTCTTTGCTTTTTATTCCTTTTTCTTCCAGGTTTCAATTCAGATTTTGGGATAGCTAAACGGTTAGTTCTTTTTTCTGAATACCCTCAAAAAGTAATATAATTTATAAAATTTCATTCCATTCTAAATCGGTTAATAAAATCCTTCATATGAAGAGACCTCAGAGGTTTTAGAAACCTGTAAGGTCTGATGTAATGTGGTTTTCTCAATTTTATAAATGAAAACGGATATATAATTCTTTTAAGATGTTTTTCGGCTATAGAAATTAATACTCTAAATAAGTATAGGTCTGTAACCCTTTTGGGAAATACTGGGGGCTTCATAAAATTGTAATTCTTGTTTAATGATAACGAACCAGATTAAAGTATCGAAAAACAATAATTACTTGGAATAAAAATGATAAATTAATTTCAGCATTTTAAGAAATTTGCTAAGAAACAGGCTTCCTGAAATGATTAAAAATAAGAAGCTGCTAAATCGGTGTGCTTTCTGCAGCTTTAGGGGTGTTTTGATAATAAAACTTCAATAATATCTCTTATATTTGCGAGGAACGGACTTTTTGAGAGATAATATATGCTAACAGCAATACTTTTAGGTTTTTTATTCGCGTTATTTCTGGTGTTTACAGGAAAGTTCTTCAGGGGAAAATTAGCTATTCTTTCAGCGCTTATTCCAGCGGGACTTTTTGTTTATTTTGCCAGTTTTATTCCGCAAATAAGCTCCGGAGAAATTATTAGTAAAACCTACCAGTGGGTTCCGGCCTTTGGAGTAGATCTTAGTTTTAAATTAGACGGTCTCTCCCTACTTTTTTCGTTAATGATTACCGGGATTGGTTTCCTGGTGTTTGCATATACCGCATCTTACCTTAGAGGGCATAAATACCTTGATCGATTTTATGGATACCTGAGTTTGTTTATGGCAGCAATGCTTGGGCTGGTACTTTCAGACAATCTTATCTCCCTTTTCGTTTTTTGGGAATTAACCAGTATAAGTTCCTTTTTTCTAATTGGGTTCAATAATACCAACCCGGCTTCAAGAAAATCGGCTTTAACAGCATTGGGTATCACCGGTTTTGGAGGATTCTCCCTTTTGGCAGGAGCTTTATTGCTGGGAAGTATCACGGGAACTTATAGCATTTCTGAAATGCTAAGTATGAAAGAAGCCATTGCTGGCAGTGAATATTATATCCTGGCGGTAGTTTTTATTTTTGTAGCCGCATTTACCAAGTCGGCACAATTTCCTTTTCATTTCTGGCTTCCTGGTGCGATGAAAGCACCAACCCCGGTTTCTACTTATTTGCACTCCGCCACGATGGTAAAAGCAGGTATCTATTTGTTGATGCGTTTTACCCCCGTTTTGGGAGACCAGGAATTCTGGAACACCACTTTAATAATTGTAGGGGGAATCACTATGGTGTATTCTGCGATACATACTCTTTTTAGAACCGATCTTAAAGGCGTTTTAGCATATTCTACTATTTCGGCACTTGGAATCCTGGTATTTTTAATTGGACTGGGAAGTAAAGATGCTTTCATGGCTGCTTCTGTTTTTATAATTGTTCACGCCTTATATAAAGCTACATTATTCCTGGTAACAGGAATAATAGATCACCAAACGGGTACAAGAGATGTCACAAAGTTAGCGGGACTTCGAAAGATTATGATGCCTGTAGCTATTGCCGGTATTTTGGCGGCGATCTCAAGTGCGGGTATTCCACCCACTATTGGTTTCCTCGGAAAAGAGCTTACCTATGAAGCCAGTATGCATGCTGAAACGTTAACAATAGTTATTGTGATAGCTATTGTTCTGACTAAAATATTATTGCTTTGGGCCGGTTTTGTGGCCGGGATAAAACCTTTTACAGGGAAACTTCCTGAACCTTATAAAGATGTAAAAGCTCCAGACTTTTTGATGTGGGGACCAGCGATTATTCTGGCTGTTCTAGGACTATTATTTGGAATATTCCCAATGATTATAGAATCGGCTTTAGTGAAGCCCGTAGTTTCAGCCTTGGGTGCTGACGCTTCAGAGTATCACCTTGCACTATGGCACGGTTTCAATACAGTATTATTATTAAGTGCGATTACTATTGTGGTGGGAATTCTGCTGTATTTCTTTGTAAAACCCTCAGCTAACCTGGAAAACCGAATTGGAAAGTTGGAGTTTATTTCTCCAAAAAGTATTCTGGAGAAGGGAACGCACTATTTTAATGTTTTTTCGGCATTCTGGACCAATGTTTTTCAGAATGGCTATTTAAGAAATTATGTGACTACAATAGTGCTGTTTCTGGTTGTTTTGGTAAGCTATATAATGTTTGGAAGTTCCAGGGTGGTGATAGATCATACGCAATTATCTCAAGTTACGGCTTATGAATTAGTGGTAGCGTTAATATTAATAGCCGGGGTTTTCTATACCGTTTTTACAAAATCAAGGCTCGCGGCCGTGGCCGCAATGGGAGTTGTAGGCCTGGCAATTTGTTTGATTTTTGTCTTTTACAGCGCACCAGATTTAGCGATGACACAGTTCTCCATAGATACTTTAACCGTAATTTTATTTGTACTGGTGTTATATAGGTTACCTAAGTATTTGACCCTTTCAGATTATAAAATGAGAGTTAGAGACGGGGTTTTATCAGCCGCTTTAGGTACAGTAGTATGCTTGCTTGCGCTTCAGGTTTTAGCAGAACCAACCAACAGTGAGCTTGGTGATTTTTATGCTAAGAATGCCTATATAATGGCGCATGGGAAGAACGTGGTAAATGTAATTCTGGTAGACTTTAGAGGCATAGATACATTTATGGAAATTTCAGTTCTGGCAATCGCCGCTATTGGAGTGTTTGGTTTGTTAAAACTAAGATTGAAAAGCACCGACAGGTCACAATAAAGACAACGTTAAAAGCCTTTTTTAGGCTGACTAAAATTTATACAAATGAGTACGCTAATATTAAGAACAGCTTCTAATTACCTTTTGCCGGTATTGCTGGTGTTCTCCATTTTTATATTATTGCGCGGGCACTATTTGCCCGGTGGTGGTTTTGTTGGTGGCTTGATTGCTGCAATTGCTTTTGTATTGCACGCTTTTGCCAACGGATTAGACGATACTAAAAACTTATTGAGGTTTCATCCAGGTTTTTTGATGCCGGTGGGACTAGCTCTTGCTTTTTTTAGCGGGATGTCTCCAATATTTGTTGACCAGGCATTTATGACGGGGCTTTGGTTTCCCGAACCATTCCCGGTGATTGGTAATGTTGGGTCGGCCTTATTTTTTGATATTGGTGTTTACCTGGTGGTAATAGGTGTCACCCTAACTATAATATTTACAATTTCAGAATCAGCTTAATTTATGGAAGTTCTTTTAGCGATAATTATTGGAATTCTGTACGCCGCGGGTATTTATATGATGCTGCGCCGGAGTTTAGTGAAACTCATAATTGGGATTATACTTTTAGGAAATGGGGCAAACCTACTTATTTTTCTGCTTGGAAGAATTACCGAAGGTGCACCACCAATTATTCCTGGAGAATCCAAAGTATTTTTAGAGGCTTACGCAGATCCTGTTCCGCAGGCATTAATATTAACCGCTATCGTAATTAGTTTCGGTTTACAATCTTTTGCGATTATTCTTGTAAAAAGAGCGCACAAAGTGGTTAAAACCGATGATCTGGACGAAATGAACGCAACAGACGAAGATTCATGACACAACAATTAATATTATATCCTTTACTACTGCAATTACTACTGGCTATCCTGCTGATGTTTTTCTGGAAAAGAATTGGAGCGCAGCGAATAATTAGCATGCTTGGAAGTATTGTGCACCTTGGTGTTAGTATAGGTGTTTTTGCCTATATCTGGAACAATGGAACCCAAACAATACAGGCCGGTGGTTGGGAAGCACCTTTTGGAATTACTTTTATTGCCGATACCTTTGCAATTACTATGGTCTTATTGACCTCTATTGCCGGGTTGGCAGTATCTATATTCTCTTCTGGTTCTGTGATTAGTGACCGGTTAAGATTTGGGTATTTTCCTATATTTCACTTCTTACTATTAGGTCTTACAGGAGCCTTTTTAACCGGTGACATCTTTAACCTTTATGTTTGGTTTGAAATTATTATTATTAGTTCTTTCGTATTAATAACTATTGGTGGCGAAAAAGCACAGTTAGAAGGAGCCGTGAAGTATTTTACGCTTAATTTTCTCGCCTCTATAATCTTCTTAACCGCAATTGCAGTGCTATATGGTTTAACCGGAAGCCTCAATATGGCCGATCTTGCCAATAAAGTTGCAGCAGTTGAAAATAGAGCCCTGGTGGAGATTACCGCTATTTTATTTTTAATTGGCTTCGGAATTAAATCGGCAGTTTTTCCTCTGTATTTTTGGTTGCCGGCTTCCTATCATACACCACCTTCGGCGGTATCAGCTATCTTTGGAGGCTTGCTTACTAAAGTGGGAGTATATGCCTTAATTAGGGTCTTCACCTTAATATTTGTTGGAGATGTTTTTCTGGATCAAATTCTATTGGTGCTTGCTATTTTCACCCTTTTTAGTGGTGCTGTAGGAGCTTTGGTTCAAAATAATATTAGGAAGGTGTTTTCATATTTGATCATTTGCCATATTGGTTATATGATTATTGGTTTAGGAATGTTTACAGAAGTAGCCATTGCCGGTGCAATTTTTTACCTGGTTCACGATATCCTTGTGAAGACGAATTTATTTATGATTAGCGGACTTATTTATCGCATAAAAGGTTCTAATAGTATGCGTGCTTTGGGTGGATTTTATGCCAATTATCCCAAATTGAGTTTGTTGATGTTTATCCCTTTGTTTTCCCTGGTTGGGATCCCGCCATTATCAGGTTTTTGGCCTAAAATATCATTGATTACTGCAAGTTTTGATACTGGAAGTTATTGGAGTTTGGCCGCCATTATCTTTGCAAGTTTTATTACCTTGGTGGTAATCGCAAAACTTTGGGCCGAAGTTTTCTGGAAAGATGCACAAGAAATACCGGTTAGACCTAAATTTAGGTATTACCATAAGATTAAAAATATAAAAAGGATTCAGATAATAGTACCTATTGTTTTCTTAAGCCTGGTGACTTTATATGTAGGTTTTGGAGCAGAGCATATTCAAACTTTAGCAACAAGAATTTCATCAGAATTAATGGATAACCAACAATATATAGACGCGGTACTTAACACACAAATATCCGAATAATGAAGAGCAGGTTTGTATCTAACTTATTACTCACCTTTGTATGGGTAGCCCTTACAGGAGATTTTGGTTTCCAAAATTACTTGTTTGGATTTATACTGAATTTCTTTATTTTATGGGTTATTACACGTGGAAATAGCGATGCACGATATTTTACGCTACTTCCTAAACTAATTGCCTTCTTTTTCTACTTCCTCTGGGAATTGTTTAAAGCAAATTTGCAAGTAGCTTATGAGGTGATTACCCCAAATTTTAGAATGAAACCTGGAATTGTGAAAGTACCACTTACAGTGCAAAGTGACCTTGGGATAACCTTCCTTGCTAATATGATTTCGCTTACCCCGGGTACCCTTAGCCTTGATGTTTCTAACGATAAGAAGGTGCTTTATGTGCATAGTATGTATATAACCAATAGGGAAGAATTTATCGAGGGAATAAAAAATGGATTTGAAAAACGTATTTTGGAAATATTGAGATGACACTAACCGATTATTTATATTATATAATTTTACCAGTACTGGCCTTTTCGGTACTTCTTATAGTTTACCGATTTATAAAAGGTCCAAGTATCGCCGATAAGATTATTGCTCTGGATGTTTTAATTACTACCGGGATTGGAATTATTGGTGTATATAGTATTATACATGGAAGATCTACCTTTTTAGATACTGCCATGATTCTTGCCTTAATTGCTTTTTTAAGTACCGTGGCCTTTTCTTATTACCTTGAAAAACGAAATAGAAAAAAATGAGTTCTGTAATAATTGTAATCTTAGTCACTTTGGGAACCCTGTTCGTTTTGCTTTCAGCAATCGGTCTCGTAAGAATGCCCGATACCTATATGCGAATTTCAGTTAATACTAAAGCAGCAACTTTAGGTGTAGGTTTAATTTTAGTGGGAACAGCTGTTTTCTTTAACGATCTCTCTACTACTTCAAGGTCTTTAGTAATTATACTTTTTGTTTTCTTAACTGCACCGGTGAGTGCGCATCTAATTGGACGAGCATCTTACTTTATGGGTGTTAAGTTATGGAAAGGCTCTATAATGGATGATCTGCGCGGGAAATACCAGAAAAACTCTTATATATTAAAGAGTGAAATCGATGATACTCCTGAGAATAACGTTGATCATTCAAAAATGAATGACAAATAGTCTAATCTAAACTTTCTTCATCCTCCTTTTCTGCCTTTTTCTTCATTTTGTGCTCTATATAACCGAAAACAAGGTTTATAGTAAGGATGATCCCGCTCACTATTGCTAATTCTGTATACATTCCAAATCCCGCCAGGCAACCTGTTCCTGCACTGCACCATACCGTAGCCGCTGTAGTAAGTCCCTTTACTTTTCTTTCTTTTTCCAGTATGGTTCCTGCTCCAATAAATCCAATTCCAACCACGATCTGACCCAGAACACGGGTAATATCTACGTATTTATCACCTTCAAATTCTAATGACATAAGAACAAAGATTGCGGCTCCAAGGGAAACCAGGGCATTTGTTTTAAGGCCTGCCTCCTTTCCGTGAATTTCTCTTTCCAGGCCTATAATTAAACCGGCGGTAGTGGCGAGGCCAACTCTTAAGGCAAATAATGTCCAATCCATATGATTATTTTGATGAATGCTTACTTTTGTAAAATGGAAAAGCTGCCCTTAAAATTAGAGAAAAGACTTCAGAAGAGGAAAAATGATAATTCTTTTAGGAAATTATTATTTTGCCCAGGAGAGATAGATTTTTCTTCTAACGATTATCTCGGCCTGGCTTCTTCGGAAAAAATCTATAAAAAGGCACATCAAATTTTAAAAGAAAATAAGCTCTTGCAAAATGGAGCTACGGGTTCCAGGTTGCTTTCCGGAAATCACATTTTATATGATTTAACCGAAAATTACCTCGCAGAATTTCACCAAACTGAAGCTGCCTTAATTTTCAATTCGGGTTACGATGCTAATATTGGTTTTTTTGCTTCGGTTCCACAAAGAGGCGATTATATTTTTTATGACGAACTTGCACACGCCTCCATAAGAGACGGTATTACGATTAGCCACGCCAAAGCTTATAAATTCAATCATAATAACTCCGAAAATCTTCGAACTCAGCTTTCAAAAATTGAAAAGAAAGAAAACTCGGTGCTTTATATCGTTACCGAATCTGTTTTTTCAATGGATGGAGATATTGCCCCTCTTAAGAAACTGGTTAAAATTGCAGAAGAATTTGACGCTTTTTTAGTTGTAGATGAAGCCCATGCCACTGGTATTTTTGGCGAAAAAGGAGAGGGTTTAGTTCAGGAGCTGGGAATTCATGATAAAGTTTTTGCACGACTTAATACTTTTGGAAAAGCTCCCGGATGCCATGGTGCAGTAATCTTAGGGAGCCAAAGCTTAAAAGATTACCTGCTTAATTTTTCAAGAAGTTTTATTTATACCACCGCTTTACCCCCGCATTCTGTCGCTACTATTTTAGCGGTTTACCTGGAGTTTGATAATGGAATTTCACAAATTCAGCATTTAAAAAGTAATATTCAATTTTTTAAAAACCAGATACTACAAAATGGTTTAACAGCAAATTTTCTGGAAAGCGATACTCCCATTCAAAGCTGTATTATTTCTGGGGTTGAGCAGGTGAGAAGTATAGCAGAAAGTTTAGAGAAAGAAGGTTTTGAGGTGAAACCCATACTTTCTCCCACCGTGCCCCAAGGGAAGGAAAGGTTAAGGTTTTGCCTGCATGCTTTTAATTCAGAAGAAGAAATTACTAAGGTTTTAAAAATACTAAGTAAATTACTGGTATGAAAAACACTTTTGTAAACATTGCCAGGTTTCAGTATTCTTCTGAAGCACAAATTGTAAAAGGGAAATTACAATCTGAAGGCATAGAGGTATTTCTTGCAGATCAGGTGCTTATTGATACAGATCCTCTGGTGAGCCAGGCAATTGGCGGTATAAAATTAAACGTTTACACTGAAGATGAGGAGCGGGCGCGGGCAATTTTAAATGAGATTCATAATTATTCCCTGGATGACGAAGGGGAAAGAGTAGTTTGTCCTAATTGTGAGAGTACTCGTGTAAAGGTTTATACGCATATTAAAGATGTGCGTTCTTTCTTTGCTTTTTTATTTTCATTTCTCACCTTCGCGCTGCCAATTCACTATAAATACGATTATCATTGCGAAAATTGTGAAGAGAAATTTAGCTTAAACCGCCAAGATACTGGACGCAAGGTTGGCTTATAGTATAAAATTGATTATAAATTAAAAGTACGTCCGTTCTTACTCAATAAGGTCAAAATCATGAATAAAGCGTCATGCTGAATTTATTTCAGCATCTAACATGAGCAGTACGATACACTCAACTTAGATCCTGAAACAAGTTCAGGATGACATCTAAATTTTAAATTATGACTTTTTACCGATATACAATAAATTAAAAATGAATTCCTTCTTTTGGAATTGAATTTATAAATAAATGAAACAAACTTATTTTGTTACCGGAATAGGTACCGAAGTTGGAAAAACAATAGCTTCGGCAATCTTAACTGAAGCCTTACAAGCAGATTATTGGAAACCTATCCAGGCTGGAGATCTTGATAATTCTGATAGCCATAAAGTGGAAAGATTAGTTTCTAACGATAAAACTGTTTTTCATAAAAATAGCTTTGCGTTAAAAACACCAATGAGTCCCCACGCTGCGGCTGAAATTGATGAAGTAAAGATCACTTCAAAAGAGATAAAAAGACCGGAGGCAAAGGCTAATCTTGTTATTGAAGGTGCCGGTGGTTTATTAGTTCCCATTAGCGATAAAGAAACTATAGCCGATTTAATGCAGCTGGAAGATCGAATTATTTTGGTTTCCCGCCATTATTTAGGGAGCATTAATCACACTTTGCTCACGCTTGAAGCTTTAAAATCCCGCGGCTTGAATTGCTTCGGAATAATTTTTTCCGGGGAAGAAAATAAATCTACCGAATCTATTATTAAAAAAATGAGCGGTGTAAGCGTGCTTGGCAGAATAGAAAAGGAGCCTTATTTTGATCAAAATGTAATCAAAGAATACGCTGACCTATTTAAAGAGAAATTGAAATAAATTAAACCTCACAGGTTTCTAAAACCTGTGAGGTTTGAAAGTTTAGAATATGAACGTCATTACGAACGGAGTGAAGTAATCTCTTCATCGAATTATAGATCTTTGCAGATTGCTTCTCCCGATAAAATCGGGATCGCAATGACATTTGAATTTTAGTAAGAACCTCCTCATATTAAAAAATAATGAATTTAGTTACCCGAGATCAAAAACACCTTTGGCACCCTTTAACCCAACATAAAATTAGCCCGGAAGCTTTGCCTATCGTAAAAGCGAAAGGAAGTATTCTTTACGGCGAAGATGGCAAAGAATATATAGACGGGATCGCATCCTGGTATACTGCTATGTATGGGCATTGTAATGAATATATTACCGGCAAAGTTGCAGCCCAGATGCAAAACCTGGATCAGGTGGTGTTTAGCGGATTCACCCACGAACCGGCGGTAAAACTTTCTGAACAACTGATAAAGATTTTACCGGAAAATCAGCAGAAACTGTTTTTTAACGATAATGGTTCTACGGCTACCGAGATTGGGATTAAAATGGCTTTGCAGTATCATCATAACCAGGGCAATAATCGCAATATAATGCTGGCTTTTGAAGAAGGTTTTCACGGCGATACTTTTGGCGCTATGTCGGTTTCCGGGCTTTCAGTTTATAACGGTGCTTTTAAAGATCATTTTATTGAGGTTCTACGAATCCCGGTTCCGCTAGGAGAAAATAATGCAGAGGTTATTTCGCAACTCAAAAAACTGATCTCAGTAAATAATATTGCCGGATTTATTTACGAACCTCTGGTACAGGGTGCTGCGGCAATGAAAATGCACAATGCTGCAGGATTAGATGAAATCCTGAAAATCTGTAAAGACAATGACATTGTTTGTGTGGCCGATGAAGTAATGACGGGTTTCGGAAAAACCGGTAAATATTTTGCTTCAGATTATCTTAAAAACAAACCAGATGTGATGTGCCTGTCTAAAGCACTAACTGCAGGCTTGCTGCCAATGGGATTAACTACCTGTTCGCAAAAAGTCTATGATGCTTTTTATGATAATGACATTTCAAAAGGCTTATTTCACGGGCATACGTATTCTGCAAATCCGCCGGCATGTACTGCAGCCATCGCCGGAATAGAATTATTGGTTTCCGAAGAAATTCAACAACAAATCAAATCGGTTATTAAATCCCATCAGGCTTTTGATGAAAGAATAAAAGATCATTCAAAAGTCACCAATCGTAGACAGTTAGGTGTGATCTATGCTTTTGATTTAAACGTAAAAATGGAACGCTACGGTAATCTTAGAAATCAACTTTTTAAACATTTTATGGATAATGGCGTGTTTCTAAGACCGCTTGGAAACACTATTTATATTTTAGCACCTTTTACTATTTCACAAATTGAGTTGGATAAGATATATAGTGTTATAGAAGAACTACTGAATAAAATCTAGAATTAGTTTCAAAATATCCTTAAAATCTTGTTTGGCTTGAATCAATATTTTTAAGCTAAATATTTAGTGGTTGGTGCTACAGACTGTATTTTTGCTGAAAAATTAATTGCTTTTGAAATCACCGGTATATATATCTTCATTAGGTTCAGTTTCTGCTCTGGGTCAATCCAGGTTAGAGGTATGGGAAAACTATAAAAAACCGAAACATTTTATCACCAAACATCAGTTTGAGAAAACCGAAGCTTTTGCGGCTTTTTTGCCAACAGAAGTGCGGGAGGCTATAAAATCGCTTCGTAACTATAACCTTAATTATAAAAAACTGGATGATTCGGTTTTATATGCTATTTATTCGGCCAGAAAGGCCATTAAAGAAGCGGGTTGGGAAGAAGATAAGGATATAGGTATTAATATTGGCAGTTCACGCGGTGCTACCGGATTATTTGAAAAATACCACAGAGAATTTGTGGAAACGGGAAAAGCTGCTACACAAGCTTCACCTTCTACTACTTTAGGAAATATTTCTTCCTGGGTGTCACAAGATCTTCAAGCAGAGGGGCCGGCGTTTTCGCATAGTGTTACCTGCTCAACCGGGTTACATGCTGTAGTAAATGCCATCGCCTGGATGCAGGCCGGTTTCGCCGATAAGTTTCTTGCCGGTGGTAGTGAAGCCGCATTAACCCCATTTACAATCGCGCAGATGAAAGCGATGAAGATCTACGCTTCAGAAGATCTTGATTTTCCCTGCCGTGCTTTAGATATGGATAAAAAGAGAAATTCTATGATCTTGGGAGAAGCTTCGGGAATATTGGCGCTTCAAAAAGAAGATTCAGAAAAGACAATTGCTAAAATTACAGGAATTGGCTATGCCACTGAAACTTTAAAACACAGTGTTTCTATTTCAGCAAATGGAGAATCTTTGCAGAAAGCGATGAAAATGGCCATTGGGAAGAAAGACCTTTCAGAAATTGATGCGGTAGTAATGCACGCACCGGGAACTTTAAAGGGAGATCTTTCAGAAGTAAACGCTATAAAAGCACTTTTTGGAGAAAACACCCCTGCAATGACCAGTAACAAATGGAAATTGGGGCATACCTTTGCAGCCTCTGGAGTATTAAATATAGAATTGGCCGTTTTAATGTTGGAGTATCAGGAGTTTATTGAAGTTCCTTTTTCAGTAATTAGCAACTCACCTGCCAGGTTGGAAAATATTCTAGTGAATGCAGTTGGTTTTGGAGGAAACGCAGTTTCTGTTTTAATAAGTCGCAAATAATATATTTAAGAAAACTTTCTTTGCTGAAGGACTATTAAAGCGCAGTTTTATTTATTTTTGAATTCAAATCTATTTTTTATGGCCACAAGACATAACTGGACAAAAGAAGAAATTCTCGAAATATACAATAAACCTTTAATGGAGTTGCTTTATGAAGCGGCCACAGTGCATAGGAAAAATCACGATCCTAACACCGTTCAGGTTTCAACTTTACTTTCTATAAAAACAGGTGGCTGCCCGGAAGATTGTGGGTATTGCCCACAGGCAGCGCGTTATCATACTAATGTGGAAGGGAACGACCTTATGAGCGTAAACCAGGTGAAAGCCCAGGCGCTACGTGCTAAAGAGTCGGGAAGTTCGCGGGTTTGTATGGGCGCAGCCTGGAGAAACGTAAAAGATGGTGAAGAATTCGATTCGGTTTTGGAAATGGTAAGAACCATTAATAAATTGGATATGGAAGTTTGCTGTACGCTGGGAATGATTACCGAAAACCAGGCGCAACGACTTGCGGAAGCCGGTTTGTATGCTTATAATCATAATTTAGATTCATCAGAAGAGTATTATAAAGAAGTAATTTCTACCCGTGGTTACCAGGATAGACTGGATACTATTGGAAACGTTAGAAAAACCAATGTAACGGTTTGTAGCGGTGGTATTATAGGAATGGGAGAAAGTGCAGATGATAGAGCAGGAATGCTTGTAGCCCTTTCAACTTTAAGTCCGCAGCCGGAATCTGTACCGATTAATGCTTTAGTTCCTGTTGAAGGAACTCCTATGGAAGAACAGGAGCCTGTTTCTATCTGGGAAATGGTAAGAATGGTCGCTACTGCCAGAATTGTAATGCCTGAAACCCAGGTGAGGCTTTCTGCGGGAAGAACGCAAATGAGTAGAGAAGGGCAGGCGATGTGTTTCTTTGCCGGTGCAAATTCGATATTTGCCGGGGATAAATTGCTTACTACTCCAAACCCAGATGTAAATGAGGATATGGAATTGTTTAGATCTTTAGGATTGAATCCTCAAAAAGCATTTGAGAAAAAAGAACAACCGCAAAGTGTCTCAGCCGAAGAATCTCAATATCAGAATTTGGGTGAGAAGCCAAAATGGTCCAGACCCGGGCATAAGATAGAGCGAAATTTAGAAGCGCAACAAAAGCCAAAAGCCAAGGCTTAAAAAAGGAGCTAAAATTTGAGATTAAATCTGCAAGACATACCGCGGGTTAAAACGCTTTCAAAAGAAAATTTTTTGAAAGACTATTTTATTCCCGAAAAACCGGTTGTTTTTGAAGAACTTTCTGCCGACTGGCCGGCCACGAAAAAATGGGATTTTGATTATTTTAGGGATAAAGCGGGAGATGTTGTAGTGCCCCTTTATGACGGGAAACCGGCAAAAGGCAGGCAAAGTTCTCACGGCCCTGCAAAGAAAATTCCTATGCGGGAATATATAGATATTCTTGAAAAAGGCCCTACAGATCTTAGGATGTTTTTCTTTAACCTCCTGCAAAACTGCCCGGAGTTAATAGATGATTTTAAGTATCCAGATCTTGGTGTAAAATTCTTTAAAAAGTTGCCAGTTTTATTTGTTGGTGGTGAAGGTAGTAGCGTGGTGATGCATTATGATATGGATCTTGCTAATAATTTTCATTTCAATTTTGTAGGCGAAAAAAGAGTGATTCTTTATCCGCCTTCGGAAACTAAATTTTTGTATCAGGTGCCGCACTCCATTGTAAGTATGGAGATCATAAATATGGATGAGCCAGATTTTGAGCAATATCCTGCATTGGCCAAAGCAAAAGGCTTTGAAACAAGATTAAAACACGGCGAGGCTTTATATATTCCCAGTAAATGGTGGCATTTTATTAAATATGAAACTGCGAGTTTATCAATGACGTTAAGGTCCTTGCCGCAAAAACCTGGTCGAATAGCCGAGGTGCTCAAAAGCTTGATTATTACTCGGAATTACGATAATTTAATGCGTAAGATTAAAGGGCAGGATTGGATAGATTACAAGAATAGAAAAGCGATTGAAAATACACACAGAAGTGCTGGAATTGAATGATGGAGAACGAAGAAAGCTTACACTTAGAGCCTATACCAAGGCTTAAAAATATTTCTAAAAAAGATTTTTTGGAGCACTATGTTCGGGCGCAAAAACCCGTGGTTATTGAGCATTTGGTAGATGATTGGCCGGCTACGCAAAAATGGGATTTAGATTATATTAGCGAGGTTGCCGGGGAAAAAGTGGTTCCGCTATACGACGATAGACCCATTAATTCTAAGCAGAAATTTAACGAGCCACATACCGAAATGAGGATGGCAGATTATATAGATCTGTTAAAATCAAAACCCACTAATTATCGAATTTTTCTTTACCATTTATTAAAGGAAGTCCCGGGTTTGCAGAATGATTTTAAGTTTCCAGATCTCGGGATTAGATTTCTTAAGCAGTTACCCACTTTATTTTTTGGCGGAGAGAATTCTAAAGTATTTATGCATTACGATATTGATTTTGCCAATATTCTTCATTTTCATTTCCACGGAAAGAAGCGCTGTATCATTTATCCGCCTTCGCAAACTAAATATTTGTATAAAGTCCCTCACGCTCTTATTTCGCGGGAAGATATAGATTTTAATAATCCAGATTTTGAAAAATTTCCGGTATTAAGAAAAGCTAAAGGCTATGTGACTGAATTGAAACATGGCGAAGCATTATACATGCCTGAAGGCTACTGGCACCAAATGACCTACTTGACTCCTGGTTTTTCTATGAGTTTAAGAGCGACTCCAAGAACGCTTACCAATTTTTCTAAAGCAGTTTATAACCTGGTGGTAATGCGAAATTTCGATAACTATATGCGTAAACTAAAAGGTCAGAAGTGGATAGATTATAAGAATGAACAGGCAGTTGAACGTACGCATAAGAAGAATAAGGTTTAAAATTTAAGGCTTTTTGATTTTACGCGTCATTGAGGAGGCGATAGCCGACGTGGCAATCTGTCGCTGATTTGTGAATGGTTATTCGGGATTTCTCAGTTGTTTAATTGAAGAGATTGCTTCAGCTGCAAAAAAGCAGCTTCGCAATGACGTTTAAGTTGTTATCTTATTTCTAATTTGATTTCTTTTTTTATAAATGGAATATTGTTGTTGATTTCCAGGTCAATAGCCACGAATTCACGAATATTTTAAGTGCCATTGCGAGGCGGCGATAGCCTAAGTGGCAATCTGTTGTTGAATAGTTAAGCTGTCATTGCGATTTCTCTGATATTTGAGTGTAAACGAAAATAGCGGCGTATCAAGAATCTTTAGAAGTTGGAACTTAAAACACTTCTCGATACATCCCGACTCGCGTCGAGCCACTCGAAGTGACGGAGCGTATTCACTATTTCCTATTAACTTTTCACTCTTCACCATCCCCAAAAAAGATCGCCGCGCTTGTTCCTTCACTCGCGAGATACTTCTGAATAGTGCTCTTTGAGACTTAAGAGCTACTCTAAAAGCTCATTTGCTGCTTCGTACACCAATACGCTTTCGTAGCCTTTCCGAAGCAGGAAATCGACTAATTTTCGCTTCTTTTTAAAGCTGTCTGGTTCTTTAAGAAGTCTGAGTTTCTTTTCTGCCACTTCGTATAACGTGGCTATATATTTTTGCTGGTCTATTTCGGTAAGAGCAAGTTTAATTATTGGAGCAGAAATATCTTTAAATTTCAATTCCTGTTTTATCTTTATTTTCCCCCATTTTTTGATTCTGAATTTCCCCCTAACAAAACTACGCGCAAAGCGTTCTTCATTCAAAAAATCTTCCTGCATCAATTCCATAATGATTTGTTCCTGTGCAGCCTGGATCATATTCATCTCACGAAGTTTGTCCTCAACTTCTTTTTGTGATCGATCACGGTATGCGCAGAATTGCATCAGTTTGATGGTTGCTTCCTTAACGGTATAAGATTTCTGGGGTTCTTTCAAGGTTTAAAAATGAAAATTCAGGATTTAAATTTCAAAATTAATCTTTTAAGCTGGGTGAATGTGATTTTTAGTATAAAGAACTTTTAAAATAGCTCATAAAAAAACGCCTTCCGAATTAACGAAAGGCGTCTTTAATATTTAAAGGATTTCATTTCCTTCTTTATCGTGAAAATGATATTCCATGTACGTGTAAGCGTCTCTTGGTAAAATTTTCACCCATCGCTTATGGTCTAAAAACCATTGCGAACGGGGAGATGGAAAGCCTTTTGTTAAGAAGGCTGCAATAAATGGGTGCGCACTCAAAGTGATCTTTTTATGATCTTTCTTAATGAGTTTTTCCAGGTCGGTTTTCATTTTGTTTATTAAAAGTATTGGTGCTTCAATTTCACCAGTTCCGTTTGGATTGTCCTCACGGGTTTTAATATTCATTTCCGGCCTTACGCGTTGTCTTGTAATTTGTATCAACCCGAATTTACTCGGAGGCAAAATCTTATGTTTTGCACGGTCGTCACTCATTTCGTTTCTAAGGTGATCAAACAGGGTTTTGCGATTTTCAGCTTTGCCCATGTCTATGAAGTCTACCACGATTATGCCGCCCATATCACGTAAACGCAATTGCCGGGCTATTTCTGTGGCACTAATCATATTCACCTCTAATGCAGTATCTTCCTGGTTTCTGGATTTGTTAGAACGATTACCGCTATTTACGTCTATAACGTGCATAGCTTCGGTATGTTCTATCACCAGGTAGGCGCCTTTGCTCATAGAGACGGTTCGCCCAAATGAAGTTTTTATTTGTCTTTCGATACCGTATTTTTCAAAAATTGGAACATTAGATTGATATAACTTAACAATCGATTCTTTACTCGGGGCGATTTCGCCCACGTAGTCTTTAATTTGTGTATAAAGCGTCTCATCGTCTACAGTAATAGAAGTAAAAGAGTCATTAAAAATATCTCTTAGCAGGGAAGAAGCCCTGTTTAATTCTCCTAATACTTTAGAGGGATGATTTGGTTTATACATCTTTTTGCACATTCCTGTCCAACGACCCATCAAATTTTGAAGGTCTCTGTCCAGTTCTGCTACTTTTTTGCCTTCGGCTACGGTTCTAACAATAATCCCAAAACCTTTGGGTTTAATGCTTTTTACCAATCTTTTTAACCGGTCTTTTTCTTCTTTACTTTCAATTTTTTGTGAAACTGAAATACGATTAGAAAAAGGAACCAGTACAATGTATCGACCCGCGATAGAAAGCTCTGAGCTTATCCTAGGGCCTTTGGTAGAAATAGGTTCTTTAACAACCTGAACCAATAGCGACTGATTTGACTTTAAGACATCGGTAATTACCCCGTCTTTGTCAATATCCTTTTCGAATGTAAAATTCTTTAAGGAATAATCTTTTAATTTACCTGTGCTTACACGTTTTATGAACTTAAGCATAGAAGATACCTGGGGGCCAAGATCGTGATAGTGTAAAAAACCATCTTTCTCGTAACCAACATTTACAAATGCGGCATTTAACCCGGGTACAGCTTTTCTAATTTTAGCGATAAAAATATCTCCAACATTAAATTTGTTGCTGTCTTCTTCCTTGTTGAGTTCAATAAGTTTTCCATCTTTTTGTAAGGCAAAATCTACAGCAGAGGTTCCGGACCTAATAATTAATTCTTTGTCCACACTCTATTAGATTTATATCTATAGCTGCCTAAGCAGTTACAGATGGATTAAACATTATTTTATCACAGGGTTTTTAATCCTGAAGAAACCCTAAACTTGTTAGGTAATAAGCTGGGTTTCAATTTCAATGAACGTTTTAAATAAAAAAAGTAGTATGAAAACTACTTTTTCTTGTGGCGGTTAGCTCTGTTTCTTTTTTTACGCTTGTGCGTAGCTACCTTATGTCTTTTTCTTTTTTTACCACTTGGCATAGTGTTCCTTTTTAATTAATAAATTATTTTCTGGAGAAACTTTTTACAGTTTCAAAATTACTTAACTTCTACGTTAGTTTTCACCCCTTCAACAAAGATTTTGGCTGGTTTAAAAGCCGGAATGTTGTGTGCGGGAATTTTAATTGTTGTGTTTTTAGAGATATTTCTTCCGGTTTTTTCGGCTCTTGTTTTTACTACAAAGCTTCCAAATCCTCTTAAATATACGTTGTCTCCACTTTCTAATGAAGTTTTCACCTCATCCATGAAGGTTTCAATAGTAGCCTGGACATCACCTTTTTCCATTCCTAATTTTTCTGAAATGTTTGCTACAATATCTGCTTTCGTCATTTTCGTACTATTTAATATTATAAATTGGGATTTCTATATTTTTCAAGGGCGCAAATATAAGAATTAAATCTACAATATTTCAAGCCTAATTCATTAAATAATAACGGAATAAACTTTTAATATTGCACCAAGTCTATTTTGCGTATGGTTTTCTCTAAAGTATTGATTGATTGGTATTTAAAAAATAAGCGTGATTTGCCGTGGCGCGAAACGCGTGATCCTTATCATATTTGGCTGAGTGAAATTATGCTTCAACAAACCAGAATAGAGCAGGGTTTGCCCTATTATCTTCGTTTTATAAACGCTTTTCCCAGTGTCTTTGATCTTGCTCAAGCTCCTCAAGAAAAAGTGCTAAAATTATGGCAGGGTTTAGGATATTACTCTCGCGCCAGAAACCTTCATGAAAGCGCTAAATATGTAGCTGAAGACTTAAATGGTGTTTTTCCAAGTTCTTATAAAGAACTTAAAAAGCTAAAAGGAGTGGGGGGCTATACCGCTGCAGCTATTGCTTCAATTTGTTATAATGAACCTGTTGCGGTAGTAGATGGGAATGTTTATCGCGTTTTATCTCGATTTTTTGATGTGGAAACCCCTATAAATTCTACAGCTGGAATTAAGGAATTCAAAGCGCTGGCTTCTGAGTTGTTAGACGAAAAAGATCCATCCAGTTTTAACCAGGCTTTAATGGAGTTTGGGGCGCTGCAATGTAAACCGCGGAATCCAATTTGTGAAAGTTGCCCTTTAAGTTCCGGTTGTTTGGCTTTGCAAAAGAATAAAATCAAAGACTTGCCGGTAAAGCTGAAGAAAGCAAAAGTGAAAAAACGTTACTTCAATTATTTAGTGGTTTATTCTGAAGAAAATAAAACCCTGCTTCAGCAAAGAACCGGGAAAGGAATTTGGAACGGATTATATGAATTTCCATTAATTGAAACCGAAAAACCAATAAGCGAAGGCGCTTTTCCTTCCGAAGAAAAAATAAATGAAATTCTAGGTAGTCAGGAATTATCTTTACAGCTACACAATCAAAAACCTGTGGTGCATAAGCTTTCGCATCAACATATTTATACACATTTTTGGTGGGTTAAAGCTGAAAGAATTGGGGAAGAGGGAATTCCTGTAAAGAATGTGAAAGATTACCCTGTGCCTGTTTTAATTGCTAATTTCCTTGAAGAAACAGCACTGGAAACCTATTCTTTATAATTTGTTTAAAGTTTTATAGAATTTAGCTTTATTTAGCAATAAATTTTTCAGTATTTTAGAATGTAAATAAATAGCCTTTTTTGGCAAAAAATAATTAATTGAGATGACAGGTACATTAAACAAAGTAATGCTAATTGGGCATACGGGAGACGACGTGAAAATGCATTATTTTGAAGGCGGTGGGGCAATTGGTCGATTTCCGCTAGCTACCAACGAAACTTATACCAACCGTACCACCAACGAACGTGTTACTAATACCGAGTGGCATAATATAGTGGTGCGTAACAAAGCTGCAGAGGTTTGCGAGAAATATCTTAAAAAGGGTGATAAGGTTTATATTGAGGGTAGAATTAAAACCCGAAAATGGCAGGACGACCAGGGAAATGATCGTTATACCACAGAAATACAATGTACAGAGTTTACCTTTTTAACTCCAAAAGGAGAGAGCGAAGGAGGCGGAAATATGCAACAACAAAATTCTCCTGCTCAAAATCAACAAAACACGCCTAAAAATGATAATTTTGCCAGTCAATCTATGGCAAAAGAAGAAGAGGAAGACGATTTGCCTTTCTAAGTTTAATTTAAACCCCATCATTTGGATTCAGAACCTCCCAGTTTAATTTTGTTTTGGGCCGCTTTTGATTTTTCGCAGCTATTAAGCTATTTAGTTTTATTGCTGCTTTTACTTTGTTCAGCCTTAATTTCTGGGGCAGAGGTAGCATTCTTCTCGCTTACACCAGCCGATGTAATTGCTGAAGACGGGAAGCGCAGTAAGGCACAACAACTAGTGGTAGATCTATTAGATAAACCCAAGAAGTTGCTGGCTACTATTTTGGTGGCCAATAATTTTATTAATATAGCCATAGTTTTACTATTCGATAATCTTGCCGATGAACTTTTTGGCGGGATGAATACCGTATTCTACGGCATAAACTTCAAGTTTCTAATTGAAGTTGGGGTGGTTACATTTATAATTCTGCTTTTCGGTGAGATCTTACCTAAGGTTTACGCCAGCCGAAACAACGTCTTGTTCTCCAATTTTATGGCGCGTCCATTGAATTTTCTGGATACTATTTTTACTCCTTTAAGTGGTCCAATGCGAGCCGTAACTATTTTTATGCATAACCGTCTTGGGAAGCAGCGTTCTTTTATAAGTATAGATCATTTATCACAGGCTTTAGAGCTTACCAGTGAAGAAGATACTACCCAGGAAGAGCAAAAAATATTACAGGGCATTGTCTCTTTTGGTAATACCGATACTAAGCAGGTAATGCGCCCCAGGATGGATATTTTTGCCTTAAATGAAAGCCAGACTTATAAAGAAATTATTCCTGAAATTATAGATAGAGGTTACTCCAGGATTCCGGTTTACCGGGAAAATATAGATAATGTAATTGGGATCTTATACGTTAAAGATTTGCTGCCATTTCTTGATGAAAAAGATTTTAACTGGACAAGCTTGCTTAGGGAGCCCTATTTTGTTCCCGAAAATAAAAAGCTGGATGATTTGTTGAATGATTTTAAGACAAAAAAGAATCACCTGGCAATTGTAGTAGATGAATATGGCGGTACCAGCGGCTTGATTTCTCTTGAAGATATTATTGAAGAAATTGTAGGGGATATTAGTGATGAGTTTGATGATGAAGACCTGGTTTATTCCAAGTTAGACGAAAACACCTATGTTTTTGAAGGAAAAACGCCTTTAAAGGATTTCTACCGAATCGTGAAAATTGAAGATCCTGTTGCTTTTGAAGATCGAAAAGGGGAAGCAGATACCCTGGCGGGTTTTTTATTAGAGATTTCGGGAGGTTTTCCTAAGAAAAATGATGTTATCTATTTCTTGAATTATAGCTTTACAGTAGAGGTTTTAGACAATAAACGTCTTAAGCAGATAAAATTAAATATCTCACCCGTAGAAGTTTAGAAGATTTAATGGTATGAAGAAATATCCCTTTGTATTAGTGATGTTAATGCTTTTAGGTTGCGGAGAAGATGCTGCAACACCCAAGCCGCGCGCCTTTTTATCTCTCAATTACCCTGAAGCTAAATACGAGCCTACAAATCTTAATTGCCCTTATAATTTTGAAATCAATACCCTGGCCGAAATTAAAGCTTCCCGAAATAATATTCCTTGTTGGATAGACCTGGAATATAACGAGCTTAACGGAACTATATTTATAACTTATCAGCCAATTAATAATAACCTGGATTCCTTATTAGCTGATGCGCAAAAACTCCCTTTGCAACATACTATAAAGGCCGATGCTATTGAAGGTGACGTTTATACCAATAAGGTTCAGGATGTTTACGGAATGTTTTATGAAGTTTCTGGTGATGCGGCTTCCCAGGCACAATTTTACCTAACCGATAGTGTGAATCACTTTGTGACGGCTTCAGCCTATTTTAGAGCTAAACCTAATTATGATTCTATTATTCCCGCAGCAGATTATCTGAAAAAAGATATGAAACATATTATTGAAACTTTCCGTTGGGAAGATTAAATTTCAAACTGGACGAGAAATTTGAATTAGTGGAGCCTTTCTCAATATTTATTATTGGTTAAAGTTGAATCGTCATCCTGAACTCGTTTCAGGGTCTAAGTTGAGTATATTTTTTTTACTTTAGACGCTAAAACGGAATCACCACGCCCCTTTTAATAGAATTGGGTTAAAAATAATCTTCACTTTCCTTTTCAGCTCTAAAGTAATACCGACTTTTGCAGCTTAAAAAATTCTAGTAATATGCCGTTGGAAAAATTAAAGTGGATGTACCTGGTTATACTTTCTCTTGTTTGGGGAAGTTCCTTTATTCTTATTAAAAAAGGCCTGGAAGGATTATCGGCTATAGAAGTTGGATCATTAAGAATAATTTTTGCCGCTGCTTTTCTTGTGCTTATTGGCTTTAAATCGATACTGAAAATTAAGAAAGGGCAATGGAAATGGATGCTGCTATCAGGTATACTGGGTAATTTCTTTCCTGTTTATCTTTTTTCTTTTGCAGAGACAGAAATTGATAGTGCTATTGCTTCAATTTTAAATGCAGCGACGCCATTAATGACACTTATATTTGGTGCTCTATTTTTTAAGGCAGCATTTAATCAGAATAAAATATTAGGCGTTGTGGTTGGTCTTCTGGGTACGGCAGGCTTGATTTTAAGTGGTGCCAGTATTAATCCAGATCAGAATTATCTTTATTCACTTCTGGTGATTATCGCTGCCTCTTGTTATGCGATGAATGTAAATATTCTTAAAACACATATGAGTGATATTAGTCCGCTGGCAATTGCAGCGGGTAGTTTCACCGTTTTATTACTGCCTACTTTGGTGATTTTATATTTTTCAGGTTTCTTTGAACACGATCTTTCTAATATCGTGCTGCAACAATCTATAGGTTATGTTGCTATTTTAGGGGTGATTGGAACAGGCGTAGCCATGATAATTTTTAATAAATTGGTGCAGATCTCAGATCCGGTTTTTACTACTTCTGTAACCTACACTATTCCGGTAGTTGCTTTAGGTTGGGGGATTTTAGATGGTGAGGTTTTTAGTAGCTGGCAGTTAATTTCGGCTTTTGTAATCTTAATAGGTGTATTTATTGTAAATAGATCTAAAAAAGTGTTTTCTAAGTTTAGAAAACAGGCTACTTAATTTAAATTCTTAGTGTCGTTTGCGCTTACTTGTTTTTGTAATAGTAAAAGGATACTAAATAATAGACATGAAAGATTAATAAAACTTCAAATGCAGACATAAATTCACGGTGCTCAACCGATTTGAATAGTTCCTCCTCCATAAAAGTTTCGAAAAGGAAGAAGATATTAGCGAAAATTATTGCCGGTATTAAACATTTTAGCCTTAGTTGGTTAAAATGTTTTTTTTCATTTTTTTCCTTTGAGAATGAAAAAAATACCAGTGCTAATAGGAATAAGTATTTTCCAAGCGGTAAGAATATGTTGGGGGCCAGATTCAGTTGTTCATTAAAGCTTATTACCGCAGAAATTAATGCTAAGCCGGCAATTACAAAAGAGATAATCTTAAAATAAGATGGTAAAAGATGTTTGTTGGTTTCAACTTCCATAAAATTTAGATTTGGTTTTAAAATAAAAGAACCGACCATTGCTGGCCGGTTCTCTCTAACATCAATAAAAATCACTATTCTTCAAAATCTGCAGCTGAAACTCCTTCGTTAATAAGGTATTCAGTTACATCAAATTCAAATGTTTGTGGGCCAGCAGCCTGAGTCATTTTAAAAGGAAATTTAACTCCCTCTACTTCCTGGTAATCGCTATAACTTGTAGGAATAGACATTGTTTGCCCAGCTTGAGACATTGTTTGTACAGTTTGCATTTTTAAACCGCTTTCTACGTTGTAGTAAGCTTTGTAGTTGTCGTTAAGTGCAACAACATAGGCATCTGTACCTTCAACAGTTTCAATTCCTTCTAAAGTTGCATCTCCAACCTGTAGTTCTGGAAATGGATTAGCATCTATTTTAGCAGTTTTAATTTGATCTTCGTTATAAGGGATTTTTTGACCTTGCGCCATTACAAATCCAGCTTCACCATCAAAAATTTGTTTGCTCATTACGTTACCGCCAACAGAAACTTCCTGGTTTAGCTTACCTTCCATAGTTCTTTTCAGGCTTAGGTTTAGCGCCATTCCCTGTACACTAGCTTTGGCTGTCATAACTACACTTTCTACGTTTTCAACAGCATCACGTCCGCCAACAGCTTCGATATAATCTGCGTAAACTTTTTCTACCGTTACCGATGCGTCAACTTCTTTAGCTTCTGGTTTTTCAACTTCCTCTCCAAGTTTGTTGTAATATTTCACCGGAATTGTTTTTCCGTTAAATTCAACTTTCTCAAGGTTTTCAGCAATTTCTGAAGCTTTACCCGCAACTACAATTCTCATATTATCGGTTTGATAATATTTGTTTGCTACACGTTGAATGTCTTCAGCAGTCACTGCATTTATTTTCTCAAGAAAAGTCACATAAAAATCGTCTGAAAGATCATTGGTTTTGATGTTAAGCGCATAATTAGCAATGGTAGAAGGTTGTTCTAACCTCAATACGAAATCACCGGCAAATTTGCTTTTAGCATTTTCCAACATTTCAGGATCTACAGGTTCAGTTTTAATTCTTCTAATTTCCTTTAAAGATTCTACAATTGCGCTATCGGTTACCGCGTTCCTAACACTTGCCTGAGCAATAAATCTCGAAGCATATTTGTCGGCTCCAGTATTTGTTCTTGCTCCGTAAGTATAACCTTTGTCTTCACGAAGGTTCATATTTAGGTAGCTTCCAAAGCTACCACCAAGAATTTGGTTTGCCACCAATACCGGGAAGTAGTCTTCATCTGCCATTTTTAAATCTATGGTGTTTTGAAGTCTTAATTCACTCTGAACTGCATTTGGCATATCAACTAAGTTGATTTGTGTTTCATTCACGTTAGCTACTTGAGGTAACTCCTGCTCTCTTGGAGCATCGGCTTCCCAGCTTCCAAAATTTTTCTCAGCAAGTTTTTTTACTTCAGAAGTTTTTACATCACCAACTACAACAAGGTAAGCATTGGAGGGTTTGAAATAATTTTTGTAAAAACTTTTTACGTCTTCTAAAGAAACTTTCTCGGTGTTTTCTACCGTGGCAAACTCTCCGTAAGGGTGCTTAACTCCATAAGCTAGAGCTGCGCTTACACGGCTCGCTATAGAACCTACGTCTTTATTGATAGATTTTAAGCCTTCAATTTGCTTGTTCTTTTCGGCTTCAAATTCTTCCTGGGTGAATTTTGGCCTCAAAGCTCCTTCAGCCATGAGCTCCATAACTCTTGGGAAAAATTTAGAAAGTGAACTTGCAGAAGCGTTTTCGGCTCCTAAATTTATGCTAGCTCCTAAAAAATCTATTTCCTCGTTAAAATCATCTTTAGACATATTCTGGGTACCCGTACCCATTAAAGCAGAAACAAGAGAGGAGGTGGCCGGTTTATCTTCGGCGTGAGGTTTGTTGTCTATAATTAAGGAAGCAGAAACCCTTGGTAACTTGTTGTTTTCTACCACCATAACTTTTAAGCCGTTGCTTAACGTGAATTCATCTGGCTGGCCAAGATTGATCTTTGGGGCTGGTCCTGGTTCCGGTTGTTTTGAACGATCTACCTGTGCTATTGCCGTGGTGGTCAAAAAACAAGCGATAAATAATGTGATTATATTAAATTTCATTCTATATGTTTTTTATGTTATTCCTTTTCGCTTTCTGGAAGATAATCTAGTTCCAAACGTTGATTTTCATTAAGGTATTCGTTAGCCACTCTTTTGATGTCTTCTCTGGTGATATCTCTATAGATTTCAATCTCTTCATTAATTAGATCTGTATTTCCGTAAAGAACATTGTAAGTTGCTAATGAAGAAGCAATACCTGATATGCTGCTGTTTGAATTCACAAAGCGGTTCTCAAATTTATTCTGAAGTTTTTGATATTCTTTTTCTGAAATCAACTCATTTTGAAGTTTGTCTATTTCTTCATCCATAGAAACAGCTAAAGTGTCTAGCGGAGTTTCTCCCAAAGCAAGTGCGCCCATCACGTAAGTTCCATAGTCTTCCTGAGATCTTGGAAAAGCCAATACCTGTAGTGCGGTTTTTTCTTCATCTACCATCTTTTTGTACATTCTAGAGCTTCTTCCGTCGGTAAGAATAGAAGATATCATATCAAGGATATAGGCATCTCTATCCTTCATAGAAGGGGTGCGGTAAACAAATAACTTAGCCGGAATTTGAATATTGCTATCATATTCGGTGGCAGTAATGGTTTCGGTGATAGGTTCTTCTTGTACAGAAACTCTTTCTACTTCGTTTCCTGCAGGAATTTCAGCAAAATACTTCTCGATCATTTCCTTGGTTTCATCAACATCGATATCTCCGGCAACAACTAAAGTAGCGTTATTAGGCCCGTAATATTTATCGAAAAAGGCTTTGAATTCATCTAGCTCTGCGGCATCAAGGTCTTCCATGGTGCCTATTATAGAGTTTTTGTAAGGATGCTTATCAAAAACGTATTTGTTGATGCCTGTAGAGTAAATGATCTTTCCATAGGGAGCATTATCTATACGAGAGCGTTTCTCTTCTTTTACAACCTCGTTTTGAGTCTCTACGCCTATCTCGTTAATAACCGGATGAAGCATTCTTTCCGATTCCATCCATAAACCTAATTCAAGGTTATTTGAAGGGAAAGTTTCGTAGTAATACGTGCGATCTTGCGTGGTGTTAGCATTGTTGCTACCACCATTAGCGGCAACGATATCGAACCATTTTCCGCGTTCAATATTTTCGGTGCCTTCAAATAAAAGATGCTCAAAGAAGTGAGCAAAGCCAGAGCGGCCTGCTTCTTCATCTTTTGCACCTACGTGGTACATTACTCCAACGGTAGCTACTGGGGCTGTGTTGTCCTGGTGTAAAATAACGTGTAATCCGTTGTCCAGGTTGTACTCAGTAAATTCTACCTCCTGGGCAATTCCTGCTGCGCTACAAACTAATGCAAGGGCAGCCATCTTTAAGTTTTTAATCATTTTTAAATAGATTTTTCATTAATGCATAGGATTAGTAATCTAAAGTCGTATTTTGTTACAAGATAGCTTCAGAATAATGTAGAAAATATCGTAAATGTGCGAAAAGTGTCAAAATTAACAAGCTATTAAGTTAAAAACCGGTACATTTTTTAGAAATTTACTAAATAAAAACACCAACCAGAGCTATGAAGAATTTTAGTGTTCCAATTAAATATGGACTTTTAATCGCAGTAGGGCTAATTGCTTATTTTTTAATATTATCTCTTTTTAATGTACATATCTATCCTTTGTTCAGCTTATTTAATGGAGTGATAATGGCAGCGGGAATGTGGCTGTCTTTAAAAGCCTACAGGAATTCCAAAGGCGCAAAGTTTAAATATCAGAAAGGGTTTATGGCAAGTCTCCTTACCGGGTTTAATGCTACTATTATATTTACTATTTTTTTCGCCTTTTATGCTACAGAATTAAGCCCAGATTTTCTGAGTAACCTTATAAATATGTGGCGTACAGATTATGGTACAGAGATAGGAATTGTGCTATTTGTGGTTGCAGTAATGGGGTTTGCTACCAGCCTGGTGCTTACTTTAGCATATATGCAACTGTTTAAAGATTCCTGGAATACCAAAGAAGGGCAGCAGCACACCTATTAAATCTTTTTAGGCTTTGTGAATTAATTAATTAGAAGTATATTTGCACCCGCTTGCGAAAAAAGTAAGCGTAATTTTTAGCATAAATTAATTAATCACAACACTATGTATGCAATTGTAGAGATAGCAGGGCAGCAATTTAAAGTTGCAAAAGACCAGAAAGTGTTTGTTAACCGTCTAAGCGGAGAAGAAGGAGACAGCGTTTCTTTTGACAAAGTTCTTCTTACCGGAGACGGAGACAACATAAATCTAGGCGCCCCGGCTATAGATGGTGCTCTTGTAGGAGCAAAAATCACACGTCACCTTAAAGGAGACAAAGTAATCGTTTTCAAAAAGAAAAGACGTAAAGGTTACAAGAAGAAAAACGGTCACCGTCAATCTTTAACCGAAATCGTAATTGAAAGCATCGATGTAAAAGGTGGAAAAAAAGCTGCTTCAGCTAAAAAAGAGGAAGCACCTAAAGAAACCAAATCTGATAAAAAATCGGAAGATTTAAGTCAGTACACCGTAGCTGAATTGAAAGAGATGGCTAAGGAGAAAGGTCTTGAAGGCTATTCTTCTATGAAGAAAGCTGAATTAATTGAAGCTTTAAGTTAAATATTAATCTACTTAAAACTAAAGTAAAATGGCACACAAAAAAGGAGTCGGTAGTTCCAAGAATGGTAGAGAGTCAGAATCAAAACGCTTAGGTGTGAAGATCTTTGGCGGTCAGGCTGCCGTAGCGGGAAACATCATAGTTAGACAAAGAGGAACTGCACATAATCCAGGTGAGAACGTGTACGCAGGAAAAGATCATACTTTACACGCTAAAGTTGACGGTCTTGTGAAATTCTCTAAGACAAAGAACAATAAATCTTACGTTTCTATAGAACCGTATGAAGCATAGAGTTCCTAACCCGAAATAGGGAAAAGAAGTTCTAAAATTATATAAAAACCCCTTCCGAAATTCGGAAGGGGTTTTTTTGTATCTTTAAGTGGGGCTTTAAGTTTTTAATTATGAACTATGTAAATGTTTTTCGTACTTCAGATCGGCATGAGCTTTCTATTCTAAAAAATCTTTTTGATGATGAGAACATAGCTTACAAAACTTATGGCGAAGCTATGGATAGCGCGGCTAATATTGGGGGTTTAGGAAATGATGGGATGCGAATAGAAGTTGAGGAGAGTGAGCGGGAGAGAGCTGCTGAAATTATTAAAAGAAGTGGCTTTTTAGGCCAATCTCATAATATTTCGAAACCTGCAAGAAGAAAACCTCAAGTTGCAAAATGGGTGCTTGTGCTGCTTGCCTTGCTCGTAGTGCTTGTTGCTATTATTTTCTTCATCTGGTTTATGAGCGGGAATTAGAAGTGATTTTTGTTTAAAACTTGCTTAGATCCCCGACAAGAATTCGGGACAGGCTCTGAAGCAAGTTCAGGATGACGTATAATAAATAAAAAGACCTCACAGGTTTCCAAAACCTGTGAGGTCTGCTTTTTATAAAGGGATTTCCGCTGTAGTTTATGCTGAGCATAGTCGAAGGGCGGAAATTACATTGTTAATATCTGTAGTATTCTGGCTTGTAAGGGCCTTTTACTTCCACGCCAATATATTCGGCTTGATAATCCTTAAGTTCGGTTAATTCAACTCCAATTTTTTCAAGATGAAGTTTAGCAACCTTTTCATCTAAATGTTTCGGTAACATATAAACTTCATTCTCATATTTATCAGAATTTTTCCAAAGTTCAATTTGAGCTAAGGTCTGGTTGGTAAAAGAGTTACTCATTACAAAACTTGGGTGGCCAGTAGCACAACCAAGATTTACCAATCGCCCTTCAGCTAAAAGAATAATATCTTTTCCGTTAATAGTATATTTATCAACCTGTGGCTTGATTTCATCTTTAGAATCACCGTGATTGTTGTTCAGCCAGGCAACATCAATTTCGTTATCAAAATGCCCAATATTACAAACGATGGTTTTGTCTTTCATCGCTTCAAAATGCTCACCTCTAACGATATCTTTGTTTCCGGTAGTGGTAATTACAATATCAGCCTTTGGTAAAACAGTTTCCAATTTTTTTACTTCAAAACCGTCCATTGCAGCTTGTAAAGCGCAAATAGGATCAATTTCAGTAACAGTCACAATAGATCCGGCGCCTTTAAATGAAGCAGCGGTGCCTTTACCAACATCTCCATAACCACAAACTACTACTCGTTTTCCGGCAAGCATAATATCGGTTGCACGGCGAATAGCATCAACAGCACTTTCGCGACATCCGTATTTGTTATCGAATTTAGATTTAGTAACCGAATCGTTTACGTTAATTGCCGGCATTACCAAAGTTCCGTTTTTCATTCTTTCATAAAGTCTATGAACTCCTGTCGTGGTTTCTTCTGAAAGTCCACGGATGCCTTCAGCTAGCTCTGGGTACTTGTCAAAAACCATATTGGTAAGATCGCCACCATCATCAAGAATCATATTCAATGGCTCGCGTTCTTCGCCGAAAAATAAAGTTTGTTCAATACACCAGTTAAATTCCTCTTCGGTCATTCCTTTCCAGGCATAAACAGGTATTCCGGCAGCGGCAATTGCAGCTGCAGCGTGGTCTTGAGTAGAGAAAATATTACAAGAGCTCCAGGTAACATCGGCGCCAAGAGAAACTAGGGTTTCAATAAGCACAGCGGTTTGCACGGTCATGTGAAGGCATCCTGCAATTCTTGCTCCTTTTAGTGGTTGTTCGTTCTTGTATTCTTCACGAAGTGCCATTAAGCCCGGCATTTCAGATTCGGCAAGTTCTATTTCTTTTCTTCCCCAATCAGCCAGGGAAATATCCTTAACTTTATAAGCGGTATGCGGCACTGTTTTAGTCGACATATTATTATATTTGAATATTAGCAATTTTTTTCAAGCACAAAAATAAGGAATCTTTAATAAATCTACATGCCACTTTACAAAACAATAACAGTAGATCTGCACACTAAAGTCTTCATTTGGAAGGTAGAAGAGTCTTTTGAAGATTTGAGTAGCGGAATTGAACTTACCGAACATTGCCAAAATCGTGTAAGCGGAATGAAATCTGAAATCCACCGCAGGGGTTTTATGAGTATTCGCCATTTATTGGCCGAAGCGGGTTATGTAGATCATGACCTGTTCTATGATAATCTGGGAAAGCCACATTTAAAAAACGGAAATAATATTTCTATTACGCATTCTTTCAATTTCACTGCCATTATCTTAAGCGATAAAAAAGTGGGGATAGATATTGAAAAACGACGCGATAAAATTCTAAAAATAGCTAATAAATTCACCCCTTTAAGCGAATACCATACTGTAGCTAACGAAGAAGCTTTAATAAGAAAACTTACCATAGTTTGGGGGGCTAAAGAATCTATTTATAAAATGTATGCCGAACCCGGCCTCGGATTTTTACAGCATATTAATGTGACCGATTTTGACTTTGATGATGCCGAGACTACGGCGAAAGTGAATTTTAAAGGGAGGGAGTCTTTTTATGAAATGAAATTCCTGGAATTTGAAGGTTTTACTTGCGTGTATGGATGGGGTGATCTTAAAAAAGTCCAAAATTAATGCGGAATTTTTATGCTGAAATTTCCCAGGCCGCTGCCAATGAGGAGAGGCTACTTGCTATTTTGATAGATCCCGATAAATTTAATGAAGTTGAAGCAGCAACTTACCTAAAAAAGATTCCCAAAGAAACAACTCATATTTTAGTAGGAGGCAGTACCGTTGAAAAATTTAAAACTGAAAAAACTGTAAAAGCAATAAAAACCGAGACCAATCTACCTGTGATCCTGTTCCCCGGTGATTATTCTCAAATCACCGAGACTGCAGATGCATTGCTGTTTTTAAGTCTGCTTTCTGGAAGAAACCCGGAATATTTAATAGAGCAGCAGGTAAAATCTGTAGGGAAATTAAAACATAGTAAACTGGAAATTATTCCCACGGCCTATATTTTAATAGACGGCGGGAAAGAATGTGCTGTGCAACGGGTAAGTGGAACAAAGCCAATTTCACAGAGTGCGTTAGAAACTGTTGTAAATACTGCTTTGGCCGGAGAATTTTCTGGAAAAAGACTTATTTATCTTGAAGCCGGAAGTGGAGCTGTTATTCCGGTTTCTGAAGAAATTATTACCGAAGTAAAAAAAGCGGTTTCAATTCCTTTGGTAGTAGGTGGTGGAATTAGAAGTTTGACACAACAGGAAAATGCCTATAGAGCCGGTGCCGATATGATTGTGATGGGAACGCAATTTGAAAATTTATAGCTCATAAATAAACAGCGTCATTGCGATGGAGGCACAACTGAAGCAATCTGTTGTTGAAAATTCAGGTTTTATTCTGCAGATTGCCACGTCACAATTTTCCTTCCGTCAAATTGTTTCTCGCAATGACGAGAAAATATACAGTCTTGATTGCGATTCTCAAACTAACTGAAAATAGGATCGGATTAATTTTTGGAGAAACAAAAAAGTAGTGCCTCGTAAATTGTTTCCTTGAGTCACAACAATACTAATTTCAAATCTTTAAATTTGGCTTGCCTGGGGTGAACATATTATTTGTGCATTCGTGGCCTAAATCAAATAACAATGAATATTTCAGTAGAATTAACATTAAGTCCGTTGCAGGACGATTTTGAACCAAAAATCATCAATTTCATCAAAAAATTGAGGGCTTCAGGCTTAATAGTAAAAGAGAATCCGCTGAGCACCCAGGTTTATGGAGATTATGATGAGGTGATGAATTTATTAAATTCAGAAATTAAAGATGCTTTTGAGGCTATAGACCGCGGACTCATTTATATTAAAATTGTGAAATCTGACCGAAGCGACTATGCAGCCGATTTTTGATTTTTTCTTTGATCAGTATTACGGGTACCCAACTTTATTTATCATCCTTGAAGTAATTGCGGTAATCTTTGGTTTTCTTTCGGTACTCTATTCCAAGCAAAACAATATTCTGGTTTATCCTACCGGGATAATTAGTACCATGATTTTTGTTTACTTGCTTTGGCAATGGGAATTATTGGGCGATATGATGATCAATGCTTATTATTTCTCTATGAGTATCTACGGCTGGTATGTTTGGACGCGAAAAGTAGATGCCGAGCATTTTACGCCTATTACCAATACCACTAAAAAAGAGAACTGGCAATGCTTGTTTATTTTTATTGCGACCTTGCTTTTTGTATTCGCAGTTTATGAGTATTTTGATAAATGGACCAATTGGACCGCCTACGTAGACACTTTTACAACGGCAATTTTCTTTGTAGGAATGTGGCTAATGGCCAAAAGAAAAGTTGAAAACTGGATTTTTTGGATTATTGGAGATATCATTTCGGTTCCGCTTTATTTCTATAAAGGCCTTACCTTAACGGCGCTTCAATATTTTGTATTTACTATAATCGCTATTTACGGCTATAAAGCATGGCAGAAAAACTTGCGCAACGACCTTCGTCCCTCATAAAAGTAGTTCTTTTTGGACCCGAATCTACCGGAAAAACCAGCCTGGCAAAAATGCTGGCAAATCATTATGATACTTTTTGGGTAGAAGAATATATGCGGGAATATCTTCAGGAAAAATGGGATAAGGAAAAAAAGATTTGTGAGCCAAAAGACATGATCCCTATTGCTGAAGGCCAAATGAAACGTGAAAATGTGCTGGCCGAAAAAGCTAATAAACTCCTAATTAGTGATACTAACCTTTTGGAGTTAAAAGTCTATTCTGAAGCCTATTACGAAGGTTTTTGCGATGCTCAACTTCTTAAACATGCGTTAAACAATCAATATGATCTGTACTTTTTAACGTATATTGACGTTCCCTGGACGCCTGACGATCTTCGGGATAAACCCGAAGATAGAGTAGGAATGTTCAAACGTTTTGAGGAAGAACTCAAAAAACATCAAAAGCCTTATGTAGTTTTAAAAGGCGATCTTATAGATCGTTTTAATATTGCGATAGAGGAAATAGACAAACTTTTAAAAAATAAATAGACGTGGAGTTTAGCGAAATAGACATTTTGCAGATTGAAGAAAAAGGATTATCAACTCAAGAGGTTGAAAGACAAATTCAAATATTTGAAAGAGGAAATATAAAAGTAGATATACAGCAAGCAGCAACCCTGGGTAACGGGATATTTGCTTATAATGTTGAAGATCAAAAGAAGTTTATTAAAACTTTTGAAGATAAAAAAGAGCAGCTGAATCTTTTGAAATTTGTCCCTGCTTCTGGTGCGGCAACCAGGATGTTTAAAGCATTACATAATTTTGCTGATGAATTTGAGCCCGAAAAAGAAAGCCTAAGGGATTATTTAGATAAAAAAGAGAACGGAAGTTTACAACTGTTTTTTGAGAAAATAGAGAGGCTTCCATTTTACGAGCTTGCTTATAAAAAAGCAAAAGAAAGTACTTCCGATTTTTCAGGTAAATCTAATGACGAACAACAACTCATTCTGGTAAAAACTATTTTGTATAAATCGGGGCTTGGCTTGAGTGATTGGCCAAAAGGCCTGGTTCCTTTTCATGCTTATAATGATTTTACTGCAACTGCTTTTGAGGAACATTTGCATAGTTCTGCAAGATACCTTTCGGTAAATGGAGTAACAAAATTGCATTTCACGGTTGCTGAAGGTGATAAAGAAAAGTTTGAAAATGAGTTAGAGGATATTAAGGAAAGAGTTGAAGAAGCTACCCAAACTAAATTCGAAATCTCTTACTCGTATCAGGATCCTAAAACCGATACTATTGCGGTAGACAAAGAAAATAAACCATTTAGGGATGAAAACGATAGGATGTTCTTTAGACCTGGTGGTCATGGTGCTTTAATAGAAAACCTGAATCAACAGGAAGCCGATCTTATTTTTATTAAAAATATAGATAACGTAGTTGTTGCTACCAACCTTCCAAAAGTAGTAGAAATGAAGAGAATGCTTGGAGGAAAGCTCATCACTCTACAAGAGCAGGTTTTTGAGTATATGCAGGCTCTAGATGCCGGGAATATTTCAGAAACAAAAATTGAAGAGATAGCAAAATTTTTAGAGGAAGAACTTTTTGTAAAAGTCACTTCTTCCTTTAATAAATTCACCGGTGAAGAGAAAATGGAATATCTATGTAAAAAACTAGATCGTCCATTAAGAGTGTGTGGAATGGTGAAAAATGAAGGTGAACCAGGAGGTGGCCCTTTTTTGGTTAAGAATGAAGATGGTGAGATCTCGTTGCAAATTATTGAAGGCGCTCAAATAGACAAAAATAATTCAGAGCAATTAGAAATTCTTAATAATTCTACACACTTTAATCCTGTAGATATTGCCTGTAGTCTAAAAAATCACAAGGGTGAAAGTTTTGATCTTAATCTTTACGTAGATGAGAATATGAGTTTTATTGCTCATAAAACTAAAGACGGAAAACCCTTAAAAGCATTAGAAAGACCAGGTTTATGGAACGGCGGTATGGCTTACTGGAATACCGTTTTTGTAGAAGTTCCGTTAGAAACTTTTAATCCTGTAAAAACAGTAGCCGATCTTTTAAAGCCGACTCATCAACCTAAATAATTAGTTTTGGATGAAGCGCAAATAACACGGGAACTTAGTTTTAAAGCCGTGAGAAGTTCGGGTGCTGGTGGCCAGCACGTAAATAAAACCTCTTCTAAGGTTGAGCTTTATTTTGATATAGAAGCTTCAGAAGGGTTTTTGGAGGAAGAAAAATCGCGCTTACTTAAAAAACTATCTACGCGGCTTACAAAAGATCATCTTTTAATCTTACAAAGTGAAGAAAGCCGCAGCCAGCATAAAAATAAGGCTCTTGTTGTTGCCAGGTTTTTTGAACTACTTAGAGAAAACATAAAAAAGCCTAAACCGAGAAAAAAAACCAGACCCAGTAAGTCCGCAAAATTAAAGCGTCTAAAAGCGAAAAAAATCAATGCAGAAAAAAAAGCCAGAAGAAACAATCCTTTAAAATAAGTGAGATGATTTTCTACACTAGTGTAGAAAAGATACCCTATTTTTTATGCTTCTGGAAGGAGGCTTAAAGATGGTTGTGTGTTAATGTATTTGTTTTCAGAAGTTTAAAATTTATTTGGTTTAATGGTACGATTTTTTGTATTTACATTTCGCTAAATTAATATTAGATATAGCAGCTTTAGATACTGTTGTATAATTTAGATTTTCGGAGAAAAAGAGACCTCAGGGTCTCTTTTTTTTGTTCCTTATTTTTGAAAATCTACACTTCTACATAATTTTCTCTTAAAAAATGGGGTTTTCTACATAATTGATGTCTATTAAGATTTTCGAAATTTAATTAACCTATTGAAAATCAATTTAATACATGTGTTATTGAGGTTTTGGTACAATTATTCCTTATCCTTTATCAGAATTAAACCACATAACTTAAAACCTTATTATTATGAAAAAGCTTGGATTAACTTTAATGGCCGCTGCTGGAATGTTTTTGTTCAGTCAAAATGTACAAGCACAGGTAGAAGAACCAGAGGAAATGGAGCAAACTGAAACTGTAGAAGAGGCTCAGGAGGTGAAAGATGATTTTAAAAAGCTTGATGTTTTAGCTTTACCACAGGCTATAAAAGATGCAATTATGACCGATTTGAATGCTGCCGTAGCTGAAGAAGCCTGGGTGATGGAAAAGGATGGTAAAAGTGTATATAAAGTGGCACTTAATGTAGATGGCGAGAAGAAGGTAGCTTATATAGATAAAGAAGGCAACTGGATTGAGAAAGCAGATAAATAGTTTTTTGCCCTGAATAATAATTTCTGTTGGTTTGATTTGCCCTACCAATAAAATCAACAGAAATTTTAAATCAACAGCCGGATTTTAAGAGAAACCAACTCCTTCGGCACCAAATGTAAAGCAATAAGCAATTGTAAGCACGTCAACTTAGATAATTAAATAGCCTTTTGGCCTACTAACTAACACTTTTTTAATTATTTAGGTAGATTTATAGATTTTATGAAGATAGCGCTTTTTGCAGTTTGGAAAATGGATACCACCCAATGACAGGTTAATAAATAATTTAGATTGTCATTGAAGAGAGACCTTTAACGAGGTCTCTTTTTTTATGCTTATTTTAAACTTAATGAATTTTAGATTGTTAAATTTGCAAGACGCTTAAATTAAAAATCAATGACAAAAATTCTTATAGTTGAAGATGATGTTCCTTTTGGAACTATGTTGAAAACTTTTCTAATCAAGCGAGACTATGAGGTTGAATTGGTTTTTTCTGGACTGGAGGCTTTAAAAAAAATAAAAGATAACTCCTTTCACCTCATCCTTTCTGATGTTAGGTTACCTGATACCAGTGGTCTTGAGATTCTTAAAGAAGTGAAAGGGAAAAATGCCGATACTCAGGTTATTATTATGACCAGTTATGCCGAAATTAGTATGGCGGTAGAGGCAATGAAAATTGGAGCTTTTGATTATGTATCTAAGCCATTTAGACCGGAGTCTATTTTACAAACCATAGAGAACGCTTTAACTCATACCCAGGTTAAACCAGCCGGGGAAAAAAAGCAAGCTAAACCAATACAAAAATCTGCCGTAACACAGGAGACCAGTTTTGTTAAGGGAGTTAGTGAAGCTGCACTTAAATTAAGTGATTACATAGGGCTTGTAGCACCTACAAATATGTCTGTTTTAATAATGGGTGAAAGTGGAACCGGGAAAGAGCAGGTGGCAAAAAGTATTCACAAAAAAAGTAAGCGTGTAGGAGCTCCATTTATAGCTGTAGATTGCGGGGCAATACCCAGGGAGTTGGCTTCCAGTGAATTTTTTGGTCATTTAAAAGGATCTTTTACCGGAGCAATAAGCGATAAAACCGGACATTTTGAAGCGGCTAACGGTGGTACGCTTTTTCTAGATGAAATTGGTAATTTAAGTTATGAACTCCAGGTGCAATTATTAAGGGCGCTTCAGGAAAGAAAAATCAAACCTGTAGGCAGCAATAATGAGTTACATGTGGATATTCGCGTAATTACCGCTACCAATGAAGATCTTGCGCAAGCTGTAAAAGATGGAGAGTTTAGGGAAGATCTTTATCATCGTTTAAATGAATTTTCAATTAAAGTGCCTTCTTTAAACGAACGCAAGGAAGATTTGATGCTTTTTGCAGAATATTTTCTTGATGAGGCCAATGCTGAATTAGAGAAAAATGTAATAGGCTTTACCGAAAGTGCTATTGAAGCTTTTAAAAACTATAACTGGCCTGGGAATTTAAGGGAGTTAAAAAACATGGTAAAAAGGGCGGCTCTGCTTACTCAAGACGAAATGATACCGCTTAAAGTATTGCCGCATGAAATTGCAACTGCGAATCATTCCAATCCAGAAACCGAATATGGGCTATTTAAAAATAAGAATGAGGAGCAATTAATTTTAGACGCTCTGGAAAAGGCAGGAGGAAATAAGAGCAAAGCTGCGAGATTACTTTCTATAGACCGCAAAACACTTTATAACAAACTAAAACAGTACGATATTAAACTTTAATTTCCTGTTCCAGTTCTTTCATTAAGCTTAAAATTCCGGTCTTTAATTGTTTAAATTCTTTATCTGTAAAAGCTTCATGCTGCTCCAGTCTTTCTAATTGCTTGCCCAGGTGTATGGCATTTATTTGCTTTAACATAGGCACCATCTTGTGCGCTAACCTGGCGACTTCTCTTAAATCATTGTCATTGCGTGCCATAGCAATGAGCTCTATTTGTGATCTAGAACTTTCTATAAAAGCCTCTAAAATGCTTTGTACAGCTTCTTGATCTCCTGCCGAAAAATCATAAATGTCCTGGAGATTGTAATGATTGTTCTTAGAGTTTTGAAGGTTATTATTTACTTTTTCTTTAAGTTCAAGTCTAAAGATATCGGCAATACTTTGTTGAAGTTTTCCGGGTTTATAAGGTTTTAAGAGGCTTTTGTTGAATCCTGCAAGCTTATAGGTTTCTGCGTCAACATCTGTTCGCCCAGATAAAGCAATAACAGGCAATTCCCCGCTTTTGTACTTTTTCCTGATATTTTTAATGAGATCAAAACCATCCATTTCGGGCATTTGTATATCGGTTAGCACGAGGGAATAGTTTTGGTTTTTTAGTTTTTTAAGAGCATCATTTCCATTTAATGCGCTATCGCATTGCATTCCCATAGATTTAAGTAATTCTCGGGTGAGAGAAAGCTGAGAAGGTTCATCGTCTACAATAAGAGCTGTTTTTCCGGTAAGATCTGGTAATTCTGGTGTAGATGATGTTTCAGGTGCTTTGGCTGCTTCGGTAGTAAGCTTTCTAACGGGAAGAAAAACCGTAAACTCACTACCTTCACCCTGCTTGCTTTTCAGCTTTAATTCGCCTTTTAGTAATTCGGTTAAACTCTTGGTAATGGTAAGTCCGAGACCGGTTCCGCCGTAGGCTTTTTCTATTTTTGTATTTTCCTGTGAAAATTCCTCAAAGATCTCTTCTTGTTTTTCTTCAGAAATTCCAATACCGGTATCTTTTACCGAGATAATAAGGCAGTAACTATCTTCAATTTCTTTCTTAAGGTAAATATTGACTTTAATTTCCCCTTCTTTAGTAAACTTACAGGCGTTGGTGATGAGGTTGGTAATTATCTGCTTTATCCTGAAGGGATCGCTAAGAACTTGTGTGTCTGCATCTTTTGAAGCTTCAAAAACAATCGCTACATTCTCATTTCTTTTTGCTGGTAAAGCGTTATAAACAGTATCTTCTATAAGTTTTGCGGGATTAAATGGTAGTTTTTCAATCGTCATTTTTCCGGCTTCCAGCTTAGAAAGATCCAATAAATCATTTACCAAATGAAGAATGAAGTTAGACGATTTTTTCACCTGGTCCATATAATGTAACTGCTTGGTATTTAATGAAGAATTTTCAATAAGATCGGTATAGCCAATCAGTGTATTTAAAGGAGATCTTAAATCGTGGGTAATGGCGGCCATAAATTGCTCCCGTCTTTTTAGCAGGGTTTCAGCAAAATCTTTTGCTTCCTCTAACTGTCTTCTATATTGCTGACTTTTAGTGATATCTTTAATGATAAAAATAAGTGACAATAATATAATTAGGAAGCTCACAACTCCAGCAATTATGAATATTTGAGAACTCTCTTTTATCATATCCTGGGAAACTTTTGCTCGCTGTATGGAGGCTTCCCGTTCTTCAAGTTCAATTTTACCCAATAAACGCCGTAATTGCTGGTTAATAATCATGTCATTTTCCAGAAATTCCTGTTCTTTTTTATCTACTGTATTTTGAAAACGCCTGGTAGCAATTTCCAACTCACTTAATACACTTCTTACCGAGCCAATTATAGAGTCGGCTGTTCGGTTGGTGAGTTTTTCGGCATTATCTTCCCGTGAATATTCCAGCCATCTAATTAATAACCTACGTTGGTGCGGTTCCAGGTTGGAGAAACGCTGGTTGTAATTATAATCATCAAAAGAGGGATCTACTTTCTTTAATTCATTTAAGACCTGGGAGTAATAGTTCTGATTTCTTTGTTGCTCTCTTAGTTCGTATAATTCCTGAAGATTGGTAGACTTATCAGAAAGTAATTCTTTAATACTGTCCAGTTCATTTTTTATAGAACTATCAGCATAACCGGTTTTTAGTTTTTTAATATTAAACTGAATACTATCTATTTGGTTTTGATATTTATCAAGATCGGCTTCATTTCCGGTTTGAATAAGTTGCCTGCTTAAATTTTCAGTTTCATAAAGGCTGGTGGTAATATCGCTCAGCATAAAAAGCTGTTCGTTATTATTATTGTTCTTTTCTGAAACCTGGCTAAATGCAACGACCTGGTTCCATACTAGCCAAACGGCAATAGCAGCAAGTGCGGCTATAAGGAGATATCCGCTAATTACTTTGTAAGTTATTGACCGTTTCGTATTTCGCATAAATTTCTTGCTACCAAAATTACACCATTTAAACGAAATGAAACCAGCAATTACTGGTTCTTAATTTTGTGAAGCCAGGTTCTCTTAGCAAGTCTGTGATGAATTAATTTTTGAGAATAAATTTATAGACTTAATAACTATGGAATATCCATAAAAGCTTTATACATTTGCCCCCAATCTCAAAGGGGTGCCACTTAAGTGTGGCTGAGATCATACCCAAAGAACCTGGGCGGGTAATGCTGCCAAGGGACATACGCATAACGCGTAAAAAGTATGTACTCCTGAAAATGCCAAAACACCGGTGGGCAATTTCAGGATTTTTTTTATCTAATTTTAACCAAGGAATAATAGCCCCTTTTATTCGTAAAATAATTTCTTACGAATGAAATCTTTATTATTTTTTAGTGGCCTCTGCCTTTTCTCATTGCAAGCCTTAGCTCAAACACACATTTTAGAGGGTAAAGTTACCCGCGGGGAAACCCCGGTAGAAGGAGTGGCCGTTTATGCCGTAGAATCTGGAAAAGGAACAGCTACAGATGAAAATGGTAAATATAGCCTGGAGCTTAAAGAAGGTACTTATCAGCTTGTGTTTTCTTATGGAAATCAGAAAAGTTTAAAAGTAGAGCTCAATCAAGATCAAACCTTAAATGTAGACCTTGCAGACGCGCAGGAGGTTTTAGATGAGGTTCTTGTATCTTCCTTAAGGGTAACCGCCCAATCTCCCATTACGTATAGTAATCTTAGTAACGAAGAAATTGAAGACCGTAACCTGGGCCAGGATATTCCTATTCTTATGAACTATATGCCCAATGTGGTTACTACTAGTGATGCGGGAGCCGGTGTAGGATACACAGGGCTTAGGGTGCGTGGTAGTGGAACTACAAGTACAAATGTTACTATAAATGGAATTCCATATAATGATGCAGAAAGCCTTGGATCTTTTTGGGTTAACCTGGGAGATTTTGCCTCCTCTGTAGAAAACTTACAATTACAGCGGGGTGTAGGTACTTCAACGAACGGAGCAGGTGCTTTTGGTGCAAGTCTTAATATTTTAACCGACGCTTATAGCGAAGAAGCAAATGCCGAAATTGCCAATAGCTATGGTTCTTTTAATACCCACAAACATACACTTAAATTTAGTACAGGTTTATTAAACAACCACTGGGAAATTGCAGGGCGTGCTTCCCAAATTAAAAGCGATGGATATATAGATAGAGCCAGCAGCGATTTAAAATCCTACTTTTTACAAGCTACTTATGTAGACGATAATACACTGGTTAAAGCTATAACTTTCGGGGGAAGTGAAAGAACTTACCAGGCCTGGTACGGGATAGATGGGGAAACCCTGGAAAATGACCGAACCTATAATCCTGCTGGAGCATACACAGATGAGGATGGAAATACTAAATTCTACGATAACCAAACCGATAATTATAAGCAAGATCATTATCAGCTATTATGGAACCAGGAATATAACAGTAACTGGTCTTCTAACCTCGCTTTCCACTATACCTATGGTCGTGGTTATTATGAAGAATATGAAGAGGATGCCACTTTAAATGAATTTGGACTTCCAAATTTTCAGGCTAATGGAGAGGAAGTTACTACATCAGATTTGGTAGGAACTAAATGGTTGGATAACGATTTTTTTGGTACCACTTTCGCTTTAAATTATAAAGATAGTGATTGGGATGTGAATTTTGGCGGTGCCTGGAATAGGTATATAGGAGATCATTTTGGGGATGTGATTTATACTCGTTTTGCTCTTAATAATGATCCTTATGAGCCATATTATGAAAACGTGGGAAGAAAAACAGATTTTAATCTCTACGGAAAAGCAACCTACGCAATTTCAGAAAAACTGGCCGGTTATTTAGACTTGCAAATTAGAACAATAGATTATGAGACCGAAGGGGTTTTATCTGAAGGAAACGAATTCCTTATAGACGATTCTTTTGCTTTTTTTAATCCTAAAGCGGGATTAACCTATGCACTAAACAATCAAAATCAATTCTATTTTTCTTATGCGCGCGCCAACAGAGAGCCAAGAAGGAGTGATTATGAAAATGGCGAACCGGAACATGAAGAACTGAACGATTATGAATTAGGTTGGAGACACAGTACCCCAAGCGTTCAGGTAAATACTAATTTATACTATATGGATTACCAAAACCAATTGGTACTTACAGGTGGTATTGACGATGTAGGAGCTTTTATTCGTGAAAACAGCGGGAATAGTTATCGTTTAGGGCTAGAAATAGATGCGGTAATTAGACTTTCAGAGAAAGTAGTACTAAGACCAAACCTGGCTTTAAGCCAAAACAAGAATACAGATTTTGTATCTACCTGGAATGGGGAGCTTGTAGACTTTGGAAATACAGATATCTCTTTTTCGCCTTCTATAGTAGGAGGTAACCGAATTAGCTATCTGCCGGTAAACGGCCTGGAGCTAAGCCTACTTTCTAAATATGTAGGTGAGCAATATATGAGTAATATTGAAGCCAAAACATCTAAACTGGATGCCTATTTTGTGAACGATTTTAATATTCAGTATACCTGGAGAAATGCACCTTTATTTAAAGAGGTGGTATTTACAGGATTGGTCAATAATATTTTTGGCGAAGAATATGTTTCTAACGGCTATTATTACACTTTTAATGTAGAGAATCCAGACAATTCAACTGGGGTGCAAACTTTAGATGGTGCCGGGTACTATCCACAAGCTACTACCAACTTTTTAGGCGGAATTACTTTGAAATTTTAATTTGTTTGTCGCCTCTCTCCTTCTTTTTAATGGGAGGGGAGGGGTTTTTTAATTATAAACCTCAATCATATTTCCGCGGCGTTCAATTCGGTAAGGTTTCATAGCGTACTCGCCTTCGCCTTCTAATAATTCTCCGGTAATAATATTATAGGAATTACCATCTTCACAATTACAAGTAGCAACTACCCCTTCAACGCTCATTGCAGAACAAGTGTTTGGCGGATGATTTGGGTCGCTTAGTTCGAAGGCAGTGTATTGTGAATTATTAATATTATACACCACCACTCCGCGTATACCTTCATTATAAGTTACAAAACTATTTCCAGGAAATTGAAGGTCATTGTATTCGGGAAAATCAAGGTTTAGTTGAAGCCTGAAATTTAAATTGATAAGGTTAGGGTTATTAAGCGAATTATCATCATTTGTGGAGCACCCATTAAAAATTATTGAAAATAGAAGTAAAACGAGTATTTTTTTCGTCATATCGGCAAATTTTTCGCTAAATAATATTATTGTTTTCAAGGCGTAAATTTATTATATTTGTTAAACAAATCCCGTCGTGCTATGGGATTTTTTCTATTTATATAAACGATGACGTTATGAGCAAAGTATCTTATTATACTAAAGAGGGGCTAAAAAAGTTGAGAGATGAACTAAATCAGCTACGTGATGTAGAAAGGCCAAGAGCTTCTGAAGCTATTGCCGAAGCCCGGGATAAAGGAGATTTGAGTGAAAATGCAGAATATGATGCTGCTAAGGAAGCACAGGGTCTTTTAGAGATGAAAATTTCTAAAATGGAAGAAGTGGTTGCAAACGCAAGGGTTATTGACGAGTCTCAGTTAGACACTTCAAAAGTGCTGGTGCATTCCCACGTAAAAATAAAGAACCAAACCAATGGAGCCGAAGTAAAATATAAGCTGGTAGCCCAAAGTGAGGCTGATCTTAAAGCAGGTAAAATTTCGGTAGATTCCCCAATAGGTAAAGGTTTATTGGGTAAAGAAGTTGGCGATACAGCAGAAATTGATGTGCCTAGTGGTACCATGAAATTTGAAGTTTTAGATATCTGGAGAGAATAGATTTCCGGTTTTTAACAGTTTAAAAAATCCTTTTCCAATACCTTTAACTAGGGTTTTGCGAAAAGGATTTTATATTTAAGATATTAACTAATTCAATAATTATTATGGCTAGTTTGTTTACTAAAATAGTAAGGGGCGAAGTGCCTGCTTATAAGGTCGCAGAAGACAGTCAGTTTTTGGCTTTTCTGGATATAAATCCTAATGCGCGAGGTCACGTTCTCTGTATTCCAAAGAAAGAGGTGAATAAAATCTTTGAATTGGAAGAGGAAGTATATCAGGAATTGATGCGTTTTTCCCGAAAAGTAGCGATCGCTTTAGAAAAAACCGTGGATTGCAAGCGGGTAGGGATGGCTGTAGTAGGTCTGGAAGTTCCACATGTACACGTACATCTTATTCCGTTAAATAGTATGAGTGACATGGATTTCTCTAACAGTGTTAAAATGGAGGAAGAAGAATTCAAGGAATTGGCAGCATCTATTCACGTGAATCTATAATGAAGCTTGAAACTTATAAGTTAATGCTCGAGCTAAGAATAGATTGGAGCGATTTAGATATGTATAAACACGTAAATAATATTTCGTTTATGCGTTATATGCAATCAGGTCGTGTAAATTTCTGGGAGGCTTCCGGGATTTACGAAATGTATGAAGAAAGTAGTATTGGCACCATGTTGGTTTCTACACACTGCGATTTTAAAAAGTCGTTGTATTATCCCGGTAAGGCCATTGTAAAAACCAAACTCGATTTTATTAAAAATAGTAGTTTCGGCTTAAAACATTTGATCTTAGATGAAGTAAATGAGGTTTGTGCCGAAGGGAAAGACGTGGTGGTTTGTTACGATTTTAAAAAAAATAAAAGCTGTAGGATTCCTGAAGCTTTAAGAGAGAAGCTTTCTGAGTTTTAAACTTTTCTAAGGGAGATCTTAAAAGTTGTACCTTTGTTAATCTCACTTTCTTCTACTTTAATTTTGCCGTGATGGTAACTTTCAATAATTCTTTTGGCTAGAGATAATCCCAATCCCCATCCTCTTTTTTTACTGGTATGGCCGGGTTCAAAAATAAGGTTGAATCTGCTTTTTTCCAGCCCTTTTCCTGTATCCTTAATAAGGATATGTGCCCATTTTTGATCTTCCTGAATACTAATATTTAGTTTTCCCTTTCCGCGCATAGCATCTATAGCATTTTTCACAAGATTTTCTATAGTCCAGCTGTAAAGTTGCTGATTTAACATTACTGTTATATTCCCCTCTGGAACATCTAAAGAAAAATCTATAAGTCTTGAGCTTCTGGTTTTTAAATAATCGAAACTTTGTTGCGTAGCTGCAATAATATTTGTTTTTTCTAAAATTGGAGAAGAGCCTATTTTAGAAAATCGCTCTGTAATAGTTTCCAGCCGCGTAATATCTTTTTCCATTTCGGCTATATAAGACTCATTTACATTTTCCTGTTTCAGGATTTCTGTCCACCCAATAAGCGAAGATAATGGGGTGCCAATTTGATGCGCTGTTTCTTTAGCCATTCCGGCCCAAAGTTTATTTTGCTCGCTAGATTTGGTAGTGGTATAAAAGAAATAAACCACCCCAATAAAGAGAAAGCCTATTAGCACTAATCCTATGGGATAATACTTAAGGCTATTTAGAACAGGTGAATTTCCATAATAAATATATTGTTTCTCTCCATTTCCAAGGTTGATAATAATAGGTTCATTTTCATCTTTTAAACCTGCTAATAAATTTTCGGCACGTTTTGCATCTTCTAACTTTCCTGGATCTATATTGGTGGTATACGCAATCTTCCCATCGGCATCAGTATGAATAATAGGTATAGAAGTATTGTTGTTTAAAATTTCAAGAATAAGATCCAGATCGGCATCTTCTGGAGGAGGCTCCCTATCAAGTGCTTCTTGTGCTTTAGCCCAGACGCTCATTTTTGCTCTTTCGTCTTCTTTTAAACGCTGAAAAAAAATACTGGTATTCCATAATACTAGGGCTACAACAATAAAGCACGAGATAATAATAAACCAGCGATTAAATCTGCGTTCGTCTGTGAAGTTCATAAAGGCTTTTAAGCTTTGAAAGATTTAAAGATAAGCGTTTTTAAACGAATTTTATTGCATGCCCCGGCTTTTCATTCCCTAATGGTTTCGTTACCTTTGCCAAAAAATAAGTATGCTTACAATAGATCCTAAGGAGGTTAGCACAGGAAAACTTCATAGATATTTGCTGGGAGCCATTGGGCCAAGGCCCATTGCTTTTGCCAGTACGATAGATGCTGAAGGTCGACCAAATTTGTCACCTTTTAGTTTCTTTAATGTCTTTGGTTCTAACCCGCCTACCCTAATTTTTTCGCCAGCCAGAAGGGGGCGTGATAATACGGTAAAGCATACTTACAATAATGTGAAAAATATAGATGAGGTGGTGATCAATATTGTGAATTACGATATTGTGCAGCAAATGTCTCTTTCCAGTACGGAATATGCTGAAGGCGTAAACGAATTTGAAAAAGCAGGCTTTTCAATGCTGAAATCGGAACTGGTAAGACCATTTCGGGTAGCTGAATCGCCAGTGCAATTTGAGTGTAAAGTAAAGCAGGTTGTTGAAACTGGCCAGGAAGGTGGTGCCGGAAATCTTGTGATTTGTGAAGTACTTAAAATGCATATTAATGAAAATATTCTGGATGAAGAAGGTTTTATAGATCAGCATAAAATAGATCTCGTTGCGAGAATGGGCGGGAACTGGTATAGCCGTGCCAACCTGGGAATGTTTGAGGTGCCAAAACCACTTTCTAGTTTAGGGATTGGAATAGATGCTATTCCTGCTGAAATTAGGAAAAGTAAAACCCTAACCGGTAATGATCTGGGTAAACTGGGAAATGTAGAAGCACTCCCAAAAGATGAAGAAATTGCGAGTTTTATAGCAGAAAATAAAGATTTAGAAGAATTGGTAAAAACCAATAATAAAAAAGAGATTCATACACAGGCACAGTTATTTTTGGAGAAAAATGATACAAATGCTGCCTGGAAATTATTATTAGCAAAAACAGATTAAAATGGAAGTACAAGGCAAGATTAAATTGATAGGAGAAACTAAAACCTTTGGAAATAATGGTTTTAGAAAAAGAGAAATGGTAGTAACTACCGAGGAGCAATATCCACAACATATTATGGTGGAGTTTGTACAGGATAAAACAGACTTACTTAACAATTTTCAGGTAGGACAGCCGGTAAAAATTGGAATTAACCTAAGAGGTAGAGAGTGGGTAAGCCCACAGGGCGAGACAAAGTACTTTAATTCTGTTCAGGGATGGAGAATAGAAAATTTACAGGCAGAGCAGTCTGCCGGAGGGCAGAATGTACCGCCACCAGATAATTTTGAACCTGCCAACAACCTAAATGAAGAAGATTATGACGATCTTCCCTTTTAGTCGTTTTTTGAAAGAAAATCAAGTAATTTTGAATTAAATAATTGAATTTTTCTAAGTTTCACCTCAGGGTGAAATTAGATTCAAATTATAAAAAGCTTAGCATCCTATTAAGATGGCTAAGCTTTTTCTTTTTGTACATTTCCTATTCATTCAATAATACCGGTTAATTGCATTTTTTAGATCATAACGAAAAATTCCCGCCCATTTCTGAAGCAGATGAACATGGACTGTTGGCTATTGGTGGAGAGTTGAGTATTCCACGATTGATCTATGCATATAATCATGGGATTTTTCCCTGGTATGATGCCTCTCAACCTTTACTATGGTGGAGTCCAGACCCCAGAATGGTTCTTTTTCCAGAGAATTTAAAAGTATCAAAGAGTATGAGACAGTTGCTGAGGAAAGAGAAATTCACAGTAACTTTTAATAAAGATTTTAGAGCTGTAATAGAAGCTTGCGCCGAAATAAGACGTGCTGGCCAGCACGGCACCTGGATTACCCAGGAAATGATAGATTGCTTTGGGGATTTACATGAACTTAATATAGCGCACTCTGTAGAAGTTTGGGAGGAAGGTAATTTAGTTGGCGGTCTATATGGAATTTATCTGGAGGATAAGAAGGTTTTCTGTGGGGAAAGTATGTTCACCAGGGCAAGTAACGCTTCTAAATATGGATTTATCACCCTGGTGAGAAAATTAAAAGAAGACGGAGTTAAACTCATAGATTGCCAGGTATATACCCAGCATTTAGAAAGTCTTGGCGCAGTGGAAATTTCACGGGACCAATTTCTTAGCTTTTTAGATTCCCCTGCTTAGATTTTAACCAGAATATCGCTTAAATAAAAGCTAGCTATTTTTCCAGGTCTTTCACTTCTGAATGTCTAAAACAAGATATTTCGTGATCGTTCACCATTCCCGTAGCCTGCATATGTGCGTATATTACTGTGGAGCCTACAAACTTAAAGCCCTTCTTTTTAAGATCTTTGCTTAACTTATTACTAATCTCGGTAGTTGCAGAGGCTTCTTTGTAGTTTTCAATTTTATTCTGTATAGGTTTGCCATCAACAAAGCTCCAAATATATTTACTAAAACTACCATGTTGTTTCTGAACTTCTATAAAAGCCCTAGCATTGGTTACCGTGGCTCTAACCTTTAACTTGTTCCTTATAATTCCAGAATCTTGAAGTAATTCCTGAATTTTTTCTTCGGAATAATTAGCTATCTTTTTATAATCAAAATTATCAAAAGCTTCCCTAAAGTTTTCGCGTTTACGCAACACCGTAATCCAGCTTAAACCAGCCTGAAAGGTTTCGAGGATTAGGAACTCAAAAATAGTATCATCATCATACACGGGTACACCCCATTCATTGTCGTGATAAGCTTCGTAGAGCTCATCCCCTTCACACCATCCGCAGCGGTTTAGTTTTTCCATTCTTAAGGTTTAAAATTGTAAGTGATCGTACCTGGTTGTTCATTCCTGCCGGCTAACCGCGAAAACCTGGCGTTAAGGGCATATTCGAGTGCTTTTTCTGTTAAACATTCGTTGTCTGAGTTTGAGCTTGCTTTGTTGATATCAGTATCTATAACCCGTCCTTCAGCATTTACAGTAATATTCACCACAATTTTCCCTGGATTGTCGCAGGTATAAATAGGATTTGGGATGGAAACGGCATTTCTTCCGCGAAGCGAAAATGAAATAGAGCTATTTCTTAAACTCCCTGATTTTCTTGAAATATCTTCTGAAGTATTATCACCATCAGATCTTTTTTTGTCTGTTTTTTTACCGGTAGCGAAGGTCCCATTTGTAGAAGCATCATTTTCATTGTTTGAGGCTTCTTCTTGTTGAGCACTATTTTTTTTCAGAATTTCGTCCAGTTCCCTGTTAAAATTCTCTTCCCGTGCTTCCTGGTTTTCGTTAAATGCTCTATGCGTTTTCGGTGAGTTTTCGGGGATTTTATTTTTAGGTTCTTCTACTGGATTTTCTTCCTTAGTTTCTTTAGCTTTGGTATATTCTTCCAAATCTACCAGCATCTGCTGCTCAATTTCTTTCTGCTGTGATAAGTTGAAATTATAAAGTCCAAGAATTAATACCGAACAAAAAAGTACGGTAATAATGAGGGCTTTATGTTTTTCGAAAAAATCCATGCTATAAAACAAAACCTAAGCAGGTTTATTTTATGCTGAAGGTAATAATTTTTCAAAAGACTCCAGGTCTAAAGCATTATCTATAGTGAATTCTCCAACACGAGTACGCTTTAAGGAAGAAAGATAAGCGCCAGAGTGAAGCGAGAGCCCAAAATCGTTAGCCATACTTCTTATATAGGTGCCTTTACTGCAAACTATTTTAAAATCTACTTCGGGAAACCTTGGTGCGTCAACCTCAAATTCTTTTATGGTAACAGCTCGGCTTTCTACTTTTACATCTTCTCCTTTTCGAGCATATTCGTAAAGTCGTTTTCCATCCTTTTTTAAAGCTGAGAAAACTGGAGGTACCTGCTTGATATCCCCAGTGAGTTTAAGCGCAGCTTCCTCTAGATTTTCTTTAGAAATATGGCTTGTCTCAAAAGTTTTGTCAACTTCAGTTTCCATATCAAAAGAAGGAGTGGTGCCCCCCAGGGTAAAGGTGCCGGTATATTCTTTTTCGGTTCCCTGTAGTTCGGGAATTCTTTTGGTGAATTTCCCGGTACAAATAACCAGAACACCGGTTGCTAAAGGATCTAAAGTGCCGGCGTGGCCTACTTTAATTTTTTTTATTCCGCAGCTTTTTCTAATTAGCCAACGTACTTTATTCACCAGCTGAAAAGAAGTCCACTCCAGGGGTTTGTCAAAAACGAGAATTTTGCCGTTCTTAAAATCTTCAGGAGTAAATTTTTCAATTTCTGTAGTCATAAAATTTTCGATTTCTAATTATAATAGGCAACGGCTATAGAGACAATTCCGGCAATAAAGCAGTAAATAGCAAAATAGGAAAGTTTACTTTTTCTAACAATACTTATCATCCATGTGCAAGCCGCTAGTCCAGCTATAAAGGAAGTGGCAAAACCTATTGCAAGAACAGAGAAAGAAGTAGAACTTTCCATTAAATTACCGTCTAAAAGGTCTTTTGCAATTTTTCCTAATATTAAAGGCACTACCATTAAAAACGAAAATCTAGCGGCTTTGGTTTTATCGTTTCCTAATAATACCGAAGTAGAGATTGTAGCACCGCTTCTTGAGATTCCGGGTAAAATTGCGATTGCTTGTGCAACACCTATCACAAAAGCATTATTGTAACTTACCGGTTTGCTTGTGTTTTTGGCTTTGTCTGCCAGCCACAATAGGAGCGCTGTAACAATAAGCATAAACCCAACAAATATTATATTTCCGCCAAATAAACTTTCTAATTGTTCTTCAAAGAAAACTCCGATTAGGGCTGCTGGAACCATAGACAGCACAATTTTTAGAGAAAATTTAAATTCTTCATTCCATTTAAACTGGAAAAGTCCTTTAAAGATTTCTACAATATCTTTTCTAAAGACCACTATGGTACTCAATGCGGTTGCAGCGTGAAGAATTACGGTAAAAAGTAAAGATTCACTAGGTATACTGTTATCGCCTAATAATGCCTTACCTAGTTCTAGATGGCCGCTGGAAGAAACGGGTAGAAATTCAGTTAGCCCCTGGATAATTCCCAGTATGGCCGCGTCTAATTCGTTCAATGTGGTTTACTTTTTGGGATTTAAGAGAATTGCATATACTTCTATGGCGAAACCAAGAAGTACTAAGGTTGGAGCCAAACGAATGCGTTGAAAGTTATAAATGTCGGGATTAAAAGTATTTGGATCGTCACTACCACCCCCGGCCATAAGCATAAACCCAAGGCTTATTACGGCCAGACCAATAAACATGAACATATAATTCTTTTTTTCAAAAATGAAATATTTTTTATGATCTGTGGGCTGTTGATTTTTACTCATAGTATCTGGTTAACGCTGCAAAAATAATTGAATTGTAACTTTAGGTACGAAATTTCAAAATTAACTAATTTTAGTTAAATCATTAGTAAGCTGAATAATTAATTGTGGAATAATAAAAAAGCCATACGCTACTACGTATGGCTCTAAATTTTAACTGCTTAAAGTATTAAGCTGCGTTAAATATGTTATAATGATTTAAAGCTTCGTGGTAAAACCCCACGCTCTTTTCATCTTTCTTTAAACAAGATTTTAGAAAACGTTCTAAGTCCTGGCATTCAAAAGTGATTCCAGTATATTTTCTTTTTCCCACCGGTATTTGTAAGTCTACGGTATGCTCTTTATAGTTAATTCTAACATTCTTAGCATCAAAATATTTTTTGATAATAGCACGGTGCAGTATAGTGAAATTTGAATTTTCTTCTGAATTCAAGTGAAAGATACTATAGGAAATTAAGCTTTTAAAATCATCGAGCGTTTCATTGGGATTAATATTGATTTTCATAGGTATTGGTATTATAGGTGTTAGCGTTGGCTAAATTACACTTAGATTTCTTTATCTCTGTTAAAAAAGATTTAATAAAGCTATGATTAGCAAATATTTAACGACTAAAGTCGCTTTTTTAAATTTAATTAGGTTTCGCAGATTTTTTAATGAGGGAAATATCCTACAATAAAATTAGGGGTATTTCTTTATAACGATGGAAAGAAGTTTTTTGTATTTATTTAAGCTCGATGCTCAAGGGTTTATGTAGGTATCTGTCTTTATTATCCAGGCAGGAAGCATTAATAAATTTTGTTCCTGAAATAGAAGTAATCCCATAAGAATCGTGAACGTGCCCAAAAATATGGAATCCTATTTGGCGTTTTTGAAGCGCTTTTAATAGAGCCGCACATCCCACGTGCTTCCCATTGTTTAATACATCTTTAACCTTATAGGGTGGAGTATGGGTAATAAGAACTTGAGTGTCTTCGGGAATTTGCTCCCAATGTTCACTTATATTTTGAGTTTGTTTTTGATTAAAAGCCCAGGTGCCGTCTCCAGGTGTTATGGGAGAACCCCAAAACTTAATATTATTGATGCATACACCATTGTTCTTCAAATAAAATACATTCTGTGGAACGATTTCCTGAATATTTTTATCCTCATTTTTTTCCAAATAGAAATCGTGGTTGCCGGCAATAAATATTTTATGTTGGTGTGGCTGTGAAGAAAACCATTCCAGAAAATCTACCACCTCTCTTTTGGTGCCACCTTCGGTAATATCTCCTGCATGAATTAAGACATCACCATCAGGAATTGGGATTTGATTGTGTTTATTATGAGTATCTGAAATACAAATTAGCTTCATAGTGGGGAATATAAAAAAAATCCGAAGAAAAAAATCTCCGGATTTAATATACTGATAGTTTATAAAGTCTACTCGTTATCTTCTTCTTCCGAAGAAATATAATCTTTATCTACTGGTAGTAATTTATTGGTTATTTTGGTTAAAGAAAAAGCGATAATTACCGCTGTTACTGCAAAGAAAAGAAACTTGATAAGGAGACTATCACTAAGCGCAAAGCTATATACCGCTAGAAAGATTTCTGCGGCTATGAATACTACTTTGATGCTTAATTTAAAAATCATGATTTCTATTGGGGTTGTCGGGCAAATATACAATCAAAAACTATTGATAATTTGATGTTTATAGTCTTTTGCTAAAATTTAACGCAAAGAAAACTTTGGGGTTAATTTTTTAAGTTAAAAACTCTTAAACAAGGAGGCTTAGTGTTTTGAAATTGTAAATTTCAGTTGTAAAAAATGTAATTTGAAGAAAAGATCTAAAATAATTCTCGGTTTTATTGTTATTCTTTTTGTGCTGGTTCTCGCTATTATTGGGGGTAATCTATTTATAGAAAATAAAATAGAAGTTGCCCTGGAGGAAAGCCTGGAGAAGGCCGAATTTGAATATGAAAATTTGAATGCGAGTATTTTAGGTAGAAGCGCTTCCTTGAGTAAGGCTGTTTTTAAGAAAAACGGTATACAAATTTATGCAGAGGAGATAGAACTTGATGGGATTGATATTCTGGCATACCTAAGCAATAAGAAAATTCAAATTTCTAGCCTAAAACTTATCAAACCTGAAGTAACAATTTATACCGAAGCCCAGAAAGAAAAGAAAAAAGATTCCTCTAAAAATGGAGATTCAACAAAATTAGACCTGTTGATCAAATCTGTAGAGGTTGCTAATGCTAGCTTTAAAATGGCTAAAAACGATTCGGTTAAAAATCAGCTTTTTGCCAGCATTCCGTCGCTTAATATGCAAGACGTAAGCGCAGATAAGGAATCTTTAAAAAATGGGTTTCCGTTTAATTATGAGCAACTTCAAATGGCTTCAGACAGTTTGTTTTTTAATCTTAACACACAACACGATCTTTTTGTGGGGAATATAAAAATGGATAGTGGTTCGCTTACTTTCAGCAAAATTAATATTAAACCCTTGTATGGTAAACAGGAATTCCAACAGCATATCCCGTACGAGAAAGATAGGTTTGATCTAAGCATAGAGAAATTGGTGCTTAATTCTTTCAGCTGGAATCTGAAAAATGATTCGCTTAGCCTATTAAGTGAAAAAGTGAAAATAGCGAATGGAGATATAAAAATTTACCGTGATAAGCGAGTAAAAGATGATACGCGCCAAAAGCCCATGTATAGTAAAATGATTCGGGAGTTACCTATTAAATTAAAGCTGGATACCATTAAGGTAAAGGATCTAGCTATACAATATGAAGAATTGATTAAGGCTAAAAGAGGGGCGGGGAAGGTTACTTTTAAAAATCTAGATGCCAGTATTTATAATATTACGAATATGGGAATTTCTAAAAAGGATTTTCCCAGAACCGATATAGATGTGCAAACCCAGTTTATGGGAGAGGCTAATCTTAATGTAAATTGGAATTTTGATATCTCTAATAGAGCAGATGTATTTACTATTTCGGGACAAATGGACAGGATTTCGAGCGAAGGAATTAATGAATTCTTGAAGCCGGCCTTAAATGTGAAATCTGAAGGTGGAATTAGAGATATGCGATTCAACTTTACTGGAAATAGCCAAAGATCTACCGGTGATATGAAGCTGATTTATGATGATTTTAAAGTAGAAGTGCTTCAGGAAGACGGGGAAGAAAAGAATAAGTTCCTTTCTGCCTTAGCAAACCTAATAGTTAATAACGAGGCAACTTCAGCAGAAAAGGAACAGAAAAACATAAAGACCCAGCGTACCCAAACCAAGTCATTCTGGAATTATTTATGGAAAAATATAAGAAATGGTGCTTTAAAATCTTTTATTTAGATTTTAAAAGTTACTACCGGCATATTGGCGTGGTTTACTAGATCTTCGCTTATGCTTCCATTAAAAAAATGTGCCAAACCTTTATGTCCGTGAGTACCAATTCCAATTAGGGTTTTCTGTTTTTTTAGAGCAAAACTTAAAATCCCTTTTTCTACACTTATATCGTTGTAAATATGTATTTTAAAATCTTTTACCTTCGTGTTTGAAACAAAGTTTTCTATACGCTTTCTAACCTCTGTACTGGTAATAAAATTATTTGGAGTGTTAATAAAAAGTATGTGAAATTTAGCTTCGGTGAGCTTTGAAAAATCATAAGCGGCTTCCAGGGTTCTTTTGTCATTCGTGTCTGCATCTGTGGCGAAAATAAAATTCTCTATCTCAAATTTTTCATGTTCATTTTTTATTACAAGTACAGGAATGTTGGAAGAGCGAACAACTTTCTCTGTATTGCTTCCAATAAACATTTCTTTAAAACCGCTAGCCCCATGAGAACCCATAATTATAATATCACATTTATATTCCTCGCTTACTTCCATAATGCCATTAAAAGCTTGATGAAACATTACCGTTTCATGAACTTTTATGTCTTTTAAAAAAGGTTTAGCCATAAGTTTAGTAAAACGTTGGTGGGCTAATTTCATAAAGAATAGAGATTCCGGTAAATTTTGACTATTACCTCCACCTACTGGATCTATAAGCTGCATAGGTAATTCCAACATATGTAAAAGATAGATTTCACTTTGATGTTTTTTTGCTAAATGGGCAGCAATTTTTAATGCATGTTCTGCAGTATCGGAAAAGTCGGTTGGAACGAGGATCTTTTTCATAAATTCTTCTAAGAGATTAAAAATGATTGCTTTATTAAAGTTAAGAATAAAATTTCATTTGAAGTCTGGTTTTCTTTCTCTGAAATTATTATTATATTTGCAGCGTTGAAACTAAAAAAGTACAGCGAGGGGACACAGAGTCCCCTCTTTTTATAAGCTATGTTGCAGGATAAAGTAGAAAATTTGTTGAAGGAAGCTTTCCAGGAAAATAATTCATTATTTTTAATAGACCTTAACATCACTAAAGACAACAAGATTTCGGTTGTAATAGATGGTGATAATGGTGTTTCTGTTAATGATTGTATTGCGGTGAGCCGTAAAGTGGAACACAATCTAGATAGAGAAGAAGAGGATTTTTCTTTGGAAGTTAGTTCGGCGGGAGTTTCTGAACCTTTACATCTGGAACGGCAATATCGGAAGAACCTGGGCAGGAAACTGCAGGTGACTACCAATAACGAAAAAATTGAAGCGACTTTAACTGAAGTAGATCAGAACGGTATTAAGCTTAACTGGAAAGCCAGAGAGCCTAAACCCGTAGGGAAAGGAAAGCATACCGTTCAAAAAGAATTGGTGTTGCCGTATTCTGAGATTACCGATGCTAAAGTTATGATAACATTTTAACCTCAAATTGATATGGAAAATATCGCCTTGATTGAGTCATTTTCAGAGTTTAAGGATGACAAATTGATAGATCGTGTAACTCTAATGGCCATCCTTGAAGATGTGTTTAGGAGTGCTTTAAAGAAAAAGTATGGTGAAGACGATAATTTTGATATTATTGTGAATCCAGATAAAGGAGATCTCGAAATTTGGAGAAATAGGGTTGTGGTTGCTGATGGTGAAGTAGAAGATCCTAATCAGGAAATTTCTCTTGCCGAGGCTAGAAAAATTGAGCCTGATTTTGAAGTTGGTGAAGATGTGTCAGAAGAAGTAAAACTTGTAGATTTGGGGCGTCGTGCTATTTTGGCTTTAAGACAAAATCTTATTTCTAAAATTCACGAACACGATAATACTAATATCTTCAAGCACTTTAAAGAGCTTGAAGGCGAAATTTACACCGCTGAAGTTCATCATATTAGGCATAGGGCTATTATTTTGTTAGACGATGAAGGGAACGAGATCGTTTTGCCAAAAGATCGCCAAATTCCTTCAGATTTCTTTAGAAAAGGAGATAATGTAAAAGGAATAATAGAAAGTGTAGAGCTTAAAGGAAATAAGCCAACTATTATTCTTTCTCGTACCGCTCCTGTCTTTCTTGAAAAGCTGTTTGAACAGGAAATTCCTGAAGTTTTTGATGGTTTAATTACCATCCAGAATGTGGTTCGAGTTCCTGGTGAAAAAGCAAAAGTAGCGGTAGATACTTATGATGATAGAATAGATCCTGTTGGTGCCTGTGTAGGTATGAAAGGATCTAGAATTCATAGTATTGTGCGTGAATTGGGGAATGAGAATATAGATGTGATCAATTTCACCAATAACGATCAATTATATATTACCAGGGCTTTAAGTCCTGCAAAAATTACATCTATTAAATTAGATGAAGAAAATAAAACGGCTGAGGTGATGCTTAAGCCAGAAGAAGTTTCTAAAGCTATTGGCCGTGGAGGTCATAATATTAGACTTGCCGGGCAGTTAACCGGTTATGAAATAGACGTGTTTAGAGAAGGAGTAGAAGAAGATGTTGAATTGAAAGAATTTTCTGATGAAATTGAAGATTGGGTAATAAAAGAATTTTCTAGAGTTGGACTTGACACTGCAAAAAGTGTTTTGGAACAAGAATTGGAGGATCTTATTAGACTTACCGACTTAGAAGAAGAAACCATTCGCGAAGTAGTGAAGGTTTTAAGAGAAGAATTTGAAGAGTAGTAAAATACTCATTAGAATATAAATAATTAAAAGAGGTTAATTTAGAGGGCAATTTATGGCTGAAGCAAAAACAATGCGACTAAACAAAGTATTACGTGAATTCAATATTTCGTTAGACCGGGCTGTAGAATTTTTAAATTCTAAGGGTCACGATATTGAGGCACGTCCTACTACCAAAATCTCACCAGAAGTTTATCAGGTGCTTTCTGATGAATTTGAGACCGACAAATCCAAGAAAGTTGAGTCTAAGGAAGTAGGTGAAGAAAAGAGAAAGGAGAAGGAAGAATTGCGTTTAGCAAGAGAAAGAGAGCTTGAAGAGAAACGCAAAGCCGAAGAGAAGAAAGAAGATGATCGTCGTAAAGACGAAGCAGCAGCAGTCTCTTCAAGAGCAAAATTGGCTGGTCCTAAAAAAGTAGGCAAGATTGATCTGGATAAAAAGCCGGAGAAAAAAGTCGAAAAAGAAGAGGAGAAGTCAGAGCAAGTGCAGCCTAAGCAGCCCGAGGAAGCCAAGAAGCCTGAAGCCAAGAAGCCTGAAGCCAAAAGCCCAGAAGTCAAAAAGCCTGAAGTCAAGGAAGAAAGACCTGAGCCTCAAAAATCTAAGGAAGAAGAAACACCTTCTAAAGAGAATAAAAAAGTTGAAGCGCCTGTTAAAAAAGAAGCGGAGCCTTCAGCTAAAGAAGAAGAGGCTAAAGAGCCTGAGTCTATGACTCATAAAACTAATTATACCAAGCTTAACGGGCCTAACTTTACCGGGAAGAAGATTGATCTTTCTCAATTTAAAAAACCGGAAAAGAAAAAAGACGATAAGAAAGCCGCCGAAGAAAAGAAAGAGAAGGAGAAGCGTAAAAAGCGTCGCCGTAGAATTAGTAAAGATGTGAAGCCAGGAGCTTCAAATCAGGGTGGTGGTAAAAAAGGAGCCCCAAGAAAAAGAGCGAAACCTATTACTAAAGAAGAGCCTAGCGAAGAAGAAGTTCAAAAGCAGGTTCGTGAGACTCTGGAAAAACTTCAGGGTAAATCAGGTAAAGGTAAAGGAGCTAAATATAGAAGAGATAAAAGAGATCAACACCGTCAACGCTCTGAAGACGATCTTGCGCAACAGGAAACTGATAGTAAGATTTTAAAGGTTACGGAATTTGTAACCGTAAGTGAAGTTGCTACGATGATGGATGTACCGGTAACGAAAGTGATTTCAGCCTGTATGTCTCTTGGAATGATGGTAACGATGAATCAGCGTTTAGATGCTGAGACGCTTTCTATTGTTGCAGATGAATTTGGTTATGAAGTAGACTTTGTAACTGCTGATATCGAGGAAACCGTAGAAGAAGCACCTGAAAATCCGGAAGATCTTGAAGATAGAGCGCCAATTGTAACTGTAATGGGTCACGTAGATCACGGTAAAACATCCTTACTGGATTATGTTCGTAAAGAGAATGTTATTGCCGGGGAAAGTGGTGGTATTACACAGCATATTGGAGCTTATGGAGTAGAGCTTAAAAACGGTCAAAAAATGACCTTCCTGGATACTCCCGGTCACGAAGCCTTTACGGCAATGCGTGCTCGTGGTGCTCAGGTAACAGATATTGCGATTATTGTAATTGCTGCAGATGATGATGTGATGCCGCAAACTAAAGAGGCTATTTCTCACGCTCAGGCGGCAGGAGTGCCTATAGTATTTGCCATTAACAAGTCTGATTTGCCAACTGCGAATCCAGAGAAGATTAAAGAAAAACTTGCAAGTATGAACTTGCTTGTAGAAGATTGGGGCGGTAAAGTCCAGTCTCACGATATATCAGCTAAAACAGGATTGGGGGTTGAAGAGCTTCTTGAGAAAGTTTTACTGGAATCTGAAATTCTAGAATTAAAAGCTAATCCTTCTAAAGCTGCCACGGGTACAGTAGTAGAGGCCTTCCTTGATAAAGGTAGAGGTTATGTTGCCACTATCCTTGTACAGGCAGGAACCTTAAAAATTGGAGACTATGTGTTAGCAGGTCGCCATAGTGGTAAGGTGAAAGCAATGCACGATGAGCGTGGGCATGAAGTTAAAGAAGCAGGACCCGCAACGCCGGTTTCTATTCTAGGACTTGATGGTGCGCCACAAGCGGGTGACAAGTTTAAGGTAATGGCAGATGAGCGTGAAGCTAAAGATATTGCAGCTAAACGTACTCAGTTGCAACGTGAGCAGAGTGTTAGAACTCAGCGTCACATTACCCTGGATGAAATTGGACGAAGAATTGCTTTAGGTGACTTTAAAGAGCTTAATATTATCCTTAAAGGTGATGTTGATGGTTCTGTAGAAGCCTTGACCGATAGCTTCCTGAAATTATCTACCGAAGAAATTCAGGTGAATATTATTCATAAAGGAGTAGGTGCTATTACAGAAAGTGATGTGTTGCTTGCCTCAGCTTCAGATGCGGTAATTATTGGATTTAACGTTCGTCCTGCTGGAAATGCTAGACAGGTGGCTGATAAGGAAGAAATTGATATCAGAACTTACTCTATCATATACGATGCAATCAACGATCTTAAAGATGCGATGGAAGGAATGCTTTCTCCAGAACTTAAAGAAGAGATCACCGGTACTGCAGAGATTAGGGAAACCTTTAAGATCTCTAAAGTTGGAACCATTGCAGGTTGTATGGTTACTTCTGGTAAGATTTACAGAAGTGCAGGAATTCGTTTAATTCGCGATGGCGTTGTGGTTTATACTGGAGAGCTAGCTTCATTAAAACGTTTTAAAGACGATGTTAAGGAAGTTGCGAAAGGTTATGATTGTGGTCTTCAGGTTAAGAATTACAATGATATTAAAGAAGGTGATGTAGTAGAATCCTTCCGTGAAGTAGAAGTTAAAAAGAAACTTAAATAATAAAGTTTTATACTAAATAGAAAAAAGCGGCTTTAGGCCGCTTTTTTTATGTTCTGATTTTTCTGAAAATCGCTCTTTAAATCTATTTGCGTCGTGGCTTGGGGATAAAGGCAGAAGGAAAGCTCTCTTTTATCTTGAGAAGAGCTCTATCGGCTTCCAGACGGTTTCTGAAGTTGCCTACCCATACTTTGTAATTTGGAGCTTCATAAGCAATTAAAGAAGGGTATTCGAATTTGCTGCGATAATCCTTAATAACTTCATTGGCCTCTCCATTATTCCCGTAAAAGAGCTGAATCTTAAAGCGATCCCCAATTTCGTTATTGCTGCTCATTTCAGATTTTAATTCCAGAAGTTTAGTGATCTTATCGTTTTCATTTATATTCACTTGTCCTTCTTGTGCTGTTAAATTCAGAAAAGAAATCCCTGAGATAAAACAACTCAATAGAATTTTGTTTAAGCTTAATTTTCTCATAGTTATTTATTTAAGGCAAAAGTATAATTTAATAACTTAAACAAGATGTGTTTTATTATTTAGAACTAGTATAAATTACCGATTAACACATATGTATCATTCCTAAAATCGACTTTAAGTATTACTTTTGTTGCCGAATTTAATGGTGCGAAATGTTAATATTACTAAGGCTTAAGGCCTTAAAAACCGTACCAAAGTTAAGACGTTAATTCAACTTATAATATGAAAAAGGTGAAATACCGCCACTCAACTTCGCGACTATTGCTCTTAAGTGTAGCATTCTTTATCTCATTCAGCGTTTTGGGAATTGCACAGGATGAGGCCTCGCAAGATGCCGCAGCCGGCAGCCAGGAGCAAACTGAGGAGTCTTCGGAAGATTCTTCAGCTATGTCAGATCTTGGGGATCCCGCGAATGGGAAATCCTTATTTAATTCGCTTTGTGCTGCATGTCACAAGCCTTATTCTGCTGGAATTGGTCCTGCCCTTCATGGGGTGACCGAGAAAAGGGATATGGATTGGTTGTACCGGTGGATAAAGAATAGTCAGGAGTTAATTGCTTCTGGGGATGATGAGGCTGTAGCTGTTTATGAGGAGTATAATAAAACCGCAATGCCGGCTTTTCCTCAATTGTCAGATGCTGATATTGATGATATTCTTGCGTATGTAGAGCAACCTAAACCAGAGCCTAAAGTGGCTCAAACTGGCGGTGGGTCTACTGGAGGTGAATCTTCAGGCGGAGGTGTTTCTGTAAATGTTATTTTAGGAATACTTCTTTTTGTTTTGGTGATGCTGCTTGCGGTATTGTTTCTTGTTAATAAAACGCTAAGAAATTTTGCTCAGGCAAGTGGTGTTGTGGTTACTGAAAAACCAAAAGGAAAGCCAATTTGGAAATCTTTTGTTGAAAATCAATTCTTGGTATTGGTAAGTGCCGTTTTTGGCTTGCTGGTAGTTGGTTGGTTTGCTTATGGATTCTTTATGCAAATTGGTGTTGATCAAGGCTATCAGCCAATTCAGCCAATTCATTATTCGCATAGAATTCATGCTGGTGATAACCAGATAGATTGTAAATACTGTCACTCTTCAGCTAGAACATCTAAGCATTCGGGTATTCCGTCTCTTAATGTGTGTATGAATTGTCACGTAACAATATCTGAAGTTTCTCCTGAAACTGCAACCGAAGAATATTCTAAGGAGTTTTACGACGGTGAGATAGCAAAGCTATACGATGCCGTAGGCTGGGATCCTGCAGAACAGGATTATACTGGAGAGCAGAAGCCTGTAAAGTGGGTTAGGATTCATAACCTTCCAGACTTCGCTTACTTTAATCACTCGCAACACGTAACGGTTGGTGGTATTCAATGTCAGAAATGTCATGGTCCAATTGAGGAGATGGAAGTGGTTTATCAGGATGCACCGTTAACCATGGGTTGGTGTATTAACTGTCACCGTGAAACCAATGTTAGAATGGAAGGGAATGAGTATTACGAGAAAATTCACGAAGAATTATCTAAAAAGTACGGTGTAGAAGAGCTTACAGTTGCTCAAATGGGAGGCCTTGAGTGTGCGAAGTGCCATTACTAAAATTTTTTTCCCGAGTAATCGGGGTTAATTAAGAAGTTAATATCAAGATATATATGTCATCAAACAAAAAATACTGGAAAAGTGTTGAAGAGCTAAATGAAAACAGCTCTGTTGTTGAGACGCTGCAACAAAAAGAATTTGCTGAGGAAATTCCGGTTAATGAATTTCTTGGGGATAAAGAATCTCTTGAAAGTTCAAAGACTTCAAGAAGAGATTTCTTGAAATATGTTGGGTTTAGTACGGCAGCTGCTTCATTAGCTGCTTGTGAAGGACCTGTTATTAAATCTATTCCCTACGTGGTGCAACCGGAGCGTATTGTTCCTGGGGTGGCTAATTACTACGCCTCTACTATTGCAGATGGTTTTGATTTTGCCAGTGTATTGGTGAAAACCAGAGAAGGGAGACCTATTAAAGTTGAAAATAATGATTTATCGAAGTCTAAGGGCGGGGTTAATTCTCGTGTACATGCTTCGGTATTGTCAATGTATGACGCTAATAGGGTGAAACGCCCAATGATTGAAGGGAGAAACGTTTCCTGGGAGGAGTTTGACCGTGAGGTTGGAAGTGCTCTGGGTAATGTTTCGGGTGATATTGTTTTGTTAACTCAAACATTTGCCAGTCCTTCAACAACAAAATTGATTAAAGAGTTTTCAGAAAAGTATCCTAATGTACGTCATGTTGTGTACGATACAGTTTCTGAAAATGATGCATTAAATGCTTTTCAGGCTAAATTTGGAAAGCGAGCTTTACCAAATTACGATTTTTCTAAAGCGGAAACTATTGTTTCTGTTGGTGCTGATTTTCTTGGTGACTGGCAGGGTGGTGGTTACGATGCTGGCTATGCTAAAGGACGTGTGCCAGAAAATGGTAAAATGTCACGCCACATCCAGTTTGAATCTAATATGAGTTTAACAGGGGCGAATGCAGATAAGCGTTTTCCTGTTACTCCATCACAGCAAAAGGCTGTATTGGCGGCATTATATGGTTATGTTGCTGGTGGTTCATCTACTAGTGATTTACCAGCCAAAATAGACGATGCTGTTGTTAAAGCTGCACGTCAATTAAGAAAGGCTGGAAGCGGAGCTGTAGTTGTTTCTGGAATTCCAGATGCTAATGCTCAAGCTTTAGTGCTTGCAATTAATGAGGCGCTTGGAAGTGGTGTAATGGATGCTAATAATCCTCGTATGATCCGTCAGGGTAATGCTGAGGAGGTGATGCAGGCTGTTGAAGACATGAAGTCTGGTGCTGTTGGTGCTGTATTAATGGCGGGTGTGAATCCTGCTTATTCTTTGCCAAATGCTAATGAATTTACTGAAGCTTTGTCTAATGTGGATGTTTCTTTGGCTTTTAGTATGAAACCAGATGAAACAGCTGAGCTTTGTAAATTTGTTGCTGCAACTCCTCATTATTTAGAGAGTTGGGGGGATATTCAATATACTGCGTCAGATTTTGCTTTGATGCAGCCTACAATTAGACCATTATTTGATACAAGACAATTTCAGGATTGCTTGTTGAAATGGACTGATAATGATAAATCTTATCACGAGTATATAAAAGAAACCTGGAGTGGTAGTATCCCTTCGTGGAATACCGCGCTTCATGATGGTGTTTTTAAAGCGACTTCCCCAGTGGAAATTGAAGCATCTGAAGCTTCAGGATCTGTAAATGTTGCGACGGCTGCCAGTGAGTTGGCTCGACCTTCAGAAAATAATGGAATGGAGCTAACGCTTTATACCAAACCTTCTATGGGAGATGGTCAGCAAGCGAATAACCCCTGGTTGCAGGAAATGCCAGATCCTCTAACAAGAGCATCGTGGGATAATTACCTGACTATTTCGAAGGCTGATGCTGAGTCTATGGGTCTTGAAAACGAAAATGTCTCTAACGGTGGCTTAAATGGAAGTTATGCTAACATAACTTTAGATGGGGTTGTTGTTGAAAATGTTCCTGTGCTTATTCAGCCAGGACAGGCAAAAGGTACAGTTGGATTAGCTCTTGGTTATGGCAAGAAATCTGGAGTGCAGGAAGAAATGCAAGTAGGTGTAAATGCTTACCCTTTATATAAAAACTTAAATGCAGTGCAATCTGTAACTATCGAGAAAGCTCCCGGTGTTCACGAATTTGCTTGCGTTCAGCTTCATAATACCCTAATGGGTCGTGGAGATATTATCAAGGAAACTACTTTAGAGGTATTTAATACTAAAGATGTTAAAGAGTGGAATTCTGTTCCTCAAGTTTCCTTAGATCACGTTGAGAAGCCGGTAACTTCACCGGAAGTAGATATGTGGGATGGTTTTGATCGTAGTATTGGTCACCATTTTAATCTTTCTATAGATCTTAACGCTTGTACTGGTTGTGGGGCTTGTGTTATTGCCTGTCACGCAGAGAATAATGTTCCTGTGGTAGGTAAGAGTGAAGTTAGACGTTCTCGTGATATGCATTGGTTGCGTATTGATAGATATTATTCTTCAGAAGATAGTTTTATTGACGATCTGGATAAAAAGGAAAATATTTCTGGTTTAGGAAGTTCACTTTCTGAATTCGGGGAATTGGAGGAGCCTGCAGATAATCCTCAGGTGGTATTCCAGCCTGTAATGTGTCAGCATTGTAATCACGCTCCTTGTGAGACTGTGTGTCCTGTTGCTGCAACTTCTCATGGAAGACAGGGGCAAAACCAAATGATCTATAACCGTTGTGTGGGTACAAGATATTGTGCAAATAACTGTCCATACAAAGTACGTAGATTTAACTGGTTTAATTATGCTGAAAATGAAGAGTTTGATTACCATATGAATAATGACCTTGGAAGAATGGTTATTAATCCTGATGTAACTGTGCGTTCAAGAGGGGTTATGGAAAAATGTTCTATGTGTATTCAGAAAACTCAAAAAACCATTCTTGATGCTAAACGTGATGGAAGGGTGATTGAAGATGGTGAATTCCAAACAGCCTGTTCTGCAGCCTGTGATAAAGGAGCTATGACGTTTGGTGATATTAACAATGAAGGTGCTGTGATTAGGGATAAGAAAGAAGATGACAGGATGTATCATTTATTGGAATATGTAGGTACTAAGCCGAACGTGATGTACCAAACCAAAATTAGGAATACAACAGAAGCTTAATAAATTAATAAAGAAATCAATTAAAAAAGGATATGTCTCATTACGAAGCACCTATACGAAAGCCTTTAGTTACCGGGGATAAGACCTACCACGATATTACTGTGGATGTGGCTGCACCGGTAGAGGGAAGGGCGAATAAATCCTGGTGGATTGTCTTTTCAATTGCCCTTATTGCCTTTCTTTGGGGTGTAGGTTGTATAATCTATACTATTTCCACGGGTATTGGAACCTGGGGACTTAATAAAACTGTAGGCTGGGCCTGGGATATTACCAACTTTGTTTGGTGGGTAGGTATTGGTCACGCTGGTACGTTAATTTCGGCCGTGCTTTTATTGTTTAGGCAAAAATGGAGAATGGCAATTAACCGTTCTGCAGAGGCGATGACGATCTTCTCTGTAATGCAGGCAGGTTTATTCCCTTTGATTCACATGGGTAGACCATGGTTGGCTTATTGGGTACTTCCAATTCCAAACCAATTTGGTTCATTATGGGTAAACTTTAACTCACCCTTGCTTTGGGATGTATTTGCTATTTCAACTTATCTTTCTGTTTCATTGGTATTCTGGTGGACAGGCTTGCTTCCCGATTTTGCAATGATTCGTGACCGTGCAATTACCCCTTTCAATAAAAAGATCTACGGAATATTAAGTTTTGGATGGAGTGGACGTGCAAAAGATTGGCAGCGTTTTGAGGAGGTTTCTTTGGTTCTTGCCGGTTTGGCAACACCATTAGTACTTTCTGTACATACCATTGTATCATTTGACTTTGCTACATCTGTTATACCGGGTTGGCATACCACAATTTTCCCTCCTTACTTTGTTGCAGGAGCCGTATTTTCTGGTTTTGCAATGGTAAATACCCTTCTTATTATTATGAGAAAGGTATCTAATCTCGAAGATTATATTACTGTACAACATATAGAACTAATGAACATTGTGATTATGATCACTGGTTCTATTGTTGGTGTTGCTTATATTACCGAGCTGGTTATAGCCTGGTACTCTGGAGTAGAATATGAACAATATGCATTCCTTAACAGGGCAACAGGGCCTTACGCCTGGGCGTATTGGGCAATGATGACGTGTAATGTGTTTTCTCCGCAGTTTATGTGGTTTAAGAAATTACGAACCAGTATTATGTTCTCTTTCTTTATTTCTATTGTGGTGAACATTGGGATGTGGTTTGAGCGTTTTGTTATTATTGTAACATCACTACACCGTGATTACCTTCCATCATCGTGGACTATGTTTTCTCCAACTTTTGTTGATATAGGTATTTTTATTGGAACTATTGGGTTCTTCTTTGTATTGTTCCTTTTATATGCAAGGTCTTTCCCTGTAATTGCCCAGGCTGAAGTTAAAACAATACTTAAATCCTCTGGAGCAAAGTATAAAAAACTTAGAGCAGAGCATGGGGATGATGTAAAACATTATACTCCGGTTAACGTTGGTGAGCCAAAGAAAAATATTGCTACCAAGGTTGATAAGAAAATGGGTGATGACGATGCTTATAAAGCTGAAAATGATAATGGGCATAACGATACTGTAAATGCAGATGCGTTAGTACTTACTGAGATACAAAAGGATAGAATAGATGCAATGCTAGCTAGAACAGGATCATTTAATCCAGAAAATCAAACTGCAGATAATCTGCAAAAACTTAAAGCAGTAGGTCCTTTCCTTGAACAACGTTTACATCAGTTAGGTCTTTACACCTATGTTCAGGTAAGTAAGCTTGCCGAGGATGATTTTGAATTGCTTGATGAAGTAATAGAAAACTTCCCTGATTCTTCTATGCGAGGAGATTGGGTAGCACAGGCAACTGAACTAAAAAATAAGTAATTAAGATGGCATCAAAAGTTATACACGCTATTTATAATGATGACGACTTGCTTTTGCAGGGTGTGAAGCAGGTAAGAGAGGCTCGTTATCATATTGGTGAAATTTATACCCCAATGCCCGTTCACGGTTTAGATAAAGCTATGGGGTTGGCGCCTACGCGATTGGCCATAACCTCTTTCCTTTATGGGGTTGTTGGTTTTGTGGTATCAGTTGCGATGATGAATTTTATTATGATAGAAGACTGGCCTCAGGATATTGGAGGAAAACCAAGCTTTAGTTTTTTAGAAAATTTACCCGCATTTGTGCCTATTATGTTTGAGCTTACGGTATTTTTTGCAGCCCACCTTATGGTGATTACCTTCTATATGAGAAGTAAATTATGGCCTTTTAAACAAGCAGAGAATCCAGATGTTAGAACAACCGATGATATGTTCCTTATGGAGGTAGATGTTGCAAATCACGACGTAGACGAATTAACTAAATTCCTTTACGATACCGGAGCTGCAGAAATTAAATTAATAGATAATAAATAGACAGAATGAAAAATTTGTTCTATAAAGCGATAGTATTGTTCTTAGTTGGAGGCGTTGTAGTGTCTTGTGCAGATAGCGACAAACCTAATTACCAGTACATGCCAGATATGTATGAACCAATAGGCTACGAAACTTATGGGGAGTACGATATTTTTGTAAATGGACAGGAAGCTAAACTTCCGGTGGAAGGAACTATTCCAAGAGGGTGGATGCCTTACGATTATGAGAACTCTCCAGAAGGTATGGCTAATGCTAAGGCTAACCTTACCAACCCACTTCCTTATACAGAAGATAATCTTAATGAGGGTAAAGCCTTATATACTATATATTGTGCTGTATGTCATGGAGACAATGGAGATGGTAAAGGAATTTTGACTGAAAGGGAAAAAATTCTTGGTGTACCTTCTTATGATGATATAGGACGTGCTATTACCGAAGGTAGTGTTTATCACGTAATCTATTACGGATTAAATTCCATGGGTTCTTATGCGGTACAAACTAGTGAAGAAGAACGTTGGAAGATTACACATTACGTAATGAATCTTAAAAATGAACTGGAAGGCGGTGAGGAAATACCTTTTGAAGAAGTGAAAGATGCCTCTATTGCTGAAGCAAATCCGGTAGAGGTAGAAAGAGCACAACAAAATGCAGAAGAGTCTCAAGGTGAAGGTGCTGCGCTAACCGTAGATGAAGAAAACAATAATTAAGAACAAAGCATTTAGATCTATAAATATGTATACGCTATCCAGTAAATTAAAATTAACAGCAATTATTTTTATGATTGTTGGTGCTATTGGGCTCGTAATTGGGTTTCTACAGGCGCCATCAGATTTGGATGATGTTAGAGAAATAATAGCTGCGGAAGGACATCATGGTGAAGCATCTCATCAAGACGCGGCTGAGGCTAACTTTGCTGATGCAGAACACGGGGTTCTATTAGATGATGAGCCTGGCAGAAATGCTGATGAAAATGAAGCTCATTCTGCAGAAGCTGGAGCACACGACGCCGAGCATTTGGAGCATAAGTTGCATCAACTACAAAATAAGCCATGGGCTGCAGTTTATGTAGCTGCATTCTTTTTCTTTATGATCTCATTGGGGGTTTTAGCATTTTATGCTTTACAATATGCTTCGCAAGCAGGTTGGTCTCCAGTGTTATTTAGAGTAATGGAAGCTATTTCTGCGTACATTGTCCCTGGCGGTATCATTATGTTTGTGCTTTTAGCACTTTCAGGATTTCATTTAAATCATTTATTTATATGGATGGATCCAGAAGTTGTGGCTCACGATGAGATTATTCAGAATAAAACAGCTTATTTAAATGTACCTTTCTTCTTAATAAGAGCAGCTATATTTTTAGGTGGTTGGTTTGTTTTTAGACATTTTCTCGTTAGAAATTCAAGAAGATTGGATGAAGCTACCGATAATGCTTACTTTAAAAAGAACTTTAAGCTAGCAGCAGGTTTCCTTGTATTCTTCCTTGTTTCAGAATCAATGATGAGCTGGGACTGGATTATGAGTTTAGATCCGCACTGGTTTAGTACTTTGTTTGGCTGGTATGTATTTTCAAGTATGTTTGTTTCAGGTATTACCGTTATTGCTTTAGTAAGTATTTACCTGAAATCTAGAGGACACTTGCCTTTTGTAAATAACAGTCACATACATGATTTAGCTAAGTTTATGTTCGGAATTAGTATTTTCTGGACTTACCTTTGGTTTTCACAATTTATGCTTATTTGGTATTCTAATATTCCAGAGGAAGTAGTTTATTTTATTAGCCGTATAGAAAACTATAGCTTACCATTTTTTGGTATGGTGGTTTTAAATTTTGTTTTCCCATTATTGGTATTAATGAATAGTGATTACAAAAGAGTAAATTGGTTTGTGGTAATGACTGGTGTAATTATCCTTATTGGGCACTATTTAGATGTATTTACAATGATAATGCCTGCAACAGTAGGGGAGTCATGGTTTATAGGGATACCTGAAATTAGTGCAGTATTTTTCTTTGGAGGATTGTTTACTTTTGTAATCTTTAACGCGCTTACTAAAGCTCCACTGCTCGCTAAACGCAACCCGTATATTAAGGAAAGTGAACATTTCCATTATTAATAAAAGATTGTTTAAAGAAGAAATTATAAAATGACCGTATTTTTAGTAATAATTGTACTAGCCCTATTGGCCGTTACCGGTTGGCAAATGTCTAAGATTTTTCAGCTCTCTAAAGGCCCGGGTGCCGAGAGCTCTGAAATAGCTAACGATAATGATAATAGGCAACAAGCCAAACTTATGCTTTGGTTTATGATCTTCCTTTATGTGGGAATGGCATACAGTTTTTGGCACTGGAGTAAATTATATCTTCCCGAGTCGGCTTCCGAACACGGTAATGAGGTAGACACATTAATGTTTATATCTATCGGGTTAATTATGGTAGTGCAGGTTATTACACAGGCACTACTTCACTGGTTCGCTTATAAATACCAGGGAAAGAAAGGTAACAGAGCTCTTTTTTTTGCAGATAACGATAAGCTTGAGTTTATTTGGACTATTATCCCAGTAATTACCCTTGCAGGTTTAATTATTTATGGTCTATTTACCTGGAGTGATATTATGAACATTGGTGAAGATGAAGATCCTATTGTTATTGAGATCTACGCTAAACAATTTAGCTGGCAAGCTAGATATGCTGGAGAAGATAATACACTGGGAGAAGCCAATGTACGTTTTATTGAAGGCATAAATACTGTAGGGCTTAATGTAAATGATTCTTATGCAGATGATGATAAAATAACTACAGAGCTTCACCTTCCGGTAGGAAAGAAGGTGCTTTTTAAGTTTAGATCTCAGGATGTACTTCACTCTGCTTACTTCCCACACTTTAGGGCGCAGATGAACGTTGTACCTGGAATGGTAACTCAATTTGCATTTACTCCGGATATTACTACAGCAGAGATGCGAAATTCAGATTATATGGTTGATAAAGTGAAAACCATAAACGAAATTAGAAAAGAAAACAGCGAAATCTTAATGGCTGAAGGGGAAGCTCCATTAGATTCATACGAATTTGATTACTTTCTGCTATGTAATAAGATTTGTGGCGACGCACACTATAATATGCAGATGAAGATTATTGTAGAAAGCGAAGAAGAATACAACCAATGGTTAAGCGAGCAAGACGAGTTTGCTGCCGTTATGGAATCACAAGAATAACAGAACTAAAAAGAATATACTTTAGATATGTCAGCAATAGCAACAGCACCGGCTCAAGATCACCACGACGATCACGGACATCATCATAAACAAACTTTTATTACTAAATACATATTTAGTACAGACCATAAGATGATTGCCAAGCAATATCTTATTACAGGTATTTTGATGGGTATTGTGGGGATTATGATGTCCGTACTTTTCCGTTTACAATTAGCCTGGCCAGAAGAATCTTTTGTGATCTTCGAATGGCTTTTAGGAGATAAATGGGCTCCAGAAGGAGTAATGACGCCGTCAATATACCTTGCTTTGGTTACCATACACGGTACAATAATGGTTTTCTTTGTGTTAACCGCCGGTTTGAGTGGTACTTTTAGTAACCTGCTTATTCCGCTTCAAATTGGAGCTAGAGATATGGCCTCAGGGTTTATGAACATGCTTTCTTACTGGTTGTTCTTTATCTCTTGTGTGATTATGCTTAGTTCCTTATTTATAGAATCTGGACCTGCTTCTGCTGGTTGGACAATCTATCCACCTCTTAGTGCATTGCCTCAGGCTATTGGCGGTTCTGGTATGGGGATGACGCTTTGGCTAATTTCCATGGCTATCTTTATTGCTTCGTCACTTTTAGGTTCACTTAACTATATTGTTACGGTACTTAACCTTAGAACTAAGGGAATGTCTATGATGAGACTGCCACTTACCATTTGGGCATTTTTTATTACTGCCGTTATTGGTGTGGTTTCCTTTCCGGTTCTTCTATCTGCAGCACTTTTACTTATAATGGACAGAAGTTTTGGAACATCTTTCTTTTTAAGTGATATTTATATCCAGGGTGAAGTATTAAGTCACCAGGGAGGTTCTCCGGTTTTATTTGAACACTTATTCTGGTTCCTTGGTCACCCGGAAGTTTATATTGTAATTCTACCTGCAATGGGTATTGTTTCAGAGGTTTTAGCTACAAATTCACGTAAACCAATCTTTGGCTACCGTGCAATGGTTGCTTCAATTCTTGCAATTGCATTCCTTTCTACAATTGTATGGGGTCACCATATGTTCGTATCAGGAATGAATCCATTCTTAGGTTCTGTATTTACATTTACAACATTATTAATTGCAATTCCTTCTGCAGTAAAAGCCTTTAACTGGATTACTACGCTCTGGAAAGGGAATCTGCAAATGAATCCCGCAATGTTGTTCTCTATTGGTTTTGTATCAACATTCATTACCGGTGGTCTAACAGGAATTATCCTTGGGGATTCAACATTAGATATTAACGTTCACGATACATATTTTGTAATTGCTCACTTTCACCTTGTGATGGGTATCTCAGCGATCTACGGTCTTTTAGCCGGGGTTTACCACTGGTTCCCAAAAATGTTTGGTAGAATGATGAATAAGAACCTTGGTTATGTTCACTTCTGGATCACTGCTGTAGGTGCTTATGGGGTGTTTTTCCCAATGCACTTTATTGGTCTGGCTGGTTTACCAAGACGTTATTATACAAACACCGCATTTCCATATTTTGATGATCTTGCTGATGTAAATGTTATTATTACTGTATTTGCAATTATTACTGCCGGTGTTCAGGTTGTATTTTTATACAATTTCTTTAGCTCTATTTTCTTCGGGCAAAAAGCTACACAAAACCCCTGGAATGCAACTACTTTAGAATGGACTACTCCGGTAGAGCACATTCACGGAAATTGGCCTGGCGCTATTCCTTCTGTTTACCGTTGGTCTTACGATTACAGTAAGATGAACCTTGATGGAACAGATTATGTGATTCCTGGGCAGGATTTTGTTCCACAGAATGTTCCACTTCAAGATCACGAAGAAGAATTAAATCACTGAACTTAATAAGAAGAATATATAAAAACCTCTCCCGGAACGGAGAGGTTTTTTGCTTTTAGACTTATTTTCAGCTATAATTAATTGACTAAATTCTTATGGAAATGGCCCAAGGTATTTTCCTTATCTTTGCTTATATACAGCGCGATAATTTTTATGATTTATGAATGAAAACCTTGATCCTTCAGGAGAAAATTTCTCCCCAGAAGAATTTGATATCGAAAGGGCATTGCGCCCCTTAAGTTTTGACGATTTTGCCGGCCAGGATCAGGTTTTGGAGAATCTTAAAGTATTTGTTGAAGCTGCAAACCAAAGGGACGAAGCTTTAGATCATACGCTTTTTCACGGCCCTCCCGGATTAGGTAAAACTACTTTGGCTCATATTCTGGCTAACGAGTTAGGCGTGGGAATAAAAGTCACTTCAGGTCCTGTTTTGGATAAACCTGGAGATCTTGCCGGTTTGCTTACCAATCTTGATGATAGGGATATTCTTTTTATCGATGAAATCCATAGGTTAAGTCCAGTTGTTGAAGAGTACCTTTATTCAGCAATGGAAGATTACCGAATAGATATTATGATTGAGTCTGGGCCAAATGCAAGAACAGTGCAAATTAATTTAAATCCGTTTACACTTATTGGAGCTACAACGCGCTCAGGTTTACTTACGGCGCCTATGCGGGCGCGTTTTGGTATTTCCAGTCGCTTACAATATTATTCAACCGAATTGCTTTCAGACATTGTACAGCGTAGTTCTGAGATCCTTCGGGTTCCTATTAGCCTGGACGCTGCAATAGAAATTGCTGGTAGAAGCCGTGGTACTCCAAGAATTGCCAATGCTTTACTTAGACGGGTAAGGGATTTTGCCCAAATTAAAGGAAATGGCAAAATAGATATGGAGATTGCTAAGTACGGACTTAAAGCATTAAATGTAGATGCTCACGGTTTGGATGAGATGGATAATAAAATCCTGGAAACTATTATTGATAAATTTAAGGGAGGTCCGGTAGGATTAACTACCCTGTCTACTGCGGTTAGTGAAAGTGCCGAAACTATTGAGGAAGTGTACGAACCTTTTCTTATCCAGCAGGGATTTATTTATAGAACTCCAAGAGGAAGGGAAGTAACTGAAGCCGCTTATAAACATTTAGGTAGGGTGAAAGGAGACATCCAGGGCGGACTTTTTTAAATAAAAATTATGGCACATTCTCACAAAATACCTGAAGTATCTTTACTGAAATTCCTAAAACATTCTGCTAATATCTTAAAGAATCCACTGCCCTTTCATCATGATAATTTTCAGGAGAAAGGAGATACTTTTCGGCTGAATATTGGATTTAATAAATCGGTGATATTTTCCAGAGATGCGGGACTGGTGGAATATGTACTTCAAAAGAATCAGAAGAATTTCGTAAAGTCTGAGATCCAAACTAAAGATCTGGTTAAATACGTTGGAAAAGGATTGCTAACTTCAGAAGGGGAGCACTGGAAAAAACAACGAAAACTAATTCAGCCGGCATTCCATAAAAAACAACTCGCCAATCTGCTTGATTCTATAAAGCAGGCAATATTACTGGAATATAAAAAGATCACAGTAAAGGGAGAACTGGATATTTTTCCTATTTATAATGATCTCGCTTTTCAAACGGTGGTAAAATCTTTGTTTAGCAGTGCTGCGAATCAGAAGGAGATCAACAGGTTGCAATATATTACAGAAGAGACCCAGAAAATGCTTGTTAAGGAGCTGCGGCAGCCTTACCTGGGTTGGTGGTTTAGAGCAAGTGGTAAGATAGATAGTTATCTTAAACTTACTGCCGAAGCCAGGAACATTTTAAAAAAGATTGTTCAGGAAAGAAGGAATTCAAAAGAACGTTATGATGATCTTTTGGATATGCTGTTGGAAGCAAAGTATGATGACGGTAATTTTATGGATGAGGAACAGCTTATCGATGAGATCCTGATTCTTTTCACAGCAGGTCACGAGACTACTTCCAATTCACTAACCTTTACAGCTCAATTGCTTGCGTTTAACCCGGAATGGCAAGAGAAAATCTATGAAGAAATATCTGCCTTAAAGGAACAGGATCTAGACTTAATGAGCTATGTGACCAAATGCAAGATTACCCAACAGGTGATTGAAGAGTCTATGAGATTATATCCGCCGGCATATTTTATAGACCGGGTTAACCTGGAGGAAGATGAGTTTGAAGGGAAATATTTCGAGCCTGGTTCAAATTTATTGTTCTCTCTTTACGAGGTTCATCGTCATCCAGACCTATGGGAAGATCCAGATGAATTTAAACCGGAACGCTTCGCCGAAGGAGGAAGAAAATATTCCTCTCAGTATTTTCCTTTTGGCGCCGGCCCCAGGAAATGTATAGGTAATAACTTCGCCATGTTCGAGATGATCATTGCAGTCACTGAATTGGTAAGCCAATATAAAATAGTTCCTGTATTTGATGAGATCGATATTAAGCCACTTATTACACTCAAACCAAAAAACGCTACTCTAAAATTTCAAATGAGAGCCTAATTTTATATTCTACTCGAATAATCTGTTTTATTACTGAGTATCAAAAAATATTGATCTGGCTTTAGATCAATAAATAGTCATTGTTCCTATTTCCATAGTTTCTGAAAGCACTTAAGTTTGCGAAAAACTATTCTTCCGAAAGATCGCTCAGAATACATTATAAAAACCCCCTGAAATCACTTATTGTTTTGTAAATCAATTAGTTGTACATTGATTATTCCGTAAGGAAATAATCATAAAACTAAGAATGATGAAAGCTAAAATTTTTATTGTAATTGTTTTACTTTTTGGTTTCAGCGCTATTTATAGTCAAAATGATCTGGAAATCAGTAATGAATACCCGGAAGCAAAGAAAGAAGTTAAGAAAGCTCTGGATGAGATTGAGCAAAGCATAAGGGATAATGAAGTTGATAAATTAATCTCGATGCATGCATACGGCCCAAAATTCACGGAGTTTCAGAATGGCGAAAAGAGGCAGGGTTCTGAAGAAAATGAAAACTTCGAGCGAAATTTCCTGGGAACTATTACCGAAATTGAAAAATGGGAGTGGGAAGATTTAAAAATCAACATATATGGTGGAGACGTGGCTAATGTCACTTTTCATTACGATTTAGAATTTAAAAGAGGTGAAGAATCTTATGATTTGAAAATGCAGGGAGCTTTACTTTTTATTAAAACAAACGATGGGTGGAAAATCACTCACGAACATATGGCTCCGCTTACTGAAACAAAAAACCGGCCAGAAACTCCCGAAAAAACTCATATTTCAAAATCTGATTTTCCCAAAGGAAATATGATCAATTATGTTGAAGGATGGGGAGGAATGGTAGTGGCTATTAACGAACCTCCTGCTGGAACCGATTTTGCTCCACTTTTAATAGGGCAGAAAGATGATTTGTGCCAGGTGCCGCATTGGGGTTATTTGGAAAAAGGAAAGTTGCAGGCAAAATATAAAGATCGTCCTACTGAAATTATTTCGAAAGGAGAAGTTTTCTATATGCCCCCTGGTCATACGGCTAAAGTTATTGAAGATGCAAGGATCATTGACTTTAGTCCGGAAGAAGAAATGATGGAATTAATGGAAGATATTGATAACAAAGTATACGAAAGAAAAAACTGAATGGTCAATCCAAAAAATAAATTTTCCAAGCTCCCCTCGCTGATAAAATTTTAGGTTTTTCATAATTAAGATGATTTAAGAGTTCCTGATATAGGAACTAGAATTTGATAAGACTATTAATTAAAAAGGGAGTATTATGGAAGCTAAAATCAAAGAATTTAAAAAACGAGTTCATGGCCAGGTTATCCTACCAGAAGACAAGGAGTATGATGAAGCGAGGAAAATCTATAATGCAATGATAGATAAGCATCCCGGCATCATCTTAAAGTGTAGGGATAAACAAGATGTTATTCAGGCAGTGAATTTTGGTAGAGAAAACGACCTGGAGATTTCCATAAGAAGTGGAGGGCATAATGGAGCTGGCTTGGCGTTATGTGAAGATGGGTTGGTAATTGATCTTTCTGAAATGAAAGATATTCAAATAAATAGCGATAAACGTACTGCAGTGATCTATCCCGGAAATACCCTTGCAGATGTTGATAAAGCCACTCATGAATTTGGACTCGCCTTGCCCAGCGGTATTATTGGAACCACCGGTATTGGCGGTATTACGCTTGGAGGAGGTATAGGCTATTTGAGTCGAAAAGGTGGCTTGACCATAGATAACCTTATTGAGGCAGAAGTTGTTCTCGCTTCGGGAGAACTTGTTACAGCAAATAAAAATGAAAATTCAGACCTATTTTGGGCCCTTAGAGGTGGTGGAGGAAATTTTGGAGTTGTAGTTTCCTTTACTTTTAAACTTCTCGAAATTAAAAATGTATATGCTGGCCCTATGTTTTGGCCTCTTGAAAAGGCAGAAGAAGTCATGAGGTTTTACGACGACATCATGAAAAATGCTGATAAGGATCTGTATGGTTTTTTCGCATTTCTTATGGTCCCTCCAGGAGAGCCTTTCCCGGAAGAGCTTCACATGACAAGAGTTTGTGGAATAGTTTGGAACTATACGGGCCCAATAGAAAAGGCCGAAGAAATATTTAGACCTATTAGGGAATTTGGACCACCTATTCTTGATTTTGTAAGTGAAATTCCAATGCCCGCCTTAAACGGTATGTTTGATGAGCTGTACCCAACCGGTTTACAATGGTACTGGAAAGCGCATTACTTGAATGAGTTAAATGATAAAAGTATCCAGGTAAATATTAAATATGGGTCAAGAACTCCCACTTTACATTCTACTACCCATTTATATCCAATAGATGGTGCTGTTCACGAAGTGTCTGCTCAAGATACTGCCTGGACAAATAGAAAGGCAAGATGGGCGCAAGTTATTGTAGGAGTCTCCCCAGACGCCAATGATGCTGAAGAAATTACCACCTGGTGCAGGAATTATTACGAAGCTTTAAAACCTTATGCTATTGGTGGTGGTTATGTTAATTTTATGATGGAAGAGGAAGATGGAAGAATTGAAGATTCTTACGGCGAAAATTTTAAGCGTCTGAGACAGATTAAAAAGAAATATGATCCACAAAATTTTTTCCATATCAATCAAAATATTGAGCCCTGTGATTAAACCCAGAATTTTCTGTGCGGAAATAAAATTTGTAAATTAATTACAATAATTTTGTGCAGGAAATGGAAACCAGGTCAAAATATACAAATATGATAAAATCCGAAGCCGAACGCCTCGGATTTTTATCTTGTGGGATTTCTAAAGCAGAATTTCTGGAAAAAGAAGCACCACGCTTAGAAGAATTTTTGAATAAAAATCGGCATGGTGAAATGCGCTGGATGGAGAATAATTTTGATAAGCGGCTGGATCCAACAAAATTGGTAGAAGGTTCTAAAAGTGTGATTTCCCTGTTGCTGAACTATTATCCTGGAGAAACCCAAAGAGAAGATTCTTATAAAATTAGCAAATACGCTTATGGAAGGGATTATCATTTTGTAATTAAAGATAAACTGAAGCAATTATTACAGTTTATGCAAGACGAAATTGGTGAAATTGAGGGGCGTGCTTTTGTAGATTCGGCGCCGGTTATGGATAAAGTTTGGGCTGCAAAAAGCGGACTCGGTTGGATAGGGAAACATTCCAATTTACTCTCCAAACAAACCGGGTCTTTCTATTTTATTGCAGAATTGATAGTAGATCTTGATTTGGAATACGATACGCCGGTTACCGATCACTGCGGGAGCTGTACTGCCTGCATAGATGCATGTCCTACTGATGCTATTATAGATGCTTACAAGGTAGATGGCAGTAAATGTATTTCATATTTTACCATAGAGCTTAAAGACGAATTGCCTAATTCATATAAAAACCAGTTTGAAGACTGGATGTTTGGTTGTGATATTTGCCAGGACGTTTGTCCCTGGAATAGATTTTCAAAGCCACATAACGAGCCTTTATTTAATCCGCATCCAGAATTACTGGAGAAAGATAAAAAGGGCTGGGAAGAACTTACCAAAGAAACTTTTAATGAGATCTTTAGAAAATCGGCTGTAAAGAGAACTAAATTTGAAGGTTTAAAGAGAAATATTGAGTTTCTAAGAGACTAATTATTGGTTTCAGACTTCAGGTTGGGATCTAACTATATTAGTTATTTTGCATATAATTCAGGATAAAACAGCTTTCTGTTGTTGATTTTTCATAAAAATTTCCGTAGGAAAATATTCTTCTAATTTTTTGAAATTTAAATTTTCTTTTGTTTAAAGAAAGATAATATTGAAGCTAAGCTTGCTACCTTTGTAATTAGCAGAAAAATTAAATTATGAGTAATAATCCTAGAAAAAGAAGAGAAGCTTTGGTGTATCACGCCAAGCCAAAACCAGGAAAAATAGAAGTTAAACCAACCAAGAAATACGCTACGCAAAGAGATCTTTCCCTGGCTTATTCACCCGGGGTTGCAGAGCCCTGTCTCGAGATAGAAAAGGATAAAGAGAATGCTTATAAATATACCACAAAGGGAAACCTGGTTGCAGTGATTTCTAATGGAACCGCGGTCTTAGGTCTTGGTGACATAGGTCCCGAGGCATCTAAACCGGTAATGGAAGGAAAAGGTCTACTCTTTAAGATCTTTGCAGATATAGATGTTTTTGATATTGAGGTAGATACAAAAGATGTCGATAAGTTTATTGAAACCGTAAAAAACATCGCTCCTACATTTGGGGGTATTAACCTTGAAGATATTAAAGCTCCCGAAGCTTTTGAAATTGAACGAAGGTTGAAGGCAGAGCTAGATATTCCTGTAATGCATGACGATCAACATGGAACGGCTATTATTTCTGCTGCGGCTTTACTTAATGCGCTAGAGCTCACTAAGAAAAAGATAGGAAAGGCAAAAATTGTAATAAGCGGTGCTGGTGCTGCTGCGGTTTCCTGTACAAAACTCTACAAAGCCTTTGGAGCGAAAGCAGAGAATATTGTGATGACAGACAGTAAAGGCGTAATTAGAAAAGATAGGCCGGGTCTTTCTGAAGAAAAGGAAGAATTTGCAACTTCCAGAAAAATAGATACGCTTGAGGAAGCGATGAAGGATGCCGATGTTTTTGTAGGCCTTTCTATCGCCAATATTGTTTCTCCAGAAATGCTGAAAAGTATGGCGAAACGTCCTATTGTTTTTGCTATGGCAAATCCAAACCCAGAGATTGATTACCAATTGGCTATGGATACCCGTAAAGACATTATTATGGCCACGGGAAGAAGTGACCATCCTAACCAGGTGAATAATGTACTGGGATTTCCATTTATTTTTAGAGGGGCTTTAGATGTTAGGGCAACTAAAATAAACGAAGAAATGAAAATGGCTGCGGTGAAAGCCCTTGCCGAACTTACCAAGGAAGCTGTGCCAGAACAAGTGAATATCGCTTATGGCGAGACCAGACTTAATTTTGGTTCAGATTATATTATTCCTAAGCCTTTTGATCCGCGATTAATAGCTAAAGTGCCACCGGCTGTAGCGAGAGCTGCGATGGAGAGTGGTGTGGCAAGACAGCCAATTCAAGATTGGGAGAAATACGAAGAGGAGCTGCTGGAAAGAATGGGTAGTGACAATAAGATTACCAGGTTGTTGCTTAATCGTGCAAAAATGAATCCTAAACGAATTGTTTTTGCTGAAGCCGATCATCTTGATGTCCTTAAAGCTGCCCAAATTGTGCATGATGAGGGTGTCGCAATTCCTATTTTGTTAGGTCGTCGTGAAGTGATTAAAGAATTGATGGACGAGATAGATTTTAATGAAGATGTTGCTATTATAGATCCAAAATCTGATGAAGAAGAAGAGCATAGAAAAGCTTACGCACAGGTTTACTGGAAAACCAGGAACCGAAGTGGGGTGACCCTTTATGATGCCGAAAAGCTAATGCGAGAACGTAATTATTTCGCAGCCATGATGGTTAATGAGGGTGATGCCGATGGCTTGCTTTCCGGTTATTCAAGAGCATATCCAACGGTTGTAAAGCCAATGTTAGAGCTTATTGGAATGGCTCCCGGGGTAACTCGTGTTGCTGCTACCAATATTATGAACACTTCTCGTGGGCCAATTTTTATAAGTGATACCTCTATCAACATAGATCCGCCGGCTAAAGATCTTGCAAAAATTGCTCAAATGACGGCGAGAACAGTTAAGTTATTCGGTTTGGAACCGGTAGTTGCAATGATGTCTTATGCGAACTTTGGTTCTTCTAAAGACCCTCACGCAACTAAAGTAAGAGACGCTGTTTCTTATTTGCATCGCTATCATCCCGATTTGCATGTAGACGGAGAATTACAGGCAGATTTTGCATTAAACCGTGAAATGCTTCAGAATAAATTTCCATTTTCAAAATTGGCAGGAAAAAAGGTGAATACTTTAATCTATCCAAATTTAGATTCAGCCAACAGTACATATAAGCTTATAAAAGAGCTGAACAATGTAGATTCTATTGGCCCAATTATGATGGGAATGCGCAAGCCGGTTCATATTCTTCAGCTTGGAGCAAGTGTAGAAGAAATTGTAAATATGACTGCGGTGACTGTTGTAGATGCTCAGGAAAAAGAAAAGAAGCAAAAAAAGTAAAATAAGGTGGAAATACAGTAGTTAAGCCCGAAACAAAGGTTTCGGGCTTAACTTTTATTTACTACATTTGGATCGTTAAGTTAAAATTTTATGATTCATCATCTCAAGGGGCAATTAATAGAGAAGAATCCTACCTACTTAGTTATCGCTTGCAACGGTGTTGGGTATATGGTCAATATTTCCCTGCATACTTTTTCCCTCATTCCAGATTCAGAAAATATAAGTGTTTATACGCATTTACACGTAAAGGAAGATTCCCATACGCTATATGGTTTTTATCAAAAATCAGAGCGTGATATTTTTAGGTTATTAATATCAGTTTCGGGAGTAGGAACCAGTACAGCAAGAACCATGTTATCTTCTTTAGAGCCTAACCAGGTAAAAGAAGCGATTGCTAATGCCGATGTGCCTACCATACAAAGCGTTAAGGGGATTGGAGCTAAAACCGCCCAAAGGGTGATTTTAGATTTAAAAGATAAAATATTAAAAATCTATGGGGAAGACGAAGTTTTTGTTCCTCAAGACAATACAATAAAAGAAGAAGCGTTATCTGCACTAGAGACTCTGGGCTTTGCGAGAAAGCAGGCTACCAGGGTAGTAGATAAAATCATGAAAGATTCTGAAGCCCCTACCGTAGAATCTATTATAAAAATGGCTCTTAAAAATCTGTAAAGAATTGAGGTACAATTACTTGAAATTGTCAACTTCGGTTAGACTTAGCTTGTTGTTGTCATTGATAATTTCATTGAGTTCCACTGCACAGGAAACCCCCCGGGATTCTACTGAGACAGGGTATGCTTTGGGTGAAATTTCCCTGCCAGATTCACAGCTTATTTCTTCATTTTATGAATACGATCCCATCCTGGACCGCTATATTTATCGGGAAAAATTAGGGGATCTAGATCTTTCTATCCCGTTAATCCTAACTCCCCAGGAGTATGAGGAACTTGTTCTGGATGAAGAAATGCGGAATTACTTTAAACGGAAGATTGATGCACAAGCGGGCCGAAAAGAAGGTTCCGAGGAAATTCAGCGAGATTTACTGCCCGATTTTTATGTAAATAATAATTTCTTTGAAAGTATTTTTGGAGGTTCAGAAATCAATATTGTTCCGCAGGGAACGGTAGAGATGGATCTTGGCTTGTTGTATACCAAACAAGACAATCCGGCTTTTTCCCCGAGGAATCGTAGTAATCTCACTTTTGATTTTGACCAGAGAATAAGCCTTAGTCTTTTGGGGCAAATTGGGGAACGGTTGCAAATCACGGCCAATTATGATACCCAGTCTACTTTTGATTTTCAAAATCAACTAAAGCTTGAATATACCCCAACCGAAGATGATATAATACGGAAAATTGAAGTAGGTAATGTGAATATGCCGCTCAATAATGCACTAATGCAGGGAGCCCAAAGCCTCTTCGGATTTAAAACGGAATTACAATTTGGTAAAACCAGGATTACCGGTGTGTTTTCGGAACAAAAATCTGAGCGTCGTACGGTGAATGTTGAAGGTGGCGCTGCGGTAGAGGAATTTGAGAAATTTGCCCTGGATTACGATCAGGATCGGCACTTCTTTCTTTCTCATTATTTTAGGGATCATTATGACGATGCCCTTAAAGATTATCCTTTTATCAATGCGAATATTCAAATAAAAAGAGTGCAGGTTTGGGTAACCAATCGTACCAATAACGTGCAGAATCTCACGGATACCCGTAATATTGTGGGGATTCAGGATTTAGGAGAGACAAATGCTCCAGGAAATATTGGCCTTGATAATATTCCCGCCGGATTTTTCAATCAGCCTGCCGGAAGTTTTCCGGATAATGCCAACAACGATTTTAATCCTTTTGGGATAGATGGTTCGGCTGAATCTGTTTTAACACCGGCTATTCGCGACGTTGCTACCGTAGATAATGGTTTTAGCGGGGTGCAGGTCTCTGAAGGTTTGGATTATGTAAAGTTGGAAAATGCCCGGCAATTACAGCCTAACGAATACAACCTGAATACCCAATTAGGGTATATATCCTTAAACCAACGATTAAGCAATGACGAAATTCTTGCTGTTGCATTTCAATATACTGTAAATGGTGAAGTTTATCAAGTAGGCGAATTTGCTAACGATGGGGTGAATGCCACAGGAGATAATAACCCTGTTCAAGATCCAAATGGAACTCCCGGTTCCAACCAACGGGTAAACCAGAATCTGGTGGTAAAAATGCTTAAAAGCACTATCACCAATGTAGATGAGCCGGTTTGGGATTTAATGATGAAAAATATTTATAGTCTAGGAGCATATCAGTTAGAGCGAGACGATTTTAGATTGAACATTCTATACACAGATCCGCAACCCCTAAATTATATAAAGCCGGCGGGAGATGGGGCTGTGGCCCTTCCGGAAGATGTGAGTGAAACGCCTTTGCTTCGTGTGTTTAATTTAGACAAGCTTAATAATAACAACGATCCCATTAATGGGGGTGATGGTTTCTTTGATTATGTACCCGGTTTAACAATAGATCCGCAAAGCGGAAATATTATTTTTACGACGGTAGAGCCTTTTGGAAAGCATCTTTTTGATGAATTGGATAATTCCCCAAATACCGGAACAGAAGTTTATAATAATCCTGAAACCTGGAATGCCAACCAGCAAAAATACGTTTTTAGGTCGCTATACAGAACCACAAAAACCCAGGCTGAGCAGGAAGATGCCGATAAAAATAAATTTCAATTAAAAGGAAGGTATAAATCGGGCGAAGTTGAAGGGATTCCAATTGGATTTAATTTACCACCGGGATCAGTTACCGTAACGGCAGGGGGAAGGGTCTTGCAGGAAGGTGTAGATTATGTGGTAAATTATGAATTGGGAAGAGTACAAATTCTGGATGAAGCTTTATTGGCTTCAGATATTCCAATACAGGTAAATACTGAAAATAATGCCTTATTTGGGCAGCAAACCAAACGTTTTACCGGGATTAATGTAGAGCACCAGTTTAATGAAAACTTTTTAGTTGGAGCTACTTTTTTAAACCTGAAGGAGCGACCACTTACTCAAAAAGCAAATTATAGCTATGAGCCTATAAATAATTCTATTTTTGGTTTCAACGTAAATTATTCTACCGAAGTTCCTTTGTTTACCAGGCTGGTAAATAAACTGCCAAATATTGATACCGATGTGCCTTCTAATTTTTCGGTAACCGGGGAGTTTGCTTATTTGCAGCCGGGAGCACCGGCAGTTAATGACTTTCAAGGCGAGGCAACTACCTATATAGACGACTTTGAAGCTGCGCAAACTACCATAGATATTAGTTCCCCGCTTAGCTGGGAGTTAAGTAGTGTGCCTATTGGTTTTGGGGGAGAGCTGGCTAATGGTGATGATAGGGTAGGGCATAGACGTGCAAATTTATCGTGGTATACCATAGATCCCATATTCTATAGTAGTAACCGCCCCGATGGAATTTCAGATAATGATATTTCAAATTATGCGACAAGAAGAGTGGCGCTAAGCGAGATATTTCCAAATACCGATGTAGTACAGGGGCAACCCCAGGTGGTTTATACTATGGATTTGGCTTACTTTCCAACCGAGCGTGGTCCTTACAACTTTAACCTATTAGCCACCCAAGGTAGTTTATCAAATCCATCTAATAATTTTGGTGGAATAATGCGCGGTATAAATACTACCAACTTTGAACAAAGCAATGTAGAGTTTATAGAGTTTTGGGTGATGGACCCTTATATCTATGCTGAAAATAGTGGAAATTCAGCTGGAACAATAAATTTTAATTTAGGGAACATTTCTGAAGATGTGCTAAAAGATGGGCGCAAGCAATTTGAAAATGGATTGCCAGCTAGCGGCGGAACAGAAAATACTATAGAAACCCAGGTGGCTAAGGTTCCGGCAGACCAATCTTTAATTTATGCTTTTAATACAGAGGGGGAAGAACGCAGAAATCAGGATGTAGGTTATGACGGGCTTTCAGATGCGCAGGAAGCTATAAAATTTCCGGAGTTCAGCAATTTCCCCGATCCGGCAGCAGATAACTACGAATATTTTCTAAATACAACAGGAGATATTGTTAGCCGATATAAAAGCTATAATGGTCCCGATGGGAATTCGCCTCCGGAAGTTGGAGATACCAATAGGGGGAATACCACTTTGCCTACCACAGAAGATGTAAATCGTGATAACACGATGAACACCATAGATAGTTATTTTGAATATGAAATACCATTTTTTCCGGGTATGGGCATTGAAAATAATCAATATATTACCGACGAAAAGCAGCTAACTACAACGCTTAGAAACGGAAATGAACTGCCTGTACGCTGGCTTCAGTTTAAAATACCAATCTATGAGCCAACAGATGCAAAAGGAGGTATTGCAGATTATAGGTCTATACGTTTTATGAGGATGTTCCTTAGCGGATTCCAGGAAAAAACCTTGTTGAGGTTTGGTACTATGGAATTGGTACGAGGGGATTATAGAAGGTATAACCGTGGTTTGAGAGATAGGGATATACTTCCTGATAATCAAAACACTCTTTTTGAGGTTTCAGCGGTAAATATTGAAGAAAATGAGAATAGGGAACCTGTGCCTTATGTGTTGCCTCCTGGTGTGATTAGAGAAGAGCTCTTTGAAAATAATACCAATATTAGGCAAAACGAACAATCTCTTTCACTTAGGGTTTGTGACCTGGAAGCGCAGGATGCCAGGGCAGTTTACAAGAATTTTCAGCTAGATATGCGGCAGTATAAAAAGTTAGAAATGTTTTTACATGCCGAATCTTTGCCGAACAGAACGCCGTTAAAAGACGGCCAATTGGTTGCTTTTATTAGAATGGGAACCGATTTCACTGATAACTATTATCAAATAGAAGTGCCTTTGAGTCCTACCCAATTTGGGGCAAGGTCTGCTGAAGAAATTTGGCCGGCAGGGAATAGAATGGAATTATCCATGGATTTGTTGCAGCGGGTTAAGACCAGTGTGCTTGGAGATCCCGCTTTAAATGCAGGAGAATTAAATTTCTTTACCGAAAATTTGGAGCTTGTAGGTGAAGAAGATCCTTATGAGATGGACCAACTTCGCCTGGGAATAAAAGGTAATCCTAGTTTTGGAAATGTACGGGTGCTAATGCTGGGCTTAAAAAATGGAACACCAACGAGTGGCGTGCAGGATCTATGTGGAGAAGTTTGGTTTAACGAGTTAAGACTTTCAGATCTGGATAATGAAGGTGGCTGGGCAACTATAATTAATATGGATACCAACCTGGCCGACTTTGCTACGGTAGCTGCCACCGGTAGAAAAAGTACGGTAGGCTTTGGAACTATAGAGCAAGGTCCAAATCAACGAAGCAGGGAAAATTCGCAGCAGTATGATGTAGTTACCAATATAAATGCCGGCCAGTTACTTCCGGAAAAATGGGGCGTTAAAATTCCTTTTAATTATAGTAGGGGCGAAGAATTAATTACTCCAAAATACGATCAGGTATTTTTGGATTTAGAATTGGAAACTCGACTTGCAGACATTGTTGATCCCGCTGAAAGAGAACAGGTAAAAAGACAGTCTCAATCTTATACCAAGCGACAAAGCGTAAATGTTATTGGCTTACGGAAAGAGCGAACCGGGGAAGCAAAGCCAATGCCTTATGATATTGAGAATTTTGCTTTTACCACTTCTTACAATCAGGTAGATCACAGAGATTTTGAAATTGAAGAATCTTTAAATCAAAATGTACGGGCGGGTGCTACTTACGAGTTCAATTTTGAACCTAAGCAAGTAGAGCCTTTTAAGAATATTTCAGTATTAGATAGTAGCGATTATTATTCGCTGGTAAGAGATTTTAATGTGAATTTATTGCCTTCTAATATCAATGCGAGCTCTACTATTTTAAGACAGTACAATGAGCAGAAATTTAGATCGCTGGAACTTTCAGATGAAGACTTAGGAATTCCAACTCTATATCAGCGCAACTATCTATTCAATTGGGAATATGGCATAAATTATAATCTTACAAATTCTCTAAACTTTGCTTTTAACGCTTCAAATAATAGAATTGTTAGAAACTATATAGATAAAGATGGTTTTGCAGATAATACTATTGGAGTTTGGGATAATTTTTTCAGTATTGGGACTCCAGATTTGCATTACCAGAATTTACAGGTGAATTACGATCTCCCTTTTGATAAAATTCCGGTACTGGATTTTATAAATGCAACTTATTCTTATACTGGCGATTTCCAGTGGCAACGCGGTTCCAGGATTTACGAAAATCTGGAAGGTATCCCAGATATTGGAAATAGCGTACAAAATTCAAGTTCCCACCAAATAAATGCTAATCTTGATATGGAGGCATTATATTCCTATTTGGGTCTGGAAAAGAAAGATGGTAGACGCGGTCAAACTATAAAACAACGTAGTGCAGGTGTGCCTACCCTGGATGGGACACCTCAAGATGCGCAGCAATCACAGAATGCTGAGGTGGTTCAAAAAACCAGTAAAAGCTATAATACTTTGGTAGATTTTGTAACTATTTTAAGCAGGGTTCAAATAAACTATAGGCAAAATGAAGGTACTTTCCTTCCCGGTTATACGCCAAGTGTTGGTTTTATGGGAACTTTGCAACCTAGTTCTGCCTTCACTTTTGGCTGGCAGGATGAGGTAAGGTACCAGGCTGCCAGGAGAGGTTGGTTAACTTTATTTCAGAATTTCAATCAGCAATACTCAACTTTAAAGAACGAGCAATTAGATATGCAGGCTTCTCTGGATATAATTCCAGACCTTACTGTAGATATTAGTGCTAATAGGAATTATTCAGAAAATTATTCAGAGAATTTTAGGGTGAATCCAACTACTCTGGAGTATATTTCATTAACGCCGTATAACTACGGAAACTTTAATATTTCTACCATTCTTATAAAGACTGCTTTTAATCAGTCTAACGAGCAATCTTCAGCAACTTTTGAAAGTTTTAGGGAGAATCGTTTGGAAATTGCCCAAAGGTTAGCCCGGGAGCGTGGTTTAGATCCTAATGATGTAGATGAAGACGGTTACCCAACAGGAATAGGTAAAACAAACCAGGCTGTCTTGCTTCCTGCGTTTGTTTCAGCTTACGCAGGTAAGGATCCTGCAAATATCAAGTTGGGTGCATTTAGAGATATGCCTTTGCCTAACTGGAATATGAAATATACCGGGTTAATGCGTATCGGCTGGTTTAGAGATAAATTTAGAAGGTTTTCTATAAATCATGGTTATCAGTCAAATTATACCATCAACCAGTTTCAAACTAACCTGGATTACAATCCAGAAAATGAGTTTGATACTAACCAGGCTGGGGATTTTAAAAACCCTATGCTGTATTCAAATATTGTTTTAACCGAATTGTTCACCCCGTTATTCCGATTAGATCTGGAAACGAAAAATGCTATTCAGTTACTAGCAGAAGTAAGAAAAGACCGAATGCTTTCCTTAAGCTTTGATAATAATTTGCTTACTGAAACTACCGGAAATGAGTATATATTTGGTGCTGGATATAGAATAAAAGATTTAAAAATTGCCACAGGTCTTGGCGGAAGAAATAGAATTTTAAGCAGTGATCTTAATTTTAAAGCTGATGTTTCTTTTAGAAGAAATAAAAGCATAATTAGGTATTTAGATTTAGAAACCAGCCAGGTGATTGCCGGGCAGGATATTTGGCGACTTAATTTTACTACAGATTATGCGATTTCCAGCAATTTAACAGCCATATTCTATTACGAGCATAATTTCTCTGAATATGCTGTTTCTACTGCTTTTCCTCAAACAACTATAAGATCTGGTATAACACTTAGATATAATTTTGGAAATTAATTGAGCCTTGTTTGAAGTATTGCTTTAAAAAATTAACTTTGTTCCAATATAAAATAGAACTAATGAATATTCCACAAGAATTAAAGTACACTAAAGATCACGAATGGATTAAGGTGGAAGGTGATACTGTTACGATAGGTATTACAGACTTTGCTCAAAGCGAGCTAGGAGATATCGTTTATGTAGAAGTAGAAACCGTAGATGAGACCCTTGATAAAGAAGAGGTGTTTGGTACTGTAGAAGCTGTAAAAACCGTTTCAGACCTTTATTTGCCATTATCAGGTGAGATCATTGAGTTTAATGAAAGTCTTGAAGACGAACCAGAAAAGGTGAATTCAGATCCTTATGGAGAAGGCTGGATGATTAAAGTGAAATTTTCTGATGAATCACAGTTAGAAGAACTTTTAAGCGCAGATGCTTATAAAGAAATTCTTGGTAACTAAAATTGCTTTATTTGTAGCCTGCTTTTATACTATTTTGCTAACGGTTTCCTCTTTAGTGAAACTCGGTAAAATTAGTGTTGGAAGCTTTAGTCCTACAGATAAGCTTTTACACCTGGGAGCGTATTTTGGGTTATTGGTATTGTGGAAGGTATATTTTATGTTGAAAAATGAACCTAAAAGTACTTATAAAAATAACTTATTTAAAATTGCAGGCCTTGCAGCACTGTTTGGTATGTTAATTGAGCTTTTACAAGGTGTGCTTACCAGTTATCGCGAGCCAGATTGGTTTGATATTCTGGCTAATACTGCTGGTATTTTGCTTGCTGTTATTATCTTTCTTTTCTTTGAAAAGAGTCTAAAAAGGTTAAATAGTAAGATTAATTTAGTTTTTTAGAAAAAATATTTAATTTAGCAATCCTTATTAATCAATAACCAATTATGGAACCAAAGAAAAATCCAAAAGCCGATTTAAAGAGAAAGAGCGTGCTGTTTCTCCAGTTGGGGCTTGTCCTGGTCCTGTTAATTACCTGGCGTGCTATTGAATGGAAGACTTATGAAAAGGAAGCCATTGATACCGGTCAGTTAAATATGGACGACTTAGACGATGAAGAAATCCCAATTACAGAGATGCAGAATACGCCTCCACCACCACCGCCTCCGCCTCCGGCACCAGAGGTTATTGAAGTTGTAGAGGATGAAGAAGAGGTTGAGGAAGACGAAATTGAATCTACAGAAACAAATCTTGATGAGATAGTTGAAGTAGAGGAAGTTGTTGAGGCTCCTGTTGAAGAAGAAGTTGAAGATGTTCCTTTCGCTGTTATTGAAGATGTGCCAATTTTCCCAGGCTGTGAAAACCTGAAAAATAATGAAGAGCGTAAGCAATGTATGAGCCAGAAAATAAGCCAGTTTGTAAACCGTAACTTTGATACCGATCTTGGTGCAGAGCTTGGTCTTTCTGGTGTAAACAGGGTAATTGTTCAGTTTAAAATTGATGAAAAGGGAAATATTGCCAATGTGATGTCTCGTGCTCCTCATCCAAGATTGGAGCGTGAAGCGGCAAGGGTGATCAATAAATTACCAAAAATGAAGCCTGGTAAACAAAGAGGAAAAGCAGTTGGAGTTATGTACTCTCTGCCAATTATCTTCCAGGTACAAGATTAAAAATATCCTATTTTGAATATGAATCCCGGGCTGTGTCCGGGATTTTTTATTTTAAGCTAGTTTACTCTATTCAAAAAAATGTATATTTCCCGGGTGTAACCAATCTTTCACAAATTGAGTATGAGGAGCTATCTGTTTCTTCTGGTTTTATTAATTACTATTAATTTAAAGTTCCAGGCTCAAAGCAATACCCAGCGCTTTCCAGAGTTTCCACAATGTATAAACCTTGATTTCGAGAAGAAGGAGGTTTGTTTTAAAAATACCTTAAAGCAGTTTATTATTGATAATTATAAAGTTCCTTCTGAAGTAATTGATGAGGCTTACAAAGGAGAACTTAAGGTTATTTTTGAAGTTGATAAATCTGGTGATTTCCAGATCATCTATCTGGACGCGGCATATTCAGAATTGAAGGTTGAGATGCGACGTGTTTTTAGTTTACTTTCTAAAATTAAACCGGCAACTTATAACGGTAGACCTATCTTTGTTCAGTTTAAAATGCCGGTTAAAATTCCCTTATCATTGAACCTTGAGCAATTTAAACAGACTTCTGAAAAGACTTACAAAAAAGAAGAGCCCAAGTTACTACAGCCAATTGAAAATGATTTAACCGGCGAGTACGATAAAATTCAATCTGGAGAGTTTACCCGGCCTCGGTATGAAAGTCAGATTAATATTCCACTTTCTCACGAATATTATAGCAGGTTTGATGCTGAATTTAATAAAATAGGAGTGAATACTCACGCCGCTTCAAAGCCTTTGCTTTTTTCTGAAGTTTCTAAATATTACGATTTTAAGGCGCATGAAAATAAGCTACTTAAAGATGTGAATTCCTGGGCTGGGCGTAAATTACTTAATGAACATTTGGTTCAATATCAAACGGAAGATTACTGGTTTACTTTAGATTTTGCTTTAGATCTGCAGCTTGGTAAAGATTTTCAGCAAACAGAATTCGATTTCACTTATAACAATACCCGGGCGCTAATTTTCCAGGGTGGCTTAGGGGGGAACTTTAATTTTTATACAGTAGCTTATGAAAATCAGGGTAGGTTTGCCGATTATTATAACCGTTTCGCAGAATCTATAAGGCCAGATGGTGGTGATCCTGCAATAATCCCCGGTAGAGGTATTGCAAAACCTTTTATGGATGAGGGCTATGATTACCCTGTAGCTGAAGGTTATTTGTCTTATACGCCAAATAAATTCTTCAACTTGCAATTTGGTCACGGGAAAAACTTTATTGGAGACGGCTACCGTTCTCTTTTAATGAGTGATAATGCTTCGCCCTACCCTTATTTTAAACTCAACACCACGTTTTGGAAGTTAAAATATACCAATACCTGGATGTCTTTGCGCGATGTGAGACCAGAAGTTACAGAAAATGGCTCCTTTAGAACAAAATATATGGCTAACCATTATTTAAGTTATAATGTTACCAAAAGGCTTAATATTGGTTTGTTTGAATCTGTAGTTTGGGAAAACGATAATAGGCGTGGTTTCGATTTAAATTATTTGAATCCGATCATATTTTACCGAGCCATAGAATTCTCTACTGGAGCACGAGGCGGAAATGCAATTATTGGTTTGACTTCAAAATATAAGTTTTCAGATAATATCAATGTTTATGGACAAATGATAATTGATGAATTTTCTACTTCTGATGTATTTGGTGGACAGCAAAGCTGGAAAAACAAACTTGGTTACCAGTTAGGCTTAAAATATTTTGATGCTTTTAAAGTTCCTGGTTTATTTCTTCAGCTTGAATATAATCAGGTGCGGCCTTATACCTATTCTCATAATACAGGAGTGTTAAATTATGGGCATAATAATCAATCTATGGCGCATTTATGGGGTTCTAATTTTAGAGAAATACTGGCTATTGCTCGTTATAAAAAAGACCGGTGGTATGGAAATGCTAAGTTTATTTACGGCAAAAGAGGTTTTGATTATAATGTATCAACTAATCAAGCTGCTTATGGGGGCGATATCTTTAGTAGCGAACGTGAACGTCCGTTTGATACCGGTGTGAAAATAGGCCAGGGAAACACTACTAATTCGTTATTTTCCAGTATTGAAGCCGGTTATATTTTGAACCCGGCAACTAATTTAAAAGTGTATGGGAGTTTTATTTATAGAACTTTTGACCCCGATGTAAAAACTCCTCAAAATTTTGAGAATACTACAAGCTGGTTAAATTTTGGAATAAGAACCGATATTTTTAATTGGTATTATGATTATTAAACACGCTGTATTTCTTTATAATTTTTTTGAATATTATAGCAATTCATTAAGTGCTGAAAATTAACATTTTTGCCCCCTTGCCAAAACCCAATTAAGGAGTATCTTTGCGCCAATTGAAAAAACCTATTTTTGAGCAGCACCGGTGTACATACTTCCTCGGCTTCTATCTTAACAGACTTTAAAGAAATTACCAAAGTACGGCTTGCTGTAAGTGTGGTATTTTCATCTATTGCCGGTTATTTCTTAGGCGCCGATAACATAGATTTTGTCATAGTCTTTCTGTTGGCTATTGGCGGCTATTTTATGGTTGGTGCGTCAAATGCATATAATCAAATTATAGAGCGTAATTTGGATGCGCTTATGGATCGTACCAAAAACCGTCCTATTCCCGATGGAAGAATGTCGGTAAGTACCGCGTTTATAATCGCCAGTGTTTTTACACTTTCAGGACTTATCGTGCTATATGTTATTAACCCTAAAACAGCGATGTTTGGGGCAATAAGTATTTTTATATATGTAAGTGTATATACGCCGCTTAAGACTAAAACTCCGCTATCTGTATTTGTAGGAGCCATTCCGGGAGCAATTCCTTTTATGTTAGGTTGGGTGGCTGCAACCGGAGATTTTAGTATAGAGCCTGGAACTTTATTTATGATACAATTTTTCTGGCAGTTCCCGCATTTTTGGGCAATTGGCTGGTGGCTCTATGATGATTATAAAAAAGGAGGTTTCTTTATGTTGCCTACCGGAAAACGGGATAGAGGAACCGCAATACAAATTATTCTTTATTCGGTATGGACTATTTTAGTTTCCTTGATTCCTGTATTTGGAGTTACAGGTAAGCTATTTCTAACTCCCGTAGCAGGTGCAGTTATTCTTTTACTGGGATTAGGGATGCTATATTATGCGGTAAAATTGTATAAGGAGAAAACTGCTCAGGCAGCTAAAAAATTAATGTTTGCGAGCGTATCTTATATTACGCTGCTACAAATTGTATATGTTTTAGATAAATTTATAAGACAATGGATTTAACTCAAGGTGCTGAAAAGCACAAATATGATAGGGCTAAAAAAATGATGCTCTGGTTTGGGATAATTAGTATGATAATGACCTTTGGTGGTTTAACCAGTGCTTATGTTGTTAGTAAAACAAGGCCAGATTGGCTAACTGAATTTGAGTTGCCATCGGCTTTTTTTTGGAGTACACTCGTAATAGTAGTGAGTAGCTTGACTTTTATTCTTGCAAAAAAATATATTTTATCCGGTAATCGAAGAAATGCCTCTGCAATGTTAATTGGCACACTGGTGCTTGCGGTGTTGTTTGTAGTTTTGCAATTTAACGGATTTTCTGAAATTATAGCTAATGGTTATTACTTTACAGGAAGTGAAAGTAGCATTACAACTTCTTTTATTTATGTGTTGGTTTTAGTGCACATGGCGCACTTAGTGGTAGGTATAATCACACTTTTGGTGGTAATTTATAACCATTTTAAACAACGCTATAAAAAAGGTCAAATGCTTGGTATTGAGTTAGGTGCGACTTTTTGGCATTTTCTTGATCTTATGTGGATTTACCTGTTTGTATTTTTATATTTCTTTAAATAATAAAATTACGTATTTTTGCGGAATACTTAAAATTTAAAAATTCTTCTATGGAAGCTACTGTTGTTAGAACAGGCACCGAAGGTAAAACCTGGGGTGGTGGAAATGAGCCTTTAAAGTCCAGCTATGGCAAAATGATGATGTGGTTTTTCATCGTTTCCGATGCACTTACCTTCTCTGGTTTTCTTGCAGCTTATGGATTTTCCCGATTTAAATTTATGGACTCCTGGCCAATTGCCGATGAAGTTTTTAATCACTTTCCTTTTTTACATGGGGTAGATGCTCCAATGTACTACGTGGCTTTAATGACCTTTATACTTATTTTTTCTTCTGTAACTATGGTTTTGGCAGTAGATGCCGGTCATCAACTAAAGAAAGGAAAAGTAACATTTTATATGTTTCTTACTATTATTGGTGGTATTATTTTCCTTGGCTCTCAAGCCTGGGAATGGAAAAATTTCATCAATGGAACTTACGGTGCTGTCTATACAGAAGGAGGGAATATATTACAGTTTATTGATGGTGATGGGCACAGGGTAGCTCTTTCAGATATTGCCATTGCAGAAGCATCAAGTAGAGTAGAGCACGAATCAAGAAATGGAATTTGGTATGAAAGTGAAAAATCTTTGCCATCTTACTCTATAGGAGAAGTAAAAGCTGGTTTTAGTGAAAATTCAGATCTTCTAATTAGAACTCAAGTTGTAAATGATGAAGGTGAGAAAATTATCCTTTCACGGGAAGAATCTATTGCTAAGCTAAATAGTGAAGCTGTTGGAGTGGTAGAAGGAGCTAATCTTACCCGTAATGAATATGGGCCACCGTTATTTGCAGATTTCTTTTTCTTTATTACCGGTTTTCATGGTTTTCACGTTTTTTCTGGGGTAGTTATCAATATCATTATCTTTTTTAATGTAATTCTTGGTACGTACGAGCGCAGAAAGAATTATGAAATGGTAGAGAAAGTTGGTCTTTACTGGCACTTTGTAGATTTAGTTTGGGTATTTGTTTTTACATTCTTTTACCTGGTATAATTTCAGAAATAAATAAAAATGGCACACGATACAGCACATCAACACGAATCTAATACAAAGAAAATCTGGACGGTTTTTGCAATCCTATCCGTAGTTACTATTGTGGAGGTTGTTTTGGGTATTTTAAAGCCCGAGTTCCTAACAGATACTTCTTTCTTAAGTATGTCACTCCTTAACTGGATATTTATCATACTTACAATTTATAAAGCTTACTATATTGCCTGGTCTTTTATGCACCTTGAGGGAGAGACTAAAGGTTTGCGCCGGGCAATAGTTTGGACAGCAATCTTTCTTATAAGTTACCTAATTTTTATTCTTTTGACCGAAGGAGGTTATATCTATGAGGTCTATAAAAATGGCTATGTAGCCTGGGATTTTTAAGGAAAAGACTTAAAAGTTAAAAATGCATAGAAAGGCGGTTTTGTTAAACCGTCTTTTTATTTTTGCACCACTTTTATATACAGGACTATGAAAAAGTTTTTTGTGCTTTTAGTGCTCTTTGCATTGCCTATTATTGCTTATATGTTTTTTGCTTCAGGGCAAAATAACTTCGCTAAATTACCCGTGTTAACCGAAGGTGTTAACGATGTTTCTGAATTTGAAGATTTTGAAGGGAAGTCAATTAGTTTGGAAGATAAAATAAGCATCGTAGCGTTCTTTGGTGAAAATCTGGATGATCTTAAAGGCAATACCTTTAATCTTGATCAAAAAATTCTGGAGAAATACTACGAATTTGATGATTTTCAGTTTCTAGTGGTGTTGCCGGAAGATACACGCCAACAAGCTGAAAATTTCAAAAATGAATTTAGCGGTATTTCTGAAACCGAAAAATGGAAATTTGTTTTTGGTCCTCCTGAAGCAATAGCAGCAACTTTTAAAAGCTTTAATACTCCCCATAAGTTACAGGGAACTTACACCCCCTATGTTTTTATTATAGATAAAGACCTTAATTTAAGAGGAAGGGATGATGATGAGGATTTTGAAAAGGTCTACGGTTATGATTCAAGATCTGTAGCAGAGTTAAGCGATAAAATGAATGATGATGTTAAAGTGATTCTTGCTGAATATAGATTGGCTTTAAAAAAGAACAACGCCGATAGAAAAAATAATTAAAATGAAAAGAAAATATTCTTACATAGGGCTTTCCTTAATTATTTTGGTCTTTGGAATTATTTTTATTCCTAAAATTGTAGAAACCATTAGTAGCGGTGAAGTAGTAAAGGCTGATAGGTTGAACATGAAAGATGAGAAAAAAGTAACTAATTCAGATAAGGAATTAACTTATATTGAGATTAATGGTAGAAAGAAAAAAGCTCCAGATTTTCAATTAATTAACCAGGAAGGTGATACAATTACCAGTGAAGATTATCTTGGAAAGGTCTATGTAGCTGAATTCTTCTTTACAACCTGTCCTACAATTTGCCCAATAATGAACCAAAATCTTGTAGAGGTTCAGTCAGAATTTAAAGATAGAAATGATTTTGGAATAGCTTCTTTTTCTATAGATCCAAAGCATGATACACCAGAGGTTTTAAAATCTTATGCTGAAAATTATGGGATAGATCATCCTAATTGGAACCTGTTAACTGGTGAGAAAGATGCTATCTATGGGCTTGCTAATGGCGGTTTTAATATTTATGCAGGAGAAAATAGTGAAGTGCCCGGTGGGTTTGCGCATCAGGGTTTATTCGCGCTGGTAGACAAAGAAGGTTATATTAGATCTCGCCTGGATAAGTATGGAAATCCTATAATTTACTACCGTGGTTCAATAGAAAGAAACAAATCTGTGGTAGAAGGCGAGGAAGAGCCGCAAATTGATATTTTAATTGAAGATATTAAGAAATTATTGTGAAAAGAACACTAACAAAAACCGATAAAATTGCAGTACCGGTAATAATTGCCTTATCTGTATTCGTACCTATACTGGTACTTATTTTAATGTACTTGCCTGAGCGCTACAATATATTTGGAACTCAAACAGGCACTTTTCCTTTTTTTCATGCAGTATTAAATGGTTCAACCGCTATTTTATTAATGCTTGGTTATTTCTTTATGAGTATTCGGGAGTATAAACTACATCGTAATACTATGATTACTGCCTTTGGGCTTTCTGCTATATTTTTAGTGAGTTATGTAATCTCAAAAATAAGTAATGACCCTGTGCCTTATGGGGGTGCAGGTGTTTTGCGACCTATATATTTCTTTATCCTTATTACGCATATCTTACTTTCGGCTATTATTGTGCCTTTAGTTCTTTTTACTATGTATAGAGGGTTAACCGGTGAATATCAAAAGCACGCAAAGATTGCTCGGTGGACATTTCCTATCTGGTTGTACGTGGCTATTACTGGAGTGCTTGTCTATATTTTTATGTGGCCATACTATTAAAAAATTTTTTATTCAAGAGATCAAGTCTTAACAATTGTACTAAAAACTTGATTGTAAAATTTCTTAAATTTGCATCTAGAAATTACCGCTATGAAAATTAGGTTTTTAATTCTTATCTCCTTGTTACTTCTGTTGCCAGAGTTGGCCAATGCGCAATGTTCTATGTGTCGTGCGGTTCTGGAGAGTGATACCGATCAAAGCGCAGCAAAAGGAATTAACAATGGTATTCTTTACCTTATGGCTTTCCCATATCTATTGGTTGGCGCCTTAGGTTTTTATATTTACCGTTCTCGTAGAAAAGTCAAAAAATCTCAGGAAGTTTAAGAAATTTCAAAATATTTTCTTAAAAATACTGTAACTTTTTCTTTCTCGTAGAGTCTTATGGGTAGCACTTTTATATAAAGAGTTAGTAACCTGTAATTTTATTGCGATGATAGAAATAAAAGATCTTCACAAATCCTATAAAATGGGCAGTAATTCGCTACACGTTTTAAAAGGGATTAACTTTAACGTAGCCGAAGGTGAACTTGTTTCTATCATGGGATCCTCGGGATCTGGGAAATCTACTCTTTTGAATATTCTGGGGATGCTTGATGAAGCAGATTCAGGTTCTTACACTCTTGATGGAGTGCCTATTAAAGATCTCAACGAAAAAATAGCTGCTCGTTACCGTAATAAATTTCTTGGTTTCATTTTTCAATCATTTAATCTTATTTCGTATAAAAATGCCTTAGATAATGTAGCGCTTCCGCTGTATTACCAGGGGATGAAACGAGGGGAGCGAATAGAAAAAGCAATGTCTTACCTGGAAAAAGTTGGTCTTGCAGATTGGGCCGGGCATTTGCCAAATGAACTTTCTGGAGGGCAAAAACAAAGAGTGGCGATTGCACGAGCCCTGGCTAGCGATCCAAAGATGCTTTTAGCCGATGAACCTACCGGAGCATTAGATTCAAAAACATCTTATGAAGTGATGAACCTAATTCAGGAAATTAATGATGAAGGTAGAACTATACTTGTGGTAACTCACGAACCCGATATTGCCGCAATGACAAAAAGGATTGTGAATTTAAAAGATGGTAAGATAATTCAGGATACAAGGGTTAACCAAGTAAGAGCACTGGAAAATGTTTGATTTAGAACGTTGGGAAGAGATCTTTGATACGATTCGTAAAAATAAATTACGAACCTTTTTAACCGGGCTTTCGGTGGCTTCAGGTATCTTTATTTTAGTGATTCTTCTGGGAATTGGTGAGGGTATGCGCAACGGTATTTCTCAGGAATTCAAAAGGGATGCCGCTAACATTATATATATCTATACAGGGGTGACCTCAAAGGAACACAAAGGTCTAAATCCCGGTAGAAGAATTCAAATGAAGAATGAGGATTTTAACTACACGGCCTTAAAACATCAGGACGATTTAGAATATAGGTCTTCTGTTTTTAGAATTTGGAATGGAATAGTGAACTACGGCAAGGAATCGGGTTCTTATCGTGTGGAAGGTGTTTATCCCGATTATCAGTTTCTTGAAAATAGCGGGATGATAGAGGGAAGGTTTTTAAATTATAAAGATCACGACAATTTTGAAAAAGTTGTGGTGGTAGGCAATAAAGTTAGAAACGATCTTTTTAAAGATAGTAAGGACCCAATAGGAAAATACGTACAGATTTCCGGAATAAATTTTAAAGTAATTGGAGTGTATACCGATCCCGGTGGGGAAAGGGAAGAGAGTCGTGTCTTTATGCCGCTTTCTACCGCCCAACGTGTTTTTGGTGGGGCAAATAATATAGCTAATATGGCCTTTACTTTAGAGCCAGAAGAAAGTTTTGAAGCTGCCCTGGCAGCTTCTAATCGCTTTTCTACCGATATTGAAAATCAACTTAAAGAATCTCATACAATAGCTCCAGATGACGAAAGTGCTGTGAGTATTAATAATTCTCTGGAAAATGCTAAACGCTTCTACGATCTTATGGATATGATAAAGTTCTTCTTTTGGGGAGTAGGCATTTGCACTATTATCGCAGGGGTTGTTGGAGTAAGTAATATTATGCTCATCATCGTAAAAGAAAGAACCAGGGAAATAGGTATTAGAAAAGCACTGGGGGCAGAACCTCTTTCTATTGTTGGAATGGTGCTGCACGAATCTATTTTTGTAACCGCAATTGCTGGATTTATTGGCTTAATTGCCAGTTTGTTATTATTGGAATTTGTTGGTCCACTTATAGAAACACAGTATATCGCTAATCCTGCAGTTAATTTTAATGTAGCCCTTACCACCGTTTTTATTTTGGTGCTTGCCGGTGCAATTGCCGGATTTTTTCCTGCCTGGAGGGCCGCAAGAATTAAACCCATTGTAGCACTAAGAGACGAATAGTATGTTTAGCAGGGATAAATGGAGCGAAATAATTGAGGCACTAAGTTCTAACTGGTTTAGAACTATACTTACTGCCTTTGGGGTAATGTGGGGTATATTTATTCTTGTAATTCTGCTTGCTGCGGGAAAGGGGCTCGAGAATGGTGTGAAAAAAGGATTTGGAGGGATCGCTACCAACACGATGTTTATGTGGACGCAAACGGCATCTAAACCCTATAAAGGCTTACCTAAAGGAAGACGCTATAATTTTAAGACAGGAGATGTTGAAGCGCTTAGGGCGAATGTGCCCGGTCTTAGGTTTATTTCTCCAAGGAATCAATTAGGCGGTTTCGGTGGAAATAATAATGTGGTTCGTGGGCTTCAAACCGGTGCTTTTAATGTATATGGTGATTACCCTGAAATTATTCAACAAGAACCTATGGATGTTACCTCCGGAAGGTTTATCAATTATCTCGATATTGAAGAAAAACGTAAAGTTGCTATTATTGGAGAAGGGGTTAGGCGCGAGCTTTATGAGAAGGAGGAAGGGGTTTTAGGAACTTATCTCAAAATAAACGGTGTCAATTTTATGGTAATAGGCACCTATAAGAAAAAAGGCAGTGGCGGCGGAAATGCAGAAGAAGCTCAAAAGGAAATTTATGTGCCATTTACTGCGTTTTCCCAGGCTTTTAATATGGGTGATACCGTAGGTTGGATGGCGATTACTGCTCACGATGGGAATTCTATCACTAGCTTAAAGTCGCGTATTTTGGATCTTATAAAAAGCAGGCATTCTATTCACCCCGAAGATGATAGGGCGGTTGGAAATTTTGACTTGTATGAAGAATTTAGCAAAATAAACGGTTTGTTTGTAGCCTTAAAAGCAGTGGCCTATTTTGTTGGTATTCTCGTGTTGCTTTCGGGTATTATTGGGATTAGTAATATTATGCTGATTGTTGTAAAAGAAAGAACTAATGAAATTGGAGTAAGGCGTGCTCTTGGTGCTACGCCCTGGTCTATTAGAGGGCAAATTTTAATGGAATCTATTTTTCTGACTATTATCTCGGGTATGGCAGGGATAATTTTTGCAACAGGAATAATTGCAGGAGTGAATTATGCTTTGAGCGGGATGGATACTTCAGAAATGATGTTCGCAAATCCAAGTGTAGATTTGGGAGTGGTACTTACTGCCCTGGCTATTTTGGTAATCTCCGGATTATTGGCGGGACTTATTCCGGCTCAAAATGCAATTAAAATAAAACCTGTAGATGCCCTTAGGACAGAATAAATGAATACAAACCAAAATAGCTCCGGCAAAATGCGGGAGCTGAAATTTAGCAACACAGGAAATTTTGAGCCTGTGCAGATTTTCCAATTATGAGTCAAAATATAAACAGATGAAAAAAACAGTTACCATTTCAATTTTAGTGTTAATCGCCGTGGTTTTTGTAGGTGCGTTATACTATTTGTTTCAGAAAAACCAGGAGGATCCCAGGGTTTATGAAACCGAACAGGCTTCCATAGAAACCATCGTCAAAAAAACAGTGGCTACAGGAAATATTGTTCCGAAGGAAGAAGTGCTTATAAAACCTAACATCTCTGGAATTATAGATGAAATATATATTGAAGCAGGTGAAAAAGTGAAGGCAGGAGATCTTATTGCGAAAATAAGAGTTATCCCAAATGTAAATTCTTTGCAAAGCGCGAAAGATGCCGTAGCTACAGCCAGAATCAATTTAGATAATGAGAAAAAGACATTTGAAAGACAGAAATCTTTGTTCGAAAAAGGAGTGATCTCTCAAAACGATTTTGACAATGCTGAAGCCAATTACAAAAGGATGCAGCAAAACTACCGCTCTGCAGAACAGAACTTCGAAATTGTGCAAACAGGAACCACTAGTGGTATTGGCAGTGCCGCCAATACGCTTATTCGCTCTACGGTAGATGGAATGGTGCTGGATGTTCCAGTAAAAGTAGGAAACCAGGTAATTGAAAGTAATAACTTTAATGATGGTACTACCTTAGCGACCCTTGCCGATGTTAATGAAATGATTTTTGAAGGAAAAGTTGATGAAAGTGAAGTAGGGAAAATTAAAGAAGAGTTGCCGCTTGAAGTAACGGTAGGTGCTATAGAGAATAAAACTTTTAATGCAGTTTTAGACTATATAGCTCCAAAAGGAGTTGATGAAAATGGAGCAATTCAGTTTGAGATTAAAGGAACCTTAGATAAAGCTGATACTACTTTTATTCGTGCCGGTTTAAGCGCGAATGCCTCTATTATTTTAGATAGGGCAGATGAAGTATTGGCAATTAAGGAAGCTTTGGTGCAATTTGACTCAGATACTCAGGAGCCATTTGTGGAAGTTGAAACCGGAGATCAGCAATTTGAAAGAAGGGATTTGGAATTAGGAATTAGCGATGGAATTCAGGTAGAAGTGAAAAATGGTATTTCTAAAGACGATAAAATTAAGGTTTGGAACAAAGTACAACCTAGTCCGGAATTCGCCGGAAAATAGATTTTTATTTCAAAATGTAACAAGTTTAGAATTTCACAGACTCATCAACTACAATTCCGATTATGAAAAAATACAGCTTATTAACCATATTTTTATTTTCTGTTTTGCTTGCAAAAGCTCAGGAAAATAATGAGTGGACACTTCAAGAATGTGTAAACTACGCATTAGAAAATAATATTTCAGTAAAACAAAGCGAGCTAAATGTAGAACTCGCCGAGTTGGGGAAAAGAGATGCTATTGGTAATTTTCTGCCAAATGTAAATGGTTCGGCAACGAATTCCTGGAATACAGGTCTTACCCAAAATGTGACCACCGGGGTACTGCAAACGCAAACTACCCGAAACTTTTCAGCAGGGGTTACTGCCAGTGTGAATCTTTTTGACGGACTTAGGAATTTTAAGCAATTGCAACGCGCAAAAATATCAAAACTTGCCAGCCAGTATGCACTGGATAAAATGAAGGATGATATTACCCTTTTTGTCGCAGATGCCTATCTACAGGTGCTTTTTAATAAGCAAAACCTTGAGATTCTTAGGATGCAAAATGAAGTTACCCAGGAGCAAATGGAAAGAACAGGGCAATTGGTAGAAGCTGGATCTTTGCCTCAGGGAGACCTCTTGGAAATTGAAGCAACGTTTGCTGATGAGCAACAACGTATGATTGTGGCTAAAAATAATATTAGGATTTCCCTTATTAGTTTAGCGCAAACATTACTTATTAAAGATTATGAGAATTTTGATATTGTAGATAGGGACTATGCTATTTTTGGTACAGAAATTTTAGATAATCCGGTAGAAGATGTCGTAGCGCAAGCCAGGGAAGAAAGATCTGAAATCAGAATTGCTGAAGCTAACAAGGAGATCGCCGAAAAAGATGTGGAAATAGCCAAAGGGGCTTATTACCCAAGCGTTGGTGCTTTCTTCAATTATAATACCAGGGAATCTGGACAGGGACGCGTTGTTGGTGGAGAAATAGATCCTAACGATCCTACCCGCGAAATTGGAGTTGTAGAAAGTACCGGAGATGTTGTAGTTACTCCAAATGTATTAACTACTATTGGTAGTCCTTTACCGTTTTTTGAGCAGTTGCAGCGAAACGATGGTGTAAGCTATGGAGTTCAGGTTAGTGTGCCAATTTTTAATGGTTTGGCTACCAGGAATCAGGTAAGAAGAAGCGAGGTGAATGCCAGGCGTGCAGAGTATGAATTAGAGCAAGCAGAACTAGATCTTGAAGCGAATGTTTATCAGGCCTATGTAGATGCCGAGGGAGCTTTTGAAGCTTATGAAGCTTCACTGGTTGCGGCAAATGCCCAGGAGCAGGCTTTTGAATATTCAACCCAACGTTTTGATGTTGGAATTTCTAATGCGTTTGAATTTAGCCAGGCAAAATTAAGATACGAAAATGCCCAAAGCGAAGTGCTTAGAACCAAATACGATTATATTTTTAAATTAAAAGTACTTGAATTATATTTTGGAGTACCGGTGACCGATCTTAAATTTTAAACTATGAAAAAAAAGACTTTAATTATAATTATTGGAATTGCTCTTGCGCTTATCCTCTTGCTTATAGTTGGTAAAAAAGCGGGTTGGTTTGGGAAGACTGGCAATTTTAAAGAAGTAGAAATCACCAAAATTGAACCTATAGATATTGTAGAAACTGTTTCGGCTACCGGTAAAATTCAGCCAGAGATTGAGGTTAAATTATCTTCAGAAGTTTCCGGGGAGATAATAGAGCTTCCTGTTGTTGAAGGGCAAGCTGTAGAAAAAGGAGATCTATTGGTTAGGGTAAATCCAGATATTTATCAATCTAATGTTAATAGAGCCCAGGCGGGTTTAGAAACTTCTCGTGCAAATTATGCTCAGGCCCAGGCAAGTTTAAAGCAGGCTGAAGCCAATTACAACCGAAACAAAAGTCTTTTTGAAAAAGGTGTGATTTCTAAAGCTGAGTGGGATCGCGTTGTTTCAGAATATGAAGTGTCGCAGGCCAATAAAGAATCGGCTTACTATAATATGCAAAGCACATCGGCTACCGTAAAAGAAGCTCAGGATAACCTGGGGCGAACAAATATTTATGCGCCAATGAGTGGTACCATTTCAAAATTAGATGCAGAACTGGGAGAAAGAGTTGTTGGAACGCAACAAATGGCCGGTACAGAAATTCTTAGGGTTGCTAACCTAACCAACATGGAAGTAGAGGTAGATGTGAATGAGAACGATATTGTAAAGGTGCAGGTTGAAGATTCTACTATTGTTGAGGTAGATGCTTATTTAGGGAAAGAATTTAAAGGAATTGTTACTGAAATTTCAAATTCGGCTGATGCTGCGCTTACCACAGATCAGGTGACTAATTTTAAAGTGAAAGTTCGTATTTTAGAGGAATCTTACAAAGATCTCTTGGAAGGGAAAGCAGATAATTATTCTCCTTTTAGACCTGGTATGACCGCTACGGTAGATATAATCACTAACAGAAAAGATAATATAATAGGGGTTCCTATTAGTGCGATTGTGATTAAGAATGATACCACGGCAGCTGAAGGTGAAGATCAAAAATATGAAGCCGTTTTTCTAAAGGAGGGTGAAAAAGCCGAACTTAGAAAGGTTTCTACAGGAATTCAGGATGATAGTAATATTGAAATTACTGAAGGTTTAACCGAAGGGGAAACCGTGATTACAGGACCGTATAATACCGTAACCAAGAGCCTTAAAGAGGGCGATGATGTTGAGGTAATTAAAAAATAAGAAAAACCACAGGATTTGGCTTTAATACTCTGCTTAGAAACCGCTACTACAAATTGCTCAGTTGCACTTTCAAAAGATGGTGCTTTGCTGGCATTAAAGGAAGATAGGAGCAATAATTATTCTCATGCCGAGAAATTACACGTTTTTATAGATGAAATTCTAAAGGAAAACAACTTAAGGGTGGGAGATCTTGATGCTATCGCGGTAAGTAAAGGTCCAGGTTCTTATACAGGCTTAAGAATAGGAGTTTCTACAGCAAAAGGGCTATGTTTTTCATTGAACATTCCTTTAATAGCTATAGCCACTCTGGCCTCTTTGGCTGCCCAGGTTAAACTGGAAAAGGGATTTGTGATCCCTATGTTAGATGCGCGTAGAATGGAGGTTTATGCTAGCGTTTTTGATGAAAACCTCAATGAAATAAGAGAAACTAAGGCTGAGGTTTTAGATGAAAATTCTTTCACCGATTATCTTGAAAAAGATAAAACAGTATTTGTAGGAAATGGTGTGGAAAAATTTAGAGCTATTTGTGCACATCCCAGGGCTGAATTTATTTTAGATAAATTACCGTCTGCAAGAGAAATGTGCAATTTAGCAGAAGCCAAATACAAAATAAGCGACACCGAAGATGTCGCTTATTTTGAACCTTATTATTTAAAAGATTTTATTGCCGGTTAATCGGCGGAGTTAGCACCGTTGGTTTTCGATCTCTTTTCAATCGTACCATTCATTTTTGTTTGATCATAAAGATAAACATCACGTTGAGGATAAGGAATTGTCATACCGGCTTCTTCCAGTCTTATTTTTCCTTCTTCAATCATATACCAGTGTAGATCCCAGAATTTACTGTTTTCAGCAAAATATCTCACTGAAAAGTTAACAGAATCGGCTCCAAGTTCAGAAACAATAATTTGCGGTGCAGGGTCTTTAAGAACATCTTCCTGTTCTTCTACCAGGTTTCTAAGTACTTCTTTAGCCTTTTTCAAATCGTCATCATAAGAAATCCCAAAGCTTAGGTTTTCTTTTCTGGTTCCGTTAAAGCTGTAATTGATAATATTGTCATTACTCAACTCACCATTTGGAATGACTGCACGCTGATTTCCGAAGGTGTCTAATTTGGTATAAAATAAGGAAATCTCAACCACACTACCCGAAACTCCTTGAACTTCTATCCAATCTCCGACTTTAAAAGGTTTTAATATAATTAGGATAACACCACCGGCCAAATTAGAGAGTGATCCTTGCATAGCAAGACCAATAGCTAAACCTGCAGCACCAATTGCGGCTACCAGTGAAGCGCTTTGTACACCAAGTTGTGTGATAAAAAGAACAAACAATATTATTTTAAGTCCCCACTTTAGAGCGTTTAAAGTGAAAATTTCTAAGGTTTTATCGTAGTCTTTCTTTTTGAATAGTTTTTCTACATATTTTACAATTAAACCAATTACCCAAAGCCCAATTATTAGAAGTGCCAGTGCACCAATTAAAGTAGGTAGGTAATCAATAAATTTTTCTGCGTATTCTTTTGCGATATCGCCCCAATCGTTTAGTTTATCCATAATTTCAATTTTTTGAAAAACAAATTGACTATAAATTTTTTATTTAAAAGAAATTTTCCTGTTTAATTTTTGTTAAAAATGTTTTATTTTATCAATAGAATTTTCGACAGAATTTGAGGGAAGATCGCATTTTCCACCACTACAGATATAAATTAGATCTTTATCGCTTTTAAACCTGTTCTTTAAAATTGATATTTCTGATGGCTCTACACTCCCCGCAAAAATGGTGTGTGGAAAGAATTCCTGTTCTAATTCTTTCTTTATGGAAATAGCATTTTTACCTGTGATCGCAACTTCATAAAAAGCTTCAGTGAAGTTAAGCATCAAGTCCAGCCAGTTAGCATAAGACTGCGGATAGGTTTTTATTTGGGGCTGGACTGTTTTGAGCATTTTTTTTGCTAAATCATAATATTCCTGATTCCCTGTGATTTTAGAAACTTTAAATAGATTTTTAGCCATAACCGAATTTGATGCCGGCAGTACATTATCGTTTAACTCGTAATTCCTCGTAATTAAAGCTTCATCTTTAGAAGAAGTGAAATAGAACAATCCCGTTTTTTTATCCTGGAAGTCTTCCAGGCAAACCAATATTAATTGTTCTGCAATTTCCAGCCATTTTTCTTCAAAAGTAGCTTCATATAAATTTAGAAAAGCTTCGGTGCAAAGAACATAATCTTCCAGGTAAGCATTTATTGAACTTTCCCCGTTTTTAAAATTATGCCAAAGTCTAAAATCTTTTTTAAACTGATACTCTTGAAGAAACGCTGCGTTTTTTAATGCGTTTTCCAGGAACTCTGATTCTCCAAAAGCTTTATAGGCATCTACGTACCCATTTAGCATAAGTGCATTCCAGGAAGTTAAACTTTTATCATCCAGTCCCGGTTTTGTTCTTTTATCCCGCTCTTGTTTTAGAATTTTTGTCCAGTGTTTTTTCTTTTCTTTTAATTCAGGTAAACTAAGATTGAATGCTTCAGCAATAGCTTCATCACTTTTAGATCGAATAAGCACATAATTATCTTCCCATTTTCCGAAGGAATTAATGTTATAATATGCTTCGAAAATTGAAAAATCTTCGGTTAGTAAATCTTGTAAGTGGTCTTTTTCCCAGACGTAATAGGCGCCTTCGCTTTTATTCCCGGTTTTATCTTCACTATCTGCATCTAAAGCGGAATAAAACGCTCCGGTACCATCGGTAAGTTCCTCTTTTACAAAATCCAGGGTTTTATAAACTACTTCTTTGTACCAATTATCTTTCGTAAAAGCAAAAGCCTTGCTGTAAAGACTAACCAATTGCCCATTGTCATAGAGCATTTTCTCGAAATGTGGTACGTGCCAGCGCTCATCTACCGAGTATCTTGAAAATCCGCCGCCAATATGGTCAAAAACTCCACCGTATGAGATTTTGTTTAGACTGTTCAGGCTATGTTCAAAGATATCTTTGTCATCTTTCTGAACAGCATATCTAAATAAGAAAGATTGGTTTACCGGAAGCATAAATTTTGGCGCTCCCCGCGAACCGCCATTTTTAGCGTCAAATGTTTTTTTCCATTTTTCAAGCATTTCATTTATGAAATCATTGGTAAAGGGAGTTTCTTCTTTGGGAGTTTCAATGAGTTGCAATTGCTGTAATCCAGCTTCAAGTTTAGCAGCATAAGCTTTCATTTCATCTGGCTTGGTTTGATATAGCCCAGAGAGTTGTTTTAAAGCATCTTTCCATTGTTCCTTTCTAAAATAGGTGCCACCCCAAACCGGCCGTCCGTCTGGTAAGGCTACAATATTCATAGGCCAGCCACCTGCACCGGTCATTATCTGAATAGCATTCATATAAACCTGGTCAACATCAGGGCGTTCTTCCCGGTCAACTTTTATATTTATAAAATGCTGGTTCATAATTTTGGCTACGGCTTCATCCTCAAAGCTTTCGTGCTCCATAACATGACACCAGTGGCAAGCCGAATAGCCCACGCTTATAAGTAAGAGTTTATCTTCCTTGCGTGCCTTTTCCAGGCTTTTAGTATTCCAGGCCTCCCAATTTACAGGATTGTGCGCGTGTTGTAATAGGTAGGGGCTGGTTTCGTTAATTAGGTTATTGGTAAAATTTGGTTTTGGCATGCTTGTTTTTTTAAATGAAAAACGCTCCCTGGAATCCCGGAGAGCGTTGTCAATATTCTAAGGAAAAATTAACTGACTTCAAAAGAGATTTTTACATTAACCCTAAATTCGGTAATGTTTTCTCCATTTACAAGTGCACTTTGTTCTTTAACATAAACAGATTTTATATTTTTTACGGTTTTGGATGCGTGCTTTACCGCTTTCTTTGTGGCGTCTTCCCAACTTTCGGTTGAATTTGCCAAAATCTCAATGACTTTTACAATAGACATAATATTTGGTTTTAAAATGTTATAAATCAGTTCTTTTAAAAATACCCAAAATTTAGTGGAGGGTAGGTGCATTTTTAAAAGTGGGGGATTTTACTCGATAATCGAGATTAAATGTTCCGAGGCTTGCCTAGAAATCAGATTATATTTTCCAATAACAATGCTTCGTGAGCTTGCTCCGAAGTTTTTTACTAGTTGCCCGGTTTGAGCTGTTTTTTAAGTAAACTCATTCGAAGCAAAACCAACGGGTTTTTAAATAAAAGTTTATGGAGTGAAAATCACGCTCGTTTAAATTACTCTATCCTATATGGTTGAAGTATTGAAGAAGCCAAAAAATCTTTATGTTAAGGAGCTAAGATTTAATTAAAGTTTTAATAACCTACAAAAGGATAATAATAGGAAAAAATCGTTGAATTTTGCAGGTTGAAATGATTTTGTTCACATGCAGGATGTATACTTAATAATTCTTGGACTCTTATTTATTCTGGCCATTACAGATTTAGTGGTTGGGGTGAGTAATGATGCTATTAATTTCCTGAATTCTGCAGTGGGTTCCAAAGCTGTTTCTCTTCGCTCTATTCTAATAATTGCAAGTCTTGGTGTAGCAGTAGGAGCGATATTTTCCAGCGGATTGATGGAGGTAGCCCGAAAAGGGATTTTTCTTCCGCAGGAATTCTATTTTGAAGAGATCATGGTCATCTTTATGGCCGTAATGCTTACCGATGTATTACTGCTGGATTTCTTTAATTCACTGGGCTTGCCAACCTCTACTACGGTATCAATTATGTTTGAATTGCTTGGTGCAGCCGTTAGTATTGCCCTTTTAAAAATCTTCACTACAACCAGGGATATTTCTAATTTGGTAGACTTTATAAATGTAGAAAAAGCTTCTGAAGTTATTTTTGGGATTTTGCTGGCTATAATTATAGCCTTCGTAGCAGGTGCACTGGTTCAATATTTTTCACGCTTAGTGCTTTCTTTTAAATATGAAAAAAGGCTAAAATATACAGGAGCTGTTTTTGGCGGAGTTTCCCTTGCGGCCATCTTTTATTTTATCCTTATTAAAGGATTAAACAGTTTAACTTTTGTATCAGAGCATTTTGTAGAAGATGTGAATAATAATCGTATACAAATTATAATTTTTAGTTTGATAGGTTTTACAATTCTCTCTAAGATACTTACGAGTTTCTTTAAGGTGAACATTCTTAAACTAATAGTTATTGTTGGGACTTTTGCCCTGGCCCTGGCTTTTGCAGGAAATGATCTTGTTAATTTTATTGGAGTCCCTATTGCGGCCTGGCAATCTTATGAGATATGGAGTGCTTCTGGAGTACCAGCTTCAGAATTGTTAATGAGTGATCTTGCGGGTAGTGTTCCTACTCCTGAAATTATATTGATTTTTGCCGGAGGAGTGATGGTGCTCACTATTTGGTTTTCTGGAAAAGCTAAAGCCGTTGTAGATACCGGGGTAAAATTGTCCAGGCAAAATGAAGGTTCAGAGCGTTTTGATGCCAATTACTTGTCCCGAACTATAGTTAGATACTCTATGATGTTTGGAAGTGCAGTATCAGACGTAATTCCTGATAAAATTAGAAAAAGAATTGATACGCAGTTTGAAACTCCTAAAACTAAAACAACAGGAAGGGGAATTGCACCCCCGGCATTCGATTTGGTTCGGGCTTCTGTGAATTTGGTGGTAGCCAGTATTTTAATTTCTATGGGGACCAACTTGCAACTTCCGCTTTCTACTACCTACGTGACTTTTATGGTGGCCATGGGAACTTCTTTGGCAGATAGGGCCTGGAATCAAGAAAGTGCGGTCTACCGGGTTGCTGGAGTTCTTAATGTTATTGGAGGCTGGTTTATTACTGCTGTGGTAGCTTTTTTAGGAGCAGCGCTTTTCGCTGTAATAATTTATTTTGGCGGAATCATAGCTATTGCGATTTTGGTTGGTATAACTGCTGCTTTTGTTATTAAAAATACCGTGGCACATGCAAAAAAGACAAAGGCCAACAAGCAACAAAAAAGGTACAAACGCACAGATATTATTACCATTAATGAAATTACTTCAGAAAGTTCGGTAAATATCTCCCAGGTGATTTCTGGAATTCAAAAGCGATATACCAAAACTATAGATAACCTTGGATATCATGACCTTGGTAAGCTAAAAAAGAATAATAAGAAAGTAGGCGAGTTGGAAACTGAAGTAGATGACCTAAAGGGAAATGTCTATTATTTTATTAGATCATTAGATGAAGATTCAGTGGAAGCGAGTCGGTTTTATATTCATCTATTGAATTACTTGCAGGAAATGGTGAACTCTACCCGTTACATCACCCGGAATTCTTTTGAGCACGTGAATAACAATCACAAAAACCTGAAATTTAATCAGATACGGGATTTAAAAAAGATAGATAAAAAGCTGGAGCAGCTATTTACCGAAATAAAATATACGTTTGATGAGCATGATTTTGAGCGTTTAGATGATATTCTTGCTGAAAAACAAGAATTGCTCGACACGATTTCTGAATTAATAGAGAAACAAATTAAACGAATAAGGTCTTCAGAAAGCAGTCCTAAAAACACCAAACTTTACTTTGGGCTTTTACTGGAGTCTAAAGACCTTATATCGTCTACACTTAATTTAATTCAGTTATTTCGGGAATTCTATGTTGAAGCAAAATCTACGCTTTAACAGTTCCAGAAATTACCCGTTTACTGCCTCTACGTAATCTACTTTTCCGCGAAGCATATCCCTAAGCATTGTTTCAATTCCGCTTTTAAGTGTCATTGTTGAAGAAGGGCAGCCGCTACAAGCTCCCTGAAGTATAACTTTTACCGTTTTACTCTCAGGATTATAGGAGTCAAAAAGAATATTTCCACCATCACTTGCAACTGCAGGCTTAATATACTCATCTAAAATTGCGATTACTTGTTTTGAAGTATCATCAAGGTCTTTAATCTCCTGGCTAACCTCTGGATTAGCAGGGTGGGTTGACGCTTCTGTTTGTTGAGGTACTGACGCTTCAGCTTTTAAAACCTCTTTCCCATCCTGTAGGTAGTTGGTGATAAATTCTCTTAACTCTAATGTTATTTCTTCCCATTCAGCTACATCATATTTATGGATAGAAACGTAATTAGAATCTATAAAAACAGCTTTTACAAAAGGGAAATGAAAAAGTTGTTGTGCAAGTGGTGCGTCTTTTGCTTCATCAATATTTTTAAACTCAGCAGTTTTTAAAACCAGCTTCTTATTTGCTACAAACTTCATTACTCCAGGGTTTGGAGTACTTTCAGCATAAACCGTAACGGGAACATTTTTTGTTTGGTCTGCATCTTCCTTAATTACTACGCCATCTTTATTTAGAAAATCTTCTATTTGGGAGGCAACTTCTTCCTGCACATCATTCCAATCTACGATATCATACTTTTCTATCGCGATGAAATTTTGGGCGATGTATACAGTTTTTACAAAAGGAAGATAAAACAATTGTTGTGCTAATGGAGATTTAGCTGCTTCATCTATATTATTAAATTCAAAGTTTTCGTGCCGGGTTAAAAATTTATTGGTCTCAAATTTAATGATTCCCGGCTTGTTGGTGCCTTGTATATTTATGGTGAAATTGCTCATATTTATTTTTTTGCGAAAGTACTAAAGAAAACTTAGTTAATCTATATCTTTACTTTTCTTATGGGTATTAAATCTTTATTTATCAGGTGTTTTAAAACAAATGAACTTTCAATAGTTGCCAAAAATAGTTTTGTAATATTATTTGTTTTTTTACTGTGCTCCCCAGCGAAAGCCCAGGAAGTAATACCTGTTTATTCAGATTATTTAACCGATAATCTTTTTCTTATTCATCCTTCTATGGCCGGTGCGACTATGAGAAATCAAATAAGGCTTACTGCCAGGCAGCAATGGTTTGACGTTGATAATGCTCCCAGCTTACAAACACTGGCTGTAAATGGTAGGGTTGGAGACAAAATTGGTATTGGTGGAATTGTTTTTAATGACCAGAATGGAAATTTCTCTAAAATTGGGGCTTACGGAACATTTGCCTATCACTTGCTTTTCTCCAGAAGTGAATTAGCCCTGAATAAATTGTCCTTTGGAATTAGTGCCGGTATTATTCAGCATAGATTAGATCAAAGCGGTTTTACAGTGTATGATCCCATTGTCAGCGGAAATAATATATCCGATATTTTTGCGAATATGGATTTGGGTATGTCCTATTACTACCTTGATTTTTATGCACATTTAGCTGCAAAAAATTTGATCTCGGTAAATCGGGAGCTTTTTTATTCTGCTGCTGTTCCCAGCAATCAACGCAAGTATTTATTTTCTACAGGTTATGTATTCGATTATAATAAAGACTGGAGTTACGAGCCGTCTACCTTATTTCAACTACGTGAAGCTACTAATGAAATGAATATTGACTTAAATTTGAAAATTTATCACAATGTAGATTTTGGTCAATTATGGGGCGGACTTTCATACAGAAATAGTTTTGAAGGAGCCGAGTACACTGCTGAGGGTAATGCAATTGAAAGTCAAAAGTTGCAGTACATTACTCCATTTGTAGGTTTAGATTACAATAATTTTATATTTGGTTATACTTTTAGCTATCAGTTCAACTCGGTAGTATTAAGCAATAATGGCTTTCATCAAATCACTATAGGATACAATTTTGGAAAAAGTAGATGGCGATGGGATAGAAATGTCCCGGCAGTTAATTAGAAATCCAGATAGCTGACTTTATAACTATATTTTGCGGCTTCAGTTAAATTTTCCAACACCTTTAGATTGGTGTTGCTGAAAAATTCTGGAATAGGTCTTTGCATTGGTTCTTCCTTCAGCAATAAATTATTGGTTTCAAGAATGGATTTTGTTTGCCTTGCTACAGCCTCTCCAGAATCTATAATTACTACTTCCTTTGGAAGTAATTCTTTGAGTATAGGAATAAGATAAGGATAGTGGCTACAACCCAGCACCAGGTAATCTATTTTATTTACAAAGAATGGTTCCAGTAATTTAAGTAAAAGGCTTTTCATTTGAGGGGAATCCAGTTCACCTGCTTCAATAAGTTCTACCAGGCCGCGACCTTCAATTTCTACCACATTAATATTTCTTGCATAAAAATCTGAAGTTTGGGAGAAAAGCGTGCTGGTTAAGGTTCCGCGGGTGGCAAGTATGCCTATGGTTTTTGATTTAGATTTTAAAGCAGCCGGTTTAATTGCCGGTTCAATGCCTATAAAAGGAATGGAATACTCAGTCCTTAAGTCTTTAATAGCATTGGTAGTGGCGGTATTGCAGGCAACAACAATGATCTTAGCGCCCATATCCAGGAGCTTTTCAGTGTTTTTCCGACTAAGATTTTTAATTTTTTCTATTGGTTTTTCTCCGTAGGGCGCGTTTTTACTATCGGCTAGATAGATAGTTTTTTCAAAAGGGAGTAATTCGTGAACTTCCCTCCAAATAGAAGTTCCTCCAACACCGGAGTCAAATATGCCTATAGGTTGTGAATTGCTCATTGGTACAAAAATAAAAACTGCGCCTATAAGGGACGCAGTTTTTAATCTTTATTTATGTTTTGGGTGAAAATTACATTCCCAATTCGGCTTTTACATCTGCCATAAGGTTTTTACCATCGGCAAGAATTACTCCTGTTCCCGTAGTAGAATCAAGTACATAGTCAAAACCTTGTTCTCTGGCTACTTTTTGGATAGCTTCACGGGCTTTTTCAATTACCGGTCTAATAAGATCGTTTTCTTTCTTTTGAAGTTCCTGTCTTGCTCTCTGGCTGTGCTCCTGGATTCTTCTTTCAGTTGCTTGAAGTTCACTTGCTCTTTTTGCATTTTCTTCTTCTGTTACTGTTTCAGCTTCAGATTGGTAACGTTGCATAGTGTTTTGAGCTTCGGTAAGCATATCTTTAATCTCTGCATCATAAGTTTTTTCTAGCTTTTGCAGCTGGGACATGGCATCTTTATAAGCAGGCATAGTTTCTACTAGTTCCTGAGTTGCAATGTGGGCAACTTTGCTCTGTGCGTTAACAAATGCAGTAGCTCCTATGGTTAATGCAAGGGCTATAAAAAGTGTTCTGAATTGTTTCATTTTAATTGATATTAATTGTTTAAGTATTAAGGTTTAAAATTATTTAGTTTATTGTGTCTTTTCTTTTTCGGGCCGCTTCAATTGAATCTCTTTTTTGTTGTCTTTCTTTCAAAATTCTTTCTCTGCGTTGTTCAAATTCTTTTTGTCTTGCTTCTTTAATAGAATCCTGTTTTCTTCTTCTTTCTTCTATTAAAGCCTCTCGTTCGTTCTTTCTATCTTGAATTGCTTTTTCGCGTTCACTTAATTCTTTATCTTCTTCTGCTGTGCGCGCCTCAGCTCTTTCCAGTTCCAGTTCTTCTTGTTTGGTCTCAATTTGTCTTCGGTTAGAAGCCCTATTGATACTTCTTAAAACCTGCTCGCTTAAGTCAAAACGGTTTTTAGCAAAAAGCATTCCTGATTCAGCATTTCTATCAAATATAAAATCGAAATCCCTGGTTTCAGCTATTTCCTGTACCGCTGTGAAAACCTGATCTTGAATAGGCTTTATTAATTGCCTCTTTTGAATCATATAATCACCTTTTGGGCCAAAACGTTTCTGCTCGTAATTAGTTGCCTGCTCTTGCTGATAAGCGATCTCTTCTTCCCGTTCTTCAATTAATTCAGGAGTAAGTAGCGCTCGCTCATTTTGTAAGTTGGTTTTCATTTCAGCAATTTCGTTTCGTTTTTGCTCAATTTCATTTTGCCATTCTTTAACTCTTTGATCTAATTGAGTTGAAGCTTGCTGATATTCCGGAACATTTTCAAGTATATACTCCATGTCCACAAAGCCTATATTTATTGGCTTTTGAGCGTTAGCTCCAAGCCCAATCAAAATAAATAGTGTGAATAAAGATGTTCTTTTAAGCATACTTAAATCGAATATAGAAAATATCGTGCCAAATTAAAATTGTTGTCCAATTATGAAATGAGTTTCCCATCCATTAGCTCCAGGTTGTCCTCCTATAGAGTCGAAACCATATCCAAAATCTATTCCCAGTAGTCCAAAGGCCGGCATAAAGATTCTTAATCCTGCCCCTGCAGATCTATTAAGTTGGAAAGGATTAAAATCCCTGAAGTTATCATAAGAAGCACCAGCTTCTAAAAAGGTAAGTGCGTAAATAGATGCCGAAGGTTTTAGGGTTATAGGATATCTAAGCTCTAAAGAATATTTGTTATAAATGGTGGCCCCATCATCGTTAACTCCTGCTGGGCGATCTAAAGGAACTACAGATTGGTTTGGATACCCTCTTAACTGGATAGTCTCTCTACCATCTAAACTAAATGCTCCAAGACCATCACCACCAAGAAAGAATCTTTCAAAAGGAGGTACGCCACGTTCGCTGTTATAAGCTCCAAGGAAACCGTATTCGGCATTGGTTTTTAAAACAAGCTTGTCGTAAATTTGAGTATACCATTCTCCGCTAAATTTAACCTTATAGAATTCTAACCAGTTAAATTTCTTTTGGTCTATTTTGCGTTGATCACCAACAGCATTTTCTGGAGTTACCCTGTCGCCTTGCTGGTTAATAAGATTGCCATTTTCATCTTCTAATTGATACTCTCTTTTTTCGGCTAAATTGGCATAATCAACCCCATTCCAAAGAGAGAATGGAGGTGTGAATTTAGCAGTAAGCTTAAATTTAGAACCTCCCATTGGGAAAATAGGATTTACGTAAGTGTTATCCCTTGTAAGTCCGAAAGTGTAGGTGAAGTTATTAGAATGCCCGTCACCAAAAGTAAATAAGCCTGTATTATAGTTATTTAGATTGTAGCGTTGAAAACCTAAAGAGTGAGATACTGTGATGTAAGGATCTGGCACTGTTAAACGTTTTGCTAAACCAACATTTACCCCAAGAATATCAAAACTTCTACTTCTATCAGCTTCTCTATTTATATAATCAAATAAGAACTGCCTTGTGTAAGAAAAAGAAGTTTGAAGGCTTACCGGCTTTTTACCTCCTAGCCAGGGCTCCATAAATGAAAGGCTGTAAGTTTGGTAAAAAGTACTGGCCTGTGCTCTAAGGGAAAGTGTTTGCCCATCTCCCATAGGTACCGGTTTGTAAGCTTCTTTGTTGAAAATTCCAGACAAGGAGAAGTTGTTGAAAGAAAGCCCTAGAGTTCCAATAAAGCCTCCGCCACCATAACCACCTTGCAATTCTATTTGGCTGGCACCTGCTTCTACCACAGAGTATTCAAGATCTAAAGTACCCGATTGAGGATCTGGATCTACAAATTTTGGCTCTAATTGTTCTGCATCAAAAAAACCAAGTTGCCCAAGTTCCCTTACTGTGTTTACCACATCTTGCTGACTGTATTTTTGCCCGGGTTTGGTTCTTAGCTCACGGTAAATTACGTGGTCTTTTGTTTTGTCGTTTCCGGTTACTTTAATGTTGTTGAAATAAGCTTCTTTTCCTTCAACAATTCTTATTTCAAAATCTATGGTATCGTTATAGACATTGGTTTCTACAAGATTGATGTTAGAAAATAAATAACCGTTATTTTTATAAAGGTTAGAAAGATCTTCTCCATCTGGTTTGGTTTCATCGGCAATTCTTTTGTCTAAAAGAACGCCATTGTAAACATCACCTTTTTTTATTCCCAAAGCACGTGCTAATTGTGCATCTGTGTAAACCGAATTTCCAAGAAAATCAATATTTCCTATATAATATTGGTCTCCTTCTTCAACTTTAAGGTTTAAAGCAATGGTTTCGTCATCAATTTCAACAAGGGAATCTGTTACGATTCTTGCATCACGGTAACCGCTTTCCTTATAGTCATCTATAAGGCTTTCTTTGTCTTCCTGATAATCTGCCCGTACAAATTTAGATCTTTTCCAGAAGCGAATAATATTTTTCTGCTTCGTGTTTTTCATAGATCTTCTAAGCTTGGCATCAGAAAATGTTTCGTTACCACTAAAGTTGATTTCAGCAATTTTAACTCTATCTCCCTGATCTATGTCTATAAGCATATTTACCAGGTTGGTGTTCGCCGTAGTATCAATTACCTCGCTGGTGCTAATTTTTGCGTTAGCATTAAAATATCCTTCTTTACGATATTTACTTTCAATATAGTTTTTAGTTGTGGTAATAAGGTTCTCTGATACCTTAGCGCCGGTTCTCAGTTTGTTCTCCTTAATAATTTCTTCCTGTTCCCGCTTTTTAAGGCCGGTAACTTTAACTTCCTTTAGTTTTGGAACTTCCTGGATTTCAATTTCCAAATCGGCAACATTACCATCACTTACATTAGTAATATAGAAATTGATATCGCTAAATTGATCAATATCCCATAGTTTATTGATCACGCTGCTAATTTTGTCGCCGGGAATATATATTTCTTCTCCCTTTTTTAAGCCGGTATATGCAATCACGGTTTGCTCGTTAAAACTAACAGTCCCTGTAACTTTAATATCTCCAATTATATATTTTTTACCATCTGCTAATGGTAAGCCTTGAGCTTGTGAAGAAATGCTAAAAATTAAACTACATGCTACGGCCAGAAGGCTAAATATTTTCTTCGTCATGAATGCGCTAACTGAGTTGCTCACTGGTTTTTCCAAATCGTCTTTCTCTATTTTGATAATTGTAAATGGCTTCAAAAAGATTTTCTTTTCTAAAATCTGGCCATAATATTTTTGTAAAATATAATTCTGCATAAGCAATTTGCCATAACAGGAAGTTGCTAATGCGTTGTTCTCCGCTAGTTCTGATCAATAAATCTATTTCCGGAAAATTTCGGGTGTAAAGATGCTGATTTATAACCGATTCATCAATAGCATCGGCGGTTATTTCATTATTTTTAACTTTCAGGCTAATTTCACGTATTGCAGAGGTTAATTCTTCTCGAGAACCATAACTAAGGGCAAGGTTTAGAACCATGCGAGTGTTGGTTTTAGTTTTTTCCATAACCTCGTGAAGTTCTCTATAAACTTTCTTTGGGAGTGTTTTTAAATTACCTATTGCGTTTAGCCGAATATTATTTTTCTCAAGAGTTTTAATTTCCTTTTTTAAAGAGGAAACCAATAGGCGCATTAAGGTGTCTACTTCTAGTTTTGGCCGTTTCCAGTTTTCCGTTGAAAAGGCATATAGTGTTAAATATTCAATACCAATTTCTGCTGAAGCTTCTACCACATCTCTAACAGCGGCTGTGCCTTCTTCGTGCCCGGCAGCTCTTAAAAAGCCCTTTTGTCTAGCCCATCGCCCATTACCATCCATAATTATGGCAATATGTCTCGGTAATTTTTTAATATCTATGTTCTCTTTGTAATTCATATTAAAATCGGCTATAGCAAGGTTCTCTGCCCCATGAAAAGGTGAAATTCACACCTGTAAATACATACCAATCATTGGTATTTCTATTTCCAAATTCTCTGTTTGGCATTCTATTTCCAAAAATTTCTTCAGGCCAGCTTCCATCTAGATTGTCGGTAAATGTATAACGAACTCCTACTTCTAAAGCCCCTACAATATGGCGCGTAATACTTTCTTTATAACCAAAAACCACCGGTATTGCAAAATCCCAGTTGGCACCCTGATTTTCCAGTTGGCCATTTGGGAAATTGGAATCCAATAATAAATGATCTGCCCTAAAATATGTGATTCCCGTATAAAGATAAGGTGTGCTTTGCGGGTGGCCTTCGTGAAGATCAAAACTCCAGAAATTGTACTCTATACCCAGGGAAGCCTCTGCAATGGTATTGTTGAAGGAGTAGCCTCTATTAGCCCTTCTAGGATCGTTAGAATCTGCATCGTCTGCATTTATTTCAGCGTATAAAAGAGAAAATCTAAAAGCGTGGCGTGGACTGCGATTCCATTTAAGAAGTGCACCTCCAACAAGGCTATTAGGCAGGACAAAACTGGTTCGACCTACGTCACCAATGTAATTGGCGCCACCAATATATGGTCCTACCTCAAATGTTTGTGAATGTGTCTTTGGAGTAAAAATAAGCAATATTACTACAACTAATAGGTACCTCATAGGTTTTCAAAAGTTTGCAAATATAACAATAATGTTTGCTCTACAATAATTTGAGCAAATTTGTACATGTTCTTAAACAGTTTTTAAAATCATTTATTGCTTAATTGCGCTTATCTTCTCCCCACATAAGCTTTTTTCGCAGCGTTTGGAGAAAACTATCGCCTTTAAGTTCAACAAGGTTTATTGTGTAGGGTGCTTTTTCTATAATAATTTCAGTATCATTTTCTAGAGTGGCAATTCTAGAATCCATAGAAACCAAATGGGATTCTTCCCGGCCAGATACCCGAAGGGTTATTTTTGTGTCGTCTTTTACAACCAGGGGACGCGCATTTAAATTATGCGGCGCAATAGGAGTGATAATAATAGAGCCCGCATCTGGTGTAATTACCGGGCCGCCGCAACTAAGAGAATAACCTGTAGATCCTGTTGGGGTAGACACAATTAAGCCATCGGCCCAGTAAGAATTTAAATACTGGTCGTTTAGCCATGTATCAACCGTGATCATGGAGGTAGTGTTTTTTCGGCTTACGGCTATTTCATTTAAAGATATATTTTTAAAAACGGGATCGTGGCTGGAAGGATTAGTACTAATATTTAATACGGTACGTGAGGAAATGCTATAATTTTTTTGCAATATGGTCTCTAAGCTATTTTTAATCTCCTCTTTTTGCATGGTTGCCAAAAAACCTAATCTCCCTGTGTTGATGCCTACTATGGGAATGTCTAAATTCCTGATGTAATTAATAGATTTTAAAATAGTACCATCTCCGCCAATGCAGAAGAATAAATCAAAGCTGTTATCCAGTTCCTCAAACGTGCTGAAATGAGAATAATCTTCGTCAATGGTTTTATTTAAATGTATAAGTTCCAGAAAATCTTTCTCAATGATTACATTGATGTTTTTACGTTTTAGTAATTCCAGAAGCTCTGCTATATAAGTTCCGGCATTAGTATGGTAAAACTGACCGTAGATGCCTACTTTCATATATTCATATATTTGTCTAGATACTTAGAGCGGTCCCTAAGGTTTTTGTTGAAATTGTCTTCCCGGTGTTCTGAAATTATTTTATAACCATATCTGCGGAAAGACTGGATAATTTCATTTATTCCCGAAGGACTTAATTTTACGGTGATTTGAACCACATCATTTTCAATTTTTGATATAAACGAGCCCAGGATATTGGCGCTGTTAGATTCTATAATCTGTACAATTTCACTAAAAGAATAATCTTTACTTCCTTTTTGAATTACCAGAATATTTCCTGCTTCGCTCAAGAATGGAGTTTCATTGAATAATGTAATAATTTCGTTTAATTCAACATAGCCTAAATAATGGCTTTCTTCATCTAAAACCGGTAAAATATTAGTGTTGTTTTTTGCAAAGCGTTCTAAAATATCCAACCAGAAATCAGTGTTTCTAACAAAAAAACCTTCTAGAGCATATTGGTAATCTTCCAGAGATTTTTCGGCTTCAAAGCAACGAATATCATTTTCTGAAATGCAACCCATATAAATACCATTGTTTTCTACCGGTAAATGCGAATAGGTTAGCTGGTTGAACAAGTCCTGGACCTCCCCAATTTTATCAGAAAAATGCCTTATGGAGACATCGTTTATTATAAAATCATCCATCTTCATGATGTCGTTTCCTTTTTATGCAAATTAATTAAAATAAAATTCATTAGGGCATTTCCAAGTTTGTATTTTTGTTAAACAAAAGCTTATAAAATGACGAAATTAAGTATAAACATCAATAAAATTGCCACTTTAAGAAATGCTCGCGGAGGCAGTATTCCCAATGTGGTTGAAGCAGCTAAAAATATAGAATCTTTTGGAGGGCAGGGTATTACCGTACACCCCAGGCCAGATGAACGGCATATAACTTATCAGGATGTTAGGGATCTCTCACCTATAGTGAAAACCGAATTTAATATTGAAGGAAATCCGGTGGCTAAATTTATTAATCTCGTAATGCAAGCTAAACCGACCCAGGTTACTTTAGTGCCAGATGCTGAAGACGCTATTACCTCAAACGCGGGTTGGGATACTATTAAAAACAAAGAATTTCTACAGGAAGTAATTCAGGAATTCAAGAATAACGGAATTAGGACTTCAATTTTTGTAGATCCAGATGAGAAAATGATTGAAGGTGCTGCAGAAACAGGAACAGATCGTATTGAATTATATACCGAAGATTTTGCAGTAAATTTTGCCAAAGGTGATAAATCTGCTGTAAAGCCTTACCAGCAATGTGCAGAATTAGCGCATAAATTAGGTTTAGGGATTAATGCCGGTCATGATCTTTCTTTGGAAAATATTAAATTTTTTAATGACAATGTTCCTCATCTGGATGAGGTTTCTATTGGACATGCACTAATCGCTGAAGCTCTATATATGGGATTGGAATCTACAATCAATAAATATCTTGAGCTGTTGAAATAATTCATTTTTCGAAATAAGAATAAACATGAAATTAAATTCTATAATAATAGGAGAGGGTGCGCCGCTTTTAATTCTCCACGGTTTTTTGGGGATGAGCGATAATTGGAAAACCATTGGTAATAAGCTTGCGGAAGAAGAGAATCTTCAGGTTCATCTTATAGATCAGCGTAATCATGGGAAAAGTCCGCATACAGATGCTCATAGTTATGAATTAATGGCTAAAGATATTGAGGAATATTGTGAGCAGCATTCTTTATCAAATATTATATTGATGGGGCACTCCATGGGGGGTAAAACTGCAATGCTTGCCGCTGCAAATTACCCTAATCTTGTAAAAAAACTTATCGTAGTGGATATTGCTCCAAAATATTACGAACCACATCATCAGCAAATTTTGAAAGGCTTAACGGCCCTGGAGGATACCGATCTGGAATCAAGGCAGGATGCCGATAAAATACTTTCAGAATTTATTTCAGAAAAACCGGTGCGACTTTTTCTGTTAAAAAACTTAAAGCGCAAATCTGAGGGCACTTATTGCCTTAAAGTGAATTTAGAAACTTTAAAAAATAATATTGAAGAAATTGGCAGGGCGCTTCCGCAAGATAAAACTTTTAAGGAGGCTACGCTTTTTGTAAAAGGTGGAAATTCAAATTATATTAAAGAAGAAGACAAAGCCGATATAAAAAGTCAATTTCCAAAGGCAGAATTTAAAGAAATTGCAAATGCAGGTCACTGGGTGCATGCTGAGAAAATGAACGATTTCTATAGCATTGTGGTTAATTTTCTTTAAAATCCTTCTCAATTTATTATGTGCGCATAATAAATATTGCAATTTTCTTGAGTAATATGTAATTTATGCTAAATTTGAAAGCAATAAATTATTAGAATAGAAATAAATCCAAATCAATTATGAAAAAATTACTTTTCCTTGGCCTTTTTGGTCTAATGGCGGCGGTAACTTATGCTGGTGGGTATAGGGTGAGTCTTCAGGGGCAAAGATCGCTTGCTATGGGCCACACAGGAGTGGCGGTGGTTAACAATGCTGAACTTGCTTTCTTTAACCCGGCAGGACTCGTGTACCTTGAAAACAAAATAAATGTAGCTGCAGGCGCCAGTGCTGTATTTTCTAATGTGAAATATCAAAATTCAGAATTCGGGCTTAGTTCTGAAACTGATAGTGCGGTGGGAACTCCTTTTTATGCTTATGGTTCTTATCGTGTAAACGATTGGTTAACCTTAGGTTTAGCGGCTTATACTCCCTATGGAAGTAGTGTAGAATGGCCAACAGATTGGGCGGGATCTCATTTAGTGAATAATATAGATCTTCAGGCTATTTACTTCCAGGCTTTAGCTTCTGTAAAGATTTCAGATAAAATAAGTGTTGGGGGAGGACCAATCTATGTAAATGGATCGGTAAACTTTAACCGTAACCTTAACCGTACATTAACCGATTTAGACGGTAATCGTGCTAATGTAACAGTAGACGCCAGTGGGGTTAGCGCTTTTGGATGGTCTGCCAGTGCCATGTATAATGCGACTGAAGATTTGCGTTTTGGTGTTAATTACCGAAGTGAAATTATGGTGGATGCCGAAGGTGGAGATGCTACTTTTGAGAATATTCCTAATTCTCCATTAGCGCCATTTCAGGATACAGAATTTGATGCGTCTTTACCAATGCCAGCCGAGCTTACGGTAGGGGTGTCTTATGCACTTCTAGATAAATGGCTTTTAGCTTTTGATTATAATATGACTTATTGGGATGTGTATAATTCTTTAGACCTGGACTTTGCAAATCCGCAAATTCCAGATTCTGAAAATCCACGTAATTATAAAAACTCCTCTACCTATAGATTTGGTTTACAATATCTTGCTAATGAAACTATTACTTTGAGAGTTGGATATTACTTTGATGAGTCTCCGGTACAGTCTGGTTATTTTGCGCCAGAAACTCCAAGAAACGACGCACACGGATTCACCGGTGGTCTTTCTGTAAATGTGAGTGATAAATTTTCTATAGATGCTGCTTTCCTTTATAATAGATATGAAGAGGTAGACGAATCTTACGCTCCAGATCCGGCAGACTTTCCAAATTATGACGGAGTTCCATTTAAAGGAACTTATAAGACTTCAGCCTTTATTCCGGGACTTGGTGTAACCTATAAATTATAAAATTAGAAGATGAGACATTATTTTAAATATATAGCAGTGGTGGCTTTGGGAATTGTTTCCTGTGAGCCAGAATTTGATAATCCGGTAGACGAAGCCGGTGCTTATACCAATGGTGAAGCCGACTTTTCAAGATATGTAGCCCTGGGTAATTCCCTTACGGCCGGTTATGCAGACAATGCCCTTTATATTACCGGGCAGGAAAACGCGTATCCAAACATTCTTTCTCAGCAGTTTGAAAAAACTCAGGATGTAGAGGAATTTACCATTCCGTTTATGAGTGATAATGCCGGTGGGCTCCTATTAGGTGGAAACCAAATTACGCAAAACCGATTGGTATTGGCAGTTGATGCAAATGGTGATCCTTCTCCGCGGGTTTATTCAGGAATGCAGCCAACCACCGAAGTTGGAAATGTATTGCAGGGGCCATTTAGTAATATGGGTGTGCCGGGAGCTAAGTCTTATCATCTAGGTTTTTCTGGCTACGGAAATATTCAAAACCTGGCTACGCAATCTGCTAACCCGTATTTTGTTCGTTTTGCCTCTTCGCCAGATGCCACAGTTATGCAAGATGCACTTGCCCAAAACCCAACTTTTTTCTCTTTATGGATAGGAAATAACGATGTGTTGGGTTATGCTACTTCTGGAGGGACAGGTGTAGATCAAACTAATAATACCGATCCTACTACTTACGGTGATAGTGATATCACAGATTCTAATGTTTTTGGTAGCGTATACAGTCAAATGGTACAAAGTCTGGCTGCCAACGCCAGTGGAGGGGTGCTTGTAAATATTCCTGATGTTGCATCGGTTCCTTTTTTTACTACCGTTCCTATTAAGGCTATTCCGTTAGACGCGGCAACAGCAGGAGCGCTTAATCAGCAGTTTTCAGCGTATAATACGCAAGTTCTTCCAGGTTTGGTTCAAGCCGGTTTTATTACAGCAGAAGAAGCTCAGGCAAGACAAATTAACTTTGCTGAAGGTCAAAATTATGTGACATTGCAAGATGAATCGCTTACTAATATAGGTCAGGCCATTCAGGGGGAGCCTTTTAACCTTGATCCCCAAACTGCTGCTTTGTTAAGTCAGTTGAGACAGGCAACTCCAACAGATCTTATTCCTTTAACCAGTGCCGGTTTCCTGGGAACTACCGTAGGTGATAATCCTAATATGGTGAACGGAGTTTCTGTTCCATTAGGAGATCAGCATGTATTGACAAATGCTGAGCAGGCTTTGGTTAGAAACGCTACTCAGAAATATAACCAGGTTATTTCTGGATTGGCTCAGGCAAATGGTCTTGCATTAGTAGATGCAAATGCAATGCTGAAACAATTGGCCGAAGGCGGCATTTCTTTTGATGGAGGAACTATAACTTCCACTTTCGCCACAGGCGGAGCTTTTTCTCTTGATGGAATTCATTTAACCCCCCGAGGAAATGCAGTGATGGCCAACGAAATCATTGATGCTATTAACTCAACTTATAGCGCTAGTGTGCCTAAAGTAAATGTTGGTACTTATAGCACTGTTACTGCAAGTAACGAGGTGCAATAAAAAACCACTACTTAGTTTATAAATATAAAGCGCCGGATCTATTCCGGCGCTTTTTTTGTATTTTTCAGAAACTAACTAATCTAAATATTATGAATTTTATATTAAGAATTTTACTTACCGCACTTGCTGTGGTGATCCTGGCTAAATTTTTACCTGGTGTTGAAGTAAGCGGATATTTAACTGCCATTGTTGTAGCACTGGTTATTGCCATATTAAACTTGCTGGTGAAACCTATTTTGGTGATCTTCACCTTACCCGTAACTATTTTAACGCTAGGTTTATTTTTGCTGGTTATCAATGCGATAATTATTTTATTAGCTGATGCTTTTGTTTCAGGATTTGGGGTTAGTGGCTTTTTCATTGCGCTGCTTTTTAGCTTGCTTTTATCCTTGTTTCAATCCTTGCTTTTTTCGTTATTGGGAAAAGATTAGGAACTATACTGGAATTCAATAATTTGAAACTTTGTTGGCTTGGGAAAAAAGTGTAATTTTGCACTCCAATTTTTATAACAAGTCAAGATGAATATTACCAGAGAGAATATTGATGAATTGAATGCGGTGGTAAAAGTAGATATCGCCAAAGAAGACTATTCCGGTAAAGTTGAAAAGATCCTAAAAGATTACCGTAAAAACGCCAATATTCCCGGCTTTAGAAAAGGTCATGTGCCTATGGGAATGGTAAAAAAACAATACGGTCAGGCCGTTTTGGTAGATGAGGTAAATAAGCTTTTACAGGATTCATTAAATAAATACCTTACCGAAGAAAAACTGGATGTTCTTGGAAATCCTATTCCTAAAGAACAGGAGAATTTCGATTGGAATAAAGAAGAATATACTTTTGAGTTTGAACTTGGTTTGGCTCCAGATTTTGATGTAAAGCTTGAACTTGAAAAACCGGTAACTCATTATAATATTGTTGCAGACGAGAAAATGGTAAATAGCCAGATTGAGTCTATGCGTAAGCAATATGGGAAGATCACTTCTAAAGATGAAGCCGAAGAAGGAGATATCGTTGCCGGAACTTTCAAAAATGAAGAAGAGGGAATTGAGAAGAACACTTCAGTTGAATTAGAAAAAATCAAGGGCAAACGAAATCTAAATAAATTTGTTGGGGCTAAAATTGGAGATGTGATTACTTTAAAGACCAAAAGTCTTTTTGAAGATGATCATGACCTTGTTCAGCATCTGGATGTAGAGCACGATAAAGCTCACGATCTTGATATTGAAGTTGAGTTTACGGTAAATGAAATAAGTCATAGAGAACTTGCTGAACTTAATCAGGAATTATTCGATAAGCTTTTTGGAGAAGGTAAAGTAACCAGTGAAGACGAGCTTAAAGAAAAGATCAAGGAAGATGCAGCAAAGCAATTTAAGCAGCAAAGCGATCAGCAGTTAATGAACGATGTGACCAAGCAGCTTATTGAGCAAACAAAATTTGAACTTCCTAAAGAATTTCTTCAAAAATGGATTCAAACAGTTGGTGAAAAGCCAATGACAGAAGATGAAGCCAAAGAAGAATATGAAAAGAGCGAAGAAGGTTTGCGTTACCAGTTAATTGAAGGTAAAATTGTAAACGAAAATAAACTTACAGTAGAGTTTGAAGATCTTAAAGCTTTTGCGAAAGAAAAGATCAAAGAACAGATGGCGCAGTTTGGCCAAATGAACCCTGAAGATAAGGAACTTGACGATATCGCGGCAAGAATCCTATCTAATCAGGACGAAGTAAAAAGAATGTCAGAGCAATTAATGAATGAGAAATTGCTTGGTTTCTACAAAGAGAAAATGTCTTTTGAAGAAAAAGAAGTGACTTATGATGAATTTGTGAAAGAGATTTACGAGTAAGCTTTTTCTATAAATTTATACTTATATTTAAGGCGTTAAACCATTCGGGTTAACGCCTTTTCACTTAAAAGGCAGCTAAGAGAAAAAGCTTAAAAAAAAGAAGATTAATGGATTACGGAAAAGAATTTGAAAAATACGCCACTAAGCATCACGGTATAAATAGTAATTATTACCAGAAAATAGTGAGCAGTATGACTCCAACAGGGATGACTCCTAATATTATTGAAGAGCGACAAATGAACGCTGTGGCTATGGACGTTTTTTCCAGGCTAATGATGGATAGAATTATCTTTATGGGAACAGCAATTAACGACCAGGTTGCAAATATTATCCAGGCGCAAATGTTGTTTTTAGAAAGCACAGATGCTTCTAAAGATATCCAGATATACATTAACTCACCCGGAGGAAGTGTTTATGCAGGTTTGGGAATTTATGATACTATGCAGTTTATAAAACCAGATGTGGCTACAATTTGTACAGGAATGGCAGCCTCAATGGGAGCTGTATTACTTTGTGCAGGTGAAAAAGGAAAAAGAAGCGGTTTGCCACATTCCAGGGTGATGATTCACCAACCTCTTGGTGGTGCCCAGGGGCAGGCTAGTGATATAGAAATCACCGCAAGGGAAATTTTAACCCTTAAAAAAGAGTTATACGATATTATCGCTAAACATTCTGGACAAACTTACGAGAAGATAGAAGAAGATAGTGATCGCGATTACTGGATGAAGGCCGATAAAGCCAAAGATTACGGTATGATAGATGAAATTTTAACGAGAGAAGGATAAGAATTAATTTTCAGTTGATTATTTTATATACTGAGAATTGAAATTTGATGAAATGGCGAAAGAAGAATTAGAATGTTCGTTTTGCGGTAGAAAAAAACCTGAAACTAATTTGCTTATAGCAGGGCTGGATGCGCATATATGTGATAAATGTATAGAGCAGGCTCACGGCATTGTTTTAGAAGAGCTCAAACAGGGTGAGGCGAAAGAATTGTCCTCAGATTTGATGTTGAGTAAACCCAAAGTGATCAAAGAATTTTTAGATCAATATGTAATTGGGCAGGAAGCAACCAAAAAAGTGATGTCTGTAGCGGTTTATAACCATTACAAAAGACTCTTGCAGCCGGCAAGCGGTGATGATGTTGAAATTCAAAAATCTAACATTATCATGGTTGGGGAAACCGGTACAGGGAAAACCCTTATTGCTAAAACCATTGCAAAAATGCTTAATGTGCCTTTGGCTATTGTAGATGCTACGGTGCTTACCGAAGCAGGATATGTTGGGGAAGATGTAGAAGGTATTTTAACAAGATTGCTTCAGGCAGCCGATTATAATGTTGAAAAAGCACAACGCGGAATTGTATTTATTGATGAAATAGATAAAATTGCCCGTAAAAGCGATAATCCTTCTATTACCAGAGATGTCTCTGGGGAAGGAGTTCAGCAGGCCTTGCTGAAATTACTGGAAGGAACTACGGTTAATGTGCCTCCAAAAGGAGGGCGTAAACACCCCGATCAGAAATTTGTTGAGGTAGATACCGAAAATATCCTTTTCATTGCAGGCGGAGCCTTTGACGGTATTGAGCGAAATATCAGCAAGCGTTTGAATATGCAGGCGGTTGGTTTTAGCGCTTCAAAGAGTGATGATAGTATAGAAAGAACCAACCTTCTTAAATATATTATTCCGAAGGATTTAAAAGATTTCGGACTTATTCCTGAAATAATTGGAAGGTTACCAGCCTTAACTTATATGAACCCGCTGGATCAAAGTACGCTTCGATCTATTTTAACCGAACCAAAAAACGCTATTATTAAACAATATAAGAAGTTGTTCGAAATGGACGATATTGAGTTCGATATGACCGATGATGCTTTAGATTATATTGTGGAAAAAGCGGTAGAGTATAAATTGGGGGCAAGAGGATTGAGATCTTTATGTGAAGCAATCCTTACTGATGCGATGTTTGAAATGCCCGAAAGCGGTAAAAGTAAACTTGAGGTAACTCGTGAATATGCTGAAGAAAAATTAAATAAATCTACTATAAATAAGCTTAAAGCGGTATCTTAAAACGTTGTAGGTATATTTTAGTGCTCATTTTTTAATGGGTGAAAGCTGTCTGTAAATTGTGTTTTAAAACTCATCTTCCAGACAGCTTTTTTTATTTTTAAACTTGAGGTTTTATTTCACTATCTCGTAATGTATAGGTTTAAAACTACCGTTGTTGCTGTCTTCGGCAGAGCAAGCGGTTAAAGCTACAATGAGATCCATTTTAGCTTCAAATAATACGTAATCGCCCGCTTTACTTAATGGTGGTTCAACGCTAATTTTTCCCTTCTCATCAAATTGAACGTTCATAAAAATGTTGAAAGCCGTAGGAATATCGTCTGGCTGAATTTCAAATTCTTCCAAGCTGGTATATAAATTTTCAAAACAACTGGGGTGGTAGCCATCATAATCATCATACATCACCTTAAATGTTTCGGGGCTACATGGCGCGAGTAGAAAATCGTTTCTCCCATTTGTATCTTCAAGAATTTCTGCCATTTTATTGCTGCGATTGCTCCAAAGAAAGTGGCCTGAGCTTATTAAAACAGATTCTTCAAAGTCAAGGGTTTTTCCCGATGATATTTTCTCTCTCCTGTCTTTTGCATTAAATAAAACCATATCACTAACCTGTTCACCTTCGGCATCTATCACTTTCAGTTTCTGTCCTTTTTTTAATTTAAAGGCAGCTCCAGATTGTTTTTTTATTACTTGCATTTATGCTCTCTTTTAATGTTTTCGCTTAACGCGGAATTTAAATTATTTTGCTGTTTTTCCAAATGTGCGGTTACCGAATTAATATCTTCCTTATCATAACCCTGATGCAGTTTTGCAATACCCTTAATTTCTTCTACTTCACACCAGAAACCTGTAATTAAGGGCAAATGCTCTTCAATCATTTTCTTTGGAATATCTTTATAGTATAATGGATCTTCCTGTGGTTTTTCAAAAGTGCCAACCAGTTCTTTTAGCGAGTCTTCCAGTTCCTGCCGGGATTGCATTTTAAGCTTTACATTTACGTGTACCGCTGAATAATCCCAGGTGCTAATGTCTTTTTCTTTATACCAGGAAGAAGAAACATAGCCGTGTGGACCCTGGAAAATCAATAATGCTTCTGTATCGTCTTTTAAGTATTTAAACTGCTCATTATGGTTTGCTATATGCGAAAAGAGACGAAAGTCGTTTGCAGTCCCTTTCGTCAGGACCGGAATATGCGTAGCTAAGAATTTTTCGCCATTAAGTATAAAAGTTGCGAAAGGATGCTGTTGTATAAATTTAAAAAGGAATTCAGGATCGTCCTTTTTGTATTTTTTTGGCTGATACATAGTTATTTTTTTCTGTGAAAAGGACATTTCCATTCCTCTTCAACTTTACGGCCGCTATATTGCCTGGCCTCGCTATTTTCTCCAAAGTCTTCCAACATAGGATTTATATTTCCCTGCAGTTCTATATCACGTTCTCTAATCTTATCACGAACGGTATTAAATGCCCCCATTTCTCTTAACTTTTCAAATTGCCAGTGTAAATTAAAAGCAATTGCGGGATAAGGACTTTGCCTGGCTTTGCGGCTGCTGTTTGGATGCATGCCTACTATATAAAAAGCTTTTCCGGCAATACTAAAACTAAAATTTTTGTCTTTGGGATTATCGCTTACTTCAGGATCCCAGTCTTCATTATCTATATCGTGTAAGAACTCCAGTTGTTTCCAAAGTGCAGTTTCAAATTGCGTTTCAGAAAATGAATCCTGGTCTTTAAAAACCGCCATAAATGTATAGAATTCATTAGACTCAAAATCGTAGTTTTCTATATAGTTCTGTAAATCTTTATATATTTCTTTGGCTGTTCTTCGGCTTGGAAATTCATCGTAGGTATGCAGGTCTAAATGATTCTGGCCCACCACGGTTTGTGCCATCATACAGGGATGGTCTTTAGTTAGAACAAAATCTTCAAATGCTAATTCTGCAGCTTCATCTGCATTAACTTTCCACTTTTTCACTTTAGGTTTTACTCCGGAAGAAATCATAATATCGAATGGTTTTTTATAAAACTACCATCTCTAAGCTGGCGTTCCATAAGGTTTAAGAATAAATTAATTCAAAATTTAATAAGATTAACAGGCAGCCCTATAATCTATTTTAAAAGGTAGATTTACCTCCTTACATCTTTTGTGAGCCAGTCCTCCAGCTCCTGGTCCTCTTGTGAGGTATGTAAAACTGAAATGTCTCCCGTAGATTCAAATACTACCGCACGAACCTGTGAGAGGTGTAAAACATTTGCCTCCCTTAATTTAGAGCGCAAATCACTTTCGGTTACTCTGGCTTTTTTTAAGTTATCATATAAAATAGTTTGCCTATCCATAATTAGTAAGGGAGCATTATCTATTACTTTTTGAACCGCGGGCCAACGTCTTAAGAACGCGGCCGAGATTTGTAAAATATATACTGCGGCGAGACCTACAACTCCCTGTACCAAACTAACAGATTTAGATAAAATAGTTGAGGCTATAATTGAACCTACCGCAACCGTCATCGCAAAGTCAAAACTTGACATTTTAGAAAAACTACGTTTTCCCGCAATTCTTGTAAAAAGTATAATGGCCACGTAAATTCCTAAAGCGGTTAATAAAATTGCTATTATAGACGTCCACGACGCTTCAAACCATTTTTCCATAGTGTAGTTTAATTTATCCGGAAACCTTTAAAATTAATATTATATAATAGGTTTTCGAGAGGTACAACATAAAATTAAGCAGCATCGGTTACAATAAAATGTTAAGAATTTATAAGAGTTTCTAAACGTTCAACAAAAAACCAGATATCGTTAAAAAAACACGCATTTGAGTTAATTGAATACCTTTGCAAAATGGATTTATTGAAAATTGGTCACCGTGGAGCCAAAGGGCATTTGGCAGAAAATACCCTGGAAAGCATACAAAAGGCATTGAATTTTGGCGTTGATGCTATAGAAATTGATGTGCATAGATGTAAAACCGGTGAGTTGGTCGTGATTCACGATTTTACTTTAGACCGAAATACCAATGGAAGTGGTGAAGTCGCTAAAAAGTCTTTAGCCGAAATAAAAGCTTTAAAAGTGGAGAATGCATTTAAAGTACCTCAACTTACCGAGGTTCTGGATTTTATTCAGGGAAAATGCACTATAAATATTGAATTAAAAGGTTTGAATACTGCGACGGCTACTGCCGAAATCATCAAAAAATATATAGCCGAAAAAAACTGGAACTATAAAGATTTTATCGTTTCCAGTTTTCAGAAAAATGAGTTGTTTCAGATGCGGCAACTAGACGAAAATATAGCATTGGGGATTTTGAGTAAAGCCAGTGTTGCCGAAGCAATAGAGCTGGGAAAACTTCTAAAAGCATCGGCAATTCATCCTTCTTTGGGAATAATTACCCGAGATAATGTGAAGGCATCTCACAAGGCCGGATTTAAGGTAAATGTCTGGACGGTAAACGAACTAAAGGATATTCAGCGGATGCGCGAATTTGGGGTAGACGGAATTATTTCTGATTTTCCGGATAGACTTTTTTAATGAAAATACGAGTCAAAATACAAGAATGCTGAAATCTTGAATTTTTGAACTCGAAACTTTGAACCAAAGAAAAATGCAGTATTTAGACATTATAATTATAGGCGGTGGAGCGGCAGGTTTTTTTGCAGCGATAAATGCAGCTGAATTTAATCCCAATCTAAAAATTGCCATTTTTGAACGCGGCAAAGAAGTGCTAACCAAAGTAAAAATTTCTGGCGGTGGCAGGTGTAATGTAACTCACGCCGAATTTATTCCGAAAGAACTTAGCCTTAATTACCCTCGTGGGGAAAAAGAATTGCTGGGGCCTTTTCATGGGTTTATGACCGGGGATACCATGGAGTGGTTTGAGAAAAGGGGAATTGAGTTAAAGATTGAAGATGATGGCCGGGTTTTTCCTGTTTCAGATGATTCGCAAAGTATTATCAACTGCTTCTTGCAGGAAACCGAAAGATTAAAGATTCAGGTTTTTAAGAGTCACGCGGTTCAAAATTTTGGAAAGGAAGAAAACTTCTGGAGTGTTAAAACGAATAAAGGTGATTTTTCAGCAGGAAAAATTATGCTCGCCACCGGGAGTAATCCTAAGATGTGGAGCATGCTAAAGAAACTCGGTCATCAGATCATAGAACCGGTACCTTCTCTTTTTACTTTCAATATTCAAGATGTCCGAATTAAAGATCTACCCGGGATCACTACTGAGGCAGAGGTGAAAATAAATTCTAAAAAGATTAATTTAGAAAGTAAAGGGCCTTTGTTAATAACCCACTGGGGAATGAGTGGTCCGGGGATTTTAAAACTATCAGCCTGGGGGGCAAGGGATCTGGAGAAGCTAAATTATCAATTTGAAATACTGGTAAACTGGTTGCCCGGGTTTACTTCAGAAGAAATCTTAGCTGATTTAAAAGATCTAAAAACAGAACTAGCTAAACAACAGGTGGTAAAAAATGCGCAATTCGATTTGCCTAAACGCTTGTGGAAAAACCTGGTGATAGCTTCTAATATCTTAGAAGGTACTACCTGGGCCGATTTAAATAAAAATCAGCTTCAAGATTTAAGTGATCAACTCATTAAAGGGATCTTTAAAGTAAACGGGAAAAGTACATTCAAAGAAGAATTTGTAACTGCAGGCGGAGTTAATTTGAAAGAAATTAATTTTAAAACTTTTGAGAGCAAGCTTCATAAAAACCTGTTTTTAGCGGGAGAAGTTTTAAATATAGATGCCATAACCGGCGGATTTAACTTTCAAAATGCCTGGACGGGTGGATTTCTTGCCGCAAAAGCAATGAGTGAAGATTAATTAAGTCGCCAGATCTCAAAATTTAAGATCATTGCGAATAATACCCAAACTGCATATGGAATCATTAAATAAGCTGCGGTTTTGCTTACCACTTTGAACCATTTGATGGTGAGTAGTATAAGTATAAATAGCAGCGTGATGCTTAGTAAAGCTAAAAATGGTTTTTGTAGTCCGAAGAAAAGTAAGGACCAGGAACCGTTTATGAGCAATTGAAATCCAAAATGATATAAAGCGGTTTTTACCCATTTATGATAAAAACCTTTGTTCCATACAATTCCGGCAGCAATACCCATTAGTATGTACATTATTAGCCAAATAAAACCAAAAAATATATCGGGAGGCTTAAACCAGGGTTTGTTTAAATTGGGGTACCAGATTTCATGGCCCGTTTGTGTGGCAATTACACCCATAAGTCCAAAGAGCAAACAAATGCCAATGGATACAGAACTTTGTAAAATAAGTTTTTTGGTCATTATTTAGTTTCTAATGCCGAGTACCGTCCCTACTAAAATAAAAATTTATTTGGAGAGGGAAAGAAAATTCCCAAAACATAAAACATATCTTTGCCCACTAAGTATGATTTAAATGTTCAATCCAACGCTTTAAGCTTCGGCAAGAGGTGTGTTTACTAAAACGTTGCTATGCGCGAACAGGATTTTATTCCAAAGCAATTTTTAAACAAAGTAGAAAAAGGAGAAGTAACCTGGAAGTCCCCCAGCAATATAGCCCTCGTGAAATATTGGGGAAAAAAAGAAAATCAGATTCCGGCTAATCCTTCGGTAAGTTTTACCTTGAAAAATTGTAAAACTACCACAAAGATGGAGTTTCAGAAGAAACCGGAGCCATCTGCAACTTTTGATTTTGAACTTTATTTTGAAGGAAAAAAGAAAGAAGATTTTAAACCAAAAATTCAGCAGTTTTTTGAACGTATTGAGCAATATGCTCCGTTCTTAAAAGATTACAAGCTGACTATAGATACTGAAAATTCTTTTCCACACAGCAGCGGGATAGCATCTTCTGCAAGCGGGATGAGCGCCCTTGCGCTTTGCGTAATGAGCCTGGAAAAAGAATTGAATCCTGAACTTTCTACTCTTGCTGAGATTACGAATGAAGCGTTTTTTTATAGGAAAGCTTCTTTTTTAGCCAGGTTAGGTTCTGGAAGCGCCTGCCGTAGTTTGGAAGGCGAATTGATTGAATGGGGCGAGCACAAGAATATCCCAGGAAGCAGTGATTTATTCGGAATAAAATATCCGTTTGAGATTGATGAGGTTTTTAAAAGTTTCCAGGATACAATTTTGCTGGTAGATAAAGGACAAAAGCAGGTAAGCAGTAGTGTTGGCCATAAATTAATGCACGGCCATCCATTTGCTGAAGAACGTTTCGCCCAGGCGCATTCAAATTTAGATAAATTGAAGCAAGTTTTTGCTTCCGGAAATTTAGAAGAATTTATTGCTATTGTAGAAAGTGAGGCGCTTACGTTGCACGCAATGATGATGAGCAGCAATCCTTATTTTATTTTAATGAAGCCTAATACGCTTGAAATCATCAATAAAATATGGGAGTTTAGGGAAAGCACTAAAACTCCAATTTGTTTCACTCTCGATGCCGGTGCCAATGTACACCTGCTTTACCCGGAAAAACATAAAGAAAAAGTTTTAGAATTCATTAAGAATGAGCTTGTTGCCTATTGTGAAAAAGGGCAGTATATTTGCGACCAGGTTGGAAAGGGAGCAGAAAAGCTAAATTAAACTAATACCCACAATATTTAACGAAAAGGGATTTCGGTTCTTTTTTTATTCAAATGAGCATCTTCCAAAACATATTCATGTTACTGGAAAAGGGGGCGAAGTTAAAATTGAATTAGATTCCTTAACTTTGGTATATAATTTTGGAGTGAAAAAGAATGATTTAAAGGCAATTATGGAAATTGCTGAAAAGAACAGATTCTTTTTTATTAAAAGTGGGACGAGTTTTACAAACTATGAATTTAACGGAAGCGCATATTAAAATTAACGAAGTGAAGTTTAGGGAAGGGAAAGTTTTTTTTCTACTCGAAGACGGTCGTGAGATTGGCGCTCCTTTAAAATGGTATCCTAAATTAAACCAGGCTTCTGAAGATGAACTCCTGGATTTTGAAATTTCGCCGGGTGGTTATGGCGTGCATTGGAATAAAGTAGATGAAGATCTTTCTGCTTACGGAATGCTAAATTATAGCCAAGAGAAAAATACCAAAACAGTATGAAAGGACCTTTATTTTATTCAAAAATCTTACTCTTTGGAGAGTACGGAATCATTAAAGATTCCAAAGGTTTATCCATTCCTTATAATTTTTATAATGGAGCTTTAAAAGTAGATGAAGATCCTTCTGAAGCTGCGATTGCCTCTAATAGAAGTTTAAACCGTTTTGCTGATTACTTAGGTGAACTGCAGGTAAACAATCCTGATTTGGTGCAATTTGATTTGACAAAACTTAAAGCTGATATTAAAAAAGGCATGTATTTCGATTCTACTATTCCTCAGGGGTATGGTGTGGGAAGTAGTGGTGCTTTGGTGGCGGCTATTTATGATAAATATGCAACCGGAAAGATCACGGTTTTAGAAAATCTTACCCGTGATAAGTTATTAAAACTGAAAAAGATTTTCGGAGAAATGGAGTCTTTTTTCCACGGAAAATCTTCAGGCTTAGATCCTTTAAATAGTTATTTAAGCATTCCTATTTTAATTAATTCTAAAGATAATATTGAACCGGCAGGAATACCTTCCCAAACCGAAAATGGACTTGGTGCCGTATTTTTATTAGACAGTGGCAGTACCGGTGAGACAGGCCCAATGGTGAATATTTTTATGGAAAATATGAAGCAGGAAGGCTTTAGACAAATGCTTAAAGAGCAATTTGTAAAACATACCGATGCTTGCGTAGAAGATTTTCTTAAAGGAGATGTGAAGTCGTTGTTTTCTAATGTAAAACGTCTTTCTCACGTGGTGTTGGATAACTTTAAGCCAATGATCCCCGCTCAATTTCATAAACTTTGGAAACACGGTATAGATACTAACGATTATTACCTCAAGCTTTGTGGTTCTGGTGGTGGTGGCTATATCCTGGGTTTTACAGAAGATATTGAGAAAGCCAGAAAATCACTTAAAGATTACAAATTAGAAGTGGTTTACAACTTCTAAACAACCCTTACATGGCGTCTATTTCTAACAAGCGCTTATTGCTGAAAATGTTTAGTTTATTTTCGGTGGTTCGCGGGTATAATATTTTGGTGCTTATTTTAGCACAATACCTTACATCAGCCTTTATTTTAGCACCAGAGCTACCTTTAAGAGAAATTCTTTTTGACGATAACTTATTCTTTCTTATTCTTTCTTCTGCAACGGTAATTGCTTCTGGATATATTATCAATAATTTTTACGATAGTGAAAAAGACCTAATAAACAGGCCTAAAAAGACAATGCTTGATAGGTTTGTAAGCCAACGCACCAAGCTTTCGGTTTACTTTATTCTCAATTTGCTGGCTATATTTTTTGCCAGCTATGTTTCATTTAAAGCCGTAGTCTTCTTTTCAATTTATATTTTCGGCATTTGGTTGTATTCCCATCGTTTAAAACGGATTTTATTTCTTGGAAATCTGGTAGCCTCAATACTTACCATTACGCCTTTTTTTGTAGTTTTTATATATTATAAAAATTTTGAAACGGTAATCTTTATTCACGCAACCTTCCTTTATTTAATGATCGTGATGCGCGAGTTGGTGAAAGATTTGGAGAATATGCAGGGCGATTTGCTTCAAAATTATCATACCATACCAATAGTATATGGAGAGAAACTCAGTAAATTTTTTCTTTCTATCTTAAGTATTTTAGCGATAATCCCAACGGTGCTTTTAATTAGGCGTTTTGATACCGGTTATATGGAATATTACTTTTATACCTCTCTTATTTTATTGGTGTTTTTTACGCTGTTTTTATTTTTCAGTAAAGTGAAATGGCAATTTTTACTGTTACACAATATTTTAAAGTTTATTATTGTAGCCGGAGTTTTTAGTATTTTGCTTATCGATATTGATGAGGTGCTAAACCGTGTTTTTTAAGATTTAAATTCAAAAGTTATTTATGGAAAAAGATCATAGCTATTTTCTTAAAAGAGCTATTCAGTTAGCAGAAGAAGGAATGGATAAAGGTTCTGGCGGCCCATTTGGTGCTGTAATCGTAAAGAATGGAAAAATTATTGCCGAATCCAGTAATAAAGTAACTTCTACCAACGATCCTACCGCACATGCCGAGGTGGCAGCAATAAGAGAGGCTTGTGAAAAACTGGGGAATTTCCAGTTAGAAGATTGCATTCTTTATACATCTTGTGAGCCCTGCCCAATGTGTTTGGGTGCTATTTACTGGGCGCGGCCTAGCAAAGTGTATTACGCTTTAAGTCGGGAAGATGCTGCCAGGATCGGTTTTGACGATCAGTTTGTTTATGATGAAATTGCTCTTAATATGAACGAGCGTAAGATTCCTTTTATTAATATGATGCGAGAAGAAGGCCTTCCAATTTTCCAAAAATGGGAAGCAAAAGGCGATAAAATTGATTATTAGATACGCTATTTTTAGTATAAATCAGTATAAAAACTTTCAATTAAATAGAATGCCACTCTAAATCAATAGAGTACCTTTGCAAAAAATTAGCGATATGAGTAGAGACGATAAATCTAAAGGCGGAAAGTTTAGCGGAAGACAGGGCGGTGGTAAGACCAAGAAGTCTTTTGCCCGCGGTAACGCACCCATTAAAAAGCAAGCATCAGCCCCTAAAGCCCCTTCTAAGACCGATGGAATTCGTTTAAATAAATATATTGCCAACGCCGGGATTTGTTCCCGCCGTGATGCCGATATCTTTATTTCTGCCGGAAATGTGACCGTTAATGGAAATATTGTAACCGAAATGGGCTTTAAAGTAGCGCCAACCGATGAAGTGAAATTTGACGGAAGAAGTGTTAATCCAGAAAAACCTGAATATTTTGTTTTAAATAAACCAAAAGGTATTTATGTAACTGGAAGTATTGAGAAAGGTGGGAAAACAGTAATGGATATTATGGCAAAAGCCACTAAAGCAAAACTGGATCCCGTAGGTAAATTAGATACCCAGGCCATGGGCCTTTTGTTGTTCACCAACGATGGTACTTTAGCTAAAAGACTTGGTAAACCCAAAAATGGAATTAGACAAATTTACCAGGTAAACTTAACCAAGCCACTTTCAGTAGAGTATTTGGAGAAAATTAGAAATGGAATTTTCCTTGAAGATGGAAAAGTGAATATACAGGACGTTAGTTTTATTGCTGACAGGCCTAAGAATGAAGTTGGTATAGAAACTAAAAGTACCAAAAACCACGTGATTCAAAGAATGTTTAAAAGCATGGGATTTGAGGTTGAAAAACTGGATCGTGTAGTTTTTGGCGGACTTACAAAAAAGGATCTGCCAAGAGGTCGTTTTAGAAGGCTTACAGATCAGGAAGTTATAAATTTAGGAATGCTTTAAAAAAAGTAATTCCGTATTAAGTTTTTTAATATTTTTGAACCGGATTAGGAGACTCCTTTTCCGGTTTTTTATTTTGAATTTATAATGTACCTATTTAATTGACAGGAATTTATTATGCCGATGATAGACGAGCCTTTTCGTCTACTAAAATTCTTTGTTTAGCGCCCTTTCTGCGCTTTATTTCAAGCGCTTATCATTTTTTCTTAACATTAATTTACCACTCAATTTTTTTGATGCGAAAAATTAATGCCTAATTTTTATCTCTAATACATATAAACTTATCAATTGAATACAAAATACAGCGATTTAATAGACCAGACCTATTACTTTCCGCAGGAAGAATTTACCCTGGAGGGAACAGAATTAAAGTTTCACGATATAGATCTAATGGAGTTGATCAAAGAATACGGAGCTCCATTAAAATTCACCTATTTGCCTAAGATTTCCCAAAACATTCACAGAGCCAAAAAATGGTTTGCAGATGCCATGGAAAAACACGATTATAAGGCTAATTATAATTATTGTTATTGTACAAAAAGCTCTCACTTTCAACACGTTTTAAATGAAGCTTTAAAGAACGATATCCATATTGAAACCTCTTCGGCATTTGATATTAATATTGTGGAAGAATTAAAAGCATCTGGGAAAATTACCGATGATACTTATGTGCTTTGTAATGGCTTTAAACGCGACCAGTATATAGAAAACATTGCGCGCTTGCTTAATAATGGTCATAAAAACTGTATGCCCATTATAGATAATTATGAAGAGATAGATCTACTTTCAGAAAAAATAGAAGGGAAATTTCCTATTGGAATAAGGATCGCCTCAGAAGAGGAACCAAAATTCGAATTCTACACTTCCAGGCTTGGAATTGGTTATAAGAACATTGTTCCGTTTTTCAATAAAAAGATTAAGGAAAATGAGCAGGTAGAACTAAAGATGCTGCATTTCTTTATCAATACCGGGATTAGGGATACAGCTTACTACTGGAACGAGCTGCAGAAATGTTTACGGGTTTATGTAAACTTAAAAAAAGTTTGTCCAGAGTTGGATAGTTTAAATATTGGAGGCGGGTTTCCAGTTAAGAATTCCCTTCATTTTGAGTACGATTATGCTTATATGGTAGATGAGATCATCAACCAGATTAAATTATATTGTGAAGTAGCTGAAGTTGATGTCCCCAATATTTTTACTGAATTTGGAAGTTTTACCGTGGGAGAAAGCGGCGGCGCTATTTATGAGATTTTATACCAAAAGCAGCAAAATGATCGTGAGAAATGGAATATGATCAATTCTTCATTTATCACCACCTTACCAGATACCTGGGCCATTAGCAAGAAATTTGTAATGTTGGCCATAAACCGTTGGAACGATGAGTATGAGCGGGTTTTGCTTGGCGGTTTAACCTGTGATAGTGACGATTATTATAATTCAGAGCAGAATGTAAACGCTATTTATCTTCCTAAGTTTAAGAAGGAGAAACCATTATATATTGGCTTTTTTAATACAGGAGCCTATCAGGAAAGTATTGGTGGCTTTGGAGGCTTGCATCACTGTTTAATTCCGCAGCCAAAACATCTTTTAATAGATAAAGATTCAGATGGGAATATAAGCACTAAGCTTTTTAGCGAGCAGCAGGATGCTAGTGATATGCTAAAAATACTGGGCTATAATGGTGCCAAATAAAAAATTAATAACTTTATATAACCAACAACCAATTAAGCATTTACAATGAACAAAAAGAATTACGCCGGAATACCAGATAAATATTCTCGCATAGACGATGCGACAGTGGTATTGATCCCGGTTCCCTACGATGGCACCAGTACCTGGCAAAAAGGATCTGATAAAGGGCCTGAAGCCTTTTTAGAAGCTTCAGAAAACATGGAACTTTACGATATCGAAACCCGCAGCGAAGTCTATAAAAAGGGAATATATCTCGCACCACCGGTTACAGAAAATTCTTCTCCAGAAAAAATGGTAGAAGCGGTTTATAAAACCACTAAAAACTACATTAAACAGGAGAAATTTGTGACGCTTTTTGGTGGCGAACATTCTATTTCTATTGGTTCTATAAGGGCATTTAGTGAAAGTTTTCCAGACCTTACGGTTGTACAACTTGATGCACATGCCGATCTAAGACCAGAATATGAAGGTTCTTCCTGCAACCACGCTTGTGCGGTTCATGAAGCCAGTAAAACGACAAATCTTGTTCAGGTGGGAATTCGGTCTATGGATGTTTCTGAAGTAGAGCATATGGACGATAATCAGGTTTATTTTGCTCACGATCTTTACGAAGACTGGCAGGATGATGCCATTGGACAAATGACGCCAAATGTGTTTATTACTATAGATTTAGATGCTTTTGATCCTTCTATCTTGCCATCTACCGGCACCCCGGAGCCAGGCGGACTTTTCTGGTATGAGACCCTGGAGTTTCTTAAAATGATGTTCAAAAAGAAAAATGTAGTAGGTTTTGACATCGTAGAACTTTGCCCAAATAAAAATGAAAGATCATCAGATTTTCTTGCGGCCAAGTTGTATTATAAAATGTTGAGCTACAAATTTAAATATCAAAATTATAACGAAGAAGACGAAGATGAGTAAAGGAGCTATTTCTCAATTTATAGAAAAATATTATTTACATTTTAACTCGGCTGCACTTGTAGATGCGGCCAAAGATTACGAAAAGCAACTTCAGGGCGGTTCTAAAATGTTAGTTTCGCTTGCCGGTGCTATGAGTACAGCAGAACTCGGTAAGATTTTTGCCGAAATGATAAGGAAAGATAAAGTACAAATCATTTCCTGTACCGGTGCCAATTTAGAAGAAGATGTGATGAATCTCGTGGCGCATTCACATTATAAGCGTGTGCCAAATTATCGCGATCTAAGCCCGCAAGAAGAATGGGATCTGTTAGAAAAGGGCCTGAATAGGGTTACCGATACCTGTATTCCGGAAGAAGAAGCTTTTAGAAGAATTCAGAAGCATATTGTAAAGATTTGGAAAGACGCCGAAGCTAATGGAGAACGTTATTTTCCGCATGAATTTCTTTATAAATTATTGCTTTCAGGCGTATTGGAAGAGCACTACGAAATTGATCTAAAAGATTCCTGGATGTATGCTGCAGCAGAAAAGAATTTGCCAATTGTAGTTCCCGGATGGGAAGATAGTACCCTGGGGAATATTTTTGCTTCCTATGTGTTAAAAGGCGAACTAAAAGCCAGCACTATGAAATCTGGAATTGAGTATATGACTTTCCTTGCAGATTGGTATACCGACAATTCTAAAAACGGAATTGGATTTTTCCAAATTGGTGGCGGAATTGCCGGCGATTTCCCAATTTGCGTTGTGCCTATGTTATATCAGGATATGGAGCGTACTGATACACCTTTTTGGAGTTACTTTTGTCAAATATCAGACTCAACTACCAGTTATGGATCTTATTCGGGAGCAGTTCCTAATGAGAAAATTACCTGGGGAAAATTGGATATAGATACACCAAAACATATTATAGAGAGTGATGCTACAATTGTGGCACCTCTGATTTTTGCGTATTTGTTGGATATGTAATTAACATAGAATTATAAGTGTTTAAAGCTGTTCGCCTACATTATTTTGTGTAGTATTGAACAGCTTTTTTTATGGGTGAAATTTACTCGATAATCAATGTCTAAAGGCTCCGGGACTTACCTCGAAATTCAAAATATTTTTCATTTGATGCCTAATGGACTTACCGCGAGGTGATTTATTAATTCCCCCGGATCTAATTTAGTTGAAATATGAGTAGTAGTTGGTTTATTTATGCGATTGGTTTTTTAGCCCAGCTTTTATTTTCCGCGCGTTTAGTGATGCAGTGGATCAAATCTGAGAAAACAAATAAAATTGAAACGCCAACGCTGTTTTGGAAACTTAGTCTTCAAGGTGCGGTGTTATTATTTATCTATGGATATCTTCGGGATGATATGGCTATTATGCTTGGGCAACTATTAGTTTATGGTGGCTATTTTAGAAACCTACAACTTCAGGGAGAGTGGGAGAAGTCTGGAATTATGTTTAAAATCTATGTTATCGCTCTACCAATCCTTATTGCATTATATCTCATTTTCCTAGGTCAATTAGATTGGGCCGATCTTTTTAAAGGAGAAAATATTTCTACATGGATAATAGTTTTGGGAATAGTGGGACAACTCGTGTATACTTCACGTTTTATTTATCAATGGATTCATGCCGAAAAAAATCAGGAATCAGATTTACCCTGGAATTTTTGGGTGATTAGCCTTTTAGGGTCCGGTCTTATTTTTATTTATGGAATATTAAGGTACGATCCCGTTTTACTCGCAGCCCACTTTTTTGGAGGCCTGGTTTATATTAGGAATTTAATTATAATAAGGAAGTCTCGTAAGTAGCTTTGACTTAAAAATTTCGAGCAGAAAAATCCCAATTACTACAATATATTCAATCCCAATTAACCAGTAATTCTCCCGGAATCCGGCCTCAGTATAAGCCGAATAACTTAACACGACCAAAAAAGACCAAACTAGCGCAAACCTAAATTTAGTAAAAACCGAAAGTAAAAGTGGCGTGGTAATATACCAGGGATGCACCGTGGTAGCTAGAAAGAAATAGGCTGAAACTCCCAGAAGCATGGTGCCAATTAGCTTTTGGGTAGAATTATTTCTTCGGAAAAAGGCCAGTCCTGCTAGAATTAAAATTACAATTAAGGGTAAGATCTTCCCGGCGGTGGCAATAATATTATATCCTTTCAGTTGAAATCCAACCCATCTAACTACGTAATAAATACTCGCATTAAACTCGAATTTCTGAAACCATAGCGCGATACTTGTTGAGAAATTTGAGATAAATTCCGAAGAAATAAAAGGCAGAAAACTAGCTATTACGGTTAGCCCAACTATAAAATAATAGCCCAGGAGTTTTTTGAAATTTAGAGCTTGAATATCTGAATTTTCTATCTTTTTACTTTTTATAAAATAATTCCATAGCAGCGGCAAAAACAATAAAGGAAGCAATTTAACCGAAACTGAAATTCCCAAAAGCATCGCACTCCAAAGCCATTTTTTTTGATGCAATAAGTAAATTGACCAGATTAAGAAAAAAAGCATTACACCTTCAAAATGTAGATTTCCGGTGAGTTCTATAATGATAAAAGGATTGAGGATAAACCAGAAGATCTGCTGCGCAGGTAGCTTTAATTTTAGCAATAATTTTCTTCCAAAATATAGCGTCCCTAGGTCAGCCAGGATGATAAAAAATCGCATCACGACCACAGAACCCAAAATACCTCTCCCTCCTAAAAATGTTGAAATCGCAAATAGCAATTGATTTATTGGTGGATAACTGGTGAAATTGCCGGCACTTAAACTGCCCATTCCCTGTAGTAGTTTTTGCTCTGTGAATTCGAGAGAAGTTGTGAGTTCTTTCAAATCATTAGGCACCGATAAATATGGGTTTATTCCTTCCAGGATCAATTGTCCGTCCCAGATAAAGCGATAAAAATCTTGCGAAAGATTTGGTGTGGCTGCAATAAAGACGAGTCGGAATAGAACTGCGGTTCCGGCTAACAACCAAAAATTATTCTTTTCTAACTGAATAAGCTTAAAACTGATAAAAAACAAGCCGGTATAAAGACTAATCAATTTTATAAAATCAGCACGGTTTAGATCGTAAGCGAAAGACCAATAAAAAGCAATTCCTGTTAAGATTAGGAGGATGGAAAACTTATGATTTTTAAGGAAATCTGACACGGCATATTTTTATTGAAAATTAGTTGTCATTGCGAGGGACGAAGTAATCTGTACTTGGAGTAATAATGAAGAGATTACTTCACTTCGTTCGTAATGACGCAATTACGGTTTTTGATTCATTCTACTATATTCTCACCGATCTAAAAACCACAAAACCAAAGCCTATAAATAACATCAAGTGAAAAATAGCCAGGCTAAAATCGTTCAGCATAAAAGCGCTATAGACTCCGAAACCAAAATACAGCCATAGCGCGAATTCAACTGCAATACTTAATGAAAATTTCTGCTGAATATAAATATTCTTTTTCCAGGAATCGTTCAGGGAACTTACATTGAATTTTGGGGTTCTAATGAAATCCGATTTTTTCCCCAAATGTCCTTCCAGAACCGCCAGGGAGTTGTGAACAGAGAATCCCATCGCTACCGAGAAGAAAGTAAAGAACATCCCTATAAAACTCAAAAAACTTTTAAAGCTTTTTCCGTGAATTTTCGCGTAGGCCGTGTAATAACATAGAAAGAAAATTACCGTGCTTACTAAAAAGAATGCCACAAAATTAAAATACCAGCCAAACTGCGGATTATTGTTTTTAATAAATAATACCGGAATACTTAAAACTGCTAAAACCAGAATAATTAAAAACATACTGGAATTTAGAAGATGAAAGAATGCGTGAAATTTCGTCCCGACGGGAACCGATTTATCTTTTAGTAACTTCTTGAAGTTCTTTTTAAAATTCTCTGCAGCACCTTTATTCCACCGAAATTGTTGCGAACGCGCCGCGCTTATTGCCACCGGTAGTTCGGCTGGGGTTTCAACATCTTCCAGGTATTTAAATTGCCAGTTTTTAAGTTGCGCGCGGTAACTAAGGTCAAGATCTTCAGTTAAGGTGTCTCCGCTCCAGTTTCCTGCATCTAAAATACATTCCTTTCTCCATATTCCGGCGGTGCCGTTAAAGTTGATAAAATGCCTGCCAAAATTACGGCCGGTTTGTTCCAGGATAAAATGAAAATCTAATGCAAAAGCCTGGATTTTGGTGAGTAGGGAGTAATCACGATTAATATGTCCCCAGCGGGTTTGCACTACCCCGATTTCAGGATTTTTGAAATAAGGCACTGTTTGTAGCAACCAATCTTTTTTAGGTAAAAAATCTGAATCGAAAATGGCGATAAACTCTCCTTTTGCGATTTTTAAACCTTCTTTTAAAGCACCGGCTTTAAATCCGCTTCGGTCTTTTCGGGTAATATGTTGGATGTCGAGTCCGGTTTGCTGGAGTTCTTTTACTAACAGCTCAATTTTTTTAATGGATTCGTCAGTAGAATCGTCTAAAACCTGGATCTCTAATTTTTTACGTGGATAATCAATTTCCGCAATATTTTTCAACAGGCGTTCCACGACATAGAGTTCGTTGTAAAGTGGAAGCTGAATGGTAATAAAAGGAGTTTCGGAAGGATTTTTAAGGTCGAATTTTTCTGAAGCATCCACTTCTTTTTTTGCCTTTAGGTAATTCAATAATAATTGCAGCTGCGAGATACTATAAAAGAAAATAAATAGCAGGGCAAGTGTGTATATGATGATAACGGCTAAATCCATTATTTGAAGCTGTATTTAAAGATCCAACCCAGTATTTTAACTCCTGCAAAGATAGCACCTTTTACAGTGCCGGAAACTTTTGAGGTGCCAATCCTGTTTTTATAATGTACCGGCACTTCGGTATAAGAAAATCCTTTTTTTAAGGCTTTTAATTGCATTTCTACCGTCCATCCGTAAGTTTTGTCCTGCATTTCAAGTTCAAGCAACTTGTGGTATTTAATTGCTCTAAAAGGACCCAGATCTGTAAACCTGGCGTTAAAAAATAATTTCATTAGGGTAGTTGCCAACCAATTTCCGAATATCTGCGGAAAAGTCATTGAACCTTTTTCACGCCATCTTTTAACCCTGGAACCAATAACCAAATCTTTATTTTCCTTAATAATTGGGTTGATGATTTTAATTAGTTCGGCAGGGAAATCGCTGTAATCTCCATCCAGGAAAACGATAATACCGGGTTTGTTTTCTTGTTTTGAAATATAATCCATTCCCTTTAAACAGGCGTAACCATAACCTTTTCGGTTTTCCCGAAGCACTGTGGCACCTGCATTTTGGGCATTTTTTTCGGTAGCATCGGTGGAATTGTTGCTTACCACAATGACTTCCTGAACAATCTCCGGAATTTCTGCAATAACTTTGGCTATGGATTCTTCTTCGTTATAAGCCGGAATAATTACTTTAATAACTTCAGAAGACTCGATTTCTTCAGATTTAACTTTTTTAAAGGAATTGTTTTCTGATCTATGCTTCGTTTGATTGCCCTGAGGTTCTAGATTTTCTTGCGGCATTTACTTCGATTTCTGGTTTACCAAATCCATTAAATCTACATCATTTCCCAAAAGCACTTCTTCCGAGTTTATGCGCCCGTCCATATCGTCATTTTCGAGTTTTAAAACGCCGCGCGGGCAAACTGCCGAGCAAATTCCGCAGCCTACACAGCTGGAGCGCACTATATTTTCACCTTTTTGAGCATAAGCGCGTACATCAATTCCCATTTCGCAATAGGTAGAGCAATTTCCGCAGGAAATACACTGGCCGCCGTTTGTAGTAATCCTAAATCTTGAAAAAAGTCGTTGCTGCATTCCTAAGATGGCTGCCATTGGGCAACCATAGCGGCACCAAACGCGACTCCCAAAAATTGGGTAAAAGCCTACGCCAATAACTCCTGAAAAAGCGGCACCAATCAAAAAGCCATACCATTCTCTAAGTTGATAACCTCCGAAGAAAAAGATATTCCCATTTCCGCTGAAATAATTGAGGGTTATTATTGATAGAATCACTACTAAATAACCAATCGCACCATATTTAGCATCCTTCGCCAATTCTTTACGTTTAAAGATCATAATTACGGCAAAAAGCAAAGTAAGAAATCCGGCAGTACCCCAAAGAAAAACATCTTTGGTAAGCCAGAAATCATTGGCGCTGTCGCCTAAAAATGAATATAAAACCGCGATGGTCATTACCGTAACAAAAACCAATACGCTATGAATCACCCAGCGTTCAATTTTCCAGGCATGTTGAGATTTGTCAGAAAGATGGCGGTAAGGGTCGCCGGCGGTTTCTGCGAGGCCACCACAGCCACAAACCCAGCTGCAGTACCATCGTTTTCCATATTTATAAGTTAAAATAGGGGTAATTACAAAGATTGAAATCAAACCAAAAGCTAGCATAATTACGCCAACATTACCTGCAGAAAGGAATTCGTTGATCTTATAATCGGTAAACAGATCGTAGTTAAGTGGCCAAATATTTGCGGGATTATAGTAAGGCTGATTCAACCGAATTAAAATTTCGGGAAGTAGAAATGCGAAACCCAACTGAAAGAACATCACCGAAAAAGTACGAATTACCTCGTAGCGATTATTGCGGTATTTTAAAATAAATTTATAACCAAAAGTGAGGATAGCCAGGGTGTAAAGCGTTCCATAAACAAACCATTGGCTGGCAGGATTCCCGCTAATCAAATAGCTTAATGGATCGAATAAAGATATGATTCCGGTATTTTCTCCATCGGCATTTAATCCTAAATACTGCGGGAACCAATATAGCACTACGTAAAAAAGTGTAAGAACAATTCCAAGAACCCAGGCCCAAAATCCGCGCCCGCTAAGCGATTTAAACCAAACTCCGTCGTTTTTGATACCGGCGTGTTTGCCGAGGTATAGATCATTTGCAAAGATTACCGTTCCTAAGGCAATAAGTCCTAAAGATAAACTTAGGAATAAGGTTTTGCTGGGGAAGTTTACATTAGCCAGGGCAAGCACTAAAATAAAAAGCCCAACCAAACCTATGCCACTGGCCAAACGTTGGGTAGTAGAAAGCTTTGCCGGTGCCTCTGGTGTGAGAGACATATTGTGTTCTATTTTGCTCATATATTGTGCGTTAAACCTCACAGGTTTTCAAAACCTGTGAGGTTTGAGTTTATTCTAAAAAAATATTTTTATCCAGTTCAAGTATTTCTTCCTGTCTTTGAAAATGAACAGACGCGAAATTAGATTTATCATAAAAAAGGTCAATTATCTGCTCCTTGCTCAAAAAGGAATTTTCCGTTGAAATTATTTTTGAATAAGAGGAATGTCTATAGGCTCTAAAATCTTCTATTAACTTATGATTTCTCGGATTTAGATGAATGTATATAATTAAAGTTTCTAGGTATTCTTCATTTTCAATAATCTTCCGTTTAAAACGGTCTTGAAAAAGACTGCCTGAGCGGCTGTAAGCCTTATTTATAGCCTTGGCATATGCATTAAATAAATTCGAAAGAGCTTTAGAAATTTTTAAATTTGGAATATCAGTTTTGGTTTTTATTAGAATATGAAAATGATTTTTTATCAAACAGTAGGAGTAAATATTAGCTACAGGAATTAAATATTTTACAATAAGGCTGATGAAATAATCGTAATTTTTTTCTTCAAAGAATATAGACTGCTTGTTATTACCCCGATTATAAATGTGGTAGTACCTATCAGCGATTATTGGTTCATATTTCATATTCTAAGGTGTTTAGACCTCACAGGTCTCGGAGACCTGTGGGGTCTGTTTCATCAAGATTTCTTTAGATTCTCTTTAAAACTTTTAAAAATGTCTTTCTCGTAACGAGTATAAAATTCAGGATCAAAATTGGCTTGTTTTAGGTTGGCCAAGACGTGATCTATTTTTCTATTTTCATTTAACCATTGATCAAAAATTACATGACGCATCCTAATCCCGAAGGTGTTTATTCCAAGGAATTTATTAGAATTAGCATCAAAAGCGATAGTAATGGCTTTGGTGTTATCTTTATGCTGCCAGTGAAAATGCATTTCGTTGCCACCCGGTTTTGCTGAAACATTGCCGTAAGTTTGATATTCAATATCGAAGAATTTAGCTGAATTAAACCAGTTCCCGGGTTTGTATTTCATGGCATTCCCGGTTAAGGTTTGTGCCAGGGTTTCGCCCATCATACGGCCGGCATACCAGACGGCTTCAATAGGTTTTCGATGGGGTAGAGGCTCCCTTAATTGTACGCAATCCCCAATAGCATAAACGTCTTTAATATTGGTCTGGAGAAATTCATTAACCAGAATTCCTTTATCGGTTTCCAATGCAGATTTTTTAAGAAAATCTATATTGGGTCTAACCCCGGTACAAAGTCCTACCAATTGGCATTCAATTTCTTCGCCCAATTTTGTGATTATAGATTTAACGCTTCCATTTTCATCGCCAATAATCTTATCCAGTTCTGTTTTTTCTCTAAGATCTACGCCGTGGGATTTGATGTGTTTAGAGATCATTTTAGCATCCTGAATTGGCAATACATTATGCCAAAAAGCTTCTTCCCGAATCAGGAAAGTGACTTCAATATTTCGGGTTTTGAGCATTTCGGCGAGTTCAATACCAATTAAACCCCCACCAATAATTACTGCTTTTTTGCAGTTTTGCGTGTTTTCTTCCAGGAGCTCTAGATCCTGTTTAGAAACCAGGCCTTGCACGCCATTTAGATCCTGACCTTTCCAACCGAATTTATTATAAACTGAACCTGTTGCCAAAACCAGCTTATCGTAACTCATTGTTTCTTCTGAGGAAAATTGCAAGGTTTTTTCTTCAAAATCTATGGAATCAACCCAGGTTTTTTTTAGTTCAATTCTATTTTTCTTCCAAAACCAGTCTTCATAAGGTTTCAGGTGATTCCATTTCATATGGCCCATATACACATACATTAGCGCGGTGCGGGAAAAGAAATAATCGCTTTCCGCAGAAATCACGGTGATTTTTGCGTCGGAATTTTTCCTGATATGCCGCGCACAGGTAATTCCTGCAATTCCATTTCCTATAATAACGATGTGTTCCATATTTGCTCGATGATCGAAATTTAAAAAGCTCCAGGGCTTGCTTCGAAATTAAAGATTTATTTTCTAAATATCCTTTTGAATTTGTTCAGAGCAATTTTACTTAAACAGATTTTACTACTTCCTTAAAAAGCTTAATCATATTTGGTTCTGCTTTTGCGGCCATAGCAATAATTTCATCGATATTTACCGGTTTTAGGTTGTCTGGGTCACCTTCATCGGTAATTACAGAGATAGCGGAAACCGGTAGCTTTAAATGATTGGCCACAATAATTTCGGGGACGGTACTCATTCCTACAGCATCTGCTCCCAATACCTGCAACATTCTATATTCTGCACGGGTTTCTAATTGCGGACCTAAAAGTGCCGCATAGACTCCTTTGTGCAGTGTAATTCTTTCTTTTTTAGCGATAGTTTCAAATGCTGCATTCATTTCAGCATCGTAAGGCGCACTCATATCAACAAAACGCTCCCCCAATTGTGAGACCTCTTTAAATGCTAAAGGAGAATCTCCCAGCAAATTAATATGATCGTCAATTAACATAAGTTCTCCTTTTTTGAACTTTAAATTTACCGAGCCGGAAGCATTGGAAACCAGCAGTTTTTTTATACCCAGCTGATGCATAATGCGAACAGGAAAAGTTACATCTTGCATAGTATAGCCTTCGTACATATGAAAACGGCCTTGCATAACCATTATTTTTTTGCCTTTCAGTTCTCCAAAAATTAATTTCCCTTTATGGAATTCTACCGTTGCGGTTGGGAAATGCGGAATATGATTGTAGCTTACCTCAATTTCTATCTTGATTTCGTCTAAAAGTTGGCCTAAACCAGTACCCAGGATAATCCCGATTTCCGGGTTTTCAAATCCGTTTTCCTTCAGGTATTTAGTAGTTTCCTGTATATCTTTAATCATTTTTTAATTTATTGAAAAATTGCTGAAAATCTTTATGATCTTTAATATCTGAATAATAATCTACATCGTTCCTGGCTTCAAGGAATCCGATATTTTTTTCTTTTAAATCTTTTAAAGTATCCTCCAATACCGATGAGGTTCCCCATTCTTTTTCCTGGAAAACTTCCGGAAACAATTGATTCATTCCCAATAAATAATAGCCGCCATCTGTAGCCGGGCCAATTACCGCATCCTTTTCCTGAAGTAATTGAAAGGCTTTTTCCAGATCTTCCTGATTTAAATCGTAAAGATCGCTGCCAATAATTATAATATTCTTATAACCATTTTCAAAACCTTCTTTAAAGGCGTTCTTCATTCGTTCTCCCAATTCTTTTCCCTGCTGAAGGTTTTTAGAATAAATTTCAGGTTTCCAAATGTCGTTGTTGGCAATTGTTTCAGAATAATATATTTCTTTGCTAACGGCAAGATTTTTAGTAACCGAAACAGTATGGTTTAGTAAAAACTTATAAATTTCAAAAGCAGCGTTATTGCCTATATCTATGGCGAGCCGGGTTTTTACTTTTCCGGGTTCTGGATTCCTGGTAAAGATAATTAATAAAGCTTCGGTAGGTTTAAGGCTCAAAGTTTAAAATTTAAGAAGTGAAAATTATGCGACTGATCCCTGGCAGCTACTTCCTGCGCCTGCAGTACAGCCGTAGCAATGTTGCGAAATTCTTATTTCCCGGTTATTGAGTAAATCTTCGTTGTAATCGCTAATATGCTGCACTTTGCTGTCTACTTTTAATTCCAGCATTTGATTAAAATCACAGTCGTATAACCAGCCATCCCAACTCACCGAAATGGTATTGGTGCACATCACACTTTCTACCGCGGCGGGATTGTAAGCCTCTACAAGCGCATACATATAATCTTCATAATTCTCTGAAGCGATTAAAAATTCCAGAAACCTACTTATTGGTAGGTTAGTAATAGCAAAAAGATTATCAAAATCTATATCGAAATCTTCTTTAAGTGCGGTTTTAAAATCCTGTTCTAATGCTTGCTGGTTGGTAGGTAGAAAGGCACCGGCGGGATTATAAACCAGGTCCAGTTTCAGTTCGGTTTCTGGCTGTGCGTAGCCCACAGCGTTAAGCATTTGTAGAGCTTTGATAGATTTGTCAAATACGCCATTGCCACGCTGTTTATCTGTTTTTTCCTTTTTATAAAAAGGCAGTGATGAAACTACGTGCACATTGTATTTTTTGAAGAATTCTGGTAAATCATGGTATTTTTTATTCGCCAGAATTATAGTAAGGTTTGAGCGAACAATAAAATCTTTGATCCCTGCTTTTGAAGCTTCTTCTACAAACCACCTAAAATTTGGGTTCATCTCTGGAGCACCTCCGGTGAGATCTAGAGTATGGGCTTTCGTGGTTTTAATAACCTCCAGGCACTGCTGCATGGTTTCTTTGGTCATAATCTCTTTGCGGTCTGGACCGGCGTCTACATGACAATGGGAGCAAACCTGGTTGCACATATAACCTAAATTAAGCTGAAGAATTTCCAGTTTTTTAGGTTTTAACGGGTAATTACCGGTTTTGGCAATTTTATCTTTAAAAAAAGGAAGTTCCCCTTCTTTAAAAATTCCGTTACTCAAAAAGGCTAATTGATTTTCTGGTTTAGAAAGATCGTTTTTTCTAGCCGATAAAGATTTTAATAAGGCCATGTAAAAATTACATTTTGTGCTATTTGAAGAAAATGATTTGTAAGATTGAGCGGTAAGATAAGGTCTTACATGCTTAACTTATCATATTTATTCATCATCTGTACGCCGTGTACAAGGGTTGCCCCGCTTTCTATAGCGGCACCAGCGTGTACGGCTTCCATCATTTCTTCTTTGGTGATTCCTCTTTGTAAGCCGTCTTTAGTATAGGCATCAATGCAGTAAGGACATTTTACCACGTGAGAAACGGCAAGAGCTATCAGTGATTTTTCCCTTGCGGAGAGCGCTCCTTCTTCAAAAACTTTTCCGTAGTAATCAAAAAATTTATTTCCTAGCTCTTCGCTCCACTCGGTTATTTCACCAAATTTTCTTAGATCGTCGGGATTATAATAGGTCTTAGCCATAGCAGTTATTAGGTTTTAAAGTTATTTTGGTCTAAAATATCTATTAAAACTTACGCGACCAATCAATTTTTAGGGAAATGGCAGTAATTGAATTTCTTTGGAAATTTTACAAGCTAGAAAGTTTAAGAAAAGAATGGGTTACGAGTACTCTGTAATTGAGATTCAAATACTCAAAAGGCTTGTGTTGATTTGATACCTGACTGGTGAGCTTGCGCAAATTAATTTACTTTCTTCTAAGCGTTTTAATTATTTTATTTGCATAAAAAACAGAAACGGCCAGTATAGCTAGAATTTCTAAGCCCAAAAATATATAAATAAGATCCATAGGTGTTTGGTATTGAGGACCTAGCCAGAGTAGGCAAGGGCGTGATTATTAATAGTGTAAATATCTGATAATTAATCTGTTTTGCTTGCCACTATTCAAATAAAAGTTACTGTTTATAAGGTGCTTTAGCCTTTAATTATGTATTTTAACTACTCAATAATTAGGAGAGGTACCTGTAGCCTATATTACATTAACATTAGTCTAAAATAAAAATGATAATGACTTTTAAGTGTATATTTGCTAAGTGTTTTATCTTTACATTGATTTATTCAACGTTAATTCTGATGATAATTACTGAATTAGTATGAATATCAAGAAATAAATAATTGATTTACAGGGGTTTCCCTAAGAATTAAATTTATGAGAATAGATGTTAAAACCTTGCCGGTAGAGGAAATTATTCAAGATATTTCTGAAAGCCTGGATGTGCCGGTTCAAAATGGTAGTGGAGAGCATACTATAGAGCTTCCAAAACATGTAGGTGAAGGATTTATTAGGGGGATCAGCTTTGATTCCGGCATGGGGTTTATCACTTACAATTGTAAGTTTTATGAAGATGTAAAGATCTGCTTTTCCTTAAATACCGTACATCCGCTAAAATTCATATTTTGCTCTGCTGGCACCGTTGGGCATTCTTTTCAGGATACCGAAAAAGTCAATGATATTAAAGCCTATCAAAACATTGTGGTTTCCAGTAGTGCCCATAATGGTCATGTACTTTATTTTAAAGCCAACGAACCGACTCACGTTTCGAGCTTGGAGATAATTCGTTCTGTGTTTGCGCACCGTAGAAATTACGATTTTGTAAATCTTGATCCTACTTTAAAAGAGCTTTTTAAAGATGCGGTTGCAGAGCGACAATTCTTCTACCAGGGGAATTATAGCATTAAAGCTGCTGATATCATGAACGAGATAAATACCAAGGAGTTTTCAGGATTCCTGCGTTCCTTATATCTTGAGGCAAAAACTTTTCAAATGCTGGTGATACAAATTTCACAATATGAAGATGATGAATCTGGGGATAAGCTTCCACAAATTTTAAGGCAATCAGATATTCAGAAAGTAGATTATGTGGTAAAACGTATCCAGGGTGATTTGGGGAGTAATTTAACGGTAGAATCATTGGCCAAGGAGGCTGGCACTAATGTAAATAAGCTCCAGGAAGGTTTTAAATATGTTTACGATCTTACCGTGAATAAATATATGCAGCATAAGAAATTGGAGGCCGCCAAAGAAATGCTAATGACCACCGATAAAAATATTTCTGAAATTGTGACTGCTATAGGTCTTAATAATAGAAGTTATTTTTCTAAAATATTTAAAGAGAAATACGGTGTAAATCCTAAATATTTTTTGAAAACACGAAAGGTTTTAGAGGATTAGTCTTCTAGAATAATATCCTTAACTTCTGATAAATAGCTACGTCCAATAACATATCTTTTACCATTAATTTCCAGGCTGTTGCCTTCTAATGCTTCAATTTTATCCAGAGAAACTGTGTAGGACCTGTGAATTCTTATAAATCTGTTGGGAGGTAAGCTTTCAGTGAAGCTGCTTAAAGTTTGATGGATTATATAACTCTTGTTAGGTGTAATTACCTTGATGTAATCTTTTAAACTTTCAATTAACAGAATGTCATCCAGGTAAACTTTTTTCATCTTTTTCTTATTGATTTTTAAAAAAAGATGTTTGTTTTTCCAGCTCTCGTTTTCGTCCTTGTTTTCTTCTTTAGTTTTCTTAGCCTTGTTTATTGCTTTTAAAAATCGGGGAAAAGGGATGGGTTTTACCAGGTAATCTAAAATTTCAAGCTCATATCCTTTTACAGCATATTCCTCATGGGCTGTGGTGATGATTACCTGCGACTTAATGTTTGTACTCTTTAAAAAGCTGTAGCCGTCTAAAATAGGCATGTTTATGTCTAAGAATAGTAAATCTACCCGGTTTTCCTGCAAAAATTCAATGCTGTCCAGGGCGCTATTGAAGCTTGCTATTATTTCCAGACCTTTTACCTGGGAGATGTAGTTTTTAATTACGTCTACCGCTAAAGGCTCATCATCAATAATTACACAATTAAGGTTCATTCTAATTTTAACTTTAAGTCGACTAAAAATTCAGTTTCATCTTTAGTGATTTTTAGTTCATAATCTGTTTTATTATAACAAAGACTAAGGCGTTTTTTTACGTTTTCAATTCCTATTCCTCCTTGTTGTTTGTCTTCCAAACCTTTCTGAAGGTAGGTTTTAGTTTCTTCTGGTTTAGGTAGGCTATTGCTGGCTCTAAAATACAAAATATCCCCTTTAATAATGAGTTCTATCTTAATAAAGACGGCTTTAATACTTTTATTGGCTCCATGCTTAAAAGCATTTTCAATAAATGGTATAAGTAGCATTGGGGTGATCTTTTTATTAGCTGTATTTCCCTCAACTTTTAGATCTAAGCTTAACTTCTCGCCATATCTAATTTTTTCCAGGTCCAGATAGTTTTTTATGCAATTAATCTCTTTATCTAAAGGTTGTGAATTTGGTTTAGTTTCATAAAGCAAATACCGCATTAATTCTGAAAGTTTCAAAATTGTTTCGGGAGTTTTATTAGATTTACTAAGACTAAGGGAATAAATATTATTTAATGTATTAAAAAAGAAATGTGGTGATATCTGTGAGCGTAAAAACCTTAATTCGGTCTCAAGCTGCGTTTTTTCCAGTTTTGCGGCTCTTTTATTTTCACTCATCCAATTTATAGTGACCTTTATAGCAGTAACGAATGATATTACATAAAGTTCGCCCAGCATCATTACCATTATATAATTTAAACTGAAGGTAGAAGTTTCGCCAGGGCCTTCTGGCCAAACATTATTGCTTATTAGAAGGTAGGTGAGTTCAAATTTTAATAATACCATCAAAAATATGGCAATAATCAAAATGGAAATAAACCATAAGAACTTTCTGGTGTAAATAAATTTAGGTATCAGCAGATAGATAGTGAGATAGCATAAAATAATATGTATGGGAAAGCCTAACGAGTTAGTTTTGAGTGAATAAAGATAATCACCATAGTAACTTCCCCATCTTAATGTGTTAAAAATAAAATAGACCGACCAGAAAATTATATGATCTAATGGAGTGATTTTATACTCCCATTTATCATTTAAAAAAAAGTCTCGTTTAAAACGTTTTCGTAGTGGCATAGAATGGAAAAAGATAGTTTTTGGCTATTCGGCTTTTTTTAAATGTTGTTTGTCTAATATTATTTTTTGGGTGGCTGAATATATAAATATTTATGAAATATCTACCTGTATTTTATTTAATACAACATAACTTAAGAAAAAAATGTTTAAAAAATTTCCCCTTCTCTTTTTTATTTTTCTATTGGCATTGGTTTCTTGTGAAGAACAAGATGATAAAGCTACTGATTTTCAAAAATCAACTAAAAAATTAACTTCTTATGTAGATCCTTTTATTGGAACTGGGGGGCATGGCCATACTTATCCCGGTGCAAGCAGTCCATTTGGTATGGTTCAGGTGAGTCCTGATAATGGTACTAGTGGATGGGACTGGGTTTCTGGTTATCATTATTCAGATTCCCTGGTTGCAGGTTTTAGTCATTTGCATCTTTCTGGAACCGGAATTGGTGATCTTGCCGATATCTTGTTTATGCCCGTAAACAGAAAGATTGACCTTGGAAAAGAGGTAAAGGAAAGAAAAGATATTCCGTACCTCTCTAAATATTCGCACATAGATGAAACCGCCAGGCCTGGCTATTATCAAATATTCCTTGAAGATTTTGATATTAATGTAGAGCTTAGTGCAACCCAAAGAACTGCTTATCATAAGTATACCTTTGGGAAAGGAGAAGAAAAATCTGTAGTAATAGACCTGGGTTTTGCTATAAACTGGGATGAGCCCACAGAAACTGCGATTAAAGTAGAAGATGAATATACTATAACCGGTTATCGTCACAGCATTGGTTGGGCAAATAATCAAAAAGTATTTTTTGTCGCTAAGTTCTCAGCGCCAATCATAGAATCTGAATTGTTCTCAGGGAAAAATGCGGTAGCAGCATCAGAGGTTAGTAATAAGAAAACTTCAGCTCAACTTTATTTCGATAAAGATAGTAAGGAGTTGAAGGTAGCTGTTGCCCTTTCTTCAGTAAGTATTGAGAATGCGAGGGAAAATATGGATGGCGATGCTAATTTCAATTTTAATACCACTAAAAAAGAAGCTAACGAATCCTGGGAGAAGGCACTTTCAGATATCATTGTAGAATCTCCAACAGATTCTTTAAAAACTATTTTCTATTCGGCGCTTTATCATACAAAATTAGCACCGGTTATTTTTAGTGATAAAAACGGAGAATTTCGTTTGCAAAACGATAGTATTGTTCAAAAAGATTTTACTACATATTCTACCTTATCACTTTGGGATACGTTTAGAGCTCAAAACCCTTTATTGACTTTAACCAATCCTGAGATCACCGCAGATATTGTAAATAGTATGTTGGTGTATTACGAGGAAAGTGGAAGCTTACCGGTTTGGACGCTTTATGGAAACGAAACCAATACTATGACTGGTTACCATTCTGTTCCTGTAATTGTTGAAGCTTATTTTAAAGGAATTAAAGGTTTTGATGTAGAAAAAGCTTATGAAGCTTTGAAGGTTACTATGATGCAAGACCAAAGAAGTTTAAAGGAGTTAAAGGAGTATGGTTATATACCTTATAACTTAGGTAACGAATCGGTGACCAAAACTTTGGAATATGCTTACAACGATTGGTGTGTAGCACAAATGGCTGAAGCTTTAGGGAAACAAGAAGATTATGGGTATTTCTCAGAAAGAGCTAAGGCTTATAAAGAACTTTTTGATCCAGAAACCGGATTTATGAGAGGGAAATCTCCCACGGGCGAGTGGAATACACCTTTTGATCCTAAGCATTCCAATCATAGAGTAAATACAGATTATACTGAAGGTAATGCATGGCAGCATAGCTGGTTTGTGTTACACGAGCCACAAGGTTTAATAGAGCTTCACGGAGGAGCTGAGCCGTTCACTGCTAAGTTAGAAGAATTGTTTAGTGAAAGTTCTGAAATTACCGGAGATAATACTTCGGCAGATATTTCAGGCCTAATTGGGCAATATGCGCATGGGAATGAGCCTAGTCATCATATTGCTTATTTGTTTAATAAAGCAGGTCAACCATGGAGAACACAATATTGGGTTCGTGAAATATTAAAAACCCAATATAGTACACAGCCAGATGGTTTAAGTGGGAACGAAGATGCGGGGCAAATGTCTGCCTGGTATGTTTTTAGCTCCATGGGTCTATATCCTTTTAATCCAGCTTTAGCTGAATATGAAATAGGTAGTCCAATATTCGAGAAATCTACAATTAACTTAAAAGACGGTAATAGTTTTAAAATTATAGCTAATAAGGTTTCCGAAGAAAATATCTATATCCAGTCTGCTACTCTAAATGGTGAAGATTTCAACCAGACTACAATTTCTCATGAGACACTTTTAGAAGGTGGGGAATTAGTATTTGAGATGGGCAGTACACCTAATAAAAATTGGGGTGTTAACCATAAAGACTAAGTAATGGAGCTAATAGATGTTTTAATTATTGCGCTTTACCTTATCCTTACAGTTTTTATTGGAATATGGGTGTCAAAGAAGGCTTCCAAAGGTTTAGATTCTTATTTCCTGGGTGGTAATAGTATAAAATGGTACTACCTGGGTTTGAGTAACGGCTCGGGTATGTTTGATGTTTCTGGAACTGCCTGGATGGTAGGAATTCTCTTCCTGTATGGGGTTAAGAGTTTTATGTTTATGTGGATGTGGCCTATTTGGAACCAAATTTTTGTAATGATGTTCCTGGCGGTCTGGATTAGACGTTCTGGGGTGATGACAGGCTCTGAATGGATTCTTACCAGGTTTGGTGACGATAAAGCCGGAAGGGCTTCGCACCTTATTGTGGCTATTTTTGCTGTAATTGCTTCCATAGGTTTTATTGCTTATTTTTTTGAAGGTGTAGGTAAGTTTATGACCGTGATCCTTCCATGGGACCTTGCGCTTAATATAGGAGAACTGAACTTATTGAATTCTGAGCAATCCTATGCCTTGCTAATAATCTTTTTTACTACCATCTATACCATTAAAGGAGGGATGTTCTCAGTAGTTACTACTGAAGTTTTACAATATGGAATTATGGTTCTAGCCGGTTTGCTGGTGGCTGGTTATACTTTTGTGAGTTTTACTGATGCCGAAGTTAATAACCTTATACCTGAAGCCTGGAAAAGTGTTTCTTTTGGTAACGAACTTGAAGGTTTTTGGGAAGGAAAAAAAGAACCTTTTAATGCTCTTATAGATTCCCAGGGTTATAAAATGTTTGGCGCTTTTATTGGAATGACGCTATTTAAAGGCTTTTTTGCCAGTATTGCTGGGCCTACCCCTAGCTACGATATGCAGCGTATACTCTCTACGAGAACAGTAAAAGAAGCGGCATATATGAGTGGTTTTACCAACCTGGTATTATTTGTGCCAAGATATCTTTTGATAGCCGGTGTAGTATTATTAGGGCTGTTTTTTGTAGCGCCTGAGATGACTGGTTCTGGTAGTTTAACTGGAAATGACTTAGAGGTTATTCTGCCAAAAGTAATTAATAATCATGTACCTGTAGGGATTAAAGGCTTATTGCTTGCAGGCTTACTGGCAGCATTTATGTCTACTTTCTCTGCCTTTGTGAACGCAGGACCGGCGTATATTGTAAACGATATTTATAAAAAATACTTTAAGCCTAAAGCTACAGATAGACATTATATAAAGGCGAGTCATATTACCTCTATTTTAGTGGTTTTGCTTGGGGTGATTATGGGCTTTTTTGCAGATTCAATTAACTCTATAACCCTATGGATCACTAGTGCTCTATATGGTGGATATGTAGCTGCTAACTTCCTAAAATGGGTTTGGTGGCGTTTTAATGGTTGGGGATATTTCTGGGGTATGCTCTCTGGTTTATTAATTGCCACCTCGCAGTTTTTTATAGATCAAAATAAAGATAATTTTAATCCGGATTCCTTTCTGTACGAGATTGCCCATATTCCGGCTATATACCTTTTTCCGGCTATCTTTGTATTCTCTTTATTAGGGTCTTTTTTAGGTACTTATTTTACAGCCCCAACAAATATGGAAACACTAAAGAGTTTTTATAAAAATGTAAGGCCATGGGGATTGTGGAAACCGGTATTAAAAGAATTAAAATTAGAAAACACTAAAATAGAGAGCAATAAAGATTTCTGGATAGATATGCTAAACTGCCTTATTGGGATAGTATGGCAATCCAGTATGATACTTTTACCAATATTTTTGGTAGTTCGGGATTATTCGAAAATGGGGTTAACCTTCCTGATCTTTCTTTTAAGTTCCCTTATTCTTAAATTTACATGGTTAGACAAAATTAGAAAATATGAAAACTAAGATGGAAAATAATATACCCTGGCAGGATAGACCAGGTAACTCTAAAGAGGTGATGTGGCGATATAACGAGAACCCTATTATTGATCGTTATGCCATACCAAGTTCAAACAGTATTTTTAATTCTGCAGTGGTTCCTTTTAAAGATGGTTATGCAGGGGTATTTAGGTGTGATAATAAAGCGGTGCAAATGAATATTTTTGCCGGATTTAGTAAAAATGGAATCGATTGGGAAATAGAGCATAATCCTATAGATTTCAATCCTGGTAATACTGAAATGATCGATTCAGACTATAAATACGATCCGCGAGTTACTTTTATTGAAGACCGTTACTGGATTACATGGTGTAATGGTTATCACGGACCAACAATTGGAATTGGATATACTTTTGATTTTAAAGAATTTTATCAATGTGAAAATGCATTCCTTCCTTTTAACCGTAATGGAGTTTTATTTCCAAAGAAAATAAACGGGAAGTATGCGATGTTGAGTAGACCTAGTGATAATGGTCATACTCCTTTTGGTGATATTTATATTAGCTATAGTCCAGATATGAAATACTGGGGCGAACATCGCTGTGTTATGAAAGTTTCTCCCTTTGAAAAAAGCGCCTGGCAGTGTACTAAAATTGGGGCTGGTCCCGTTCCTATCCTAACCAAAGAAGGTTGGTTGCTTTTTTATCATGGGGTAATCAACACCTGTAATGGGTTTAGATATTCGGTAGGTGCTGCTATTCTAGATGAAAACGAACCAGACAAAGTGAAATACCGTTCTCAACCTTATTTATTGGCTCCGGCAGAACTTTATGAAACCACGGGAGATGTGCCAAATGTACTTTTCCCTTGTGCGGCTTTACATTCAGAGGAGGAAGATAAACTGGCACTCTATTATGGTGCTGCAGATACCGTGACCTCGGTAGCTTTCGGCCATCTTAGTGAGATTATAGATTTCGTTAAAAATAACAGTCTTTAATTATGAAGTATAAATTGCTTTTGGTTTTTATTGGGGTGCTTATAGCGAATTTCGCTTACGCTCAAAACCCTCCAAGATCTTATGTGGCTTATAAAACTACTGGGGAGATTAATATAGATGGTAAAGCTGAGGAAGCCTCCTGGAAAGAAGCTCCTAACAGCGAAGATTTTATTGATATTGAAGGTGAAAAAGCCCCAACATATCAAACTAATATGAAAATGGTTTATGATGAAGAGAACCTCTATTTCTATGCGAAAATGGAAGAGCCTCATATTTGGGGCACACTTAAGCAGCGAGATACGGTGATCTTTTACAATAATGATTTTGAAATTTTTATAGATCCAGATGGGGATACACATAATTATATGGAGTTTGAAGTGAACGCTCTTAATACCGTGTGGGACCTTTTTATTGTAAAACCTTATCGTGAACCTGCTCCTATTGTTGATAGCTGGGATATTCAAGGCTTGAAATCTGCGGTACATATTTCCGGTACTTTAAATGATGCTTCAGATGAAGATAAATTTTGGAGTGTTGAGGTTGCTATTCCATGGGATGTTTTAAAAGAAGCAAATTCACATAATGAAATTCCGGAAGAGGAGTTCTGGAGAATTAATTTCTCTCGTGTAAATTGGGATTTTGATCTTAATGATGGCACATATTCCCGTAAGAAAGCCGAAAATGGAGAATACCTACCCGAATATAATTGGGTATGGTCCCCTCAGGGAGTTATCAATATGCATGAACCTGAACATTGGGGTTATGTTTACTTTTCTTCTAAAAATGCAGGTGAGCACGATGAATTTGAAATACCTCAAGACGAAAAGATTAAATGGAAACTTTATGAGCTCTACCGAAAGCAGAAAGGTTATTTTAATAGAAATGAAAAATGGGCGTCAAGCCTAAAAGAAATTCAGAAAGGCGCTATTAAATTAAATGGTAAGACCATTCAGCCTAAACTGGAAAATCACCTTGCCGGATGGAATATTTCTGTAAAAAGTCCATTTACCGGAAAACAGTATATCATTAGAGAAGATGGTAAAATTTTAACCTCCAAAAATAAATAATATGAAAACTAAACTTTTATTAATTGTTTTGTTAGCCTTTGGTTTTACTTCCTGCCTGGATAATGCGACAGCTTCAAAAAAGAATCAGGATAATAATACTGAAGAAGAACAGGAAGATTTTAAATTCTGGGTCTGGACCACTGCAGATGTAAAAAGAGCAGACTCTTCTTATACTTCAGAATTTAAAAAATATAGCGAAAATGGAATTGAAGCGGTACTTATAAATACCAATACCGATCCTGAGTTGCTTTCTCGTTTAGCTCCTTTGGCTAAAAAAGAAGGGCTGGAAGTACACGCCTGGATTATGGCTATGAACCGCCCGGGAGATAGTGTTGCACTACAAAACCCAGAATGGTATACCGTAAGTAGAGATGGAAATTCTACTCACGATACCAGGCCTTATGTAGATTATTACCAATGGCTATGCCCTACAAGAGAAGAATCAAGAAATCACGTGCTAGGTTTAGTGGAAGGTTTGTCTAAGGTTGATGGTGTTGCGAGTGTACACCTTGATTATATACGGTTTTCTGATATCTTTTTGCCAATAGGATTATTGCCTAAATATGATTTAGAACAGGAGGAAGAACTTGCTGAGTTTGATTTCTGTTACTGTGATGTTTGTGTTGCTGAATTTGAACAAATTCACCACAAAAACCCGAGAGATTTTGAAAATCCTGCTATAGATATGGAATGGAAGCAATTCCGTTTAAATAAAATTAGAGATGTAGTTAACGATGCTTACGAAATTGTACATGCGAATAATAAAGAATTAACTGCAGCTGTATTTCCTTATCCAGAGATGGCAGATCACATGGTGAGACAACGTTGGGATAAATGGAAAATTGACGCCGTTTTACCAATGATTTACCATAATTTCTATAACGAAGAGCTAGACTGGATTGGATATGCAACAAAACAGGGTGTAGAAGATCTAAAAGGCAGAAATACTGATTTGCATACGGGAGTGTATTTACCTCCTATGAGTGGAGAAGATGTTACCGAGGCAATTAAACTTGCTAAAGAAAATGGTGCTAAAGGTATTTCGTTTTTTGATGGAAATGCACTTACCAAAGAGCAATTAAAAGCTATAAAAGAAGCAAGTAAGTAGATGAAGAATTTAGGTTTGTTTTTATTAATGCTGTTTACTGTTTCCGTTTTTGCCCAAAAGCAAAGACTTACGGAATATGTAAACCCTTTTATTGGAACCGATGGCCCGGGAAATACCTATCCCGGTGCCACAGTTCCATATGGGATGCTGCAGTTAAGTCCCGATAATGGGATTGGAGGTTGGGATCGTATTTCTGGTTACTTTTACCAGGATTCTATAATTAGTGGTTTTTCCCATATGCACCTTTCCGGAACCGGTGCAGGAGATCTTTATGATATTTTGGTGATGCCAACCAATAGTCGTTTTTCTAAACGAATTCCGGAAAATAATAATAAGCCTTTTTCAAATTTTAGTCATGAGCAGGAGGAAGCTTCTCCTGGTTATTATTCGGTGCAACTGCTAGATTACGATATTAAAGCAGAACTTACTACAACCAAAAGAACAGGAATACAACGATACACCTTTCCTGAAGATTCCAGGTCTCAAATTCATGTTGATTTGGGCTATGCGCTTAATTGGGATCGCCCAACTGAAACTCATATTAAAGTAGTAAATGATTCGGTGATTGAGGGCTATAGAAAGTCTACCGGATGGGCAAATGATCAAAGGGTTTATTTTGTAATGAAGTTTTCTAAACCATTTAAAGATTTTGAGCTTTTCGAAGCCGGAAAAAAGGTTTCAGAAAAACAAATTACAGCAGCCGATACTAAAATTATCCTGAATTATAAAACTACTTCAGGAGAGCAAATCATTCTAAAAACAGGAGTTTCTTCAGCGAATATAAAGGGAGCTTATGCCAGTTTGCAAACAGAAGCCCCACATTTTAATTTTGATAGTTACCGCGCAGAGGCCGATGAGGTTTGGCAGCATGAACTGGAGAAAATAAAAATTAAGACAGTCAATAAAGATCAAAAAGCGGTTTTCTATACCATGATGTATCAGTCTATGTTGGCACCAACCCTGCTTAGTGACCCTAATGGAAATTATAAAGGTGCAAATGGAGAAGTAGAAAAAGCCAAAGATTTTGAGCGCTACGATACCTTTTCGTTATGGGATACTTTTCGTGCAGCGCATCCACTTTATACTATTATTCAGCAGGAAAAAGTGCCAGATTTTATAAAATCGATGTTAGCTCATTATAAAGAAACCGGTTTGCTTCCGGTTTGGTCTATGCAAGGAAACGAAACCAATATGATGCTGGGATATCACGCAGTACCCGTGGTTGTGGATGCTTATTTTAAAGGCTTCGAATTTGATGCCGATTTAGCCTATAAAGCCTGTAAAGCAAGTGCTATGGCCAATGACAGGGAAATCGACGTTTACCGGGAATTGGGTTATGTACCTGCGGGAGAAGAAAATGAAGATTGGAGTGTTTCAAAAACGCTGGAATATGCCTACGACGACTGGTGCATAGCTATGTTTGCTAAAGATTTAGGTAAAACTGCAGATTATGAATATTTTTTAGAACGTTCTCAAAACTGGAAAAATATTTATGATGAACAAAGTACTTTTTTCCGTCCCAAAACTGCAAATGGCGAATTTGTAGAGAATTTTATTCCAAAGGAATATACAAAATATTTTAGTGAAAGTAACGCCTGGCAATATTTCTGGTTTGTACCACAAGATATTCCGGAACTGGTTAAAGAAGTGGGAGGGGAGCAAAGGTTTGAGCAAAAATTAGATTCTATGTTTGCTTATCATCCACTGGCCACAGATAAGCTACCAATTTTTAGTACAGGAATGATTGGCCAATATGCCCATGGTAATGAGCCTAGTCATCACGTCGCTTATTTATATAATTATTTAAATAATCCGTCTGAGACACAAAAATTGGTAAGGGAGATACTTACAACCCAATATAAAAATGAGCCTGCTGGCCATTGTGGAAATGAAGATTGCGGACAAATGTCTTCATGGTATATATTTAGCTCTCTTGGGTTTTATCCTGTAAACCCTGCGCAGGGTACTTATATTCTTGGAGCTCCGCTTTTTGAAAACGCAGAAATAAGTTTGCCGGAGGGTAATATTTTTAGCATAAAAACAAAAGATTTCTCTCCTAACAATATCTATGTGAAAAGTGTGCACCTTAACGGTAAAAAGCTGGATCGTGCATATATAACTCATAAGGAAATAGTTTCTGGAGGGGAGTTAATTTTTAAAATGACTAATAAGCCCGAAAAGCAGAAACCTGGAAATATTCAAATTAAAACACCAAAGCCAAATAAAATTTACAAATGATGAAATCTCTTTCTTACCTACTATGTTTAACAGTATTAGTTTTATCGGCCTGTTCCGGGAACAAGCAAAAGACTTTTTCAGAAGATGAATTAAACCTTATTCCCAAGCCTAAAGAATTAAAGTTAAACGAGGGTAGTTTTAATTTTACAAATGAAACCGGCTTTGTCTTAGAAGGAGAAAATCAACGTGATATTGCAGAATTATTAAGTGCGAAGTTTGAAGCTGTTGCAGGATGGGAGCTAAAAATACTTGAGGAAAAACCCGAAACTAATTTTATTCAGTTTAAAGGGAATCAGGATTTGAATGAAGAAGCTTATAAGCTTTTAGTAGATGACAAAAAGATTGTTATTGAAGCGGCGTCTTATTCGGGCTTTGTTTATGGGCTTGAAACTGTACGACAGTTATTGCCCCTGGAAATTGAAAGTAAAGAAGAAGTAAATGATATAAGCTGGCAAATTCCACAAATAAAGATAAGCGACGAACCTAGGTTTGAATGGCGTGGATTAATGTTGGATGTTTCCAGACATTTTTTTGAGAAAGAATATATTTTTAAAACTATAGACAGACTTGCTTTCTTGAAAATGAATACCCTGCATTTACACTTGGTAGACGATCAGGGATGGAGAATTGAGATTAAGAAATACCCAAAACTTACCGAAGTTGGAGGTTTTAGAGTAGACCAGGAAAATAAACATTGGGATGCCCGTAGCGATAATAAACCTGGAGAAAAAGGAACTTATGGAGGTTTTTATACTCAGGAAGATATTAAAGAGATTGTAGCTTATGCCGGTAAACATGGAATTGATGTGATTCCTGAGATTGAAATGCCTGCACACGTTACTAGTGCGATTGCTGCATACCCAGAGCTTTCCTGTACCGGGAAACCGGTAGCGGTACCTTCGGGGGGTCTTTGGCCAATAACCGATATTTATTGTGCAGGTAAAGACGAAACTTTTGAGTTTCTAGAGAACGTATTGTTGGAGGTAATGGAATTATTCCCTGCAAAATATATTCACGTTGGCGGCGATGAGGCTACAAAAACAGAATGGGAAAAATGTGACGATTGTCAACGTAGAATAAGAGAAGAAGGATTAGCTGATGTAGAGGAGCTGCAGAGTTATTTTATTCGCCGTATGGAAGAGTTTGTGAGTTCTCATGATCGGGTTTTAATTGGTTGGGATGAGATTTTAGAAGGTGGTCTGGCGCCTGGCGCTACAGTGATGAGCTGGAGAGGCACCAAAGGTGGCTGGGAAGCTTCAGAGCAAGGTCATGATGTGATTATGACCCCGGGAAGTCACGTGTATTTTAATTTTTATCAGGGAGACTTTGATACTGAGCCAATGGCATTTTCTGGTTTTACACCGCTAAGTAAAGTCTATGATTTTGATCCGGTAGTAGATAGCATGAGCGTAGCTCAGAAAAAACATGTTTTAGGCGGACAGGCAAATTTATGGTCTGAGTTTATCGATACTCCAGAGCTTTCAGAATATATGCTTTTCCCAAGATTAGCAGCTTTGTCTGAAGTACTTTGGATTCCGGAAGAGGATAAGGATTGGGCAGATTTTTCCAGAAGGATGCAGGTAATTTTTAAGCGTTTCGACCTTATGGGAATCAATTATGCTACCAGTGCATATTCAGTAACTGCAGAGAGCGAAGTAGATGCTACCTCCGGTGAGATTAAAATAGGTTTGAAAAATGAATTCCCAGGTTCTGAAATCAGGTATACATTAAACGATAAGGATTTAAATGCTTCCTCAACTTTATATAAGGAACCTATTAATGTTGATAGTAGCAGTTTGTTAAGAGCTGCTGTCTTTGAGAATGGAAAACCTAAAGGAGATACCCTGGTTAAAGATTTTCATTTTCATAAAGCTGTAGGTAAAGAAGTTACTTATAAACCTATGTATCACGATAGTTATACAGGGGTAGGAGAAAATACTACGGTTAACGTGATTAGGGCTACCAAGAATTTCCATGATGGGCAGTGGCTTGGATGGTTAGGAGAAGATGTGGAAACCACTGTAGATTTAGGTGAAGTAACAACAATAGAAAATCTGAAAGTTGGAGCTATGGAAAACCAGGGCTCTGGGATCTATTTTCCGGTTAAAGTAACTGCTTTTGTTTCTAAGGATGGAGAAAATTATACTGAGGTTGGTGAAGTTTCCAGGGAGTTTAAAATCAATGGAGCTATTGGCTTAAAAGATTTTGAGATCAATTTTGAGCCGCAGGAAGCCAGGTTTGTAAAGTTAAAAGTAGATGTTTATAAAGGCTTACCCGGAAGAGGTAGAGCCTGGCTATTTTTAGATGAAATAATTGTAGAATAAAGTTCTGCTTAACCGGATTATAATGGTATTGCCGTTAGGCAAATGTTGTGGAATTAAAATAAAAATATAAAAATGAAAGTACGTCTATTGTTCAGCACACTCTTTGCGCTTGTTTTTTCAGCAAGTACTTACGCGCAAGAAAGTAAAGTCTCTTATGTAGATTATGTAAATACCTTAATGGGTACAGATTCTGCTTTCGATTTGTCTAATGGGAATACCTATCCTGCAATTGCACTTCCCTGGGGGATGAACTTCTGGACACCACAAACGGCTGAAATGGGAGACGGTTGGGCCTATAAATATGACGATTATAAAATTCGCGGAATAAAACAAACACATCAGCCAAGTCCGTGGTTAAATGATTATGCAGCTTTTTCTTTAATGGCAGTAACCGGGGATTTGAAATTTGAAGAAGAGGAAAGGGCATCCTGGTTTTCTCATAAAGCTGAAACTGCAAAACCGCATTATTACAGTGTTTATCTAGCCGATTACGATGTGACGGCAGAAGTAGCGCCAACAGAAAGAGCGGCGCATTTTAAGTTTACTTTTCCAGATTCTGACAGCTCATATATTGTATTAGATGCCTTTAATAAAGGATCTATGGTGAAAATTATTCCCGAAGAGCGTAAGATAATTGGCTATGCCAGAAACAACCACGGCGGTGTACCTGAAAATTTTCATAATTACTTTGTTGCTCAATTTGATAAGGATTTTGAGATTAAGCACACCTGGAAAGATGATTGGGAGCTTCAGCGAAATTCTACAAGTGCAGAAGCCGACCATGTGGGGGCCATTATTGGATTTAAAACCAAAAAAGGTGAGGAAGTGAATGTGAAAGTTGCTTCTTCCTTTATTAGTGCAGAGCAGGCACAACTAAATCTAGATTCAGAAATTGGAGATAGGGATTTTGAGGAGGTAAAGACCAATGCCAAAAAAATATGGAACCAGGAACTTGGTAAGATAAAGGTAGAGGGAGAAAATTCAGATCATATAGAAACTTTTTACTCAAGTTTATATAGGGTTTTATTGTTCCCAAGAAGATTTCATGAAATAAATAAAGAGGGAGAACGCGTGCACTATAGTCCATATAATGGTAAAATCTTACCGGGCTATATGTTTACCGATAATGGCTTTTGGGATACTTTTAGAGCTGTATTTCCTTTCTTTAATATGATGTATCCAGAGCTGAATAAAAAAATAATGGCTGGTTTGGCCAATACTTACAAAGAATCTGGCTGGTTGCCGGAATGGGCCAGCCCGGGTCATAGAGGTGTAATGATTGGTTCGAATTCTGCTCCTATAATTGTAGATGCCTATTTAAAAGGAAATGTATACCCTGAAGATGTTGATGTGTTATTTGAGGCAATCCTAAAAAATGCCAATGTTGAAGAAGGGCGGCCGGTATCTTCTGTAGGAAGGGAAGGCGTAGATTATTATAATGAATTGGGTTATGTTCCATACAACGTAGATATTCATGAAAATGCTGCAAGAACGCTGGAGTATGCCTATGCCGATTGGACCATAGCAGAAATGGCGAAAGAGCTGGGAAAAGAAAAAATTGCAGATCGCTTTTATAAACAAGCTTATAATTATAAAAAGTTATTTGATCCTTCCACCAACCTAATGCGCGGAAAGAATGAAGATGGCACTTTTCAGGAACCATTTAATCCTCTAAAATGGGGAGATGCTTTTACAGAAGGTAATAGCTTGCATTATACCTGGAGTGTATTTCAGGATATTAATGGACTTATTGATTTAATGGGAGGAAAAAAGGCATTTACCAAAAAACTGGATACTGTCTTTGAAATGCCTCCTAAGTTCGATGATTCTTATTACGGGTTTACTATTCACGAAATAAGAGAAATGCAAATAGTGAATATGGGTAATTATGCGCACGGGAACCAACCCATTCAGCATATGATTTATCTGTATAATTACGCCGGGCAGCCCTGGAAAACACAGCAGAGAATTAGAGAAGTACTTACTAAACTTTATGCTCCAACACCAGATGGTTACCCTGGAGATGAAGATAATGGGCAAACTTCAGCCTGGTATGTGTTTAGTTCATTAGGATTTTATCCTGTTACACCGGGAGCCAGTCAATATGTAATTGGTAGTCCGCTTTTTGATAAAGCAACATTACAATTAGAGAATGGGAATAAATTTGAGATTATAGCTAATCAAAATTCCGAAGATAACTTTTATATAGAATCGGCTTCCCTCAATGGGCAGGAATGGGATAAAACCTATCTAAATTATAAGGATTTAATGCAAGGAGGTACACTTAAATTTGAATTAACCGATACTCCTAATACTAATAGAGCTGTTAATAAAGAAGCGCTTCCTTTTTCTTTGAGTTCAGATAAAAATTAATTCGATTTATGAAAAATATCATTTTACCTTTTCTCGCTGTTGTAATTTCGGGATGTATCAACGCCCAACAAGTTCCGGTAGATTATGTGAACCCATTTATAGGAACCTCTAATTATGGAGCTACTAATCCTGGAGCCATAGCTCCAAGAGGTATGGCTAGCGTTTCTCCATTTAATGTTGCAGGAAGAATAGAACTTAACCCCCTGGAGAAAGATAGCCAATGGCTGTCTAATCCTTACGTTAATGAAAACCAGTTTTTAACAGGATTTTCGCATGTTAATTTAAGCGGAGTAGGTTGTCCCGATCTTGGAGTGATTATTACTATGCCCACCACAGGAGAGTTGCAAACAGATCATTTACAATATGGGAGTACATACAAAAATGAAGTTTCAAAGGCTGGGTATTATTCGGCTAATCTTGATAAATATGATGTAAAAGCAGAAGCTACAGCGAGTACAAGAGTTGGTGTTTCCAGATATTCTTTTCCGGCGGGAAAATCTAATGTTCTATTGAATTTAGGCTTAGGGCTTACCAATGAGCAGGGAGCAATGGTTCGTGTTGTTTCTTCTAACGAGATTGAAGGGATGCGCACAGTGGGATCTTTTTGCTATAACAATGCTGAGGCAGCTTATCCCGTTTACTTCGTGGCGAAATTCTCGAAGCCTGCAGATGAGTTTGGAGTATGGAAAACCCCTTATAAATATAAAGGCGAAGAAGCTCAATGGATGGCTTACAATGGTAAAACCCGAATAAAAGAAGGTTTTACAAGGGAAGTAGTAGGTGATAGTATCGGGGCTTATATGACTTACAATTTTAAGCAGCCACAAGAGGTAGAAGTTAAAATTGGTGTTTCTTACGTGAGTATTGATAACGCAAGGGAGAACTTAGAAAAAGAAGTCGGTGCTTCGTCTTTTGAAGAAGTTTATGCGAAAACAAAAGAGGCCTGGAATAAAAAACTCCAGGTGGTAGAGGTTGAAGGCGGAAGTAAGGATGATAAAACTATTTTTTACACGGCTTTATACCACACTCAAATTCACCCTAATATTTTAAACGATTTTAATGGGGAATACCCTGAGGTGTCTACCGGGAAAATTGGTAAAACCAAGGGTACAAGATATACCACTTTTTCATTATGGGATACCTATAGAAATTATCATCAGTTAATGAGTTTGTTATATCCTGAAGAGCAGCTGCAAATGGTAAATTCTATGCTTGAGATGTACGATGAGAATGGATGGTTGCCGAAATGGGAATTAAATTCAACAGAGACTTTTACCATGGTAGGAGATCCTGCAGCAGTAGTTTTAGCTGACACCTATTTGAGGGGCTTAACAGATTTTGATGTAGAGAAAGCTTATGAGGCTATGGTGAAAAGTGCGCTTGATACTGTTAACAATCCATTGCGTCCGGGTCTTAAAGGCTATATAGATAATGGATATTTAGGCGTAGATAGCGGCGTTGCGGGGCCGGTATCAACAACCCTGGAATATAATATAGCCGATTATGCTATCGCGCAATTAGCAAAAAGTCTTGGTAAAGAAAAGGATTACAACACCTTTTTAGACAGATCTTTGTCTTATAAAAAACTCTATAATCCAAAAACAGGCTTTTTGCAACCAAAATATAGTGACGGTAAATGGTATGAGCCTTTTGATCCGTTAGCAGGAGCAAATTTTGAGAAGAATGTTGGATATATAGAAGGGAATGCCTGGCAGTATCTGTTTATGGTGCCTCATGATATCAAAGGTTTGATGAACATAATGGGGGGCGCTGCAGCATTTGAAAATAAACTGGATAAGGTTTTTGATGGGGGGCATTACGATATGGCCAACGAGCCAGATATACTTTACCCTTACCTATATAATTATATTAAAGGCAGTGAAAATAAAACTTCAAGTAAAGTTACTGAACTTATAAAAAAATATTATAAAAATAGCCCAGATGGTCTTCCTGGTAATGATGACACCGGTACTATGAGTGCCTGGTTGGTATATTCAATGATGGGATTTTATCCTGTGACTCCTTCAGAGCCTAATTATACCTTTACGAAACCAGCTTTTGAAAAAGTAAAAATAAATCTGAATGCTAAATATTATGATAATCAGAGTATTATATTGAATTTTCAGCCTTCAAAAGAAACAATTGTTAGTGATCAAATCCCTGAATTTCTCACCAATGATTTTTTTATAGATCATAATACTTTCTTAAACTCTAAAGAAATAAATTTAATTACTCCTGAAAATTAGCCTAAAAATTTATAAAAGATATAATGCTTATTAATTTTTATTCGTAATGTTTTTGTGTATAATGTGTATTTTAACGTATTAAATATGTTTTTTCTCGAATAAACTGTTAAATAGTTAACACTCTTGTAACATTTAGTTATATTTAGAATTGAAATGCGTCATTAAGGCGTGAAATTCTAACCAAAACTATTTACACATGGGTAAAAAATTATTATTCCTGCTAGGATTAATGTTTTTTTCATTTAATCAAAACTTGATTGCGCAGGAGCAGACAGTAACAGGAACAGTAACAGATTCTGAAAACGGAATGCCTTTACCGGGAGTTACTGTATTGGAAAAAGGAACCAGTAACGGAACCTCTACAGATTTTGACGGGAATTACTCTTTGGAGGTTGCCAATGACGCTACTTTAGCTTTTTCTATGGTAGGGTATATGAAACAGGAAATACCTGTAAATGGACAAACCACAATAAATCTGCAACTTTCTGCAGATACTGAGGCTTTAGATGAGGTAGTGGTAACTTCTTTAGGATTAACAAGAGAGAAAAAATCCCTGGGTTATGCCGTAACCGAGTTAGATTCGGAAGAGGTAAACACTGTAAAGGATTATAACGTTGCGAATTCTTTGGTAGGTAAGGTAGCCGGTTTAGTAGTTAATCAGGCTAGTGGAGTAGGTTCTGGTTCTCGTATTACTATTCGTGGTAATAACACTTTAACGGGAAATAACCAGGCTTTGGTAGTTGTAGATGGTATTCCAATTGATGCCTCAGGAAATGAATCTGGCGGAAGTATTTTTAATAGTACCGTTACAGGCGGGGGAATTACAGATATTAATCCTGCAGATATAGAATCAGTATCAGTGCTAAAAGGGCCAAACGCTGCTGCGCTTTATGGTTCAAGGGCTGCTAGTGGTGTGATACTAATTACTACTAAAAAAGGAACAAGAGGTGCAGGTTTAGGTATTTCTGTTAACTCTAATATCTCTATAGAAGAAACCATGTTTCTTCCAGATTATCAAAATGAATATGGACAGGGAACTAACGCTGCAGTTTATTCAGATTTAGATAACTTCGGCTCTAGCTCCTGGGGGCCATTATTAGATGGTTCTCAACAGTTATATTATACAGGAGAACAAAGATCCTATACCGCACAACCAGATAATGTAGAAGATTTCTTTGAAAATGGAATCAAAAGTATAAACACCATCTCAATGGATCAGGGTGGAGAAAACCACAGTGTAAGATTTTCCTACACTAATAACCAGACAACTTCGGTTATCCCAAATTCTGAACTTCATAGTCATAACTTTAATCTAAGAGGACTTATAGATTTATCTGATAAATTAACATTAGATACTAAAGCTACCTATTTTACCCAGGAACTTGAAAATAGAGTGAATGTTGGTACAGAGGGTGTTTTGGCGTATGTGTATAGAACGCCAAGAAATGTGGCTATAGATGATCTTAAAAGATATAAGCCTTCGCTATGGCCTAATCCAGAAATGTTTCCCGACGAATATGCGGCCATAAGTTATGCAGGCCAGAACAAAAGTATTGGTAATCCATATTGGATGTTAAAACAGGACACGAATGATGAGCGTAGAGATCGTTTTTTGGGGTTCACAAAATTAAACTATGAATTTAATGATTGGATTTCTGCATTTATTAGAATTGGTGGTGATGTGACTAATGTTAGAACAGAAAATATTCAGGATTATGGACATCACTTTTTCTATGATGGTCGCTTAAATTTTGGTAATCGGAAAAACGTAGAAATAAATAGTGACTTTCTAATTACAGCCGATAAAGATCTTACCGAAAAACTAAACCTGGTTGCCAACGTTGGGGGTAGTTTGTCTAAACGTACTTTTGAAGGAATGAGTGTTAGCGGAAATCAATTTAGATTGCCTTCCAGAGCATTTTTAAATAACACCAACGTTCAAACTAGTACACATACTCCTTTAGGGGTTAAGAAGATTAATTCACTGTATGGGTCTTTTAGCTTTTCCTACGATGATTTTATGTATCTGGATCTAACTGCCAGGAATGATTGGTCCTCGACATTAAGTGAAGATAATCGTTCTTTCTTTTATCCTTCCGTAAGTTATGCATTGCTAGTGAACCGTTTTATAGATCCGGATAGAGAATTTTTGGATATGCTTAAACTAAGAGCTAGTTGGGCAGAAGTAGGTAACGATACAGGAGTTTATCAATTATACCAAACATTTAGTGTTCCACAACAAGGTTACTTAGGACTAACTGTTTTAGAGGGTCCTAGCGTAAAATTAAATCCAGACCTAAAACCAGAGAGTGTAAAATCTACTGAATTTGGGGTTGAATTTAATATGTTCAAAAATAGGTTGTATGGAGATTTCTCAATCTATGAGATCGTAACGAACGATATGATTTTTAATGTACCTGTTCCTTTTTCAACCGGATACAGCTTCTTTAAAGAAAATGTTGGGGAAGTAAAGAACAATGGATTTGAGCTTATGGTTGGAGGAATACCTATTCAAAACGAAAACTTTAGATGGGATGTTTCTGTAAATATGTCCAGAAATAACAACAAGTTGGTAGAATTAATTGATGGTTTAGATTATACTGTTTTAAATAGTTTAGGAGGCCTTTCTGTTAGAGCAGAAGTTGGTGGCGGAATTGGTGATCTTTATGGTACAACCTGGAAAACCAATGAAAATGGAGAAAGGTTAGTAAACGCAGAGGGCTTTCCGGTAACTTCTATTGAACGTGAAAAACTAGGGAATGCTCAGCCAGATTTTATTGGAGGTTTAACCAATACTTTTACCTATAAAAACTGGAATTTCAGATTTTTGATAGATGGAAGATTCGGTGGCGAAATTTACTCGGCTACTTCCTCTTATCTTGATGGTGCCGGTGTTTCTGAAAGAAGTCTTCAATATAGAGATGGCGGGATAACAATAGATGCAATTAATGAAGCTACTGGAGAACAAAATGATATTCAGATTACCGCGCAACAATACTGGAGCAATTATTCTGATATTACCGCGCCTTATGTTTATGATCAAACCAATGTGAGATTACGAGAATTTGCTTTAACTTACAGGTTGCCAGGGGAATCTATAAGTAATATAGGTTTAACTTCCGCCTCTGTAGGTGTAATTGGTAGAAACTTGTTCTTTATTTATAAGGAAGCCGATGATATTGATCCTGAAGCTTCAATAGGTACAGGGCTTACAGGACAGGGTATTTCCCTTAACAATGCACCAACTATTCGTAGTCTGGGTTTAAATATTAATATTAAATTTTAATAACATAATTATGAAAGGAATTTTAAAGACAATTAGCACAAGCTTGTTGTTGGTCTTTTTACTTGCCGGATGTTCCGATTTTGAGGAGATCAATACAAGACCCGATGCATTTGGATCTGAAGAAGTAAGTGCAAAATACTTTCTTACCGGAATTCAAATAGAACTTTATGCGCCTAACCGGTTTCCTTACTGGAGAGCGCAATTAATACACGCCGATAGGTATGCAGGTCAATTTACTTTTGGTTATAACGGTTGCTGGTGGACTGGCTCCCTGGGGTATGATTACAGCGCAGGTTATACCGATGCCACTTATAATTGGATAGCTGGTTATGTTAGTAACCTAAGTGTTTATCAAAATTTTGTGGGTGAAGGCGGAGATCTGGAAAATCAGAATTTTTACGCTCTTGGTCTTGTGATGAAAGGACTGTATTACCAAATGTATACCGATACTTTTGGAATGGTGCCGTATTCAGAAGCATTAGACCCAGATATCATTACTCCAAAATTAGATAGTCAATCTGAAATTTATCGTGGGGTGATAGCCGAGTTAGACCAGGCAATGAGTATTATTGGTGATCAAACCGAAACAGGTGATGGTATTGAGTTTCTTGCAGAGAACGATTTGTTCTTTAATGGAGATCTTCAACAATGGAAAAAATTAGCGAATACCTTGAAGCTAAGAATGGCATTGAGAGCTCAGGGATCTCCAGGAGCAGATTTTGCCGAAACAGCTATTTCAGAAGCTATGCAGGCTCCACTTTTAAATACTGAGATGGATAATGCACTTATGGCAAAAGATACCGAAATAGATCAATTTGGAAATGCAGCTTATGGTGATATTTGGCATAATTTCGGAGGGATTGGCTCGAAATGGAATGTAGGAAAAACACTCATTGATTATTTAAGAGATAATAACGATCCAAGACTGTCCCGTTACGCCAAGCCAATAATTGGTGGAGATTTCACCTTTACAAGACCAGCTGAGGGGGCAGGAGCAAGCCTTTTTGATAAGCATGTAGAATTTATTTTGGATGAACTCGATAATGCCGGAGTATCTTATACAAAAACTGGCTCGGGAGATGAATTCACACTTTCTGTTTCTGCAGATCAGGATTATTATGTTGGTCAACCTTCAAGATTAAATCCTGAAATCTATCCGCATGTAAAAAACAATTTATTTTCTGAACCGGCAGATTGGGTAATTAATCCAAAAAACCAGGGATTAGAAATTTTTCCTGAAGTAGTATTTACTGCAGCCGAAGGAAACTTTTTGCAAGCTGAGGCTATCGTAAAAGGTCTTAGCTCTGGCGATGCCCAGGCATTATATCAAGAAGGAATAAGACAGGCTATGAAAATCTGGAGTGTAGAAGAAAGCGCAATAGAAACCTTTATTGCTAACGAAGACATGGCGCTATTAAACGGAACCGATGAGGAAAACTTAGAGAAAATTGCTATTCAAAGATGGATTGTTGCTTATACAGATGGGTTTGAAGCCTGGGCTGTAGTGAGAGATACAGGTTATCCGACTGAATTAGCAAGTGGAGTTTCTGATTATGATATTTATGCGGCAGGAGACTTAAATGGAGAATATCCACAGCGAATGAGGTATGGAAACCAGGAATATAATACCAATGGAGCAAATGTTGAAGCAGCTCTACAGGAGCAGGGGCCTGATGAACAGGGAACTGAATTATGGTGGGCACAGGATTAGCCTGAATAGTTGTTTGTTAAAAAAAAGAGGGGATATATCTCCTCTTTTTTATTTGAAAAATTTAGGTATTTTGTTTGCTTTATAGTCCCTGGAAGCGTTTTGAGAAATGGCTTTCAATTACTGCATTAAGGAACCTCAGAAGTGATTTAAGATATGAACCGGGTATATTATGATTTTATTCTAATAATTACCGAAATCTGTATCGCTATAACTAACCTTGTTCAAAAATTTTAATACGAGTTATTCCTGACAACTTCGTTTTAGGAATCCGTAAAATCATTTTTTGCTATTTTTTTGCGAAAACCAAACTAAACCTCACAAGTTTTTGAAACCTATGAGGTTTGGAATTTCTATTTTATATTGATGTAAATTGCAACTTATGAAAATGCTAGAAATTAAAACCGCCCTGCAAATCGCTAAACCAAAAGCTGAGATTTACCACGCTATTATAGATCCTGAATATATGAAGCATTATTTTATTGCTGAAAGCTCCGGGATGATGGAAGAGGGGAAATCTATAAGCTGGAAGTTTCCCGAATTTGATGAACATGTACCGGTAACTGTGCTAAAATTAACTCCAAATGAATTGGTCTCTTTTGAATGGGAAGGTATGAAAGATGAAAATCTGCATGTTGAGATTAGTCTGACCGAAGTTTCCCAAAATAGTACACTTGTAAAAATCACCGAAGGTAAAATGCAAGCCGACGATAAGGGAATTAAGTGGTATGGTCAAAATACTGAGGGTTGGGCGAATTTCCTTGCTTGTTTAAAGGCTTATTTAGAATTTGGAATCAATCTTAGAAAAGGAGGCTTTGATTTTATGAAGAAAAATTAAATTAGTGTGATGTATTATTTAAAAGAAGCCTGTGTAGAAAGTTTGGAACAGGCAGTAATTGCAGAAAAAAATGGAGCCGATAGAATTGAGCTCTGTGCAAATTTAGAGCTGGACGGTTTAACGCCTTCAAGAGAATTGATTACTTCGGTTAGCTCTCAACTGGATATTCCGGTGCGCGTTATGATTAGGCCCCGGGCTGGTGATTTTATGTATAATAATGCCGAAATGGAACAAATGGCCATGGATATTAGCTTTTGTAAAGAAATCGGGGTAGATGGCGTGGTATTAGGGATTTTGAAAGAAAATAAATCAATAGATATTGAGGCTATTGAAAAACTGGCGGAAATAGCAAAACCAATAAAGCTTGTATTTCATAAAGCCATTGATGAAACCCCGGCTATTTTAGAAGCGGTGAAATCTCTAAGAGAATCAGGTGTTGTAAATGGTATCCTTACTTCCGGTGGGAAAAGTACCGCAATGGAAGGTCTTTCTCAGCTGGAAAATATAATTGCCACGGCGGGGGATATGGAAGTTATTTGTGCTGGGAAAATCACTTCAAAAAATATCGAAGAATTACACCGAAAAATCAATGCTAAGGCTTATCACGGCAAAAGAATTGTTCCAGGATTGGAATAATAATTTTCTAATTGAGATTAAGAGGATCTATCTTTTTAGGCTCCTGAAAAAAAAGAAAACCCGTTTCGATTAAGAAACGGGTTTTTTAATATTTGTTATGGATGGGCTATTACATCATTCCGGGCATTCCACCACCCATTCCGCCTGGCATACCTCCGCCACCTTTGTCGTCTTCTGGAAGATCAACAAGGGCACATTCGGTAGTTAAGATCATTCCGGCAACAGAAGCAGCGTTTTCAAGTGCAACTCTTGTTACTTTCTTAGGATCTATAATTCCGGCTTTCATCATATCTACAAATGTGTCGGTTTTTGCATCGTAACCAAATTCTTTCTTGCCTTCAAGAACTTTATTGATTACAACAGAGGCTTCACCACCAGCATTTTCTACGATAGTTCTAAGTGGAGATTCGATTGCTCTAACCACTATCTGAATTCCTGTAGCCTCATCATCATTTTCAGCTTTTACTTTAGCAAGAACAGCTTGAGCTCTTACAAGCGCAACACCACCACCGGCAACGATTCCTTCTTCTACAGCCGCACGGGTTGCGTGAAGGGCATCATCTACACGGTCTTTCTTTTCTTTCATTTCAACTTCTGAAGCTGCACCAACATAAAGTACGGCAACACCACCAGCTAATTTAGCTAGACGCTCCTGAAGTTTTTCTTTATCATAATCTGAAGTAGTGGTTTCGATCTGAGCTTTGATCTGGTTTACACGTTCTTCAATTTGCTTGTTATCACCAGCACCGTTTACGATAGTAGTATTATCTTTATCGATAGCTACTTTTTCTGCAGTACCTAGCATATCAATAGTAGCGTTTTCTAAAGAGAATCCTCTTTCTTCAGAAATTACAGTACCACCGGTTAGGATAGCGATATCTTCTAACATTGCTTTTCTACGATCTCCAAAACCTGGAGCTTTAACAGCAGCGATCTTAAGAGAACCACGTAGTTTGTTTACTACTAGAGTAGCAAGGGCTTCGCCGTCTACATCTTCAGCAATAATTAAAAGTGGCTTTCCAGATTGTGCTACCGGCTCAAGAACAGGAAGCAGATCTTTCATAGAAGAGATCTTTTTATCGAACAATAAAATGTAAGGATCTTCAAGATCTGCAGTCATTTTCTCTGAATTCGTTACGAAATATGGAGAAAGGTAACCACGGTCAAACTGCATACCTTCAACTACTTCTACGTGAGTTTCGGTACCTTTAGCTTCTTCTACGGTAATTACACCTTCTTTTCCAACTTTACCAAAAGCCTTAGCAATAAGATCACCAATATGCTCGTCGTTATTTGCTGAAATAGAAGCTACCTGCTTTATTTTTTCTGAAGAATCACCAACTTCTTTGGTTTGTTTCTCCAAATCTTTAGTGATTGCAATTACAGCTTTATCTATACCTCTTTTAAGGTCCATTGGGCTTGCACCTGCTGCAACGTTCTTAAGACCTTCTTTTACGATAGCCTGGGCAAGTACAGTAGCGGTAGTAGTACCATCTCCTGCAAGGTCATTGGTTTTAGAAGCAACTTCCTTAACCATTTGAGCTCCCATATTTTCTAGTGGGTCTTCTAGTTCAATTTCTTTTGCTACAGTTACACCATCTTTAGTTACGGTGGGTGCACCAAAAGATTTGCTTATTACTACGTTACGCCCCTTAGGACCTAAAGTTACTTTTACGGCATTTGCCAATGCATCTACACCGCGTTTAATTCCATCGCGAGCTTGAATGTCAAACTTTATATCTTTTGCCATTGTTAGTTAATTTTGTCATTTCCGCCGAAGCAGAAATTGAATTAATAATATTTTATTTTGAAATTTCCCCGGGAATGGGGAAAAGAAGTCTTACACTATTGCAAGGATATCGTCTTCTCTCATCATTAGGTAGTCTGTTCCTTCCAGTTTTAATTCTGTACCAGAATACTTTCCATAAAGCACAGTATCACCAACTTTCACAGTCATATCGTGATCTTTAGTACCCTTACCTGCTGCCACTACTTTGCCACGTTGTGGTTTTTCTTTAGCTGTTTCGGGAATATAAATTCCAGATGCCGTTTTAGTTTCGGCTGCTTCAGGTTCAATAAGAACTCTGTCTGAGAGCGGTTTAATGTTTAGTCCCATTTTTTATAAATTTATTTAGGTTAATTAATCTTTAAATAAGCGACTAGGCCTATTTCTAAAATTATGCCACCTCTTTTTTACTGCCAATTACCAATAAAAAATGCCAGCTTGTCATAAGCTGGCATTTGTAATATCTATAAAGAATGAAGCCTTTATTGAGCGCTGTCAGATTCTGTTGACTGTCCTGGCATTTGAGCCGGTGGAGTAGCAGTGTTTTCAGGCATTGCTGATTCATCAAAAACCTTTGATTCACCATAACCAGCATCATCCATAATTGTTACGTTAGAAAGTAAAATAAGGACTAATAAAAGGGTAGCCAGGGTCCAGGTACTTTTATCTAAAAAGTCTCCGGTCTTCTTAACTCCACCTACTTGTTGTCCGCTACCGCCAAAAGAGGAAGATAGACCACCGCCTTTAGGATTCTGTACCATAATTACTACTACCAGTAAAAAGGCTACAATAACTATTAATGCTAAAAAAATCGTGAATGTGCTCATTCTTGCTTTGTGTTATTTTCTTGTAATTTTTCGATTGCCCGAATTTGGTCAGCAAAGAAACCACTTTTTTCGGGATTTTTCAAAATTAATATTTTATATGCCTGAATGGCTTTTTTATAATTTTTTTGCTCCAAATAAACCCGGGCTAAAGTCTCTGTCATCAAGGACTCTGGTGGAGTTGTATTGGTTTCGGCCAGGTTGGATTTATTAGTAGGTTTGCCTGGTTTTATTTTAGGACTTTTGGAAATAAACCTATCAATAAGCTCAAACTTTTTATGCTGAAGCTCATCTTTTTGAGATTCTTGCTCTAACTGTTTTTCTCTTTTTATCGGTTGTGCCGATGTAAGTCTTAGCCATTCTGAAAAAGAATGTGATTCTGAAGCATCAAATTCCAGAGGTTCACCTAACTTTAATTCATTCTTCTCTGAATCAGGTTCCTTTTGAACTTTAGCTTTCTGTTGTTTTTCTGAAAACAAATCGGGATCCATCACCTGTTCCGATTCTGATTGCTGCATCTTAATGGCTTCATCTATGGCCATGCTTCTTTTGGCAAAAACCTCTTCGGGTTCAAAAACGGTAATATTTCGCAATTGCTCTTCCTGATCCTGAATTTGCCTGGCAATTTTGTTCTGATTAAACTCTTTAGAAGTAATAAAATCAAATAGAACGCTACGATTTGTAGTGTAGGCAGCTGTTTTTTTTAACGCACTATTGTAACTAAATTCCTGATGCTCTTTTAAACCTTTTAGTCTAACTGCACGAGCTGACTGAAAATATGGAGCTTTTTGAATAAGTTTTTCTAAAGCGCCAGTTTGTTCAGCGGTAATGCTAGCAGGTTTTTGCAGCAATTTTATGAATTCGGGTGCTTCCATAATTACCAATCGGTTAACGCCGCATTAAAAATATCCTGGGTTAAACGCGTAAAGATTTCATTTACCGTGGTTTCCAGGGTGCCCCCAACCAGTTGAGCCTCCGCAGGATAATCTTCATAAAAAGAGAATCGTCTTTCAAAATCTTTTTCGGGCTCCAAAGTGTTGTAGTACCGAACATTCACTGCAATGGTGAGCCGGTTTTGTGCTGCTGTATTATCGGAAGTAGCGGTAATTGGGGCTACATAAAAATCAATGATTTCACCTTCAAAAATTAGATCGGCGTTGCTATTGGCCAGGCTTAAACTGGTTTGATTTTGAATAAGATCCTGTAATTGCAGGGTAAAGGTTCTATCTATTCCCGGTTCTACCAAATCGGCCTGATTTTGAAAGAAATTTACCTGAAAAGATTCGGCAGCGCCAGTATCAGCACCCGTAAAGGAGTAGATCCCACAAGATTGTGTGCAAAATAAAAGCACCATAGATAAAATAAAAGCAGACTTTTTCATAAAATCGGGGACTAAAATTAGAGGTTGTATTGTTTTATTTTTCTATAAAGTGTACGTTCACTTATGCCTAATTCTTCAGCAGCAGCTTTGCGTTTTCCACTGTGTCTTTCCAGAGATTTTTTAATAAGTTCTAGTTCTTTATCCTGCAAAGAAAGGGTTTCTTCTTCCTCAATTTCTTCAGCAAAATAATATTTGTCTTTCTCTCTGTTAAGTTCAGATTTGGGACTGTTTTGCGGGATTTGTAAGACTTCCAGGTTTTCGTTGCTTAGCGCGTCCAGTTCTTCGGCATCTATATCTTCCCCTTCTTCATTGTCACCATAAATCTTTTGGATAAGACTTTCATTTTCATCCTGAACCTTCTTTGTATTTCCACTTTCCATTAACTTTAAGGTAAGTTTCTTAAGATCGGTGAGGTCGCTTTTCATATCAAAAAGCACTTTATATAGAATCTCACGCTCATTACTAAAGTCGCTTTCCTTCTTTTTATCGGAAATTACCGCGGGCAAATTACTGCCAATATTTGGAAGGTATTCTTTTAGACGCTCAGGGCCAATAATGCGTTCCTGCTCTAAAACCGAAATTTGTTCAGCGATATTTCTTAACTGTCTAATATTACCTCCCCATCGGTATTTTTGCAATAAACTAACCGCATCATCCTGAAGTTTAATGGTAGGCATTTTATATTTCAGTGCGAAATCTGAGGCGAATTTTCTAAATAATAAATGGATATCTTCTTTACGATCTCGTAATGGAGGAAGATTGATTTCTACCGTACTCAGCCTATAATAAAGATCTTCCCTAAAGCGCTCTTTTTTGATAGATTCCTGCATGTTAATATTGGTAGCCGCTATAATGCGAACATCAGATTTTTGCACTTTAGAAGAACCTACTTTTATAAATTCCCCGTTTTCCAAAACACGAAGCAATCTAACCTGTGTAGGAAGTGGTAATTCTCCAACTTCATCTAAAAATATCGTTCCGCCATCGGCCACTTCAAAATAACCACTACGGGTTTGGGTGGCGCCGGTAAAAGCCCCTTTTTCATGTCCAAATAATTCAGAATCTATAGTTCCTTCGGGAATTGCACCGCAGTTTACCGCAATGTATTTTCCGTGTTTTCTATGAGAAAGCGAGTGAATAATTTTTGGGATACTTTCTTTACCAACCCCACTTTCCCCGGTTACCAATACCGAAATATCTGTAGGCGCAACCTGGATTGCTTTTTCTATAGCGCGGTTAAGGCGTTGATCGTCGCCAATTATTCCAAATCGCTGTTTTACTGCCTGAATTGATTCCATAGGCCCCCTAGCCCCCAAAGGGGGAATTAAAAGCCCCCCAACCCCCAAAGGGTGAGATGCGGTAGTTAATATTTATATTTAAGAATGTCATAACTTTTATATCTTTTTTGTTTTCTTCCTTTTTTTATTCCCCTCCTTCGGAGGGGTTAGGGGAGGCTTCGCCTATCAATGTAGCACTGGTACAATCGTTTATTTTTACGTTTACAAAATCCCCAACTTTGTAGTTTTCTTTTGGGAAAACAGCTACTGTATTTTGTGTGGTTCGGCCGCTCCAGTGTTCACTGGATTTTTTTGATTCTCTTTCAATTAAAACCTCTACGGTATCTCCAAGGAATCGTTGCGTTCTAAAGTGGTTATGTTCCCGTTGAAGTTTTACTATTTCAGCTAATCTCCGTTGTTTTGTTTCGGCTGGAACATCATCTTCCAGTTTACGTGCAGCCATAGTGCCCGGTCTTTCAGAATAAGCATACATGTATCCAAAGTCATACTTTACATATTCCATTAATGATAAAGTATCTTTGTGATCTTCTTCGGTTTCAGTTGGAAAACCAACTATCAAATCCTGGGAAATGGAGCATTCCGGCATTAATTCTCTTATATAATCTATAAGTTTAAAATATTCTTCCCGGGTATGCAGCCTGTTCATCTCTTTTAAGATTCTGTCGCTTCCACTTTGAACAGGTAAATGAATGTGTTTACAAATATTTGGATAGGCAGCCATAACTTCAATCACATCTAAGGTCATGTCTTGCGGATTTGAAGTAGAGAACCTAACTCTCATTTTTGGTTGTGCTTCTGCAACTAATTTCAAAAGCTGGGAGAAATTGGTAGCGGTAGCTTTTTGTATCTCAGAAGCATTTTTAAAATCTTTTTTGAGTCCGCCGCCATACCATAGATAACTATCTACATTTTGACCTAAAAGCGTAATTTCCTTGAAACCTTTATCCCAAAGCTCGTTTACTTCTTCAACAATGCTTTGTGGGTCGCGACTTCGTTCTCTTCCGCGGGTAAAAGGTACTACACAGAATGTGCACATATTATCGCAACCACGGGTTATAGAAACAAAGGCAGAAACTCCGTTGGTTTGTAGTCGCACAGGAGAAATATCGCCATAGGTTTCTTCTTTAGAAAGAACCACATTTATAGCATCACGACCTGCTTCTACCTCGTTTATTAGGTTGGGTAGATCTTTGTAGGCATCTGGCCCAACTACAAGGTCTACTATTTTTTCTTCTTCCAGGAATTTCTCTTTGAGACGCTCGGCCATACAGCCTAAAACGCCAACTTTCATTCCCGGGTTTATTTTTTTTACCGCATTGTATTTTTGAAGCCGTTTGCGAACGGTTTGTTCTGCTTTTTCTCTGATAGAACAGGTATTTACCAAAACAAGATCGGCTTCTTCAAGTTTTTGCGTAGTATTAAAACCTTCTTTTGCCAGGATAGAAGCTACAATCTCACTGTCGCTAAAATTCATTGCACACCCATAACTTTCAATAAAAAGTTTACGGCTATTTTCCTGCTTAGGCTCCATCACCAGGGTGTTTCCCTGTTTTTTTTCGTCTATTTTCTTCTCCATAATTCAAAGTTCCTTTTTCAGGATTAAGAAATGCAAAGATAAGGGTAAAACCGACTTCTGACAAAGTGACAGCAATTTTTTTAATTTTCTTACGCAACCTTTTCGTGTTTGCTGTATCTATATAGAAACCAACCTAATAATTATGAAGTTTTTCTACAGCTTAATTATGTTGCTTCTCCTGGCCATAGTGGCTCTATTCACTTCTTGTGAAAAAGATGATGTTGAAGGAGATTTTTATAATGTTGCAGTCCCTATAGTAAAACCTATTGAAGAATTTAGGGCGATGGTTAAAATATCTGAACCAAGAGCTATTACAGAAGCGGGTAAAATATATACCTATGGCGATTATGTTTTTATAAATGACGCTCATAAAGGAGTGCATATTATAGATAATACCGATCCTTATAACCCCGTTAAAATTAAATTTCTTGAAATTCCGCTAAATACAGATGTCGCGATAAAGGATAATATACTGTTTGCTAATTCAGCAATGGATCTTGTGGTTTTTGATGTTAGTGACATGAATAATATTAAGGAGGAAAAAAGAATGAAGAATGTTTTTCCCAACCATAATAGTAGAATTCCTGCTAATGCATCTTTTGTAGATGGAAATAAATTTAATCCCGAAACCGAAGTTGTAATGGGATATTTAATGGAAACCAGGAAGATTGAAATGGCGAATGAAGCAGTGTGGGAGGATTCTTTCTTTGGAAATTCAGAAGCAAACTCCGCAGGCGGATCGGGAACCGGTGGTTCACTTGCCCGATTTAATATCAACGAGGATTATTTATATATAGTAGATGAATATGAATTATCAGTTTTTAATATTGCGGGCTTAGAAAATCCGGAATTGATAAAAAGCGAATGGGTGGGAAGAGATATAGAAACCATCTTTTATAAAGAGAACCATCTGTATCTTGGAAGTTCTCGTGGTATGTACATTTATAGTTTAGAAGACCCGGCTGTACCTCAATTTAAATCTATGTTTAGTCATATTTTAGGTTGTGATCCTGTGGTGGTAAAGGATGATATTGCTTATGTGACTATTAGGGGCGGAAATGCTTGTGGACAGGAGTGGAGTCAGCTTGATGTAATAGATGTAACCGATAAGTCCAATCCGCAATTACTGCAATCTTATGATATGGAAAATCCTTATGGGTTGGGTGTAAAAGACGATTGGTTGTTTGTTTGCGATGGTACCGCCGGATTAAAAATATATGATACAAAAAATACCCCCAGCCTGGAATTAACAGATCACTTTCAGGACATTAACACCTATGACGTCATCCCTTTAGAGGAGGTGCTGTTAATGGTTGGGGATAATACACTTTTCCAATATACTTATAAGGGAAATGAGATTGAATTACTAAGTACTTTCAGTCTGAATTGATTTTGTTATGTTTGGTTTTTTAAGGTTACCCCACATTCTTGTGGGGTTTTTTTATACCTTTTGAATAAAAAAATTTTATGGTGGGAAGTCTTGAATGTGGCTGTTTTGCCAGCTAATTATAGTTGTTTTGTAAAATCATTTAGGTTGTTAAAAAAAAATTGATATACTTTTGCAGCTAGAAAAAAGAGAGTTATGGCAAAGAATTTAGTGATTGTAGAGTCCCCTGCCAAGGCAAAAACCATCGAAAAATTTTTAGGTAAAGATTATAAGGTAGCGTCCAGTTTTGGGCACATTGCCGACTTACCTACAAAAGAATTGGGTGTAGATACTGAAGGCGATTTTAAACCAAAATACATAGTTTCTAAAGACAAGAAAGATGTAGTTAGAAAACTAAAAGGCTTTGCTAAAGATGCTGAAATGGTTTGGTTGGCAAGTGATGAAGACCGGGAGGGAGAAGCTATTGCCTGGCATCTTGCAGAGGAGCTTAAGCTTAAAGAGGATAAAACAAAAAGAATTGTTTTTCACGAAATCACTAAATCGGCTATTCTTAAAGCTATTGATAATCCAAGAGCAATTAATTATAACCTAGTAAATGCCCAGCAAGCCCGTAGGGTTTTAGATAGGTTGGTGGGGTATGAACTATCACCGGTTTTATGGCGGAAAGTTAAAGGAGGTCTTTCTGCCGGGAGAGTACAATCTGTTTCAGTGAGACTTATTGTAGAAAGAGAACGAGAAATTCAAAATTTTACTGCGGAAGCTTCATTTAGAATAGACGCCGAATTTACTACGGAAGATGGTAAATCTTTTAAAGCTAAAATTCCAAAGAACTTCGATTCCAGGAAAGAAGCCGAAGCATTTCTTCAACAAAACCTTGGGTCAGATTTTAAAGTAGCAGAACTTACTACCAAGCCTGCGAAGAAATCCCCGGCACCGCCTTTTACCACTTCCACTTTACAACAGGAAGCTGCCAGAAAGTTGTATTTTTCAGTAAGTAAAACCATGACTATGGCGCAACGTTTATACGAAGCGGGTCATATTACTTATATGAGAACAGATTCGGTGAATCTTTCCGAAGATGCGAGAAAAGGTGCCAAAGAAGAAATCTTAAAGGCGTACGGAGATAAATACGCTAAATCCAGGCAGTTTAAAGGAAAAACAAAGGGTGCACAGGAAGCTCACGAGGCGATTAGGCCAACTAATTTTGCTAACCATTCGGTAAGAGCAGATCGTGACGAACAACGCTTATATGAGCTGATCTGGAAGCGAGCTATCGCTTCACAAATGAGTGAAGCCCAACTAGAGCGTACCAATGTGAAAATTGAAGCTTCTAAACACGATAAGCAGTTTACTGCAAATGGAGAAGTTTTGAAATTTGATGGTTTTCTAAAAGTTTATTTAGAAAGTACAGACGATGATGAAGATGCAGAAGAACAAAACGGGATGTTGCCTGCTTTAAAGGAAAATCAGCCGCTTAACAATAAATATATTACCGCTACAGAGCGATTTACCAGACCACCTTATAGGTATACAGAGGCTTCTTTGGTTAAGAAACTAGAGGAGTTGGGTATTGGGCGTCCTTCTACATATGCGCCTACAATTTCTACCATTCAGAATAGAAATTATATAGAAAAAGGATCGGTAGATGGTACAGAGCGGGAGTATTTGCAATTTGTACTGAAAGGTGCTGATATTAAAGAAAATAAATTATCTGAAACCGTTGGAAGTGATAAAGGAAAATTAGTGCCAACTGCCGTGGGAATGGTGGTGAACGATTTTCTTGTAAATCATTTTTCAAACATTCTTGATTATAATTTCACCGCGAGAGTAGAACAAAGTTTTGATGATATCGCGGAAGGAAATGAAGAGTGGACGCATATGATGAAAGAATTCTATGCAGACTTTCATCCGCAGGTTGTAGATGTTGCTAAGAATGCCGACCGTGAAGTTGGAGAAAGAATTTTAGGCGAAGATCCGGAAACCGGTAAACCTGTAAGTGTGCGTTTAGGAAAGTTTGGGCCTATGGTTCAAATTGGTTCGGTAGAAGACGATGAAAAACCAAAATTTGCCAGCCTTGGTCCAGACCAAACTTTAGATTCGGTTACTTACGAAGAAGCGATGGATCTTTTCCAGCTTCCGAAGGAATTAGGAGAATATAAAGATGAAAAAGTTGAGGTAAATAATGGCCGTTTTGGGCCTTATGTGAAATTTGGTAAGAAATATGTTTCCCTTGAAAAAGGAGAAGATCCATTAAACGTAGATTTTGAACGTGCAATGGAGTTGATAAAGGAAAAGGAAAAGGCAGATGCGCCAATTCACCATTACGAAGATATGCCGGTGCAAAAAGGTGTGGGTCGTTTTGGTCCTTTCTTAAAATGGAATGGTATTTTCATTAACGTAAATAAGAAATACGATTTTGATAATCTTTCTATTGAAGATATTGAAACCCTAATTGAGGATAAAAAACGTAAAGAGCGTGAGAAGTTGATCCACAATTGGGAAGAAGAAGGAATTAGAGTTGAGAAAGCACGTTGGGGAAGATATAATATCATAAAAGGCAAGACTAAAATTGAAATGCCGAAAACCACAGATGCCGAGAATTTGACTTTACAGGAGGTGCAGGAGATTTTAGAAGAAAAGTCTAAAAAGAAGAAGAAAACCACCAAAAAGAAAGCTCCGGCTAAAAAGTCGGCAGCTAAGAAAAGCACGGCTAAAAAGAAAACCACTACCAAAAAGAAGAAATAATATATGGATTTAGATTTTCTGAGTCCCCTTTCTGAAGATTTACTAAGAGAAATTGCCGGTTTTGGTGAGCATTCTCTGGCTAATTTAGTTAAGAAACATACCATTGCTCAAGGTTTTCCAGACATGGAAGACGTGCAAATGGCCATTGTTGGTATTAAAGAAAACCGTCTTGGTGAAGAAATAGATTTTCTCGATTTTGTTGATGTAAGAAAGGCTTTTTATAGTTTATTTCCAGGGAACTGGCATGTTAATATTGCTGATCTGGGAGATATTGAAAAAGGAGAAACAGTAGAAGATACTTATTTTGCGGTGCAGACTTTGGTGGCCCAATTGGTGAAAAAAGATGTGATTCCAGTGCTTTTAGGTGGAAGTCAGGATTTGGTTTACGCACAATACCGGGCTTACGATACTTTAGATCAAATGGTAAATCTTGTAAATATAGATAGCCGTTTCGATTTGGGAGATACGGAAAATTCGATTAGCAACAGGTCTTATATTAGTAAAATAGTGGTGAATCAGCCATATAATTTGTTTAATTATTCAAATATTGGCTATCAAACCTATTTTAACTCCCAGGACGAAATAGAATTAATGGAGCGCCTCTTTTTTGATGCATATCGTCTGGGGGAGGTAAGTAATAATTTTAAATTGGTAGAACCGGTAATGCGTGATGCAAATATGGTTGCTATAGATTTAGCAGCGGTTAGTGCTCCTTCTTCTGGTTCACGTGATATTTCTTCGCCTAACGGATTTGACGGTAAAGAAATTTGCGCATTAGCTCGCTATGCCGGGATTAGCGACAAAGTGAGCTCTTTCGGAATTTACGAATATGATAACCTTAAATTCGGGAATTTAGGAGCTATGTTAATGGCGCAAATGATGTGGTATTTTGCTGAAGGTGTAAATTACCGAACTAATGAAAATACTATTTCGGCAAAAAAAGAGTTTATAAAGTACCAGGTGCCTATAGATGATGAAGTTTTAGTTTTTTACAAAAGTCCTGTGAGTGGGCGGTGGTGGATAGAAATTCCATTTCTTGCTCATGTGGATACTAAACTTAAAAGAAGTACGTTATTACCATGCAGTGAGGAAGATTATTTAGAGGCCTGTAATCAGGTAATTCCTGAAAGGTGGTACAAAGCAAAAAGAAAAAACGAAGTTTAAAATAAATTCACGCATTAATTTGATTTACTGTATTTTTATCCAAAATATTGTTTTTTAAAAAATAATTAGATAGGTTTACTGCCGTAAATTGAGATGTCTTAACCTAAGAAATACTATGAAGAAATTTATTTCGCTAATAGCTGTTCTAGCCTTACTTGCAAGTTGTGGGCGTGGAGATCGTGGACAGCTGGTTGGTGCGAAAGGGGAAAAGTGGAATCCGGAGAAACCGCTGGGGATGACATTAATTCCTGGAGGTGCCTTTATTATGGGTAAGTCTGATGATGATATCGCAGGCCAACGTAATGCACCACCAAAAACGGTAACAGTGCGTTCTTTTTATATGGATGAAACCGAAATAACTAATGCCGAATACCGTCAGTTTGTAGATTATGTGAAAGACTCTATAGTTAGGACTGAATTGGCTATTATGGCTGAAAATATGGGTGAAACCGAAGGTTCTGATGGGATTGGTGATTATGCATTTCTAGATACCGATGAAGCCGATATGACGCCCTATGAAGAATATATGCTGAATACTTATGGCCAGGGTGGTGTTTCAGATACTTACGAGAATCGTCGTTTAAATAAGGATATAGATATTATTTGGGATACTGAAGATTATCCAGATGTATATTATGCCGAGGTAATGGATATGATGTACATTCCAATGGAAGAGGTTTATAATGGACAGCGTACCATTGATGTTGAAAAATTGAAATTTACTTATTCGTGGATGGATGTTCAGAACGCTGCGAAAGAACAAGGTAATAGAAGTAACTTTATAAAAAGAGAAGAGATTTCGGTATATCCCGATACCACGGTATGGATTAGAGATTTTAATTATTCTTATAATGAGCCTATGCATAACGATTATTTTTGGCATAGCGCTTTTGATGATTATCCGGTAGTAGGAGTTTCGTGGAAACAAGCAAGGGCTTTTGCGCAATGGAGAACTTTATATCATAATTATTACAGAAGAGAAAAAGGAGATCACAATGTGCCTTCTTACCGTTTGCCAACTGAAGGTGAATGGGAGTATGCTGCACGTGGCGGATTGGAAGGAGCTACTTATCCATGGGGAGGGCCTTATGCTAAAAACGACCGTGGATGCTTTATGGCTAATTTCAAACCTTTAAGAGGAGATTATGCAGCAGATCAGGCATTGTATACCGTAGAGGCAAAATCTTACGATCCTAATGATTATGGACTTTATAATATGGCAGGAAATGTTGGAGAGTGGGTAGATTCGTCTTACGATCCTGCGTCTTATGAATATATGTCTTCAATGAACCCAACCGTAAATAATCCTGATGATATGCGAAAAGTAGTTCGTGGAGGTTCCTGGAAGGATGTTGCTTATTTCCTTCAGGTAAGCTCAAGGGATTACGAGTATGCAGATTCAGCAAGAAGCTACATTGGCTTTAGAACAGTTCAGGATTACCTTGGGACAGATGTTACCCTAAATCAACCTAACAGATAATTAATAACCTATTTAACCAGTAGAGAATCTAAATCTATTTTATTATTATGGCAAAATCAAATTCAACTAAGAGAATAACTAACATGGTGTACGGTTTAGGTGCATCAGTTGTAATACTAGGTGCCCTTTTTAAAATTATGCACTGGCCTTATGCAAACCCTATGCTTATTGCGGGGCTTGTGGTAGAAGCTTTTGTATTTGCTTATTCTGCTTTTGAACCGGCAGATGATGATCTTGACTGGTCTTTGGTATATCCAGAATTAGCCGGTGGACAGGGAAGTCGCCGCAGCGCTACTGTAATTGAGGAAAACAAAGAAACGCAAGGGCAACTTTCTAAGAAATTAGATGAAATGCTTAAAGAAGCTAAAATAGATGCAAGTTTAATGCATAGTCTTGGAGATAGCATTCGCAATTTTGAAGGAGCTGCAAAAGGAATTGCACCAACTGTAGACGCTATGGCTTCACAAAAGAAATATAGTGAAGAACTTACCACGGCTGCTACTCAAATGGAAACATTAAATAACATTTATAAAGTTCAGGTAGAGTCAGCTTCTCGTCAAGCAGAAATTAACCAGGAGGTTGCTGAGAATGCCGGTAAATTAAACCAGGAAATGGGATCGCTTGCTGCAAACCTTTCCTCGTTAAACGGAGTTTATGGGGGTATGCTTACAGCAATGAATGGTACCCGTAGCATGTCTAATTAGTGATTGCATTACCTGAAAAACTAAATTATTAATGAACCAAACTAATTAGCACATGGCGTCTGGAAAAGAAACACCAAGACAGAAGATGATTAACCTGATGTATTTGGTATTCATCGCGATGATGGCACTAAATATGTCTAAAGAAGTATTGACAGCCTTCGGTCAAATGAATGAGGACCTGGAGGAATCTAATGCTACTACATCTCAACGTAACGATATGGCAATGGCTGGTTTAGCCGCTAAAGCCCAGGAACAACCTGCAAAATATGAAGAATTAAAAGCTAAAGCAGAACAAATTAGTACGCTTTCAGATAATTTATATACCACCATAGGAAGTCTTAAAGACGAATTATTGTCAGAATTTGAGGTAGAAGATAAGAGTAATTATGAGGCTATGGATAGGGCAGATAAGCTCGACAATTTATTTTTTGCCAGTGGAAGAGTAACCCCACGAGGTGAAGAATTTGTAGCTGAAATAGATAATTATAGAAATGAAGTGCTTGCTATTTTGGGAGATGGTTTCCCGCAAATTAGAAGTGAAGTAGCAAAAGATTTTTCTACTGAAGAAGTAACAAATAATGAAAATGTAACCAAACCCTGGTTAATGTATAACTATCAGGGGTTTCCTTTAATTGCTTCGCTTACAAAACTAACGCAGATACAATCTGATGTGACATCAACAGAAAATGATATCTTGTCTGCAATGCTTGAAGGACAGCTGCAAAGCGATGTTTCTTTAACAAACTACCAGGCAATTGTGGTGCCAGATAAGACTGCTTTTTTTAGTGGAGAGAATTTTAAAGGTAAAGTTGTTTTAGGTCGTGTAGACCCAACTTTAAAATTTGAAAACGTAACCATAAACGGTAATGATGTAGAAAGTACTCAAGCCGGTCAGGTAATGTTGGATTTTCCTGCAGGAAATGTAGGAGAAAAAGAGATAAATGGGGAGCTTCAGTTTAAAGAAGGGGATTCAATTGTTAGAATTCCAATTAATAGTTCTTATGCTGTTATACCAAAACCAAATTCAGCTGTTATTTCGGCTGATAAAATGAATGTGCTTTATCGTGGGGTTCAAAACCCTATGACGATTTCCATTCCTGGTGTAGGTAGTGTTAGCGCCCAGGCACCTGGACTTTCTTCAGCCGGTGGTGCTGGGAAATATGTGATGAATGTTACTACATTAAAGGCAAGGGAAGTTGCTATTAATGTAAGTGGTAAACTTCCAGGGGGAGAAACTGTTTCAGATAGTAAAACCTTTAGGATTAAAGATATTCCTCAACCAGTAGGAACAGTAAGAGGTGAAGATGGAGCGGTTAAGATGCAACGTAATAGTTTAGAAATCTCTACTATTAGTGCAAGTTTACCAGACTTTGACTTTAATCTTAATCTTAATGTTTCAGGCTTCAGTTTCAAGGTTCCTGGACAGCCTACTATACGAGTTAGCGGGAGTAAGCTAGATAACAATGCAAAGGCAGCTCTAAGAAGAGCAGGTAGAGGTGAGACTGTACAGATTTTCGATATTCAGGCCGGTATTGCTGGTAACTCAAGTTACAAGCTTAAAAAGGTAGCTCCTGTTATTGTTGAGTTGACAAACTAATAAAATTTAGAAGATGAGTTGGAGAGGATTTTTATTGAATGCTTTGGTGTTGGTTTTTACGGTAGCATCCTACGGTCAGGCGAATATTTTAAACGCCAAGAGTCCAGATGATATAGGTAAGAAAACCGAGGCTCAGACTCAAAGTGACCTTAACGATAAGCCACTTGAGTATGGATACATTGAAGATCGGGATGTGTTATGGTCTAAAAACGTATGGGAGAAAATTGATCTTGATGAAAGAGTGAATTTCCCATTGTATTACCCAATAGATGTTAATAATATTGGAAATAATCGCCGTTCACTTTATGATGTTTTGGTTACTGCTATTAAAGATGGAAAAATTAAAAATATCTATGCCGATTCTTATTTTACCGAAAAGCGTACTTTAAAAGATATTGAGGCAACTATCTCTAAAGTTGATACTACAGATCTTGGTATTGAACAATATAATGCAGGGGAACAGGTAGATGCGCAGTTTATAGATCGTAGAGATCTTGGTGCTGCTGATATAGCCGAATATCATATTCGTGGAATGTGGTATTTTGATAAACGCCAGGCTGAAATGAAGTATCGTCTTTTAGGTATTGCACCCGTTGCTCCAGATGTTAACTTTATAGACTCTGGTCAAACCGATCTTGTTGAACTATTTTGGATATGGTTTCCTGATGCCAGAGAGGTTTTACACGAAAACAAGGCCTTTACAGGAAGTAGCTCTGCGCAAACGGTCACATTCGATCATTTGCTTAACTCAAGAAGGTTTTCTTCAATGATCTATAAAGAAGATAATGTTTATGGAGATCGTGAAGTAGATGATTATATTGTAGATAATGCGTTTATGGAGCTTCTGGAAGCACAGCGCATAAAAGAACAGATTCGAAATTTTGAGTTGGATATGTGGAATTACTAATTCCAATATGGCTTATATAAATTATAAAAAAGCGTTCCCCTGGGAGCGCTTTTCTTTTTTGGTCTATTTAGGATTGGGTCTCAAAACTAAATTGTTTTATCATATGCCAATATTGAAAACTTAAAATCCTGATAAAGGAATCGATAGCCTTAATTACAAAGCCGTTCCTCAATTACTAGTTTACTCGATAATCGAGATTGAATGCTCCGAGGCTTGCCTCGAAATCAAATTATATTTTTCAATAATAATGCTTCGTGAGCTTGCTCCGAAGTAGTTTACTTCTCTTCTAAGTTATAGGCCAGGGTTTAATTGCCTTTAATTTTTTATTTTTGACTTATGTTAGATTATATAGTAGTTGGATTAGGTTTAAGTGGTATTGCCATAAGCCGAGGCTTAGAAAAAAGGAATAAGCAATTTGTAGTTTTTGAGGACAACTCTCAAAAGTCTTCTCTCGTTGCCGGCGGGTTGTTTAATCCGGTAATTCTTAAGCGGTTTACACTGGCCTGGAATGCAAATGATCATATGAAGACTGCGATTCCTTTTTATAAGGAAATGGAGACTAAATTGCAGGCTAAGATCGTTTATCCATTAGATATTTATAGGAAATTCTTTTCTGCTGAAGAACAGAATAATTGGTTTGAAGCAGCAGATAAACCTCTGCTGTCGGAATATTTGGATACCGATCTGGTTAAGGAGATTAATCCTTGTATTCCTTCTGAATTTTCATTTGGTAGGGTTCGGCAAACCGGAATTATTGATACTGATGTTTTAATAAGCGAATACCGAACTTATTTAAAGAAAGAGGGCAAAATAAAATTTGAAAGATTTGAATACAATGATCTTAAAATTAATTTAGATTCAGTAGAATATAAAGGTATTTCAGCCAGGCAAATTATCTTTTGCGAAGGTTTTGGAATGCAACATAATCCTTTCTTTAATTATCTTCCGCTACGCGGAAATAAAGGAGAATACCTCACAATTTATTCAGAAGAATTGCAACTTCAGGAAGCCGTGAAGTCCTCGGTTTTTATTATTCCTCTGGGAAATAGTCTATATAAAGTGGGGGCAACTTACAATAATCAGGATAAAGACCCACAACCCAGCCTGGAAGCCAGGGAAGAACTGGAAAAAAAACTATCAAAACTCATCAATTGTAAATTTGAGGTAGTAGACCAGTCGGCAGGAATAAGGCCTGCCAGTAAAGATAGAAAACCAATGTTGGGGAGGCATCCAAAACATAAGAACCTTTATTGCTGTAATGGTTTTGGAAGTAGAGGTGTGCTTATTTCCCCAATGGTTTCAGAACAATTAATTGAGTTTGCTGAAAATGAGGTTCAGCTTCCCCCCGAAATAGATATACAAAGGTTCAGTAAACTACCTCGGAACAAGCACACGGGGCCTTCATAGAAATAATATTTTCAATTTCGAGACGAGACTCGGAGCATTAAATCTCAATTATCGAGTAAAAAGCATTTTCCTGTCTAATTCTTACCGGCATTTGGTTTATAGTGAAGAAACAGATTGATCCAGATATTCCGGGATAATCTTATAATTAATGGCATAAAAACCACCAGGGTTCCTATGATGGCCCAAAACGAAGTCATTAAGCCACCGCCAAGAAAGTAATAAGCAATTACAAAGGCGGCAACGGCAAAAGCGATCCCAACAGCATAGCTCACATACATAGCTCCAAAAAAGAAAGAGGGTTCTATTTTATATTTAGTGCCGCAATTAGAACAATGCTCGTGCATATCAAAAACGCGGTTCAATTTATAGGGGTTACTCTCCTTATACATGCTTTCTTCGTGGCATACTGGGCAGGTTCCAGTGAAAATACTGTAAAGTTTACTTCCTTCTAAAAATTTCATAATTGGTTTTCAGGGAGTTATATATTTATGTGAGTGTGTATATTGAGCGTGAACATATTTTTTTCACATTGTAAATTTAGGCATATTTGCAAAAATAAAATATACAAATGCTTAATATTCATAACCTCTCTGTTTCTTTTGGCGGAGAATATCTTTTTGAGGAATTAACCTTTAGACTTGGTGCGGGAGATCGCGTGGGACTAATTGGAAAGAATGGTGCCGGAAAATCTACAATGCTTAAAATACTTGCCAGAGAACAGGAGTATGACGAAGGGCAGATTGCGAGAGATAAAGAACTGAATATAGGTTTTTTAAAACAGGATATTGATTTTGAACAGGGCCGAACTGTTTTGGAAGAAGCGCAACAGGCCTTTGAGGAAATAAAGAAACTTGAAAAGCAAATAGATGATATTAACCATCAATTGGCTACAAGAACCGATTATGAAAGCGAATCTTACAGCCAGCTTATTCAGGACTTAAGTGAGGTTACGCATACCTACGAAATAATTGGCGGTTATAACTATGAAGGCGATACAGAAAAGGTATTATTAGGGCTTGGTTTTCAGCGAGAGCAATTTGATAAACTTACCGAAACTTTTTCGGGGGGGTGGAGAATGCGTATAGAACTTGCAAAGCTTTTACTTCAGAATAATGATATTCTTCTACTGGATGAGCCTACCAACCACCTGGATATTGAAAGTATTATCTGGCTGGAGAACTTCCTTAATAATTATTCGGGCTGCGTGGTTATTGTTTCTCACGATAAGATGTTTCTTGACAATGTAACTAACCGAACCATAGAAATTTCGCTCGGGCAAATTTACGATTTCAATAAGCCTTATTCAAAGTACCTTGTGCTTAGAGAGGAGTTAAGAGAGCAACAACTGGCCGCACAGAAGAACCAGCAAAAGGAAATTGAAACTACTGAGAAGCTTATCGAAAAATTCCGTGCAAAAGCTTCAAAAGCTTCTATGGCGCAATCGCTTATCAAAAAACTGGATAAGATAAATCGTATAGAGGTAGATGAAGATGATAATGCGGTGATGAATGTTAGTTTTCCGCTTTCTATACAACCGGGAAAAGTAGTTATAGAAGCTGAAGATATAGAGAAAGCTTATGGTAATAACCAGGTATTAAAGGGAATTGATCTTTTAATAGAAAGAGGTAGTAAAATTGCCTTTGTAGGGCAAAACGGACAGGGTAAAACCACGCTTGCAAAGATTATAATTGATGAAATTTCTTACCAAGGGCACTTGAAACTGGGCCATAACGTGCAATTGGGTTATTTTGCCCAAAACCAGGCAGATTATCTGGAAGGCGAAAAAACGGTTCATGAGATTATGATTGATGCTGCTAACGAAAAGAACCGAAGCAAGGTTCGCGATATGCTGGGATCTTTCCTTTTTAGAGGTGATGAAGTAGATAAGAAGGTAAAAGTGCTTTCGGGTGGAGAAAGAAATAGATTGGCGCTCTGTAAACTAATGTTACAGCCTTTTAATGTGCTTATTATGGATGAGCCTACCAATCACCTTGATATTAAATCTAAAAACGTTTTAAAAGAAGCGTTAAACAGGTTTGAAGGTACTTTAATTATAGTTTCTCACGATAGGGATTTTCTTCAGGGCCTTACCAATAAGGTTTACGAATTTAAAGACTCAAAAATTAAGGAATACCTGGGAGATATTAATTACTTCTTAGATCAGCGTAAGTTGGAAGATATGCGTAGTGTAGAGAAAAAGGAAAAAGCGGCTAAAGTACAAAAAGACGCTGCCGGTTCTACCAACAAAAAAGCCTACAAAGACCAGAAGAAGCTGAAATCTTTAAAAAATAAACTTAGTAATACCGAATCTAAGATTACTAAGCTGGAGAAAGATCTTGAAGCAAGGGATATGGAATTAGCTACAAGTTATGATGAAGTTGTAGCGAAGCCAGGATATTTAGATAAGTATAAAACTAAAAAGAAAGAGCTGAATTCTTTAATGCAGGAATGGGAAGATATTCAGGAGCGGCTGGATGGTTTACAGTAGCTCTTTATAAAATTTAAGTTCTAAATTAAACCAAATAACAAGAAAGAGGTCTTATAAACATGGATAAACGCAAAATCATTCTTTCTGTTATTGGAGTGTTACTTATTGTTTTAGCAATTTTTGGGGCAAAAGCAATTATTGATAGTAATGTAAAGGAAGTGCCGGAAAGCACCAAAGTTGTAAAAAATGTATTTGTAGAGACAGTAGAAAACCGGAAGGTGCCTATTGTTGTTCCTGCAAATGGGAATGTGACCGCTCTTAAAAAACTGGAACTTTTCTCTGAAGTACAGGGAATTTTTCAAAGAAGCAGTAAAGATTTTAGGCCGGGACAACCTTATCGTCGTGGGCAGGTGCTTTTAGGTATAAATTCAGAAGAATACGCAGCTAGTGTGCGTTCCGCTCAAAGTGAATTATTCAATAATATTACTTCCATCATGCCAGATCTTCGATTAGATTATCCAGAATCTTTTCAGAAATGGCAGAATTACCTCAATAATTTCGATGTAAATAATACCACAAAAGCATTACCTGAGCCAGATTCAGATAAAGAGAAATATTTTATTACCGGTCGCGGAATCCAGTCGGCTTATTACGAGATCAAAAATCTGGAAGAACGTCTTCGGAAGTTTACTATCATAGCTCCATTTGATGGAGTTTTAACTGAAGCTACGGTAAATCCAGGCACTTTAGTAAGACCGGGACAAAAACTTGGGGAATTTATAGACCCATCGGTTTACGAACTGGAAGTGGCCGTGGCTAAAAAGTTTTCAGATCTATTAAAAATAGGTGAAGACGTTGCGCTACAGGATCTTGATGGGAGTCAAGCCTACACGGGTACGGTAAGCCGAATTAACGCAAGAGTAGATCGCGCTTCACAAACCATTCAGGTTTTTATTAGAATTGAAGATCCTGAAATTAGAGAAGGAATGTACCTGGAAGCGCAATTAGATGCCCGGGATGAAGCCAATGCGATAGAAATTGCCAGAGAACTGCTAATAGACCGCTCTAAAGTTTATGTAGTGAAAGATAGCAGCCTGGTTTTAGAAGAAATTAACCCTGTTTATTTTTCAAGTAATAAAGTGGTGATAAGGGGGCTAAAAAACGGTGAGAAGTTGGTTTCTGCTCCTGTACCCGGTGCCTATCCGGGAATGAAGGTGCAGATTCAGGAAGAAAAGGAGGACACCGCTAAAGCCGAGAAACTTTGAGAAAATTAATCAGTTATTTTATAAAATATGAGGTAGCCGTAAATATACTAATCCTCGCATTTGTAATTTTCGGTTTTGTAGGAATTGCCAGTTTAAACTCTTCTTTCTTTCCACTGGAGGACTCCAGGATTATCAATATAAATGTAAATTATCCCGGCTCAGCTCCCGAAGAAATTGAAGAAGGTATTATTCTAAAAATAGAAGACAACCTTAAGGGGCTGGTAGGTATAGATCGGGTAACATCTACCGCACGCGAAAGTGGGGGTTCTATTACTGTAGAAATTGAACAGGACGAGAATATAGATGTGATGCTTACCGAGGTGAAAAACGCGGTAGATCGTGTGCCCACATTTCCCGGTGGTATGGAGCCACTTGTAGTTTCAAAACAAGAGAGGGTAAGGCAATCTATAAGTTTTGCTATTAGTGGTGAAGGTGTCCCGTTGGTAACGTTAAAACGCATTAGCGAACAGGTTGAAAATGATTTACGACAGTTAGATGGTGTGTCACAAATTGAAATTTCAGGATTTCCTGAAGAAGAAATTGAAATAGCCGTTAGTCAAGACGACCTTCTAGCTTATGATTTAACTTTTGAAGAAGTAGCCAGAACTGTTGGTGCAGCAAATATTTTAAGTACCGGTGGTACTATTAAAACAGAAGCCGAGGATTACCTGATAAGGGCAAATAGTAGAAGTTACTACGCAGATGCTTTAAACGACCTTGTGATAAGATCTTCAGCTACAGGGCAAATTACCCGCCTAAGCGATGTCGCTGAAGTTCGGGATCAATTTGGGGAGACCTCCAATTCCTCTTATTTCAATGGAAATATCGCAGTAAATGTTGCCATAAGTAATACAAATAATGAAGATCTTTTATCGGCGGCAAAGAAGGTAAAGGCGTATATAAAAGATTACAATGCAAAAAGCAGCAACATTAGGTTAGATGTTGTTTCAGATTCTTCTATTACTTTAAGTCAGCGAACACAATTGTTGCTTGAGAATGGCGCGGTTGGAATTTTTCTTGTTTTACTATTCTTATCAATATTTTTAAATATAAGACTGGCATTTTGGGTGGCTTTTGGACTTCCAATTGCCTTTCTGGGGATGTTTATTTTTGCCGGGCAATTCGGCGTAACCATTAATGTGCTCTCTTTATTCGGGATGATCATTGTAATTGGTATCCTGGTAGATGATGGTATTGTAATTGGTGAAAATATCTATCAGCATTACGAAATGGGAAAATCTCCCGTTCAGGCTGCCTTAGATGGTACTATGGAAGTAATTCCGCCTATTATCTCGGCCATTTTAACTACGGTTTTAGCATTTTCAACCTTCCTGTTTTTAGATAGTAGAATAGGGGAGTTTTTTGGAGAAGTATCCACAGTAGTTATTCTAACACTGATAGTTTCCCTGGTAGAAGCGCTTATAATTTTGCCGGCGCATATTGCCCATTCTAAAGCTTTGCAGGCAAGAAATCCAGAAGAGGATAAAAAGAAAAAAGGACTTGCAAAACTCTTCATTAAAATGCGGGTTGTAAACCGTGCCGGAGATAGGGTTATGAGCTTTTTGAGAGATAAATCATATAGCCCGGTGTTAAAATTCGTTCTTAGGCAACAAATGTTAGCTTTAGGGATTTTGGTAGCTGTTTTAATTCTCACTATTGGAGCTATAGGCGGAAACTGGATTAGAGTTACTTTGTTTCCCAGTATTGCCAGTGATCGTGTAAGTATAAACCTTTTAATGGCTGAAGGAGTAAACCCGGAAAGAACAGATTCTATAATTTCTATGGTAGAAGATGCAGCCTGGCGGGTAAACGAAGATTTTAGTAAACGCCAAAGTGGAAATAAAAATGTTGTAGAAAATATTATAAAACGGGTTGGTCCCGGAAACAACAAAGCTTCATTACAGGTGAATTTACTTCCCGGAGAAGAAAGGGATTTTGGTTCTCCTGAGATTACCAATGCTATTAGGGATGAAGTAGGCCCTGTGTATGGCGTGGAGAATCTTACTTTTGGCTCTGGAGGTAATTTTGGTGGATCGCCAGTTTCGGTTTCATTATTAGGAAATAACCTTCAGGAATTGGAGGCTGCGAAGGAAGAATTAAAAGAAAATTTCGAAAACAATCCGCTTTTAAAGGATGTGACAGATAATGATCCGCAGGGGATAAAAGAAATTAATATTCAACTTAAGGAGAGTGCCTATGCTTTAGGTTTGGATCTTAATGAAGTAATGCGTCAGGTTCGAAACGGATTTTTTGGAACCCCGGTACAGCGTTTTCAGCGTGGTCAGGATGAAATTAGGGTTTGGGTACGTTATGATCTTAAGAACCGTTCTTCTATTAACGATTTAGATGATATGCGTTTAACTACTCCAGGTGGAGATCGTGTGCCATTTGAAGAAATTGCGAATTATGAGATTGTTCGCGGTACCGAATCTATAAGTCATTTAAACGGACTTCGGGAAATTAGGGTGAGTGCAGATATGGAGGATCCTAACGGAAGTTCTACTGAAATACTTGCCGATATTAGAAGTAAAGTAATGCCAGAATTACTATCAAAATATCCCAGTTTGTCTGTTTCTTATGAAGGGCAAAACAGGGAGGCAAATAAATTAACCAGTTCTGCAGAAGGAGTTTTGCCGGTTGTTTTATTCCTTATTTATGCAGTAATAGCCTTTACCTTCAGAAGTTACAGTCAGCCATTATTATTAATGATTATGATTCCTTTTAGTATTATTGGAGTAGCCTGGGGGCACTGGATTCACGACTTTCCGGTTAATGTACTTTCAGCTTTGGGAATTATTGCCCTGGTGGGAATTATGGTAAACGATGGGCTGGTGCTTATTAGTAAATTCAACGGAAATCTGCGGGATGGGATGAAGTTTGAAAATGCACTTTATGAAGCCGGCCGCGCCAGGTTTAGAGCTATATTTCTTACTTCGCTTACCACTATAGCAGGGATGGCTCCATTGCTTTTGGAAAAAAGCAGGCAGGCACAATTTTTAAAGCCCATGGCAATCTCTATTTCTTACGGAATCGCTATTGCTACGGTCTTAACATTGCTTCTGTTGCCACTGTTGCTATCTATCAGCAATAATATTAAGGTAGGTGGAAAATGGCTTGCCAGTGGAAATAAGGTTTCTAATGAAGAAGTAGAAAGAGCTATAAAGGAACAAAAAGAAGAGAAAGCACATGGAGAGATCGGGTAAGCTAATATTTGTGATCGCTATTTTTTTTATCAGCAATATCTTTGCTCAGGAGGAAGTAGTTATTACTAAAGAAATGGCAATCGCACTTGTTCTAGAGCGTAACTACGGAATTGAAATAGCTGAAAATGAAGTTAAAATAGCTGAGAATAATCAGGGGATTCTTAATTCTGGTTACTTGCCTTCGGTTACGGGAAGGGCAGGAGCAGGCTACGATTTAAACGATAGATTAACCGAGCCTGAAGATGGTGAGGCGCTAGATCAGAAAGGTATAGAAAGTAATTCTTATAATGCTTCAGTAAATTTAAATTATACTCTTTTTGATGGCTTAGGCAGGTTCTACAATTATAAAAGCTTAAAAGAGCAATACGATCTCTCTAAACTTCAGGCCAGAGAAACTATAGAGAATACAATGCTGCAACTATTGACGGTTTATTATGAAATTGCCAGGCTTACCGAAAATGTAGCAATATTAGAAAATGTTTTAGAAACTTCAAAAGACCGTGTAATAAGGGCGCAATATCAGTTTGATTATGGCCAAAGCAATAACCTGGTAGTACTTAATGCCCGCGTAGATGTTAATAACGATAGCGTTAATCTACTTCAAACACGCCAACAGCTTGATAATACAAAGCGGGATTTAAACGTGTTGCTGGATCGCCAAATTACCGGTAAAGATTTCACGGTAGATACTACGGTAAATTTTATTCCAAAACTTCAGTTGGAATCCTTTATTATGGAAGCTGAAACCAATAATGTTTCTTTACTTCAGCTTGATAAGAACCTGGAAATTACAACTTATGATATAAAAATAAGCAAATCTGGATATTTGCCAACTATAGATCTTAGCGGGTCTTATGGCTGGAATTACAATCGAAGTGCGGCAACCGCATTTTTCCCGGGAAGTAGGCAAACTACTGATGGGATTTCTGGAGGAGTCAGTTTGAACTGGAATCTTTTTGATGGTGGAACCACCAGCGTCCAGACTCAGAATGCTAAAATAAACCACGAAAACCAGGAGTTACAAAAAAAGCAGGTTGCACTTGGAATTAGAAGAGACATTGCTAATGCACTTGGTAATTATGAAAATAGGCTATATATTTATAAAGTTCAGGAGGAAAATGTAGCTACTAATAAGGATAATTTTGAGCGTTCCCGAGAGCAATTTAATTTAGGAAGAATTACTTCTATTGAATTTAGGCAGGCTCAGGTTAATCTATTAGACGCTAACACCAGTCTTAATCTCGCGAAATACGATGCTAAGATTGCAGAATTGGAATTGTTGCAACTCACCGGGCAATTGTTGAATGTTGATTTATAGTTTATGTTTGAGCATTTTTTTCAATGCCCATATTGCTGGGAGGAAATTTCGGTTTTGCTGGATCCGTCAGTAAGCCAGCAGACGTACATTGAGGATTGCGAGAATTGTTGTAATCCGATAGAATTTAGAGTCTCATTCAGTGAAAATGAGCTTCAGACTTTTGAAGCGAATAACATCGAGCAATAATTATTTCTTTAATTTACTCGATAATCGAGATTTAATGCTCCGAGGCTTGTCTCGAAAAAAATCTTTCCATTTAATGCTTTGTTGGCTTGCCACGAGGTAATTTACTGATATTCAGTAATGCAATATCATTATTGTTTTTTCTTTAAATTTTTATTGAAAAAGCTTTGTTGAAACTCAAAAAGAGTCTTATATTTGCAGTCGATATCGCGGGATAGAGCAGTAGGTAGCTCGTCGGGCTCATAACCCGAAGGTCACTGGTTCGAGTCCAGTTCCCGCTACTAGGAAAGACAAGGCTTCACAGAAATGTGAAGCCTTTTTTTATTTCCTTTAGTACAGAATAAGTACAGAATAATTCGGGATCAAGCATGATTGTTGGGGACTAAGCAAAAATTGTAGTTAATCTGAACAGGAAGAATTCTATATTTTAGTGCGTCACCCCGTGTTGGATTAGATCAAAATGGATAAACAATAATTCTTGCTATAAGATTTTGATCAAATCTATAAATTAGTCTTATGTTTTTTGTTTAGAAGACAAAAATCAAACTATTATTTCAATTCACACACACAACTTTTGAAAATGATCCGTAATCTCTCATTTATGTGTAGCCCAAAATTAAAAAAGCCCGAAAACACAAAGTGTATCGGGCTTTTAAGGTGGTGCCTCCAGGAATCGAACCAGGGACACAAGGATTTTCAGTCCTTTGCTCTACCAACTGAGCTAAGGCACCAGTTGCTTATTGTTGTAAGCGGGTGCAAATATATATTCATTTTTATAATCTCACAAACGAAATTTTAAAAAAATGCTTTTGTAATTTAGCCAACACAACCAAATTGCTATGAATTTAATTGTAGATGTAGGAAACTCTTCTGTAAAAGCTGCTGTTTTTCAGGAGTCTAGGGTTTTGAGATTCTATTCTTTTTTAGTTGAAAATTTTTTTGAAAAATTTCAGGAAATCAAAAAAGATTATCCTCAAATCGCTTTTTCCATGCTTTCATCAGTGGTAAAAGATACTTCAGAGCTTGAGAAAATTCTTGAAAAGGAAACTAAGCTTTATATTTTGAACCAAAACACTAAACTTCCGTTTAAAAACAATTATGCTTCGCCTCAAACTTTAGGGAAAGATAGATTGGCGCTAGTTGCTGCCGGTTCGTTGAACTTTCAAAATGAAAATGTATTGATAATAGATGCGGGTACTTGTATAACCTTCGATTTTAAAAATTCTGCGAATGAATACCTGGGAGGTGCCATTTCTCCCGGTTTGCAAATGCGTTTAAAAGGACTTCAGTATTTTACCTCCAAACTTCCGCTTGTAACTTTGGGTGAAAATGCCCCTTTAATAGGCGATTCTACTCAAAATAGTATTTTATCTGGGGTGTTAAACGGTGTAAGTGCAGAGTTGGATGGAATTATTGATCGCTACAAGACTGATTATAAATATTTAACAGTTATTTTAACAGGAGGGGATACGCAAATTTTGTCAAAGCGGGTAAAAAATAGCATATTTGCCAACCCGAATTTTCTTTTAGAGGGTTTAAACTACATTTTAGAATTTAACAAGACTCAATGATTAAACGATTTATAGTAATCGTAGCTGTTTTTTTTACAGTGGTTGCTTCAGCTCAGGAGAATGTATCATCGCCCTATTCTTATTATGGGATTGGCCTTAACACTTTTAAAGGGACCGTAGAGAACCGATCTATGGGAGGCTTAAGTGTGTTTTCTGATAGTATTCACCTAAACCTTAGAAATCCCGCTGGATATGGGAGATTAACCAGAACAACCTATGCGGTTGGTGGTTCTCATGAAAGGTTAAACTTAAGTTCGGATACAGCCGAAGATAACGCGAAGGTTACTTCTTTAGATTACCTTGCCATTGGGGTGCCCGTGGGTGGGAATCTTGGGTTTGGTATTGGTGTGTTGCCATATACTTCGGTTGGATATCAAATTTTAGATATTAGAGAATCTGTTGCCAGTAGGCTGGAAGGTCGTGGCGGAATGAATAAAGTTTTTCTTTCTGCGGGTTATCAGGTGATTCCTGCTTTAAGCCTTGGGGTAGACGTAAATTATAACTTTGGAAATCTTCAAAATCAAAGAACATTAGTTCGTGAAGATGTGCAATTGGGCTCTCGTGATATAAGTAGAACAGATTTATTAGGTTTTAATTATAATTTTGGAGCCGATTTTCAGCAAAAGTTTAAAAACGGACTTAAATTACATGCGGCGGCTTCTTACTCGCCAACCACAACTATAGATGCTGAAAATTCCAGGCAATTGGCGACAATAGCTTTTTCGGGTAACGGCGGTGAGACAGTGGTGGAAGAGCGAGATGTAGATGTTTCAGACTCTGAATTGACACTTCCGGCGAAATATACAATTGGTCTTGGTCTTGGAAGACCTAAAAAGTGGTTTTTTGGTGGGGAATATGTGAGTACAGATGATAATTCGTTCTTAAGTGTAAATGGTGCAGGGGGCGCGAATGCAAATTTTGCAAATGCTGCGCAATATAAATTTGGTGGGTATTTTATTCCACAACATGATTCTTTTACTAATTACTTTAGCCGCATTGTTTATAGAGCAGGATTCAGGTATGAAGAGACAGGTTTAAGTATCAACAGTCAGGATATTAATGAGTTTGGCATCACTTTTGGAGTTGGACTACCTGTAGGGCCGGGATTTTCTAATATAAACCTTGGATTTGAGTATGGACAGCGCGGTACCACAGATTCAGGTTTAATTCAGGAAGATTACTTTAGGCTTTCAGTAGGGCTTTCCCTTACCGAAGCCAGAAGATGGTTCGAAAGAAGAAAATTTAATTAACCACGATAATAAAACAAAAAGATGAAAGCGAAATTTATAGCATTAATTACAGGGGCTGTTTTAGGTTCAAGTGTTTTAAGCGCACAATCTAATGATTGTGCGACAATGGCTGCTTTGGCTTATGATGATGCTAAGGCTAAAAATTATGATGCCGCTTATGAGCCTTTAATGAAGGTTAGGGAAGAATGCCCAAAATATAGCCTGGCTACTTTCCAGTATGGAGAGCGTGCTCTTAATTATAAAATTGAGAATGCTGAAGGTGCAGAAAAAGAGCAATTTATAAAAGAGCTTATCGGCTTGTGGGAAGAGCGTTTGGAGTTATTTCCAAATAAAACTTCAAAAGGAAAAGTGTATTCAGATATCGCTCAAATAAAATTTGATAATAAAATTGGTTCTACCGAAGAGCTTTATAATGCTTTTGATAGAGTTTACACAGAAGATCGTGAGAACTTTACCAGCCCAAAAGGGCTTTATGCTTACTTCCAGTTAATGGTAGATATGCAGGATGCCGGGGAGAGAGAACTTCAGGACGTTTTTGATAACTACGATAAAGTAATGGCGAAAATTGAAGAAGAGGAAAATCAAGCAGCTGTGAAGTTAGCGCCGCTAATTGAAAAGCAAGATGCAGGTGAAGAGCTTACGTCTAAGGAGGAGAAGCAAATTAAATATGCCGAGATTAATTTGAAAAATTACAATATGGTGAAAGGTGCTTTGAACGCTAAACTTGGTGCCAGAGCAGATTGTGATAATTTAATTCCACTTTATAAGAAAGATTTCGAAGAGAAAAAATCTGATGTAAATTGGTTGCAGAATGCAAACGCAAGATTGTCTGCTAAAGATTGTACCGAAGATCCATTATTCTTCCAGGTTTCTGAAGCATTACACCAACTAGAGCCTTCTGCAAATTCTGCTTACTCTTTAGGACAGTTGGCTGAAGCAGATGGCGATAGAGGAAAAGCTTTGGAGTATTATAATGAGGCTGCAGAGTTAGAAAAAGATCCAAGCGATCAGGCTAGAATTTACTATAGAATCGCTTCTAATTACAAGGAAAGAGGAAGTTTTTCTCAAGCGAGAAATTTTTATAGAAAGGCAATTAATGCCAAACCATCTTTTGGTAGGGCTTATTTGCAAATAGCAAATATGATTGCTCAAAGTGCAAACAGTTGTGGAGAAACTACTTTTGATAAAAGAGCTGTGTATTGGTTAGCAGCAGATTATGCTGCCAGAGCTGCAAGAGTAGATCCATCTATTGCATCTAATGCAAATCAAACTGCAACTGCTTATAGAGGTAGAGCACCACAAAAAGCTGATGTTTTTCAGCAAGGTAGAAGCGCCGGTGAAGCTATAAAGATTGGATGTTGGATAGGGGAAACTGTGCGTATCCCACAAATGTAATATGAGCTTAACATATAAGGAAATAATAACAGGCATTGTCACGCTAATAGGCGTGACAATGCTTTTTTCGTGTCAGGGTAATTTAAATGAAATAAGGGCGCTGGACATAGAAGGTGACGCGCCGCAAGCTATCGCCGAGGGAATAAACTTAAAGTATACCGATTCTGGCAGAATGGTGGCTAATTTAAAAAGCCCCAAAATGATGGATTTTACCAATAAAGAATTTCCGTATCACGAATTTCCCGATGGATTGGAATTGGAGATTTATGACGAAAATAATGAGAAAAGTACGGTTACCTCAGATTATGGAATTATCTACGAAGGCACTAATCTTGTAGACTTACAGGGGAATGTGGTGATTTTTACCGCAGATAGTATGCGGCTTGAAGCTTCTCAGTTATTTTGGGATCAAAACATAAACTGGATTTTTACCGACAAACCAAATACCATTAAATTTCCAAATGGTGCGCTTAACGAGGGGGAAGGTTTTGATGCTAATCAAAATTTCGGTAATTTTCGATCGCGAACCAATGTTGGGGTTCAAATAATTAAAGACGATAAACCTGATGAGTAAATATTTTAAATATTTTGAATACGCTTACTTATTTATAGCTGCTTTTTTCCTTTTTGAAAGTTTTAGAATATGGAATACAGAGCGCAGTAGAGCCTATTTGTTTATCTTTTTTGTGGTTATATCTATCCTTATGTTTTTCTTTAAAAGACGATTTAGACGTAAGATTGAAGAGCGTAACAAGCAGGAATAATGGAGGTTGAAATTCTTATAATTATACTTTCTTTAATTCTGTCTGCTTTCTTTTCCGGGATGGAGATTGCTTATATTTCTTCCAACAAGATCTATATTGAGATTGAAAAACGTCAAAATGATTTCCTGGCAACCATTCTAAAGAGATTAACTAAAAAACCATCAAAGTTTATAGCTACAATGTTAGTGGGTAATAATATTGCCCTTGTGGTGTATGGTTTTTTTATGGGAGATTTGCTGATGAACTGGCTTCTGGGACTTCAGCCTTTAAATAGTGCATTTCTAGAATATTTAGTGGTAGATCTAAGTTTATTTACACAAACTGTAATTTCTACCCTTGTTATTTTGCTTACCGCTGAGTTCCTGCCAAAGGTGTTCTTTCAAATTTATGCAAATTCAATGCTTAAATTTTTTGCGATCCCGGCCTATATATTTTATCTGCTTTTTAGTTTCGTTTCTTCTTTTGTAATATGGGTTTCCGATGTTATTTTAAAAAGATTCTTTAAAACCGAAGGGGACGAAGTGCAACTCGCTTTTAGCAAAGTTGAATTGGGGAATTTCATTAACGAGCAGATGGAAACCGTGGAAGACGATGAGGAGGTTGATTCTGAAATTCAGATTTTTCAAAACGCATTGCAGTTTTCAGATATAAAAGCCAGGGAGGTTATGGTGCCAAGAACCGAGATTATTGCGGTAGATCAGCACCAGGCACCCAAAGACCTTGTGAATACTTTTACCGAAACAGGCCTTTCCAAACTCTTAATTTATAATGAAACTATAGATGATGTAATAGGTTATGTGCATTCATTCGAGTTATTTAAAAAACCTGAATCTATAAAATCTATACTCCTGCCGGTAGTTTTTGTGCCAGAAACCATGTGGGTAAAAGATGTGCTGAATAATCTTACCAAAAAGCGTAAAAGTATTGCTGTAGTTATTGATGAGTATGGGGGTACTAGCGGGATGATTACGGTAGAGGATATTGTGGAAGAGCTTTTTGGTGAAATAGAAGACGAACACGATGCCGTGGTGCTTACCGAAGAAGAGTTGGGAGAAGCACACTATAAGTTTTCAGCAAGATTAGAGGTGGATTATTTAAATGAAAATTATAAATTGAATGTTCCGGAAGGGGAAAATTATGAAACTCTTGGTGGCTATATTGTGAACCATACCGAAGAAATTCCGCAGCAAAATGAAGAATTGCAGATAGATAATTTTTCATTTAAAATACTGGAAGTTTCCAATACCAAAATAGAATTAGTAGAATTAAAAATAAAGTCTGTAGATTAAATAGCGATTAGTTATTATTTTGCTAATTATAAGTTTTATAATTAGGTTAAAAACATTATTTTCGCCCACTATATTTCGATAAATAACAACTACAAATGGCAGTATTAAATAAAATCAGACAGCGTTCTGTTTTCTTGATCATTATCATTGCATTGGCACTTTTTTCTTTTGTGCTTGCCGATGTAATACGTAACGGAGGCTTTTCTTCGCAAAAAGACCAAAATACCATCGCAACCATAAATGGTGAAGAAGTGGGCAGGGAAGATTTTGCCCGGCAGGTAGAAGGTTATCAGCGTCAAATGGGTGCTAATGCAAGCACCAGTCAGGCTGTAAACCAGGTTTGGGAACAAACTCTTCGTGAAACGATTCTTAAAGAAGAGTTGGAGAAGCTTGGTATTAGAGCTGGAAAAGCTCAAATTAGAGAGGTGATGCGTACCCAAATGGGGAACAATCCTGCTTTTAGAAATGAAGCCGGTATGTTTGATGAAAACCGGGTGCGTGAATATATTGCCAGCCTGAGATCTACACAGCCTGAGGCTTACCAACAATGGCTTCAGATGGAAGAAAATATGGGGGATATTGCTCGCCAAAATATGTACTTCTCTATGGTAACCGCCGGTATTGGTGCGACAATTGTTGAAGCCGAGCAGGCTTACCGTTTTCAGAATAATAGTGTAGACCTTCGTTTTATTCAGTTACCATATTCTTCGGTTTCAGATGATGAAGTAGAGGTGACTAAGGATGAAATAAGAGACTACATTAAAAAAAATCCTGCGCAATTTGAAACTGAAGCTTCAAGAAATATCAGGTATGTTTATTTTGAAGAAACAGCTTCAGATGAAGATGTAAAAGAAGCTGAAGAGGCTTTAAGTTTATTGCAGGAAAACCGTGTGGAATATAATGCGGTAACAAGTAGCAATGATACTTTACCTGGCTTTAATACTACAAATGATTATGAAGATTTTGTAGAAGCAAATTCAGATCTTCCTTACGATGATAGATTTAAATTCAAAAACGAATTGCCTTCAGAATTTGCTGAAGAGCTTTTTAATTTAAACGAAGGAGAAACTTTTGGACCATACAAACATGAGGGCTATTTCAAACTTTCTAAATTAGTAGAAACCAAAGAAATTCCAGATTCAACTAAAGCAAGTCATATTCTTGTGGCCTACCAGGGACAGCAATTTGCGCCAGATGTAACCAGAAGCAAAGAAGAAGCTGAAGCATTGGCCGATAGCCTTGCGAATGTTATTAAAGGAAATAAAGGGAAATTCGCTGAATTAGCAGCTGAATTCTCATCAGACCGTTCTAACAACCAGGATGGCGGAGACCTTGGTTATTTTGGGCCAGGCGATATGGTGTCAGAATTTGATAGCTACGTATTAGGGAATAGTCCCGGAGATGTTGGAGTTGTAGAAACCGATTTTGGTTACCACGTAATTCATATTCAAGAACAAACCGATAGAGAAAAAGCAGTAAAAATTGCTACTATCGCAAGAGAATTAGAAGCTTCAGAACGTTCCAGAAATAACCTTTTTAACGAAACTACTAAATTTGAGATCGCTTCAGGAGAGGAAGATTTCGCCGAAGTAGCTAAAGAAGGTGACTACAATGTAAGAACTGTTAATAATGTAAAAGCTTTAGATGAGAATATCCCCGGAGTTGGACAACAAAGAAGAATTGTTCAGTGGGCATTTGAAGATGAAGCGAATGTTGGCGATATTAAGCGTTTCGACATTCCAACAGGATATGTGGTTGCGCAATTAACAGCTAAGAATAAAGAAGGTTTGATGACTGCAGAAAATGCTTCCTCTAAAGTGCTTCCAATTCTTACCAAAGAAAAGAAAGCTGAAATTCTTAAAGAAAGAATTAGTAGTGAAAACCTTCAGGAGATCGCTTCCAATAATAATACCATGGTGCAAACTGCAAATGCGGTTAACCTTGGTAGTCCAACATTACCGGGAGCAGGTAGAGAGCCAGAAGTTGTAGGGTCTGTGTTTGCTTTAGAGCCAGGTAGTGTAAGTAGTCCTATAGTAGGGAACAACGGAGTTTACGTTGTGGAACTTGAAAGTAAAAATGAGGCGCCTGCAATGAATTCGTATAGCGGAATCGCTCAACAAGAAACTGCACAAAGAAGACAGAATGCTTCACAAAGACTTTTTCAAGCCCTTCGTGAAAAAGCAGAAATTGAAGATAATCGTGCAAGATTCTACTAGTAGAACAAGCGTTTAAAAATAGAAAAGCCCCGGTGATTTTTGCCGGGGCTTTTTTATTTTTAAAACTCAAAACTAATTAGATTCCCGAAGAAAATTCGGGATAAAGTCTGAAAGAAGATCAGTTGCGGAAGAAATTAGGGCAGGAAAGAAGGAAACCCCTCCGGCCTATCAGCCACCTCCCCTTTAAAATAAGGGGAGGAGCATTGTTTAGAAGATTATATTTAAGTTCCCCTGAGACCCGTGATAAAAAAATATCTAGCGTAGAAAATTGACGTTCGGCGAGCTTAGCGAGTTGTAAAATCCGTGTGTGAGTGTGGCAAATCAGCAGCGTAAATAATTTTTGAAGCCCTGGAAAAAATTTAGCTGCTTATTTGCAATTTTTTGGCCCTGTAGCCAAAAAAACACCTCCACATAGGACGCCTTTTTTTGTTTCGTTTTTTGGGCGAGCAAAAAATGAAAGAAGAAACTTCTATATCAAGAAAATTTTCGATTTAAATAATATTAATAACATTTTAAAATATGTTATTGGTAATTTATTTCAGAGCCTGCTCCTGAATTTATTCGGAGGCCTAGGATCTTTATGCATTACTGATTAAAGAATAATATCCTCAAAAGCGAAAATCGTTTTAAAACCTTTGTTGTTAAAATACTCAAAAACCGCTGCTTGGTCTCCGGTAACCATTACAAAGTCACCGCCCCAGCCGCCAAGGCTTTTAACAGCTCCAGGGAAATCAGGAAAGCGTACTTGTTTTACTTTTGGTGTTTTGAGTGCTTTTGCCAATAAAGTTTCGTGAATATTGATTAGAAGCTCAAATTCAGTGAGCGTGTTGCAATCCACAAACTGTTCGGTTAGCGAAGAGATTTTTTCGGTTAATCCGGCTTTATTAGCTTCAGGTAAAGCTCTGTAATGCGATATAGCATCACGACTGTTTTTTTTCTCGTTTAGGTAAACAAAAAAGATGTTTTCAGAAAAATCAGGGTTAAAACTGGTTCTTAGAACCGAAGGGCCATTTTCGGTAAGTTGGTACGTGATCGCCTGGTTGTTTTGTGCTGCTGCTATATCGTAGCCACTGCCTCCAAAGGTGTTTTTAAGCAATTTAAAGGCGTCAATTTTAAACCAGCTGGCAATGTTATTAATTAAAGTTGAAGAGGTTCCCAGGCCCCAGTTTCTGTTGAAATTTAAACGAGTATTAATTTGAACTCCGCTTTTTTCGGTCGAAAATAATTGGGGATTTAACTTGTGAGCTTCGTTTAGTATCTCTATTAGTCGTTTTGAAACTTCTTGCTCTCCTTTAATCAGCTGAAATGCATCATTTTTGTACTCAAATTCTACCTGAAACCATAAAATTCCATTTTCATCAAAACTATTCCATTCTAGATTTTCGCTATCCGAAACTTGTATTTCCAGGGATTGTCCAAATTTTGTGGGAAGAGCCAGGGCTTTTGCGCCATCTAAAACAGCATATTCTCCGGTAATTAAAAGTTTGCCATTGCTGTAAAACTCTTTCCTCATGAATTTCTTAATTTTTTTAGTTCTTCAACAGCGCTACTGTGGGTTACGGTGTGAGTGGTAAAATGTTGGGTAAGGCTTTTCTTTTCAGCTTCGGTAGCATTATGCTGATTTAAAATATTCATTAAATGCATTTTCATGTGCCCTTGTTGAATTCCCGTTGTGGTTAACGAATTAATTGCGGCAAAATTTTGCGCCAGTCCAGCAACGGCCACAACCTTCATCAATTCTTTAGCGCTGGGTTTTTGTAAAATATCTAAAGCAAGTTTAACCAAGGGGTGTAAACTTGTTAATCCGCCAACGGTACCTAAAGCCAAAGGAATTTCTATCCAGAATTTGAAAATTCCGTTTTCAAGGCTGGCGTGGGTTAGGCTGGAGTATTTGCCATTTCGTGCGGCATAAGCATGAATTCCGGATTCTACTGCCCTAAAGTCGTTTCCGGTTGCTAAAACAACTGCGTCAATGCCGTTCATAATTCCCTTATTGTGGGTCACGGCACGATAAGGTTCTACTTCAGCGATATTTACCGCCTGTATAAATTTCTTTGCAAAATCTTCGCCGTTTATGTCTTTATTTTCATTGAGTTCTTCTACCGGGCAGGAAACTTCCGCTCTCACTAAACATTCCGGGACATAATTAGAAAGAATACTCATAATGATTTCTATGTCCTTTTCTTCGGAAGAAAAATCGGCATAGTTCTGGGCTTCATCCTGAAACACTTCTGCGAATTTTTCAAGGCAGGAATTTATAAAATTCGCACCCATAGAATCTTTGGTCTCAAACTCGCAGTGCAGCTGGTAATAATTTGCTATTTCAGCCGTTTTATCTTTAAGTTTTATAGCTAAAACCCCGCCGCCGCGTTTTTCCATATTGCGGGTAATAGGTTTTACAGCTTCTATAAGTTTAGGTTTTACAGTTTCAAAAAAGGATTCCAGTTTTTGTTTATTTCCGAAGAAATTAAAATGTACCTGACCAATCTTTTTGGTGTCAATCACTTCAGCTTTAAATCCGCCTCGACTTCCCCAGAATTTAGCCGCTTTGCTTGCTGCCGCAATCACCGAGCTTTCTTCAATAGCCATAGGGATAGCAAGTAAATCTCCGTTTATCAGGAAATTTGGTGCCAGTCCAAAAGGCAGATAGAAATTTGATAAGGTATTTTCGGTAAATTCATCGTGCAACTGTTGTAATCTGGAGTCTTCGTTCCAGTATTGTCTAAGCACAGCCACATCTTCTGGACTGTCTTTAAGGTAGGTTTCAGCAAGCCAGTCTATTTTTTGCTTTTTGGTTAGCCTGGAAAAGCCGGTAATAGGTTTTGTCATTTTTGAAGCTAATTTAGAGTGCACAAAGATACAATTGTTATTTAAGTACATTAGTCTTTCAAATTTTGGAAAATTCAAACATTTTATCTTTAACAAATCCTTAGTATTTAACACTCAAATACTACTCTTTTTGCTGAAATTTTAGTAAACTTGGCATTTAAAATTCATTCTATAAATTTTATGAAGTTCTCAAAAATATTGGTTGGGTTGTTAATTGCGGCAACCTCAACTATTTACGCTCAAAATAAAGAGGTTAGCCTCGAAGAAATCTACGATGGTACCTTTAGACAGGAACGTTTACAGTCCCTGCAATCTTTGGATAATGGTAAAGAATACGTTGTTTTAAATCGCGACCGTAATGCCAATACGAGCAGCATAGATGTATTTTCTTATAAAAGTGGTGATAAGCTTAGAAGTCTTTTGAATAGTGCAGATCTTAGTGAAATTTCCGGTTTTCAGGGATTTGAACTTAGTGAAAATGAAGATAAGATTTTGCTTTCTACCAATTTAGAGCAAATTTACCGACGCTCCTCGCGCGGAATTTATTACATCTACGATGTAGAAGATAAAACACTTACCAAATTAAGCGACAACAAAGTACAGGAACCAACTTTCTCTCCAGATGCTTCAAAAGTAGCCTATGTTTTTGAAAATAATATTTACACCTACGATATCGCTTCAGGCGAAGAAACTCAAGTAACTACAGATGGCGAGAAAAATAAGCTGATCAATGGGGTTACCGATTGGGTTTACGAAGAGGAATTTGCCTTTGTAAGAGCTTTCGACTGGAATAAAACAGGAACTCATTTGGCTTATCTAAAGTTTGATGAATCTGAAGTTCCGGAATTTTCTATGGATATGTTTGGCCAGGATCTATACCCGAGTCAACAGGTTTTTAAATATCCTAAAGCGGGAGAAACAAATTCTGAAGTTTCCCTTTACACTTATGAGTTAGCTGCTGAAGAAAGTAAAAAAGTTGAACTTGGAGATTATAATGATTTTTATATTCCAAGAATTAAGTGGACGCAGGATCCTGAGATTTTAAGTGTACAGGTATTAAACAGACACCAAAACGATTTAGATCTTATTTTTGTTGATGCTGAAGATAATGAAGCTGAAGTGGTAATGAATGAGACTGATGAAGCTTATATAGATATCACGAACAACCTTACTTTTCTTGAAGACAACAGTTTTATTTGGACCAGTGAAAAAGACGGTTGGAATCACATCTACCTTTATGATGAAGACGGTGAACTGGAAAATCAGATAACCGAAGGAAACTGGGAAGTAACCAACTATTATGGTTACGATAAAGATTCTAAGAAGATCTTTTATCAGAGTACAGAAAACGGAAGCGTTAACCGCGATGTATATTCTATAAAAATTAACGGTAAAAACAAAAACCGTTTAACTGAAAAAGAAGGGATGAACAGCGCCGATTTTAGCGCAGACTATACCTATTTCATCAATTCTCACACAAGCACCGAAACTCCTTATGAATTCACCTTACATAATGCGAAAAACGGTAAACTGGTAAGAAAGATTAAAGATAATTCGGCTTTACTGGAAAAAGAAGCGGCTTATAACTTCGCTCCAAAGGAATTGAGCACTATTGAGGTGAATGGCAACGAGCTTAATATGTGGATGATCAAGCCAAACGATTTTGACGAAAATAAAAAATATCCCTTATTAATGTTTCAATATTCCGGCCCGGGTTCACAGTCGGTTTCTAATTCTTATTTCGGCACTAACGATTACTGGTATCAATTATTGGCTAACGAAGGCTATATTGTAGTAACTGTAGACGGCCGTGGTACAGGATTTAAAGGTGCAGCCTTTAAAAAAGTAACCCAAAATGAACTTGGTAAATATGAAGTTGAGGACCAAATTGCTGCGGCAAAAAAGTTTGGTGCAATGGATTATATAGATGAAGACCGAATTGGAATTTGGGGATGGAGCTACGGTGGTTTTATGTCTTCTAACGCTATTCTTAAAGGAAACGATACTTTTTCTATGGCCATAGCTGTAGCGCCGGTAATTAGCTGGAGATTCTACGATACTATTTATACCGAAAGATACATGACTACGCCTCAGGAAAACCCTTCAGGTTATGATGAGAATTCACCTATTAACCACGCAGAGAAACTAAAAGGAGATTATCTTTTAATTCACGGTGGGGGAGACGATAATGTACACCTTCAAAATACCATGAGAATGGTTGAAGCTTTGGTGCAGGCGAATAAGCAATTTGACTGGGCTATATATCCAGACAGAAATCACGGGATTTATGGTGGAAATACAAGATTACATTTGTATACACTGATGACTGATTTTATAAAAGAAAAACTATAATTTAAATGGCAACAGCAACAAACAGAGCACCTCAAAAAGAACTTTTTGGGCACCCGGTAGGACTTTACATCTTATTTTTTACTGAAATGTGGGAGCGTTTTTCCTATTATGGAATGCGTGCAATCCTGGTTTTATATTTGGTAAGTGCCACAACCGGTGGGAACGCAGGTCTTGGTTGGACAGGTGGAGAAGCCATTGCGCTATATGGCTGGTATACCATGCTTGTTTATGTAGCCTCTATTCCCGGGGGTATTATAGCAGATAAACTTCTGGGCCAAAAGAAGACAGTATTATGGGGAGGAATAATCCTGGTAGCTGGTCATGGTATTTTGGCTGTAGAAGAAATGTGGGCATTTTATAGTGGACTGGCGTTAATTATTGTTGGAGTTGGAATGCTTAAACCAAATATCTCAACAATGGTTGGAGGTTTATATAAGCCCGGCGATATAAGAAGAGATAAAGGGTTTACCATCTTTTATATTGGGATAAACCTTGGAGCCTTTCTTTCCAGTTTAATTGTTGGATATGTTGGTGAGAATATTGGCTGGCACTATGGTTTCGGCCTTGCTGGTATAGCTATGGCACTTGGACTAATAGTCTATCTATGGGGACAAAAGTATTTGTTAAATGTTGGGAATCTTTTATCCAAGGTAGAGCGTAGTGAGGGAGCTTCTTTAAGTAATATGTTTAGTGAGCTATTAAAATCACCACTACAACTGGTTATTACTTCAATATTAATGATAGGCTCTATATATGTTCTTATTATAGAATCTATTCCATTTGGATTACTGTTTATCTTTTTAACTCTTGTAGTTGCTTTAATGCTTATGGTATACAAAGACCTTACTACGCAGGTTATGAAGGATAGATATGTGGTAATGATCTTATCTTTCCTGCTTGTAGTTGTTTTTTGGGGAGCTTTTGAGCAAGCCGGAGGATTAATGAATATTTATGCAGCCGATAAGACGGACCGTACTTTATCTTTTAGTTTACCGCTTATTGGTAATGAGGTGCCGGCAACTTGGTTTCAGTCCTTAAATGCTATGTTTATCATTATTTTTGGAGTAATAATTGCAAATTTCTGGGCAAAAAGAAAATTGAAGAATAAAGAAGCTTCCTCAATCTTTAAAATGTCTACAGGGGTAATTATTATGGGGCTCGGCTTCTTATTTATGGCCATAGCTGCAAAAGAGTATTCTGCCTTTGAAAGTAAATCGGCTATGTATTGGTTAGTGCTTGCTTACTTACTACATACCATTGGAGAACTTTGTTCTTCCCCTGTAGCGCTTTCTTTTATTACCAAACTTGCGCCTGTAAAATATGCTTCTCTTATGATGGGTGTTTATTTTGCTGCTACAGGACTTGGAAATAAAATGGCAGGACTTATTGGGGAATTCTCTCAGGGAGAACCAGCTACTGTCCAGTTAAGCACAGAGGGCAGTGATATGGCTAATAGATTGCAATTAAACGATACAATACTTCAAAATAAAAATGACTTTACGTTTAACGGGTTCGTTTACCTGGATAATAATGAGCTTGCGGTAACTAATATGGAAACTGAGGCACCGGTAATGGGGCTTATAGAATTTGAGAACGAAAATCAAAAGTTAGAGATCATAGAAAATCTTAAAGAAGAAGGTGTGACTGCCCAGGATCCTTATCATGTAATGCTTAATTTTAGGCAGGAGGAAGATAAAGTTGGATATTACGGAGATTTTGTAATTGAAGAAGTACAAACTCAGTTAGAGTTTAGAACTTTTATTGGTATTACCATATTCACAACGATATTTGGATTAATTGTGATTTTTATGCTGAAACCTTTAAAGCGATTAACGCACGGTGCTGAAGATAACGAGCGTGAAATGCTGGAGCAGGAACAATACGAAATTGCAGATACTGAAAGAGATAATAGAAACTCTTAAACTATTTTAAAACAAAAAACGTTCTTTAATTTTAGGAACGTTTTTTGTTTCTTGTTAGGTTCAACATCTAAATCGACCAAGTGTTTAAAATATTCAGAATAATGCGGAAACTTACTTTTTTTATTTTCTTAATTTTTATAGGAGTTGCTGTTCAAGCTCAGGAGATTAATTGGATGAGCATGAACGAAGCTCTGGCAGCACAGGAAAAAGAACCTAAAAAGATCTTTATGGATGCTTATACCGTTTGGTGTGGCCCCTGCAAAATGTTAGATAAAAATACGTTTAGCCACAGTGATGTAATTGAGTTTGTAAATGAAAATTATTATCCGGTAAAGTTTAATGCTGAAGGTAACGAGGAAATTGATTTTAAAGGGCAGCTATTTGAAAATCCGCAATACGATCCTGAAAAGAAAAAAAGAAGAAATTCGCCGCATCAATTAGCAAGAGCTTTAAAGATTACCGGCTATCCCAGCCTTGTTTTTTTTGACGAAGAAGCAAATTTAATTGCTCCTATTGCCGGTTATAGAACACCAAAACAGCTGGAGCTTTATCTAAAACTCTTTGCCGAAGATGAATATAAAAAAATGACTTCAAAGGAAGCTTTTGCAGTATACCAGGAGAATTTTGAAGGTTCTTTTGAATAAATTTCTTCGAGGCAAATCTCGGAGCATTAAAACTTGATTATCGAGTGAAATATTTCAGCAGAATTTAATGAGGTATAATTTGAAAAATACTTTTGAATTGGGACAAATCTCAACGCGTTTGTCTTACTTATAGAGTAAAATTTAAGTGTTAGTTGATAGTGAGCCTTAAGGTTCAGTAGAGATGCGGAAAGCCCCGTTTTTACCAGTATGGTGAAAACGGGCTTTTTGTTTTCTGGCTGTTTCTGCCCAGCGAGTTACATAGCTATGATAATTACTTCCGTCGGCTATAATTAGCTTCGGATTTAAATTCCTAATTAGACGTTCTAAATTGACTTTAGGAGAATTTCGAAGTAAGACTATATCTGGATTAAAATGACTCAACTTATAAACTGCGCTGCTATCAACGATTAAAATTGATGCCTTAGAATTATTCAAAATATCAGGAATTGGCTTTTCTTCAATTTTGTGAATATTCCTCCCTGTTTTGTAATCTTTAAGCCGAATTTCAGCTTCCATTTGGTTTTCCAGATTATGGTAAATCGTAAATTGATTATTCTTTTTAAGACCTATCATGGTTTTTCTTGGTTTATGAAAAACAATGCTTTCTGAAGTTGAATTCTGCATCTTACTATAGAGCATACTGCTCTGAAATATTAAAACTCCACAGAGAAAGAAAATAAGATTTCTGAAGCTTTTTTGATAGATTAAAAGAATAAAAATGAATATCAATAGGTAGGCACTAAGGTTTTGCCAGATATTGAAATGGATATCGGTGAACACAAAATCTTCTTTTCCTGCCACCCAACCAATAAAATGATTCATCAAACCAATAAGGTTTCCGTAGGTTTTAGCTAGAATGTCCGGCAGGAGTTTCAATAAAGCTAGTAGAATAACGAGAATTCCCAGGCCGAGAATTATTCCCAGAACCGGTAAAACTACCAGGTTAGAAAGAAAGAATAAACCCGGAAATTGGTGAAAATAAAATAAACTTAAGGGCAGCACCCCAATTTGCGCAGCGATGCTCACAGTCAATAGTCCCCAGAAATACTTTGTAATTTTAAATTTTGGTTGCCACAGCTTAAATAGTTTAGGCTGAATGGTAACAATTGCAAAAACCGCAAGATAACTCAGTTGAAAGCCAACCTGAAATATGAAATATGGATTTACGAGGAGTAAAATAAACAGGGAAATAAACAAACTGTTCAAAACACTGGTTTTTCTTCGCATTTGCATTCCGATAGCGATAAAAGAAAACATCGTTACCGCCCGAACTACCGATGGCGAAAGGCCTGCTAACATAGCGAAGCTCCACATTAAAAAAATTAGAATAAAGGTTTTTAAAACAAGTCCGTTTTTTAGATAATTAAGAGGAGCGAAGAGCCAATTTAAAATAAGTAAAATAATACCCACGTGGAGGCCAGAAACTGCTAGAATATGAATGGCACCCGCTGCAGCATACTCATCGTAAATCTCTTTTGAAATATCCTGTCGCTGCCCTAATAATAAAGCCTGCATTATGGCCAGTTCATTTTTGTTGAATTTAGCTTCAGAAAGGTTTTGGACTAGTTGTTCCCTGAAATTAGAGAAATGAGTAAAAAGCTTCTTTTCTGTATGCGGTAAAATTTGTATTTCGACTTTACTTAGTTGCAATTGCTTTTCTACCTTCTGTTTTTGCATAAACTCTCGGTAATTAAACCGATAGGGATTTAGGGGCTCTGCAATATTTCTAAGCTTACTTGGCACTAGCAATTTCATTCCAGGCTTTATATTACTGGAAATAGAATCCTTTGAAATATTTAGTAAGATCTTTCCTGTTACCGCAATTGAATTTTTATCTGAAAAGATCCTTTCCGCTTCAGCGATATACGGTTGGTTATAAAGATTGGGCTTCAGGGATTCAATAACACGAACTTGCATGACATCTGCTTCCGCAGTTTGGAGATTGATGTAATGTTGCGGCTGGTTTTTAGGCTGGTGCAAATAAGCGGTTGCCATTCCTAAACTAAAAATCAAACTCCAGGTACATATTCCGAAGAAGGCATCGTCAAATAGTTTCCTACGCGCTCTGAAAAAACTTATACAGAAAATAAGAAATAGTAGACCCAAAAATATGAAAAGCAGTATTGAGGGTAGATCAATATAAAATCCGGTAATGATTCCCAGGATCAGTAATATGGAAAGTTTTATGATGGTAAAATTCAAAAATTGCATCCCTATTGTTTTTTGTAGTAGGGCAGCAATAATGTTTTGAAGATACTAAAATTTATAAAATTCTGCGAGCCATTACAAAAGAGTTGTTCCAGTAAGGTTCAGATAGGGAGGAGATAATCACACCGCGGGAGGTGGAGGCATGAATAAAATAGATATCGTCTTGTTCTATTTCTATCACCAAGCCAACGTGATTAATTACTTTTCTATTCTTATTTGTTTCAAAAAAGAGCAAATCGCCCGCAGTTACCTGTTTTATATATAAGCGTTCACCTTCCAGGGACATTGCACGAGAAGTTCTGGGAATTGCGATATCTTCTTCTAAAAATGCGGTGTAAATAAGTCCGGAACAGTCCATGCCTCGCTTCGTAGCTCCGCCGTATTTATAGCGTGTTCCTTCAAAACTTTTTGCATTAGAAATGATATCATAAACTTTTCTATTGGCGGGTTCAACTTCAGTATTTCCTGAACGTGAATATCGCTCAGAACGATTTTCTTCACTTTTAGTAGTGATGACCTTAGAGCGTGAGCTTCCGCAGGAAATAAGACTTATAACAAAAAAGCCTAAAAAAAGTGATTTAAAAACTTTCAACATAGATCAATTTTTAATCCCTCATTGAGGGTTTAAATTTTCCGAGGCCTGGCTCGAAATTATAAAAAACCCTACTAATTTCTCGTGGCTTTGCCTCCAGGTTTTTGAATGGATTTGACAATAAGTTTCGCTGTTTTTTCGCTGGCACCTTTTCCTCCTAATTTTTGCTCTAATTCAAAATAGTCTTTGAAGATTTTGGTGCGATGCTCTTCTTCCAGTATTTTCTTAAACTCTTTTTTGAGTGTTTTAGTATTGAAATCGTTCTGAATTAATTCCTTTACCGCCTCACGATTCATAATGAGATTTACCAGTGAGATATAATCTAAGTTAACAATTCTACGGGCAATTTGGTAGGAAACATAGCTGCCTTTATAGCAAACCACTTCTGGGATTTTAAACAATGCGGTTTCTAAAGTCGCAGTGCCCGAGGTTACCATAGCTGCGTGGGCAAGACTTAGTACATCGTAGGTTTTGTTCATTATCAATTTAATGTTCTTTTGCTTAATAAAGGGAGCGTAGAACTCTGCATCCTGGCTGGGTGCACCTGCAATTACAAATTGGTATTCAGGGAAATCTGGGGTGATGCTCAACATAACTTCTAGCATTTTTGAAATTTCCTGTTTACGACTGCCCGGCAATATGGCAATTATAGGTCTTGTATCCAGCTCATATTCTTTTTTTAATGCCGCTACATCTGGGAGGTTTTTTTGGCCAATGGCATCAATAAGCGGATGCCCTACAAAATGAACCGGAAAATTATGTTTTTCTTCATAAAACTCCTTTTCAAAAGGAAGTATAACATACATATGGTCTATGTCCCGTTTTATCGCATTGATCCTGTTTTCTTTCCAGGCCCAAATTTGTGGGGAAATATAGTAATGGGTCTGGTAGCCTTCTTCTTTAGCCCATTTGGCGATTCTTAAATTAAAGCCGGGATAGTCTACAAAAATAATGGCATCAGGATTAAACGCACTGATGTCTTCCTTGCAAAAGGAAATATTCTTAAGAATAGTTTTTAGATTGAAAAGAACCTCTACAAAACCCATAAAGGCCAATTCCCGATAATGTTTCACCATGTGTCCACCTTGTTCCTGCATAAGATCGCCCCCCCAAAACCTAAAATCAGCATGGGGATCGTTTTCTTTTAAAGCGCGCATCAGGTTAGATGCGTGCAGGTCTCCAGAAGCTTCACCAGCAATAATGTAGTATTTCATCAGTTTATAAATTAATCCCGAATTGGGAATTTATCACAGGTTTTAGTCATATCCGTGTACGTTTTCCTATTTACTCGATAATCGAGATTGTCTCGAAATCAAATTATATTTTACTATAAAAATGCTTCTTAGGCCTTGCCTGAAGTTATTTACATCCAGCATTGCCTACTTTATTTAAACAATTTTAGAGATGAAAATAAAAATTGCAGCTATTATACTAGCTAATAAAACACCTCTTGCGTGATAGTTTTGCTTTTTCCTTATAAAAATAAAAAAAGGCAAAAAGTTTAAAATTGCACCCAGGGCAATTAATTTTCCAATATAGCCTTGCGCAATCGCATCGTCCAGGGTTTCATCTATTCCCATTTCAGAAAAAATTAAGATATAAAGGAAAACACCGCCAATATTGGCAGAAATCCCTGTCAGAAATCCTATAAAGATGTTTTGCTTAATCATTAAGCTCCCAATTATTTAAATCGTCTAAAAAGTGATGAGCAGTTAAATCAAATTGTACCGGTACAACTGAAACGAAACCATTTTGTAAAGCCCATTCATCTGTATCTTCACCTTTATCTTTGTTTACAAATTTACCGGTAAGCCAATAATATTCCCTGCCCTGCGGATTAGTTCTTTTGTCAAATTCCTCTTCCCATTGCGCATTTGCCTGTCTACAAACCTTCATTCCTTTAATTTCTGAGGAAGATAATTTTGGAATATTTACATTTAGAACAACGCCGGTTGGCAGGCCATTTTTAAGCACATTTTTGGTAATGGCTTTTACAAATTTTCTTGCCGGTTCAAAATCGGCATTAAGAGAATAATCCAGTAAAGAAAATCCTATAGCGGGAATACCTTCTACGCCGGCTTCTACTGCAGCACTCATTGTACCTGAATAAATTACATTTATCGAGGAATTAGAACCGTGATTAATTCCGCTAACACAAAGATCTGGTTTACGGTGCAGAATTTCCTGAGTGGCGATTTTTACACAATCAGCAGGGGTACCAGAACAGCTGTATTCTTTATGTTTGTAGTTTTCTTTGATAGTTACTTGTTCACAAAATAGGGTGTCACTTATAGTAATCGCGTGGCCCATTCCGCTTTGCGGGCTATCTGGAGCCACAACTACAACATCACCCAGCTCTTTCATTACTTCTATTAAAGTTCTTATTCCCGGGGCTGTAATGCCATCGTCATTGGTTACTAAAATCAAAGGTCTCTTCTTAGTCATAGCTTAATTTTATATAGGCTAAAATAGTAATTTAAGGCAGAAACCTTATCTTAGTAGTTTAACAAATTATTATTACCTGTTAGCTTTATTGGCACAATTTTTAATGTATTTTGGAGAGCTCTTAATGATGAAATTTATGCGATTTATGAAAAGGAATTTAAAAATCTTAGTGGTAGTGCTTCTAATGGCTGCCACCTCCTGTAGTTTTACTACTAAAAAATTTGACGACCCTAATAAAGATAAGCTTCTTATAGACCTTATTACTTACGTACTTAATGAAGGTCACTATGATGCCCGTGATATTAATGACGAATTTTCTGAAGGTGTATATGACAAATATCTTGAAGGTTTAGATGGGTCTAAACGTTTCTTTTATGAAAGTGATATTAAAGAATTTGATGATTACAGAAGTAAAATAGATGACCAGATCAAAGAAAAGCAAATCGACTTTTTTGATTTGACATACAATCGACTTATAAAACGATCTGAAGAAGCACGAGGTATATTTAAAGAAGTGCTTGAAAAACCTTTTGATTTTTCTGAAACTGAACATATAAATACAGATTTTTCTGAAGCCAATTATGTTTCTTCAAAGCAGGAATTAAAAGAGCGTTGGAGAAAGCAGCTTAAATTTTCTACGCTTATTACTTACTACGATAAAGTTGAAGAAGAAGAACAGAAAAAGGAACAAGATTCAGAGTACGAAATGAAGTCTAAAGAAGAGCTGGAAAAAGAAGCCCGTAAGGTGACTTTAAGTTCTTTGGAAGAGTATTATGATTTCACTGATGATCTTCAGCGTAAAGATTATTTTTCTATTTATTTGAACTCAATTGTAGAAGCTTTTGATCCTCATACCTTTTATTTTGCTCCTCAGGATAAAGATAGGTTTGATATTGCCATGTCAGGAAAACTTGAGGGAATTGGAGCCAGACTGCAAAAGAAAAGTGACAATATTACCATTACTGAAGTTATTTCAGGTGGTCCTGCCTGGAGAAGTGAAGAGCTTTCTGCCGGAGACCAGATTTTGAAAGTGCAGCAAGATGGAGAGGATGATCCTGTAAGTATTGTAGGGATGCGCCTGGAAGATGCCGTAGATTTAATTAAAGGCCCAAAAGACTCTAAAGTTACCTTGACAGTTCGTAAAAAACTAATGGGTAATATAGAAGAGATCACACTTATCCGTGATATTGTAGAAATTGAAGAAACCTATGCTAAGACAGCTATGGTTAAAGAAGAAGGAAAGAATTTTGGAATAATAAATTTGCCTAAATTCTATTTTAATATGGAAGATTATGAAGAGCGAAACGCTGCTTCCGATATAAAAAAAGATATTATTAGATTGAAGGAACAGGATATGGACGGCCTGGTACTTGACCTTAGAAATAATGGTGGAGGATCTTTAAAAACGGTTGTAGATATTGCGGGACTTTTTATTGAAGAAGGTCCAATAGTTCAGGTGAAATCTAATGGACAAAGAAAGGATGTACTTTCAGACGAAGATCCTTCCGTACTTTGGGATGGTCCACTTGTAATTTTGGTAAATGAGCTCTCGGCTTCGGCTTCAGAGATTCTTGCCGCTGCAATGCAGGATTATAAAAGGGCAATTATTATTGGTAGCAAACAAACCTATGGAAAAGGAACTGTTCAAAATGTAATAGATCTAAATCGTTGGTTAAGAAGTAACGAATTTGGGGATGTAGGTGCACTTAAGTTGACTACGCAAAAGTTTTATAGAGTAAATGGTGGCTCTACGCAATTAGAGGGTGTAAAAAGTGATGTAGTGGTCCCAGATCGTTACAGCTTTATAGATATAGGAGAGAAAGATCAGGATAATCCGTTACCATGGGATAAAATAGATCCTGCTACTTATGATGTTTGGGAAGGCTATGTAAATTTTGAAAAGACCATTGCAGAAAGTAAAGAAAGAATGAACTCCAACGAGCAGTTACAGCTTATAGAGAAACACGCTAAATGGATAAAAGATCAAAGTGAGGATAATTCCCACTCCCTGAATTTTGATGAATATGCTTTAACAGCTGAAAGAAACCAGGAAATGGCTAAAAGTTTCGATTCTATTAAGAACTATAAGACCAATCTTACTTTTATTTCTTTACCTTATGAAGAGGAGTTATTTCAAAACGATACTATTCTAAAGGAGAAAAGAGACCGTTGGCATACAAACTTGAGTAAAGATGTATATGTTGAAGAAGCAATTCACGTGCTGGCCGATATGAAAAAGAATAATATAAGACAGGATAAATTAGCTAAGATTCGAGACTAATTTTTCTATTAAAAGAGATAAAAGCGCTTCAGAAATGAGGCGCTTTTTTTATGCGTTTGTATCTTATTTATCATCAAAGCGAAATTGATCTAATTCTGTTCAATTTAGCCAGGAAACTGTTTCTGAAAAACTTAGATTTGCATTATGCTTAAACGAAAATATATTTACCCGTTAGTCATTTTAATTGTCGCTGCAATGCTTCTCCTAGCAGAACGTTGCAATTAAAAAGATATCCTTTCTGAATCTAGCTTTATAAAAATAAAGAGTAGGATTGTAAAAGCCCAAAGGCCTGAGCCACCGTAGCTTAAGAATGGTAAAGGAATACCTACAGTAGGAAAAATGCCAATAACCATCCCAATGTTTACCAGGAAGTGCATAAAAATAATTCCAATTACACCATATCCATAAACCCGGGTAAAGGTAGAACGTTGCCGTTCTGCTAAATAGAGTAGACGCAGCATAAGTAGGACGAAAAGAATAAGTATAAATGTGCTGCCTAAAAAGCCCCATTCTTCTCCTACCGTACTAAAAATATAGTCTGTATGTTGTTCTGGAACAAAATGACCCTTTGTTTGAGTTCCTTCGGTCCAGCCCTTGCCAAATAAGCCGCCGCTGCCAATTGCAATTTCACTTTGATTCGTATTATAACCAATTCCGCGGGAATCTACTTCTTTTCCTAATACAATATTGAAACGATCCCTATGATGCTGTTTGAAAATATTTTCAAACACATAATTAACCGAAAGAGAGAAGCCTACGGCTACGGCTGCAAAAAAAAGATATTTAATAAGGTTTGGTTTTCTTTTTAAGTTTTTAAGATAAACTAACACGGCGATTAATAATATGCCACCAATTACCCATAAAGGTCCAAAAGCTAGTGTAGCTACAAAAAGAGTAGCGGCAAAGAAGCCTAATAATAAATAAGCGAAATGCAGCCCTTCCCGATAAAGTGCGAAAGCAAAGGAGAAATAAACCATAGCACTTCCTGCATCTGGCTGTAGAAGCACTAAAATCATTGGTAATGCTATAATTAGGAAAACCTTTAATTGGTGCTTAAAATCTTTAATATTAGTTTGTATGCCGCTTAAATATTTAGCTACAGCAAGTGCTGTTGCAGCTTTCGCAAATTCTGCGGGTTGAATACTAATAGATCCTATTTTATACCAGGCAGTTTGGCCGGCAATGGTACTACCAAACACAAAAAGTCCTGCCAAACTAAGTAAGCTTATGCTGTAGATAACACTAGAAAAGCGTTGGTAAAACTTTGCTTCTATAGAGAGTAGTAAAATTATTAGGAGAATACTTAAAGATATAAACAGCGCTTGCCGCCCATAAGGCGCATCCATATTAAGGAAATCAACGGGATTGTTTGTTCCCAATGAGGCCGAATAAATATTAACCCAACCAAAACCTACCAGTAAGATATAAATTAAAATAGTGATCCAATCGAATCCGGTATTGCTTTTCGCCATTTATTGATTGATTATAAAAGGTTCCCCGCTTATTGGTTTTGCATATTCTTCTTCAAGGCTGTGTTCTAGAATCCACTTTTCCAAATCTGTTCGGGTTATTTCTCTTTTAATATATTTTTCAACCATCAAGCTTGCAATTTTTCCGGCATAACGACTCCCCCAGTATCCATTCTCCACGAATACGGCAATGGCAATTTTTGGATTGTCTACCGGTGCAAAAGCCACAAAGATGGAGTGATCTGTAAGTTGGGTGCGCTTCCCATCTATTTTTGTGAAATTTTCTGCAGTACCGGTTTTTCCGGCAATTTCAATACCAGGTATTTGTAGACTCCTGGCAGTTCCATTTTTATAAACCTGGTGCATTCCTTCAACTACCGGGTCAAAATGTTCTCTATCTATAGTGGTTTCATTCTTTACGGTAAACTTTTCTTCCTTAATAGGTTCTCCATCAACTTTCTTTAAAATATGCGGGGTGTAATACCAACCGCGATTTGCAATAATAGCCGTCATATTCGCTAGCTGAATGGGTGTCATTAAAACCTCCCCCTGGCCAATAGCATTAGAAAGTGTGGCAGAAGCATACCATTTATAAGTTGGGTAATTGTAAATTCGGTTATAATAATCTGCATCAGGTATTTTTCCGGGCCTTCCCGTGCTGAGGTCATTCCCCATAAACTGTCCAAGACCAAAACTTTTTAAATGCTTGTTCCAGGTATCCATTCCTTCTTGTGGACTGGGATATTTTTCAATGGTTTTTCTATATACCTGGGCGAAATAAGAATTACAGGAGTTTGCAATACCCGGAACTAAATCTAACGGACTTGCATGTGGGTGGCAACCCATTCTTCTGCCTCTACCATAAGTATATCCATGATTACAGGAAAAGGTATCATTGATATCTACAACACCTTCCTGTAACGCAATTAAACCGGTTAAAGCTTTAAAAGGTGAGCCGGGAGGATATTCGGCTAAAAGTCCACGATCATAAAGTGGCTGGGCAATGGAATCATAATAAAGCCTGGTGTAATTAGGAGACCTTTTTCGGCCCACTAATAGAGCGGGATCATAAGTAGGTGCTGTTACCAGGGATAAAATTTCGCCACTACCGGGTTCTATAGCTACAATTCCACCGCGTTTATTTTTCATTAATTTCTCCCCATAGGCCTGAAGTTGCGCATCTATGGTTATGCTAATATCCTTTCCTTTGGTTGGTAGCGTATCGTAAATACCTTCTTTATACGGCCCAATATCTCTGTTAAACCTATCTTTTTGGATGTATTTTACGCCTTTTTCGCCACGTAGTAATTCTTCGTAAACTTTTTCTACACCGCTTCTACCAATAAGGTCACCAGAAATGTAATAAGGATCTTCATTAACTTTTTTCTGATTTACCTGGGCAATATAGCCCAATACATTGGCGCTGTTATCTACCTGATAATCCCTTAAAGAACGTTTCTGAATATAAAAACCTTCATATTTACGCATTTTTTCCTGTAAATAGGCATATTCAGCTTTAGTGAGCTGCGGGATGATTACCGAAGGAAGAATAGGAGAATAGATTTTTGCTTTATCGAGTCGGCGTCCTAATTCTTCGGGTTCAATACTTAGAATTTCACAAAATTCAGTAGTGTCAAAAGGTTTTAGGTTTCTGGGAATGGCCATCACATCATAAGAAGGCTGGTTAGAAACCATTAATTTTCCATTTCTATCTGAAATATAACCCCGTTGCGGATAATCATAAACTACTTCTATGGCGTTATCCTGGGATCTTACCGCGAAAGAATCGTTAATTACCTGTAGATAGAAAAGCCGGGCGAGAAATACGAGACCGGTAGTAAAGATAATAATGTATAATAATAATTTTCTCATCTATATTTTTTGCTGAAAACGGCTAAACTTAGTATAATCATAATAACACTAAAGATACCTGAAAATAACGTTTTCTTTAGGACTATTATTATATGGTTTAAGCTGAACATTTCCAAGAAAAATAATATAAAATGATGAATTAAAATACTTATAAAAATATAACTCAACCTGGCCCCAATTGGGGTTGTAGAAAGTCTTAAGTTTTGATGATCATAGCTTATTCCAAAAGAGAAGCGGAGTAAATTAGGTCTAATAAAAGCAATTACCGTACAGGCTGCTGCATGAATCCCACCACTATCTTCAAAAAGATCTATACTGAAGCCTAATAAAAAAGCCAATACTAGAAATACACTCTGATTAGCATTAAAAGGATAAAGTAGGATAAATAACACATACAGATATGGGTTGATGTAACCCAAAAAATTAATATTGTTAAGTATAAGTACTTGTATAAATACTAAACCCACAAACCTGATGATATTTTTTAGAATACTATTGTTCATCTTCCTGCTCTAATTCCAGTATTTCTTTTCGTTCCAGGTTCTCAATAATATATACGTAACCAATGTTGGTCATATCATTAAAGAGCATGACATTAATGTTGTAGTAACTTTCGCTTTGGTCAAGTTTAAAATCTTCAATGCTGCCTATAGGAATTCCTTCAGGAAAAATTAATGATTTACCTCCGGTAACAATGGTATCCCCCTTTTTTACCGGCGCCTGCCTTGGAACATCAATCAATTGAACAATATTTGGATCTTTTCCATTCCAAATCAAACTCCCAAAATGATTGGTTTTGCTTAGTTGTGCATTAATCCTTGACTCTGAATTTAATATGGAAATCACACGTGAAAACCTATTGTTAACCCTGTCTATAATACCAATTACACCTTTACTGGTTATTACTCCAAATTCAGATTTTATCCCGGCTTCTTTACCCTGGTTCAGGGTAAGGAAGTTGTTGGGTTTGGCGTAATTGTTATTAATTACTCTTGCGGTTCTAAAATAATAAGTACCATCAAAACTGGAGGTATCTGTATAATTTTCAACAGAAATTGTATCATTTAAATTAGTAAGTACATTTCGCAATTGCTTATTCTCCTCCATAAGGCGCTCGTTGTACTCATCTAAATGCATATACTTATCAAAATCGTTAGCCCAGGAATAGATGCCTCCTGTAACCACATTAGCTGAGCTTATAAAACTGCTTTTGTGAAAGGAATGGGATTGAATCGTGAAAAATACAGCTAAGGCTAGCAGAAATAAGAATAGAATATTATTCTTATTCCGGATAAGAAAATTGAAAATTTGCTGCATAAAACTACTTCTCCTACTTTATCAAAATTCCCTTATAGCGATTTAGGGTTTTTAAGCATATTCCAGTACCTCTTACTACTGCTCTTAATGGATCTTCGGCAATATAAACCGGAAGATCGGTCTTTTGAGATAATCTTTTATCCAGGCCTCTTAGCATAGAGCCACCTCCGGCAAGATAAATACCGGTATTATAAATATCGGCAGCAAGTTCAGGAGGAGTTTGCGATAAAGTTTCCATTACCGCATCTTCAATCCTTAATATCGACTTGTCTAAAGCTTTGGCAATTTCCCGATAAGAAATGTTTACCTGTTTGGGTTTTCCTGTTAAAAGGTCACGTCCCTGAACGCTCATTTCTTCTGGCGGAACTTCTAAATCTTCAGTCGCTGCACCAATCTGGATTTTTATTTTTTCAGCAGTACGCTCTCCAACATATAAGTTGTGCTGCGTACGCATATAATAAACAATATCATTAGTAAATACATCACCGGCAATTTTAACCGATTTATCACAAACAATTCCACCAAGTGCAATTACTGCAATTTCAGTAGTACCACCACCTATATCCACAATCATATTTCCTTTAGGCTGCATAATATCTACTCCAATACCAATTGCAGCGGCCATAGGCTCGTGAATAAGGTAAACCTCTTTCCCATTAACACGTTCAGCACTCTCTTTTACCGCACGCATTTCTACTTCGGTAATTCCTGAAGGGATGCAAATAACCATTCTAAGTGCCGGAGTGAACATTTTCTTCTTAAGTGCCGGGATTTCCTTAATGAACATGGTAAGCATTTTCTCACTCGCGTCAAAATCTGCAATTACACCATCTTTTAAAGGCCTAATGGTTTTAATATTCTCATGGGTTTTTCCCTGCATCATCGCAGCTTCTTTCCCTACTGCGGTTATTTTTCCCGTAGTACGGTCTCGCGCAACTATAGAGGGACTGTCTACCACTACTTTATCATTATGAATAATAAGGGTGTTAGCAGTTCCTAAATCTATTGCTATTTCTTCAATGAGAAAATCAAAAAATCCCATGGTTTATTTGGTATTGAGGTTTGGTAAATGTAATAAAATTAATGCTTAAAATGGCGTGTTCCGGTCATCACCATCGCTATATTATTTTCGTTACAATAATCTATACTAAGCTGATCTTTTATAGAACCGCCCGGCTGAATTACTGCTGAAATCCCTTCGTTTCCTGCAATTTCTACACAATCAGGAAAAGGGAAAAATGCGTCACTGGCCATTACCGCTCCTTTTAAATCAAAATTAAAAGATCTTGCCTTCTCAATACTTTGCTTTAAAGCATCTACACGAGAAGTTTGCCCGGTACCACTGGCACATAATTGTTTGTTTTTTGCCAATACTATGGTATTAGATTTTGTATGCTTACAGATCTTTGAGGCGAATAACAGGTCAGATAACTCATCACCTGTTGGATTATTGTTTGTAGCTTGTTTTAAATCTTCAGCAACATCGGTTTTATGATCTTTTTCCTGAACTAATACTCCGTTTAAACAAGTTCTAACTTGTTTCTGTGGAATTTCGGTTTCTTTTTGGATCAATAAAATTCTGTTCTTTTTTCCTTTAAGGATCTCTTCGGCCTCTTTAGAAAATGAAGGAGCTATCACTACTTCGCAGAACAATTTATGAATTTCTTCAGACGTAGCTTTATCAATTTCAACATTACTGATTAAAACCCCGCCAAAAGCTGAAACCGGATCTCCCGCCAATGCATCTACATAAGCCTGGTGCAGGGTGTCTCGTTGCGCTAAACCACAAGCATTATTATGTTTTAATATTGCAAAAGTTGGTGCTTCGCCTTTAAATTCATTAATAAGATTTACAGCGGCATCTACATCTAATAGATTGTTGTAAGAAAGTTCTTTTCCGTGAAGTTTATCAAACATCGCATCAAAATCACCATAAAACTCACCTTTTTGATGTGGGTTTTCGCCGTAACGCAACGTTTTTCCATTTTGAATACTTTCTTTATAGGCTTCAATTTCGTTTTCAGCATTAAAATAGTTGAAAATAGCGGTATCATAATGCGAAGAAATATTAAAAGCTTTTCCTGCAAAAAGTTTACGATCGCTTAGGCTTGTTTCGCCATTTTTTTCTTCCAGTAAATTTTCAAAACTTTTATAGTCTTCTACCGAAGAAACACAAAGCACATCTTTAAAGTTTTTTGCGGCGGCGCGAATAAGCGAAATGCCACCAATATCTATTTTTTCAATAATATCCTGTTCAGAAGCTCCTGAAGCTACAGTTTTTTCGAACGGATAGAGATCTACAATTACAATGTCTATTTGCGGAATTTCGTATTCAGCAAGCTCTTTTACATCACTTTCATTATCCTGACGATTTAAGATACCGCCGAAAACTTTTGGATGTAGTGTTTTTACACGTCCGCCTAAAATTGAAGGATATGAAGTCACATCTTCTACAGGAACTACGTCAATACCCAGATCTTTGATGAATTTCTCAGTACCTCCGGTAGAGTAAATGGTGATTCCCAGGTCGTTTAGTTTTTTTACGATAGGTTCCAGGCCATCTTTGCTAAATACAGAAATTAAAGCAGATTTTGCTTTTTTTAAGTCGCTCATTGTGTTGTGTTTGTTAAAGTGGCAAAAGTAAGTATTTAAGCCAAAAACATAAAAGGCATTTCTTTTATTTATCGAGAAATTTTGTAACGAATTATAAAGCCGGGCGTCATACCACTAAGCACATAAAAATTCTGGTTTTATTTACTAAATAAATGAGGTTTAAAAAGTGCTGAAATTGATTAAAGTCTTTTTAATTTTTCAACCCAATGACTCGTGGGTATATCCCGAGCTTTATTTATTATGCTAATATATTTACGCGTACTTAAAGAGAGTTTTAATTTTGCGATCAATGCATTAAAAAACAACAAGCTAAGAACTTTTTTGTCTTTGCTTGGTGTGACTATTGGTATTTTTTCCATTATTGGAGTGCTCGCCGCGGTAGATTCTTTAGAGCGGGAAATCAAAGGCAGTTTGAGTGCCTTAGATAATAGCACTATAATTGTAATGCGTTTTTCTTTTGGTCCTACCGAAGTTCCGCAATGGAAACGCCGGCAATTTCCCAATGTTTCCTATGATGAATATCAATTTCTAAAAAGGAATCTTCCCAATACTGAATCGGTGAGTTTTACTATTGGAGTTCCAGATGAATCTATAAAACATCAGGACGTTACCAGCACCGGTGTAGGCGTTGGTGCAGTTACCCACGAATATTATGATATTGAAGCACTTGAATTAGAGGAAGGTCGGTTTTTTAACGAATCTGAATCGGTTAGTGGCTCGCCGGTAATTGTTTTAGGCCACGAAATTGCCAATAATCTTTTTGGAAATTTTAATCCGCTTGGTAAGGAAGTGCGAATGTATGGGCGTAAATTCACGGTAATTGGAGTGTTGGCTAAACAGGGTGCCAGTCTATTTGGTGGTTCTAGAGATGGCCAGGTTTTTCTTCCCGTAAATATAGCACGAAGGGTCTATGGCGATAATAATATGGGCGTTTTTCCGCAGTTGATCTTAAAACCTGAAGATGATGTTGATAACGCTGAATATATAGCTGTATTAGAGCAACAATTGCGTAATTACCGCGGAATTAAGCCGGGTGACATTAATAACTTTTTTGTAAATCAGCTTCAGGGATTTGCCGATTTTATAGATAATATAACCGGACAACTGAACTTGATAGGGCTTATTATTAGTGGATTTTCACTACTGGTTGGCGGTTTTGGAATTGCCAATATTATGTTTGTGAGCGTTAAAGAACGAACCAATTTAATTGGAATTCAAAAATCTCTTGGTGCAAAAAATAAATTTATTCTTTTTCAGTTTTTATTTGAAGCTATAATCCTGGCTGTAATTGGAGGTTTGGTTGGTCTCGGACTCGTTTGGTTAGTTTCCCTTGCCGCCTCACAATTTACCGGTGATTTTGAGTTTGTACTTTCGCCCTGGAATATGTTTATAGGAACTGCAGTTTCAGCAGTAATTGGATTGATATCGGGAATAATTCCAGCCGTTTCGGCTTCAAAATTAGATCCGGTGGAAGCCATTAGAACGGGAATGTAAAAAAAGCCCCTCTGCCTATCGGCATCTCCCCAAAGGGGAGAGAAGGCTAAGCCGATTTTAATTAAAACCTCCTTATAAAGTCATGTGTTTCAAACCCTACTGCCATCAATTGCCGAGATTATAAATGCTTTTTTCGCAGTTTTAGTAAGGAGTAAAAGTGGTGAGTTTTGGTGAAATATTTGTGTAAGGAGATAGTTTTTTTCTTTCCCTTTGGGGAAGATGTCTTCAGGCAGATGGGGCTTTTAAAATTTCTGCAACTTCTTCATTTACCCATTGTAAAAACGCCTCATCTTCTTTAGAAAATGGATCTGGTGTATGGGAATCAATATCTATCTGACCAACATTTTCACCATTTAAGAAAAGCGGCACAACAATTTCAGCTTTTACATTAATGCTACAGGCTATATAATTGTTTTGTGCTTTTACATCTGGAACTACAAAGTTTTCATTAGAAACCGCTACCTGCCCGCAAATCCCTTTTCCGAAAGGAATAATAGTATGATCTGTAGGTTCCCCGGCAAAAGAGCGTAATTTTAATTCTTCTTTATCGCCATTCTTAAAATAAAAACCTACCCAATCGTAATAAGGGATATTTTCTTTTAAAACTTCACAAACCTGCGATAATCTATGGTCTACAGATAGATTTTCGTTTTCAATAATTGTTTTAATTTCCGGTTTTAATTTCTGAAAAGGCATAGTTGATATTTTAGTGCAAAAGTATTTAAAAATAATAGTAAGCGCAGACACATATTTATATAAATTTGTTAAAAACCCCCTCAAAAATTGATCAGGTTATTCGTTAAATACAAATCGGTACTTCGTTTTATTTTTATGTTTTTGGGAAGTTATCTGGTTCTTACATTAATCTATAATCTTTACCTGGAGTTTTTTAGATCTCCGGTTTATTTCCCCGACTATTTTACCCATTTGGTAGCCAAACAAAGTGAAGCCTTAATAAATAGTTTTGGTTATAACGCGCAAATTTTACCGCACCAGTCAGAACTTTCAATGAAACTAATTGTTAATGATGCCTATTTAGCGAGAATTATAGAGGGTTGTAACGCCATTAGTATTATAATTCTATTTACTTCCTTTGTACTTTCTTTCTTTGGGAAATTAAAATTAACCCTACTTTATTTACTGGCGGGAAGCGTGATAATTTATACGATGAATATAATTAGAATTGCTATTCTTGCAGTTGGGATCTATGAATATCCGCAGCACACCGAATTTTTCCATAGCATCATTTTTCCATTAATTATCTACGGCACCGTATTTCTGCTTTGGGTAATCTGGGTTCGAATTTATAGCCGAAAGCATATAGTATGAAAAACTTATTGAGACTTTTGCAGATTGGAATTTTAGTGGTGTTGCTGGTATTGGTAAGGCTTTTTGAACATCAGCTGTTTTATGATCCCTTAATTGATTTTTATCGCTATGGTGGGCACCTGGCTATGGATGTACCCCAAATTATCTTTCCTAAACTATTGCTGAATATAAGTTTACGTTATTGGCTAAACACCATTATTTCTCTTGTTATCCTTTTTGTAGCTTTTCGGGATAAAAATATCCTGAAATTCGCCACTTTACTATTTGCTGTGCTATTTGGAATTAGCCTTTCTACTTTTAGTCTGCTTTATTTTAATCTAAATGAACAAAATGTTATGGGTTTGTTTTATGTGAGAAGGTTTTTAATTCATCCATTATTCGTTCTTATTTTACTGCCTGCTTTTTACTATTATCGATTAAAAAAAAGGGAAAACCCATAATCTTAAAAGTTATTCCCAAAAACCGGAAAGTACTTTATTTCAAAATTTTGCCTATTTTTGTAGCTGATGAAAAAAGCTTCTCAACATAGCATTTCTGTAGCCATGGCATTTCTAGTGCTGTTTTCAACCTTTTCTTTTACGGTTGATAAACATTTCTGTGGAAGCTTTTTAGTAGATACGGCAATTTTTTCAGAAGCCCAAACCTGTGGTATGGATATGGAAGCTTCAGCCCAGGATTCTTGTTGTAGCAATGAGAAATTAGCGATAGAAGGTCAGGATGAGTTAAAACATAAATTTGATTCTTTAGACTTAAATCAGCAGGTTTTTCTTATCGGCTTTGCTTATTCCTATATCTTTATTTTAGAGGATAATCCAAAGGAAATTGTTCCGTTTAAATATTACACTCCACCACTTCTGGTCAAAGACATTCAGCTTGAAGACCAGGTTTTTCTTATTTGATATACATTTTTGTAAATGTGATTTTGTCTCTCAATGATCTTAATTATTGGAAGGCCAATTGTAATCTGTGTTTATAGGTTATAAAACAGTTTACTTCACTTTATTCATAATTGCATTTACAGTTTGGTTTTGAGATACTTCTTCATCTCATTCTTTTTTACATCGTTTCGTTGTTTTATAAATGTATATCAAAGTCCATGTTCAATAAGATCATTAAATATTTTCTTTCCAACCGCCTCGTTTCCATTTTGCTATTGGTTTCCTTGATAGGCTGGGGCCTGGTTGCGGCTCCTTTTGACTGGAATACTGGGTTTCTTCCAAGCGATCCTGTTCCCGTAGATGCTATCCCTGATATAGGAGAGAATCAGCAAATTGTTTTTACTAATTGGGCAGGGCGTTCTCCGCAAGATATAGAAGATCAAATTACCTATCCACTTACCAGTACACTACTGGGAATTCCTGGAGTGAAATCTATTCGTAGTTCTTCTATGTTTGGGTTTTCCAGCATATATATCATTTTTGAAGAAAATGTAGAGTTCTACTGGTCTAGAAGTCGGGTTTTGGAGAAATTGAATTCACTGTCAACCGGTTTGCTTCCTCCAGATGTTCAACCAACTTTAGGGCCAGATGCTACCGGCTTAGGCCAGGTGTTTTGGTATACCCTGGAGGGCCGTGATAAAGATGGGAATGTAACCGGGGGTTGGGACCTACATGAATTGAGAAAAATCCAGGACTATTATGTTAAACTAGGTTTAAGTGGAACTAAAGGGGTTTCTGAGGTTGCTTCTATAGGTGGTTTTGTCCAGGAATATCAAATAGATGTAGATCCCGATGCGCTTAAAGCTTATGGAGTTGGTATTGATCAGGTGATGAAAGCCGTAAAAAATTCCAATCGTGACGCCGGTGCAAAAACTCTGGAAATTAATAAAGTTGAGTACCTCGTTAGAGGCTTGGGCTATATAAAGTCTATTGAGGATATTGAAAATACCGTTGTTGCCGAGAATGAAAATACACCAATATTTATTAAAGATCTGGGACAGGTAAATTTAGGCCCTGCCGAACGCCGGGGTGTTCTGGATAAAGGCGGAGCTGAAGTAGTAGGAGGTGTAGTGGTGGCCCGGTATGGTTCAAATCCACTGGCAGTTATCCAAAATACTAAAGATAAAATTCAGGAATTAGCTTCAGGCTTGCCCTCAAAAATTCTTGCCGATGGTACCGAAAGCCAATTAACTATAGTGCCTTTTTATGATAGAACGCAACTTATCAATGAAACTATTAATACGCTGGAGAGAGCACTTTCTCACGAGGTACTTATTAGTATAATAGTAATTATTGTACTGGTTTTAAACCTACGAGCCTCTATTTTAATTTCCAGTTTGTTGCCGGTGGCAGTTCTTATGACGTTTATTGCCATGCGTTATTTTGGAGTTGATGCTAATGTGGTGGCGCTTTCTGGTATTGCAATTGCGATTGGGGTTATGGTAGATGTTGGGATTGTTTTTGTTGAGAATACTGTTCGATGGCTCGAAATGCCCGAAAATAAAAATGCCCGAGGTAATAAGCTTGCAGGAATAATCTATAAAGCTACCGTTGAAGTGGCTCCTGCGGTAACCACCGCTTTAGCAACCACTATTGTAAGCTTTATTCCGGTTTTCTTTATGGAAAATGCTGAAGGAAAATTATTTAGGCCCTTAGCTTTTACCAAAACCTTTGCACTTGTTGCGGCTTTTTTAATCGGAGTTTTTGTGCTGCCAATGCTTTCCTATTTCTTTTTTAATATTAAAATCAATAAAAAGAAGACACAACGAATCTGGAATTTTATACTTATAATTTCAGGAATAGTGCTGGCTATTGTTTTTAGTTTCTGGTTATCTCTGGCCCTTACGCTTATTGGATTGGTGAAAATTGCTGAAGATAGAGACCCACAATTTCTTGGTAAATATTCCAGGTACGTCATTCCCGGTTTAATACTTGCCGTAACAATTTTCTTCCTTGCTGAAGAGTGGATGCCACTTGGGTTTCAAAAATCTGCTTTTGCTAACTATATTTTTGTTATCCTACTCTTAAGTATCACGTTAGTTATTTTAATGATGATCGTGAAATTCTACGAACCAATTTTAAATTGGTGCTTAAACAATAAAGCAAAATTCCTTTCACTACCTATTATCACTATCTTTTTTGGGGCCATGATCTGGTTTGGGTTTCCAAATATGTTCGGTTTTGTAGCTAAAGGTTTTGATAAAATAGGATGGAATGTAAAGACCACTCCAGTTTGGAGCGGCATGGCACATACTTTTCCAGGGGTAGGTAAGGAATTTATGCCATCATTAAACGAAGGTAGCTTTTTGTTAATGCCAACTACTATGCCTCATGCTGGAATGGAGGAAACTACCAAAACCTTAAAACAGCTTGATATGGCAGTAGCTAGCATCCCAGAAATTGATGTTGTTGTAGGTAAATTAGGGAGGGCAGAAACGGCCCTGGATCCTGCACCAATTTCTATGTTTGAAAATATCATCAATTATAAACCTGAGTTTATTCTTGCTGAAGATGGTTCTATGCAACGCTTTAAAGTTGATGATGAAAACCGGTTTATCTTAAAATCTGGTGATACAATAACTAACGCTGAAGCTATTCAACAAGATGTTTTTCCCGATCATTTAATTGAAGATGAGGATGGAGAATTCTATCGAAACTGGCGTGAACATATTAATAGTCCAGATGATATCTGGGATGAAATTACAAAGCGCACAAATCTTCCGGGTGTGACTTCGGCTCCAAAGTTACAGCCTATAGAAACCCGTCTTGTAATGCTACAAACAGGGATGCGTGCACCAATGGGAATAAAAGTTTACGGGCCAAACCTTAGAGCCATACAGGATTTTGGAATGGAATTGGAAGAATTGCTAAAAGAAGTTCCTTCGGTAAAGTCTGAAGCTGTTTTTGCAGATCGTGTCGTGGGAAAACCTTATCTGGAAATAGATATAGATCGAAATGCAATTGCCCGGTATGGGCTTAGTATTGAAGATGTGCAACAAACCATAGAAACCGCTATTGGTGGTATGGAAATTACTTCTACCGTAGAAGGGCGTGAGCGATTCCCCGTACGGGTAAGATATCCTCGGGAATTGCGGGACGATCCCGAAAGCATTAAAAATATTCTGGTTCCAACTCCAAAGGGAGCCCAAATTCCTTTAAGAGAGTTCGCTGAGCTTAATTATGAGCAGGGCCCACAAATGATTAAAAGTGAAGATACTTTTCTAACGGGATATGTGCTTTTTGATAAACGTGACGGCTTTGCCGAAGTAAACGTGGTTAATGATGCTAAAAAGCATATACAGGATAAAATAGCTGCAGGAGATTTAGATGTACCAGAGGGAATTAGTTATAAGTTCTCCGGAAACTACGAAAACCAGGTGCGGGCAGTAAAGCGTCTCTCAATACTTATTCCTATCTGCCTGGTAATTATTTTCTTGTTACTATACTTCCAGTTTAAAAGCATTATTGCTTCTACCATTCATTTTTCAGGCGTGTTTGTTGCCTTTGCCGGTGGGTTTATTATGATTTGGCTGTATGGGCAGGGATGGTTTATGGATTTTGGCATTTTTGGAACCAATATGCGAGATCTTTTTCAAATGCAAGAGATTAATTTAAGTGTAGCCGTTTGGGTTGGTTTTATCGCATTATTTGGTATTGCGACAGATGATGGCGTTTTAATGGGAACGTATATTCACCAGGTTTTTGAACGAAAAAAGCCAAAAACTGTAACTGAAGTTCGGGAGGCAGTAATGGAAGCAGGCTTAAAACGAGTACGCCCCGCAATGATGACAACAGCGGTAACTATAATCGCCCTGTTCCCGGTATTAACTTCTACCGGAAAAGGTTCTGATATCATGGTGCCAATGGCTATCCCAATTGTAGGTGGAATGTTGATTCAAATTATGACGATTTTCGTTGTGCCTATTTTACAGGCTATTTGGAGAGAAAATGCTCCATATAGTGCTGAAGAAAATGGTGGAGAAGAACCAACCACAATTGAGACTCAGAATTCCTGAAGAAATTAAATATTAGATCATGAAATTAGATATAAAAAAAATAATGATAAGCCTGTTGCTAATTGCCTTTCCTCTAGGAGGGGCAGTAGCTCAGGAATTAAATGATTATCTCAGGATTGCGGCAGAAAATAACCCGGAACTACAATCGGCATACACAAACTTTGAAGCGGCTTTGCAGCAATCTCCACAAGTAGCCTCATTGCCCGATCCTACACTTACGGTGAGTGCTTTTGGAAGAATGGTGGAGACGAGGCTGGGGGCTCAGGAAGCGCGTTTTAGCTTTATGCAAATGTTTCCCTGGTTTGGAACTTTAAAGACAAAGAGAGATGCGGCAGATTTGTTGGCAGAAGCCCGGTTTCAGGAATATTTAGCGAAACGGGCCAATTTGTTTTTCGAAATAAAGAAGGCTTATGCCGAACTCTTTGCTATAGATAAAACGATCCTGTTAAAAGAGAAGAACCTGGATATCTTAGATTCTTACCGGGAACTTTCATTGAGTAAATTTAGAAGCGGAAGCTCAAAAATGGTGAACGTAGTTAGAGTAGATATAGAACAAGATGCAGCTTTAACTGAAATAGCGATTGAACAAGAACAACTGGAAAGCCTAAAAAAACGTTTCAACCTTTTACTGAATAGGGATAAGGAAGCGACAGTCGCTATCCAGGATACATTAGTATTTGATGCTGAGTTAAGGAAGGGAATGATTAACACAGAAGAAGCTTTTAATATGCATCCTGAACTTACCAAATTTGACAGGGAAAGGGAAGCTTACGAAAATCGTGCAAAAACCGCTCAAAAATCGGGTTTACCAAACATTGGGATAGGCCTGGATTACGCGATTATTTCAGAACGTATGGATGCTAATCCGCCTGGTAATGGGCAGGATGCGATAATGCCCATGGTGTCAGTGACTTTGCCAATTTTCAGAAAAAAATATAAAGCAGCTGAAAGGGAGGCAGAATTAATGCAAGAGGCCGCAATTAAGAATAAAGAAGCGAGAAAAAATCAGTTGCAAAGTGAATTGGAAGCAACACTTTACGATTTAACGAAGACCAATAAATTATTAAGGCTGTATGAAAGGCAGTTGGAAAGTTCTGCCCAGGCCAATAAACTTTTGGTTTCCGCTTTTAGTAATGATAATGGCGATTTTGAAGAAGTCCTTGAGATGAATCAGGATATTTTAATATTGAAAATTCAGCAAATAGAAGCCTTAAAAACCGGATTTACGGCAGAGGCAAAAATGGAATATTTATCAGCTAAAACCCAGAATTACGATGAAACGAAATAAGAATATATGGAAAGCCGCTGGCATATTAGTGCTGGGTATTTTATTGGGGTATTTGATTTTTGGAGGTGCAAATGAAAAGGAACCGGAAGAGGGGCACGAGCATTCAGAATTAGCTGAAAATCAAACCTGGACCTGTTCTATGCATCCTTCAGTAAGACAAAACGAACCGGGAGATTGTCCAATTTGTGGAATGGATCTTATTCCGCTTGCAGAAAATGAAAACACACTGGATTCAGATGTATTTGTAATGAGTGAAAATGCCATGAAACTCGCTAATGTAGAAACGCTTGTTATAGGAGAACAAGAAGCTAATAAAGAGATTAGATTAAATGGTAAAGTTAGTGTAGATGAACGTAACACGTATACGCAATCTACCCATATACCGGGAAGAATTGAAAGACTCTATGTAAATTTCACCGGCGAAAGAGTTAATAAAGGTCAGGTTTTGGCTAGTGTTTATTCACCTGATCTAGTAACCGCGCAGGAAGAATTATTGCAAGCTGCAGAGATAAAGAAAAACCAGCCAGAGCTTTTTGAAGCGGCAAAACAAAAACTTAGAAATTGGAAAATTAGTGAAAACCAGATCAATAAAGTGCTAAGCAATGGTAAGGCTATAGAACGTTTTTCTATTACTGCAGATGTAGGCGGTGTAGTTACCGAATTATTGTCAGAGCAGGGTGATTACCTGGAACGCGGAATGCCTATCTACGAGATAGCAAACCTTGATAAGCTTTGGGTGCTTTTTGATGTTTACGAGGGTAACATGTCATGGATTGAAGAAGGCAGCAAAGTGAATTATACCATGAGATCTATTCCTGGAGAAACTTTTGAGGGCGAGATAAGTTTTGTAGATCCTTTATTAAGTGATAAAACAAGAGTAGCTAATGCTAGAGTAGAAATTACCAATAAGGATAAGCGTATAAAACCAGGAGTTTTCGCTACCGGAATTATAGAAAAAAACCTTGACAGTAAGAACAATAAAATTGTGGTTCCCAAATCGGCTATTTTATGGACAGGAAAACGCTCTCTGGTTTATGTGAAGCAGGAAGTGCAAGCCGGTGCCGGTTTTAAACTTCGAGAAGTGGTTTTAGGTACTTCGCTGGGAGATTCCTTTGTAGTGGAAGAAGGCTTACAAAAGGGTGAAGAAATTGTGGTGCACGGAACCTTTACCGTAGATGCCGCAGTGCAACTTCAGGGTAAAAACTCTATGATGAATCAAAGTGAAAAAGAGAAAGATCCGGCCCAAATGAAAATGAATTTGCCCATTACTTTTCAGGAGAAACTTTCCAATACGCTACCGGCTTATTTTGATTTAAAAGATGCATTTGTAAACACTGATGCGGAGGGAGCTAAAGCTGCCGCTTCCAAAATGCATCAGCAGTTAGAACGCCTTAACGTTTCTAACCTTGGGAAAATGGAAGCCCAACATATTAAAAAGATCAAGAGTATGCTTGAGGCAATTTCAGAAAGCAGCGATATAGAGCAGCAGCGGCAGCATTTTGAAGTACTTTCAGAGAATATAATTGTTTTGGTCTCTAATATAGAAACACTGGAAACGCCATTGTATATTCAGCATTGTCCTATGGTGAATAATAATAAAGGCGCCAATTGGTTAAGCCTTTCAGAAGAAATTAGAAATCCCTATTTCGGCGATGAAATGATGAATTGTGGAGATACCCAAAGAAAATTGTAAGGCCACACATAAACCTAGAACATAATTTCCATAGACCAAATTTTATAGAAGCTTTAAGAAAATATGATAAGAGGTGGTGCTATATACTTGTAAATTAGAGGTTAACTATAAATGAACTTAATGGAGAAAGGTGCCAAAGAAAAATACAAACTATATTTTGGTGATAGGCTACTTGATTGTGGTTCAGTGAAAAAATAAAAAGTACTTAATAACCATAAACTAATTAATAATGAGTTCAAAAGAGAAGAAACAAAATGGTGGAGTTAGTAATTATGCTAGATTTTTTCTAATGCTCGGACTGTCTTTTATGGCCATGTACATAACCATGTATTTTAATACTTATGAGTTTGATCATGTATATTTTAGCCTAACAAGATTTTATATGGCCTGTTTGGGAATTTCAGCAATGGCGGTAATTATGCTTTCTTTAATGCTTAAAATGTATAAAAACAAGAAAAAGAATATTGCCATTTACCTGGGAAGTCTTGTCTTATTCGTTTCAGCATTAGGTTTGGTGAGAGCACAACGCCCAATTATTGGAGATGTTTTATATATGAAAGCCATGATTCCGCATCACTCTATTGCAATTTTAACCAGTAAACGTGCAGATATTAAAGATCTGGAAACCAAAAAACTGGCTGAAGAAATTATTGAAGCTCAGAAAAAGGAAATCGCACAAATGAAAAAGATAATTGACCGGTTGGAGAATGAGGCGAAATAAATAGTGTAACCAAGATTCTAAAAGTGTTTGAATACTATTATATTCAGATTTACATTGGTGTCCATTTTCTCACTGTTATAGAGTTGTGAAACCAAAAAAACTGTATTGGAGACCCTTGCAGAAAATAATGATCCAAACGACTGATTTTTCAAATGAAAACCCGGAACTCATGGAGAAGATGAAAGCGAAAATAAAAATTCATGAAGATAAAATATAAAAGAGGAATTGGTACAAAAGCTAGCTTATTTAATGATGAAAAATAAGAGATAAATGAGTGACAAAAAAGAAGCCGACAAGAAATTTTATGGACAACTTTTTTCAAAAGCAGGTTGGACCTTAGGGATAATAGTAATTCTTGCATTCCTATATGTGTTATTCCTGCCAAAATCATTAGATAATGAAGCCTGGAAATGGACTATTATTGCTATTGCAATTGTAAAAGCATTTTTAATAGTAAGAATAACTTTTACACAGTTGAGTAAGATTTTAGGAGATAGTCACTATTTAGAGCACGTTTTAAGCCTTTTTACGCTTATAATAAGCCTTATTGTTCTTTCGTTTGCCTCAGATTATTATGCGCTTTATTTAAATGAAGCAGCTAACTTTAAAACAAATTTGATAGTTGCAGAACCCTCAATATTTTTATTCTTTGAGTTTTTCTACTATTCCCTAATTTCGTTTTCTACCGTTGGCTATGGTGATTTTGTGCCTCTATCGCTATCGGCAAAATTTTTAGTGATTTTGGAAACAATACTCTATTTCTTTGTGCTGGTCTTTGGTACCGCAAATATTAATCGAATTAACATAAAAGATTAATTAATTATTTCAACAATTAAATTATATATAAATCAAGAACAATGAAAAGAAATCTTAGAAGCTTAACAATGCTAAGTATTATTGCTGGAAGTTTAGTGATATTTTCCTGTAAGAACGAGGAAAAAGAAAATGATGCTCCAGAACCTATGCAACATGAAATGCATCAGCCAGATGAACAGGCTAAAACAGAAACTTATAAGGGTGAACAGTTGCAAGCCCAATTTAAAGACGAAAAGACTGCGAAAACCTATAATTTGTATGTAGAAATTAAGGATGCATTTGTAAATACTGATGCGAAAATGGCAAGTGAAAAAGCATCAGAGTTGGCTAAAACCACCGAAAATGATGAGATTGCTGCTATTGCTAATTCCATAGCAGAAAGTAGTGATGTAAATAAACAACGAGAAGCTTTTTCTAAACTTACTGAAGCTATGGAGCCTATATTGATGAATGCTTTAGAATCTGGAGCAATTTTCAAGCAATATTGCCCAATGGCTTTTGAGGGAAAAGGCGATTATTGGTATTCAAACTCAAAAGATATTTTTAATCCTTATTATGGCGATAAAATGTTAAAATGTGGTAGGGTAGAAGCAACTATCCAATAATTAACTCAACTAAAGCCTGGCTAAAAATTTGGTAAGTTCACGATTAAAATCTTAAAATAGATTTTGACAGAGCAAATGAAAAATTTTTAGCCTGGCTTACTTTTTAATTAATAAAACTAGTTTGAAAGAAAATATCCTACATATAAAAAATATGGTTTGTGACCGTTGTCTAATGAGTGTAGAGCTCACGCTTAGGGAACAAAACCTTAATTATATAAATGTTAGTTTAGGTAGGATTGAATTTGAAAATCAACTTTCGGCAGCGCAATTTCGGGATTTGGAAACGGCACTTAACGCAAACGGATTTGAAATTGTAGCTAAACGAAATAATAAAATCGTAACCGAGATAAAGTCTTTGATTATCAATTTAGTTTACGAACATAAAGATTACGGAACTAAAAAACTTTCTGAAATACTAAGCGAAGAACTAAATTACGATTATAGTCATCTCACCAGTCTTTTTAGTAAGGCGGAAGGTCAAAGTATCCAAAGTTTTCAAAACAAAATAAAAGCAGAACGTATTAAAGAGCTGTTAGAATACGGTGAGCTAAATATTTCAGAAATTGCCTATAAAATGGATTTTGGTAGCGCTGCCTACCTTTCAACATTCTTCAAGAAAGAAACTGGCTTAAACCCTTCTAAATATAAACTCAAGCATTTTGAGCGTAAATCCTTAGATGATATTTAAGCCTATGGCGCTTTGATTTTCAAGAAGCTTTAGATCCTGGTTTTTCTAATTTTATTATAAATTCTTACCATAATTTTAAAACTCATTACGGTTTTTAGTGCTTAATTTTGAGCTAAACCAATAAAAACCAATATTATGAGAAATGAAAAGATGTTGAAAGCTTTGGGAAACTGCATTAATCATTGTAACTATTGTGCTGATGCATGTTTGGATGAAGACAACGTAAGAATGATGAAAGACTGTATTCGCACCGACAGGGTTTGTGCAGAGGTTTGTAGCACCCTTAACCAGGTTTTAGCTACCGGTTACAAAAATGTAGACGGACTGGTACAATACTGTATAGAAGTTTGTAATGCCTGTGCCGATGAATGCGGCCAACATGAGCACCAACACTGTCAGGACTGCGCAAAAGCCTGCCGCGATTGTGTAAAAGCTTGCGAGGCTTATTTAGCATAAAATTTAATTTTTTAAGGCTGTTTGAATTTCTACTGATAAACGTTACCCTGATTTATTTCAGGGTCTAATTCCTATCAACTTACATGCTGAAACAAGTTCCTGCATGACGTAGCTAATAACAGAGGTTCAAACAGCCTTTTTTCTCCAATAAAATCTATGAAACACAATTATCATATTTCCGGAATGACCTGTATGGGTTGCAGAGCCCATGTAGAAAATTCCTTAAGAAAAGTGAAAGGCGTAACCGATGCTAAGGTAGATCTCGAAAAAGCTTCTGCCGAAATAGAGATGCAAAAACATATTCATCTTGAAGAGTTTCAAAAAGTGCTGGAAGACAGTAATTATCAGATTCACCTAAAAGATGAGGTGCCGCAAATTTATTCCGTAAGCGGAATGACCTGTAACGGCTGTAGGTCTCACGTAGAGAAAACTTTAAATAAAGTTGAAGGAGTGAAATCTGCCAAGGTAAATCTCGAAAAAGAAGAGGCCAAAATTGTAGGTGATAAGAATGTTTCATTAGAGAAATTACAGCAGGCATTACAAGATGATGGCGGGAATTATCAAATTCATCCCTATGGGGAAAAGCACCCCCCAGCCTCCTCTAAGGGGAGGAGCCAAAAACAAAATAAAAAAAAGTCCCCCTCCTTGGGAGGGGGGTCGGGGGGAGGCTCTTTTTTCTATTGTCCCATGCATTGTGAAGGCGATAAAACTTACGATAAGCCCGGAGATTGCCCGGTATGTGGAATGGATTTAGTGGAAGAGGCCAGCTTAACGCCAAAAGCTACTGTTTATACCTGCCCAATGCATCCAGAGGTAGAGCAAGACGGTCCCGGCTCCTGCCCAAAATGCGGAATGGACCTGGTAGCAAAAGAACCCGAAGAATCTTCAGAAAGTAAATCCTACAAAAAGCTATTTAAGAAGTTTAAAATAGCCGTGGTATTTACACTGCCTATTTTCATTATCGCGATGTCTGAAATGATTTCCGGAAATCCACTTTATAAAGTTTTAGATCAGGAATATTGGAACTGGGTTCAGCTTGGACTTTCCATTCCTGTAGTTTTTTATGCTACCTGGATGTTCTTTGAACGTGCCTGGCGATCTATAAAAACCTGGAACCTTAATATGTTTACGCTAATTGGAATTGGTGCCGGGGTAGCTTGGCTTTTTAGCGTTTTTGGTTTATTGTTTCCAGATTTTTTCCCGCCGCAATTTAAGACTGAAAGTGGTGCCGTACATGTGTATTTTGAAGCTGCAACAGTGATTCTTAGCCTCGTTTTACTTGGGCAGGTTTTAGAAGCCCGCGCACATAGCAAGACAAATTCTGCAATAAAAGAATTATTAAAACTCGCTCCTAACAAAGCGATAAAAGTAATTGGTGGCGAAGAGAAAGAAGTTTCTATAGATGAAATTCAAAAAGGAGATATCCTAAGGGTGAAACCCGGAGATAAAATTCCTGTAGATGGAATTATTGAGAAAGGGAATTCCAGTATTGATGAAGCGATGATTACCGGAGAGCCTATTCCGATGGATAAGGCTGAAGGTGATAAAGTAAGTTCGGGTACCATTAATGGGAACAGAAGCTTTACCATGAAAGCAGAAAAAATAGGTGAGGAGACCCTGCTTTCTCAAATTATTAAAATGGTAAATGATGCCAGCCGTTCACAGGCGCCTATTCAGAAATTAGCCGATAGGATTTCGGCTTATTTTGTGCCGGTTGTGGTAATTATAGCAGTGATAACTTATGTTGTTTGGGCTATTTACGGTCCGGAGCCCCAGTATGTTTATGCCCTGGTTAATGCTATTGCAGTATTAATTATTGCCTGCCCGTGTGCACTTGGTCTGGCTACACCAATGTCGGTTATGGTTGGGGTGGGGAAAGGTGCTCAAAATGGGGTACTTATTAAAAACGCCCGTGCTTTAGAGCAAATGGATGATATTGATACGTTGATTATTGATAAAACCGGAACCATTACCGAGGGTAAACCCAAAGTGGAAAAAGTGGAAGTGATTTCTGAAGAAAATAAAGATGAAATTATAAAGCTTATCGCCTCGGTAAATTCACAAAGCGAGCACCCACTGGCCAAAGCAACTATAGATTTTGCAAAAGAAAATGAGCTGAAATATACCGAAGCTTCAGATTTCAATTCGATTACCGGGAAAGGAGTGACCGGGGTGGTAGAAGATAAAAAAATAGCCATTGGTAATGATAAGCTGATGCAAGCTGAAAATATTGAAATTCCTTCAGAAATCACTAAACAAGTAGCGGCTGAACAGGAAAAAGGTAAAACCGTTTCCTTTGTTTCGGTAGACGGAAAAATAGCCGGGTATTTCACAATCACTGATCCTATTAAAAAGACGAGTAGGGAAGCCTTAAAATCTTTAATGGATGAAGGAGTTGAGGTTTATATGTTTACGGGCGATAACGAGAAAACCGCCAAATCGGTTGCTGAAGAACTTGGCTTAACCGGATTTAAAGCCGGAATGCTGCCGGAGGATAAACAAAATGAAGTGAAAAGACTTCAGGAGAAAGGAAAAAAGGTAGCGATGGCCGGTGATGGAATTAACGATGCGCCCGCACTTGCGCAAGCCGATATAGGTATTGCCATGGGAACCGGAACCGATGTTGCGATAGAGAGCGCAGAAATTACTTTGGTAAAAGGTGATTTAAAAGCAGTGAAAAAGGCGAAAATGCTAAGTAAGAAAGTAATGCGAAATATTAAGCAAAACCTCTTCTTTGCACTTATATATAATACGCTTGGTGTACCTATTGCTGCCGGGGTTTTATATCCGGTTTTCGGACTTTTATTATCACCTATGATCGCTGCTTTAGCAATGAGTTTTAGTTCAGTCTCAGTAATTGCAAATGCTTTAAGATTAAAAAGCGCTAAATTACAGTAGAATACTAACAACCAAAAGTTAATAGAAATGCAGGATTTTTTAAGCAAGTGGGGGGAAGCGGCCTATACCAGTGCCGGTTTTTTCTGGATGGCTTTATGGGCCTTTATTTTAGGGTATATAATAAGTAGTTGTATCCAGATTTTTGTGACCGAAAAACGTATGGAAAGAACTATGGGCAAAGACGAATCTAAAAGTATTTTATTGGGAACTTTCTTTGGATTCATCAGTAGTTCCTGTAGTTTTTCTGCTTTAGCTTCAACTAAAAGTTTGTTTAAAAAAGGTGCCAGTTTTTCTTCATCTATTGCCTTTTTACTTGCATCAACTAACCTGGTTATAGAGTTAGGAATATTAATCGCAATCTTCTTGGGTTGGCAATTTGTGGTAGGAGAATATGTTGGTGGAATTTTGCTAATTCTTATCAGTTGGATACTCATCAGGCTTATTAATCCGAAGAAATTAATTAAAAAAGCGCGAGAGCGATTGGACGAAAAGGATGAGGATGATGAAGATTCAGAAAAATCCTGGAAGAAAAAAATAAAGTCAGAAACCAGTTGGGCTAAAGTATCCAAACAATATGCTATGGAGTGGAAAATGGTTTGGAAAGATGTGACGTTGGGCTTTACTATTGCCGGGGTAGTAGCGGCTTTTGTTCCAGACTCTTTTTTTCAAACTTTATTTATAAACACGGGAGATGGAAATACAGATTTTGGTTTCTTCACCATTCTTGAGCACATTATTGTAGGACCTATCGCCGCTTTTCTAACCTTTATTGGGTCTATGGGGAACATTCCTTTAGCGGCTCTTCTCTTTGGAAAAGGAGTAAGTTTTGCCGGGGTAATGGCCTTTATTTTTAGTGATTTGGTGGTGTTTCCAGTATTAAGAATTAATGCCAAATATTATGGCTGGAAAATGTCTTTCTTTATACTTTTCCTACTTTTTACTGCGCTTATTGGCACTTCCTTATTATTACATTACGGATTTAATTTTTTTAATTTATTGCCAGATCCTTCTGCGGTAAAAATAACCAATGCCGAACATTTTGAAATAGATTATACTTTTTGGCTGAATTTACTCTTTTTAGCAATTTCTGGAGTATTGATATACCTTGGGTTTTATAAGCGTAAAGATGTGATGCATATGAAAGAAATGGCACCTAAAAGCCAGTTATTGGAAACTAGCTTGAAATATATAGCTTTTGTTTGTTACCTGTGGCTTGGGGGAGGTCTGGTAGCGAAGTTTTTTCTTTAAAAAAAAGAGAGCAGACAAGAATATAAATTTTATCTGACTTAGATAAGATGTAAAATTCAGATTTTCGGTTCTCTTAATACTGCTCTCATTTTAAAATTCAAACAAACTCAACTATTTAACCAAAAAAAGCTCCTGTTCGATTTTTAGCATATTTAATTACTAAAAAATCTTTTTCATAGCAATTTGGTGCTTTTGTATTTAGACTTCCAAACTTTAAAAAGGTTTAATAGAGTGTATAAAAAAACCACCGTGTAGGGACGGTGGTTTCAAAAACTAACAAATCAAAAAATCTTAGAATTATTTGATGGGGTTTAAAATTAAATCAATTCTCTCCAAAGCATCCTGTAGATGGTATCTTGTTAAACGATCTCCGCGATTGGCTGCTCTTCTAATTCGGTTTTGTAGTGTTTTAAGTTCTCCTCTTACCACAGGGCGAATATCACTTTGAGCAACATCAACGTCACTTCTACTTATCCAACTTCTGTATTGAGATGGAATATTGCTTTGCTCTTCAGTCATTAGATATTCCATTCGTTCTATATAAGCACGTTGAAGGTTCCTGCGGTAACGGTCTATATTTTGTCCTGAATAAACTTCACTCCAAATTCCCATTCTCACATCGCTCATCATATCAATTAAACCGTAAGCTTCATCACCGTTTACTTCCTCGTTCTCCATTAATCGAGCCATTCTTCCAAAATCAAGTAGGTTGTTAAGCGTGCGTTCCTGCATATTTCTAATACGTTCTACCTGGCCGTCGAACTGGATTTTATTGAAAATTTCCTGATCTATCATCCATTCCGGGGTTTCAAAAAGCTGATCTTGTAAAAAATTCATCGCTTCCTTTTGCTTTTCTTTTGAAACATGAGAATAAACAGCTCCTTCCTGGTCGTAAGTTTTATAGTGTTCATAAACTCCGCCAATATTCGCAGTTACGTGGCCCATATAACGGTTAAACTGACCTAAAACCTGACTGTACATATCGTCCAGGTCATCGTAGTTTTTACCGTCTTCGGCGGTCCACTCGATCAATTTAGGCATAATGCGCTTCAGGTTTTTAATTCCGTATTCACTAGCCAATACAGCATCGTCACCAAGATCTTCAGTTTGAGAACTTGGGTCTATAACTCCGCCACTTTGCTGGCTTCCGAAGCGATATAAAGGATCACCTGCTTTTTCAAGGATCCATTGGTCAAGAATTTCTTTTTCCTCTTTAGCCGTTTTATCCAGAATTGGGCGGTATCCCCACTCAATTGCATATTTATCGTAAGGTCCAATATCTGGCATTAAAGCCACATCACCGTCTTCGGGTTGTGCGATATAATTAAAACGTGCATAATCCATGATAGAAGGTGCAGTTCCATATTCAGCAGTGAATTCAGGGTCACGAAGATCTTCTACCGCGTAAGCAACACTACTTCCCATATTATGTGGAAGACCTAATGTATGCCCAACCTCGTGAGAAGAAACAAACCTGATTAACCTACCCATTACTTCGTCTTCAAATTCAACGCTACGAGCATCTTCGTTAATAGCAGCAGTTTGTACAAAGAACCAGTTTCTAAGCAGGGTCATAACATTATGATACCAGTTGATATCAGACTCTAAGATCTCTCCAGAACGCGGGTCACTAACGTGAGGCCCGTTGGCGTTTGGAATTGGTGAAGCCAGGTAACGCACTACCGAGTAGCGAACATCTTCTGGGCTCCAATCTGGATCTTCTTCTTTACTTGGTGGGTCTTTAGCGATAATCGCATTTTTGAATCCGGCAGCTTCAAAAGCAACCTGCCAATCTTCAATACCTTGTTTTATATATGGAATCCACTGTTTTGGAGTAGCGCGATCTACATAATAAACAATTGGTTCTTTTGGTTCTACCAATTCGCCATTTTCAAATTTCTCTTTGTCTTCTTCTTTAACTTCAAGTCTCCAACGGTCAAGATATTTTACTTCTTTACTTTTTTGAGCATCAAGCCCATAATCTGTTTGTCCGCGGGCAAACCAACCTACACGTTGGTCAAAATAACGGCGCTTCATTGGTTCTTTTGGAAGCAGGATCATAGAATTACTAAACTCTAAAGAAATTGAGCCAGTACTTGCATTAGAAGGCGGATCGCCGGCATTATAGGTTTTTACGTGCCTAACTTCAATATTTTTAGGATAGCTACGAATGGTATCTATATAAGAACGGCTATCGTCTAAGCGGGATACTTTATATTGTTTTCTTGAACCATCTCTTAATCCAAGTGCTTTCACATCTTTGGTGTAAAGATCGGTTACTTCAATTACGGTAGTTTTATTCACTGAATCTTTCCCTATGGTTTTTACCGGAAAACGCTGTAAAACAGGTTCAAAATTAGAGTTAACTACCGCTTCGTGAACAGGTAAAGAATCTGCAGCATATATTTGGTGAGAAACCACTCTTAAAAGAACGTGACCGTCTTTTTTCTGCCAGCGGTGTACCTGGGTATTTTGCTTTCCGCCGCCAAAACCAATTCCTGTGGCAGTTTTTGCGATTCTTGTTACGGTAAGCATCTCCCGATTGAAAAGGCTATCTGGGATTTCATAAAAATATTTGTCGTCTACCCGGTGAACAGTGAATAAACCTTGGTCGCTTTTAGCATCTTTAGTAATTACTTTGGCGTAAGGTTCCAGGTCGCCATTTTTTTTTGAGGCTTCTTTTTTGGAGGCATCAGCCGAAGATTTAGGCTGAAACACTGCACAACTGGAAACCGAAATCGATAAGGCTACTAAAAATAGCTTATTCGTAAATCGTTTGGTCATAAAGTGAAATTTTGGTTTGTGTGATTAATTAGAAGTGATATATTTTCTGAAGCGAAAGCTACAAAAACGAAAAAAGACCACCATTTGGTGATCTTTTGACTAATTTATATTAAAAAGGTTTAAAACTAAAGTTGAAAAATAATAATTTAACTATTGTTTAGCTAAAGGATATAGCTTTTTTAAACTTTAAACCGCTTTGATTTTCATTGTTTCATCATCTTTAAAAACATCTATCATTTTATGTTTTCTCAGTGATTTCAGGGTTTTGTCCCACTTCTTATTACTTAAACCAGACTTGGTTTTTATAGTTTCCAGCTCCTGAATTAAATCATCTTTTAATAACTGGAAAACAGCTTTTTCGTCCTCACTTAACTCCACCGCTTTTTTCTCCGGTTTCATTTGAGGGAAGAATAGCACTTCCTGGATAGATTGATTATTGGTTAGGAACATAATTAAACGGTCCATTCCTATGCCTAATCCAGATGTTGGTGGCATTCCATATTCCAGGGCTCTTAAGAAATCCTGGTCTATAAATTCAGTAGCCTCATCGTCACCCTTTTTGGCTAGTTTTAACTGCTCTTCAAAGCGCTCGCGCTGATCTATAGGATCATTTAATTCAGAATATGCGTTTGCAATTTCTTTACCACAAACCATTAGTTCAAAACGCTCAGTTAATTCAGGGTTTTCACGGTGCTCTTTACAAAGCGGACTCATTTCCTTTGGGTAATCGGTTATGAAAGTTGGTTGAATATAATTTCCTTCGCATTTTTCACCAAAAATCTCGTCAATGAGCTTTCCTTTCCCCATAGTTTCGTCAACTTCAATTCCCATATCTTCAGCTGCTTTTCTAATTTCAGCTTCAGATTTACCGGTAATATCAAATCCTGTAAATTCCTTGATAGAGTCGGTCATAGTTACGCGCTTATAAGGCGCTTTAAAGTTGATCTTATTTTCTCCAAAAACAGCTTCGGTAGTCTTGTTTACCTCAAGAGCACAATGTTCCAGCAGTTTTTCGGTGAAATCCATCATCCAGTTGTAGTCTTTGTAGGCCACGTAGATTTCCATCGCGGTAAATTCCGGATTATGAGTTCTGTCCATTCCTTCATTTCTGAAGTTCTTTGAGAATTCATATACCCCGTCAAATCCACCTACAATCAATCTTTTTAGATATAATTCATTGGCAATTCTTAAATAAAGCGGTATATCCAATGCGTTATGGTGTGTCACAAACGGTCTTGCTGCGGCACCCCCGGGAATAGATTGTAAAATTGGCGTTTCTACCTCAAAATACTCTCTTTCATTAAAGAAATTTCGCATGGCGTTGAACAACTTTGTACGCTTTACGAAGATCTCTTTCACCTTTGGATTTACAGCTAAATCGGCATATCGCTGGCGGTAACGATGTTCCGGATCTGTGAAGCCATCATAAGTATTTCCTTCTTTATCGGTTTTCGGAAGTGGCAGCGGGCGAAGCGATTTGCTAAGTAAAGTGAAATCTTTTACCATCACCGTCATTTCCCCAACCTGGGTTTTGAAAAGCTCCCCTTCAATCCCAATAAAATCACCAATATCCAGCAATTTTTTATAAACATCATTATACTTGCTTTTATCTTCACCGGTACAAATTTCATCACGGTTAAAATAAACCTGTAGCTTTCCTTTAGAATCCTGTATTTCGGCAAAAGAGGCCTTTCCCTGGATACGGCGAGACATTAATCTCCCGGCCATCACCACTTTCTTTCCCTCTTCAAAGTCTTCCTTAATACCTTTACTGGTGTCTTTAACCGGGAACAAATCTGCCGGATACGGGTTAATACCTGCTTTTCTTAATGCAGAAAGCTTCTCTCTTCTTACTATTTCCTGTTCAGATAATTGCATACTCGTAATTTGATGTATCCCTTATTTCGGGTTTAATTTTCCCAAGTTTCGCTCGGAATTATATTATTTTCTAATTTATGAGGCTGTCTGTAAAGTTTTTAAAGCGTCATTCTGAATTTATTTCAGAATCTAAGTTCTTGATAGTCAAAAACGTGTTAGAATCCCGAAGTTTTCGGGATAAAGTCTGAAACAAGTTCAGCTTGACGAAATGAGACTTTTTAGACAGTCTTTCTGTTTTTCGCAAAGCGAGTGCAAATATAGTGACTATGTGGCTACCAACCAATGGGATATAAACCTGAATTTTTGATAATATTTGGAAGATAAAAATGCACTTCTTTATCAAATAAGTTTTCTCTATTTATAATCTTATCTTTGCGGTATAAATTGGTAATAGCTTTAGATAAATGAGTGTTTGGCGTGTTATTCTTTCTGTTTTATTTCCACCGCTAGCGGTTTACGATAGGGGTTGTGGGTCTATTTTAATTGTTTTGATCCTTACTATTTTGGGATGGATTCCGGGAGTGATCGCGGCACTTATTATTCTGAATAACCCTGGAAAAAGCGTATGAATAAGCAGATAAATTTGCAGAACTTAGGTTATAAAGATTATAAAGAGACCTGGGATTACCAGGAAAGTCTTTTTAAAGAAATTCTTGATCTTAAAATTAAAAACCGAAGGCAGAATTTAAATGAAATAACACCAAATTACCTTTTAATGGTGGAGCACCCTCACGTTTATACTTTGGGTAAAAGTGGCGATATAAAGAACCTGCTTATTTCTGAGACTCAACTAGAGAAAAAGCAAGCTACCTATTATAAAATTAATCGCGGTGGTGATATTACCTATCATGGGCCGGGGCAATTAGTGGGGTATCCAATTCTTGACCTTGATAATTTTTTTACCGATATTCATAAATATCTCCGGTTTCTGGAAGAAACTATAATCCTTACGCTGGCCGATTATGGTCTAAAAGCAGAACGAAGCAAAGGCGAAACGGGAGTTTGGCTTGATGTGGGAACACCTTTTGCCAGAAAGATTTGTGCAATGGGCGTTCGTGCCAGTCGCTGGGTCACTATGCATGGTTTTGCGCTGAATGTAAATTCTGATTTAGGCTATTTTGACCATATTATTCCCTGCGGAATTGAAGGTAAAGCCGTTACTTCCTTAAATGTAGAACTTGGGAAAAAAGAAATTCCTTTAGCAGAAGTTCAGAAGAAGGTTTTAAAACATTTTGCTGATTTGTTTGAAGCAGAATTCAAGTAGAGTTTATGTATTAAATCTTTCCAAATAAATCATAATGTTCATTTTTTTCATTGATGAAAAAACGAACCAAAAAAATTTAGGTTTACGAAATTTTATCTAATTTTTTTGTTCTACACCTAAATTTTAGGAACGCCCTTCATAAAAATAACTGGATCAAAATACGTTTAGCTGAAACAGCCTAAAATTTTACGATGTTTTCACTTCAAATTTCACGATAAATTTTTGATAGGCCGCTAAAGTGGAAAATGCTTTTAAACCATTAATAGAGCTAATAATTGAGGAAGGATAGTTTTAAAGTTTATACATCAAAACCTCTTTTTCGCCACCTTTTACCACAAATTCGGGGCGCTGGTCTATATCTGCATTGTTTAAATTAATTCCTGAAGTTCCATAAACCGGGAAACCTGGAAGAAGTTCTGCATTGCTATCAAATACAAATACTTTTTGTGTTTGTAAATCTGTTAGACTGATGTAGTATTTGTTGTTTACCAGGAAAATTTTCGGGTTGGTATAAAGTCCGTAATCAAGGTTTAATTCCTTCCCTTTTATCTTTAAAATGTTTTCTGAAAGACTAACCAATAAATTAGGTCTTGCTGTTATGCTGTGATTTTCGCTAAAAGCCGTATTCTCTATATTTACTGATCCATTTTGCGTTACTTTTACAAGATTCCCTTCAGCATTGCTGGAGAGAAAATCATTCTCAAACTCATACCATTCGTTTTCAGAAAAATCTATGCTCTCTTTTACTTTTACCCTATGCTCTCCCTGCCGACTCAAAATATTGAGTTTGCCCGATTTTTCAGGAAAAACGATATAATCTTTATTCTGAATTCTTAAATGTTTTGGAGCTTTTAAAATTTCAGAATTAGTCTTCCTAAAATCGAAGCCTTTTACGCTCTTTCCGTTCTTATCATACATAAAAACTTCATTCTTCTGCGTGATTAAAAAGCGATATTTCCTGTTATTATCATAATCGAATATGGATAGCGACTGCGTAATTTCATCTTTAAACTTTAGCGGAAATGGTTTTACTGTATTTCCATTTCTATCTAAAACCTCTATGGAATAAGGAGTTGCAAAAGCAAGCTGAAATTTTCCGTTTTTAAAAAGATCTACCTGTTGTATCTCTCCTAAGATTTGACCTTTAAGTTTTTTCTTCCAGAAAATTGTGCCTTTGTTAGAGATTAGGTAAAGCGTGTTGTTTATATCCTGAACCGCAATGTCCATTTGATTATTCAGGTGGTTTTTCACAAAAACCGGCTCGTTAAGTAATTCAGCTTCCAGGTTTACCGAAAGCATTTCTTCGGTTTTATTATTGGAAGTGTTTTGCTCGTTCTGCGATTCAAAACTACCGTGTATGTGGGCAAAATCGTCTTCCTCTACTAATTGTAGGATCGCTAATTTATGCTTCCCGAAATTTAAATTTTCCATCTCGGCACTAAATTCTTTAGAAACCGCTTTAGCTAAGTTGCTTTTTAATTGTGCTGTTTTTCCGGTTATGAGTATAGAAGATTCTTCCGCCAGGTTTTTTTCACTGTCCTTATAATAAGCTTGATGTGCCAGTGTGTTTTTATTTACATAACCGGCAATTAAGTCGCGAAGTTGCGGTATGCTAGCGGAAAATACGAGGTGTTGATCAATTGCGGCTGCGAAATTAGTAGCTTTTGGATTAAAAAAGGGAGTGAAAAGGTTTTTAAAAACATCAGGTTGCGTTACCTTATATATAGGAAAATCGCGATAGTTCTCTTCTAAATTGGCAAAGCCAGAAATTAAGTCGGTCGCTTCAGTGGTTATCAATGTTTTTATTGCGAGTAAGGAATTTTCTTCAGCCAGAATAATTCCAGCTTCCCTGGTGTTTAATATGATTCTGTCTTCGGGCCTTTTAACTGAATCTTGTTTAAATCCTTTTAAATTCTGTAGAAAGATTTCCGAGTCTTGATAGCCTAAAGCAGCAAATCCACCTGAATTTTCCGGAACAATTTTGGCGAACTCTATTGAAACTGTCCCGGCTTTTGCAAGAATTTTATGAAGGTTCTTTTCATTATCCGGAATACTGAGACCGTTAAAGGAAAACCCGTTTTTAGAAAACTCTAGATCTACCGCACTCCATCCGGCATAATTTTTTACATTCTCAAGTTCTAAATTTGGAAATAAATTTTGCTGAAAACTTTTAAGTTTGGCGTGATTAATAATCAGGGATGTTTTATTGGGGGAGATGGCTTTATAAGCTTTCGTAAAACTTTTATTTTTAAGCAGGTCTTCTTTTTTTAAGATTTGCCTTAACTGCGTTTCAGAACTTGAAATTATAAACGGTCCATTTCCTATAGAAACAAAAAATTCATTTCCTTCTAAGCTTAATTTTTGATAATTTAAACCTTCAACTTTTATATTTTCAATAGATTTATTTGGAATGGAGTCTAATTCAAAATTAGGTTGTTGCTTACTTATAAAGGTATATCTGAATTTTGCCTCTTTTGAAATAGATAAAGTGATGATGCTTTCAGTAATGCTGTCGGTATATTTAAGAAAGCCCAGATCTTTTTGAATATTGTCTATTACACTGAGTGAGTTTTCCTCAAAAAAGGGAAGTGAATTTAAATCTAGTTGAAATTGCTTTAAATTAGAAGTTTGTATAATTACCGCTGCATCGTTTGGAATAAAACCGATAAGACTTTCGATTTTCTCCGATTTTTGACAGGAAAGAAATAAAAGAATGCTAAAAAATGCGAAGAGGCTTTTCTTCATAGAACTACTGGATTTTCAACAAATATAAAAGTTATAGACTAAGTTTGAGTTGCTCCGGCAGGAGTTTAAAACTTTTTCTATGATATGGAGTGCTTCCATATTCCCTAATGGCCTGTCTATGTTCTTTGGTTGGGTATCCCTTATTTTGTTGCCAATTATACATTGGGAATTCCTGGTGTATCTTTTTCATAAATTCATCCCGAGCGGTTTTTGCTAAAATAGAAGCGGCAGCAATGCTTAAAAATTTCCCATCTCCTTTTATAATGCACTCGTGTGGAATATTGCGAAAAGGTTTAAATTTATTACCATCTACAATAATGTGCTCAGGTTCACACTGCAATTTTTCTAAGGCGCGATGCATAGCTAAAATAGAAGCATTTAATATATTTATTTCGTCTATTTCTTCCATATATACGTGTGCAATGCCATATGAAATCGATTCATTTATTATAATTTCTTTAAGACTCTTGCGGTCTTCTTCCTTGGTTTGTTTAGAGTCATTTAACAGTTTGTTCTTAAATTTCTTTGGGAGGATCACTGCGGCTGCAGTTACCGGGCCTGCAAGGCAGCCGCGACCGGCTTCATCGGTGCCGGCAATCTGGCATGGAAGGTTGTACATTTTTAACATGGTGCAAAAATTATAAGAATCCCGGTTTAAAACAAAACTATTGCCTTTTTTTAATCGTATATATTATATGTACAGTTTTTAAAAATACAAGGCATGCATAGTAAATTGTCCTAGATATCGCTCTTTTGGCATTAAAATGCTTATAAGCTACTTAAAATCAGGTTCTGCTTAATTGTCATTTTTTTGCTGAATTCGTAAAAAAATAAGTCCATAAACGTTCATATTTTTACATCTTTTAAAAAAGCCTTAATAAATTAAATGATAATTCAATTGAAAAATCATTTGTTTTATTAAGAATTTATTATGATTTTTGGCGAAGGCTAATTCAAATTTAAATAATAATGAAAAACAAATTACATGGAATTCTTACGCTATTATTAGCGTTTGTAGTGCAATTTACTTTTGCACAGGAAAAAGTGGTGACCGGTACGGTTATCGATGAAGATGGTTTACCCTTACCCGGGGTAAATGTTATTGAAAAGGGTACGACTAATGGAACCCAAACTAATTTTGATGGTGAGTACAGTCTTTCCGTAGATATGGGTGATGTTATTACATTTAGTTATGTAGGTTTTGGTACTCAGCAAGTCACTGTTGGTGCGGCTGATGTTTATGACATTACGCTTGGTACAGATGCTGCTGCTTTAAGTGAAGTTGTAGTAGTTGGGTATGGTACCGCAACCAGACAGTCATTTGCTGGTTCTGCAACTACTATTGATACAGAAAACTTAGAAACCAAGAACTTTGCTAACGTTTCTCAGGCTTTGGCTGGGGAAGTTGCTGGTGTTAATGTGATCAATACCTCTGGGCAACCAGGTACTGCTTCTACTATTAGAATTAGAGGTTTTGGTTCTGTTAACGGTAACCGTGACCCATTATATGTAGTAGATGGTGTTCCATTTTCTGGAAGTATTAACTCTATTAACCCGGCAGATATTAAGACAACTACGGTCTTAAAGGATGCTACCGCTACTGCTATTTATGGTTCGCGTGGTTCAAACGGGGTAATTTTAATTACTACTAAAACAGGAACTTCTGGAGAGGATTATATTGAGGTAGATGTGAAAACCGGTATAAATGATCAGGTGATCCCAAGATATGATGTGATAAAATCTCCTGAATCTTATATTGGGTTAGTTTGGGAAGGTATTTATAATCGTGGTAGAATTACCGGTGCTGCAGATCCAGTACAATATGCTAACTCTAGATTATTTACTGATAACTATGTGCCTGCAGGCTATAATCTTTGGAATGCAGCTTCTGCTTCAGAATTAATTAATCCTGATACTCGTATGGTTAGAGATGGGGTGACTAGAAAATATACTCCAGAGAGATACGAAGATGCAACTTTTGATGCGGCTATTAGAACTGAAGCTAACGTTCGCTTTGGTGGTGGAAACGAGAAGACTTCTTATTTTGCTTCTGCAGGTTACCTTAATGATAATGGTTATGCGGTTAATACTGGGTATGATAGATATACTACCCGTTTAAATGTAAAGTCTCAAGTTAAAGAATGGTTGAATGTAGCAGCTAATATTGGTTATGCTTATTCAGAGCAAATGGAAAACGGGCAGACTGTAGGATCTGAAAACGTTTTTGAATTTGCTGATAAAACCGCTCCTATTTTTGGAGTATTTTTAAGAGATAATGATGGTGAATTAGTGCCAGATCCTATTTTTGGAGGAAATCAGTACGATTATGGTAGTTTCTCAGGATTTAGAACAAGACCACAATCTGATGGATTGAACCCTGTTGGTTCTGCGTTGTATGATTATGTTAATACAGATAGACACGAGTTAAACGGAAGTTTTGCTTTAGATTTTACTCTTACAGATCATCTTTCTTTTGAGACCAAATTTGGAGCTCAGTATTCTATGGATAGATATACAAGCGCAGATAATCCATTTTATGGTACTGCACAAGGGGATGGAGGTACTTTATTTAAAGTTGATACCCAAGAGTTGACAACTAACTTCTTACAGTTGCTACGTTACGAAAATCAATTTGGAGATCATAGTGTTGATGCTTTAATAGCACACGAGTCAAATGATTTTGAGTTAAATTACAATGATGCATTTAAAACTAAAGCAGTTGCTGCAGATATTTATGAATTAAATAACTATGTAGTTGCAGCAAGTCCGGCTACGGGATATAATGAAGGAAGGTCTATCGAATCTTATTTCGGTCAGGTTAACTATAACTATTTAGATACTTATTACCTTACTGGATCTGTTCGTCGTGATGGTTCATCGCGTTTCGTGAACGAGAAGTGGGGTACTTTTGGATCTGTTGGTGCTGCATGGGTAGCGTCTAATGAAGATTTTCTTGCTAACAGCGACTTATTTTCTTTTCTTAAGTTAAAAGCTTCTTACGGTATTACCGGGGATGAAGCAGGGGTAGATTATTACTCTGGGTACGATACGTATAGTATCAATAACCTTAACGATGAAATTTCACTTTCTACCTTAGATAATGGAAATCCAGACCTTACCTGGGAAACTTCTAAAATGTTCCAGGTAGGTACAGAATTTGGTTTAGGTAAATGGTTAGATGGTTCTGTAGATTATTATATTAAGAATACAGAAGATCAGATCTTTGAGCGTAGAGTAGGTCCTTCTCAGGGTATTGCTATTATTACCGTTAACGATGGGGATTTAAGAAATGCCGGTTTAGAATTTAACTTGACAGGTCATTTAGTTCAAACTAAAGATTTCAATTTAGATCTTAGTGTTAATGGTGAAGTTCTTCAGAATGAGATTACAAAAATGCCTTTAGATCCTTCTACGGGTGAAAAAAGAATTTTAGATGTATCAAATGCTCCTTTTGCATATTCTGAAGGAAGATCTATTTTCGAAATTTACACTAGAGAATATGCTGGTGTAGATCCTTCAAATGGAGCGCCGCTTTGGTATCAGTATTTTAATGATGCTAATGCTAACGGGTTGTTTGATTCAGGTGAAGATGCCATTCAAACTATGGCTATCTACATGCACGATAATCCAGATGCTAACGTAGAAAGACAAGTGACTGATACTTATGCTAATGCCACAGAAAAGTATATAGGTAAATCTGCAATTCCAGATGTAAGGGGTGGTATGAGATTGAGCGGAAACTGGAAAAACTTCAATTTTGGTGCGCAAGTAGTATATAGCCTTGGAGGACACGCGGTAGATTTTCAGTATGCGGAATTAATGAGCGACCGTTTTGGTGCTGTAGGTAACAATTATCATTCTGATATCCTTAATAGGTGGCAAAATCCAGGAGATATTACAAACGTTCCTGCTTTAACAGATAATGCTTTTGTTAATGGAACTAGCACTTCTGATCGTTTTGTGACAAGTACAGATTATCTGGCTCTTAATAACGTAAGATTGGGTTATACTATTCCAGAAGAGATGTTTGGAAGTACAGGAATTAAATATGTGAACCTTTATGTTTCTGGAGATAACCTTTACGTGAATACTGCTAGAGATGGTTTTCTTCCGAATACCGCAGAAGATGCTAACTCAGGGCGTCGTTTATATGCTCCTTTAACTACAGTTACTGCAGGAGTAAGGGTTAAATTTTAAAAATAAAAAAAATACAAAATGAAAAATATATTTAAATTAACACTGCTGTCATCTGCACTGCTTACGTTAGTGGGGTGTAGCGAGGACTACCTGGAGAAGGAGCCCTCAGAGTTTTTAACACAGGAGCAAGTTTCTGAAGCCGGTGAGACCAATGCTGATGTACTTGCCGGAACTTTAACGGGTATTTATTCGTTACAGTTTGAAGATGGATCTGGTGGTACTACCAATCACGACGATTTTGGTCAGAAAGGTTATGATATTTTCGGAGATATGTTGTCAGGAGACGTTGCGCTTTCTGTAAGTTCATTTGGTTGGTATCGATCTGATATTACCGAATTCCAGGCACCTCTAGATTTTACTAGTGGAAGAAATTATATGCCCTGGAGATATTACTATCGCCTTGTTCGTTCAGCAAATTTAGTGATTGCAGCTGTTGGAGGGAATGATGCTATTCCTGAAACCGATGAAAACAAGTATATTCTCGGTCAGGCAAAAGCAATGAGAGCACATTCTTATTTTTACCTAGCTCAATACTACCAAAACTCTTATGATCCAAGTCAAGAGATATTACCAATTTATCTTTTGCCAGAGGATGAAAACGGGCCAAAGGTTGCAGCTTCTGTAATCTATAAGCAAATGGAGGATGATTTGAATTCTGCCATATCGTTGTTGGATGGTTTTAATAGATCAGCAAAAAACCAAATTAATAAGCCAGTGGCTCAAGGTATATTAGCTTATGTATTAGCCGCTCAGGGTGATAGATGGCAAGAGGTTAAGGATTTGACTAATGATGTTATTACTAATACTCCTTTTACCATTATGACAGCGGAGGATGTTGCAAGAGCCGACAGAACCGATGACGATGTAGATAACCCAACCGGAGGAGGTTTTAATGATGTGAATACTCCAGGATGGATGTGGGGTGTTGATCTTACTTCAGATTCAGGTGTAGGTTTGCTGTCCTGGTGGGGACAAATGGATTACTTCTCTTATAGCTACGCTGGATATGGTGATTATAAGGCTATGGATGCCGGGCTTTACAGTCAGATTCCAGATGAAGATGTAAGAAAGAACCAATTTATGAGTGACCCTTCTTCGTCCAACTTCCTTCAACCATGGGGGAAATTTTATGACCCTGCAAGAGTACCAAGAGGGCCGTCTCAGGTAATTACTCTAGACTTAGTCTATATGCGAATTGCCGAAATGTACTTATTAAATGCCGAAGCAGCTGCTAATCTGGATATGGATGCTGAAGCTAGGACTTCTTTAGCTGCTATTTTAGATTTAAGATTGGACGATACATCATATCTTGATGCACTTTCGGGACCAGCACTTAAGGATGAAATTTATTTACAAACTCGTATTGAGCTTTGGGGTGAAGGCAAGTCTTACTTGGCTCTGAAGAGAAATAAAGAAACAGTGGTGCGTGGAGCAAACCACTTGTCTTTTGTTGGAGAAGCGATTCCTTATGATGATGAGCGTTTAACTTTCGAAATTCCGGAAGAAGAGATTATCTATAACCCCGCGATTAATACGCAGAACGATTAGTCTAAATTTTAAAACATAAATACAATTATGAAAAAATATATATTGTTATTTGTTGCGACCTTAGCACTGTCTTTTGCAGGTTGTGATCATGAAAGTGATTTTACTTCACCTAATTATGCAGCGCTTCAAGCAGGTCCTGCAGATATTAAGGTTGAATTGGGGGGAAGTACATCTTATGAACTAAATGTTTATACAGCTAATATTGTAAATGAAGATAGGGTTATCGATATAGTAGTAAGAGAATCTTCTAGCATGAGTCCTGCTGCATATTCTCTGCCTGAAACTGTAGTTATACCAGGTGGTTCTAACGAAGCTGCTTTTACTGTAGATGTTCAGGATGTTAACTTTAGTCCTAATGGAGAAAGCCTTATTATAGGCCTTGCTGCGCAGGAGAATTTTTCTACCGGAGATGATTTTCAACTAAATGTTTCTTTATCTTGTGATAGTCCTTTGGTGATTGATTTTGTTTTTGACGGCTATGCTAATGAAACTACCTGGAATGTTAAAGACACAGATGGAAACACTATTTTGGAAGGTGGTCCTTATGCAGAAGGAGCTGCAAGTGCTACAGTAGAAAGATGTCTTCCTGATGGAGATTATACATTTAGCATTTTTGATGCTTATGGAGATGGTCTTACATTTCCTAACGAGGGTTCTGTAACTCTTACTTTTGCTGGAGAAGAGCTTGTTGTTATTCCTGGTGATTTTGATGAGGAAGCAACCGAAGCTTTCACTCTTGGTGGAAGTTCTAGTGCTGATTAACTTGATGCTGTAAGATATAGTTAGTATTAAATGTATATAAGCCGCCTAAAAAATTAATTTTTTAGGCGGCTTTTTTATTTCTATAAACTTGGTTTACCTATAACATATCGGTGTAAAGTATTTCTTTAGCTGTTTGTCTAACCGATAGTTTTTGCTCGCTTGCAGCTTAAATTACTCCTTCATATACCGTTGGAATTAATACAGTTTTTCCTATAGGTAATCTTAAAAAGACTTTTTCATCTTGAAAAATATACCTAGTTACGGTAATTGTAAAGCAAAAGCATACGGACCTCTATTTTTTTTGTTTCTTGCAATTTCTGTTTGCTGTGATTTTTATTTTTACTTTTGTGGGAGTCCTTTTTATATATGAAAATTTATACACTGTTTTTTTTTCTACTAATTCCTTTAGTGGCTATTTCGCAAATTAGACCTTCTGCCGGTCCCGGAGGCCAAAATGCCGAAAACGCAAGTAAGCAAGAAGACACCATTAAACCTCCAATTTCCGCTTACAAAATTATTTCCATAGCAAATGACACTACTTTTGTAGATACTACGCTTACCATAGAAAAAGATTATAAATTTAATTATCGGCGAAAAGATAATTTTGAATTATTGTCTTTTTCTAATACAGGGCGCCCCTATAACAAACTGGGGATAGATTTTGACGCACAAAAGTTATATCCCGAATTTGGCGCCCAGGCGAGGCATTATAATTTTCTTGATGTAGAAGACATTAATTACTATCACGTGCCTACACCTTTTACAGAAGCTTACTTTAAAACGGTGCCAGAGCAAGGTCAGCAGCTAGATGTTTTATTTACCATGAATACTTCTGAAAGATTGAACTTTTCTGTTGGTTATAAAGGTGTTCGTGCGTTAGGAAGATATCAAAACATGCTTACCAGTACCGGGATTTTTAAATTCGGACTTACTTATAAAACTTTAGATAAGAAGTATCATTTAAGATCACACTTTGTCTCGCATGATCTAATGAATCAGGAAAATGGTGGTTTTTCAGATTTAGCTCTTCAGCAATACATTGATAAAGAAGAGGAATTTGAAGACCGTTCCCTTTTGCAAATGAATTTTGAAAATGCTGAAAATACACTATATGGAAAGCGTTTCTATCTGGATCATTATTATCACCTTGCTAAACCAGATTCTTTATCTTCAAATGCGCTAAAAGTTGGGCATATTTTTAATCACGATTATAAAAAGTTTGATTTCCTTCAAACTAACTCCGTAAATGAGATTTTTGGGCCTTCTTTTCAACAAACTAATTTAAGAGACCGCGTTCGTTTAACCGAGTTTTATAATGAGGGCTATGTACAATGGTCTAATGAAACTTTAGGCGAAGTAAAGGCGAAAGCTGCCGTCAAAAATTTTGAGTATGGGTATAAGACTTTTTATATTCGTGAAAACGACACTATTAATAATAAACTTACCGGAGTAAATTATGCAATAGGTGGAGAATATAATAAGAGTATAGGTGGTTTTGATGTGAAGGCAGACGCTATGCTTAATTTGGCTGGAGATTTTACCGGTAGCTATTTTGCGGCGCAGGCAGGTTATAGCCTTGATGAGGAGAACAGGTTGCAATTTGGTTTTAATCAAAACAGCCATATGCCCAATTATAATTTTCTTCTTTATCAGAGTAATTATGTGAATTACAATTGGCAAAACAATTTTGATAATGTAAACACACAAAGTATATACGGAGAATTGCGTTCTAAAAAATTGCTTAATATTGAAGCTAGGCTAACCCAAATTCAGAACTATACTTATTTCACTGAAGGAGAAGATAGGCTGGTTAAGCCTTTCCAGTCTGGAGACCAGGTTAGGTATTTAAAATTAAAGGCCAGTAAAGATTTTGATTTTGGTTTGTTTGCAATAGATAATACCTTAATGTATCAAAATGTAATGGACGGCGCTTCGGTATTAAACCTTCCTGAATTTGTGACCCGTAATACTATATATTATAAAGATGAATGGTTTGATAAGGCGCTTTACCTTCAAACCGGATTTACCTTTAAATATTTTACGAATTACAATATGAATGCCTACGATCCCGTGTTAGCTGAACTTTATGTGCAGAACTCAGCCGAATTTGGTAATTATCCAGTAGTGGATTTCTTTTTTAATGGAAAAGTAGATCAAACTCGAATCTTTTTTAAACTGCAGCATTTAAATTCTTTAATAGATAAGAATAATAACTTTGTTGCTCCCGGCTATCCTTATGCCGATTTCCAGATACGATTTGGTGTTGTTTGGAACTTTTTTCTCTAGTTTTTTCTGCGGAAGTTATTTTCTTTTAGACCTTTTTTAACCTTTTAAATGTTGAATTATTTTGTAGGTGTCTCCTATGCTACTGAAATTAGGATAAGATGCAATGATTTTATAGGAAATCCTGAAAAATAATTAAATTTAAAATTATAGTTGCGCATCTAAAAAACAGCAGTATATTTGCACCCGCTTTGCGACACAACGAGGGTTGAGAGATAAGGCGGGAAGTTCATTACATATTTGGATACGGTGTTTTTTTTAGGATTGAGAAAGCTTAAAAAAATAAAAGCAAAAAAAGTTTATTTTTTGCTTGCCAGAATCAAAAGAGGTTGTATATTTGCAGCCGCAAAAACAACGAGTGTTATGCTTTAAAAAGCGGTGTTGTTTTGAAGTTCTTTTAAATGGTATTGCTTTTAAAAATAAGTCAAAATTTTTTTCAAAAAACATTTGGCAGATAAAGAAAAAGCATTGTATATTTGCAGCCGCTTACAGCGGAAACAAGTTCCCAAAAATACTGAAAAGAAATCCCGGGTG
>NZ_FUYY01000004.1 GCF_900168045.1 Salegentibacter holothuriorum | reverse complement strand
AAGTCTGGATTTTTTGGTTCTTTTTCATCGAGGGAAAAAGAACGGGACCAATTAAAAACAGATTGTCGCATTGGCTATAGCTTGGACCCAGCAAGCTTTTTTCAACTCATTATTGCTAAGGAATGAAATAGAATGCGGGAACCATCCCTTTCTTCTCCTTCGGAGAATTCATTCCCCTCCTCACCCAGGAGGGGAGCTTTAAATTGAAAATCTTAGTCTTTATTTTACATATCAAGCCCGATGATAGTTGGGGTTGCAGCGGAAAGTTTTGTCTAACTTGGGTAGCTGTTCTCGATATGGTTTTCTTCGGTTATCACCTTAGAAACTCATTCGAACTGAAATACTTATAAATAGGAAATAATTAATAATTTAATAGAATGAAACAAGGATTCCGTTATCTCTTAAAACTCCTTTTAGTTCTGTTATCGCCGGTTATATTTTACCTGGTGATAGCATTAATAGGCTCAACGATTCCTGTAAATTCACATTCAACTCCCAAAAACACCGAAATTGAAATCTATCTTTATAAACAGGATATGCATACCGATATTTTACTTCCGGTAAACACTAAAGTGATTAGTTGGGATTCGATTTTTAAACCGGAACATAGCTTATCAAATCCACAGAATTCGGAATTTATCGGGTTTGGTTGGGGTGATCTTAATTTTTATAGAAATACCCCGCAATGGGAAGATCTAAAACTGAATGTAGCGTTTAAAGCGCTTTTTTTAAGGTCGCAAAGTGCACTACACACTCGCTTTTATCAAAAAATACCAGTTTCAGAAAACCTGGTGAAAATTTCAGTTTCAGAAGATCAATATAAGAAGCTAAGTGAATATATTCTGGAAACTGTAAACGCTGAAAATAAGAGAGAAATTCCACCTGTTTCAGGTTTACATTATTATCGCGATGATGCGTTCTATTTAGCTAAAACTTCTTTTAACCTTTTTAAAACCTGCAACACCTGGACAAATTCCGCACTAAAAGCCTCCGGACTTAAAGCCTGTTTATGGACACCTTTTCCGCAGGGCATATTTTATCATTATTGAGTCGGTAGTCGGTAGTCGGTAGTCGGTAGTCGGTAGTCGGTAGTCGGTAGTCGGTAGTCGGTAAATTTGAAAAAATTCAGTTAACCAGATTACTTCATACACTATACACGAAATTACACGCTCTTCACTTTTAACTCTTTTCTAACCGGTTTTGGTGCTTCGTGAACTGGTTCAGCATACAAATCGAAATCGGCAGCATCGGTTACTTTTACTTCGTAAAATTCTCCGGTTTTCAGGTATATTGAAGTGGCATCTATTAAAACTTCATTATCCACATCTGGTGAGTCAAATTCAGTTCTACCCACAAAATAATTCCCTTCTTTTCTATCGATCACCACTTTAAAAACCTGTCCGATTTTTTCCTGATTTAATTCCCAGGATATCTGGCTCTGTATTTCCATAATCTGGTTGGCACGATCTTGTTTCACATCCTGTGGCACATCGTCTTCCAGATTGTAAGCATGTGTATTTTCTTCGTGAGAATAGGTGAAACAGCCTAAACGCTCAAAACGCATTTCTTCTACCCAATCTCTCATTTCTTCAAACTGCTCCTGGGTTTCTCCCGGGTAACCTACAATAAGTGTGGTTCTAATGGCCATTTCGGGAACATACTTCCTGAAGTCTCTAAGCAATTTTGTAGTTTTCTCGCTCGTAGTTCCGCGGCGCATAGATTTCAACAATTCAGTATTGATATGCTGCAACGGAATATCTATATAATTACAAATCTTAGGCTCACGCTTCATCACATCCAGTACATCCATTGGGAAACCGGTTGGAAATGCATAATGCAAACGAATCCACTCAATTCCTTCAACTTTCGCAAGGTTTTCCAGCAATTCGGCTAGATTTCGTTTTTTATAAAGATCAAGCCCATAATAGGTGAGATCCTGTGCGATAAGAATTAATTCTTTTACGCCATTAGCGGCAAGATTCTTCGCTTCTTTTACCAGGTCTTCAATTGGCGTAGATTTATGGCCACCGCGCATTAGCGGAATAGCGCAAAAAGAACAGGGCCTGTCACAACCCTCAGCAATTTTAAGATAAGCGTAATTTTTTGGTGTGGTTGTTAGACGCTCACCAAGCAATTCGTGTTTATAATCGGCTTCCAGCGCTTTTAGTAAGCCGGGAAGTTCTGTAGTTCCAAAATACTGGTCTACATCCGGGATTTCTTTTTGGAGATCTGGTTTGTAACGCTCGCTTAAACATCCGGTTACAAAAACTTTATCTACCTCTCCCTGTTGTTTCTGTTCTACAAACTCCAGGATGGTATTCACCGATTCTTCTTTGGCGTTGTCTATAAATCCGCAGGTATTAATCACCACAATATTGCCGTCCTGCTCGTGCACCACGTCTTTATTGTTGCCCTTAAGCTGCCCCATCAACACCTCACTATCATATACATTCTTGCTGCAACCAAGGGTTACTACATTAATACGGTTCTTCTTTATCGACTTTGTCCTCATAATAATATTCTATTTTTCAAAGCTCTTAGACCTCACAGGTTTTCAAAACCTGTGAGGTCTTCATTGGCTTCTTAAAAGCGGGTGCAAAGATACAATCTATAATTTGAATTACAGCAGCTTAATATTGAAAGGAATAACTTCCTTAATCTCTTTTTCTAATTTGGTATTTCTACTTAAAAATCTAACCTGATTACTACCAACCCTTCATTTAGCTCACAGTTTTTATTCCATAAATATGGGTTCCTGAACCTATCGGTTTCTTTTGCTCGTCCAAAAGAAACGAAGCAAAGAAAAAGACGCCTTTTTCAAGGAATTTTTTGTCAAAATGCCAAAAACCGTGACCAAAACCCCGCGGATGCACGATTGAAAAAATCGCCCATCCTGAATCTCGGGGTCTTGTGCACATATTCTGCGAAAAAGGATCTACATAAGTAGGCCGTTAAAAAAATTATTCTAATTATTTCGAAAATTGCCATTCATAGTATTTCGTAACTTTCCACTTCATGAAAATTTAAAAATCCAGTTATCAATGAAATATTCCCTCCTGCTCACTTCATTATTATTTTTTATGCTGAATTTGCTAAACGCACAGCAACGCGTAGAGGAAATTCCGATGAAAATTGGGGTGATGCAAAGAGGAGCCTTAAACGCGATTACCGATGTTGAAGGTGTAAAAGTTGGGCATACTACGCTGGTAAAAGGAGATTCGGTGCGTACCGGCGTAACGGCTATTCTTCCGCACGGTGGAAATATTTTTCAGCAAAAAGTACCCGCAGCGGTTTTTGTGGGAAATGGCTTCGGAAAACTGGCCGGCAGCACACAAATTAATGAACTGGGAAACCTGGAAACCCCTGTGATCCTTACCAACACTTTAAACGTTCCCACCACGATGGATGCGCTGATAAAATATACGCTAAATCTGCCCGGAAATGAAAACGTACGTTCGGTAAATGCCGTGGTAGGCGAAACTAACGATGGCTATTTAAACGATATCCGAGGGCAATACGTGAAAAATGCAGATGTAATTTCAGCGATTCAAAATGCGAAAACCGGAAAAGTGACTGAAGGCAATGTTGGCGCCGGCACGGGCACCATCGCTTTTGGCTATAAGGGTGGGATTGGCACGGCTTCCCGAAAACTGCCCGAAAGCCTGGGCGGTTATACCTTAGGCGTTTTGGTACAAAGCAATTTTGGCGGGGTTTTGCAAATTGCCGGGGTACCGGTAGGCCAAAAGCTGAGAAACTACAGTTTTAGCAATAATTTACTGAATAATGTAGACGGTTCCTGTATGATGGTAATAGCTACCGATGCGCCTTTGAATAACCGAAACTTGCAACGCCTGGCTAAGCGAGCATTCCTCGGACTGGCAAAAACCGGCGGTATCGCTTCCAACGGTAGCGGCGATTATGTGATCGCTTTTTCTACCGCCAAAGGGGTGAGAATTCCTTATAAAATAAATACCGAAACCTTAAAACATGAAGTAGTTCCCAACGATTTGATGTCGCCACTGTTTATGGCCTCCATTGAAGCCACCGAAGAAGCTATTTTAAATTCTTTATTTATGGCTGAAACCACTACGGGTTTTAAAGATCGTACTATTAAAGCTTTACCTAAAGAAGAAGTTTTACAATACTTAAAAGAAGCCGGTGTTTTAGAGGATTAGAACTAAGCTTATTATAATTATTACATACTCATCTACAAAATTCCCTGTTTTATTGATAAAAAAGTTAAAAACCTGTTAGTAAATAGCCCAAAAATTACGGTTTCCCACAGTTTTAAGCCTTGACAATAATTTATATTTGAAAAGCTAAGTATATCCCGGTAGGCTTTTAGTTAAATCTTTATTCTAAACCGGGTCAAAGAAGTTAGCCACAAGGCTTAATCGAAATTGCAACTTAAATTATAAAAATTAGAATGCGCATCCTTCATTTAATTGGTAATGGTTTTGATTTAAACCTAAAAATGAAAACTAGCTATAAGGAATTCTACCAATATTATAAATCCGTAAAATCTGATGATAAAGAAATTAAGTTACTAAAAGAACATATTGAAGAATATTATAAAAATTGGTCAGATTTAGAACTAGCATTAGGCGAGTATACCGAGAAATTGGAAAATTTAAACCAATTCGATAACGTTTTTGATGATATAGGTGATCATCTTGCTGCTTATCTGCAAGAAGAAGAGAATAAGTTTGACTCAAGTAAAATAGATAAGGATAAATTCTATAACCATTTAGCATTTCCTGAAAACAATCTTCCTCTAGCTGACAGAAATAAAATTTTAGCATATAAAAGTAAATTTAAAAGAAGCCACTGGGGAATTGATCTTGTAACCTTTAATTATACTAGAATTCTAGATAAAATTATTGTCGAAAAACAACAACAGTTGGTTCTAAAAACACAACAGAACATTCAAACTACAATTACTTTAAGAGGAGTAGATCATATTCACGGATTCACGGACGATAGAATGATTCTTGGTGTTAACGATTTATCCCAAATCAAAAATAAATCCTTCCATTCAAATCAAAATGTTTTGGAAGCAATAGTTAAAGAAAAATGCAATAAAGCAAGTAGACATACTTTAGATGAATTATTGAAAAGAAAAATAAACGTAAGTGATCTGATATGTATTTTCGGTTCATCTATAGGTGATACAGATAATATTTGGTGGGAGTTAATTGGAGAAAGACTTAAAAAAAATATTCCACTTATAATTTTTACAAAAGGTGAAGAAATTCCCGCAAGAAGAAAATATAAGAGTAATCGTGTTGAGAGAGATATTAAAACTTATTTCTTGAATAAGACAAAACTTTCACAAAAGGAAAAAGATGCTATAATGCCAAATATTTATGTTGGATTAAATTCTGGTATGTTCAATGATATTAGAAATTAAAGCCCAGTTGCTAACAAAGACGGTTCATCGCCAATAAGCGGCAGCGTTAGAAAGAAAATAATTAACTTGACCAAAAAACATAAACTAAGCCGAAAAATCCGCGTCCCTTACTCCGCCAACTGGCGATAAAGGAGACCTTTAGCTACAAGCGGATTACATAGAAATCGTGTAAATAAATAAAAAATAACACGTGCAAACAGAATTCTTCTTTATATTTGTATTTATAACTTTCAATTGAAAAGTGATGAATACAAAACTGACATTAACGATAGAAAAAGAAATTATAAAAAAGGCAAAAGATTACGCTAAAGAAAAAAATCGTAGTCTTTCAGACATCATTGAAAATTATTTAAAAGTCCTTACAAAAGAAGAAGAAAAGCAAAAGGATAAAAAATTAAATCCTGTAGTGAAATCTTTAAAAGGATCTTTCAAAATGCCCAAAAACATGGACTACAAAAAAGAACTTAGAAATCGCTTAGAAGAAAAATATAAATAATGAAAAACGTTCTTATTGATACTGATGTCATTTTAGATTTCTTCTTTGACAGAGAACCATTTGCAGAATTTGCAACAGATATTTTAAACTTATGCGAGGAGAATAAAATCAAAGGATTTACAACTCCAGTAATTATTTGTAACACATATTATTTACTAAGAAAAACGGCCAAACACGATATTGTAATTGAGAAAATAAAACAACTTTTGACAATTATAGATGTATTGAAAATTGATAAAGAAGTAGTTCTCGATTCCTTAAATTCAGATTTCAAAGATTTTGAAGATGCGCTACAAAATTATTCAGCAGTCAAAAATGGTAAAATAAGTGTTGTTTTAACCCGGAATATTAAGGATTACAAAAAGAGTGAATTAGCAGTAATGACTCCTGAAACATATTTACGTGGAACCGCCAGTAGCTAACAATAACGGTTTATCGCCAATAGACGGCAGTAGTTAGTATGAAAATAATTAACTTGACCAACAAACCAGCTCTAAGCCGACCACTTCGCGTCCACATTTCCGCTACTTGTCCATCTCCGCAAACACGTTAGCACCAATTCAAGACAAAGGAATAAAAATTTCAATTAAGAACAAATACAGAAATTATACCTACAAAAACGGCTATGTTTATGCTACATTAGCCGAATATGAATAAACATTTTATATTAGGCACCTTAAAATTCAGGAAATATGAGTGAACCAACAAATATCTGTTTGGCTTGTGGTTTATGTTGTGATGGTACTTTAATTGGTTTTGTACAGCTTGATAGAGAAGAGCTGGCACCAGTAAAAAAGCTGATGGATATTGAACAAACGGGTGAAAATGGAATGTTTTTTCTACCCTGTAATGAACTTGGCTGCAATGGTTGTAATATTTATTCTCAAAGACCGAAACAATGTAGTAAGTTTGAGTGTGGAGTTTTAAAATCTTTCGAAAAAAAGGAGTTGAGTTTTGATAAGGCCACTGAAGTGATTGATGTAGTAAAACAAAAAAAGATAGCTATTGAAAAACACGTAGCGACCTTACAAATTGAACTACAATCCAAATCATTTCACTTTAAAATGCTTGAATTGAAAAAGTTGCTTCGGAAAGATAAATCTGAATTATCCTTATCAAAAAACCATCAGGAATTAAAATTGGAACTCGAAGAACTTGAGAAGTTATTATCAAAGAGTTTTGGTGTTTCGTTTTAGTAAAACTGGTGATTAAAAGTGAAGTGGGCTAACTTCCATACCTTTTATCCCATTTTCGATACAAAATTTTCATTATAAGGTAGTCCTGATTTTGCGATAACAAATGCTTGTTTTATTAGTTTATTGCATACAGTGATCAAGGCCAGTTTCCTGCTTTTCCCTTCGCTATTATTCGCTCGTAAATCTCTTTACAAGCTGTAAAACTACACCAGAACAGAAGATTCCAGAGTTTAGGGTTACTTGCTTTACTAATCCTGCTTTTACCTCTCAAACCTTTCCCTGACTTCCGTATACTTGGCGTGATCCCGATATAGAAACAACTGACTGGCATTTTCAAAATTGAAGAAACTATACGTTAGGACAAGCAACATAATAGCTGTTTTATCCCTCATTTCCGGAATGCTCTTCAATAATGTGAGTTGCTGCTATTGTTCCTCTTTTACTATTTTAGTTCTGGCTCCAGGTACCTGGGTTTCTGTCTGAACATTTTTCAGAGCACGGTTTAGCTAATGATAAACTGCTGTGGTAGGTTTATCCGAAAATTTCTCTCCATATAGCTTATTCTTCAATACTGTGCTTTATTTAATGTAGAAGTAGATCAATTCTTAGCAGCTGGAAAGAGTCCGCCTGGTTTTATTCCTGGCAATACACAAAAGAACTTTTTTAGAGTAGCAAATTCACAAATTGCTTTGGCGTCAGATTTATTTGATTTAACTATCAAAATTTAGAGAATTTAAACTTAAGACGATTAAAGAAAATACCTTAGGTTTATCCAAAATTCTATATTTTAGTCTAAATTAAACCTAGTTAAGCTAACAAGTTAGTGCTTCCCTACACACTACTTCCCTTAACCGAGAAAGGTTATATAACATTAACAAGATTTTTTTTGATGAAAAATATAATTATGACATTAATGTTTCTTTTAACATTAATAACCTATGCACAAAACAATGAAACGATTGAATGGATAAATAATAATTCCATCCTTATTGAAGATGCCAGTCCAGATTCTGAACTAACCGATTTTAAACAAAACACACCTTTAAAGTTTGAAAATGCCAAAATTTTTGGTTTTGGAGAAGCTTCTCATAATACTAAAGAGTTTTTTACTCTGAAGTCAAAATTTTTTAAACATTTAGTTAAAACCCAGGGTATAAGAGTTTTTATAATGGAAGACTCATATCAAGCTGAAGCTGGAATTAATGAATGGATTAGTGGAGGAAAAGGAGACATTAAAACAATAGCCCAGAATTTTGATATTGGATTTTGGCGCTCTAAAGAGATAGTAAACTTATTACAATGGATGAGAAATTTTAATTTAGACAAACTAAAAGAAGATCAAATTCGCTTTTTTGGTATGGATATTCAAAATGGGGTAAACATTAATAAAGAAATTCGAGCGTTCATTGATAAGAATAAAATTAATATTGACGAAGAACTTTTAACTCTTGTAGATAAGTGCTCAAACAAAACTATAAAATATAATCAACCTGGAGATTGGTGGCAACTTCAGATTCCTAAATTAATTGAATTAAAAGAGCAACTACTGAGTTTAAAAAACGATAGTGAAGAGTATAAATCCATAATAAGAGCTTTAAATTATTTAATAAGTTATACTGAATATGCATCAAATATTAATGAAAAATATCCAAAAAGTACTGAATTCAGAGATTTAAAAATGTTCGAAAATGTTAAATGGATTATTGAAAATGAAACAAAAAATAGCAAAGCTTTTATCTGGGCTCATAATGAGCACATAAACAAAAGAGAAATGTATTATGATGGCAGTGATATAATTAATTTAGGTCGTAACTTAAAAGAATACTATAAAGAAGATTATTATAGCGTAGGTTTTGACTTTGCAACGGGAAAAATAAAAGGTTATGTAATCGATAAAGAAAATGGTAATCACTGGAAAACTTACCATATAGAAAAACCCTTTCGAAAAACCTATGCCAAAACGTTAAATAGGGTTAATAAAGATATTTATTTTATCGACTTAGATAAAGTCATTGAAAAGGAACCAATAGAATTCTTTAGCAAACGAAACAAATATTTACTTATAGCGGGAGGTGGATATCAACCCCAGCCGTTACATAAGATAAAGATTTCAAAAGTATTTTCAGAATCATATGACGGACTAATTTTTGTCAAAAACATTTCAGTCCCCGATTATGAATTAAGCGAAATGTAAACCTTAAGAATATAAACTTGAGACGATTCATCGCAAATAACAGCTATTGTCTAAAAATATGTAAATTAGAAACCAGGAAAGAAAATAGTGGTTAAAAGATTCACGCTCAATCCCTTTCTCTCTGAAAACCGCCTAAAAACCTGTAACCAATTTGAATTAAAATATGAAACGGAGCATCCTAATTTTAGCCTCTGTATTACTTACTAGCTTATCTTTTGGGCAGACACTACTTAAAAAAATAAGTGAACAGGATTTTTCTATTGGCAAGTCGATTCAAATTAAATCCACGGTCTTAAACGAAACAAGAGACTTAAACATTTATTTGCCTTTAAATTATTCGAAAGATAGCTTAAAGACCTATCCTGTAATTTATTTACTTGATGGTTCTAAAGATGAAGATTTTATTCATATTTCGGGAATTGTTCAATTTGGTTCCTTTTCCTGGATAAATATGATTCCGGAGTCAATTGTGGTTGGCATCGGGAACGTAGATAGAAAAAGGGACTTCACCTCCCCTTCTCAAAATAAGCTGGATCAAAAGGAGTTTCCAACTTCAGGGAGATCTGAAGATTTTATAGCTTTTCTGGACAAAGAATTACAAGCATTTATTGATGCTAATTACAGAACAACTAAAACCAAAACCATTATAGGACAATCGCTTGGCGGACTCTTAGCCACAGAAATATTAGTTAAAAAACCTGATTTATTCGACAACTACATTATTGTAAGCCCCAGTTTATGGTGGAATGATGAAAAACTACTAAACGAAGAGCTCACCCCCTACACCTCTAAAAAATCAATTTATATAGCTGACGGAAAAGAGGGAGAAGTAATGCAACGAACCGCTAAAGCACTGTTTAATAAGTTAAACGCCAATAAAACTGAAAATACTAGCTTATTTTACGAGTTTTTGGAAGACAAAACTCACGGAGACGCATTACATATTGCGGTCTATAATGCATTTGAAAAAATATTTAGAACCGAAAAGAAGTAAAAAAGCCCGAAAAAAATTAGCTCGCGGCAAACCCCGGCGCATTAAGTCTCGATTATCGAGTGAAAGCTACTTTGTATTGAGAATAGATTTCCGGTATGCTATCCCCCAATTGGCTAAACCATCAATAATTGGAGCGAGGGTTTTGCCATATTCTGTAATGGCATATTCAACAGTTATTGGCTTTGTATCCATTACGGTTCGGCTTACCAAATGGTTTATTTCCAGATCCCGGAGTTCTTTTGAAAGCATTTTTGTTCCAATCCCATCTACTTCTCTTAGCAAATCCATAAAGCCTAACTTACTTCCTTCCATAAGCGTTCCAAGAATATGAAACTTCCATTTTCCCGATAAAATACTCATCGCATCACTTATGGCTTGCATTCTAACCTGGCAAATTGGGGTATTGTTGATTTCTGCTTTTTTCTTCATTAACGCGACTCGTTTAAATATACATAGTATCCAAAAGGAAACTACTTTCCAAAGGGAAATGAACATCAAGAATACAAAATGTTTAGCATAAATTTGAACCCGATATCAAAAAAGACAATTTTCAATCTAATATTTACATAAGGCCTTGTAAATCAAATTAATTATAAGAAATGAAAGATTCTAAATTAGAGATCAATCCCTTATTGTGTGATCCAGAAACAGGAATATGTAAAGTTCCAGATATCGATACAAACGATACTGAGCTAAAAGCTTTCCCAAATAGCCCCAAAGTGCGTATTATTTATTTTACAGATCCAATTTGTTCTTCTTGTTGGGGCATAGAAGCACAGCTTAGAAAACTTAAATTAGAATATGGAGATTACGTTGATGTAGTATATAAAATGGGAGGTTTACTGCCAGATTGGAAGTATAATAGTGGGGGTATTAGTAAACCTTCAGACGTTGCCGAGCATTGGGATGAAGTGAGTACTTATTATGATATGCCAATAGATGGTGATCTTTGGCTTGAAGACCCTCTTCACTCTTCTTATCCTCCTTCCATTGCTTTTAAAGCAGCCCAATTACAAGACAATCATAAGGCCATTTTATTTATGAGAGCGATAAGGGAAATGGTTTTTCTACATAAAAAGAATATTACGCAATGGGAACATTTGGTGACTGCCGCTAAAAATGTAGGACTTGATGTGAATTTATTAAAAACCCATTACGAAGAAAAGGCTAAGATTCTCTTTGAAGAAGATTTGCAATTAGCCAAAGAATATGGGGTTAGAGGCTTTCCAACTATGTTTTTTATAAACAGTTCTGGTCAAAAAGAAACCGTTTACGGTGCAAGGCCATATTCAATATTTGAAAATGCCCTTCTTAAAATTGAACCAGAGATTACTAAAAATGACTATGATAAGAATTGGAGGTCACTCTTTACCCAATATGAATCCTTAACTGCGAATGAATTTTCTGAATTATCAGAAACTCATCGAAATGAAAGTGAGCATATTTTAAATGAACTTGTTGAAAAAGAACTGCTGGAAAAATTCACCACTAAAAATGGAGCTATTTGGACCATAAAAAACATAAACTCCTAACACTTTTTATTCAACACCTATTGGCGTAAAACTTAATAGTGAATCTATCCGTTTTTTATTGTATAAATGAAAAGGGCAAAAAATAAAACATATTTTCTAATAACATATATTTTTCAAAAGCATTTGATTTCCAGGATCAAATACTTTTGAAAAACTGCAATTGTTTATAATTTAAGTAGCACGCGGAAAAAAGGTTATTTTAGCTCATCCTGAAATCTTTTTGTTCGGAATATATTCGCTTATAAACCTAATTCCTTTTCGGGAGTAGAGAACTATCCACATAGTCGCGACAAATGGAAAGGTATAGGGAGGAATATTCATCTTTATCAAATAATCATCTATAACAACGGTGATAATCGTACTTATAACCACCCAAAAACCATCACGCTTTAATACGCCACTAAAAGCAATTGCACATAATACTGCATTGAAACTAAACATACCGTTATTTGTTGAAGATTCTGGATGATTGAGTAAATGAGAAATGGTAATTGCTAAAATAGAACCAAAAATCCCATATAGAGCGCTTACCGGTTTATTGATATATACCCCTAAAAGGAAGAAAACTCCGGCCACCACACTACCCTGAAACATCACCTGTCCAAAACCGTGGGTAGAAAAAATAAGATCGTCGTCAATTTTATCATCATCATATTCTATTCCTACGCTTTCCAATGATTCTTCAAAAAATTCTGCCGTAGGTTCCTGCAGAAAATTTTCTGCAGCTGTAGGGTGTACCGTCTTACTCATAAAATTTCCATTGGAAAGAAGTGAGACAAAAAGCCAGCTGAATACTACAAAAGGAAACGTAAATACTTTCCAATTTTTAAGTAAGGTGAAGTGAAAAAAATAGGTAGCCAGAATGGAACTTATAATAATGGCGATTACAGAAATATAATTTAATCCAAATTGATAAACTAAAATAATTCCCATAAGTGCAGCATTAAAGCCATATAAACCCTGGTTTAGATCTTCCCTGTTTTTTTTAAAAGAATAACCTAAAATAGTACCGGTTAATGTGGCAATAAGCATTCCCAAAGCCATTAGCCAGGAGCTATAAAGTACTCCCAGCATAAATAACAGGCCGGTTACTGCATTATCCTGCAGCATTATTTGAGCAATTCCTTTTAAATTTATGATTGTAAAATGATAGGCTTTATTGATCATTTGAATAGTTGAGCTTGAATTAGTTCCAGTTTAAATACGCTATACTTTCGGTGCTTGCAATCCTGTTTTAAGGTTTCACTGACTTCATACTTCAATAATTTTACTACCATCCCAGAAAAATCATTCCTGCACCACAAATTAAAATAGTGCCCCCGGCAATGGCATTCATATATTTTTCAAAAAATTCTGTTTTAATAAGGCTGTAGCCATAATAACCTAATACTACCATTAACACCATCATTAAGAGGGTGAAGAATAAAAAAGTAGCTGTAATAAGTATTATTCCGGAGGTAGAATTAAGAATCGCAGGATAGGTAAGCAATGGGATCATAGGCTCACAGGGACCTAAAAGAAAAATAATAAGCAACACCCAGGGCGTCACTTTTTTTCTTTCCGAAGGCATAATTGGATTGCCATCGTGTTTATGATCGTAAACATATACTTCACCGCTATCATAAACATCAAAGTGTTTATGGCGTTTATTGCGATAAGCTTGATATAAACCTATAATTAAAAAAACAAGGCCAAAGAGAAATAGCGCCCAACCTGCAAGCCCGCCACGAACTTCTTCAAACCAATTGAGTTTACTTAATGAAAAACCCAGGGCGACTCCTCCCAAAGCTAGCAATACAGAACTAAGTACGTGGCCAATTCCGCATGTAATTGTCCAAAATATAGTTCGTTTTAAACTCCAGTTTTTAGCCTTTCCAATGGCTATAAAAGGAATGTAATGATCTGGGCCTGTTAAAGTGTGTAATACACTTATTGAAATGGCCGCTACGAGTAATACGCTCAAATTTGTTTCCATAACTAATTTTCGCTTATTTTTTGTAGTCTTAAATTACTCGCTTGTTTATCCAATTGCTTTTGAATCCTTTTTAAAGCTTGAAATAATTGTTCCCCAGAATCTCCTAAAATTCTAAGCACACAGGTTTCAGCTGAAAGTTTAGTGATTCCAAAGAGGATATCTTCTTCCTTTTCTACTTCTTTTTGCATTAAATCAATATATTCCTGAGGAGTATGAAAGGGATCTACACACAAAAAATTAGCCTGGTAGCTAAAATCTTCATACTGTCCCATGGCTTTAAAATCAAGAGCTTTTGGATTGAGGTATAAATTATCTTTATAAATCAATTTATCATTCTGAAATACTTTAGTTAAACTCCTGTATTTCTTAAAAGCGAAAGATTCTCCCATCAACTTTCGGCCGCAGGCAAGAATCTCCCCCCAAATCAACACACTTTTATCCGTTAATTTGATAGTGTTTTCACAGTCGTAAATTGCGCCTTTATGGGGTACTGATGGATGCGGTAAATGACTAAAATACGCATCCTGCTCTACATCAATATTCATTGTTTGCCTGGCGCCATCTGGCGTATTATAGATTCTTTGGTAAGATTGAGTTTGCAAATTTAGTAGGGTGTGTTTTTTTACATTAATAGTTATTTGATAATCATCGTGGTTAAACAAACCCGGGGAGGAACTCATAATCATGAGTTCCAGGAGCGGGTCTTTTTTGTTTTCACGAACCTCTACCACATTAAATGGCGGGGTGAAAAAAGTATCTTTTAAGATGGTTACATCTTTGTACAAACCTGTTTGTACACTGTATTGTCCCATAAATTAATATTCTAATGAAGGTTCTTTAATCTCTTCTTCCAACAAAGCATATTTTTTTATCCAACCAATTACATCTTCAAGGCCTTCGCCCCCCATAAGATCGGTGAATACAAAAGGACTGCCCTGTCGCATTTTTTTAGAGTCAGATTTCATAACTTCTAAATCGGCATTAACATACTTTGCTAAATCTATTTTGTTAATAACCAACAAATCTGATCTTGTAATCCCCGGGCCTCCCTTACGAGGAATCTTTTCCCCTTCGGCTACAGAAATAACAAACAGGGTTACATCTGCAAGATCTGGGCTAAAAGTTGCAGAAAGGTTATCTCCGCCACTTTCTATAAATAAAAGCTCAATATCTGGATGTCTCTCTACGAGTTCATCTATAGCCTCTAAGTTCATACTCGCATCTTCCCTAATTGCTGTATGAGGGCAACCACCGGTTTCTACTCCAATAATACGATCTGCAGGCAGATTGGTATTTTTAGTTAAAAACTGGGCGTCCTCTTTAGTATAAATATCGTTAGTGATTACACCAATGCTGTAATCGTTAGCCAGTTTGTGAGACAACTTTTCTATTAAAGCTGTTTTTCCAGATCCAACAGGTCCGGCAACACCTATTTTAATATATTTTCTATCTTCCATTTTAATCTCTTTTTGTTTGTTGTAATCAGTTTTTATTTTGATAAAAGAATTCTTACCTCAGAAAAAATCTCTGAAACATTTCTATTTAAGACATATATAGGCGGGAGTATAAATCTTCGTGCTGCATACATCTTATATCGAAAGCAGGATTGCATAGTCCACGCATTTCTTCGTCGATATCTAAAGTTTCCTTCACTACTTCATTAATAAAACTATGAAGCTTATAAAGAATTTCCTGTCCATCCATTTGACCCAGCGGCACCAGTTTTACACTATTGGTAACCATATTTACCACTGCGTTGTAGTAAAAGGCGCTCAGGCTTTCTTTAATTTCAGACCCTAATAAAGAGGTGATCAATCCAAAAGCAACAGGAAAATGTCCCGGTGTTCTTTTTTCTTTCACTGCTTTATAAAAGTCGTGCAGTAATTTATAATCGTGTAAACGCACGTAGATTTTTAATAATCTAATACCCAATTTTAAACTACCTTCCCTCACTTCCATAGGTGTTCTAAGGGCATTGCATTCTTCATCGAGCTTTAATAAAGAATTAAGGTCATTTTTCTTTGCTAACATAAAGGCGTCCCTAACAAACACCCCATCGTTATATTTATAATTATAAATCAACATATTCTTTACAAATTCGGTAGTGCTTTGAACATCTTTCACCTTGTTTTGCTGAATATAGGTTTCCAAACCGTTGGAATGGGAATAACCGCCTATGGGCAAAGTGGGATCAGAAATATGCAATAACTCAAGCAGCATGTTTCTTTTTGTTGTACTCATTTTTCTTTATTGTTTTGTAGTGAGGTCCAAAATTTTTGAAAACAGTGAGGGACCCTGATTTGCGTGAGAATGTCCAATATTAGCTTTTAGCATATTTAAAAGCTTACAATGCCTTTTCTCTACATCATATCCGGTTGCCACTAACAGTTTTTCCAAAGGTTTTTCATAGGGCACAAGCACTTTTTCATCCTGAATAAAAACCGGTAAGTGTTTGTTTCCTATTTCATAGCACACCGTCCCCATTTCCACGATATTTCGGGGAGAAATTTGGATGCTGTCACAAGGGAGTACCGATACAACAACTACATAATCCTCATCTTCCTGAATAATGTCTCCTTCATGCAGGCGTTGTCCTTCTTTTAAGAATTTTATCGCTACCTCCCTGCCATATTTGGTTTTTTTGCGCATAATCCGTTTGGTTAATTCAAACCATTCCAGGGGCAGCTTGTCAACGTGTTTTGATCCTACATTATAGGTATCTATATTCCCTAATATTTCTTTACAGACCATAAATAATTAGTTTAAACAGTCTCCCCTCCCCGGCTTAATTTCATCCTAAAACTTTAAAGCTGGAGAGGAAAGACCTGAGAATTATTAAAATAAAAAGTACCGCTGCCCCAATGGAACTTCGTCTATAGGATCGCAAGTCACTTTTTTGCCATCAACTCTAACTTCATAGCTTTCCGGATCTACTTGAATTTCAGGAGTCTTATCATTATGAATCAAGTCGCTTTTAGAAACGCTTCTACAATTAGTAACTGCCATAAGTTCTTTTTTAAGGCCGTACTTTTCTTTAATGTTATTCTCCATTGCCACCTTAGAAACAAAGGTGGTGCAGGTTTTATTTACCGCGCTTCCCATACTTCCAAACATATTACGCATAAGAATAGGCTGCGGAGTAGGAATAGACCCATTTGGATCTCCCATCTTACTGGCTATAATCATTCCGCCTTTAATAATCATTTCGGGTTTTGCCCCAAAAAGGGCGGGTTTCCAAAGTGAGAGATCGGCAATCTTCCCAGGTTCTATAGAACCTACATGATGAGAAATACCGTGTGCGAGAGCGGGATTTATAGTGTATTTTGCAACATATCTTTTAGCCCTAAAATTGTCACTCTCTATTTTTTTATCTTCGTCTAAAAAGCCCTGCTGAATTTTGTTTTTATGGGCAGTTTGCCAGGTCCTGGTAATGGTTTCACCTACACGGCCCATAGCCTGAGAATCGGAACTCATGATACTAAATATCCCCATATCGTGTAATCGATCTTCTGCAGCAATAGTTTCTGGCCTAATACGTGAATCGGCAAAAGCTACATCTTCAGGAATATCTTTGCTAAGGTGGTGACATACCATTAACATATCCAGGTGCTCATCTATCGTGTTTTTGGTAAATGGTCGCGTAGGATTGGTTGAAGCCGGTAAAACATTAGGATACATAGCAGATTTAATAATATCGGGTGCGTGCCCCCCTCCTGCTCCTTCGGTATGGAAGGTATGGATGGTTCTACCGTTTATGGCATCAATGGTGTCTTCTAAAAATCCGGCTTCGTTTAGGGTATCTGAGTGAAGCGCTACCTGAACATCATATTTATCTGCTACCGTTAAAGAAGCATCAATAACAGCAGGAGTGGCTCCCCAGTCTTCGTGCACTTTTAAACCCAGGGCCCCGGCCTCAACTTGCTCTTCTAAAGGAGCTAATTGCGCGCAGTTTCCTTTTCCGAAAAAACCTAAATTCATCGGTAAATCATCAGTGGCTTGCAGCATTTTTTGAATATTCCATGCTCCAGGAGTTACTGTTGTGGCATTAGTACCATCGGCAGGGCCGGTTCCCCCACCAATCATAGTGGTTATTCCACTAAAGAGTGCGTGTTCAATTTGTTGGGGAGAAATAAAGTGGATGTGTGAATCTATACCTCCAGCCGTAACAATTTGATTTTCCCCACTATGAACTTCGGTAGAAGCCCCAATTATCATATTTGGATCTACATCTTCCATAGTATCCGGATTTCCAGCTCTTCCTACACCTACAATTTTTCCATCTTTAATCCCAATATCTCCTTTTACTATGCCCCAATGGTCTAGAATAATAGCATTAAGAATTACCAGGTCAAGCACCCCGCTATCACGGGTTGCAGTGCTGGATTGTGACATCCCATCACGAACGGTTTTGCCGCCCCCAAATTTATTTTCTTCACCGTAATAGGCATAATCTTTTTCTATCTCTATAAATAACTCGGTATCGCCAAGTCTAATCTTGTCGCCAACAGTAGGGCCGTACATATTGGCATATTTTAAGCGATCTATTTTAAAACTCATTTTTTCTTGTTTTTAAAAGCTTCTTGTTCTATTTTAATCATGGATCTACGCAGATTCTGCGGGTTCATAGTATCTCCCGAGCTTAAGTTGTTGTGTCCAAAGGAGTTTTTTCTTCCCCCTAAACGAATTAATTCTACCTTGGTAGCTTCTCCCGGTTCAAAACGCACTGCAGTCCCCGAAGGAATATTTAACCTATAACCGAAAGTTTCTTCGCGGTCAAATTCCATGTCACGATTCACTTCAAAAAAGTGATAGTGTGAGCCAACCTGAATAGGTCGGTCTCCTTTATTTATTGCTTTGATTTTAAGCACTTCCCTGTTCGGATTACACTCAATATCATCTTTTCTTAATATGTATTCTCCTGGAATCATAATGTTTAGCTTTAAGTTATCTTATGGGATTATGTACCGTAACCAGCTTTGTCCCATCGGGAAAAGTAGCTTCTATTTGTACATCGTGAATCATTTCGGGAATACCTTCCATGACATCGTCTCTGGTTAAATAGGTAGCACCTTCTTGCATAAGTTCAGCTACTGTTTTACCGTCTCTGGCTCCTTCCTGCAGCCTATGACTAATAAGCGCAATAGATTCTGGATGATTGAGTTTTAAGCCTCGAGCCTTTCGTTTTTCCGCAAGCTCTCCTGACATAAAAATGAGAAGCTTCTCGGTTTCTCTTGATGTTAAATGCATAATTTGTTATTAAAATTTATTAGTAATCGTATAACCCATTGTTTGAGTTAAAACATAGAGGGGCCAATTGCAGCTTATAACTAGTTAATAGTTAGCGCAATATATTTTTAAGAATAGGTTTGATTTAGTTCAGTTAAGGGAATAGATACCTGTCTCTCTTGCTTATTATAGCTGAAAGAGCATATGTTTTAAGTGCTTTTTATACGTTAAAACGTATTTTAAGTTTACTTAAGCATATTGGGTATTCACCCTGCGAAACTGGTAGCGGCAACTATTCTTGTTGCCCATTAAATAAGGAAGTGCTCAAATATAATAGAGCAAACGATGAAATAGCAAGTATAGTTTACCTTCATTGCCCTGAGAATCTTGAACTACAGGGGTAAAGATTGATTTGCTTACAGGATTAAAAGAAAATTGTACATAGCAGTTCTCGATAGACGAATTAGAAAAATTCTGTTCATCTAAGCTAGTTTTTCCGTTTAGGTGATGCAGAAAATCTTTTGTCCTAACATTGCTGTTGGATGTTGAAATAGATGCTAATTGATCTTCCTCAAGATTTTCGCTTTTATTTTCACCAATCTCAACAAAGGCTAAACCTTCGGCGGCACCGAAAATAAAAAAAGAAAGAAATGAAAGTAATATTTTAAAAAACTGATTCATCAAATCTTGAGAAGTTTTTTGCTGAAGAAAAAATTCTACAACTGCGAGAACAAAATTAGCAAAAAATTCTAGAATAGTATTTTATACGTTTATTATTTAACGCTTATTTTAACTTTGATTCTCTTATGGATAAATTAGTAAATTGCCTCGCAGTAAGTCCACGAGGCATTAACTGGTTTTTTTTGGGATTTCGAGGCATCCTGATGCTTCGGGACGCAGCATTAAATCTCGATTATCGCGTAAAATCTAAAAAACAAACTGTAAGTGGCCAGGAAAATATCGGTTCATCGAAAAAGTAGGGTTTATAATTAATACACCCACTGGTATGTACGGAGAGGATTCGATTAAGAGTATATTAAAGAAAAATATGTTAGAATGAATCAAAAAGAATTATCCGGCTTAAGTCTTCAGGAACTTAAAAATAAGCACACGGCTATAAAAATACTGGTTTGGATACTCGCCATCGTTTTAATGGGGTCTTTTGGCTTCTTTATTTTTATTTCAATTCGGGATGGGCTTACGCCACTAATAGCAGTACCTTTTGCGCTGGCTACTATTCTACCCTTAAATTTTAAAAATCTTAAATTAATTAAAACAGAAATAGCATCGAGGACTCAATAAATAAAACCTTTTAAGACCTGGCTTTAAGAGCATTCACTTATACGAAACCTCTGTAGTAACTACCCAATCTGAAAAAAAAATGAAAATTATAGATATTGATAGATGGAATAGAAAAGAACATTATCACTTTTTTTCTAAAATGGATTCTCCATACTTCGGGATCACAACAGAAGTAGATTGTACGCTTGCCTATAAGAGAGCTAAAGAAAAAGGCGAATCCTTTTTTGCAACTTATCTTCACAAGTCTATGATTGCCGTAAATGCGGTGGAAGAGTTAAAATATAGAATTATAGAAGAAAAGGTTGTCTCATTCCCTAACATTCACGCTGGAGCAACCATAGGAAGGAAAGATGGCACCTTCGGATTCATTTTTGTCAATTTTTCAAGCAACTTTCAAACTTTTAATACCGCATTACAGGAAGAAATAAAAGCCGTTCATAATTCGACTGGATTAAGGCTAAATAATGATGATTTAAGTAAAGATCTAATTCGGCATTCCACCTTACCCTGGACTTCCTTTTCGGGCTTATTGCATCCGACCAATTTCAATCAAAAAGAGTCTGTTCCAAAAATCACGTTCGGAAAGTTTAGCATTAGAGAAGGAAAAAAATATTTACCAGTTTCAATTGAAGCACATCATGGCCTGGTAGATGGTCTACATTTGGCGAGATACTTAAATGAATTTCAAACTCAACTTGATAAATACCAGGACTAGCATGAAACCGATTTAAGAAAGTTCAGGATAAATTATAAAAAGAGAATCTTCTACAAGAATAGAAAAGCTGTTTTAAAAGGAATAATAACCGGTATTCCTTTTATCTAAACTTATATTAATAGGAGCATTATTGGGTTTATCTGTAGTTCTTACAAAGGCCAATCCTACTACTTAAAAATAAAGTTTACTTAATTATTTAACAAATATTTGCATATTTCGTTCGTTTCTTCGTATTTTAAAACACATGAATATATATAGAAACGCTTTTTTTCTTATTGTTTTAATAATTCTATCAGGTTGTTCTATGGGAGATAAAGAGTCCAGTGACGGAGTACTTGGAAATGATCCTGATATTAAACCTTATAAAGTTTCTAAAGATTTAGAAGCTATAAAAGAAGATGGCGTTTTACACGCGATAACCATCTACAATTCGACAAGTTATTTTTTGTATAAAGGAATGCCCATGGGCTTTGAGTACGAATTATTATCCCGACTCGCTAAAAACTTAGGCTTAAAGCTAAAAATCACTGTAGCAGAAGATATTGATGATCTATTTGAAATGCTGAACAATGGCAAAGGAGATTTAATTGCCTATGGCCTAACCATAACCGAGCCCAGGAAAAACCTGGTAAGCTTTACAGAAAATCATTATGTAACACACCAGGCTTTAGTGCAGCGAATGCCAGATAATTGGCGCTCATTACCCGGCTATAAAATAGATAAGCAACTAATTTCAAACACCCTGGAGTTAATAGATAATACCGTATGGGTTAGAGAAAATTCTTCTTATGCTGAAAGATTGAAAAATTTACAAGATGAGATTGGCGCCGAAATCCCTATAGAACATATTGAAGGAAATATTCCTACAGATGAAATAATTAGAATGGTAGTAGATGGCGAAATAGAAAGAACAATTGCCGATTACAATATTGCTTCTATCAACAAAACCTACTATCCTATACTTAATGTTGACACTAGAGTTTCGTTTTCCCAACGTATAGCCTGGGCGGTAAGACAGAATTCTCCAGACTTGCTAAAAGCCATAAACAAATGGATAAATAAAGAGAAGGAATTAGACGACTATTATGTGATTTATAATAAATACTTTAAAAATACCAGATCTAACAGGAGTAGGATTAAAAGCGATTTTTACAGTAAAAACAGCAATAAGATTAGTAAATACGATGATATTATTAAAGAAAATGCTTCTAAAATAGGTTGGGATTGGCGTTTCCTTTCTTCCCAGGTGTACCAGGAATCCAGGTTTGACCCAACAGCAGAGTCGTGGGCAGGTGCAACCGGATTAATACAACTGATGCCGGCTACTGCAAAAGAAGTTGGTGTTAGTAATAATTACAATCCCCAAGAGAATATAAGAGGAGGCGTAAAGTATTTAGATAAGATGCGTGATAATTTTGAAACTGTAGAAGATTCTATCCAAAAAGTGAAATTTACCCTGGCTGCTTTTAACTGCGGTGCCGGCCATGTATATGATGCTATGCGCCTGGCAGAAAAAAACGGTAAAAATCCCAATATATGGGATGAAAATGTTGAAGAATATATCCTAAAACTAAAAGACAAGAAGTATTACCTGGATGATGTGGTTAGACATGGTTTTGTGCGAGGCACAGAGCCCTACAACTATGTAAGAGATATATTTTTACGCTATGATCATTATAAACAATTTATTGAAGAATAACTCCTAATTCCAAGTATCCACACCTCTGCTGTCTTTAGTAACAAAACCTGATTTCTCCAATTTTATTAAGATAAAAGTTAAAAAACTTGTTGGTAAATAGCCACGCTCTTAAAGTTTTACACCGTTTTAAGCTTTTGGAATGCTTTATATTTGAGAAGACTAAAGATATCCCTTTAGATATTTGATTAGACAAAAAGTCCATAAAGAATATTACAAGTTGGGCGTAATTATTTACAAAAATTCTGGTTCAATTTTAATTTATACGGGTATTTTAATTAATTTTGTACGTATAATTATTTTGCCATGGATACAAAGCTGACATTAAAACTAAATCAAGAAATAATCGATCAAGCGAAAAGATATGCCTCAGACAAGAAAATGAGCTTGTCAAGAATTGTAGAAGCCTATTTACAATCGCTGACAATTGACAAAAAGGATTCAGATTTTGAAATTTCTCCATTCATTAGAAGTCTAGCTACTGGAACAAAAATTCCGACTGATTTAGATTATAAAAAAGAATATTCAGATTCATTATTGGAGAAATACAAATAGATGAAAAAGAGATTATTTCTAGATACAAATGTGATTCTTGATTTACTTGGAGAACGAGATCCATTTTACGACTCAATCGCTAAATTAGCATCTCTAGCCGACAAAGAAGAACTTATAATAGTTGTTTCTCCAATATCATTTGCAACGCTAAACTATTTTATATCAAAATTCGAATCTGCTAAAATTGCTCAAAAGAAACTTAGAAAGTTTAAAATCATTTGTGAAATCTGCAAACTTGATGAGCATATCATTGATAAAGGATTGAACTCTGATTTTAAAGATTTTGAAAACGCACTTCAATATTTTAGCGCAACAGATTCAGATTGTGATATAATTATCACGAGAAATGGAAAAGATTTCAAAAAATCTTTGTTACCAGTTATGAGTGCAAATGAATTTTTGCAGAGTATAAAAACAAAATAACTCCGCCCAACAAAGTCGATTCTTCGTAAATTAAGACGGGTTTAGTCGAAAAAGTGTAATTTTAGAAAACCAGGAATTAAAAGAATTATTCCGACAAGTAGGCTTCCCTACTCCCGCAACTTGCGACAACCGTAACCGTTAGCGGTTATTTAGATTTCTCATACAAATTGAATTAATGATTGGATTGTGAATACAAAAAACAAAATAATTTTATGGGATATTCTGGCTGGGATAATAACAGCCGTTATCTGTTTCTTTATTTTAGAAAACCTTAAATTGAATATCGCTTTAATTGCTTTTGCTCCCTTTCCTGTAATTGCTGGAATCATTCGAGGGAATACTCCAACAGAGAATAGATTCCGTAAAATAATTATAATAAACCTTTTGTTCTTGATCTTAATCGGGGCTATAATGAATGGTGTTTATCATTTAATACTCATATTAGCAATTGCTTTAATAGGAACAGCTCTGGGAATCTATATTAGACTCTATTTGTTAAAATCGACTATTAAAGTCTTTGGCTTTTTGTCGCTATTTTCTGTATCAGTTCTCTTATTAGGATTCTTTGGTCTACCTGCTTATTTTGATGGTGCTATGTGGCATAAGGTTGATAAACAAGCTCCTCCATTTACTTTATTAACACCTGAAGGAAATATAATCAAATCATCAGAATATAAGGACAAAATTATTATACTGGATTTTTGGGGTACATGGTGTGCCCCTTGTATAAAACAATTTCCGCTACTTGAAAAACTATATAAAGAAAATAAGGATAATAACGATGTTGCTTTCTTCATTGTCAACCCTTTAGTAGGTGGAGACACCTATGAAAAAGCATTGGAGTTTATTAATAAAAGTGAATTTGACCTACCTTTTGTTATTGACAAAGAAAGTGTGACCTATAGAAAGTTCAATGTTCATGCACTGCCCCACTTGGTCATTATCGACAAAGAAGGGATTATTAGATTGACTCACACAGGCTATATGGAATCTGAAAATTTTTATGAGAAAATGCAAGAAAATTTAAACAAAATTACCCATTAAATGAATTTAGTTTAATAATGAATTAAAGTGAAACAAAAATAGCCCCTAATCGAGTGGGCGATTCCGCCATTAAATGACGGAATGCACCCCTCACACCATCTATCGTACTTGGTCTAGTATTGTGCGGTTCACAATTTATCCTTTCAATCGCTTCTTACATCAATTGAAACTATCCTGTACTATATGAATAGGCTACAGATTTTCGCGGGATTTGGTCACCCAATATTAATAAATTTCTAAAAGGGTTAATGCTACAAACAAAAGCAATGGATTCACTACAACACTAAACAAGCCTTAAGCCCTTGTTCTCTTAATAAAAACCTGCTGTAATTTTTTGGTAAGGCTGTCCTTACGGGTGGTATAGACCGTTTTATCCTTGTGGGTAATGGAGCTTATAGGAATTATTTGTGTGGTGGTGCCGGTAACAAAAACTTCTTCTACTTCTACCAGTTCATCAATATGCACGGCCTTTTCAATAACTTTGATGTTTAGATCAGTGCATATTTTAATCACCTCGGCACGAGTAATACCCGATAGAATTTCAGGACCTTCGGGATGCGTATGTACCACCCCGTATTTCACAAAAAACAGGCTGGAGTGTGAACCTTCAGTAAAATACCCTTTACGTACAAGCAGATTTTCGTGAAAACCGGCAGCAATAGCTTCTTCATTTGCCATTACATTTGCCAATAGCGCGGTAGATTTTATATCACATCTATGCCAGCGTTTATCTTCGGTTGCCATTACTTCCCAGGTTTTATTTTCAAAGCCTTCTAAAGCTACCGGAAAGGCATACAACAAAATAGTGGTCTTAATCTTTTCGGGAATAAAATGACTTCTGGGCCCGGCTCCTCTACTAACCTGAATATAAACTGCAGCATCTGCATTATTTAAATCAGCCCGGTCTATGGCTTCCAACATTAAGTTTTCAAGGCTAAAAGCATCAAAAGCTATCTGTATTTGGTCAAGAGAATACTGTAGGCGCTTAAGATGTTCCTTTAGCCTAAAGCCTTTCCCTTTATAAAATAGCGTCACTTCATATATACCATCACCAAACATAAATGCACGGTCAAAAACCGAAATAAAAGCTTCATCGGGTTTTAGCCATTTTCCGTTTAAATATACTTCTGCAGGATACTTTTTTTCAGGTTTCATAGTAATAGATTTGTTCTCCGTAATAAGTCATAATTTAAAATGATCGTCATCCTGAACTTGTTTCAGGATCTAAGTTGAGTGTATCTTACTGCCATGTTAGATGCTGAAATAAATTCAGCATGACGATTTATTAATGATCTTGATCTTATGAGTAAAAACAGATATACATTAATTAAAATACTGATGCAATTGCTGCAACCATTGTATTTCATAATAACGAACAATACTTATTACTATTACACCTGCGGCTACATATACCCAGGAATAAGTATCGTGTTTTAGCATAAGACCACCTACTGCGGCAAAAATCACAAAAGGAATGGCCATAATAAGATTAGATAGTGGCCAGGCATCATTAAATAAGACTGCAATAATTTTCATGGCGCCATAAAAAACACTGTAAAATAAAATGATCTTACTTATAAGTGCCTTTAAATTTCTTTGCTTCATTTACTTGTAATTTTCTGGAGATTTTCGGCGCCTGGTAGCTTGTTCAAAAGCCAATGCCCATTGGTATAATTTATTTTCCTGGGAAGTTTTTGCAAAGAAAGTCAATCCTTTTGGTGCACCTTCTTCGTCATAACCCATAGGAATAGTAATGGCAGGATAATGTGCAACCGCCGCAAAACCGGCGTGATAATTATTAATGGATAAAATTCCGTCTAAATTATACGCCTTCATTGGCGCGTCAAAATACTTTTTACCCTTTGCGCTTAAATCACTTTTTATAGAATCTAATGTAGCATTATCGCCCGAATCTTCTATTATTCCCATAAATAAAGACTGTCCGTAAGGCATTCTTGCGGTAGAATCTTCATTATTAAATTTCACAATATCTTCTACGGAAGTAAAACCTGTTTCACCACCATACTTTTCAAAATATTCAGGCAAGTCTTTTTTCATATCCAGACTTAACAGTCGAATAAAATTATTTAACTGAATTTCCTCAGCTTCAAATATTATAATTTCAGCTCCTAGATTTTTCAAATCCTCCACTGCCCTGTTATAAAGAGAATCTTCCGTTAGTGCTTTAAAAGCCCCGAAGCGTTTTCCATTCAGACTTTTATTTTCCAGATTAAAATCGGCGTTTCTTACTTCAACTGAAGCAGCATCTTCGGTATCTAAACCAATCATTGCTGAATACAAGATCACGTTGTCTATCACAGATTTTGTAATTGGGCCAGGGGTATCTAAATAACTGGAAATAGGCACAATCCCACCCCTGCTTAAATTCCCGATCGTAGGTTTTAACCCTACCACAGAATTTTGACTTGAAGGTGAAAGAATAGACCCGGAAGTTTCTGATCCCACCGCTACAGGAGCCAAATTAGCAGCCACGGCAACCGCGCTACCCGAACTAGAGCCGCCGGTATCAAAAATCTTTCTACCGTAAGGGTTTAAAGTCTGTCCGCCAACTGCTGAGTATCCACTTGGACAATCATTGCAAAAGAAATAAGCCCATTCGCTGAGATTAGCTTTTCCAAGGATTAGCGCTCCATTTTGTTTTAATTGCTGAACGATAAAAGCATCTTCAGTTTGATTATTTTTCAAAGCCAAAGCCCCGGCGGTAGTCGCCATATTCTTTGTATTGATATTATCTTTAAGCAATACCGGAATACCGTAAATAGGATGATTTTCTTCAGAACTTTTAAGCTCCTCGTCCTTTTTCTTTGCTTCTTCCAGTAAATTAGGGTTTAAGGAAATCACCGAATTTAAAGAAAGCTCATTTTCCCGGTCAAATTGCTGAATTCTATAGAGATAAAACAGGGAAAGTCCCTTATAACTAAGTTGTCCATTCTTAATAGCCGATTGAATTTCGGGAATATTCCTATCAAGAATAAGTGGTTCCAGCTCATTATATTTTTCTTCCGAAAATTCAGCTAAATCACTATTAAATGGCGCCCAAAGTGAATCCTGGGAAATATTTTTAGAATCTAAAACTTTAAATTCTTTTTCCTTTTCAGCCTTAAGAGAATCTATCTGAGCTGCATTTTCTAAATCTGCTTTAGATTTTTGATCATTTCCGCAGGAAATTAAAGCCGGAAGTAAAAATAAGATTAAAAGTTTTTTCATTCTTAAGAAATTCTAAGCTTCTAAAATAAGCTACTTATAAAAAATATAAGAAGGCTTACAAGTTATTTGGATCCAGCAACAAACTGATTTATTTTTTAAAGAAAGAATCTACAAATTCATATTTATTAAAAACCTGAAGATCATCTATACCTTCCCCAACTCCAATATATTTTACAGGAATTTGAAATTGGTCACTAATACCTATTACCACGCCGCCTTTTGCTGTTCCATCCAGCTTTGTAACTGCAAGTGAAGTCACCTCTGTAGCCGCCGTGAACTGTTTTGCCTGCTCAAAAGCGTTTTGACCTGTAGAACCATCTAAAACCAACAAAACCTCGTGAGGAGCATTGGGAATCACTTTTTGCATTACCCGTTTTACCTTGGTTAGCTCGTTCATTAAATTCACTTTATTGTGCAATCTTCCGGCAGTATCTATAAGCACAACATCGGCATCCTGTTTTACGGCGCTTTGCACGGTATCAAAAGCCACTGAAGCAGGATCACTGCCCATTTTTTGACGTACAATAGGTACATCGGTTCTATCTGCCCAAATTTGTAATTGGTCTATAGCCGCAGCTCTAAAAGTATCTGCAGCGCCTAAAACTACCTTTTTACCGGCACTTTTAAATTGATGGGCAAGTTTTCCAATAGTGGTGGTTTTTCCAACTCCATTTACACCAACTACCATAATAACATAAGGTTTTACATCTGGTAATTGAATATTTGCAGCTTCACCGGTTTCGGTTTCAGAAAGTAAGCCTGCTATTTCTTCGCGAAGTATTTTGTTAAGCTCATCGGTGCCCAGGTATTTATCTTTCGCCACGCGATCTTCTATTCTATTAATAATCTTGATGGTGGTAGCAACTCCAACATCACTGCTTACCAGTACATCTTCCAGATCGTCTAAAACCTCATCATCTACTTTAGATTTACCGGCTACGGCCTTGCTCATTTTGGACATAAAGCTGGATTTGGTCTTCTCCAGGCCTTTATCCAGGTTTTCCTTTTTATCTTTTGAAAATATTTTTTTAAATAAACTCATTTTTTGGAAGGTTTAAAATCAACAAATTCCGGAAATACATTTCCGAAATTTTTCGTTGTAAATATACGTAAATTACTTCGAGGCAAGCCTACGGAGCATTAAGAAGACTAATTTACAATTTCGAAATAAATCCAGGAATATTCAAATCTCGATTATCGAGCAAAAACAAAAAGCCGTCCAGAGGTTATCCAGACGGCTTCGTAAATGTTTTCAAGGAAGTTTGCTCGAATTACTTTTTCTTCAAAAAGTCGTTCACGTCTTCCGGAGCCATAATTTGTTCCACAAAAGTATAGGCACCAGACTTTGGAGATTTAACCATTTTTATTGCTTTGGTCAATCTCTTAGACCCTGTTTGTATCGATGCTACTGATTTCTTAGCCATAACTTATTATTTTATCTCTTTATGAACCGTCATTTTCTTAAGGACTGGATTAAATTTCTTTAATTCCATCCTATCCGGCGTATTCTTTTTATTCTTGGTAGTAATGTATCTTGAAGTTCCCGGTTGTCCGGTAGCTTTGTGCTCTGTACACTCTAGTATAACCTGTACCCTGTTTCCTTTCTTTGCCATTGTAATGTGTTTTTATGCTTCAGGATTATTTTTTCAAAAATCCTTTTTCTCTCGCTTCTTTAATTACAGCAGAGATGCCTTTTTTATTAATATCTTTAAGTGCAGATGTAGATACCTTTAAAGTGACCCATTTATCTTCCTCAGGAATAAAAAAACGTTTCTTTACCAAATTGGCATTAAATCTACGCTTGGTTTTGTTCATAGCGTGAGAAACATTGTTCCCAACCATTGCTCTTTTACCAGTAAGTTCACAAACTCTTGACATTGCTCTATATCTTTTCTCGTTATTTCAAAACAGGCTGCAAATTAACGATTTTTTCACCTAACAAACAATATAAATTTAAAAAAATATTTCAGGTTTCTTATTTTTCCCTGACTATTCTATTTTTTAGTATAAAACTCGCTGTTTACCTCCTTTTAAAAGGATCCCCAATTATTTATTAGTTTCAATTTTTGGTACTTTAGCTTGCTAAAACATTTAAACTTCTGAATTTCAATCTTTCTAAAAGGAAAATTTAAAACTTTTCTACCAAAAACACACACATTACAGGTGTGTTTTAACCTGCCGAAAATAATTCTTCCCTAATCAATTCAATACTTTTATTTACCGCTTTACCAACCACTTTGTCACGATGGTTCCCAAAAATAAATTTTTTAGCATAAACCGTATTTGGGGTTGCAATACCTATAAACACCGTACCAATCTCTACATCACTATCTCCTTTGGTTGGCCCCGCATTTCCTGTTGTGGAAATAGCATAATCGGTTTTAAAAAGATCTCTCACATTTTTAGCCATCGCGATTGCCACTTCCTCACTTACTACAGAATGTTTTTCTATTAACTTCTTATCTATTTTAAGCACATCTTCTTTAGAACTGGTGGCATAACTCACCACACTCCCTTTGTAATAATTAGAAGCTCCCGGGGGAGTGGCAAATAAACTGGCAAGTTTCCCACCTGTACAACTTTCGGCGGTAGCTATAGTCGCTTTATTCTTTAAAAGTAATCTGGAAATTTGAATTTCTACAGGCTCGTCATCTTCGTAACCCAAAATAATATCCCCAATAATGCTGTGAAGATCACTAATAAGACTTTCTACACTATTTTTAAGATGTTCTTCACTATCGCCTTTAGCAGTTAAACGCAATCTCACGCGCCCTAAATTTGGCAGGTAGGCAAGCTTAATATAAGACGGCAAACCATCTTCCCAGTTTTCAATTTTTTCAGCAATAGCGCTCTCCCCCATTCCGTAGGTTAATACGGTTTTATGCAAAATAACCGGTCTTTTAAAGTTCTGCTGAAGCCTGGGAACTACCTCGTCCTGGATTAGCGCTTTCATTTCAAACGGAACTCCGGGCAGAGACACATAAGCCCTGCCTTCACTTTCAAACCACATTCCGGGTGCTGTCCCGAATTTATTCATCAAGGCTAAAGCTTTAGAAGGCAATAAGGCTTGTTTTCTATTTAAATCGGAAATTGGAGTGTCTATATATTTCTCAAAAAGGAATTCTATATGTTTAAGCACCTCCTCGTTCTTCACGAGTTTGTCCTCAAAAAAATCACATAAACAATCTTTGGTAATATCATCTTTGGTAGGACCTAATCCGCCGGTAATAATTATGATATCGGCTCGATTCCTGGCTTCGCTTAAAGCGTCCAGAATATGGCTTTTTTCGTCTTCTACAGTAGAGATTTGCTTTACCGAAATCCCAATTTTATTAAGCTCTTTCGCGATAAAAGCTGAATTGGTATCTATTATCTGCCCTATAAGAATTTCATCTCCAATGGTAATTATTTCTGCCTTCATTCCAGCTCAAAATCTCTTGTAAGGGCAATACTTGCAACATTTACCTTTTTTGTGATTTTACTTGCAGCCTGGGGTACATCGTCTTTTTTCTTTCCGGCTTTAGCCCAGGATTCTATCACCTTTATCTCTTCCATAAGTTCTAAGCCAAAAAGTTGCAAATTTGGTTTCATTTTATGGGCATATTGATAGGCCAGCGTTGGGTTATCGTTAGAAATCGCATCGTTCATCGCTTCTACATCTGGTGGGATTTCCTCTAAAAAAGTCTGTACCACCACTCTCATGAAATCCTCATCACCATCTGCCATTTCTTTAACTTCACTTAAATTGTAGTTGCTCATATCGCTATTTTGTTTGAATTGAAAAAATTTGATCTTCTTCTATAAATCCGGTTAATTTGTCTTCTACAGAAACCTTACCAACTCCGGCTGGTGTTCCCGTAAATATAATGTCCCCTATTTTTAAAGTAAAAAACTGGGATACATAAGCAATTAGTTCGTCTATTTTCCAAAGCATTAACCCGGTATTGCCTTTTTGAACGGTTTCTCCGTTCTTTTCTAACCTAAAGTTAAGCATATTTATATCGGCTATCGAATCTTTGGGCAACCATTTTTCACCTACAACGGCTGCTCCATCAAATGCTTTAGCTTTTTCCCAGGGCAAACCTTTTTCTTTTAATTTTTGCTGAAGATCTCTGGCGGTGAAATCTATCCCAAGGCCAATTTCGTCATAATATTTATGTGCAAATTTCTCCTGAATATGTTTTCCTACCTTTTTGATCTTTACCAAAACTTCTACCTCATAATGTACATCTTCTGAAAAATCTGGAATAAAAAAAGGCTGTTTTTTCAATAAAATGGAAGTATCAGGTTTTAGGAAAATTACCGGCTCTTTGGGCTTTTCATTCTCTAACTCAGAAATATGATCGGCATAATTTCTTCCTATACAAATTATCTTCATGCTTCAATAATTAATCAATTAAGCTAATTTCAACCTCTTATGTGTTCTTTCTATAATTGAATTTGAGCTTAATAATCTATGTTCCTCTCTTAAATAATACACACAGAATAAGACTTGTGAAAACAGCATCTAAAACCTAAGCCATCACTAAGTCTTCCTAAGCTGCAAAAAACTTACAGCACAATAAAAACAATAGGATAAGGCTTTGCTTTATTTCTAAATTAAGACAATTTATTGTTCAACTTTCTTAGCTTTATGGCTGTAAGCACTTTTTTGGTGTATAGCGGAAAATCTGCATTTTGGATCCAACCGTAATAACCGGGTTCATCTTCCAATACCTTTTCTACATTTTTACCCTTAAATTTCCCGAAAGCAAAAACTTCTGCCCCTTTTTTATCAAAAGCAATAAAGCCAGCAAAATCAGCAAAACGTTTCCTGGAAGAATAATCAGCCAGGTATTTCATATCATTTTGCAAATCTTCATAACGGTCTAACTGCGATTTGAGTACCTCGTAAGTAGCTGTGGTATCTGCCTCAGCACTATGCGCGTCTATTAGATCTTTTCCACAGTAAAACTGGTAAGCCGCCGCTAAGGTTCTTTGTTCTTTTTTATGAAAAATGGTCTGTACATCTACTGCCACCACGTTTTTCATTTCAAAATCTACGCCGGCACGCAAAAGCTCTTCAACTAACAAGGGAATATCAAAACGATTGGAATTATACCCTCCAAGATCGCAGCCCTTTATCATATCGTGAATATGGGAAGCAAGTTCTTTAAAAGTTGGTTCATTGGCTACTTTTTCATCTGAAATTCCATGAATGGCGATCACCTCTTTAGGAATTTTCATTTCTGGATTTACCAGCCAGGTTTTACTTTCCTTATTTCCATTAGGAAAAACTTTAAGGATGGCAATTTCTACAATACGGTCTTTAGCTACATTTGTTCCGGTAGTTTCCAGATCAAAAAAACAAATGGGTTTGGTTAGGTTTAATTCCATAGAAGGAGCTTGATTTTGGGGATAAAGATACTATAATTTATGGGCTTTACTTTTCTAGAAACTTCCAATTTAATCTCTTTTGATTAAAAATGAATATGATTGTCCGTAAATAATCCTAAGCTTGTTTTTCTCACCTTGAGCGCAGTCGAAAGGTCTAACAAAAACGTCTCGACTGCGCTCGACGTGATATATAAAGCTAAATTTTATAATTAGGACACTATACGGATATACAATAAAATGAATTACATTTTTTATCTTTGAATTTATCAAAAATATTCAGGATGTTAAAATATCTGGCTTACGTTAGTAGACAAAGTCATGTGATCTCCGATAAGGATTTAAAGAATTTACTTCAAAAATCCAGAAATAACAATACCAGGATTGGAGTGACAGGAATGTTAATCTATTTTCAAGGTATTTTCATTCAATATCTTGAAGGAGAACAGGAAAATGTTGATTGGTTATATAGTAAAATAGCTAAAGATAAACGCCACCAAAGCATAATAGAACTGGATTCTGGTTATAGCAAGGAAAGAGCTTTTTCTGACTGGTCTATGGCCTTTAAAAAGCTACAAAAAGATGAAGCTTTTGAAATTCTCGGTTATAAAGACCTAGAAACAGCCCAGCTTTTTGAAAACAAACAAAACCCAGAAGAGCAACCTGCCTTAAGCCTTTTGAATAATTACGTAAAAAATCTTTGAACGAAGGAAAACAAAAAAAATCGTCAAGCTGAACTTGTTTCAGCTTCTAACATGTTCGAATTAGCAACATCTTAGATATTGAAACAAGTTCAGAATGATGGTATTATGATTTCCCCAGCAAATTACACGATATCTAGCTGTGAACTTATATCTCACGGTCTTTATCAAAACCCTCAAGGTATTGCGCTACACGTTGCACGAATTGACCGCCAAGCGCTCCATTCACCACTCTATGATCGTAACTATGCGACAAGAACATCTTGTAACGAATACCTATAAAATCACCGTCTGGCGTTTCTATTACAGCTGGTACTTTTCTAATGGCGCCCAGGGCTAGAATTGCAACTTGCGGCTGATTAATTATAGGAGTCCCCATAATACTGCCAAAAGTTCCTACGTTGGTTACGGTGTAAGTTCCACCCTGAATATCGTCTGGCTTCAATTTATTCTGGCGGGCACGGTTTGCAAGATCATTCACCTTTTTAGCAAGGCCAACAAGGTTAAGCTGATCAGCATTTCTAATTACCGGCACTATTAGGTTTCCATCTGGAAGGGCTGCTGCCATTCCAAGATTTATGTTTTTCTTCTTGATAATCTTATCGCCATCTACCGAGATATTGATCATTGGGAAATCGCGAATTGCCTTCGCAACAGCTTCCATAAAGATTGGAGTAAACGTAAGTTTTTCTCCCTCTTTCTTCTGAAAATCGTTTTTGTGCTTATTTCTCCAGTTCCAGATATTGGTAACATCTACCTCGATAAAAGATTGAACGTGAGCTGAAGTTTGAGCGCTATCTACCATATGGTGTGCGATCATTTTACCCATACGGCTCATCTCTATAATCTCATCTTCTCCTGAAGGGACCACTTTTTCAGACTCGGCTTTGGCGCTGGCCATTTTACCGGTGTCTGCAGAAGGTGCTTGTTTTGCCTTAGGCTTTTGCTTAGCAGAAGTTCCTTTCTCACGATTTTCTACGTAAGCTAAAATATCATCTTTAGTTACCCGATTATCTTTACCGGTACCTTCTACTTCTTCTAACTCGTCAAGGTCTATCCCTTCTTCTTTCGCTATATTCTTTACCAGTGGAGAGTAAAACCTGGACGCATCAGAAAAATCTTTGCTTCCTGCAGTATCTTTTGCATTCTCTACACTTTCGGCAACTTCTGCGGCATATTCCTCTTCTTCGCTTTCATCGTCAAGATCAAGGTCTAATTCATCATCGCTACCGGCAGGAATTTCACCTTCGGTTTCAATAATAGCTATGGTTTGGCCTACCTGCACTACATCATCGGCTTTAAAAAGTTTCTCTACCAATTTTCCTTCTACTTCGCTGGGCACCTCGCTATCTACTTTATCGGTAGCGATTTCCAGTACCGGTTCGTCGGCCTCAATGGTATCTCCAACTTCTTTTAGCCAGTTGGTAATTGTTGCTTCGGCGACACTTTCGCCCATTTTTGGTAGCTTAAGTTCAAACTTTGCCATATCTATAATTGAAAGCTTATTTTAAGGTTTATGTTTGCGAATTTAATGAAAATTCAAGTTTAAAAGTATTAAAAAATCAATAAATTAAATTTTCACTATGTATTTCATCTAGTAAAAATAAAATCCGCTTTTGGGTAAAATTACAATTTCATTAGCTGAAACTAAATTTTTCAGTAGAAATATTATTGATTAAGTGGAAGTTTTCGGGGATCCTGTCGTGTATCAAAAACATGGAGAATCCTAATAAGAGTTTCATTCGGAACACTATAAAAAATAGAATTATGCTTTGTTACCACACATTTATAAAACCTTTTTTCTTTTGAGAGTGCAGGAAACTGATAAGGATTTATCTTAATTAGCTCTACCGAATGGTCTAAGGTATTAAAGAAATTTTCACTAACTGTTTTGCTCCAATTATTTTCAAGATAATCAAGAATATTGTCTAAGTCTTTTATGGCTGAAGCAGCCCAAATAACTTCCCTTTTAGAAGCCATATTTATCTTTTACTCTTCTTGCAACTTCTTTATGAGGAACTCCTGCTGCATTACCTAAACTTTTTTCAGCATTTTCAATTCTTTTCTTTTGCCAATCAGGCATTAAATCCCACTCATCAAGATGATAATCGGTTTGCGGTTCCTCAATATTTTCTTGGTGATGAAAATTTTCAATTACCTCCTGAACTTGAAGTAATTGAGCTTCATTAAGTCCCTGCAATTTTTCAATAATCGCTTTTTTAATTGCTGAAATTTCCATCTGTTTATTTTTTAGCGCGAAGCTCACTTAAAGATATCAATTTTTAGTAGAATTCTCAAACGGAACCCTATTGGTAATACTTCTTCCCAAAGTCACCTCATCGGCATACTCCAGTTCGTCTCCTACCGAAATTCCTCGTGCTATTGTTGAAGTTTTAATACCAGTACCTTCCAATTGCCTGTAAATATAAAAATTAGTGGTATCGCCTTCCAACGTGCTGCTCAGTGCAAAAATAATCTCCTCTACTTTGCCTGCCTGCACTTTTTCAATTAAAGGTTTAATGCTAAGCTGCGAAGGGCCAATGCCGTCCATAGGACTTATTTTTCCGCCAAGAACGTGATAATGCCCGCGGTATTGATCGGTATTTTCAATAGCCATTACATCGCGAATATCCTCTACCACGCATACAATTTCTGAATTTCTGGAAGGATTAGCGCAAATAGCACACAAATCTGTATCGCTAATATTGTAGCAGTTTTTACAAAGTTTTATTTCGGTTCTTAGTTTGGTAAGTGCGTCTGCCAGTTGTTTAGTTTGCGATTCTGGCTGCTTAAGCATATGCAATATCAGCCTTAAAGCGGTACGCTTACCAATTCCCGGAAGCTGAGACATTTCATCTACAGCTTGTTCCAAAAGTTTTGAAGAAAAATCCATAGTGCGAATTTATGATTTTTACTCGATAATCGAGATTTAAATAATTCCGCTAATTTTAATTGATAAAATAATTTACCACTAACTACCTATTAAGCTTTCTCCGAGCTTATTGATTGTTCATTTTGAAGAAGAAGGCTAAAGTTTAAGCTTAATTTGTAAATTCGCCAATTCACAAAATCATCACTATGCAGCCTTACCAGATTTTAATTTTAATCGCCGCCTATTTCGGACTTTTATTTTTAGTTTCTTTCTTTTCTAGCAAGGCCGGTAGTAATGCCGAATTTTTTCGTGCCAATCGGGAGTCACCCTGGTATATTGTAGCCTTTGGAATGATTGGTGCCTCGCTTAGTGGGGTTACTTTTATCTCTCTACCGGGTACGGTAGCGACAGATAGTTTCAGCTATTTTCAGGTCGTTCTGGGTTATACCGTAGGCTATGCGGTAATCGGACTTATTTTACTGCCACTTTATTACAGGTTAAACCTTACTTCTATTTATTCTTACCTTGAATCCCGCTTCGGAAAATATTCCTATAAAACCGGGGCTTCATTTTTCTTGCTTTCCAGGATTGTTGGCTCCAGTTTTAGGCTGTTTTTAGTAGCAAACGTGCTTCAGCTTATTCTTTTTGATGAATTGGGAGTTCCTTATTACGTTACCGTTTCGGCAACTATATTTCTTATATGGTTATACACTTTTAGAAGCGGAATTAAAACCGTAGTCTGGACAGATACCCTACAAACATTTTTTATGCTGTTATCGCTTGGCGTGACTTTAATTGTGGTTTCAGATGAATTAGGAATCACGGCCGGTGGAATGATAAATCATTTATCTGAAAGCGGACTAACAAAAATTTTCTTCTTTGAAGATTGGAAAAGTAGTGACCACTTTGTAAAACAATTTTTAAGCGGTGCTTTTATTGCCATTGTTATGACAGGGCTAGACCAGGATATGATGCAGAAAAACCTAACCTGCCGAAACCTGAAAGAAGCTCAAAAAAATATGTTTTCGTTTACCATTGTACTTACCGTGGTAAATATGATGTTTCTTATTTTGGGGGTTCTACTCACGCAATACGCCGATCTAAGCGGAATTGATGCCATTAAAGATGAACTTTTTCCTGCTATTGCAACCGGGGGCGAATTGGGAATTGGCGTAGCTATTCTTTTTATCCTGGGACTTATCGCTGCCGCGTATTCTAGTGCCGATGGTACTTTAACCGCGCTTACCACTTCTTTTAGTATTGATATTCTAAATATTGAAAAACGCTATGAAGAGGCTAGACAAATGAAAATCAGAAAGCAAATTCACATTACTATTTCCATTTTATTTATTGCAGTAATGCTGATTTTCAAATATGCGATAGCCGATAAAAGTGTGATCAATAAATTGTTTGAATTTGCCGGCTATACCTATGGGCCCTTGCTTGGACTTTACACGCTTGGCTTGTTCACCAATATTAAGATAAAAGATAAACTAGTTCCTATAGTAGCTATTTTGGCACCAATCCTATCTTATATAATTAGTATAAACAGCCTGGTGTGGTTTGGCTTTGAGTTTGGCTTCTTTATTTTAATTCTAAATGGTTTTCTAACCCTACTGGGATTAATATTGATTCGTTCCAAGCATAATTAAGGTACAGGCTACTTCAATTTCAATATTATTTTTTCTAAGTATTTCGTAAAATTCAGGATTTTCGGTTCCCGGATTAAAGATTACCCGCTGTGGATTTAAAGAAACAATATAATCGTAGTATTCTCCCTGTCGAGGCGGGCCAAGATAAAGTGTTACGGTATCTATATCCTGAAACGGAATTTTCTCGGTTTCAATTTTTACTCCTTCCACTTCTCCTTTACGCAATCCAATAGCTACGGTAGGCTGATTATACCGGACTAATCTTTTTATGGCAATATTTGAATATCGCGCTGAATTTAATGAGGCTCCAAGAACTAAGGTTTTCTTCTCCATATCACAAAGCTAAGATTTAGGCCTAAGTGTAACAAATATACTTTGAAAGAGTCTTTTGTGTAGATAAACTTGCTGGAATATAGAGGTGATGGTTAGTAATCCGGCGACTTATCTATAGGCTGTCTGGGAGTTGTGGTCAAGCTGAACTAGTTTCAACTTCTAAGCTGTTTTTAATTAATAATAGCTTAGACCCTGCTAGGAGACTCATTTTTTAAAACTCTCAGATGGCTTTTTTAAAATTCTTTTGAAAATACTGTAACATTTCATTTTTCTGCTCGTCTTTATAGTAGGACAAAGATCGAAAATTGCAAAAGCTGATGTTTTTCTATTATGTTATGCAAAGTATATGATATAACATATTAACGGGGTCAATCATCAATTATCATCAATAAATTCTATTCATCAAAATTGTGAATTTATTTAAAAACACGTCTAGCTAATGTGTATTACAAGGAATTATTTTAAGCAAACTAATCATCAAAATCAGTCAAAAAATGAAACAGTTATTTTTAATTTTAGCATTATGTATAAGCAGTTTTACTGCAATGGCCAATGAACCTGTAGGTAAAATTTCGGGTTCAGTAATGGATGGCGACCTGGATGAACCTATTCCGTATGCCACCATTAGCATTATCGATATGAAGGGCATCCTGGTTTCAGGAAATACCACGGCTGCCGACGGTACTTTCAGTATAGATAAAATCCCTAATGGCACTTACACCTTTAAAGTCCAGTTTATGGGCTACAAACCTTTTTCAAAAGAAATTGAAATCACCAAAGATCATAAAACATACAACTTTGGCAGCATCGAGTTAGAACCAGATGTAGCTATGCTTGAGGGTGTTACGGTAGTTGCAGAACGCACTACCATAGAACAAAGAATTGACCGCAAAGTGATAAATGTTGGGAAAGACCTTACTACTACCGGCGCTAGTGCTTCGGAAATAATGAACAATGTGCCTTCGGTTAATGTAGACCAGAATGGTAATATTGCACTTCGTGGAAACTCTAATGTGCGTATACTTATAGATGGCAAACCCACTAATATGGATCCGGCGCAGCTATTAAAACAAATTCCATCTACTTCTATCAAAACGATTGAATTGATCACAAATCCTTCAGCTAAATATAACCCGGAAGGAATGAGCGGGATTATCAATATTGTACTTCATAAAAATGCTAAGGATGGTTTCAACGGCAATCTAAACACAGGTGTTACCATTGGTGAAAACACTCGTTATAACGGCTCTCTGGATATGAATTATAGAAAAGGAAAATTGAATTTCTACGGAAATTTTGGTGCCCAATTTGGAGACCGAAAAAACATGGGAAGAATAAATTTTACAGAAGATAATTACCGCCAGGCTTTTGATATCACAAACAGAAGAGAATCTTATTTATATAAAGTTGGCGTAGATTTCTATCTTAACGACAAGAATACATTCTCATTTTACACCAACCAGAATCATTATGATGGCGGACCTTTGGGCGCACTAAGAATAATTTATCCGACCAATCCAGAATTGAATCTAACGCAAAACCTTGATGCCAATTTCAATAATATTAACAGCACCTACAATTTTGCTTACGATCGAAAATTTGAAAAAGAAGGACATAAAATTCTTTTCGAGGTAGATTATAACAGCTTTGATGAAGATGAAAATTCAATCTTTAACTTTGAAGGGGCTACTGAAGCTTTCACAGATTACCGTGATCATGTGAATGGAAGCAGGGAAAATATAATTGCAAACGTAGATTATGAAAATCCTCTTTCAGAAAATACTAAACTTGAAGTAGGCGCTGAAGCCAGACTTTCAGATACCGATAATAGTTACACCACTACCAGCACTTTCTTTAACGCTGCTACTTATCAATACAAAAGAGACATTTATTCATTTTACACTACGTACGGTCAGAATTTCGAAAAATGGTCTTACCAGCTTGGTGCCAGATTGGAAAATTTTAGCGTAGATGCAATTTACAACGGCGAAAATGTTTTTAGTGACGATTACTTTAATATTTATCCCAGCGGATTTTTGAATTATACTCCAAGTGAAACAAATTCTTATCAATTAAGCTATAGCCGAAGAGTAGATCGTCCCGGTTTTGGACAGGTAAGTCCTATTAGAGAAATAAGTACCCCAAGATTAACTGTTTCCGGAAATCCAGAATTAGATCCACAATTCACCAATTCCTTTGAATTTAATTACACTAGAAAATTCACCAAAAAAGGAAGTTTAACTGCAGGAGTATTCTTCAGAAATATTAACGATGAAATCAGCCAGGTTTTTATTGAAGATCCTAACGAAGAAGGTTCACTTCTACTGCAATTCGATAATTTTGAAGATAATAATGCTTATGGTTTAGAGCTTGGCACCAATTATAAATTTACCGATTGGTGGAGCACCAATACAAATTTTGAATTATATAGCCAGCAATTAAAAGGTGTGGTTGGTACTGAATATTTAGAAACCGATAATACGGCCTGGACCTTTAGATCTAACCATAGTTTTAAAGCTACCGATAAATTGACCTTTCAATTATTTGGATTCTATAGAAGTAAAGCTAAAAATTTACAAATGGATATGGACCCCATGTATTTTATGAACTTGGGAGGCCGATATTCTTTCCTGGACGGCAAAGCTACGCTTAGTCTTAATTTTAATGACGTTTTTGATACGCAAGAGTTCAGCTTTACCAATGGCCGTCCCCTACCACAAACCGGAAGATTTAAAGGCGAAACACAAAATGTATATGTAGGATTCTCATATAGATTTGGTGGTGGTAAAAACAAAGCTTTAAAAAGAAAACAAAGAGACGATAATGAAACCGATGCCGGCGGAATGTTTTAAGAATTTAGATCGTCGTAATTTAGTTTAATTAGCCAAAAAACCCGGTATTAACACCGGGTTTTTTATTTAACATTTAATTCTTTCCAATTGTGACTTAAGTCACAATTCCATACCTACAAATACAGTTATCTTTGTATTTAAATGGAAAAAAGAAGCACATTTATCATTTTACTTTTCACAGTAGTTATGCTGTTTAACAGTATAAAAAGTGGTTTTATGATAAGCTTCTACCTGGTAGATAATCCAAGTTTTACAGAATTATTTTGTGTTAATAAGGACAAACCGGAAATGGAATGTAACGGAAAGTGTGAAATCTCCAAATTAAGCAAAGATTCAACCACAAAGGAGAAACCAACACATCTTGATTTTCTACAGCGGCAAGTAATTCTCTTTTTTAATCCAATGCAGTCTTTGGAAGTTTTTCAATTCTCAGAAGAAAAAGAAACTGTAATAGCTTATTTAAATAACTATACCTACCAATACTTACCAAAGTCTTTCCATCCACCTTCTTTTAAAGCTTAATTTTTTCAGAATTATCTTAAAAATCCATCGGTATAAACCTTTGGATACAATCTACTTATATCAATTTTTAAATAGAATTAAATGAGAATTTTAAGCATATTATTATTCCTTTCATCCACCCTATTGCTACAAGCGCAATCTAAATTAAGTCTTGTAGACCAACTTAGTATGGAACCTGTTAAGAATGCCACTATCCAGATTAAAGGCAGTAGTATAGCAGCAGTCAGCAACAAAAAAGGAGAAGTTTTTATAAATTTTTCTGAAGAAGATACGCTCCAGATCAGTCATTTAAAATACCGAAAACAAAATATTACAAACATAAAACCGGGTAAGGTGATCTATCTGGAAAGATTCACTTTCAGAATTAATGAAATTCTTCTCCTTGGAAACCCACAAATAGACCCAGCACAAAGCCTGGTGAAAACCAATTTTAGAGAAAAGGTTGTTCAGCCTAAAAATGCAGGCGAGCTTTTTAGCGATATCAACGGATTTTCCCTTATCAAAAGAGGTAGTTACGCTATGGATCCAAGTATGCGTGCCAGCCAGTACGAACAATTAAACATTCAGTTTGACGGTGGTACTAAGGCAATGCACGCCTGCCCAAGCCGGATGGACCCTATCACCACCCTGGTAAACCCAGAAGAAGTTAATAGAATTGAGATCATTAAAGGCCCTTTTAGTGTTAGATACGGAAATACTTCTGGTGGGATTATAAATATGGTAACCGATAATACAATGCTAACCACTGATACATTTTCTGGCAGCGTTTCTTCAGGTTACGAGAGTAACGGAAATTCTATGGTAAATATGGTTCAACTGGAAGGTCATCTAAACAAATGGGATCTTTCGGGGAATTTCAGCCAAAGAGATTATGGCGATTATGAAGATGGAAATGGCAGAAGCATTCCTTCCTCCTTCCGAAGCCTTGGTTATAACCTGGAAGCAGGCTATTCTTTCAACGAAAATAATAGATTAAAAGCAGGTTTCAGACAGTCCTTTGGTCGCGACGTAAAACACGCGGGGCTAATGATGGATACCGATGAAGATAATAGCAGTATTTTTAGCCTGGACTATAACTACAGGGCTGAAACGGAAAAATTTAAAGGTTTAACTGCAAAGGCCTACTACTCTTTTGTAGACCATATTATGAACAATTACAATCGTGCTTCCTTTAACCGAATGGAAGCAATTTCTATGGTAGAAGCTACCACTTATGGTGGAAAACTGGAAGCCGAATGGAAGCTAAACAAAAAGTGGCGGCTATTTTCTGGGGTAGATGTCACAAATCTCTCCCGTGACGGGCAAAGAGAACGCCTGGTTAAAATGAATATGGCCGGCGAAGCTTTAGCAATGCCTATGGAATTTCAGGACAAGGTTTGGCAGGATAGCTATGTAAATGATTATGGTGTTTTTGCCGAAGCCAGGTTTATACTCAACAAAAAGAACATTTTTAATTTTGGAGCGAGGCTAGATCATATTGTTTCAGAAAGCCTTGACCCAGACGAAAGTTTTGCTGAATTATACCCGGAAAGTGGAAAGCACAACGAACAACTTTTTAGTGGAACTGTGGCTTATAAACACTTAATAAAAGAGAATTATTCCCTGGAACTTTCCTACGGAAGAGGTGCCAGGCCTGCAAATATGGAAGAACGCTTTATTGCATTTTTCAATATTGGAAGAGACCCTTATGAATATGTAGGAAATCCTAATTTAAAATCGGAAGTAAATAATCAATTCGAAGTAGGCCTCAACGGAAAAGAAGTTTATACCGGAACCTTGAAAAACTTCAATTTCTCCGTAAGTGCATTTTATTCAATATATGAGAATTATATAGTGGGTTTAGTAGATGAAAGCTTAACCCGAAAGAATATGCCAAATCAACCGCCTGTGCATCCAAAAGTGTTTAGAAATCTTGATGAGGCTTACAAAACAGGTTTTGAACTCTCGGGAGAATTGGTGTTTAAGTCCGGTATTAAACTGGGCACAGACCTGGCTTACACTTACACTCAAAATGAAGATCTTGGAGAGTCGTTACCGCTATCTCCGCCTTTGGTGAGCAGATCACGAGTAGAATATGAAAATTCCAAGTTCTGGACCGGGATTTACTACAACATTACCGCAGACCAGGGGAACATTGCTCCATCGTTTGGAGAGACCAAAACTCCCGGTTATAGTTTAATGGATTTAAAAGCCGGAACTACCGCTATTAAAAACCTAAATATTGGTGTGGGAGTATTAAATGTTTTTGATAAATATTATTACAATCATTTAAATTTCGCTTTTAATAATCAGGCAGATTTCACCCGTCAACCAATCACCGAACCGGGCAGGAATTTTACAATTTTTATTAATTATAATTTCTAGATCAAGAGTAGTACAAAATAAAAAATCCCGCTATCCGCGGGATTTTTTATTTATATAAATCAAGTTGACTTAAGCCTCTACAGCATACATTTTATCGCGTTGTTCCTTGATCTTTTTATCACTCATATATTCATCAAAAGTAGTATAACGGTCTATGGCTCCACCAGGTGTTAACTCAATTACTCGGTTAGCTACAGTTTGCGCAAATTCGTGATCATGTGTGGTGAACATTACCGTTCCTTTAAAATTCTTCAACGAATTATTAAAAGCGGTAATAGATTCCAGGTCAAGGTGGTTTGTAGGTTCATCTAACATTACAACGTTAGCCCTCATCATCATCATTCGGCTTAACATACAACGTACTTTTTCTCCCCCGGAAAGAACTTTAGAGGTTTTTAATGCTTCCTCCCCACTAAACAACATTTTACCTAAAAATCCGCGAATATATACTTCTTCTCTTTCCTCATCAGTTTTAGCCCATTGTCTAAGCCAATCTACCAAAGTAAGATCATTATCAAAAAACTGCGAATTATCTAGCGGAAGATAAGACTGCGAAGTAGTTACACCCCAGGAACATTTTCCCGCTACAGGCTGCTGATTTCCGTTTATAATTTCATAAAAAGCGGTGGTAGCTCTAGAGTCACGAGAATAAACCACAACTTTATCTCCTTTTGCAAGATTGATATTCACATTCTTAAATAATGTTTCCCCTTCAATTGAAGCTTCCAGGTTTTCTATATTCAGAATTTGGTCACCTGCTTCACGTTCTCGTTCAAAAATAATTGCGGGATACCTTCTGCTGGAAGGCTTTATATCTTCAATATTAAGTTTATCAATCATTTTTTTACGAGAAGTAGCTTGTTTAGATTTGGCTACGTTCGCACTAAAACGCTGTATAAACTCCTGTAATTCTTTCTTCTTTTCTTCAGATTTTTTATTCTGTTGGGCGCGTTGTCTCGCGGCAAGTTGAGAGGACTCATACCAGAAGGTATAATTACCACTGAAATGATTTATTTTTCCGAAGTCAATATCAGAAATATGAGTACAAACAGCATCCAGGAAGTGACGGTCGTGAGAAACCACGATTACCGTGTTATCATAATTAGCTAAAAAATGCTCTAACCAGGAGATGGTTTCATAATCCAAATCGTTGGTAGGCTCATCCATAATTAGCACATCTGGATTCCCAAAAAGTGCCTGGGCTAAAAGCACCCTAACTTTTTGTGTACCGTCCAGGTCTTTCATTAAAGTGGCGTGATATTGCTCTTTTATTCCTAAATTAGAAAGCAAAGAAGCTGCATCACTTTCGGCATTCCAACCGTTCATTTCCTCAAATTCCACTTGTAGAACACCTACCCGTTCGCCATCGGCATCACTGAAATCTTCTTTCATATAGATTTCATCCATTTCCTTTTTGATCTTGGCAAGAGGTTGGTTTCCCAGAATTACAGTTTCCAACACCGGAGTATCGTCATACAAGTTGTGATTTTGCTCCAGTACAGACATTCTTTTACCTGGCTCCAGGTTCACCCTACCAGAAGTTGGCTCAGATTTTCCAGAGAGGATATTAAGGAATGTAGATTTTCCGGCGCCATTGGCTCCAATAATTCCATAGCAGTTGCCCTGGGTAAAAGTGGTGTTCACTTCATCAAACAAAACACGCTTGCCAAATTGAACCGAAAGATTTGATACTGAAAGCATAAAAATATAATTTGAAAATTTTTGCAAAAATAGCCAATATTCAAGACTTATCTAAAGATTAACGTTTTTATTATTCTTTTAACTACTGGTTAACATCCGGTAGAAAGCCCTAGAACTATATTTGTGGTTGCTGCTGTTTTAGCGGTATTTGAAGTCCCTAGTTCTTAAAGATCTGCATGAAATATTATTTACTTTTTTTTCTTATCGGATTTCCATTGCTTACTGGTTGCAACGACTCTAAAAAAGACCAGGAAGGAACTTTTATTGGAGGGCAAATTATGAACCCCTACAACCCTTTTTTTGTTCTTTCTAAAGACAACAAAACTATTGACACGCTTTTTTTAGATCAAAACAATCAGTTTGGGAAAAAGCTGGAAGGTTTAGAACCGGGAATTTACAGCTTTAAGCATCCACCCGAAAACCAGATTATGTATCTGGAACCAGGTGATAGCGTTTTAGTATGGTTAAATACCATGCAATTTGACGAATCACTTAATTTTAGTGGTCCTGGAGCGGCAAAAAGTAGTTTTTTGCTTGATATGTTCCTTAACAACGAAAGGAACAATGATATGATGCTTTCCTATTATAAAATAAATCCAACTGAATTTGCCGGCATCACCGATTCTATTAAAGAATCAAGAAAAAACAAATTAAAGGTCTTAAACGAAAAGGAGCAATTTTCTAAATCTTTTCTGGAACTTGCCAATAACAGTATAGACTACGATTTCTACCACCTACGGGAACGCTATACTTTTTTAGTAAAAAAATACTATAATGAACTAGCCCAACAAATTCCTGACGATTTTAACAGCTACAGGAAAGACCTGAACTTTAACGATACCCAGCTCAAAGAATATTATGGATATCTAAACTTCATTGAAGACCATCTAAGAACTCGCTCTATTGAGCGATGCCTGGATGAACTTGATACTAATTCTAAATGTTTTGAACTTCATTCGGTATCCAATATTCGGTATAGAATTAATCTTGCCGATTCTTTGATTGAAAAAGATGAAATAAAAAATATCTTTATAAATCGATTGGCAATTCAAGGACTTACATTTTCGGATAATGCCGAAAAGATTGATCGTATTTTAGGTATTCTTGAAGACATCGAGTTTAATGGTGCTAATTTTCCCGACCTAAAACAAATTGCAGAGATTCAAAAAAATCTATTGCCCGGGAATAATATAGGCAAGTTACCTTTAATCAATCTAAAAGACGAACTAATTAATTTAGAAGATATTTCAAACAAACCCATTGTTACTTATCACTGGTCTTTGGAGGCACCTGAGCATTATAAATGGCAGCACATTATAATTAACAACTTAAGACAGAAATATCCTGAACTTGAATTTGTAGGAATTAATATTGATGAAGGTTCGAAACAATCCTGGAAAAATACAGTACGGACTTATGCCATGAATAAAGAAAGAGAGTACAAATTAAATTCTCCAGATATTAATATCAATTTATTAAAAAACTATCTTAATAAACTAATATTCCTGGATACAGACGGGACTATAATTAACGGATCTGCACAGCTTAACACCCCCAATTTTGAAAGACAGATTTTGGAGTTTTTAAATAAATAAAAAAGCTATTTAAAAAGTTCTTTAAATTTAATGTCATCCTGAACTTGTTTCAGGATCTAAGGTGTTAGAAGCTGAAATAAATTCAGCTTGACGCGAAGTGATCAGAACTCCTCAAATAGCCTTTCTTGTAAATCTTAATCAGAAGATCTTATTGATTTCCTTTCTTATAATCGGCAAGGAATTTTTCCAAACCAATATCTGTAAGTGGGTGCTTTAGGAGCCCTTCAATAGAAGAAAGTGGCCCGGTCATTACATCTGCACCTAATTTTGCGCATTCCAATACGTGCATAGTGTGGCGTACAGAAGCAGCTAGAATTTCGGTTTCAAAACCATAGTTATCATAAATCAATCTAATTTCAGCAATAAGATTTAGTCCATCTGTAGAAATATCGTCTAAACGACCTATAAATGGAGAAACATAAGTAGCTCCCGCTTTTGCAGCCAATAAAGCCTGTCCTGCAGAAAATACCAATGTACAATTGGTCTTAATCCCATTATCACTAAAATATTTTATCGCTTTAATTCCTTCTTTAATCATAGGAACTTTTACAATAATCTGCTCGTGCAATTCTGCCAATTCCTCACCTTCTTTAACCATTCCATCAAAGTCGGTTGAGATCACCTCAGCACTCACATCACCATCTACAATATCACAAATCTTCTTATAATGTTTGTAAATATTATCTTTCCCGGTAATTCCTTCTTTCGCCATAAGCGAGGGATTAGTAGTCACCCCATCTAAAACGCCAAGTTCCTGAGCCTCTTTTATTTGATCAAGATTAGCAGTATCAATAAAAAATTTCATAATCTATAGTTGTTTGTTAATATGTTGTATTCGCAAATTTATAATTTATAATGCTTTAGCAGCATTTTTTCATAGACTTTATCAGGCAAAATTCGCTTTAAACCAACGGAAAATTTCTGTAGCGCTTCCCCTACTTTGTAATGACCCCGAGGATCTTTTTCCTGAATAATTTTATGTACCGCTTTAGCCATTACAAACGGATCTTTCCCGGCATCTACATCTTCATTCATTAACTTTAAGGTGTTACCGTAAGGTTCTTTGTATGGCGAATCTTCCAAAACAGGCGCGTGATAACGACCGGCCGCAATATTGGTAGCAAAATCGCCGGGAGCTACGTTAGTCATCTTTATATTAAAATCCTTCAATTCCATTCTAAAAGCTTCAGTAGTAAGCTCTAAAGCTCCTTTTGAAGCCGAATAAATTCCGCGAAAAGGCAAGCCCATATAACCGGCAATAGAGGTGATATTTATAATTAACCCGCTGTTTTGTGCTCTCATACCCGGAAGAACCGCTTTTATCACTTTTATAGGGCCAAAATAATTGGTTTCAAAAGCCCTGGCTATCTCCTCATCTGGAGTCTCCTCAATAGGGCCAGTAATTCCAACACCGGCGTTATTTATAAGTATATCGAGTTTACCCTCTTTAGCGATTATTTGCTCTACTGCGGCAGAAATAGTTTCTTTCCTGGTTACATCTAGAGCAAGCATTGCAAAAGGTGGATCAGTTATCTTAGCCGGGTTTCGGCTAGTTCCATAAACCTTAAAATTATGATTAGATAGATAATCGCCTATAGATTTTCCAATTCCGGAAGAAGCCCCGGTTATAAGCACTACTTTTTTAGGAGATGCATTTGTTTTCATAGGCTGCAAAGATGCGATAAAATTTAGAACCTTCTAGAAACAAAAAATGGCAAGCTCCCCACATCACACCGCTACGACCGCTTACCCTTGCTGCGTTCCCGCCCTGGGGGATTCAGCAGGAGCTGGTTGTGTGGGACTTGCCGCTGCAAATATACAATCTTTCCTACTTTGCGCAAGTATTTTTTAAAGTGAATTAAGTATTTTAGCAAGGTATTTAATGAAAAAGATCAATGAACAAATTTAAATTGCTGTCCCTGTTAATATTAGGATTATTTTTTTTTTCCTGCGGAAGTAATTCTGATAAAAAAACTTCTTATTTTAAGTTGAAAACTGATGAAAATAAGACTGAATTTCAACTTGGCGAGACTATTCAAGGCTCTATTGAAAATCTAAAAGATCGCCAAATAGATTCCATTCGTCTGTTTTTTCAACATACCTATCTAGAAACACTCATCCAGGAAACCTCTTTCTCAGTTGCTTTAGAAAACACAAAATTAGGACGCCAAAAACTGGAAGCCATTGTTTTTTCTGAAGGAGAAACCGATACTATTAGCAATAACTTTAAAATATATAATAACCAGGCACCAAAAGCCTACACCTATAAAGTAATCAAAAAATACCCCCACGATAGCCAGTCATATACGCAGGGGTTGGAATTTTATCAGGATACTTTATATGAAAGTACGGGGCAATATGGAAATTCTTCCTTAAGAAAACTTAATCTTGAAACCGGGGAAGTTTTAAATAAAATTAACCTGGACAAAAGCTATTTTGGCGAAGGTCTAACCATACTTAACAATAAACTGTACCTGCTTACCTGGCGCGAAAAAGAAGGTTTGATCTACAACCTGGATACTTTTAAACAAACCGGCACTTTTGGTTATAACCAAAGTAAAGAAGGATGGGGTTTATGTAACGACGGCGAAAAGCTTTATAAAAGTGATGGTACCGAAAAGATTTGGATCTTAGATGCAGAAACGCTTGCAGAAAAGGATTTTATTCAGGTGGCTACCAACACTAAAATTTATTCAAAATTCAATGAGCTGGAATGGGTTGATGGAAAGATTTATGCCAATACTTATCAATTTCCCAGTGTTACTATTATAAATCCAAAAAACGGAGCGATAGAAGGCGTAATAGATTTTAGAGGTTTACGAGAACAATTATCAAACCTTCCAAGTCTTGATCCTCAAAATCATGTTTTAAATGGGATTGCCTATAATCCTAATACTAAAAAACTCTACGTAACCGGAAAAAACTGGGATACAATTTTTGAGGTAAAAATAATAGAAAAATAATGGCTCCAATTCCAGAGATTTTTGAGAAAAACATTCTTGTAAAAGAGAAACATTTAGATGAACAAAATCATGTAAATAACGTGCAGTATGTGCAATGGGTGCAAGATGTAGCTAAAGCACATTGGGAGGCTAGAGCTAGCCAGGAACAAAATCTGCAATTTTTCTGGATCGTTGTTAAGCATGAGATAAGTTACAAACAACAAGCCTTCCTGGGAGACAAAATATTATTACAAACCTATGTAGGCGAAACCTCTAATGTAAAATCTGTTCGTCACGTAATTATAAAAAATGCAGAATCTGAAAAAGTTTTAGTAGAAGCGAAAACAACCTGGGCACTTATGGATCAGGAAAAGAAAAAACCTGCCAGGATATCTGAAGATTTAAAAAGAGTGTTCCAACAATAGAAAAATTTCCTTTTTCTCGATAACTGAGATACCAATGCTTCAAGCCCCGACTAGTAAATACAAAATTTCCATTTAATGCCTTGCGGCTTGCTTTGAGATAATTTACTTATAAAAAGTTTAAGAAACACTCCCAATATTTTGTTTAATCTTTTTAATTAAACAATAAACATTTATATCTTTAGTAAAAACTTAAACTATGGAAACTTTTAAAATTATTCTTCAGCTAATTGTTGGCCTGGGAATTCTTAATGTGTGGCTTTTACGATTTAACAAGAAAACAATTTACAGGGGCGGAGAAGCCGCCAATATGAAAGGTGAATTTCAAGCCTATGGATTACCCGAAAAGACAGTCTATTTAATTGGTTTTATAAAAATCACCTTAGGCTTGATGTTAATTGCCGGAATTTGGCTTGAAAACCTGGTAGATCCTGCTGCAATTGGAATGGCCGCTATGATGATTGGTGCTATAGCAATGCATTTAAAAATTAAAGATAGTTTCAAACAAACTTTGCCAGCCATAAGCCTTCTTGTTATTTGTTTGGTAATTTTATGGTTATAAAAAAAGCCATCCCTAAGAATGGCTTTTTTACTATAATTTTTATTCTTTTTACATTTTAAAAAGAGGTTTTCCTTGCATCATTGTTTTAACCTCCTGCTTTACAGCTTCCAGTTCGCCATCATTATCAATATTAGTAATAACGCGTTCTATAAAGTCAACAATCTTTGGCATATCTGCCTCTAAAAGTCCGCGGGTTGTTACTGCAGCGGTACCTATTCTAATTCCAGAAGTTACAAAAGGAGATTTATCATCAAAAGGCACCATGTTCTTATTCACTGTTATTTCAGCTTTAGTTAAGGCCTCCTCTGCCTCTTTCCCGCTTACATTTTTATTTCTAAGATCTATAAGCATACAATGGTTATCGGTTCCACCGGAAATAACTTCATATCCCTTTTCCATAAAAGCTTCAGCCAGTTTCGCTGCATTCTTTTTTACCTGAACGGTGTAATGCAAAAACTCATCGGTTAAAGCCTCTCCAAAAGCTATTGCTTTTGCAGCAATTATATGCTCTAAAGGCCCACCCTGATTTCCGGGAAAAATTCCGCTATTAAGCAGCGTAGACATTTTTTTTAGTTTACCATTCTTAAGTTTTTGACCAAATGGGTTATCAAAATCTTTTCCCATCATTATAATTCCGCCACGGGGTCCACGAAGGGTTTTATGAGTGGTTGAAGTTACAATGTGGCAATAAGGCATTGGATCACTAATTAATCCTTTGGCTATTAAACCGGCAGGATGTGCAATATCTGCTAACAAAATTGCCCCTACACTATCGGCAATCTCTCTAAATCTCTTATAATCTATTTCTCTTGAATATGCAGATGCTCCTGCAATAATCATCTTAGGCTGTTCTCTTTCAGCAATTTCCGCAACCTGATCATAATCTATAAGTCCGGTTTCTTTATCTACGCCATAAAATACGGGATTGTACAATTTTCCGGAGAAATTAACAGGAGAACCATGTGTTAAATGCCCACCGTGGGATAGATCAAATCCCAGAAATTTATCTCCGGGGTTCAAACAAGTATGAAAAACAGCGGTATTTGCTTGTGAACCCGAGTGAGGCTGCACATTGGCATATTCGGCATTAAACAATTCCTTTAAACGATCTATAGCTAATTGTTCTACTTTATCTACCACTTCACAACCGCCATAATAGCGTTTCCCGGGGTAGCCTTCAGCATATTTATTGGTAAGAACAGAGCCTGCTGCTTCCAAAACCTGGTCACTAACAAAGTTTTCGCTGGCAATTAACTCAAGCCCATTAAGTTGGCGTTCTTTTTCTTCCGCAATTAAATTAAATATTTCGGTGTCTCGTTGCATCTCAAAAGTTTACGTTAAATATTCCTCAAAAGTAAGAAATACATTCGGTTAATAACAGGAAAATAATATATTTGGATTCATTAGATTTCTTAATAAAAACATAAAAACATGCCTATTACAGCTAACAACCCAGATAGAAAAACCTGGCTGGAAACCTCGGAAACCACCGATTTCCCTATTCAGAATATTCCTTTTGGGGTATTCCTAACCCGGGATGATGTAATTACCATAGGCTCCCGTATTGGAGACTTTGCCATAGATCTTGGTGCTTTGCATCAATTGGGGTATTTTGAAGGAATTCCGTTAACCGATGATATATTTTTACAGGATACACTTAATGACTTTATTTCTGACGGAAAAAAAACCTGGCGCCTGGTTCGTAACCGTATCGCCGATATATTTGACGCAAATAATGAAAAATTAAGAGACAACCAGGAGCATAGAAGCCGCGTTCTGTTTACTCTTGATGAAATTGAAATGCAAATGCCAGTTCAGGTTGGTGATTACACCGATTTCTATTCAAGCAAAGAGCACGCTACCAATGTTGGAACTATGTTTCGTGACCCAGACAACGCATTGTTGCCAAACTGGCTACACATTCCTGTAGGTTATCACGGAAGAAGTTCTTCTATAATCCCGAGTGGAATTCCTGTTCACAGGCCACAAGGACAAACCAAACCAAAAGATTCTGACACTCCTGTTTTTGGACCATCAAAAAGAGTAGATTTTGAAGTAGAAATGGCGTTTATTACTACAGATGCCAATCCTCTGGGAGAACCCATCCCAATAGAAGAAGCCGAAGAATATATCTTTGGAATGGTATTGTTTAACGACTGGAGCGCAAGAGATATCCAAGTATGGGAATATGTGCCTTTAGGACCATTCCTTGCTAAGAATTTTGCTTCTTCAATCTCCCCATGGATTGTTACTTTAGATGCTCTAGAGCCTTTTAGAACTGAAGGACCTAAACCTGAAGTAGAATTATTCCCATATTTACAAAGCACCGGGAAGAAAAGCTTTGATATTAACCTTGAGGTTTCCTTAAAACCTGAAAATTCTGAAGAAACCCCGTTGGCAAAGACCAATTTCAAGCATATGTACTGGAATATGAGTCAGCAATTAGCTCACCATACCGTTAACGGTTGCCCGGTAAATTCTGGAGACATGATGGCTTCCGGAACAATTTCAGGAAAAACACCAGATAGTTATGGTTCTATGTTAGAGCTGTCCTGGAAAGGTGAGAAACCAATTAAACTTAAAGATGGTAGCGAACGTAAGTTCATTGAAGACCACGATACAGTTATTATGCGTGGCTATTGCGAAAGCGAAGGCCGTAGAATTGGTTTTGGCGAGGTAAGCAGCCAATTATTACCGGTTTTTGAACCTAAGAAAAAATAGATCTTACATATAATTTTAAAAAAAGCTGTTTGAAAAGCTATTTTAACGTCATCCTGAAAATGTTTCAGGATATAACTTGAGGGAATTAATCACAAGTTAGAAGCTGAAATAAATTCAGCTTGACGGCGATAAAACTTTTCAAACAGCTTTATATATTTAATGAAGTGCCTCTTATTAAAGTAAGCTTCACAACTTATTCTACTTTTTTTTATTTGTCTTTTCTTTTTGAGTCTGATCCATAAACTCCCGTTCTTCCTGAGCACTGGCCTTTTCGGAAGTTTCAGATTTCTCTTTGGCTTTTTTGTCTTTGGAGTCGTTCTTTTTATCAGCTTCCTTTTGTTTTAGATCACGAAACTCATTCTTTTCTCTTTCTTTATCCTCTTGATTTAAGGACTCCCAGTTTTTTTCCAGCTTTTTAATATCTTCCTTCTTCGTCATCGTAATAAATTATTAGTTATTTACTACTAAAAAGATACGAAGGTGATTCCATCAAATTTAGGCAATAAAGAATTTTAACAGGAATTTATCGCCCTAGCTAAGTTCCTTCAGTTTTTCTGCATCAATATCCTGATGGGAAGCGTGGTGAACAACTTTCTCATCACTTAAAACAATAAACTGCGGACTTTCATGTTGTACACTTAATTCGTTAGCAACAGCGTTAGAGACCTCACGGTGTTTTACCAGGTCTAGAAAATATAATTTTACATTTTCCTCTTCTTCGTACTGCTTTTCAAAATTCCTAAGCACCATTTTACTAATTCCGCAGCGTGTAGAATGTTTAAAAATACCAATAAGCTTCTCTTTAGATTCCTCTTTGGCTATAGTTATTTGATCTTTATCGGTTAAATCTGTCCAGGGAAAAGACGACTTTTCCTTCGTCTCATCTCCGTCACCTTTAAATAGTTTATCCAGTAATCCCATAGTTAATTTTCTTTCGTATAAAATTAATTCTTAATAAATTTATTCTGCTCCTCAATTCAAAATTATTTTCAAAATTTTAACCTAAGTGTCAATTTGGCGTTAATTTCAGAATAGAAACGGTCAATTTGTCTTAATATTTTAATGGTATATCAATTGCTTTATTCTTCAAAAAACAACGACTATGAATTTTCAAAACTTTACCATAAAATCACAAGAAGCCATCCAACAGGCTCAGCAGCTTACTCAGGAGATGGGACATCAACAAATTGAAAATGAGCATATTTTTAAAGCAATAAGTATTGTAGATGAAAATGTCGCCCCTTTTCTTTTGAAAAAATTGAACATTAACGTAAGTCTTTTTAACGATATTCTGGATAAAACCCTACAAAGTTTTCCAAAAGTTAGCGGCGGTGATATTGTTCTTTCTCGCGAGGCAGGAAAAGCAGTAAACGAAGCTTCTACTATTGCTAAAAAAATGAAAGATGAGTATGTTTCTATTGAACATCTTATTCTGGCTATTTTTAAATCTTCCAGTAAAGTGGCTCAAATATTAAAAGACCAGGGAGCGACTGAAAAATCGTTAAAAGCAGCAATAGAAGAATTGCGAAAAGGCGATCGAGTGACTTCGCAAAGCGCTGAAGAAACTTATAATGCTTTAGATAAATATGCCATTAATTTAAACCGAATGGCCGAAGAAGGGAAATTAGATCCTGTGATTGGTCGGGACGAGGAAATTAGAAGAATTTTACAAATCCTTTCCCGAAGAACCAAAAACAATCCTATGTTAGTGGGAGAACCGGGTACCGGTAAAACCGCAATTGCCGAAGGTTTAGCGCATAGGATTATTGCCGGTGATATTCCAGATAATCTTAAAGACAAGATAATTTACAACTTGGATATGGGCGCTCTTATTGCCGGTGCAAAATATAAAGGTGAATTTGAAGAACGTCTTAAAGCTGTAATTAAAGAAGTGACCTCCAGCGATGGAAATATCGTACTCTTTATAGACGAAATTCATACCCTGGTAGGTGCCGGCGGTGGCCAGGGCGCCATGGATGCGGCCAACATCCTAAAGCCTGCTTTGGCTCGAGGTGAACTACGTGCGATTGGTGCCACTACCCTGGATGAATATCAAAAATATTTTGAGAAAGATAAAGCCCTGGAAAGAAGGTTTCAAAAAGTAGTAGTAGACGAACCTGATACCGAAAGTGCCATTTCTATCTTACGCGGAATCAAAGAGAAATATGAAACTCACCATAAGGTTAGAATTAAAGATGAGGCCATTATCGCAGCGGTAGAATTATCTCAGCGTTATATCACCAACCGTTTTTTACCAGATAAAGCCATTGACTTAATGGATGAAGCTGCTTCCAAACTACGTATGGAAATCAATTCCAAGCCTGAAGAACTGGATGTTTTAGATAGACGCATCATGCAGTTGGAAATTGAAATTGAAGCCATTAAACGTGAAAAAGACGAAGCTAAACTAAAAGTACTTCGGGCAGAACTGGCTAATTTAAAAGAAGATAGAAACGAGCTACATGCGCGTTGGCAAAATGAAAAAGGGGTAGTAGATAATATTCAGAATTTAAAATCTGATATAGAAAACTTTAAATTAGAAGCTGAACGTGCCGAGCGTGAAGGAGATTACGGAAAAGTAGCTGAAATTCGCTATGGAAAAATAAAAGAAGCCCAGGAAAAACTGGAAGAATTACAAAAAACCGTTGCCGAAAATCAAAATGAAAAATCCCTGATCCAGGAAGAAGTAACCAACGAAGATATCGCCGAAGTTGTAGCCAAATGGACTGGAATTCCGGTAACCAAAATGCTACAAACCGACCGTGAAAAGTTATTGAAACTTGAAGATGAGTTACACAAACGCGTAGTTGGCCAAAACGAGGCTATAATCGCAGTAAGTGATGCGGTAAGAAGAAGTCGGGCCGGTTTACAGGATCAAAAAAGACCAATTGGCTCTTTCTTATTCCTGGGAACAACGGGAGTTGGAAAAACCGAGCTGGCTAAAGCCCTTGCAGAATACTTATTTGACGACGAATCTGCAATGACCCGTATTGATATGAGTGAATACCAGGAAAGACATTCGGTGAGTCGTTTGGTAGGCGCACCTCCGGGATATGTTGGCTATGATGAAGGTGGCCAACTTACCGAGGCTGTTCGTAGAAAGCCTTACTCTGTAGTATTACTTGATGAAATTGAAAAAGCGCACCCAGATACTTTTAATATTCTATTGCAGGTACTGGACGAAGGAAGATTAACCGATAATAAAGGACGCCTGGCAGATTTTAAAAACACCATTATAATTATGACTTCCAATATGGGAAGCCATATTATTCAGGATAAATATGAGAATATGAAAGACCTGGATACCGCAATGGAGTCTGCTAAAACAGAAGTTTTAGCTCTGCTGAAACAAAATGTTCGACCAGAATTTATAAATAGGATAGATGACATTATTATGTTTAGTCCTTTAACCCAACAAGATATTAGGAAAATTGTTTCCCTTCAGCTTAAAGGCGTGAAGAAAATGCTAGAAAAACAACATATTATTCTTGATGCTACCGAAGAAGCAATTAATTTCCTTGCCAGTCGCGGTTTTGATCCGCAGTTTGGAGCCAGGCCGGTAAAAAGAGTTGTACAGCGGGAAGTTTTGAATAAATTATCGAAAGAGATTCTCGCCGGAAATATAAAAACCGACAGTATTATTCTGATAGATGAATTTAATGACGAGTTGGTATTTAGAAATGAAACCAAACAAGTAGAAACATCATAATTCTTTAAATTATTGAACAAAAAAAGGCTGGGTAAAAATTCACCCAGCCTTTTCATTTGAAAAAATAAGAATTACATCTTATCTATTTCGTCTTTTAGTTCTTCTTTAGTCTTACCGGTTTTTTCCTGCAAACGACCTAACATTTCATCAAACTTTCCTTCAGAATAAGTGGTATCATCATCGGTAACTTCGCCATACTTTTGTTTAAACTGACCTCTTACTTGTTTCCACTTTCCTTCTAATTGATCTTCATTCATAATAATTGGTTTTAGGTGTTAATTATAAATACTAATTTACAATATGATGTTCTCCTAAACTCTCAAGAAACTCCCATAGTTCTCTTAAGGATTTGTTATTTTTGAAGCCTAAAATCTTTTGATGAAAAATTTCATTTTATTGCTCCTTTCTCTTAGTCTTTTTAGCTGTGCCACCACTAGAAAGCTTGATAATTCTGTTATTAAACTTCGTTATTTAGACGATTTTGTAATTCCTCAAAACCTTGAAATTGATGGAACCGTGGTTGGTGGACTTTCAGGAATAGATTATCACCAGGGAGACTATTTTTTGGTGTGCGACCAGCCATCCAACCCAAGAATTTATAAGGCTGAAATTTCACTAATAAATCGTTCTATCGATACTGTTTTAATTACAGAGGTGATTAAGCTGAATAAAAATGAAGAGTTTTATAAAAAACATACACCAGATTTGGAAGGCATTCGGTTTGATGCTGAAAATAAAGCTTTTATTGTTTCTGCTGAAGGCTCTATTCAAAATGCAAAAGATCCTTCTGTTTTTAAAATATCTACTGAAGGTAATTTTATTTCAGCCTATAAGATTCCCGATTATTTTAAAGCTTCAGGATCGCAAAAACCAAGGAATAATGGTGTTTTTGAAGGTATCGCTGAAAGTTTTGATAAAACCGGGTATTGGGTTGCTATGGAACTTCCGCTAGAAAAAGATGGTCCAAAACCTAAAATCTATCCTACCAACTCTCCTATTAGAATTACCAAATTCAACAAAAAATCACAGTTGGCAGAAAGTCAATTCACTTATAAACTAGACGGCATTTCAAAACTTCCCATTAACTGGTTTGCGGTAAATGGCGTAACTGAAATTCTTGAATATGCCGAAGATAAATTTCTGGTTTTGGAACGAGCCTACTCGGCAGGTTACGGCTCCAACGGGAACACGGTGAAGATCTTTGATGTAGATGCTTCAAAAGCGACCAATACTTTAGAAATGAAAAATCTCAGAGAATCTGACTATCAAAAAGCAGAAAAAAAATTGGTTTTCGATTTTAAATCGGTGAAAAAATTTCTGACCAAAGAGACCATTGATAATATTGAGGGAATGACTTTTGGTCCCGAATTACCCAATGAGAAAAAATCTTTAATCCTGGTTTCAGACGATAATTTTAGTAGTTTTAGTGACCAAATCACGCAATTTATTCTTTTAGAGCTGGAAATCAAATAAGTATGAAAACCTATTTTTTAATATTAAGCCTTATCTTTTTAACCTCCTGCAATTTTGGAGATAAAGAACCTTCGGAAATTATGGATAATGCTAAAAATCCTTCAGAAGAAATCACTACGTATTATTTTATTAGGCACGCTGAAAAAGATACTACTGATGCAGCGAATAAAGATCCAGAGTTAACTGAAGCAGGCATAAAACGTGCACAAAATTGGGTGAAAACTTTTAAAGATCTGGATTTTGACCTGATTTATAGTTCAGATTATAAACGCACCGTTAATACTGCAAAGCCAATTGCCGAAGATCAAAGTAAAGAAATAAAATTCTATAATACTGAAAAACTCAACGACAAGGATTTTCAGGAAAACACGAAAAACAAAACGGTTTTGGTAGTAGGCCACAGCAACCTTAACCCGGAATGGGTAAATTATATTTTAGGTAAGAAGAAATACCAGGATTTAGATGAAAGCGTTTACGGAAGTCTCTTTATAGTAACTATTCATCCTAACGGAAATCGCACTGCGCAGGTTTTATATTTTGATTAAAACAAGCGAGAAAAAAACAGAATTATAATTTGAATTTTTCCTGCTTAAAAAGAAAAGCCGATACCGATATTAAGAATTAATCCTTTGTAGATCATATCCAGGAAACCACTATCTGCATCCAAACTTAGCTCTTGATTCTCTGTGGTACCATCTTCATATTCAACACGTATGGGCAAACTGGAAGGAAAAGGGTTAAAAGCGTAACCTACCTCTGGTCTAAAATAAAATAAACCACCCCACTTGGCTCCAACTTTAATATTCATGGAATTATTGGAGAAATCTAAATAGCCATCTCCGGAAGAGCCATTTTGATTTTCATCATAATTGGGCAGGTTTCCGTTTAAACTATAATTTGCATAAGCTACACCGGCATATAAACCTTTCCCCGGTTTAAAAAGATAGTAATGAATACCAGCTTCAAAGTATTTAAACTCCTGTTCCATGATTTCCGTTCCCTCTTCGGTTTCAAACCCAAAATCTTCGCCATCCATATTTAATTTCGAATAATCGGCACTTAACGCCAATTTTCTATTTAGAACAGGGAGCACATATTCTAAGTTTGCACTTAATAGGTTTGGAATACCAGATTTAAGCCCGATACGAAAAGGTCTTACATCTTCAAATTCATTTTGTGTTTGCATTTGCTGGGCAAATGAAGCCGGCGAAATCATTAAAGCGAAAACTATAAGAATTAATGGTAAAAAATTCTTCATCGTTAAAAAATTAGTAAACAACTTCGGAGCAAGCTCACGGAGCATTATTATTGGAAAATATAATTTGATTTCGAGGCAAGCCTCTGAGCATTTAATCTCGATTATCGAGTAAATCATTAATAGACTAAAGCTATACATCACTAATTAACAAAACAATACCGCTTTTGAGGTATTTTTTATATATTGTAATAGTTAGAAATTTAACTTTTATGAGTGTGGACTTTAATTCTATTGCCCATTACTGGAAAGAAACTTATAGCCAGGAAGGTGAGAATGCGAAAAAATATGAACATTCTGCTCAATTTAAAAGAATGGTAGATTTTATGGCTCCGGGGAAATCTTATTATTATATCGCTAACTTCCAAAGTTTGGAAATTGAAATGATTTCTGACTCGGTGTGTGATTATATTGATAAAGATAGTGTATCGGAAAATGGTGTTAAATTTCAGGAAATTTTAGATTTGGCACTTCCTGAGGAAATTGAGAAAATAAAGAGAAAGGAACAGGTTATAAGAGATTTTTTTATTGATTTTATCCCTCGCGAAAAAGTTCAGAGTTATAAGGTTCTTTATACTTATGTCCTTAAAGATTACCAAGGTAATCGCAAAGTTATGTTGCAGCAGGCAACCCCGCTTTCCCAGGATTCCAAAGGCCGTTTTATTCATGTTTTTAGCATTCATACAGATATAAGCCATTTAACCAACCAGAGTGTTGAAGAAGTTTCATTTTTAAATATTCGCGGTGGGAAATCTTATTTAAATGTTGCTACCGTGAATGGGAAATTTGAACCACAAAGACCTAATGAAATTTCTGATATAACAGCTTTGCTCTCAAAACGAGAGTTAGAAATCACTAAATTATTAGCGGAAGGTTTAAACGCTGACGAAATTGGGGAAAGACTTTTTATTTCAACACATACTGTTAGAACTCATAGAAAAAATATCCTCAAAAAAACCAATTCTAAAAATACTATTCAATTAGTTGCGCGCAGTATTGCAGCTGGATTAATAACACCAAATTTATAAAAAAAGACCGGGAAAATTTCCCCGGTCTTAATTCCATTATATTCGGAATTCTTATATTTAAAAATTCCAACGCCCTAATTAACCATTAAGGATATTTATCGCTTTAGTGTTTACAAATTCTTTAAGTCCGAAACCACCGTGTTCACGGCCGTAACCTGAATTTTTCACGCCACCAAAAGGCATATTTGGTTGTGCCAGCCCAAATGAATTAATAAACACCATACCGGTATCAAAATGCTTTTTGGCTAGCTCCACCGCTTTATCTACATCTTCAGAGAAAATTCCTCCTCCAAGTCCGAAGCGGCTGTCGTTTGCTATTCGCATTGCATCTTCATCATCTTTGGCTTTAATTAAAGAAGCGACTGGGCCAAAAAGCTCATCGTCGTAAGCCGGTTGTCCCGGTTTTACATTTGCCAGCACTGTAGCAGGGTAATAATAACCATCTCCATCTGGAATATTACCTCCACACAAGACAGCCGCGCCTTTTTTAACGCTATCTTCTACCTGCCCATGAAGTTCTTCTCGTAAGTCCTTTCGTGCCATTGGCCCTAAATCACTTTCTTCGCTTGTTGGATCTCCAGCTTTTAAGCTCTTCATTTTTTCAACAAAAGCTTCCTTGAATTGCTCATATACTTTTTCTACTACAATAAATCGTTTGGCAGCAACACAGGTTTCACCATTATTATAAACTCTTCCCTGTACACACCATTTTACGGCTTTATCAACATCTGCATCTTCCAGCACCATATAGCCATCATTAGAACCAAGTTCAAGAACGGTTTTCTTTAAAGCAGCACCTGCTTTTTCACCTATTATTTTTCCGGCACCAGGACTTCCGGTTAAGGTAACACCACGTACCAGGTTATGCTCAATTATAGAATCTGACTGATCATGATCTATCAAAATAACCTTAAAAAGATTTTTTGGTAAACCTGCTTCATTAAATATTTTTTCAATTAGCAAACCAGAACCAGTTACACTCTCGGCGTGTTTCAACAAGACTCCGTTTCCAGCCATAAGGTTGGCAATAGCGTAACGGATAACCTGGTAAGCAGGGAAATTCCAGGGTTGTATTCCGTAGATTACTCCAAGTGGCGAGTAAGTAACTATGCCGCGACCACCATCTGGTAATTCGCGTTCTTCATCCTTTAAATTTTCTGGACCATTTGCGGCAGTCCACTCACAGATACCGGCACAGAGATCAACTTCCTGTTCTCCCTGCTTTAGAAGTTTACCCATTTCAGAAGTCATTAACTTCACCAATTGGTCCTTATGCTCCGTTATTTTTTCTCCAATGGCTTTTATTACTTCAGCTCTCTGTTTTGGAGATTTTAGTTTCCATTTCAAAAATGCTTCGTGACATTCTTCCACCGCATTTTTTGCTTCCTGATCTGTAAAATAATCGTAAGTTTCTAATTCTTTTCCCGTAGCGGGATTAATAGTTTTTAATGCTTTCTCTTTCATAACTCTACTTTTTTTTGTAATTTACAAGTTAGGAAGAGTAATAAGGAACAAGGTGTAAGACGCTGTTAAAGCTTTTAAAACAGCACGTTAATTATGAGGAATTAACAATTAAGAATTCTTAAAAGTTTTTTATTCCACAAGTCCTACCTGAATATTCTTAGTTTCAATTTTAGACAGTAATTCCAATTGCCTGGCTTCATATAGATCATCCAAATTACTTAATGGAGTACTTAGGTCGTCGATTTTATAATTTTCATAATCTACAAAGCGAATTCCTTCTATAGTTCGTGGGTTATAAGCTTTTCTAAAACGCAATCCTCCATCATTAACCTCAAAACTATAAGCGAGATAATCTACATGATAGCTTTGGGTACCTATCCAATACATATACACATCTTCGTGATCTTCCCCGCCGCCTTCCGCATCAAAAGTGACTTCTATCTCGTAATACTCTTTGTTATCAATAGTATCCTTTCCTATCAATTTCTTATTTACGGCATCATCGTTTAAGCCAAAAGGTAACTGTACAAAGTAGTGAACTGAATTCACCGAATTTGCATAGACCGTTTTCATAGAATCTGTAAGTTTAACCACCGTATCTTTATAATATCTTGTGAAACCATTGTTATCTACAATATCCCGATATTGATTTCCGGTAGAATCGGGAATAATACGCTCCAACTCATAGTCTCCGCCTGTACGCTTGCTCCTATAGCTTCCTTTTCTAAAGTCAAACTTAATTTCAGCATTTTTATAGCGTTCCCCACCTGCCTTAGCAATAGCTTTATCAATAATTTGCTGTGCACTTTCCTGTTTAGAATTACAGGCATAAGTCAATGAGATAATAATAAGTCCTAATACGTACTTTTTCATTTCTTCAATATAAATATTTAAAGACAGCAAAGGTAATTAAAACCTGTTTACAAGCAGAAAATGCTGACCAAGATCACAAAGAGAATATCATACTAGTGAACTTTAGCAGCAAATAATTACATTTTGATGAAAGTTAATGGGATATTTTGTTACGAATTTGATAAACATAGAGAAAGTTTCTATAATGCTTCCTATTTTTGTTGATTATGAAGAAGACTACCAACACCATAAATATAAAAAACCGAAAGGCAAGATTTGAATATGAGATTCTCGATAAATACGTGGCCGGAATTAAACTGGCCGGTACCGAAATAAAAGCAATTAGGCAGGGAAAAGCCTCTATTGCAGAAAGTTTTTGCGAGTTTCAGAATAACGAACTTTTCGTGATTAATATGCACGTTGAAGAATATTCTCACGCCACCCACTTTAATCATAATCCTAAAAGCGAGCGTAAGCTATTATTACAGCGCCGCGAATTGAGAAAATTAGAAAAGGAAGTAAGAAACTCAGGACTTACCATTATCCCGCTGCGCGTTTTTATTAATGATCGCGGACTTGCGAAAATGCAAATTGCACTGGCAAAGGGTAAAAAACTTTACGATAAACGGGAAACAATAAAAGATAGAGAGAGTAAACGAAAACTGGACAGGATCAAGAAAGAATACAACTAAATCCTGAATGAAGCCGGCAAAACAAATTTTACCAATAATTGTTTTTTCCCAGTTTTGCTGTACCTCGCTTTGGTTTGCCGGAAATGCGGTAATGCCAGAGCTTTACCTCAACTTTAATTTGAATGAAAAAGCGCTAGGGCATTTGACTTCGGCGGTTCAGTTTGGTTTTATTTTAGGAACGCTCATTTTTGCTTTTTTAAGCCTGGCTGATAGATTTTCTCCCTCAAAACTCTTTTTTATTTCTGCTGTCTTTGGTTCGATCTTTAACCTGGGAGTAGTTCTGGAAAACAATAATTTAAACACTTTACTTCTACTGCGCTTTCTCACCGGATTTTCTTTAGCAGGAATATACCCAGTAGGGATGAAACTCGCCGCCGATTATTATAATAAAGGCCTGGGAAAATCACTTGGATACCTGGTAGGTGCATTAGTTTTAGGAACTGCTTTCCCACACTTTTTAAAAACTTTTACCGGAATGGAAGATCTTCCCTGGCGTTGGGTAATTATAGCGACTTCCTTGTTCGCATTTCTGGGCGGACTTTTAATTTTACTCTTTGTCCCAAATGGTCCTTTTAGAAAAGCAAAGGGAAAGTTCAATTTCAATGCGGTTTTCAGGGTCTTCGGCAATAAAAAGCTCCGCAGCGTAGCTTTTGGATATTTTGGCCATATGTGGGAGCTATATACTTTCTGGGCTTTTGTTCCTATTATCCTGGCTACTCATAAGCTTTCATTTCCCACAAGCGATTTTGATGTTCCCTTTTGGTCATTTATTATCATAGGCATTGGCGGACTTTCTTGTGTTGCGGGAGGTTATATTTCGGAAGTTCTTGGAGTTAAAAAAACTGCGACTACAGCTTTACTCTTATCAGGAATATGCTGCATCGCTTTTCCTTTTATTTTCTTGCAAGCTTCAGCAGCGGTTCTTATTAGCTTTTTATGCTTTTGGGGAGTTGTAGTTATAGCAGATTCTCCCCTATTCTCCACCCTGGTTGCCAGTAATGCTCCACCGGAAATTAAAGGAACAGCACTCACCATAGTAAATTCAATAGGTTTTGCCATTACTATTGTAAGCCTTCAGTTAATCAATTATTTGCATCAAATAGAACCAGTTTACAGTTTAAGTTTACTTGCCATTGGACCGGCACTTGGTTTATTTGGCATTATTAGAAAACATTAATAAAATCAATTCATCATCATGTATCACAAATTCCTCATCATTTTTCTTATTTTTTCATCATTTAATTTAACCGCACAAATTACCGGGAAAGTTACCGATACCGAAAATAAGATACTTCCTTACGTAAATATTTATACGGAAAGCGGAAAATTCGGAACCACTTCTAATGAAAACGGTGTTTACGAATTAAAAATAAATAGACCTGGAGACTACGATCTAGTATTTCAATTTTTGGGCTATCAAACACAGAAGAAAACTGTTTCTATTGAAGAATTTCCATATCAATTAGACATAAGTCTGAAACCTGAAACCACCAGTTTAGATGAAGTAAACATTTCTTCCGGGGAAAATGCGGCAAACGCCATTATTAGGAAATCCATTGATTTTAGAAAGCGAAATGCTGAAAAATTAGAGGCCTATACCGCAGATTATTATTCCCGTGGATTATGGCGAATTAAAAATGCCCCGGAGAAAATACTTGGCCAGGAAATTGGCGATCTTGGGGGAGGACTGGATTCTACCCGAAGCGGAATCGTTTACTTAAGCGAAACTATTTCTGAAATTTCTTATAAAAGACCAGACGATTTTAAAGAAAAGATAATTGCTTCTAAAGTAAGCGGTGACGATAATGGTTTCAGTTTAAACTCCGCCCAGGAATCTTACTTTTCGTTTTACGAAAACACCATTGAGATTAATAGCGAAATGGTTTCACCTATTGCCGAATACGCTTTTAATTACTACAAATATAAGTTAGATGGAACTTTCTACGATAAAAATGGAAACCTCATCAACAAGATAAAAGTGAGTCCGAAGCGGGAAAAAGACCGTGTTTTTTCAGGACATATTTATATTGTAGAAGACCTGTGGCAAATTTTTGGCGTAGAACTACAAACTACTGGACAGGCCGTGCAAGTGCCGCCAATTGAAACTTTAGATTTCAAACAAAATTACCGGTTTTCAGAAGAAAATGGTTTTTACATTCAAATTTCACAAACCGTAGATTTTCAATTTGCGATGTTTGGAATTTCCGGAGATGGGCGTTTCACAGCGGTTTACAGCAATTACAATTTTGAACCTGAATTCAATAAAAACAGTTTTGGCAGAGAGATTATGTCTTTTGCAGAAGCAGCGAATAAAAAAGATTCAACCTATTGGCAAAAGTTGCGCCCGGTGCCGTTAACCGATGAGGAAATTAAGGATTATGTAAAAAAGGACAGTATTCAAACCGTAAGAAATTCCAAGCCTTACAAAGACTCTATTGATGCGGTTCGAAATAAATTCAACTTAACCGCTCCAGTTTTTGGTTATTCCTGGCAGGATTCCTTTAAAGACAGGTATTTTAATATAAGTTCTCCACTAATGGGCACGCATTTTAATACCGTGCAGGGCTGGAATACTTCTACCACAATTTCTTATAGACAAAATGATGCTGAAGACGAGAACTCCGGGAAATTCTGGCGTTTATATTCCACGCTTAATTATGGTTTTAGTGATGAGCGCTTTAGGATTAAGGGAGGTTTTCAGAAGCAATTTAATAATTCCAGTAGACCGGTTTTAAAAATTTCGGGCGGAATTGAAACCGCACAAATTAACGATAGAACTCCAATTTCGGAACGATTAAACGATATTACTACTATTTTTTTTGAACGCAATTACCTCAAACTTTACGAACGTTCTTTTGCGGAAATCGCTTATCAACAGGAAATTTCTAACGGACTCTATTTTTTCGGAGAATTTAGTTTTGAAAACAGAAATCCATTATTCAACAGAACTGACCAGGTAATTATTGCTAATGATGGAGTGCAATACACTTCCAATAATCCCTTACAACCTGAGAATTTTGGTTATGCCCCTCTCAGGGAGCACAATATTTTTAAACTAAATCTTAATACCAGAATAAGATTCGGGCAAAAATATATGAGCTATCCCAGCGGAAAATTCAATATTAACAACGAAAAATATCCAACGTTATATTTAGGCTACGAGAAAGGTTTTGGTGCCAGTATAGAAGCATATAATTTCGATCAATTTAAAGCCTCGCTTACACAACAGCTTAAACTAGGCAACAAAGGTGAATTTGGTTATAATTTAAATGGGGGAACTTTTTTAAATGTCGAAGATATGGCCTTTCTAGACTACCGCCACTTTATTGGTAACCAAACCAGGGTGAATAATGGCTTTAGCAATTTATCCAGATTCAACCTCCTACCCTATTATGCGATGAGTAGCAATAAAACTTATGCTGAAGCTCACGCCGAACACGATTTTAAAGGTTGGGTTTTGGGAAAGATCCCATTTTTAAATCAGTTGAATTATAACCTTGTAATTGGTGCCCATGCGCTGTATACCGAAAACAGCAAACCTTATTCTGAATATTCGGTAGGAATTGATAATCTTGGATTTGGAAAATACAGACTGCTAAGATTAGATTATGTAGTTTCCAATATAGATGGACAGCGGGAAGGAGCCTTTATCTTTGGATTAAAGTTTCTGGGGGTTTTGGATTAAAAGCCCCCTAACCTCCCGAAGTAAATTCGGGACAGGCTCCGAGAGGGGAACTCAAAATTATAAAAAACCCAGGGGTATTCTGCCACGAACACTAAATCAACTTTAATATTATCCCAGAAAACGTAATTTTAAGGCATTAAAAAACCTCACAATTTTCGAGACTGTGAGGTTTAAAATAGTAAACTATCTCGGGGCAAGCCCACGAGGCATTCATTGGAAACAAATTTTTAATTTCGAGGCAAGCCCCGCGGTATTATACCCTTTGGCGGTGCCAATAAATTAGCTCCTCTCCTTTTGGGAGAGGCGGGGGTGAGGGCTTTACTATTCTTCTTCGCCAGAATTATCCTTTTCTGCCGATGTTTCTTCCTCGGTAGAGAAATCTGTAATACCGTTTTTAATAAGTAGGTTGTACCACTGAAAGATTTTTTTCATATCACTGGTATAAACACGATCTACATCATAATCTGGCAGAATTTCGGCAAAATAATTCTCTAATTCAGTTTTATTAGATTTGTGATTAATCGCTTCTCCTCCATCTTCTTTTTCTTTTATCTTTTCAAAGATTTCCGCAAGCGGAACTTCTTCGGTATACGTATAAATGGCAATCTCGCTTAATAGACTTACATTATGACGTATATTTACCGCCATTTTCTTTCCATCAGGAATTGATTTTACAATAAATCCGCCACGGCTTTGCGCGGTAAGTTCGTATAAACCGGGTTTTCCCGAAATCGCTAATATTTTATCTAATCCCATATTATGTTTTTAATCCCTCAAAGAGAGTTTTGTTATCTTAAGCTTAGCACTAAATTCTAAAATACTTTTTTCCACTTTTACCTCGAAACCTTATTTCCAGGGTTTTGATTTTAGGCTGGCAAATATCAGCTGCCAGAACTAATTATCAAAGTGATTACCGCCCTTTTTTCATTTCAGGAAAACGCATTTTATACTCAATTTTAATTTTCCCTTTTGAAATACTGGCGAGTTTACCTTTTAGCAAACGCTTTTTTAAACTGGATAGTTTATCGGTAAATAGAATGCCTTCAATATGGTCGTATTCGTGCTGAATAACCCTGGCTGCCAGTCCTGTAAAAGTCTCCCGATGTTCCTTGAAATTTTCGTCCTGGTATTCTATAACAATTTTAGGTTTTCTAAAAACGTCTTCCCTAATTTCAGGAATACTTAAACAGCCTTCGTTGAAAGCCCATTCATCTCCTTCTTCCTCTACAATCGTCGGGTTAATAAAAACTCTTTTTAGCTTTTTAAGTTCTTCCCGCTCCTGTAATTGCAACTCTTCATCCTCTGCAAACGGACTGGAATCTACAAGAAACAACCGAATTGGGCGGCCAATTTGTGGCGCAGCTAAACCAACTCCAAAAGCATTATACATGGTTTCCCACATATTTTCTATTAACTCATCTAGTTTTGGGTAATCTTCCGGGATTTCTTTACATTTTTTTCGTAAAACCGGATCTCCATAAGCTACAATTGGTAAAATCATTCTTCTTAGAATTTATATTTTATAATGAATAATTTATAATATCATTTCCCGGAATTCTGGTTTCTTACCGCCGTGATTCTAGACGCGATAAAGATCGATGTCAACTCTTTGGCTTCAATTATCAATTCCTTTGAATCTTTCTCATTTAGCAGATCTTCATCTTTCGCGAATTCTATCCAGAAAATTCATTCATCAGCTTCTTCAATTACTATTCCTAGTTTTGAAATAAAAGCTTTTTTTGATTGTCCTAAACATGCGGCCCTATAATTCGCTGGAACCGAAGTACTACATCTAATTAACTGACCCTCAATATGGCTTCCTAATTTATTTTTTGGAAGATTTATTGCTAGTTTTACGCATTTATGTGCAAAAACATTGGAACGATTAATTAAGTCAGTTTTCATTAAATTAAACAACTTAAATTATAAATTATTCAATAGGCATTATACATTTTAAGCTCACTCGTATAAATAAGTCTGCAGGATTATTGTAGCACTAACTTCATCTATAAGCGCTTTATCCCTACGTTTTTTCTTTTTTACACCGCTATCTATCATAGACTGAAAAGCCATCTTGGAAGTAAAACGTTCGTCTACTCTCTTAAAGGGCATTTCAGGAAATTTTTTACTGAAAATTTTTAAAAACTGCTGTATATAAACTTCTACTGCTGAAGCTGTATCATCTTTTTGTTTAGGCTCCCCTACCAACACCAGTTCTACTTTTTCCTCTTTAAAATATTTTTCAAGAAACTCCAGAAGCTCCGGGGTTTTTACAGTAGTTAATCCCGAGGCAATCATTTTAAGCTCATCGCTAACCGCAATACCGGTGCGTTTTGTCCCAAAATCAAGTGCCATAATTCGTGCCATCTTCAAATTTTGCGCAAAGGTAAGGTTTATATTGCTTTAGAACCAAAAATTAGCCTTAAGCTCTTATATTTGCTAAAAATCAAGAATAATACAATGGATCATTTAGAAGCAAAAATCAATGAAGCCTGGGAAAACCGGGATTTACTAAAAGATACAGAAACCATAAAAGCTATTCGCGAAGTTATTTCGCTATTAGACTCGGGAAAATTAAGAACTGCTGAACCTACCGAGAATGGCTGGAAGGTTAATGAATGGGTGAAAAAAGGAGTAGTACTTTATTTCCCAATCCAGCAAATGGAAACTTTGGAAGCAGGGATCTTTGAATATCATGATAAAATCCCTTTGAAGAGAGGTTATAAAGAAAAAGGAATTCGTGTGGTTCCCAATGCGGTTGCAAGACACGGAGCTTATATCTCCAGTGGTGTAATTATGATGCCAAGCTATGTAAATATTGGTGCTTATGTAGACGAAGGTACTATGGTTGATACATGGGCCACTGTAGGTAGCTGCGCTCAAATTGGTAAAAATGTTCACCTTAGTGGTGGAGTAGGAATTGGCGGGGTTTTAGAACCTCTACAAGCCTCTCCGGTTATTATAGAAGACAACGCATTTCTTGGATCAAGAAGTATCGTGGTTGAAGGTATTAAAGTTGAGAAAGAAGCTGTTTTGGGTGCCAATGTTGTGCTTACCGCCTCTACAAAAATTATAGATGTTACCGGAGATGAACCTAAAGAAATGAAGGGAATTGTTCCGGCAAGATCGGTAGTAATTCCAGGAAGTTATACCAAGAAATTCCCAGCCGGAGAATATAATGTTCCATGCGCTTTAATTATTGGAAAGCGTAAAGAGTCTACCAACAAAAAGACCTCCCTTAACGATGCATTACGTGAATACAATGTAGCGGTGTAGGTAGCCCCCTAACCCACGAAGGGGGTATTCAAAGATTCTTTTGATGAGAAAAGCTCGAGAAATAAGAGATAACGTGAATACACCTGACTCCTCCCCTTCGGGGAGGCCGGGAGGGGCTTTTATGAAAATACTTATAATTCAGCAAAAAATGATTGGGGATGTGCTCACATCCTCAATCTTATTTGAAGCCCTTCGGAAAAAATATCCGGATGCTGAATTACATTATTTAATCTATCCGCATACAAAACCAGTAGTAGAAAACAATCCTTTTATAGATAAGATTATTGAATATGCTCCGGGGATTGGAAAAAATCCTATAAAATTTTTGAAATTTTTGAGTTTTATTCGCAATGAATCTTATTCAGTAATAATTGATATTTACTCTAAAATAAGTTCAGGTATTATAGCCAGCTACTCTGGAGCGTCAATAAGACTTGGCTTTCAGAAAAATTATACCCGAGTATTTTATACACAAACCTTTACTTACAAAGAAAAACCTGAAACCAAGGGCGGACTTGCCATAGAAAATAGAATGCAGGTTTTAAAAGGTTTAGATCAAGAGTTCCCTAAAGAGCTAAAACCTAAGATTTATATTTCTTCGGAAGAAAAAGAAACCTTTAGAAAAAAACTTTTAAAGCAGGGCATCAGGATAGATCAACCAATGATTATGTGCGGCGTCTTAGGCAGTTCTACTATGAAATCTTATCCGGGTAATTATATGGCTAGCCTATTAGACGAACTAGTAAAGCATATCCCAAATGCTCAAATACTTTTTAATTATTTACCCTTCCAATACACTGAAGCGAAGAATATTTACAACCAGTGTAATCCTGGGACCCAATCTCAAATTTTCCTGAATATTTATGAAAGTTCTCTTAAGGGTTTTATTTTGAATGCTGCGAATTGCGACCTTTATTTTGGAAATGAAGGTGGAGCAGCAAATATTATGAAAGCCCTGGAAATACCTACTTTTTCAATTCACTCTCCAATTGTAAAAAAGAACTATTGGGCTATTTATGAAGATGATAAGAAGCATGTTTCAATTCATCTGGAAGACTTTCAGCCTCTTCTTTTTAAAAGTTGCCCATCTAAGTTTAGTAAACAGAAGAATGCCGCATTATACCAGAATCTAAATCCTGAACTCATTAAATTGAAATTAAGTGAGTTTTTTAAAAACCTCGAAATATGAATTATCGGTTTCTAATTTACATAAGCTATACCTATGCATTTCCCATTGGAGAGCCTTTGGAAAAAGAAATTAAAAAGCGTGGTTACGAAGTAAAATGGTTTGCTGATGAAGCAGACACTCAAGAAAAATTTAGTAAAGATAAAGCTGTTTTAAAAGATATTCAAGAGGCCATTGATTATAACCCTCATATTATTTTAAGCATAACCAACAGTATAGCCGATTTCCTGCCGGGTTTAAAAGTACAGGTTTTTCATGGGATCGCGCCCAGTAAACGTAATTTCAAAAAGGGTCACTTTAGAATTCGCGGATTTTTTGATCTTTACTCAACTCAAGGACCGTTTACTACACAACCTTTTCAAGAGTTACAGAAAAAATATCAACACTTTGAAGTGGTAGAAACCGGTTGGCCCAAACTAGACCCCTTGTTTCCGTTAGAAGAAATTCCGCGAGAAAAACCTACTATCCTAATTTCCTCTACTTTTAGTAAGAAACTGAGCTTAGCTTATAATGATGATGTAATAGATGAAATAAAGCGTATTTCTGAAATAGGAAAGTGGGAATTTAAAGTGGTATTACACCCAAAAATTCCAAAGGAACGAGTTCAGAAATTTAAAGATATTCAAGGTAAAAATCTCGCCTATTACGACACTACTGATTTGATTCCACTTTTTAGAGAAAGCGATGTATTATTTGCCGATTCCACTTCGGTAGTAACAGAATTTTTGCTTCAGGAAAAACCGGTGGTAACTTTTAGAAACACACAACCTGGAAAGCACTTACTTAATATCACCCAGGTTAATAAAATTGAAAATGCAATAGAAAATGCACTTGATCCAGATGTAAATTTACTTGAAGAAATACAGGAATTTAACAAAAACATGCATCCATACAAAGATGGTAAATCAAGTGAACGCTTAATAAATGCTTCAATAAAATTCCTCCACGCAGATAAGAGTCATCTAAAACCTAAACCCTTAAATTTTATTCGAAAACTAAAAGTTCGTAAAAACCTTAATTTCTATCCTCTAAAAACTTATCGAAAACCACCTACAATTAAATAGCTATTAAGTGACTTTAACATATTAAATTTGTCACGACTTTTTTTAATATTATAATTTAGCGTTTTATTAAAAGATAAAATAATCCTTATTTTTCAATAAATAATTCAAATTACAATCTAAATTACCGGGTTAAAATTACAAAGAATGAAAGAATCTCGAGAAAATTTTCAAGTTGATGCCGTTATAACCTGGGTGGATGGAAACGATAAAAATTGGCAGGAAAAAATAAATGCTCATTCTGAATCCAAAATAAATTTCTCTTCTGAAAACCATCTTAAAAGATACAATTCAATTGGAGAGATTGACATTGCAATTAAATCTATAATAAAGTTTGCGCCTTTTATTAGGAATATTTTTTTAGTAACCGATAATCAATCGCCTGAATCTTTTGATTCCCTAAAATCATTAGCTCAAAAGAAAGGTATGAACTTAGAACTGGTAGATCACGAAATTATTTTTAGGGGATTTGAAGAATATCTACCCACCTTCAACTCGTGTTCTATTATATCTATGTTGTATAGAATCCCCAACTTATCTGAGCACTTTATTATTTTTAATGATGATACTTTTGTAATGAAAGAAGTCTCCGTAGATGATTTCTTTATTAATGGAGAGCCAATAATAAGAGGTAAATGGCAAGCTTTCAATGAAGATAAAAAATTACGAAAATCCTATCATGAAATTTTAGACTTTTTAGATGTTCCTATTAAAAAAGATAAAATTAGTTTTAAGAAATTACAACAAAATAGTGCCAAATTGGCCGGGATGGATAAATATGTGAGACGTTTTCATACACCAGTTAGTGTGAGAAAATCAACCCTAACCAACTTTTTTGAAGAAGATTCTTTACTTAGACAGAATGTACAACACAGGTTTAGAAATCAAAATCAATTTCTGCTCTCTTCCTTATCCGAGCATCTGGAAATTAAAAATAACACTTATCATTACCGCAATTATTCGCAATTAACATACTTCCGATCTTATAAAAACGTATCGTCGACTAGTTTAAAGTTGAAGTGGTTTGAAAAAAACCAGAGGAAACTTTTTCTCACTTTTCAAACTCTGGATATGGCTAATCATAAAATATTAGATTATATATTAGATTGGATAGAAAAACGATTAAGTGAGAACTAAGATTTTTATAATGATGAAGTAATCTACTTCGGAGCAAGCTCACGAAGCATTAATATTGAAAAATATAATTTGATTTCGAGGCAAGCCTCGGAGCATTCAATCTCGATTATCGAGTAAAAAGTGAATTTATTTCTTCAACATGATTCAGAGATTTCTATAAAGTCCTAAAAAAGCCTTGAAATTTTTGTAAATTTCTTTAATAGATAACTTCAGTCTATTTTTAAAACTTAATAATCGCCATGAATTAAAACTCATTAAATCCCCCATAATCTCTGTTGTTCTTGCTTTAGAAATATTAAATTCATAGATCTTTTTGGGATCTATATTTCCATATCCCCAAAACTTATTTACTTTATTCTTAGAATGAATAATACTTAGCCAGAGTCTTTGGTTTTTTATTCTAACCAGGTTTTTTTCATATTTCCAGGAGCCATGACGATTTCGAAACCAAACAGTCTTAAAATTATCCTTTCTTTCTATAAGGCTAATAAATGGATTGTTTAATTTTCTTAAAACGCCCATTCGTGTGTTCTTCCCGGTTTCTAAAGTATACCCATCAATTATATCAAGAGCTTGATGCTCTTGTTTGTTAAAATAACTTTGTACAACCTTTGTGTAATTCTCATGAATACAATCGTCGTTATCTAGCCTTGAGGTAATAATATATTTTTGGGAATCCAGATTATTAATAGCTTTTACAATTTCTGGCAAGAAATTGTTCATGCCATCAATAAAAATTGGAACAAAATTCACATAATCACTTTTGTAATCTTCAACTTTCTGCTTATAGACTTCAGGAGTATTAATATCAAAAAAAACTAACCATTTGAAGTTTTGATTAGTTTGGTTTTTTACCGATGTAAAACAATAATTTTCAAACAAATCAAAGCGTTCTTCTAACCATTCATCGGTTAGCACTGCTTCTTTATTCTTTGTAGTAGTCCAATCTTCTGCTCGTAAATTAAAACGTGTTAGAATATAGTGTTGAAACATTATTGTAAATTATAAATGACTATTTCAAATTTAAAATCTCCCTCAATTTTTTGAGCTAAACATTTTTAATTTTTATTAATAACTACGCTTATAAAGAAATAATTTATTTTCATATTTAAAGAGCTGATTCTAAGTTTTGGTAATACTGCCAAAAAGATTCTAAGAGCCCTTGATGCCTTTTCAATGAAATATCAATCCTTAAATATCATATTACAACTACTAAAATAATAATTTAGAAACCTCAGGACAAAGACCTTAAATTCTTATCGAGTTATTTAATTCCTAAAAGATTTTTAAATTTCTGTTTTAATTTTCGGTTTTTTCCGCGATTAACGAAAAAAGAATGAGCAAAAAACCACATTTTCTTAAACACCTCATTTTTAGACCTCCCAATAAGTTCAGCGTATTCTTCAGCCATAATTTCAATCTTTTCATTATCTGAAGTGAGCCGGGCAAAATTCTTCATCCGCTCAGTGAAATTAAGCGGTTTAAAATTCATTCTATTTAAATCTACCAGGTAGAATTGGTAATCGCCATTATTAAGACAAATCAAAGTATTGCCGGGACTATGATCTAAAAACTCTATATTGTTTTCGTGCAGGTTAAAGGTGAACCGGGTAAAAGCACGCAAAATATCTTCATGCCCGGGTACAGCTAAATCCAGATCTCTAAAAGTAAGGTCATAATCCAAATGTTCGCTTATATAAAAACTTTTAGTTAGGGCTCCTTTACTGGTCTCTTCTGCGAAAGCGATAGGTTTAGGCGTTCCTACCCCCTTTTTAATCAGTTTTTCTGCAAATTTAAATGAGCGTTCTGCTTTAGATTCTCTAAAAAGTACATAAACATACCTATTGATGTAATTAGGCTGTTTAAAAGATTTAATATTGAATTTCCTGCCCTCTTTTTCAACTATTTTAATATGATTTCTGCGGTTTTTTTTTCCTGCAAAAAAAGATTTGCCTATAGAATTAAAATTCAATAGAATTTCTTCAATTTTCTTCTTAGATAACTTATGATATTTTGAAATGAATATCTTCATCAACTTATAAAATTAAAGTTCTTATTAAAAATTCCCGCCTGTGGAATTAGACAAGTATAATACCCAAATATCGCAGTCTAAATTAGTATTTTTGCGATCGCATTAGAGATTGCCTAATCAAAAACTTAGGTTTATAGTAATTGGCAAATATAACCATTGCATCAACGAATAAAGAGAAAGACCTAATGAAAATCCTTCATGTATCGGCAGTAAAAAGTTGGGGAGGTGGTGAAAACCAAATAGAACTGTTGTTTGAAGAGTTCAAAAATAATTTTCAAGAAGTAAAAAATCTTATTCTTTGTGTGAAAGATGGTCTATTTTATAAGAAACTAAAGCGCAACAACTTAAGTTTCAAAACAGCACCACTTAGTTTTAATTTTGATCTTAGATACAGTCTAAAAATCATTAAAATCTGCAAAGAAGAGCGCATAGATCTTATTCATATTCACGATCCTAAAGCTCTATCACTGGTGATTTTAGCCGATAATTTTTATAGTTTACCTCCAATGGTTTTTAGTAAAAAAACCTCTTTTCCTATTAAAAACAGAAAGCAAACACTTTATAAATACAACCATCCTAAACTGAAACGTATCCTATGCGTTTCTAAAAAAAGCAGAGATATAGCTGCGGAAAAAATTAAAGATGAAGGTCGTTTAAAAAATATCTATCACGGAGTTTCGATTGAAAAACAAAAAAAGCTAACTGCAAAATTTAATCTTCGCGAAAAACTTGAGTTGAAGGAAGATGTTATCCTTGTTGGAAATATTGGAAATCATATTCCCGCTAAAGACCTGACCACTTTTATTGAAACCGCTGAAAAAATAGTTAAGCAGCAAAAAAAACTGAAATTTCATTTTGTCCAAATTGGTCATTTTACGGCTGAAACGCCCCCTTTACTTAAATATCTCACTTCAAATAAGTTAGAATCACATATTAGTTTTTTAGGTTTCCAGGAAAATGCATCAAGCTTAATCCCTCAATTAGATTTTTTATTACATACCTCAATTTCAGAAGGGGTCCCTAACGTGATCTATGAAGCTTTCTATCATAAAACTCCTGTTATATCCACAAATGTGGGCGGAATTCCCGAAATTGTGACCCATATGGAAAATGGGCTTTTAGCTGATGCTAAAGACGCTGAAAAATTAGCCGAACTCTTACTATTTTTGCAGGAAAACAAAACGCTAATTTCTCGATTCACTGAAAATGGCCATAAAAAATTGGTAGAAAATTTTACCACAAAACAAATGGCTCAACAAACACTACTAGAATACAAAAACGTCCTTTATGGAAGATATTAAAACCGAAATGCAAAACGCCCTGGCAACCCTAAAACGTGGCGGCATTATACTCTATCCTACCGATACTGTTTGGGGAATTGGCTGTGACGCCACCAATGCTGAAGCCGTAGAAAAAGTGTACGCGCTTAAAAAACGAAAGGAAAGTCAGGCATTGATTTGCCTGGTTTCAGACTATAAAATGTTAAACCAATTTGTAGAAGACGTACCGGAAGTAGCTTACGATATTTTAAAATTTGCTCGAAAACCAACAACAATTATTTATGACGATCCAATTAGAGTAGCAGAAAATTTAATTGCTGATGATAATTCTTTGGCAATTAGAGTTTCTAAAGATAAATTCAGCAATGATTTGGCAAAAAGATTTCGGAAACCAATCGTTTCTACCTCGGCAAACATTAGTGGTAAAAAAACACCCGGATCCTTCGCTGAAATTAGTCCCGAAATTTTAGAAGGTGTGGACTATGTGGTAAATTTGCAAAAAAATAAAAAATCGGCTAATCCTTCCGCCATCATCAAGTTAAGTAACGATGGTAAGGTAAAAGTGATTAGGAAATAATAGCGAAAAGTTTATTAATGAGTTTGTCGGAAACTTTTTTACGTCAAGCTGAACTTGTTTCAGCTTCTAAGATCTTAGATTTATCAAATTAGATCCTGAAACAAGTTCAGGATGACGTCCAAATTTCTAGTTTCAATGTGTTTAGCAATGAAACCGAGTTTTAAAAGCTTAGGTTTCAAAAGAAATTAAAATAGTGAAGAATTATAAAGGCGCTTTATCCCATAATATATTCAGGGTCATCACCCAGGCCTCAGAAGAAATAAAACTTGAAAGCTATGTTATTGGCGGCTTTGTTCGTGATCATATTTTACAGCGGGGAGAGCCAAAAGATATTGACATTGTTGCGGTAGGAAGCGGCATTGAACTTGCAAAAAAAGTAGCTCAAATACTCCCGCATAAACCAAAGGTTCAGATTTTTAAAAACTATGGCACGGCAATGCTGCGCGCTTATGATATGGAAATAGAGTTTGTAGGTGCGCGTAAAGAAAGTTATCAAAAAGACAGTCGTAAACCCATTGTGGAAGACGGTAGTTTGGAAGACGACCAAAATCGTCGCGATTTCACCATAAATGCGCTGGCGCTTGGCTTGAATGAAGAAAACTTCGGAAATCTTTTAGATCCTTTTAATGGCATTGAAGATCTCAATTCTAAACTCATCAAAACTCCTTTAGATCCTGATATCACCTATTCTGATGATCCCTTGCGGATGTTACGCGCTATTAGATTTGCAACGCAGTTAAATTTTAAGATTGAAAAAGAATCTTTAGATGCCATTACAAGAAACAAGAAACGCATAAAGATTATTTCAAAAGAAAGAATTACCGACGAATTACATAAAATTATGATGGCTGAAAAACCTTCAAAAGGATTTTCGCTATTACATAAAACCGGATTACTCCATATTATTTTACCAGAACTTACTGCGCTGGAAGGCATAGATGAAATTGAAGGCCAGAAGCACAAAGACAATTTTTGGCACACTTTAGAAGTGGTAGATAATATTGCCAAAAACACCGATGATCTCTGGCTGCGTTGGGCTGCTTTACTACACGATATTGGGAAAGCGCCTACTAAAAAGTTTCATAAGAAGATTGGTTGGACTTTCCATGGACATGAGTTTGTGGGCGCAAAAATGGTTTTTAAACTGTTTAAACGCCTTCGCCTTCCGCTTAATGATAAAATGAAATACGTGCAGAAATTGGTTTTAATGAGTTCGCGTCCAATCGCTATTGTGGACAACGATGTGACCGACTCTGCGGTACGCCGACTTATCTTTGACGCGGGTGAAGATATTGAAGACTTGATGACGCTTTGTGAGGCCGATATCACCACTAAAAACCCAAATCGTTATAAAAAGTACCACAATAACTTTAAAGTGGTTCGCACCAAAATGAAAGAGGTTGAAGAACGTGACCACGTTCGCAATTTTCAGCCTCCTGTTACTGGTGAAGAGATTATGGAAACTTTTAATATTAGACCCTCCCGCGAAATTGGTATTATAAAAGACACCATTAAAGAAGCAATCCTGGAAGGTGAAATTCCAAACGAGCACAAAGCCGCAAGGAACTTAATGCTGAAAAAAGGAAAAGAACTCGGGTTAACAGCTGCTGATAGTTTTAAAAATTAAATAAATAAGAGATGCAAAACATTAATTAAACTTAAAATTATATTTCAAATTTACACTGACTAGTTATCAAAAAATTTACTAATAAAAGTGGTTTTATAAATACATTATATTCAGATGAAAGACAATAAGAAAGTAGTTTACTGGTTGTTTACGGGATGTATTCTTATTTTTATCATGGTAATTGTTGGGGGAATAACCCGCCTCACACATTCTGGCCTCTCCATATCCGACTATAAACTGGTAACGGGTACTATTCCTCCACTAAATGAGCAAGAATGGACAGAGACCTTTGAGCATTATAAGCTGTTTCCAGAATATCAAAAGAAAAATTATCATTTCACCTTAGAAGAGTTTAAAGACATCTACTTCTGGGAGTGGCTTCACCGTGTTCTCGGTAGATTTATTGGTATTGTTTTTATCGTTCCATTCTTATATTTTCTTATTACCAAACAACTTACCAAACCTACTATCAGAAAAACTATCATTCTACTGTTTCTAGGTGGTTTTCAAGGTTTTCTAGGTTGGTATATGGTAAAAAGTGGCCTGGTAGATATGCCAGATGTAAGCCATTACCGGTTGGCAGCCCACCTTGTAACTGCGTTTTTAACTTTTGCTTATACCCTTTGGGTGGCTTTAGATTTAATTTATCCACATAGAAATAGTATTGACAAAAGTTTTCGAAATCTGTTAAGATTTGGGATGGTTGTTCTTATTATTCAAATAGTATGGGGAGCTTTTGTAGCAGGACTTGATGCCGGACTTATACACAATTCCTGGCCGCTTATGGCAGACGGTAAATTAATTCATGAAACCGTATGGATTGAGCAAGAACCATTGATCATGAATTTTATAGAAGGTAAAAGTGGGGTGCAATTTGTACATAGATATATGGCCTATGCAGTGGTAGCTGTAATCCTTTACATTTGGTACAGATCAAAAAAATTAGCTTTGGAACACCGACACCCTGAAGCCATAAACACCTTGCTAATCTTACTTGTCCTTCAATTTCTCCTCGGTATATTTACCTTGATTTATCAGGTACCGGTTTGGTTGGGAGTGGCACACCAGGTAGGAGCATTTTTACTCCTGGCAGCCATGACCTATACACTGCATAGATTTACCAAATAACTTTCATTCTCATCTAAAAAATGTAACTTTGAAAGCTAAAAATTTGATATTATGGTTTACCGATTTAGAGTAATTCTTGATGCTGAGGAAGATGTATTTAGAGATATAGAAATACTACAGGAACACACCCTGGAAGATCTTCATAATACTATTTTACAATCATTCGGATTTGATGGTACAGAGATGGCTTCGTTCTATTTAAGTGATGAAAAATGGGAACAGGGCGAAGAATTTTCCCAATTTGATATGGGTGGTGAAGTTCGACTAATGAATGAAACCAGCCTGGAATCTATTTTAAATGAAGATAATAGAAATATTATCTATGTATACGATTTCCTGAAAATGTGGACTTTTCTAATTGAATTAGCCCAAATTGGAGAAATTGAAGATGGGCGGGATTACCCAAACCTTATGTTTGTTCACGGGCAAATTCCTGATGAAGCTCCAAATAAAGATTTTGTAGGGGAAGATGATGGTGATGCTGGTTCTGATGATATTTTTGACCAGGGCTACAACGCCAACGATTACGACGACCTTTCTTTTGATGAAAACTGGAATTAATTGCGAAGCAATTATCCCGAACTTGTTTGAGGATCTTTGACTAACATCATCCTGAATTTATTTCAGGATCTAAGTCGTTCATATTTCAATAAGAATCGTCATTGCGAACGGAGTGAAGTAATCTCCAACTTGAATTACCAAAATCTGACAGATTGCTTCTCCCGATTATTACCGGGATCGTAATGACAAATTGAAGTTAAATTTAATTCGCCACACATTACTAATAAACTAAGATTTCCGCCGCAGTTTATCCCGATATTTAACGGGACGGAAATGACCTAAATATCATACTGAATGATCAATCTTTTTAATGCGCAAATTGAATCCCTGTCTATTCACAGGGTTGGCAATAAAAGCCGGAATGAAAATATTTTTCTTTCTGCAGCTCCTTATCAATTGAATGATGAAATTACTCCTTTAATCAAGGAATATTTTCTAAAACCATTTAGGGAAAAAGAAGAAAACTATTTCCAATTTTCTCATGATACTGATATTGAATTCAATGAATTATACAATTTAGCAAACGCTGTTTTTGATAATCCAGAGAGCATTCACGAAGCCTCAAAGAAAATTACTACTTTGTTATTTGAGCAGTCTTCCCATCCGCATATTAAAAGTGGGGAAGTATACGTAGTACATTTCGAAAACCTTCAAATTGATAATGAAAAAGTTTCAGGAATTGGTATTTTTAAATCTGAATTAAAACACGATTTCCTTCAGTTTGAAGAAAATGGCAGTATCCTGGAAATGATTGTTAAGCAAGGAATCAATTTAAACAAATTAGATAAAGGTGCGCTTATTTTCAATAAAAACCGCGCTGAAGGTTATAAGATCCTCTCCGTAGACTCTAATAAATACGACACTAAATACTGGCTGGAAAACTTTCTTGGTGTTGATGTAATGCGAGATGAAAATTACAACACTAAAAGTTACCTAAACTTCTGTAAGAATTTTGCTAAAGACGTAGTTTTACCTGCGGAAGACAAAAAAGAAGAAGTGATGTTTATGAACCGTAGTATGGATTACTTCGCTAAAAACGATGACTTTGAAGAAAGTAATTTCTTGAATTCAGTGATAGATAATCCAGATTTGGTACCCGAATTTCAGCATTATAAAACCGAAAAAGCACCTAAATATAAAATTGAAGATCTTACCAATTTCCCAATTGCTAACAAAGCGGTTACAGATGCCCGTAAGAAAATTAAAAGTGTTATAAACCTTGATACGCACATCCAAATTAAAATGGATTTTGTAAATGCAGAATCTGCAGATAAGTTTGTGGAGAAAGGCTGGGATGAAGAAAAGCAAATGTATTATTACCTGGTTTATTTTAATAAGGAGGAAAAGAGTTAAGGTAATCTTCTAAAAATAATAGCCACGAATACACAAATAATATTAGTGAATTCGTGGCTTTTTTCTACTGTTTTTACATTAAAAAAGTTGTATAAAAAATTCTTAAAACCGTCATCCTGAACTCGTTTCAGGATCTAAGTTGTTAACCTTGTTAGAAGCTGAAACAAGTTCAGCTTGACGAAACTGTACTTTTCACACGACCTCTGACTTCTTTTAAGAACTTTCCAGCAAACGTTTCATATTCACATCTTCATAATTACGGCGTACAAAGTCTAAAGCAGTCCTTAGGATTTGCCCCATAGTACTGGCCCGTTTAAACTTCATATCGTTGGTGTATTTATAAAGATCTTTTCTTAAACTTTTTACATTGGCTTGGGTAGATACATGATCGTTTATCATGCAACGCAGTAATTCTTTATAGCGCGGGCGAGTGTTTATTATCCTTTTGGCAAGTAACGAACGTTCCTCTTTTCTATATTGTTCAATAGAGGATTCCTGAAGTTTTTCCTGTACCAGCTGCACCATTTTAAGGTTTTCTTTAAAGAATTGGGGCCTATACACTTTCAAATTTCCTTCAAAACACTGCTGATCAAAGTCAATTGCCCTAATTTGATATTCAACATGGTCAAAATCATGAGTAGGAATTACTACATAATTATAAGAGCGCATATCTCCTAACAATCTTACGGTACAACGTTCATTAAATTTCACAAACTGTTTTGCAATTTGGGTTTGCGCCCTATTATCGCAGGCTGGCAAATGATCTTCTATAAAAACATCTCCGGGAATACCGGCAATATGTTCTTCAATTAATGTGTCTTTATATACCAAAAAATTTATTCGGTGCGGGGAAAGCAAGTGTTCAAACTCGAGTCCGTAAATTCGGGAAGCATCGGCTTTTTTTACATAGAAATAAGTAAAACTATCATTTAGGATATTTCGCACTTTAATACGGAAAGGTTTTGAATTCCCAAAAGTGCAATAATCTATAGCATCAACGGTTAAAAATTCCAGCGAATCATCACTACCGTCAGAGTGCATAATGGTATACACCTGCTTTAGACTGTTATCAATTTCTTCTCGTTCAAAATCGGGATAATAACAACGCACCCAAAAAGTATCTTCTTCGTGCTGATCATAAACCACAACCGAGCCAGAAAAGCGCAATAAATCATCGTAAAAAACAGGGATTTTGGTGTTTCGGTTATGTTTGGCCAGATATCGGTTTAACCGCTCATTTACAGCAAATGATGGTTTTTTCTTAGACATCAGCTTTTCTTCCATATTATATCAGCTTTTCTTCAAAAATAAGCTTTCTAAGGCGAAATATGTAACAATTGTCTAACTTCGTCGTCATACTTTAAACTTTTCTTCAATTTTGGAAACAATTCTAAGTCTCAAAGACCTTACTAAAAAATATGGTGCATTAACCGCGGTAGACAACTTGTCTTTCACCATAAAAAAAGGCAATGTATATGGCATTTTAGGCCCTAACGGAAGTGGTAAATCTACCACACTTGGGATGGTGCTTAACGTGGTGAATAAAACCTCCGGTGAATTCGCCTGGTTTGGTGGCAATATTAAAACACACGAAGCTTTAAAAAAAGTGGGAGCTATAATTGAGCATCCCAACTTCTATCCCTATATGACAGCGGTTCAAAACCTGGCCCTGGTGTGTAAAATTAAGGATGTTCCCAAGGATAAAATTGAAGAGAAGCTGGAAATAGTAAACTTGCTGGATAGAAAAAACAGCAAATTCAGTACATTTTCTCTAGGTATGAAGCAGCGTTTAGCTATAGCTTCTGCCCTACTCAACGATCCGGAAATTCTTATTTTAGATGAGCCCACAAATGGCTTAGATCCCCAGGGAATTCACCAAATTAGAGAAATCATAAGGAAAATCGCAGCCGGAGGAACTACCATTTTACTCGCTTCGCATTTACTGGATGAAGTAGAGAAAGTTTGTTCTCACGTGGTTATTATAAGAAACGGTAAAAAACTTTATAGTGGTCCTGTAGATGCTATAAATGCCAGTCATGGTTTCTTTGAACTACAGGCTAAAAATATGCAGTTATTGCAAGAGTTACTTATTGCCCACCCGGGAATAGAAAATGTATCAGCAAAAAAAAATGTGGTAACGGCGATTCTTAAAGAGCCTATGGATGCTGAAACTATTAACGAATATCTATTTGAAAAAGGACTTTCACTTTCCTACCTGGTAAAACGAAAAGAAAGCCTGGAAGAACAATTCCTTGAATTAACCAATCAAACTCCATCTGCATAATGTTACGACTTTTAGAGATAGAATATCATAAATTACGATATAGCCGCTCGGCAAAAATACTGGTTCTCACCTATTTTATTTTAATAACATTTATTGCTTTAATAGCATCTATAGAATTTAACTTAGGTGCCATTAACTTTCGCGTAGCCGACCAGGGAATTTTTAATTTCCCGTATATCTGGCATTTTAATTCTTATATCGCCGCCTTGCTAAAATTGTTCCTGGCTATTGTAATTGTTTCCATGATGTCCAACGAATATACCAACCGGACACTAAAACAAAATTTGATTGACGGCCTTAGCAAAAAGGAATTTATAGCTTCTAAATTCTTAACCGTTATGGTATTTTCATTGGTTTCTACAATTTTCCTGTTTATTGTTTCCCTAATTTTAGGACTTTCATTTTCAGACTTTACAGAGGTTTCCATCATCTTTTCAGATATGGAATATATGATTGCCTATTTTGTAAAACTCACCGGTTTTTTTGCTTTTTGTATGTTTCTGGGCATTCTTATAAAACGTTCAGCCTTTGCGCTGGGTTTCCTATTTATTTGGTGGATATTAGAAAGTATTGTTTACGGAGTTTTAAAGTGGAAAGTATTCAGGGATTCTGAGATCGCTGATAACATTGCAAGATTTTTTCCGCTGGAATCTATGAGCAATTTAATTAAAGAACCTTTCTCAAGGCTGTCGGCGGTGCAAACAGCGGCGACACAAATAGGCTCTGAAATCGATAAAGATTATGGAATTCATTGGGATCAATTACTCATTGTACTAATATGGACTGTCATTTTTGTATTTTTATCCCACAAGCTCTTAAAAAAGAGAGATTTGTAACACCAAAAAATCCGTAATAAATCTTTATCTTTTTCAGATTTCACCCTAAAACGTTAAGGAAAACACGAAGAGTTTGAATAGGCAGGATTATTGATTAGTTTCGTGAGAATAAGCCGGTAAACTACCCCTGGGGCATTAAACAGAAAAATTTTTGTATTTCGAGGTAAGCCTCAGAACATTTAAATCTCGATTATCCAGTAACACGAATGAAGTTTAAAATAAAATCAGACTACAAACCCACCGGGGACCAGCCTAAAGCGATAGAGCAACTGGTAAGCGGGATTAATAACAACGAGCAGTACCAAACATTGCTTGGAGTTACAGGATCTGGAAAAACCTTTTCTGTAGCCAATGTAATTGAAGATGTGCAAAAACCTACCCTGGTCCTTGCTCACAATAAGACACTTGCTGCGCAGCTTTATTCAGAATTCAAACAATTCTTTCCGGATAATGCCGTGGAATATTTTGTGAGTTACTACGATTATTATCAACCGGAAGCTTTTATTCCTACTTCGGGGACTTATATTGAAAAAGACCTTTCCATTAATGAAGAAATTGAAAAACTAAGGCTTAGTACAACATCTTCGCTATTAAGCGGAAGACGAGATGTGATTGTAGTTGCTTCAGTTTCCTGTTTGTATGGTATTGGTAACCCTGTTGAATTCCGTAAAAATGTAGTTTCCATTGAACAGGATATGCAAATTTCCCGAACCAAATTTCTACATCAACTTGTTCAGAGTCTTTATTCCCGTACCGAAGCTGAATTCTCCCACGGAAATTTTAGAATAAAAGGAGACACGGTAGATGTTTTTCCAAGTTATGCTGATAATGCCTTCAGAATTCATTTTTTCGGAGATGAAATTGAAGAAATTGAAGCTTTTGATCCCGGCACAAATGATATTATTGAGAAATATGAACGGCTGAATATTTATCCTGCCAATATGTTTGTTACCTCGCCCGATGTGATGCAAAACGCCATTCATCATATACAGGACGATCTTGTAAAGCAAGTAGATTACTTTAGAGATATTGGCAAACATTTGGAAGCTAAACGCCTTGATGAAAGAACCAATTTTGACCTGGAGATGATTCGCGAGTTAGGCTATTGCTCTGGGATTGAAAATTACTCTCGATATCTTGACGGAAGGCAACCCGGCACGCGACCTTTCTGCCTTTTAGATTATTTTCCAGACGATTTTTTAATGGTAGTAGACGAAAGTCACGTGACCATTCCGCAGGTTCACGCCATGTACGGCGGAGATAGATCCAGGAAAGAAACCTTAGTAGAATATGGGTTTAGGCTTCCAGCTGCAATGGATAACCGACCGCTGAAATTCGAAGAATTTGAGGCCTTACAAAACCAGGTGATATATGTAAGTGCTACCCCGGCAGATTACGAATTACAAAAAACCGAAGGAGTTTATGTGGAGCAAGTGATTAGGCCAACCGGACTTTTAGACCCGGTGATTGAAGTACGCCCTAGCTTAAACCAAATAGACGATCTTATTGAAGAAATTCACACCAGGAATGAAAAGGATCAAAGAACATTGGTAACTACCCTTACCAAAAGAATGGCTGAAGAACTCACCAAATACCTCACCCGTATTGATATTAGGTGTCGTTATATTCATTCTGATGTAGACACGCTGGAGCGAGTAGAGATTATGCAGGATTTACGTCGCGGATTGTTTGATGTACTTATTGGGGTAAACTTACTAAGAGAAGGGCTGGATCTTCCTGAAGTTTCGCTAGTTGCAGTAATTGATGCCGATAAAGAAGGATTTTTAAGAAGTAATCGCTCGCTTACCCAAACCATTGGACGGGCAGCCCGTCACGTAGAAGGAAAGGCCATTTTGTATGCTGATAAGATTACTGATAGTATGCAAAAAACCATTGACCAAACCGAATATAGAAGGACAAAGCAGATAAATTATAATAAGGCAAACAATATTAGTCCTACCCCACTGGTTAAGAAACTTGAAAACAGCACGTTGATCAAAGAAAAACTGGATGTGTATGATGCCGAAAAACCACTGACAACCAAAGCTGCCGAAGCAGAAGTTGCTTATATGAGCAAACCTGATCTGGAAAAAAGAATTCGAGAGAAAAGAAAAGCGATGGAAAAAGCGGCTAAGGATCTTGATTTTATGGCTGCGGCAAAACACCGTGATGAAATAAAAATGCTTCAAAATAAAGTTAAGGAAGCACAGGACTAGGGAAATCCCTTATTATTGAACGATTTCACAAAGAAAGATTTTCAAAAAGTATATTTAAAAATCCAAAATACCGCTAGCTAAAAGATACATTAATTATTAACCTGTATTTTTTAGTAGGATGAAAAAAATTATACTTTATCACTTTTTGCTTTTTGCAATCCCTGTAATTTCTCAGGTAGGCATTGGCACAACCGAACCCGGGGCACAATTGGATATTGTTGCTACAGACATAAATAACCCGGAGAAAATAGATGGAATTCTTATTCCCAGAATTAAAAAATTCCCTTCCCAGAATCCCGGAAGTGAGCAACACGGAATGCTTATTTTTTTAAGTGCTAATTTCAATAATTCTCCTGTAGGCTTTTATTATTGGCATCAGCCAGAAGGAGAGTGGAAATCTATTGTTTCAGATGCTAAAATGGCTGATTTTTACGAACCCAATACTACTGAAAGCCCCGGAAATATAAATGATAATTTATTCAGAATGGGGAACATAGGTATTGGCACCGAAACCATTGAAAGTAAACTACAAATCTCGATAAACCCCGGTGATGCGCAGGATATTAAAAAAGGTCTGGAAATAGACAACAATAATCCCGAAAAAACCAGGAATACCTATGGATTGGAAATCACCAATCGTAGTAAAACTGACGCCATAAAATATGGCATTAAAAATCATGTTACAGGAGATGGTGATGGGCTTAGGTATGGTATTTACAATACTACCTCACAGGGAACTAGCGGTTCGGGCATTTACGGAATTTATAACTCAGTTGGCCGAACGGAAGGTGCTAACAGCTCTAATTACGGAATTTTCACTGAAATTGGAGAAACTTCAGGTAGAGGCAATATCTACGGAATTTATGCACGTGCCAAAGGCAATTCTAGCTCTAGGGTTTTTGCGGGTTATTTTGAAGGCCGGGTTGGGATAGGGAAAACCCCGGCAGAAGAATATACGTTTCCAGATTCCCGGGGAGAAGAAAACCAGATTTTAGTTTCAGATAATTCAGGCAAACTTAATTGGAAACATAATCATACCAGAAACTATATAAGTACAGGAAATCAAAGCGGAAATTATACTATTGGTCCTGAAGCTTACTATTTGAGAATCACAAACAACCCATCATCTATCACAATTCCAGATGCTTCCAACTTCAAAGGCCGGGAAATAGTTTTAATAGGTACGGGAAGTAGTACTACGCCGTTTAATTTCCTAAATGGAGATACTATAGATGACATTCAGAATAATACCAGTATATCGAGTATCGCCAATGGTGAAATATTAACTATTCTTAGTATAGGAACAAGATGGCTTTTAATTAGTAAATAACTTCGGAGCAAGCCCACGAAGCATTATTCACGGAAAATATAATTTGATTTCGAGGCATCTCGATACTTCGGGACTTAGCATTTAATCTGGACTAACAAATAAAAAGCACCGCTTTCGCAGTGCTTTTTTAGAACTATAAAGTTTAATTGTTTTTAGTGAACAATGATAGCGTCAGCTGTTCCGTCTGGATCTCCATTAACTGTACCATCGGTAGAAGCATTACCTAAAAGTAAAACTCCGGCTGCGTGAGGTGAAGCCATAGAAGTACCACTAATTGAGTTATAACCACCACCTTTCCAGGTAGAATTAATAGCAACTCCTGGAGCAGCATAATCTACCGGTGGATTTCCGTAATTAGAAAAAGAAGCCCAGCTATCGTTTGAATCCATTGCTGAAATGGTAACAATGTTGGCACCGTTTACTCTTGCTGGAGAACTTGTATTAGCATCAGAGCCTTCATTTCCTGCGGCAAGTGCGAAAATAATTCCGTTTTTGGAAGCAGAAAGAACCGCACTGTCCAGAGCATCAGAAGTAGGGCCTCCAAGACTCATATTAGCCACATCACCTGCATTTCCATAAGCAGCTACGTGATCTACACCAGCAATTACCCCAGAATAAGATCCGCTACCGCGGCTATCCAAAACCTTTACAGGGATTACTGTAGCTCCTGGAGCTACTCCAATAACACCTATATCATTATTTAGTGCCGCAATAGTTCCAGCAACATGAGTGCCGTGACCATTACCATCGTCAGTAGACTTACCATCCCTTCCAGAAGTAAATGCATTAAATCCTCTTGAAGCATCAACATTAAGATCTGGATGATCGGTATCAATTCCTGAATCAATTACCCAGGCAACATTAGAACCTGTATAAGAAGCAACTCCATTTACTCGTGTTATACCGTAAGGTATTACCTGACTTGTGGTTCCATCTCCGCCATCTCCGCCTCCTGGATCACCATCACAAGGTCCTCCGTTTGGAGTTCCGCAAGGAGGGGCAAATTGTACTATCCTATCTTCTTCAATGTAAGCAATCTCTTTTTTCTTGCGTAATGATTCTACCTGATCAAGATTTAATTTAAGTGCTACTCCGTTTATAGTTTTACTGTAAACTGCAAGAAGTTCGGTTTCAGGAATATTAGCTTCTGATAAAACTCTCTTAGTAGTATTGACTACAGCTTCCTGGGCTTTGGTATAACTTTCGGGGTACTTGGAAGTAGCATCTCCGGTTACATTTTTATTAAAAACAACTATATATTGACTTTCAATAATATTTGACGAAGAGGGCGCAACCAATTCTTCATCCATTTGTTGATCTGTTTGTTCATCTTGTGAACATGAAAACAGGAAAGTGGCAACTAAGGCAGTTACCGCGAGTGGTTTGAATTTACTAAAAATCATAAACTTAATTATTTGGTTAAAAAAAGGTTAATAGATCAACCAAATCTATCATTTTATCGACAAAAACAAAACTTTCACCCTATATAATTCGTTATTTAACAAAAATAAGACATTATACCTGAGAAAATAGTTAATAAAAAAACGCCATTTAAAATATCAAATGGCGCATTATAAAATCTAAAAACTATAAATAATTAATCTTCTACTTTCTCTCCTTTCCACTCCATAAAACCACCTTCAAGATTATAGGTATTCGTAAAACCCATTTGGTCTAAAATAGTACAGGCCTGGGCACTTCGTTTTCCCGAACGGCAATAGATATAATAATTTTTATCCTTATCTAGTTTCTCAACCTCATTTACAAATTCCTGCCCCTTGTATATATCCAGGTTCTTTGCCGTTGGAATATATCCATCTTCTACTTCTTCTTCAGTTCTTACATCTAAAATCACTCCTTTTTCGTCTTTTTCCAATTGTGATCTCCATTCTTCCTGACTAAGTTCTTTCATAAACTCCTAGTTTTTCTATTCCCAAACAAGGGAATTTGTTAATAGCTTCCTTTTTATTTCTTGTAAAGATATTGAAAGTTTTAAAAAATAGAGGTTTCAGAGGATAGGATTCCTAATTCAAAAATTTAACATTTCATTTTAATCAAAATAATAAAACTCACTTATATTTGTACCTACAAATGTTGTTAAAACAAATGAAACTTGAAGATCAATTAAAAACCAGCAATTTACCCTTAGCTAGAAAACTAAGCCTTGGGATATTAGTAACCGCAAATTACATAGATGATAAAGTTGCTGAAGCACTCAAACCTTTTGATATTTCTATTCCTCAATTTAATGTATTAAGAATTTTACGTGGGCAAAAAGGAAAGCCGGCAAACTTAAGCACTATTCAAGAGCGCATGGTGAGTAAAATGAGTAATACTACCCGACTGGTAGATAAGTTAATCACTAAAGATTTAGTAGAGCGGGTTATTTGTGAAGCTAATAGGCGCAAAGTAGAAATTAGTATTACTAATAAGGGCCTTGAACTTTTAAAAGAAATAGATCCTGAAGTAGATGCCGTGGAAGCAGAAATGACCACAAATCTAACTGAAGAAAATATCGAATATATTACAAATTGTTTAAATGAAATAAGAAAATAGTCATGGAGAATTATAATGAAAAACTAAACTGGCGATATGCCACCAAAAAGTTTAATTCTGAAAAATCTTTAAATCAGGAAGAAGTAGATTATTTACAAAAAAGCATTCAGCTTTCAGCTTCTTCTTATGGATTACAACCATACGAAGTATTTGTGGTTACAGATAAAGAGACAAAAGAAAAATTAAAAGCAGCTGCCTGGAACCAGTCGCAACTCACTGATGCTTCCCATGTATTTATTTTTGCAGGACTTAAAAAACTAAATGAAGCCTATATAGATTCCTATTTAGAGAATATCAGTAAAATCAGAGATGTTCAGGTTCAGGATTTAAGCGGACTAAAAGACATGCTTACCTCAAATATATTAGGTAAACCTGAAGATCAGCAACAAATCTGGGCACAAAAGCAAACTTATATTGCATTAGGAAATTTACTTTCGGCTGCCGCTCATTTAAAGGTTGATACCTGCCCTATGGAAGGTTTTGATGCTGAAAAATTTGATGAAATTCTGGGAATTTCAGGAACAAATTTAACTACGGCTGTGATAGCCACTGCGGGTTATAGAAGTGACGAAGACCAACTTCAGCACGCAAAGAAAGTAAGAAAACAAGACAAAGAATTATTCCATTTAATATAAATCAAATCTAAATTAATTAAAATCAAAAATTGTTATGAAAAAGAATGTATTTAAAGGTGCACTTGCATCTACAGTTATCGTATCTCTTCTATCTTTTACCAATGTAAATGCGCAGGAAAAGAAAATTGATGTAAAAGAAAGTAACATTGAATGGGAAGGAGAAAAAGTAACCGGATCTCACGAAGGGAACATAAATCTAAAAGACGGCTATTTCTCTATGGAAAATGGCGAACTTAAAGGTGGTGAGTTTGTAATGGATATGACTTCTATTACAGTAACCGATCTTGAAGGCGAAAATAAAGGCAAGTTAGAAGGACATTTAAAATCTGATGACTTTTTCGGTGTAAGTAATTATCCCAATGCTAAATTGGTATTTACCAGTGTAGCCAAGAAAGGTAATGGTACTTATGGCGTAGTTGCTGATCTTACCATTAAAGAAAAAACAAATCCTATTACTTTCGATTTAGATATGGATAAAAATTCAGCTTCAACAGAGCTTACCATAGATAGATCTAAATACGATGTTCGTTACGGTTCAGGAAGTTTCTTTGATAACCTGGGAGACAAAACAATCTATGATAATTTTGAACTGGAAGTTGATCTAAAATTCTAAATTGTACCGGGAAGAAAATTGCTATTGAAAAAGAAAAAATAAATTATTATGGAAAAACAAGTAAATTCACAGGCCAGTAATGTAGCCTGGAAAGGAAAGAAGGTTTTAGGCTCTCATTCCGGAACTATAGATCTAAAAGATGGAAAATTCCAATTTGAGAACGATGAAATTGTAGGTGGTAAATTTGTAATGGATATGACCACAATTACAGTAACAGATCTTAAAGGAGACGATAAAGCAGGATTGGAAGGCCACTTAAATTCAGATGACTTCTTTGGTGTAGATAATCATCCAACATCAACTTTGGTAATCACCAGTGTTGCTAAAAAAGATGATGGCACCTATGGGGTGGTTGGCGACCTTACAATTAAAGATAATACCCATCCGGTAACTTTCGATTTAGATTACAGCAATAATACCGCTACTACTAAATTAACAATAGATCGTTCTAAATATAACGTGAAATACAATTCCGGTAGTTTCTTTAGCGGATTGGGAGACCAGACAATTTATGATAATTTCGATTTAAACATTGAGTTGAAATTCTAAGAAATAGACCTCCAAAATTACAGCCGGAAAAGTTAAATTTACTTTTCCGGCTTTTCTTTTTAGAAATTTCGTTTGGTTATTACAATATGCTTTCTATCTTTGAAGCAATGAAAGCCAATAATTGGCAATTATTATATTTTATGAAAACAATTACAACAAATACTTGGTGGTGGATCAATTTACGTCAAACGTCGTGAAGTAACATTGCTATAGTATAAATTCATACAAAAGGCTTGTCTCACGACAAGCCTTTTTTTTATGAAGTTTTTTGTCATTTCCACGAAAGCGGAAATCTCTAAAAGATTAAAATGAACAACGATTATCAATATTACGTTTACATCATTACAAATCGTAAAAATGGAACACTATATATTGGGATTACAGGAAACCTGAAACAAAGATTATATCAACATAGAAATCGAAACCTAAAAAGTTTTAGCAGCAGATACCGACTTAATAAACTAGTATTTTATGAAAAAATCGAATATCCATCGTTGGCGATTAAAAGGGAAAAACAACTTAAAAAATGGAATCGACTTTGGAAAATAAACCTTATAAACGATTTCAACCCCGATTGGGGAGATTTGACTGTAAGATTTAAATAACTCAAACAAAAACATACTAAATAGACTCCCGCCTTCGCGGGAGTAACAGAAATAAATAATTCATGTTTAAACTAAAGACCACCCATAAAAAACTCCTTGCCGATACCATTACACCGGTAAGTGTTTATTTAAAAGTGCGGGATAAATATCCCAACAGTCTCCTACTGGAAAGTAGCGACTACCACGCCAACGATAATAGTTTCTCGTATATATGCTGCAACCCTATCGCTTCCATTAAGGTTCAAAATGAAATGATTACTGAAGTTTTTCCTGACGGAAGTAAAAAAACTACAAAGATCACTCCTGGAGTTAACGTTCCAAATCAAATCCAGGAATTTTCAAAACAGTTTGAAACCGAAGATTCAAATTTTAAATTTATTAATAATGGACTTTTTGGTTATATCGCTTACGATGGAGTTCGATATTTTGAAGATTTAGAGATTAAAAAACGAAACGGCGATCTTAAGCTTCCCGATATTTACTATGCTGTTTATCAAAACATAATTGCAATTAACCATTTCAATAACGAAGCTTATATCTTTGACCATAGCTACGATACCGATTCCAAAATTTCCGAAATCGAGCAACTGATAAAAGTCAAAAATTTCGCAACCTATAATTTTGAACGTCAGCAGGAACCAATTTCTAACCTCACCGATGAAGAATTTAAAGCAAATGTAAGGCTTGGAAAAAAACACTGTTATCGTGGTGACGTTTTTCAAATTGTACTTTCCAGAAGGTTTTCTCAAAAATTTAAAGGAGATGAATTCAATGTTTACCGGGCTTTACGCAGCGTAAACCCTTCACCTTATCTTTTCTATTTTGACTACGGAAACTTTAAAATTTTCGGAAGTTCACCCGAAGCACAACTGGTAGTCCAGGACGGCCAGGCAGAAATTCATCCCATAGCCGGAACATTTAAACGTACCGGAAATGATGAGGAAGATGCCGAATTAGCCAAAAAACTAGCCGCCGATGAAAAAGAAAATGCCGAACACGTAATGTTGGTTGATCTGGCCCGTAACGACTTAAGCCGACATGGAAGTAATGTGAAGGTTGAAAAATATAGAGAAATTCAGTTTTTTTCTCACGTGATTCATTTAGTAAGCAAAGTTACCGGCACCAAAGATCTTAAAACACCTACAATGCAGGTAGTGGCAGATACTTTTCCGGCGGGAACTTTAAGCGGTGCACCAAAGCATAGTGCAATGAAGCTCATAGAAAAATACGAAAATGTAAATCGTGATGCCTACGGCGGCGCAATCGGATTTATGGATTTCCACGGAAATTTTAACCATGCAATTATTATCAGATCTTTTGTAAGTAAAGATCATCAATTGCATTATCAAGCCGGTGCAGGTGTTGTTTCAGAATCTGTAGAAGAAAACGAATTACAGGAAGTTTACAATAAACTAGGGGCACTAACCAAGGCATTGGATATCGCCGAAGATATATAAGGAATAAAAACAATACGTCATCCTGAATTTATTTCAGAGCTTGCTCCGAAATTTATTCGGAGATCTAACATATTAGGATCTGAAACCGAGTTCAGATTGACGCAACTTTTAGTATTAAAAACAGAATTTTACACGACGTAGAATGAAAAAAATATTAGTTATAGATAATTACGATTCTTTTGTGTACAACCTTGTACATTATTTAGAAGAATTAAACTGTGAGGTCACGGTAATAAGAAACGACCAGCTGGAGCTGGAAGATGTGGAGAAATATGATAAGATCTTGCTTTCTCCCGGCCCGGGAGTTCCCAGTGAAGCCGGTTTGTTAAAACCTATCATAGAAAAATACGCTTCTTCTAAAAGCATCCTGGGCGTGTGCCTTGGCCAACAAGCCATAGGTGAAGTTTTTGGAGGGAAATTAGGCAATTTAGAATCGGTTTATCACGGTATTGCCACCACGATGGACCTCTGCGTAGACGACGAACCGCTTTTTAAAGATTTACCTAAAACTATGAAGGTAGGCCGCTACCATTCCTGGGTAGTTTTAAAAGAACTTCCCGATTCTCTTGAAGCCACTTCCTACGATGAAAAAGGACAAATCATGTCGCTGCGCCACCGTGAGTTTGATGTCCGCGGTGTTCAATTCCACCCGGAATCGGTATTGACTCCAGATGGTAAAAAGATGATTCAGAATTGGGTAGAAAGCCCCTCCCCGACCCTCCCCAAAGGAGAGGGAGCTCATACCAACAAATCAAAGTAAACTACTTCGGAGCAAGCTCACGAAGCATTAATATTGAAAAATATAATTTGATTTCGAGGCAATCCTCGGAGCATTCAATCTCGATTATCGAGTAAATATCTGAGGCTAAATCCAAAAGACATTAAACGAAAGTTTATTTCTCTTTCGAAGTATATGTTTAAGGATTTAATAATCGATAATAATGTTATTATAAATCACAAAATCATCTCCAAACTATTCTCCCCCTTCGGGGGAGTTAGAGGGGGCTTAAATTATGAAAGAACTACTAAACAGACTCATTAACCACGAAACCATCTCTAAAGATGAAGCCAAGCAGGCGCTCTTCAGTATTTCCAATGGAGAATATAACGAAAGTCAAATCGCTGCATTTCTCACGGTTTACATGATGCGAAGCATTACTATAGAAGAACTGGAAGGATTTCGGGATGCACTTTTAGAACTTTGTGTAGCCATAGATTTAAGTGCTTACAACCCTATAGATCTTTGTGGAACCGGTGGTGATGGGAAAAATACATTTAATATTTCTACCACGTCGTCTTTTGTTACTGCAGGAGCTGGAGTAAATGTGGCAAAACACGGAAACTACGGAGTTTCTTCGGTAAGCGGTAGTTCAAATGTTATGGAAAGCCTGGGAATTAAATTTAGTAATGATGCCGGTTTCCTCGAAAAATGCATCGCTGAAGCCGGAATTTGTGTGTTACACGCCCCCTTATTCCACCCGGCGATGAAAAACGTGGCACCCATCAGGAAATCTTTAGCGGTAAAAACTTTTTTCAATATGCTTGGGCCAATGGTAAATCCGGCTTTTCCCAAAAATCAATTAGTTGGAGTTTTTAACCTGGAACTGGCCAGAATGTATGGTTACTTATATCAAAACACCGATAAGAATTTTACTATTTTGCATGCTTTAGATGGTTACGATGAAATTTCGCTTACCGGAAACACCAAAACCATTTCCAATAATACCGAAGGCATGCTGAGTCCGGAAGATTTTGGAGTAGAGAGCCTAAAACAGGAAGAAATTGCCGGTGGTGGTTCTATAGAAAGTTCAGCAGAAATTTTTGTGAATATATTAAAAGGAAAAGGAACCCAGGCCCAAAATAACGTGGTTTGCGCTAACGCCGGAATGGCGATCGCCACTGCTAAACAAATTAGTGTCAAAGAAGGTTTTGAAACTGCCCGGGAATCTATAAATTCAGGGAATGCATTAAAAACTCTGGAAAAATTGCAGGAGTTGAGTAAATAAGAAATCTTCGTCATTGCGAAAGAGGAACGACTGAAGCAATCTTTTGAATATAGTTACGACCATTAAAAACAGATTGCCGCAGGCTTCGCCTTCGCAATGACGAGTAAAAAACCGAAAACCCAAAACTGAGAACAGAAAACTGATAACTGATAAAATGAACATTTTAGACAAAATAATAGCCGATAAGCATAAAGAACTGGTCTTAAAGAAACTGGTAGTTCCTGTTTCACAATTGGAACAATCGGCACTTTTTGAGCGCGAAACAGTTTCTCTAGCTGAAAGACTTAAAACCAGCAACACAGGTATTATTGCCGAACATAAAAGGCGTTCTCCATCAAAATCGGTGATTAACCAGGATCTAAATGTTGAAGATGTAGCAAAAGGTTATGAAGAAGCCGGCATTTCGGGAATGTCGGTACTAACAGATGGAAAATATTTTGGTGGTTCTTTAGACGATTTGCTTTATGCAAGGGCAGCCGTAAAAATGCCACTGTTGCGAAAAGAATTTATTATTGACGAATACCAGCTACTGGAAGCCAGGGCTCACGGTGCCGATGTTATTTTACTTATCGCTGCAGTGCTGGAAAGGGAAGAAATTAAAAGACTTTCAGAATTTGCACAAAGCATAGGTCTGGAAGTATTACTGGAAGTGCATAACGAAGAAGAATTGCAAAAATCTATTATGCCTAGCTTAGATATGCTGGGCGTAAATAACCGGAATTTAAAGACTTTTGAAGTCAGCATCGATATCAGCAAGACGCTTTCAGAAAAGATTCCAAATGATTTTGTAAAAGTTTCCGAAAGCGGAATCAGCTCGGTTGATGCAATAAAAGATTTGCAGCAATTTGGTTACAAAGGCTTTTTAATTGGTGAGAATTTTATGAAAACTAATAATCCCGGAAAAGCTGCGGCTGAATTTGTGAGAGAATTGAGCACGTCACCCTGAATTCATTATAGAGCCTGCGCAGATTTTATCGGAGGTCTAAGTTACACCCGGTCGAAACATGCTAGAAGCTGAAACAAGTTCAGCTTGACGTAAATGACCTCAGAGCAAGCTTAAGAGGCATTTATATAAAATAATATTTTTAATTTTGAGGCAAGCCTCGAAGTATTAAATCTCGATTATCGAGTAAAATGAAAAACTTAAAACTCAAAATATGTGGGATGAAGCATCCCGAAAACATCAGTGAAGTTGCGAAACTTCAGCCTGATTATATGGGGTTTATTTTTTACGAAAAAACTCCCAGATATTTTGATGCTGAAATTCCAGAAATTCCTTCAGCAATCAAAAAAACCGGTGTTTTTGTTGATGAAGAAATCAATATTATCCTTGAGAGAATTAAAGAATACGACTTAAATGCCATTCAGCTACATGGAGAAGAAAGCGCGGCTTTTTGCGCTGAATTAAAAACCCTTTTGATCGAGACTGAGTTGGAAATTATAAAGGTATTTTCTGTAAAAGACGATTTCGATTTTAGCCTGTTAGAAGCCTACGAGCCAGTAGTAGATTTTTTCCTTTTTGACACTAAAGGGAAAAATAAAGGCGGGAACGGAATTACTTTCAATTGGGAGCTTTTAAAAGTTTATCCTTCAGAAAAACCTTTTTTCCTAAGTGGCGGAATTGGAGCGGAAGAAGTTGAAGCTATTCAAGAACTTAAAGCCTACTTTGAGAAAAATGGAAAAGGGAATTTGCTATATGCCGTAGATGTAAATAGTAAATTTGAAGAAGAAGCGGGATTTAAAAATATGGAAAAACTAAAAGAGTTTAGAAAACATTTTGACCTATAAATACGTCTTTGCGATCCCGATGTGAATCGTGAGAAGCAATCTTTTGTTTGAAATTCCAAAAATTGCCACGGGCGATGCCCTCGCTAGAAAGATTAAAATTTGATCGTCAACCTGAACTTGGTTCAGGATCTAGGTTCAGGAGATTGCAAACATTATAAAAAATAGTGCACTTGTGGTGCTAAATAAAATAAATTAAAATGAGTTATCAGGCTAACGAAAAAGGATATTACGGTGATTTTGGAGGAGCTTTTATTCCAGAAATGCTCTATCCAAATGTAGAGGAATTGCGTTCGCAATACCTTGATATTATGAAAGAAGAATCTTTCCAGAAAGAATTTAAAGATTTGTTGCGTGATTATGTAGGACGCCCCACACCACTATATTATGCTGAAAGATTCAGTAAAAAATACGGGACAAAAATTTACCTAAAACGAGAAGATCTATGCCATACCGGCGCTCACAAGGTGAATAACACGGTAGGGCAAATTCTAATGGCAAAACGCCTTGGTAAAGACCGCATAATCGCTGAGACCGGCGCAGGCCAGCACGGTGTAGCCACCGCTACGGTTTGTGCACTTATGGGCATAGAGTGTATTGTTTATATGGGTGAGGTTGATATTGAGCGGCAGGCACCAAACGTAGCTAGAATGAAAATGCTGGGAGCCAAAATTGTTCCGGCAAAATCGGGAAGCCGAACCTTAAAAGATGCCACTAACGAAGCGATTCGGGATTGGATTAACAATCCAATAGACACACATTATATTATTGGTTCTGTGGTTGGGCCGCATCCCTATCCCGACATGGTAGCAAGGTTTCAGGCGGTGATTTCTGAAGAAATTAAAGTGCAGTTGAAGGAAAAAGAAAATCGAGAAAATCCCGATTATGTAGTCGCCTGTGTAGGTGGCGGAAGTAATGCAGCCGGAATTTATTTTCATTATTTAGATAATCCGGAGGTTGGGATTATTGCTGTTGAAGCAGCAGGAAAAGGCATACAAAGCGGTGAAAGTGCCGCAACCTCAGCTTTGGGAAAAGAAGGTATTATTCACGGCAGTAAAACGCTGCTGATGCAAACTGAGGACGGACAAATTACTGAGCCTTATTCTATTTCTGCAGGACTCGATTACCCCGGGGTAGGACCAATGCACGCCAATTTATTTAGAAGTGGTCGTGGCGAATTTATTTCAATTACCGATAAAGCGGCTATGGATGCCGGCCAGGAACTGGCAAAACTGGAAGGTATTATTCCCGCTATTGAAACTTCTCATGCCCTGGCAATTTTTGAAGATCGAAAGTTTAAAGAAGATGATGTTGTAGTGATCAATCTTTCCGGTCGTGGCGACAAGGATTTGAGTACATATATTGATTATTTCGATCTTTAGCATAAGACCTCACAGGTTTTGGAAACCTGTGAGGTCTGTCAACCAAAAAAGTATTTCGAGAGCTGCCCAGAAAATATTAGTGTATTCGTGACGAAAAAATTGAAAACAACTTAGATTCTGAAATGAATTCAGAATGACGATTTTTAAGATTATAGAAAATGAACAGAATAAATAAAAAACTTCAGGAAGAGCAAAAGATGCTTTCTATCTATTTTACGGCTGGTTATCCGGAACCCGAAGATACAGTTTCCATTATTCAGGATTTAGAAAAGAACGGGGTCGATTTCATAGAAATCGGTTTGCCTTTTAGTGATCCCCTGGCCGATGGCCCAACAATTCAGGAGAGTTCTACCAAAGCGCTAAAAAGTGGAATGACCACAAATAAACTCTTCGAACAGCTTAAAGGAATTAGAGATTCTGTGGAAATCCCATTAGTTATTATGGGATATTTTAATCCAATTCTTCAATATGGGGTAGAAAAATTCTGTAAAAAATGCGCTGAAACGGGAATTGACGGACTTATAATACCAGATCTTCCGGTAGATGTTTATAATGAAGAATATAAATCGATTTTCGAGGAAAACGGGCTTCAGAATATTTTTCTAATCACCCCGCAAACTTCCGAAGAGCGTATTCGATTTATAGATTCAGTTTCTAACGGATTTATTTATATGGTAAGTACCGCGAGTGTTACCGGTTCTACCTCAGGCTTCAGTGAAGAAACCAGGGATTATTTCAAAAGAATTTCAGCCATGAAACTTGAAAATCCGCAAATTGTAGGTTTTGGAATTAGCGACGAAGAGACCTTTAATCAGGCTACTGAATTTGCAAAAGGCGCCATTATTGGATCGGCGTTTATTAAGCACCTTAATGCAAATGGAAAAGATAATATAGCTGACTTTGTAAAAAACATCAGGCCGGTTTAACCTAATTCTAACATGCTCTTGGGAGCTTTTTAGGTTCTCATTTCTTATCTTAGTGATTGAACCGAAAAATGTTACAGTTATGGGAGGACCAATTGAAGATAATAAAAGAAAAAGAGACAAAGATCAGACGAATCCAACCAATCCAACCGGGAAAACTGATAAACAGACCAACAAGGTTGATATTGACGAGAAAACCATAAAAGACCAACAAAACAAAAAGTAATTAATGGGACGTGGAGATAAGAAAACGAAACGAGGAAAAATTGCAATAGGCACTCATGGGAAATTACGCCCTAAACGAAAAAAGTTTAAGGTAAAACCAACCACGATGGCCGAACAGGAAAAGAAAGAATTACAGTAGTTGTAAGTTGACTACGTCTGGAAACCCTGGATTTGAAAGTTTATGCTTTTAGATTCAGGGTTTTTGTTTTTTCTAAACTTATTGTATCTACCAAATATATAAGTTCGTCACCCTGAATTCATTTCGGGGCCTAAGTTCATGTTAGATGCTGAAACGAGTTCAGCATGACGAGAGCAATTAAAGTGAAAATTTTAGAACCATCATGAAGCTTCCGTAAACCAAGACGTTAAAGTCTTAAAATTCAAAACCACTCCCTATACTGCATTACCCTAAAATCTATCGTATTGAAATCTTTATCTTTTTGTTTAAGTTGTTTATAGAGTTCCATACTGCCAATAGCACGATTAGCCGAACCGGATGGTGCGGTTAGAGAAACCGTTTTTATAAGCCTGCCATCCAGAACAAACTGGTGAATTCTAGGCACCTCATTAGAGATAACTTTTAATTTTATATCACTTTCAATTTCCTTTAAATGTCTTCTAAAAAAATACTCAGGGCCATTTTTGGAATTTCCGCCGGTAAAGAGCAGGGTTTCTATATTCGGGTTTTCTTCTAAAATCCCTACCATATCCCTAAGTTCTACTTCCTGCATCCCAAGATCGGAAGCATCTACCTTTTCCCTCTTACTGCTTTCTACCATATCGCAGATACCAATTCCTCTTTTTTCAAGAAAATCTTTGCGTTGCTTTATAGCAGCTTCCGTAGTTTCAAATTTAAGATCCAATTCAAAAATATTATCGAGCACGATCCATAAAAGTCCGTCGCGACTGCCGTAACAAAAATTAACGTCTCCTTCCTTAAATTCCCCTTTGGTAAACCTTGGTGGCGGTAATGTTCCTACAATTAGTTTTGTAGCATTTTCCGGAATAAAAGGTTTAAATGGATGCGTGTGGTGAAACATGTCGCTTCGTGTTTTTTGTTTTGGGTTTGTTGTTTGTCGTGTCTATACTAAATATTTAAAATAAAAAATTGTCTTACTTTTTCTTTTTTGCATTGCCCAAAAAAGAAACAAAAAAGTCTAGGCTTACGAAACTTCAACTAGATTTATTGCTCAACCACTAAATTTTAGGAACTCGCCAGCGTAATAGATTAAACTTCAAAAATCCGTTTGGCTCAAATAGCCTAAAATTTTACGTGGTTTTCGCTTCAAATCTGACGTTAAATTTTCGATAGGCCGAGTATAGTTATAATTTATTTTAGCTTTATTACCAAATCATTAGCAAATACCATAGTGCCTTCTTTATGAATTATTTCATTGATTTCGCCCTCTTTATTCGCAGTGATAGTGGTTTCCATTTTCATTGCTTCAATCACAAATAACGGTTCGTTCTTTTTCACCTTCTGACCTTTTTCGACTAAAATTGAAGAAATAGATCCTTGTATAGGTGCGCCCACTTCCTTATCGTCCGATTTATCGACCTTTTGATGAACCACTTTTTCAACTTTGACCGATTTATCCTGAATTTTCACCGTTCTGGTCTGGCCATTTACTTTAAAGAAAGCGTCTACGAGTCCGTCTTCATCTGCAGTTCCCACCGATAAGAATTCGATAAGAAGGGTTTTTCCTTTATCCATTTCAACGGTAATCTCCTCTCCGGGTTGCATTCCGTAGAAAAAATTAGGAGTAGGAATATTCATTACTTCCCCGAATTTTCTATAATGATTAAAATATTCGGTAAATACTTTTGGGTATAATTTATACGAAAGGAAATCGGTCATTTCCAATTTTCGGCCCATTCCTTCTTTAAAAATATCACAGAATTCCTTAAATTCTTTTTCAAAATCTATGGGTTCTAAATGTGCATTAGGCCTGTCGGTATAAGGTTTTTGATCTTTTAAAATGATCCTTTGCACCTCAGCAGGAAAACCGCCGTGAGGCTGACCTAGATCACCTTTGAAGAAATTCACTACCGACTGTGGGAAGGAGAGGTTTTCTCCCTTCTCCATCACATCTTCAATACTCAAGTTATTACTCACCAGGTACTGCGCCATATCGCCCACCACCTTACTACTTGGTGTTACCTTAATAATATCGCCAAAGAGCTTATTCACTTTAGAATACATCGCGGTGATCTCGTGAAACCTGGAAGCCAGGCCTAAAGATTCGGCTTGAGGTTTAAGGTTAGAATATTGCCCGCCGGGAATTTCGTGTTTATAAACATCGGCAGTACCGGCTTTAAGACCGCTTTCAAACGGGAAATAATACTTTCTTACCGCTTCCCAATAATGCGAATACTCATTGAGTTTCTCCATATTGAAATCGGCTTTACGCTCGCCAGATTTTGTCATTTCCACCAGGGAATTAAAATTAGGCTGTGAGGTAAGTCCCGAGAGACCACCTAGAGCCACATCTACCACATCTACCCCCGCCTCTATGGCTTTCAAATAAGTAGCCGATTGTATGGAAGAAGTATCGTGAGTATGCAAATGTACCGGAATATTGATTTCTGCTTTTAACGCAGAAACCAGCTCGCCGGCGGCGTAAGGTTTTAGCAGCCCGGCCATATCTTTTATCGCTAAAATATGTGCACCTGCGTTTTCAATATCTTTCGCCAGCTGAAGATAATATTCCAAATTATACTTACTGTTTTTGTCAAGTATATCGCCGGTATAACAAATAGAAGCTTCAGCAAGTCCGGAAGTATTTTTACGCACGTACTCTATACAGGGCGCGATGGATTTCATCCAGTTTAAAGAATCGAAAATCCTAAAAATGTCCACCCCGTTTTCCCAGGCTTCAGCTACAAATTTTTCGATCAAATTATCGGGATAAGCGGTATAGCCTACACCGTTGGAACCTCGCATTAGCATTTGCAGTAAGATATTTGGCATTGCTTTCCGCAGTAGTTGCAAACGCTCCCAGGGATTTTCCTTTAAAAACCGAAGACAAACATCAAAAGTAGCACCTCCCCAAACTTCCATACTAAAAGTTTCGGGATGATTTTTAGCAAAACCTTCTGCCACTTTTAGCATATCTGTACTTCGCATCCTGGTGGCGAGCAAACTTTGATGTGCATCTCTAAAAGTAGTATCGGTAAAATGAATTTTCTTTTCATTCTTTAACCATTCAGCAAACTTTTCTGGGCCAAGCTCGGTAAGCAGATCTTTGGTTCCTTTTGGATATGCTGCATGGCGATCAAAAGCAGGAACATCGGCTTTAATTAGTTTAGGTTTTTTTATTATTTCCTTTACATCAGGATTTCCGTTTACCACCACATCACCCAAAAATTCGACCATCCTGGTTGCACGGTTTCGGGTTTCTTTCAGTTTAAATAGATCGGGATTATTGGCGATAAAATTCACGGTTACGCTTCCCTCCCTGAATTTTTCATGCTGAAGAATATTATCCAAAAACGGAATATTAGTTTTTACGCCCCTAATTCTGAATTCAGCTAAAGCACGTCGCATTTTACGGCAGGCACCATCTAAAGTTCTTCCGCTAGAAGAAACTTTTACCAACATTGAATCAAAGAAAGGCGAGATGGTCACACCCTGATACAAACTACCGGCGTCCAGCCTAATCCCAAATCCGGAAGCACTTCTATAAGTGGTAATGGTACCATAATCGGGTTGAAAATCGTTGGCGGGATCTTCGGTAGTAATTCTACATTGCAGTGCAAAACCGTTAGTGCTTAGCGAAGCCTGATCTTTAATTTTTATCTGCTCGTCGCTTAGTTTATATCCACCGGCAATAAACAACTGCGCTTTAACCAGATCTATTCCCGTTACAACTTCGGTAACAGTGTGCTCTACCTGAATCCTGGGATTCACTTCAATAAAGTAAATACTACCATCGTGATCTACCAGAAATTCTACCGTCCCAATATTATTATAATTCACCGCTTTACAAATATTCACGGCATACTCATAAAGTTTCTCCTTGGTGGTTTGGTTAAGGTTATACGAAGGGGCAAACTCGATCACCTTTTGATAGCGGCGTTGCACCGAGCAATCCCGCTCAAAAAGGTGCACCATATTCCCGTGGTTATCTCCCACGATCTGGATCTCAATATGCTTAGGATTCTCAATGAATTTTTCAATAAAAACGGTATCGTCCCCAAAGGCATTCAACGCTTCGCGTTTAGATTCTGAAAAAGCCTTTCTCAATTCAGCTTCTTCTCTAAGTACTCGCATCCCACGACCTCCACCACCGCTGGCAGCTTTCAGCATAATAGGATAGCCTATTCGGTCGGCTTCTTCTATGGCAATATCCAGGCTTTCCAGATCTTTTTCGTTACTCTGAATCACCGGAACATTATTCTTTACCGCTACTGTTTTCGCGGTAACTTTATCGCCCAGACTCTTTAATACCGAAACCTCGGGCCCAATAAAGATAATATTGTTGTCTTTACAGGCTTGTGCAAAATCGGCGTTTTCAGAGAGAAAACCGTAACCGGGATGGATAGCATCGGCACCTACCTCTTTTGCAGTATTGATTATCGCATCTATATCCAGGTAAGGTTTTAAGGGTTCCTTATCGGGGCCTATTTGGTAAGATTCATCGGCCTTATAGCGGTGCAGGGAGTAGCGATCTTCAAAGGTAAAAATACCTACAGTTCTAATTCCTATTTCGGTGCAGGCTCTAAAAATTCGAATCGCGATTTCCCCTCGATTGGCTACTAATACTTTTTGAATCTTCATGTTTTTGGTTAGGTTAGTTAGCAATAATTAGTTGTTGCTGTAAACTATTAAAACATTCAGAAGTATTGGATATCTATTATGCTAAATTTTATATAAAAGTTTTTTTCAGTTATCGGTTGTCGGTTATCAGTTATCAGTTGTGGGTTGTGGGTTATCGGTTATCGGTTTTCTGTGTTTTTCGTTTGTTGTTTGGGGTTTATTGTTTTGGGTCGCGCGTCATTGCGAGGACTGCGATAGCAGGACGTGGCAATCTGTTCCGGAATAGTTGTGGGTTCTCGGTTGTCAGTCGTGAGTTGTCGGCTGTGGGTTTTAAAAAAATATCCTGATTTCTGCCTCTTTATTCTTTTCTCTCTTCTCTTACCTCTTCACTACAAAAGATCGCCGCGCTCGTCCCTCCCTCGCGATGACGGTAAGGAGACTCCTCACTCCTCACTCTTCACTAAAAAACTACCTAATAAACACCGGCTCATTTTCTTTTTCGGTGTGTTCTTCGCTGAAGCGGTAATCCATATAATCGAAACCTTTGAGATCTTCCAGCGTATTTACATCTTTGTCTATAATATACCGCACCATTGATCCACGAGCTTTCTTAGCGTAAAAACTGATAATCTTTAATTTTCCGTTTTTGAAATCTTTAAAAACTGGCGAGATCACCTCAGCTTTTAGTTTTTTGGTATCTATAGCTTTAAAATATTCGTTGCTGGCCAGGTTAATAAAAAGTTCACCTTTTTCCATTTCTTCATTTAGCAATTTGCTAAGCTTTGGTTGCCAAATTTCATAAAGGCTGTCTTTACGCTCAATACCTACCGAAGTCCCCATTTCTAAACGATAAGGTTGCATCAAGTCTAGCGGTTTTAATATACCGTAAAGTCCGGAAAGGATGCGCAAGCTATCCTGCAGGCGATCCAGTTTTTCGGTGGGAATGGTATAGGCATCCAGGCCTGTGTAAACATCGCCGGCAAAAGCATACATCGCGGGGCGGGAATTCTTTTTGTTATGTTCTTCCTCGAAATCCTGGAAGCGGGTATAATTAAGATCGGCGAGCTTATCGCTGATGCTCATTAATTCTGAAATCTCATTCTTGGTCATTCTCGCCATCTTGCGATTAAGCTTGGCGGTGGTTTCCAAAAAAGCGGGCTGTGTGCCGCGAGTGGTAGGTAATTTAGATTCGTAATCCAGGCTTTTGGCCGGAGAAACAACAATTTTCATATTCAAGTGGTTTTTATCCCAAATATAAGTGAAAGCATAGAAAACAGGAAAGCCGCGTTTTATTAGTTTTTTATGGAAGAATAGTTATGAGTTATTGCGGTTGATAAAATTTTATCGCTTTACGGAAAACCCTTTTTTGGTTTCTGAATTAAATGTTAAATTGGGATGTTTAACTAATTCTACTAATGAGTATACCTTCCAACTTAACCAAAGAACATTTATTAAAAGCTTTCGATAAAATAGATCAAGAAGGAATTCCTGCAAATGGTCATTCTTCTACTTATGATGTGGAATACGAGGGAAATTATTATCCTCCTAAACTTGTAGTTTCTTACGCTAACTTATTTGCGAACGGAAATGAATTGGATAGGTCCACCTTTACTGGAGGTAAAGGCACAGATGCTTTTAAAATTTTAAAAACAGAAGGTTTTGAAATTATTGAAAAAAAGGAAGAATTCGCTTCAGAATTATTGCGATTTTTAGATCAAAGTAAAACTGATAATTTAAGTTACGGAGATTATAAAAAGAGATATAAAGGGTTAAAGGTTAAGGTAAGTTTTGGAAAAGGAAACCAAGCCTTGATACCTTGGATTGCTTTCTTAGGTCCTCATGATACTGTTATGGATGGAATTTATCCTGGTTATCTTTTATTTAAAAAACAAAAGAAATTAATCCTTATTTATGGAAAAAGTGAAACAAAAAAATCTAAAAGAAAGTGGGATGGAGAAAATGATTTAAATACAATTAACTCCTATTTCAAAGAAAACAATTTAGAAAAACCACGTCGATATGGTGACTCTTTCGTGTACAAGGCATACGATACTGATAATTTACCAACAGAGGAAAAATTAAACCGTGATTTAGATAAATTAATTGAAGTCTATAAATCACTAAATTCTAATTCAATACCTATAGACAGGTTGGTTACGGAAGATAGTGTAAAATTTGATTATCAAACATTTAAGAAGAATTCAAAAACAGCAGGTTTAATATTTAATAATAAATTGATTGTACGATTTATTGCCTCATTATGCACAAAACCATTCGTTATACTTACTGGTTTATCCGGTTCAGGTAAAACAAAATTAGCGCAAGCCTACGCTCAATGGATTTGCAAATATGATAGTCAATACTGCATCGTTCCAGTTGGTGCAGATTGGACCAATAAGGAACCTCTTCTTGGTTACCCAAATGCTTTGGATGATAATGATTATGTTAATCCAGAAAATGGTGTTTTAAATCTTATAAAGGACGCTATGAGCAATTCTGATCTACCATATTTTCTAATTCTGGATGAAATGAACTTAAGTCATGTGGAAAGATACTTTGCGGAATTTTTGAGTGCAATGGAATCGGATGAAGATATATCTCTCCATAATGGGCATGAAGAAAAAAATGGAGTGCCTCCTAAGATAACACTTCCTTCCAATTTATTTATAATTGGCACTGTAAACATTGACGAGACTACTTATATGTTTAGTCCTAAAGTTTTAGACAGAGCAAATACAATCGAATTTAGAGTCTCAGAAAAAGAGTTAGAGGATTTTTTCAACGACTTTATTCCTTTAAATTTAAATGGGCTTAAGGGCCAGGGAGCAAATATGGCCCAAAGCTTTTTAGATATTTCTAGGAAAAAGAAAGCTGGATTTGATGAAAACCTCAAAGCCACATTGTTAAAATTCTTTAATGAACTTAAAAAAACGGGGGCTGAATTTGGATATCGGACGGCTTCTGAGATAAGTACACTTTATTATCAATTACAAACAATAAATGACAGTTTGACTGAAGATGAGAAGCTGGATATCGCCATTATGCAGAAATTACTTCCTAAACTTCACGGCTCCAGACGGAAGTTATGTCCGGTGTTGATTACCCTTGGTTCTTTTTGTATTGAAAAGGAGCTGAATATCGAAACTGAGGTTTTTGAAAATTCCGATTTTGATTTGTCATCTAAAGTTGTAAAATATCCATTATCTCTGGAAAAGATAAAGAGAATGTACAAAGGTGCTATTGACCACGGTTTTGCAAGTTATGCTGAAGCTTAATGCAAGATAATAAATTAAATATACCCTTAGATCATATCCAGGACGGGCTTTCCCTTGAAGTAGTGGGAAACAATTCAAACCCTTTATTTTATTATACTGATGCGCAGTACAATGGCGAAGCACCTTATCAAATAATGGAAGGCCGGTTTTATCATTACCGTTTTTCTAAAAAGGAATATTGTTTTGAGCCATCTGAAGTTGTTGAACCTTCTCCTTTTTCCTCCAGTGAAGGCCGGCTTACGCCAAACATTTATACTGGAACATTAGAGCTAAATATTTTTAAATCCTTCGATATAGAAGTAGGGTCTGTTGGTATAGAGGTACAATCGGTAAAGGCTAGTTATAGGGAGGATTATCGGTTTATGTTAGAAGCTATTACAGATAAATGTACCGATTTGCTAATGCAAGCAAATTCGCCCGTAAGCCATAATTTTGAGGCAGATTTTTCAAATGAAAATGAAGGTACCATTTATCAAAGGTTTGCATTTATTAAATCTATTATCAACTCCGACGAATTTAAAGAATCTATTTATAGGATAATTACATTCCCCTCGACTACATGGATGGAGGAGTTAGAGACTACTGATAGCAGAAAAATAAGACGTTTCAAAAATTCGGAATTGAGACAATTAATAAATCGAAATCCGAGAGCAAAACTCCCTCTAAATCATCCACTTTCCAAAAGAGGATTAAACTCCATGCCCACCCGGATAGAGACAACAAGAAAAATAGATACTGTTGATACTCCTGAGAACAGATTTATCAAACACGCCTTGCAAACCTATCTAAAGTTATGCTCTACAATAATCTCGAATATCAAAACTGGGACTAGATTATTTAAGGAAGTTGAGGCTTTAAGTGAAAATATAGAAAATCAGCTTAGTCATTCATTCTTTCAAGAGATTTCTCGTCCTCACACTTTAAAGTTAAACAGCCCGGTTCTTCAAAGAAAAGAAGGCTATAGAGAGGTCTTAAGATCTTGGTTAATGTTTGATCTAGCTGCTAAATTAGTTTGGAAGGGTGGTGAAGATGTTTATAAGGCCAATAAAAGAGATGTAGCTACTTTATATGAATATTGGTTGTTTTTCACTTTACTGGATATGATCAGTGAAATATTTGACATTAAAGGAAAAGAAACATCTCAATTAATCAAAAAAACGAACGACGGATTAGGCCTGCAGCTCAGGCAAGGAAGGCATACGGCTTTAAAAGGGGTTTATAAAAGCGGAACGAGAAACCTAAATATTAAATTCAGTTTTAATCGAACGTTTAGTGGTAAAAAGAAATTTCCTAAAAGTGGCAGTTGGACTAAATCGATGAGACCTGATTATACATTGTCCATTTGGCCGGAGGAAATAAATGAAGATCAAGCAGAAAATGAAGAGCTGATTGTCCACTTACATTTTGATGCAAAATATAAGATTGAAAAGTTAATAGAAATTATAGATGCAGAAAATATAGGGAGTAATGAGGATTTATTAAGCTCGGAAAAGAAAGAGGAAAGGAAAGGTAAATATAAAAATGCCGATTTATTTAAAATGCATACCTATAAGGATGCAATAAGACGTACTGGAGGAGCTTATGTACTTTATCCGGGCGAGGAAAAACTAACTGAGAAAGGATTCCACGAATTGATACCTGGGCTAGGAGCGTTTCCCGTGCGCCCAAATAAGACGGATAATGGCACTTCAGATTTGAAAGTTTTTATTTTAGATGTATTAGATCATTTCTTAAATCGAGCTTCTCAACGTGAAAATATGGCTTTTCGCACTTTTGATATCCATAAAAAGAAACCAAATAATCTGAAAGAATCTATCCCCGAGGCTTATGGAAAAAATAGAAACTTTATTCCGGATGAAACCTTTGTATTAATCGGAGGTTATAAATCTCTCGCACATTTAGAATGGATTGAAGAAACGGGATTATATAATTTTAGAATGGATTCCGAGAGAGGTTCTATTATCCTTGATCAGCAAACTGTATCTGCCAAATATCTTTTAATCCATACTTTCAATGAAATAGTTTCAGGTAAATTATTTAAAATTAATAGTAGAGGTCCGAAAGTATATTCCGGAACCAGATTACATCAACTTGGATATCCATTTAAAGATTCAGGCAAAGGGAAAAATTACCTGGTCGTAGAAATTGCTCCTGTAGAGGATGAAGAATTCAAAAACCTTGACTGGAAATTTTCAAAACTCAAAAATTATAAAAGAGGAAGAGAATCCTTCAAACCCTTTACTTCAACTTTGACAGAATTAATGAATACAATAAATTCATAAAGTATCAGCAGAACTGGCTAGTTTTTATATCTTTTACATAAGTTTTTTTGCGTTAGGGATTGCAGTGGAAATCCTTTTTGCGAGGAACCAGGATCTTAATCTGAGTTGAGCTCAATTTAAAAACAAAGCCCGAAATATTAAATCTCGATTATCTAGCAAAAAGATTGCAACGTAAAGCCCGACCCGTTAGGGGAACGCCCCAATAATTTTTATGCTCTTTCTCCTATTCATTCTGCATTACCATTAACCGTAGTGACGAGATTCCAATAGAAAAAAGATGGACCTTAAAAAAAGGGCAGTTTATGATCTAATTTTTACAGGAGAAATAAGAACCTGTAACTGGTAAGATTTAAACTTGAAAAGGATACAGGTATTAAGTTTGGATCACTTTTTATAAAATAGCACCGGTTAGGCCGGTGTTATTTGATTTTTAGTATATTTTGAAAAGCTAACGGAATCATAGAAGTATTACTTTTACCGGATAATGAACATACCAGCTTATTAAGTGAAAAACGAAACCCGAGGAAATAAAAGATCAGATTCCAAATGGCTCCGGCGGGCAGGTATCGCTTTGGCTATAGTCCTACTAGCACCCACACTTTTGTTTACCATAGGATGGTTTAACAGGGACCTGCTTATAGATGAACTGCAGGAATGGTATAATGACAACAACAATGGTACGCTGGAAATTGGAGAGGTGAATACTACTTTTCTAAAGGGATTTCCGAATGTAAGTTTTAGCATTAAGGACATTTACCAGACCAGTTTCGACACCATCCTCGATAAAAGATCTTCCATTTTCATAAAGGAGGCCCAGGTAAGTATCGCTGCTACCGATCTTTTAAGCGGAGATCTTCAGTTCAAAAATATAGATATTTATAAAGCAGAAATATATTCAGAAGTTATCTCTGAAAGATCTGTCGATGAATATATCGGGTTAAAAAAGCAAAAACAGGCTCATCCCAATAACGGGATAGAGCTTCCCGGGTGGGTAGATCCTAAAAGAACAAATTTCAGTTTACGGGAAATAAGTTTTATCTCTAAAGATTCTATGCTGAATAAGTATTTCAATTTAGAGGTACAGCAGGCAATGGGAAAGATAAGAAGCAACAATGAAAAGATTATAGGAAGTCTGGATTTTAATATACTGGTGAAGGCTCTCGGCTTCAATACCAGAAAAGGAAGTTTTATTAATGGGTCTCTTGTTAGCGGTAATCCCAAATTTGTATTGAACGGGGAAAAGACCATGCTTACTATTCCCAAATTTCTGCTTGAAATTGGATCCCAGACCTTCACTACCAAAGCCGATCTTAATTTTAAAGGGATCAATGCCTATAGCTTTTCGCTTCATAATCCTGAAACCGATTTTCAGGAGCTCAGGGGCTTATTGCCAGATAGTATTTCCGCAAAACTTTTAACTTATGAAATATTAGAACCCCTGGAAACAAAGCTCAGTCTCAGCGGTGAATTTCAGTATGGTGATATCCCTTATATCGATGCCGATTTTTCGAGTCTTAATAACAAGCTGAAAATTGGTGATAGTCTGCAGTTAAGTGGATTCAACTTCAACGGCTATCTAACCAATACCTTAAAAAAAGGAGATAGCCTGGATAAACAGGAACCGGCCCGGCAGGATATCAAGATCTTCTTTGAAGATATATCAGCCAATGTGGAGGATATTAATATTTCAGCATTCGATTCTTACTTTCAGTCTTCAGAAGAAGCTTTGAATTTTGTAAATGCCAATCTAAATATGTCCGGCTCTAACGAAAGCCTGACCAGGCTTATGCAAACCGAAAATTTTGATTTCCTTGGCGGTAACTTTGTTCTGAACACTCATATTGAAGGTGATATTCCCGATCTTGCGGAAGTCTTCAACTATGCTACTGGAAATTTCACTTTAAAAAATACCCGGGTGGTGCTGCGAAAAAATAATCTTCAGCTACCCGTGGAGATCATAGACCTTCAACTGAATAATAAGAATTCGGTTTTGGAGCAGCTTAAAATAAGCCTGCCCAACGGAGAACAGCTGGTATTTAAGGGAACAATAGATAATGCTGCCTCACTTCTGGGCAGCGATCCTGTAATTCCCGCTTCTGCAGATGTAAGGCTCGATTCTGAAAAACTGAACATCAATGATCTCATTGCCACTGCCATGGAATTTATTCCGCCTTCAGAAAAATCAGCTAATAATTTAAACACCCTGCATGATAGCTTTGAAGCGCTCTATAAAAAATTTCAGCCCCGCTTTAAACTGGATCTAAAAACGGTGGAATACAATGAGAACCAGTTTAATGATCTCCTGGCAGATATTAGGCTATTAAATGCCGAGACTATACACTTGAACAACTTAAGTTTTAATTTTAATGACGCGTTTACCAAGTTACAAGGAAACCTGAAGATCCCGGAACCGAACAATGCAGTTCGGGAGCCCGTTTTTCTTAATGTGGAAGCAAGATCATCGGGGCCTGTTAAGGTTTTCCAGGAGCTTTTCAATATTCAATTGCTGGATATTAAGACAGGGGACTTTAGTTTCCTGGGAAATGTAACCGGAAATATTCAAGAATTCGAACAACTCCTGAATAACGCCAATGGTGATCTTAAGCTTACAAATACAAAATTCTATTATCCTAAAGCAGATATGGATATTCAGCTGGACTCCCTGAGCGTGGCCGTGCATGATTCTAACATCAGGCTAAAGAACTTTGTAGTAGAAATAGATGAACATCACCCTTTTGCGCTGCAAGGCTACGTAGAGGAATTTCCAGAATTCCTGCTGGATAGCGTCCCAGGCAAGGGCAAAATTTTTGTAGCTCTGGATGCGGCGTATGTAGACATGGATGAATGGTTGCATACCTTACACTCCATAGAACCAGACACACTTAATAAGCCTCTGAAAAACCGTGATCTGGCCGCCATATTTGCCGATATCTACCATTTTGACCCGGAGTTCAAAATCGCCGTAGATTCCATAAAATACAAGGACCTGGTCTCAAGGGAACTGGACGCAAAAGTATATTTTGAGAATGACTCTATCCTTAAGCTTGATGATTTAAGCATTAGGTATCAGGATTCTGAAGCCCTTATCAGGGGGGAATTGGCAGCTCATAAACTCCATGATCCTGAGGCTGATGAAAATCCCTTTAGTTTTGAATTTTCAGCAGAAGCTAAAGGTAAGTCCAAAGATCTTAATGAGCTCTTACAAACGGTGAATTTCACGTTGAGATCGGGTGATTTTAAGTTCAACGGAAGTTACCAGGGCGAGGCAAAGGATCTTAATATCCTGAATTCAAACGCCCGGGGAGACCTAATACTGGGCACTACCCTGGTAGATATTGAAGGTACAGATATTCAGATCCCGGTAGACAGCCTGCACCTGGAGATAAAGAACAATCTTGCTTCGCTGGAAAAGCTGGATGTAAACCTGCCCGGGAAAAGCGCTATAGATATCACCGGGGAGATAGACAATTTCTCTAATTTCATCAATAATGACCAGGCGGTGGATTCACATCGATCTTCTTTTATTATAAAGTCGCCCTATCTGGATAGCTGGGATATAAAAAAATTCCTTGGAATCACCACGAAGAAAATAGATACTTCTAAAAAACAGGAATTTAAAGTACAGGATCTAAAGGACCTTCTTAGCAACATCAATAACTCCTATTTTCCCTCGGCCAGTATAGAGATCGATTCTTTGATATATAATGATCTGGAGGTTTCAGATTTCACTTCCGGCATTGGCTTTAACAATGCGGGCGCGATAAGAATATCAGATACAGAACTTCAGTATTCTGGCGGTAGTATAGCGCTAATGATCGAAGCCGGAGTTGGAGACCCGGAAGATCTGCCGGTGAAGATAGCCATGAAAATTGAAAATATAGACCTGGGAAAACTGGTCAAAGACCTGGATTACTTTAATTATATAGAGCTGCGAAAGGCTAAAAAAATAAGTGGCAATCTGGACCTGAAATTGGATCTAAGCGGAAAATTCAATGGGCAGGATTCGCTGGAAATGAATTCCCTTAACGGTACTTTAGACCTGGATCTTACCAGTCTTGCTTTATATGAATTTGACCCCATTATAGAAAGCGTGGTGCTTTTAAAGGAAGAGCGTTTTGAGAAATTACAGTTTAGGCCCATCAGGCAAACTATTAAAGTGACCAATGGCAATATAAATATCCCGCGCACGCAGATACAGTCTTCTGCCCTGCATTTCTTCGTAGAAGGAGAATCTAAAATTGGAGAGTATTATAATATCTGGATCTCCCTGCCCTGGAATAATATCCTTAAAAGTCGCGACGGGACCAAATTACCGGAAAAGATCTCCTTCGACGAATCAGGGGTGAAATTCTATTTACAGATCATACAGGATAAAGAAAGTGAAAAGGCTGGTAAGCATAAGCTAAAGACCAAATTCAGACTCGGGAACAGGAAGCTTGAGAAAAGTAAAGAGAATTGATCAGGCTAATAATGCACAGGATCTGTATAGTGTTTGTGAGAAGTAATTCTCCTGTTTTAAATGGGTGGTTTTGCTGGTAAGTTTTAATGCTGGTTTAAAGAAAGTTAGCAGGCCGGAGAAGAGTGAGGGATTTAGTTCTCATAAAATGCTGACTCAATTCAACAAGTAATTTTCGTTAGGCGAAAAAAGGATGTAGATCCAGATATTATAGGCTTTATGCAGAAGTTGTGGAGAGAGCTTTATAAAGTAGTTTTATATTGGAAGGAAATATCCAATGAAACCTGTAATTTTAAGGGTAATAATAATTTAAAAGCTTAGGACTACTTCCCTAAAACATATATAAATATTAAGAAAAGAAAATTATGAGCAACGAGACCGAAACTTCAAAAACATTTGTAGCTGTAGATAGCATTGAATATGCTGAAAATTCCATAGTAAGTAAAACGATCCTGAAAAAACCCACAGGAAACATCACTTTATTTGCTTTTGACAAGGGAGAAGGCTTATCTGAGCATACCACACCCCACGATGCAATGCTTCAGGTTCTGGATGGCAAAGCTGAAATCACTATCGGAGGAAAGCTAAATGATCTACAGGCGGGACAAAGTATTATTTTACCTGCCAAGGTTCCACACGCGGTGAAGGCAAACGAAAAATTTAAAATGATGCTGACTATGATCAAAAGTTGATTGATATGCTCATTAAAAACACACTTTCCTTGATCGCGATTTCACAGAAAATTAAGCCAGGAAAATAAAATTCTTCGTAGTCTGAGGAAGTCCTTAAAAAATTGAAGACAATGCCTTTGAACTTAAAGAGAACATTAGCAACATACCGTGGCAGCATTTTGTGGTGTTTGTGAAGCGTTGAAAAGTCAGAGTAAACAACTTAGGAGCAAGCTCACGAAGCATTATTATTGGAAAATATAATTTGATTTCGAGGCAAGCCTCGGAGCATTTAATCTCGATTATCGAGTAAATGATTCAAATTGAATAAATTCATGCATATGGGTTACCGCTATGTCCTTTCTGGAAAATTGGAAGGTGTTAAAAAAAATTTTTAGGTAAACTACCTCGGGGCAAGCCCACGAGGCATTCGTTGGAAACAAATTTTTAATTTCGAGGCAAGCCTCGGGGTATTACACCCTTTGGCGGTGCCAATAAATATTTAATCAGATACATTAAGCTCCTTAGCTTATTTCACAAAAATCTTCACCCCTGTTCAGGCGAGCAAACTTTCCAGCGTTAGGGATTGCAGTGGAAATCCTTTTTGTGAGGCACCAAGAACCCGGCCTGTAGCAAGATGGTAATACTTTTAGGACAAACCCCTAAATATTAAATCTCGATTATCGAGCAAAAAGATTGCAGCGAAAAGCCCGGCCCGGTAGGGAAACGCCCAAATAATGTTTATTCTGCTTCTGCTATTCATTCTTCTATAATCATCTGCTTTTTTTTACAAAAACCTTCACTTCCGTTCAACCTATCAAAAGCTCCTATTTTCTTAAATTTCGGCTAAAAAAAATGAAGATCGCTGAAAAGTTTGAATTAGATGAGCGCCAGCAAGACCGCGTAATTGCTATGGCCTGGGAAGACCGCACGCCTTTTGAAGCCATTGAATACCAGTTTGGCCTTGCTGAAAAAGATGTCATAAAATTTATGCAGGAGCAAATGCACCCGCGCAACTGGAGAAAATGGCGCGCCAGGGTGCAGGGAAGAAAGACCAAGCACGCAAAACTAAGGGATAACGAGATCTCGAGGTTTAAATCTACTGCGCAACGCCAAATTACCGGGAATAGAATTTCAAAGAAAAAATATTGAGGATGCGTTAATTTCAATGTGTTTTTCCGTTTACAACATCTTTTTCCGTATCTTATAACTTCCTAAATTTTAAACGTATGGAAGGTTCTTCTAAATATCCAAAACTGGTAAAAGCATTTAGCGGTAGTTTTCTATGGAAAAATTCCGGCGGAATCATCATAGACTTTAACGGGGAGTTGCTCAATTCGGCGCATTATCAGTTTAAAAGTTCGGGTGGGAAATTCATTAAGATCAGGTTTAAACGCAAACTCTCTTCTGCTAAAAAATTACCGCAATTTATGTGTTCCTGGAAAATGATGACTAACGTGAATTGTTCGTTGAATTGAAAAGTTTCCTATATATCGTAGCTCAATTTAAATTCTTAACAGCTTAGACCTTTGAAATGAATTTAGGATTATGGATTCTACGTCATCCTGAATTTATTTCAGGATCTAGGATGAGCGTAAATTCTTTTCATGTTAGATGCTGAAACGAGTTCAGCATGACGTGAAACTCAACTACAAGTCTTCGTAAAGATCCTTCAAGTCTGGATTCATCGATTTTACCAGATTCCATTTCCATTCTTTATGCCAGTTTTTCAATTGTTTCTCCCTGGCTATGGCTTGATGAATTTCTGAAAATTCTTCGAAATAAATTAAAAATTTAAGGTGATATTTTCTGGCAAACAATGAGCCAATATCGCTTTTATGCTCATTGATGCGCTTCTTTAAGTCTGCAGTCACACCTATATAAATCATTGTTCTGGTAGAATTAGAGAGTATATAGATGTAGCTCTTTTGCATTTATAAATATAAATAAAGTTTAATTCATGTTAGACCCTGAAATAAATTCAGGGTGACGAACACCACGTCATCCTGAATTTATTTCAGGATCTAGGATGAGTTTAATTACGCATTATGGTGGACTTCTTAACATGTTATACCCCCGACAAAAAGTCGGGGCAGGCTCCGAAATGAATTCGGGGTGACGATTGGAAACTCACGCTGATTTCTTTCAGAGCCTGCACCCATTTGAATTCGGGTTACGATAGGAACGTCATGCTGAACTTGTTTCAGCATCTAACACGATCTAAATTCTTACCAACCTATACTCTCGATTTCAAAACAATTTAGACCCCCGATGATAAATCGGGGCAGGCTCCGAAATGAATTCGGGGTGACGATTGGAAACTCACGCTGATTTCTTTCAAAGCCTGCACCCATTTGAATTCGGGTTACGATAGGAACGTCATGCTGAACTTGTTCAGCATCTAACATGATCTAAATTATTACCAACCTATACTCTCGATTTCAAAACAACCTAGACCCCGAAATAAATTCGGGGTGACGGTAAGGACGTCTGAACTGGTTTCAAAGCCTGCACCGATTTGAATTCGGTCTCACGAAAGCTACGTCATGCTGAACTCGTTTCAGCATCTAAGCCTTTGGCAATTAAAAATCTCCCTAGTTAAAATCCTGTTATTTCAAACTTTCTTAACGCCTTAAGCTTTTAATTCCTCGCAACTTGCAAACCAACCAATAAAATAGAATTATGAATTTAAATGATAAAGTAGCCGTTATCACCGGCGCGAGTAGCGGAATTGGAAAATCTATTGCCGAAGAACTTTCGAAAAAAGGCTGTAAAGTGGCTCTTGCCAGTAGAAGTCTAGATAAATTAAAAGAAATTGGAAAAGGACTTAGTCAGAGTTTTGAAGTAGAATTAGATGTAACCAGCGACAAAAGTGTTAGTGAAGCTTTTGAGAAAATTTACGACCGTTTTGACAGGATAGATATTTTAGTGAATTCGGCCGGTGTAATGCCCCTCACTTATCTTAAAAATGAAAATCTTGAAGATTGGCTGCAAACTATTGAAGTAAACGTAAAAGGAACGCTGCGCTGTATACACGCCGTGCTACCTGCAATGAAAAAACAAAACAACGGACATATTATTAATATTGCCTCGGTAGACGGAAAAGAGATCTTTGAAGGTGGTGCTGTTTACGGTGCTTCTAAAGCCGCAGTGATAGAACTTTCCAGGGCGATGCGTATGGAACTTTCTCCCGATTTTAATATTCGGGTATCTTCTATAGAACCGGGAACAGTGGCAACCAGCCTTAGAGAAGATATCTCTGATGAAGAATTATTGGATGATAAAGATTACGGCGGTGATGAACCTAAATTATCGCCTAAAAATATTGCCGATGCAGTGCTTTACGCCACCACGCAACCCGATAGTGTGAATGTAAACGAGTTGCTTATAAAACCGACGGGTAAGAGTTAGAAACCCCTGCGGCCACCTACCCTTGAAAATAAAGAGGAATTTTTTAAACTTCACGCGGTTCTGAAATTCCGGGATTGCTATAGCATCTAACATGATAGACCCCGAAATAAATTCGGGATGACGAAAACCACGTCATCCTGAATTTATTTCAGGATCTAAGTTGAGCTAAAATATGTTTACTGTTAGATGCTGAAACGAGTTCAGCATGACGTGAGACTTGTTAACAATTACAACTCTTTGTAAAGGTTTTTCAAATTTGGATTTATAGATTTAGCTAAATTCCATTTTCATTCCTTATGCCAGTTTTTTAATTGTTTCTCTCTGGCGATGGCTTGATGAATTTCTGAAAACTCTTCGAAATAAATTAAAAACTTAAGGTGATATCTTCTGGTAAACAATGAGCCCATTTCGCTTTTATGCTCAGTGATTCGTTTTTTCAAATCTGAAGTCACACCTATATAAATCATTGTTCTGGTTGAATTGGAAAGTATGTAGATGTAGCTTTTCTTCATTTATAAATATAAATAAAGTTTAATTCATGTTAGCCCCCGAAATGAATTCGGGGTGACGAAAACCGCGTCATCCTGAATTTATTTCAGGATCTAGTATGAGTTTAAATACGCATTATGGTGGACTTTTTAACATGTTATACCCCCGACCAAAAATCGGGGCAGGCTCTGAAACAAGTTCAGGGTGACGGACACTTCCTGAATTGAACACGCGTCATCCTGAATTTATTTCAGGATCTAGTATGATTTTGATTTCTCCACAATTTAGACCCCGAAATAAATTCGGGGTGACGTTAAAAAAGTAAAGGAAATGGTTTACAAAACCTCTTTCTGATTTTTGGCGTAGTTGCGCCATTTCTCGATACAGGCCTGGATATCTTCAGGAATTTCGGTATTGAAGCTCATTGCCTCGCCGGTTTTTGGATGAATAAACCCAAGAGTTTTAGCGTGTAGTGCCTGGCGTGGTAATATCTTAAAGCAATTATCTACAAATTGTTTGTATTTACTAAATGTAGTACCCTTTAGGATCTTTTCACCGCCGTAGCGCTCGTCGTTAAAAAGGGTATGCCCAATATGTTTCATGTGTACCCGAATCTGGTGGGTTCTTCCGGTTTCCAGTTTACAGGAAACCAGGGTTACATAACCAAAACGTTCTAAAACCTTGTAATGGGTAACCGCAGGCTTTCCTTTTCCGGCTTCGTCACCCTCATAAACCGTATTTTGCAATCGGTTTTTGGGATGGCGGCCAATATTGCCTTCTACCCTGCCTTCATCTTCTTCAACATTACCCCAAACCAAAGCTACATATTCACGCTCGCTGGTTTTATCAAAAAACTGTTTAGAGAGATGTGCCATTGCTTCTTCAGTCTTTGCTATCACTAAAAGTCCGCTGGTATCTTTATCTATTCTATGTACAAGCCCGGGGCGATCACTGGAGTTGTTCGGGAGGTTTTCAAAATGATAAATTAATGCATTTATTAACGTACCACTATAATTGCCGTGACCGGGATGCACTACCATTCCGGCAGGTTTATTCACCACCAACAAGGTATCGTCTTCATAGACGATATCTAAAGGAATATTTTCTGGAGTAAGTAAAAATTCATAAGGCGGATGCTCGAACATTACCTGCACCACATCCCCCGATTTCACTTTGTAGTTTTGTTTTACCTGTTCTTCGTTAACATAAATATTACCGGTTTTCGCAGCTTTTTGAATTTTATTTCGGGTCGCATTTTCAATAAAATTCATTAAGAATTTATCTACTCGCAAAGGGTTTTGACCGGGACCGGCCTCAAATTTATGATGTTCGTATAAAGTCTCGTCCTGTTGCTCTATTTCGTTTTGTTCTTCGTCTTTCATTAAAATTCAATTTCTTCCTCTGCAGGAATTGTTGTATCCTGTCCTTCTTCATCCATTTCATACCTTCCGGAACCATCACCTAACACCAAATCTATGGTAGAAGTTTTCATTATCTCGTCTCCCGGTTCCAGTTTTTTACCTTTATGTCTTAATTCTAAAACAGCATCTTCAGCAATATCGGGTTTATAACTTACGTCTCCTATTTCAAAGCCTAAGGACCTCAAGGTAGGTTCTGCCTGTCTACGCGTCTTTCTAATTAAATCGGGAATCATTACTTTTCTATATCCTGAGGGATTTAAAGTAAGGTAGATTTTTCTATTTTCTTTCACAAATTGTCCCGCTTCCGGCACTTGTTCTATCACCGAATAACGCGGGAAATCGGGATTAAAATTTGCTGAATCCAGGATCTCAAATCTTAAATCTAGTGTCGCCAATTTATCGTCTACTTCATCTAAAGACTGTTTAGACAAATCTGGAACGGCTATACGCTGATCTTGATTTGTAGAGTAATCCAGCCATCTTAAAGCTAAGAAAGCAATTACCACCACTAAGATGGCGGCAATGATCAACTGAATTAAAAATGTTTTACTGAAAATAAATTTAAAGAATCCCATACATTTGTTTCTAAGCAGCAAAGATATAAAACCCCTGCTTTTGGTGGCAGATTGTTTGTAGATTTGTGATATCAGTTATTTGGTCTGGGTTTAAGCGTGTCAGCAATCATTATAAGCAGATCCAAATAGCTGAAAAGCTGTCAACTAAAAACTGATAACGGAGAAATGAAGAAAAAAATTGCCATCGCCATGGGCGGATATTCCAGTGAATATAGAATCTCTATTAACAGTGGGAATATGGTTTACAAACATTTAAACCGGGATTTGTACGAGCCTTACCGGGTGCATATTTTACAAAAAGAATGGTTTGTAGTGGCCGATGATGATACGCCTTACCCTATTAATAAAAATGACTTCACAGTTAAAATAGACGGAAAAATAATTTCTTTCGATTGTGTTTTTAATACTATTCACGGTACGCCGGGAGAAAACGGATTGTTACAGGCATACCTGGAATTAGTGGGTATTCCGCAGACTACTTGTGGTTACTACCAGGCAGCTTTAACTTTTAATAAGCGGGATCTTATAAGTGTTTTAAAGCCCTACGGAATAAAAACCGCGGTGAATTATTTTCTGGATAAAGAGGATAAAGTAAATGCGGAAGAAATAATTGCCAAAGTTGGTTTGCCATGTTTTGTAAAGGCCAACCGCGCCGGTAGTAGTTTTGGCATCACTAAAGTTAAGTCTGAAGAAGAATTGGTTCCCGCTACCAAAAATGCATTTAAAGAAGACGATGAAGTGATTATTGAGTCGTTTCTTGATGGCACCGAAGTTTCTGTGGGAGTGATTACATATAAAGGAAAAGTAAAAGCGCTTCCGGTAACCGAGATTATTTCTGAAAATGAATTCTTTGATTACGAGGCTAAATACTTGGGGAAATCGCAGGAGATTACGCCGGCTAATATTTCTGAAGAAAAAACCAAACAGGTGCAGAAAATCGCTAAACTGATTTATAAAAAACTTAAAATGCGCGGTTTTACCCGTTCTGAATTTATTTTCCATGATGGGGAACCTCATTTTATTGAAATGAATACCACGCCGGGATTAAGTCAGGCAAGTATTTTACCGCAACAGGCAGAAGCAGCAGGCATAAGTTTGACAGAACTTTATGGTAGCGCGATTGAGACGGCATTGAAAGCCCCCTAGCCCCCGAAGAGGGAATTCGAAAGGCTCTATAACTTAAAACTATAGTAATTCAATACGATAATTTTAAGTGTTAGGTTTTCTGATTATGCTTAAACGTCATCCTGAATTTATTTCAGGATCTAAGCTTTTGAACATCAAAACAAGTTAGAAGCTGAAACAAGTTCAGCTTGACGCAAAACATATTTTAAGTAAACATCATAGAGATTAATGCACTCCATTCGTAATGACGTTCTCAGCTGAGACCTTCTTATTGTATCCCTTGACTAATAGGCTATTTTGATTTTCACCCACATTTATTATTACTATATTTCTTTCAAATTTTGAAATGACTAAATTTGGTTTCCCGTCTTCACGGGAAAGACTAAAATACTATTATGAGCAAAGCAGTTTTTCCGGGGTCTTTTGATCCTATTACTTTAGGCCACACCGATATTATTGAAAGGGCGCTTCCGCTTTTTGAGGAGATTATTCTGGCTATTGGGACAAATTCCAACAAAAACTATATGTTTTCATTGGAGGAACGACTGCACTTCTTAAAGGAAACTTTTAAAAATGAACCCAAAATAACCGTAACCACTTACAAAGGACTTACGGTAGATTTCTGTAAGAAACAAAATGCCGGTTTCCTCCTACGCGGTTTGCGAAATGCACAAGATTTGGAGTTTGAAAAAGCTATTGGACAAACCAACTATAAAATGAGCGGCATAGACACCCTGTTTTTTATCACTTCTTCAGGAAAAAGTCATATTTCTTCTACCGTAGTTCGGGATGTGATTCGCAATAACGGCGATTATGAGTTTATGGTACCGGATGTTGTAAGAAAATAGTAAACAGCTGTAATACAAAACTATAGAAAATAAATCTAATTTTATTTTTTAGTAATTTTGTCTAAATACTTATTAAGATGGATATCAAAACAACTAAGCTGAAATTACTAAAAACCATTTTGGAAAATGAAAATTCAGAATTTATCCAAAAAGTTGCTGATTTTGTCCAAAATGAGAACCCGGATTTTTGGAATGAATTAAGCGAAACTGAACGAGAAGAAATTAAACAAGGAATTGAAGAGTTAAATCAGGGAAAGAGGGTTTCATATAAATCATTCTTAAAGAAGATTTCCTGATGAAAGTTTATCTTTCTGAACTTGCCGAATCAAAATTATTACGTTTATCTGAATACTTAATAGAAAAATGGAATAGGCGAACCAGAGATAAATTCTTCGTAAAATTAACTAACAAAATAGATCAAATTTCATCCCAACCTTATAGTTGCCCAAAGTCAGAAAAGTTTAACGGACTATACAAATGCGTAGTCACAAATCAAACTACTTTTTATTATCGAATTGAATCAGATGAGATTGAAATCATAACTGTTTTTGACACCAGACAGGATCCAGGAAAATTAAAAAAGGATTTATAAAACAAGAGAACGCTCTTCCTTGCTAGAAGATGGTATCCGGCGTATGGAGAACAAATGACAGTTGTAACTTTAAAGCACTTCTCGATAAATCCCGATTGCATCGGGACACTCGAAGTGACGGCAGGTTTTCAATAAAAGATCGCCGCACTACGTTCCTTCGCTCGCAATGACAAAGAAAAAAGCATCGTCATTGCGATGAGGCGATAGCCGACGTGGCAATCTATTCTACTTCAGTTTTCGGTTTGTTGATCAGAACGAAAACGTCAGTTCGAGTAGCGTTATTTGAGCCAGAGGCAAAAATAACGGCGTATCGAGAACCACTAACAGTTTTAACTTCAAAGCACTTCTCGATACATCCCGACTCCATCGGGACACTCGAAGTAACGGCACGTATTAATAAAAGATTGCCGCGCTCATTCTTCGCTCGCAATGACGAATTATTCTTGACGAATCATTCTTCTAGAAAATATAATTCAGCTGAAGCCCTCCATAGTAATTTCTAGGATTTCCGGGGTAATAATAACGTGGTGCAGCGCCTCCAAATCCAACAGCATTGGTCACTATACTTGCGGCATAATTTTCATCTAAGGCATTGTTTACTCCGCCGTATAAATTCAAGTTTAAACCCTGAAATACTTTAAAAGAATATCCCGCTTTAAAATTCAGCAGACTATATTGATCGGTGTAACCTGAGTTGGCATCATCTAGAGGAATCTCTCCTACATTCCTAAAGTTTCCGAAAAATTCAAAACCTGAATCACTTTTGATATCCACACCAAGGTTCACCGTGTATTTAGGAACACCGGGGAGCTTGTTTCCAGAGAAATCTTCATCGTTATTCACAAACTCATCAAATTCAAAAAAGTTTATAGCTCCGTTTACATAAGGTTTAATTGAAATATCAGACCCTACTAAAAAACGGTAAGTGGTAAGGAATTCTATCCCGTTATGATTGGTTTTCCCGGCGTTGATTCCCACATATTGATCTTCTGCAACACGTTGCGCCACTAATAAGTTCTCTATCTGAATAGAAAAAACAGAAACTTCGGTATATAATTTATTTTGAAACCAATTTCCTTTAAATCCTGCTTCATAATTAATTCCGGTTTCCGGCTCAAGATTGGTGTTTATTTGGCCTTCAGGGGTTAAAGTTTCAGCAACCGTTGGTGTCGAAAATCCGTGGCTTATAGACGCATAGATATTTTTGCCTTCGTCTACTTCGTAACTCGTCCCAATTCTCGGCGAAAATACGGTGTCAAATCCGTATTCACCGGTTTGATCTACATCATCCTGAGTATAAAGATCGGTTAAACTATAATTTGTAGTGTTTATATTAAAGCCGGCCTCCAGGTTCCATTTTTTGGTAAATTCAAGATTAACCTGAGCAAAGAAATTAGCATAATTTCTATCCTGTTCATTATTGCTGATCCGCTCACCCAGCACACTTCCTTCACCCGGAGAATCTTCATAGAGATTCTGAAAAGTTCCGGTTTCATACCATTCGTTATAATATTCAGCACCAAAACTTATTTCAGAAGGCAATTCAAAGATCTGGGTGTTTAAATTAAATTTTGTACGTGCACCTGCAGAAACTCTTTCTTCCTTTAAAATATTAAAAGGTCGAGGCTCGTAAGCATCTCTAAAACTTAGAAATATACTTGTAGTGTTGCTAAAATTATCGAAAAGCGAATGTATATAAGAACCACCCAGCATGCCTTTATCATAAGATTCGTATCCTTGAGATTGTCCCCAGGTGAAGGCTGCTTTTTCAGGGTTATTTCTAAAATCTTCTTCGTTTAGAGAACTAGGAATAAATGCTTTTAATCGGGTGAAATTGGCTAAATAAGATAAACTACCATTTTTGCTGGTTTTAAGGCTTCCGTTTACCAAAGCCGATTTCCGATCGTAATTTCCGTTGTCACGGTAGCCATCGCTTGTTAGGTTTGTAAACGTTGCAAAAAGCGAAGAATTCTTATTGGTATTTGAAGCCTGATAAACCTGCTTTTGGGTATTAAAACTTCCAAACTGAGTTTTTGCAGTGAGTCGGGCTTCTTCCTTTGTAGGTTGTTTAGAATACAAGTTGATAGACCCCCCTAAACCGGCACCATAAATACTGGAAGTTGGACCTTTAATCACTTCAATTCTATCCAGACTTTCCTGATCAAAATCATCCAAAGTCAATTCCCCTTCGGCGGTGGTCAAAGGAATTCCGTCGAAGTAAGCCTGAATTCTATTGGTGCTATATTGGGAACGGGCACCAATACCACGAATATTTATCTTATTGGTGTTTAAAGCACCCTGGTTTACAAACATTCCCGGAACATTATTAAAAGTTTCCAGCACATTTGTAGCATCGGTTCGGTTGAAATCAGTTTTAGTAACCAGGTTTACCGAAGCCGGTACTTTTCTTAGTGTTTTAGGAATTACGGTACTGCGCACCACCACTTCGGAAAGATTTTCTGAAGTCGGCCTTAAATAAATCTGCTGAAGTGACTGCGAAGACCGCAAATGGACTTCCAAAGTTTCAAAACCTAATGCAGAAATTTGAAAGCTACCCGGTAAATATTCGGCCTCTAAGCTAAAAATGCCATTTTCGTCTGATACGTCTACTATGCCTGAAGTGTTGGAGATGCTGGCACCCGCAACTACTTCAGTAGAATTTGTTTTTAATAGTTTAAATTGATTTTCCTGTGAGAACAGGTTACCTATAAAGAAAAGGCACAAAAGTGCCAGTAATTTTTTTTCCAATATTCTAAAATTTATTTAACTGAAACAGTCTATTAATCAAAAGCTTAGACAACAATAGTTCTTTTCTGTCTTTAAAAAATAAAATTACTTTTAAATATTTCAGCTAAAAAGTTTTTAAAGCAGATTAGGTTTACTTTAACAAGTGCTATTTAGCTTAGGTTGTTTGGTAGCTAGTCGGGTTTTGGTTAATTTTGCAGCTTCAATTGCTTAGGATACTATGAAAAAATACCTTGTGCCAATTTTAGGCCTAATTTCGCTGATTTCCTGCGATTTAGAAAAATACCAACTGGTGACCGACTATGATTTGGAAACTCGTTTTGAGAAAAGTGACGGAAAAGAAACGGGAACTTATGCCGAAGTCATAGATTTTTACAGTCAATTGGCTGAAAGTTCAAGTAAAATAAGCCTGGAAGAATTTGGAAAAACCGATAGCGGAGAACCACTTCATCTCGCGATCTATAGCCCTTCTGAAGATTTTGATTTTGAAAAAATAAGAGATAAAAACAGTATAATTCTTATAAATAACGGTATTCACCCGGGGGAAAGTGATGGTATTGATGCTACCATGATGCTTTTTAGAGACCTGGCAGGAGATTCTATTAAGGCTCCAAAAAATACAGTTTTAGCCACCATTCCCATTTATAATGTTGGCGGTGCTTTAAACCGAAATTCTAACAGCCGTACAAATCAAAACGGACCTGCAGAATATGGTTTTAGAGGAAACGCCAGAAATTATGACTTAAATCGGGATTTTATAAAAGCTGACACCCGAAATACACAAAGTTTTTACAAAATTTTTCATCACGTTAAACCAGATATTTTTATTGATAACCATGTGAGTAATGGGGCCAATTATCAATATACACTCACCCATCTTTTCACTCAGCATAATAAACTGGGTGGTGAACTGGGCACTTACGTAAATGAGCAAATTGTGCCTCAGTTAGAAGATTCACTGATGAAAAAAGATTGGGATGTCACACCTTATGTCAATGTTTTTAATAAAGTTCCTGATGATGGCTTCACCCAATTTAACGACCTACCCAGGTATTCTACCGGGTACACCAGCCTTTGGAACACTATTGGAATGATGATTGAAACTCATATGCTGAAGCCTTATCCAAAACGTGTAAAAGGCACCTATGAGCTTATGCGCAGTATGGTAGATATTGCCGAAACAAATAGGGAACGAATGAAGGATATACGTAAACGGGCTTCAAGAAAATACCTGACAGATCGCTGGTACCCTATCAATTTTAAACCAGATTATGACAATCCAACCAAAAGAGATTTTAAAGGTTATGAAGGTGAAATAATTGCGAGTGATATTACCGGTGGTAATCGTTTAAAGTATGATACCCAAAAGCCTTTCACCAAAGAAATAGATTATTACAATAATTTTATTGCGCAAGATACAATTGAAATCCCCAGGGCCTATATTATTCCACAGGGCTGGTGGCAAATCACCGATCTTTTAAAACTGAATAATATAAACCTAGAGCCATTAGCTCGCGATACAACTTTATATGTTGAAACTTATAAAATAGAAGATTTTAAAACCCGGGGTAATGCCTATGAAGGTCATTATATGCATAGCGAAACCAAAGTTTCAAAAACAATGGATTCGGTTAAGTTTAGGAAAGGAGATTTTGTGGTAAAAACGTTTCAGGATGGGGCGCGCTATTTAATTGAAACATTAGAGCCTGAAGCTTCAGATTCTTTCTTCAACTGGAATTTCTTTGACACCGTTCTTCAACAAAAAGAAGGCTTTTCCCCGTATGTATTCGAGGATGTGGCTAAAACAATGCTTGACGAAAATCCAAAACTAAAAGAAGATTTTGAAACAAAGAAAAATAGTGATGCTGAGTTCTCTAATAGTTGGTACAACCAATTAGATTGGCTGCATAAGCAATCTAAATACTACGAAGAGGCTCATTTACGCTACCCTATCTTTAGAATGCCCCGTTAAAAATTTTTCTGGAAAAAGAAGTTTAATATTCGCATAGGATTTTTGAAGTGCTTTTTGGCTTTTCTTCAAATTTTTCCATTTAGCTTTTTCAATACCCTCTTTGGTCTCCGGACGCAGTTCGCCATTGTAAGAAGTGCGCATCTCATACCAGTGGGTAACTTTAAGGCGGTAACGCCCCTTTCGTTTAAAAATATGATAGGTTTTCTGTAAGAATTTTGTCACTTTCAACCCTTCAACACCGGTTTCCTCCTCCACTTCTCTTATTGCCGAAGCTTCAATAGTTTCATTCTTTTCGGTTTTACCTTTAGGAAGATCCCATCGTTTTTTTCGATAAATAAATAAAATTTCATCTTCATCATTTAAAACCATTCCACCGGCTGCAGTCACCACGCGTAGTTTCTTAAAAAGATGCTTCAGAAGTTTTTCTTCTTTTTCATGATAGAGGTTTACATAAAGCAACTCCCCTTTACTAATCTTTTTAATTATTCGCTTAATTCTAACCTTCTTAATAGGTAACGAGACATAATTTTCACCAAAATCTTTCTTAGTAGATAAAATTAAGGGAACATCATTTACAAAAACTTTATACATTTGCAGTATGATTTTAAATAAAGAAACAGCCAGAACAACCGCTGAACTGTTATTGCAAATTAAAGCAATAAAATTAGATGCACAAGAACCTTTTACCTGGGCCAGTGGTTGGAAATCGCCAATCTATTGCGATAACCGAATAGTACTATCTTATCCACCAATTAGAAACCATATAAGGGAACAATTTGCAAAACAAGTTGAAGAACTTTATGGGAAACCTGATGTTATAGCAGCCGTAGCCACGGGTGCTATTGGAATTGGGATGCTGGTAGCCGAAATGTTGAGCCTTCCATTTATTTACGTGAGACCGGAGGCCAAAAGCCACGGGCGAAAAAATCAAATAGAAGGAAACTTAACAGACGGCCAAACCGTAGTGGTAATTGAAGATTTAATTAGCACAGGAAACAGTAGCCTTAATGCGGTAAAAGCGTTAAAAGAAGCCAAAGCTAACGTAAAAGGAATGCTTGCTATTTTCACCTACGGCTTCAAGACTGCCGATGAAAACTTTGAAAAAGCAGGAATTGAGCTCCACACACTTAGCGATTATGATTTCCTTTTGGAAACTGCACAAAGAACCAATTATATAAATGCTGCTGAAGCCGGAATTTTAAGAGAATGGCGACAGGATCCAGCAAACTGGAAAAAATAAATAATGAATATTGAAAGCCCAAAAGTAACCGCTGATAAAAGTCAGCAGGAAATGTTCGATTTTTTGACGAATGCTGAAAATTACGAACAATTAATGCCGGAGAGCAAAGAGAAATTTGAAGTTAGAGACGAAAAAACCTTTGTTTTTGGCCTTAAAGGAATGCCGGTTATAAAACTTCAAATTCGGGAAACCATAGAACCAGAACTGGTTGTATTGGGTTCTACTTCAGATAAACTTGATTTCACACTAAAAGCCCATATCGCTGCTTTAAATGAAAATCAAAGTGAAGTGCACATGGAATTTAATGGAGAATTTAACGCGATGATGGCGATGATGGTTAAAAAACCATTAAGCAAATTCATAAATACGCTAGCCGAAAATATTGGCACGTTATAATTTTAAAAGGTCGTTAGGCTAATATTTTAAATAGACCTTGCTCAAATTTCCGGTTCTGGCTGGATATGAATTAAGATCAAGCTAGAACCTGAAACAAGTTCAGGTTGACGCAAATTATCAATACATCAATTTGATCTCTTTTAGATCGAAAGTTTTAAAGATTGAATCTTCAATTTCTATATTCAACCTTCCTGAAGTGGTTACCCCACGAATTATTCCGGTAAGAAAGCTAGCATCGGGAAGCTGAAAAGTAGACACTTTATCTTTTCTAAATAGATTCTTTGCATATTCTTCCAAAATTGACGTTTCAGCCTTAGCAGTAATTTCTGTTAGCTTTTCTTCAAATTCATCGGTAATTCTTTTCAGCAATTCATCCAGGTTAAAATTAATTCCGGTAGCGAGTTTAAGTGAAGAAGCTTGCGGCAAACCGGGAAAGTTGGTCTGGTTTACATTAAGCCCTACCCCGATGACCGAAGCGGCAATTTCATTATTTTTTAGAATATTTTCTATAAGAATTCCGCTTATTTTATAGCGTGCTGACATTATGTCGTTAGGCCATTTTACTTTTAAGGCAGGAATATTAAACTTCTTAAGTACTTCAAGAATTGCCAAAGAAACCGTCGCACTCATCAAAAACTGGTGATTAACCTGAACCTTTATTTTAGGATATAGTACACTAAAAGTTAGGTTTTCATCTGCCTTTGATTCCCAACCAGAACCTCTCTGCCCCCTACCTTTGGTTTGCTCATGAGCTACCACACATACAGGCTCAAATGAAGTATTTCCGCGGTAAAGTTCCCGGGCAAACTCGTTAGTAGAATTGGTGGCATTAACTTTGATTGTACGCATAGTAAGAATTAGAAATAAAACAGGCGTTAAATGTTATGTAAACAACGCCTATTAACAGCTAAAAAGTAATAACTTTGCGAAAATAATTAATTTTAATGGCAAATAAAGCACCGAACAACGATCAACTTATTGCGCATATAATTAAAGGAATTGAAGAAGTAAAAGGTAACGATATTGATATTCTGGACCTTAGACAAATAGAAAACACCGTTTGTGATTATTTTATTATTTGCAACGGTACTTCCAACACACAGGTAAACGCCATAGTGAATTCCATTCAAAAAACTGTAAGTAAAGCTCTTAAAGACAAACCCTGGCATATAGAAGGTGGAGAAAATGCAGAATGGGTACTATTAGATTATGTAAATGTGGTTGTACACGTTTTCCAAAAACATATAAGAGAGTTTTACGATATTGAAAGCCTTTGGGGTGATGCAAAAATCACCTCCATAGAAACCAATTATTAATTATCTAATTTAGAATTACCAAGAATGGCGAAACAGCAACCCAAAAAAAACACAGATCCTAAGAAGCCTAAAATTAGTGCTTATTGGATCTATGCCGCTATAATAATTTTCTTTTTAGGACTTAACTTTTTTAGCGGTGGCGGTTTTAGCGAACCTGCTAAAACCAACCCAGCAGAATTCCTTAATTTTCTTAGGGACGGCGATGTAAAGAAAGTTGAAATTGTAAACCGTAAGCAAGCAAAAGTTTACCTTACTGAAGATGCTGCACAAAAAGAAATTCATAAAAGCGCAAACGATCCAGAGCTATTCAATACAGGAGGCGAAACTCCTGCGTATAGTTTTGAGTTTGGTGACCTGCAAAACCTTGAAGACGACATTAAGGAAATAAAAACAGAGAACAATCTTGACACTACCGTTGTTTACGATACACAGAGCAATGTTTGGGGTGAAGTTTTCTGGGCACTATTACCTTTTATCTTAATTATAGGCGTTTGGATTTTTATTATGAAAAAAATGAGCTCTGGTGCCGGTGGTGGTGCAGGAGGTCAAATTTTTAATATTGGAAAATCTAAAGCAAAATTATTTGATCAAAATACAGATGTAAAAACTTCTTTTAAAGATGTAGCTGGATTAGAAGGTGCAAAAGAGGAAGTTCAGGAAATTGTAGATTTCCTGAAACATCCAGAAAAATACACTTCTCTTGGTGGTAAAATTCCAAAAGGAGCTCTTCTTGTAGGACCTCCCGGAACCGGTAAAACCCTATTAGCAAAAGCTGTAGCTGGAGAAGCTAAAGTACCTTTCTTTTCACTTTCAGGATCAGACTTTGTTGAAATGTTTGTAGGAGTTGGTGCTTCAAGGGTACGTGACCTATTTAAACAAGCTAAAGAAAAATCACCTTCAATAATTTTTATTGATGAGATAGATGCTATTGGACGTGCACGTGGAAAAAGTAATTTTTCTGGCTCAAACGATGAGCGTGAAAATACTTTAAACCAGTTATTAACTGAAATGGATGGTTTTGGCACCAACACCAATGTAATTGTAGTAGCCGCTACCAACCGTGCCGATGTTTTAGATAAAGCTTTAATGCGTGCCGGAAGATTTGACCGACAAATTTATGTTGATCTTCCAGATTTAAATGAAAGAAAAGAAATTTTTGAAGTTCATTTAAAGCCACTTAAAAAAGTAGCAGAAGAACTTGATACTGAATTTTTAGCAAAGCAAACTCCTGGATTCTCCGGTGCTGACATCGCTAATGTTTGTAACGAGGCTGCCTTAATTGCCGCTCGTAAAGGCAATAAAGCTGTTGGAAAACAAGATTTCCTTGATGCCGTAGACCGTATTGTAGGTGGGCTTGAGAAAAAGAACAAAATAATTACTCCAGACGAGAAGAAGGCTATTGCTTTTCACGAAGCCGGCCATGCTACTGTAAGCTGGATGTTAGAACACGCTGCTCCGCTGGTAAAGGTTACCATTGTACCGCGTGGACAATCGCTTGGTGCCGCATGGTATTTACCCGAAGAACGCCTTATTGTAAGGCCAGAACAAATGCTTGATGAAATGTGCGCCGCCCTTGGAGGAAGAGCTGCTGAGAAAGTTGTTTTCAACAAAATTTCAACCGGTGCATTAAGTGATTTAGAAAAAGTAACCAAACAGGCAAAAGCCATGGTTACCATCTACGGACTAAATGATAAGATTGGAAATCTTACCTATTATGATTCATCTGGACAGGGGGAATATAATTTCACCAAGCCATATAGTGAAAGCACCTCTGAACTTATTGATAAAGAGATCTCTAACCTAATTGAAACACAATATCAACGTGCTATAGACTTACTTACCGAGCATAAAGATAAGTTGGGACAATTAGCTGATATCCTTCTAGACAAAGAGGTAATCTTTAAAGATGACCTGGAACAAATTTTTGGAAAAAGACCCTACGATAAAGAAAAGGCTAAAACCGAAGTTCTAGGTAAGAAAGATACTCCTAAAATTGAAGATAAAGCTACCGAAACCGAAGAGCAGAATCCTGCACCGGGAAACGATAGCGAAAAAGATACATTAACTGAAAATAATTCAGTTAATAAATAGTTACAACCACGGTTTAAAAAATCTTAATTTGCCATAGTGTTAAATTAAGATTTTTTACCTTTGGTTAAAATGACGTTGAGAACCACACCCAATACTCTATGAGTCTATTTAGAAGATTTCTTAACCCTAAATCTAAATCAGACAAGAAGCAGGAATCTCCTGAAAAAGCTGAACGGGGTAAATACATGCCTGAGGTAAAGCTACCTACCGACGAACGCTTTATGTTAAATTTTAAAAATAACGGTGGTAAATTTCTTTATTGTGAGAACGATAAAGAAATGCAGGAAGCTTTTGATAATATTTTACTTGAGAACGACTGGTATGAAAAGGAATGCTTCTGTTTAGATGCTAATCTACAGGATAAATTTAAAGGTTTTAACCTTAATTTCAATAGATCTGGGGGAGCAGCATTCTTTCTATCCACCTGTGAATATTTGGTAGCGAATGATGGTTCTATTCTTATCTCATCTAACCAGATTAAAGAATGCAAACTCAATGATTTACCAGATAATTTCGTCATTATTTCTTCAACCAGCCAATTAATAGATACCATTGGCGAAGGCCTTCGCGGCATTAAGTTTAGAAACAAACAGCGAATTCCTTCTAATATTACTACCATTAAAAATTTTGAAACTCAAAAAGAGGGAGACTTTATGAGCTATGGAAGTAGTACAAAAAACCTATATTTGCTCCTGCTGGAAGATTTATAAAATATGAGGGAAGCCATTATTAGAACTATTTCAGGATTGTTGTATGTATCCATATTGGTGGCCTCCATACTTTCTTCCGAATTTATTTTTATAAGCTTGTTCTATCTGCTTGGCCTTGTTTGCCTGGTAGAAATGCAGAAATTACTACATTTAAAAAGCTACGCGCTTTATGGCGTTCAGGCTTTATTATTTTACCTATTCAGTTACCTTAAATTCAATCAAGACGCTACTATACTCTTACTTTTTATAACCATTTTTGTGAATTTATTTCTGGTTAAAGATTTGTTGGTGGTTAGAAAAATACCTGTTTTTGAGAAGAAAAAATACATCATTATAATTTTTTACCTCATCTCCTCTGTTATTTTCCTAACCCTTATCCCTACTATAGAAGGAGTTTTTATTCCTAAGCTGGTTGTAGGTATCTTTATCTTAATTTGGACTAACGATACATTTGCTTATATTGTAGGTAAGAATTTTGGAAATAAGAAGCTCTTTGAAAGAATTTCCCCGAATAAAACAGTAGAAGGTTTTCTAGGCGGAGTAGTTTTTAGTGGAATAGCCAGCTTTTTTATTTTCTATTATACACAATTTCTCACTTTTCCCATCTGGCTTGGGTTAGCTATAATACTTAGTGTATTTGGTACTTTGGGAGATCTTATTCAATCAAAATTCAAACGACAGGCCGGTGTAAAAGACAGTGGCTCATTAATGCCTGGCCACGGCGGACTATTTGATAGACTAGATAGTATTATTTTTTCGAGTCCGTTTGTCTACGCTTATCTATATATTCTAGATTATGTTTCATAAAGAAGGTTATAAAATTATGGCGATAGCGGTTATGCTGCTTATCGCAATAAATGCAGTATCATATTCGTTTATAAATACTTACTGGATAAAATTTGCTATCCTGGTAGTTTCTATCATATTATTTTTACTCGTTGTACAGTTTTTTAGAAATCCTAAAAGAGCAACTATTTTAAATGATGCCAATGTGGTAGCACCGGTAGATGGTAAAGTTGTAGTCATTGAGGAGGTTGAGGAAAAAGAATATTTTAAAGATAGACGGATTCAAGTCTCAATTTTTATGTCCCCAATAAATGTGCATGTAACAAGGCACCCCGTTGGTGGTAAGGTAAAATACAGTAAATACCATCCCGGTAAATTTTTAGTGGCCTGGCATCCAAAATCCAGCGAGGAAAACGAAAGAACCACCGTTGTTGTAGAGAACAATGTTGCCGGTGAAGTTTTATACAGGCAGATCGCAGGAGCAATGGCAAAAAGAATTGTAAACTATGCTGAAGTTGACGAAGAAGTTATTCAGGGTAGCGATAGTGGATTTATAAAGTTTGGATCCCGCGTAGACGTTTTCCTACCGCTAAACACGCCTATTTTGGTTAAGCTAGATCAAAAAGTAAAAGGTGGTCTAAGTGTTATAGCCAATATTGAAGAATAAGCAGTACGTTATGCCTTACACAACAGAAGAAAAATTTTTAAAAGCATATAAAATGGCAAGCAAAACAAATCAAAAATTTGCTCCAGATATTATGCTTCATTTCTATGCTTATTACAAAAAAGCTACGCAAGTTAACGGCTTTTACGCTCCCCCTACTAACGAAGGAGATATTAGAAATGCCTTTAAAATAAATGCTTTATTACAGGTGAAAAACCTTAGCAAGCAGGAAGCTCGCGAAAAATATGTAGAACTTGTAGAAGAACATATTGGCGAAGTAACCGAATAATCACCTCGCCAAAGTCTCTCCTTTTAATTTATTTCAGACTTTTCAAACTGGCTTTAATAGCTTCAATTTTAGCCTCTGAATCAGCTTTTTTTGCTTTTTCTATAGCCACAACTTGTTCCGGAGCATTATTCACAAAACGCTCGTTAGACAGTTTCTTCTCGACAGATTTCAGGAAGCCTTCATTATATTTTAATTCCTCTTCCAGTTTTTCAATTTCAGCTTCCACATCTATAGAACCGGCAATTGGAATAAAATATTCGTTAGATTTTACACGGAATGAAAGTGCACCTTCCACCTGCTTATCAACATAGCTAAAGGCATCTATATTTCCCATTTTCAAGATTACAGGATCAAATAATTCTGAAGCTTTTTCATTATTCATCACCATAAGATCTATGGTGTTTTTGAATGAAATATTCTTCTCTTTCCTAATTTTTCTAATTCCAGCAATCACTTCTGAAGCCAGAGCGAACTCACTTATTATTTCTTCATTGAAATCTTTAAGTTCAGGCCATTTTGCGATAATTAAAGCTTCAGGTGCTTTTCTTTCGGTAATTTCCTGCCAAATTTCTTCGGTCACAAAAGGCATAAAAGGGTGAAGAATCTTTAAATTATCCTCTAGAATTTCTATTACCGCTTTATATGTTTTTGCATCTATAGGCTGCTCATAAGCGGGTTTTACCATTTCAAGGAACCAGGAACAGTAATCGTCCCAAATCAATTTATAAGTACTCATTAGAGCATCACTCATTCGGTATTTAGCGTAATGATCTTCAATTTCAGCAAGCGTTTTTCTAAATCTTGCCGTATACCATTTTATCGCAATTTTTGAAGTTTCATCCTGTTCCTTTTCTTCAGAAACTTCCCAGCCTTTTACCAGTCTAAAAGCATTCCAGATTTTATTTGAAAAAGCACTTCCCTGCTTACACAAGTCTTCCTCGAACATCAAATCGTTTCCAGCAGGGGAACTTAAAAGCATTCCCACCCTAACACCATCGGCTCCATATTGCTCAATTAGTCCTAAAGGATCTGGAGAATTCCCCAGCGACTTGGACATTTTTCTACGTTGCTTGTCGCGTACAATCCCGGTGAGATATACATTTTTAAAAGGTCGCTCTCCTCTATATTCGTAGCCGGCCATAATCATACGCGCTACCCAGAAAAATAAAATTTCAGGAGCGGTTACCAGATCGTTGGTTGGATAGTAATATCTAATTTCTTCGTTCTCTGGTTCGAGGATACCGTTAAAAACGCTCATTGGCCATAACCACGAAGAAAACCAGGTATCCAGTGCATCTTTATCCTGAATTAATTCTTGAGCTTTTAAATCAGTATTTCCAGACTTTTCTCTGGCTTTCTCCAATGCTTCTCCAGCAGTTTCAGCAACTACAAAATCTTCTTTCCCACTTCCGTAGAAATAAGCGGGAATCTGCTGTCCCCACAAAAGCTGACGTGAGATATTCCAGTCCCGTACATTGTTCATCCAATGCTTATAAGTATTCAAAAATTTATCGGGCACCAAATTAATTTCATCCCCTACTACTGCATCAATAGCCGGTTTGGCCATTTCTTTCATCTTTAAAAACCACTGGTCGCTAAGTTTTGGTTCAATAACCGCACCTGTACGCTCACTAGTTCCTACTTTATTTATATGCTCTTCCGTCTTAGTGAGCACACCCATTTCTTTTAATTCTTCTACTATTTCCTTTCTTGCCTGGAATCTGTCTTTGCCTTCGTAATGCATTCCGTATGCATTAAGGCTGGCATCATCATTAAGGATATCAATCACCTCAAGATTATGTTTATCACCAAGCATTTTATCATTCTCATCATGTGCTGGCGTTACTTTTAAACAGCCGGTACCAAACTCCACATCTACATATTCGTCTTCAATAATTGGAATGACACGATTACAAATAGGAACAATTGCTTTTTTGCCTTTTAAATGAGTAAAACGTTCATCGTTAGGATTAATACAAATTGCAGTATCTCCAAGAATCGTCTCGGGACGTGTAGTAGCAATAGTTAAAACCTCATCACTACCTTCTATTTTATAATTTAAGTAGTAGAGATTCCCCTGTTTTTCTAAGTGAATAACTTCTTCATCAGAAAGTGTGGTTTTAGCCTGAGGATCCCAGTTCACCATTCGATAACCGCGATAAATTAATCCTTTTTCATATAAATCAACAAAAACCTTAATTACTGAAGCTGACATCTTCTCATCCATAGTAAACTTGGTACGCTCCCAATCGCAGGAAGCTCCAAGTTTTTTCAATTGCTCCAGGATAATGCCACCGTGCTTATGGGTCCAATCCCAGGCGTGCTGTAGAAATTCCTCACGGCTAAGATCGTTTTTATCAATTCCTTCGGCCTTTAATTTAGCCACCACTTTTGCTTCAGTTGCAATTGAAGCATGATCGGTTCCCGGAACCCAACAAGCATTATAGCCTTTTAACCTTGCCCTTCTCACTAAAACATCCTGAATGGTATTATTCAGCATATGCCCCATATGTAATACACCAGTAACGTTAGGTGGTGGAATTACAATGGTATAAGGTTCTCTTTCATCTACTTCAGAATGAAAATACTTGTTTTCCATCCAGTAGTTATACCATTTATCTTCTACTTTTTTTGAATCGTATTGGGAAGCAATCGCCATATTGGTCTGGTTTTTGAAAATAATGGCAAAAGTAAATATAACTTAAGGATTATAAAAGAAGTTGATTTGATTATAATTTTGAGTATGCATCAATTCGGCTTATCTTTATCTTTCGTTTTTTAAACTAATTATTATGAAAAAGTTTATAGCTATTGCCATTTTTGTTATTGCTGGTATAGGCACTGCAATGGCACAGGAAACAGCCAAAATAGAATTTAAATCTAAAACTATTGATTATGGCGAAATAAAAAAAGGAAGTGATGGCGTTCGTGTTTTTGAATTTACCAATACGGGCAACGTCCCATTGGTTATTGCCAATGTAACATCAAGCTGCGGCTGTACCATTCCGAAAAAGCCGGAAGAGCCGATTCAACCAGGCGAAACCGAGGAAATTCAGGTAAAATATAACACGAAACTTGTAGGGCCAATTAGAAAAACAATTACCGTTTATTCAAATGCCGATGAAGCTACAATATCACTTAAAATTAAAGGTAGAGTTATTGAAGAAGATAATAGTGGCCGTTAATTAATAAGATGAAAAATTAAAAAGCTGTTTGAAAAGTATTATTCCCGTCAAGCTGAACCTGTTTTAGTTTCTGAATATTATAGATCCTAAACCAAGTTCAGGATGACGTTACCTGCTATTTTAAACGGCTTTTTTATGTGATATAATTAAAAAATGGATCATAGAAATCAATTTTCTATTTTGACTAATATTAACCTTAAAGAAGCTTAGAATCTTATAAGATTTTTGCATTTTTGCAAGGTATTAAAACCAATCTCATGCCAAATATTTCAAATAAAGGGCGTAATATGCCTGAATCTCCAATAAGAAAACTAGTTCCATTTGCTGAAGCAGCAGTAAAAAAAGGAAAAAAAATATACCAATTAAATATTGGTCAACCAGATATTGAAACCCCAAAAGCGGCTTTGGCGGCTGTAAAGAGTAACAACATAGATGTACTTTCTTATAGCCATTCTGCAGGTTTTGAGTCTTATAGAACCAAATTAGCCAAATATTATCGTAAAAATGATATTCCGGTAGATGCCCAGGATATTATTATCACAACCGGAGGTTCTGAAGCTTTAATGTTCGCTATGGGAAGCATTACCGACCCAGGTGATGAAGTGATTATTCCCGAGCCTTTTTATGCAAATTATAATGGTTTCGCAACAGCATCTGGAGTAAATATTATTCCAATTAAAGGATCTATAGAAGATAATTTTTCACTTCCTGCAATTTCAGAATTCGAAAAATTAATTACCGATAAAACCAGGGCTATTCTACTTTGTAATCCTGGAAATCCTACCGGATATCTTTATACGCGAGAAGAAATTCAGCAGCTGGCCGACTTAGCGCTAAAACACGACCTCTTTATTGTTGCAGATGAAGTTTACCGTGAATTTGCTTACGATGGAGTAAAACATCATTCTATTATGAGTATTCCCGGGCTGGAACAAAATGCTATTATGGTAGATTCTGTTTCTAAACGCTATAGTATGTGTGGCGCAAGAATTGGCTGTCTGGTTTCAAAAAACCCAGAAGTAATGAGCGCGGCTATGAAATTCGCACAAGCAAGGTTAAGTCCGCCTACTTTTGCTCAAATTGCTGCAGAAGCCGCATTAGATACTCCAGACGAGTATTTTAATGAAGTAAATAAAGAATATACAGAACGAAGAAACCTTTTAATTGAAGGCTTGGAAAAGATTCCTGGTGTAAGAGTAGCCAAACCTAAAGGTGCTTTTTACTGCATCGCAGAATTACCGGTAGAGAACGCCGATAAATTTTCGCAGTGGTTACTGGAAAGTTTCGAATTTAATAAAGAAACTGTAATGGTAGCTCCGGCTGCAGGCTTTTATTCTACTCCAAATACTGGAATGAATCAGGTTCGAATTGCTTATGTTCTGAAAAAAGAAAACCTGGAGAGAGCTATTGAGATACTTAAGATTGCTCTAGAAGAATACAATAAATAGCCTATTTATGCAGGTTGCTGAAAATTTTTCTCTGAAGGAATACAATACTTTTGGAGTAGACGTAATGGCTAGAAAATTCATCTCTGTACACCAGACCAATGAATTACGTGATGTTTTACAGCAAGCCTACGCTTCAGATATATTTGTACTTGGGGGCGGCAGTAATATGCTGCTCACCAAAGACATAAACAAAACAGTTATTCATATTGGCTTAAAGGGAATTGAACTCATTTCTGAAAATCCAAATGAAGTAATCTTAAAGGTTGGTGCCGGCGAAAACTGGCACCAATTTGTTTTATATTGCATTGAAAAAGGCTATGGCGGACTCGAAAATCTCTCTTTAATTCCCGGAAATGTAGGTACTGCCCCCGTTCAAAATATAGGCGCCTATGGCGTTGAACTTAAAGATAGTTTTGAATCGTGTGAAGCAATGCGCATTCAAACGCTGGAAGTTGACACATTTAGCGCCGAACAATGTGAATTTGGTTACCGAAATTCTGTTTTCAAAAATAAACTGAAGGGAGAATATATTATTACTTCAGTCAATTTTAAACTGAGTAAAAAGAATCATAAGCTTAGTACTTCTTATGGTGCGATCCAGGCAGAACTGGATAAGCATAAAATTAAAGAACCTACTATTAGAAATATCTCTAATGCCGTTGTAAATATTCGCCAACAGAAATTACCAGATCCAAGGGAGTTGGGGAACAGTGGTAGTTTTTTTAAAAATCCGGTAATTACGGAATCTGAATTTAAGAAACTGCAAAAACAATTTCCTGAGATGCCTTTTTATGCTATACACGCCAATCAAATTAAAATCCCGGCTGGTTGGCTTATAGACCAGGCTGGTTTAAAAGGTTACCGCAAGGGTGATGCGGCAGTACATAAAAATCAGGCTTTGGTACTAGTGAATTATGGTGGTGCTACCGGACAGGAAATTTTAGCCCTATCTAAAGAAATTCAGGAGAAAATTTATAATAAATATAAGATCAAGCTAGAAGCTGAAGTGAATATTTTTTAGTTGAAGTTCAATATATTCCAGCCTTCATAGGTAAAAACTTCTAAGCTTTTTAAAATATTCACAAAAAAACCGCCAGCTATTTACCGGCGGTTTTTCATTTCAAAAAAATCAACATTTATGAAGCTTTTTTCATCACTACACCGTCAATAAGGTGTACCATTCCATTAGAAGCTTCAATATCTGTAGCGATAATAGTCGCTGTGTTTCCATTTCCATCTTTAAGCACAATATTCTCACCATCCATCATAGCAGTAAGTTCTGCACCTTCCATAGTAGCGAAAGTCACCTCGCCATCTCCGTCTTCAATCATTTTGCTTAGATCTGAAGCGGTAATTTCTTTATCTACTACGTGATATTTCAATACACCGGCTAATTGATCTTTATTTTCACTCTTCATCAATTCGTCCAATGTAGCTTTATCAACTTTTTCAAAAGCACTATTTGTAGGCGCAAAAACAGTATACGGACCTTCATCTTCGGTAAAAGTGGTAGCTAATTCTGCATTTTTCAATGCGCTAACCAAAGTACTTAAAGAATCGGTTGCCATTGCTTTAGCAGCAATACTGTTAGATTCCATTTCCATACGTTCTTTCTCAGCTTGCATTTCAGCCTCACGTTCGGCTTCTTCCTGCTCCATTTGAGCTTTTTCTTCCTCTTTCTTCTTGGTATCTTCGCAAGAAGTAAAACTGAATGCAAAAGCTGCTAGCAGTATTAATAAAATTTTAGATTTCATAAATTTAGTTTTTAGTGGTTTAAGCAAGCTAATTTATTACCTAAACTTTAGAAATACAGGGGTTTACGATTAAATTTTAGTTAAAGTGTGTAAAGCTTATGCTAATATGCGCTTGAATTTTCCCAAACGTCAATTAATTGTTATTTTTGCAGTAAAATATCTCATCCTGTTTTACTGGCCCCAATTTTGGAGGGTTAATCAGTAAGCATATATGATTTAGAAATATTACAGCTATGCAATTACTATTAATAACAATTTTACTTTTAGGATTGGCTTTTGCCGGCATCGCCATTAAAATATGGGGAAAGAAAGACGGTAAATTTGCGGGAACCTGCGCCAGCCAAAGTCCATTCTTAAATAAGGAGGGTGAAGCCTGCAGCTTTTGCGGAAAATTACCTGATGAACAGTCTGATTGCTCTGGAGAAAAGAAGGCTAACTAGATTCAATGGCAGCAATTCTACTGGGGTTTTTCTTTCTATTTTCAATAATTATATTAGCCTTTTACCTGGCTTTCTTCGCTTTTGCGCGAGATAAAAGTAAAAATCCCGGTGAAGTGAATTTACCTGTTTCGGTGATTGTTTGTGCTAAAAATGAAGCTGAAAATCTCAAAAATTTTCTCCCCCCTATTCTGGATCAGGATTATTCTAATTTTGAAGTAATTATTATTAATGATGCTTCTTTAGATAACACCCTGCAGGTTATAGAGCATTTTCAAACTCTGGATGGTAGAGTTAAACTTGTAAATGTACAGAATAATGAAGCTTTCTGGGCAAATAAGAAGTATGCCCTTACGTTGGGGATCAAAAAAGCTCAAAATCCATATTTAATTTTCACAGATGCAGACTGCGCACCGCAAAGCCCTAATTGGATAAAGCATATGGCTAGTGGATTTAAGCAAGAAAAAAGCATTGTTTTAGGCTATGGCGGCTATTTTAAAGACAGTAAATCTTTACTAAATAAGCTTATTCGCTTTGAAACATTACTTACAGCTATTCAATATTTTTCCTATGCTAAATTAGGAAACCCCTATATGGGAGTAGGAAGAAACCTGGCCTACACCTCTAAACAATTTTACGAACAAAAAGGTTTTGCAAATCATTTGCATCTTAGATCTGGAGATGATGATCTTTTTGTTAATGAAGCAGCAAACTTTAAAAACACCTTTATTTGCCACCATCCTGAAGCCAGTACACGAAGTGTTCCTAAAACAGATTTAAAATCCTGGTTTCATCAAAAAAGAAGGCACGCATCTGTGGCGGGTTTTTATAAAACAAAAGATAAAGTATTACTGGGTTTGTTTTATGCCTCTCGCTTCTTTTTCTGGATCTTGCTGGCTGTTCTATTAATAGTGCAGTTTCAATGGCAACTGGTTTTAGGCTGCGCCGGAGTTGTTTTAATAGTACAAGCCATCGTTTATGCTAAATCAGCACAAAAATTACAGGAGACCGATGTAGTTTGGTTGTTTCCCTTTTTAGAGGTATTTTTAATTTTCACCCAATTTGGCATATTTATAGCGAACAGCATTTCAAAACCAAGGCATTGGAAATAGATCAGCAATTGCTTCTCACCAGGATTAAGGCTGCCAAAAACGGTAGTCAGTCCGCTTTTAATTACCTACTCGATACTTTTTGGGATAGTGTTTATGGTTTTCAGCTTAAAAAAACCGGTAATGCCTATGAATCAGAAGATATTACCATTCAAACTTTTTCAAAAGCGTTTAAAAGAATTGAAACTTTTGATGAAGATTATTCCTTTAGCACCTGGTTAATTGCTATTTCAAAGAATATCCACGTAGATATGATTAGGAAACAAAAGTCTTCCATCAGGTCTCAAACAACTTCAGATCAAAACGAAAAAGTATATCGTATTGCCGATGAAACCCCAACAATTGAAGATAAGTTAATTAGCGAGCAACATTTAGCTCAATTACTTACCGACATTAAACAACTGAAGCCACACTACCAGGAAGTGATCAATCTTAGGTATTTTCAGGAAAAATCTTATAAAGAAATTGCAGCAACTCTTGATGAGCCCATGAATAATGTAAAAGTAAAACTCCTGAGAGCCAAAAAACTACTGGCTAAAATTATTGAAGAAAGAAAATCGATGTAATTTCTCGCGGACTTATCGATCTAATTTATGCAGTTAATTAGATTATTGTATCTTTGAAACCTAGAATTTTGCTATGAGTACAGACACTATAAGCCCAGTTAAAGAAAAGCCGAAAGCCAAACCAAAATGGTTAAGGGTAAAACTTCCAACCGGTAAAAAATACACCGAACTTCGCAGCCTGGTAGACAAATATGATTTGCATACCATTTGTACTTCGGGTAGTTGCCCAAATATGGGGGAATGTTGGAGTGAAGGTACTGCTACCTTTATGATTTTGGGGAATGTTTGTACCCGTTCCTGCGGATTTTGCGGTGTAAAAACCGGCCGCCCGGAAACGGTAGATTGGGACGAGCCTGAAAAAGTAGCTCGATCTATTAAAATTATGGGCATTAAGCACGCCGTGGTAACCAGTGTAGACCGCGACGACCTTAAAGATATGGGATCTATTATTTGGGCTGAAACCGTAAAGGCTATTCGCCGAATGAATCCTGAAACCACTTTAGAAACACTTGTACCCGATTTCCAGGGAAATGAACGTAACATAGACCGCATCGTAGAAGTAATGCCAGAGGTTGTTTCCCACAATATGGAAACTGTAAGAAGATTAACCCGTGAAGTTAGAATCCAGGCAAAGTACGATCGTAGTCTTGAAGTGCTTCGATACCTAAAACAACAAGGAGTAAACAGAACAAAATCTGGGATTATGCTAGGTCTTGGCGAGCAGGAAGACGAAGTGATACAAACGCTACACGATCTTAGAAATGCAGATGTAGACGTAGTAACTATTGGTCAGTACTTACAGCCCAGTAAAAAACATTTACCGGTAAAACAATTTATTACACCAGATCAATTTAAGAAATACGAAGCTATTGGCCTTGATCTCGGATTTCGCCATGTAGAAAGCAGCGCCCTGGTTCGCTCTTCGTACAAAGCCCACAAACATATAGACTAAGTTTTTTATTGAATTAAATGAGCAAAAGCATCAATATAGCCATAAACGGTTTTGGCCGTATTGGGCGTAGCCTCTTCAGGCTTTTAATAGAAAACAAAAGCATCAACGTCGTTGCTATTAACGACCTGGCCGATGTTAAGACCCTGGCCCACCTATTAAAATACGATAGTATTCACGGAGTTTCCCCGGCTGAAATTTCTTCCGAAAAAAATAATATTATAGTAAACGGAAAATCAATTCCGCTATTAAATGCATCGCATCCCAGCGAAATTGACTGGAATAACTACAAAGTTGATATCGTAGTAGAATCTACAGGGAAATTTAAAACTTCAAAAGACCTTAAACACCACATTAGCAATGGGGCAAAAAAAGTGATTTTATCTGTTCCACCGGAAGATGAGGAGATAAAAATGGTAGTTTTAGGTGTGAATGAGCATATTTTGGATGGTAGTGAAAAAATAATTTCAAACGCCAGTTGTACTACCAATAATGCAGCTCCAATGCTAAAGTTAATTCATGAGAATTTCAAGGTAGAACAGGCATATATTACTACTATACATTCCTACACCTCAGACCAAAGTTTACATGACAAACCGCATCGCGATCTAAGGAGAAGTCGGGCGGCGGCACAATCTATAATTCCCACCACAACCGGGGCTGCAAAAGCATTAACCGGTATTTTCCCCGATATTAGCGATGTTATTGGTGGCTGTGGAATTAGGGTTCCTGTCCCCAACGGTTCCCTTACCGATATGACGATTAACGTTAGTAAAGAAACCAGTATTAATGAGGTAAATTCAATCTTTAAGGAAGCCGCAGAGACTTCCCTAAAAGGAATTCTTAGCTACACCGAAGACCCTATTGTTTCTATAGATATAAACAACAACCCGCATTCATGTATTTTTGACGCACAAATGACCTCTGTTATTAGCGGAAGGTTAATCAAAATTATTGGGTGGTATGATAATGAAATCGGTTATTCCAGTCGTCTTATCGATTTAATTTCAATGGTTAATGATAAATAACTATATTTATCTCAATTAAGCTTTTGCTGAATTTCCCGAATGAAGAACTTTACTTTTATACTAATTGTCCTATTTTGGTGCAATACTTCCTATGCAATTCAGCAAGATAATCCCAAGAACCTTCAATTAGCCAATGAGAGAATTCAGCAACTAATTAACGATGCCGAAGTTTCTGTAAATACATTGGATTTTGATAAGGCTATTGAGCAACTAAATTCTTCCTTAGAACTCTCAAAATCTATTGATGATAAACGCTTCATTGCTTTATCCAGCAGTATTCTGGCAAAACTCTATTATATAAGACATGAGTTTGATAAAGCGATAACTGAATTAAATAGAGCTATTTCTATTCAAAGAGAAGTAGGTGACGAAAAAGGATTAGCCTATAGCTATGTAAACTTTGCTAAGATTTTTATGGCTAAAGAGAATGTAACCAGAGCCAATCGCTACCTAAATCTTGCAGAGGAACTATATTTAAAACAAAGCAATCAGGAATACCTTGGAGTTGTTTCTTTAAACCGCGCTATAATCATTCAAAAAACACAAAAAGACGTTAGTGACGCTTTAAAACTACTCAAGAAGGCAGAAATACAACTTGCAGAGTCTGAAAATATGTATGAAATTTCAAGGCTTTATTATTATACCGCCAGAGCCTATATGGACCTCGGAAACTATGAACTGGCTAAAAAAAACTGCAACAAAGCATTAGAAATTGCGAAGACTCAAAATTATGGCGGGATGATTATGAGCACCTATAGACAACTGAGTAGAATTTATGAATTAACCGGAAATTACCAGACCTCTTTAACCTATCTGCAAAAAAGTTATACCCGTAATGATTCTATAATTGCAATGAATAAAGAAGTTCTTGCAGAGCAAGCTAATGCCAAATATGGAGTAGATGCCTTGCAGAGCAGTTTAAATGAATTAAGCCTTCAAAATGCTGAACAGGAAAGCAAATTAAAAGTTAACAAACTCACCACAATTCTTAGTGTCGCACTTATCACTATTCTTTCACTTTTAACACTTTCCCTCTACAAAAACAATAATTTAAGGGCTCGTGCGAATGAGTTACTACAGAAAAAAAATACAGAGCTTACAAAAGCAAAAGAAAATGCTGAAAAGGCTTCCCTGGCAAAAGCCCAGTTTCTTTCCACAATTACCCACGAGCTAAGAACACCATTATATGCCGTAACAGGCCTTACACATTTATTATTAGAAGAAAGCCCTACCGAAAATCAAAAAGAACATCTTAATTCATTGAAATTTTCAGGCGAGTATTTACTCTCTCTTATTAACAACATTCTAGATCTTAATAAGCTTGAAGCCAATAAGGTTGAGATCATGGAAGCTTCCTTCGATCTTAAAAAACGCATTTCAGATGTACTGGTTGCCCTTAAAAACTCGGCAGACCAAAAGAACACTAAGATTCATTTTAATTATGATGATTCTATTCCCGAAGAAATAAAAGGAGACCCATTAAAAATATCTCAAATCTTAATAAACCTAATTGGAAATTCTATAAAATTCACCGAAGACGGGGATATATGGATAAATGTTTCTAAAAACTCCCGTAAAGGGAATAACATTTTACTGGATTTTGAGATTAAAGATAACGGGGAAGGAATTTCTAAGGAAAAACAAAAAGCAATTTTTGAGAATTTCACCCAGGGTTCTACCCAAATTAATCGCAAATTTGGCGGCACCGGGCTAGGGCTTTCCATCGTAAAGAATTTGCTTAATTTACTAGGCAGTGAAATTGATTTGGAAAGCGATTTAGGAAAAGGATCGTCGTTTACTTTCCAGCTTAAATTTGAGGCAAAGGAAATTGATAGCGATAGCAATAAAACCCCTAAAGCGAAAGAAGAACCTGTTGAAGATAAATTAGAAGGAAAAAATATACTTATAGTTGAAGACAACAAGATCAACCAAATGATTACCCGTAAAATCCTGGAAAAGCACGACGTTAACTGTGAAGTAGCAGACAATGGGACTATAGCTGTTGAAAAAACAAAAGAAAATAATTACGATCTTATTCTTATGGATATTCATATGCCTGGAATTAGCGGTATAGAAGCTACCAAAGAAATCCGAAAATTTAATTCTGAAATCCCGATAATCGCCCTAACAGCCGTAACCTTAGATGATAACCTGGACGAATTTTACTTAAATGGATTCAGCGACATTATACCAAAACCATATAAAACCGAAGAATTCTTCCTAAAAATTAATAAGCAATTGGCTTATAGCGAAAGTAATGTTTAATCACCTGCACTTTATTAACAGTTGTTTAGCTGAATTATATATTTAGACATCTATAGTTTGAATTAGCCAAAAGGAAGATAAAGTGTAAATTGACTTCACTTTTTCTGCACAAATTTTATTATTTCCTCTTTAAATTCTGCCTCATTATTTAAAAATGCGGTCTTTACAGGCAGATAATATAACTGGTCAACCTTAAAGTTTTTATGTAAACGAACGTAATCCTTCTCTGTAGTTAAAATTAGGGACTCTTTGGTAAGTTGTTCTATTTCTGCTTCGGTGAAATTGTGATGGTCTTTAAATAAACGGTGATTAAAATTTAACCCCTTTATTTTCAAATAACCTACAAGCGGTTTAGGATTTGCTATTCCCGTAACAAGTGTGAATTTTTTATCTTTTAAACTACTTAATTTTGTTTTCGTCTTTTCAGAAATTATTTCTTCAGCATAATTAATAAAGCTAAAATAAAGTTGCTGATAGTTCTGTAATCTAAGTTTCCCTCTAATCGTTTCCCTTTCCTGCTCAGTAAGCTTTGGTGGGCATTTAGTAACGACCACTATTTTAGCCCGCTCTGCTCCCACCGTGGGCTCTCTTAAATTTCCTGTAGGCAACATAATATCATTAACATATAGATCACTATAAGCGGTAAGTAAGATGTTTAGTCCTGCCTTAACTTTTCTATGTTGAAAGGCATCATCTAGCAGGATAATTTCAGGACGCTCTTGTAGAAGTTTTGAAATTCCATTTTGCCTATCGGCATCTACAGCAACCATTGCCTTATTAAACTTTCTTTTAAACTGAAGCGGCTCATCCCCCACCTCTGCAGCACTCTCCTTTCCGCTTAATAGTTTATAGCCTTTGGTGCTCCGCTTATACCCTCTGCTTAAAGTCGCAACTTTAAAATCTGGTAATAGGAATTTTAGCAAAAATTCTATCATGGGAGATTTCCCGGTTCCACCAGCGTTAAGATTTCCTACGCAGATTACGGGAAAATCATAAGCTTTAGATTTCAATATTCCAGCATTATAAAGCAAATTCCTACTCCAGGTAATAAAACCATACAATAACGCAAAAGGAATCAGCATTTTTCGTAAAATCTTCATACAGGGCGGGCTATAATAATTATATTTGAAGTTAGCTGAATTAACAATTACCACGAAATTAATAAAAACCAACCTGCTACGTTTATAAAAATTGAAAACAAATGCTTGTAAAAGAAGTTATAGATATAATTGAAGAATTTGCTCCACCTGCATACGCCGAAGATTTTGACAATGTAGGTCTTTTAGTAGGTGATAAAAACTCTAAGCTAACCGGTGCACTCATTACTTTAGACACTTTAGAAAGTGTGGTGAACGAAGCAATAGAAAAAAATTGCAATCTTATTGTAAGTTTCCATCCAATTATCTTTTCGGGACTAAAAAAACTAACCGGAAAAGATTATGTGGAAAAAACAGTTATTAAAGCGATTAAAAATGATATTGCCATTTATGCTATTCACACCGCGCTAGATAACCAGTACAAGGGAGTGAACGATATGATAAGTGAAAAGATAGGCCTTAAAAACAGGCATATCTTAATTCCGCGCAAAAACAGTATAAAAAAACTTACCACTTTTGTTCCCAATAAACAGGCTGCAGAAGTTAGAAAAGCTCTTTTTGACGCCGGTGGCGGAAGTATTGGAAACTATGATAACTGTAGTTTTAATATAAAAGGAGAAGGCAGTTTTAAACCCAATGAAGAAGCTAATCCGGTTATTGGAACACGCGGGGAAGTCCATTTGGAAGAAGAAACACAAATAGGACTAACTTATCCCGCCCATTTAGAACAAAACTTGCTCAAGGCTCTTTTTAGCAACCATCCCTATGAAGAAGTAGCCTATGAGATAAGTACTATAGAAAACGAAAATCAGCATTTAGGAATGGGAATGATTGGAGAATTAGAAAACCCTGAAGATGAAAGAAGTTTTTTAGAGCGAATTAAACATGAATTTAATTGTGGCTGTATAAGACATTCCCAATTTCGTGAAAAAGAAATTAAGAAAGTTGCCGTTTTAGGCGGCAGCGGGAGTTTTGCCATTAACCAGGCAAAGGCGGCCGGTGCAGATATTTATCTTACTGCAGATCTAAAATATCACGATTTCTATAAAGCTGATAAAAACATAATTTTAGCTGATATTGGCCATTATGAAAGTGAGCAATTCACAAAAGATTTATTACATTCTTATCTTACAAAAAAAATTAGTAATTTTGCACTTATTTTAGCAGATACAAACACCAATCCAATCAAGTATATATAACTATGGCAAAAAAGAACGATGTTACTGTAGAAGACAAGTTAAGAGCGTTGTACGACCTTCAACTGGTTGATTCCAGAATTGACGAAATAAGGAACGTACGCGGTGAGCTTCCACTAGAAGTGGAAGATTTGGAGGATGAGGTAACAGGATTGAGCAAGCGTTTGGAGAAAATGGATGCTGATATTGAAGTGATCGAGAACGACATTAAGAGTAAGAAGAACCTTATTGACGAGTCCAAATCGACCATGAAGAAATATGCTGAGCAGCAAAAAAACGTGCGTAATAACCGCGAATTTAATGCGCTTAGCAAGGAAGTTGAATTCCAGGAATTGGAGATAGAACTTGCTGAGAAGCACATCAAGGAATACCGCGCGCAGATTGAGCAGAAAAAAGAGGTGATTGAGCAAACTAAAGGACGTCTTGAAGAAAGGAAAAAACACCTGGAACACAAAAAAGGCGAACTAAATGAAATCCTTGCTGAAACCGAAAAGGAAGAGCAGGCACTTATTAAAAAATCTGCTGAATTCGAAAAGAATATCGAAGAGCGTTTAGTAAAAGCTTACAAAAGAATTAGAACTAACGTTAAAAACGGACTTGCTATTGTACCCGTAGAAAGAGGTGCTTCTGGAGGTTCTTATTTTACAATTCCGCCACAGGTAATTATGGAAATTGCCGGTAGAAAGAAAATCATTACCGATGAACATAGTGGAAGAATCCTTGTAGACGAAGAACTTGCTAAAGAAGAGCAGGAAAAAATGCAAAATCTTTTCGCTAAGGTTTAAAAGCCAGAATCAAAAACATCGGGGCAAGCCCACGAGGTACGAATTGAAAAAAAAACTTTTTGAAATTTCGAGGCAAGCCTCGGGGAATTAAACCCTCTGGAGGGATTAAAGAACTATAAAAAAGCCGTCTAAACATTATTTTTTAGACGGCTTTTTGTTTCTATTAGCTTAATAATTAATTGGGACATTCTACTGTACAATTCTCAATTTCACCAAACCATGCGTTTCCATTAGTTAAACTAATTGTAGAGGCATTATCTGCATTAGAACAAGCTTGGGCATTAGCACTGCATTCACTTAAAGAATCTTGCAGAGAGAGTTCTATCATCGCGCCAATTACCGGTGAAGGCTCTTCTACGATAGGCCAGCCATCATGCCATTTATTGGAAGATTGATTAGCTTCTCCAGATTTAAATAAAACTGAAGTAAGTGTCTGGCCCGTGCTTAATTCAATATCAAATTGATCGAAACCATTCTTTAACTCTTCAAAATTAGAAAGTATCATATATTCTCCAGTCTCAGGGTTAGTGATGGTTAATCCTTCAATAGAATGCTTGTTGGTTGTAGTGGTACTATAAGACAATTCATTAACGAACCTAAAATTAAAGTCTCGATCCTCATCAAGAAATTTGGCGGTTTCACCTGTTTCCTTAAAAATATAGGTGATTGCTTCAACCTTTAGGACTCCATTGTTTGCTAAAGCGAGTTCTTCTTCGAGTTCTTTGGCATCTACCTCAGCCTCTTCTGTTGATGTGCTGCAGGATTGAAGGCTAACTAATAGTGCCAATATTCCTGAAAGTAATTTAAATGTATTCTTCATTTTGATTTGGGGGGTTAATTTATTTTAAAATCTTTCAATCTTGCGCAAACTAAATCTTTTTAAGCTTGCAATTTTCTTGAATTTAAAATCCAAGATGTTTCCATAAGTAATAAGTGGTTTTTACATATTATTTTATTTTGAATTAGTAATAACGTTAACAGCATCAATATTTTAATTATTAATAACTTACTGCAATCAAATTTACGTAAATCTATTGAATTCTGTTAAATTACAGAAACACCATTTACAAAAAACAATTAAATCAAAAAAAATGCATTCCCGAGAGAACTTTTTCTGTAATTCATTTTTTTGATTTTCATTGATTAACAAGCTTTTTACATATTTAACCTATTTAAAAACTACCTTTATTCCTATTAATCAACCCTCATAAATATGAAGTTACATGTATTTATACTTTGTCTAATGTTAGGTTTGGCTTCTTGCAAAGACAAAACCCAAAACGGGGACCTGGAGATTAAAACAGAAGATAACAAAACCAATAGTAGCTTTAAATCAGATTCTATGAGATCCAATTCTGAGGTAGTTTATAGTGAAAACCAGGAAGAATCTAAAGAAGCTTCAAATATGGATTCAGAAGGGAATTTAGAGTCTACCTTTTCAGATAGTAGCTACATAAAAAATGGCGAAAGTGACTGTAATTGTTCTTGTTTAAATCCTGAGGAAGAAAATAACATAGAATTATGCCTTTCAGAAGATAATATTTATATAAATGCCAAATATCAAGAATCTGGGAATAAGGTAAATATATATTATGATAGCCCGTCAAATAAAAATACCAATAAGGATATTCCCTGGAAAGAGTTTGACACCAACACACCTATTGCAGTTTTAAGCGCAGGTGAAAACGGTAATATCAAATTAGACTGGAAAGGCTTTTCTATAAATGGGGAACTAGCCGTAGACTATGCCATTTATGGTAAAAAAACATTAGAAGGAACTTATATAAAAAACAATTAAATGAAACGATTTTTCTTACCTACGTTTATATTCTTATTAATTTCCTGCGGAAATAATGCGCAAGAAAAAACAGTAACCAAACCTGAAATTGCCAATGCAGATCCGGTAGAAGTTCCGGCCGAAAACGGTTATGAAAAAGCCTATTTTGCAAGCGGATGTTTTTGGTGTGTAGAAGCTATCTATGAAAGCATAGAAGGCGTTAAAGAAGCTGTTTCAGGTTACGCAGGTGGCCATACTAAAAACCCAACTTACGAGTCCAGCAATACCGGGAGAACCGGCCATGCTGAAGCCGTAGAAGTTATCTACGATCCAAACTTAGTAAGTTTTAAAACTTTGGTAGAAGTTTATTTTGGCTCACAAGACCCTACGCAAGTAAATGGCCAGGGGCCTGATAATGGCTCTCAGTATAGATCGCTTATTTTCTTTCAAAATAAAGCGCAAAAAGAGATCATCAATGAAGTTAAAGCAGAGGTAGCTAAAGATTACAAAAAACCAATTGCTGCTGAAATCTTACCCTTTCAGAAATTTTGGGTAGCTGAAGATTACCATCAGAATTATGAAAAAAACAATCCAAACAATCCTTATGTTCAAAAGGTTTCAATTCCAAGATTAAATCGTTTTAAGGAAAAGTTCCCAGAAATACTTAAAGAAGAGTCGCATTAATATTCTTCAAATTTTTTATACTCAGATTATTATTAATATTCAGCTTTATTTAATAAGGCCGAATACTTATTTTTACGACTGAAATAAGGCTAAGCTTCTTCAAGCAATTCGAGAAAAAAATTGACGAGCTTATCCTAAGATCTAAAAATCAACCAAAATAGCACAACAACATTTACAATGAGCATCACTATAGAAAACATTCTCTTAATAGGCTCAATTTTGTTGTTTATAAGCATCCTGGCGGGTAAAACCTCCTATCGTTTTGGAGTGCCAACCCTGGTGCTCTTTCTCGCGGTAGGTATACTTTCAGGATCAGAGGGCATTGGAGGTATTTATTTTAACGATCCGAAGCTGGCACAATTTATAGGTATTGTTTCCCTTAATTTCATCTTATTCTCCGGTGGACTGGATACCAGTTGGAAAACAATAAAACCGGTAATGTGGCAGGGAATTTCCCTTTCTATTCTTGGAGTTTTATTTACAGCGGTAAGCGTGGGAACCTTTGTATGGTTTATTACCGATTTTACGATTTATGAAGGCTTACTACTTGGCGCCATTGTATCTTCTACAGATGCCGCTGCAGTATTTTCAATTTTAAGGTCAAAAAACCTGGCGCTAAAATCTAATCTAAGACCTACCCTGGAGTTAGAAAGTGGTAGTAACGATCCTATGGCCTATTTCCTCACCATCGCCTTTTTAGGCCTGGTAGTGAATCAAGATCAAAGTATTTACAGCATTATTCCATTATTTCTCCAACAAATTCTTATTGGCGCGGCACTTGGCTTTATCTTCGGTAAATTAAGTCGAATTGTAATTAATAAAATAAAGCTTGATTTTGAAGGATTGTATCCGGTACTGGCCATCGCTTTAATGTTCATTGTATTTTCTGCTACTGATGCTCTTGGAGGCAATGGTTTTTTAGCGGTCTATTTAAGCGGAGTTTATCTTGGCAATCATAACATTATTCATAAAAAGACCATTATGCGAATGTTTGATGGGTTGGCGTGGCTCATGCAAATTGTACTCTTCCTTACTTTAGGTTTATTGGTTTACCCTTCACACATTGTACCGGTTATTGGGGTGGGGATTTTCATCTCCATTTTCCTGATTTTTATTGCAAGACCATTAGGGGTATTCTTAAGCTTAATTTTCTTTAAAATGAAGATGCGCCGGCGCTGGTATATTTCCTGGGTAGGTCTTCGAGGGGCTGTTCCTATTGTATTCGCTACCTATCCCCTACTTGCCGGGATTGAAAAGGCAGATATGATCTTTAATATTGTATTTTTTGTATCGCTAACTTCGGTATTAATTCAGGGAACTACTTTATCTGTAGTGGCAAGGTGGTTAAACGTAGCCCTACCTATGAAGGCGAAACAAAAATCACCCGTAGATGCTTTTATGGCCGATGATGCTAAATCTTTTTTAAGGGAAATAAACATCCCTGAACACAATCACTCTGTAGGAAAAAGAATTGTAGACTTACAATTCCCAAAAAAAGCAATTATCGCAATGATCTCCAGAGACGATCAATTTATTACTCCCAACGGAAATACGGTAGTTGAAGCCAATGATATGCTAGTTGTATTGACCGAAGACCAGGAAACCATGGTTGGTGTTTATGACAGCCTGAATATTCAAGCTGAAGTTCAGGAAAATTTAGACTGAAAAAACCGGTTTGTTATCCAGCAGTTTCAAGATTTTATTTTCAACTTCAGAAGAATCCCACTTCTTTTCAATTTCAGGAATTTCCATAACCTCATCCATAATTTTTCGCTGATAATCTCCAATAGCCAATGCTTCGGCATAAGGTTTATCAGAAAAAGTTACTCTTGAGTACAAAGGCACCCAGGTATCGGGATGCTTATTAGAAAACCAGTTTTCAATCTTTTTCCGCAGTAAAAAATCGGGATCAGCAGTTTTGCTGCTCATCTCTACAAAATTTCGATAGCTTAGTTCAGCAATAGCATCAGTATTAGGTTTACGAGATTCCTGATATTCTTCAAAAATACGTTCCCAGTTATCTCCGTGTTCTTTCATTTTTTGGCTTAAAACCAAAATATCTTCAAAACCGGCATTCATTCCCTGCCCGTAAAATGGCACAATTGCATGCGCCGAATCTCCAACCAAAGTCACTTTCTCCCAATAAGACCAGGGAAAGCATTTAATGGTCACCATACTACTGGTAGGATTTTTAAAGAAATCGCGTTTTAGGTTTTCAATTTCCTGGTTTATATCGGGAAAATGTTTTTGAAAAAACAAATCGGCATCTTTCTCTGTTTTTATACTTTCAAAAGAGTTTTCGCCTTCAAAAGGCATAAACAAGGTACAGGTAAAACTGCCATCTAAATTAGGCATGGCAATAAGCATAAATTCACCACGAGGCCAGATGTGAAAAGAAGCATTATCTAACTTATGGCTACCATCCTTGTTTGCTGCTATACTCAATTCTTTATAGCCTACATTTATAAAATGCTGTGAATAATTAAACCTACTTTGTCTTTGCATTTTATGCCGAACCCTGGAAAAGGCACCATCAGCCCCAAAAATCAGGTCAAATTGATATTCCTTCCACTCCCCTTCTTCACTTTCTCCAGAATACAATTTAGCTTCAGCCATATCTATATCCCAAACCTTTTCTTCAAACCTAAATTTAGCACCGGCATCTTCTGCAAGAGTGATCATTTTTCGGTTTAAAACACCTCGGGAAATAGAGAAAATTGCTTCTTCTTCCTTTCCGTATTTTTGATAATAAAGCGGTTTATCGTTTACGTGCATCGCCCTTTTATCTAGTGGTAGGGCTATTTGTTTTATTTCATCTTCAATACCTACAGCTCTTAGTGACTTCCAGCCACGATTAGACATTGCAAGGTTAATTGATCGCCCAGAGAATTCAACCTTTCTAACGTCTTTTCTTCTATCAAAAACTTCAACCTCGTGGCCGGCTTTTCTAAGATAAATAGCGAGTAAAGATCCAACCAGTCCTGAGCCAACAATGGCGATTCTTTTAGGTGTTTGCATAAAGTGCCTACTGTGCATCTCCTTTCTAAAAGTCTATTAGCGTTTGGGAAATGCGATTTAGGCTACGAAAATACTTATTTCTACCGACTTTAAGCAGCGTAGATAGTTTTAAGCAAATTCTATTTACCATTTAATTAACAGCACTTACGCTACGCTTACCTTAAATTTATTATTAAAATAAAGATATTATGATTGAAGATCAAGCTTTACTAAAACCTGCTAGCCTTGGTGATTTGGAGTTAAAAAACCGTGTAATTATGGCTCCTATGACGCGTAACCGAGCCGATAATAAAGGAAATGAACCTACAGATCTACACGTTAAATACTATACGCAACGAGCCGGTTCAGGATTAATTATTACTGAAGGTTCGCAAATTTCTAAAGCCGCAGAAGGATATATAAACACGCCGGGGATTTACACCGAGGGGCAGGTGAAAGCCTGGAGAAAAGTAACACAATCGGTTCAGGAAAACAACGGCAAAATATTCTTGCAATTATGGCATTGCGGTAGAATTTCACATCCTAAGTTTCACGATGGGGAAAAACCATTAGCGCCAAGCGCAGTAAACCCAAATACCCAGGCCTATACTCCAGATGGATTTGAAGATACCGTAGAGCCACAGGCTATGAATATTGCCGATATTAAACAAACTGTAGTGGATTTTAAACACGCTGCAGAAAATGCAAAAAAGGCAGGTTTTGACGGTGTGGAAATCCATTCATCAAACGGATATTTAATACATCAATTTTTTAATAAAAACGCGAATTTAAGAACCGATGATTATGGCGGAAATATTCAAAACAGGGCCCGGTTCTTTTTTGAAGTACTTGAAGCTATTAGTGAAGTATGGCCAGAAAACAGAATTGGAGTAAGATTGAACCCTTCTCTCAACAATGCTTTTGGCATCACCGCTACCGAAGAAACAATTCCCACATTTGACTATATAGTTGAAAAATTAAATGCTTACAATCTTGCCTATGTTCATTTATCTGAACCTTTTACCGATGTAAGCGAAATAGATTATCTAGAACCAAATATCGCAAAACATTATAGACCTATTTATAAAGGAAATATAATAATCAATGCCGGGTTTGATCAGAAATCTGGAAATAAAGTTATTAATGAAGGAAATGCCGACATGGTGTCATTTGCAAAGTTATTTATTTCTAATCCCGATCTACCCGAACGTTTTGAGAAGAATGTTTCAACAGCTAAATGGGATGAAGACACCTTTTATACATCGGGGGCTAAAGGATATACCGATTATCCAAGATATGATCCTAAAAAAAATAAAGCTGAAAATTCATAATTTTAGATTAAAAGTCCTTAAAAACAGGTTAATTGGTTAAAAATTCCTTGAATAAAAAACTAAATTTAATGTTCAACCTATAAAACAAAAATTATGGATGAGTCGAAACTTGAACAAATGAGGTCTACTTTAAATAAACTGGAAGACATTAAAAATAGCCAGGAAAGTATTATCGATAAGATAAACCATGTAATCACTGATTTGTTCCAACACCCCGACAAAGAACTGGAAAAAGCAATGAATGCTGCCCATCAAAAGTCTTCAGATAATGTAGATGCAGTTCGTGAAGCTATGGAAGAATACGAAATGAGAATAAATAAACTGGAAAATCAGGGCTAATCAATTTATAAAGAAAAGCTAATCATTAAAGTCTTAAGGTGACTAAAACATAAATTTGTCAGGAAGAAATCTATTTTCATAAAGACATTTTTAAGTTTTAATCACCTTTTTTTATTTTAATTATATGGAACACATTACTTCTGAAGAAATTACCGGAATGGAAAAATTATTCCGTTTAAACCTTATTAATAGCGTTACCGGTTATAAATCTGCTAATTTAATTGCTACAAAATCTAAGGAAAACGGCGTGAATGTAGCTGTATTCAGTTCGGTTACACACCTGGGAAGCAACCCGGCTTTGCTTGGTTTTATTACCCGCCCAACCAAAGAAGTACCTAGAAACACCTATAAAAACATTAAGGAAAATCAATATTTTACGGTAAATCATATTCAAAAAGATATGATTGAAAGTGCCCACCAAACGGCAGCAAAGTATGATGAGGAAGTTTCTGAATTTCACGAAACCGGCCTGGAAGAGGAATACCTGGATGATTTTTTCGCGCCTTATGTTAAACAATCTACCGTAAAACTAGGTTGTAAATTTGTAAATGAGTATTACATCAAAGAAAATGATACTGTAATGATAATTGGCGCCATAGAGCATATTTACTTTGATGAAGGCATCCAGGCCCCAGATGGTTGGTTAAGACTGGATGATGCCGAAACTGTGGCTATAAACGGATTAGATGGCTATTCACTTCCAAGTCTTTTAGACCGTTTTCATTACGCCAGGCCCGGTCAGGAAATTAAATCGTTTTTTAAGAAAGAAGCTTAACTGATGAAAACGGTAAAGAAATCTGATTTGCCGGAAAAAACTTGTCCTGTTTGCCAAAAGCCCTTTAAATGGCGAAAAAAATGGGAGAAAAACTGGTTATCAGTAATTTATTGTAGTGAAAAATGCAGAAGAAATAAAAGATGAGTACAGGATTAGTCTGGTTTAAAAATAATTTACGCATCGGGGATAATTCAGCTTTAGCCGAAGCCTGTAAGGAAAATGATCAGGTTATCGCTATTTACTTTTTTAATCCCAGGCAATTTGAGTTCACTGAATTCGGATTTAAAAAGACAGGAAAGTTTCGGACTAAATTTCTGATAGAAACAATTACCGAATTAAAAGAAAATCTAGCCGCTCTCAATATCCCTTTATTTATCTATCATGAAGAACCGGAAAAACATCTACCAGGTATTATAGACCAATATGCTATTTCTAATATTTACCTTCAGGAAGAATGGACTAGCGAAGAGCAGGATATAATCACGAAATTAAAACGAGAAATTCCAGGAGAAATTCAGTTTAAAAGTTTTTATGATCAATTTTTATTTCATCCTGAAGATATTCCTTACCCGAATTTCAAAGAAATCCCAAAGGTGTTTACAGAATTCAGAAAAAAGTGTGAAGCGAAAGTTTCGGTTAGAGAATGCACTCCAATACCTAAGCCACTAAACACCGAAAATTTTCATCTAAAAAATAAAACTAAAATTCCCAACCTAAAAAATTTAGGATTTGAAGAATTTGATAAGGATTCAAGAACGGCTTTTCCTTTTGAAGGTGGAGAGAAACAGGGAAAAAATAGAATTAAGCAATATTTTTGGGAATCAAAGAATCTAGCCCAGTATAAGCAAACCAGAAATGGTCTAATTGGAGAGGCTTATAGTTCAAAGCTCTCTGCCTGGCTTGCTAATGGTAGTATTTCAGCCAAACAAGTATATTGGGAAGTTCAAAAATTTGAAGAAAAAATCATTAAAAATCAGGATACTTACTGGCTTATTTTTGAACTAATTTGGCGCGATTATTTTAAATACATCTCTCTAAAACACGGCAATAAGATCTTTAAAATTGATGGAATTCTCGAAAAAAAACTGGAATGGAATAAAGATAAAAAGGCTAAGGAAAATTGGATAAATGGAGAAACTAAGAAGCCTTTTGTAAACGCAAATATGAAAGAATTAGCCGCTACTGGTTTTATGAGCAACCGCGGCAGGCAAAATGTTGCCAGTTACTGGGCAAAGGAATTAAAACAGGATTGGCGTATTGGTGCAGCGTATTTTGAAAGTCTGTTAATAGACTATGATGCACACAGCAATTGGGGAAACTGGATGTATAACAGCGGCGTTGGAAATGACCCGCGAGATAGAAAATTTAATATAAAACGCCAGGCCGAACGTTATGATCCAGATCAAAAATTTCAGAAATTATGGCTGAAAGAATAAAAACCTTAAGGTTGATTTTAGGCGATCAGCTTAACCATCAACACAGTTGGTTTAAGGAAGAACAGGAAAACATACGCTATGTTTTTATGGAAATGCGGCAGGAAACCGATTATGTGGTGCATCATATTCAGAAAGTAATTGGCTTCTTTAGTGCAATGCGCAATTTTACTGAATATTTAAGAGAACGTGGGCACGCAGTTATTTACCTTAAGATAAACGACAAAAAGAACAAACAAACCTTACCTAAAAATTTAAAGCAGTTAATTTCAGAATATGAAATTGAAAAGTTTGAATATCAACTTCCTGATGAATACCGGCTTGATGGTCAATTAAAAGATTTCTGTAGCGATTTAACTATTGAAACCGAAGCATACGATACCGAGCATTTTCTTACCTCCAGAGAGGATCTCGCCAATTTTTACAAAGGAAAAAAGGAAATGACCATGGAATATTTTTACCGCGATATGCGTAAAAAATATGATGTGCTTATGGTGAACTCTAAAGACCCGGAAGGTGGTAAATGGAATTTTGATAAATCTAACCGTAAAAAATGGTACGGTAAACCGGAAATTCCGCACGAACGGGGGTTTCGAAAAGATGTTTCAGCATTACTTCAGGAAGTAGAAAAAGCAGGCATAAAAACTTTTGGAAACATTGATGCCGAAAAATTTAACTGGCCAACCAGCCGGGAAGATTCACTTTCGGTTTTAAATTCTTTTTGTAAAAACCTGTTGGTTCATTTTGGAGATTTCCAGGATGCTTTACATACTGAGCAGGCCTACTTATTTCATTCCCGACTCTCGTTCGCTTTAAACACCAAGATGCTCCATCCAAAAGAAGTTATAGAATCGGTAATTTGTTATTGGAGAGAAAATAAAGATGAGGTAGACATCTCTCAGGTAGAAGGTTTTGTACGTCAAATTTTAGGTTGGCGCGAATATATGCGCGGAATTTATTGGAAAGAAATGCCGGGTTATAGAAGAAGTAATAAACTGGATAATCAGAACAAATTACCGGATTTTTACTGGACTGCAAATACAAAAATGAATTGCCTAAAGCATAGTATTAGGCAAAGTCTGGATAACGCTTACGCACATCACATTCAGCGACTTATGATTACAGGTAATTATGCCCTGCTCACCCAAACCCATCCCGATGAAGTTGACGCCTGGTATCTTGGTATTTATATAGACGCCATTCAATGGGTAGAAATAACCAATACGCGCGGCATGAGCCAGTTTGCCGATGGCGGAATTGTGGCTACCAAACCTTATGTTTCCAGTGGCTCCTATATTAATAAAATGAGCAACTATTGCAAAGAATGTCATTATGACGTAAAGCAAAAAACCGGTGAGAATTCCTGTCCTTTCAATAGCTTATACTGGAATTTTTTAGATGATAAACGAGAATTTTTTAAAGACAATCGCAGAATGGCCATGATGCTCAATATGTTGGATAAAAAGCCTGAGGATGAATTATTTAGAATAAAAGAACGAGCAAATGCTATAATTCAGAATCCTGAAAAATTTTAACATTCGAGTTAAACACTAGTTAAAAGCTATTATTCCAAATCAGTTATTCTATAAATTCGTTTAAAACTAAGAATTAAATTTACTTAGTAAGGAATAGAGGTCTAAAAATCAAATTATTATGATTTCCACTCCTTTAAAAGTGAGAATTTATTTATTAACTTGTATAAACCATTAACCAAGTAGCTTAGCTACACAAAACCAACCAATATGAAAGATTTAATTTGGCTTATCGTAGTATTACTAGTAATAGGATGGCTTGTTGGCTATTTTGCATTTCCAGATTTGGGAAGCATTATCCACATTCTAATTGTAGTAGCCGTAATCCTAATTTTGTATAAATTATTAACCGGACGCCGTCTGTAATTAATAATTTAATCGATTCGTTAAACCCTTTGAGTATTTTCAAAGGGTTTTTTATTTCTATATTTTATGTTCCAGAATAATGCAACAAACTATGTGGAATCTCAAGAATAAACAAGCGCTGGTAACTGGCGGAACAAAAGGAATTGGAAAAGCGGCTGTTTTAGAATTTCTGGAACTGGGAGCCGAAGTATTGTTTACTTCCAGAACTCAAAAGGATATAAATCTTTTACTAGAGGACTTGCAAAAAGAGGGCAAAAAGGTACACGGTCTGGTGGCCGATGTAACTAGTTCTGAAGACAGGCAAAAGGTTTTTGATTATATTGAAAAGCATTGGGGCAAACTGGACATTCTGGTAAATAACGCAGGTATCAATATTCGCAAAAAGGCCAACGATTATACTGATGAAGAATTCAGAAAAGTAATGGAAATAAATCTTAATGCTCCTTTTGAATTAAGCCGAAAACTTCATTCCCTACTTCAGAAAAGCGGCAGTGCAAAGATCGTGAATGTGGCGTCTTCTGCAGCAACACAAGATGTTGGCACGGGTACACCTTATGCAATGTCTAAGGCCGGATTATTACAACAAACCAGAAGTCTTGCGGTAGAATGGGCTAAAGATAGAATTAGGGTTAACGCTGTTTCTCCATGGTTTACGGTTACACCACTCACTAAAGGACTTTTGAGTGAACAGGAAAGAATGGCGCCCATTGTTAAACGAACACCTTTAAATCGCGTTGCCGAAGCCAGTGAAATGGCCTCCATAATCGCTTTTTTAGCTATGGATAAATCTTCTTATATCACCGGACAAAATATAGTGGCAGATGGCGGAATGAGCGTAAATGCCATTTAATAGCAGTTTTTGTATATTTATCGCAAATCAAACACTATGAAAAAACTAATCCTTTTTACTTTTTTATTTACTGCTTTAATTAGCTGTAAGAATAATGAAAACAAAACCGAAGTTGGACAGGAAGTCGCCGTTGAAGCTGAAAAAAGTATTCCAGAACAAATTGCTGTTGCCCATGGGTTAAATAATTTTGATGCTGTTGAAGAAATTCAATTTACATTTAATGTTAAGGTTCAGGATTCAATAAGAACCAGCCGTGCCTGGACATGGAAGCCAAAAACCGATGAAATTAGGCTTACCGAAGGTGACATCAGCCAAACTTACACTAAAAAAGATAGCATTTCTGAAGACGATAAGGAAATAGATCAGAAGTTTATTAACGATTCCTACTGGCTATTATTCCCTTATCAAATGGTATGGAGTGATGCAGACATTTCTGAAGAAAAAACCGGTGTTTCCCCAATTAGCAAGGAAGAAATGAACTATTTGGAAGTTTCTTATAAAGGGGAAGGCGGCTATACTCCCGGCGATACTTATGTGGTATATTATAAAGATGACCTTCTTTTGGAAGAATGGATTTATAAATCTGCAGATGGAAAAAGAGAAATGCCCACTACCTGGGAAAATTTTGAAGATTTCCAGGGATTAAAAATCGCTAAATCCCATAAATCTCCCGATGGAAGTTTTGAATTATTCTTTACCGACATTGAGGTGAAATAATTTTAAACTTTGAATATATTATTAAGCCACAAATTCACTAAATTTTAATGAATTAGTGGCTTTTTAATTATTAGTATGAGTGTATTTAGTTGATGTTTAAACAATTTAGTTGAACTCACAGCTTCCAAAATCATCTGAAGCTACTAGTATTTTAACCCGCTCAAAATTTCTTTAGCTCCTTCCGCAGGTTGCCAATCAGAGTTTGGTTCAAAGTATTTCCAAAGCAAGGCAGAAATTTCCCGTTGTAATTCCCAGGCCTCATTATCATCTTCCCAGGATTCATCTTTATTATTTTTTGTTGCTATATAACACACATAATCCCCGGAAGCTGCATTTACCATAAAAAGCTCAGATCGGGATCTATTTACCATTCCCTGTTTAGCAGCTGCCTGTACATAAGGAGGTACTTGTGACAAAGCATAGTCCTGGTAAAAAGAATTACCCAGCAACCTATACATCTCGTCACTTGCTGCAGGACTAATTAATTCACGATTTCGTATTTCAACTAAAATTGAAGCCATTTCACGAGGCGTGGTTTGTCCCCAACCGTATTTCTCCCAATTCTTTTCCCGGCCATCAGTTCTGGAATTTACGCGGGTATGCTCCAGGCCAAGTTCAGCCATTAACTTATTAATAGATTCTCCGCCCCCGGCAAGCTCCTGGTTCCATAAAGACGTAACATTATCGCTATAGCTAATCATTAAAGCAACCAGCGTTCTCAAATCTGTTCTAGTACTATCTTTATAAAACTGCATCAACCCGGAACCACCGTAAATACGATCTGAAGAATAAACCAGGGTATCATTGTAGTTTAAATCTCCCTTTTCAATTTTATCAAAAATCTTGACTAGAATTGGCACTTTCACGATACTTGCCGTTGGAAAAATGGTATCGGCATTTATAGCGACTTCTTTGCCTGTTTCCAAATTTTTCACATAAATACCTACCTCACCTTTAAAATCATCAATTAGCGCCTCCAATTTCTGTTGAAGTTCTAGATCTCTTTCAGTGTTTTGGGAAAAACCTGTTACTGAAACCATCCACAAACAAAAAGCTAATATCTTTTTCATTTGATTTTAAATTAGTTAAGCATTTATTTTTATTTAGATTTTTCTAAAATCCCCTTCTTAAGAATTTGCCCAAATTGAAACATATCTTCAAAAGAACAATAAAAAGGAGCCGGAGCCAATCGAATTACATTGGGTTCCCGCCAATCGGTGATCACGCCGTTTTTCATTAAATAATTGAATAACTCCCTACCTTCTCCATGTAAAAACACAGAAAGTTGCGTACCTCTTTCCTCCTGTTTTGCCGGAGTGATAATTTCAAAACTGCTATCAACTTCCTTATCAATCTCGTGTAAAACAAACTCGAGATAAGCTACAATTCTATTTCGTTTTTCTATTAAAGCGGGCATCCCTACTTCCTCAAACATTTCCAGGGAAGCTAAATAAGGTGCTAAAGCTAATACAGGAGCATTAGAGATTTGCCAGGCATCGGCACCGTCTTCAGGCTGAAATTCGGGTTCCATTAAAAATCTTCGTTCTTTGCTATGGCCCCACCAACCTTCAAAGCGAGGAATATCTTTTTGGTTATGATATTTTTCATTTATAAAACATCCAGAAGCATTTCCGGGACCGCTATTCATATATTTGTAGCTACACCAGGCAGCAAAATCTACATTCCATTCGCTTAGGTTTAATTCAATATTTCCTGCTGCGTGGGCAAGATCCCAGCCTACAAAAGCGCCTATATCGTGGCCTGCTTTGGTAATTGTTTCCATTTCAAGAACCTGGCCAGTATAATAATTCACTCCTCCAATAAGCACCAAAGCACACTCCTCGCCTACTTCTTTTATTTTCGCAAAAATATCTTCGGTCCTAAAATTATTTTCTCCTTCGCGTCTTTTAATTTCCACGATAGCATCCTCTGGATCGTAACCGTGAAAACGCACCTGACTGGAAATCATATACTGGTCGCTGGGAAAAGCTTTTTCCTCACAAATAATCTTGTAGCGTTTTCCTTTAGGTCTATAAAAGGAAACCATTAATAAGTGCAAATTTACCGTAAGTGTATTCATTACCGTAACTTCAGCAGGTTTTGCTCCTACTACTTTAGCCAGTTTTGCCGAAAAACGTTCGTGGTAATCCCACCAGGGTTTTTCGGCATAAAAATGACCTTCTACAGCAAGATTCGCCCAATCGGTCATAATCTCGTCTACATATTTTTTAGCTGATTTTGGTTGAAGACCCAGTGAATTTCCGGTGAAGTAGATTACATTTTCACCTTCGTGCTGTGGAAAAATAAATTGATCTCGGTAAGATGATAATTTGTCTTCGGCATCGAGTTCTCTGGCAAATTCTAGGGTATTTTTAAACTGCATGTGTGGTTTCATTTTCAATCTTAAAGATTTAAAATTTAAGTTATCAAGTAAACAACTTCGGAGCAAGCTCACGAAGCATTATTATTGGAAAATATAATTTGATTTCGAGGCAAGCCTCGGAGCATTTAATCTCGATTATCGAGTAAAAATACAATTTAAAAAATAGTTACAAGCTATTCTAAAAGCGGGCTTTTACACGAAAAGAGGAAGTATAATACAAGTTGCAGAATCAATAATTTCTCTAAATTTGAACAAAAATAGAACCAATGCATTTTTTACCTGAAACGATAGATGACTATATTTTAGAACATTCAGCTAAAGAACCAGAATTTTTAACAAAACTAAACCGGGAAACTAATCAAAAAGTATTACAGCCCAGAATGTTAAGTGGCAACTATCAGGGTAGGATTTTGAGCTTACTTTCAAAAATAATAGCTCCAAAAAGTATTTTAGAAATTGGCACTTATACCGGTTACTCGGCATTATGCCTGGCCGAAGGTTTAGCTGAAAATGGATTATTGCACACCATAGATATCAATGAAGAATTATACGATTTTCAGCAGAAATATTTCGAGGCTTCAGAATACAAAAATCAGATTAAGCAATATATTGGGGATGCGAGAGAGATAATCCCAAAAATCAATTCAAAATTTGACCTGGTATTTATTGATGCCGATAAACCAAATTACCCTGCTTATTTCAACTTGATCATTGAGAAAATGAATCCCGGAGGCGTTATATTATCAGACAATGTTTTATGGAGTGGCAAAGTGGTGAAGCCGGTTAAAACCGATGATGAATCTACACGGGCACTTTTAAAATATAATAAGATGCTTGCGGAAGACGAGAGAATAGAAACCGTTATTTTACCAATTCGAGATGGGCTAACTTTAAGTAGGCTTAAATAAAACGTTTCCCGGAACGTTGGTAGAGCATAAAAAAAATAATTGCAAAAATAATTCCTACAGCTGCGCCAACCAGTACATCTCCCGGGTAATGAACTCCAACATAAATCCTACTCAACATAAATAATAGCGGCCATATAAGTACCACCCAAATCCAGGGATATTTATGTTTTAAAGCAAGAATTAAAAATAGGGCTGCGGCTGCAGAAACCGCTGAATGACCAGAGAAAAAGCTATAATTATCTGGTGTTTGTAAAATTCTAATGATATCGGCAATTTCAGGCTGGTTATTTGGCCTAAGCCGCAAAAAAAAGTTTTTAACTATGTTGGTAAAGCCGTAAGTAGAAAGGGCTGTAGCAATTGTAAATAAACTGGTGAAAAGTGCTTTTTTCCAGTGAAAAGCTACAAAATAAAGAATAAAAAAAGTAACGTAAAGAGGAATCCAGTTTTGGATGGTAGTCACGGTAATCCAGAAATTATCATAAGATTCAATTCCTAATCCGTTGAGATAAATAAACAGCTCCCTATCCCATTGTTCTAGCTGTTCTAACATAAAAATTGATTAAAATCTACGCTTTACTGATCCGGTAATTTCATCAATATCCTCTTTCACTTTATCGATCTCGCCTTTAACATCTTTAGAAATATCGGTATTTATTCCTTGCTTATCGGCACTTTTTTGAATTTCAGTTTTGATGTCGTTAGACGCATTTCTAAGCATTTTCATTCCTTTACCCATTCCGCGGGCGATATCAGGAATTTTATCGGCACCAAAAACCATTACCAAAATAAAAAGGATAAAGGCAATCTCGGCACCACTAATAAAAAGGGGTATGATGTTCATAGCAAAACAAATATAGACACAAATTTAAGCATAAAAAAAGCCGACTCGTTAAAGTCGGCTTAAAAATTTTTTAGTTCGCAAGATTCTCCTTGAATTCTTCAAATTTACTGGTAGTCTTCTCCTTAGGCCAGATATTGTTGCTTACGTCAATATCTGCTGTTTCAAGATTAGGATCTACCACCATTTTAATGATTTCTTTATCACTGGCAATAGCCTTGGTAACCGCCTCATCATTCATTCTCCATAGTTGAACCGGATACCTCTTCAACTCGGTAGAGCCATCAGCGTAAGTGAATTGTACAATTAAAGGCATTGGAATTCCACCGGGTTTTTCAAAAGTAACCTGATAGAAATATTTAGGGTCTTTCAACTTAGCTCTTTCAGCCTCAGAAAAGTTGTCCATCACGTACTCCTTAATAGTAGGTGAGTTGTCTAAAACCGATTTTCCTTTTGAACTTTGGTCAAACTCTTCGCTCTCTTCATTAATTACATAAACCGCATCTATCTCTTCCGGATCTGCACCGTAACGTTCTAAGAACTCCTTTCCTTCCTGAGTTACATTATCTGTTACATAAAGCTTTTGTACTTCCTTAATTCCCATATCTACATTTTGCGTAGTATAGAACCATCCTCTCCAAAACCAGTCTAAATCTACCGCTGATGCATCTTCCATTGTTCTGAAGAAATCTTCAGGAGTTGGGTGTTTAAACATCCAACGATGGGCAAAAGTTTTATAAGCGTGGTCAAAAAGCTCGTGGCCCATTACGGTCTCTCTCAAAATATTTAGAGCCGTTGCAGGTTTTCCATAAGCATTGTTTCCTAACTGGTATACATTCTCTGGATTAGACATTATTGGAGCAATATACTTTTGATTGCCTCTCATATAAGGAACAATTTTAGAAGGAATACCTCTTCTAGAGGGATATTGCTCTAAAGTCCCAATAGCTTTCGGATATTTTTCTCCAAACTCCTGCTCTGCAAGATACTGGCTAAAGGTATTTAAACCCTCATCCATCCAACCCCATTGGCGTTCATCACTGTTAACAATCATTGGGAAAAAGTTATGCCCAATTTCGTGAATAATTACACTTATCATCCCAAACTTTGTTCTATCAGAATATGTTCCGTCTTCATCTGGACGACCATAATTCCAACAGATCATTGGATATTCCATTCCCTGGTTTCTTGCGTGAACCGAAACCGCTTTATGATATGGATATTGAAAAGTTTGTTTAGAGTAAGATTTTAAAGTACTGGCTACGGCTTTTGTAGACCACTCTTCCCAAAGCGGATTTCCTTCTTTGGGATAAAGAGAAACCGCCATAACATCTTTGCCATCTATATCGGTAGCCATCATATCAAGAATGAACTTTCTTGAAGTAGAAAATCCAAAATCCCTCACCATATCGGCTTTATATTTCCAGGTTTTAGTTTTGTTAGAAAAAGACTTTTCTGCCTCTTCAGCCTCTGCCTGGGTTCTAACAATTACGGGTTCGTCATAAGATTTTTTGGCCTGCTTGTAGCGGCGCATCATTTCTTTAGTGTAAACTTCATCACGGTTTTGAAGTTCTCCTGTAGCTTCCATAATATGATCTGCAGGAACAGTAATATCTACTTCGTAGTTTCCAAAAGGAAGGGCAAACTCACCACTTCCCCAAAACTGCATATTTTGCCAGCCTTCAACATCGTTGTAGACTGCCATTCTTGGAAAGAATTGAGCAATTACGTAAGCATTATTTCCATCTTTAGGAAAATGCTCGTATCCGCTTCTTGCTCTATCGGTAATATGGTTGTTGATATTGTACCACCACTTCATTTCAAATTCAAAAGATTCACCAGGCTCTAAAGCCTCTTCTAAATCTATTCTTAACATCGTTTGATTGATGATGTAATTTAGTTTATCTCCATCATGCGTTAAATCTATAATATTGAAACCACCATCAAATGATTCTTCCATATGCTCGTTTACAAACCGCTGTGGTGTAGCCACAGATCTCATTGAACTAGGATTTTGATCTATAGTTGGTGCATCTTTTTTTCGTATATTTTGATCTAGCTGCACCCATAAATATTCTAATTTATCGGGAGAATTATTATAATAAGTCACCTGGGCCTCACCATCTAAACGGGTGTTTTTATCATCTAAAACAATCTCCATTTTATAGTCGGCCTGATTTTGGTAGTAGGCTTCCCCAGGTGCCCCTGCACCGGTTCTATATTGATTTGGAGTTGCGAAGGTTTCGTAAAGTTGCTTAAACTTGTTATTATTTTCATGACCTTTCTGCTTTGGCTGTTCCTCTTGGTCTTCTGATTCCTGAGCCTGAACACCGCTTACAAAAAGAACCACTAAAGCGAAGCTTAATAATCTTAATCTATTCATCAATACTATTTTAATTTAAAGATTGCTAAAAATAAATATTTTTCTTAGTCTTTCCCTGAATTTTAAGGAAAAGTAAGTTTTTCGGTTTCTTGTTTTCGCATAAGAAGTAAACTTTTAGTCTTACCGTTTACTTTTACGTGTACTACATTTTTTTGATCATCAAAAAGATCGGTTAGTATCTCATTGGAAACTTCAATTTTATTGAAAGGAGCTAGATTTTCAACTTCAATATATAGTATCAATTGATCGGCATCATATTCTTTTCCTAAATAATTTAGCTGAAGTTCTTCGCCATTAACCTGAAGCCTTAATTTTTGCTTGAGATATTTTGAAATATTTTCGGCAACCTCACCTTCTTCCGCTTCCTCAGAAAGCTGAAGATCTGAGCCGTAACGTTCGTTTAAAACATCTTCAAAGTCATCTATAAAAACACGGGTAATAATTTGAAGACTCTGCTTTTCATTATTGTATTCAATCTCAGTAACGCTTAAATAAAACTCATGCGCCCCAGATTTGAAACCTGAAAGCAAAAAAAAGCTGGCCAGAATTAGGCTTATTTTTCTCATTAATTTTTCCAATATGATTGCAAATTTCAGTCCAAAACCTTCAATGCCTTATAGTCTTCAGCTTTAGATTGAAAAAACTCGTATAATTCTAAAAGATTATCCAGTAAATTTTCTAAATCATAGTTTTCCGCACAATAATACGCAAAATTCATTATCTCGCTTTCCGGAATCTCAAAGTCTATGGTAAAGGTTTTTTCAGAAATTAGATAAACTGCTTGTTCTACCTGAAATTTTAAATCGGCATTTTCTTTTCTTTTTTCCAATTTATCTAAAGTCCCGTTTAATTTATTCAGAATAGGATCTAAAGGAATTCCTCCACCCGGCCCAGTAGTAGCAGTATAGGTTTGCCTTTCCAGTTGCGTTGGGGGCGGTTTCCTCGCCATGGTAGCATTTAAATCGAATTTATTAAAAGTCTCAATTCCTGAAATATCTTTGGCCAGGTTTCCGGATAGTTTATGAAGTTTCACTTCCTCTAATTCGGTGAGATCTTCTATCAGTTTAATTCTATAATTTTTTAGCTGAAGGATTTCCCGATTTACTACAATCTTTTCCTTTTTATATTGAACCGAAGAAAAGACAAGAGTATCACCCACACTAACTTCAATTGAAAAACGCCCCGAAAGTTCACTCACTCCGCCTTTTTTTCGACTAATATTTATAATGTGTACCGGGGAATTTAAAGATTCTTCAGTTATAATTTTACCAGATAATATCTCTTTCTCCTGTGAAAAGCCTTTACTCCAAATTAGCAGTAGAACCGCTAATAGAATTATAAAATTAATCCTGAATAAACTCATTATATTTAGTAATCGTCTCTTTAAGAAACTCTATTAAAACTAAAGGATCATTTTTATTCACTAATTGTTTGAAATTAGGCTTTAGGCTGCAATAGTAGAGAAAATCCATGATCTTGTTTCCCTTCAACTCCAGGGTTTCTGTATAAAATTCATCAGGAACAAATTCCCTGGCCTTATAAACAAGTTTGCTTAATTTACTATTTTCAATAGCCTTTTCATACATTTTTTTTTGCCCCGAAATGATTCCATAAAGGGTTCCTACAGGGTCATCGGGCCTGGTAATTGCAAACAGTTTTCGCTCTTCTATAATTAAAGGTTCTTTATCTGAAAGAGCAAAGCCAATAATTCTTGGATCAAAAGTTTCAATTCCCTCAATATCATTTCCTAGGTTTCCGCTTAATTGATGCAGCCTTACTTCGTCTAATTCGGTAAGGTCTTTTTGTAATTTGACTTCTAAAATTCCGGAAGATAAAATTTGTGGAGTAACCAATATTTCTTTCTTCTGAAACTGCACCGATGAAAACAATAAAAGATCCTGCTCCCTCACCTCTACCAAAAATTCTCCATTTGCTTTGGTTACCGTTCCTTTTTCTGCTGTAATATTTATTATATGGATTGGAGCTTCTATAGAATCGGTGAGTATTTTTCCTTTAAGAATTATGCTTTCCTGGGAGAATAAATGTGATGAAAAAATGAGTAAAACAATAAAAAAGAAGCTACTTTTCATTTATTCAGCAATAAATTTGCGAAAAGCTTCACTTCGTTTTTCTAAATACACCACCAGTTCTAAAGCGCGTTCTTCCTTCAACAATTTTTCCTGAAAGCCATTTTCAAAAATATAGCTCAGGAAATTCATAATATGCCTGGCATCAATTTTTAAATGATTGGTAAAGAAATAATCTTCAAACCTGTTACGAAGACTATTTACCACCTCCCTTTCGTTCCTGGCAGGAGACACCGACTTCTTTAACGATCCAAAATTAGGTTTTCCTGTGATTAAACCCACCAAACCTAAAATATTCCCCCCGGCCGGGCCCTGAGTTTGGCTGGCATTAAAAGCTGCATTTGGCGTACCCCTGGGAACCACGCTACGCGGTACAGGCGGTACACTAATAACCGGCATATCTATTACCTTGATACTGGCAATATCTTCTTTAAGGTTACCGCTAAGATTATGAATTCGAACCTGCTCCAGTTCGGTTAAGGCAGGCAGCAACTTAACTTTTAAAACTTTCTGATTAAAAATTTTAGACGTTATTTTTATTTCTTTTCGCTGGAATTGTACTGAAGAAATTAGAAGCAAATCATTTTCTGTAACTTCAAGTTTAAAATTCCCCGCTTTATCGCTCACGGTGCCTTTTTCCTGGGTTACATTTATAATATGAACAGGAGCCTCTATAGAATTGGCCTCTATTTTCCCGGTAAGCTTTTTTTTCTCCTGCGCGAATGCTATTTGAGCTATGCAAAACAGTGTGATGAATACATTAAATTTCATTGATTGATGATGGTTAGATTGAATTATTTGCGGGCGTGAAAGGCCTTATATTCTTTGCTTTTATTTATTAAAAACTCGATGAGGTTTAACTCGTTACCGTCCTCAAGCAATTCCTGATCCAGGCCGTGATCTGTAACGTAATAAATAAAATCATTAATTTTATCTCGCTCAATATCTAGATTAGCTTTAAAAAAATCATCATCATATAAATCACGTAATTTTTCATCTAGTTCAGGTTTGCTAAAAGGACTGTTTTCTACTTCAGCACCAACCAGTAATTTAAATACATTTACAAAATTGAGTCCGTTAACGAGTCGGGTATTCCCGGCTGCCAGAGCAGCGTTTCTTCCCGGCCCCATTAATGAATCGGGTTGTCGTCTAACATTCATTGCCTCTAAATCGGCTGCCGAGTACCTTGGAACATCAGGATCCTGAATTGCTATCCTGGCAACATCAACCCTAATATCTCCAGAAAGATCATTATCAGATAAAAGTACCTCAGGCAATTCGGTAATGGTCTCGGTTAAAAATACGTTCATTTCTCCTGAGTTTATAACACCTTCTTCTACAACCACTTTAAAATTTTGAAACTGGATGGCAGAGAATACCACGGTATCATTTAGAGCTACCTGCAACTTAAACTCACCGTTAGAATTTGCGATGGTGCCCCGGGAAGTGCTTAGATTAAAAATGGTCATTCCTTCTGGAGAATCATTTTCAGGAACAATAATTTTACCGTTAACCAAAATTCTTTCCTGTTCCTGGGCAAATAAAATGCTGCTGAATAAAATAAAAGCAATATATAATGTATTCTTTATCATAATGGTAATCTTCCTATTAATAAAGTAACAATTCTTACTTCTTATAATCAGTAAAGCAGCTTGTAAACTTTTGTTAAAACCCCCAATTAGACTAAATTTAAACGTATAAATCATATACTAGCAAAAGAAAAACACCTTAGACTATGAGTAAAGCATTATTGGCCAGTACTTCTACTTTACACGGAGAGGAATACCTGGAATATCTTAATCCTGAAATAAAAATATTTTTCAGTGAAGTAGAAGAAGTAATTTTTATCCCTTTTGCCCGCCCCGGTGGAATATCACACGATAAATATACACACCTGGCTGCTGAAGCTTTTAAAAGAGCCGGAATTAAGCTGCGTGGAATTCACGAATTTGACAATATGCAAGAAGCTATAATTAAAAGCAAGGGTATTTTTACGGGTGGCGGAAACACATTCTTACTTGTTTCAGAACTTTACCGTCACAAATTAATGCAAGCTTTACAAGAGAGCATTCAAAATGGTGCCGCTTATATGGGAACCAGTGCAGGAACCAATATCGCTGGACTTACTATGCAAACCACCAACGATATGCCTATAGTTTACCCACCAAGTTTTAAAACCCTGGGAATTGTCCCTTTTAATATTAATCCTCACTATTTAGATCCAGACTCAAACTCTACCCACAAGGGAGAAACCCGCGAAACAAGAATTAAAGAATTTCACAGTATAAATACACAACCAGTTATTGGATTACGTGAAGGTAGCTGGTTGCTGGTTTCAGATAATAAAATTGAGTTAAAAGGTAAGTTAAGCGCCCGCATTTTTAAAACAGAAAAATTACCTTTCGAATTAGAAACCAATAGTGATCTAAGCGAACTAAATTAATTATGGATTATCAAAAAATATTAAATACTATCAATGATGAATTAAGCTACAGGGATGTTACAGGAAAAGTTGCCTCTTACATTCCGGAACTTGCAAAGGTAGACCCAAGAAAATTTGGGATGCATGTATATCGTGGCGATCGTCAACATTATAGTTTTGGAGATAGCGAGGAGCTTTTTTCTATTCAAAGTATATCTAAGGTTTTTAGCCTTTCTATGGCCATGCGGCTTATGGGAGAAGACCTTTGGGATCGGGTAGATGTAGAGCCTTCTGGAGATCCATTTAATTCTTTGAGCCAGCTGGAGTATGAAAGCGGTGTACCCAGAAATCCTTTTATTAATGCTGGTGCCCTGGTCATTTCAGATATTTTGGTAGACCAATTGGAGGACCCCAAACAAGAATTATTAGATTTTGTTCGAAAAATCACCGAAGATAATAGTATTGATTTTGATCTTCAGATTGCCGCTTCAGAAAGATCTACCGGTTATAGAAATGTAGCCCTGGTAAATTATATGAAAGCACTTGGAAACATTAAATGTGAAGTGGAACCTATTATAGACTTTTATTTCCATCTATGTTCCCTGGCAATGTCCTGCAAGCAGTTATCAAAGGCTTTTATGATTTTCGCCAATAAAGGAAAAATACTGGGAACAGAAGAAGAAATCTTAACTCCTACCACAGTAAAGAGAATTAATTCTTTAATGCAAACCTGTGGATTTTATGATGAAGCAGGAGAATTTAGTTTTGAGGTTGGACTCCCTGGAAAAAGTGGAGTTGGTGGCGGTATAGTAGCCATTCACCCAGATCAATATTCTGTAGCGGTATGGAGCCCTATTTTAAATGAAAAAGGAAATTCTGAATTAGGAATGAAGGCATTGGAACGCCTTACCACCTTAACCGGACTTTCGGTATTTTAGAAGAAAAAATATAGAAACAAAAAAATGCTTTCCGTAAATACAGAAAGCATTTCTTTTATAATTGAACACTGTAATACTTATTAAAGCGCAGCTACGTGCTTTGTAAGTTGCGATTTTAAATTCGCAGCTTTATTATCGTGTATAATATTCTTTTTTGCCAATTTATCTACCATAGAGATAACAGAAGGCAATAAAGCTTCAGCTTCTTTCTTCTCAGACTCCTTCAACTTCTTCATTGCGTTTCTGGTAGTTTTATGCTGGTAGCGGTTTCTAAGACGTTTGGTCTCATTGCTACGAATCCTCTTCAATGCTGACTTGTGATTTGCCATTACAAAATTGCTTTAATTATTTTTTTAAAGTAGTCCGTAGGGGAATCGAACCCCTGTTACCAGGATGAAAACCTGGCGTCCTAACCCCTAGACGAACGGACCATTAATTTATTTCAAATTGCCTTTTCAGGACTTTAAAAACACAAAACTTAAATTCGTATTCTTTTGTAGTCCGTAGGGGAATCGAACCCCTGTTACCAGGATGAAAACCTGGCGTCCTAACCCCTAGACGAACGGACCATTTTTTGTTTCAATGCGGATGCAAAAATACAACTATTTTTCAATGCCACAAGAGTTGAACAAAAAAAATTTAAAATTTAATAAGCCTTTGCAAAAAGCACTCTTTGTTCTGAAGGTTTACCTGTAAGCACACAGCTTCCCGACTCCCTTTCGGAATCAAATGGTATACAGCGAATTGTGGCTTTAGTAAGGCCTTTTATTTTGTTTTCTGTCTCTGTAGTTCCATCCCAATGAGCAGAAATAAAACCACCTTTATTTTTTAAAACTTTTTTAAATTCATCAAAAGAATCTACTTCAGTGATATGTTCATTTCTAAAATTATTCGCTTTTTCAAATAAAGTCTCCTGGATTTCCACCATTAAATGCTTCACCTTCTCTACCACTTCAGTTTGATTTACAAACTCTTTAGTGAGCGTATCTCTTCTTGCCAGCTCTACGCTTCCTTTTTCAAGGTCTTTTGGTCCAATAGCTAATCTAACCGGCACTCCCTGTAATTCGTACTGCGCAAACTTCCAGCCTGGTTTTTGGGTATCTCTATCATCATATTTCACCGAAATACCGGCCTCTTTAAGATCATCGGCAAGTTTATTGGCCACCTTTGAGATTTCCTGCAATTGTTCTTCTCCTTTATAAATTGGAACAATTACTACCTGGGTAGGCGCCAAATTTGGAGGGAGTACTAATCCGTTATCATCACTATGAGTCATAATAAGTGCCCCCATTAAACGAGTAGAGACTCCCCAGGATGTTGCCCATACATTTTCTAACTTACCTTCTTTAGAGGTGAATTTCACATCAAAAGCTTTTGCAAAGTTTTGACCTAAAAAATGGGAAGTTCCAGCTTGTAATGCTTTCCCATCTTGCATCATCGCTTCAATGCAATAAGTTTCAACAGCACCGGCAAAGCGTTCGGCTTCAGTTTTAGCTCCTTTTATAACCGGCATTGCCATAAATTTCTCAGCAAATTCTGCGTAAATATTATTCATCAATTCTGTTTCTTCCAGTGCTTCCTGTTTGGTGGCGTGAGCGGTATGCCCTTCCTGCCAAAGAAACTCTGAAGTTCTTAGAAACAAACGTGTACGCATTTCCCAACGCACCACATTGGCCCATTGATTGATTTTTATAGGCAGATCTCTATAAGACTGAATCCAGTTTTTATAAGTATTCCAGATAATAGCTTCAGAAGTTGGGCGTACCACCAATTCTTCTTCCAGTTTAGCTTCCGGATCTACAATTAACTTAGATTTATCGTCAGGGTCTGTTTTTAGACGGTAATGAGTAACAACAGCACATTCCTTAGCGAAACCTTCAGCATTTTTTTCTTCCGCTTCAAAGAGATGTTTGGGAACAAAAAGTGGAAAGTATGCATTTTGATGACCGGTTTCCTTGAACATTTTATCAAGTTGGGCCTGCATTTTTTCCCAAATGGCAAATCCGTAAGGTTTAATCACCATACAACCTCGTACTGCAGAATTTTCAGCTAAATCGGCTTTTACCACCAATTCATTGTACCATTTTGAATAATCTTCGCTTCTCTTGCTTAACTTTTTACTCATTCTATGTATTTGGCATAAATCTTGTATTTTATAAAAACACAATCTTAATGCAAGTTTAGTTAGCGCAAAACTAACTATTTTTGTAATGTTCAACAATAAAATACTAAGCTAATGATACGCAATTACGACTTACATAAAAAAGCAATTCTATTTGTTGCTCCGGTAATCTTGCTATTGTTAGCATCTTGCGGTTCTTACCAATATTCTGGTTATGAAGACGGAATTTATGGTGATTCTAACCAGCGGCAAATAACTTCTGAAGAGCCATCTCAAAATGCTAATAATAATCAGGATCAGGGTGATACTTACTATAAGAACCTTTTTTCAGAAAAATCTGAATTTTATGGGCAAATGGCCGATAATATAGTCTTTACCGATGTAGAATCTTATTCTTCTGCAGAAGGAGGAGGAGATGAAATATATTATGAAGACCAGCAGAATTATAACAGTGGTCGTGCTCCCTGGGGCGAAGATCCAGATCAATATACCATTAACATATACAACACTGGCTTCCACGGAGGATTTTACAATCCCTGGCGATGGAATCGTTTTGGATACGGTTATGGTTTTGGAGGCTACTGGAATGATCCTTTCTTTTGGGATCCATTTTACGGTCCCGGTTACTGGGGCGGAGGATTTGCTTACGGTCCTGGTTGGGGTTGGGGTAATTCCTTTGGATTTGGATTTGGTTATGGGGGATTCCATAATGGCTATTGGGGTCCAGGCTATGTAAACAACCCTTATTATCACCACCGAAATAACTATAGAGATGTAGCATACAATAGCGGCCGAAGAGACAGCTATTCAGATTATAGTTCTAATAGTAGAAACAACTCTAGCTTAAGGGATAATGAAACTTCCTACTCCAGAAGTATTAGAAATATAAGAAGCAATCAAAATTCTACGAGAAGTTATACTAGAAGCAATACCAATAATTCCAATGTATACTCTCGCTCAAATAGGAGAAGCGAACCAGCAAGAGTTAATACTTCTTCAACTAGAAGAAATTCATCTATAAATAGATCTAGCAGAAGTTCAAGGTCTAACTCTACTTACAACAGATCTTCTAATTCTTCAAGGAGCAGCGGTACTGTTCGTAGTAGTTCAAGTAGCTCTAGAAGTTCAGGAACAAGAAGCTCTGGCGGAGGTCGTTCTTCATCCTCACGAGGTGGCGGTAGAGGATAATAAATTCCTTTTTTGAAAACTACAAAAACAAATAAAACTAACCTTACAGCTTTAAGTTGTAAGGTTTTTTCTGAAATCATTTATTAAAATTATTGAGTTAGGCTCGAGAAAACAACCTCTTTAATAACGGATTAAAAAAAGTTTATGAAAAAGATATTTTTAGCACTGGGCCTCTTGTTTATAGCAGGAAACATCCAGTCCCAAAACATTACCGATGCATACAGGTATAGCTCTGAAGAATTAAATGGAACCGCAAGATATAGAGCTATGAGTGGTGCTTTTGGTGCCCTGGGCGGAGATCTCTCAGCTATTAGCGTAAACCCAGCCAGTTCTGCTGTATTTTTAAAGTCTTTTGGAACCATCACATTAGCGAACCGATCTACCGATAAATTGGTAGATTATTTTGGTACAGGCACGTCTAATGAAAACTCAGATTTCAATTTTAACCAGGCTGGTGGTGTACTTATATTTGACACCCGAAGTGATAGCCCCTGGAGAAAATTTAGTCTAGGCATCAACTATGAGCAAACAAATAATTTTGATGATGCTTATGTCGCTACCGGAATCAGTCAGACTTCTATAGACAGCTACTTTTTAAATTATGCCAATGGTATACCTTTAGACCTGCTTCAAACCAGGGAAGATGAGAGTATTTCAGACCTATACGCCTATCTTGGAGAAAACCACGGTTATGGCGCCCAACAAGCTTTTTTAGGATACCAGGCTTATATTATTGATCAGGACGATAATTCGCTAGAAAACACTTCTTACAACTCTTTTATAGGTCCGGGAAATTTTAACCAGGAATACCGTAAAGTAGCTACCGGATTAAACGGAAAATTCTCTTTTAACTTTGGAACACAATACAAGGACTTCCTCTACCTGGGAGCAAATCTCAATACACATTTTTTAAATTACGATAGATCCACCAGGTTTAGAGAAACCAATAATAATGCTGGAAGCGCTACAAATGATGTACGTTTTAATAACAACTTAAGTACGGTTGGTGATGGTTTTTCTTTCCAATTAGGAGCAATTGCAAAAGTGAGCCAAAGGTTTAGAGTTGGAGCATCTTACCAATCTCCCACCTGGTTTAATATTACCGAAGAAGCTACGCAATATCTGGAAACCAACAATAATGCAAATGAACGTGTAATTGTAGATCCAAATGTCCTAAATATCTATCCCGATTACACTTTAAAAACACCAGGCAAATTAACAGGAAGTCTTGCCGTAATAATTGGTACCAAAGGATTAATTAGTTTTGATTATTCTTATAAAGACTACTCTGCAACTGAATTTAGACCTACTGACGATCCTGAATTACAACTTCAAAACGAACTTATTTCAGAAGAGCTTCAAGCAGTCACTACTTTTAGATTGGGTGGTGAATATAGAATTAACAACTGGAGCCTAAGGGGCGGTTACCGTTTAGAACAGAGCCCTTACGCAAACGAAACTACCGTAGGAGATTTAACCGGTTATTCAGGAGGTGTGGGCTACGATTTTGGAAGCATGAAGATAGACTTAGCATACACCAATGCACAATACGAAGAAAACCCGAGGCTTTATGAAAACGGTCTAACAAATACGGCAAATATAGATAGAGATCTTTCTAATGTAATACTATCTTTAAGCTTCGGATTATAACAAATAAAAAAAACATTATTTAAATGCAGAAACGCCCTTTTTGGGCGTTTTTTATTGCTTTAAGAATGTATTATTTCGATACAAAACCACAAATCATTAAATAGAAATTTTCACTATCTAAGTATAACACCAAGCATTTAAATTTAGACTACAGGGTAAAAAACACAGAACAAACATACATATTAAACTATTTTTCAGTAACTTAGAGAACCTATTTATCTTAGCTCCCTCTATCATAGCTGCATTACTAACACTTAATTAAAACAGCTTATGAAATCAATTTTTTACTGGATAATGCTAATTCCTTTTTTAGTATTCTCCCAAAATCAAGAAAATAACAATGAAGAATATCTCATTGTAGGAACTACTATTTTTTCAGCCAAAAATGATAAGGCAAAAGAGTTTTCCGAAGGAATGAAGAATCACAACGAGCAATTTCACGCTGAAGGTGCTATGGGGGTACGAATTTTCACGATCATGAATGGTCAAAACGCCTACGATTATATGGCAGTTATGGGACCTATGCCCTGGAGTGCCTTAGATGAATCTTACCCAAACCAGGAAGCTCATGATGAAGACTGGAATACCAACGTGGTTCCTTATTTAGACAACGAGGACGAAGTAACCTATTGGAGGTTTCATAATAACTTCTCTAATTTCCCCACAAATTTTGAAATGAGCAAACTCAGGGTTACTATTTGGGATATTACAAGAGGCAAATATGAAACTATGATTTCCAAACTAGAAAAAGTAACAAAAGTGTTAAAGGAAAAATCCTCTGAAACACCTTTTGGAATCTACACCAATGAATTTTCTTCAACCCAATCTGGTCAGGATCTATCGGTTGTATATTTCTTTGATGATTTTGCCTGGTTAGGAAAAGATCAAAAACTAAAAGAGAAATTTAATGAAGTTTATGGCTCAGGTTCTTTTGATACTTTTGTAGAAGAATGGATGGATATCACTAATGGAGCTTCACAAGAAGTATGGATATATAACCAAAGTCTAAGTGGCATAGGCCCACAGGTTACCACCTCTACACAGGATTAAAAAAAATGAAATAAATAATAAAGCCTGTCCTGTGAATTCACAGGACAGGCTTTATTATTTACCTTAACAATTCAACACTTAATTGATATAGCTTCCCAAAGCTATTTCTTAATTTTTGATCTGAAAAATAGATTTTAATTCCCAAAAAAATTAGAAATTCTTATCTTGTAAAAAATTAATAATTTATCATGTTTGAGTTTGACCAGGAAACCTGGATTTACTTCGCGCTCATAGCGGTTTTTCTTATTTATTTTATCTGGAATTCTCGCAGGGCTAAAAAGAACCGGAAAGCACGCAAAAACCAAAATTTCAGGAAGCGTTACATGGCTCGCAGGAATGAGGAAAAATCAGAAACCAAAATCTGATTTCCACATTGGCTTAAATCTTCGTTTTGTACCTTTGGAAGATCAACTCACCATTGGTGAATTAAGCAATAGCAAAAAAATATATGAAGATTTATACAAAAACCGGTGATAAAGGAACCACCGCATTATTTGGGGGCACAAGAGTTCCCAAACATCATATTCGCATAGAAAGCTACGGGACGGTAGACGAACTAAACTCTCACATTGGGCTTATTCGCGACCAGGATACCGGAGAACACACCAAGAAAATACTAAGTAGAATTCAGGATAGACTCTTCACCATTGGCTCTACATTAGCTACAGATCCTGAAAAGCAAAAATTGAAGAATGGTAAAGACCGATTAAACATTCCGAAAATTTCTGCGGAAGACATCGAACTTCTGGAAAAGGAAATGGATAACATGAATGAAGAACTTCCTGAAATGACTCATTTTGTTCTTCCTGGAGGGCACCAAAGCGTGTCATTCTGTCACATAGCGCGTTGCGTTTGCCGCCGCGCAGAGCGCCTAGCAACCGCTTTATATGAAATTGAAGCTTTTGACGCAGCCGTGTTACAGTATCTCAATAGACTTTCTGACTACCTATTTGTACTGGCACGGATGTTGTCTAAAAGATTACAGGCCGAAGAGGTAAAATGGATTCCAGAAAAATCGTAATACCACCTAAGGCACTAGTAAGAGTTATAAAATAGACTATCTAGGGCAATACCAATAAAACTATAAAAATTTCGAATTTGGTAGCTTATCCCAAAGCATTTAAATCTCGATTATCGAGTAAATTTTATAATTTTTGCGTAAGTTCTTAATAGTATTGATTAAATAATAGATTTTTTTCTTGGCTATTACCACAAAAAATTTATTTTTGCAAAAATAATAAACCTGATCAACCCATGTATTGGACTTTAGAATTAGCATCCTATTTAAGTGACGCACCCTGGCCAGCAACTAAAGACGAGTTAATTGACTATGCGATTAGAACCGGTGCTCCGCTAGAAGTAGTAGAGAACCTGCAAGCAATTGAAGATGAAGGAGACTCGTATGATTCTATTGAGGAAATTTGGCCCGATTATCCTACTGACGATGATTATCTTTGGAATGAGGATGAATATTAAATAACAACACGCAAAAAATAGAAAAAAGTCTCCAAAGTGAGGCTTTTTTTTTGCGTACATTTGAACCCCGTATTAAATAAAAACTATTATGAGTTTTTTAAATTCTGTATTAAAAGTATTCGTTGGCGATAAGTCAAAAAAAGACGTCAAAGAAATACAACCCATAGTCGATAAGATAAAGGCGCTTGAAGGAGAGTTTGAAGCTTTGTCTATAGACGAACTAAGAGCAAAAACTACAAGTTTTAAAGCAAAGATTGCTGAAGCTTTAAAAGATATCAATAAACAAATTGAAGACCTGGAAGCTGAGGCTGATGCCAGTGAAGATATTACCAGGAAAGAAGATATCTACGCAGAGATTGATGCCTTAAAGGCTAAATCTTACGAAGTATCTGAAGGAGTTTTAAACGATATTCTTCCCGAAGCTTTCGCTACCGTAAAAGAAACCGCAAAACGTTTCTTCCATAACGAAAAACTTAAAGTTATAGCATCAGAATATGATCGTGAACTTTCTGCCGAAAAAGATTATGTAAATCTTGAAGGTGATCACGCTATTTGGAATAACTCCTGGGATGCTGCCGGCAAACCGGTAACCTGGGATATGATTCACTATGATGTTCAGTTAATTGGTGGTGTAGCGATGCACCAGGGTAAAATTGCAGAGATGCAAACAGGTGAAGGTAAAACCCTTGTGGCTACTTTACCAATGTACCTTAACGCTTTAACCGGCAACGGGGTTCACCTTGTTACAGTAAACGATTACCTGGCAAAAAGGGATAGCGCCTGGATGGCGCCAATTTTTCAATTTCACGGGTTAAGTGTAGATTGTATAGATTACCACAGGCCAAATTCGGCATCAAGAAGAAAGGCTTATAATGCCGATATTACCTACGGAACCAATAACGAATTCGGTTTCGATTATTTACGTGATAATATGTCCCACGCGCCAGACGATTTGGTGCAACGGCCACATAATTTCGCTATTGTAGATGAGGTAGACTCGGTGTTAGTTGATGATGCCCGTACGCCACTTATTATTTCAGGACCTATTCCAAAAGGAGATGTACACGAATTTAATGAGTTAAAACCGGCAATTTCCAATATTGTAGAGTTACAACGTAAACATCTTACCAAGGTTTTTGCTGAAGCTAAAAAGCTAATCAATGAAGGAAACACCAAAGACGGTGCTTTTCTACTGTTAAGAGTTTATCGCGGACTTCCTAAAAATAAAGCATTAATTAAATTCCTTAGTGAAGAAGGTATAAAGCAACTATTGCAAAAGACCGAAAATCACTATATGCAGGATAATAACCGCGAAATGCCTAAAGTAGACGCGGACCTTTATTTCACAATTGAAGAGAAAAACAATCAAATAGATCTTACCGATAAAGGTATAGATTTCCTTTCTGCCGATGGAGATGCAGATTTCTTTGTATTGCCAGAGATGGGAATGGAGATCGCTAAAATTGAAAAAGAAGAACTTCCTAAAGAGGAAGAGGCTCAGAAAAAAGAAGAGCTATTTAGAGACTACAGCGTAAAAAGTGAACGTATTCATACCCTGCGTCAATTGCTTAAAGCCTACACATTATTCGAAAAAGATGACGAGTATGTGGTTATGGACAACAAGGTGAAAATTGTTGATGAGCAAACCGGTCGTATTATGGACGGGCGTCGCTATAGTGATGGTTTACACCAGGCAATTGAGGCTAAGGAAAATGTAAAGATTGAAGATGCTACCCAAACTTTTGCTACCGTAACCCTGCAGAATTACTTTAGAATGTACGGCAAGTTATCTGGGATGACAGGTACTGCGGTTACTGAAGCAGGTGAGTTATGGGAAATTTATAAACTAGATGTAGTAGAAATTCCTACCAACCGCCCAATTGCAAGAAATGATAAAGACGATTTGGTTTATAAAACCAAACGAGAAAAATATAACGCAGTTATAGATCACGTTACCGAACTTTCTAATGCCGGAAGACCGGTGCTTATTGGTACCACTTCGGTAGAAATTTCAGAATTACTTTCCAGGATGCTGAAATTAAGAAATGTTCCGCATAACGTGCTTAACGCGAAATTGCACAAAAGAGAGGCCGATATTGTTGCTGAAGCCGGTAAATCTGGTATAGTAACAATCGCCACGAACATGGCAGGTCGTGGTACCGATATTAAACTTAGTAAAGAAGTAAAAGAAGCCGGTGGTTTAGCTATTGTTGGTACAGAACGTCATGATTCACGTCGTGTAGACCGCCAGTTAAGAGGTCGTGCAGGCCGTCAGGGAGATCCGGGAAGTTCTCAGTTCTATGTTTCTCTGGAAGACAACCTAATGCGTTTATTCGGCTCTGAAAGGATTGCCAAATTAATGGATAAAATGGGTCTGGAAGAAGGTGAAGTAATTCAGCATTCTATGATCTCTAAATCTATTGAACGTGCACAGAAAAAAGTAGAGGAAAATAACTTCGGAATAAGAAAGCGTTTGCTGGAATATGATGATGTGATGAATGCACAGCGTGAGGTAATATACAAACGTAGATATCACGCGCTATTTGGTGACAGGCTTAAAGTTGATATCGCCAATATGATTTTTGACACTTCTGAAGCGATTACAGAAAATAATAAAGTTGCCCAGGATTATAAGAATTTTGAATTTGAACTAATTAGGTATTTCTCTATGAGTGCCCCGGTTTCAGAAGAAGAATTTGAGAAAATGGGCGTACAAAAAATCGCCGGAATTGTTTATAAAGAAGCCTATAAGCATTACCAGGAAAAGATGAAGCAGAGTGCTTCCAGAGCATTCCCGGTAATTAAGCAGGTTTACGAAGATGAAAGCAACAATTTTGAGAGGATTTCTGTTCCATTTTCAGATGGTCAAAAAACACTTCAGGTAGTTACCAATCTTGAAAAAGCCTACGAAACTAAAGGTGTTCAACTGGTTAAAGATTTCGAAAAAAATATAAGTCTTGCCATAATAGATGATTCGTGGAAAACCCACCTACGTAAGATGGATGAGTTAAAACAAAGCGTTCAGTTAGCCGTTCACGAGCAAAAAGATCCTTTACTGATCTATAAATTTGAAGCTTTTGAATTGTTTAAAGCTATGCTGGATCAGGTAAACCGCGATGTTATTTCCTTCCTTTTCAAAGGTGAAATTCCTGAAGGAAATGTTTCGAATATTCACGAAGCAAGACAACGTAAAAAAGAAAAGGTAGAAACACAGAAGGAAGAAATTCCTAATATAGATGAGAGAGCCGCTCAAAGTCGTGCTGCAGGGAATACCCAACAGCAACGTAGACCGCAGGTGACTGAAACCATTACTAGAGACCAACCTAAAATTGGCCGTAATGATAAAGTGACTATTAAAAATGTAATGAGTGGTGAAAATAAGACTTTAAAGTATAAACAAGCGATTCCGCTTATTGAAAAAGGAGATTGGGTTGTGGTAAACCAATAATCTAATTTTCAATTCCTTTTAAAAAGGGCTGTCTATAAACTCCAGAATCTGGAAGCTTTTAGACAGCCCTTTCTTTTTTCGCTTATTTTTTTGAGTAAATTAGCTTTTCAACTAATCAATCAAAGAAATGAAAAACTATCAGATCGAAATAAAGTGGGGCGTTATCTTCTTCGTGATCTCTTTGCTTTGGATGTATTTTGAAAAAATAATGGGCTGGCACGATGTGCTAATTGCAAAGCATCCTATTTTTACAAACTTTTTTGGCTTAATCGCTATCGCTGTTTACTTATTTGCCATCCACGATAAGCGAAAAAATTTTTTCCGCGGAAAAATGAGTTGGAAACAGGGTTTTGTTTCAGGAGTTATTTTAAGCATAGTTATTGCACTCCTCTCCCCTATTGGCCAGCTAATTACACACTATCTTATTTCCCCTGAATTCTTTGAAAATGCCATAGAAAGCAGTGTGGAAAGAAATGCTATGAGCCGCGAAGATGCTGTAGCTTATTTTAACCTCAACTCTTACATAGTTCAATCTATCGCCGGAGCTTTAATGATGGGTGTGGTAACCGCAGCCATAGCCGCACTTATTTTAAAGAGAAAGTAATCAAGAATTTCTAAGTTTTAGCAAGTAATTAGGATCTGGACAATTTTGTAAATAAAAATCGAGATCCCTTCTTGAAGTTACTCCCGGAAAATCTCCAATTTTTTCATCCAGCTCCTCTATGATCTGGAAATGTAAATGTGGCGCGTAATCTCCGTTTTCTTCGGCGGTTCCCAGTTGACCTATTTTCTCTCCTTTTTTAACAGGAGTTCCAGGTGTTAAATTTTCTAAGGAAGCGCGACTTAAATGACCATAAAGGGAATAGAATTGCATCTCTTCAAACTTATGTTCCAGAATAATTGTGGGGCCGTAATCGCCAAAATTGGTATTATCATTAAAACTGTGAATTCTACCATCCAGAACCGCTAAAACATCGGTATAGGCATCAGCCCAAAAATCCAGGCCTAAGTGAATATTTCTGTTAGAATCTTCATCTTCTGAAGCTGTAAAAAGTTCACTTCTCTTATATAATTTTCGAACTTCAGAATAACCTCCAAAAGCCACTTTTTTTCCGAAAGCATTTAAGTATTCAGCTATATAATTAGAAAAAGCCCGGGAAGAAGATACATCTACTTTCCCGAGCTCTACATTATCTTCAGATAAATCTATTACTATATAATCTTCTTCTTTTAAATTCACGTCTAAAACCCGGGTAAACCCAGAAGTTAGTCGTGAAAGTAATTCAGAAAAATTGGTGGTTCCCATAAGCAATCTTATAAACGCTTTATTGTTTATAAGATCGCAAAATACAGTATGAAATCTAATTTAACAAGACTTCACTAAAATTAGCTTTAATACTAATATTCCCACCTGCATCCTTTGATTTATGATAGCCGCTTAGCTTCTTATTATCATAAGATTCACTACTTGTTAACTTTAAAGCATTGGGATGCTTAATATCACTCTGCGTGCCGCTGTATATAAAATTAAATGCCGAAGAAGGTAAACCTAATTCCAGATCGCTATTCTCTAAATTTATATCCAGGTTTTTAAAATTAGGACTAAGGTTCGCAATATTCAATTCACCAAAATTCCCCGATAAGATCCCGGTATCTTCCAGCTCGTTGATAATCACATTACTTGAATTTGAAGTGAGTTTAATGCTTTTAACTCTATTAATTTTAAAGTTCTTTACATATTTAGCATCCATAATTCCGTAAGACCAGTAGTTAATATTTACAGGTGTATAGGCGGCTTCCACATTGGTATTCTTCCCAATGATCCTATCGGCATTAAGTTTACTGTGAGAAAGATCAGCCCTCAAATTATTGGTAGTTCCAGAAAGCTTAACCTCTCCATGACGAACATCAAGTTTAAGTTTACCGCCTTTTGGCATTTTCAGCTTAATGGTCTTTTTAGCCTTGGAATTACTTAAACCTATCACTTTACTTTTTCCTTTTTCACCTTCACCAAAACTAGCTTCCATTTGTGCGCCAAAAGATTCACCCCAGGCTTCCATATCTTTCCCAAAGCTTTCTGCCCATTTCTCCATAGACTTTTCCAGCTCTTCTTCATTTATTTCCATTTTCATTTCAAAATTCTTCTCCCATTTTTCTGCATTTTTCTCAAATTGGCTAGCCCATTTTTCCATAGATTTTTCAAAATCGTCTCCAAAATTCGCTTCTACCTCTTCTTCAAACTTCGCAAGATATTCATCGCCGTCTTTTTGGTAGGCTTCATAGTCAAATTTTATCTTGCCCATTTTCTCACTGAATTCTGGTGGAAGCGGTGCCCCCATACCTTCGCCCATGCTTTCTCCCATACTTTGTAATAAAGGTGTTACAAGGTTATTCATTAGCGGTTCCAGCATCTGCGGAAGGCTGGCCAGCGGTTTTTCTAATCCGCTTAGATCTATCTCTCCATTCCACTGCATTCCTCCACCGGAAGAAATATTAACTGTAGAAGTATTTCCTGAAGTATTCAATTTCCAGGCTGCCATAAGATCTTCCGTTTTTTCTTTTGCAAGCTCTCCGGTTTCTAAAGTGGCTTCTATTTGAACTTCATTTTTATCCCAGTAATCTACCACGATATTGGTGTGACTTGCATCTATTTTCACTTCTACATCATCTGAAGTTTTATAAGTTTTATTAAGCTTTTTTGTTTGGGCACCAAGCATTACCGGAAGGCAAAGTGCTAGTGCAAACATTAAATTATACCTCGTAGTTTTCATATTCTTTGTCTTGTAATTGTTTGATTTCTTTTAATTTATTCTTCAGCTTATACAGCAAATCCAATCTTAATTGAAGGTTTGCGATCATTGCCTCTAAAGTTTCCTCGTTTGGCCCCGTTTCTTTTATCTCTGTATTTAAGCGTTGATATTCTTTATCTAGCTCTGCCATTTGCTTCATAAAAGAATCTATAAGCGCTTTATTCTCTGGGGTAATATTGATCTTGGAAAGTTCAATATTCAGACTTGCCATATAATAATCTTCAATTTTCTTGAATTCCGGAGAAACCTCACTTAGTTGAAAGTTATTTTCAGCAGGTTCTAATTTATCTTCTTTTTCTACCGAAGATTTTTCACTTGGAGTATCGACCACTGAAGGCCCATTAAATTTATCTCCGCCTGAGTTCAGAAAAAAGAATCCTACTCCCAGCGCCACAACAAGTACCGCTGCAATCTTTAGAAAGAAGAAAGAATTATGTTCTTTTTTCTTCGGAAACTCCTTTTCAAGACGATCTTCAAATCGTTTTTGGTGCCCTTTGGGTAATGTATTGGGCTTGGGCTCCTTTTCATTTTTAAACATTTCCCTAATATCCTGTGCCATTTTTTATAGTCTTTAATTCTTGCTGCAATTTTTTCTTACCTCTGTGTACTAACGTCCGCGAGGCTACCGGACTAACATTCAAAATCTCTGAGATTTCTTCGTGATCATAACCTTCCATTAAGAACAACATCAACGGATACTTATACTTCTCCGGTAGTTTTTCCATACTTTGCTTAATTTCTTCCATTCCAATACCATCATCTACCTGCCAATTATCGTCTTCTTCGGCACTGCTCAACACCTGTTCGTTTATGGCCACCAGTTCCATTTTTTTAGCCTTCAGTTTGTCAATGCATTTGTTAATTACAATCCGCTTAAGCCAGGCGCCAAAAGTGACTTCTCCAGTAAATTGTTGCAGTTTAGCAAAGGCTTTTATAAATGCTTCCTGCATCGCGTCTTCCGCTTCAAACGGATCTTTCAAAAAACGTAAGGCCACATAATGCATCCCCTGGCAATATTGATTGTAGAGCTTTAACTGCGCTCTGCGATCATTATTTTTACAGGCTTCTATTAATTTATGCTGTATCATTTGTAATGGTTGGTTACACCTACTTAGTAGGATTTAAAATTCTGGAAATAAGCAGTAAAAGATTTTGATTGGTGATCAAGAAATTCGGCTTTTACCAGCTTGGTTTCATTATAAAGACGAAGCTATTTTCCTAGTGTTGCAAGCTTCTATCCAATTTTAGCTGAAAATACGTTTTTTCTTGTTTAATGCTCAAAATGAAGTTTGCACGCTTTTTGAATTAGATATTGTAAATTGTATCATAATGAAAAAACCGGTAAAGACTTTCTTGAAGATTGGCGGCATTATTGTCCTGCTGGCCACCGTAACTTTACTTATTTTGCGCTACAGCACTAAAGCTCATAGTCCCGAAGGCACGGTATCTTATACTGAGAAGGATTTAAGAATGGAAATTTTCTACAACCGCCCATATAAAAAGGAAAGGGTGATTTTTGGTAACCTGGTGCCTTATAACGAAGTTTGGCGTACAGGTGCTAATGAAGCTACTACTTTTGAAACCAACAAAGATATTATGGTAGACGGCTCTCTTTTAAAAGCCGGGAAATATACCTTATGGACTATCCCAATGGAAAATTCCTGGAAAGTGATTTTTAATGATAAAATGTATCCCTGGGGAATAAATTTAGAAGAAAAAGCCTATCGCAACCCAGAGTTTGATGCATTAATTTTAGAAGTTAATTCCCAGCATCTAAAAAAGACTCTGGAGAAATTTACCATTAGTTTTAAAGAAGAAAATGAATTTATTTTCCTTAATCTCGCCTGGGATCAAACTTTAGTAAGCGTACCTATAAAACCCGAAAAAGCATAAAAAAGGCTGTTTGAAGTTTTAATTATGATCTCGTCATTCTGAATTTATTTCAGAATCTAATATTTGATTTTAACGTATTAGAACGTGAAACAGTTCAGGTTGACGAAGAAATAAAACTTCAAACAGCCTTTAAATTTTTAAAGAAAAAAATCCTTAATCTTCGTCTACCAAAAGATTGAGCGTTACATCAATATTATCTCTGGTCGCTCTAGAGTAGGGGCAAATTACGTGAGCTTCATTTACTAACTTTTCCCCGGTTTCCACATCTACTCCTGGTAAAAAGCAATCTAAAACAACCGCAAGCTGCAGGTTCTCCTCTTCAGTCTGGCCTAATTCAACAACTGCGCTTACGCTAAGATCTTCACCCAATTCAATTTTGTGTTTTTTAGCTACCACTTGTAATGCGCTTCCAAAACAGGCTGAATATCCAGCTGCAAATAGTTGTTCCGGGTTGGTATAATCTCCACCTTCACCTCCCATAGATTTAGGCATACTGAGTTGTACATCCAGTATTCCGTCATCACTCTTAGCATGACCTTTTCTAGCTCCTTTTGTTGTTACTGTTGTTTTATACAAATTTTTCATCGTTATTTAAGTTATATTAATTAGGCTTGAATATACCAAGCAAAAACAAGGCTCACAAAGATCGAATTCATAAATTTGTCATAAATAACCTAAGTTTGAGCAAGCAGAAACACCAATCAGCACTTAATGAATCGGGTAGCAAGCCGGGAACAATTAATGTAAACCCTAATTCGGCTCAAAAAATAAGGGCTTCCCGAAAAAGTAAGTTTTCCGAAGAAAATCTTCTTCAGCAATTATTAGATGGCAATAAAACTGCTTTAGGACGTGCTATTACTTTGATAGAAAGCAATCAATTTTCTCACAGAGAAAAAGCACAGCAGCTTTTAGAAGGTGCCCTGCCCTATTCGCAGAAATCTATCCGGATTGGAATTACCGGTGTGCCCGGCGTGGGAAAAAGTACTTTTATAGAAAGCTTTGGCTCTTATTTAATTGAGAAAGGTAAAAAGGTAGCTGTATTAGCGGTAGATCCCAGCAGTAGTGTTTCCCACGGAAGCATCTTAGGAGATAAAACCAGAATGGAAAATCTGGTAACAGAAGAAAATGCTTTTATAAGGCCATCGGCTTCAGGAAGTTCGCTGGGTGGTGTAGCCAAAAAAACCCGCGAAAGTATTATTTTATGTGAAGCTGCAGGCTTTGATGTTATCTTAATTGAAACAGTTGGTGTGGGCCAAAGCGAAACTACGGTTCACAGTATGACCGATTTCTTTTTATTGCTGAAACTAGCCGGAGCCGGAGACGAATTGCAAGGCATAAAACGAGGAATTATAGAAATGGCAGATGCGATTGTAATCAACAAAGCTGATGGAGATAATATAAAAGCGGCCCGCGAAGCGAAACTGGAATTTAATCGTGCCCTTCAACTATACCCTTCAAAAGAAAGTGGCTGGAAACCAAAAGTAGCACTTAGCAGTGCATTAGAACAAATCGGTATAGACAGTGTTTGGAAACTCATTAAAGAATTTGAAAAGCTTGGAAAAGAAAATGGTTTTTTCCTAAAAAACAGAAAAGAGCAGAATAAATTCTGGCTTTTACAAACTATAAACGAGCATCTTAAGAACCGTTTTTATCAAAATCCTGTGATGAAAAACGAACTTAAAATTCAACTAAAGGCAATTGAAAACAATAAAGTCACAGCCTTTGCCGCTGCAGACCTATTGATTAAAAAGTTTGAAAACCTGGCTTAAGAGTTTTTAAATATTTGTAGCTGCGTCCACTGGTGAAGTTTATAAAATATAAAACCTATAAAAGCACCAATTAACATTCCTACAATAATATCTCCGGGATAATGTACACCAAGATAAACCCTACTATAAGCTACCAGTACCGCCCAACCTACGAGCCAAAGTATCATTTTTGGAATAACCTTTCTAAACAATAAGCCAAGAAATATCGCTACTCCCATAGAATTTGCAGCGTGAGCAGAAAAGAATCCGTAAGAGCCACAGCGAACGGCTACAAAACGAGTATATTCCATTATCCCTTCCTGCCGGCATGGTCTTAGACGTTCAAAACCATCCTTAAATACATTCCCCAATTGATCTGTAGCTGTAATTAACAGGCTGATAAAAACAACGGTTATAAGGCTGGGTTTCCAACCAAATTTCTTAAAAATAAGAAATAAAAGCAGGGCGTAAAGTGGAATGGCTGTCCATTTATCGGTAATAAGTAACCAAAGCCAATCCCAGGATTCATTACCCAGGTTATTGAGCCAAATAAATAATTGGTGATCTAATTCAATTAATCTATCCATTAATTTTCTTCGTATCTGGCTATTTCCCTGTCATAAAATTCTGAAGCTTCATTGATAAGGTTTTCTGTTTCGTTTTCCAATTCCTTCTCATCATGCTGGTCAAACTCCTCTAACCATTCTACCTCATCGTTTTCAAGATTGATAATAAAACGGGGGAATTCTGTATGTATCACGAAAATAGCAGTAGGGTAATCGGTATTATCACCGAGTAAAAATTTAGGAAAATCCATAATTATATTTTTGATTGCGCAAGCTTTGATTCTTGCAAAATAAGTTTTTTTGATAAATAGTGAAATCGAATGTACAACATTAATGCCGAAGCAGAGAGCCCGGCCAGCAGTCCTAACCAAATCCCCATACTTCCAAGGTTTTCTGCTTTTCCATAATACCAGGAGATGGGAAAGCCAATAATCCAGTAAGAAATAAAACAAATAACAGTTGGAATCTTAACATCCTGAAGCCCTCTTAAGGCTCCTAAAATAACCACTTGCAAGCCGTCACTTAGTTGAAATAACGCAGCTATTACTAATAATTGGGCTGCAAGTAAAATAACCTCAACATTATCAAGGTAAAACATAGGAAGCCAATCTTTCAGCAAAATAAAACCAAGGGCGAAAACCGCTTCAATTAAAAATACCAATAGAAAAATAGACATTGCTATTCTTCTCAAATCCCTAAAATTAGCCAATCCTTTTTGATTTCCAACTCTTATAGTAGCGGTTACTCCAAGGCCAACGGCTATCATAAAAGTCATGGAAGAAAGATTTAAGGCAATTTGGTTTGCAGCTTGTGGGTTTGTGCCTAGTAAACCAGCAAGAAACACCGTAGCGGTAAATATTCCCACTTCAAAAAGCATTTGAAGTGCAGTTGGGAAACCGAGATTTAATATCTTTTTAAATATTTCAGAATCTAAAGATTCCTTTTTTCCCCACTTAAAATATTCGGCAAATTTCTTCTTTCGTCTTAAAATCTCCCATACAAACCAAAGCATAAAGAAACGAGAAATTAAAGTACCAATAGCTGCACCTTCCAGCTCCAACCTTGGAAAAATCCAGATACCGTAGATAAGAAGATAATTAAATAATACGTTAACCAAATTGGCAATTATAGTTGCATACATGGCATATTTGGTTTGTGAAAGGCCATCTGCAAACTGTTTAAATGCCTGAAATATCATTAACGGAATCATTGAAAAAGCAACAATGTTCAGGTAGGGAATAGCAAGCGCTACTACTTCTGGCGGCTGATCTAAATAATAAAGTACAGGCTTAGCAATTAATAGCGTAATAAATAATAGAACGCCATTAATAGTACATAAAATAACACCGTGATGAAAGTAGCTACGGCCTTTTTGAATATCCCGGGCACCATCTGCTTCGGCAATTAAGGGCGTAATTGCAAAAGAAAAACCAATTCCCAAAGAAAGAGCTATAAACACCATAGAGTTTCCTAATGAAACTGCCGCAAGGGGAGCAGGGCCCAACTGCCCTATCATCAAATTATCTACCAACCCTACCAGCACATGGCCTAACTGGCCGAGCATTATAGGGAAAGCAATGTGTAAATTCTTGCTGAATTCTTTGGTGTAGGCACTTAATTGCAAAACATAAATTTTGGCGGCAAAGATAGTAGGATTTTACCGCCCCGGAATTTAAAATGGTATAAAGAATAAATTAAATTATCAACCTAAAGTTTTTTATCATTTTGAAGGTTTATATGCCTCATTCCATACTTGTCTACTAAATAGATAAGTGAGGTCATAGTAGCTGCTCCCAGCTCTAATTCCCGCTTGTTAACATGCTCAAAGGTATCTGTAGCAGCGTGGTGATGGTCAAAATATCTTTGGGAATCTGGTCTTAATCCTGCAAGTACAACATCTCCTTTTTTCAAAGGGCCTATATCGGCACCGCTTCCCCCTCTTTCAAAATAATGTATCAAATAGGGTTTAAAAAGCGGTTTCCAACTTTTAATTTGGGCAAATTGGGCATCATCGGCATCAAACGAAAATCCGCGTGGCGTAAATCCACCTGCATCACTCTCAAGGGCAAAAATGTGGTTTTCATTTTTGCTATGTGCTACATCGGCATATTTATTTCCGCCTCGCAAACCGTTTTCTTCGTTCATAAAAAGCACCACTCTTATTGTTCTTTTAGGTTTGTAACCGGTTTCTTTAAATAGGCGTAATACTTCCATAGATTGTACCACGCCGGCACCATCGTCATGAGAACCATCTCCAAGGTCCCAGGAATCAAGATGACCGCCAACAACCATAATCTCTTCGGGGAATTCGCTTCCTATTATTTCTCCAATTACATTGTAAGATTGCACCTCCCCATGATTTTCTGAACTCAGTTTGTAATAAAATTCAAGGTCCTTTTTCAACTTTAAAATTCCAGAGAGATATTCGGCGTCTTTAGTACTTATTGCCGCAGCAGGAATCCTTTTGTTCTCTGGCAAATCTCCATAACTCATAGAACCGGTATGTGGAAATTTGTCTATCTTATGACTTAAGGAACGAACAATCACTCCGGCAGCACCATATTTAGCCGCAGCTTCAGCCCCTGAATAACGCTGATCTACACAACCACCGTAGGCTTCAAAAGTTTGAATAAGTTCTGGCTTCATTGGGCGATTATAAAATACTATTTTCCCATTAATCTCATCTTTATAGTTTTCAAGGTCTTCAATTCCCTGCACTTCTATTACCTGGGCTTTTAATCCCCCCGGGTTTGTAGCCACAGAGCCTCCCAGAGCAGTGATATTAACTTCAGTTGTCATACCCGGACCGGTTTGAATATAAGCGTGTTCTCTTGCACCACGCGTCCATTTAGGCACCATAACCGGTTGCAGCCAAACTCTATCCAGCCCCAGCTCTTCTAATTGAGCCTTAGTATATTCTACCGCTCTTTGCGCATTTAGTGAGCCAGACAGCCTACCGCCTATATTGTTAGAAAGATGATCCAGCCACTTATAAGCCTGTCCTTTCACCAAAGCTGCATTATAAATTTCACGAATTTTAAGGGAATCTTCCTTCACTTCTGGAGCCTGGGCAAATAAGCTTAGGCTAAATAGCACGGTGAGCGTGGTAAAAATATATCTTCTCATATTAGGATTTTGATTTACTCGATAATCGAGATTGAATGCTCCGAGGCTTGCCTCGAAATCAAATTATATTTTTCAATAATAATGCTTCGTGAGCTTGCTCCGAAGTAGTTTACTTAAAATTATTATTTACGAAAATAACTATTCCGTGGAAAGCTATTTTAGTACAGCTCATTTTTTTGCTAGAACTTCAAATATTATAATCATAAAAATATAAACAAAGAATATGCCCAAAAATTAAGCATTAACATACTATTTATAGCTGAGTTTTATAAGCTTCAAAAAAGATAAATTTTATATCTTCGCCGCTAAATTCTAGTAGTTTGAATAAAGCAGAAAAAGTGGAAATCATCACTAAAGTTACCAGCCTTTTAAAGGAAATTCCATCTTCTATGGATATCGTTAAAAAAGGTGGGAACCGGCATAAACGTTTTGAATATCTTGCTACCCACATGGTGGAAAAAGCCATTGAGAAAGATGCACTTATTATTTCTGAAAACCGAATGGGTATCGCTATTTTATTCAAAACCAGCAAGAAAGACGATAATTTTCTAAAAGATATCCGCTCACAAATTGGACTGGTTTTAAATGTTACCGGAATAAAGAATGCTTATCGCATTGTTAAAAACCAGAACTATATTAAAAAACAACGCCCGCAAACCGGGGAATACCTTTATTGCTGGTTTTGGGGAATTTTAGCCGAGTCTCGCGGAGCCGACACCCAGGTAGGCAAGGAAATGAAAGATGAATTCTACAGGCAGGCAAAAGAATATCAGGTCCCACTTTATGCTGAAACAAGAATGCGCAAAAACGCACTGGTTTACCAACGCTTTGGGTTTGAATTGTTTCATGAATGGCAGCACCCAAGTGGGGATACTATGTACTTTTTAAGATACAATCCGCCTGCAAAAAACTAACTAAACTTTTAAAACTTACTTCCAAAGAGGTTTACATCTTCTTCGGTTATTTTATCCCCACCAAGGATAATTAAACGTTCAACTACATTTCGCAGCTCACGTATGTTACCTCGCCAATCGTAATTTTTTAGGGTGTTTAAAGCATTTTCTGTAAACTCTTTTTTAGCTGTACCATGTTCGGTAGAAATTTTTTCGCTAAAATAATCTATAAGTAAAGGGATATCTTCACGGCGCTCGTTTAACGAAGGCACTTCAATTAAAATAACCGCCAGCCTGTGATAAAGATCTTCCCTAAATTTCTTTTCATCAATTTCTCTTTTCAGGTCTTTGTTAGTTGCCGCAACAACGCGAACATCTACCTTAATATCTTTACCACTACCTACGCGTGAAATCTTATTTTCCTGAAGTGCGCGCAACACCTTGGCCTGAGCAGAAAGGCTCATATCTCCAATTTCATCAAGAAATATAGTTCCGCCGTTAGCTACTTCAAATTTACCTGCACGATCCTTATTCGCCGATGTAAAAGCCCCTTTTACGTGCCCAAAGAGTTCACTTTCTATTAATTCTGAAGGGATAGCGGCACAGTTCACCTCTACCATAGGACCTTTAGACCTGTCGCTTTTTTGATGTAACCAATGCGCTACCAGCTCTTTCCCGGTACCGTTTTGTCCTGTAATTAATACACGAGCATCTGTGGGAGCAACTTTCTCAATAACATCCTTAATACGCTGAATTTCTTCAGACTCTCCGATCATTTGAAAATTCTTCCCTACTTTTTTCTTTAGCCGGGTATTTTCTACTACCAACTCTTTACGGTCTAGTGCATTTCTTACCGTATTTAATAAGCGATTAAGGTCTGGTGGTTTTGCTATATAATCAAAAGCGCCCATTTTCATTGTATTCACCGCAGTATCAAGATCGCCGTGCCCAGAGATCATCACTACAGGAATTTCTGGCTTAATTTTCATTATTGCCTCCAGTACTTCTACCCCATCCATTTTGGGCATTTTGATATCACAAAGTACCAGATCAAAATCCTGATCTTTTATTTTTTCAATTCCTTCCAGGCCATCTGCAGCTTCTTCAACTTCGTATTGTTCACTCTCTTCTGTAAGGATTTTTATTAAAACCCTTCTTATTGCTGCTTCGTCCTCAATTAATAAAATACGTGCCATAATTATAAAATACTAAATTTTAAGCCGCTACGGGCATAGAATGTATTGGTGTCGTCTATTGTATAAATATCTTCCCGGTCTTTATCTCGCAACCTAATATCATTCATTACGGTATAACCGGCGTATGCATAAAATGATATATGATCGGTAAAATTATATTGATATCCCAAACCGCTTAATACAATAGTCATTGACATACTTTCCGCAAGCCTATTAGCGCTGGGGTTGGTTTGGGGAAAAGGATTAAAATTTTGCTGAACATTAGCAAAAAAACCATCTAAAGTTACAAAACCCTGCACCTGGTGCTTATCATTAAAATAATGTACAAGATTGGTCTTTGGAATTCCAAGCCCGTAAGACCATTTTTCATCAAAACGTTTATAATAATTTATAACCGGTAGCGGAAAAGGGAATCCTGTTGTTGTGGAGTAGCTTAATCCTAAAATTAAACGCCAGGGTTCTACATAACGTTCATCTTCTTTTATCTTTATAAAATATACCGAACCGGTATAAATAAAATCATCTCTTACCAACTCACTGGTTGTAAAGTTAGAGGCAACTTTAACTCCGGTCTCAACTCCAAAACGCCATACATCATTCATTTTAAAAGTATAGCCTATCTTGCCGGTAAAAGACTGAAAACGATCCAGGTAACTTGTAGAAAAAGTCTCATCATTTTCGTACTTAAAATTTACATTCCGGTATTCTACTCCAGGTATCAAATAAGCATCCTTATCATTAAGTTTTATAGGAAAGTTTACAAATGTTCTGAATCTTCTAAAGGAATTATCTGAATCTGACTGTGGAAAATAAGTATATTCTATCCTGGCTAAATCTGTAGATTGAGCCATAGCCGGAAAAGTTACAACGCCCAGCAAAAAGAAAGCTATAAATTTAAAGGTCTTATTCATTCTTTGATAAATTTTGGGTATAGTCTTTATTTGGGTAGAAATGTACATCCCGCTGTGGAAACGGAATGGTGATGCTATTCCTCCTAAATTCTTCGTCTATTTTAAATCTAAGTTGACTCTTTATTTTGGGGTCTACAAAACTATCAGTCACATAAAAATGTAGAGAGAAGTTCAGAGAAGAATCTCCAAAAGCATCGAAAAGCACAAAAGGCTTTGGACTTTCCATAACATCCTTATTTTCTAGCGCACATTTCAATAAAAGATCTTCCACTTTTTTTGTATCACTGCCGTAAGCAACCCCAACGCTAACAAATTCTCTTGTAGTTTCATGGTTTTGAGTATAATTAAATATCACATCACTCATAAACTTGTGATTAGGGATTATCATCACCTTATCATCTCGTGTTAGGGCGCGAGTGGTTCTCAGTTTTATTTGAAAAACCCGCCCTACTCTTCCTTCCATTTCAATAACGTCTCCAACTAAAAGAGATTTATCCAGAATGATAAAAACCCCACCAATAATATCCTGGAAAAACTCCTGTAAAGCTAAACCTATACCTACAAAAAGTGCAGCTGAAGCTGTTAAAACTATGGTAATATTTATTCCTGCCGAACTCAAAGTAATAAGTATCACCACTAAGTAAACAAAATACTTAATAAATTTAAAAATGCTTATAAACTTGTGCTTGTCTCCCTCTTGAAGTTTATCGGTAATAAAAGACCGTATTAACCTCAGGACAATACTGGTAAGCAAAAAAGCGAAAATAACAAGCAGAATATTTCCTATGGTAATATGCACGGTATTTTCACCGGTTTCTATAGGAAAAAGAACAAAATTCCATAGATCTACGAGACTACCCCAAATATCTTCTTCAACAACTTCTTTTATAACTTCTGTAGTTTCTGGATTTTTCTGTTCCTGCATATTTTAATATTTAAGCCATTTAAATAATTCCTTGTAACTCGCTTTCTTACCGTACATAAGAATTCCCACCCTATATATTTTAGCAGCAAGCCATATCACTCCAAAGTTGGTAACGATTAAAATCCCAACCGAAATTGCTAATTCCCACCAGGGTACCCCAAATGGAATACGCATTAACATCACAATAGGTGAAGTAAGCGGAATCATAGAAAAAATAGTAGAAATGCTACCGTGAGGATTTTCTATCACCGAAAAGAAACCCACATAAATCCCTAACATTAACGGCAAAATAACCGGAAACATAAACTGCTGGGTATCGGTCTCGCTATCTACTGCAGCACCAATTGCCGCATAGATCGCACTATATAGAAAGTAACCACCAATAAAATAAATAAGGAAAAATATTACCAGGCTTAGAATTGGTAAATTAATTACATCAATGACCAATTGAGCTATCTCTGGTTGTGCTATCTGTTCAACTGTTTCTAGTTGTGACTTCTGCACCGTGAAGATATCTATTCCTAAAACATAAAATGAAGTTATTGCCAAAACGCTGGCCAGGAGCACCCAAATAGCAAATTGAGTAATCCCAGCTAAAGAAGTACCCAACACTTTACCCATCATAAGTTGAATAGGTTTTACCGAAGAAACTATGATTTCAATAATCCTATTGGTTTTTTCTTCAATCACACTACGCATTACCATATTCCCATAAATGATAATGAACATCATTAATAAATAACCTGCTGCACCACCAAAAAACATTTTTATGTAGTTAGACATTTTCGAGGTGCGTTCTCCAGCAAAATTTTGTATTTCAATTCTAACCTCTGTTCTGGCTTCATTTAACTGGTTAACATCAATACCACGCTCAATAAGTTTTTCCCGTGTAAGTCTATCGGCAATAGTTTTTTCTATAGCCTGAATGGTTCCCAAACCGGGAGATTCCTTTCCAAAAAACTGAACACCCTCTACATTATTATTAAGGTTTTCAGGAATATAAATGAGTCCGTAATAATCTTGCTCATTCACCATTTTTTTTGCCTCTTCAAGAGGTTTTCCAGATAAATCTAAATATTGAACATGCTCCTGGTCTTTAAATTCTGAAGCAAACATTTCGGTTTCATCATACAATCCAATAATGCGCTGTTCGCTACTATTAAGCATACTTAAATAAGCGATTAAAGCAAACATTCCTACCAAAATCAGCGGACTTAAAAAAGTCATGATAATAAAGGTTTTATTCCTCACCCGCGCCAAATACTCTCGTTGAATTATAAGTTTTAGATTACGCATTTTGAGTGACAGTTTTAATGAAAATATCGTTTACCGAAGGAATAACTTCTACAAAATGGTTTATTCTGGCTTTCCCTATTAGATAGTCTAAAAGCTGATTTGGTGTTTCTCCGTTATTTAATTGAATTGTTAATTTAAGATCGTCATTTATACTCTTAAAATTAGTATTTCCTATCACGAATTTCTCCTTTAACTCGTTTAACAAGGCAGTGTTATTTTCTGATTCAAGACCAACTTCGTAAGTATTAGATTTATAGGCTCGCTTAATTTCTGAAACTTTACCATCCAACAATTTATTTGATTGGTGAATTAAAGCCATATAATCGCACAACTCCTCTACACTTTCCATACGGTGTGTAGAAAAAAGTATTGTTGCCCCTTCTTTTTTAAGCTGAAGGATCTCGTTCTTAATTAAACCGGCGTTAACAGGATCAAAACCGCTAAATGGCTCATCAAAAATCAGCAATTTAGGACGATGCAGAACTGTGATGATAAATTGTATTTTTTGTGCCATTCCTTTAGAAAGCTCCTGGATTTTCTTATCCCACCAGCCTTCAATTTGTAGTTTTTCAAACCAATATTCCAGGCGTTCCTTGGCTTCAGTTTTAGAAAGTCCTTTTAACCGGGCAAGATAAAGTGCTTGCTCTCCAACTTTCATAGATTTGTAAAGTCCGCGTTCTTCCGGCAGGTAACCTATATGCGCAATGTCTTTAGGGTGTAAAGGTGTTCCATCTAAATAAACCTGCCCTTTATCTGGCATGGTAATTTGGTTAATTATTCTAAGAAGTGTAGTTTTTCCTGCTCCATTAGGCCCTAAAAGACCAAATATACTACCACGAGGAATAGCTATCGAGACATTGTTTAGTGCAGTAAAATTGCCGAATTGCTTGTAAATATTTTCTGCTACTAAAAGGTTTTCCATATAGAAAGTTGATATAAATAAATTCCTATTATTAAGGCTTACAAGTTATTAGTCTTAAAAAAAAATGAATCTCGCTTCAAAATTAAGGTGTTTAACTAAACACTTGATGAGTAAATATATTGAAATAGCATGAGAGATGTTTTGCATTAAGAAAAAAATAAGGTTTTCATAAATGCTATAAAAAACAAAACCCACCCTTAATAAATTAAGGATGGGAAAAAAATTGCTATGAAAAAGAAAAATTATCACTAAAAGACTTAGTGATAATCAAATATATAAATTTTTTCTTAAAAGCAGGGTTCTAAGAAAACATATCTTTTACTTTCTCAAAAAATGATTTATCGCTTTTCTCCGGATTAGGCTGGAAGTTCTCGTCTTCAGCCATTCTTTCAAAGAAATCACGTTGTTCTTTGTTAAGGTTTTTAGGTGTCCATACATTCACATGTACTAGTAAATCTCCTTTTCCGTAGCCATTAAGATTGCCTATTCCTTTACCTCTAAGCCTAAGAATTTTTCCAGATTGCACTCCTTCTTCAACTTTTATTCTCACTTTTCCGGTAACGGTATCTATTTCTCTTGAAGATCCAAGAACCGCTTCAGATAAACTGATATATAAATCATAATGCAAGTTATCACCTTCTCTTTGTAAGCTGTGATGCTCTTTCTCTTCTATAGCCACAAGTAAATCTCCAGCAATTCCATTTCCGGGAGCCTCATTACCCTTTCCTGAAACCTTTAACTGCATTCCATCTTCAACTCCAGAAGGAATTTTAATAGAAACCGTTTCTTCTTTTTGCACTAAGCCGTGAGCATCTGCTTCAGGTGGTCTTTTATCTATTATTTGTCCAGAGCCACTGCAAGCCGTACAAGGGGAAGCAGTTTGCATTCTACCCAAAATAGTATTGGTTACCCTGGTTACCTGGCCTGTACCTTTGCAGGTAGTACAGGTTTTATAAGTAGTGCCGGGTGCCTGCACTTTTCGCTTTACTTTAATCTTTTTCTCGGCACCATTAGCTATTTCCTCTAAAGTAAGACTTACCCTAATTCTAAGGTTGCTTCCTTTAACGCGTCTTTGACCACCGCCAAAGCCACCGCCAAAACCAGAAAAACCTCCGCCACCGCTGAAGCCACCACCAAAGATGTCTCCAAACTGGCTGAATATATCGTCCATATCCATTCCGCCGAAGCCACCACCGCCAGCTCCACCTTCAAATGCCTGGTGACCAAACCTGTCGTAACGGGCGCGCTTATCTTCGTTGCTTAGTACTTCGTATGCTTCAGCCGATTTTTTAAATTTTTCTTCAGCCTCGGTATCTCCGGGATTTTTATCTGGATGATACTTAATGGCCATTTTTCGGTATGCCTTTTTAATCTCGGCAGCTGAAGCTCCTTTACTTATGCCTAATATGTCGTAATAATCTTCTTTCATGGTCTCATTTTGCGAATTCTAAAAAGCTTTTTATTTCCCGGTTACCACCTTAGGATACCTAATTATACGTTCTCCTAGTTTATAACCTTGCTCTACTACATCAACTATCTTGCCTTTAAGTTTATCTTTAGGTGCAGGTATCTGAGTTATGGCTTCGTGAATCTCAGAATCAAAAGCATCACCTTCTTTCACCTCTACTGCTTCAAGGCCTTTGCTCTTAAGGGTTTCCTTGAGTTTATTATGAATAAGCTCTACTCCATGAATTAAATTCTCATCACCAGATTTATGTAATTCATTTAAAGCCCTGTCAAAATCATCCAATACTGGCAACATGGCGGTCATCACTTCCTGATTGGCAGTTTTAAACAACTCTAATCTTTCTTTTGAAGTTCTTCTCTTATAATTTTCAAATTCAGCAAAAAGGCGCAAAAACTTATCTTTTTCTTTCTGAAGATCTTCTTTTAACTGCTCTTCCTCAGTTAGTTCAGGCGTTTCACCCTTAGCATCTTTCCCTTCTTTATCGTTTTCAACTTCCTCTATAGCTTCATCTATAACATCTTCAACTTGATCCTTAACAGCTTTGTCCTGTAGGTCTTCCTTTATATCTTTTTTATTCTTGCTCATTTTTTTCATTTTAATATACGCTCATCGGGTCAAAATCATTGCCAATAATGATTCGATGTCAAAATGTCATTCTTACGATTTAATAAATATTTAGCACTAACGCATTTCTAGTTTATGTAATTTCGCGAACTAAATAAAAACTAAATTTTTAACAAAATGAAGAAATCAATTTTAAGCACTTTTGTAATTGCAGCTTTTTTAACTGTGGTTATTGGGTGTAAAAACGATAAAAATAAGGCAGAAACTTCTGAAGCTAAAGATGCAGCAACTGCACAAGCCGAAGCTATGGAGTTTAAGGTAGATACGGCAACTTCTATAATTGAATGGAAAGGAAGTAAGCCAACAAATACTCATACCGGTACTATAAAATTTACTGAAGGTACTTTTAGCGCTAATGATAGTGTTATTGAAAGCGGAAATTTTGTAATTGACATGCAATCTATTACCGTTACCGATCTTGAAGGAAAAGATAAAAAAGACCTTGAAGCTCACTTAATGGGTACTGTAGAAGGAAAAGAAGGTGACTTCTTTAATGCTCCAAAATATCCGGAAGCTACTTTTGAGGTAACTGAGATTACTGAAAAAGAAGGTCAAAAAATGTTATCTGGTAACCTTACCATTAAAGAGAAAACTAAAAATATTACTTTCCCGGTTAGCATTAATCAATCTGATGATAGCATTGAAATTACCAGTGAAGAGTTTAGTATAGACAGAACAAATTGGAATGTAAACTTTGGATCTAAATCTGTTTTTGATGGATTAGGAGATAACTTTGTAAGTGATGATATTACTTTAAAGATCAATCTAAAAGCTACTAAAGCTTAATAAGATTTGTAATACGTATAAAAAGAGGCTGTCAAAGAAATTTGGCAGCCTCTTTTTATGTTTACTATTTTATTTACTTATCAAATCTTCCAGGGCTTTGGCAAGATTTACATAATTAAAGGTATAACCCTCCTGCTCTATCTTATCACTACTCACCAACTGGCTGGATAACACAAGATGAGACATTTCTCCTAAAACCAGTTTCAGGGCTATTTTTGGAACATTGGGCAACCAAACCGGTTTTCCCAATTTTGAAGCCACCTCGTTCACCAATTCTTTATTAGTCACAGGGTTTGGAGCTACCGCATTATAGATACCCGTTAATTGGTTTTCTAAGGCAAACATAAAAATGCCACTTATATCATCTATATGAATCCAGGATTGCCATTGTTTGCCATTACCAAGTGGTGAGCCTACATTAAAATTCACCGGCTCCTTGAGTTTTTGGAGCATACCTCCATTTTGCGCAAGCACAAGACCAACTCTAATCTTAGCAACCTCAAGCCCCAGATCTTTAAAATTATCTACTGCTTCTTCCCATTTAACCACCACTTCTCCAACAAAAGAATCATCTACGCCTTTATCTTCTTCGGTGTATAATTTTTCTAGCGAACTGGGGTAAATTCCAATAGCACTGGCAGAAACCAGGTTTTTTACCTGGTGCTCATTTTCCTGTAAACATTTGTAGAGTAATTTTGCCGTTTCGGTTCGGCTTTTTAGAATGGTCTTTTTCTGCTCTGGTGTCCAGCGCTCAGCAATACTGGCACCTACCAGGTTTATAATAGCATCAACACCTTGTATGGCATCACTATCAATTTCATTTTCATTTGGATTCCAGTAAAAGCCCTTATAGTCTTCTTTCGTTTCCAACTTTTCTTTGCTGGTAGAAAGATAATGGACTTCTATTCCTTTATCTCGGCATAGCTGGCTAATTCTTGTTCCAATTAAACCGGTAGCTCCTGTAATTAGTACACGCATTTTTCTTTACAAGATAATAACAACAATAAACCTTAGCTAAATATTACCACCTATTTAACAGCGATTCTGCTTAGTTTTTTAAAGCTCTTAACATTTCACGCTTACCTGGAGGACCGGGAAGCCGTTCAACTATAAAACCTGCAGTTTGCATTGCCCTTCTCACACTTCCTTTTGCTGAATAAGTAACTAAAAGGCTATTGTTTTTCATTGCGGCATACATTTTAGCGAAAATTTCTTCCGTCCAAAGTTCTGGCTGTACCCTGGCACCAAAAGCATCAAAATACACTAAATCGTATGTATTGAGATCTTTAATTTCTTCAAAACGTTTTTGTTGCTTTTCAAGCTGAAAATTTTCAGAAATAGTCGCTACCTCATTCCACGGGATTTGATGCATTTTTTGAAAAGAATCAAGCTGATTTTCTGCAGAAAGCTTTTCGGCATAATTCAATTCACTTATCTCATTCTTAGCAACAGGATAAGCTTCTACCCCCGTATAGTTTATATTCAGCTGAAGTTTTTTCGCTTCAAGAAAAGTGATAAACGCATTAAGACCGGTGCCAAAACCTATTTCCAGGATAGAAAGATTTTTTTCTTTATTTAGACCAAGCCAATATTCCAAACCCATTTTTATAAACACGTGTTGCGCTTCCTGTATCGCCCCATGTTTAGAGTGGTATTGTTCGTCCCAATCGCTTAAATGTATGGTTACCGAACCATCGCCGGTTTTTATGATTTTTCTTTCCACTTTATTGTTTTAAAAGTACCGCATTTGCAATAAAAGCCCTGGATATTTCAGGAGAAGTAATCGCTGCGATTTCGGCTTCAGATCTCCCCTCATCTTCAGCATAATGTTTTTGATCTTCAACAGACATTTCGTTTAAAAAAGCTTTCCCTTGTACAATTACATCTGTGTTTTCACTGTCTTTAGGAACAAAAAAACCATAATCTTTAAAGGTAATCCTTACCTCCTCTTCTTGCGGAAGCTCTAAAATCATCCAGCAACCTTTCTTTTTACAAACAGTCTTGATTTTTGAAGCAAATTTAAGGTCTATAGTATCGCCCGGTTTTAACGATTCAAATTGTTTAAGCGCCTCAGCCTTAGTTAAAGAATTCTCTGCAGAAATTTCAGCACCAAAAGAATTATATGAAACAGGAATAGATTCGTCTAAAACTTGAGCTTCTTCTTTAGATTTTTCTTCTTTACAAGCTACAAAAATTAGGGATAAGCTAAGTATGAATGCTATTTTTCTCATATTATTATTATTGGTTAAAACCTTGTAGGCAAACAAATTTACCAAAACTTTAGATTTTGATTCTGTTTTAATTTAGGTAAATTTGTTAACTAAACTAATGATAATGAAATACGATACTAACCAGCTTGAAATTAACAAAGTCCAAAAATCCAAAATTGAAGAAGTAAATTTTGATAACCTGGTTTTTGGCGAGATTTTCACAGATCATATGTTTGAATGTGATTATGTAAATGGAGAATGGCAAAACCCTAAAATAAGGCCTTACGGTCCAATACAAATGGATCCATCGGCGAAAGTATTTCATTATGGACAGGCCGTTTTTGAAGGAATGAAGGCCTATAAAGATGAAGAAGACCAAATTTGGCTTTTTAGACCAGACGAAAATTATAAAAGAATTAATAAATCCAGTGCCAGGTTAGCTATTCCTGAATTTCCGGAAGAATTTTTCTTTAGCGGATTAGAGGAGTTATTAAAACTTGAAAAAGACTGGATAAAAAAAGGTTTTGGAAACTCCTTATACATACGTCCTTTTGTAATTGCCACCGAAGAATGCGTTTCTGCAAACCCTTCTACCAAATATAAATTCATGATTATTTGTTCGCCTGCACAAGCTTATTATAGCGGTGAAGTAAGGGTTCAGTTTTCAGAAAAATACAGCCGCGCCGCAGATGGTGGTGTTGGAGCTGCAAAAGCTGCCGGAAACTATGCTGCACAATTTTATCCTACCAATCTTGCAAAAGAGGCAGGTTTTCAACAAATTATCTGGACCGATGCCAATACGCATGACTACCTGGAGGAAGCCGGAACAATGAATATCTTCTTTAGAATTGGCGATAAACTAATTACGGCGCCAACGAGCGATAGAATTTTAGATGGTGTTACCCGAAAAAGTGTAATAGACCTGGCCAAAGATCTAAATATTGAAGTAGAAATAAGAAGAGTAAAAGTTTCTGAAATTGTTGAAGCAGCAAGAAAAGGCGAATTAAAAGAAATCTTTGGCTCTGGTACCGCAACGGTTATTAATCCAATTTCTGGTTTTGGATATAAAGACGAGAAATTTGAACTTCCAACAATGGAAGATTCTTACGGGAAATCTTTTAAAGACCAACTAATGAAAATTCAATACAACCAGGCAGAAGACAAGCACGGTTGGAGACATTTAGTAAAATAATATTACCGATATTTTCAAAAAAAATAAACCTCACAGATTGAAATATTCTGTGAGGTTTTTTTATTGGCACCGCCAAAGGGTGTAATACCCCGACGCTTGCTTCGAAATTAAAAATTTGTTTCCAACGAATGCCTCGTGGGCTTGCCCCGAGGTAGTTTATGAAGTTTTATGCCAAAATAGTTTTGTTTTTCCCCAGGAAAAGGCATAAACTCGATTAAAAAACCAAAAATCAGTCTTTAAGCACTTTCGCTATATTCGGCTTTACATAGTCCGGTCCTTTAATCACTTTGCCCATTTCGTTATATATTGGGTTTCCATTTTCATCAAGCTTACTCATATTACTATGTTGAATTTCATCAAAAACGGCTTCAATTTTATGTTCCAGTCCATGTTCTATAATCGTTCCGCACAAAGCATATAACATATCGCCAAGGGCATCAGCCACTTCAGTGAGATCTCCGTTATTTGCTGCTTCAAGGTATTCCTCGTTCTCTTCTTTCATTAATTCATATCGCAACCTGTTCTTTTTAGTTCCCAGGGACGCCTGCGGATCTTCAGAAATTCCTAATTTAAAGCTTTTATGAAATTCCTTTACTGCGGAGAGTCTTTTCTTCATTTTAATATAATTTAAATCAATTACAGATTAAGCCTAAAACCTTAACTTTGCATAAAAGTAAATAAAATGTTTAGTACAGGCCAACTCGTTTTCGCAGGCTTATTTGTAGTCGTTTTTGTGATCATTATTATAATTAGCTATAAAAAAGATACTTTATTACATAAAAAACAATATAAAGGGAGTATATGGGTACTTCTGGCTTTTCTTGCCTTTATAGGTTTGCTATTTGTTCTTAAAACCTTTTTAAATCCCTAAATTCCCTATTCATTAAAATAGATACTCCCATTTCTAAACCAACCTATATGAAAATTTTAAAATACCTTTTCTTTTTACTACTGATAGTGATTATTGCAGGTTCAATTTATATTGCCACAAAAGATGGAAATTATCAAATTGAAGAGACCAAAGTAATTACCGCACCTGTAGAAATGGTTTTCCAGGAAGTAAACGAACTAAAAAATTGGGAAAACTGGGAGCCCTGGTCTACTGCAACCAATGATATGATTATTGAATATGGAGCCAAAACCAGCGGAGATAGTGCCAGTTATTCTTGGAAAAGTGAAAGCGCCGGTAATGGTGAAATAAAAACAATTTCGGCTAAACCTTTTTCTGAGATAGAACAGGAACTTATTTTTAAAACCCCATTTGGAGAATCTACAAGCCAGACTTATTGGGAATTTAATGAGATTAAAAATGGAACAGAAGTGACCTGGGGAATAAAAGGCCATCAAAGCTTTATGGAAAAACTGGCTTTCATCTTTCAGGAACAAAGTATTACTGAAATGATGCGTCCAAAATTTCAAGAAGGACTTAACAATATGGAAAGCGTTATTTTAAATAAAATGGATAAGTACACGATTAGTGTAGACGGAGTTATTCAGCACGGTGGGGGTTATTACATGTACACTACTACCGCCAGTAAAATTAGCCAGGTAGATGAAAAAATGGCATCTATGTTTACCGAAGTTTCTACCTATATGGATGAAAACGAAATTGAGAAAAACGGAAATCCTTTTGTTTTATACAATGAATGGAACGAGACATCTGGAACAGCAATTTTTTCGGCAGGTATATTTACCCCTAGTGAGGTAATAACTCCTGCCACAAGTGAAATTTTAACCGGACTTATGCCTAACCAAAAAGTTTTAAAAACCACACTAAAGGGAGATTATAAGAACCTCAAGGAAGCCTGGGATACTGCCTATAATTATATTGAAACAAATGATCTTGAAATTGCAGAGAACGCTAACAATTTTGAAGTTCACTTAACTTCGCCTGAGGATGTTGCAAATCCGGCAAAATGGATTACCCATCTTTATATTCCTATTAAATAAACACTTATGCTTAAACAACTATTATTGATTTTTTTAGGTGGCGGCCTGGGTAGTGCATTGCGATATCTAATCAGTAAAAGTTTAAATTCTGAAAGCTTTTTCATTCCCTACGGCACTTTTACCGTAAATATTATTGGCAGCTTATTGCTTGGTCTATTTATAGGCTTCGCTGCCAGATACGAATTCTTTAATTCTAATATTGTTTTATTCCTGGCCGTAGGTTTTTGCGGGGGGTTCACCACTTTTTCCACTTTCACTCTTGAAAATCAAGCACTTTTACGTTCGGGCGACTATCTAAATTTCTTTTTTTATGCCTTTGGAAGTATAATTATTGGAATTTTAGCTGTCTTTTTAGGTCTTTTTCTCTCCAAACTCACCTAACACATCTCCAAAAAACTACAAACTAAGCAAAACTTACGCTTTTTAAAAAACAACCCCTAAATTTATAGGGGTTGTTTTTGTTTAATTCATATTAATTACATCGAAACCCCTATTTTTTTAAGGGTGTTATGATAATTTTTTACTTTTACATCAGTAAAAACAAAGTTTTATGAAAAAAATAGAAGCGATTATTAGAAAATCCAGATTTGATGAAGTCAAAAAAGCACTTCATGAAACTGAAGTAAACTTCTTCACTTATTGGGATGTTACCGGGGTAGGTAACGAAAAACAAGGTCACGTTTATCGTGGAGTATCTTACAGCACTAGTGATATACAGCGACGTAAGATATCGCTGGTAGTATCAGATCACAATGTAGATAGTACGGTAGAAACCATTTTAAGAGCTGCCCATACAGGCTCTGTGGGTGATGGAAAAATTTTCGTAACACCGGTAGAAGAAGCCTACCGCATAAGAACTAAAGAAAAAGGAACCGACTCTCTTTCTTAAAATATAAACTCATTATAAAAAACCACTTTTATGGAATTACTTACTACTAACAATGTTTGGATGATGGTGTGTACTGCACTGGTCTTTTTTATGCACCTTGGTTTCTCACTTCTTGAAGTGGGGCTTACAAGACAAAAGAATGCCATCAATATCCTGTTTAAAAATGTATTTATTATTTGTGCCGGATTATTAACCTATGCTATTCTTGGATTTAATCTAATGTATCCGGGCTCATTTCTAGCCGGAATAATTCCCGACTATTTCTTTGGCCTTTTTGGGTTAAGTGCACCTGTGGCAGATGGTGCTTTAGACTTAGCTTATAACCAAGGATACACTTACTGGACAGATTTTCTCTTCCAGGGAATGTTTGCGGCAACCGCGGCCACCATAGTTTCCGGTGCAGTTGCAGAACGAATTAAACTGGGAAGCTTTATGCTTTTCTCTGTGATCTATATCACCATTGTTTATCCTATTATAGGTTCCTGGAAATGGGGCGGCGGCTTCTTAGATGGAATTGGTTTTTACGATTTCGCCGGTTCTAGCCTGGTTCATTCAGTAGGTGGATGGGGAGCTTTAATAGCCATCTATTTATTGGGAGCTCGTTTAGGTAAATTCGGAAAAGATGGGCAATCTCATGCCATTCCGGGACACAATATACCATTGGCAACGGCAGGTGTTTTTATCCTTTGGTTGGGTTGGTTTGGGTTTAATGGCGGCTCAGTTCTTTCTGCCGATCCTTCTTTAACCTCTATTACACTGGTAACAACCTGTCTTGCTGCCGCAGCCGGTGGTATTTCAGCTTTTTTAGTTTCAACGATTGCTTATAAGAACTACGATTTAACTATGTTCTTAAACGGAATTCTAGGTGGACTGGTTGGGATTACAGCAGGTGCAGATCTTATGTCTCCTTTTGATGCCGTACTTATTGGTTTAGTAGCCGGAGGAGTTATTGTATTTGGAGTTTCCCTTATTGATAAACTAAAACTGGACGATCCCGTTGGTGCAGTAGCTGTTCACCTTGCTTGCGGAATTTGGGGAACACTAGCTGTAGGAATCTTTGGAAGTATGGCAGGCTTTGATCAATTACTTACCCAGCTAGCGGGCGTGGGAATAATTGGTGCTTTCTGTTGTATTTCTGCATTCGTAATTCTCTCTATTATTAAAGCGACCATGGGCTTAAGAATGGAAGAAAAAGAAGAAACTGAAGGACTGGACATTCACGAACACGGTATGGATGCTTATGCCGAATTTGGAACAGCTCACGATAGGTAAATTAAAGCTTAAAAATAAAAAGGAGCGCTTGGCGGAGCGCTCCTATAAAGTAAACCTTCCATACAGCTTTGCTCAACACATTTCAACTTATTAAACAAGACTTTTATTATGAAAAAATTTACCGTTACAAATATCCGAAAAATATTCCTTTTAGGAATCTGTTTTGCTGCCGGAAATAACTTGCAGGCACAGGAAACTGAAGAAACTAAAGTTGAAAGCTTTATGTCTAATTTTAGTATTAGTGGTTCTATAGATACTTACTTCAGAACAAATATTAATGGCCTAAATAAGTACGAGTACAATGAAGCAGGTAATATTATTGCCAGCCCGCAAGCTCCCGCTTCTTCATTTGCCAACGATCCCGGTTTCGCCATTGGAATGGCTAATGTGATTTTAGGTTACGAAGGGGAGAAAGTAGGTTTTGTGGCCGACCTGGTTTTTGGCCCTCGTGGGGAAGATGCCGTCTTCGCTTCAGCAGCACCCAGTAATATTGTAAATCAATTATATGCTTACTGGAATGTTTCAGATGCGGTAACTTTAACAATGGGAAATTTCAATACTTTCCTGGGGTATGAAGTTATTTCACCGGCTGCAAATTTCAACTATTCCACTTCCTATATGTTTTCATATGGACCTTTTTCCCATACCGGAATTAAAGCAGATTTCACGATAGATGATCACTGGAGCGCAATGTTGGCCATAATGAACCCTACAGACTGGACTGAATTTAATCCCTACGGAAAATATTCTTTTGGTGGTCAATTAGGGTATTCAAATACTAAAGGAAGCGCATACCTAAACCTATTATATGGTGAGCAAATGCCAATTTCAGGCGAAGCAACGTTTCAGATAGATTTGACTACCGGTTGGGATTTTACTGAGGCTTTTTACCTTGGGCTGAATACAACTTACACTACTACAGATGGGGTAGGTTTTTACGGAGCAGCATTATATCCGCAGTTTCAAACGTCTGATAGTTTTGCTATTGGTTTAAGAGCTGAATATTTTAAAGAACTGGAAGATGGCGGCCCTGTTTACGGCGCTGATGCTGAAACAATAGATTTTACGCTTACCGGCAATTACACTGTTGGAAGCTTAACTATTAAACCCGAAATACGGCTTGATAAAGTTTCAAATACTTCATCACCGGTTTTTGTTGATTCTGATTTAGATGGAACCGATAAGCTTTCATCTTTTGTACTGGCCGCGGTTTATGCGTTCTAAACTAATTATTTAAAGTTCTTCACTCCTGCTGTAATAGCTATCTCTAAATTATTTTCAGCAGGAACTATAGGACAGGAATAATCACCATTATAAGCACAATATGGATTATATGCTTTATTAAAATTTATAAAAATGGAATCACCCTCCGGTATCCTTAAGTCCAAATATCGTCCGCCGGAGTAGGTGGTTTCTCCATTGGTAAGATCTGTAAAAGGTAGAAACAGGTAATTAAAATATTCAGGATCTGAAATTAACTCCTGATTTTGATAAACATCTAGTTTAAAGTCTTTTTCTTTAATACTAAAATACAATTCTCCATATTTTACGTACACAGGCTTTCTATTTGTAGTTGTTTGCATTCTAAAAGGAGCTTCAGCCGGAGTTCTTAAAAATTGAGCTTTCACTTTAAAAGCAGAATCAATCTCGAAGAAATCCAGGTTTTTAAATTCAGCTAAATCTTTTTTTGAAAGCGGAGTGCGTTCTGGATCATTAAATTTTTCATTCATATCCCGCTGAAATTCTACCACACTTTTTTCCTGAGCAATAGCTGAAACAGATATCATTAAGAAAAATAAGAAAAGCAATTTCGGCCTAACTATCAGCATTATAATACTTTGCTTCTCCAAGATATTCCCTGATTTTCTCATTATATGCTTTACTTAGTTTTAGATCTAAAATACCTTCAATATCATATAATGCCTGCATATCCTTAAATCCGGTTTTAAGTAAATCTTCCAGATACAAGAGCGCTGTCTCGTGATCTCCATCGTGACCGGCAATTTTAATGATATTAAGATATGCTTCAGGATCATTCTTATCGAAAATAGTGCGAAGAATACTCACAAATACTTTTGATCTGGCATTAGCCTGGGAATTCACATAACTATCATAATAACTCTTACTAAGACTATCCAGAAATCCAAGAAGTCTGTTTGCCATATTTTGTTTTGGTCCACTTGACTTTTCTACTCGCTCTTTTAACTCATCAACCTGGGACACCCACCAACCAATATTTTCAAAATTAGAGATCATCACATCGGCATCCATATAGTAAATGTAATCCTCCCTTCTTGTATTTTCTTCAGCTATAGCGTTTCGATAATCTCGCCTTTGCTGCTTAAAAGCCTTATTCCGCCTAATATTCTTTATTTCGTCACCCAAATCTATCTCCAGTCCAAAATCATCATACTTATCTTCAATTTGTTTTAGTTTTTCAAATGCCTGATAATAATTACGAGTGCGCCTTAAAACCTGGGCATGTTCCACTTCTGCATTATACAGTTTTCTAATTAAGTCAATATCTTTAGGTCTTTTTTCTTCTTTTATGGCAAGTAATGTAAATCCTGCTACAGCATTTTCAATCACATCTCCAACAGGCCATTCTACTTTTCCCTTACAAGTGTAAAAATTAATTTCGGTTGGAAAATCCTCTCCATTTAGATAAGCTTCTATTTCCACTAGAGTTTGTCTTGTATTCTTATTATCACAGGCAACTGCACTAAACATAAATTTACTGTTAGTATTTAAATAATCAGTATTCAACCAGGCATCTTCTATAGCTAAAACTCCAGATATATTATTGTAAATAAAGGGTAGTGCAGTTGCCAGTTGCCCACCTTCAGAGAGCCCAGCTAAATAAACCTGCTCCCTATCTATAGTAAACATACCATCTACCTGATTAATTAAAGAACCTATTTTAGTAATGTTGTTTTTTAAAGAATCTTCCTTTAAATTCATATTAGATGCCACAATAATATAAGATTGCCTTTCTGCTACAGTTCTAAAAAGTTGGGCAGCTGCTCTTCCCCTACCTTGAGGATCAAATACAAAAATTACCGGCCACTCTTTCTTTTCATCAAAATTTCGTGGCAGGTAAATAGCAAAACCTTCTTCAATAGTATCACTAATAGGTATTGAATCTACAATAGTACCCAAAGGAATTTTTATTTCCTGTGAACTTACCAGTTGAGGAATAAAACTTAGAAGTAAAACTAAAAAAGGTATCTTTTTCATCATAACATCACATAATTAATATAAATATAAGCATAGATATCAAAGATCATGCATAAAAAAAGCCCTCATCATAAGATGAAGGCCACATAAATATTATAGATGCTATATTTTATTTTTTAACGCGTTGTAATCTTAAATTGTCGTTTTTAAAGAAAAGACGGGCAACTAACGAAACTACAAGTAAATCTGCAAAGATTAAAAACAAAACCCTCACTACTTCAATACCGGCAAAATTTAAACCGGAAAATCCTATCGCACCGGTTAAGGCTGCTATAATTAGGAACAATGTACTATACTTTCTCATAATGCAATTTCTTTTTGGTAAAAATAGCGAGAGTATAGTCGTTGTGCTATTAATAAAATTACAATTTGCTATTATTTAACTAAACCGAATATAGCAATCAGGTTTTAGTTAAAATAGACGCAAAAAAGCATGTATTTTAACTGAAAAGCATAATAATAGAATTAAAAACGACCCATTAGAATAGCATTAAAATAAATGCCTGTCAAAAATTAAGATAATTTTGTGGTATTCTTATCTATTGGAGCGAATGCTACCACCTGAGACAGCACAATATGGGTTTTGGTTTCACCATAAGTGATTAGTTTATCTATAAATTCTTCCAAATGAGCCTGGTTTCTCAAAACAACTTCCATGATAATATTTTCATTCCCTGTGATACGATAACAGTTAATCACCTCTTTAAATTCTTTCACCTTTTCCAAAAAAGGTTTTAATCTTCCCATAAAGGCGCGAAGGGTAATTATAGCTTTTAACTGGTAGCCTGTTTGATGATAAGATATTTGAGTCTTATAACCCTTTATAATTCCCGCATCTTCCATTTTTTTTACTCTTTCTGCTACTGCAGGAGAGCTAAGCCCTATTTCCCGTCCAATTTTAGCAAAAGAATATCTGGCGTTTTCTTGTAAGCGGATTAAAATAGCCCAATTAAGTTCATCAGTTTGCATATTAAAGTTTTATATAAGTAATACCATTTAATCAAAGGTAAAATATATTTCTGAGCTTAAAACATTAAGTGGAGCTATTTAATTTCTCTTTAATTTTATGCTGAAATTAATAACTAATGTCACAGGTTTTTCCATACAATACCAACCAATCACCGGTTTACCATAAAGCTTTAGAGATCTTTAAACTTTCCAGGGCGATGGCAATACATTTTACGCAAGATAAGCATGTGTTGGAAATGAGTATTTCTGCCTGCCCAAAAGATAGATATGCAGGAGACCTGGTTAATGAATCTCTACTACTTGCTCCCGGTGTTGCCTCTGTAGCAACAGCAAAAAACTATAGCTCCAGATTAGAACGTGTTAGAAACATTAGAAAAGCAAGCAAAAGCTTAAAATTACTCTGTAAAAACCTTGAATTTTCTGGCGTAAGAGAAAGTGAGTTTTTAATTCTATTGAAGAAAGAAATTCATCTTTTTGATAAAATGATCGCTGATTGGACTCAACAACTTAGAAGAAGTTAATTAAGATCTGTTATTCATAAAAAGCTAGTTTCACACCTTCTATGAGCATGTTGGTTCCAATAATTGCTATTATTAGTCCCATTATTTTTTCGATCACAATAATCTTATTTTGACCAATAAAACGCACTAAATACTCACTGGAAATAAAAGCCAGGTGATTTAAAAACATTATTAAAGCAAACATTGCCACAATAATCCCCATATCCATATAGCTTGCAGTTGTGGTGTAGTTTACCGCTGTAACAATTGTTCCAGGACCAGCAAGAATTGGAATTGCCAAAGGAGAGATAGAAATTCCTTCGTTAAAATCTACTTCTGTCTGGTTATCAATACTGGATTGTTGCGCCCTTATCATTTCAAAACCAACAAAAAACACTAAAATCCCACCTGTAATTTTAAAGGCAGGAATAGTTAATCCAAAAAGCTGAAAGATATATTTACCTAGTAGTACAAATCCTGTTACGATCACAAAGGCTGTGAAAGTCGCTTTTTTAGAAATAAACCGCTTCCTTTTTCCATCGGCTTGTTTAGTTAAGCTAAGGAATATTGGGATATTTCCAATTGGATTATTGATCGCGAAAAATGCTGTGAACGCCCCTATAGCGTATAACCAGATATTTTCCATAGATTTATATTTTTTTCACTTACGTAGTTACAAGTTGCAATTTAACAATCTGCAAAATTAATCTGAAAAATTAGCCCCACCCAACAAAAAAGACAAAAGTTTTAAGCACCTTAAAACTTAGTGATTAACATATCGAATTTTTAGAAAATTGAAGAAATCACAGTGGGAATTATTTTGTTACAGGATTGAATTTCTAAAGTAAGAACTAGCTTAAAATCAAAAATCCCAATGAAGCTTTCGCCCATTGGGATGATTTATCAATAACTCTATAGTCAAAAACCTTGGGGCAAGCCCATGCGGTATGAATTGGAAAAAACTTTTTGAAATTTCGAGGCTAGCCTCGGGGAATTAAACCCTCTGGAGGGATTAAAGCTGTGATTCGCTAAGCTCATCGGGATAAGCGATTCGCACACATTCTCAAAGCTTTTTGCTTTGAGAATGTGGCTCTCTGCTTACATATTTCTTCTATACTGTCCACCAACCTCAAACATTGCCTGGGTTATTTGCCCCAGCGAACATACTTTGGTGGCTTCCATCAACTCTTTAAAAATATTTTCATTTTTAATAGACGCCTCTTTGATTTTCTCTAAAGCTTCTTCAGCCAAATCTTCTTTGGCTTTATGAAGCGTAGTCAAAGTTTTAAGCTGATGTTGCTTCTCTTCTTCTGTGGCTCTAATCACTTCGCCAGGAGTAACCGTTGGCGAACCGGTAGAACTTAAGAAGGTATTTACCCCTATAATTGGGTAATCGCCATTATGTTTTAAAGTTTCGTAATGCAAACTTTCCTCCTGAATTTTCCCACGTTGGTACATGGTTTCCATCGCACCAAGAACTCCGCCTCTTTCTGTAATTCGGTCAAATTCGGTTAAAACGGCTTCTTCTACCAGATCGGTTAATTCTTCAATAATGAAAGAGCCCTGAATTGGGTTTTCATTTTTAGCAAGTCCTAACTCCTTATTAATAATTAACTGAATCGCCATCGCTCTTCTCACCGATGCTTCGGTAGGAGTGGTGATCGCTTCATCATACGCATTGGTATGTAATGAATTACAGTTATCATAGATCGCGTAAAGTGCCTGAAGCGTTGTTCTAATATCATTAAAATCTATTTCCTGGGCGTGCAACGATCTTCCTGAAGTTTGAATATGATATTTCAACATTTGTGCCCTTGGGTTTGCTTCGTACTTATGTTTCAGTGCTTTAGACCAAATTTTACGTGCCACTCTTCCTATTACAGCATATTCGGGATCTATTCCGTTAGAAAAGAAGAAAGAAAGATTTGGCCCGAATTTATTGATATCCATTCCCCTGCTCAAGTAATATTCCACGTAAGTGAAACCATTGGCCAGGGTAAAAGCCAACTGTGTAATTGGATTTGCACCCGCTTCAGCAATATGATATCCTGAAATTGAAACCGAATAAAAGTTTCTTACTTTTTCTTTAATAAAATGTTCCTGAACATCGCCCATTAAACGCAAAGCGAATTCCGTAGAAAAGATACAGGTGTTTTGCGCCTGGTCTTCTTTTAAAATATCAGCCTGAACGGTTCCGCGAACCACGCTAATAGTTTTCTCTTTGATGTCTTCGTAAACCTCTGCCGGCAGAACCTGGTCCCCTGTAAGCCCTAAAAGCATTAAGCCAAGTCCGTTGTTTCCTTCGGGTAGTTCCCCGCGATAAACGGGACGGTCTAAATCGCGATCATCATAAAGCTCTTTATATTTTGCTTCAACCTTGTCTTCTAGTCCGTTTTCTTTAATATATTTCTCACATTGCTGATCTATGGCCGCATTCATAAAGAAACCAAGCAGCATAGGCGCAGGTCCATTTATCGTCATACTTACCGATGTCATAGCATCTGCAAGATCAAAGCCTGAATAAAGCTTTTTAGCATCATCTAAACAGCAAATAGAAACCCCGGAATTTCCAATTTTCCCATAAATATCGGGACGTTCATCTGGATCATTTCCGTAAAGCGTTACAGAATCAAAAGCGGTAGAAAGCCTTTTTGCAGGTAATCCCATACTCACATAATGAAACCTGCGGTTCGTACGCTCTGGCCCACCTTCACCGGCAAACATTCTTGTAGGATCTTCGCCCTGCCTTTTAAACGGATAAAGACCTGCGGTATATGGAAATTCTCCCGGAACATTTTCCTGAAGACACCATTTTAAAATATCGCCCCAGGCTTTATATTTTGGAAGTGAAACTTTTGGAATTTGAGTATGCGAAAGCGACTCGGTATGCGTATCTATTTTTATCTCTTTATCGCGAACTTTGAATGAATAAATAGGTTCTACATATTTATTCACCTTTTCCTGCCAGCCCTGGATCACTTCCCAGTTGTAAGGATCTAAATCCATTTTTACCCGGTCAAATTCTGCGAAAAGTAATTTTAGAAAATCCTTTTGGGAATCTTCGGCAAACTCATTTATTTCCTCCTGATTAATTCCGTGTTTTTCTAAATATTTAGATTGATTGTTTGTCATTTCCAAACCTGAAACCGACTCGATAGTTTTAAAAACTCCGTATAGTTTCTGCGCCACTTCAGCCTGGTTAGCGGCTTTCTCATCGTAGCTTCTATTATTTTCGGCAATTTCTGAAAGATAACGTGTTCGTTTTGGTGGAATTACAAAGATCTTCTCACTCATTTCTGCTGAAATCTCAAAGGTAGAATTCAAATCAGCTTTGGTTTTTTCAGCAATCTTATCCATAATTTGACGATATAGGGTATTCATCCCAGGATCGTTAAACTGAGAGGCGATGGTTCCAAAAACCGGAAGTTTTTCAGCGTCTTCATGCCATAATTGGTGATTTCGCTGATATTGTTTTTTTACATCACGCAAGGCATCCTGAGCTCCACGTTTATCAAATTTATTGATAGCCACTAAATCGGCGAAATCTAACATGTCGATTTTTTCTAACTGAGTAGCGGCTCCAAATTCTGGCGTCATTACGTATAGAGCTACGTCAGAATGATCCATAATCTCGGTATCACTTTGGCCAATTCCTGATGTTTCCAGGATAATCAAATCAAATTCAGCCGCTTTTAAAACCTCAACAGCTTCAGCCACGTGTTTAGAAAGCGCCAGGTTAGATTGGCGGGTAGCCAGGGAACGCATATAAACGTGTTTATTGTTTATGGCATTCATCCTAATCCTATCTCCCAATAAAGCGCCGCCGGTTTTTCTTTTAGAAGGATCTACTGAAATAATTCCGATGTTTTTTTCTGGGAAATCACCTAAAAATCGGCGTACCAACTCATCTACCAAACTAGATTTTCCAGAACCACCTGTTCCTGTAATTCCAAGAACCGGAATTTCACTCTTATCGGTTGCCTTTTTTAACGGATGGAAATGCTGTAGAAAAGTATCGTGCTTATTTTCAGCCAGGGAAATCAGTCTGGCAATAGTATTTACATTCTTATTCTTTAAATCTTCAGCAACAGATTTTTCTTCAACCAAGTCGCGAGTTTCAGTATCTACCCGCTTCACCATATCATTGATCATTCCCTGGAGTCCCATTTCTCGCCCATCATCTGGTGCGTAAATCCGGGTTATTCCGTAGTCCATCAATTCTTTTATCTCTTCAGGAAGAATTACTCCACCCCCACCACCAAAAATAGCGATATGACCGGCGTTTTTATCCTGAAGTAAATCGTGCATATACTTAAAATACTCTGTGTGCCCACCCTGGTAGGAAGTCATCGCAATAGCTTGTGCATCTTCCTGTATAGCGCAGTTCACAACCTCGTCTACACTACGGTCGTGACCAAGATGAATTACCTCTACTCCTGTAGATTGAATAATACGACGCATTATATTTATAGCGGCATCGTGCCCATCAAAGAGCGAAGCTGCGGTTACGATTCTTATTTTATTTTTAGGGGTATATGGCTTTTGTTGTTCCATTGCTAATTATCTCTGAATTTTGGACCTGCAATTTACGAAAATTGTAATTCTTAAGCTCCTACTATGATATTAATATAATTCTCATTTCTGCTATTTTGAACCAACATGAAATGTTTAATTTTAGGACCTTAAAGCCGTGTTATGCCAAAAATTACGCTCCTAATTCATTGTCCCGATACTTCTGGAATTATTGCCAATGTTACTTCCTTCTTTTACAAAAGGCACGGCAATATTAATTATATAGATCAATATGTAGATTTAGAGAATACTGTTTTCTTTATGCGTTTAGAATGTGAGTTTACTGCTCAAACCAGTATTAGCAACACTAAAGAGGAATTTAAGGAAACTGTAGCTGAAAAATACAATATGTCCTGGGAAATGTACTCAGCCGATGCAAAACCCAGAATGGCAGTTTTTGTTTCTAAATATGATCATTGCCTATATGATATTTTAGGCAGGTATAAATCGGGCGAACTCAAGGTGTCTATTCCCTTAATTATTAGCAACCACAAAGACCTTGAACAGGTAGCGCAAAATTTTGGAATTCCGTTTTATCATATTCCTGTAACAGCTAATACAAAAGAAGAAGCTGCTGAAAAACAGCTAGAATTGCTTCAAAAGGAAAAAGTAGATTTTATTGTGCTGGCCAGGTATATGCAAATTATCCCAAAATCTTTAATAGCAGCCTTTCCGAATAGAATCATTAATATTCATCACTCTTTCTTACCTGCCTTTGCCGGGGCTAAGCCATACCACCTGGCCTACAAAAGAGGTGTGAAAATAATTGGAGCTACCAGTCATTATGTAACTGAAGAGCTCGACGCAGGCCCAATAATTGAACAGGATATTACCCGCATTTCACATAGCCATTCAATTAAAGACCTTATTTTAAAAGGAAGGGACTTAGAAAAAATTGTTTTAGCCAATGGAATAAAATACCATATTGAGAGAAAAACACTGGTTTTTAACAACAAGACTATAGTTTTTACCTAGTAGCTTTTTTCCAGGCCAATTCATCTTCGTACAAAAATGATACATTTGTAAAAAAAGCAACGCAATGAAAAAATTATGCCTTATCCTTAGTATTTTATTATTTTCATCTTGTGCTGAACTTCAGGAAATTGCCAGTCAATACCCACAAGTAGGCGTAAGTAATACTGAAATAGCTTCAGGTTTACGAGAGGCTTTAGATATGGGCATTGAAAAGCAAGTCACCAAACTCACCAAAGAAAACGGATTCTATAGTAATGAATTGGTAAGAATAACGCTTCCCACAGAATTGCAAAAAGTAGATGAAACACTTCGAGATGTGGGTTTAGGCGCTTTAGCCGATGAAGGTCTAAAAGTACTAAACAGGGCTGCAGAAGAAGCAGTTAAAGAAGCAACTCCTATTTTCGTGAATGCCGTAAAAGAGATTACGTTTAATGATGCCAGGGATATTTTATTGGGCCAAAATGATGCGGCCACTTTATATCTTACCAGTAAAACCGAAGAACCACTTTATAGTAATTTCAATCCGGTAGTAACTAATTCACTGGAGAAAGTGGGCGCTACCAGGGTTTGGGGTGATATTATTAACCGATATAATAGTTTACCTCTAACCAACAATGTTAATCCAGATCTTGCAGATTATGTTACCAAAGAGGCTCTTGAAGGAGTGTATACTATGATTGCTATTGAGGAAAAAGAAATTAGGGAAAAAGTTTCTGCAAGAACTACTGGATTACTAAAGCGAGTATTTGCGCTACAAGACAGGCAATATTAGTTTAAAGCTATATGCTAAAATTTAGACAAATCTTCTAAAAAACCGTTTATCTAATTTTTTAACATTTTAAAGAATAAAGAAAAATATTTTAGATTAAGATTAACGCATACTTGGCAATCCTTTGCGGTGCTGACTCCTATCTTTGCATCAAAGACGAAAACAAAATTATGTTCAAAATCTTTGAAACAAAATCTACAGAAGAATGCCTTTGTGATAAGTACACACATCTTATGCACAAATCTTATAAGTTGGCACTTACCGATAAAGCGGAAAGCGACCGATTGAATGAGAGAGCAAAAAAAATTCTAGAGGAACTTAGAAGAATGCAGTACGATAAAATAGACCATTAAAAATTGATTGTTCTAAAATAGTCCATTGCTTTTACCAATCGGGAACCATACCAACTAAAATATTCGCCATCTACCAATTCAATTTCTATATTTAGGTCTGAAAAGTATTCTTTATGCTTTTCCTCAAAGGGAAATGGCTCAGATGAAAGTAGTAATAAATCAGGATTTTTAACTTTTAATTCTTCAAAAGAGGTTTCCGGATATCTAGAGGTATTAAACACATTTTCAAATTTATTCAGCTTTAAAAGTTCATCTATAAACGTGTCTTTCCCGGCAACCATTAAAGGTTTCTTCCAAATAAAATAAGCTACTTTTCTAATAGATTTATCTTTGAGTTGTTCCTGTAGCACCTCAATTTTTTTTATTACAGAATTAACCATAGTTTCCACCAAAGCTTCTTTGCGAAAAATCTCGCCATACTGCTTCATCAACTCAAAGGAATCTTCAATTTTTACAATATCTGAAACGTGCACGGGAGCAATTTTTTCCAGCGCTGTCACCATTTCTTTGGTATTCTCCTCTTTATTACAGAGAATAATATCTGGCTCTAAAGCTTTGATTTTTTCAATCTTAACCTGCTTTGTTCCCCCTACAATGGTTTTGGTTTTCCGAAGGTATTTGGGATGCACACAAAATTTAGTGATTCCAACCAACTGTTCTTCCAAACCCATATCTATAAGAAGTTCGGTTTGACTGGGTACTAAAGAGATAATTCGCCTGGGAACGTTTGGAAGGGAAATCTTTCTTTGTAATTGATCTTTAACTTCCATCTTAAAACACTAAAGCTTATTTAACTCTTCGGCCATTTGTTTCTGAAGCACTTCAGCTTTAGCTCCGGCTATTTCAGCAAAATTCGAAGATTCTGAAGCATAAATAATTTTTCGGGAGGAATTTACCAGGAGACCTACATTTTTCGTCATTCCGTATTTACAAACATCTTCCAGTTTTCCACCCTGTGCTCCAACCCCAGGTACCAAAAGAAAATTTTCTGGAATAATCTCTCTTATTTCTTTTAAGAACTCTGCTTTGGTAGCTCCTACTACATACATTAAATTCTCTGAATTTTTCCAGGTTTTAGAAGTTTTTAGCACTGTTTTATAAAGCTCCTCTCCATTAACTTCCTGTGTTTGAAAATCGAAAGCGCCTTCATTAGAGGTTAAAGCCAATAAAATTGCCTGCCTATTTTCAAACTCTAAAAACGGCTCTACCGAATCTTTTCCCATATATGGCGCCACGGTTACCGAATCAAACCCAAGGTCTTGAAGAAAAGTCTTGGCATACATCCTGGATGTATTCCCAATATCGCCCCGCTTAGCGTCAGCAATAGTATAAATTTCGGGATATTCGTGATGAAGATAGTTTATTGTCTTTTCTAAAGCCTGCCAGCCTTCAACCCCATTGGCTTCATAAAAAGCGATATTAGGCTTATAGGCCACACAAAATTTATGAGTAGCATCTATTATGGCTTTATTGAATTCAAAAATAGGATCGTCTTCAGAAAGCAAATAGGTGGGAATCCTGTCTATGTCTACATCCAGTCCCACGCATAAAAACGATTTCTTTTTAAAGATCTGTTTAGTTAATTCTTGTGGAGACATAGTTTATGGTTTGTGGTTAGCATGATTTGAAATATAAAAAGAAAATTCCGCTTTCGCGGAAAGTATTTCTTGAAATAAAACTAGAGGCTATTGAAAATTTATTAAAATCGTCATTCTGAATTCATTTCAGAATCTAATTAGTTAATATCTCAAACAAGTTAGAAGCTGAAACAAGTTCAGCTTGACGATAATAGGCACCTCCGAAATTGTTAGAATATATCTGAATTTTCTTTCAGCTTCTCGGTATTTTCTACCAATCGTAATTCATCAATTATCTTTTGAATATCCCCGTTAATGATATTTGAAAGATCATAAAGGGTAAGGTTTATACGGTGATCTGTAACCCTTCCCTGGGAATAATTATAGGTTCTAATTTTCGCACTACGGTCTCCACTGGAAACCATAGAGTTTCTTTTAGCTGCATCTGCTTCCTGCTTTTTGGCAAGTTCCATTTCATATAAACGGGAACGTAACACTCTAAAAGCTTTCTCTTTGTTTTTATGCTGCGATTTTTGATCCTGACACTGAGCCACCAAACCGGTTGGTTCGTGAGTTAAACGCACCGCAGAATACGTAGTGTTCACCGATTGCCCGCCGGGACCAGAAGAACAGAAATAATCTATTCTTACTTCTTTTGGATCTATCTCTACATCAAATTCTTCAGCTTCAGGAAGTACCATTACAGTAGCGGCAGAGGTATGCACACGTCCCTGAGTTTCGGTTTGTGGAACACGTTGCACACGGTGTACACCGGCTTCAAACTTCATTGTTCCATATACATCTTCTCCGGAAACTTCAAAAATCATCTCTTTAAATCCGCCACTTGTACCTTCGCTATAATCTACAATATTATGTCTCCAGCCTTTGCTTTCAACATACTTAGTATACATTCTATAAAGATCTCCGGCAAAAATACTGGCTTCATCACCACCGGTACCTGCTCTAATTTCCATCACCACGTTCTTGGCGTCGTCTGGATCTTTAGGCACCAACATCATCCTAATCTTTTCTTCCAGCTTCGGAACTTCCTTTTCGGCTTCTTCCAATTGCATTTTGGCCATTTCGGTCATTTCAGCATCGCTACCGTCAGAAATAATTTCCTTTGCCTCTTCAATATTATTGGTGAGCTCTAAATATCTTTCGCGCTCATCCATTAAGGCCCTAAGGTCTTTATATTCTTTATTTAGTTCTATATATCGCTTTTGATCTGATATCACATCTGGCTGAATAATTAAATCATTCACCTCATCAAAACGCTGCTTTACTATATTAAGCTTCTCGATCATATAATCACTCTGATTTTTAGGAACACAAATTTACGATAAATTGATCGATTTATAAGATTGAAAAAAGAATTGTAAATTGAAATCTCCAAGAGAATTAAAATGCTAAGCAAAACCAGGGCGATCTTATATTTCTACCGACAATTTATTTTGGGGTCTATTTTATTGAATTTCTTCTTCCTGTTTTTCGGAAACCCGATAATATTTATCGTGATATTTAAACTTGCAATTGGCGTACTGATATTCTATTTGTATAAAACTTCCTATAAACACCAGCTTTACTTTTACCAAAACCTTTCCTTGAGTAGCATAAGACTGTTTTTATTCAGTTTCCTTATAGATTTTATTTTCATCACTATTTCAGCCGTAATTTATTCTCTGATATTATGATTTTTGAAATTGATAACGTTGAGCTTTATTTTGCCGAAAAGCAAATTCTAAATGGGATTTACTTAAAAGCAGAAACAGGAAAGGTTACCGGCATACTCGGCGCTAATGGTTCTGGAAAAAGCAGCTTACTCAATATTTTCTTCGGAAGTTTACAACCCAGACACAAACTGATTAGGATTAACAAAAAACCTTATCTAAAGCCACTTTTTAAATACGGAGTGGTAACATATCTACCGCAACAAAATTTTATTCCGCCAAAAATGAAGCTTGAAACTTGCTTTCAACTTTTTAAGGTAGATCTTAAGAGGTTTCTAAAAAAATTCCCTGATTTTAAAACTTACACAAAAGTGAGAATGCGAGATCTTTCAGGTGGGCAGCGGCGTGTTATTGAAATTTATATATGCCTAAATAGCAGAGCTAAACTTGCTCTTTTAGACGAGCCTTTTTCACATCTTTCACCGCTTTATGTTGAAAAAATTAAAAACTTAATTCAGGAATTAAAGAAAGAAAAAGCTATAATTCTTAGTGACCACATGTATCGGCATATTTTGGATTCCAGTGATGCCCTTTACCTACTAAAGAATGGCAGCACAAAATTGATTAGCAAAACTAACGAACTAGAAGACTACAATTATCTTAAAGTAGGAACACTTTGAATTATTTTTTTCTATAGCTTTCTTTAAAAGAATTCAATTTGAAGTTTATACTGAGCTTCGATGAAAATTAAACCTCTCTTTGATCCAAATTATTATAAGCATTATTTTCTAAAGGTTTTATCCAAAAAAGAAGAAGTAATCCTAAAGCAAAAACATGAAAAAACCTATCAGGGTAATTAAACACAGGCACTTCTAAATAAAAAGCGATAAAGAAATTAACATCAGAAAGAGCTAAAAAAAGCGCGGCCAATAAAAAGTAAAAACTCCTTTTACTACTAAACCTATTGTTATAAGTAAATGCTACCACAACCAATAACATAGTTAAACCAGTAAGCATCAAGTAGGCCGGATAAAAAGAATCGTACAAATAAGCTTTTGGAACCATGTCCAACAATTCAATCAACAAATAAATATTGATAGCTACGACAGCAATTCCCAGCATCAATTCAAAAAACTTAAATTTTACAGATCGAATCTTAGGAAAGACAATAAAAATTAAAAGAGAGAAAATGAGCGACCTGGCGATGAATGTTATAAAATTAGAAATCTGAATTTCATAATACACCAAAGAGATATCGCAAATCAAATAGGATACCAGAACATAATCTATTTTGGATTTAAAAACTCCAAAAGTGAAACTCCATATTACAAAATAAAGTGAACTAGCTACTCTTAACCATCTGCTATCTTCTTCATCTAAAAAATAGACACCAAGTAAGTTTATAATAACCCAAAATACTGTAGAAGCAATTATAAATTTAGAGTTATAGAGATTCTTTGAATTCGCCAAAAAGATATTTTAAAGTTTAAAGAAGCACAAATACTCTTTTTGAATATTTGGACTCATCTAAATATCTCGGTTTTTAGCTCCAGCTATCCCCGAAATACATCATTATTAATAAAAAAGAGGATTAAGATTTACGCAACCAAAAAACCGTAAGCCTATTTAGTTTTATAGCTTATTAAGGTAAACTTTTAAATTAAAGACTTTATCACCAAAATGTTAAAGCTTTAATAGTGAAACTCCCCGAACTCACTTTTTATAGTAAGTTTCTTTTCTTCTGAAGCTTCTACCCTACCCACAATTTGTGCATCTACATCAAAAGATTTGGAAATAGCTATAATCTCATCGGCTATCTCAGGATTTACATAAAGTTCCATTCGATGCCCCATATTAAAAACCTGGTACATTTCTTTCCAGTCGGTTTTACTTTCCTCTTGAATAAGCTTAAAAAGTGGCGGCACATCAAACATATTGTCTTTTACAATATGTAAATTATCTATAAAATGAAGTATCTTGGTTTGGGCACCTCCGCTGCAATGCACCATCCCATTAATTTCTTTATTGCTAAATTTAGAAAGTATTTTCTTAATAATTGGCGCATAAGTCCTTGTTGGAGAAAGCACTAATTTCCCTGCATCTAAAGGTGAGTTTTCAACCTTATCAGTTAAAGATTTAGTCCCGGAATAGATCAATTCATCCGGAATATCGTTATCAAAACTTTCAGCATATTTTTCAGCTAAAATTTTTGAAAAAACATCGTGGCGCGCAGAAGTAAGTCCGTTGCTACCCATCCCGCCATTATATTCTTTTTCGTAAGAAGCCTGTCCCGAAGAAGCTAAACCAACAATTACATTTCCCGGTTTTATATTGGCATTATCAATAACATCAGATTTTTTCATCCTGGCAGTCACGGTAGAATCTACGATAATAGTTCTCACCAAATCGCCAACATCGGCAGTTTCGCCCCCGGTAGAATGAATCTCAACACCGAAGTCTTTTAATTCGGTAATCAATTCTTCGGTACCATTAATTATTGCTGAAATTACCTCTCCCGGAATCTTATTTTTATTTCTACCAATCGTAGAAGAAAGCATAATATTATCTATAGCGCCTACACAAAGTAAATCGTCTATATTCATTATTAAGGCGTCTTGCGCTATTCCCTTCCAAACCGAAAGATCTCCGGTTTCTTTCCAGTACATATAAGCCAGGGAAGATTTAGTACCTGCACCATCGGCGTGCATAATCAAGCAATGATCGGTATCACCAGTTAGATAATCTGGCACTATTTTACAAAATGCTTTAGGGTATAACCCCTTATCTACATTTTTAATAGCATTGTGCACATCTTCTTTTCCTGCTGAAACCCCACGCTGGGCGTATCTTTTACTTACTTCCTGACTCATAATTCTTATGTTGAAGCCCCAAAGATAAACAGATTAGATTAGTCACTGAAGTATTCTAAAATAAAAAAAGCGATAGCACATAATTTGCTACCGCTTCCCCCCAAAAAAAAATAAAAATTTTCACTCCCAGTCTGGCATCTTAGCATTGGAATATAATTCCTGTCTACTGGTAGTTCCTCCACCCTCTACAAGCGTTTGTTCAATAAACATTTCAGAGATACCATCATTAGATGTGTTTACATAAGTCACTTCAGCTTCATTAGGTGAAAATCTAGGATCTAAATCGTTTGTACCTTCAGGTTTATCATCACTAATATCAATACTTTGGTTGGTGTTGAAATTATAAATAAACATTCTGGAGTTAAGTTGGCGATAATCATCACTCTCATAGCCTGAGATATCTCTCGTATACAGAAGTCTTTGATTATCTACAGATAAATTTAATCCTCCTAATGCTCCATCAAGACCTGATATTACAGAATGCATAAAATTACCTGACATATCTATAGTGTAGATTTCAGCATTGTAACCATTTGCATTATTTACCAACAAAGCAATTTGGGAATTATCCTTGCTTACATCAATCTCGGTTATAAATTTATCATTAGGCTCTTCATATATTAGCGAAGTTCCTCCTCCGCTTACATTTACCTTATATAACTTTTCAAAATTTGGATAAACTAAGCTGCCTCCATCATTGGCCCAGGAAAAATCAACTTTTTCCAGATTAAAACCATTTACCGGAATATTTGAAGTGATTTGAGTTTGTACAGACCCATCTAAATTCATGGTAAACAAATGAGTTTGATTACCAACCGTTCTCAAAAAAGCTATTTTATTGGTGCGATGATTTTTACGTGGTCTAAAACTATTATGGTTTTCTGAAGTAAGCTGATATTCATTTCCATTTAAATCTCGAGCAAAAATCACATTATTATTATTCATCTCCCGCACATATATAAATCGTGTTTTAGGAAATTCTAATGTGTTAAAAGAATATACCTCACTTAGTACTGGTTCATTTAGGCTATCTGAAACACTCACCTGCCAAAAATATTTATATCCGTAATTTAAACCCTCAACTTTTTTTACGGTATCATTTAAATCAGTGAATCTAATTACCTCATTGTTACGATCATTCCTTATTTCGAGTTCATAAGTAAGTATGTCGTTTTCTGCATCTTGCGAATTCCAGGTGAAATCTACCACAGTTTGAATTCCTTCAGCATTATCTTGTGGAGTTATTAATGTTGGTGCATTAGGTTTTTTGTTATTTGCATTTTCAGGCTGCATTTCAAAAATCACGCTTATTTCAGAATCTGCTAAAACTTCAGCTCCTTCAAATTGAGTTAAGAAACCTTCTTTTCTTGCCTGTACCGAGTATTCATCAACTGCAACATTCTCAATCACAAATTCTCCATTCTCATCAGTAAACACTGTAGAAGTGGCTGGAGTAGTAGAAATTCGAACATTTTCAATAGGCTCAAAACTTCCCTCTCCCACTACAGTTCCGGTTATACTTCCACTTTGTAAAGCATCAATAGTATCTTCACTGCAACCCACTGAAATGAAAATAAATAACAGCGGAAAGATATATTTTAGATTTTTCATTATTAATTGTTTAAGTTGTTATTTCTTTCACGCTTAGATTTACCCAAATAAAAATTAAGACCAACACTGAAATTGAAATAGTGATCGTTTCTTTTTCCGTGCACCAGCTGATCCAGCTCGTCGTTGAACATAATATTATGTTCAGCAAACCCTCTTATACCCAATCTATCTGTAAGCATATATTCAAGGCCAAGACCATATTGAAGTTTAAAATGGGTTGAAGACATCCCTTCTGGAAGCCCATCACTTTCCAAACCATAAATAACGCCTCCCCCAGCTGATAAGTAAGGACCAAAAGTATCATTAGGCAGAACATTGTATTGCCCATTCACATCTAATCCCACAAACTTTTCTGAGAACGCTCCCTCATTTTCAAGTTCGAAAGCATTACCCGCAAGATTTACTGAAAGAGAAGGCAAGATATTCTTAGTGTAATCCAGTCTCAACATTCCACCTGCTTTAGCTTTAGAGTAATCGCCACTAATAAGGGAGGTTCCCACATTAACTCCAAAAGAGCTGCCGCTTTTATCTATAAACTTTCTATTATATAACCTATTTACAGATGCGTCTTCTTTTTCTGCATTATAGCTAGCAATCAATTTTTCAGCAAAAGGTTTTTGATCTTCCCTGGGTGTCCATAAATCATCTTGAATTCCTTCTAAAACCAAGGCTTCAACACCTTTTTCAATTGCTTCTGTAACCGCTAGTTGAACAGGTTCATTTCGTGTAAATCCCGTTTCGGCCTCCATTAAACGCTGAAAGCTTACATATTTAAATAAACTGGCATCTAAAGCTTGCGATAAGATTGTTTTAGAAATATATACATTCTTTAAAATTCTTCCACTAGAAGTGGAAACAGCTCTTAAATAAATAGTCACTCTATCCTGTCTATATTGTGTAGAACCACCCACACCAAAATATCTGGCTCCTAAACCACCGGTAATAATATTGGTATCATAAGACACTATCCCTCCTTCAAGAATAATTCCCGCATAAAGTAAAGGTGGAAGTTGTGGTTCATTAGTATTAGAGTTAGCCCTGTATTCCTGCCGAGTAGAACGAATTATATTTCTCTCGTTCAAAAGATTTCCTACGTTTTCTCTTTCTATAGTAGTAAACCATTTTGAATCTTCCAGGGCTTTTATAAGAATAGAAGTCGCACCTTGTGTAACAGCCGTACTGAATGTACTCCCAATTTCTGAGGGTTTATACTGGCCGGTTAAATCTCTAAAATTATAAACACCTACTACTACCGGTTCTTCAGGCAAAGGAAGGTTTTTTAGGGCGCTTGTAGCATTGGTACTCTCCCCTATTCTAGCATCCTGATAATCTACAGGCTGATTAAAATAGGATCCGCAAGAACAAAATAGTGCCACTACCCCCATTAATATGGAGTATTGAAAAAATTTCATAAATAGAAGGTTTATTGTGGAACTATAATTTGGGTTTGTTCGCCGGTATTGGTATCAAGGATATTGATAACCAAACCTTCGTTGGAGGGATAAATATCTATAGCTAAACTGCCAAAAGAATATTTTCCTTCTTCTAAACCTGCTTCACCAAACTCTTCGGTAAATAACTGCCTACCTACCTGGCCCAATAATTGGGAATTTAAACTTTGGGTAAACTGCTCCATTTCAGAAAGGTCCTGTAGCGATGCATCAGGATCTTCAAAAGAATTTTGTGATTCCGCACTACTTAAGAGCCATTGATAATTAAATGTGTCTCCGCCAAATGCAGGGTTTTTAGGTGTGTAAACCAATTCTTGAGCAGATGTTGGAGCACACCAAAAAATTAATAGAATTAAAACTAATCTTTTCATAATCGGGGGGATTAAAAAATTAATATTGTGAAATCTTTTCGCTTCGGTTTTTCAGGTATTCCATATACCTGTTCACCTGTTTTAAGGCTGATATAGCCTGTTCTTTTAAATAATCTAATTTTGGTCTTGCAAAAAACTCATAAACTACCCTATCATCTACTTTTACCATTACTTTTGTAGTTCGACCAAAACTTATCATCTCTTCTATTTTTATCATCTTATTGCCTTTTACAGGATTTAAACTGTATTGCTGATAAAAAAAGTCATAAAAATCTTTTCCAGGTTTAGTTTTTGTACTTTGAATTACCATACTTGTTAATTCAATTCCTTCATTTTTATTTTCATAAGAAAACTGCTTTTCTTCTTTTTTCTGTGTTTTCTCGTCAAATACCATTCTACTGGTTCCCATTACCTCATCATCTTCATCGTAAATCATTAAGAGAACAATGGTTCGCTGTTTAGAGTTTATTGAAACCGTAGTGGAAGAAAGTTCCCGGGTTTCAAAAGGTTCTAAAGGAAACCTGCCTGTTTGAGAATTTTTTGAAGAATTATTATTCCCGGAAGAGGTTATTATAGATAACTCGTAATGTAAACTATAAGTAGCTTCGGTTAAATTTTTAGAAATACCTGTAATTTCCAGAAGATTATCTTTGCTATCATTTATTCTAATAGAAGCTTCTACTTCTGAATTGAAATTTTGAGCTTCCGCTGAAACTGTAAATAAATGTAGTAGAATCAGAAACTTTAATGATCTACATATTATTTTCTTCAAAGAAATCATTTAAAATTTCTTACAATTAAAGACCTTGATTCACCATTCATTTGAAATTTCATTTTGTTCCCTATAGAATTAGAGCCAAATTGCTCAAAATGATGATTATTTCCTTGTTGATTAAGTTCTAAACTTACTTCTTCCGCTGGCCTGTTCACAAAACTAAAAACTTTATTCCTGTCTCCATCTTGTATAATAGAGGAGGTCAAGGTTTTAGCATTCACATTAGAATAAATATTATTATAATTTCCAGTTTGAATGTAAACAGATTTATTCTCCTGAACTCTTACTGTAGTAGATACCTGGTTCCTATCTCCTATTTGATTTATGAAAATTTCATTAGTCGGCTGTTTGAATTCCTTTTGTTCAATTGTGTGAAAATTCTCTCCAACCAGAGTCTGAATTCGAGCTTGCTTTAAATTATCTTGAGCATTTAATTGAAAGATAAAACAAAACAGAAATAAGGAAATACTGAAACTAATAGTTTTCATAGGAAAATTTTTAAAATAAAAATATCCCGGATACTTAAAATCATATCCGGGGTATTTACTAATTAGTTTACTATTGTCCAAGGTTACCTTGATTAACCATTGAACTATTATGGTTTCCACTTTGTGTAACTATACTCATCTGCATGCTACCACTTTGCATAACAGTACTGGCATTATGATTTCCAGATTGAAGAGACCAGGACAAATGGCGATCTCCTTTTTGTTCTACATCACTAGTATTGTGATTTCCAGTTTGCATTACGTATGAGTCACTTCCCCATCCATTTTGGTAAACTTCACTCTCATTGTTATTTCCGCTTTGTGTGGTATAAGATTCATGACCCGCACCAGTTTGAAAATCGTCAGCAGAGTTATTATTACCAGATTGGCTTTGCATAGAAATATGATTACTATTTAACTGTTCAATATTAGCTTCATTTCCATTTCCAGATTGTACCTGCATCGCAACAGAATTCACAGTTCCGCTTCCAGCTCCGTTAGTATAAGGAGAGTCTTGAGAAATCACAGCTTCATTGTGGTTCCCACTTTGATATTGCCAGGAAAAATTATCCCCAGGTCCTTGTAGTCCGTCATCATTCTGGCCTGTTACAGCAGAGTTGTGATCTCCAGATTGAATAATAAAAGCTTCATTATCCTGAGCCTTTTGATCTACATCAGCAGAATTGTGAGCTCCAGATTGAGTAACATAAGATGAATTCATCAAACCTTGTTGATCAACATCCGAGGCATTGTTGTTACCTGACTGATCAACTGAACTAAAATTACTTTGAGCAAATGCTACTGCCCCAAACATTAACGCTCCTGCGCAAAAAATCACTTTTTTCATAATAAAAAATTAAGGTTAAAAAATATTTAAATTAAAAACTTACAATTTCACTTAGGGGCAAAACAGTTCATTTTAGCTCTATAAAAATTTCTTATTATAGAATTTAACTTATGTAGGGATTACGTAGGATTTTAGAATTTAAATCAACCAAGGTAGGGGGAGTTGCGTATTAAATTCTGATGCTAATATATAATGCTAATCTGGACGAATTTTTATTTTTCGATGAATCGCTGCATTTTTTGATAAAATGTAAAGGATCAATAATCAGACGATTATAGTGAAAAACATTAAAAAAATCCCTTAGAAATCGTAGGAAATTTCTCACTATCTTTTTGTTTGAAAGCTTTTGAAGCCACCAAGCTTTTAAACGTTTCATTATCAGACGTTTTATGAAGTTATTAATCCTGAAATTTTTGAAGTTTAATTAAAAAGGAAAGTAACCTTGAAATTAGTTTCAAGTCTTTAAGAAGGTTAATTAATCGGTCTTATGTGAACTTTCTGATAAAATTTATTCACGAAAAATAATTCAATTTTTCAGAACGAAAAAAACACAATAATATTTTGATTATCAGGTTTTTAAAAACAAAATCGTATCTTAAAATTGAATTTAAAAAGATATCTTTCTGAAAATCAGCTAAAAACACAAAATGTAGGAAATAACTTATAAATTTCAACGTCAATAAAAGTAATTTCAAGTATAAACAAGCTTAAAAGTGCTGAAGCATTATAAAATCAAGAAGACCTTCCCAAATAAGAATTTAAATTATAGAGATACCAGATAAATTTAATTCACCAGCTGCTCTTAAAACTCTTCCAGGTTAGCTCTAAAACAAAAAAAAACCACGTGCATTACACACGTGGCTTTCTATCCAATTTTTAAACTTCACGGATTATCCGGCAAATCACTTCACAGTGAACCAATAAAGCTTCAAATCTCGATTATCGAGTAAATAACAATTCTCTGTACTTGGTTAATGGCCAAAGTTCGTCGTCTACAAGCAGTTCCAGTTTATCACAGTGATATCTTATTTCATCAAAATAAGGCTTCACCTCATCACAATAAGAGAAAGCACGCTTTTCTGCATCATCAATCTTATTAGCAACTTTTCTAGCCTCTATCATCGCTTTAACACCGCTATTTATTTTAGCGATATGGGCAGAAATTTCTTCGATAATCTCTAATTGTTCGTTAGAATGCTTCTTAAAGTCTTCATTATATATATGCTTTAAACCTTCTACGTTTTCAATTAGAATATTTTGATAACGAACCGCAGTTGGGATTACGTGATTTCGGGCAATATCGCCAAGAATTCTACCTTCAATCTGGATACGCATCGCATAATCCTCAAGTTGAATTTCATGACGGGCTTCCAACTCAATTTTATTCATCACTTTTAATCCTGTAAAAAGTGATATTGTTTTTTCAGAAGTTAATGCTTTAAGAGCTTGAGGTGTAGTTCTATTGTTACTTAGACCACGTTTTTTAGCTTCTTTTTCCCAGGCTTCGCCATAACCATCTCCTTCAAAACGGATATTCTTAGATTGCTTAATGTATTCTCTAAGAACGTTAAAGATAGCATCGTCTTTCTTCATCTTTTTACCTTTTATCAACTCGTCAACTTCTGCTTTAAAGTCTATAAGTTGTTTAGATAAGATGGTATTTAGAATGGTCATAGGATTACCACAATTAGCGGTAGAACCTACTGCTCTAAATTCAAATTTATTACCGGTAAAGGCAAAAGAAGAAGTACGGTTACGATCTGTATTATCAAGTAAAATTTCTGGTATTTTACCTACTACATTTAGTTTTAATTCTGTTTTCTCTTTAGGAGATAATTTACCGTCAGTTACCTTTTCTAATTCATCCAAAACTTCGGTTAATTGCGTTCCAATAAACGCTGAAATAATTGCTGGTGGTGCTTCTTGTGCGCCTAACCTATGATCGTTAGATGCACTTGCAATCCCGGCTCTTAAAAGCTCTTCGTTATCATGAACCGCTTTAAGGATATTAATAAAGAATGTAAGAAACTGAAGGTTCTTCATTGGCGTAGAACCCGGAGCTAATAAATTAGTACCGGTATCTGTTGCCAGAGACCAGTTATTATGTTTACCACTACCATTTATTCCTGCAAATGGCTTCTCGTGTAAAATCACCTTAAAATTATGCTTCTCGGCAATTTTACTCATAATATCCATAAGCAAAGAGTTATGGTCTACGGCAAGATTTCCTTCTTCAAATATTGGCGCTAGCTCAAATTGATTTGGAGCTACTTCGTTATGACGCGTTTTTACTGGAATACCAAGTTTCATGCACTCAATTTCCAGGTCTCGGATATAAGCCAAAACCCTTGACGGGATAGAACCAAAATAGTGGTCGTCTAATTGTTGTCCCTTTGCAGGCGAATGCCCAAGCAAGGTACGTCCTGCCAAAGTAAGGTCGGGACGTGTGGCGGCTAAAGCCGAGTCTATAAGAAAATACTCTTGCTCCCAGCCTAAAGTAGCCGTCACCTTGGTAACGTTTTTATCAAAATATTTTGCTACAGCGGTTGCTGCCTGATCTACAGATTGCAGTGCCCTTAAAAGTGGTGTTTTATGGTCCAGGGCTTCACCGGTATAAGATACAAAGATCGTAGGAATACAAAGTGTTGTCCCCCAAATAAAGGCCGGAGAAGTAGGGTCCCAGGCAGTATATCCACGGGCTTCAAAAGTATTTCTTATTCCTCCACTAGGAAAACTTGAGGCATCTGGTTCTTGTTGTACCAAAGCACCTCCACCAAATTTTTCTATGGCACCTCCGTCACTTTGAGTTTCAAAAAAAGCATCGTGTTTTTCTGCTGTTGTTCCTGTTAATGGCTGGAACCAGTGCGTATAATGGGTTGCTCCTTTTGAAATAGCCCATTCTTTCATTCCGGTAGAAATATGGTCTGACACCCTACGTTCAATTTTCTTACCTGTTTTATTAGCTTCCATAACATTTTGGTAAGCTTCCTTGGTAAGGTATTGTCTCATAGAGGCTTCGTTGAAAACATTTGTTCCAAAAATCTCAGACCTTCTGGCCGGCTCTTCTATCTTAACCGGCTTGCGGTTAAAAATTTCTTTTAAAGCTTCAAATCTTAAAGTTGACATGACTGTGTTGTTTGATAATTTTAAATTTCAGCTAACAAATGTATGTATTTTTACACACACCCCACCAAACAACCACCCCTCGATTGAAATTTTTATGACTTTCTTAATACACCCCCCTAAAATTAACCCAAAAATGCAAGACCCGTAAAAATCACATAGCTTACAAACAAAATTATTCCCTTGTACCGGTTAAAAAGAAACTTTTTAGGAAGAAAAGCCAATGGAGCAATGGCAAAAGCAACCCCTATCATCCAAAAAATGTCGTTGGTAAGTATTTGATCTGATTGAATGTAGATTGGTTGAATCATTGCCGTAATCCCTAAAACCGAAGCAATATTAAAAATATTTGACCCTATAAGATTTCCTAATGAAAGTGCCTTTTCCTTTTTTAAAGCGGCAATTACTGAAGCCGCAAGCTCAGGAACGCTTGTTCCTATAGCGATCATGGTAACCGAAATCACTCTTTCACTTACCCCAAGCATTGTTGCCAGGTCTACTGCGCCATCTACTAATAGTTCTGACCCTCCCCAAAGCGAAACACCACCAATGAGCAACCAAATAATCATTTTAAAATTAGACGTATCTTTTAAGGAATCATCTATTCCTTCTACGGCTATTTCGGTCTTTCTACGAGATCTTCTTATCAATAGAAATAAAAATAGCACCAATCCCGCAAATAAGATTATACCTTCTATACGAGAGATATTCCCCCCGCTACTTAAAAAGTAATATAGCACGATAGAAAATATCATCATCGCCGGCCAGTTAAATCGGTAGAACTCCCTATCTACCGCAATAGAGGAAATTATAGCGGTAATCCCCAGCACTAATCCTAAATTGGCAATATTGGATCCTATAACATTTCCGAGGGAAATATCTGAAAAGCCAGAAAGGGCAGCCTGCAGGCTTACCAAAAGTTCCGGGGCAGAAGTAGCGAAGGAAACCACCGTTAACCCAATCACCATTCTGGAAACATTTAATTTAAAAGATAAGGCTACTGAAGCTCTAACCAAAAACTCCCCACCTACTACCAATAAAACAAGCCCAATAAGAATAAAAGCAATACTCATCTAAAAGTTTTTTGCGAAGATAAAATAATCCTGTTAGTAAACTACCCCGAAGGCAAGCCCAGAAGGTATTAAATGAATACATTTTTATCGAGGAAAGCCTCGAAATATTTAAATTTCAATATAAAGCCAAACTCAAAAACATTATAAAAGGAAAAAATCAACTACTTATTTAGTAGTTAAACTATTTATTTCGTTATATTTGAAATAAGCAAAAATTAGAGATGAAAAAATTAACCAACAAGGAAGAAGAAGTAATGCGCATTCTCTGGCAATTAGAGAAAGCCTTTGTAAAAGAGATTTTACCTAAGATTAAAGACCAAAAATTGCATTACAACACCGTATCTACAATAGTTCGGCACCTAGAAGATAAAGGTTTTGTGTCTCACACAGCCTACGGCAACACCCACCAATATTACCCGGTGATCTCAAAAGAAGAATACAGAAAACATATTATGAGTCTGACCTCTAAACGCTTTTTTGATAATTCTTATAAAAGCATGGTCTCATTTTTCGCTAAAGAAGAAAAAATTAGTGCAAAAGAACTTCGGGAAATCCTTGAAATTATAGAAAAAGAAAACAAGGAATAGGTTATGGAAGCATTGCTAACCTATTTATTTAAAAGCGCCGGACTCCTATCTATTTTTCACCTGGCTTATATTGTTTTACTTATAAGAGATACTAATTTCCAGGTGAATCGAAGGTTTTTATTGGGTGGTATTTTTGCATCGGCAATTTTACCTGCTATTTATTTCACCCGTAAAGTAATTGTGGAAGCCAATAATTTTTCATTGAATCAGATTCCAATAACTACTCAGGAAGTTTCAGGAAATTTAGCAGCCACTTTGGGAATCTGGGAAGTTCTCGGGACGGTTTACATATTTATCGCCACTTTCTTTTTAAGTCGAATTACATTTCAGCTTTACGGTATTTTAAAGCTCATATCCAATAGTACCATCTCTAAAAACGGTAATTTTAAATTTATAAAAACAGATACTGCGATAAGTCCGTTTTCATTTTTCAAATTTATCGTTTACAATCCGGAAACGCATTCAGAGCAAGATCTTGAAATGATCTTACTACACGAAAAAATTCATGCGTCTCAACTGCATTCCTTAGATATAATAATCGCTAATCTCACTACTGCCCTACTTTGGTTTAATCCGTTAAGCTGGTTATATAAAAAAAGTGTGGAACAAAACCTGGAGTATATAGCCGACAAGGAGACCGTGGCACTATCCGGGGCAAAGAAATCATATCAGCAAGCATTAGTAAAGGTTTCTATTACAAATTCACAACCGGCACTCACCAATCATTTTTATCAATCATTTATCAAAAAACGAATTCTTATGCTAAACAAAAAAACTACTAAAAATCCCTGTCTTTGGAAAATAAGCCTTGTTTTTCCGGCAATTTTAGCCTTTATGCTCATATTTAATGTAAAGACCCAGGCTAGCAACAACCTTTCAGAAAACAATACTAGGTTCAACATAAATTCTAAAGAAAATCAAAAAGTTTTAGAAGCAAATTTTTCAGAAAATACTTCAAAAGCCGATCTGGAAAAATTTCAACATGCTTTCGCTGAAAAAATGGTGAAACTTGAGTGGCGTGACCTCAAGTATTCAGCTAATAAGTTAAAAAATATTAATATCTCCTATACTTTAGAAAAAGGCGATACTCAAACATTCCAGTCTGAAACTGATAAAAATGGGAATATGCTAGCGTTTAAAATTGCTGCCAAATTTCATGAAGCCGGGAAAATTGCTTTTATCTTTATTGGTAATAAAAAACCGAACGAACCAACTGATTCCCGCTTAACCGAGGTTGATGTTGAAACTATAAAAGAAGAAAAACTGCCGGAAGATTTGATTTATAAAATTGACGGTAAAAAAGCCTTTAAAAAAGATGTAGAGAGCCTGGACCCTGAGAATATAGCCAAAGTGCAGGTACTTAAGGGGAAAAAAGCCATACATGAAGCCGGGAAAAATGGTGAAAATGGGGTAATACTTATCTCTACCAAAATTTCTAAAAAGCCTAAAAAAATTCCAGGAGACCCAATTTATATTTTAAACGGCGAAAAAAGCAAAATGGAAATTATAGAACTTATAGATAACAAATTAATTGAAAGTGTAAATGTGCTCAAAGGTGAGAGCGCGATTTCTCTTTATGGCGAGGAAGCCAAAGACGGCGCGGTGATTATTACTACTAAAGTATTAGATAGATCGTCTAAAAGAAAAAATACAAAAAAAGGTAAAGGACGTTCATTCGGGTTTCAAAGATTTCAGAAAAAAACCGATCAGGAAATAATGTCTGGAAAAGAAATTGGTTTTCGCACGGGAGAGGATATCAATGCTTTTCAATGGACTAAAGAATCTGACGAAAAAATCAATTTTCACATTAACCTCGAAGAAAAAATTGGCCCGGTAATAATTATTGATGGTAAAAAGTCAAATGAAGCTATTTTAAAGGAAATTAAGTCCGTAAATATTGAAAAAATAAATGTTCTAAAAGGTAAAAGTGCAATTGACAAATATGGCGAAGAGGCCGAAAATGGAGCTATAGAAGTTACTACCAAAAAAGAAATCAAAGAATAATTTCTTTGATTTCTTAATTTGAATTTAAAGGCAGGCTCATTACCTGCCTTTTTCGTTTAACTGATTTTCAATATCTTTGAGTAAACAATTCTTATAGAAGCAGCTAAATAGCTGATAGGAATAAATTGTTATTTTTTAAATCTGGCCTTTAAACATTGAATCTCGATTATCGCGTAAACCAACTATTTATGAAAAAGAAAATTTTTAAAGCGCTTTCTAAACTTAACAAAAAAATCCTACCCAATTACACCAAAAAAGAATTGGATCTTAGGAAAGCCAGTAAGGTCCAAATGGCAATTATTGGCTGGAAATCCTGGGTAACAAGAAATTCTTTAGATTAAAATAAACTTCATTCTTCACCTGTTTAAGAATCTAAATTCTTAGTTTCGAAACAATCTATATTTACTAATCAAAACAGATTAATAAAATAACACCTCATAGGTTAATACTTTATAGGTATTATATTTATTATAAATACATGCTAGAATGAAAATATACCTGCTCCTTATTATCTTTTGTTTTACTGTTAGTAACCTTTATTCACAATCCTGGAAAAAACTCCCTACTAATGACAATGCTCAGAAACGCCATGAGAATGCTTTTGTACAAGCCGGAAAACGTTTTATTTTAATTGGTGGGCGTGGAAATAAACCTATAGATGTTTATAATACAGAAAATCAAAGTTGGAAAAAGGGTGCACAGCCACCTTTAGAAATGCATCACAGCCAGGCTATAGCTATAGATGGTCTTGTTTATATTCTGGGAGCATTTACGGGCAGCTGGCCTACTGAAGATCCCATTCCCAATATTTATATTTATGATCCCCTGGAAGATCTTTGGATAAAAGGCCCCGAAATTCCTGAAGATAGAAGACGCGGGGCTGCAGGAGTGGCTTTAAAAGACAAGAAAATTTATATAATAAATGGAATTACAAACGGGCATACTTCCGGTTGGGTAAACTGGTTTGATGAATATGATTTATATAAAAACAAGTGGAATGTTCTTCCAGATTCCCCCAACAAAAGAGATCATTTTCAGGCTGCTATTATTGGAAATATACTTTTTGTTGCTGGCGGCAGAAAATCGGGAAGTGTAGATGGCAACGGATTTGCAGGAACCGTAAAACCAACCGATATCTATGATTTTGATACTAAAAAATGGACCTCTGCCGAAGCTATCCCTACCCCACGAGCTGGCACTGCAATTGGGATTTTGGATAATAATCCTGTAATTATAGGAGGTGAAAGCGATATGCAGGAAGCTGCGCATAGTGAAGCTGAAGTTTTTAATCTGGCTAAAAAAACATGGGAGACTTTATCGCCTATGAATCAGGGAAGACACGGTACCCAGGCCATAAGCCTTAATAAACAAATTATTATTGGAGCCGGAAGCGGAGAACGTGGTGGCTCACCTGAGTTGAACACCTTTGAAATCTTTTCGCACGATAACAAACTTAATTTTAGCACAGAAGCCATTCTGGCCGGAAGCTTAAAGGTATCCAACACGAACCTCGATTTCACTAATGAGGAAACTAAAAGCTTACGAATCTCCCACAAAGGTGGAAACCAGGCTATAGTAATTACGGATATTAAGCTGAGCGATAACTTTAAAATTTTAAACCCCAAAAACCTACCATTTGTTTTAGCTCCACGCTCAGAATTTGAATTAAAAATACAGGGAAACCAAAATCCAGGAAAGCTTACAATTACAAGATCAGGAAGAAAAGAACTTATTACAGTTCATTTAAATAACAAAAATTAAAATATGTAATAATGTTTTAAAGCCGGAATAATTTTAAACCCATTTAAGCTTAGATAAGGTTTTCTGCTGCTAGCTGCAGCTACAAACAATCGTTAAATTTTAACTAAATCTTTAATAAACATTTTCCGGTAATTTATTTTTGCCTAAAATATCTATATTTTAAATATCCTTAGTATTAGTTGATGAATAAAACAGAACCAGGCATAACCGTAAAACGACTTTGGAACTTACTTAAATTAGATAAACGCGATGTAAAACATATACTTTTCTATGCCCTTCTTGCAGGTTTAATCAACCTGGCAGTCCCTTTAGGCATCCAGGCAATTGTAAATCTTATTCAGGGAGGTAGAGTTAGTACCAGCTGGGTTATTTTGGTTATTCTTGTTACTCTTGCTGTGGGAATGGTGGGGGTTTTTGAACTCTTACAACTTAGGCTGGCTGAAAATATTCAGCAAAAGATTTTTACAAGATCCAGTTTTGAATTTGCGTACCGATTTCCGAAAATTAAAAGTGAAGCTTTACAAAACATCTATCCCCCAGAGTTAGCCAACCGTTTTTTTGATACTATTACAGTGCAAAAAGGGGTAAGCAAAATTTTATTAGACTTACCTGCAGCCACAGTTCAAATTATATTGGGAGTCACCCTACTATCCCTTTATCATCCGTTTTTCATAATATATGGACTACTACTTGTTTTACTGCTTTATCTGGTTTTTAAATTTACAGCAGCAAAAGGTTTAAAAACCAGCTTAGACGAATCTAAGAATAAATACCAGGTGGCTTATTGGATTCAGGAAATAGCCAGAAATTTAAAAAGTTTTAAAATTTCTGGCCGAAGTAAATTGGCACTTGATAAGAACGATCGCTTAACGGCCGCTTATTTAAAAGAAAGAGAAGACCACTTCGGGGTACTTAAATTGCAGTATATAAAACTTATCATCTTTAAGTTACTTGTCGCCGGTGGATTATTAGCTATAGGAGGAATATTGGTTTTAAATCAACAAATGAATATTGGCCAGTTTGTAGCTGCCGAGATTATTATTTTATTGATAATTTCTTCCGTAGAAAAACTAATTCGGGGGCTGGAAGATGTCTACGATACATTAACTTCACTGGAAAAAATTGGACAGGTAGTTGACAAGCCTTTGGAAGCATTTAACAGCCAGAACTCTGTTGATGCCTCAAACGGAATTAAATTAGAATTAAAGGAAGTAGCCTTTGAGCCAGAAGGCCATACAGTTTTATACGGGATTAATTTCACTTTAACGCCAGGAAAAAACTTACTGATAACGGGGCTCGCCGGAAATGGAAGAACCAGTCTTTTAAAGCTTATTTCGGGTATTTTCACTCCCACTAAAGGAAAAATTTATATTAACGATACCGCCAGGCACACGCTGGTTTTAAATGAATATAGACAGCATCTTGGCACTATGCTACCAGAAGAAATTCCATTTGAAGGCAGCCTCTGGGAAAATATCACTTTTGGCGATGAGACTATCTCAGATCAAAATATAGATTGGGCGCTGGAGAATTCAGGCTTAAAAGAATTCGTAAAAGACCAACCCGAAGGTATATTCTCCCAAATTCATCCAGAAGGCAGATACCTTTCTACGTTAATAGCAAAAAGAATAATCTTAGCTCGAGCTATTGTAAGAAAGCCAGCTATATTAATCTTAAAAGAACCTTTAGAAAAATTTGACCCACAGGAAAAGAAAAGGATATTTAAATTTTTAACCGATCCTAAAAATAATTGGAGCCTTATAGTAGCCAGTAACGATGAGTTATGGAAAGATGTTTGCGATGAACGCCTGGAATTGCAGGAAGGAAGAATCGTTAAATCCCTGTAGTTATGCTGAATATTTCTGAAGAAAAATTAAACGAGCGAATAGACATTACTGATTCCAAATCGGGGAAATTTGTATTTTTTAGAACACATTATACTATATTCAATAAAGTACTTATTGGGCTTTTTGTTTTATTTTTAATTATTCTCTTTTTACCCTGGACGCAAAATATTAGGGCCACCGGGAATGTAACCACCTTAAGCCCGGAACATAGACCGCAAACTATTCAATCTCCTATTCCGGGCCGTATTGAACAATGGTATATCAACGAGGGAGATTTTGTAAATAAAGGTGATACAATTTTAAGGATTTCTGAAGTAAGTAGTGATTATTTTGATCCTAAACTTATTAGCCGAACCTCTGGCCAGATCAACGCCAAAAACCAATCTGCCTCTACATACGATGAAAAGATTAATGCCTTAGGTGAACAATTAGCGGCCCAGGAAAACGAAAGGGGATTAAAGCGAAACCAGGCGATTAATAAAATAGAGCAATCGCGTTTAAAAGTACTTAGCGACAGCATAAAAGTTGAAGCAGCAGAGACCCAGGTAGAAATTGCCAAAACACAATTTGAGCGAATACAAACACTCCAGGAAGAAGGTTTAAAATCCTTAACCGATTTAGAGGCAAGGCGCTTAAAACTACAGGAAGCGCAAGCTAAATTAATTGCACAGCAAAACCAGCTTTTATCCAGTAGAAACGAAGTAATAAACGCTGAAATTGAAATTAACAGAATTAGCGCTGAATACGCCGATAAGATTTCGAAAACCAGGCAGGAAATTTTCACCTCGCAAGGCAATCAGTTTAATACTCGCGCTGAAGTAGACAAACTGGAAATTCAACTTTCTAATTACGAACAGCGTAGTGAATTATACTATATTCTCGCCCCGCAGGATGGTTACGTAAATAAAGCATTACGTGCAGGTTTGGGGGAGACTTTTTCTCAAGGAGAGCAGTTGGTAGGCATCATGCCTTCAAACTACCAAATGGCAGTAGAAACCTATGTTAGACCATTAGACTTACCATTAATTCATGTGGGCGAAGAAGTTCAGGTACAATTTGACGGTTGGCCGGCTATTATATTTAGCGGTTGGCCCAATCTCTCCTATGGTACTTATAGCGCTAAAGTTGTAGCGGTAGAAAATTATATTTCTCCTAATGGTAAATACCGGGTATTATTAGCACCAGATCCAGATGATAATCCCTGGCCAAACCAAATTGGTATTGGAAGTGGGGCCCAAACTATTGCGCTGCTTGAAAATGTTCCAATTTGGTATGAACTGTGGCGAAACTTAAACGGTTTCCCACCTAATTATTATGCGCCAGATGGCACTAAACAAGAGAAACCGGCAAAAAGCAAATAACTTCGGAGCAAACTCACGAAGCATTATTATTGGAAAATATAATTTGATTTCGAGGCAAGCCTCGGAGCATTTAATCTCGATTATCGAGTAAAAAGTAGACCGAAAAATGCGCTTAGCACACTATTTCTTAATGCTATTTTTTGTTTGTTCTTCTGCATTTGCACAAACAGACAGTTTAAGTTATACCGAATTTTTAGATAAGGTAATAAGCGAACATCCCGTGGTACGGCAGGCAGGACTGGTAAGAAATATAGCTGACGCAAAAGTACAATCAGCCAGAGGTGCTTTTGATCCGCGTTTTGTAGTAGATTATAAGCAAAAAGAATACAAAGGCACAGAATATTACGATCTTCTGGATGCCCAATTGCAGGTACCTATGTGGTATGGGTTAAAATTGAAAGGCGGATTTCAACAAAACCAGGGTGCCTATGTAAATCCGCAAAACCAGGTACCTGAAGCAGGGCTTTTTCAAGCCGGGGTAATTTTATCCCTTGGCGAAGGATTATGGATAAACAAACGAATGGCCGGTCTAAGAAAGGCCCAGGCTTATAGAGAACAAAGTAAAGCCGAACAACAACTCTTAGTAAACGATATTCTCTTAAAAGCTTCTTTCTCCTATTTTGAATGGTTAAGAGCCCATGAAAAACTAGATATTTTTGAAGATTTTCTAACAAATGCAAACCAGCGTTACCGTGGGATTAAGAGAGGGGCTGAAACCGGTGATATCGCAGGAATAGATACGGTTGAAGCACGACTCAATATTCAACAGCGCAAATTGCAAGCCAACCAGGCGGCAGTAGACCTTGGAAAGGCCAGATTAAAACTTTCTACTTATTTATGGAATCAGGATCAAGCCTTACTTTTACAAGAAGGAGTAGCACCGGTTGAAACCGATATAATTTTGGGAAACCTGCTTTCTGAAATACCCGAAACAAATTTTGAAACTCATCCGCAATTAGTTTTTTACCGTCAGAAGATAGAAGCGCTGCAGATAGAAAAACGCTATCGTTTCAATAAATTATTGCCGAAAATAGACCTGGAGTATAATTTTCTATCAGAAGAACCTGAAAATTTTGAAACTTTTAATGCGGGTGCTTATAACGCAGGTTTAAAATTTTCTATGCCTTTATTCCTAAGAAAAGAGCGCGGAGATCTTAAAATTGCAGAATATGAGCTACAAGATGCTAAACTGGAACTCAATCTTAAAGATAACCAGTTACAAGCGCGTCTTGATGCCATTCAACAACAGCTTCAGGCATTTTTACAACAAATTGAAATGACGGCACAAATGGTCGCCGATTCTAACACATTACTGGATGCTGAAGTGCGGAAATTTAATTTTGGTGAAAGCTCAATCTTTCTAATAAACACTCGCGAAAGTAAACTTATTGAAGCAAGGCTTAAGCAATTAGATCTTCAGATTAAATTTTTAAAAACCCAGGCTGAATATCTACAAGCCCTTGGTAGCAATGCGGTACAATAGAAACTATTTCTATTTTTTAATAAAAAACTGAGATGCTAAAATTCAGTATTCCTTTTCAATATTTAAACCTATAAATTTGTAAGTTCGCTTATATCTAATAACTCTTAAATTAAAAACTATGATTACTAAAACTTTAAAATCTGTCGCATTCTTAGGTATATTTCTTTTTATGGTTTCCTGCGGAGAAACTACTGATACTGTAGAATCTGGAACTTACCAGGGAACAATAGAGGAAGTTGAAGCTTCTAAAGATGAGATTTACGTAAAAACAGACGACAACAAGACTTTAGAACTGTATTTCAAAGAAAATACTGAGTTAACCAGAAACGGTAGCACCGTAGAGTTTTCAGAATTGAAAGAAGGGCAAAAAGTAGAAGTTGAAGTAGAAAAAGTAGGAAAGCGTTTAGATCCTATTTCTGTAAAAATTATGGAATAACATGGATCAGTTACCTGATTTTTGGCGGACAGAGGTTTTTCATCCTTTGTCCGTTCATTTTCCTATCGCTATTCTATTAGTTGCATTTTTGTTTAAACTAATAGCTCTCGGCTCGGCAAAAGAACTCTGGAAACAAGGAGGTACTTTTTTACTTTTGCTAGGCACCATAGGAGTTTGGATCGCCATTTATACCGGCAACCTTGCCGATGGAATTGTATCACGAAAAATTTGCGATCCCACCGTTCTTAAAGAACATCAAAACCTGGCGTATGTAACTGCCTGGCTTTTTACTGCCTCCCTCCTTATTGATCTATTAAAATTCTCCAGAATTCGATTTCTTACCCAAAAAAAGAATTTATTATCCATTCTTTGTATCATCACCTTATCAATAGGCTCCGGTTATCTTATGTACGTGGGGCATTTAGGCGCCACTTTAGTTTACCAACAGGGAGCAGGCGTATATCATCCTTCGGAAGATTGCGCTGAATTTAATTAAACGCTGCTTACTTAAGTTTCAAATTAATTTCTATCAATTTCATCTCAGGTTTATTAAAGCCAGGGAATATATTTTTTGTGCCCTCTACCCCAACTTTCTAAAATGAATTACCCCTTATTTGAATATATTCCTACTGAATATCTTTAATTCATGATACTTCCTTTTCAAAAATTCTTCATTTTATTCCGCTAAGGGATTCTACTCTCTATCCAGTATCCTCTTATACTTATTAGTAAGTTTCAGTAAACAACTTCGGAACAAGCCCGTGAGGCATTAAACTGATTTTTTTGGTTTTTGTAGCAAGCCCAGGAGCATTAAATCTCGATTATCGAGAAAAAGCTTAATTCTAACAACGAAACCTGATATACATCATAGCAAACTATTAATTATTCCACTATAGCCTTCTATTCCTCAAACCCTTGTGTAACAAATGTAGCTGTGAAGGGGCGACCTAGCTTCTAATTTTGTGCTGTAATTCAGAAATAAAATTTCCTTAGCTATTAGCTGAACAATAGGTTAAAATAGGTTTTGCTGCAATCATAGAAAACCCGACAAAAAACGGCCAATTAATGTTTGTAAAAAAACTAACTGTTCAGGTGATAAAATAAGAAGACAACAACCTAAAAATATAATTTATGAAAACGGTTTTAGTGTTAGGAGCTGGTGCGGGCGGAATTGTTACCGCTAGAGAATTAAGCAAACACAGCGGTAACGAAGAGGATATTAATCTGGTGAAGATCCTGGTTTTTGAGAAAAGAGAAACCAGCCTTTTTGCACCTTCCCTACCCTGGGTAATGGTTGGCAACAGAAAAAACAAAGAAGTCACCAAAAACATCACTAATCTCCAGGCATCGGGACTTGAGGTTATTCAGGGAGATATCGAGAATATAGATCCTGAAAACATAAGTGTTACCGTAAAAGGAAAACAGTATAAGGGAGATCATATGGTTGTTTCTCTGGGTGTTGAACAAGCAGATATTTATAACCTGGAGCAGTTTGGACATAATTTCTTTACGCTTAAAGGAGCTGAGAATTTTCATTCTGAACTCAAGGATTTTAACGGAGGGGAAATTGCCATTTTGGTTTCTTCACTTCCCTTTAAAAGTCCGGCGGCACCTTATGAATCAGCTATGCTCATAGAAGATTTTATAAGAAATAATAAGCTTGCTAATAATACCACTGTTTCTCTATTTACCCCGGAAACAGGCCCTATGGAATTCGCAAGTGCTGAAGCTTCTGCGGAATTAAAAGGCTTGTTGGAAAAGAAAGGAATTAAGTACTACCCAGGGCACGAGCTTACTAAAGTTTCTGCCAATAAATTGGAATTCAGTAATGGAAAAACCTACTCCTATAATCTGCTAGCTTATACTCCAAAACATCAATTGCCGCAAGTTATTAGAAAAAGTGATCTGGCCGGAAGTTCAGATTGGGTTGCAGTAAATAACCAAACCCTGGAAACCAAATTTAAAAATGTATACGCTATTGGTGACATCACGCACCTCGAAACTAAAAACGGCAGCGTACTCCCTAAAATAGGAGTTTTCGCCAGGCAACAGGGAGAAGTGGTAGCTCATAATATTAGTAGGAAAATGAGCAATCAGGAACCAGATCAAATTTTCGTACCCGAAGGAAAATACTTTATCGAAGCAGGTGAAGGAAAAGCCAGTGAAAGCGGCGGAAAATTTTCGGGTGAAGAAAATAAAGAGGTAAAGATGAAAGATCCTGCCCAGTGGAGCCATTTCTCCAAATGGTGGGATGAAAAATTCTGGTTCTTCAAAAACTTTTAATCAAAAAACAGAAGAAAGATGATAAAAATAAAATACGTAATAACGCTGCTGTCATTACTTCCGGGACTGTGGTTACAGGCTCAGGAAGTAAGGCCGATTTCCAAAAGTGAAGCCATAGAATTGGTGAAGCAAAACAACAGGGAGATCAAAATATCTCAACAGGAATTTCTGGAATCCCGGGGAGATTTCAGGCAAACGAATTCAATCTTCTTGCCAAATGTTGCCGTATCCCATTCGGGGATGACCACCACGAATCCATTAATGGCATTTGGATCTAAACTCAACCAGGGAATAGTTACACAAAGCGATTTTAACCCGGCGTTATTAAACAATCCGGAAAGGATCAACAATTTCGCCACTAAGATTGAAGTGGAACAACCGCTTATAAATGTGGATGGGATCTTTCAACGTAAAGCTGCGAAAAGTAAGATGGCCGCAACTGCTTTAAAAACAGACCGCACCATAGATCATATGGTTCTTGAAGTTAAAAAAGCCTATATGGAGTTGCAACTGGCCCAAAAAGCTGTAGCTGTCCTGGAAAGTGCTCAAAAAGCAGCGCTAGCCAACAAAAAACTGGCAGATGATAATTATGAGGAGGGTTACCTGCAAAAATCTGATTTATTGTCTGTGGAGATCAGAGTCTCTGAAGTCAATAATCAGTTGCAATATGCCAAAAGTAACGTGATCAATGCATCAGATTATCTTGGATACTTACTTAATGAACCTGTAAATACCATTTTTGAACCTACAGATCCTCTGGAAGTTACTCTTCCTCTACAGGAAAACCCTGGTTCCGTTTCTTTAGAACGCGCAGATATTCGTGCTATGAAACTAGCAACAGATGCCCGAGAAGAAATGCTAAATGCAAATAAAATGACTTTCCTGCCTAATCTAAATGCTTTTGGTAGTTATGAACTCTATGATGATGAGCTCTTTGCTGGTGACGCTAATGGATATATTGCCGGTATACAATTAAAATGGGATCTCTTTGAAGGTTACAAACGCTTCGGAAAACTTCAAAAAAGCCGGGCAACTTACGAGAAAGCCAGGCTTGAATATGAATCTTATGTTTCAAGAAGTGAAATGGAAAGAAACAGGGCCAGCCGCGCAGTAAAAGATGCCGAAAATAAGCTTGAACTTACCCGCTTAGCTCTTGAACAAGCCAAAGAGTCTTTAAGAATACGAGCTAACCGATTTGAACAAGGGCTCGAAAAAACGAGTGACTTATTATCAGCAGAAGCTCAATTTTCTCAAAAACAATTAGAATACGCACAAACAATTTATGAATACAATTATGCCCAGGCACAATTGGAATTTCTAATAAACTAAACTATCAACTTATGAATACTAAATTATATATAATAGGAATCTTAGGAGCAACAAGCCTTTTTTTTAGTTGCGGAGATTCGCAAGAAGAAAATCCTACTAAAAAAGCAGCACCGGTAGAAGTAACGGTCAATACTCCTACAGAATCAGATCAATCTTTTCTCACTTTTAGCGGTAAAGTTGAAGCTGTTGAAAATGCCACTTTAAGCACTAGAAATATGGGCTATGTTACCCAGATAAATGCTAAAGTTGGAGACGAGGTAAAAAAAGGTGAATTACTTATCGCCATTAATAATGCAGACTTACAGGCAAAACGTGCCCAGGTAAATGCAGGGATCACAGAGGCCCAGGCGGCTTTTAACAATGCCCGGAAGGATTATGAAAGATATCAGGCATTATTTTCTAAGAACAGTGCTACTCAAAAGGAAATGGATGACATTACCGCCAGGTATGAAATGGCAAAAGCCCGACTTGAAGCGGCCAGGCAACAAAAAAATGAGATCAATGCGCAGTTTGCGTATTCTAATATCACAGCTCCATTTAGCGGTGTAGTTACCGATAAAAATGTAGAAGTTGGTGATATGGCCAATCCCGGAATGCCATTGCTTAGATTGCAAGTGCCGGGGAATTTTGAAGTGAGGGCAAGCGTGCCGGAATCTGAAATAGCTTCAGTAACAGAAGGAAAGAAAGTAGAGGTACTCATTAAATCTTCGGGAGAAACCCTTGAAGGAGTAGTTTCAGAAATAAGTACTTCAGCCAGTAATTCCGGAGGTCAGTATTCTGTAAAAATCGCATTAGATCAGAACAATGCCGAAATCTATTCAGGAATGTATGCAAGCGTTCAGTTTCCAACAACCGGGGATAAAACAGAAATGATATTAGTACCCGAAACCGCAATAATTAACCACGGCGATCTTCAGGGCATCTATACGCCTAGCGAGCAAAACACCGCTATCCTAAGGTGGATAAGACTTGGCAGAAAAGTGGGTAATAAAGTCGAAGTATTATCAGGTCTTAGTGCCGGGGAATCTTATATCACTTCAGCCGAAGGAAAACTATACAATGGTGCCAACCTCAGTATTCAGCAATAAGTCTACGCGGGTAAGCCCTCGAAATATTAATTGGTAGCAACATTTTAATTTCAAGACAAATCTTGAAAAATTTAAATCTCGATTATCGGGTAAAAAAATTACTACAAAATGAAAGAAGGATTAGCAGGCAAAATTGCCAAAGGCTTTATGGATTCAAAACTTACGGTGCTTCTTATGATCGTTTTTATGGTCATTGGAGTATACAGTTCATTCTTGATTCCCCGGGAAGAGGAGCCACAAATAGACGTGCCAATGGCCGACATTTTTGTTGGTTATCCTGGTGCCAGCCCCACAGAACTTGAATCACGGGTAATAAAACCCCTGGAGAAAATGGTTTCCAATATTCCGGGAGTAGATTATATCTATTCCACTTCAATGAAAGAACAGGGAATGGTAACCGTTCAGTTCCTGGTAGGAGAAGATATTGAACGCTCCTATGTGAAGCTTTATAATGAACTTATGAAGCATATGGACCAGATGCCAAAGGGAACTACAATGCCTTTGGTGAAGACACGGTCTATAGACGATGTTCCGGTGTTGGGACTTACGCTTTGGAGTGAAAATTATGACGATTACCAGCTTAAGCAGATAGCCAATGAGCTCACGCACGAGATAGAAAAAGTACCCGATGTTTCGGTTACCAATGCCATTGGTGGCCGTAGCAAGCAGGTACGCGTGGTTCTGGATAAAGAAAAGATGGCTGCAAGCGGCGTGGACTTCCTTGGTGTTTCTGAAAAAATACAGGCGAACAACCAACAACTTTCTTCAGGCAGCTTTGACCGGAATGATACCGAGTTTTTGATAAGCACCGGGAGTTTCCTTGAATCTGCCGAAGATGTAGAAAATCTTATCATTGGAATTCAGCAGCAACAGCCGGTTTATTTGTACCAGATAGCAGAAGTAATTGAAGGGCCCGAATTGCCTAAAGAATATGTTTCTTTTGGTTATGGTCAGGGCTCTGAAGCAGGAAGTAATTTTTCTTCTGAGTATCCTGCAGTGACTATTTCAGTAGCCAAGATCAAAGGAGCCGATGCGATGCAAATTGCTGATGTGATCATTGGGAAGGTAGACAAACTAAAAAGCAATCTAATTCCAGATGATGTACACGTGGAGGTTACCCGAAATTACGGGGAAACAGCTTCCCACAAAGTAGGTGAACTACTATTGCACTTAATTGGGGCTATTATAGCGGTTACCCTGGTTGTAATGCTGGCTATGGGCTGGCGCGGCGGCTTAGTGGTTTTCCTATCGGTACCGGTCACCTTTGCTCTTACCCTGCTTAGTTATTATTTATTGGACTACACCCTTAACCGTATAACGCTTTTCGCTTTAGTATTTGTAACAGGAATAGTGGTAGATGACTCTATTATCATTGCCGAAAATATGCACCGGCATTTTAAAATGAAAAGACTGCCTTTTAAGCAGGCTGCTTTGTATGCCATCAATGAAGTAGGGAACCCAACCATTCTTGCAACCTTCACAGTAATTGCCTCGGTATTGCCAATGGCCTTTGTTAGCGGATTAATGGGACCATATATGAGCCCTATGCCTATTGGAGCTTCTATTGCAATGATCTTGTCGCTATTTGTGGCACTTACTATTACTCCTTACCTGGGGCTTATTTTCCTTAGGGAAAAAAGCAGTGGAAAGAAGAAAAAAGAAGAAGAACCTGCAGATAACATAGAGAATACACGTATTTATAAACTCTATAACAAATTAGAAAGACCGCTTATTACTAATAAGAGTACCCGATGGATCTTTTTGGGCACAACTATAGTATTGTTATTGGGCTCTGTAGCCTTATTCTTTACTAAATCTGTTGCCGTAAAAATGCTGCCATTTGACAATAAAAATGAATTCCAGGTGATAATAGATATGCCCGAGGGTACAACTTTGGAACGTACCGCGACGGTCACAAGAGAAATTGGCCAATACCTGGCTCAAAGGCCAGAGGTGGTAAATTACCAAAGTTATGTAGGCACCTCGGCCCCAATAACCTTCAATGGCCTGGTAAGACATTATGATCTTAGGGGCGCAAGCAACACTGCCGATATACAGGTGAACCTGAAGGATAAAACCGAAAGAAGTGCCCAGAGTCACGATATTGCAAAATTGCTTAGGCCTACTATACAAAAGATCGCTAAGAAATTTGACGCCAATGTGAAGATCGTGGAAGTACCACCCGGCCCCCCGGTAATGTCTACCATTGTTGCTGAAGTTTATGGACCCGATTATGAAAAGCAAATTGAAATTGCCGACGAAATCCAGGGTATCCTGAACCAAACAGCAGATGTTGTAGATGTAGATTGGATGGTGGAGGATGATCAAACAGAATTCCATTTCGAGATAGACAAGGAAAAATCAATGCGCTACGGAGTTGCTCCGCAACAGATTGTTCATACGATGAATGCTGCTTTAGGAGATAGGGCCGTGACGCACCTCTACGATGAAGATGCGACCCAAAGAGTGGAGATTGTTTTAGCCTTAGCAGAACAGGAAAAATCAACTGCTTTGGATATTTCTCAAATCAAGATCGCTTCCCAAATGGGAGAAATGGTAAGTGTGGTCGATCTTGTTAAGATAGATAAAAAGGTAAAAGAGCACAGCATTTTTAGAAAGAACCAAAAAAGAGTCGTTTATGTGCTGGCCGATATGGCGGGTGAACTAGAAAGTCCGGTTTATGCCATTTTAGGAATGGAAGAAAAATTAAAGGAAATAAATCTTCCTCCGGGTTACGAGCTTAATGAGCTTTATATAGAACAACCAACAATGGAAGATGATTATACCGTAAAATGGGATGGAGAATGGCAAATTACGCTTGAAGTCTTTAGAGACCTGGGTATTGCCTTCCTGGGAGTGATCTTTATTATCTACATTTTAATTGTAGGCTGGTTCCAGAATTACAGGGCGCCAATAGTTATGATGGTAGCAATCCCTTTATCGCTTATTGGAATTGTGCTGGGACATTGGATTATGGGTGCTTTCTTTACCGCAACCTCTTTTATTGGTATGATAGCCCTGGCGGGAATCATGGTACGAAACTCGGTATTACTTATTGATTTTGTAAACCTACGGCTGGAAGACGGAATTCCATTAAAACAGGCCGTAATAGAAGCAGGAGCAGTACGTACCACTCCTATTCTATTAACTGCCGGAACGGTAGTAATTGGAGCTTTTGTTATTCTTTTTGATCCAATTTTCCAGGGACTGGCAATCTCTCTTATGGGCGGCACTATTGTATCAACCATACTTACGTTGCTGGTTGTGCCACTGGTTTATTATATGATTGAAAAGAAAAATCACCAATAAATTAAGTTGGAAAAAAGCTGAAAAGGAACTAAAAATCTCTTCAGCTTTTATCCAACTACTAAATATTCAAAATATGAAATTATTAATTGTAACAAGTGTGGCGGAATTCCAAAAGGATATTCTCAACATATTTAAGATGGCAAAGATCGAAGCCTTTAGTCGTTCTGAAATAGATGGTTATAAAAACCCAAATAAAATAATCGCTACCCTAAGCTGGTTTCCGGGAGAGAAAGGTGGAACCGAATCCCTTATGTTTTTCTCCTTCACCGAAAAAGAAAAAATTGATCTGCTTTTTAAATTAGTTACAGACTTTAACGAAAAAATGGAAACTAATAATCCTATAAGGGCAGTAGTAATAAACATTGAAAATCATATATAATCCATAAATATTATAAAAATGAAAAATAGAATTGTACGAGGTATCGCAGGAAGTTTTGTGCTTATAAGCCTTCTTTTAGCTGTATATGTAAATATTAACTGGTTATGGTTTACCGCATTTGTTGGGGCCAATCTTCTTCAATCTTCCTTAACCCACTGGTGTCTTATGGATAAAATTCTTGAGAAACTTGGGGTTTCAGATAAAGTAAAGTCCGGGCAAAAATGCTAATTTTCCGCGTAGACTAATCTAAACGAGTTATGGCAAAAAAAAGCATACTCCAATTCAAATCCTTTGTTTACCAATAGATTGTGTAACAAAAGTAACTGTAAGAAACGGGCTTTAGAGTTATTTTCGCACCTGGAAATCAGTTAATGTTTTATGCTGATTTAAAATAATTATATGATGAGTAAAGAAGAAACAATTAAAAATAAGGAAGGTACAATCGTAGATGTACGAACTCATATTGAATTTATGGGTGGAAGTGTTTCCGGAGCTGTTAATATTCCTTTGAATGAAATTCCACACCGAATAGATGAACTAAAACAAATGCACGCACCGCTGATTTTATGCTGTGCTTCCGGAAACCGAAGTGGACAGGCAGCAAATTATTTAAGTCAGCAAAGCATAAATTGCCTAAATGGCGGCTCGTGGCTTGAAGTGAATTACCTAACCTCAGAAACAGCATAAAAATATGATAGCAAAACTTAAAGAGCTTTTAGGAATAAAACCAGCTCCCAATTATAGAGAGCTCCTTCAAGAAGGTGGAATTATAATAGATGTGAGAACTAAAGCAGAATTCTCGGGTGGTCACATTAAAGGATCTAAAAATATTCCTTTACAAACACTAAATACAAATCTTAATAAACTAAAAGATAAAAATCAACCAATAATAACCTGTTGCGCATCGGGAATGCGAAGTGCTTCGGCAAAAAGTATGTTGAAGTCTAACGGATTTTCGAATGTTCATAACGGCGGAAGCTGGGCCAGGTTAAATGGAAGAATTTCTTATTAATATGAAAGAAAGAATTTTTACCGGTTGGACATGGATACGGGCAGCCTACTTTTTAATAGGTAGCTGGGTAATTGTACAAAGCGCCCTGGAAGGCGAATGGATTGGCATTGCTCTTGGTGCCTGGCCGGCTGCAATGGGTCTTTTCGGACTTGCCTGTGCAGGTGGAAATTGTGCAACCGGAACTTGTGAAGTAGATCAAGAGGCATTAAATGAGAAAAAAATAGATTCGAAGCATTTAAATCTCGATTATCGAGTAAAAACAGATCTGGATACTAATCATTGATCTTACTGTTTAAAACCTAATTATAAATAAACAGTGCTCTACTTCCTTTCCGTAGTTAAATATTTTCGAATCGGTATAAATAGAAAGAGGCTGTCTAAAAAGGTTTTAAAACCGTCATCCTGAATTTATTTCAGGATCTAATATACTGATAGTTAAAAACATATTTGAAGCTGAAATAAATTCAGCTTGACGAAAATTAACTTTTCAAACAGCCTATTTCAAATTATATAACTAGCCTACGCTTACTTCCTTAAAATATTGCTGGAGAATATCTGTAGCTTTTTTTAAGGAAGCAATATCTGGACTTTTTACATCTTCAAGCTCATATTTCCATCCCAGAGCTTCCCATTTATGCATTCCCAATTGGTGATAAGGCAGAATTTCAATTTTCTGAATACTCTTATAATCTTTAAAATGCTTTCCTAACTGGTGCAGGTATTCTTCCTGGTCTGAATAACCGGGAACCAATACATACCTTAACCACATTGGTTTTCCGGTAGATTCCCTGTACTCGGCAAATTTCAAAGTATTTACGTTAGATAGCCTGGTAATTTTATGATGCCAATCGTCATTGATATGTTTAATGTCCAACATCACAAGATCTGTTGTTTCCAGCAACTGCTTAGTTTGTTTATCTATTACCTTACCATTGGTATCTAAAGTTGTATGAATACCTTCTTTACGAAGTCTAAGAAATAACTCTGATAGCATAGCCCGCTGCAACAGTGGTTCTCCGCCAGAGATAGTAACTCCCCCATTCTTTCCAAAAAATGGTTTCTGTTTTTTAGCTTTTTCTACAATTTCATCAATTCTCATCAGGGTACCTCCTTCAATACTAATAGTATCTGGGTTGGCACAATACAGACAATGAAACTGGCATCCCTGGACAAATATCACCAATCGAATACCCGGGCCGTCATGGGTTCCAAAAGTTTCAATAGAATGCACCCGAAGGAGTTCCGACTTCTGTAAATCAGCCATTAAATTCCCTGACCTTGTGATTGTTTCGCTTTTCATAGCCTTTTAAAATGAAGAACCCCCTGGTGAATCCACGAGGTATAAATTAGAAAAAATAATCCCTTAATGTAGAATTAAAAAAGATGAGAGGCCTGCAAATTTTAGAAAACAGTACCTCTCATCAATTAACATAAAAACTACTAACTACAAACTATCGTGAAAAGTTCTGGTGATCACTTCCATTTGGTGGGCTTTAGAAAGCCTTGTGAAGTTTACAGCATAACCAGAAACTCTTATCGTTAATTGAGGATATTTTTCAGGATTTTCGTAAGCATCCATTAAAGTCTCCCTATCCAGCACATTTACATTTAAGTGATGTGCTCCAAGTTCAAAATATCCATCTAAAAGCCTTGTAAGGTTCTCTATTTGTTCTTCTCTCGCACTTCCCAAAGATTTAGGAATAATAGAAAAGGTATTAGAAATTCCATCTAAGGCATCTTTATAATCTAATTTCGCTACAGAGCTTAGTGCTGCAACGGCTCCGTTGGTATCTCTACCGTGCATTGGGTTAGCTCCGGGAGCAAAAACTTCTCCAGCTTTTCTACCATCTGGGGTAGCACCTGTCTTTTTACCGTACATTACATTAGAGGTAATGGTAAGTAGAGAAAGTGTTGGTCTTGCATTTTTATAACAAGCGTGCTTGGCTAATTCTTCAGAAAAGTATTTAGTGATATAAGCTGCAATTTCATCTACGCTATCCTCGTCATTTCCAAATTTCGGATAATCTCCTTCCACAATAAAATCTACCGTTAGACCATCTTCATTTCTTACCGGTTTAACTTTTGCGTATTTAATGGCAGATAGTGAATCGGCGATAATTGATATCCCGGCGGCACCATAAGCCATATCAATACCAGGATCTGAATCGATTAAAGCGAGTTGCGCTTTTTCATAATAGTGGCGATCGTGCATGTAATGAATAATGTTCATCGCTCTGGAGTATACTTCTGCTATCTGGCTCATAGATTTTTTGAAATTCTCCATAACAAGCTCGTAGTCTAAGTACTCTCCCTCTAAAGGCAAAATATCTTTAAGAACTTTTGTTCCTGAAATTTCTTCGCGCCCTTCGTTTAATGCCATTAATAAGGTTTTTGGAAGGTTTGTTCTAGCTCCAAAAAACTGAATTCTTTTACCTAATTCCTGGTAAGAAACACAACAGGCAATTCCGTAATCGTCTGACCCGCGAGTTTCACGCATAAGGTCATCATTCTCGTATTGTATAGAAGAGGTGTCAATAGAAACTTTTCCGCAGAACTTTTTAAATCCTTCCGGCAGATCTTGAGACCAAAGCACGGTAAGGTTTGGTTCTGGAGATGCTCCCAGGTTATAAAGAGTTTGTAAGAATCTAAATGAAGTTTTTGTCACTTTTGTTCTTCCGTCATTAAACTGGCCTCCAATAGCCTCGGTAACCCAGGTTGGGTCTCCTCCAAAAATATCGTCGTATGCCCCCGGTCTAAGGTGACGCACCATACGCAACTTCATAACAAACTGGTCTACCAATTCCTGCGCTTCTGTTTCGGTAATAACACCTGCTGCCAGATCTTTCTCAATATAGATGTCCATAAAATTAGACACATTCCCAAGAGACATAGCCGCACCATCCTGTTCTTTAACAGCAGCCAAATAAGCCATATACAGCCATTGAATCGCTTCTCTTGCAGATGCTGCAGGACGATTTAATTGTAATCCATAGGAGTTCCCAAGGATCACCATATCTTTTAAAGCTTTTATTTGCGAAGTAATCTCTTCACGTAAACGTATTTTATGTTCGCTCAGAACCCCGGTAACAGCTTTTAAATCTCTTTTCTTCGCTTTTATAAGTTCGTCTGCTCCATATAAAGCAAGACGACGGTAATCTCCAATAATTCTTCCTCTGGCATAGTTATCTGGCAATCCGGTGAGTATACCCAGGGACCTGTATTGTTTTATTTCATCATCATAAGCTGAAAAAACACCATTATTATGATCACTTGTGTGTTTAAACACATTTAACACCTCTTCTGCAACTTTCAATCCTCGTTCTGCAACTGCACCTTCAACTACGCGAATCCCACCAAAAGGCTTCATAGCCCTCTTTAATAATTCATCGGTTTGTAAACCAACGATAAGCTCTAACTCCTTGTTAATATATCCGGGTTTATGACTGGTGATACTTGAAATAGTTTCGGTATCAATAGCCAGGCAACCTCCTTTTTCCCTTTCTTTAAGCATGGCATCCAAACAAACCTGCCAAAGTTCATTAGTTCTCGTTGTTGGACCTTCCAAAAAGGAATCGTCTCCATAATATGGTGTTACATTTTTCTCAACAAAACCTTTAACATCTATAGGTAGGTTTAAGAGTTTTTTCTCAATAAGATCTTTAGTTTCTGCAGTTTGATTTTTCATAATAAAGCATTTTGAATGAAAGTAGTTCAGATGATTTTTTAACCTTCCCAGGTTCTTTTATTATTTATATAAAATAAATGCTCTTTTGGACTATAAATGCTGATCTAAATCATATTTTGATGTAAGCATTTGACAAAAAGACAACTACAACGGTTTTGTTAATAAGTTTTTAAATGAAAAAATCCGGGACAAAAGGGTCTTTAGTTTAAATGATTGTTCGTTTAAATCCCTAAGCTTAGTTTTTGTCACCTTGAGCGCAGTCCAAAGGTTAAACATGAGCGTCTTGACTGCGCTCGACCTGACAATTTTAGTTCAAATTTGCTTTTTTAGGTGCTTTTCCAGACAAGCATTTATTTTATATAGCTCGCTGAAGTAGACGGGAAAATATTTTCCAAAAATAAAGGAGAACCTCGGTTCTCCTTTAAAGAGTAAACAACTTCGGAGCAAGCTCACGAAGCATTATTATTGGAAAATATAATTTAATTTCGAGGCAAGCCTCGGAGCATTTAATCTCGATTATCGAGTAAAAAACATAAATAAATCTATACCAGCTCTTAGCTTAATACTGCCTCAGTCTGGTTTTTTGAAGGGGTAGCTATTTTTCCTTTTTTCAATTTTCGAATCTCTAATATGGTTAGCACCGATAAAAACAATGCAATCACCAATAATCCTGCAAAGAAGTACAATGTACCATTATAACTATCTGAAATAGATCTGGCCCAGGCTGCGAATAAAGGGCCTGCCATACCTGCTGCTGCCCAGGCAGTTAAAATATACCCGTGAATTGCTCCCAGTTCTTTAGTTCCAAACATATCTCCTATATAAGCGGGAACGGTAGAGAAACCTCCTCCATAACAAGAAAGAATTAGAAAAATAAGTGCCTGAAATATTATAGCATTGCCGGCCGTAGGTAACAGGAAGAAAGCTACGATCTGTATAGTAAAAAATAGCGCAAACATCATTGGTCTTCCAATAAAATCAGACAAAGTGGCCCAACCTATTCTCCCTGCACCATTAAATAACCCCATAATTCCGACCATGGTAGCAGCTGCAACAACACCCATTCCGGCATATTCCTGAGCCATAGGTGATGCCACCGAAATAATTGCAATTCCGCAGGAAATATTTATAAAAAGCATAAGCCATAAATACCAGAATCTTTTTGTTTTAACAGCTTCATTGGCTGTTAGCTGCGAAAGATCGGCCTTTACGACTTTCTTTCCTGATTTTGCGATGTCCTTAAACCCTTCCGGCATCCAATCTTTTGGAGGTGGGGCAAGATATAGTGAAGACACTAATATTAATACAAAATAAATACTACCCATTATAAAAAAGGTATTTGCGATACCCACGGCAGAGATTAGATAAACAATTACGGGACTACTGATTAGGGCCGCAAAACCGAATCCCATAATAGCCAATCCGGTTGCCAGGCCTCGTTTATCGGGGAACCATTTTACCAGGGTAGAAACAGGAGTAATATAACCTAAACCAAGACCAACACCACCAAATACACCATAGAATAAATATAAGAGGTAAATAGATTCAAGATGAATTGCCACCCCCGAACCTAAAATTCCTACACCGAAGAAAATAGCAGCGAGAAGTCCAGACTTCCTGGGGCCTTTTTTTTCCAGATAATGGCCTAAAAAGGCAGCAGAAATACCAAGAAAAAATATGGCAAGACTAAAGGTGAACTGAGTATCTGCCAGTTCCCAGCCAAATTTTTCAATAAGGGGTTTGGTGTAAACGCTCCAGGCATAGACCGAACCAATCGAAATATGAATACCTACTGCTGAAGCCGCAATAAGCCATCTATTTTTAACTTTGTCCATTTTTAAAATGTTTTTAGGAATTACAAAGTAAAAATATGAGGGAGAGATAAAACCTGACCAGCATCAGGATATGGAGAATTAAATTAAACAAAAAAAATAAAACTATGTTTTCTTCAAAGCAATTTTAATCCCTAAGGAGTGCTTAAGAAAAAGAAGAAACACCAATTTTCATTAAGTATAGCAACTTGATTACAAACTTAATTCATTGTAGTTTCAACCCCTGTTCCTGGTATAAAATTCTTTAAATGCCATAGAAGTACTTTTAGCTTGAGAAAACTACTTCGCGGCAAGCCTCAGATCATTTAAATATCTATTATCCGGCAAATTAAATTTCGCATTGATCGCAAATGCCCTTTACCACTAAGTTTGCATCTTTAACAACATAACCGGGAGGAAGATTAATATGCGGTATTTTTTGTTCTGTCAAACACTTTGTTTCACTACATTTTATACAATGAAAATGCAGGTGAAGATCCGTTAAAGGATCACACCTGCAATCTTCCTCACAAAGCGCATATTTTTGAACCCCCGTTCCATCATCAATTTGGTGTACCACCCCTTTTTCTTCAAAAGTCTTTAAAGTGCGATACAAGGTTGTACGATCAGACCTATCCATAAACTGTTCAATATCGGAAAGGCTACTGGCAACAGTTTTTTTTGCCAGGTAATCATATATCAGCATTCGGACAGGAGTTTGCCTAATACCTTTTTTCCTTAAATTTATTTGTATCTCTTTCATAAACTTCATTTTAGTGGGAATGGCCACCTTCTCCTTTATTCATTTGGGCATCTAAATAATACGCATTATTTTGAACAAAACGGGTTGCTTTTGGAAGATCTTCCATTAGTTTTACAGATACCCAACCATTAACAACTTCACCCTTAATAATTTCTACAGGCCGCATACTCCAGTCTTCTCCTTCCTCCTGGGCGGTAAAAGCATAATAGCTTTCCCCACTTCTAAAGATGGCATCTTCGGGCAATGCTAAACTTTGCACATCTTCAACATTTATCCTTCCTTTTACGTACATACCCGGGATTAGATTTTCCGGCTTATCATTTATTTCTGCGTGAACATGAACGGCTTTAGGGTTCTGTTCAAAAGTTTTACTTATCGAAATTATGCGGGCTTCAATCTCCTCTCCGGGGTTCGAGGCTACCGTAAATTCTACTTTTTGTCCAACTTTAATTTTCGCAACATCTTTCTCAAACACCATTAAATCTGCATGAACGTGGTCTGTATTAACAATCTGGAACATCGAAGTTTGGGAGGCTACAAATTGTCCCGTTTGTACATTCACTTTCTCTATGGCGCCCTCTAATGGAGCTCTAATTGGAATTTGTTGTATAATATTTCCTTTTTCTATGGTTTTGGGATTAAGGTTTAAAAGCTGCAATTTAGATCGCAGACCTTTCACATGACTTCGGGAACTTTCTAAAGCTGCTTCAGTTCTTTGAAAAGTTTCTCCTGATCCCACACCTTCTTCATACAAATGTTTCTGGCGGGAAAATTCCCTTTCCTGTAATTTCATTTCACTAATAGCATTCAGATATTGTGTTTGAATTTCAATAATATCAGGATGGGTTACATAAGCTATGGTTTCCCCTTTACTAACCTGGTCTCCTTCTATTACCAGGATTTTAGCAATATTGGCACCAATCACCGTGGTAACCGTCGCCTCACTCTGTGGAGGAACCTCTAATTGCCCATTGGCAGAAATAAAACCACTCATATTTCTCTTACTTAAAGTATCAACTTTTATCCCCAGGCTTTCAAACTGGTTTTGAGTAAGCATTGCCTCTTCAACATGTTCCGTCTCTTTTTTTTCTTTAGAAGTTTCAGTTTCTTCAGCTTTCTCGTTATTGTTATTACAGGCAAGAAGACTGAAAATCATTAAAATCAAGAAACTGTATTTTGTATATCTATTGATGTATTTCATTGTTCTAGTTATTTAGGTAAAATTCTAATTCGGCAATCGCCTGTAAATATTGTTGTAGTGCTTCCAGGGCATTTAATTCGGTTTCAATAACATTATCAAGAATTTGAAGAAAGCCTACATATTCCATAGCTCCTTCTTTAAAAGCTAGCAAGGCTCCTTTTTGTTGCTCTTTTGAAACCACCAGGGCCTTATCCCTATAAAATTCCCAGGATCTTTTCCATTTTTGATAATTCTCTTTAGCTTGCTGAAAACCAGCCTTTATTTTTTGTTTTTCAAATTGGGCATTCTGGTTGGTAATCTGGGCTTCAATTTTAGCTGCCTGGTTATCACCATAGGTTTTTCCGGATAAAATCGGTATGGAAATCCCGGCCTGATAACTGTAAAAACCGGCATCACCATTAATTTCCTGTAACCCATACTGAATATTAAATTTCGGAAGAAAATTAGCCTGTGCCCTTTTATATTCCTGCCGGGCTACATCAAGCCTATTTTCTGCCATCTCCATTCCCGGATGGCCACTAATAGATTCTTTACCTCCTATTAACTGTATTTCTGCAGGTTCAGAAAAGTCTGCTTCTACCGAATAAAAATTATCATCACCAAACCAAATATTGAGTTTCTGCAGCGCGATATTAAAATCGTTTTGAGATTGACTAAAGCGATTATGGATTTGGTTTACTTTATTGCCTGCCGTAATTGCTTCCAATTTTGAAATCGCTTCTGCTTCAAAACGCAGATCTATGGCTCGCTTAAATTCAGCATAAACAGAATCTAGCTCTTTAAAAGCCTTATATCTATTTCTGGCAATATAAGCTTCAGTCCAGGCCTTTTTCACTTCCCTTTCTACTTGTAACCTGGATAAATTAAGTGCATTTTCGGCAAGAGTTACTTTTCTATTTTGAAGTTTAAGCTCGGGAGCTATTCCAAAAAGATCAATATTTTGCTGTTGAATACCGATCAATGTATAAACACCGCGACTATCATCAATTTCTTCACCACCGGTAAAGACTTGCGTGGTTCCTATGTTCCAGGCCGATTTTTTTAAAGCTTTTTCCTTATCAATCTGTAACTTTTTACTATTTAACAAAGGATAATTATCCAGCGCTAAACTTACCGCCTCTGCCTGAGACAATGGCTTACCTAAAGGGTTTTCCTGAGCTTGCGAATTAAATGGAATAAGGAAAAATATCCCCGCAATAAGTGTAAACCCGAGCATACCTTTTTGGGGCACGGGGCGTTCGCTACGCTGTTCTACCCATTTATACAAAATAGGAAGAACTAGAAGAGTTAATAAGGTAGCCGAAATCATCCCACCTATAACCACTGTTGCCAACGGCCGTTGCACCTCGGCACCTGCAGAAGCCGAAACAGCCATCGGTAAAAATCCAAGAACATCAGTAAGTGCCGTTAGCAAAATGGGACGTATTCTACGTTTCGTTCCAAGTTTGATGCGCCGGTTTAGATCACTAACTCCCTCTTCCTTAAGTTCATTCAGACTACTTATAAGCACCAGGCCATTTAGCACCGCTACTCCAAAAAGCACTATAAAACCAACGCCCGCAGAAATACTAAAAGGCATATCCCTTAACCAAAGTGCGTAAATCCCGCCGATAGCCGCCATAGGTATGGCCATATAGATCATAGTAGTTTGTTTAAAAGATTTTAATGCGAAATAGATTAAGATAAAGATGAGTAGAAGTGCGATGGGAACTACTATTTGCAGCCTGGCAGTGGCACGCTCCAGGTTTTCAAAAGCACCACCATAACGAATATAATAACCAGCCGGAAGCTCGAAATTTGCTTCCAGTTTTTCCTGAATATCGGCTACTACCGATTTCACATCCCGATTTCGAATATTAATTCCTACATACGTCCGCCGATTGGTATTATCCCGGCTAATCTGCATCGGACCTGACTGATAACTAATTTCTGCAACTTCCTTTAATGGAATTTGTGTTCCGGAGGGTAGGCTTACATATAGGTTTTTAAGATTTTCAATATTTTTACGCTGTGAATCCTCTAAGCGCACTACCAGGTCAAACCTTTTTTCTCCTTCAAAAATCACCCCTGCTTTCCTTCCGGCAAAAGCAGTTTCTACTAAAGCGTTAAGCCTCGAAATATTTAGGCCATACTGTGCAAGTTTCTCCCTATTATAATCTACGGTAATTTGGGGTAAACCCGAAATTGCTTCAACCTTCATATCCGCAACCCCATCTACGCCGGCGATAATCGCACCCATTTCCTCTGCTTTATCTGCAAGAACATTAAGATCTTCGCCATATAATTTTACGGCCACATCCTCCCTAACTCCGGTTAAAAGTTCATTAAAACGCATTTCAACAGGTTGCGTAAATTCATAAGAGACCCCCGGAAATATACTTATAGTTTCTTTTATCCGGGAGATCAGTTCATCTTTAGTAGAGGCACTAACCCATTCACTTTTCGGCTTTAAAATAATAAAACTATCCCCTATATCCATAGGCATAGGATCTGTAGGAACATCAGAAACCCCAAACCGCGAAACCACCTGTTCCACTTCAGGATATTCTTCCAATAACAGACTTTCAATTTTAGTGGCGGTAGCAATTCCTTCAGATAAGGAGCTGCCGGGTTTCAGAATAATATGAAAAGCGATATCGCCTTCATCTAACTGGGGTACGAATTCGCCCCCCATTCGGCTAAACAATAAAACTGCCAATCCGAATAATAGAACTGCAACACCAATTACTATTTTAGATTTCTTTAATGCCTTATTCAATAAAGGTTCATACTTATTTTCCAGCCAGCTTACGAATTTATCACCTTTGGATTCTTTTATTTTGCTGGTGGGTTTTAAGAACAATGCCGAAATCATGGGGACATAGGTGAGGCATAATATCATGGCTCCAAGCATTGCAAAAATGAAGGTAAGAGCCATTGGTTTGAACATTTTCCCTTCAACACCCTCCAGAGCCAGTATTGGAAGAAACACAATTAAAATAATAAGTTGCCCAAAGAAGGCTGAATTCATCATTTTTTTAGCTGAAGAAGCTGCAATGCTATCCATGCTTCCATCCTTAAATTGTTGCTTCTTCCGGATTCTATCATGAATTAGGAAAACCGTGCTCTCTACGATAATTACCGCACCATCCACAATAATCCCAAAGTCTATAGCGCCAAGGCTCATAAGATTTGCCCAAACCCCAAAAGCATTCATTAGAATAAAAGCAAACAAAAGGGATAGTGGAATAGTAGAGGCTACTATAAGTCCACCGCGCCAGTTTCCCAGGAGTATAACCAAAACAAAAATAACAATTAACCCGCCCAGCATCAGGTTTTCGGCAATAGTTCCTGTTGTTTCTTCTATTAGCTGGCTACGATCTAAAAACGGTTTTATAAAAACACCTTCCGGTAAAGATTTTTGAATTTCAGCAACACGCTCTTTTACACTGCTTATAACTTCATTGGAATTTGCTCCTTTTAGCATCATCACCATACCGCCTACGGTTTCTCCTTCGCCATTTTTAGTAAGGGCACCGTACCTAACCGCGCCACCAATTTGTACTTTAGCAATATCCTTAATTGTAATTGGAACATTATTACTGGTTTTCACCACAATATTTTCCAGATCCTCTTTATTCCTGGCCAGGCCTTCCCCCCTGATAAAATTGGCCTGATGGTTTCTTGCAATATAAGCACCACCTGTATTTTGATTGTTTTCTTCAAGAGCAGTGAAAACCTCGCTTATACTTATTCCCATAGCACGCAACTCGTCTGGGACAAATGCAATTTCAAACTGCTTAATATGCCCTCCCACTCCGTTTACTTCTACCACCCCGGGAACCATGGCCATTTGCCGTTTTACAATCCAATCCTGGATGGTTCTAAGTTCTGTAAGGTCATATTCATCCTGAAATTCTTCCTCAACCTCCAGGGTATACTGGTAAATTTCTCCCAATCCGGTGGAAATTGGTCCAATGGAAGGTTTTCCAAAACCTTCCGGGATCTCCTCTTTAACTTCAGAGAGTTTCTCAGATACTAATTGCCGGGGAAGATATGTTCCCTGGCTATCATTAAAAACAATGGTCACCACCGATAGACCAAAACGAGAAACAGAGCGTATCTCCTGCACTCCCGGTAAGTTACTCATAGCTACCTCTACAGGATAGGTCACAAATTGCTCTATATCTGCGGTACTTAAATTGGGTGCCTGGGTAATAACCTGCACCTGGTTGTTGGTAATATCGGGTTGGGCGTCTACGGGCACTTCCCGCATACTCCAAATCCCCAGACCAATAAGGACTAAGGTGAATAGCCCCACTATAAACTTATTATTGATTGAAAAATCAATGATTTTATCTAGCATAGAAAAAAATGTAAATATTAGTATTAACAGTCAATTACCTCGCAGCGAACCCACGAGTCATTAAGTGCAAAAAATTTTAGAATTCGAGGCGTCCCGATGCTTTGGGACGTAGCATATAAACCTCGATTATCGAGTAAACTTTTAATACGAGCATTTACATCCCGAAGTTGGGATTACACAAAATGAAAAATGAGATGCCCGCCGCTAAGCTATTTTAGGCGGTTGAAAGATGGATATTGAAATGCCGGAGTCTTGATTAAGTCGATAAAAATCAGGGGAAGTATGATTTCCTATTTCAACAAATATCTGATAAGAAACTTCCGAAATATTGTAAACAAGCACGTGAGCATGGCAGCAGGAATGCTTCTCCTGAAAAGGGAGTTCTCCATCATGCTTATCATTATGGTCGGTTTTATCTTTACCATAGTGATCTGCTATAAAATCAAATAAAGAGATCTGATTTTTCTGATGAAGTTCCTCGTAGTGCGTTAAGAGATTATCAATTTTAGGAAGTTCACAGCATAAATCCATTCCCGGGCCCAGTGATTGAAACAGGAATATAAAGGAAAAAGATATGCTGATAATTAATTTCATGCTAAAACAAAACTAAACAAAATAAGATGCAATTGTAGTGCATAAATGATTTAAATGCTCATTTTTAGAATGAAGGCTCTGCCCCTTTTGAGCAGTCTCTTTCTTTTCGCCTTTAAAAGTCTATCTACCCAATTTTTTGCCTCCTTATTTTAGGATGGGTGAGTTTAGTAGATCCCATAAAAAAGCACCTTCAAAATATTTTCAATTAGTTTGAAATGAGAATACTCCCTATAATGAACCTTCACGTTCAACAGAAGTAATGAATTCTTTGCCATACTAATTAACAATGAGTGTTTTACCGCCTCCTTTTTTATCAGGAAATTAAAGTTAGCCAATGTGCAGGACTGGCAAACCTGGAGTGCCGCGCTCTATCTTTATGCCGCAAAATGTGTAGAAGAAAAAAACACACCGTTTTTTGATGAAATAAGAGAAGCATCCTTCAGTCAATAACTAAGCTTACTCTAAAATTAGCGTAGATTTTCACTTTAATTTGGTTAAACTTAACACATAGAAGATAAGTCTTTTAGGTTTAATAATCTTATCTTTAATACACCCTCCAACGCAATGCCTGAATTATTTTTTTTGAAAATTATTATGCCCTCAAATCAAAAAAGATAAAGAATAATTTCTGGTAAAAGCGGCCCAGAAAAAGTGAAAGAAGCAAGTCTTTCCACTTGTAAAACGCGATAAAGTAAACCAGAAAAAATACTTCAAAATGAAGATTGCTTATATAGGAACATATCCACCGAGGGAATGCGGAATTGGGACTTTTACCCAAAACCTTGCTTTGGCCATGACCGGAAAGAACCATCAGGGTGAAAAAATTCATAAACGTCTCATTATTGCCATGAACGATTATGATGAAACTTACACTTACCCACCCGAAGTTAAACTCACTATACGCCAGGAGCAACAGGCCGATTATTTAAAAGCAGCTAATTTTATAAATTCTAATGGCGTAGATGTTTGTATTCTGGAACACGAATTTGGGATTTTTGGAGGATCTGGCGGAGTATATGTTTTACCGCTACTACATCACCTTAAAATCCCGATAATCGTAACCTTACATACTATTCTGGAAAATCCTACCTATACAGAAAAGGCAATTCTGAAGGAAATATGTAAGATGGCCGATAGTATCGTGGTAATGAACCAAATGGCTATTACTTTTCTTACTTCTATTTACGATGTTCCCAGTAAAAAAATAAATCTTATAGAACACGGCGTTCCCGATATTCAATTTGATAAAAAACAATCTAAGACCGAATTCAAACTCAAGAAGAAAAAAGTATTAATGACCTTCGGTTTTATTGGCAGAAATAAAGGAATTGAAACGGTTATAAAAGCTTTACCTCAGATAATCAAAACTCATCCAGAAATTCTATACATGGTTTTGGGGAAAACACATCCTAATGTTTTACGCTATTCTGGAGAAGAATACAGGAATTATCTACAACTGCTTATAAAAAATTTAAAACTTCAGGATCACGTTTTGTTATTGAACGAGTTTATTGATGAAACTGAATTATTTAAGTATTTATCTGCCTGCGATATCTACATAACCCCATATATTAATGAAGCCCAGATCACCAGTGGTACACTTACTTATGCTATGGGCGCTGGCTGTGCGGTTGTTTCCACTCCTTACTGGCACGCGGCAGAATTATTACAGAATGGTAAAGGCCGCCTTTTTAATTTTAATGATCCAGACGATCTTGCTTATACCCTCAACGAATTATTAGATAATCCAGATAAACTTAAAGAAATTCAAAGCAAGGCTCTTAAATATGGCAAAGGGATAAAATGGCCCAAAATAGGGGAGAAGTATATAGATCTTGCTCAGGACATATTGAAATCAACTAAAAAAGAAATTTTAAATGAAGAGGGAACTATAATAGATCCTTTGATTCTGCCACCATTTTCACTGGCGCATATAAAAAGATTAACTGATGATACAGGAATTATCCAACACGCAAAATTTGGAATTCCCAATCTTAAAGAGGGTTATTGCCTGGATGATAACGCCAGGGCATTACTTATGTCTTTGATGGCATTTAATCAGAAAAAAAATTCTTTAGCGCTAGAGTTAATGCCTGTTTATCTCAGTTATATCCATTATATGCAAAATGAAGACGGAACTTTCAGGAACTTTTTGAGCTTTAATCGAAATTTTTTAGACATAACAGGTTCCGAAGATTCCTTTGGAAGAACGATCTGGGCCCTTGGATATTTAATTGGAAATGCTCCTAATGATGCCTATTATCAAAATGGGAAATTGGTTTTCTTTAACGCAGTACCAAATTTTGGAAAATTAAAATCTATTCGAAGCATCGCTAATACGATCATTGGGATTTGTTACTATTTAAAGAGTAACCCTGCAGATGAAGAAATGCTTAGTCAACTAAAAAACCTAAGTTCAAAACTGGTCACACACTATGAAGAAAATAGTACAGAAGACTGGAAATGGTTTGAAAATTTACTTGCCTACGATAATGGAATTTTACCTTTAGCGCTACTTCACGCTACCCAAATTTTGAACGATGATTATATGCAATCTGTGGCCCTGGAAGCGATGAATTTCCTGACCGAACAAACTTTTAACAACGGATATCTTTCAATTATAGGCAATAAAAAATGGTATGTAAAAGATCAGGAAAGATCTATGTTCGCACAGCAACCGGTAGACGCTTTAGCTATGGTACTTATGTATTATCAAGCTTTTTTAGTGACAAAGGATAAAGAATTTTTAAATAAATTATTCCTTTCATTTATGTGGTTTTTAGGCGAAAATGATTTGCGAATGAGCCTTTATGACTTTGATACAAAAGGGTGTTGCGACGGTATAGAAAATTATGGAGTAAATAGAAACCAGGGCGCAGAGAGTTCATTGGCTTATTTGATCTCACACCTCACCGTGCTTAAGGCTTATGAAAAACTCTATCAAACTAAGGAATTTAAAGCCGCCAATCCTTCAAAAATAATGGTTAGTTCCTGATGAAAATTGCAATTTTATCTCCAATAGCCTGGCGTACACCACCCGAAAAATATGGTCCCTGGGAACAGGTTGCTTCAAACCTTACCGAGGGGCTAGTTGAAAAAGGTTATGATGTGACGCTTTTTGCTACGGCTAATTCGATCACAAAAGCAAAACTGGAATGGGCCAGCAAATTACCTTACGAAGTAGATAAGGAAAACGATCCAAAAGTAATGGAATGTTTACATATAAGTCATTTGATGGAGCAGGCCGGGCGTTTCGATATTATTCACAACCATTTTGATTTCTTGCCTTTAACTTATTCTAGCCTTATTAATGTCCCGATGTTAACCACTATTCACGGTTTTTCCTCACCCAAAATAATTCCGGTTTATAAGAAGTATAATAATTCAACTTCCTATGTTTCTATTTCAGATTCAGATAGAAGTGAAGAGCTGGATTACCTTGCCACTATTTATCACGGTCTGGATCCTAAAGAGTTTACTTTCAGAAAAGAAAAAGAAGATTATTTGCTTTACTTCGGAAGAATTCATCCTCATAAAGGAGCTCATGCGGCTATTGAAATAGCACGCAAGGCAGGGCTTCGTCTTAAAATAGCCGGACTTATTCAGGAAGAGGCATATTTTAATTCAGAAATAAAACCTTTTATAGATAATAAGAATGTTGAATACCTGGGCAATGTAGGGCCAGAAGCTAGGGACAAATTACTTGGCTGTGCAAAAGCTTTATTACATCCTATATTTTTTGAAGAACCTTTTGGGTTAAGCGTTCTGGAAGCTATGATGTGCGGCACACCGGTAATCGCTTTTAAAAGAGGAAGCATGCCAGAGCTTATCAGGGAAGAAATAAGTGGTTTTTTACCTGGTAATATTTCAGAAGCAGTTTTAGCGATAAAGGCATTAGATAAAATAGATCCTAAAACCTGCAGAGCTTATGCGGTGAAAAAATTTAGCCTGGAAACAATGACCCATGCTTATCTGGGAGCCTATGAGACCGTGATAAAAAATAAATAAATTAAATAATGAGAATCTAATTTCGCTTAAGGGCGGCAAATAATTCAGCTAAATTCACGATTGCATAGGTCGAGGAATAGTCTGATAGCGCGTAGGGTAAGATAAGGCTTTGGTTATGAATTAATGCCCCGCAAGAGTACACCACATTGGGAACGTAACCTTCCCTTTCATGCTCAAGCGGCGTAATTAGAGGTTCTTTTAGCCTTCCTATTTCTTTTGTAGGATCTTCGAGATCAAAAAGTGAAGCGCCAATACAATAGCGACGCATTGGACCTACACCATGTGTGATAATTAACCAGCCTTCAGCAGTCCATAATGGAGAGCCACAGTTACCAATTTGAGTAAATTCCCAGGGGTATTTTGGTTTTTGAATGAGTATTGGGTTTTTCCATAATGTTGTTCTGTCAGAAAACATGATATAGTTGTTTACCCCGTCAATTCTGGCCAGCATGGCATATTTTCCTTTTACTTTTGAAGGAAATAAAGCCAGATTTTTATTTTGAGCTCCATCACCGTGTAAGGGCATTACCCTAAAGGTATAGAAATCATCTGTAGAGATAAGCTTAGGTAAAATAGTATGTCCATTATAAGCGGTATAGGTAGCATAGACCTTTATTTCTCCATCTTCATCCTTAAATCTAACAAAACGGGCATCTTCTATTCCCCTGCTTTCAGATTCTGAAATGGGAAAAATTACGCGTGCCGAAAGATCAGCATCGTGTTTAAATTGAATGTCATAAAAAGAATCTACTAACCAGGTCATTTCTTCCAGCGCCATTCTTCTTTCAGCAATCATATTGGTATCCTCTAATATTTTGCTTACTTCCTGCTTTAAGGCATAGTATTCAAATCTATCTGGAAGCCTGTCCATAATAGCATTTGAAAATTTTGAGGGAATATCCATTTCTGAAAGACGCTCTATAAACCGACTTTTATCATATAATTTTTTATGTGAGATCTCTGCTTTATCTATATGATTCCCAATTTTCAATAAATGCAGATCATTGTTTTTATCAAGAATACCCCTTCTGAATACTAATGAAGAAATATGGCCTTCTCCAGTTGCTCTAAAAGAAATGATCACTCTTTTTTCACCTTCTTCTAAATAAGTTTGGTCAAAATCTTCTACAATAGAAGGGTTGAAAAATGCAGCTGATTCCAGGGCAAATTCCATTGTGCAGTAAGAACCAATAAGCAATTTTCTATCATCAGAAAGAGCGTTATAGTTTACCTGCATCCCCTCAATGATATGCTGAATATTGGAGCAATGTTTAAAAAACACTTTAGAGATGTTACGGTGTCGCCTGGAGAATTCCCTTAGAGTTTGTTCTAGGGTTTGGTTTACCTGGAAATCACTCATCGCCATAATTCTGGCAATAAGGTTTTGAGTTCTTTGATCTCCATTCATAAAGAAACGTACCACAACCCGGCTACAATCAGGTAGAAACTTGACATCTTTACGTTCTACGGCAACTCTCATAATATGAATAATTTAGGGAGGGCTGGCAACCTTTTAAAGATAGATGTTAAATGAATAAGAAACTTAGTTTCACTCTTAAATTTTTTGCATATCCGTTTAACGTCCAGTAGCTGTAATGCCTGCTATTATTAACCTGTTGAATATTTTGTCTCCAAAATACCTTCTGTTGAGTTTGTAAATGAACTCATTGAGATATAATTGCAGATATTTTCTCTTTATTTTATGGAATTTCTGCAAGTCTTTTTTTGCATTTCCAATAG
>NZ_FUYY01000001.1 GCF_900168045.1 Salegentibacter holothuriorum | reverse complement strand
ACCGGATTGGACCAACCTCTGGTGCACCAGTTGTTCCGCCAGGAGCATTGCTGGGTAGCTACGTTGGGAAGGGATAAGCGCTGAAAGCATATAAGCGCGAAACCCACCACAAGATGAGATTTCTTTAAAGGACCGTGGGAGACGACCACGTTGATAGGCCATAGGTGTAAAGGCAGCAATGTCATAGCCGAGTGGTACTAATAATCCGTAAAGCTTGATGCGATTCCTGTTATCCCGCAAGGGATAACGGGAGCTTGAATGCTTACCGCAGTGTATCGTTATTTTTTGTTTCTTAAATATGTCAACTTATTAAGAGTTGGATAGGACGTTTATAGCCGTTTTATGCCAAACTCAAAGACTTAAGGTGGTTATGGCAACGGGGCTCACCTCTTCCCATTCCGAACAGAGAAGTTAAGCCCGTTAGCGCAGATGGTACTGCTATTTGTGGGAGAGTATGTCACCGCCTTTTTTTTTAAGACCCTTACATTAAGTTGTAAGGGTCTTTTTTTTTGCCCGAAAAACAAATAAATTATACCGGGGGAAACTTAGAAATTCCTGGACATAAAAATTCAGAATTAGAAAGAGGGTTTGGCATTATGTTTTTAAAAGCCTTCTACCTTCATTATGATACAAGTTTTTTGATGTTAAAAACGAAACAATAGTTATGCTAATTAATAGGAGGAGAAATTTGAGATGTCGGTTCTTAGTTAGAAGAATGTATCAGAGCCTATAGAATCTCTTATGAAACAAAGTTTTATGGCTCTATTCTTTGAAATTGCAGCTTTGGAAACTTATTTTCTAATTCTTTCTTATAGTTTTATAGGTGAATGATTTTATAACTGTCGATTGTATTTTCTTGTCGACAAATTACATTAACTAGCTTTATTTCTAAATATAATGATAGACTATAGACTGATTCTGTAGACAAAGGATCTTAATAATATTTTTATTTTTCAACTTTTTTTCTTAAAAGTATATTTCATGTAAACCAAGTGCCAAAGTTATATTCAATCAAATACAGACTTTACTATAGTCATAATTCCTTTAAATAATAGGAGTATAGCTCCAATTAATGCAATAATTCCAAGAATCAAGACAGGAATGTAATATGGATGATTTTGATTGTTAAAAGCGGTGAAGAGCACAGAAGGCCCTATTAACATTAATGGGAGAGAGAAAGCCAAATATTTAATTCCTTTCATTAATATTTCTCTGTTGGTATGTTTCATTACTTTATAATATAAGTAGTTGAATCTGTTTCTGAAAGTCTAAAATAACCAAAAGGATAATTTTCTGGATTAGTTTCATTTACAATATTTCCTTTTACAGTTGCAGGCTGTGATTGAAAAGGTCCGCCGCCATTATCCCCACCTTGAGACCGGAGTATAAATAAATAATTGTAGAAAGCTTCTGAAATTCCTTCCATAGTTACAAATACTTCATCACCGGAAGCTAAATCCTCGTCAGAATAGGTGGCAGAGACCTGATTACCATCGGTAAATTCATCTTCATAAATCTCCAAAGAAAGTTTGGAAATAGAAAAATCTCGAAAGGTGAAAAGATAAAAGTTTTCTTCTCCTTCTGGATCAGTGAAAAAGGGCTCAATCTCTAAATCCTCTCTCGTAAATCCACCTTCGTCATTTTGCTCAATAAAATCTATTCCTGGAACGGGTACAAAGCTGGAACTTGCAGTATATATTTCTTCCTGGTAACTTATTTTTAAGGTATAGTTCTCTTCTAAGCTGGGCTTGAAATTATTATTGGTGTAAATCCCCTGTTCCTTATGTTCGAAAATAAACTCTTCTCCATTATCAGCTTGAATAGTAACTTGTGCTTCAGTTACAGGTTCAATTTCGTCCTCATAAAAGCCTGTGGTGTTAGATAAGGTTATTTGCTGTTGATTACCTTCAGTATTCAGATACCAAATTATAGAAGCATCTATAACAAGTCTGGGTTCACTTTCTTCCAGATCAAGATCAATAACTTCTTCGCAAGATGCTAGGCTTAGGGTAAGAAATAATATGAATAAATAGCTTGAATTTTTCATCTTAAAATTTAAAATTATAGGTCACAGAAGGTATTATTCCGAATAGGCTTAATTTTGCAGCTTCATTTCGCCCGGTATCGTCGTTCTCCCTAAAGCTAATTGAATTGGCGTTCTTCCTGTTATATACATTATAAATACCAAAATTCCATGAGGATTGCAAGCCATCTTTTTTATTTGGCTTTGGGATGTAAGTTGCAGAAAGATCTAATCTATGATAAGCTGGTAATCTATTGCTGTTTCTATCACCATATACAGGTACGTTTATTCCGTTAAAATTATATTGACCGGTAGGATAAGTAACTGGCAGACCGGTTTGAAATGCAAAATTAGCACTGAAATCCCATTTTTTATTATAATCATAAGTGGTAGTGAAACTTATATCATGCGTTTTGTCATAATTAGTGGCGTACCATTTTCCGTTATTTATACCACTTTCAATGGGCATTCTACCGGGAGTTTGTTGTTCAGATTTAGATAAAGTGTACGCTAACCATCCGGTTAAACGACCTTCATTCTTCTTTGCTAGAATTTCTAAACCATAGGCTCTTGATTTTCCGTTTAGGATAATAGTTTCAATATTATTATTAGCGATAAGGTTGGCGCCATTCACATAGTCTATTCGATTCTGGATATCTTTATAAAAAACTTCTGATTCTAAAGTATATTTTCCTTCCTTAAATTTACGGAAATATCCCAGAGCATATTGATCCAGGATTTGTGGTTTAATAAACGGGCCACTTGGTGCCCATACATCAAGTGGAGTAGGAGAACTGGTATTAGAAATTAAATGAAGATATTGAGCCATTCTGTTATAACTGGCTTTTATCGATTGATTATCGTTAAAACTATAAGCCAAAGCAATTCTGGGCTCCAGGTTAGAAAAGGTTTTAATTACTTCAGACCTTGAATATGATTCTTGACCTATAGGTTCTGCTTCCTCATAAATATCAAGACTGGCATTGTAAATTATTGGATTGTCATTTTCGTATACATTGAAGCTATCCTGGCCCAGTCTAAAGAAATTACTGAACCTTATCCCATATTCTGCGGAAAGGCTATTAGATATCATATGTTCCACAGAGAAGTAAGTTGCATTTTCAAAAGCGTATTTATTGGTAAGCTTAAAATAATTAATACCAGAATTTTCATCTATGGGTTCAATCTCCCCCGGATTAAATTCATAGTAAGTATTATGAATCCCATATTCCAGTTGAAAGTTATTGTTTAAATAGTGGTTGAAGTCATATTTTATATTCAGGTTTTTAATGCCGCTATCCCAATTGAATCCCACAAAATCAAGGGTAAGTCCGTAATAATAATCACTATAAATAAGTGATAGATTGGTGAAAATATCATCGGAAACTAAATGGTTCCATCTAAGGTTAAAAACCGAATTTCCGTAGGTGTTTATAAAATTCTGATTAATATCAAAAACATCCCGACCAAAATAACCTGAAAACAGTAATTTATTATCATCATTCAGGGAATAAGTCAGTTTTGTATTCAGATCATAGAAATAAGCTGAATTTGGGTTGTCGGCCAATTTTAGAAATAGATGGGCATATGAACTTCGGCCTCCCACAAGAAAAGAGCCTTTATCTTTTACAATGGGTCCTTCGGCAAGTAATCGGCTGGAAATAACGCCAATCCCACCCTGGGCCTCAAATTCTTTACTATTGCCATCACGCTGATAAATATCTAAAACCGAAGAAACCCTGCCGCCATATTTGGCAGGAATCCCCCCTTTGTATAATTTTAGATCTTTAATTGCATCTGGATTAAAAACCGAAAAGAATCCAAAGAGGTGCGAGGAATTAAAAATAGTAGCTTCATCAAGTAAAATAAGATTTTGATCTACCGCTCCACCACGAACATTAAATCCTGAAGCTCCTTCCCCGGCATTAGACACACCCGGCAATAATAAGAGTGACTTTATAATATCTACTTCTCCAAAAACTACCGGCAGTTTTTGAATGGTATTTATGGAAAGTTTATTAACGCTCATTTCCGAACTCTTAATATTGAATCCTTCGTTATTAGATTGGATAACTACTTCGTCTAAACTCTCTGAACCTTCAGTTAGTGCAGTATTAAATGTGGTGTCTCCATTTATGGTAATTGTTTCCCTGAGGCTTTGAAAACCCAAATATGAGATTTCCACAGTATAAGTGCCTTCGGGTAATTTTATAGAATAGAAACCATATTCGTTGGTCACCACGCCTTTATTTTCTTCGGGGATTATAATATTCACCCCTATTAAGGTTTCATTACTGGAGGCATTGGTAATAGTTCCTTTTAAAGAGTAAGTTTCTTGTGCATTTAAACTCAAACTGATAAACAGGAAAACTAATATAAGGGAAGAAGGAAGGGAGAATTTCAATTTTTTAAGTAAATATAGTGTAGAAGCTTATTATTTAAAAACTTAATACAATTATTAAGAATTGTTGAAGTAAGATTAATGTTATAAAAAAAGCCGTTTCAATTTGAAACGGCTTTTTTTATAACATTAATTTAGAACTTAATTATCCTAAAATATCATTTAAAAGCTGGCTAGGTCTCATGGCCTTAGAAGTAAGCTCTTCTTCAGGTTTATAATAACCTCCAATATTTACTGAAGATCCCTGAGCATCTATTAGCTCTTTATTGATTTGCTCTTCATTTTCTTCTAATTTAGAAGCAACATTTTTGAAATGCTCTTTTAAATCAGCGTCTTTATCCTGGGCTGCCAAAGCTTGAGCCCAATATAAAGCGAGATAAAAATGACTACCACGGTTATCCAGTTCGTTAACTTTTCTAGACGGAGATTTACTATTCTCTAAAAATTTATTGGTGGCGTTATCTAAAGCTTCAGAAAGAACAAGTGCCTTTTTATTGTCATATTTTTCACCTAAATGTTCCAGAGAAGCAGCCAGCGCAAGAAATTCTCCAAGAGAATCCCAACGTAAGTGACCTTCTTGAAGGAATTGTTGCACATGTTTAGGAGCAGATCCTCCGGCACCGGTTTCAAATAAACCACCACCGTTCATAAGAGGAACAATAGAAAGCATTTTCGCACTGGTACCTACTTCTAAAATTGGGAAAAGATCGGTTAGATAATCTCTTAATACGTTTCCTGTAACAGAGATCGTGTCTTTTCCGGCTTTTACTCGTTCTAAAGTGTATTTAGTAGCTTCAGCAACTGACATTATTTTGATATCTACGCCTTCAGTATCGTGATCTGGTAAATATTGATTTACTTTTTTGATAAGCTCAGCATCGTGAGCGCGGTTCTCATCTAACCAGAAAATAGCTGGCCATCCTGTTGCTTTTCCTCTATTAACTGCTAATTTAATCCAATCCTGTACCGGAGCATCCTTAACCTGGCACATTCTCCAGATATCACCTTCTTCAACTTCATGCTCTGTTAAAGTTTTTCCACTTTCATCAATTACACGAACAGTTCCGGCAGCAGGAATTTCAAAAGTCTTATCGTGTGAACCATATTCTTCAGCTTTTTGAGCCATTAAGCCTACGTTTGGAACAGTTCCCATAGTAGTAGGATCAAAGGCACCATGTTTTTGGCAGAATTCAATAGTTTCCTGGTAAAGTGGCGCATAACTACTATCTGGAATTACCGCTTTGGTATCCTGAGTTTCGTTATTTTTATTCCACATTTGTCCTGAAGTTCTAATCATTGCAGGCATAGAAGCATCAATAATAACATCACTTGGTACGTGAAGGTTGGTAATTCCTTTATCAGAATTCACCATCGCTAAATCTGGTCCCTGTTCAAGATCAGCTTTAATTTTAGACTCTATTTCTGCTTTTTTATCGGCAGGAAGTTTTTCAATAGCATTTAAGATATCTCCCAATCCGCTGTTTGGATCTCCACCGGCATTTTTAATTTCTTCTCCATATTTATTGAAAACATCTTCAAAAAATACTTTAACTGCATGACCAAAAATAATGGGGTCAGAAACCTTCATCATTGTAGCCTTCATATGCAGTGAAAATAGCACACCTTTTTCTTTAGCATCTTTTACCTGCTCTCTAAGAAATTTTAAAAGGGCATTTTTACTCATTAGGCTGGCATCAATAACTTCACCTTTAAGTAGGTGCAAATTATCTTTAAGTACCTTTTTATTTCCGCTTTTTGAAGCAAATTCAATTTTTACATTGGTTTCTTCGCTAAGGGTTAACGATTTTTCATTGGCTTTAAAATCTCCACTGTTCATAGTCGCCACATGAGATTTGGAGTCTGAACTCCATTTGCCCATAGAATGCGGATGTTTTTTAGCGAAATTCTTTACGGCTTTAGGCGCGCGTCTATCAGAATTTCCTTCTCGAAGCACTGGATTTACGGCACTGCCTTTTACTTTATCGTAAGTAGCCTGGATTTTCTGCTCATCATCATTAGCAGGTTCGTCTGGATAATTAGGTAATTTATATCCTTTTTCCTGAAGTTCCTTAATAGCCGCTTTAAGCTGAGGAACAGATGCACTGATATTTGGTAATTTAATGATATTAGCCTCAGGTTTTTTGGCTAACTCTCCAAGTTCAGCTAAATCGTCGCTTACTTTTTGATCTTCTGAAAGATATTGGGGAAACTGAGATAAAATTCTTCCAGCGAGGGAAATATCTTTAGTTTCCATTCCTACATTGGCCGCCTTCGTGTAAGATTTAACAATGGGATAAAATGAATAAGTAGCTAAAGCCGGAGCTTCATCTGTTTTTGTATAAATTATCTTTCCAATCTGTGTCATTATGTGATTTTTATAGCTAATTAATTATGAATAGTCTAAACTGACTGAACGCCCAATTTTTACTGGGCGTTCGAGCGCTGTGCAATATAATATTTTTCAAGCTTTTATCATAGCTGAAGCAACATGAAAGCTTGTTAATTGTTATTTAAAGGGCATAAAAAAGCCATTTCATCTTATTTGCTAAAATGAAATGGCTTCAACTGAAATAATATATGCTCACTGAATTTTCGAAATTCTTTAAGGGAAAAATCCCGGTGTATATTATTTCAATGACTCAAAAATAAAAACTTAATAAAGTTATATTTCTGAATCTAAAGGCTTTTATCCTTCAAACTTCTTTTGACCTGGCAAAAAATGAGCGTTATATAGAAGATAAAAACCGTATGTAAAGGTTTTTAATCTTTACTAAGAACTTATTGCTTAAGAAATCCTTTTGTCATTCTTTCTTCAACTAATTCCTATACTAAATATACAACCAAATACAAGTTTGTGCAAGATATTTAACACTTTGTTGGGTAGTAAGTTACGATCTGTTTTTATTTCTTTTAAGCATAAAAAAAGCCCCGAATTTTCGGGGCTTTTAATGTTTTTGAATCTTTCTATTCTGTCACAGCACGGTAGGCATTTATTCTTCCTTTTCCAAAAAATAAGCTTTGGCCGTTTCCGTCAACCTTATCGGCTGTCTTCTCAATTTGTTTAGCAACTTCTTTTGGAAGCATTTCACCACCATTTTTAGCAATGATCAAAGCAGCAACGCCTGAAACATGTGGGGCCGCCATACTTGTACCTGCACTCCAATATAAGCCGTTATTATTACCGGTGCTTAGAATCATATCTTCAAGAGCAACATCAAAATCGCCTCCGGGTGCAGCGATATCTACTAAAGATTTTCCATGTGTAGTATAACTTGATGGAATATCAAAATTTGTATAATCTGCAGTCCAATCGTAACCTTCAGGTGCCGTGGCAGATACGGTTATCACATTATTTAGTCCGCCGGGTAGTTTAATATACGCAGAATTCCCATCATAATTAACTCCATCATTACCTGCCGAAGCGATTATCGTACTGCCTTGCTTAGCAGCATAATCTATTGCTCTTTGTTGTGCATTTACAATTTCCATAATATATTTACCCGGAATTTTGTAAGGTACACCATTGGCATCAATCAATTTGCCATTTTTATTTAGGGTAGCGCCTAAACTCATGTTTATTACGTCAGCTTGGTTAGCACCTGCATAAACAATACCTGCATTAATAGAGCTAAAAGGACCATTACCGGTAAATTCAGAAAGCACCTTTACGGCAACAAGTTCGGCTTTTGGAGCAACACCAATAAGACCCAATCCATTTTGAGCAGCAGCTATGGTTCCTGCTACATGAGTTCCGTGATTATCAAAAGGGGTGCTGTCTAAAATATTCCAATCTTCTCCAGGTATAAATGAAGCTGAAAGTGAAGTGTTCAAATTTGGAGCTAGTTCCACATGTTCAGCATCTATACCCGAGTCAAGCACAAATACACTTGCGCCACTACCTGTAAAACCTGCATTCCAGGCTTCAGGAGCGTCAATAGCCTCTAATCCCCAAAGATAATCGTAGAAATAATAAGGTTCTGTACTTCCAATACTTGGTGTGGCTTCCGGAAGGTTAGCTTCTATATTTTCAGAAGTAGGTATCCAGGCTATTTCATAATCTGGAACAACAGAAGTAACGTTTCTGTTCTTCATGGTGTTCTGAATGAAATTTGAATCTTTTGAATTTACAATGGAAATTCCAATTTCAGGAATTGAACTTACGATCTCTCCTCCGCTGGTTTTAAGAGCGCTTTCAACACTTTTTGTTAAATCGCTTGATTCAGTGATGACCATGTAATTTTTAAATGGAGGTTCTTTTAATTCGGAAGATTCCATTTCATCATTGTTAGGTAAATTTTCTTCTTTTTCACAGGAACCAAATACAGCTCCAAAAAAGAAAACACAGAGTAATGTTTTCCCTAATTGAATAGTGGTTTTTTTCATAATATATGTTTTAGTTTTTTCAATGAGCTTGAAATTACGTAATTACATATAGTTAACAAAATATTAGTAAAATATTTTTAATAAATATGTCAAATGAGTTAAGTATTTATTGTTATGAGTTATAAGTGTTGTGAAAAGTAAAATATGGAGTTGTTACATGAATCTTTTTATGAAAAATTATGTATAAAAAAAGCCCCGAAATTTCGGGGCTTTCTATAAGTTCAATAAAATGTATCTTATCTTTTAGCTTCCTTAATACGGGCTTTTTTCCCGGTAAGTTCTCTAAAGTAATAAATACGAGCTCTTCTTACTTTTCCTCGTTTGTTCAATTCAATTTTTTGAATTGCAGGAAGGTTTAAAGGAAAAATTCTTTCAACACCTACAGTACCACTCATTTTTCTAATGGTAAATGTTTGCGAAGAACCACTTCCTCTTTTCTGAATTACTACCCCTTTAAAAAACTGGGTACGGGTTTTTTGACCCTCTCTAATTTCGTAATACACAGTAATGGTATCACCTGCAGAAAATTGAGGTAAATCTTTTCTTTCAACGAATTCGTCTTGTACGTACTTAATTAACGATTCCATAATTTATTATTTAATGTAAAATCCAAAACAACATACACGGATCTCGCCAGAGGTTATTTTAGAACGAGTGCAAAAGTATTAATTTTAATTTATAATGCAATTGTGAAATTGCAATTATTTTTCTGTTTCATCCAAAAGATCAGGCCTTAAGCGCCTGGTTCTTTCCCAGGCTTTTTCTTCCCGCCAGGCTTCTATCTTCGGAAAATTACCCGAAGTTAATATTTCCGGTACTTTCCACCCCTTATATTCCGCAGGTCTTGTATAAACCGGGGGAGCGAGCAGATTATCCTGAAAAGAATCGGTTAACGCTGAAGTCTCATTGCCTAAAACACCGGGAATTAGCCTAATGATAGCATCACAAACCACAGCAGCGCCAAGTTCTCCCCCAGAAAGCACATAATCACCAATAGAAATTTCTTTGGTGATAAAATGATCACGTACTCTTTGATCTACTCCTTTATAATGTCCGCAGAGAATAATTATATTTTCCTTAAGGGAAAGTGCATTCGCAGTTTTTTGATTAAAACGGTCTCCATCCGGGCTCATATAAATTACTTCATCATAATCACGCTGACTCTTAAGATCTGAGATGCACTTGTCTATTGGCTCTACCATCATTACCATCCCGGCGCCTCCGCCAAATTGATAGTCGTCAATTTGCTTATAATTATCGGTTACATAATCTCTTAAATTATGCAGATGAATTTCTACGTGGCCGTTTTCTATGGCTCTTTTTAGTATAGAAGCATCAAAAGGACTTTTAAGTAAATCTGGGACTACGGTAATAATATCTATGCGCATATTTTCTTATAAAATGTAAAGATGCTAAATCAAAAACCTCGGGGCAAGCCTCACGAGGTATGAATCGTAAAATACTTCTTAAAAAGCGAGGCAAGTCTCGACAAATTAAACCCTCTGGAGGGATTAAAATTTAAGCTGAAGAAGAATTATTCTTTGGCTTTGTTTTTCTCATCCTGGAGCATACGACCTAAACGTTGTTCCTTCTCCAAAGCTTTAGCGCGATAAGCGTCAAATTCCTTTTCGGTCTCGTTTAATCTGTGCCTTGCTTCTTTAGTTGTAGCATTAGAATTCTTAAACTTATAAATAAAGAAAAGAAGCGCTAGAATTAGAAATCCAACTATTCCCCACATCATTGCCATATAACTTCCTTTGCTAAAAGGCATGCCAAGAAATTTTATGGCATCTTTTTCTTCGTTTACACGTTTTAGATCTTCCTGGGTTTCTGCTAACTGATTTTTGAGGTTTTCAATTTCTTCATTTTGGCTAGCTATAGTGCTTTGTTCTTCCTGAAGCTCGTTCTTTAATTCCTGTACGTGGCGTTTGGTATTGTCCCGTAATTCAATTAAAGCATCATAATCTACTACTTTGTAGCCCTGGTAATTATTTGAAGACTCGATAAGGTTGTCAAATTCATCTTCAATAAAATTAGAAGTGGCTAATGAATCTTGAGCGGTTAAAACATTAACTGATAATATAAAAAGTAAACTTGAAAAAATAATTTTACGCATCATTTGGGGTTTTTCTGGTTGGAATTTATATGCTTGAACGCCTTCTTTTTTTACTTATTGTAAAAGACTTACCTAATTTGAAGCTTATTTTTATAAATTCCTTTAAATTAATAATTTGAGCGCGCAAATGTAAAGTATTTCGAATAAAAAACCCACCAAATTTAGGTGGGTTTTCCGGTATTTTATCTTATTATGAAATATTAATAATAAGTGAATCTTCTAACTTTTGCAATATACTTTGCCAGCCTTATTAACTGATGACTGTAGCCGTATTCATTATCGTACCAAATATAAAGAACCACGTTCTTCCCGTCTCCCGAAACTATAGTCGCTTTGCTATCATAAATTGCAGGAGCGTTAGAGCCTACAATGTCAGACGATACCAACTCATTGTTTAAAGAGTATTTAATCTGTTCTACAAGTGAACCTTCCAGGGCATATTTCTTTAAAATATTGTTTAATCCATCTACACTGGTGTTGGCTTCAACCTCAAGATTCAAAATAGCTAGAGAACCGTTAGGTACAGGAACTCTAATTGCATTAGATGTTAATTTACCTTCAAAAACAGGTAAAGCCTTGGCAACGGCTTTTCCGGCACCGGTTTCGGTAATAACCATATTGAGCGCAGCAGCACGACCCCTGCGGTATTTGCTGTGCATATTGTCTACCAGGTTTTGGTCGTTGGTGTAGGCATGAATAGTTTCTAAATGCCCGTGAACAACGCCTAGCGTGTCCTGAACGGCTTTTAAAACAGGAGTGATGGCGTTGGTGGTACAAGAAGCTGCAGAAAATATTGAAATTTTATCAGGGTTATATTCTTTATGATTTACCCCATGAACAATATTAGGGACGCCTTTGCCAGGTGCAGAAAGTAAAACCTTTGCCGCTCCTTTTGCTTTTAGGTGCCTGCTTAGTGCTTCTTTGTCTCGAAAAGCGCCGGTGTTATCTATAATTAAAGCTTTATTTATCCCGAATTTTGTATAATCGATATCCTCAGGTTTATCTGCGGAAATTATATTTACGGTAGTACCATTTATAATGAGCGCATTATTTTCTTCATCTATACTTACAGTTCCTGAAAAATCTCCGTGGACTGAATCATTTTTTAATAAAGAAGCACGTTTTTCCAGTACAGTTCTATCTACCGCACCACGGGTTACAATAGCACGTAATCTTAACTGACTACCTTTACCGGTTCTTGCCATAAGTTCTCTGGCCACTAAACGGCCGATACGTCCAAAACCATAAAGCACCACATCTTTTGGCACTATTTTATCGTATTTTTTAGCATCCTTTAATTTATCTGAAACAAAAGCCATAGCATTAAGATGTCCCTGGTCTTCTAAATGATATTCATAAGTTAATTTACCAATATCCAGTTTAGCAGGTGGTAGATCCATATCCTGGATGGCTTTTGCAATTTCTACCGAATCAAAAATTGAAATAGGTTTTTGTACAAATTCACCCGCATATTCGTGAAGGTTAAGAATATCGCTCACATTTCTATTGAGCAATTGATTTCTAAAAATTACGAGTTCTATGGACTTATCGTACCAAAGATCGCTAATGATGTTAATGAATTCTACGGTCGCTTTGCGCCGGTTTGCCTGAAAAGAAAGCTCTTTTTCGTAAACTTTATTAAAGTTCATGTGTGGTTTGTATTGTTTTAATAATGGCGCAAAAGTATATATTTCAAACGTTTTCGTAAAGAGAATTTGGCATAAAAAACTCCCTCTTAAAAAAGGGAGTTTTCATTGACTCTAATGCTTGGGTGTTATCGCCAAACCATCCGCTGTTTTTGGCCATTTTTATCAACGATGCTAATAATTATTTCTTCTGAAGGATTTTTACTTCTAAAAATTCGCTCTACATCACCAACATTAGAAACTCGTTTGTTGTCAATTGCAGTAATAATGGTTCCTACTAATTCTGAAGCGGGTAATTTTGGGGATAATGTTCGATGAATTTTTACACCATGCTCAACATTTAGAGCTTGCAAATCTTCATCAGTAGCATTGGCGACTTCAATTTTAATAGGTGAAATAACATAGGTTTCAAATTTACTAAGTTTTACGATGGCCTGTCTTTCATTACCTTTTCTTAAAAAAGTAACTTCAACTTCGTCGTCTGGCCTTTTGGTGTAAATGTACCCGGTAAGATCTGAGAATTTTGTGATATTAATATCATCTATTTTCTTGATAATATCGCCCTCTTGCAATCCTGCTTTTTCTGCTCCGCTTCCACTAGTGACTTCAGCTACCAAAACTCCCTGGGAAGTTTGTAGGTTTAATTCTTCAATGGCACGTTGGTTAACACTACCTCCTTTAATACCTAGAATTCCCTTTTGGACATCACCATATTCCATAATATCTTCTACGATTTTCCTGGTGTTGTTGGAGGGCACTGCAAAAGCATAACCTACATAACTACCGGTTTGAGAAGTGATGGCGGTATTAATTCCTACTAATTCGCCATTAATATTCACCAAAGCACCACCGCTATTTCCCGGGTTTATGGCTGCATCAGTTTGGATAAAAGACTGAGGAGTGGCATCGTAAGTATTTAGATCTCTTGCCGTAGCACTTATAATTCCTGCAGTAACGGTAGATTTTAGATTAAACGGATTTCCAACCGCTAAAACCCATTCACCGAGTTTCACATTGTCAGAATCCCCAAATGGAATATAATCCAAACCTTCAGCATCAATTTTTAATAAAGCGATATCTGAAGTTTCATCGGTACCAATAATTTCAGCTTTGTAGGTTTTATTATTGTTCAAGGTAACTTCAACCTCATTTGCTTCCTTAATTACGTGGTTGTTCGTTACTATATAACCATCGGGTGAAATTATAACTCCAGAACCTGCTCCCTGAAGCGCTTTTCCGCCGCTATGATTACCATAAATAAGGTCTCTCATTGTTCGTGGGCCTTTAAAAACCGCCACATTTTTAACGTGAACTACACCATTAACGGTATTTTCTGCGGCTTCAGTAAAATCGGCATTCGTGCCGTAAATATTTCCCGAATAATTCGCCGGGATTGCTTCAGCGGCAGTATTAGAAACCGGTGGTAAGCCTGCCGGAATTTCTTCCTCGAAAAATATTTTATAACTCCCTAAGGTCAAGGCGCCTCCAAGGATGGAAACGAGAAGTAGTTTTGATAGATTTTTCATTTTGTAAGACGTATTTTTATATAATTCAACTTTAAAATTATAATATTAGTATTTGGTGTTTTTAACTTTAACGGCCATTTAACACCCCGGGAAATCTTGTATTTTATAGTATCTTTGTAACCCTTAAAATTTAAGTAATGAAAATTCCATTTTATAAATATCAAGGTACGGGAAACGATTTTGTGATGATTGATAACCGTCAACAACTATTATCCAAAAACAATACCAAATTAATTAAGCAACTTTGTGACCGAAAATTTGGCATTGGAGGCGATGGATTGATACTTTTAGAAAACCCTGAAGTAGCTGAAGACGATTTTAAAATGGTCTATTTTAATGCCGATGGAAACGAAAGTAGCATGTGTGGTAATGGCGGGCGTTGTTTAGTCGCTTTTGCAAAGTTTTTGGGAATTATTGAAAACGAAGCGACTTTTACTGCTGTAGATGGCCCTCATAAGGCAACTATTACTGGACATGAGGTAAGCTTGCAAATGCAAAACCTTACTGAAATAAAGCACTTGGGAAATACAGCCTTTCTAGACACAGGCTCACCACACCACGTGGTATTTACAAAAAATGTAGCTAATCTTGATGTAAAAAAAGAAGGTGCAGAAATTCGGTATTCTGATGCTTATGCTAGCAGCGGTGGTGCCAATGTGAATTTTGTAGATATGCAGGAGAATAATACTTTTTTGGTAAGAACTTACGAAAGGGGGGTGGAAGACGAAACGCTTTCCTGTGGTACCGGTGTAACCGCAGTCGCTTTGGCAGCACACGCATCCGGTAAAGCAAATGGTAATTCTGTAAAACTTATTGTTCCGGGTGGTGAATTATCGGTTTCTTTTAAAAAGGAAAGTGAAGCCTATACTGATGTTTGGTTAACCGGCCCGGCAGAACAGGTTTTTAAAGGTGAAATAATATGCTAAGCTTAAAAGGAGATAAGGTTTATCTAAGAGCCCTGGAGCCCGAAGATCTCGATTTTGTTCACACTGTGGAGAATACCGAAGAATTTTGGGAAGTTAGTGCTACACAAACTCCTTATTCTCGTTTTGTGATTAAACAATACCTGGAAAATGCGCATCGGGATATTTATGATATAAAACAGCTGCGCCTCGTAATATGTAATCTAAAGGATAAAGAAGTGGGGCTTATAGATATCTTTGATTTTGAGCCTAAAGATCGCCGTGCGGCACTTGGTATTCTAATAGCAGATGTAGCAGAACGAGGGAAAGGCTACGGCGCAGAAGCGCTTAAACTTATTTGTAATTATTGTTTTACGCATCTTGCCATACACCAGGTTTATGCGAATGTTACACAGGGAAACGAAACCAGCGTAAAGCTTTTTGAAAATCTCGGGTTCCAGAGAGTTGGGGTGAAAAAAGATTGGACTTATGTTCAAGGCCAGTTTAAAGACGAAATTCTATATCAATTGATCAATAAATAATGTACATTAAAAAAATTCTCCTGGCTATTGCCATTCTTGGACTTATAGGTCTTTCTGTTTTTAGTTATTATATTTATACCAGTATATTCTCAGCAAATACTAGCTTTTCGGAAGAAAAAATGATTTATGTGCCCACCGGTGCAGATTATCAAACGGTGATAGACAGCCTTCAGCCTTATGTTGAAGATATGGAATCTTTTGATCTTATAGCCCGGAAAAAAGGCTATGCTTCAAATATCAAAGCGGGGAGGTTTGACATTAAACCCGGAATGAATAATAATGAATTGGTAAATGCTTTGAGACGTGGAAATGTACCGGTAAGACTTACCTTTAATAATCAGGAGCGTCTTGAGAATCTTGCCGGCAGAATTGCCTCGCAGATTGAAGCAGATAGCACTTCATTGATTAAAGCTTTTAAGGATGAAGACTTTTTAGCTGAAAACGATTTTACGCAGGCGGAAGCTTTAGCGATGTATATTCCCAATCAATATGAATTATATTGGAATACTTCAGCTGAGGAATTTAGAAGTAGAATGAAACGTGAATATGAACGTTTCTGGACCGAAGAAAAAAGAAAGAAAGCCGAAGAAATTGGATTGAATCCTAAAGAAGTTTCCACTTTGGCTTCAATAGTGCAAAAAGAGACAGCCAAAGTAGATGAGCGCCCAAAAGTAGCTGGGGTTTATATGAACCGGCATAAAAACGGCTGGAAGTTAGATGCAGATCCTACTGTAATCTATGCACTTAAAAATAAAACCCAGAAATGGGATACCATTATAAAAAGGGTGCTGTATAAAGATTTAAAAATAGATTCCCCGTACAATACTTATATGTATAAAGAAATACCTCCCGGCCCTATTTTTATGCCAGATATCTCTTCCATAAAAGCAGTGCTTAATTATCAGGATCATGATTATTTTTATTTTGTAGCCGATGTGAAGAATTTTGGCTACCATAAATTCGCAAAAAATTTGGCGCAACATAACCGAAATAAGCAGGAATATGTGCGTTGGATTAATAAACAGGGAGTAAAAAGATAAAAAAGTTTTTATCTCCAGGTTGTTATACAATCTCTAACGTCTTGAATAGTGGTTTCTTATTGAGCTGTTAAGCTAAAATCAAACTTTATAATTTACTTAACAGCTTGTTCTTCAGATTTTTAAAATTTGTTGTACATTTGCACCGCGAAATTGAAAGGGGCATTAGTTTAATATTTGACTAAAGCCATTAACCTTTCAGAAACAAAATGTAATGAGAAGGAAAATTGCAAAATTTTCAATCTTGCCTGTTTTTGCAGGCTCAATGTTTTTCAGTTTTTCAACTAGAGAAGCAGCAAATCTGGAAATTGAAGGATATTCAACTTCCAATCTTGATCTAAACTATACCGTGAACCTTTTAGAGGAAGACGAATTAGTGAAAGATCTAAATTTTAAAAGGCCTTTGCCTAAACTAGGAAAGTCCTATGATGGTTTTAAAGAAGCCTTAGGTTTTAAAGAATCCCGAGGAAACTATCAAACTATTAATGAGTTTGGCTACATGGGGAAATATCAGTTTGGTATTGGTACCCTGGAGTTACTAGGTATTTACAATGGTGCAGAGTTCCTAAATTCACCAGAACTACAGGAGGCTGCCTTTTACACGAATGCTTCCAGAAACAAGTGGATCTTAATTCGTGATATTGCTCGTTTTGAAGGCAAAGTGATCAATGGGGTGAAAGTTACCGAATCTGGTATTATTGCCGCTGCCCATCTCGCTGGTCCTGGAAGTGTTAAAAAATACTTGAGAAGTTGGGGCGCGCAGTCTTTTAGCGATGCCTTTGGAACCTCAATAAGAAATTATATGAAGAAATTTGGTGGCTACGATACCTCTTTTGTGCAGCCGGAGAAAAATCCGAGAGTAAATATAAAAGCTTATAGAGCTTAGATTTCTTTCTGAAATATAAAAATAGCAGGCCTCTTATGGAGGTCTGTTTTTGTTTTACTCCATTCTGAAACTGGTTTGGTTGCTATATATTCTGTAGGCAGTGTAAGATCACAAGCTACGCAAAGCCTGGTAGTTGGATGTAAAAGTTGTAAAAAATCTTCCAGTAACTTATTATTTCGGTAAGGAGTTTCAATAAAAATTTGAGCTTCCTGTTTTTCTGAAGAAAGTCGCTCTAAATCTTTAATTTCTTTTTTCCTCTCTTTTTTATCTATAGGTAAGTAGCCATTAAAGGTGAAACGCTGTCCGTTCATTCCGCTGCCCATCATTGCCAGTAGAATTGAAGAAGGCCCAACTAATGGAATTACCTGTATACCTTCCTGGTGAGCAATTTTTACAATTTCAGCGCCCGGATCTGCAACACCGGGGCAACCGGCTTCGCTTAATAAACCTACGTCTTTTCCATCTTTACAGTCGTTTAAAAAGTAAGGGATTTCAGTAGCTTCAGTAAATTTATTTAAGCTGAAAAACTTTAAAATAGATTGCTGTTTCTCCGAAAGTAGTTGTTTTATATGTCGGCGGGCTGTTTTTTCGTTTTCGACAATATAAATATCCAGGTTTTCCATAATTTCTTTAACCTGTATTGGTAAAACCTGCATAGGATTTGCCGCTCCCATAGTGGTGGGAATAAGATAAAGTTTACCGGAATATTTAAAGTCTGCCATTATGCTTTGTTTTCTTCCTTTAGTTGGTTTGCTATTTTATCGCAAGCCTCATCAAGCATTTGGTATACGTTTTCAAATCCGTGGTCTCCGCCATAATACGGGTCTGGGACATCTACGTTTTCCGCAGGGAAAATTTCATCTAAAATCAGTTGGACTTTAGCGCGATCATCGTCGTTTCTGGCAAGTGAGATTACATCTTTAAAATTTTGATTGTCCATCACATAAATGCGATCAAATTTATCAAAATCCTCAGCCTGGAATTGTCTTCCGCGCTGGTAAGTGATGTCCAAATTGTTCTTTTTTGCTATGGCAATAGACCGAGGATCGGGAGCATCGTCTATATGGTAATTTCCCGTGCCGGCTGAGTCTACGAAAACCTGAGATTCATCAACTTTAGATTTTAAAATTCCCTCGGCAAGCGGTGATCTGCAAATATTGCCAAGACACACCATTAATACCTTAGTTTTCATAAAATGTTTTTATATGGTAAGTTTCTTATTAAGATCTTCAACAAATTTCTTGAATTGTTTATCGGTTGTAGATAAATTGTCTACAGTTTTGCAGGCATGTAAAACGGTGGCGTGATCACGTTTTCCAATTTGTGAACCAATACTAGCCAATGATGCTTTGGTAAACTTTTTAGCAAAAAACATAGCAAGCTGTCTTGCCTGTACAATATGTCTTTTTCGTGTTTTAGACTGCAAAGTCTGTACATCCATCTGGAAATAATCACTCACCACTTTCTGGATATAATCTATAGAAACTTCGCGTTTGGTGTTTTTTACGTAGTTGTCTACGATCTTTTTAGCAAGTTCTAGTGTAATATCTTTTTTGTTGAAAGAAGAGTGGGCGATAAGCGAAATGATTGCGCCTTCGAGTTCGCGAATATTTGTTTTAATATTATTGGCTAGAAACTCAACAATCTCTTCTGGCATCTCTACGCCATCTCGATAAAGTTTGTTTTTAATAATAGAAATCCTGGTTTCAAAATCGGGATGTTGCAATTCGGCTGAAAGTCCCCATTTAAATCTGGAAAGCAAGCGTTGTTCAATATCTTGCATGTCTACCGGTGCCTTATCACTCGTTAATATAACCTGTTTTCCGTTTTGGTGTAAATGATTAAAAATATGGAAAAACACATCTTGAGTTCCCGCTTTCCCCGAAAGTAATTGGATGTCATCAACGATTAAAACGTCAATAATTTGATAAAAATGAATAAAATCATTCCTATTATTTTTCTTGACAGATTCTATATATTGCTGGGTAAATTTTTCGGCAGAAATATATAAAACAGTCTTTTCTGGATATTTATCTTTAATCTCAACTCCAATCGCGTGAGCTAAATGAGTTTTTCCCAATCCTACCCCGCCAAAAATAAGCAGCGGATTAAATGAAGTTCCTCCTGGTTTATTAGCCACGGCTAATCCAGCCGATCTTGCAAGTCGGTTGGAATCTCCTTCCAGAAAATTCTCAAAATTGTAGCTCGGGTTTAGTTGAGATTCAATTTTCACATTTCTAATTCCCGGAATTATAAAAGGGTTTTTTAATTCGGGATTTTTATTCTTTATAGGTACATCTACTTCCTGGGAAGCCATGTTGCTGCGTTGTGTACTTGGAATCTTCTCGGTAAACGGCATTTTGTTTCCATAGGTGTTTTCCATTTTGATCACATAGACCAATTTTGCTTTTTCTCCAAGCTCTTTTGTAAGCGAAACTTTTAAAAGCTTTACGTAGTGTTCTTCTAACCACTCGTAAAAAAACTTTGAGGGAACCTGTATGCTAAGAGCACAGTCTGTAAGTTTTACTGCTTGTATAGGTTCAAACCACGTTTTATATGCCTGTGGAGTAATGTTATCTTTGATAAAAGCCAGACAGCTATTCCAAACTGATTGCGCAGTTTTTGACATGCTTTGTGTTGTATTATTTTAGGTTAGTAGTGGTTTATAAGCAGTTAAAAGATATAGGGGTCTATTAACTTGAGTGGAACAAATATGTGAACAAATTATCTAATAAAAAAACCCATTTGGGGTTGACTTTTAAGAAAAATTTACGCATACTTAATTCCGCTTATGAAATTACAAAACCTCATTCACATTACCTGTTAAATTCAGTATGAAAAGTCATGTCTCTTATGTTAAAGTCCGCTATGCGGAAACCGATCAAATGGGTGTGGTACACCACGGGAATTATGCACAATACTTTGAAATAGCCCGCCTGGATTGGCTCCTGTCATTAGGTGTCTCTTATAAAACAATGGAAGAAACTGGAGTGATGCTTCCCGTTTATGAACTTAATACAAAGTTTTTAAAACCGGCGGTTTTTGAAGATGACCTTGAAATTGAAGTGAAATTGAAAGAACTTCCATCGGTTAAGATTACTTTTGAATACTTAATTTATAATCAAAATAAAGAATTGCTCACAACGGGGTCTACTATTCTCGTTTTTATGGATGCTAAAACCAAAAAATCAATTCGCTGCCCAAAGTATATCTTAGATAAGTTGAAGTAGATGTGAGATTTTATCTTCTTAAACCTTTCCGTCATCCTGAACTTGTTTCAGGATCTAAGCTGAGTAAAATTATTTCAGATTAAGATCTCGAAGTTGATTCGGGGAAAAGTCTGAACTAAGTTAAACTTAACGGTATGTATCTTTGAATTTCTTCAAGTATTTTACATATCGTTCAATCCTCAAGGTGCTTAATTTCTATTTTATATGTTGAATCAAACTTCTCAAAAATTGCTTTCGCATCTTTTTTCCTTACGGAAATATATATCTTACAATCCAGCTCCAGTTTTTGTTCAATAATATTAAGGTTGTTTTCTTTTATTAATCGCATCACGATATTCATTTCAGGATAATCGAAACTAATCTCAAAAAGTTCGTCTATGGTTCTTTTAACGATATTGGCTTCTTCCAGGGCCATTTGTGCTGCGGTCTTATAGGCGTTTATAAGTCCGCCCACCCCAAGTTTTACACCGCCAAAATACCTAACCACAACAATTAGAATATTAGTAACCTCAAAAGATTGGATTTGGCCATAAATGGGCATTCCTGCAGAGTTGGAAGGTTCTCCATCATCGTTAGCGCGATATTGAAAATCAGATTTCCCAAACTGCCAGGCATAACACCAGTGCCGGGCTTTATGGTGTTTCGATTTTAATTCTTCTAAATGAAGATTAGCTTCCTCTTCTGTTTTAACCGGAAATGCATAGCCGAAGAATTTTGAATTCCTGTCTTTAAATAAGACTTCTGGAGAAGCTTTGGTTATGGTTTTATAGGTATCTTTCATTGTAACTTACTTTTAGACCTTACAGGTTTTTGAAACCTGTGAGATCCTTTTCTCGATAAAATTATTGACTACTCGCCACCAGGATAATGCTTATTACGGCAAGCGCAATACCAATCCAGTTTTTCTTTAGCAGTACTTCTTTAAAAAGCACAATACCCAGCACTGTAGAAGCCAAAACAATTCCAACATGGTTTAAAGTGAAAATCACTGAATTTTCAAATCCCGGAGATCGTAGCGCCATAACTAAAAAATAAATTGAAAAATAATTGGGAATTCCCAGCGCTATTCCACCGGCAATGTTTCTCCAGGTGATTTTTAGTTTACCTAAAAATGCCTGGCCAATTAAAATGCTTGTTCCAATTATTCCTGCGATTCCAAAGATACTGGAAGAAAAAAGTCCAACATCGGTTTCAGAAACATAGAAATTTTCGAGATAATTTATCGTGGTGTCAATAATACCACTGCCCACAAAAACCAGTAAAGGAAATATGAGGTTTTCTTTCTTTATGCTTATTCCTTTTTTTGTTTTTATTGAACTTAAATACACGGCGGCGAGGGCAAGAATAATTCCTGTAATTTTTAGGAATCCCAGGCTTTCATTATAAATAAATATTCCGAAGAAAACTGGGATGGCAACCGACATTTTGGTAGCAACCGAAACAACCGAAAGTCCACTACGCTGGGTAGTGATCGCGGCAAGATTAAATACAGTTATAAACATTGCGCCTAGAAAAACGATGCCCAAAAACCAGGATTCTGAAGGTATTCTCACTAAATCGTCTATACTTTCAATATAACCGAAAAACCCAACGATACAGGCAATGAAGTAGTTAAAAATAATTGCCTGGAGGGTATTTACGCCATATTTTTTGTAGAGCCTAAAGACCACAAATATAACCGTGGAAGAGAGGATGCTAAGCAGTAAATAGATCAAAATAATTCTTTTCTGGCGGTAAATAAATCAACAACATCTTCCTGCGCTGGGTCAATATTCCAGGTATGAATCCCCAAATTTTTAGCAGCCTCGGTGTTTTCTTTAGTATCATCTATAAAAAGACATTCCTGGGGTTCTAAATTATGTTGCTGTAACACAAACTCATAGATTTCGGCATCGGGTTTTCTAAAATTTATTTCGTGAGAAAGATAGAAAGCGTCAAAACAAGCCTTAAAATCTTCAAAAAACGGGACATTATCTTTTATCCAGTCTATATGAATTTCGTTAGTGTTGCTTAATAGAATTAATCGGTAAGTTTGTTCTTCGGAAAGCTTTTTTAAAAACTGGTAACGGTATTCAGGAAAATCTATTAAAATCGCATTCCAGGAATCTTTAAACTGATTTTCTTGAAGCTCTGGATGTTCAGTTTGATAGGATTTTACAAATGCTGTTGAAGAGATAAGTCCTTTTTCATATTGCTGATTTACCTGCAATAAGTTTTCTGAAAGCGTTTCTATTTTATGTTTATTCATTTCCCGCATCGTAGCTGGTTTATCCAGGTTTACAAATACGTCTCCAAAATCGAATATTAGGGTTTTAATCATTTTTATAAATCTTTAATGTGTCTCGCTTCAGATTGGTTTTTGAAATAATTTTTCCTGAAAACTCTGGACTTTTTATTCCTTCGTAAAATTCTGAAATTCCAGAGAAAACCCTGGCTTCATCCCAAAGATCTGAATTTATAAATGTCTGAAGTGTTTTTGCTCCTCCTTCAATAATAAGGGATTGTAAGTTATGCCTGTATAGTACTTCGCAAATTTGTTTTGGAAGATGTTTTTTAAAATCGAGCTTTTCAAATATTAAATTATTGTGGGCTGATGTTTCTGCAGTTTCGGTCAACACAATGGTTTTTATACTCCTATCAAACAATGCAGATTCCTTCGGGATTTTTAACTCCCTGTCTATGACCACCCGAACAGGATTTTCGCCTTTCCAAAGCCTGGTGTTTAATTTAGGGTTATCGGCAATTGCTGTATGGGTGCCTACTAAAATAGCTTGTTCCTCACTTCGCCATTTATGCACTAGTTGTTTTGAATATTGATTGGTAATCCAAACCGGTTCCCGTTTCTCCTGAATTTTAGGTGCGATAAAATTATCCGCCGTCTGTGCCCATTTTAAAATAATATAAGGTCGCTTCTTTTGGTGAAAAGTGAAAAATCGCTTATTAAGGTACTGGCATTCTTTCTCTAAAACTCCTATTTGGACATCACAACCTGCTTCCATCAATTTTTTAACGCCCCGTCCCGCAACTTCAGCAAAAGGGTCTACGGTACCAATCACTACTTTTTTAATGCCTTTGGCGATAATGAGGTCACTGCAGGGTGGGGTCTTTCCAAAATGGCTACAGGGTTCCAGGCTTACATAGATGGTAGATTTTGTTAAAAGCGCTTTATCCTGAACAGAATTTATCGCATTTACTTCGGCGTGTGGATTACCGGATTTTTTGTGCCATCCCTCACCAATAATTTTATCTTTATGAACAATTACGCTGCCTACCAGCGGATTGGGATAGGTGGTTCCCAGGCCATTTTTGGCCAATTCAATACAGCGTTTTATATATTTTTCGTGTATATTCACGGCACTAAAATAGGATTATTTACCAAGAATGAGTGCACTAAAAATACGGGAAATTCAAAAAGAAGACAACCAACAAGTTGCCGAAGTAGTAAGAACGGTTTTAGTAGAAATGGGCGTTCCTAAAGTTGGTACCGCCTATGAAGACCAAGCCCTGGATGATATGTTTGCCACGTATCAACAGCCTAGAATGACCTATTTTGTGGTAGAAGAAAAGGGAAAGATTATTGGTGGCGCAGGTATTGCTCCTCTAATCGGACTGGAGGAAAAAACCTGCGAACTACAAAAAATGTACTTTCTTCCTGAAGCACGGGGTAAAGGTTTGGGCGCGCAAATGATGGATACCTGCTTAAAATTTGGAAAAGCAAATAAATTTGAACAATGCTATATTGAAACCTTACCATATATGGAAGGCGCAAGAAAACTCTACGCTCGTAGTGGCTTCAAATCTTTGGAAAAGCCCCTCGGAGACACCGGCCATTATAATTGTACTATGTGGATGATTAGAGATATTTAAGGGAGAAGAGTGAAGAGTGAAGAGTGAAAAGTGAAAAGTGAAAAGTGAAAAGTGAAAAGTGAAAAGTGAAAAGTGAAAAGTGAAAAGTGAAAAGTGAAAAGTGAAAAGTGAAAAGTGAAAAGTGAAGGCATAAAAGGCTAATAAATAATTTTTCTAAACCATAAACAGAAATAACTGAAAACCCACAACCGAGAACTGAAAACCCACAATCGTAGATGAAACTAAAAGCGCAAAAAGAAACTTTCCTTAAAGAACTGGAAAATGAATATCCTGTGGAAGAAGTGCTTTCATTTTTCTTTTTACTTACCGAAGCCTTTTTTGGGATAAAGCGTTTGGATTTGGCTTTAAATCCAGAGCTTGAAATAGATGAAAATCAGACAGAAAGAATTGATGTTGCTATAACCCGATTAAAACAGCATGAACCTATTCAGTATATTATTGGGGAAACAGAATTTTTTGGATTGCCTTTTATAGTCGATAAAAATGTACTGGTACCCAGACCGGAAACAGAAGAGTTGGTGCAGTGGATTTTAGAAGATTTTGTTTCAGAAGAAAGACCATTGAAGATTCTGGATGTAGGAACCGGGAGTGGCTGTATCGCGATAAGTCTGGCGAAAAATCTTCAAAAAGCTCAAATTTCAGCAATAGATATTTCTGAAAAAGCTCTGGAAATTGCAAAAAAAAATGCTGAAATTAATAATGCTGAAATCAAATTTATCCGGGAAGATATTTTGAAAATTGAGGTTCTAACGGGAGACTGGGATATCATAGTGTCTAACCCGCCCTACGTTCGGGAGCTGGAAAAAAAAGAAATGCAACGCAATGTTTTGGAATTTGAACCCGAAACCGCCTTGTATGTTAAAGATGAAGATCCTTTACTTTTTTATAATAAAATCACGAGATTAGCTAAGAATGCGCTTAATCCTGAAGGGAAACTCTATTTTGAGATCAATCAGTATCTTGCTGAAGAAACTGAAAAGATGATGCGGGAGCAAGGATTTAGAAGCAGCGAGAAACGAAAAGACATCTTTGGGAATTACAGGATGTTAAAGGGGATTAAACCTAATATTTAATATTTTATGAGAAAATTTATAGGTCTTCTTATTTGCAGTCTGGTTTTAGCTTCATGTAATTTATTTGAGGGTACTGGAGTTGATTTTGAGGTTAAAAATAATACAGAAAGAACTTTAAATAGAGTTCAGGTTAAGACAAGCTATGGTTCTAAAACTTCTATTTTCAACAAAGTAGCACCTGGAAAATCAGTTTCCGGATTTTTAAAAATTAATAGTGATAAGGACGATGGGAATTATATCCTGGAATTTGAAAAAGAAAATGAAGAAATTGAAAGAGTTATTAATGAATATTTTTCTGATGGAACTGCAATGAGTCATAAAATAATATTTGAAATTGAAGACGATACAGTATATTTTAATACTGAACATTATTATTAAATAGGCTACGCTTAATTACCAAATCTTGTTTCGCTTTGATGGCATGAAATCTTTATGTTATTTATTATCACTTAGAGCGAAGTTTAGCAACTCCTTTTTGTAATTTAAATTTTAGAATTAAAAAGCGATAATTTTGGAAAAGAATAACAAAAACCAACTTAAAAGAATTGCCGTTTTTTGTGCAAGTAGCGAAGGTAATGACGAAAAAATATACACAGAATCTTATCGTTTAGGTAAGATTTTAGCTCAAAAAAACATTCAATTGGTTTTTGGCGGAAGCAAACTTGGACTAATGGGGCAGGTTGCTGCCGGAGCATTACAAAATAACGGTGAAGTAATAGGAGTGATTCCAGATTTTCTAAAAACCAAAGAAGTGGTGCATACTGGTTTAACCCAGCTAATTACTACAAAAGATATGCATGAGCGTAAGCTTAAAATGCATGAATTAAGCAACGGTTTTATAGCACTTCCCGGAGGCTTCGGAACTTTTGAAGAGCTTTTTGAAATCGTAACCTGGGGGCAGTTAGGCTTGCATCAAAACCCTATAGGCCTATTAAATATCAGCGGTTTTTATGACGATCTTATCGCGATGCTTAAAACTATGGTAAGAAAAGGTTTACTAAAAAAAGAGAATTTTGACCTTTTGCTAATCGCTGAGGATATTGAGGAATTGTTGGAGAAAATGTATAATTTTAAACCAATGCCGGTTCCCAAATGGATGAATAAAGATCAGACTTGAAAAATCCATAAATATGAAAATTCATAAACTTCAAATATATAGCGCGAACTTAAGGGAGCAACTGCAGTTCTATCGGGATCAATTAAATTTAAAAATCACTGATTATAGCGATGATTGTTTTAAAGTTCAAACAGGATATTCCACTTTAAGATTTCAGCAAAGAGATAAGGCCACAGCTTATCATATTGCATTTCATGTTCCAGATAATCAATATAAAGAAGCCTTAAATTGGGTGAAAGAACGGGTTCCGGTTTTAAAAGGAAACGGACAGGAAATTGTAGACTTTATGGCCTGGAACGCAAAATCAATCTATTTCTACGATAAAGACAAAAATATTGTTGAATTCATTTCCCGCGAGAGCTTTAGAAAACCGGAATCGGCATTATTTTCAGAAAAAAGTATTTTGGGAATTAGTGAAGTTGGCCTGGTGACTGAAAATATTAAAGAGAAGTTCAACTTCCTAAATACCAATTTTGAATTGGAAAAATATGATGGTGATTTTGAGCGTTTTTGTGCAATTGGCGATGACCAAGGTTTGCTCATTACCATAAACCAGAAGCTAAAAGATTGGTTTCCTACAGATGATAAAGCCTATAAATCTGAATTTCAAATAGAATTTACGCAGCAGGGGAAGAAACATTCTCTTATTTTTGAAAACGATAAACTAACAACTCAACAATAATCTACCAGTCCAATTTTTATGACTACCCAGGAACAAATTAAGCAACTACGCGAAGAATTACACCGGCATAATTATTTATATTATATAGAGGATAAACCTGAGATCAGCGATTATGATTTTGATATGAAGCTGAAAGAGCTACAACACCTGGAAGAAAAAAATCCCGAATTTGAAGATCCTAACTCCCCAACTCGTCGCGTGGGTGGCGCAATTACCAAAAACTTTAATACGGTAGTTCACGATTATAGAATGTACTCGCTTTCCAATTCTTATTCTAAAGAAGAGTTGGAAGACTGGGAAAATAGAATTGAAAAATCTGTAGGCGGGAAGCTGCAGTATGTTTGCGAGTTAAAATACGATGGTGCTTCTATTAGTCTTACTTATAAAAATGGCAAACTACAACGTGCGGTTACCCGTGGAGATGGTTTTCAGGGAGATGATGTAACCAATAATATAAAGACCATAAGGTCTGTTCCTTTAAAATTGAAGGGCGATTTTCCGGAGAAATTTGATATTCGTGGGGAAATTGTTTTGCCTTATGAAGGTTTTGCTAAAATGAATGCTGAAAGGGTAGAAGCCGGTGAAGAACCTTATGCAAATCCCAGAAATACTGCTTCAGGGAGTTTGAAACTTCAGGATAGCGCCGAGGTTGCAAAAAGACCTTTAGAGTGTCTATTGTATAGTTTGGTAGCTGATAATTTACCGGTGAAATCACAATTTGAAGGCCTGGAAAAAGCCAGGGAGTGGGGCTTTAAAGTTCCGCCTGAAGCTGAGTTGAAAAACAGTATTGCTGAGGTTCTGGATTATGTGAACTATTGGGATCAGCATCGACACGATTTGCCTTATGAAACCGATGGGGTGGTTATAAAAGTAAACAGTTTTGATCAGCAGGATGAATTAGGGTATACTGCCAAATCTCCAAGATGGGCAATAGCTTATAAATTTAAAGCTGAACAGGAAAGCACCAAATTAAATAAGATCACCTACCAGGTTGGAAGAACCGGTGCCATTACCCCTGTGGCTAACCTTGATCCCGTACAATTGGCGGGAACAACCGTAAAACGTGCTTCTTTGCATAATGCCGACCAGATTGAAAAACTTGATGTACGCGAGGGAGATACTGTTTTTGTAGAAAAAGGCGGTGAAATTATTCCGAAAATTGTGGGTGTAGATTTCACGCAAAGAGATCCTGAAACCCTTGAAACTAAATATGCGGAAACCTGTCCCGAATGTGATAGTGAATTAATTAGAAAAGAAGGTGAAGCGCAGCATTATTGTCCGAATTATAACGGCTGTCCGCCGCAAATCATTGGTAGGATTCAGCATTTTATTTCTCGAAAAGCGATGGATATTGAAGGCCTGGGTGGAGAAACCGTTGCTTTGTTGGTTAATGCTAACTTAATTACCAATTATGCCGATCTCTATACACTGAAAAAAGAAGATGTTCTTCCTCTTGAAAGAATGGCTGAAAAATCAGCGGAAAACCTCGTAAGTGGCATTGAAAAATCTAAGGAAATTCCTTTTGAACGGGTTTTATTTGCCCTGGGTATAAGATATGTAGGCGAAACGGTAGCTAAAAAACTGGCAAAACATTATAAAAATATAGATGCTTTGGCTTCGGCTTCAACCGAAGATCTCACAGCTGTAGATGAAATAGGGGAGCGCATCGCCCAAAGTGTAACTGATTTCTTTACTTCTGAAGAAAACAGGGAGCTCATTCAGCGTTTAAAAGACTACGGACTTCAGTTTGAAATTATTGCCGAAGAATTGGAAAATCAGAGTACTATCCTTGATGGGAATACCTTTGTAATTTCCGGGGTTTTTGAAAAAGTTTCCAGGAATGAACTCAAGAAAATGATAGAAGATAATGGTGGTAAAGTTTCGGGTTCAATTTCAGGAAAAACCGATTATTTAGTAGCTGGAGAAAATATGGGGCCTAGCAAACTGGCAAAAGCCGAAAAAGTTGGGACTAAAATTATTTCGGAAAATGAATTTCTTCAGATGTTATCTTGAATCTGGATGCACTTTAAAAACTTTATTATTAGAAAATCTGAATTCAAAAAATTGCATATTTTTGTATCTAAGTGAATACACTTAGGAAAATGTATTTGGTAGAAAAAACAGTAGAATTTGATAAGTGGTTAAGAAAACTAAAAGATTTGAGAGCAAAATCTAAGATTTTGTTCCGAATCCAGAAACTAGAAAACGACGAGCATTTTGAAGATTGTAAGCCAGTTGGTGATGGAATAAGTGAACTAAGAATAAATTACGCCAAAGCTTATAGAATATATTTCAAGGAAGGAGATGGGAAAATTATTATTCTGCTGATTGGCGGTGATAAATCAACCCAGCAAAAGGATATCGAAAAGGCAAAAAAAATTTGGAGCAAATTAAAAAAATAGGAATGGAAACATCAAAATTTGATATTGCAGATTATTTGGATAGCAACGAAATGATTGCCGAATATCTTAATTCTGTTTTAGAAGAAGGGGACACTTCAGATTTAATTATTGCATTAAGACATATTTCAAGGGCTATTGGAATGACAAAAATTGCAGATAAAACCGGGTTAAGTAGGCCTAGTATATACAAAGCTTTATCAGATGGAGCAAAACCACAATTTTCAACAATAATGAAAGTTTTAAAAGCTGTAGGCGGACAAATTAAAATAAATCCGATTTCAAATTAAACGCAATCCATTATTACTTCAATTCAATTCTTACATTTAAAAATCAAATAACAAGATCTTTTTTTTTTAACTTTTCTAGAATCGCTAAACCTCAATCTTTAGCCCATCAGCTTCAATATTATTTTTATGATCTAAATAAAAATCAATTCTTCCCAGGTAAAGACCATAACAACCTACCTGATTTACTAAAATCTTTTTACCGGCTTTATTGGTTTCAACAGTCGGCTTATCTAAAAAAGTGTGGGTGTGGCCTCCAATAATAAGATCTATATTTTCGGTGGTTTGCGCTAGTTTAATGTCAGAAATCTTATCGCTACTGTATTTGTAACCTAAATGCGAAAGGCAAATTACCAGGTCGCAATTCTTTTCTTCTTTTAAAATTCGGCTTTGATCTTGTGCAACTTCTACAGGATCCAGATATTTTGTTTCCTTATAGAGGCTGTCGTTTACCAGCCCTTCTAACTCAATTCCAACTCCAAAAACACCAATTTTCACACCGTCTTTGGTGAAAATTTTATGATCTTGGGTATGCCCATCCATCACCGTATTACTGAAATCGTAATTAGACGAAATAAAATCGAATTGGGCGTGCGGGAGTTGCGCATATAATCCATCTATCCCGTTATCAAAATCGTGGTTTCCAATGGTTGCTGCGTCGTATTTCATCTTGCTCATCAGCTTAAACTCCAGCTCGCCGCCATAGAAATTAAAGTAAGGTGTGCCTTGAAAAATATCTCCGGCATCCAGCAAAAGTGTATTTGGATTTTCATTTTTAATCTGCTCAATTAAAGTCGCTCGCCTGGCAACACCACCCATATTAGGGTTCCTGGAATCATCTGGGCCAAAAGCTTCAATATGACTGTGAACATCGTTAGTATGCAGAATAGTAATATGCTTTTTATAGTTGGGTTTAAAAGAGAGTGAACTTAAGCCGCCAATTCCTATAAACGCAGTCGCTGCTGAGGTTTGTTGTATAAAATTTCTTCTTTTCATCACTTACTCGATAATCGAGATTTAAATGCTCCGAGGCTTACCTCGAATCAAAATATTTTTATTTTAAAATGCTTTGTAGGCTAGTCCTAATAAGGTAATTTACTTTCTAATAAACCTATTGTCTTTATCCACTTTTAAAGTATCTACCTTTTTAAAATAATCTATAATAGCATTACGCAGTTTATAATCTACTTTATTAAGGCTTATGGGGTCTTTAAAGAAAACCATATTATCGCCGCCTTGTTGTAAATAATCTGAAGTGGCTACAAAATAGGTTTTGTCTTCATCTATTTTCCTGCCATTTATTTTTGCGCTGGTAACTTTATAATTTTGATTCATTGTAATTTTTACTCCGCTAACCGGGTGGGCCGTTTTTGCACGTTCCAGGTAGGTGAGCATTTCTTTGATTTTTACTCCGGAAATTTCAACGACTACAATTTCATTTTCAAAAGGCATTAGCGCGTAGGCACTTCTGGTAGAAATATTTCCTTTGTTTAGGCCAGATCTAATTCCGCCGTGATTCAGTAAAACCATATCTATTTCGTTTCCGGTTCTGCTTTTAAAAACAGGATTGGTCTGTTCCATAACAACATCGGCCATTAGATTTCCTATTGCAGTATTGAGATCGCCGTCACTTTTTACCATAGGCCGGGGATTATAAGCTAGCGTACTGTCTAAAGTTTTATTTAAATGCTCTTTGAACGGAGTTATAAATTTTTCTATTTCAGCGTCAGCCTCAATCTTTTCGTCTATAGCTATGCGTTGTCCTTTAATTTTGGCCGGTTCAACCGAATTTCCTTTACAGCTCAAGACGATTATGGCTAATAAAATACAACTGCTTAATCTGAATATTTTCATCTAAATTTCATTAAAAAGCAAAGATATATAGATTATATGGCTCGACTGAAATTTTGATTGATAATCGAGATTTAAATGCTCCTAATTTTGTCTCAAAATTCAAAAACTTTTTCTTCTAATGACTCATAAGCTTACCGGAGGTGGTTTGATTTTTAAAATACAATAGTAATACAACGGAAAAACTGAGCAGCTTATCGAAAACTTGCCATTAAAGCCTGGAAACGAACATCCTATCTTAAAAAAGGCAAACCTGGGCGTATTATTTTTTTTATTTTCGGCTTGCTAATAAATGAAAATGAATCTTTTTCACTATTTATTATTATTTCTTTTTCCAATATTGGGCGTAAATTTATATGCTACCATAGGGGATTTGAATTGGTTAATGCGGGCTACTCAAATTTTATTCATCCTGGGTGTTTTTACTGTTTATATAACGCAGAATAAAAAACCAGGCTTTAATGCCCTTTGTTTTTTTATGTTTTTCTTTTTGGCTCAAGTTGCCGGACTTCTTTTTCAGGCTGGAAACTTGTCTCTTCTTTTACTTTTTTGTTATATAGGTGGTTATTTTGGTTTAAGCAGGGAAGCTTTTCAGAACACCCAAAGGCAAACTGCCAGTAAAACCATACTTGTCTATTTTTTACTGCTAATTGCGGTAAATGGCTATTTGTTGCTAACGCATGTGATAGAACTAAAAAGCTATATGAGTAGTAATTTAGAATTTGGTGTGTACGCCATTTATTATTTCAACTTACTAATTTTGGGTGTTTTTGGGCTTATATATTATTTAAATTCCTACTCAAAAAAATCAGTTTACTTTATTACCCTGGTTTTGGCATTTATATTTGCTGATGTTTTTAGAGATGCGGCACATTTCTACTTAAAAGATTCCGCTGTTTTAATCACAGGCAATTTACTATGGTTTACAGGCTTAATATTTTGCCTGTTTTTCTTCCTTACTCCAGAGCGTAAACTTCGCCTTATGAACCTTGTCTAATTTGTACGAAAGCTTTTGAATCCTGTTTATTTTTTAACAGAAAAAACAAAGCTGTTAAATATGTGCTTCATTCTAAAACCGGAAGCAAGTTTTACTTTCTGAAATTCACAAAATCAATACATTTGTTGCCCGGAAATTTGGCAATTTCACCTGAAACTGAAAATGCGCAAGTCTTTTCGATTATCATCAAAATAAAAAATAAAATGAAGTCATTTATTGGTACCGGTGTAGCTTTGATAACTCCTTTTAAGGAAGATTTATCTATAGATGTACAAGCACTGGAAAACCTGGTAGAAAACCAGATCGAAAATGGAGTAGATTACCTGGTGGTTTTAGGAACAACCGCCGAAAGTGCGAGTCTTGATAAGGAAGAAAAACAACTTGTAATAAATACCGTAGTTAAGCAGAATAATAAACGTTTGCCTTTGGTTTTGGGGCTTGGCGGCAATAACACTCGTGCGGTATGCGAAGAACTGGAAACAGGTGATTTTTCAGGATTTGAAGCCATACTTTCGGTTTCGCCTTTTTATAATAAACCTACTCAGGAAGGGATTTACCAGCACTTTAAAGCTGTGGCTGCTGCATCTCCGCTGCCGTTAATTCTTTATAACGTACCAGGCAGAACTGCCTCTAATATGCTGCCGGAAACTATAAATCGTATTGCAAGTGATTTTGATAATATTATAGGAGTGAAAGAAGCTGCCGGAGATATGGTGCAGGCTATGAAGTTAATAAGTTTGGTGCCAAAAGATTTTCTCGTAATTTCTGGAGACGATATGCTTACCCTGCCTATGGTTCTAGCTGGAGGAAAAGGTGTGATTTCGGTAATCGCACAGGGATTACCAGCGGAATTCTCTAAAATGGTGTCTTTAGGATTAGAAGGTAAATCAGCCGAAGCTTATGCGCTTCATTATAAGATGCAGCAATCTATAGATTTGATTTTTGCTGAAGGAAATCCTGCCGGAATTAAAGCTTTGCTCGCCCAAAAAGGAAGCATTAAAAATCACCTGAGATTACCTTTAGTGAAAGCAACACTTGGGCTTCAGCAGCAAATTGAAGATTTCCTGAAGAATTTTAAATAAACGAGCGGGGAGTATTTAAATCCCGATTCTCGAGTAAAAAACTTCGGAGCAAGCTCACGAAGCATTGTTATTGGAAAATATAATCTGATTTCAAGGCAAGCCTCTGAGCATTTAATCTCGATTATCGAGTAAATTTTGAAAACTAATTACAGAGACTGTCTGAAAAGTCTAGTTTCGTCAAGCTGAACTTGTTTCAGCTTCTAACATGTTTTGAATATCAACACCTTAGATTCTGAAATGAATTCAGAATGACGATTTAAAAGCTTTTCTGGTAGTCTTATTTTTTCAGCAAGTACCTTAATTTTTCCATTTTCAGTATAATAAAAAGCAAGTTAAAAGGTTATATAAGGCGGTAACACAAAGTTTTTTTTATAATGAAGAAAAATGTACTTTTGCCAGATGTTTTTACAAATGATGAAGAAAGCAATTTTATTAGCAGTAGTTTTAATGCTAACTGTATCCTGTGGGGAGTATCAGGAATTACTTAAAAGCGATGATAGCGGAAAGAAATATTCTTACGCTGAGGAGCTATATAACGAAGCCCAGGAAAATGGAGATAAACGTAAATATCGTAAAGCCTTAAGGTTGTTTGAACAAATTGTTCCCGAATATCGCGGTAAACCTCAAGGAGAAAAGCTTAGCTTCTTATTTGCGAACACCTATTATCAATTAGGTGATTATTACCTTTCTTCTTATGAGTTTGAGCGTTTTCAGCAATCTTACCCTAATAGTGAAAAAGTAGAAGAGGCTGCTTATAAAAAAGCCAGAAGTTTTTATGAACTATCTCCTAGCTACGATTTGGATCAAACAGATACAAACAAAGCGGTAACAGAGTTGCAGGCTTATTTAAACGCTTATCCGGAAGGCGAACATGTAGAAGAAGCCAACGATATGGTGGCTGAGTTGCGAATAAAATTGGAGAAAAAGCAATACGAAATAGCTAAGCAATATCATTTAACAGGAGAGGCTAGAGCCGGAAATTACCAGGCTGCTATCACCTCCTTTACAAATTTCCTTGCTAATAATCCCGGGTCTCCATTTAGGGAGTCTGCACAGTATTACAGGTTCGATTCGGCTTACCGATTGGCCGTTAATAGTTTTAGGCAATTAATGGAAGAGCGCCTTAAAGAAGCGCTGGAATATTACCAGACTTATAAAAAGTATTATCCGGAAGGCGAATATATGGAGCCTATGGAAGCTTCAGTAGAAGATATAAAATCACGCTTACAAAATTTTTAATAGTAGAAGAAAGATGGATATTAAAAAGACAGACGCACCAATTAACACAGTTACCTTCGATAAAAACAAGGTAGACGAGCCAACAGGTAATATATACGAGGCTATCTCTGTAGTGGCAAAAAGAGCAAATCAAATTAATTCTGAAATCAAAAAGGAATTATTGGAAAAGCTTGACGAATTTGCGACTTACAACGACAGTCTTGATGAGATTTTTGAGAACAAAGAGCAAATAGAGGTTTCTAAGTTTTATGAAAAACTTCCAAAACCTCACGCACTTGCTATGCAGGAATGGTTAGACGGTAAGATCTATTATCGAAACACCAAAGATTCTGAAGCAGAAGCTTAATTAAGATGTCTGTACTAAAAGGCAAAAAAGTGCTTTTGGCCATTAGTGGTGGTATTGCCGCCTATAAATCTGCATTTTTAGTACGCTTGTTTATTAAAGCCGGTGCACAGGTGAAAGTTATCATGACACCGGCTGCCAAAGAATTTGTTACACCGCTTACGCTTTCTACCTTATCTAAAAATGAGGTGTTTTCTTCCTTTACCGAAGATGATGAAGATGAGCAATGGAACAATCACGTAGAACTCGGCCTTTGGGCCGATTTTATGGTTTTGGCCCCTGCCACTGCCAATACTTTATCTAAAATGGCATCGGGGAATAGCGACAACTTTTTGCTCGCAACCTATCTTTCTGCCAAATGTCCTGTCTTCTTTGCGCCTGCAATGGATTTGGATATGTTTAAACACCCGTCCACAAAAAATAGTTTTGAGAGCCTGAAATCCTACGGAAATATTATGATTCCTGCAGGAACCGGCGAACTTGCCAGTGGTTTAAAAGGTGAGGGGAGAATGGCAGAACCCGAAGCGATTATCGATTTTCTGGAAACATATTTTTCTAAAAACCTTCCATTGAAGGGGAAGAAAATATTAATTACCGCCGGCCCAACTTACGAGGCTATAGATCCGGTGCGCTTTATAGGAAATCATTCCAGCGGAAAAATGGGCTTCGAGCTTGCTAAAAAAGCAGCCGAACTTGGGGCAGAGGTTATTCTTATTGCCGGCCCTACACATTTGCAACTTGATGATCCAAAGATCAATTTAATAAGAGTAGTGAGCACCCACCAAATGTATACGGCTGTGCATAATCATTATGAAAGTGTGGATATAGCTATTGCTGCTGCCGCGGTTTCAGATTATACCCCAAAGATCGTAGCGACTCAAAAAATTAAAAAGGCAGATGAAAATCTAAGCCTGGAACTTACCAAAACCCAGGATATCCTCTTATCTATGGGAAATAAGAAAACCCATCAAAAACTTATTGGTTTTGCTTTAGAAACCAATAACGAACTTGCACACGCGCGGGAAAAACTAGCTAAGAAAAATCTGGATTTTATCGTACTTAACTCTATGAACGATGCCGGCGCCGGATTTAAAAAGGATACCAATAAGATCACTTTAGTTTACAAAGATTCAGAAAAGGCTTTTGACCTAAAATCCAAAACTGAAGTAGCTACCGATATTTTAAATGAAATTGTACATTTGTTAGATGCGTAAATTTCTATTTCTTATTCTTTTAGTTGCCGGGATGCCTTTTGCTGTGGCCCAGGAACTCAATTGCGAAATAGTAATAAATACCGAGCAAACGGGGCAAAGCAATCTATCTGTTTTTAGAACTTTAGAGAATTCACTTCGGGAGTTTGTAAATCAAACTTCGTGGACCGATAAAGAGTTTGAAGCGGGAGAACGCATCAGCTGCAGTATGTTTATTACCATAAATGAGTTTGAAGGAGAATCTTTTAGTGGGACTATCCAGGTGCAATCCTCCAGGCCGGTTTACGGGTCTAACATGGTAAGCCCTGTTTTTAATTTTAACGATAATCAATTCAGTTTTAATTATCGGGAATACCAGCCTTTAAATTATAGCCAGAACTCTTTTTCCAATAACCTGGTTTCGGTAGTTTCTTTTTATGTGTATACGATATTAGGATTGGATGCCGATACCTTTGCAGCCGAAGGTGGAACTGCTTACTACCAGGAAGCTAACCGAATTGTAAATACTGCGCAACAAAGTGGTAGAACAGGTTGGAGTGGTGCCGATGGGCAAAGCTCTAGGTTTAGACTGAATTCCGATTTACTTTCTAATATGTTTACCGAATATCGTAATTCTTTATATCAATATCACCGCCGGGGATTAGACGTGATGCATAAAGATCCTGAAACCGGGAAAATAGCTATTGCTGATGCGGTAGAAAGCTTAACGACCATGAATTCCAGGCGGGCAAATTCTTTATTGCTTAGGACCTTCTTTGATGCGAAAGCCGATGAGATAACCCAGATTTTTAGTGGTGGTCCAGATATTAACCGCCCTCGTTTTAGCGAGATTTTAAGTGGACTTGCGCCCCGATACGCTCGAAATTGGAGAAACCTGCAATAAAAGTTTTCTGCTCGATAATCGCGGTTTAAAAGTTGAATATCCGTAAACAGTCATACTTTAAAATTTAGACCCTGAACTGGTTTCAGGGTCTAAATTGAATGGTAGGTACTATTCGTGTTAGATGCTGAAACAAGTTCCTGCATGACGATTTTTTCATAAATTCACTTCTATGAGGGAAACCGGATATACATTTGAAAAGTATTATTTCTTTAGCAAACGTCTGTATAATCGAATTTTCCCCTTTTGATATAACTTCCGGGTTTACCCAAAGTTTATTGTTGATTGGGAATAAATTCTCCCTTATATTTAGCCCAAATTTAGTTCACATTGCTCACAGCTCTATCTATAAAAAATTACGCCTTAATTGAAGATATAAATATTAAACTTCAGGAAGGTTTTACGATAATTACCGGGGAAACCGGTGCCGGTAAATCTATTATGCTGGGCGCACTTGGCCTTCTTTTAGGTAACCGTGCCGATTATGGCAGTATTCGCGATACCGAAAAAAAATGCGTGATAGAAGGTTCCTTTAATATAGCTAATTATAAGCTAAAGGATTTTTTTCTTGCTGAAGATCTGGATTATGAAGAAAATACCATTATTAGGCGTGAAATTCTGGCTTCCGGGAAATCCCGGGCTTTTGTAAATGATACGCCGGTAAAACTGACTTCCCTTAATAGGTTGGGAGAGTATTTAATTGATATTCACAGTCAGCATGAAACTTTAAGTTTAGGAAATAACGATTATCAATTCCAGGTAATTGATACTATTGCGAATAGCGATGCTTTATTGTTGGAATATAAATCTGAACTTAAATCTTACAAAAATCTTCAAAAAAAGCTGTTAGCTTTAAAAGAGCAGCAGGCGCTGGCAACCAAGGAATACGATTATAACCTCTTTTTATTGAATGAGCTCGAAGAAGCGCGTCTAGAAAATGGGATGCAGGAAGAGTTGGAAAGCCGGTACGAAGAATTGAGTAATGTAGAAGAACTCACAGAAAATTTGAGTTCAGCGTTAAATTTACTGGAACAGGAAGAAATAGGAAGTTTAGACAGTTTAAAACAGGCTCGTGCTTCTCTGTCTAAAATAGCTGGTTTATCTTCAAATTATGAAAATTTTCATCAGCGTATTGAAAGTGTAATTATAGAACTGGACGACCTTTCTGCCGAAGTAACTGATGCTTTAGACAGGGTAGAGGCTAATCCGGAAGAACTTGAAGCAACCAACCAAAAGCTTCAGTTAATCTACAACTTACAGAAAAAACATTCCGCAGAAACTATCGCCGAATTATTGCAAATAAAAAAGGAGCTGCAGGAAAAAGTTTCGGTAAGTGAAAATGCCGAAAATACACTTTCAGAATTAGAAAATGCCATTGTAAAACAGGAAGCTAAATTAGGTACAGTTTCAAAAAAGCTGCACGAAAAACGAAAAGCAATTATCCCGACTTTTATAAAAGAGGCAGAGCTTTTATTAACCGATTTAGGAATGCCGAATGCTCGTTTAAAAATAGCGCTGAAAAAAGCTGCAAATTTTCTCGCTAACGGTCAGGATGAATTATTCTGGTTTTTGACGGCGAATAAAGGCGGAGATTTTAAAGAAATAAAAAAGGCTGCTTCCGGTGGGGAACTTTCAAGAATTATGCTGGCAGTAAAAAGTATTTTGGCGGCGCAAAGTAAACTTCCTACTATTATTTTTGATGAAATTGATACGGGTGTTTCCGGAGATATTGCACAAAAAATGGCTGGTATTTTACAGCGCATGGGGAATTCTATGCAGGTAATTGCTATTACCCATCTGCCGCAAATTGCCGGTAAAGGAAATAGTCATTTCAAAATATTTAAAGAAGATTCAGCCAATGCCACGACCACGAAAATCGAGGAGTTAAAAGAAGACCAAAGAATTGAAGAACTTGCCATGATGCTTGGTGGTAAAACTATTGGAGAATCGGCATTAGCCCATGCACGTGCACTTTTGGATTAAAACTATGGTCTGAATGTAATTTTGCTATCTTTACCGCAAAATTGAGATTTAAATACACGGGGCTTGCCTCAAAATTAAAATATTTTTCTTTATGAATACCTTGTGAGCTTGCTCTAGGGTAGTTTATACTAACAATCACAAAAAATAGATCACTATGTCATACAACCTGTTAAAAGGAAAAAAAGGAATTATTTTTGGCGCTTTAGATGAGAATTCGATTGCCTGGAAAACCGCCGAACGCGTTAAGGAAGAAGGTGGGGAGTTTGTGCTTACCAATGCTCCTATCGCTTTAAGAATGGGAACTATAGATAAACTGGCTGAAAAGACCGGTTCTAAAGTTATTCCTGCCGATGCTACCAGCATTGAAGACCTGGAAAACCTGGTTGAAAAATCTATGGAGATCCTTGGCGGAAAAATAGATTTCGTACTTCACGCTATCGGGATGTCTGTAAACGTAAGAAAAGGAAATCATTATACAGAGCAGAATTACGAATTCACCCAAAAAGGCTGGGATATTTCTGCGGTTTCTTTTCATAAAACCATGCAGGTGCTTTATAAAAAGGAAGCGATGAACGAGTGGGGAAGTATTGTAGCGCTTAGCTATATGGCCGCACAACGCGTATTCCCAGATTATAATGATATGGCCGATAATAAAGCTTTTTTAGAGTCTATTGCCCGTAGTTTTGGTTATTTTTTCGGAAAAGATCATAAGGTAAGGGTGAACACTATTTCACAATCGCCAACTCCAACTACTGCAGGACAGGGAGTAAAAGGATTTGACGGTTTTATAGCTTATGCCGATAAAATGTCGCCACTTGGTAATGCAACTGCATTGGAATGTGCCGATTATACGGTGAGTTTATTCTCTGATCTTACTAAAAAAGTTACGCTTCAAAACCTTTTCCACGATGGTGGTTTCGCCAATATGGGCGTTAGCCAGGAAGTTATGGAGTCTTTTGTAAAGGGGCAGGAAGAGAAATAAAAAATTAAGTTCAGTGTGACGTTTTGGTTTCACGTCATGCTGAATTTATTTCAGCATCTAAGTTGTTTTTATAACGGTGTTTTAGGGCGAATTGAATTTCATTCAACCTAGATTCTGAAACGAGTTCAGAATGACGAAAACGGCATCAAGGTTAAGCTATCCCGAAGAATCTGGGTATTTTCATTTAGATTCTGAAACAAATTCAGGGTGTCGTTGTTTTCACGTCATGCTGAATTTATTTCAGCATCTAACGTGATTTTAAATTTTACCGACCTTAACCCCAGAAACAAGTTCCTTTAGACTTGCAAAAGTAAAATCTTCAAATTCTAATAAAAGCATGGCCCTGGATTATTCTTTTGTGATTCCTGTGTATAACCGCCCCGGTGAGGTTAGGGAATTGTTGGAAAGTATGCTTCAGCTAAAATTTTCCCGCAATTTTGAGATCGTGATCATAGAAGATGGTTCTACTGATACTTCGCAGCAGATCGTGGAGAAATTTCAGGATAGACTTGATATTAGCTATTATTTTAAATCGAATTCAGGCCCCGGTGATTCCCGGAATTTCGGAATGAAAAAAGCAAAAGGTGACTATTGCCTTATTCTGGACTCTGATGTTTTATTGCCTCAAAACTATCTACAGGAAGTAGATAATTTTCTGCAGGAAAATTACTGCGATTGCTTTGGTGGGCCAGATGCTTCACATCCTTCATTTAGCAACACACAAAAGGCCATAGATTATAGCATGACGTCTTTTCTTACTACCGGCGGGATTCGGGGAAGGAAATCTTCGGTTAACGATTTTCAGCCCAGGAGCTTTAATATGGGAATTTCCCAAAAAGCTTTTGAAGCCTCAGGCGGATTCGGACAAATTCATCCAGGTGAAGATCCCGATCTTTCCCTTCGACTTAAAAAACTAGGTTTTAAACTTTGTTTGATTCCAAATGCAGTGGTTTTTCATAAACGTCGTATAGACTGGTCTAAATTTTATATACAAGTGAAAAAATTTGGATTGGTACGGCCTATTCTAAATAAGTGGCATCGGGGTTCTGCTAAGATCACTTATTGGTTTCCCACGGTTTTTACATTTGGACTTTTATTTGCTATTTTACTTTTAAAATTGGGATTCTGGTGGCTATTTCTAATATATGTCTTATATTTTATGCTTATTGCCACCCATGCCGCAGTTAAAAATAGAAGTTTAAGAATTGGTTTTATGGCTGTTTATGCTACACTGGTACAATTTCTTGGTTATGGTTACGGTTTTATAAAGTCGGTTTGGTATATTCAAATATTAAAACAAGACCCGAAACTTAAATTCCCGAATTTATTCTTTAAAAATGTTTGAAAACATAAAATTTAAACGCATTTCCATAAAAAGATCCAGTTTAAAGACCTTTGGGTTCTTTTTGTTGTTCTCTTCCTTTGTCTGGTTTTCTGTACAGATTTCTAAAGAATATACCCAAATTATAGATATTCCTGTGTCTTACATAAACACCCCCTTAGATAAAAGTATCTCTAAAGAAAGGCCAGAACATTTAAAGTTAAGAATACAGGATAGGGGCTTTACTATTTGGTATTATCAACTTTTTAAGCCCGAGATAGAGTTAGATCTTGGTAAAGCATTTGATCAAAATGGAGCGTTGGTTTATAATTTTGAAGCCAACCGTGAGGGACTGGAAGACCAGGTAAATATCAATTTTGAAAATGCCCGGTTTATTCAAGAAAATCTCGCCATAGAATATCAGCCAAAAAAGATAAAAAAGGTAAAGATTAATCCCCGGATAAATTTAAGTTATGCGGTTGGTTATTCAGCTAGTAATGAGGTGAAACTAAATCCAGATTCCATAAAGATAAGTGGTCCCGAAAATATTATTGATACCCTACAAAGCCTAAACACGGTTTATTTAAAAGTAAATAATATTAAATCTAATATTTCTGGGAGCGTTAAAGTAGATACTTCTAAGCTTGGAATGCTTAGTTTTTATACTACCCAGGTAAATTACAGCCAGGAAGTGGAAAAGTTTACCGAAGGTAGTGTAAAAGTACCGGTAGAGATTTTAAACCTTCCAGAGAATACTAATATTTCTATATTCCCCAAGCAGGTTTTAGTGTATTTCCAGGTGAATTTAAGGCAATATGAAATGGTAAAGGCCGAAGATTTTAACGTGGTTTGTGATTTTAATGATATAGATGAAGGTGATGATTTTATAATTGCCAGTATTGTGAAATCTCCTTCTTTTGTAAGAAACCTTAGACTTAATGAGCGTAAAATTCAATTCGTAATAAAACGATGATGGTAGTGGGTCTAACAGGTGGAATTGGCAGCGGAAAAACCACCGTAGCTGGCTTTTTTAAAGAAAAAGATGTGCCTGTGTATATTGCCGATGATGCAGGAAAACGCCTCCTGGAAACTTCAGCAGAAATAAGGGAAAAGGTAATAGCATTAATTGGAGAAGAAGCCTATACAGGAAAATCACCTAATCGCAAGCATATCGCTTCCGTAGTATTTAAAGAATCAGAAAAGCTGGAGGCTTTAAATAAGATAATTCACCCCGCCGTAGCAAAAGATTTTGAAAATTGGCAGCATAAACAAAATTCGGCTTATGTAATTTATGAAGCTGCTATTCTCTTTGAAGCAGGAGGCTATAAAAAATGCGATTTAAATATTCTTGTGAGTGCGAACAAAGAAGAAAAGCTAAAAAGATTACAAGCACGCGATCAAAGTACAATAGAAGAGATTGAAGCCAGAATGAACAAACAATGGAGTGATGAGCGCAAGAGAAAACTGGCCGATTTTGAAATTGAAAACCACGATTTATCCCTTACCAGAACCCGGGTTGACGAATTACATGACATTATCTTAAAACGAGGTAAAAATTAGCAGAAGTTTTGTTAACATTTGGTTAAACGATTGACGCCCTAAATGTTAAAATATTACTTTTGGGCACATGAATAAAAAGCTTTTTTTACTGCTTGTAATCTTAATGAGCCTGTCCCTTATTGGCATTATTTTCGTGCAGGGATACTGGATTAAGAGTACTGTAGATGATAAAGAAGAGCAGTTTACCTACGATGTTAAACAAGTGCTTTTACGCGTAGCGAATCAAATTCAAAACCAGGAAATTGAAGATTACTGGATGAAATTCAAGGATGCCGATAGTACTAATAGTCGGTTGGAATCTTCTACAGTTACCGAATATTCTTACGTAAATCAAAATAAATTAAGGAATCAGACCCTTTTTCATTCCGATGCCATTTTAGAAGAAGATTATAAGGTTTCTTCCGGCTTTATAGAATCGGCGAGGGATAGCATTCCTTTTACCAAGCTCATTAATAAAAAAGTGACCAGTATTGTAAACAGTCGCAATAATATAGATGGAAGCAAGCTTAGCTCACAACAGCAAATAGAACGTATTATTCGTATGGACGAATATGAGAAAAATTTGTTGAAAGAATATATTGCTGATCATACCAGCAGGTTGCCCTTACACCAAAGAGTAAGTGAAGAAACTATAAAAAGGCTTTTAACCCAGGAACTTAGCAACCGCGAAATTGCATCAGAATTTGAATATGGCGTGTATAGCAGTAGTATTTCTACCAATTTACATAGTGATAACTTTTCGCTAAGTCATCCTGCTACTTATGGGGTGCCACTTTTCGCAGACGATCTTGGAAATAGTAATTATCAGTTGTTGGTTAATTTCACCGAAAAGAAAAAAGTAGTGCTGTCTTCGGTAACCTTAATGGCCTCACTTTCTATAATCTTTACCCTTATTATTGTAATCGCCTATTCCAGTGCCTTATCCCAATTGATAAAGCAACGGCAAATCTCACAGATAAAAACCGACTTTATCAATAATATGACCCACGAATTTAAAACACCTATCGCTACCATAAACCTGGCTTTAGATGCGATAAAAAACCCTAAGATTAGTAGTGATGAAGAAAAGAAGAAGCGCTATCTTAAAATGATTCGTGACGAGAATAAAAGAATGCACGCCCAGGTAGAAAACGTTTTGCGTATTTCTAAGCTGGAAAAGAACGAGTTGGACCTTAAAAAGGAAAGGCTGCAGTTGCACGAAATTGTAGAAGACGCTATTACTCACATAGAACTTATTGTAGAAGATCGTGGCGGGTATTTGCAAACCCATTTTGGAGCGCTACGCTCTTCAATTTTGGCTAATCAGGATCATTTTACCAATGTAATTGTGAATATGCTGGACAATGCCGTAAAATACTCTGAGGACGAACCTAAAATTGATGTTTATACAGAAAATGTAAAGAACTACATCATTCTAAAAATTCGCGATCAGGGAACGGGAATGTCTAAGTTGGTTCAAAAGAAAATATTTGAAAAATTTTATCGCGAACATACCGGCGATATCCATAACGTAAAAGGTCACGGATTAGGTTTGGCTTATGCTAAGCGAATTATAGAAGACCACCACGGGCAGGTTTCGGTAGAAAGCGAAAAAGGAAAAGGAAGCACATTTATAATTAAATTACCTCTAATATCTTAAATATATGGAAACTGAAAACAAGAAAATTTTATTAGTAGAAGACGATCCCAACTTTGGAACGGTCTTAAAAGATTATTTGGCGATGAACGATTACGAAGTAACGCACGCCAAGAATGGAATGGAAGGATTTGAAAAGTTTAAAAAAGACGATTTTGATCTTTGTATCCTGGATGTAATGATGCCTTACAAAGACGGTTTTACCCTGGCTAAGGAGATAAGGGAAAAGAACGAGGATGTTCCAATTATTTTCCTAACCGCTAAAGCGATGAAGGAAGATGTACTTAAAGGCTATAAAGTTGGGGCAGACGATTACCTAAACAAGCCTTTTGATAGTGAAGTATTGCTAATGAAAATCAAAGCCATTATGCAGCGTAAAGCTACAGATAGCGTGGCAGATTCTAAACAATTTGAATTCGAAATTGGTTCGTTTCACTTAAATTCTAAGTTAAGGTTCTTAACTTTTAAAGACGAGGAAGCACAAAAACTGTCTCCAAAAGAAAACGAATTACTGCGTTTACTTGCCCTGCACGAAAACGATTTGATGCCAAGGGAACTGGCGCTTACCAAGATTTGGAGAGACGACAATTACTTTACTTCCAGAAGTATGGATGTATATATTGCCAAACTACGTAAATACCTTAAGAAAGACGAGAATGTAGAGATTCTAAACATTCACGGTGAAGGATTTAGATTGGTAGTTAAAAATCAGGAAAACGCTGACGCATAAAGCGAGGTGATTTTCAGTTTCCGGAAATAATGAGAGTGGCTTAAATGTTTATTTCATTTCATGTACCGTCATGCTGCCCCGATAATTCGGGGTTGTTTCACGAGCCGTCATGCTGAATTTATTTCAGTATCAGACGCATCATTTTAACGTCATCCTGAACTTTTTTCAATGGCTCGTCATGCTGAATTATTTCAGCATCTAAGTTGATGGGAGTTCTAACATGTTAGATCCCCGAAAAAATGCGGGGCAGGCTCTGAAACTAGTTCAGGATGACCTTGAAAAGAGACTTTAACAAAAAGGTCATTCTCATTGTTTTCTTACCGGAAATTCCACAAAACTTACCAGGCCGCTATCGGCCAGGGCTTTCTTATGCCTATTTCTAATTACGGAAAACCGTAAATTAACGTTATTTTTTAAGCTTTCCCACCACAAGTTTTATCTTTACTGCCGGAGGCACTAATACCCGGCTATGAAGCAAAGTTACTTTACATCACCCGGATTTACTTTTCGGCTACTGCCGTTTAGTCTTCCTACAGCGCTTTTTCTCCTCTTTTTTTTACTGAATTTTAGTTTTGGATTTGGGCAGGGAGTTACTATTTCTAGTGGTGAACCTAACCCTACTCAAAATAACCCTATTGGAATTTCTATTGAATTTAATGAGCGGATTAATGGTTTTGAAGAATCAGATATTAATGTAGATGATGGAAGCTTATCTAATTTTAATGTAGAATGGCCTAATTTTGAAAATACTGATGAGGAGCCTATAAGATTAAAAACTTATGAAGTTGATATAGTTTCTCCTCTTGAAGATATTGATTTTTCTCCCTCCAGTAACTCGGTAATCGCCATTGATATAGATGAGTCAGGATTTATATATGCGCTAACTTTGGATGAAGGTGTTTTTAAATATAATCCTAACGGAAATTTAACATCAAATAATCCACTAATTTCAGCTGATAAACTTACAGAACCAAGAGATTTAGCGATTGACAATAACGGGAATATTTTTATTGCTAATTCAGGAGCCGATCAAGTTTTAAAATTTGATAATAATGGTGGGAATATGAAAATTATAAATTCTAATCCTTCACTTTCATCTCCTTCCGGATTGGCAATAAGTTCTGATCAAAGAGTATACGTTGCCGATACAGAAAATAATAGGGTAGCCATTTTTAATAATGATGGAACAGAGGCCGGCAAGATTGATAACGGTACTGGGCCTGTAGGTCTTATTAATCCGATTAGATTAGCTGTAGATAATTTATTTAACGTGTATGTCACTGATGCGGGTAACAATAGAATTCAAGTTTATGATTCCAATGGAAATCATACAGCTTCCATAAATGGTAATACCGGAGATTTAAATAATCCTGGAAGTTTAGTTGTTGATGATTATGGATTTTTATATGTAGCAGATTTCGTTGGAGTTAACTTAAACACTTTCCTGAATTTTGAAAATATTGATGAATCTCAAATATTAGAACTTGTTGCAAATTTAGAAAATCTGAGAATTCAAGTTTTTAGAGTAGATGATTTAAATGAAAGCCCTAAGACAATAAAGAATGCCATAAATATTCCTATAGATTTGGCATTAAAACCTTGCGGATATCTTTCAGTAAATAATGGAGATGCAACAATAGAATTTGAACTAAATTTCCCTCCTCGAACTTATATAGAATTTATTTTTGATCTTAAGACTTATGAAATTCTGCCCACAAAATTTACTGCGGCGTTAGAAATAAATGAGGAATGTATTCCTGCTGAAGTGGGCATTGACGGAGAAGTTGGAGTTGATGCAGATTGTGATTTAATATCTGCCAGTGATGAGTTCTCTAGAATTTGGGACCAAACCAAACCGGAAATTCAAACCTGTTATCAAGAAGATCAAGCTGTGGCAATGGGAGATGAAATCCCAAATTATGTGGAAGAAGGTTTGGTTATTTTTGATGATAATTGTGAGGGAGATTTAGAAATTGAGCAAACTCCAGCGCCTGGAACAGAAATTTCACAACAAACAACTACAGTAAGATTAACCGCTACCGATGAAGCCGGGAATGTATCTGAAGCTTGTTCATTTGAGTTAATAGTTGAAGATAATACACCTGATACACCGCCGGTGTTTACAAATTGCCCACAAAATACTATAGAAATAGCCAACGATCCCGGTGAATGTGGAGCAATTTTAAATTTTGAAACTCCTGAAGCCACAGATGATAATGGCAGTCCAACGATTACACAAATTAGTGGTCCTAAAAACGGTGAATTTGTAAGCGTTGAAGATGGTATTGTTAATTTAGTGTTTCAGGCTGATGATGGCGTAAATGCCCCTGTAACCTGTACTGTCCAGATTCATGTAGTTGATGATGAAAAACCGGTAATTACTTGTCCCCAAAATATCACTCGGGTAATTCCGGAAGGAGATACTTCAATAACTATAAATTACAATTTACCTGAAGTTTCAGATAATTGTAGTGAAAACCTTGTTCCTGAATTGATTGTTGAGCCGGCACCTGGAAGTGAATTTGAAGAAGGTGTTTATACTATAGAATTTGAAGTGACTGATGATGCAAATAATACGGAAATCTGTGATTTTACTATTACGGTAATTCAGGCTGAGGCTCAGCCCGAAGTAACCTGTCCTTCTAATTCTGAACTTGATCCCCTTTCCTTAGACCAAAATTGCGATTATCAATTACCGGAGTTTGAAGCAATTATTGAAACTAAAAATTTTGATGATTTGAACTTTCAAAAGACAGAAAATCGAGTTGATAATATTTTAAATGTTGAAGTTAAGGTTTTAGAGGGAAGTCAACTTATTGAAACTTGTGATCTGGAGTTTGATTTAGTTGATGAAATCGTTCCGGTGATTGCCTGCCCTCAAAATATCACTCGGGAAATTCCGGAAGGGGATACTTCAATAACTATAAATTACGATTTACCTGAAGTTTCAGATAACTGTAGTGAAAACCTAATTCCTGAATTGATTGTTGGACCGGCATCTGGAAGTGAATTTGAAGAAGGGGTTTATACCATAGAATTTGAAGTGACTGATGACGCAAATAATATGGAAACCTGTGATTTTACTATTACGGTAAAACGGGAAAACGATCCCAACGCGCCCAAAATAGAATGTGTTCCTCACGAGCTTTTCCTTGATGAAAACGGACAGGCAATTTTAAATCCCGAGGAGCTTTTTGTTGGTGAGCCCGGTAACTTGACAATAACTGCAGATATAGAAAATTTTGATTGTTCTAATTTAGGTTCAAACAACGTGATTTTAACGGCAACCGATCCTGAAACCGGTTTAAGTAGTACTTGTAATACTACAGTTGAAATATTAGATGATATTGCTCCCACAGCAAATTGTGTGTCAGGTTATGTGGTGTATCTAGACTCCAACGGCAACGGCACATTAGCTCCCGAAGACCTAAATAACAACTCTACCGATAACTGCGGTATTGATTCTATGGCTTTAAGTCAAATTAATTTTACCCGCGCCGATCTTGGAGATGTTTCTATTACGCTAACAGTTAGGGATGAAGCCGGAAAAATGGATTCTTGTGAGACTACAATAGAAGTGGTAGATGAAGCTTCAGGAGATTTTGAATGCCGGGAAAATATAGTCCTCAATCTTGATGAAAACGGAGAGGCCGGCCTAAGCCTGGAGGAGCTTTACACCGGCAATGCCAGCGGAATTAACTTGACTGCAAGTCGGTTAAACTTCAATTGCAGCGATCTTGGTGTGGTGCCAATTCAACTGGATTATTCCGGCTCAGAAAGCGGGAGTTGCACCATTAATATAGAAGTTAGGGATGAAAATCCACCGATGATCATTACAGATATTGTGGAACTTACTTTAGATACTGAAGGTTTTGCTTATTTGAGAGAAAGCGATGTTTTAGTGCAGGATAATTGTAGCCAAATACTTATTTACCGATTTGGTAAATCTGTTTTTTCTTGTGAAGATGTGGGTTCAAATTCAATAAATGTTGAGGTGGAAGATGCTAACGGAAATATAACTGAAAAAAATATTGAAGTGAGGATAAATGGGGAAGCTTGTGAAATCCCCGATGATCTTAAATTCCTATTTATTTACCCAAATCCCAATAACGGAATTTTCACCATAGCCACCCCAAAGGGAATGCTTATCGAACAGGTACGTGTTTTTGATTCCAGGGGACGTTATATTCTTCAGCAAGACTACAACACCAGCGCCCGATTTTACAGAATGACTATTGAGGGCGTAGCGGCATCGGTCTACACCTTACAGATTTTCACCAATGAAGGAGTGGTCGTAAAAAGAGTGATTATTAGTCGGTAGTCGGTAGCCGTTAGTCTGTAGTTTACGAGCGAATGTAAGGAGCGCGGCAATCATTTATGGTGAATGGTGAATGGTTAATGGTGAAGAGTGAAGGGTGAATAGTTAAGAGTGAATAGTTAAGAGTGAAGAGAAAGGATGAAGAGGCAGAAATCAGGAAATTTTTTAAAACCCCAAACCCCGAACCTCAAACTAAAAACACAAAAATTTGAAAATCCATAACCGATAACAGACAACTGAAAACCGGCACTCGCCTTCTCACAATGATGCTAAAGTTATTTCCGTCATTACGAGCGAGGAACGAGCGAAGTAATCTTTTGTGATGAAAAGTGAAAAGTGAAGGGTAAAGGGTGAAGAGTGAAGAAAAAAGACTATAGAGAAAAGATAAAAGAGCACAGAAATAAATCTTGAAAATTAGTTCTAAACAACAAATAGCCATTTAACAGATAACAGACAACTGAGAACTCATAACCGAAAACCGGCACTCGCCTTCTCACAATGATGCTAAAGTTATTTCCGTCATTACGAGCGAGGAACGAGCGAAGTAATCTTTTGTGGTGAAAAGTGAAAAGTGAAAAGTGAAAAGTGAAAAGTGAAAAGTGAAAAGTGAAAAGTGAAAAGTGGAGGGTGAAGAGTGAAAAGTGAAAAGTGAAAAGTGAAGGGTAAAGGGTAAAGGGTGAATAGTGAAGAAAAAAGATTATAGAGAAAAGATAAAAGAGCACAGAAATAAATCTTGAAAATTAGTTCTAAACAACAAACAACCATTTACCGATAACAGACAACTGAGAACTCATAACCGAAAACCGGAAACAATCATTAGGCATTTTGTATTTTAGTAAGAAATTAGATTTATGAAACTTAGATTAAGCTTTTTTAGTTTATTATTCAGTCTTCTATTTAGCTTCGGAAGCTTGACAGCACAGGAAACCACAGTGATGGTAAGAGCTTTGGCAAAAGATGCAAAGTTTATAGGAAGCTCTATTGGCGGCGCTAAAATTATTGTTAGCAATGCTGAAACAGGAGAAATTCTGGACCAGGGCTTTACCTCGGGAAGTACTGGAGATACCAAGCTAATTCTCAAAACGCCCCAAAAGCGTTATGATAACTTAACCGATGAAAAAACAGCTGGTTTTCAGGCAACATTAAATATTGAAGAACCTACCTTTATAAAGGTTGAAGCCCAGGCTCCTTTTAATAAAAAGCAAGCCAGGGTTGTTTCCAGCACCCAACTTTGGGTAATTCCCGGTAAAAATATTACGGGTGATGGCGTGGTACTTGAAGTTCCCGGTTTTGTGGTAGATATTCTTTCTCCTCAAACTCACGAGCGTATAAAATCATCAAGCGAAGTAAGCCTAAAAGCTAATATAGTAATGATGTGCGGTTGCCCTGTAACCGAAGGCGGTATCTGGGATGCTAATCAATATGAAGTAAAAGCAATTCTAGATGCCGAAGGAAAAGAAAGTATGGAGATAGCGCTTAAGCCTACAGAAAAGGCCAGTACCTTTCAGGCAGAGGCGAATTTAGATAAAGGTTATTATACAATTACCGTGTATGCTTTTGATCCCATTACCGGCAATACCGGAGTAGATAAAACCAATATTATTATCAATTAACTCACTAAGTGAGATTTGATAATAGAGGTTAGGCATTACCGTCATCGCGAGCGAGAAACGAGCGTGGCAATCTTTTGTAAAAAATGGTGAATAGTGAAGGGTGAAGAATAAAGAGTGAATACGTTCCGTCACTTCGAGTGTTCCGACGAGAGTCGGGATGTATCGAGAAGTGCTTTGAAGTTCCAACTTCAAAAGGTTCTCGATACTTCGCTATTTTCGTTTTCACTCAAATATCACCACTCGATCTGACGGCTGAACTAATCAAGAACAGATTGCCACGTCGCCACTGGCCTCCTCAATGACGTTGTTGCTTTTCGTCATTGCGAGGGAATGCAATGAGCGTGGCAATCTTTTGTGGTGAAAAGTGAAGAGTAAAGAGTAAATACGTTCCGTCACTTCGAGTGTCCCGACGAGAGGCGGGATGTATCGAGAAGTGCTTTGAAGTTCCAACTTCAAAAGGTTCTCGATACGTCGCTATTTTTGTTTTCACTCAAATATCGCCACTCGAACTGACGGCTTCCATTAGCAACAAACCTGGAATTATAAAAGCACAGATTGCCACGTCGGCTATCGCCTCCTCAATGACGTTGTTGCTTTTCGTCATTGCGAGCGAATGCAATGAGCGTGGCAATCTTTTGTGGAGAATAGTGAAGAGTAAAGAGTGAATACGTTCCGTCACTTCGAGTGTCCCGACGATAGTCGGGATGTATCGAGAAGTGCTTTGAAGTTCCAACTTCAAAAGGTTCTCGATACGTCGCTATTTTCGTTTCCACTCAAATATCACCACTCGAACTGACGGCTGAACTAATCAAGAACAGATTGCCACGTTGGCTATCGCCGCCTCGCAATGACATTGCTCTTCTTTCCGTCATTGCGAGCGAGGAACGAGCGCGGCAATCTTTTGTGGTGAAGAGTGAAAAGTAAATACGCTGCGTCACTTCGAGCGTTCCGACGAGAGTCGGGATGTATCGAGAAGTGCTTTGAAGTTCCAACTTCAAAAGGTTCTCGATACTTCGCTATTTTCGTTTCCAATCAAATATCGCCACTCGAACTGACGGCTGAACTAATCAAGAACAGATTGCCACGTCGGCACTGGCCTCCTCAATGACGTTGTTGCTTTTCGTCATTGCGAGCGAATGCAATGAGCGCGGCAATCTTTTGTGGAAAATAGTGAAAAGTTAATAGTGAAGGGTGAAGAGTTAGAAATCAGGAAATTTTTTAAAACCCGCAACCAGAAACAATAAATCCTTAACCCCAAACTAAAAACACAAAACTCCAAAAACCCATAACCGATAACTCACAACCGAGAACCGGTAATCGCCTTCTCCAATGACGTTGCTAATTGGTACACTCAAAGCATTTCGTTAATTCCGGGCTTATTTTAATGTCTTCAGAGCCTTTAAGAGGTTTGTTGAGTAAATCTTTTTCGCTAATAATACGATGAAACTCCTCTGCATACTTCACTAAATTATCCCGTCGGGATTTTATTTTTTCAGTGATCTCTTTTCTGTTATGTTCTGTAATATTTTTAGGCCAAACTTTAAAAGCATCGGCAATGGCATCATCAGTCAATACATTCTGTAGCTTTTTTGCTTCCGCAGTAAAGATTTCAACCGGAGTATTGGTAAGGAAATAAACATCATTAGGATAGACCAATCCGGGCATATAATTGATCTCTTTTTCAAAAGGTCTTACTTTTGGCTCAATATTTTTATTTGAAATTATCCGGGGAATTACACCGCCCAAATTAAAAAAGGCATTATCGCGATCTCCAGCTACGGGAATGGCGGTAAAAGTATCACCTTCCTTTTGAACTACCCAACCCCATTGTTTGGCGTGCCTGTCCCAATCGCCAATGAGCATATCGAATAAGCGCGCTCTTACAAATGCATTTTTATCTATGGAAACCTGTCCAGGATTTTCTTCTTTTAATTCTTGCAGGTTTTTGGTGTCTAAAATTTTATATACATTTTTATAGTTTGTCCAGTTCTCTTCGCCTTCGGTTTCATACTCTAGCAGAAATAAACGGTTTCCATATTTTTCATTGTATTGCTTTCCTAGAAACTCCTGATTCGGTACAAAAACTACTTTAGGATGTGTATGCAAAACCCCTGCTTTTTCAGAAAGAGAAGCTGCTAGAATTGCGCCATAAGGGTGTGAAGCCGAAATGGCGTCTATTACTATATTTTCAAGCCCCAGGCTTCGAGCGAATTCGGGAACGTGGGTGGAGGGGTTTTTGTTTACACTACGCAGGGAATATAAAAACCCATTTTTATCTTTTAAGCGAAGCGAGTGGGTTTGTGTGCCGCCACCTTCTTTTACAATCTCCATTCCTCCATACAGGCTATCCAGAAAAAGCACCGGAACTTTTACCGGGGTAGTCCAGGCTTCGCGATAATTCTCTCCCTGCATTATATCCTTAAGTTTATTCGCTTTGTATAGGCTACTGGCGGCTAACTCTACTGAATCGTGTCTTCGGAAATCTATGCTTTCCAAGTCATCAAATTCCTGAATAGTGACCGTTTCAAATTCTTTATCTGTGCTGGAAACTGAAAAATATACCAGTCCTATAAAACCGATAAGGAGTATAAAAACTAACCAAAGCAGCTTTTTCATTTTCTGTGATTTTAGATAGGTTTAAAAATACAGATTTATGAATTATTCTGATGAAAAAAAGGATTATACCTGTTGAGGTTTTGCTCGATAATCGAAATCAAATGTTCGTGGGGTTGCCTTAAGATCAAATTATATTTTCTAATAATAATATTTCAAGAGCTTGCTTCGGAATTATTTACTTGAATTTCGTTAAGTAGATCGGTGAGCTGATAAAGGGAATCGGTAGAGATGACGTCTTTGTAAATTTTAATGTTTTGCTTTTTAGATTCTATACGAAAGCTGTTCCTGTATTTTCGTAGCGCTGTAATTTTGGATAGCTCAATACTTTTTGGGAAAAGCGAATTTTTAGTAAGAACGTTATTTTCTATTTGTAAATACTGAAATTTATTTTGATAATACCAGGTGCCAATTTGTAAAATGCCAAGAATAAGCCAGGCATACACAAAGAAAAACTGAAAATCAGATAATATTGATAGAAGGCCCATTATTATAGAAGCTATACCATTAAATAGTCGGGAATTTAGTCGTTTCTTTTTGAAGTAAATGATCACACTTAATTTTTAATCTAAAATAAATAAAAACCTTATTGCTATAGTAATTCCTGAATTTTTTTCTCCAATTCATCTCCGCTAAGATTACGTGCTACGACCTGGCCTTCAGAATTTATAAGATAATTAGAAGGAGTTTTTTTTATCCCGTAATTAGTAAAAATAGGGCCTTCCCAGCCCTGTAGACTGCTAAGTTGTGGCCACTTTAAATTATCTTTTTCAATGGCCTTAATCCATTCTTGCTTTTCTCTATCACGGGAAATAGCTACTATTTCAAGACCCTCAGACTTATATTTTCGGTATAATTTTTTTAGTTCCTGGTTTTGCATTTTGCTGGGATTACAGGTAGATGCCCAAAATTGTAAAAGCGTTACTTTCCCGGTTAATTCAGAAAAATTAAGTATTTCTCCATTTGGTGTGGGTAGTTTAAAATTGGTGTACTTTTCTCCAATTTGTGGAATATTATCGTTATTTAAATAGTCTAGAATTCGCTGCCCAAGGGAACCCTGTTTAATTTCCTCAGGGAATATTTCGAAATATTGTCTGGTAGTTTCCTGCCCCCACTTTCCGGAAACTTCATAAAGCATACGAAGACTTATTAAGGCGTTAGGATTATTTTCAATGAAAGTTTCCTGGCGTTTTCTAAGTTCAGCGTCACTAACTTTATCAAAATCCTTGTAAATAGCTTTTTCTTCCTCAATTAATTGCTGGGAAACAGAGCCGGTAACTTCTGCATCCTTGAAATTTGTATTGCTTGCATCAAAAAGCATAGGTTTGTCCTGCAGCCATAAATCTTTGAATTTAGAACGATCTTTAGTGTGAAGCATCACCCAAAGTCTGGCTTCAGGAAGTTTGGTTTCAAATTTAAAGCTGTTGTTTATTACTTCGGCGGAATCTAAGGTTCCACCATTAACCATGTCGCGAAAATACAACCAGCTACCATCTTTTATATCCTTAGTTTTCCCTGTTAATGAAAAGGTATATTCTTGCGCCTGAAGCGAGGTGAGCATAAATAGAAAATTGAAAAGGATAAAAATTGACCGCATAAACCAACCGATTTTAAGATGAATATCTCCAAGTTAGCGATTATAAGTTTACTCGATAATTGAGTAATTAAATACTTAACCTTTAGGAGATCACTGGAAGATTTACAGGTTCTTCTATTCAAATAAATTATTATTGTTTGGCCTCCGGAAATTCCCATTTCCAAAAGCGAAATTTTCCAGTGAGTAGAAATGGAAATCCTGCACCAACTAACATGCCGGCAAATAAATTTAAATTAAGAGCTTCATAATTAGAGCTCCAAATGAGTCCGGCGGTAATAAGAAAAAGACCAAATAATCTCGCTTTATTCACGGTTAAAAAAGATAAAGGGTGAAACTAACCTAATACAATAGCTTTTAAAGCGAAATCTAAGAAGATAACAAGCATAAGCGCGGTAAAAATAATTCCAACTAATTTTAAGATATTAATTCGATCTTTCATATTTAAATTTTAGGTTACACAAAAAAATGATAAAGGCTTCCGTAGCGAAAATCGGTTTGATTTTGGAAACATCAATCTCTGTTAAAATCAGTTTTTAATAACTAATTTTAACAAAAACAACAGTAAATATAAGGAATTTTATATGTTTTATCCAAATTTAATCTTAAAAACGCGGTTTTTGTTGGTGATTTGGTTAAAAAACAATCAAGTTTTTAAAACGATAAATTAAGCTTATGGTGATAATTTATTAAAGTCAAAATTTGTACAATGATGCCAAACTTTACCATCGTGCTTTAGGAGACTGAAGCTTTCTACCGTAAAAGAAGCAGCAAAGGTACGCGATTTAAAATCTGCCCAGGCTTTAGGGAATTGTTTATGATGAAGATCTCGAGAAGCCAGCGTGATATGTGGATGGATCTTAGAAAAAGTCTCGTGCTTTTTTAAGATGAAATTTTTATGAAGTATTATTTGTAAATCGGCGTGCAGGCTAATTAGTTCTTTGTGATCTTCAATATTTATAAAGATCACTTTCTGACCGAATCTTCCAAAATCTTCTAAATTAAGCTGGAAGCTTTTTTGATTTTCAGCAAAACTCTTTAAACTATCGATTAGTTTTCCTTCTTCGGTTTCTGAAATTTTAAATGGAATTTGCAGTGTAATATGCGCCGGAAGTTTCAAAGCGTGTTTGGCCTCGTATTTTTCGGCAATCTCCAGTTTCAGCGATTTTATTCGCTTACCTATTTCTTCCGGAGGAATTATTGCGAGAAAATATAAGGGCATTTCAGTTTAAATTTGAATAGATACTGCTTTAATTTCCGAAGAAAATTTTACAATCTCCTGGAAAAATGCTTTTAACCACCCGTAAAAACTACCAGGAATCTAAAACTGACTTCTTTCTGCAATAAAAACAGTTTTCTTATTAAAATAGTAGATGATCAAACCAAAGGTGAACAACAGTAAATTTTGCACCAGGCTGTCTACCATAAAATTTAGATCGTCTCCAGTTGCCACTTTTATAAGTTTTCCAAGTATGGAAAGTCCGGGGCCAATCATCATGATAATCGCCCAAAAGTGAATTGCCGTTTTTGCCAGTCTGTGCTTATTAAATAGTAAATATAACAGGGCTAATTCTATAACTACTGCAATTAATCCCAGGAAGTTGCCGATAACCACCATATAGGTGTTCCAGATTAGTAATAGAAAAATATAAACAATAAGCAGTCGGTAAAACCACTTGTTTTTAAAAACCGTTTCCATAAGGAGTTATTTTGCAGCTTTTTTGGCTGGCACCTCTAAATCTACAATTTTTTGATGTCTTAGCAAATCTTCAAAGGTTTCGCGCTCTCTAATTAAATGTGCTTTATTGTTATACCATAAAATTTCAGCGGGACGGTAGCGGGAATTAAAATTACTGGCCATAGAAAAAGAATAAGCACCGGCATTGCTAAACGCCAAAATATCGCCTTCGGTAATTTCGGCAATCCTACGATTGTTTGCAAAAGTATCGGTTTCACAAATATAGCCTACAACAGAGTAGAACCTGAATTTCCCTTCGGGATTAGAAATATTTTTTATATCGTGATGTGAACCGTAAAACATTGGCCGAATTAAATGATTAAAACCTGAATCTACCCCTGCAAAAACGGTAGAAGTGGTTTGTTTTATCACGTTTACTTTAGCAAGGAATTTACCTGCTTCGCTCACCAAAAATTTTCCTGGTTCAAATACAAGGGTAAGTTCGCGACCGTATTCTTTACAGAAATTTTCAAAACGCTCGGTTAACTTTTCTCCCAGTTCCTCTATATCTGTTTCAATATCATTTTCGCGATAAGGCACTTTAAATCCGCTACCAAAATCAAGGAATTCAAGATTTTTAAAGTTTTTAGCCGAATCAAAAAGAATTTCAGAAGCACGAAGAAAAACTTCAATATCCAGGATATCGCTTCCGGTGTGCATATGGATTCCATTTATGGTCATTCCGGTATTTTCAACAATACGCAACAATAGCGGCATTTGATGAATAGAGATCCCGAACTTAGAATCTACGTGACCTACCGAAATTTTAGAATTTCCACCCGCTAAAATATGCGGATTTATACGAATACAAACCGGCACCTCTGGATGTTTTGCCCCAAACTGTTCTAAAATAGAAAGGTTGTCTATATTAATCTGTACCCCTAACCTCACTACCTGCTCAATTTCCTCTAAGGAAACTCCATTGGGGGTATAAATAATATTTTTTGGAGCAACCCCGGCTTCCAGCGCAAGTTTCACCTCTTGTATAGAAACGGTATCCATCCCGCTCCCCAGCGAGTTTAGAAATTTTAGGACAGAAATATTAGAAAGGGCTTTTACCGCATAGTGAATGCGTAAATCTTTAATTCCTGAAAATGCATTTTTTAGACGATTGTACTGAAAAGCAATCTTTTCGGCATCATATACATATATAGGGCTTTCAAATTCCCGGGCAACAGCAAGTAAATCTTGATTGGTCATAACAGCTAAAAAATTAGTTGGCAAAAAAGAGGAGAAATTTCAACTTCCGCAAACACAAGTTCCAAAAATAACGAATTCTCCGAAATTGTTAAGATTAAAGAAAAACACTTTATTGGCATCGCCAAAGGGTGTAATACCCCGAGGCTTGCCTCGAAATTAGAAATTTGTTTACAACGAATGCCTCGTGGGCTTGCCCCGAGGTAGTTTACTTAATTCCTAGCTCGCTGCAGCTATCGCAACTTCTCTTTTTTTTCTAATAAGAATAATGGCCAAAGCAATAAAAACTCCGGTACCTGCCATAACTGCACCTACTAAAGAAGCTGAGGTAAAGCTATAACCAAAAGCAATAGGTAGACCGGCAAAATAGGCTCCAGAAGCATTTCCCATATTAAAAGCACTTTGGTTCATAGAAGATCCCAAACTTTCAGAACCTTTGGCAGAGTTGATCATAACCATTTGTATTGGTGTAGAAAGGCAAAAAGCGATCGTTGCAATTAGAAAGGTCATTATTAAAATTGCGATTTGGTTTTCTGCTACGTAAGCATTAGTGATTAATGCAATAACCATTAAAATCATACTCATAATCACCGCGTAAATGGGCGAAAATCGTTCTGCGAGTTTCGCACCAATAAGATTTCCTATAACCATTCCCAATCCCGCTAAAATCATTACGTAACTTACAATACCTTCAGGATGTCCGGCTACTTTAGTAATTAAGGGAGCAATATAACTATACCAGGCAAAAAAGCCTCCCGTGCCAATTGTAGTAAGTAAAATCACCATCCATAGTTCGCCACGCTTTAAAACCTTTAAGTCTTTTCTTATTCCTTCGGAAGAAGATTTCGGTAATTCTGGCATCCAAAATTTAACACTGGCAATAGCCATTAACCCTACCACACCAACTAGCATAAACGAAAGATTCCAACTGAAATTTTGGCCTAAATAAGTGCCTAATGGCACGCCAATAACATTCGCCAGGGTTAAACCCGTAAACATTGTAGCAATTGCCTGGGCAGCTTTACCGGGTTTTGCTAATTGTCCTGCTACCACTGCACCAATTCCAAAGAATGCTCCATGAGGTAAGCCTGATAAAAAGCGGGAAACCAATAAAAGCTCATAAGAATTCGCAAAAGCCGAGAGTGAATTAAAGACCGTAAACCAAACCATAAGAAGGAGCAGGGTTTTGTGGGCCGGCCACTTGCTGCCAAAAGCAGTTAAGGTAGGCGCGCCAATCACCACACCTAAGGCATAGGCAGAAATAAAATGTCCCGCTTGCGGAATGCTAATATTCAAAGCCGAAGCTACATCTGGTAGGATTCCCATAATTACAAATTCGGTCATTCCAATTCCAAAGCCTCCAATAGCAAGGGCGATAAGTGCTTTATTCATTTTTTAGTTCAGATTTAGACAATCGGCAAAATTAATAGGGATAGTGCTAATAATATAAAAATTCCCTTAAAATCTACTATAAGCTTATAGTGGCGAAATTGCAGTAATGGCGCGCATTATTAAAATTTAGAATCCTTAATAAAAAGCTAAATTTTTCTGCGGAAATAGATTATAACAGGGCTGGCGCTATCCTAAAAAAGATTGGTACAATAGCTATACATTTGTTACTTTTGCTATCCATAAATGAAGAACCTCTATGGAAGCAAATGAGGTTTGAATTGGAAAATGATTTAAAATACGAGGCAAGCCTCGGGGAACTAAACCCTCATAGAGGGATTAATACTGAAGAAATAGCTGATTATGAACATACACGAATATCAAGGAAAAGAGATTTTAAGCAGTTTTGGCGTACGCATTCAGCGTGGTTTAGTTGCACATAATGCAAAAGAGGCTGTAGACGCTGCCAAAGAACTAACCGAACAAACCGGTACTGGATGGCATGTTATAAAAGCCCAGGTACACGCCGGTGGTCGTGGAAAAGGTGGTGGTGTAAAACTTGCCAAGAATTTAAAAGAAGTAGAAGAAGTTGCCGGAAACATTATTGGAATGGACCTGGTGACGCCACAAACTTCTGCTGAAGGTAAAAAAGTACACCAGGTGTTGATTGCCGAGGATGTTTACTATCCTGGAGATAACGAGCCTGAAGAATACTATATGTCTGTATTACTTAACCGTGCAACCGGCCGTAATATGATTATGTATTCTACTGAAGGTGGTGTAGATATTGAAACTGTTGCCGAGGAAACTCCGCATTTAATTTTTACTGAAGAGATAGATCCTGCAACCGGACTTATGCCTTTCCAGGCTAGAAGAATAGCTTTTAACCTTAAGCTTAGTGGTGGTGCTTTTAAGGAGATGACCAAATTTGTGATGTCACTTTATAAAGCTTTTGAGAAATCTGATTCTTCTCTTTTTGAAATTAACCCGGTTTTAAAAACAAGTGATGATAAAATTCTTGCCGTAGATGCAAAGGTAACACTTGACGATAACGCGCTTTTCCGTCATAAAGACTATGCTGAAATGCGTGATATTCGTGAAGAAAATCAAACCGAGGTTGAAGCTAGAGAAGTAGGACTTAACTATGTAGACCTTGACGGAAATGTTGGTTGTATGGTAAATGGTGCCGGACTTGCAATGGCAACAATGGACCTTATTAAGCAAGCTGGTGGGGAGCCTGCAAACTTCCTTGACGTTGGTGGTACTGCTGATGCTAAGCGAGTAGAAGAAGCTTTCCGTTTGATCTTAAAAGATGATAAAGTTGAAGCTATCCTGGTAAATATCTTTGGAGGTATTGTTCGTTGTGACCGTGTGGCACAGGGAATTGTAGATGCCTACAAGAATATGGGAGATGCGGTTAATGTACCAATTATTGTGCGTTTACAGGGAACCAATGCAGATATCGCCAAGAAATTAATTGACGATAGCGGATTTAAAATTCACTCTGCTGTACAATTTCAGGAAGCTGCAGATAAAGTACAGGAAGTACTTAAATAATCCCGAAGTTTCGGGACAGGAATTTATTTCCTGTTGAATTTAAGACTGTCTAAAGTTTGAATTAGACTGTCGGGAAAGTTTTACAATTCGTCATTCTGAATTTATTTCAGAATCTAAGTTGATAAGAATTTTAGAAGCTGAAACAAGTTCAGCTTGACGCAAGAAGGATTTTCCGGATAGTTATAACATACCAACCTTTAGGCAGTTTTTTTATGCCCTAATTTTAAAAAGTTAAAATCTGTTAAAAAAATATAAGTCTGTAACATTTAGAGTTTTAAGTCGGTCTTTAAAGTATATAACCTTTAAATTTTATATTATGAAAACTTTAAAACTCGTATTATTTGCGTTAGCTCTTAGCGCCGGAACTCTACTTCATGCAGCACCTAAAAAATCAACTGAAACTTCTGTAGCCTTTAATAAGGAGATTCAACAATTATTGAAAAATATTGATATTGAGGTTAAAGAAGATGTGACGGCCTACTTAATAGTTAGGTTTAATTGCAAAAACGAAATGGAAGTACTCTACGTGGGCTCAAAAAATGTTGAAGCCGGGGAAAAGATTAAAAAATGTTTAAACAATAAGCAGATTAAAACTGTTTTAGATTCCTCTGAAGAGAGCTATAAACTTCCAATAAGATTAAAAGCTTAATCATTGCTTCAATCAAAAAATGGAAAGAACAAAAAACCCGGCTCATCACCGGGTTCTATTTTTATAAGAGATCCAAATTTATTCTGCTCTATCGGGATACCATTCTAGCATTTCCACTTCAATATCCTGGTTTCCTTCGTTCACCAACGTCTTAAATTTTTCCACATCGGCAAAACCATCTTTACCTCTAAAGTGGTAGGGAATTACCTTCTTTGGAGCAAAAGCTAACACTCCATCAGCTGCATCTTCTACGGTCATGGTATAAGGTAAATTCATAGGGATTAATGCAATATCTATTTCTTCCAGGTTTCTCATTTCAGGAATATCTTCCGTATCACCGGCGATATAAAGTCTTTGGCCGTTTCTCTCAACTACATAGCCATTACCACGGCCTTTGATATGGAAAGCATCAGGGTTTTCCGGCAGATTATACATAGGGATAGCTTCAATATAGAAATCTATTACTTTGGTAGTAGCTCCATTTTCTAAAGTTCTAAGAACGCTGTTTAATTCTTCAGGCAATTGATCTTTTACGGCCTGCGGTACAATTACATGCACGCCTTCAAGATCCATAGCTTGTAAAGTCTCAGCACTCATATGGTCTCCGTGAATATCGGTAATAAGAATAAAATCTGGTTTTTCCATTCCTTCAAATGCCTCCGCACCTCCAACGGGATCCAGGTAAAAAGTTGCCTCTCCCCAATTTATTACTGCGGTAGCATGTGAAATGGGTTGAATGTCTATAGTCGTTGTGCCAGACTCTGTTTCCTTTTGTGCTATTTCAGAAGTATTCTCTGTTTTCGCTTCTTTGTCTTCGTCTATCTTACTTTCATTTTTGCAGCCTGTAAATAGAATTCCGGCTGCTATTAAAGTCAATAAATATTTCATATTTGGTTGTTTTGTATTAAAAATAGGCAACCAAAGCTAAACTAACTTAGGATTTTTAAAATTTTAAGAAAGATTCAACCGCATTTTGATATCTCCACGCGAATAAGGATTATTTTCTCCAATAGGAATTTCCCTAAACCCATATTTTTTATAGATATAGATCGCATTTTCAAGCTTTCGGTTAGAAAAAATAATAAGATGATCCCAAGCTTGCTTTTTAGCGAAATTTATACTGTGCTCCATTAATTTCTGCCCTAGTTTTTTTCCCTGGTGTTCCGGGCTAATCGCCATTTTGGTAAGTTCAAAGACACTTTCTTCCATTTTCATTAGAGCTACACAGCCAATGATCTTTTTGTCATTTCTTACGAAAAAAATATTCCCGCCGGGTTCAATAATGTACTTATTAAGGTTGCCAAGCACTTCTTCATCGTGGGGTTCTACCCAAAAATACTTTTCTAACCAGGCAATGTTTAAGTCTTTAAAATCATCAGCATAAACTGATTCGTATGAAATTATTTCCATTTTCAATTTGATTGAATTTTTTAGAAAGGAAAAGTTTAGTTATTTGTTTTTCCCATAAAATCGGTAACAAAATATGATAAAGCTTTGCCGACTTGTACCGAATTCGTAGAATTAGGGGCAGCTTCACAGATATGTAAATATTTACAATTTTTTTCTTCAGAAGTAAGTTGAAGAAAGTTTCTTACCATATTTAAGGCAAATCCCGAAGGAGATTGTGCGCTACTAGAGAAATTTATTATTGCGTCACAGTCCAATTCCAAACCAAAAGTCTGTTTATTTATAAATTCTAACTGGGAATTAAAAGCAGCCATTTTACCCTGGTGTGTTTGTAAAATAAGATCTTCAAAAAGATGAAATTTAATATTGGAAACCGATTTTATTTCATTAAAGATATATTGTGGGGTATAATTCTTATGCAAACCAAAAATTGCATATTTTCCAAGAAATCCGTCACGCTGGGCAAAGCTGAATCCATTGCCACTATGCCGGTGCTCTAGTTTCCTAAGATCTGTATGCGCATCTATATTTAAAATATTCAGCGGCTTTTTTATTGCTTTTGAAGTACCTTTTATATTGCCAAAAGCATTGTTGTGCCCCCCGCCAATTATTATAGGAGTTTTTCCTGCTGAAACTATTCTCTCCACCAGAAGACTCACTTTTTCATCAACCTTCTCAACCAGGTCGCCGAGTTTTGCATAATAATTAGGATCTTCAACATCTATATTAGCCGCTTTTTGCATTTCGGTTTTACAGTCGATTTCACCGAGTAGCAAAATATTTTCAGCATTGGTAAATTCATTTTCCTGGATATTCAACAAAGAATTTAAACAGGCTTCCCAGGCTGTTGAAGCACCAGCTTTCCCATGATTAGCTCTAATCCCAATATCTTCCGGAATTCCAAAAAGCACAAATTTGGCCTTGTTAGTTGTGATTTCTTCTAAATTTTCAACAAAAGTGATCTTTTCTCCCAGGCGTGTTTCGCCTTCTCTTTTAGAAACCAGCTTTTCTATGGTTTTATGGCTGTATAATCTTAACCCTTTCATTATTCTACCGTTTTTCCGTTTATAAAAACCGACTCAATAGAATTTGTTCCGAAGGCATAGGGCAAAAAGGTGTAAGAAGGAATTTCCCTGGTTACTATAAAATTAGCTTGTTTTCCCCTGGTAATACTACCGTGTGTTTCGCTAAGTTCCATCGCATAAGCGCCATTTATTGTGGCGGCGTTTATGGCTTCTTCGGGGGTCATTTTCATTTTTATACAAGCTAAAGAGACTACCAGGTTCATATTTCCACTAGGTGTACTTCCGGGATTAAAATCTGTAGCTAAGGCCAATGGTAATCCGGCGTCCAGTATTTCCCGTGCCGGGGTATAAGGAATACTTAAAAATAGGGAGCAGGAGGGAAGTGCAACCGGCATTGTGGCTGTTCCCTTTAAGCTTTCAATATCTTCCGGGCGCATCACTTCCAGGTGGTCTACGCTTAAAGCTTCGTGTGCTATTCCCGCCTGAATACCGCCAATAGCGTTAAATTGATTGACGTGTATTTTAGGTTTTAAACCGAATTTTTTTGCTGCGGAAAGCAGTTTATGCGTATCAGCCACGCTGAAATATCCTTTTTCACAAAAAATATCTATGTATTCTGCCAGGTTTTCCTCTGCAACTTTGGGTAAGATTTTTTCAATTACCAAATCCATATAAGCATTTGGTTTTTCTTTGTATTCCTTTGGAATAGCGTGTGCACCCAAAAAGGTTGCCTTAATGGGAATATTATAATTTTGCTGAAGTCTCTTTATAACCCGAAGCATTTTTAGTTCGCCTTCTTCAGTTAAACCGTATCCCGATTTAATCTCAACCGCACCGGTACCAAGCTTCATTACTTCTTCCAGCCTTTTAGCCGATTGTTGGTAGACTACTTCCTCTGGAGTGTCCTGTAGGGTTTTAGCAGAGTTTAAAATTCCACCACCGCGATTGGCAATTTCTTCGTATGAAAGTCCGTTAATGCGGTCGGCAAATTCTAATTCCCTGTTCCCAGCATAAACAATATGCGTATGAGAATCGCACCAGCTAGGCAGGATTATTTTTCCTTCGGCATTAATGGTTTTATCAATATTAATTTTAGGTAAAGAATCCATTTCGCCATAATCGGTAATCTTATCATCTTCAATCAGTAACCAGGCGTTTTTAATAGTTGGTAACTCCTTCATTTCAGCTCCAGATAGCTTGTTAACCGCATTTTCCCTTACCTGAAGAAGTTCTTTTATGTTGGTGAATAGTTGTTTCATTCTGCTTAATTTTTTGTGCTTGTTTTCTGCTGAAAACTTCAGTTAAACAAAGATAAAAACTAAGCCGTGAAAACCTGCTTTTTAGGTGGAAACAAAAAAGGTTGACTTCAAAAGAAATTATAAACGTGATCGCGAGCGGAGGACAAGGAAGCGCGGCGATCTTTTGTTTGACGTGCCGTCACTTCGAGTATCCAGATAGAATCGGGATATATCGAGGAGTGTTTTGAAATTAGAACTTCTATTGGTTCTCGATACGCCGTTATTTTCGCCCCTGGCTCAAGTAACGCTACTCGAACTGACGCGCCGTTTTGAACAAAAACCTACATCTCACAACCGAAAACTGAAGCAGAACAGATCGTCACGTAGATTATCGCCTCCTCGCAATAACGCATTCTTTCTACCTTAACCTTTAGTATATGGCATCAAAAAAATCGTCAACCTAAAATAAGTTCAGGCTGACGATTTATAAAAAGAATTTAATGCTTGATTCACACGTCATCCTGATTGTTTCAGGATCTAACTTAATTAGAATTGATATCATATTAGAAGCTGAAACCAGTTCAGCTTGTCGATACCAAGCTCTTTAGTCGGCTTTTTATGAATTCTAATTCTTCAGCGATTTCATATCGATTACAAAGCGATATTTTACATCAGACTTTACAATACGATCAAAAGCTTCGTTGATATTTTGCATATCGATCATTTCAATATCTGAAACAATATTATGTTCGCCACAAAAATCCAGCATTTCCTGGGTTTCTTTAATACCGCCAATCACCGAACCGGCAATGCGTTTACGGCCGCCAATTAAGCCACCACCGTGAACAGGATCCAGCGGTTCAATTGCGCCAACCAGAACCATCGTTGCATCTCTTTTAAGCAAAGCTATATAGGGATTCATATCGTGACCAACAGGAACCGTATTCAGAAGAAAATCGAAAGAACCGGCTTGTTTTTTCATATCCTCTTCGTTTTTAGAGATCAGTACTTCATCGGCACCAAGTTTTTTTGCGTCTTCAGATTTTGAAGGGGAAGTAGTAATCATCACCACGTGCGCTCCTAGAGCGTGGGCAAATTTAACTCCCATATGCCCAAGTCCGCCAAGCCCAATTACGCCAACTTTATCTCCTTTTTTAACATTCCAATGTCGTAATGGAGAATAAGTGGTTATACCTGCGCAAAGTAATGGGGCAGTTGCTTTAGCATCAATATTTTCTGGAATTTTAAGCACAAATTCTTTATCTACTACAATTTGTTCGGCATAACCTCCAAAAGTATGGCCGCCTAAGTGCTTATCCTTACTATTGTAGGTTAGTGTAGCTCCATTTTCACAAAATTGCTCCAGGTCTTCCTTACAGGAGTCGCACTCCTGGCAGGAATCTACCATACAACCAACACCTACAAGGTCACCTTCTTTAAAGTTGCTTACGTTTTTGCCTACCTGGGTTACACGTCCTATAATTTCGTGGCCAGGGACAACCGGATACTTAGAATTTTTCCAATCGTTTCTAACCTGGTGGATATCGCTATGGCAAACACCGCAGTAATCTATTTCAATCTTTACATCTTCTGCGGTAATTTCCCTACGTTCAATATTTAATTCTTCTAAATTGGCGTCGCTGGATTGCGCGCCAAATGCTTTTACTTTACTCATATCAATTCAATTTTCTTAAAGATAAAGAATTGATAGCGCAATTTTTAATCCAGATATTGCTTTAACTTTATTTAACTATTGTTTGGAATAATAATTTATAGCATATAGGAAACAGCTTGAAAACGCAGGACATTTAGAATATTTCTTTTTACATTAGGGCGAATTTTACAAGCATTAGAAATGACAAAAAAACATCCTGGAATAAATACGATATGCACCCATAGCGGAGAACTGGAAGACAAACAATTTAAAGGCGCGGTTTCGCCATTGTATATGGCTACTTCCTATGCTTTTGAAGATGTAGAGGTAAAGCGTTATCCACGTTATTTTAATACGCCAAACCAGGTCGCTCTGGCTCAAAAAATGGCAGCACTGGAACACGGGGAAGCTGCTTTGATCTTTGGAAGTGGTATGGCAGCGGTAAGCACTGCGCTTATGGCTTTCGCTCAAAAAGGAGATCACGTGGTTTTTCAAAATACCCTTTACGGTGGTACCAGCAATTTGATTACCGAGGAATTTGAGAAATTCGGACTGGAATATTCATTTACTAAAGATTCGAAACCAGAATCTTTTGAAGCTGAAATAAAAGATAATACGAAGGTGATCTATATTGAAACCCCTTCAAACCCATTGCTTACTATAACCGATATAAAAGCGATTGCTGAAATTGCTAAAAAGTATAAGCTGGTAAGCATGATAGATAATACTTTTGCTTCGCCGGTGAACCAGAATCCTATAGATTTTGGAATTGATATTGTCTTGCATTCTGCTACAAAATATATGGGCGGACATAGCGATATTCTTGCCGGAACCGCTATAGCTTCTGAAGAGCATATAGATAAAATCTTTCAACTTGCTAAAAATTTTGGTGGAAGTTTAAGTGATTTTACGGTTTGGATGTTGGAACGAAGCTTAAAAACCATGGGGCTGCGCGTGAGAGCACAAAATGAAAATGCATTAGAATTAGCGAAATTCCTTGAAAAACACGAGGATATTTCCCGGGTTTATTATCCGGGTTTAGCTTCTCACCCAGATCACGACCTGGCCAAATCTCAAATGAAAGGTTTTGGAGGCATGATGTCTTTTGAACTGCGTGAAGGATTGGATTTTGACCTTTTTCAGAAGAAATTAAAATTGATTAAGTCTTCTATGAGCCTGGCAGGTGTAGAATCAACTATACTTTCTCCCTCAAAAACCTCTCATGGTTTACTTTCTCCTGAAGAACGGGAAGCCCAGGGAATTAAAGACGGATTAATGCGATTCTCTGTAGGAATAGAAGAGAAAGAAGATTTAATGGAAGATCTGGATCAGGCCTTAAAAGAAATTAAAGGATAAGAAATACGAGGTGTGAAGTTTGACGGAATAACTTAAAATTAGATTTCCGTCGCAGTTTATCCCGATTTTATATCGGGACGGAAATGACAAAGTAAATATTATGAAACTAGATATATTGGCTATAGGCGCGCATCCAGATGATGTGGAACTAAGTTGCTCTGGCACTATAGCGAAAGAAGTAGACCGGGGTAAAAAGGTAGGGATCTTAGATCTTACCCGTGGAGAATTAGGAACCAGGGGTACCGCAGAAACCAGGGATGAAGAGGCGAAAAATGCAGCTAAAATTTTAGGAGTTTCCGTACGGGAAAACCTTGAATTTAGCGACGCATTTTTTGTGAATAACACTGCGCATCAGTTGGAAATTATAAAGATGCTGCGAAAATATCGTCCGGAAATTGTGTTGTGTAATGCTATAGATGATAGGCATATAGATCACGGAAAAGGAGCGAAATTAACAAGTGATGCCTGCTTTTTAAGCGGACTTCGGAAAATTGAAACTATTTATGATGGCGAAAGCCAGGAATCCTGGCGGCCAAAACACGTATATCATTATATTCAGTGGAAAAATTTAAAACCAGATGTAGTAGTTGATATTTCCGGATATATGGATAAAAAAATGGAATCAGTAAAAGCATATAGAACTCAGTTCTACGATCAGGATTCTAAAGAACCACAAACCCCAATTTCCAGTAGTAACTTTTTAGAAAGTATCACTTATAGAGCACGAGATTTGGGAAGACTAATTGATACCGAACACGCCGAAGGCTATACAGTAGAACGTTATCCCGCGGTAGATTCTATTTTTGATTTAATTTAGGTAGAATTTAGACTTTTCTAATTGTTTAATTTGGAGCTTTTTAGCTTCGTTGACAAAAAATAACACTAAAAATCAATATTAAATTGATTTTTTTTCTTTGGGAAATTGGTAAAATAAACTACATTTGCAACCGCAATTAAAATGGTGGTTGTAGCTCAGCTGGTTAGAGCGCCGGATTGTGGTTCCGGAGGTCGCCGGTTCGAAACCGGTCTTCCACCCTTTATTCAAGCCTTCAGTTTTCTGAAGGCTTTTTTTATGGGGTGATTTTATGAGTAGCTCTAAAGAAAAATGGGGATCAATCGCAATTGTTATGTTTAAGCAAAAATTGTGGTTAATCTGTATAGGAAGAATTCTATATTTTTGACTCCCTAAACTCACTTCTAGAAATCCACGTCATGCTGGAACTTGTTTTAGCATCTAATCTGTTTTATATTCGATAATCTTTGATTCTGAAATGAATTAGAATTAGGCTTTCAAGTATTTATTTTTCTGTCTTAGTTTCTAAAATCCTTACAGCAATCCTTATTTTTGCCAAAATCAAAATTTTTATAAATGAACTCCAGAGAAGCACAGTTAAAAGCATTTGATCGTTTATTGACTATTATGGATGAGCTAAGGGAACAATGTCCCTGGGATAGAAAGCAAACAATGGAATCGCTGCGACATCTTACTATAGAAGAGACCTACGAACTTGGAGATGCTATCCTGGATAAAGACCTTGAGGAAGTAAGAAAAGAATTAGGAGACCTATTACTCCACCTGGTTTTTTATGCTAAAATTGGTAGCGAAAGCAATGATTTTGATATTGCAGATGTGGCCAATGGAATTTGTGATAAACTAATAGATAGGCATCCACATATTTATGGTGATGTTGAGGTTGCCGATGAAGAAGAAGTAAAAAGAAATTGGGAAAATCTTAAACTGAAAGAAGGTAAAAAGAGTGTATTGGAAGGAGTGCCACGCTCATTGCCGGCAGTTGTGAAGGCAAGTAGAATTCAGGAGAAAGTTGCAGGAGTAGGATTTGATTGGGAAAAACCGGAACAGGTATTTGAAAAACTTCAGGAAGAATTGGGTGAATTGCAGCATGAAATAAATACTGGTGATAAGGATAAAATGGAAGCGGAATTTGGCGATGTCATGTTCTCTATGATCAATTATGCCCGTTTCCTTGGTATAAACCCTGAAAACGCCCTGGAGCGCACCAATAAGAAGTTTATTACTCGCTTTCAGTATTTAGAAGCTAAAGCCGCAGAGAAAAATAAAGCTTTAAAAGATATGACTTTAGCTGAAATGGATGTCTTTTGGAATGAAGCGAAGTTATTGTAAAACTACTCGAAAAGCGAGGTGTGAATATTCTGAATTTTTTTGAAATTCAAAAAAATCCATTAATAACATAGTTTAAATTTAGTCTACTTACTAAAAATAATCCTGTTTGGATGTATTTCTAGAGCTGAAAAATCCAGATTGTCTTTTATCCAAATCAGGCTTTTCTCCGTATAAAAAAAGACGTGTGTAACGTCGTTTTTATAATACCAGTTATCGAAGTCAATTTTTTCTGAATAAAGGGAAGTTTTGCAATAGAGTTTTCCTCCTGGTTTTAAAAGTGATGCAAGTGTTCTAAACTCTTGTTGTGGCTTATAGAAATGTTCCATGACCTCGCAGCATATTATAAAATTGTATTTATTTGTTAATACGCTGGTTTGTGGATGAAAATAGGGGTCATATAAGACTGTTTTATAGCCTTCTTTTTCTAATTGAATACTAATTACAGGACCCGTTCCACAACCGTAATCCAGGCCACTGTGTTCAGTAGAGAAATCTTTTAAGATTCGCGAAGTTATCGGCTTAACAAAATCCTGATATTTGGGATCATCTACATCATTATTATGGGTAAGGTAACGCGCCTCTTCTGCTTTTTTAGAAATATAAAATTGAGATAAAAGTTGAATGCCCCCGCAATTGGTGCATTCAACAAACTCCCTGTTTTTACTTTTCCAAAATTTCTTAGTTGCGCCTTTGCAAAGAATGCAGTTCATAGCCGCTCTGCTTAGTAAAGCGACTGGATTTTAAGCAATTTTTCTTTCCAAACTTCAAGCTGCTCTTTATGGTTGGCGATATTTTTGTGAACGTCTTGTACCAAAGGATTATCTTCATCTACGTTAGAGAAGAATTGCAAATTGTTTTCTAACTGTCTAATTTCCGCTTTTGTTTCTTCTATTTTTTTAGTTAAGAAATAATGTTCGTTGCGAAGTTTTTTATCGTCGTCGTCATCATTTAAGGCCTGTACCTTATTTTCGTACTTAAGCATTTCGGCCTTAGTATGATCTACATCCAACTTATTAAAAAGTTGATCAAGAGCTTTATTGAATTTCCCTTCAATAAAACGCTTATTATATGGTACACGACCTAAATTCTTCCAGTCTTCAATAAACTGTTTTATTTTAGGTAGGTCTTCTTTCTTATCGCCACTAAGTTCTACAGATTTTACCTGCTCTAATAATTCTTTTTTCTTGTCAAAAGCCTCAAATTCCTCTTTGTTCTCGTCTTTACGTGTTTCTTGTAGACGTTCAAAATAATGATTACAGGCGGCTTTAAATTTTTTCCAAACCTTGTCACTATCTTTTCTTGGAACGTGGCCAATTTTTTTCCAGTCTGCCTGGATTTTCTTCATTAAAGGGGTAACCGTTTTGAAGTCTTCGCTATCCTTATTGTCTTCCGCAATTTGAATAAGCTCTTTTTTCTTTTCGAGATTATCGTATTGCTGCTTTTTTAGATTCTTATAGAATGCATTTTTATTACGATTGAATCGGCGAACATTTTGTTTGAAATCGGTCCAGGTTTCTTCATTTTTACTACGTGGAACCTTCCCTGCATTAAAGAATGCTTCCCTTAGCGCTTCAATTTCTTTAATTTTCTGTTGCCATTTATTATGGCTTTTATACTCTTCTTCTGCAATTGCTTTTATTTTTTCAATGATAACCTGCTTGGCTTTCCAGTTTTCTTCAAAACGTTCATCTAGCGTATTGAAATACTCCTGGCGTTTATCATGAATTTGTTTGGTAGCACTGCTAAATCGTTTCCAAATATCTTCACGAAATTCCTTGGCAACCGGTCCAAGTTCTTCTTTCCACATTTTGTGAAGCATTTGCAGCTCTCTAAACGCACGGTTTATATCGCTTTCCTGTGCTAATTCTTCAGCACGGTCAATGACTTTTAATTTTTGATCAAGATTATGTTTAAAATCCAGGTCTCTGAATTCACGATTTAAATGCAGAAAATCATAAAAGTTCTCTACGTGATGATGATAGGTATTCCAAACATCATTATATTTTTCTCTGGGAATTGGCCCAGCCACTCGCCAGCGATCCTGAAGTTCTTTAAAATGTTTGTATGTGGTATTTATGTTCTCTTCAACATCAATTAAACCTTTTAATTCTTCAATTATTTCCAGGCGTTTAGATAGGTTCTTATTAAGGTCCTGTTTAAGTTGCTTGTAGTAATTGTTGCGTTTTTCTCTATAATCAAAATAAAGTGAGTTAAAACGCTTTTTAAGTGGAGTAGAGTAGTGGAAGTCTATAATGTTCCCGCCATCGGCAAGAAATTCTTCTTTTTTTTCCTCTTCTTCTTCATTGAATTTGGCATTAAACTCTGCACGAATTTCAATAACATGATCTTTAATGGCCTGTACTTTTTCCTTCTTAAGCAAAGATTCAAATTCATCTACCAATTGCTCTTTGCTCATCGCATGGTAATCTTTTTTCGGAATATCGTGTCGCTCAGCCTTGGTTTCATCTTCGCTGTCTTCAGCAACCGAGTCGTCTATATGTTCCTGGTGATCCTTAGAGGTGCGCCCTTCTTCTTCAGAAGTTTCTTCCTCATCATCATCCTCTGCAGTAGCTTTGTCTTCTGTTTCAGCTTTAATTTCTGCCTTTGCTTTTTCTTCTTCCGGCCGGGTTTGTTTTCGGCTTTCCTCAAGAATAGCATCATTTTCATCGTCTTCCTCGCTGCTGGCTTTATTTTCTTCTGAAGTATTCTTCTTATCGCCAGCTTCTGCAATCATGGCATCTTCTAGCTTATCATCTTCAGTTTTAATTTCAGAAGCAGTTTCTGCCGGTTCAACCGGGGTTTGCTCCTGGGCCGGGGCTATTTTAGTTTCAGGCTTTTCAGAAAATGATTTTTCTTCTACATTTTCGTCGTGGTTTTCTTCGGTTAGCTTTTTTTCATTCTGAGTTTTTTCAGAATTTTTTGTGGCTTCGTTAGAAAACTCTTCTTTACTTTTATCATTTTCTTGCTGAGACATATCTTTCAATGTTAAGGTTCTTGTAAATTAATTAGGCTGAAAGATAGTAACTCCAGCAAAATTGGGCAAACAATTCGCTTTTTTTGTACTATTAAAAAAGAAAAATTAGGCGTTATTTATTCCAAATGTTCCAGGCACTTTCTGCTTGTAATTCAAGCATTTTTAAACCGTTTTTAACTGTGGCTCCCTGTTCTTTTGCCAATGCTAAGAGTTGGGTTGTTTCCGGGTTGTAAATTAGGTCGTAAACCAGGTGTTTGTTGGTTAAATACTGAATGGGGAACTTTGGATATTTTTCTATATCGGGGAAAGTACCTACCGGGGTAGTATTAATAATAACTTTATGGTCTCTAATAATTTCTTCGGAAAGATCCTCGTATTTTAATCTATCATTTCCTGAAGATCTTGAAACAAATTTATATTCAATTTCTAATTTTTTAAGGGCATATGCTATAGCTTTTGAGGCTCCTCCAGTTCCCAGAATAAGTGCTTTATTATGCTGGGTTTTTAGCAATGGCTTGATGGATTCTGAAAATCCTATATAATCTGTATTGTAGCCAATAAGTTTGTTCCCGTTTACTTTCACGGTATTTACAGCGCCAATTTCTTTAGCTTCAGGAGCTAAATCGTCTAAAAAATCAAGAATCTCTTGTTTATAAGGAATCGTGACATTTAGGCCTTGCAGCTCTGGCATCTCTTTAATTACGTCCCGAAATTGATTTATATTTTGCAGGTCGAAATTATAATATTTAGCGTCAATATTTTCTTTCTTAAATTTTTCGGTAAAATAAGTTCGGGAAAATGAGTAACTGATGTTTTTTCCAAGTAAGCCAAAAGTTTTCATCGCTTTGCGGGTTTTTGGTTTTTCTTTTCGTACCAGGCGAGTCCTAATACAATGAGTATGCCTACAAATATAAAGAAAATTGCAAGCCAGGTTTCAGCCGTAGTAAAAGTTGGGAAATAACGATCGTAATAATCTATTACTCCATTGCCCTGGCTATCTAGAATAACTTCTCCGCTTTTATCTAACTTGAAAATTTTTTCTTTCCAGGGCCAAACCACGCCTAACGAACCTGTAATAAAACCAATTATTGAGGCAAAAGTATCTTTTTTATAATGCTTTAATACATAGCCCAAAAAGTGGGAGAGGGTAACTAAGCCGGCCAGAGATCCTGCGCCGAATACTAGTAGTACCTCTAATAAACGGGTTCTGTCAGCATCATTTATAAAGCTAAAATCAAGAACTATCAAATCTGCCATAGTATCGTAAAGCGCATTTACCGAGTCTACGAGCAGGAGTACATAATTTCCGAATAAAATAAGTATAAAAGATCCTGAGAGCCCTGGTAATGTCATCCCGGATACGCCTACTATTCCACAAAAAAACACGAACCAGAGATTGTCATTCTCTTTTGCCGGTTCCAGGAAGCTAATTGCTACCCCCACAATTATTCCCAGGAAAACAAATAAAAGGGAGCGTTTGCTCCATTCATCAAAATCTTTACTAATATAATAGATAGAACCTATAATCATTCCGAAGAAAGAAGCCCAAACATAGAGTTCGTAATGGAGTATTAGGTAATCAAGTATTTTGGAAACACTAAAATAACTTATAAGCATTCCAAGAATAAGTAGGCTTAGGAATCTTCCATTAGTATAATGATACAAACTTCTAAATCGGCCGTTTATAAGTAATATAAAAGCCTTATAATTTATTTTTTGAAGGGAATAAATGAATTCTTCATAAAAGCCTGCTACAAAAGCTACGACACCACCAGACACACCGGGTACTTTGTTAGCTGCACCCATAGCTAAACCTTTAAGTACCAAAAGTACTTTATCTGTAAAGGTTCTAGTTTGTTGCATTGGCTTTATCTGAGCTTTTTGCGGCAAAAATTTCCAGGCTTAGAATTAAGAAAAATCCTGCGAGCATTAAAATAATAGCATATAGTGTATGTGGTTCACCATCAAAATTCCAGGGTAGAACCGAAGCTTCTTTTAGTACTACTTCTTTGTCTCCATACATTTCTGTTTGCAGTACATGTTTCCAGGGCCATATTTTATTTAGGGAACCGGCTATAAATCCGGTTAAGACGGCCAGGGTAAGGCTACTGTAATGTACAAAAAGCCATTTGAGTATCTTAGAAAAACTAAGTAAACCAATTACGGCTCCTATAGCAAAGATGCCCAGGGTTTGAAAATCGAAATCGTGTACGGCATCGGTAAGTCTTTTATATGCTCCTAAAAGCACTAAAATAAATGCTCCGGAAATACCGGGTAGTATCATTGCGCAAATTGCTATAGCTCCAGAGAAAAAGATGTATAAATTACTTTGTTTAGCGGCCATTGGCGGCAGTGAAACGATATAAAAAGCGATCCCTGCACCAATAACTAAAGCCAGGATGATTTTAAAATTCCATTTAGGAATTTGTTTTCCCACATACCAGATACTGGCAAATACAAGACCGAAGAAAAAAGACCATATCATGATTGGATGATTTTCCAATAGGTATTTTGCGGCCCTCATAAGCGAAAAAAAACTGATAAGAATACCGGTGAAAAGTGCTAAAATAAAAGGGCCATTAAGTTGTTGCCACATGGCTTTAAACCCTTTTTCTTTCCAGGTGGTAATCAATGAAAAATTCACACCACTAATGGTAGAAATCAATTCTTCATAGATTCCTGTAATAAAAGCGATGGTGCCTCCAGATACTCCGGGAACAACATCTGCCGCGCCCATCGCCATACCTTTTAGAGTTACAGGAAGATAGTCTTTAAAACTTTTTCGCATGTGAATAAATTAAAATTCCGGCTCAAAGTTAGTAAAATAACTAAGAGAGGTTTATAAAGGAATTTATAATTTGCTTCACGCTCTTTCGGTTAAAGATTTGAGGAAATAATTCTTCGATAACTATATAATATTCAGCGTCTAATTTTAATCCTTTATTTAGGTGAAAATAAGCTTTTTCCCCTTCATTTTGGCTAAAATAAAGTCCGGCCAAACGAAATTCAATCTCGGCGGTATCTGGATAAAACTCCAGTGCCTGGTTTAAATTTTTAATAGCAGTATCAAATTCACCAAGGTCTATTAATATGTCGCAGCGTCTAACCCAGGTTTCCAATTCGTAGTTTCCAAGATCTAAACTCTTCTTGTAACCACGCTCGGCTTCTTCATAAAATTTTAGGCGGTTATTTATCTTAGCGTAGCGCTTCCAGTATAGCACATTCTCTTCATCAATATTAATCGCTTTGTTAATATAGTAAAGTGCTTTTTGGTAATTCTTCTTTTTTATATAAAAATCGGTGATTGCAATCCAGCCTTTATCTAAAAGTGGATCTTCGTGTACGCAATCTTTATAGTGTTTAAGCGCAAGCTCATTTAAACCGAGCTTTTCAAAACATTTTCCAATTCGTAAATAAGTAAAAGAGGTAGGGTCGTCTAACTCTAAAGTTAAACGATAGTTTTCTATGGCTTCATGGTAACGACCAAGTTTCTCAAGTACTTTTCCTTTTTCAAGGTAAGCCCCAATAAAGTAATCATCACTAATTATAGCAAAATCAAAAGCCGATAATGCCTTTTCGTAATCTTTTAAATCAAAATATTGCTTTCCTACCTGGTGCCATGCAACCTCGCAGTATGGGTTTTTATCCAGGTACATATTAAGATATTCTATCGCTTCTGTTTTTTGATCCAGAAAATCGAAACAATACATAATATTATATAGCGCCGAATAATCTTCTTCATCTGCCTCCAGGCATTTCATAAAGCTAAACTTCGCATTCTCAAAATCTTCCAGAAACAGATGTTCCATTCCAATTAGGGCGTAAACTTCTGCAGGATCTAAAGTAATATCCAGCGCCATCTCTAAAACCTGGATAGCTTTGGCGTGACAATCACGTTTAGAAAGAATTTGCGCTTTTTGTATATAGATTTCTTCGTTAGAAGATTCTAGTTGTTGTAATTCGGTAAGCATTGATTCGGCCACATCCAGTTTATCTTCAAAAACCAGGATCTCAATTTTAAAGAGCTTTAGGTTTGTAGAAGTTGGATGTTGCGCCAGGCCTAATTTAACGGCCTTTTTTGCCAATGCAAATTTCCCGTTCTCTAGATAATAATTAATAATGTCTTCAAATTCTACCGAATCAAAGAATAAAACATCATTTGTTTTAAGCATAGATTCAAATCGGGAAAGTGAGAAATTATTTTCGTCGTTATGGCTTAATTGCATACGTAGGTAATTACGGGATTTCTACTTACTCACAAAGTGAGATTTAAAATACTTCAACACTTAGTTGAAATTGCTTGATCTTTTTGAACTTAATGCCTTTCAGGTAAGCCTTAAGGCATTTCTTAAAATTAAAAATGAATATGCTTTAAAAGCTCAAAGATCAATATTGTTGTTAACAAATTAATGAACAGTTTGTTGTTGCTCCATTAATTCATCCAATACGTCAATAATGATGCCACAGCCTTCTTTTATTTCTTCTTCTGAAATGGTAAGTGGAGGAGTAATTCTCACCGCCTTTTTCTCGAATAAAAGCCAAAAAAGTATGAGATTTTTTTCTTTACATTTTAGGATTAACTGATTTGCTATTTCTTCGGAATTGGCAATAATGGCAAGCATTAGGCCTATTCCTCTGATTTCTGAAATTAGCGGATGCATCAGTAATTTTCTAAATAATTTTTCTTTTTCCAGACTTCCTGTCATTAAGTCTGTTTCGGTTATTTCTTTTAAAGTAGCTAGAGCCGAAGCAGCAATTACAGGATTTCCTCCAAAAGTAGTAATATGCCCCATTTTTGGATTGTCTGAAAGGCTATCCATCATTTTAGCTGAAGCAGAAAAAGCGCCAATAGGCATACCGCCACCCATTCCTTTGCCTAAAGCAACGATATCTGGAACCATGTCAAAATTCTGAAATCCAAAGAGTTTTCCTGTTCGCCCAAAACCCGGTTGAATTTCATCTAAAATCAATAAAGCACCCACTTCCTCACAGCGTTGCTTGATCTTTTTTAAATAATTATGCTTCGGGAGAATAAATCCCGCTCCTCCCTGGATACTCTCCAGAATTACAGCTGCGGTTCTTTCGGTAATTTTTTCTAAATCTTTCTCCTCGTTAAACTGTATAAAAGAAATATCTCCCAAAAGTGGCCTAAAGGGTTTTTGGCGTTCTTCATAATCCATTAAGCTAAGCGAGCCCATAGTGTTGCCGTGGTAGGCCTGGTGAGCAGCTATTATTTCAGATCTTCCGGTATAACGTCTGGCAAGTTTTAAAGCGCCTTCTATGGCCTCTGTGCCAGAATTTGTGAGATACGTTTTTTCTAGTGGTTGGGGGAAATATTTTGCCAGCAACTTGGTTAATTCAACGGCCGGTTGTTGAGCGTATTCTCCATAAACCATTACATGCAGGTACTTTTCTGCCTGTTCTTTAATTGCGTTTACAACCTTAGGATGGCAATGACCCAAACTACAGGCTGATACACCCGCTACAAAATCCAGGTGCTTTTTTCCATCGGTAGTGAAAATATAAGAACCTTTTGCAGATTCTACTTCCAGGCCCAGGGGGTGGGGAGTGGTTTGTGCCTGGTATTTTAGAAAATCCTTATTCATTGGGTTGGTCATCTTCATCTTCCTTCTTTTTCACTTCCTGTGTATCTCTTCTGCCTATTAATGGTGGCGGTTCTTTTAGTCCTGGGATACTATCTTTCATCCTGTTCCTCAGTTTTTCAACTTCAGTTTTTGTCTCTTTGTTTTCAGCTTTAATAAGTTGTTGCACTTCTTCTAACTGCGGAATGCTATCTTTTGCCCGGTTTTGCAGATCTTCAGGTTTTAGCCTGGACTTGTCATTTAGGAGCAGGTCATCTCCTTCGTCACGTTCATCAAAGAACTCTTCTTCTTCCTCTGGTAAAGATATTCCTTGAATTTTCACCAAATCAGGTTCAGGTTTTCCTTTAAATAAATCTTCTTTAGTGAGTAATCTTTCTTCGCCACGCCAATTAAAACCTATTAGTTTACGAACATTAACAGGAAAATCTTCTTCCGGAGTTAAATTTCCGTCTACATTTTGGTAATAATAGATATCTTGAATTTGCTGTTCTTCAAACAGGATTTTTATAGAACTGGACAGGGTTTTATTTATTCCTATAAGTTCCTGCTCGCTATTTCGGCTGTAATATAGTGTTTCGGTATTTTTATTAATATCTACCTGGTACAATTCATTATCTTCAAACAAGCCTACCAGGTCCATTCCTTTTACCTGGTTATAGCCTTCTATGGTATCTTTCTGAATTAAAAACGCATTATTAAATACCCGCATAGAATCCAGTTGTTCTGTTTTGCTATTACTCTGTAAATGAATGGTGTCTCCCGTCATTTGGCTAAGTCCACTCCAAAGTACAGGACTACGGCGTTTAGTTACAGAAGTTACAGGCCCGCTGGTAAGATTGATCATTTTGGTTAAGCCTGTTTGTTGGTTAATATGAACCGAATCACTTTTTCCACTCATATCACTTTTAAATAATCTTACATCGTAAAATCCGCGAATAATTCGTTTATCTGGTTTCCCGGTAATCATTATAGTGTCACCGTGAATAAAAAGTGAATCATTATCCTGAACACTGGCAGCAACGGCTCTTTTGGTAATAAAAACAGAATCTCTATCCCGGAACACTTCGGCATAGTGGCCGGTAACAACACTCTTATTGGTGGTATCAATAACCCTGATATTATTTGTTGCGGAAGCAAAATTAGTGTTTCGGTTAAAGTAAAGGCTATCTCCTTTCACCGTTCTATTATCATAATCTATCCTGGAATTCTTTACAAAATAGCCTGTGTCACCACGAGTATCATAAAATCCGCGTTCACAATAAACGGTGCTGGCTTCACTTTCTATAGTAGAGGGGCCATAGAGATACGCGTGCCCGGTGTCTCCGTAGAAATCAAGCTGCTCAGAATTAATGATATATTCGGGATTGGTGAGTACCACATCTGAAACAAAGGAATATTTATCCTGTTCCATATAATATCTGCCAATATTACTGGTAATAACTCCGCCGGTATCTATAACCTTTCCGCCACTGCGGTAGTAAGCCTGTTGTTTTAATCTATCAAAGAAAAGACTATCTGATTCCAGGATAGTTTGCGGACGTTTCATTACAACTTCACCACTGGCAAAAGCAAACTGAGAGTTGCCGTTATATTCGGCATAATTACTATTTAGTTTTACGGTATCGCCTTGTTGCATTCTCACGTTCCCAAAAGCCCTAAAGAAATTTTCATCTTTATAATGTATCGCAAGATCGCACCAAACCTCTATGCCTTCGTGTTTAAAATAGACCTGGTTCTCTACTTTGCTCAAAACAAAGGCACCAGGATATTTTTCGTCCTGAATATTTCTATCGGCACTATAATCAATCTCCTTGGCTTCCTGAGCCTGTATTAAAACCGGGAAAGAGAAAATTGCGAATACTAAAAAAAGAATGATTTTTTTCAAGCCTAAAATTTTTTCAAAAGTAATTAAAAATTAGGGGATTTGGGTTTTAAAGGTATATGACTGTTTTTTGAAAAATATTCTGTTTATGTTGATTTATGTTGATGAATAAGTAGTTTTTTCATAAAAAATTTAGAAAGTATGTTAATATTAATAGAATTTAATATTTTAAAGTTTTTCTTTTGAAAACTTTAACGCTAATAATAAAACCGTCTTATACATCACCTCGTAAGTTTACTAAATAACTAAAAACTTAAATTATGGAAAAACCACGTATTAGGGTGAGTGCAGTTAATGCAAAACCTTTAAAAAACAGTAACTCCAGAAGAAAATTCCTAAAAATGGGAGGGCTTGCCATGGCAGGTTCAGGATTATTGCTTTATGGATGTAGTGATGATGACGATATGCCTGATCCTAACCCTCCCGGGGAAGTGTTTGATCTGGGAAGTGGCGATGTAGGAATATTGAATTACGCGTATGCATTAGAACAGCTTGAGGCTGCTTTTTATACCAAAGTATTAGATGGCTCTTACTGGGCCGGAGCGAATCCTGAAGAAAAAATGATTTTAGAAGATCTATATGATCATGAGGTTATTCATCGCGAATTCTTTAAGGCCGCAATTAATGCTAATGCGGAAGCCAGCCAGGTATTGCCCGAGTTGGAATTTGATTTTAGCGGAGTAAATTTTGCAGATAGAGATTCTGTTTTAACAACAGCTAGAGTGTTGGAAGATACCGGTGTAGCTGCCTATAATGGAGCAGGTAGATTACTGCAAACCCCAGATTTTCTGGTGATTGCCGGGAAAATTGTTTCGGTAGAAGCAAGACACGCTGCGGCTATTCGTTCTATTTATTTAGATGATGATACTGCTTTTGCCGGGGATGATGTTATTGATAGCAATGGACTTGATCTTGCAAAAGACCCGCAAACAATTCTTGGAGAAGTTGGAGCAACAGGTTTTGTAGTGACGCCATTTACAGCCGATAATTTGCCTCAATAATTAACTAATCAACTTAAAAACAATATTATGGATATTATAAAATTTTTAGACGAATTTACTTCGGAAAGCCTTACTAGAAAAGCCTCTTCCAGACGAGAAATGCTTGGTAGCCTGGGTAATTTAGGTAAGAAGGCAGCTATGGTAGCTGTTCCTTTTGGTCTTGCTTCTACCTCTGGAAAGGCATTTGCACAGAGTAGTGGGAATGATGCCATAGGAGCATTGCAACTTGCGCTTACCCTGGAATATCTTGAAGCAGAGTTCTATATAAAAGCTCTAGATTCTGGTGTATTACCTAGTGGAGGAAGAGCTGAAGCGGTTTATAACCAAATTTCTAAACACGAATCGGCACATGTTACATTCTTGCAAACCGGTTTAGGAGATAATTCGGTAGACTCACCACAATTCGATTTTACAGCGGGAGGAGCTTTTGATCCCTTTAACCCGAATAATGATATGGCTTACGCTCAATTATTAGCTTTAGCCCAGGCATTTGAAGATACAGGGGTAAGAGCTTATAAAGGACAGGCGACAAACCTTATGGGAACCGATTTTCTTACTCCGGCATTGCAGATACACTCTGTGGAAGCAAGGCACGCCTCAGAAATACGAAGGCTAAGAGCCGATGTTCTAAACGAAAACACCAATGAAAATGCATTGGGTTGGATAAACTTGAACAACCGAGGACCGGGAATGCCGGAAGCGACTCAAGCCGTTTATGATGGCGAAGAAAATGTAGTACAGGGTGGAGTAAACCTGGTAGATGCTACAGGATTTAGTGCTGAAGCGGTTTCACAATCTTACGATGAACCAATTAGTGGAGAAGTAGCTCAGCAAATTGCCGGGTTATTCATCGTTAATAATGATGGATAGATAACTCAATTCTAAGTTTTTGTTATAAAGAATTTTGTTATAAAAAAAGCCGTTTCAAGTTGAAACGGCTTTTTAATATTATAAGAATTAAAAGATTCTTAACGTGTTATAGTTTGAGTTCTATCTGGACCTACTGAAACAACTTTAATTGGGATTTCCAGTTCTTTTTCCAAAAACGCTACATAGTCATTAAACTCCTTAGGAAGTTCATCTACTTTTGTCATTCCTGTAAGATCGGCTGCCCAACCTTTAATTTCGGTATAGATTGGGGTTATGTTTTCTGCTTCAATATTATATGGTAGGTGTTTGATTTCCTCTCCTTTATAGTTGTAAGCGGTACATACTTTTAGCGTTTTAAATCCGCTAAGTACGTCACCTTTCATCATAATTAGTTGGGTAATTCCATTTACCTGCACGGCATATTTTAGAGCTACTAAGTCTAGCCAGCCACATCTACGTGCACGGCCGGTGGTAGCACCAAATTCGTTACCTACACGTCCCATAGTTTCTCCATCTTCATCAAAAAGCTCGGTAGGGAAGGGGCCACTTCCAACTCTGGTGGTATATGCCTTAAAAATTCCGTAAGCTTCACCAATTTTATTTGGTGCAACACCAAGTCCTGTGCAAGCTCCAGCTGCCGTAGTGGTAGAGGAAGTCACAAATGGATAGGTTCCAAAATCTATATCTAGCAGAGATCCCTGAGCGCCTTCGGCTAAAATAGTTTTACCTTCTTTTTGTGCCTGGTGTAAATAAGCTTCACTATCTATAAAAGTTAGTGATTTAAGAGTTTCTACCGCATTAAAGAATTCCTTCTCCAATTCAGCAAGATCATATTGTACGTCTACATCGTAGAATTTGATCATTTTCTCATGCTTATCGGCAAGCGTTCTATATTTTTCTTTCCAGTTCTCTAACTCCAGGTCACCTACACGAATTCCGTTTCTTCCGGTCTTGTCCATATAAGTTGGTCCAATTCCTTTAAGAGTAGAACCAATTTTCGCTTTTCCTTTTGAAGCCTCAGAAGCTGCATCCAGAAGTCGGTGAGTTGGTAGAATTAAATGTGCTTTTCTGGAAATAAGCAATTTAGATTTATAATCTATATTGTTTTTTCTAAGATTGTCCAGTTCCTTTTTAAAAATCACAGGATCTATCACTACACCATTACCTACAAGGTTAATGGTTTCGTCGTGAAAAATTCCTGAAGGAATTGTATGAAGTACGTGTTTTTGCCCATCGAATTCGAGGGTGTGTCCTGCGTTAGGTCCTCCCTGAAACCTTGCGATAATATCGTATTTAGAGGTGAGTACATCAACAATTTTTCCTTTGCCTTCGTCACCCCACTGGAGACCTAGTAGTAAATCTACCGCCATTGAAATCTTAAGTTAATTGGTTGTTTTTTTGTTGCCGTAAAAATATAAAGAATGTTTGGTAATTTCTATATCAAACACTTCTTCAATTGTTTTTTTTATGGACTGAATGCGTGGATCGCAAAATTCTATAACCTCACCGGTATCTGTTAAAATAACGTGATCGTGCTGCCTGTCAAAATATGACTTTTCATACTGTGCCTGGTTTTGCCCAAACTGATGCTTTCTAACAAGACCGCATTCCAGTAATAGTTCTATAGTATTATAGAGGGTTGCACGACTTACCCGGTACTTTTTATTTTTCATTTTAATATAAAGTGACTCTATATCAAAATGATCGTCGTTATTATATATTTCCTGAAGTATTGCAAAACGTTCGGGGGTTTTTCTATGCCCTTTTTCCTCCAAATACTTGGTGAAAACGTTTTTAACTACTGCTTGATCGTTCTTATTTACAACTTTTTTGCTCATAGCTTTTTGTAGCTTACAAAGGTATAGGATTATTCACGGCTAACCTTATCGATGCCGTTAATTTTTTTGAGTCGGTTAATGATTTTAGTGAGTATGGCATTGTTCTTTACTTTAAGCGTTATTTGCCCGCTAAACACCCCGTCTACACTTTCAAAACTTACCTTCTGCATATTCACGTTAAGATTGCTGGAAATTTCTTTAGTAACTTCACTCACCAAACCTAAATTGTCAATCCCTGTTAAATTTACTATTGCTTTAAAGTCTTGCTGTGAAGAATCTATCCATTTTGCTGGAATAATCCTGTAGGCATAATTGCTTTGGAGTTGAAGCGCATTGGGACAGTTCTTTTTATGAACTTTTATTCCATCGTTTACTGTAACAAATCCAAAAACCTGATCTCCTGGAATAGGGTTACAACAATTGGCCAGTTTATAGGCTAAGGTTTCATCTTCATCTCTACCAAAAACAAGCTGATCGTATTTAGAAGTAATTTCATCTTTATTGAGATCTTCTGCAATAACCGGTTTGGTGATTTTTCGCTTAATATAACTTACCAATGCATTGCTCCTGGAGGACGAAAATTCCTTTAGTTTCTGGTTATCTATTTTGCCAATGCCAACGCGGTAAAATAGATCCAGACTGGTTTTTAAGTTAAAATGAACAACTAACTCGTTAATCACTTTTTCATTAAAAGGTATTTTTTGTGCACGCAGTTTCCTGGTAAGTATAGCCTTACCTTCTTCAGCTATTTCACGTTTTTCATCTTTTAATGAAGATTTTATCTTGGCGCGTGCTCTTGCCGTGGTTGCATAATCTAACCAGTTTACATTTGGCTGGGCGTTTTCTGATGTTATTATTTCAACCTGATCTCCGCTTTTTAATTTATGACTTAATGGAACCAGCTTGTTGTTAACCCGGGCACCACGGGTTTTTAAACCAATTTCGGTATGAATGCTAAAAGCAAAATCTAAAGGCGTAGAACCTTTTGGTAAAGATTTAAGATCACCCTGCGGTGTAAAAATAAAAATCTCTTTAGAGTAGAGATTCAGTTTAAATTGTTCTACAAAATCTACTGCATTTACATCAGGATTCTCAAGAGCTTCCTGTAGCCTGTTTAACCATTCCTCAATTCCACGGTCTTCCTGGGTGTCTCCCTGTTTATATTTATAGTGTGCCGCATAACCTTTTTCGGCAATTTCATTCATTCTATGACTCCTAATTTGCACTTCTACCCAACGGCCTTTTGGTCCCATCACGGTAATATGCAGGGCTTCGTAACCCGTAGATTTAGGCGAAGAGATCCAATCTCTAAGTCGGGTGGGATTAGGCCTAAAGTGATCGGTAACTATGGAGTAAATTTTCCAGGCAAGAAATTTTTCATTAGCCTGGTCGCTTTTGTAAATAATTCGAATAGCAAATTTATCATAAACCTCGTCAAAGCTTACATTTTGAGCTTGCATTTTACGATTTATGGAATAGATGGATTTTGGCCTTCCCTTTATATCATAATGAAGCTCCTCCTGGTTTAGCGAGTCTTCAATAATTCGGGAGAATTCTTTTATATAGGCATCCTGCTCCTCTTTACTTTCTTTTATCTTGGTATGAATATCGTGATAAACTTCGGGCTCGGTATATTTTAGGGCCAGGTCTTCAAGTTCGGTTTTAATATTATAGAGCCCAATTCTGTGAGCCAGTGGGGCATAAATATAAAGTGTTTCTGATGAGATCTTTTCCTGCTTATCACGGCGCATTGCATCCATAGTTTGCATATTGTGCAATCTATCGGCAATTTTGATGATAATTACCCGAATATCATCGTTTAAAGTAAGGAGCATTTTCCGGAAATTCTCGGCTTGCAACGATACATCTTTATCTTTCTTTAAACTGGATATTTTTGTAAGTCCGTCAACGATTGTTGCTACGGTTTTTCCAAACATCTTTTCGATATCCTCAAGCGTATAAATCGTATCTTCAACTACATCGTGCAGAAGCGCTGCAACAATAGAAGTGGCATCCAAACCAATTTCTGAAGCTACAATTTTAGCAACGGCAATTGGATGGAAAATATAAGCTTCGCCAGATTTTCTGCGTTGGTCTTTATGTGCCTCCACAGAGGTATCAAAAGCCTTTCTAATTTGCTTTTTATCATCATCACTCAGGCTACGATAACTTATGCGCAGTAGTTCTTTATACTGTCTGGCAATCTCCTTATTTTCTTTCTCTATAGCGGCGTCTGTCATAAATTAAAAGTACGATTAAGATTATAAAGAAACAACTACAAATTGCGCTTTAAGTTTCTGAATCTTTGTAGAAGTGTAGGATGTGAAAAATGCATAAAAACATAAGCTTTATGCGGTGTAAGGTTGCTTAAACTGTTTTTACTAAGTTTTTTTAGACTTGAAATTAAAGGACTGGCAGCATAGGTTTCTTTTGCGTAGTTATCTGCCTGGTATTCAAATTTTCGGGATAAATAATTCATTATCAGGCCTGTGATTTCAGAAACTGGACTGTAAAGTATCCCGAAAGCAATCAAGCCTATATGAAAACTTGGTTCTTCTACTCCCAGGGCTTGCGATAAGGCAGGGCTGCCTACAAATAAAGAAAGAAGCCATAAAGTAAAACCTGTGGTCAAGATAGAAGCGGCTAAATTCACAATAATATGATTCTTTTTATAATGCCCTACTTCATGAGCCAATACTGCTACAATTTCCTCTTCTTCCAGGTCTTTTACCAAAGTATCAAAAAGTGTAATACGTTTTTCCTTACCAAATCCTGAAAAATAAGCATTGGCTTTGGTACTTCTTTTAGAACCGTCTATAATAAAAATATTATCTAGCGTAAACCCTACACTTTCAGCATAAGTTTCAATTTTAGTGCGCAGGGAACCTTCTTCCAACGGACTTTGCTTATTGAATAATGGAACAATGAGTTTGGCGTAGAACATGTTAAGAAATACAGAGAAAACAGCTACCAGAATCCATGCATACCACCAAAAATCGTTACCGGCAAACTGATAAAACCAAACGATAAGTGCCAGGATTCCGCCGCCAAGGATTGCCATCATTAACCAGCCTTTTATTTTATCCAGAAAGAAAGTTTTTTTTGTGGTTTTATTAAAACCATATTTTTCTTCGATCACAAAGGTACTGTACCAGGAAAATGGCGTAGTAAGAATATCACTGCCAATCATTATAATTCCGAAGAAAATAAGTGCTACCAGGATATCATTATCGGTAAAATTTCTGGCAATCTCATCTACCCAGGCGAAGCCATCAAAAACAATAAAACCTAAAGTGAGTAAGACGGAAAAAGTGGAAGTAAGAATCCCAAACCGGTACCGTTCTTTTTTGTATAGTTGTGATTTTTCGTACTCTTTCTTATCATAAACATTTTCAAGCTCCTTTGGAATAGGATCATCAAAATGTTTTGCGTTTAAAGTTTCCAGAATTTTATCGATGATAAAATCGATAATAATAATGGCTATAATGATATAAAATAGGGTTTGGGGATCCAAAAGCTTTTATTTTTTATGTTGAATTAGATTGACCAACTGCGGTGTTTCTTTTTTAAAAACCGCGTTGTCTTTTGGCTTCAAAAATAAGTATTCCTGCAGCAACAGAAACATTCATGGAATCAATTTCACCACTCATTGGAATAATAATATTTTGAGTTGAATTTTCGCGCCATTCTTCACTTAACCCGGTGGCTTCAGTTCCCACTACAATGGCTGCCGATTGGGTAAAATCTATTTGGTGATAAGGTTTTGAGGCTTGCAATGCTGCTGCATAAATTGAAATATTATTTTTTTTTAGAAAATCAATGATTTCTGAAGTATTTCCAGTAGCGATTTGATTTGTGAATACACAGCCCACACTGGAACGAATAATATTGGGGTTATACAAATCGGTTTTTGGGTTTGCGATAAAAACAGCATCTACTTTTGCGGCATCGGCAGTTCTTAATATAGCCCCTATATTTCCCGGTTTTTCAGGAGCTTCAGCGATAAGAATTAAAGGGTTTTCCGTTTCAAATTTAATGCTTTGCAGGTTGTTTTCTTTTGTTTTAAAAATTGCTAAAACACCTTCGGTACTACTTCTGTAAGCAATTTTCTCATAAACTTCAGCGGAGATTTCAGTAATTAAAACATCATTTGAAATAAGTTTTTCAATTTCTTGAAAATCAATTAAATCGCTGCAAAAATAAACAGCTTGCAACTCAAACGTTCCCTTTACAGCCAATTCAATTTCCCTTTGTCCTTCTACTAAAAAAAGACCTTCTTTCCGTCGTAGCCTGGATTTTTCCTGTAATTGGAGTAGGTGCTTAACTTCCTTGTTTTGTGTGCTGCTTATTTGCTTAATCATAGGTGTAAAAATAGGGAGATTAAAACTTTTGAATAGAAAAAGAGGTTAACAAAATACCTGTCTTGGTAAAATTGCTAACCTCTTAGTAAATTTAAAGAATAAAGACTACTTGCTTGCGCTTTCGTATTTTTTCATATAACGTTGGTGAAGTTCTGTTTGGTGAGTATCTAAACTTACCTGGCGGCCTTGTATAAAAGCGTGGGTAAGTATATTTCCCCGCATATCTAAAGCATCTCCTTCACTGATAAATAAGGTTGCCGTTTTTCCTTTTTCTAAGGTTCCAACCATATTGTCTATTCCAAGTATTTTTGCCGTATTCGAAGTGATTAGTTTAAGGGCTTCTTCTTTTCCTAAACCGTAAGCGCCTGCAGTTCCAGCATAAAACGGAAGGTTTCTTGTGTTCATTCTTTCCATACTACCGCTACTTTCCAGAGCAACCAAAATACCTTTGTTATGCAAAATTCCGGCTAATTTATAGGGGAAATCATAATCATGATCTTCGCTGTTTGGTGTACCATGTGGGCGTTGAACCAAAACCGGAACATTATGCTCTTTTAATTCTTTAATAGCCTTATGTGCTTCATAGCCGCCAACTATAACAAGATGTTCCAGTTCCTGATCTTTTTTAAAGTCCAGGATATCCAGGATTTCTTTTTTTGCGTTTACATGTATGTACACCCTTTTATCTCCTGTAAAAACGTTTTTCATGGCTTCGTAAGCCAGGTTGGTTTTTTCTTTGCTTCCGGCTAAATAAGCTTTTGCAGCAGCGAAAAATTCTTCCAGTTTTAAAATTTCGTTCTGGTAATCGTCACTCACTTTTATTCCCGGATCTTCACCAGCCCACCAGCGACCTCTGGTAAAGCTACTTGGCCAGTTAATGTGCAACCCATCGTCTTCTTTAATTACGGCGTCTTCCCAGTTCCAGGCATCAAACTGTACCATAGAAGAAGTTCCCGAAATTCTGCCACCACGAGGAACAATTTGTCCCATTAGCACTCCGTTTGGGCGCATACTCTCAACGATCTTACTTTCGGCATTGTAAGCAATTATACTTCTAATGTGCGGAAGCATAGAACCTATTTCGTCTTCATCGTCTGTAGCGCGAACAGCATCAATTTCAACCAGGCCTAAAGTGGCGTTTGGTGCAATAAAGCCCGGGTAAACGTGTTTCCCTTCGGCTTCAATAATTCGGCCGCGGTATTGCATTTTTGTAGCGGTGGCATCCATCACCTGGGTGATTTTTCCGTCTTCAAAAATTATTAAACTATTCTCGATTATCTCTCCGTTCCCTAAGTGGGCGGTAGCGCCAACAATAGTTACTGCTTCCGTTTGTTTTGAAGCCGGGGTTTGTTGGGCAAAAGAATTTCCTATGCAGCTAAATAGTGCAAGTATTACTAAATATTTCATCTTCATTCGTTCTTTTAATGTATTTCCTCTAATAGGTCACAGTGGATATGTTGTTCTTCTTTTTTAGTCACCGGCTGCGTTTTTAAACCTTTGTTTTTTGCTTGCAGCATTTGAGTGATAAGTGTACTTCTTTGTTGCTGAATCTCTTCCCGTAGTTTTTTGTCTTTTTCAATATCAAAGAAAACTTTTCCCTGAATCAGCGTTTTTTCGGCTTTAGCGTAAATAGATAATGGATTATCTGACCACAGTACAAGATCGGCATCTTTTCCTGTTTTTACACTTCCAACACGATCATCTATATGCAATAACTTTGCCGGATTCAATGTTACGAATTTCCAGGCATCTTCTTCAGAAACACCTCCGTATTTTACAGATTTTGCAGCTTCCTGATTTAACCTTCTACTCATTTCGGCATCATCACTATTAATAGCAGTTACAATTCCCTGGCTATGCATAATTGGTGCATTAAATGGAATGGCATCATTTACTTCATACTTATAAGCCCACCAGTCAGAAAAAGTAGATCCACCGGCACCGTGTTCTTTCATTTTGTCGGCTACTTTATATCCTTCTAAAATATGCGTGAAAGTATTAATTCTGAAATCAAAATTTTCAGCAACTTTCATCAACATATTAATCTCACTCTGAATATAAGAGTGTGCTGAAACAAAACGTTCGCTGTTAAGAATTTCAACAAGCGTTTCCATTTCAAGGTCTTTTCTAAAATCCTTATCGTTTTTCCTGGCTTCTTCATATTCTCTCGCCCTGGTAAAATAATCGGTAAAAACCTGTTCTACGCCCATACGGGTTTGTGGGAACCTGGAGCGGCTTCCCCAGTTAGATTGCTTTACATTTTCACCTAGTGCGAATTTTATAAATTTAGGGGAATTTTCAAAAATTAAGTCATCAGCGTTTTCCCCCCATTTTAACCTCAAAATCGCGGAACGTCCACCAATAGGATTCGCCGATCCATGCAAAAGCTGAACGGTAGTTACTCCTCCGGCAAGATTTCGGTAAATATTTATATCTGTAGGGTCTACAACATCTTCCATACTTACTTCGGCGGTAGAATTATGCCCTGCCTCGTTGATTGCAGAAGCTGCGATATGTGAATGTTCGTCTATAATTCCGGAAGTAAGATGTTTTCCGGTTGCATCGATTACCCGGGCATTTCCGGCATTAAGATTCTCTCCAATCCTGGAGATTTTTCCGTTTTTCACCAATACATCGGTATTCTCTACAATTCCTTGTTCTTCATTGGTCCAAACCGTCGCATTTTTAAAAAGAATGTTTTCTTCTTTAGGCATTTCTGAAAATCCGTAAGCTTTATTTGGAAAACTTATCGGCATAATTTCACGAATGTCTTCCTCTTCATTTTCTTCATCTTCTTTCTCGGTATTTTCTTCGTCCTCTTCAGTTGTTTCGGCAATTTCGGAAGATTTTTTAAGCGCGCTGAAAGATGTTTCTGAACCATCACTTAAATAAGCCGTTCCTGAAATTTCATCAGTATTTTCATCGGTTTTAGCGACTAAACGTGTAAAACCTATTTTTGTAGTATCTGCTGAAGAAAGTAACAAATTCATCCAATTATTAGAAAAACTAAGCTTGGCGCCTAGTTTTGTATTGTCAGATTTTACACTCGCTTTTGGCGATTCCGGTTTACCGGTTATATTAAGTTCGTATTCTTTTCCATCTACCTTAAGATTATAAGTCCCGGTAATATCGGTAGTTTTCATTTTTTTGATCACCGATCTTTTTCCCTGAGTCCAGTTTTCGTAAATACTGGTTTCCTTATCAAAATAATCACCCGATGTGATGATGAAATTAGCCCAGGCGCCTTGTTTTAAAGTTCCCAAACGATTTTCCTCTCCTAAAATCTTTGCGGGAGTGGTGGTTAAGGCGGCAAGCGCATCTTCTTTATTTAAGCCGTATTTAACCGCTTTCAATAAGTTATTTCTAAAATCTTTTTCAGCATCCAGATCGTGCGTGGTTATGGTAAACGGAATGTTATTTTCTGCAAGCATTTTAAGGTTTGCAGGTGCCTGATTCCAGGTTTTCATTTCTTCTAATGTCACGTGTTGTGCTAAAAACGGGTCTTCAACATCATAAGCATCGGGGAAATTAAGAGGGACAATAAATGTGGTTCCGGTTTCTTTAATTTCCTCAAGACGTTGATATTCTTTTCCGTCACCTAATATCACGTAATTTACGTTGAATTCGTTGCCTATTTCCCCAGCTCTTAAAGCATCCAAAAGATTATCAGTAGCAAAGATTTGAGTTAGATTTTTATTTCGGTTAAGGGCTTCCAGCGCTAAATCTTTATTTTTAGATTTTCCTTTTCCATACCATTCTGCATCTAAATAAGCCTGGCGAATTAGAGCCATAGCACCCATCGTTGAGGTAGGGTAAGATTGCCTGGAGAGTTTGCTTTTGTCTAAAGAAAGATATTGAGCCGAACGATCTTTAAGAATTCTGTCTCCCTCGGTGCCTGTAGGGTTTAAAGCTACCAGCATACCTGTGCCACGAATAATACCATCGGGAACGTGGGTGTTTACCACTCCAAACCCGGCTTTATGCAGCGAAGACGCGGCTTTTTCATCATAATTAAAACTTTCTACAGCTTTAGTTTCTGGCCTAATATGGTCATTCCAATAATAGCCTTCCCGGCTAGCCTCGTATTGTGGCTGGCCATTACCTCTTTCGGTTCCTTTAGGTTCTTTTATTCCAAAGCTGCTATAAAGATCAATAAAAGAAGGATATACTTCTTTTCCTTCTAAATCTATCACTATACTGTTTGCAGGTTCGTTAACCGATTTGCCGATGGCGGTAATCTTGCCATTTTTTACCACGAAACTTCCGTTTTCAATAATTTCCTGCGGACTTACGTGAATTTTAGCATTTTTAAAAACTGTGTGGTTGGTTTGGGGATTTTTTACCCCATCATTTTTGGGGAAGTATTCCTGCGCCTTACTTTGTAGATTGACGAGAAATACCAGACATAGTAAAAGTCTTAATTTCATAAATTTTTGTTGAATTAAATGTGGTTTTGCACTTAAGGGCGGTAAATTAAGAAAATTATCACTAAGCTGAAATTTGTTTTAAACCTAAGTGAGATTTTATTTAAAGTTTGTTCTTTTCTTTTGAGAAATAATTAACTAAAAGTGCCACCACGTAACTATAGCTTTTCATTCCATCGGCCTGATTGTTCACTATTAGAAAACGATTATAAAAAGCCTGAAAAATGGGTTCAAAAGGATTTTGATGAGCCAACCAAAAGTCTTCTACTTCGCGGTAGTTTTCTAATATTCCCGGATTGATCTTAGCTTTTAAACTTTCAAATTTTTCTGGATCTCTGCGGTACAATTCACTTAGGCAGTAACGCAAGGCAAAGGTGTAGCCCGAATACCTGAAATATGAATCGGGGTGGTTCATTGTGCTTAGACAGGCTATAAAATTCGCTTCGTTTTCCTTTGCAAATCCCAATTGATGGCCAATTTCGTGGCTGGCGGTAGTGGGTATTTTATAGGAAACAATTTGTGTGTTTACTTGTGCCTCGCCGGTAAATGGATTAAGGTATCCGTTAAAACCCATATAAGAAAGTGGAATGCTATATAATGAACGTTTTAGCGATTCACCTTTATAAGTTAATTCAGGATAATCTTTGCTAATATTAGCGTATCCGGCGATAGTCTTTTTAAATATTTCATCTTTAGAATAGGGAATCACTACGCTTACCGAATCATTATCGGTAAGTTGCTTATGGAGTTTGTTAGATTCGGTGATTAAAATTTCAGAAAGTGAATAAAGTTCTTCGGTAGTGTAATCTTTTTCAATTTCTAAAGTTTCGTGAAGGGGTAGGCGGTAATAGTTAAATCCCCAGAAAATATGAAAACAGGCATAAACTACAGATAAAACTGCCAGGGTATCTATCAACCAAAATCTTGGATTTCTAAATTTCTGTTGAAAACGTTTAATTATCCAGAGTATAATTAAAATTCCGAAGAAGGTATATAATAGATCGCCAAGCGAAAAAGGCAAAAAACCGTGCCCATAACGCATTAATTTTGAAATTTGAGGATATAGAAGTCGGCTATACCAATTTTCAACTAGCTCGGGATAACCGGCCAGGAAAATAATAAAGACGATCTGCACCGGCAGCAGAAAAGCTAGAAAATAAAGTCCTTTTTTCTTCACGATCTAAAAATACAATTATTAGCAAAACACAGCTTAAAATCTTAATCAACTCATTCTGTATTGGTTAAATTAGTTTTAAAAAGCCCTTAAATTTTCCTTCTTTGTTAATAACCAATACCTTTGCGAAAGACCAAAATATAAAACAATGAACGAAGAAATAAGAGAATTAGAACCAAAAATCTTATGGAATAAATTTGCCGATCTAAACGAAGTACCTCGCCCTTCAAAAAAGGAAGAACGGGTAATCGAGTTTATGAAAAAATTTGGTAATAGTCTTAATCTGGAAACCCTGGTTGATGAAACCGGAAACGTGGTGATTAAAAAACCAGCCACCGCCGGGATGGAAGATAGAAAACCAATTGTACTACAGTCGCATTTAGATATGGTGCACCAAAAAAACAATGATACCGATTTTGATTTTGAAACCAGCGGGATCAATATGTATGTAGATGGTGATTGGGTGAAAGCTAAGGGAACCACTCTTGGAGCCGATAATGGTTTGGGGGTAGCAAGCATGATGGCAATTTTAGAAAGTAAAGAGATTGAGCATCCTGCGCTTGAAGCTTTGTTTACTATAGACGAAGAAACCGGGATGACGGGTGCTAAAGGTTTAGATTCTAATTTACTTGAGGGTGATATTCTTTTAAACCTGGATACCGAAGAAGATGATGAGATAGGTATTGGTTGTGCCGGTGGTGTAGATATTACCGCGGTTAGGGATTATGAAGAAGAGCATACACCAGATAACTCTGTAGGATATTTTATTAAGGTTAAAGGTTTGAATGGCGGACACTCCGGGATGGATATTATAAAAGGTCTTGCCAACGCCAATAAGATAATGGCTCGTGTACTTTTTGATGCCAATCGCGATTTTGGCTTACGAGTTTCTAATATTAACGGTGGCGGATTGAGGAATGCTATTCCTCGTGAAAGTGAAGCTATTGTAGTGGTAGACAAATCCAATACCGAAACTTTTTTAACTGAAATTATTCAGCAGGTTCGGGAGATAAAAGCTGAATTTGCTTCTCTGGAGCCCAAAATGGACATAGAAATTTCTGAAACCGAAGTGCCTAATAAGGTAATGAAGGTAGAAGACCAGCAGGAAGTGGTTAAAGCAATTTCTGCAGCGCATAACGGAGTTTATAGAATGAGCCCTGATATTGATGGTTTAGTGGAAGCTTCTAACAATATTGCCAGCGTAAAAGTAGGGGAAGGGAAGGTGAAGATTAATTGCCTAACAAGATCATCGGTAGAATCTTCTAAAGACGATTTGGCAAATAGTTTAGAAGCTACTTTTGAACTTGCAAAATTTAAAGTGAAGTTATCGGGTGAGTATCCAGGATGGGCGCCAAACCCTAATTCGGCTATTTTAAAAGTTGTGGATGAATTGTACCAAAACTTACATAATGAGAAAGCTGATGTTGCAGCCTGCCACGCAGGATTAGAATGTGGTATTATTGGCAACCATTATCCTGAAATGGATATGATCTCTTTTGGTCCAACAATTAGAGGAGCGCATTCACCAGATGAAAGAGCCGGAATTTCTTCAGCGCAGAAATACTGGAAATTCTTATTAGAAGTTCTAAAGAATATTCCGAAGAAATAATTTGGAGATATTGTAAAAATAAAAAGGCTGTTTGATTATTAATCTTTCGTCATCCTGAACTGGTTTCAGGATCTAGTTTCAATGAAACTTAGAAGCTGAAATAAATTCAGCTTGACGTTAAGAAATATAATCAAACAGCCTTTCTTGTTATATACAGGAAATTTACTCTTGTATTCCTACTAGTTCAACTCTAAAAACCAGGTTGGCGTTTGGAGGGATTACGCCACCGGCGCCGCGTTCACCGTAACCTAAATGACTTGGAATATAAAGTAAGGCCTGGTCACCAACACTCATTTGTTGAATACCTTCTTTAAATCCTGGGATCATAGGAGCATCTGGACCATAAACGATAGTCATTGGACCATAACCGCCCTGAGCTTCACGCGTTGGATTAAAAAGTCCCATTTCATCTGATAGCTCTTTTTTGTTAGTGTCAAAAATATCACCGTCTTCAAAATAGCCTTCATACAAAACTTCTACCATTTGCCCGGTTTTAGGTTTTTCGCCATCTCCTTCTTTTTCAAAATAAATTTGAAGTCCGCTATCTAAAGTTTCGGCTTCGTCTTTATGGCTTTCAAATGTTTTGGCCATTTCTTCTTTTGCTTCCTGGCGTTTTTTGGCTTCAGCGTCTTCTTTTTCTTTTATGGCTTGCAACTCATCTTCAAAAACTTTAGGTGCTTCAAAATCTTTAGCATCTTTACCTTTTCTAATGATATTAACCTCTTCCATAGTTACCTTTTTTAAAGGTTTGTCTTGTGGGCCGGTTTCAACCTTACCAATAGAATCTACCACTTCCTGACCTTCCAGGACTTTACCAAAAACGGTATGTCTGCCATCAAGGTTTTGGGTAGGAGCAAGGGTTACAAAAAACTGGCTTCCATTGGTTCCTGGACCGGCATTTGCCATAGAAAGAATGCCTTTAGAATCGTGACTTAAACTGTCTACAATTTCGTCTGGGAATTTGTAACCCGGGCCACCGCTACCGGTTCCGGTAGGATCACCACCCTGAATTACAAATCCATCTATGATTCTGTGAAAGTTAAGTCCGTTGTAATAATTTTTTCCTTTGTGTATGCTGTCTACCATTTTGTTAGTGCCCTCTGCAAGGGAAACAAAACTGGATACGGTAATTGGAGTTTCCTCATAATAGAGTTCGGCTACAAAAGTTCCATAATTGGTTTTAAATTCAGCATACATCCCATCTTCTAGATCGGGATATTCGTCGTTACACGCAAACATGGTAAATACCATGGCAAAAAGTAGTAAAAATTTACTGGTTCTCATTTAGTATAAAAATTAAAAGGCCTTTTTTGGCCCTGGGTTTAACTTATTTTTGATCTTGAATTTCTTCCTTTTTTATAATCTTATTTAAGGTTACTTTTGTTTTTAAAGGCCAATTAGTGCCTATTTTATTCTTATCGCCATAATAACCAAAGGCTTTATATGATGGAAAAAGAAAAGTTACTGTTTCTCCTTCTTGCATCAGTTTAAGTCCCTGCCTTAAACCACTAAATAATTTTTCCTGGTCTATTGCATAGGTTCTGGTAGCTTTTTCACCTTCGGCATAAATTACCTGCCCATCTAATGTTTTTATACTATAATCAAAGCTTACAACATCCCCAAATACAGGTTTAACTGTATTAGCAGTATCTTTATTTTTTTGATTGTAAGTATACCAAAATCCGTCAGGGGAAGATTGGTAGACACTCTTAGAATCTGCGCCAATTACGGCCTCAATTTGTGCTACTTCTTTTTCCAGGAGTTCCTGGTTTTTAGCTATAGACTCACTAATATGAGAGCCCGATTTTTGGGTAACGGGATACCTCGCTTCCGGAGACTTACAGGCTGCCAGAGCTATAATAGTTATAAGGATTAAAGCTCTTTTCATCCTTTTAATTCTTTATAATCGGGCAGGATACTGCTTAATTTGGCGATGGTATCTTCCATAGAAAGTTCACTTTTTCCACCTGCGGCATTGTTATGACCTCCACCTTCAAAATGTGCCCGGGCAAATTCATTTACATTAAAATCGCCTTTAGATCTAAAGGAAATTTTAATAATTCCTTCTTGTTTATTTTCAATGAAAATAAGGGCAAAAATAACATCTTCTATAGCCAGCCCATAATTAACAAAACCTTCTGTATCTCCTTTTTGAAAATTATGCTTATCCAGTTCTTCTTGCGATAACGTAATGTAAGCCGTTTTATATTGGTGTTTTACGCGAAGGTTCTGCAAAGCGGTTCCCAAAAGCTGAAGCCGGTTCTCATTAAATGTATCAAAAATGTTATTGTGTATTTCGTGGTTTACTGCACCTTTATCTATAAGTTTTGCAATTACACGATGTGTCTCTGAACTGGTGGCACTAAACCTAAACGAACCCGTATCGGTCATAATCCCTGCATAGAGACAGGTAGCAATTTCGGGGGTAATTTTTTCTACAGCGCGTAGTTTATCTATAAAATGGTACACCATCTCGCAGGTAGAACTCATTTCGGCATCACTATAGGTATAGTTAGCGAAATCTGATGGCTCACGGTGGTGGTCTATCATAATAAAAACCGCTTGAGAAGCAGTTAATATTTCCTGCATATCACCAGAACGGTTTAAGTGATTAAAATCTAAGGCAAAGACAATATCAGCGTCGTTTATTAGCTTATCGGCCTTAGTTTTATCCTTTTCATAGATCATCACCTCATTATTTCCGGGTAACCATTTTAGAAATTTCGGATATTCATTGGGAGCAATAACATCTACGTTATGTCCTTTATTCTTTAAAAAATGCATAAGACCTAAAGATGAACCTATGGCGTCACCATCGGGACCTTTATGAGGCACAATTACTATATTTCTAGCTTCTGAAAGTTCTGCGGTGATCTCTAAAATCGCTTGTTCTATCATAATTGTAAAATAAAACACCCTGAAGCAATTCTACAAGGTATTAGGTATAAAAAATTAAACTTTACTCGATAATCGAGATTTAAATGCTTCGAGCTTTCCCTCAAAACCAAAAAAATATTTCTAAAAAATGCCTCGTTGAGTTATCTCAAGATAGTTTAGGATTTAAAACTAAACTTTTTAAAGATATCCTTATAACTCCCGGGGATTTAATTTTTGAATATTCGGAATGTTTATGTACAAAAGTTGCTGCTTTTTAAGCTTTGTTCCGCTTAATAGCGGGTAAATATACAATTTATTAATACCGGCTTAATAAAGCAATCTGTATTTTTGTATTCCACAAATCAACAAAAATGAAAGTAATATTTTCACTCTTTATCAGCTTATTTCTATTTGTTTCCTGCGGAAGTAATTCTAAAGCTCCCCAAAAAGAAATTGAAAACTCCTCTGAAACTTACGATTATGTAATTGCTTTTGGTAGTTGTAACCGGCAGGATAAAGCGCAGCCATTATGGAATGCGATACTGCAAGAAAAGCCAGATCTATTTCTTTGGGGTGGTGATAATATTTATGCTGATACCGAGGATATGGATAAATTGGAAGCCGATTATAAAATCCAGAAAAATAATGCAGGTTATCAAAAGTTAATGGAAACAACTCCAATTTTGGGCACCTGGGACGATCACGACTATGGTAAAAACGATGGTGGTCGCGAATGGGATTATAAAAAGGAAAGTCAGCAGTTGTTCCTTGATTTTTTTGATGTTGAAAAAGATGATCCTCGCAGGGAAAGAGAAGGGGTGTATCACGCTAAAGATTTTGAGGAGGGCGGCAAGACTATAAAGGTAATTGTTTTAGACACTCGGTATTTTAGATCGCCATTAGAAGCCAGTAATGAACCTGGGCAACGCTATAAAATTAATTCTAAGGGAACTGTTTTAGGTGAAAAGCAATGGAATTGGTTGCAGCAGGAATTAAATAATAGCACCGCTAATTATAATTTGATCTTAGGTTCTATTCAAGTACTTTCAGCGGAACACGGCTTTGAAACCTGGGGTAATTTCCCATCAGAAGTAGAAAAATTGGAAAAGCTTTTACAAACTTCTAAAGCTAAAAATGTGCTACTTCTTAGTGGCGATAGGCATATTTCAGAATTTTCAGAAAAGAAAATAAAAGGATTGGATTATCCGCTGGTAGATTTTACCTCTAGTGGGTTGACGCATTCTTATACTGATTTTACCGGAGAGCCCAATCAATATAGGGTAGGAGAGGTGGTAAGCGATTTGAGTTATGGTTTGCTGAAATTTAATTTCAATTCAGGTGAAATAAAGATGGAAATGCGCGGGGTTGGAAATAAACTTCAACAGGAATATTTAGTAAAGTATAAAGATTAATTAAATATAAGCTTTAATAATGCAGCTGCCTGAAAGCTAAATTCATATAAAACCAAAAGGAACTTGTAAATGCAGCTTATTTAATTATTTTTGCCAAAATTTTAAAAACCAAATAATGGCAGGAAAAAGAACATTCACCATGATAAAGCCCGATGCAGTTGAAGCCGGGAATGTAGGTGCAATATTAGAACAAATTACTACTTCAGGATTTAGAATTGTAGCTTTGAAAATGACTCAAATGACTACTGCTGATGCTGAAGAATTTTATGCAGTACACAACGAGCGTCCTTTCTTTGGGGAGTTGGTAGAGTTTATGACTCGTGGGCCAATCGTATCGGCTGTGTTAGAAAAGGAAAATGCCGTAGAGGATTTTAGAGCTTTAATAGGAGCAACAAATCCAGAAGATGCTGCTGAAGGAACTATAAGAAAAAAATACGCAAAGTCTGTTGGTGAAAACGCTGTTCACGGAAGTGATAGCGACGAAAACGCACAGATAGAAGCTGCTTTCCATTTTTCAGGTAGAGAGATGTTCTAAGCAGAACTTTTTAAGTTATATAAAAGAGGCTGTCTGAAAAGTCTGATCTCGTCAAGCTGAACTCGTTTCAGCTTCAAACATCTTAGATTCTGAAATAAATTCAGGATGACGATTTTCAAAACTTTTCATATTGCCTCTTTTTATTTATAATGATAAGGCTAATATATTATCCTACAAATACTTATAATTCCGTTTTTTATCTAAATAATAAGAACACTATCGAATAAATAAGGTTTTTAGCCGGCTATTTTTTAAATTATTGTTCAACCTAAAAAGTAGAATTATGAAATTTATTGATAGCTATTTTGTCTTTTTTATTTTGCTATTAAGCGCCTCAATTACCGCGCAGGAATTAGAGGGGAAATGGGTTATTTCAGGAAATAAGAGTTTTGGTGGTTTTCCCGGATTACATTTAATGGAAGTAAGTGAAGACTCCTTATCTCATTATAATTTTAATCAGTTTGTAACTAAAACTTCCTATGAAACTGAAGATAACAAGTTGAAAATTGGTACGCTTGCCTTTGCTGAATTCAGCTTTAAAAATCCCAACAGGCTAAGTATTGCTTCCCCGAGATTAGAGAAGCCAGTAGATTATATACGTTTGATTCCTACCGAAACCAACCTGAGCCCTGAAGAAATTAGAAAAATAAAATATGATTTAGTTCGAGGAGGGGAAAACTTTATCATCGACTTTCAGGATCACGCTGATGGCAAAATAATGGAGTCTTACTTGAAGAAAGTTGATGACACCTTCTTTTTGGTAATTCATCGGCACGGTAATCCAATTACCGCTGTACCTATTGAAAAAATCACTCAGGAAAAAATGCATTTATATGGTTTTATGGCTGGTCCTAATAAATTGGTTGCTTCGGCAATGGAGTAATTTAAATTTGAGCCATAAAAAAACTGTCTGAAAAGTTGACTTCTCAGACAGTTTCTGTTTAATTATTAAATATAAAAGATTTACTCTTCTGCATCTTCAGGAACAGGGAAACCACGATCACGCATCAAGGCATCAATCTTAGCATCTCTACCTCTAAATTTCCGGTAAGCTTCAGCTGGATCCATAGCGTTTCTTGGTGCAAAAAGATATTTCACCAACTTTTCTGCAAGGTTTGCATCATAAAATCCGCCAGGGGATTTAGTAAAAGCTTCAGAAGCATCTGAAGTTAAAACATCTGCCCATAAATAGCCATAGTATCCGGTAGCATAACCTTCACCCGAAAAAACATGTCCAAAATGAGGAGAACGGTGACGCATTACAATTTCATCTGGCATACCTAATGCGTCCAGTGTTTCTTTTTCAAACTTTCTGGGTTCAATTTTATCGGGATTTGTAGTATGGTATTTCATATCCATTAACGCCGAGGCTAAAAACTCGGTAGTTGCAAAACCCTGGTTAAATGTGGCCGCTTTTTTAATTTTGGCTACCAGTTCATCAGGAATTACCTCTCCTGTTTCGTGATGTTTTAAATAACGATTTATCACTTTATCTGTAGACAACCAACGCTCTAATAACTGTGATTGGAATTCGGTATAATCACGAACACCGCTGTTTAGGGTTGGATATTTAATGTCTGCCGCTAAAAAGTGTAGTGCGTGGCCAAATTCGTGGAAAAAAGTTTCGGCATCATCCCAGGAAACTAAAACAGGTTCTCCGGGAGCTGGTTTTATAAAGTTAGAATTGTTGGAAGCCAAAACGGGTTTAGCGCCTTTTAATTCAGAATAACTTCTATAGGTAGTTGCCCAGGCACCTGAACGTTTTCCCTGGCGGGCAAAAGGATCTAAATACCAAAGCCCAATAAGTTCACCTGAATCTTTATCGTTCACTTCCCAAACTTTCACGTCTTCATGAAAAACAGGAACGCTGCCTTCTACTACCGGTTTAAAATCGAAATTAAAAAGTTCACCTGCGGTAAAGAATAATGCCTGGGTTAGGTTACCTAATTCCAGGTATTGTTTTACTTCTTCACTATCAAGATCATATTTCTCTTTTCTCACTTTTTCGGCATAGTACCGATAATCCCACGGCTCAATACTGATATCTGTACCTTCACTATCTGCAACGGCCTGCATATCTTTTACCTCTTCTTCAACTCGGGCAAGTGCAGCCGGCCAAACAGCTTCCATAAGTTCCATAGCGTTTTCCGGATTCTTGGCCATTCGGTTTTGTAAACGCCACTGTGCAAAATTATCGTAGCCTAGCAATTCTACACGCTCGTCCCGAAGTTTTAGGATTTTTTTAATCACCTCATTATTATCAAACTCATCATCATTATCACCACGAGAATAATAATTACGCCATACTTTTTCACGTAATTCCCTTTCGTCTGAATACGTTAAAAAAGGATCCATAGATGAACGCGTGTTGGTTACTGCGTATTTACCGGTTTCACCATTAGCTTCAGCCGTGCTGGCTGCAGCTTTCACATAGGATTCCGGAAGTCCGCTAAGTTGGTCTTCGGTTAAATAAACTATGTAGTTTTCTTCTTCTGCTAGAACATTATTAGAGAATTTGGTATAAAGTTCAGACAGCTCTTTATTTATTTCAGCATAACGCTCTTTGTCCTCCTTGTTTAAATTGGCACCTTCCATCGCAAATTCCTCGTAAATAAGATCAATTACGCGTTGCTCGGGAGCGGGCAGCGGATTTTCCTGTGAATTTTCATATACAGTTTTAATCCTTTCAAATAATGCCTTGTTCTGAGAAATCTTAGAGCTGTATTCAGAAATTTCCGGAGAAAGTTCCCGTTGAACATCTCTAAATTCGGGGCTGGAAATATTGCTGCTAAAAATTCCGTAATACGTAAACACACGGCCTAAAAGGTCGCCAGAATCTTCAAATGGCACAATAGTATTTTTAAAAGTAGCCGGTTCTGTATTCTGGGTAATTTTATCGATCTCAGCAAGATGCGCGTCCATCGCTTTAAGCATTGCCGGTTTTACGAGCTTTACTTTCATTTCATCAAAAGCGGGAACTCCTGCGTAAGGCCCACTCCATTCAGCAAGTAAAATATTATCCATAGTTTTCGTCTCTTCGTTTTGTTCCTGAGAATTGGCTTGAAATCCTACGACCAGCGCAAATATCCCCAGACTTTTTATCATTCTTTTTTTCATTAAATGTGGTTTTGTTTTCAATCTATGAAGATAAGGGATTTTAGCAAAACAAGCACCTGGAATAGCCTGTATATCTAATTGATTTCACAAAAAATCTTAATGTTTCTATTAGCAATTAAAATTAATTTATATTTGAGAAAGCATAAAAACTAAATACAAACATTAAAAAATTAACAATGAAATTTTTAACTAAATCTGTTTTAATTTTGGGAGCCGTAGCGATGATTGCCTGCGGAGATAAGAAAGAAGAAAAAGAAGATAAAATAACTATTGGAGATGGTGCCAGCCCTCAATCACAAACTACTACAGAAAAATCTTCTACAAGCAGTGATTCTGCCGATGAAGATGTGGTAGAAGTGACTATAGAAGGGAATGACCAAATGCGCTATAACAAAGACGAAATTAAAGTAAAAGCCGGGCAAACCGTTAGACTTACTTTAAAACACGTTGGAGAAATGGAAAAAAGCGTTATGGGTCACAATTGGGTTTTATTAACTCAAGGGACTGTGATCAACGAATTTGGTCAGAAAGCAGTTCAGGCTAAGGATAATGATTACATACCTGAAGGAACTGATGCCGTTATTGCACATACCAGAATGATTGGTGGTGGAGAAGAAGTAACTATTGAGTTTGAAGCTCCTGCAGCAGGTGAGTATGATTTTATTTGTAGCTTTCCTGGTCATTATTCTGTTATGAAAGGTAAGTTTATTGTAGAATAACAACGTTTTATATTATTCTTAAAGTGCCTTTACTACAGCAAATTTGCTGAGTAAAGGCATTTTTTTTGACTCTTTGGGTATTTCTTTGTAATTCACGTTTTATTAGAAAAGACTTTTTATTTTTAAAATCCCGAAAACTTCATTTTTATAACCTAAATTTCTATAGATCTTAGCAGCTTTTTAATTTAAGCTATAACATATTAAGAAATATTGAAATCTATAAATAACCAGCTTTTTCACCTCGTATTTTTCTTGAAATTAGTGTAATAAGATTGCTAAAAATAGTAGTTTTAGGGTTCATTTTACAGCCCTTAAATATGAGTGAAAACAAGCACTTTGTAATAGATTTTGATAGTACGTTTACCCAGGTTGAAGCCCTTGATGTTTTAGGCGAAATTTCCCTGGCAAACGATCCCGATAGAAATAAGAACCTTGCCGAGGTTGAAGCCTTAACAGATAAGGGGATGAAAGGGGAAATGTCTTTTAGGGAATCCCTTGTTGAACGTCTAAGACTTTTAAAGGCCAATAAAAGTCATTTGCCCGATTTGGTGACCAATTTAAGTGAAAGAGTGTCTTTCTCTTTTGTTAGAAACCGGGAGTTCTTTAATGATAACCACGAAAATATCTATATTGTATCTAATGGTTTTAAGGAATTTATAGTTCCTATTGTAGAACCTTATGGAATTAAGCCTGAAAATGTTTTTGCCAATACTTTTCAGTTTAATGAAAATGGAGATATTGTTGGTTTTGATAAAAACAATGTGCTTTCTTCCAATAACGGAAAAGTAGAACAACTCAAACAATTAAAATTAAAAGGTGATGTATACGTAATTGGTGATGGTTATACCGATTATGAAATTAAAGCTGCAGGTCTTGCTAATAAGTTTTATGCTTTTACCGAAAATGTGGAAAGAGCAAATATTCTTGAAAAAGCAGACCACATCACTCCAAGTTTAGATGAATTTTTATTTGTACACAATATGAACAAAGCGATCTCTTACCCTAAAAACAGAATTAATGTTTTACTTCTTGAAAACGTACATCAAGACGCTGTAGACATTATGAAGAAAGAAGGTTATAATGTAACGGTACATCCCGGTGCCATGGATGAAGATGAACTTTGTGAAAAGATAAAAGATGTTTCGGTAATTGGAATTAGATCTAAGACCCATCTAACTGAAAAAGTACTTTCAAATGCTAACCGCTTAATAGCGGTTGGAGCGTTTTGTATAGGAACCAACCAAATAGACCTTCAGGCGTGTTTAAAGAAAGGAGTTGCGGTATTTAATGCGCCATATAGTAATACAAGATCTGTTGTAGAGCTGGCCATAGGGGAGATTATTTTGCTAATGCGTAACCTTCCAGACAAGATGAGGTTAATGCACGAAGGTAAATGGGATAAATCTGCTAATAACAGTTTTGAAACCCGTGGAAAGAAACTTGGAATTATAGGTTATGGTAATATTGGAGCTCAACTTTCTGTAATGGCAGAATCTGTTGGTTTTGATGTTTATTATTACGATGTAGAAGAAAAGTTGCCCATGGGTAATGTTACCAAGTGTAATTCCCTAAAAGAACTTTTAGAGACTGTAGATATTGTTACGCTGCATGTAGATGGAAGACAAGAAAATAAAAATTTAATAGCCGAAAAAGAATTTGGCTATATGAAGAATAACGTAATCTTTATTAACTTAAGTAGGGGGCACGTAGTAGATATAAAAGCGCTTAAAAAGAATATAGAGTCAGGAAAAATTATGGGTGCTGGAATAGATGTTTATCCGCAAGAACCCAAAACCAATAACGAAGAGTTTATTTCTGAATTAAGGAATTTACCCAACGTAATTTTAACTCCGCATATTGGGGGTAGTACGCTAGAAGCTCAGGAAAATATAGGGAATTTTGTTCCGGGAAAAATCATTGAATATATAAATACCGGAAGTACCACCAACTCGGTTAACTTCCCTAATTTACAATTGCCGGTACTTTATAACGCGCATAGGCTTATTCATATTCACGAAAACAGGCCGGGAATTTTAGCGGAAATCAACAGGATTCTTGCCGGGCATGATATTAATATTGAAGGGCAATATTTAAAAACCAATGAAACCATTGGTTATGTAATTACAGATATTGATAAAAAGTACGATAAAAAGGTAATTAAAGATCTAAAAGGTCTAAAAGGAACTATACGTTTTAGGGTTTTATATTAGGTTATTTTTTTAGAATATATCCCGGGGGTTATTTCTCAAAGATAAAAGAAATATGTCTCGGGATTTCTTTTTGGTCTTCATCAAAACTTTCGTTTATTTTTTTGATACGGAATCCCGATTTTTGAGCAGCGGCAATATAATCTGAAATGTGGTGCATATTTACTTCTAACTCTATTGTGCCATTTCCGTTTTCAAAGCGGGCTTTGCTGCCCAGGTATTGTTTAAAAGGATGAAGTTCACAAATAAAAAAAGAACTGTTTTTCTTAAGCGTTCTATAAGCTTCAACAAAAATAAAATCCAGGTTTTCTATATGCTCTAATACTAAACTACAGCTAATAAGATCAAAATGTTCTGTAGGTACCGGCCAGACCAGATTAAGATCAGCTTGCTGAAAATTAATTTTGTTTTCCCTGTCAAGTTGCTTTGCTTTTTCCAGCATCTTTTCCGAAAAATCTAATGCAGTAAGTTTTTTAGATCGCTCTGCCAGCCAATAAGTATTTTTCCCAGTGCCACAGCCTAATTCTAAGGTATTATTCAAGTTTTTACCTTCTAAAGATTCCCGAATTACCCTGGCTTCTAAATCTCTGGTTTTATTAGGCACATCGTTGTAGGTCTCTGCCCAGCAATTGTATGCTTCAGCGATACTCATTTTATTTGTGATTTTAATATTTCTGAAAATAAGCTCTTTTTTAAAATAAATCAGCTGCGGTATAATTTATTTTTCTTTGTACAATTGTTCCACTTTTTTAAGATCAATTGTATTGTTTATTTCATAAAAATAATCTAATTGCCATTTTTGTGTTCTTTCGGCTTGTTTACTTTTTACATGATCCCATTTTGGATAAACTCTAAAAGCTCTTTTTCCTTCCTTTTTTTCTGTTGAAATGATGCCTTTTTTGATCAACATAGATTTCGGAAATACAAATTGTCCAAATTCTTTTTCTGTTCGAACATTTACTACATAAAAATCAATTTTGTCTTTCTGGTTAAATGGCTCAATTGGTTCATCCCCAATTCTTTTCCAGAATGTTACGAACTGCCCGGCTTTTTTAGGGGTGACTTTCGCATTTCTGCTTACAATATTTAAACCATTTAATTCAAATTGACAAGCGTCATATTCTTTACTCTCTAATTCAATTTTAAACCTGGAAATTTTAAGAGCGCATTTGTCATAAATTTCTTTTTTTATTTGTTTTAGATGTAGATCCATTTAATAGGTTGACTTTGTTAACGACATATTTTAAAACTCTTTTTTTGAGAAAACAATGTAAGCAGATTTTATTGGCACCGCCAAAGGGTGTAATACCCCGAGGCTTGCCTCGAAATTAAAAAATTGTTTCCAACTAATGCCTCGTGGGCTTGCCCCGAGGTAGTTTACAACAAAAAAAGGAAATATACCCTTATTGGGGTATTGTAGCCAGTTTCTATTCTTGATATATTTGGTTAGATATTTTGTTTGGGGTAAAAAGGTTGCGACCTGGTTTAAGTAGGGATAAACCAGGTTGTGGCCTTTTTTATTGGCACCGCCAAAGGGTGTAATACCCCGAGGCTTGCTTCGAAATTAAAAATTTGTTTCCAACGAATACTTCGTGGGCTTGCCCCGAGGTAGTTTACTGTATAAGCTTCACGCTTAAAAGCTTTTAATCTTTCAGAATAAATTCGGCAGCCATTTCCGCATGAAGTTTTGTGGTATCTAAAAGTGGAATTTCAGTATCTTTTTCCTTGATAAGCATAGGAAGTTCGGTGCAGCCTAAAATAATAGCTTCAGCACCCCGCTCTTTTAACAACTGCATTTGTTCTAAATAGAAGTCTTTTGCCGCATTTGTAAATTTCCCCTGTGTAAGTTCTTCTGAAATAATCCGATGGGTTTCATCAATATACTCATCAGTAGGGATCAAGGTTTCTATTTGGTGTTTATCTCGTAATCTTCCCGATAAAAAACTACCCCGCATTGTTGGTTTTGTGCCTAGAAGGCCTAGTTTTTTAAAGTCTTTTTGCTTTGCCTTTTTAGCAATAGCATCTGCAATATGAAGTACGGGAATATTGATTTTTGGTTGTACATAATCAAAAACTAAATGTGGCGTATTGGCACAAATTATTATTGCCTTTGCACCGGCATTTTCCAGCTTTTGAGCAATTTCTAAATATGAATTTTTAATCTTTTCAGCATCGTTTTTACGCATTAACTTTACGTTTAAACTATACAAAAGTAAGGGCGGATTTTGTTGCGTTCCAATTTCCTCACCTACAAGTTCATTTAAAAGTCTATAATATTCTATAGTAGAGTGCCAGGAGGTGCCTCCAATCATTCCCAGTAAATTCATAATCCATTACTTTTTTTGAATTTAGGCAATTTTAAGGTTCTGTTCACAGTTACCCCTATTTTCTAGTTTACGAATAGAATTAAAAATCCCTACAGCCTCCAATGCGGCAACTTCAGATTTGTATATAAAGGAAACCCTGGCCGCTTTTTCGTCAGCCGAAATATCGTAGATATCTTTAATCTTAGAGAGTTGCTGGGTAAGGTATGTTATACAATTTCCGCAATTAAGTTCTTCTAATGAGATAGTAGCTTTCATGATTATTATTTTTTTTGCTGTTCCGTATTACTGTAAACTTAATAAGAATGCTCTAGGTTTTGTATGAGGAAAGTCAGTTTAATGTTTATTTGAAGTAGATAATAGCTCTTGTTTGTTACTTTTATGAAATATTTTTAAGAAATGGTTAAAACCAAGCTGAAAGACTAAGTTGGGAGATATTTTTCTTTACTTGCAAGGCTTAAATTTTGAAGAGATTGCGAAAGAGAAAACAACCCATAAAATATACTGAAGGTAAGATCTTTAGTTCTCTGGCTAATTTGGCCTGGCCTATTATTCTGGCAAATATTTTACAAACAGCTTATCAATTAATAGATACTTTTTGGTTGGGTAGGCTAGGGGCAAATGCTGTTGCAGCGGTTAGTATAAGTTTCCCTATTCTTTTTTTAATTCTTTCCCTGGGCGCCGGCTTAACCCTTGCGGGTACGGTAATTGTCTCGCAATATAAAGGCGCAGAGAATCAGGATCAGGTAAATTATAGCTCTTCACAAACCGTTGTGGTGATCTTTTTTATTTCTGTTTTACTGGCTGTTGTAGGGTACTTTTCTTCAGCACCGTTAATGAAACTCATTGGAGCGGGTCCCGAAATTTTAAGTGATTCGGTAAGCTATTTTCAGGTTTCTTCACTGGGTTTTATTTTCCTGTTTATGTTTTATGTGTTTCAGTCTTTAATGCGGGGCATTGGAAACGTACTGCTGCCAATGTATGTGGTTTTGGCTACTGTATTTTTAAATTTAGTTTTAGATCCGCTTTTTATTTTTGGATTTGGACCTATCCCAGGATTTGGTGTAGCCGGAGCTGCGGTAGCCAGTGTTATTACCCAGGGATTATCTGCACTAACCGGTTTAATAATTCTTTTTAGGGGGAATAGAGGAATTAAAATAAATTTTAGCAAAATGAAATTTGACTTCTCCTGGACACGAAAAATGTTCAATATTGGGATTCCTTCCAGTATGGAGATGTCTACCAGGGCAGCGGGAATGACGGTTATGGTAATGCTCGTAACCAGTTTTGGAAGCGAAGTTGTTGCTGCTTACGGAATTGGAAGTAGGATTTTAAGTCTTATAGTAGTGCCTGCGCTTGGTTTTGCAATGGCTACCACCACCTTAATTGGTCAAAATATTGGAGCAGGAAAAATAAAGCGAGCTGAAAGAATAGGGAATTTGAGTGCTAAAATCGCTTTTTTTGGACTTACAGCTGTTGGTTTAATGCTGTTCTTTTTAGCGGAACCCATTACTGCATTTTTTGTCCCCAACGATCCCAGCGTGATTAGAGACGGATCTTTATTTATTAAAATTATGGCACCCAGTTTTGGCGTACTTGGAGTACAGCAGGTTTTAAATGGGGTGTTTAATGGCGCCGGATTCACAAAGGCTTCTTTGCTAATTTCAGTTTTTGCGCTTTGGATTATTCGTTTTCCTATGGCTTTTTTGTTGTCTAATAATACCAACCTTTCTTTTGAAGGTATTTGGTGGGCTTTTCCTATCTCTAATCTTATTGCTGCTATTGTGGCGTTTTCTTATTATAAGATGGGGTATTGGAAGCTAAGAACTATTCGCTACCGCCACCGTCAACTTTAATCTATTGTAAGCTAATACAAGTTTTATTTGTTTTTTTGCTGAAAAATAAAAAGCAATTTTACTCGATAATCGAGATTCAAATACTCCGAGGCTTGTTTCGGAATCTAAAAGAAATCCATTTAATACTTCGTGGGCTTACCTCGAGATAATTTACTGATGTGAAAGTTTTAAAAATGAAAGTCCAAATCCAACAACGAATTGCTTTAAGCACCTATTTCTTCTTATCAGGATTTTGTTTTTCTACCTGGGCCTCGCGAATTCCTAACATTAAAATGACTTTTGATTTAAACGAAGCAGAATTAGGGAATTTGCTTATGGTAATGCCAATAAGCTCTCTTGTTGGACTTCCGGTTTCAGGATGGCTTGTGTCACGTTTTGAAAGTAGATATCCTTTAATCGTTTCGTTTATTCTTTTAGCCGCATCACTCGCCATTATTGGATTAGCTGATAATCTTGTTTTTCTTATTTTAGGTATATTTTGTTTCGCTTTTTCTATGCGGATTTTTAATATCGCCATAAATACGCAATCCATAACCTTGCAGAAAGCTTTTAAGCGAAAAATTATAGGTTCTTTCCACGGTCTTTGGAGTACTGGCGGTCTTTTAGGTGTTGTAATTTCTACCTTAATGGTAAAATTACAGGTTCCTATTTATAAGCATTTACCCGCGGTAGCTATTTTTACGCTAGTTTTAGCTTTCGTAGCTTTTTCATTTTTATTGAAAAAAGATCGATCTACCCAGGGAAATAAACTTCGATTAGGAAAACCAGATAAACCTACTATGTATCTTGGTTTTATTGTTTTTCTTGCCGCGATTACTGAAGGCGGAATGTTTGATTGGAGCGGTGTCTATTTTAAAGAAGTGGTAAAGGAAGACGTATTTACCCTTGGATACTTGATCTTTATGGTTTTTATGGCTCTGTCCCGTTTCTTCTCAGATAAGATTGTGGAAAAAATAGGAATGGAAAAGAATTATATTATAAGTGCCTCATTGGTATGCCTGGGTGTCTTACTTATGATTGTGTTTCCTTATTTCTGGCCGGCAATAATAGGATTTTGTTTGGTAGGTATTGGCGTCGCAGCAGTAATACCCATGACCTTTCTCCTGGCCGGCACCTCTAAAAAATATTCCCCGGGAATGGCTATTTCCATTATTAGTACGTATGCTATTGTGGGAATGCTTTTAGGCCCACCACTTGTTGGATACCTGGCACATATTTTTAACTTAAAAATATCTTTTATCCTCTTTTTTACTTCAGCATTAATGCTAATTCCTATTTCCCAGCTTTTCTTTAAACAGAAAAAAGAGAATATTCAGGAATAACTTTTTTCAGTAAACTATCTCGGGGCAAGCCCACAAGGCATTCGTTGGAAACAAATTTTTAATTTCGAGGCAAGCCCCGGGGTATTATACCCTTTGGCGGTGCCAATAAAATGTCTAATTCTTATCTGCCGGGGTAATCATAATATGTGCGCGGTGTGTGCCTGGATCCATAAGCCATGGCATTCCTGGAGTGTGTGGCTTGTCGGGAAGTCCTGTTTCTTCTGTGGTAGCATAGGGCATATAAATTACATAGCGCAATTTTGCATCTTTAAGCTCCCCGGTTTCACGATTTAAATTTTCTTCTTTTCCAGAAAGAATATAGGTCATACTGGGTGCATCGGGCATTTTGAGTTTTCCGCTTTCTACTTCCTGTTTGCGAACTTCGCGTGCTTCCATCATATCTTTACCTTCAGCCTTCAATTGACGGCCACGAGACATAAAAGGCTCAAGTTTTTTGTTATAACAACTTACCGAAATACCATTCATATCAGGGTTGTCAGCAATGCAAACCAGGTTATTGGTGCCTTCTTTCAGTAGGACTACTTTTCCATCTTTATCATAGCCATAAACAGTCACGGCATCCCTATCTTCTTCGGGCGCAGCCAAGCTTGCCATTTTTATCTGAGTTTCTTCTGAAATAAATTCTTCCTGTGCTATTCCGCTAAAACTAAAAGCCAGAATCATTAAGCTATAAATTGCATTTTTCATTTTGATAGATTTTGAATATTTTTCATTTTTTAATTTAATCCTTTTTCGCAGAATATGTGGACAAAACTCCGAGATTCAGGAGAATCGATTTTTTCAATCGATCCTCCGCGGGGTTTTGTTCACGGTTTTTGGCATTTTCGCCAAAAAATTCCTTGAAAAAGGCGTCTTTTTCTTTGCTTCGTTTCTTTTGGACGAGCAAAAGAAATGAAGGGCAGGAAGGCGAACAACATAGGTTTTTAGCAAATGGATATCATAATTAAAACGGTTCCTAAACCAAATTTTTTTCTATTTAACTCAGAGTTTATTCAACTAAAGTTACATATTTTATTTAACTTCTTTTCTTAGAACTTCTAATGGTGGTTTTCTTATTACACTCAAACTATTACTCAAGCCAATAATTAGCACCAACAATACGATTCCCGGGAATAGAACTAAAAATGGAATTAGTGAGGGAGTAAATGGCGATTCAAAAACCAACCAGGCCAGTAATTGACTGCTAATTAATGATAATAAAACGCCGGAAAGACCTCCAAGTACTCCTAAATAAATGTATTCTAAGGCATTAATATTCAAGATTTGTTTGCCTTTTGCACCTAGTGTGCGCAGCAGAACGCTTTCCCTAATTCGCTGATATTTACTGGTTCTTATGGCTCCTAAAAGCACAATAATTCCTGTGAAAATGCTAAAAAATGCCATGAAATTAATTATCCAGGAGATTCTTGCTAGAATATCTTCTATAACACTTAGAACCTGCCGAAGATCTATGATAGATACATTGGGAAATTCTTTAACCAGTTCCTGCTGTAATTGAGCCGACTTTTCTTGCCCAGGAACTTTGGTTGTCAAGACGTGAAACTGTGGGGCGTCCTCTAATACACCTTTGGGAAATACCAGGGAGAAATTCAATTGCATTCGTGACCAGTCAACCGTTCTAACACTGCCTACAACTGTATTTAGCAAAACACCCTGTACATTGAAGATCAACTCATCTCCGACGCTAACTTTAGCATCTTCAGCAAAATTATTACTTATAGAAATTGGCACTGGATTAATATCACCTGCCTCAGCCGTCCATTCTCCACTTTCAATACTTTCAGAAGCAATTAAAGAATCACGGTAAGTAACGCGGAATTCGTGGTTTAAAATCCACCCGTTAATTTGGGAAGTCGTGTCTTTTCTTATCTCATTAACCGGTTTCCCTGCTATGTTCTGTACGCGCATGGTCACAATAGGAATATTGTCCAGAACCGGTAAATCGTTAGTTTTTATAGTTCTGGCAACAGCTTCTTGTTGGTCACTTTGCACATCTAAAAGAATCATATTAGGGCTATTAGCCTGGGATTCTATAGAGGCCTGGGCCAGTAAAAGATCTTTACTAAAATATAAGGTACTTATTAAAAAAGTACCCACGCCAATTGCAAGTACAAGCGTTAGCGTTTGATTTTGTGGCCTAAAGAGATTTAGCAAACTTTGCCTGGCTACAAATCCCCAATTATGTGGGAAGTATTTCCGAAGGGCTTGCATAAACAAGTAAGCTACTCCCGCCAGGATAGAGAAAGTGATTATAATTCCACCTACAAAAGCCAGGGAATATCTCCAGTCTTCTAATAACCATAGCGAAAACAAAAAGATGAATAGAAAGATGCCTACAGAAACTAAAATAATTGCCTTTCGCGATTTTTTAGTTTCTTCTTTTATTACTCGTAATGCTTGTAGGGGAGAGATATAAAGCGTCCCGATTAAAGGGTAAAGCGCAAATAAAACCGACATTAAAATACCCAGTAAAATTCCCATAAAAATTACCGGTAAGGAAAAATTGATCTCTACATCTACCGGGAGTAAGCCTTCCAAAAGCCACGGAAATAATTGCTGAAGTACCAACCCGAGAGCGGTTCCTATAATGCCTCCAATTAAACCCATAAATGCTACCTGGATAAGATAGATTAGAAAAGTTTGTTTTTTACTGGCGCCCAAACATTTTAAAACTGCTACGGCCCGTAATTTCTCTTTAATATAAATATGAATGGCACTTGCAATCCCTACACAACCAAGAAGCAACGCAATAAAAGCAACGAGATTAAGAAATTTACCGAAATTTTCGTATCGTCTTCCCAGCCTGTCGCTGGTAGAGGTATGTGTATCTAAATCGGCGTCTTCAGCATCAAGAATGGGATCCAGAGTTTCATCCAGTTTTTCCATATCTGTATTGGGAGGCGCAGTAAAATAAAATTCATAATCTATGCGGCTTCCGGTTTGTACAAGACCAGATTCTTCAATAAATCTATACGGAATAAGTACAGGTGGTGCTACCGAACTAAACATAGCCGTGCTACCGGGTACTTCATTCAACGCGCCGGCAATTGGTAAAGTGACTTTCCCGATCTTGATGCTATCCCCCGGTTTTATTCCTAACTGAAGCATTACGGTGGCATCAACCAAAGCAGCTCCTTCTTCCTGATACCTATTCGAAGCATTTTTAGGCTGGGTTTCTAATTCCCCGTAAAAAGGAAATCTGCCTTCAATTCCTCTTACCTGCATTAATTTTGTGGCTTCGCTTTGCGGAAAAGCAGCCATGGAGGCAAATTTAATTTCACGAGCTTCAGCGCCGCCCAGTGAATCCATAATTTGCATTACCCGTTCATTGGGTAGTTTGTCGCTGTCTATCTTATAATCGGCGCCCATTAGTGCTTTGGACTGCAGCGAGATATTGTCTTTTAAATTTTCTCCAAAAGATTGTATAGAAACTACCGCGGCGATTCCCAGCACGATAGAAGCCATAAAAAGCGTTAACTTTTTGCCACTGGCTTTTCCATCACGCCACGCCATTTTAAAGAGCCAGGAAAAGCCCGGTTTAAAAGTTTTGTTGTTGCTCATTATACGTGCTTTTCCTGATTTTCAACAATTCGACCGCCTTTGAGTCTAAGAATATGCTGAGTTTTTTCGGCTAGTTCAAGATCGTGGGTAACGATAATTAGGGTAGTTCCTGCTTCTTTATTTAGATCAAAAAGTAATTGTTCTACTTTCTGCCCGGTTTCAGTGTCAAGGTTTCCGGTAGGTTCATCTGCAAATAAAATAGAAGGCCGGGTAGAAAAAGCACGGGCTAAAGCTACTCTTTGCTGTTCTCCGCCAGAAAGTTGAGAAGGATAATGATGAATACGATCTCCCAATCCTACTTTTGTCAATAATTCTTTTCCAATTTTAGAGGCATCTTTATTGCCCTGCAGTTCTAGTGGCACGGCCACATTTTCTAAAGCCGTAAGCGTGGGAAGTAATTGAAAATCCTGGAATACAAATCCAATATGTTTATTACGAAGAAGCGCTCTTTTATCTTCGCCCAGAGTGCTAAGTTCACTTCCGCATAAATTAATAGAACCGGAATCGGGGCTGTCTAAGCCCGCACAAAGTCCAAGAAGAGTTGTTTTTCCACTTCCCGAAGGTCCTACAATAGCAAAGGTTTTTTGTTCCTCAACTTCAAAGTTGATATCCTGTAATACTTTTAGATTTTTGGATCCGCTGGAATAGCTTTTCTCCAGGTTACGAACGTTTAATATCTTTGCCATCTTAGAACTTAATTATTGTCTTTTTTGAATTAAGGCAAAATAAGCAAATCATTTGATTATAAAGACCGTTGCTATGAGAAACTTAGTCCGTTACTGCTTGATTTTATCAGTATTTATAATGTTTTCCTGCGGAGAAAATACCGATAAAAAATCAGGGGAAAATACTGTTGAAGAAGTTCAAACTGAAACTGAGATTCAGAAGAGTGAAAAAAATGTGATTCTTTTCTTCGGAAATAGTCTAACAGCAGGAATGGGTTTAGAAACTTCTGAAGCTTTTCCGGCACTTATTCAAAATAGGTTAGATTCCCTGAATTATAATTATGAGGTGATAAACGCCGGGTTAAGCGGGGAAACTACCGCCAGCGGGAAAAACAGGATCAACTGGGTTTTAAATCAGGATGTAGATGTTTTTGTTTTAGAACTTGGAGCAAATGATGGTTTACGGGGGATTCCTTTAGAAGAAACCAGAAAGAACCTTCAGGATATCATTAATAGCGTAAAGGAGAAAAATCCCGATACTAAAATAGTGCTTGCGGGAATGCAAATTCCCCCAAATATGGGAGAAGCATATACCACCGAATTCAAAAATATTTTTCCTGAACTTGCCGAAAAAAACAATATAGCACTCATTCCTTTTCTTCTTGAGGGCGTTGCAGGAGACCCAAAGCTAAATCAACAAGACGGCATTCATCCAACCGCCGAAGGGTACGAAATTGTAGCCGACAATGTTTGGAGTGTATTAGGAGATGTAGTAGAGAAAGAATAAAACAAGCTTAGGGTTTTCTAATCTTTTTTATTCTTGCGCCTGGATAGTTTTTTTTTAGAAACTACAGCCAGACTTAAAGAAACCAATACAGAAATAGATGCAGTAGTTCCCAAAGCGCCGCCATAACCTTTAAAAAACGGACTCGCATTTAGGTAGATAATAGAAAAGATAAAACCAGAAAAACCTACCAATAAATAGCTGGGTAGTATTTTGGAAGAAACCATTCCTATAAAAGTAGCGCCAATAAAAACGATGGGGATATTTTTAGTTAAATATGGATTGAAAATTTCGGGAAAGAAATAGAAAAATAAACCAACAAGGAATGACAATCCTGCTGAACCGCGTACTGCGCCCTGCCTGTATTTGTTATTCACGACATACGTGATGAGGGCAGAAATAATACCGGTGAGGAAGAGAATGATTATTTCCATCTAAAACAAGATATATAAAATTACTGAAGTAGTGGTAATACTACCAAAAGCAATGGTTCCCAGTTTACCGCCCAAACCGTTAAAAATGTTTTTAGAAAGAATAAGAATACTACCCGCGATAATACCGGCTAGTAAAATAAATTTTAAATTAGGAGCTACACTGGCGGAAGTCATTCCCACAAAAGCACCACAGTAAACAGCCTGGGGCGCTTCTTTTAATAGATTTGATTTACGGTTTATTGAAGGAATAAAAGAAGCCAGAGTTCCTATAAATCCGGCCGCGATCACCGGCCCAAATTTAAGCCCGGTGTTTATAAAAAATGTACTGACTGCACCAGATATCGCTAAAATAATAAGGTAAAGATCTCTTGTTAAATACCTTTCTTCTTCCCGTGGTGCTTTAAAATAAGCAAGACTTATTAATACTGAAATAATCCCCAGAAATAGGAGTATCAATGGTGCATTCATCTTATCAAAAAATATAGCAGACAGAAATGCAAATTGCATCAGGATTAGAATGAAAAAAGATAATCTTCGGAATATTCTCGTCATACCTCGGCCTTGGGCTTAATTTTAAGTTGCCAAACTTAGTAAATATGTGAGATTTAGCCTGTTAGATTTTAATAATAAAACAGCTTTTATTTTGATTTTTTCAGAATTATTTGGGCTGAAAATTCTTTTTTAAAATTTAACGCAACAGAATTATTTTGAGTTCAGATATTTTATAATTTTGGAAAATATCCTATAAAAGGGAAATAGTCCAAATATGAAAAATAAGTCTATCTTACATCTGGATCTGGATACATTTTTTGTTTCGGTAGAACGCAAGGAACATTCCGAATTAAATAATAAACCGGTTATTGTTGGCGGAATGGGCGATCGTGGGGTAGTTGCCGCGTGCAGCTATGAGACACGAAAATTTGGAGTACACTCTGGGATGGCAATGAAAGTAGCCCGGCAATTATGTCCGCAGGCTACGGTAATTAAGGGTAATGCAAGTACCTATACCAAATATTCTAAAGAGGTTACAGAAATTATTAAAAGTCAGGTACCAAGTTTTGAAAAAGCCAGTGTAGATGAGTTTTATGCCGATTTGAGTGGGATGGATAAGTTTTTTGGGATCAATCAATTTGCCAGCGAGTTAAGGCAAACTATTATAAAGGAAAGCGGCTTGCCGATTTCTTTTGGCTTATCACAAAACAAAGTGGTTTCCAAGATCGCTACGGGAGAAGCAAAACCCAATGCAGAGATTGTTATTCCGCAGGGAGAAGAAAAGATTTTTCTAGCTCCTTTAAGCGTGAATAAAATCCCGATGGTGGGGAATAAGACGTTTCAGAAACTGCTAAATTTAGGGGTTAGGGAGATAAAAACCATACAGGAAATGCCGGTAGAAATGTTGGAAAGCGTTTTAGGAAAAGCCGGAAGAACTATTTGGAAACGTGCTAATGGTCTTGACGATACACCAATTATCCCTTATCATGAAAGGAAATCTATATCTACCGAACGCACTTTTGGGCGAGACACTATAGATATGGTGCGCCTGCACGCCACTTTGGTGGCAATGGCAGAGAGTTTGGCGTACCAGCTACGACGTGGTAATAAGCTTACCAGCGTGGTAAGTGTAAAGATCAGGTATTCAGATTATCAAACGCATTCTAAACAGGCTAAGATCTCTTACACCAGCGCCGATCATATTCTAATTCCTAAAGTCGAAATGCTCTTTAAGCAACTCTATTCGCGTAGGTTATTGATTCGGTTAATCGGTGTGAAATTTAGCGGACTTGTAGGTGGAAATTATCAGATTAACCTGTTTGATGATTCTGAAGAAATGCTGAATTTATACAATTCTATAGATAAAATTCGTGATCGTTTTGGGGAACACAGTGTAATGCGCGCGGTGACAATGGGAACAAAAACCATTGGCCGAATGGGAAATCCGTTTAATGGTGAACCGCCAATTGTGTTGGCCCACAGAAAACAATAATGATCTATTTAAACTGCCATACCTGGTATTCGTTACGCTACGGAACTTTCTCAGTAGAAAAACTTTGTGAACTCGCTCGAGAATTTAAAGTTGAATCTTTGGCGCTTACCGATATCAACAATACTTCAGCTTGCTTAAACTTTATAAAAATCGCTTCTGAATATGGTGTAAAACCAATAGTGGGAATTGATTTTAGAAATGGAGCCGAACAACAATATGTGGGACTTGCGAAAAACAACGAAGGTTTTAGGCAGTTGAATGAGCACTTGTCACAGCAACTTCATTCAAAAAAAGATTTTAAACCTGAAGCTCCCGAATTACCGGATTGTTTTATTATTTATTCTTTTGAAAAAGTAGTAGCGAGTAAAAAGATCAATTTCAGAAAGAATGAATTCATTGGAATTTCTATAGAAAGCCTGCGGAAGCTTAAATTCTCAAAATACCTGGAATTTAAAGATAAGCTGGTGTTACAGCAAAGCGTGAGTTTCAGAAATAAGCGAGATTATAACGCTCACCGGTTGCTGCGGGCCATAGACAATAATATTTTGCTTAGTCAGCTTCCCGAAAGTGAGCAGGGCTCTTTTACCCATCAAATGATGTCTTCAGAAATTATCGCTACAGAATTTGAAGACTTTCTGTATATTTTAGATAATACCCGGCAGTTGGTAAAAGCCTGCCGGGTAGATTTCAAATTTGGAAAAACCCAAAACCGAAATTTACTGGTATCAGGAAAAAGTCCTGAAGCTGATGTGGAACGGTTAAAGAAATTATGTAATGAAAACTTACCAAAACGCTATCCCGACTCGGGTGAAAAAGTATTGCTGCGAGTAGAGAAGGAGCTTAACGCTATTATTAAACTTGGTTTTGTCTCTTATTTTTTGATCAATTATGATATTGTAAGTTATGCGCGCACTAAGAATTTCCCGTTTATAGGGCGGGGGAGTGGCGCCAATTCTATTATTGCCTACATTATTGGAATCACCAATGTAGATCCCATTGAGCTGGATTTATATTTTGAACGCTTTATCAATGAAAGTCGAAGTTCACCACCCGATTTTGATATAGATTTCTCCTGGAAAGATCGCAACGAAGTAACCGATTTTATTTTTAGAAATTATGAGTTTACCGCTTTAATGGGAACTTATGTAACTTTTAAACGACGCGCGGTAATGCGGGAACTGGGGAAGGTTTTTGGTTTGCCTAAAGAAAATATCGACAAACTTTCGGCAGGATTTTTTAGTGTAAATGAACTAGATCAATTGGAGAGATTGGTGCTGCGCTACAGTGCTTTAATTGAAGGTTTTCCAAATTATTTGAGCGTACATTCCGGCGGAATCTTAATTCTGAATGACAGCGTATATAATTATGCCGCTACCTTTTTACCACCCAAAGGCTTTGAAACGATCCAGATAGATATGAATATCGCGGAAGAAGTTGGAATTCATAAATTCGATATTCTTGCCCAGCGTGGACTCTCGAAGATCACTGATGCTATTGAAATTATAAAGGAAAATCAGACAGATGCTGAAATTGAGGATATAGAAAACATTGCTGCTTTTAAGGAAGACCCCGAAATCAATAACCTGTTAAAAACCGGGGATTGTATGGGTGTTTTTTACGTAGAGTCTCCTGCAATGCGTGGCCTGCTTATTAAACTTCAAACCGATAATTATTTAAATCTAGTGGCTGCGAGTTCTATTATTAGGCCTGGAATTTCCAGCGGCGGGATGAAAGAAGAATATATAAAACGGCATCGCGATCCTAAACGAAGAAAACAGGGACATCCCGTGATGCTGGAAATTATGGATGATACATACGGGATTATGGTCTACCAGGAAGATGTGATGAAGGTGGCCCATAAATTCGCCGGACTTAGTTTTGAAGATGCTGATGTGTTGCGCAGGGGAATGAGTGGTAAAAAAACCTCTAAAGGCCAGATGCAACGAATTGAAGCGAAATTCAGGGAAAACTGCAGGCAAAAAGGCTATAATGAAAAGATTATTGATGAGGTTTGGGAGCAAATTTCTTCTTTTGCCGGGTATGCATTTCCCAAGGGACATTCGGCCTCTTACGCGGTAGAAAGTTACCAAAGTTTGTATCTAAAGAAATATTTCCCGCTGGAATTTATGGTAGCTGCGCTTAATAATGGTGGCGGATTTTATGATGTGGAAACCTATATCCAGGAAATTAGAAAATGCGGTGGAAAAGTGCACCCGCCCTGTATCAATAAAAGCGATCATCCCAACAGTATTTTTGGAAAAGATATTTATCTGGGATTTGGCTATATCAAGGAATTGGAAACTAAAACCGTACAGCAAATCCTGGAAAATCGTCAGTTTTTTGGAGCTTTTAAGTCGTTTGATGATTTTATAGATCGCGTTTCTATTTCTATAGAACAATTAAGTATTTTGCTAAAAATCGATGCTTTTAGATTCACACAAACAGATAAACATCATTTGCTGTGGAAAGCCCATTTTAAGCTGAATGCATCTAAACCAATAGCTAAACAGGAAAAATTATTTAATACTGTTCACCGGGATTTTGAACTTCCGCAGTTTGAATATTCAGCATTAATAGAAGCTTTTGACCAGATGGAATTATTGGGATTTCCGCTTTGTTCTCATTTTAAATTGCTTAAAAACCCTATAGAGAAATCTGTAAAGGCAAAAGATTTAAAACATAATATAGGAAAAGATATATTGATCTATGGTGCGCTAATTACCGCTAAAAAAACCGGAACTTCCAACGGAAAATATATGTATTTCGGGACTTTTTTTGATGTTGAGGGCGATGTTTTTGATACGGTTCAATTCCCTGCTACCGCAGAAAAATATCCGTTGCGTAGCAAAGGAATTTATAAATGCTACGGCAGGGTAAATAATGAGCTGGATTATATTTCTATTAGCATACAATGGCTGCAACGCCAAGACACGCTAACAGATCCCCGGTTGGTTGGCTATCAGTTTTCTTAGGGTTTTAAAAACGCTTGTTTTCGTCACCCTGAATTTATTTCAGGGTCTAACATGATTTGATTATCATTTAATTAGATCCTGAAACGAGTTCAGGATGACGAGAGTTAGGACATGCTGAATTTATTTCAGCATCTAGTGTGAGTTTAACAATTCTCTGTTCGTTTAGACCCCGAAATATCCTGAGCCTTCGGGACGGGAACTATTTCACCAAACTTTCCTGCCGAAGCCTTATTTCAAATACTCCAGCACGTTATTTTCAATACGGGTTTCAATATTACTGATATCACTTTTTACAAAAGCTTCCCCGGTAATTTTTTCGTATAATTCTATATAACGTTCAGAAACCGATGTGATATAGTCATCGCTCATTTCCGGAAGAATTTGACCTTCTTTTCCCTGGAAGTTGTTTTCTATAAGCCACTGTCTCACAAATTCTTTAGATAATTGTTTTTGTGGCTCGTTCTTGTCCTGTCTTTTACTATAGCCATCGGCATAAAAATACCTGGAAGAATCTGGCGTGTGAATTTCATCTATTAGAACAATTTCTCCGTTGGCATTTTTTCCAAATTCATACTTAGTATCTACCAGGATCAAGCCTCTCTTTGCGGCAATTTCGCTTCCTCGTTTAAAAAGATTCAAGGTGTATTCTTCCAAAATTTTATAATCTTCTTTAGAAACAATTCCCTGTTTTAATATCTCTTCTTTTGAAATATCTTCATCGTGATCGCCCTGTTCGGCTTTAGTAGCTGGAGTGATAATTGGCTCCGGGAATTTATCGTTCTCTTTCATTCCGTTTGGCATTTCTACCCCACAAAGCATACGTTTCCCGGCTTTATATTCTCTTGCAGCATGACCCGCGAGATAGCCACGAATTACCATTTCAATTTTAAAAGGTTCACAAGCCTGCCCAACCGCAACGTTGGGATCTGGAGTCTTTTCCAGCCAGTTGGGTACAAGATCTCTTGTTGCTTCCATCATTTTTGTAGCAATTTGATTAAGGATTTGACCTTTGTAAGGTATCCCTTTTGGCATCACAACATCAAAAGCCGAAAGTCTATCTGTTGCTACAATTACAAGTTTATTGTTTTTTAATGTATAAACATCCCTCACTTTACCTTTGTAAACATCGGTTTGGCCCGGGAAATTAAAATCGGTTTTTATAATGGTATTGTTCATTAGAATCTATTCTGAGTTTTTGGAACTGAATTATATATAAGTTGAAAACTAGCTTTAATCAGCGTGTTCAATTTCTTTGTAAGCAGAAATAATCTTTTTTACCAATCTATGGCGAATCACATCTTTATCATCAAGATAAATCATTCCTACACCTTTTACTTCTTTAAGCACAAGTAAAGCTTCTTTTAAACCTGAAATCACCCTACGCGGCAAATCTATTTGCCCTGGATCTCCCGTAATCATAAACTTGGCGCTTTTTCCCATACGGGTAAGGAACATTTTCATTTGTGCGTGGGTAGTATTTTGGGCTTCATCTAAAATTACAAAAGCATTATCTAAGGTTCGGCCACGCATAAAAGCGAGGGGCGCTATTTGAATAACTCCTTTCTCTATAAATGAATCCAGTCTTTCTTGTGGGATCATATCCCGAAGTGCATCGTATAATGGCTGCATATAAGGATCTAACTTTTCTTTAAGATCACCAGGGAGAAAACCCAGGTTTTCACCAGCCTCAACAGCGGGACGGGTAAGGATAATTCTTTTAACCTGTTTCTCTTTTAAAGCTTTAACGGCCAGCGCAACTCCTGTGTAAGTTTTCCCGGTTCCTGCTGGGCCAATGGCAAAAACCATATCGTTTTTACGCATTAGTTCAACCAGTTTTCTCTGGTTGGCAGTTTGGGGTTTTACCAAACGACCGCCAACTCCATGAACCAAAACTTCCCCACTTTCGGCTGAAGTTTGATAATCTGAACTTTTCTCGCTGGTAAGCACTCTTTCAATCACATTCTCATCCAGTTTGTTATACTTTCCAAAGTGATCCATAAGCATCGTAATGCGTTCATCAAACTCTTCCAGCATTTCTTCGTCTCCAAAAACCTTAATTTTATTTCCCCGAGCTACAATTTTTAGCTTCGGAAAATACTTTTTTAAAAGTTCTATATGTTCATTTCCCTGCCCAAAAAATTCGCGAGGGTTAATCTCTGAAAGTTCAATAACAATTTCGTTCAATAGCTTATAGTTTTAGTTGAAAAAAGATGTTCAAAACATTTTTATTTATAGTGGTTCTTTATTTGTTGCTGCTAAGTTTTAATGCTAATTTTGGATGGCTAATTTTAAGTTTATAATCATTGATTTTTGAATGAAAATTTAAATAAAATTATCTTTGCTTACTATACAAACTTACATAAAATAAGCGCTTACACATTAAAAAAATATTAACAATTACCTATGGCAATTATTACTTTAACTACCGATTTTGGAGAGAAAGATTACTTTGTAGGTGCGGTTAAAGGAGCTATTTATAATGAGTTGCCCGATGTGAGAATTGTTGATATTTCGCATTCGGTTTCGCCTTTTCATATTAGCGAGGCAGCCTACATTATAAAAAATGCATATAATAGTTTTCCAAAAGGCAGTATTCATATCATTGGGATCGACTCAGAATTTACTCCAGAAAATAAACATCTGGCCGTTTTGTTGGACGATCATTATTTTATTTGTGCAAACAATGGAATTTTATCTTTACTCGCTTCAGAAATTAAACCTACGAAAATTGTAGAAATCAATATTCACGGGGCTATTGAAACAAATTTTCCGGTTTTAGATGTTTTTGTAAAAGTGGCCTGCCATTTAGCCCGTGGCGGAACCCTGGAAGTGATTGGTAAGAATATTAGCGAAATAAAGTATCTGAAGCAGTTTGAACCTATTATTAATTCAGAAAAAAACCAAATTGTTGGTCACGTTCTATATATTGATAATTATGGAAATGTAGTTACTAATATTAGCCGTAAACTTTTTGAAAATATAGGAAAAGGAAGAAATTATCTAATAAGTGCGAGAATGGTTACTTTTCCACAAATATATGAAGCCTATTCTGACTGGATAAATTTTGAGGTTGAAAAGGAAAACAGGGGAGAAGAAGATGGTAAAAAACTCGCGCTCTTTAATTCGGCCGGTTATATAGAACTGGCTATTTATAAAAGTAATCCTTCTACGGTAGGTAGTGCCTCAACGCTTTTTGGCCTGCATCACCGGGATACGGTCACTATTAACTTTGAAGAAAAATGATACACAGAATTGTGAAAATGGAGTTTGATCCTTCAAAATTAGATGAATTTCTGGCTAATTTTGAAGAAAACAAATCTAAAATAAGAGCTTTTGAAGGTTGTGAAAAACTTGAATTATTACAAGATAAGCACAATACAAATATCTTTTTTACGTATAGTAACTGGGTAGATGAGCCTTCTTTAGAGCGTTACCGAAATTCAGAATTATTTAAAGGCGTATGGGCAAAAACAAAGCTGCTTTTTAATGCTAAACCGGTAGCCTGGAGCACTACAGTAGTGAAGAGTGAAGAGTGAAGAGTGAAGAGTGAAGAGAGAGGGGAGAAGGGTGAAGAGTTAGGAGTGAAGTGGGAAGGAGATATTATTAGAATTTCGATTAAAAAAGTTTCAGCAAAAAAAAACATCAAACCAAATACCGACAACCGATAACTCACAACCGATAACCGAAATTAATGCTAGCCATTTTAAACAAAGAAATAAACTCATTTTTTTCGTCACCAATAGGTTACCTGGTGATTGGAATTTTTCTGGTGGTTTGCGGCTTATTTTTATTTGTTTTTACAGGAAATTACAATATTCTGGATAGTGGTTTTGCCAATGTAAAACCCTTCTTTGATCTTGCTCCCTGGATCTTTATTTTTCTTATTCCGGCCATAACCATGAAAAGTTTTTCTGAAGAGAAACGCCAGGGAACTATAGAATTGCTGCTTACACGCCCCATTGGTTTTACACAACTTGTTTTAGGGAAATATTTTGGAGCCTTAATTTTAGTGGTTCTAGCAATATTACCGAGTATTTTATATGTAATTACCATTCATCAATTAGGAAGTCCGGTAGGGAATTTTGATCTCGGTGCTACCCTTGGCTCTTACCTGGGCTTAATTTTTCTTGGGGCTTGTTACACCGCAATAGGTATTTTTGCTTCCTCACTTTCCCAGAATCAAATTATCGCATTTATTATTGCTGTCTTTCTATGTTTTTTAAGCTATTTCGCTTTTGAAGGGCTAGGGAGTTTAGACCTTTTTGGAAGTACTAATTATGGTGCAGAATACCTGGGCATTAGTTTTCATTACCAAAGTATAAGCAGGGGAGTGATAGATACCCGCGATATTATTTATTTTCTAAGTTTTATAATTTTCTTTTTAAAACTTACAGAGTTAAGGCTAATATCAATTCAGAAAAATTCTTAGGCTGTGAAACTTCAAAACACATATAAAGCTGTTTTTGGATTAATCCTTGTCCTGGTTGCCGTAAACCTATTGGCTGCCAATTTTTTTGAGCGCATAGATCTTACCCGAGATCAACGTTATACCCTTTCTCCCGCGGCAATGGAAATCGTTTCAGATGCTGATTCTCCCATCGTTATTGAAGTTTTTTTAGAAGGAAATTTCCCATCAGAATTTAGAAGACTTCGGAATGAAACAAGGCAAATGCTGGAAGAGTTTTCAGCTTATAACAGCAATATAAAATTCATTTTTACCAATCCGTTAGACAATAGTAATGATGCTGAAGCTACTGCCCAGGAATTTTACCGGCAGGGAATGCCACCTGCCAGGGTAAGCGTTCAGGAAAACGGGAAAAGTTCTGAAGCCCTGGTTTTTCCCTGGGCTATTGCTAAAATGGGTGATAAAGAAGTACAAATTCCTTTATTAAAAAATAAACTGGGCGCAACTGATGAGGAACGTGTTTCCAGTTCTGTTCAACAATTGGAATATGCTATTGCGAATGCATTAAACAAATTTATTTATCCGCGTGAGAAGAAAATAGCGGTAATGCGGGGCAATGGGGAATTGCCAAATGCACAAATAGCCAGTTTTATAAAAACCTTGCAGGAATATTATTTTATGGCACCTTTTACTTTAGATTCAGCTGCTGTAAATCCTCAAAAAACACTTAAGCAGTTAAAAGAATACGATTTAATTATCGAGGCAAAACCTACAGAAGCTTTTACCGAGAATGAAAAGTATGTGTTAGATCAATATACGATGGCGGGTGGTAAGTCGGTTTGGTTAACCGAAGCCGTTGCCATGGAAACCGATAGTTTACTAAACCCTTCTGGTAGAGCTTTTGCTTTACCACGAGATCTCAACCTGGGCGATTTTTTCTTTTCCTACGGAATTAGAATAAACCCGGTTTTGATTAACGATATCTATTCGGCCCCAATTATTCTTGCTTCAGGGCAGGGAAACAATACCCGGTTTAATCCGTACCCCTGGTTTTACAGTCCGTTAACCACTTCGCCCAACGATCACCCGATAATCAATAATATTGAAGCGGTAAGGTTTGAATATGCAAATCAAATTGATACGCTTCAGAATAAGCTTGAAAAAACAATTTTACTCAGCAGTTCGCCCCAAACCAGGGTAGAAGGTACACCGCGTGAAATTAGCCTTGAGATGGTAAGCCAGGAACCCGATTTGGCGTCTTACAGAGATGGAGAGCAACCGCTGGCGGTTTTGCTGGAAGGAGAATTTACTTCGGTTTATAAAAACAGGGTCAAGCCATTTGAAATTCAAAATTCTTTGGACCAAAGTAAAGAAACTAAAATGCTGGTAATTTCAGATGGGGACGTTATAAAAAACGACGTACAGCGTGGGGACCCCCTGGAATTGGGCTTTGAGCGTTACACGGGTAATACCTATGGGAATAAAGAATTTTTACTGAATGCTGTTAATTATATGCTTGATGATAACGGACTTATAAATATACGAAGCAAAGAAATAAGCATAGCATTTCTTGACGATCAAAAAACTGCAGAGGAACGCGAAAAATGGCAGGTGGTTAATATTATTCTTCCTTTAATAGTTCTGGGGCTATTTGCTTTCGGATTTAATTATTTCCGAAAAAGGAAATATCTGAAATAGCATTCCCAGACTTTATATTTAGGGAAATAAAATCAACATATTAACAATTTTAAAAAGATTATTCGTTTCAAGTGTCTGTATTGTAGATTTTTGCAAAATATTTTATTGTTTTTGATGTTAATAAAAACTCTTCGTCACAAGCTTAATCTTTAACAGATTAAAATATATTTGTAATGATTTCTAATTAATCACAAAGCCGATGAAATTTATTGTATCCAGCAGTTATTTGCTGAAACAGCTTCAGATATTGGGTGGGGTTATAAATAACACCAACACCCTTCCAATTTTAGACAATTTTTTATTCGATCTTAAGCAGGACGAGCTTACAGTTTCTGCCTCAGATCTTGAAACTACAATGTCTGCAAAACTTAAGGTTGAATCAGATTCCGAAGGAAAAATAGCGGTTCCTGCTAAATTGCTTTTAGATACGCTAAAAACTTTCCCGGAACAGCCATTAACATTTGTTGCCGAAGATAATAACACTATAGAATTAAGTTCCAATCACGGTAAATACGCGCTTGCTTATGCTGATGGTGAAGAATTTCCAAATCCTGTGGAATTGGAAGATCCGAGTAGTACCGTTTTAGAAGGTGATATTTTGTCTACAGCGATTAGTAAAACCATTTTCGCTTCAGGAAACGACGATCTTCGTCCGGTAATGAGTGGGGTTTTCTTTCAATTTACAACAGAAGGATTAACTTTTGTAGCTACAGATGCTCATAAGTTAGTAAAATACCAGCGAGAAGATGTTACTGCTTCGCAGGCTTCAGACTTTATTATGCCGAAAAAACCACTAAACCTTTTAAAAGGAATTTTAGCGGGTAGCGAAAGTGAAGTGCTTATAGAATACAACGATTCTAATGCAAAATTCACTTTTGATGATACGCAATTGGTTTGTAGACTTATAGACGGAAAGTATCCAAATTACGAAGCGGTAATTCCGAAGGAAAATCCGAATAAATTAACTATACAGCGCAACCAGTTTTTGAGCTCAGTTCGTAGGGTTTCTATTTTCTCTAATAAAACTACACACCAGGTGAGATTAAAAATTGCCGGTGCCGAATTAAATATTTCTGCAGAAGATGTAGATTACAGCAATAAAGCCGAAGAGCGTTTAACTTGTTCTTACCAGGGAGACGATATGCAAATTGGTTTCAACTCTCGTTTTCTTACCGAAATGTTGAATAATTTAACTTCAGATGAAGTTCAGCTGGAGATGAGTTTACCTAACCGTGCAGGGATTTTAACTCCTGTAGATGGCTTAGACCCGGGAGAAAAAATCACAATGCTGGTTATGCCGGTAATGCTTAATAATTAGAAGCCCCCTAGCCCCCGAAGGGGGGATTTAAATATCAAAAATTAAGGAGTTTTAAAAATTCAAACCTCACAGGTTTTCAAAACCTGTGAGGTTTTTTTTTGAATGTTAAAAATGAAATTATAAAACTTTTCAAGTTTATTTTATGATCTCTATTGTTAAAGGATAATTTGGAACTTCCCCGTTGCTTACTTTAATGGCATTTATTATTGGTAGGATAAGCATAATAAGGGCAATCCCAATAAGAGCGATTATTCCAAGTCCGAATAAAAAGATTAGCGGAATACATAATAAGCTGTATATAAACATACTTATTTGGAAATTGATGATCATTTTTCCGTGAAAATCCATTCCGGCAACTTTATCTTTTTGGGTAAGCCAAAGGATTAACGGAACTATAAAACCGCCAATTCCTGTAACTAAATCCAGTAACTGACTTAAATGGGTAATAACGAGCATTTGGTTGTCTTCTCTCATTTATTTAGTATCGAGTAATTAGTTTTAAGTAAAGAGAAGTTGAAATACAACTCCTATAAATAGGACGACAAACCTGGCAAATTGTTACAAATTTTAAAAATCGTAATTTTTCTCCCCCTCTTTTGGAGGGGGGGGGGGGGAGGCTTATCTTTGCGATATGAAATTAAACGACACTATTGTAGCGCTTGCCACACCTTCTGGTGCTGGTGCTATTGCCATTATTAGAGTTTCCGGCCCCGAAGCATTTAATATTGTTTCCCCGCTTTTTAAAGCAAAGAGTAAAAAAAAGCTGAACCAGCAGCCAAGCCATACTTTGCATTTAGGAAATCTAATGGACGATGATCGTACCTTAGATGAGGTTTTAATTTCAATATTTAGAGCGCCTAAATCTTATACCGGAGAAGAAACGGTAGAAATTTCCTGTCACGGAAGTCCGTATATTCAACAGGAGATTATCCAGTTGATGATTAGAAAAGGTTGTCGTTCAGCTGAGGCTGGTGAATTTACAATGCGTGCTTTTCTAAACGGAAAAATGGACTTGAGCCAGGCAGAAGCCGTAGCCGATCTAATTTCTTCTGAAAACAAGGCCTCTCACCAAATGGCGATGCAACAAATGCGAGGCGGATTTTCTAATGAAATTCATAGGTTACGCCAGGAGTTATTAGATTTTGCTTCTTTAATTGAATTGGAATTAGACTTCTCTGAAGAAGATGTGGAGTTTGCCAATCGCGATCAATTTAAAGAGTTAGTAGCCCGGATTCAGCAGGTATTAAAACGTTTAATTGATTCTTTTGCAACAGGGAATGTGCTTAAAAATGGAATTCCGGTAGCGATTGTGGGCGAACCAAACGTAGGAAAATCTACTTTATTAAACTCACTTTTAAATGAAGAACGCGCCATTGTTTCTGAAATAGCCGGGACTACGCGGGATTCTATTGAAGACGAAATGAGTATTGGTGGTGTTGGTTTCAGATTTATTGATACCGCAGGAATACGAGAGACTGAGGATGTGGTGGAAAGCATCGGAATAAAGCGAACTTTTGAAAAGATAGGTCAGGCACAGGTAGTTGTTTATCTTCTAAATGCAGAAAAATTTAAAGCTCAAAGTTCTAAGTTTAAGGTTGAAATTAAAAAAATCCACAATCAATTTCCTCAAAAACCCCTTGTTGTTATTGCGAATAAAGTAGATCAACTTACGGAAAAAGAGAAAGAGAATTTATTTGAAAATTTAAACGAACTTGAAGGCGCAAGTTTGCAGTTAATTTCTGCCAAAACAGGCGAAGGTGTAGAGGAACTAAAAAGTAAATTACTTGAATTTGTAAATACCGGCGCGCTTAGAAATAATAATACGATCGTAACCAACAGCCGTCACTATAATGCCCTTTTAAAAGCTCTGGAAGAAATAAATAAGGTTGAAGAAGGCTTGAACACCGACCTTTCGGGCGACTTGTTAGCCATAGATATTCGGGAAGCTTTAGAATACTTTGGCGAAATCACCGGACAGGTTACGAATGATGAATTATTGGGGAATATATTTTCTAATTTCTGTATTGGCAAATAAACAGCAAATATTAAATGATATCAAATGACATCAAAACCTAATAAATATAGTATATCACAGCATTTTTAATATTCATCTAATTTTCTCTTATTATACCTTTGTGCACCCCGTTTTGTACCTCAAGTGCACCCCGTTGTTAAATTTTGCTTCCTGGGTGCACAGAGTGCACCTCGTATTCTTTTTTCTCTATCTTTATGAAAAGCTGGAGTTATGAAAATTAATCTTAGAAAAAAGAAGCTGACAACTGGGAGGTATAGTCTTTATATTGATTACTATAAAGGAAAGGTTATTGATGAAACCGGAAAATCGGTAAATAATAGGGAGTTTGAATATCTCAAAGAGTATTTATACATACAGCTAAAGAATGCTGCTGAAAAAAAGGAAAATGAGGAGACTCTACTAAGAGCTGAGCAAATTTTATCTATACGTAGAGCCGAATATGCGCAGGGGAAATATGGCATTAAAGATAGGTCAAAAGATAAATTACTGTTCCTTACTTATTACGACAAACTAAAAGAAGAACGTTACGAGAGTAAGGGAAACTATGATAATTGGGATGCCGCTCAGAATCACATTGAAGACTACTGCAAAAAAAGAAAAATCACCTTTGAAGATATAGACGAAGATTTTGTAATTGGTTTTAAAAAATATTTAAACAAGACTACCAGTATTAACACCAATACCCCCCTTTCCCAAAATTCTAAATATACATACTACAATAAGTTTAAAGCAGCTTTGAGGCAAGCTTTTGAAGATGGATATACTCGTAGAAACTTTGCTACCACAGTTAAAGGTTTTGCCCAGGGAGAAACATCCAGGGAGCATCTTACCTATGAGGAGCTTCAGGCGGTGACAAAAGCACATTGCAAACACCCAGTTTTGAAATCGGCTTTTTTATTTAGTTGCCTGACAGGATTAAGATGGAGCGACATTAACAAGCTTGTCTGGTCTGAAGTACGGGATGAAAAAGACGAAGCCCGGTTAATTTTTAAGCAGAAAAAAACTGCGGGACAGGAGTATCAATTCATTTCTAACCAGGCAAGAAAGCTTTTAGGTAAGAGAAAGAGAGAAAATGATAAAGTATTTCAGGGTCTCAAATATGGTGCTCATTTTAATGCTGAAATCCTGAGGTGGTGTATGCGTGCAGGTATTACCAAACATATTACCTTTCATAGCGCCCGCCATACTCATGCTGTTCTCCTACTTGAAAATGGTGCTGATATATATACTGTTTCCAAGATCCTGGGGCATAAAGAAATAAGAACTACCCAGGTGTATGCTAAATAGTAGATAAGAAGAAAAAGGAAGCTGCTTATCTAATTCCCGAACTGGACACGGATTATGACTTTTAATTTATTCAAATACCTGACCACCCTTGGCTTCATCTATATTTATGGAAGGCTAATTTTACATTATGGTGAAATGCTTTGGGCTTATATGATGAATGAACGAATATTATGGAATACAAAAATTGAAAGACCAAGAATTCTTTTTATGGGGTTGGGTCTGGGAGTTATGCATCTTGCGGTTTATTCCTGGTATACTATTGAATCAGAGACGCTTCTAGTCGTGGCAATTAGTTTTCTTGTTTTTTTAGCCGGCTTTTTTCTTTCCATTCTTCCCTGGACGGACAAATTTAAAAGTAGTATGCAGGGCCAAAAGCCTGTTAGTTCTCTAAAAAAGGACAAAAATTTTAATCTGAATATATCAGAAGATCAAGCTCAAAAGTTATATCATAATTTAATGAGGTATGATCTTTTAAATTCTGAGAAAACAAGCCTGCAGGATTTCAGGAATATATTTACTAAAGATTGGGACACTCATAATTCAAAAATCCATTTTAATATGGATGGTCCTAGCTCTCATGAATTTTATGAATATCTTTCCAAAGAATTTCCCAAGAATACTATGACAATAAAAAACCTATTTATCACTTCGGAACTGGTGTTGAGGGCAGATGGAAAAAAGTATAAATATAACACCCTAAAAAATGCACCAACCAGAAGTAGTTTTTCAAAAAAACATTCAGAATTGAATGAAATTTTTCGGAAGATTGATCTATAATGAATTTTATAATTAAACTTTCTCAAAAAAGAAGGTCTTCAGATTTTCTGAAAATATCCAAAATCTGGCTTTTAGTAATTTCAGGCTAAAGCCCGTCCTCTTTGTATTAAAATCCCATTAATAAGAAACTGTTTTTTGGACATTTTTATTTAGTCAGTTTTTTTGACATCAACAATCCTGTCAAAAGCCAAGCCACTATGGCCCTGTCCTCTTCCGGTTTGTTTCCCGGAGCCAAACCAGTTAATTACTTTCCCGTTATACCATCTTGCCCTCTGAAAGTTTTGATGAACTTGAAGTCCGGCGCGGGGCACTTCTTCTTCATAAAGCATATAAGCCTCTACCGGATGCTGGTCTAAGCCTTCCCGCAATAATTGCGTTCTAGGTTTCACTTTTTCAGCTTGACCTGGATCCGCATTTTTGAGAATACGGGGCATAGAAGCTCTTTGCAACTGGATTTCCCGGTTATTGCCCGATAAATGCACCGGTATGAATGGAATCCAATTTTCTGGTACGCTGTTCATGATTTCATAACGTATTTTTGCCTGATATTCAGGGTTAAATTCCTGAACACTGCTGCTTATTATCGATCGGTCCAGGATTTTTTGATAATAATCGTGTAGTTCATCTGCAGCCTCAGCGCCCTGTTTGGTTGAGCCTGTGGGCAGTGGTATTTTCTTTTCTATTGCCCATACCATATTAGCAACTTCATCCCGTAAAAAGAAAACTTCTTCCAGCGGTTTGCCTTGTTGGATCTTTTCTACAGTAGGTAGGATGAGTAAGCTGTTGTCTGCCGGTTCCTGCTGTTCTCCTTTTTGGCTCAGGGCAAACATATTCCAGCGCTTCCAATCGTCGTCCAGGCCTTTTCCAGCGGCCTCTATCCATAGTTTTTCGCCAAAGACGTTCGTTACTGAAAGTCCTTTTATCTCGGCAATACTGCCTGCGGGAAGGGTTAATGGAACCACAAACCAATCGTTAGCGTAAATAAGGCCAAATTCCAAAAAGAGTAGCTTATTTACATCCGTAGTGTCAGGTTTGATATCGCCAAAGTTAACATTGCCATCTTCAAATTTCCACCAGCGAGTATCCGGCATTCCGTCAAAGGAAACAGGTACAGGAAAAAAGGAAAGGGTTTCCCGGTTTTGGACTTCCTGTGTGGGATTTTCTGTTTCATTTATTTCCAGTTTACGGCTTTGGGAAGCTATATTTAGATTATACCAGTCTAAGTGTCCATGATAATATTCTTCGGCAGCCATAATTTTTTCCGTGCTTCCTGCTGGAGCCGAGACCGCAAAAGAATACTCCATACGGGGAGGAATCCAGGCATTGTTCTTTTCTGCTTCTGGCTGAAGAAAAAGTCTTTCATACCAGTCGATAAATTTTTCGCCCAGCTTGTCTAAATTTGCATTCCCTGCGTCGGGAGTGTTATCTGAAGCTTTATTATTGGCGTTTTTCTTTAGATACTCATAAAGGGCATACCCATCCACACTTCGTCCGGCAATCGCCAGGCTTAACTGCCAGGCCTCAGGATGAGCCACGGTGGTCGCCTGGGTTTTATCTTCCGGATCGGGAATTTCAAATGAATAGAGTTCTATATATTTCTGCCGTAAATTTTCAAAACCCTGTTTGGTGAGTTTAAGCCATTCCCGCCCCATCAGTAGACGGATATCCATGGCGGTTTTTCTGCCTGCCTGCTCAAAACTCAGCTTTTTTTGCTCTACCTTGGCCTCAAGTGGTACTTCATCATCATAATTTTGTACAGCGTTTTTTCCCGCCTGGTATTTTGTAATGCTCGTAGTGGCTACCTGTACTTTTGCAAATGCAGGGGATCCCGCGTCATCTCCCCTGAATTCGCCCATCTGCCATTGTTTAGTGAGCATCCATAGAGGGTCACGAATCTCAGCTTTTATGGCACTATCAAAGTCATCTGCCCGGGGCCTTGCTTCCAAGCGGTTCCAAAGGGTAATACCCGGAAATAGATTTTCTTCAAAAACTTGTTTGATATCTTTTATAGCTATAAAATCATTCATTATTATCGGAATTTAAGGTCATGTAAACTAGATTATTGAAAGAATAATTTAAAGAAGCGCTTACGGGATGCACATTGACCGGCGAAACGGTGGCCGGTAAAAACCTTGAATAACTGGTCCTATCAATATCTCCAGGTTCTACCGCTCGTTTTTTCGCCTGGTCCAGGGTATCATTTACCGTATTTAGCAAATCTTCCCATTTCCAGCTTCCGGTAAATTCTGTGGGCAGGGCGAGCAGCATCACCTGAGGGGGTTCGCTGTTGGGGCGGTCATAGTGAAAGGTGGCTCCCACATCTTCAGTTTTTGAAGGAATAAGCTCGGTCCACTCGTCCAGAAGCAATCCACATTGTTTTTTGTCCTTATCAAAGGCTGTAGCATAATGGGCCGTGTAAAGAAGTTTATCCTCACTTAGGTTTTGATCTTCAGGAAAAGGCAGGGCCATCCAGGAATCTTCCGCGTGAAAAGGTAATTGCACAGGATGAAGATCGGGGCTCTTATTCGTAAAAGCTTCGCTGATCATACACAAGCTTTCCCAGGCTTTGGCTTTTTCTCGCACCCGTGCCAGACCGTATAACCATTGATCTACCGGAAAGCTTATTTCTTCTGAATTTTCTAGGTGTTGCAATAGTTTACTTCTGTTATTAAACGAATTAGCCCATTCTGCTGCGTTTTCCCGAGGCATTTCAAACTCTGGAAGCATTTTGAAATCATCACCAAAAAATTGCCTTCCTGCTTCCTGTAGCATTTCCACGCGTTTTTTTCCTGCTGAAAGCGGGATGGCTTTATTTAAAATAGCCTGTGCTTTATTAACCCGTTTTACCAAATCATTTTTCAGACTTTGGGCGTGGGAAGTTATTTCCTCTAAAAAGAATATTACCTGATCTTCCTGCGCGGTTATTTTAAATTCTTCTAAATCGAATTGGGTTATGGGCAAAGCTGCTTCCATCGCTTCTAGCAGCTTGCTGAGTAACAAATAGTTTGCATCCTTAATACCTTTAAAATCCTTCAGTTTGTTTTCAAAAGTCAGATTTTTATTGTTTAGTTCCAGCCTGAAAGCTGCGGGATCCATCTCGGTAGATGTACCTGAATAAATTTTTCGTTCTGCCGAAAACAATAATCGTAATCGATCTTCAGCCGGAGCTGTGGGGGGTAGGTTATCATGTTTGACAAGCAGATCATTGAATTCAACCAACTTCTCTTCCCAGCGCTGCACCAACTCGTCTATTTTTTGCACAATAGCGGCATAAAGAACCTTTTTCCGTTCGTAAATAAATCCTGTTCCGGTTTGAGGTAGGCCATACGCTGCTAATTCTCTTAAAAGTGGAATATAATCTTCGATAGTCTTATCGATCTCTTTTAATATCTGTGTCCGGTTGGTTTCTGGATCAGACAGAAGGAATTCCGTTGCACCAATAAAAGTTTCCAGATCAGTTACTTTCTTCTCAACCTCGATTTTAGCCTTCACTACCCGGTTTTCATCCAGAAACAAAGAATCATTTTTCGAGGTTTGTGCTTCGTTTGAAAGGACAATATCCATCGCTTCCAGGGGCCGGGATTGCATGATAAGAGTTCGAAGCGGCTGAATTAATGCATTCAGCTCAAAAAAGTTTATTTTATTTGTTATGCGGCTGGTATACTCTATTTTTATTTCTGTGTCCGGTCGCAGCGGGTATTTTTCCCATACATAGGTTTCAATTGTATCATCCATGGCGGTCATTGCTTGCCCATCATCCTGATTAATCAGGAAAATCAGGTCTAACGGCTGGAGCTGCAGATTCTTCTGTGTGATTACTTCGGTTTTGTCCGAGCCGCTAACATGGTCGTAAAAGCTCACTTTTACACCTACTTCTCCAATAGAGGGCAGGATACCGGCCAACCATTTATTAATGGCTGGTTCTGCTTTAGAACGTGCTGACATGGGAATGTCAGTAAAAGGCGAATCTAGGGGATCCAGTCCGGTTTCAAACTGGAGTCCTAATCTTTGAGTGATGTTCGTACCGCTGCGGGGTGTCTGTACCACCTCAGGCTGCGGAGGGAAATTTCCCTTGCTATAGGCGTCCATTGTAGCTGCAGCTCGGTCGTAATTCCCAAGTACGACCTGATGCACACTTTCGGCCATAGCAACATCTGCAATGGCATCGTTTAGATTGATGATATTATCCACTTCTTTGTCAATCGCATCCCTGATCGCTTCTGAAGGTGCTTCTTCTCCTTCGATTGGCAGAATGTTCTCTTTTCCGAAGGGATAATTTTTCTTTTTACTGTCTTTTATCTGGTTGATAAGTGCCAATCCATCCAAAACATTCCTGGCCTCAATGGCCTCGATAGGATCAGAATCTTCGGTTTGGGTTTCCTTATTTTTATCAGCTCTCAGCGGGAAGGCTTTCCGCAGCTTGTATATATAAAAATCAATTTGCTCCAGTGACTGGTTTTGATCGTGCAATTCTCTTTCCATGTAATAACCCAGCAGAGCAGATAAGCTTTGTCCTGCTCTAATACCTTCCACCAGGGATAAAGCCTTGCGCACTCTTTCTGAAGAGAGGTTGATCTCGTATGTCTCTGGATTATCATCACTCATATAGGCGTTCCGCAAAATCGCAGCGGTAACAGCGTGATTTAAGGATGGAGCAAGAATAAAACCACCATTTTGATCATCGGTCTTCAGCTGTGGTTCATCATTCCTGTTAAAATGTTTGGCCAGTTCTTCATCCTCCAGATTTTTGGGCTTTAGCTTTTTATTTTTCGGCCGCACGTCTTCCAGCCAGCCATATGAACCCAAGTATATACCGGGCTTGGCGGAAACTTCATTTTCAGTCCCTTGTTCGAACCGCATAGCAGCCAGTTCATAATTTGTAAAAGCGTTTTTCCAGGCATCAAGTCTGTAGGTACATAAGTCAATATGTTCGGTCAATAATCTCTCAAGTCTGGCGGTGGGAGTTTTTTCCAGCGTTTTTAGTGAATCCAGTTGTTTTTTCAGATAAGAAGATTTCAACTCGGTTTCTATCACCTGTGGAATATAATCTCCAAGCGACTGCCGGTCGTTCCCTGTTATCCCAGGTGTGGCCTCGTATAATCCCTTCCAGCGACTTTCATCTTTTTTCTTATTCTCCTGAATATGAATAAATTTAGGTTCCGCTTTAGAATTTCTATATGCTGAAGGAGAAAGAAGACCTGCTTTTAACCTTAAAAACAAGCTGGTATTTATATAACCCAGATCCAGGGAATGTTTCAGCATTAAATATAACAGTGCAGATGGTGGGTTGTCATTTATAAATCCCTCCTGCCTTCTAAGGCTATCGTGGGAGGTGGTAGCGGCCTCCCGCATCCACTGCAGGTAATTTTTATCATCGGTCGTAGTGGGCTTTATTGGCTCCGTCTCCGAAGATTTGGCTTCATCTACCAGGTGGCGTAAAAGTTTATTTGATTTTTTTAGGAAGAATTGTTTCAGAATATCGGGAGTTTCTTCTGTTTCCGCACCAAATTTTTTCAGCAATTCCTTTCCGCTCTTTTCATAGTTTCCTGCCAGGATAATAGCTATTAGAACTCCAAGCCCCCCGGCCAGCTTAAAGCGGTTGATTAAAGCATCCTTGCTTTCCGCGTAGCGTTGATAAAACTCGACGGAGGTTGGACTTAATCCAACAATATCGAGTAAGAGTTGATGGGCATCGCCCTCTTTGCCCACATAGGCAGCTTTTCTGAACAACGGTGACCAATCTTTATCCATTTGTCCAAGGATACTGTAAAGCTTTGGTAGAAAGAACTCGTTTCCTTTAATCCAGGGGATTCCCTGTACACGGGGAAAATTTCGTTGCTCCAGCCACTTTATTTCTGAAAAAGCTGTGGTGGGCAAGATCCCATAAGGCTGCCTGCCGATCTTAATCGCTGGTATGGGACCGCGGCCGCTCACAAAGTGGTTGAAAAACCATCGAGTTTGTTCTACATCATCTTCAGAAAAGACTTCCTGCATCATACTCTCCATCATATAACCCAGAGTTGCGGGAAATAGACAGATATTCATTGCCTTCGCTTCGGCCTGATCCGGTAGGCCAGCGTTATAAGTATTTTTAAAAATTTCAGGGTTCAGACCCAGCCACTCAGCCAGCCACTGCCCATCTTTTTTATCTTTCCAGTCGGTGGTTTCAGTGAATTGATTCCCGGCTTTCCGCTGATCAAAACTTACATCGGAATCCTCGAAATAAGCATAGGCAGCTTCCCCTGTTTCAGTATTGTTTGTAGGGGTGCCCTGGGGAAGAATACTCAATCCTTTTTTGCTTCGCTGATGGTTATTAAAAAGACTCTCTAACCGATTTGTAGATTCTTCCTTTCCAGCACTGAGTTTCAGTCCCAGTACCACAATGCGGTCAAAACCATTTTTCGCCTGTTCTTCCGAAATGGATATTCGGAAACCCATTCCTTTTTTAACAGCTTCCTCAAAATCTACCATCCATTTCAGCTCTTCGTTCACCTTAAGCGCACCGTTTTCCTGCTGAAGCTGTTCTTCTTTTTCCAGTGAAGGATCGGGACCCATTGCCAAGGGAGAAGGTATCAGGTTTCCGATCTCCTGAAAAGCAATATTTTCGGAAGCCTGCTCACTGCCATTATAAGCTGTTACCACAAATCTGTCGGGCAAGACATTTGTACGTGCAGCCTGTGACCAGCTTTGTTCCTTTAGTTCAAGCTCTTCTTCTTTTGGGAAGATAATAAAAACCACCTTTACCTCAGAAGTATTTTCAGGAGGAGGAGAGTTGAAGTTGGAAGGAACGATATTTTCAATAATTTCGGATGCTCTTTCCTGACCTACTTCTGCAATAAGATCTTCTTTTGCTTCTCTCCGGTTTTCTTCGGTAGATGCCTTCCACGCTTCTGTCCAGTAAGTTTTAATTGGTTCTGCCTCTGGCGGAACTTCGGTAACGGGAATAGTTAATATTAGTTGATTATCTCCCGAAACCTGAGGTTCATTACCTGTTTCTATGGGTTTGAAATTATCCAGAATATAACCTGCCCTGCCTGATCCGTATGTGGAAACCAGGTCCCGCCAGGCAGCTCTTTCCATAGGCTCACGTTCATTTGCTTGTCGCATTCCCTGGTAGTACAATTTAGCGCTTGCTACTTCGGCCCGTGAAAGGGTTTCTTCAAAGGAATCTATCGCGCAATCGTCGGGATAAACCCGCAGCCACAGCTGGTAGTAACTTGCATTGCCATCCTTTAATTCTTTAAAACGCGTTTCCATGCGTACAGGCATCAGCAGGAACGGAGTGTCATCCTTAAAGTTGGAGATGTGTTCCCGGGGATCAGATAAAGGCTGAAAATCCCGAAGCAAGCTATCCGCAAGGCCGGATCTTTCCTCAAGGATATTTCTTTCTCTTAAAATGGATGCTTTTAATTCGTGTTCCTGACGATCCAGTATTTGTTTTTGCCGTAACAAACCTGAACTCTGTTCATCAAATTTTCGCCCAAGCTTTTCTTTTTTCTTCTGCAGGACTAACAATTGCTCCCTTTTCAATGTCAGGTTCTGCTTCGCTTTTTCCTTTTCTCGAATGGCACGGGATAGATTTTTTTGTATGTCGTTGAATTCTGGCATGATTTTAAACTTTAAGGTTTTGGTAGCATTTCAGCAGCGTGTACGGCCACCATTACCGGCACCTGGTACAGTACATAAGCAAGCTCGGCAGCATTCATATCTTTATTCCATACTATGTTTTTATCTTCTCTATTTTGTTCCTTTTTTTCTTCTTCTGAATCTGGATCAAATTCCCCTATTATTATCTCCTCCATACTAGTATTGATTTCAAGAAAATTTCCGTTAGGTGACACGCGTTTCCAGGAAAGACCATTCCATACATCTATGTTCTCTTCATCCGCTTCGATATCCAGACCAAATGTAGGTTCCCCAGGACGTTCCTTTATAACAAAGAACCAACCTGGCTTATTTCCATCTCCTTCCTCATCTCCTGTACCTCCACGGGCTTCTTCTGCTGTAAGATCAAAACCAAAAAAGGTGATGTCGGGATCTACTTTGGCTTCATACAGTGGAGTTTTTACTACTGTTTTTGGAGGATTTTCGGCTTCCGCCTGCGTAAGTTCTTTTAGCACCCGTTCCTTTCGGGAATCAATGCTGCCATTATCTTTTGTTTGCCAGGCAGCTCTATGTGCATAGATCACGGCATTAGGATATTTTTTCAGTAGTTCACCTCTTATAACAAGAACTACCTCATTTTCTTTTTCCCCGGCTTCTTCACGGTGATCATGATCACCCAGTTTTGAAAATTTACTCCATCGGTGCAACGGCGGAATATCCCGCATTTTCTCTTTCCATTCTTCTTCGGTAAATCCTTTCTCGGGCAAATGGGAAGATACATCCCAAAACTGTCGAAAATAGCTTCCCCGCTGATCGGTAGAATATTCCCTCCAAAGCAATTCACGTGCAAATTCGTGATTAAGCCCTACCATATAGGCTTCGATGAATTTTTGATTGGTTTCAAGCAGCGAAATACTGTTCTGGCCGATAAAATTGATATTCGGTAAAAACAATTCTGCTGATATATTTTTTAGCGGTTTGTACATCGGAATATCAAATTCGGGGTAAGCCATGGCCTCAACGAATTGTTCTTTCATTTTTTCTTTTATACGTGGAGGAAGGAAAACTATACTATCCACCAATTTGGGAATAGTGAATTGTGGATTTATAGCGGTAAAGGTAGCCTGCACCAGTTCCGGAAGTTCTATTTTTGGCTTCTCAGGTTGTTCGCCTAAAACCCGGCTTTGTTCTATCAAATTGAAATTGTCTCGCAATGCATTTTTAAATTTAACCGCTTCAGAACTGTCATTATCGCCAAATTTTGGTGTAAATCCAGAATCAGCAAGAGTAATATTGAAATCGGAGCTTTTAGGCATCTTGTCCACATATTCGGGGCTGATATACTCTTCTTTGAGCTCTTGTGTAGCTTCTATTTGCTTTTTCCATTTATTGTAACGGGTTAGAGCTACGACCGATCCTATAAATAAAAGCGTATAAAAAGCGGTAAGTATTACACCCCCAGGGGCGAACATCATCACAAAAAATAAAATGATCATCAGGATGATTAACAAAGTTTTAAGCCAGGAATACTTTTTGATCCAGGCAACGACGAATTCTGGAATGGTGTTGTTGCCTTCTGTCCTTACATCTTCCACAGTGGGCAGGTCTTCCGGCACTATTTTTGGCGGAGCAGGATAAACTTCAGCCTTATTGATTCGCTCGATTAAATTTGATCTTTTTACATTCTGATCAAAAGGCAGGTTTTTCATCAAACGGCTGCCTGGCCGCAATATTCGCCGCATCGCCGTAGAAGTTACCACAAGTGGGATACGGCTTTTTTTTACCGTATAGTAAACTGTTTGCATGGAACTTTCTTCGCCATTGTTCGATTTTACCATTGCACGTGCTTGAACCGGACGAGTGATAAAAAATGCTTTTTCGGGATTTGCCTCTACAGTAGGTCGCAGGTGTTTGTCATACCAAACCCAGGAAGCTTCCCTGGCCATCTGAGCCTGACGAATCTTGCGATTTGCCTCAAGGATATCACCTACTTGTTTCCATGCGGCCTCCATATATTCTTCCTGATTTTTCTGGATCACTCCAGTTCCAAACCCAGCTGGTACCCGGTAACGGGGATCAAGATTAAGTTCATGTATCCAGTTTTGTTTATTGGGAACTTCGCTACCTTCCCGTGATTGAAGCAAGCGTTGCTGCAGCGCGTGCCATCGGCCATAGAGAGGTGCAGTGATAAGAGGATCTTTGTCCTCTTCGTTAATTTGCGGATCAAGACCAATTTCCGCATCTTTATTAGCTCTGGCCGCCGTTTTAACGGAATATTCATCGGCCAGATTAATAAATGCCGCCAGATCTTTTTGAAAATAATGGGGGTAAGGATCCTGATCCCAGTTATCATATTTGTTCACTTCTTCCTTGTCAGTTTCGCTCAAAGTATCAAAAGGGATCTTTAAAGCTCCACCGAGTTTGAGTATACCCCCCAGTTCAGGATCAGTTATTCCACGAACATTTGAACCTGGGTGCTGTACGTCTATTGGCCTGCGGCCTACACGGCTGTCAATTTGTTTCGGCTCAAGTAAGCGTACTAGATATTCAAAATCGCCAAGGGTACCGGTTTTAAAATTCCATCGATGATAAACAGGAAATAGATTGTTATCCTGCTTATTGTTATAATCTTCCCAGGCACCGGTTCCTGTATCGGGACTTTTGGAAGGATCCAGTCCCAGGCCGGAAAGTCTACCGGTTTCGAATGACGGGATTAAAAAAGCATGGTAGGAAACATTAGGTTCCAGTTTTCGTGGACACATCAATCTGGAATAAGCCAGATCGGGATTTTTTGCCAGTAGATCCTGTAATTCAGAAAGTACATTTTTGATATCAGAGGCACTTTTAGCCATAATTTTCTCCTCCTCATCAATAATAGCTTCATTTACATGTACATGTGCCCAGGCCCATAGTTGATCAGCGGGTTGAAAAGAAGCCGAAGTATCGGTGACTTTAATATATGCCAAAGGCTTATCCTGCATGTTTTTAGACTCCTCAAATTCATCTTCTTTTAAAACTACTAAAGCCACCCAGGGCTTTAATCTGTCTTTTTGATCTACCGCTACGGGTGAATATCGCCAGGGAAAATCCTCATCGTAAAATTCGATGTAAGGCATGTAGTTGGGTTCAAAATTGGTGATCCAATTACGGGGCTCGTTTTTTACAATTGCTTTTTTATCTATCCCGATAATATCACCGGGGCCGTAAAGTGCGATCTGCCGGTTAATGGTATGCTCCAGGTCCGCTCCTTGCAGGGCCTTACCTTTCAATTTCAAAGAAATTGGGATAGTGGCACGTCCAGAAGCGCTGCCAGTGGTACCTATCTTATTGGCAATTCCCTGTCTAAGCCAGGGTAAAAAAGTATATGTGGAAATTGTATCACTCATGCCGCTGGATTGATTTCGTTATTGGGCAGGACGTGTAGTTCATCTTCCAGTTCAGGGTGTACCAGAAGTTGCGCCTGCATATATTCTTTTGCCTGTGCCTGACTGCTAAAATGTGCCTCAGCATCAAAAACAGTATTGTTCGAGATCTTAGCCACAGAAAAACCGGGCTCTTGTATGTTTATTTTTGAATCGAAAGGTTGCAGGTTTCTATTTGTTTGATAAGAGATATCTGCGCGAGAAACAGTATTACCCCGAAGAAAAACACCAAATAGACTTTTTAAGAATTTAAAGAAAGCTTTTCTGCCGCGTTTATAGTTTGTATCTACCGTGATCAGTTCATATCGGACATGTCTCTTTACCGTTTTCCCGGTTTTTAGCTGTTCTCCGCTAATAGAAAGTTCCATCCCTCCCTGAATTGGCTGGAAAGAAGGACTGCTAAGCTTTTCAGCATCTTTTAATTCCTTGAACTGAGCAATGGCGAAATCTTCATCAAGAGTTTTAATTTTTGACAATTCGCTGCCCTCGGGATCCACGCTGAAAAAATTAGCGTCATCGGGTTTTTGACTTCCCATCTTATCCAAAGTAAGTTCAAGTGGGATAGCCCGTTGTATTACCTGTAGGGTACCTACCGGATGCAGGACCAGTTCGGCTACGGAATCTATCTTCCGCAAGCTCACTAGTAAATTATTGTTCACAGGTACTAGTGCTTTCCAGTTTTCCTGTTTTTCAAATTCCTCGATGAGAAGGGGCATAATTGATATTGGGGGTAGCCTGGTATCTTTTTCTTCTCCCCAGGTAAAGTCGAAGTCGACATCGATATCAAAGAATAGCAGCGAAATTGATCCGGTGCCGTGAGCATACCAGGGGGCAGGGCCTTCAAGTGACATTTTTACGCGCACGCTGAAAAGTCCAATACCAAAAACCTTGACCGAAAGAGAAGCCGAAAGCTGGATAATCATATAGAAAGGTGAAAACTGGAATAATGCATCAAAACCTATATGACCTTCGATCTTGAGTTCGCTGAATCCAAAGTACAGCTCAGCTTTAGCACCAAATTGAGCAGTATTAGAGGTTACTGCAAAATAGGCCATCACGCGTATTTTTCCCCAGGATTCGTTTAAAATACTCAGAGAAATACGTACAGGATTAGGAAAGGGAAGGGTAGGGGGCTTAAATGCTGGATGGAAGCCGCCTACACTTGAAACAAAATTAGCTTTTGCTCCCCAGCCAACCAGCATACCCATTTCACCTTCAAGGGTATAAAATAAAACCCGGGAGTCGTACATACTGGCAAAAAACCAAAGACGTTCCTTGTCGAATTCAATGGCACCTATAAAGTTTACTTGCAGTTTTATAAGCGAGGCTTCCTCAGTGGGTAAAACGATTTTCAAAATTCCCAGAATAGCGATATTTCCCGGGATCTCAATAATAATCCCTAGAGAAATACTTATTAGGGTAGGAGTGCCCCAGCCGAGTTTGGCCATTGGACCTATAAGAAACCTATCCTGCTGCACGGGAAAAAAATCCTGAAGATCACTAATGATGCGTGGAGCGTTCTCTATAATGTTCGTAGGGAACATAATACCATTCACTGCCCCAGTACGAACCCCGGTGGCCAGTGCATCCAATTTCATGGTACGATTTAGCCCTAAAAGTCCGCCTACACCAAGCAGTGTAAAGCCGAAGCCGAGCTGAATACCGGAACCAAATTCCGCAGAAATGATCACCAGAAGGGAAAATCCCTCGGAACCATCTGGCATTTTGGTGTTGATTATACCAATTGCTTTTAATGAAATGATCTCACTAAACGTAAGTTCAAGAAATCCTGAGTATTCGCCTTTTTCAGGATAAAACTTTACAAAACCACCTCCTTTTACTACGCCGGCATCTATAGACAGGCCCACGCCTTTGGGAGGTTGAAAATCGAACTGAAAGTCGTTTTTGCCCAATACTCCATTATCGCTTTTTATAATATTGATGCGACTACCAATAGAATCTATAGAAGCTTTGATGACCCCCAGATTTAGATTTCCCGAAAGGGTAGTAATGAGGCTGGTGTTATCTTCAAGACCAAGCTCTATACCAAAGGCATTAATTTCCATTACACTTAAGTCGATATGAAGAGGTACCTGAATTGCCAGGTTATTCCCGCCCTCGAAACTTATACCTTTCCCATACTGCCACTTCACCCCCATATCACCTATAAACAGTATGATAGGATCTGAAAGGAAATTACCTAACAAGCCGTCTTCGGAAAGGTCTATTGAAAACTCCAAATCCTTTACTCCGGCAGAAAGATGTGCGTTGCCCTTCAAATCGCCGCCCACGCCGGCAGTAAGCTTTTTGGCCATTAATTTGGCCAGACCCTGAATGTCGAAAATCTCCAGATTTTCATCAGATGGCTTCGCATAGGTCAACAGCATTTGAAAGCCGCCGCTAACGTCTGCTGTTCCCCCTTTACTTGAAATTCCATCGGGCGTGATGGCAAGATAGACTTCAGCATCTGCATCTGCATCTCCCGAAATATCTACCTTTAAACCCAGGTTTTCAGATATTTCTATATTCTCGTTTAAGTTCCCTTTGGCATATGGGGTTATGGCAATTCCCAGACTAGAAGGACTGGATATATCACCAAAGGGTAATAATTTTATTCCCGCCTCAACCGCAAACACCGGTTCCCCGTTTTCATCCACACTGCTAACCTCCTCCTGTATCAGAGGCAAGGAAGCTCCGAAAAACTTTTCGCCTCCCGGAATATTCTTCAGAAAACCCTGCAGTTGCGCAGCGGTAAGTTCTTTCACATAAACAAGCGATAACCCGTAAGATTCGAGAACAAGCTCAAGCACATTAAGTATCTGCTCATAATCCAGCCGTTTTTCTTTGGGGAGGCTGGGATTGCCTTTCCAGCCATAGACTTCTTTGAGCCACTTCTTATTATCAGTAACAAAGGTGGAAACTTTTTCAAAATCGAGAACTATTTTTTTGTAGTCAATATCTCTGTTTTCAATTTGAATATCAAGTACTCCCAGAGCTTCCATCACAGAAACCACTTCAGGTTTGTGAACTGAAAGGTACTGCAGTACTAGGTAATCGAACACTTCAGGAAAGAAACTCGAGACAAAGTAATTTTTAACTGCGGTATTATCAGCAAGTGCCTGGATACTTAAGAAAAACCGGGTGATTTCCGTCAGGACTTCCGCAACTTCAATTTCCCCGTTTTCAGCTTGCTCTATCAGGTTGTCAATTGCAGTCCCCAGAACTTCAAATTCAGGAAACATAGCGCCCAAATCAGGCTGGCTCACCTGATGGCCAAAATGCTTCAGGAAATCCTCTAGATTTTCTTTGCTGCTAGCCGCGCGTGCTAATGGCTGCAACAGCCAGCTAAATTCCTTTATGAGTTGTTCTTTTTCCATCGTTATTCTCTTCCCCAATCTGAGGGGTCACCCCAGTTTTCTTCTTTCCATTGATTGTATTCTGCAACTTCTTTGGCTTTCTCAAAAGTTGGCAGGGAGTATTTTAGTAACTCTTCAGCATTCAAGACACCATTGCCCCGGTTGTCATATTCAAACTGTGCATTTCCCACAACACCTCCCGTTTTGTTAAATCCCGTTTGCCCATCTGGAATTTCGCTACTATTGGCCAGACATATTCTGAAAACATCCAAAAGCAGAGGTCTTCCATATTTTTTTATGAGCTGCGAACGCCCATGATATGCCTGCCATAACGCACAGGCACCCGCGATTAAGGCTGTGGAGTAGGAGGTTCCATCACTATTGTCATCAATTCGAAAATTTGGTGATAAAATATGACTTCGTGAAACTGTTAACCCCCAACCCGGAGCAGTTACTTCGATTTCAGGGCCGTAAAATGCCTCACTAGGTGCATTAAAATTTTTATCGCAACCTGCAGTTGCTATAGTATGTATACTAGTACCTGGAAAGATAGGATCTTTAAGTACCATATTCCCTGCAAATTGCCCGCCCGCGGCTACGGAAATAAACCCTTTTTGTCTGGCTGTTTTCAATGCCATCTCAAGATTGCGGGGAGACCGAATTCCACCTACACTCATAGAAATGACTCCATACTGTAGATTATTTAATCCCAGAGCGAAATAAATACTGTCTGCAAGTGTGCTATATGTGTTTTTGGAAACAACAGGTGTTGAATAAGATTGCGATGTACTTAGTAGTACCGAGTTTATAACCCTTAAAGGAAGAACATAGGATTTTGGCGCAATTCCGGTTACAAATTTATTTAAGGGAACGGTATAATCGGGAAAATTAACATTGGAAGGATTATTCTTAGGGTGACCCTCATCACTGAACATTAGACTTGCAGTAGTGGTTCCGTGACTGGGATGTCTGATACCTAAAAATTCTAATTTGTCTTCAGCGGAAGGATTAGGGTTTAAAAAATTACTGTCCAAAAAATTTTTAGAATGAATTCCTGTAAGATATCTGCCGTTAAGTAATTCGGGATGATTGGTCCAACCAGTATCGGGATGGACAATAGCGATACTTTCACCCTTATTTTTTCCCTCCCCATGAGGAGGTAGGGTAAGTTCCCAGGCTTCTTTAACCTTGCACATTTCTAATGGCCATTCGTTTCCGTTTGGGTCGTAGTTAGGCATACCGGTTACTTAAAATTATACATTGATATTAAAATTTTTCAAGCTCGCTAGTTTTGGAGTTGAACTATGAGGCGATGACCGGCTTAATAAAAAATTAATGTAGGGAAGGTTATTCTAGTCCATTTGTCATATTCAAAAGCTTGATTTGCATAAAGTTATAAAAAAATAAATTGGATTTTTAAAAAAATATGAAAAGTTTATTAAATTGAATGTTATTCATAATTTTTTGTTTTAAACATCTTAATTCTATATACTCTATATAATTTTTTTTGACACTTTATACATTATATACATTTTCAAATTTCCCGTTCTCAGCTGGCTCAGGATTCAAAAAGCAAAGGTTTCGTTGATCTCAACTTTTTAATTTTTTTAATGAGAAGGAATTAAAGTTTGGCAGGTGTTATATGCTTTCCCATATAAAAATGATGTTTCCCAGAAATTTATATGTGATCACATATAATTCAAATCTTTTTCTTTGAATTGTATACTTAACAAACGATATTACATCCCTGGTATGCAATGCATACACACTCCATTCCTTCCTTTATTAGTTTTGGTTCCAGAATTCGAATTACAAAAGCGCTTTTATTCATTTTCTAACTTAAATATTTCAAAAATGAACGAACTAAAAATGTTAGAGCAACTGGACCGTATAGAGAAATTAGTCCGCGCTCAGAAAGCCGTATTGACTTTTGATCAGGCTTGTGATTATACAGGGTTATCAAGGAGTTACATGTATAAACTTACCGCCAGGGGAGAAATTCCGTTCTCTAAACCCAGAGGTAAATTGATCTTCCTCTCTCGTGAGAAACTGGATAACTGGTTATTGAATAATAGTCATTCCTCTAAAGATGAAATTAAACGGGGAGCAGTAGAATATACTTTTAGAAATAAAAGGTTTTAAAGATGGGAGCTATGAAGAAAGCTGAATCCAAACTCTATCATGTTTCCGAGCAGAAGAAAAAAACCATCTATGACTTTGTGGATGAGTATGTTTCTGAGAAATATGATATCCGGTTTAATGAAATATCCCACGAGTTTCAGATCTCCATTAGGGAAGCAAACACCTGGGAAGATTTTGAAGTGAACTCTTTGCTTATAGAATTAGCGAAATCAAACATTTAGATCAATCCGGGGAAATTGGATATCTATTTACGGTCTAACCTGATTTCAAGATTTAACCCAATCGCGGAATACTTTGATAAGCTTCCAAAATGGTTGGGTGGAGATCATATAAGAACACTCGCTTCCTATCTTCTCACCAAAGAACCTGAACAATTCCTTTACCATTTCAGGAAATGGCTGGTGAGTACAGTTAGGGGTGCATTGGATGAAAACTATTTCAATAAGCAATGTTTGGTGCTGGTGCATTCAGAACAAAATTCAGGGAAGTCGACCTGGTGCAGGTTTCTTTGTCCACCTGCCCTAAACAGGTATTTTGCTGAAGATATGACCACAGATAAAGATGCCAGGATTCAGCTTACCAGAAACTTCATCATCAATTTAGACGAATTATCTGTGCTGGCTAAAAGAGAAATAAATGCCCTTAAAGCTTATTTCTCTAAAACAATGATCAATGAAAGACTGCCTTATGATCGTAAAAACTCAATCCTGAGAAGAACCTGCAGTTTTATTGATTCTACAAACAGGGCAACATTTCTAAATGATGAAACCGGTTCTGTGCGTTGGCTATGCTTTGAGCTTATTGGTAAAATTGACTTCGCTTATTCCCGGGAAATAGATATCGATAAAGTATGGGCTCAGGCTTATTACCTGGCTTATGTGGATGAACAATTCTGCCCTGAATTGACCCTGGAGGATATTGTTGCAAATGATGAAAGGAACAAGACCTATCGGGAAGCCAGTATGGAGGAAGAATTGCTCGCTAAATATTATCTCAGAAGTTCAGATCCTGCCGATTTTAAAACGGCATCAGATATCGTCCTACAACTCAATTGTATCAATCCGCGATTGAACATGTACTATATGGGAAGGGCACTAAAAGCCCTGAACTATGAAAGGGTAAAACAACGTCAAGGTGGGATATATGGCTACCTGATCAAACCCAGGTGGCAGCCGATAATGTAGCCAAGGAATTAGGACTTACCAGGGTTCGGGAAGTACAGAAGGAAAAACTTCACGAGTTAAAAGGCTTAAGACAGGAAATCAAAAATATTAATGACCGGGTGCTTCAAAACAGACCAAAATCGATGGATGAGTACATCAGTAAAATGAAAGCCCATAAAGTAGAAGTGATCCCCACCATTAACAAAGCTAACCAGCTGCAGGGCTTTCGGGTAGCATATAAAGGAGTAAACCTAAAAGCCAGTGAAGTGGACCGTTCGATGAGCGGAAATAGATTAATTCCCCAGATCTCCCAAAACAGGAGTTTTACGAGGCTAAAGGAAGTACCTAAAACCTTCCAGGTATTGGATAAGACGGTACAACTAAGCAGCAATCTATCTACTAAAATAGCTAAAGAACTTGTAAAAGGAGCAATAAAAATAATAAGAGATACCGGAATAGGTATGGGATATTAAAACTTTAAGTGATGAAAAAACTAGACGAAATTATGGAATTGATGGCCGATGAAATGAAGGATTTTAAAACTGCTGTCCTGGAACTCCAAAAGCTTTCGGGACAATTGGCTAAGATGAGCATTCCCATTAGTGCAGAAGCATTGGAAAAGAACCTGAACACATTTCTGCTAAAGCAGGAAGCGGAAAAGGAAAAAACGGATGAAATCCTTAAAGGGATAGACCGGAAATTAAAACATGCCAGGGTTATACCTAATTACCTGCTGATCCTTTTTGGAATCTCAGGAATTATTGTTCTGGGTTCAGTGGGGTATTTCGGCTACACCTCGAAAGAAAAAGTAGAAGAAAATTTTGAAGTCTACCAGACGATCATGGAATCTCAGCATAAACATTATGAAGATTATTTTGCAGCATATCCGGAAATCCAGGAAGCTTACTGCGAGTGGCTAGAGGATGGATACCAGGGTTTGTAATGACAAATGCCCCTGTAGAAAAAATTAGTAAAATTGCGTCAAATGGCCTGAAACCCCAGTAAAACCGTTGAAATTTGCGGCAAAAATTTACTCGATAATCGAGATTTGAAAGCTTTGCGGCTTGCCTTGAAATTCAATTTTTTTTAATCAATAGAAAATAAGTGGACATTACCAGTAAATGAGTTGAAAAGCCCTGTAAACAGGCGGAAATTTACTGATTTAATAAATATAAGTAGGTTGCTCCCTATGCTGTTTTTACTTTACGCTTAACTTCCCGTACACTATAAAAACAGCATAGGATCCGGCGCAGGTAAGTTATGGTAGACATGGGGGCAGGAGGTTAAAATATAAGTTTAAAATTTGGTAGAACAGGTAGCTCTAAGGCTAAAACAATTCGATCAGATCATGTTGGGCATTAAGGAACATTCAGATGAAGTTATCTAATTAACACGGGTGTTTTTTTATAGGGAGCTAACCGACGAAATTAAATTCAGGATTATCAATACCGATTAAAGCAACTGAAAAGATAAAGTCTTAACGGGAATTAAAAAATTTCATGGTTCAGTTCCGGGAAGTTTTCAGCCTATCCAATTAAAATGAAAGATCAATGCAAAGCTTAAAGAGACGAAAGCTTATCTTCTTGATCGTATTGAAAAAATATTGGATGAGACTTAGGTTTATGTGTTTTCCCTGCCAGATTTATAATTAAAAATGACTTAAAAAGGAAATATTACGTCATTTGTCATTATATTTGTGATAAATGGCGCTTGATATGGTGGAAACAATTAATCATAAAAAAGAAAGAGAAACAGTAGCAAAATGGCTGGACCTCAAATCACTCTCCTTAAATAAGGGGAATGCTTCTTTTGCTTACCTAAAGGTTTTAAAGGAAGGTTTGCACCGGAATTCAGTAAACTCTTTTATCAAACATTCAAGTTTGACGCTAAAACAGGTAGCCAAATTGATTCACGTTTCCGAAAGAACCCTTCAGCGCTATTCTCCCGAAAAGACTATGGATATTAATTCTTCGGAGCGATTAATAGAACTTACCCGTCTTTTCCACAAGGGAATTGATGTTTTTAATGAAAAAGAAAAATTTATTGCCTGGCTGGATCGCCCCAATAAATCTCTGGCAAATTCGAAACCAATAGGTCTAATTGAAACCAGCATGGGGATTGATTTGGTTATGGATGAGTTACTTAGAATAGAACATGGAGTTTTCTCATGATTGTCTATAGAATTGCCAAGAAAAAGTGGATTAAAGATTTAAGCGGAACCGGGGCTAAAATAACGGGAGGTCGCTGGAACCCTAAAGGCTTTCCTGTTTTATATTGCGCATCAACTTCCTCTTTGGCTATTTTAGAAAAATTAGTTCACGTAGATTTTGATCTCTTGCCAAATGACCTTTACATCGCAGAAATAGAAATCCCGGATAATAGCATTCAGAAACTAAGGCTAAAAGATTTACCTAAGGATTGGAATAAATATCCTGCACCTGATAAAATCAAATTTCTGGGAAAAGATTGGATTATGGCAAATAAATATTTAATACTACAAGTGCCAAGTGCTGTAAATCCTAATGAAATGAACTTTTTAATTAATGTGGATCATCCGGATTCCGGTAAAATTAAGATCAGAAAAAACTATCCTTTTGAAATTGATGACCGGTTAATAAAATAAACCTTGGCACATAAGAATCTTGATTAGTCTATACAAAAAATAGAAAACATAGGCCCTTATGTATTTTAATTGCATTCAGTGAGTGTGATTTTCACTTTCGCTTAGCTTAGACAATTTGGTACGATAACACATGATGTTAAGTTTTTGTACTTCTAATTTACTAAAAAGGGCTTCAATTGTTTATAAATATGGCAACCCTAAGATTGATAATTTGAATTGAGTTACTCAAATTGTACATTTTAGAATTATAAGACCAAAATTGCAAATACAAGAACAAATGAAAAATATTACCTTTCAGGTTTTTAGAAACCCATTATAAATGAACACCTTCTCCAATCTAAAAGAACTTCTCAGGGCGCTCCAGATGGAGGAAAAGCTGCTTTCTGAAATGTTCGTAAAGAGAAAATCCCTGGTGTACCGCTATGATTTTGCGCTGGAGATGGTGGATTATAAGGAAGAGAAGATCCAGTTCCTTATCGATCATTCGGTTATCTATAAAAATGGAGATTACCTGGAACTGGATACGCAGTACTTGGATTTTTTTGAAAATGTGCTGGGGGTTAATGAGGAAATAAATACTTCCTATATCAATGAGAATATTAGAAACGTCCGGGAAAATATTAATTATTTACTGAACGAGAAAAATGAGATTAGGAGATACAATTACCTAAGGTTTATAAAAAATACCTTTAAAAAGATCGCATTAAGCACTTTCAAAAACGTCGTGGATCTGCGCCGTAATATTGATACCACTTTTAAAAACGAACCCAATTACAAGAACAAGAAAGCAAAACTAGAAAACCTGGATCGTAAAAGACTTGATATCCTAGACCTGATATATCAAACGGAAAACTTGATTTCAAGCGAAGAGAAAACTTTCTTTAAAGCCGCCCTGGATGAAGAACTAAATAATATTATTATTCAGCTCAAACGGGATCTTATCGAATGTTCCCACAACCTTATTGAAACGGAAAAACAGATCATTGAATTTCTGAACCAGATCAAATATCAAAGCGGAATAATTGAAAAATTACGGAAAATAAAATATCTTAAAGACCAATTTATTATAAAGGACGGTACTGATATTATAGAGGTGTTAAGTCAACGGAATTTAGTGGTTTTTGAAAAGCAACCGACCTATCCCGTTAAGCTTTCCCCCGATTTTCTGGCTACAGATGAAGGTTTTGAGGCTATAAAGAGGATAAGCGGGCGAATTAAAACTAAAGCCGAGATAAAAATTCCTGTTGCAGAAAATATCTCACGCGATCAACTGGATACTCAAATACAGGAGGAAGTTTTGATTAACCTGGAGGAGGTGAAAAACAATTTTATGGCTACTGGAAATAACCTCTTTAATTTTTTAATGAATTATAACTTTTTAAAAGAGGTTTCTTTTCCAGAGCGGGTGACCCTGTATTGCCAGCTGATCTCACAGTATGAAGAGATATTTGAGATCATCTCCAGTTATGAAACTTTTCAGGATATTGAATATACACTTGTTTATCCAAAAACAAATTAAATGCAAGAATTCCCAAAACATACCGCAGCGATCTTTGAGATGCTGAGCAAAGGAAAATTTATTTGTTCCAACAGTTCAAGGGATCTTGATCGCAAACTATATGCTGTCCTGGATGATGAAGATCATTTTGAGCTGCTCACTTTTTATTTCGGAAATATCAATTTCATCTTGGAAAAAGGCAATGGATACTTTTATTTTAGTCGAAATGAATCAAAGGTGAACCTGGAACGCAAACTGGAAATTGCTTTTAAGTGGATAGATATTATTGACTTTTTTAAAACCTTTGATCATTCTTTTGGCTCCGGATTTCGGTTTAGCATTGCAGATATTACCGTGCGGCTGAATACAGATGCCGACCTTAAGTCGAAATTAAATTCCTTAAAAAAGATCACAAAGAAGATCAATCATACAGAAGCGGTTTCCAAACTTGTGGACTATCTATTAAAAGACAATTTTTTGGAATTGCAGGATGAAATTACAAACACATATAAAGTTCTTTCATCCTTTGAATACCTGGAAGAATTAATAATGACCTTAAATATCCCTGAAGATATCGCCAATGAGATCCCTGAATAAAATTATCTTCATCAATAGCGCCGCGGCACAATATGCAGAAATTAATCTGGATGGAAATGTCCATTTGATAGGAACACAGGGTGTTGGAAAAAGTACCTTGTTAAGGGCAATCCTATTCTTTTATAATGCTGATAAAACGAAACTGGGTATTCCCCGTGAGAAAAAGAACTTTGATCAATATTATTTCCCATATCAAAACTCTTATATCATTTATGAGGTAAAACGGGAGGATATTACCTATTCTGTAATAGCCTTTAAATCCCAGGGTCGGGTGGCATTTCGGTTTTTTGATGCCAGGTATGATAAGAATTATTTTATAGATGAGACCGGAAAAGCTTTTCCGACTTTTGAACAGACAACGGCTTTTGGAAGGGAGGTCTATTATACAAAGATCATTAGCAACTACGAGGATTATCGCAATATTCTCTACGGAAACAACAAAGGCCTAGCAACCGAATTGAGGAAATATGCCCTTCTGGAAAGCAGGCAATATCAAAATATTCCGCGGACAATTCAGAATGTATTTTTGAATTCCAAACTGGATGCCGCTTTTATCAAGGAAACCATTATAAAATCTCTTAGCGAAGAAGAGATAAAGATCGATTTAAGCACCTATGCCCACAACCACCTACGGAATTTTGAAACAGAACTGAATGATATAAAGATCTGGTCTCAAAAAAACAAGGCCGGAAAGATCATCGTGCGCTCTCAGGCTGAAGCTGTGGCCACTGCCAACCGTTCCTATTTATTTGTGAAACAGGAAAAGAAAATTTTTTCCCGACAATTAGGCTGGTTTCTGAACAGTATAAAATCCACCAAGCCAGAAATAGAAGAGAAACTGGAAAAATCCACGACGGCGGAAACAAAAGCCGAGGATCGCCTGAAGGCACTTAAAGCCAACTTTGAAAAAACCCAGAAACAGCTGCAAACAGAAATTGGGATTATCTTCAGCCAACTCAAGGACCTGAAAGAGAAAAAGAAGGTTTACGACGCCAAAAATATTGAGGCAATCTTATTTAGAGCTGAAAGAAAATCGGGGTTAATTTTCAGCAGACAAAGTTTACAGGAGGAACGAAAGTTGCTTACCGGCAAATTTGAGGCCATTGAACAACAATACCGGGCCAGATTGGATCAACTTGAAACGCAGCTTGAAAAGTTTAAAAATAAGATCACAGGGGAAAGACTGGAGCACCAGGAGAGCTTTGGCACTTATAAAGAAAACCTGCAGGAAAAATACGAAACTCTGATCGCGCAGATAAAGAAACAGCACCGCGAAGCAATCGCAATTGCCGAAAAAGAGTTTCAGGATAAAGACCTCTCTTTACAGGAATTAAAAATTAAAGAAGTAGAAATTAAACATACATCTCTTTTTCAGTCAGAAACCAAAGCTCTGGAAGAGGAGAAAAAGGAGCTGGAACAACTAATAACTACTGCAGAAAGGACTATAGAAAATTCCGGAAAGGAAAAAGACCACCTGAAAAAAGAATGGGAACTGGAAAATGCAAAGGCAGAAAACGGTTCTAAGGCTATAATAGATGATCTGGAAAGATCGCTTCAGGAAATCAGTAAAAATATTGAGTCTGTTCAAAGAAAAATAGATGATAGCAAAGGCTCTTTTTATGAATGGCTCAATAATAACATTCCCAACTGGGATGGCTCTATTGGAAAAGTGGTGGATGAAGAAAACGTACTCTTCAACAAAGATCTTAATCCGCAATTAAACGAGGAAAATTCGGGTAGCTTTTATGGGGTGCAGCTTGATCTAAACGCAATTGACAAACAGGTAAAAACTCTGGAAGACTATGAGGAGGAAATTCAGAACCTTTCAGAAGAAAAGGAAAAACTGCAATTAGGGAAAAAAGAAGCATTAGAAAACCTGGAAAAAGAAAAGCAGAATTTAAAGAGAAGATTCCGTCCTAAGATCAATAGCCTGAAAGAACAAATTTCCTCTAATAGCTATCAAAAGGAGCAATTTTCACAAAAGCTGACAAAAAAAGAAAATTCCCTTCATGACCTGGAGCAAAAAGCAGCTGCAGAAAAAACAAAGGCTCTTGAAAAACTTCAGGAGGATCGAAAAAAATTAGCCGCGGAAAAACAAAGTGCGAAAGATGCTTTGGACAAATTACTAGCGCGGGTAAAGAGGGATGTTTCAGCTAAAAATAAAGAAAAGGAATACCTGTTGCTTCAGGAGGAAACGAATTTACAATCCCTTCTTCAGCAATTAAAGGAGCAGGTAACAAATAAAAAGAAAGAAATTGCTGTTCGAACAAAAGAGATAAAAGACCGGGAAAAATCTGAACTCGGTAAGCAGGGAGCAGATACCGGACGGATCGAAGGAATTGATAAAAACCTGGAGGAAATAGTCGGGGAATTGGATCTTATTGAATCCAATAATACGCTGGTCATTGAATATCAAAAGGACAAGCGGGAATTATTTGATAAAGAGCCGGACCTCAGGAACCGCCGATCTTTATTAAATAAAGAACTGGAAGGAACAGAAGCAGAATATAGAGGTAAGGAACACAACCTTCTAGAAGATCTAAAAAATAAAAGTGAACAGGTTAAAGAACTAAAAGATCAATTGGGACAGATTTTCCAGGACCTGGAAAAGTATGAGGATTTCAAGAAGCTGGAATGGTTTCCTGAAGTTGAGAAGCTTTTAAACCAGTTTAATGAGAAAGACAAAACTGAACTCAGCGGAAGCAAACTGATTGAAAACATAACTGAAAAGCACTACTCCGGCATTGGAAAACTCAGCAGCCTACAGGAAGCAATTACCAGGTTTACCGGAAATTTTACGGAAGATAATATTTTCCATTTCCCAACCCGCTTCAACAGCATCAATGATTACCTAAATTTTGCAGAAGAATTAAGGGAATTCCTGGAGGAGGATAAAATTGCTGAATATGAGACGAGGGTCAATGAACGTTTTTCCAACATCATAAGGCAAATTGGAAAACAGACCGGGGATATGCTTTCTAAAGAAGGGGAGATCAACCGGGTTATCCAGAAGATCAATTCAGATTTTAAAGACAGAAACTTCGTAGGCGCCATAAAAAGTATGGCGATGAGGACGGTGGAAAGTTCCAATAAGATCATGAAGATCCTGCTTGAAATAAAAGCCTTTAATGATGAAAACGGAATGCAGTTGGGGAAAACCAATCTTTTTTCTTCAGATGATCAAACTGGTAATAATGCCAGAGCGGTAAAGCTTCTTAAGCAGTTACTTACAGAAATAAACTTTTTTAAAGCCGATGAATTGAAGCTTTCTGATTCTTTTGGGCTCGAATTCAGGATCGTTGAAAATGACAATGATTCTCAATGGGTAGAAAAACTTTCAAATGTAGGATCTGAAGGAACTGATGTGCTAGTAAAAGCAATGATCAATATTATGCTGCTGAATGTATTTAAAGACAATGCTTCAAAAAAGTTTAAGGATTTTAAACTTCATTGCATGATGGATGAGATTGGAAGGCTTCACCCCAACAATGTGAAAGGTATCCTGAAATTTGCCAATGACCGGAATATCCTATTGATCAATGGTTCCCCAACCAGTTATAACGCAACAGAATATCGGTACACCTATATCCTGTCTAAAAACAACAAAAATTTCACCACTGTAAAACGACTGGTACAAAAGATACCGGCAGCGAAAAGCCTGTAGTAAATGAAACTTCCACTGCGCATAGCAAAAGCTCTTTTGAAATTATCTAATGGTGCTATACTTCCCGGAAGTGCCGCGAAGCATTCTGTAATTGAAGATCTTATCCAGGAGAATATTTTATTCCGAACCGGAAAGATTAGGAAAACACTTGGTTTAACCAATCAGAACAAGCTGGAATTGTACCTCTACAATAGATTTTCCATTAAAGAACTCAAAACCTACGTTGCAGCATTGGAAGAAAGTGAAACTTCACGTGCATCACTTGTAGATATCACAGGGGACTCCAAAATAAAATCGGTACGGACATTTAAAGGGTTTTTAGTAAACTCTTTCAATCCAGTGCCGGCAATTCTAAATTCTGAGAAAATACTTTTAGAACCCCGAGAGGGAATATTTCATTTTATCTATGATTTTGAAAATTTTATTCCTGCGACTAATGTTACTATAGTCGGAGTAGAAAATTCTGAGAATTTTAGAAGGTTAAAGGAACAGGCTTATCTTTTTAAAGATATCAGACCGCTATTTATAAGCCGCTATCCACAAAACCAAAGTAAAGATTTTATTTCCTGGATGAAATCCATTCCCAATAACTATCTCCATTTCGGAGATTATGATATGGCTGGAATCGGTATTTATTTGAATGAATATAAAAAACACTTTCCTGAAAAAAGCCGGTTTTTTATTCCTGATGGTCTTGAAGAAATCCTGAAAAACTCTGGTAGCCGAGAAAGATACAACGCTCAAAAAATTAATTTTAGTGTTTCAGCGATTGAAGAAGGTGCACTTTTAAAGCTTATCAATTTGCTTCATAAATATAAAAAGGGATTGGATCAGGAAATATTAATTAAATAATAGACTTCAATCTAATTCTGAAAATGATCCTTCTCTAGGAAAAGTGATTTTACCCTTATAAAGACCTTAACATTTCTCTAAGATTTTTCTATATTTACCTTTAATTCATTTGCGCCCTACCGCAGTTAGTTATTTAACCCAAACTACCATTTAATGGCAGAATGTATTCAATGTGGATCCTACACTAAGTTTAATGGAGGTCTATGTTATGGTTGCTATAAGAGCGATGATAGCAATGAAGTAGCAGTTTTAGAAGAAGAACCCCAAGAGACTAAAATTGGGCTTTCCGATAAAGACCGAAACTACCGCTATAACATGATTAAAGGAAGAATAGCGGAAACCTTAATTCAAGAACTTTTTCTCAGCTTAAATTATAATGTATTCCGGTATGGGATGGAGAATACTATTCCTGGGATTATGGATCTTTTGAAAGGGGTGAGAACTGATGTGGCAGATGATATTAGAAGGATGCCTGATTTTGTTATCCAAAACCCAAACAATAAGGCGGTATATTTTATAGAAGTAAAATTTAGAGCAAGCGGTGAATTTAAGCTTAAAAACCTACCAGAGAATTATCCATATCAAAATGCCTTTATAATTCTCGTCTCAAAGAAACATATAAAATGTATTACGGTTGAAGAATTAATAGCAGGAAAAGAAATTACTCCAAAAACCAAAAATTATTTCGGTAGTAGAAAGGAGTTTGATCTTGATAAGGAGGTTATAATAGATTTCTGTCAATTCGCAGTACAATTTTTTGAAGGAGTATAGACTTATGAATAACTCTAAATTTTCTTTTCTCGAATCCTCATATCCTGAACTTTTTAAAGTTGCTGAACTTTCAGAAAAGCTAATACATATAGATCCAAGTTCTTCTTTAGCCAAAACACGGTTATTTTCAGAGAAAATTTCGAAACTTGTTTGGAAATTTGAGGGTCTGGATGGTTTTGAGGGGAACCAGATGGAAAGAATAAAGCAGCTGTTTTATGCCAATATTATTCCTGAGATTGTTAAAGATATTCTACACACTATCCGAATATCTGGCAATAAGGCAAGTCATCAAGGAGAAAGGTCAAACCGGGAGGCATTTTTCATTTTAAAAAAATCTTATCAATTAGCGAGGTGGTTCTATGAAACCTATGAAAATGATTATCTGGAAACGGAGGAGTATAAATTACCTTCTAATGAAGAACAAAAATCTGTTGAAAAACTAGAGAAAGAATTAAAACTACTTTCAAAAAAGGTTGTCAATTATGAAGAAAAGATAGCTTCTTTAAATGCTTCAGAGAATGTAGTAGAAGAACGAAAGGAGAGATCTAAAGTTGTAGCAAACAATCTGACCAAAACTGAAGCTGAAACCCGGGAGCTTATTGACGAAAAACTTAGGGAAGCTGGTTGGGAATGCGATACAGAAACTTTCAATTATAAAAAGAATAAAACTGTACCTGAAAAAGGTAAAAACATTGCAATCGCTGAATGGCCGTGTGGCTCTAAATGGGCAGATTATGCCCTTTTTATTGGAGAGGATTTATACGGAATTGTAGAAGCTAAGAAATATGCTTCAGATATTTCTACCGATTTATATCAGTCAAAGAGATATGCGAAAAGCATTCAACCAAATGGAATCTGTAATTTCCTTGGAAAGTGGGATGAGCACTATGTACCGTTTCTTTTCTCCACCAATGGGAGACCATATCTTGAACAGCTTAAAACAAAAAGCGGTATTTGGTTCCTAGATGTTCGTAACCATCGCAATCATTCAGATGCTTTACGTGGTTGGTTTTCTCCGGAAGGTTTAAAGGAATTGTTTGATCGGGATGTGGAAAAGGCGAATCAGAAACTGGAAAATAGTGATTATGCGTATTTAAAAAATCCGAATGGCCTTGGTTTAAGATATTATCAGATCGATGCCATCAAAGCTATTGAAAATAAGATCATCAAAAGTCCCGATGATAAAAGAGCCTTGTTGGTAATGGCTACTGGAACAGGTAAGACACGAACCATTCAGGGGCTGGCTTATCGTTTTATTAAATCAAACAGGTTTAAACTAATTTTATTTCTAACCGATAGGCGTTTACTGGCTAACCAGGCTCTCGGAGGTTTTAAGGATAATAAAATTGAAAACATAAACACTTTTGCCGAAGTTTACCAGGTAGAAGATCTGAACCAGAATGTCCCTGAAGATACGACCAGACTGCATTTTGCTACCGTGCAAAGTATGGTGAAACGCCTTTTTTATAATGAAAATGATCCTCTGCCTATAGATACCTACGATTGCATCATTATAGATGAAGCCCACCGGGGATATAACCTGGATAGGGAAATAGATGAAGATGATTTTTACTTTAAAAATGAGCAGGATTATGTAGGGCAGTATAAACGTGTAATTGAATATTTTAATGCACATATCATTGGGCTTACTGCCACGCCGGCGCTTCATACCAAAAAGATATTTGGAAAACCTGTTCACAGTTATTCTTATCGTGAGGCAGTGATTGATGGATTTCTTGTAGATCATGAACCTCCTTTTATCATCAAAACAAGGCTAAGTGAAGAAGGAATTCTGTGGAAAAAAGGAGAACGACCAAAAGTTTATAATCCTGAGACCAATGAAATAGAGGAACTGGCAGAACTGGAAGATGAGCTAAAAGTAGAAATTGAGCAGTTTAATAAAGGGGTAATCACCGAATCTTTTAATCGTGAGGTAATTAAACAATTGGTTCAGGAATTGGATCCTGAAGGTGATGAAAAAACCTTGATTTTTGCCGTTAGGGATTCTCATGCCGATACTATTGTTAGAATGCTGTTTGAGGAATTCGAAGCGATTGGAGTTGATGTGCCGGAAGGATCTATAAAGAAGATAACTGGGAACACTTATGATCCTGAGGATCTTACCAAACGTTTTAAAAATGAGAAATATCCGAATATCGGAATAACCGTAGATTTACTCACTACCGGCGTAGATGTACCGCATATAACCAATATTGTTTTTATGCGTAGGGTTCGCTCCCGGATTCTATTTGAACAAATGCTGGGAAGAGCCACCAGGCTTTGCCCTGAAATCGATAAGCAGTTTTTTAGAATCTATGATACAGTGAGGGTGTATGAAGCTTTAGAGGATTATACACAGATGAAAACGGTTTCTAATCCTTCTACCTCCTTTCAGCAATTAGTAGAAGAATTGGAGGTCATTGAAAAACCGGAACGTGCTGAAAAGCAACTACAGCAGATTATCGCTAAAATTCAACGAAAAAAGAAGGATCTGGAAGAGTACCGGATTGAAGAATTTATGTACCAAACCAACGGTAAAGATCCGGAAGAATTAATCAAGGTTTTAAAAGCTACCGAAGGAGCTCAGGCTAAAAGGATGGCCGATGAATATAAAAATCTTTGGAGCTTTCTGGATAAGAAAATTTTTATTCCAAGGAGACAATTGGTTTCAGAACATCCTGATGAAGTGCTTGGAATAGAAAGAGGCTATGGAAGAGCCAAAAAACCTGAAGATTATATAGAAGGATTTAGAAGCTTTATTCAGCAAAATCGAAATAAACTTGCAGCACTGGATATTATCTGTACTAAACCTTCAGCCTTGGACAGGAAGTCGCTTAAGGAATTAAAGCTGGCGCTTGATCAGGAAGGTTATAATGCGAAAACCTTGAGTACCGCCTGGAAATCTACTAAGAATGAAGAAATAGCCGCCGACATTATTTCGTTTATTCGAACTATGGCTCTGGATACACATTTAATAAGCCACGAACAGCGGATTAAAAATGCCATTGAAAAAATAAGAAGTTTAAAAGACTGGAATAAAATTCAGCTAAAATGGATTGAGCGTTTTGAGGCGCAGTTGCTCAAAGAAACTGTTTTAACAAAAGAAGACCTGAATGAAGATCCCTTTAAGAGGGATGGAGGCTATAAACGCCTGGATAAAATTTTTGAAAATAACCTGGATGACATCCTAAAAATGTTAAATGAAAATCTATATTCAGCATCCTAAAAAATAGAGAAAAGACGAATGAGCGCAGATCAAATAGCACAAAAATTATGGGGACTTTGTAATGTTTTACGAGACGATGGAGTTACCTATCACCAATATCTAAATGAATTAACTTATATACTTTTTCTGAAATTATCTGAAGTAAAAGACTTCGAAAAGCATATTCCGGAGGAATACAGATGGCGCAGTTTTGTTGATGAAGATGATAACAATGAAGCTTTTGTACGTTACCGTAAATTCCTGGCAGAAATTAGTAATTCCTCCACCAGTGAAAGTATTAAAGAGATTTACACCAATGCTTCTACTAGTTTAAAGAAACCCGTAAACTTTGATACACTTGTGCAGGCTATTGATAAGATAGACTGGTATGAGGAAGATGACCGGGATACTATGGGTGATATTTACGAGAGCCTGTTGGAAAAGAATGCCGGGGAAAAGAAAAGTGGTGCTGGGCAGTACTTTACGCCAAGACCGCTTATTAATGTGATGGTAGATCTTTTGGTGCCAAAATTGGGAGAACGCTGGAACGATCCCGCGGCGGGCACCTTTGGTTTTATGATTTCTGCTAACCAATATTTAAGAGATAAGAACGACAATTATTACAAACTTTCAGAAAAGGAACGCAAATTCCAGGAAGAAGAAGCATTTAGCGGTGTAGAACTGGTAGGTGATGCCCACCGCCTGGCTTTGATGAATGCCAGGTTGCATGGACTGGAAAGCAAAATTTATTATGCTGATACCTTAACGGAATTTGGAAAAAGTTTAAAGAATTTTGATGGCGTGCTCGCTAATCCTCCATTTGGTACTAAGAAAGGTGGGGAGAGACCTTCTCGGGATGATTTCACCTTTCCTACCAGTAACAAGCAACTAAATTTTCTACAGCATATTTACCGAAGCCTTAAACGGGACGGGAAAGCTCGGGCTGCTGTTATCTTACCTGATAACGTTTTATTTGAAGATGGAGACGGCCAGCGTATTCGCCGGGACCTGATGGATAAATGCGACCTGCATACCATTCTTCGATTACCTACTGGTATTTTTTACGCTGCCGGAGTAAAAACCAATGTTTTGTTTTTTACCCGAAGCACCACCGAAATTGAAAATACCAAAAGAGTATGGTTCTATGATATGCGAACCAATGTTCCTAATTATGGGAAACGTACGCCTTTCACCGAAAAAGCATTTGAAGATTTTGTAAAAGCTTATACTGGCGGGATTTCTGTGAAAAATGTGGAAGCAGATTATGACGGTATTATTAGCGACGAAAAAAGAAAGCAAATTAAGGATGAACGCTGGAAATCTATAAGCCGGGAAGAAATCGCCAAAAAGAACGATAGCCTGGATTTAGGCTTAATTGCCGATGAAAGTATTAGTAATGGTGATGATTTAGGTGAACCCATAGAAATCGCTGAAGAAGCTTTAGCTGAATTAAATAGCATTACTGCCGAGTTAAATGCGATGATAAAGGAGTTGAAATAATGAAGGAGGAATTACCGGATAATTGGACTAAAGTTAATCTTGAAAATGTTGTAGAAATCTATGATAATAGAAGAAAACCTATTAGCGCGAAAGAGAGAAGTAAAAGATTAGGAGATATACCCTATTATGGAGCAACAGGAATTGCCGGATACATTGATGATTATATATTCGATGAGGAATTGGTTTTATTGGGGGAGGACGGAGCTCCATTTTTAGAGCGAAACAAGAACGTTGCTTATTTAATAAAAGGTAAATCTTGGGTTAATAATCACGCACATGTATTAAAGGGCAGGGATGGAATTGTTTCTAATAAAATAGTACTATACTTTTTAAATCAATTTAATTATAATGGTTATGTTGGGGGTACCACGCGTTTAAAATTAAATCAAAAGAATTTAAAAATCATACCTTTTCCACTATCTCCTCTAGCCGAGCAAGAACGAATTGTAGCTAAATTGGATAATTTATTCACGAAACTGGATAAAATCAAAGCCAGTTTAGCTAAAATCCCTGAGCTTTTACAAAATTTTCGTCAGCAGGTTCTAACCCAGGCTGTAACCGGGAAATTGACGGAAGAGTGGAGGAAAGGAAGTTCAAAATGGAATAAGGCTACAATAAAGGAATTATCTCAGAAAATTTTTGATGGTCCCTTTGGTTCTAAATTGAAGACTGCCGATTATACTCCTAGTGGAGTTCAAGTTGTGCGGCTTGAAAATATTAAACGATTGTCTTTTGATACAACAAAGCAAAGTTTTATTTCAAAGGAGAAGTATGAAGAATTAAAGGGGAATACTTTAAAAAAAGGAGATATCATTTTTGCATCCTTTGTTGGTGATGAAATTCGCGCGACCTTACTTCCAGAATTAAGCACACCTGCAATCAATAAAGCTGATTGTTTCTGTATTCGCTTAGATCAAGAAAAAATAGATAAACACTTTTGCCTTTATGTTTTGTTATCTAATGAGGGAAAAGATCAAATTATTGAACTGGCTCATGGCATAACTAGGCCTCGAATAAATCTCACCCAGTTGCGTAGTATTAATATTCCATTACCTTCTTTAAAAGAGCAACAAGAAATCGTTAATCGTGTTGAGAATTTATTTAACAAAGCGGATAAAATCCAGAAGAAATATGAGGTGTTAAAAACCAATATTGAGCAATTACCACGGGCTATTTTGCATAAAGCTTTTAAAGGAGAATTAGTGCCGCAATTAGAAAGTGATGGGGACGCGAAGGATTTATTGAGGGAGATTGAGGGGTTGAAGGCAGAAAGTTTACTTAAAAAAGCTTCTGGCCGAAGAAAGGCAATTAAGGATTTCGGTAAAGACTATACTTTGGAACAGGAAAGGCAGCTAAAAGTTGCAGAAGAGAAAGAAACTTATAAAAAATAATTGATGCATACAGGTACTGCAGTTTTTGATAAAAAAGTAATTACAAAATCAGTGGAGAAATTGGAGGGAGTTTCGCCAATCTTTGTAAAAGAACTTATAGAAGGGAATAGAAAAAAAGATTTTTCGGATCTAGCTAAGAAAGCCGGTGTTTACGCCTTTTGGTGGGTAGGTGATACTACGGTGTTGAAAAAGGAAATTAACGAACAGCGGTACAAATTAAAGGGGCCATCAAACCGAAAAGAACTTATACCTGTGCAGATTTGTGAAGCCTGGTTGCAAGCTGCTACCTGCAATGAGCGGATTTGTTTGTATGTTGGAAAAACTACCAATTTAAAGCAAAGAATCTCCGGGCATTTACGTTACACCACTGATAATATCTGGACAGATAGGGAAGGGAAACACCGCACAAATAAGCCTTTTTCTTTTGAAAAAAAGCCTAACACGGTAAGTCAGTTAAGAATTGGTTTAGAACGAATTTTTCAAAATCACTCTCTCAAATACATCAAGAAACACATTGCTATCTCCTGGTTGGAACTGGAGGATAGGGAAGCAGTTAATAATGCGGTGAATCGATTTTATATAGAAGATAAAATGGTTGCTGATCTGTTTCCAATTTTTAATGTGGATGTCGAGAGATAATAATCCAATTTATTTTTATAATTAATCCTATGCTCTTGAAAAAATTATTTTTAGAAAATAAACAATTCGTGCTAAATGCTGCATCTAAATTTGAGAACTTTTTTAATAAAAAAGAATTAGAGCTTTTAAGAATTACAAGAACAGTTTTATTGTTGATTTTTTTAGGATTATTATTAGCATTTTTCCATGGCAAGTTGGAAGTTTTATTTCTGAAAGTTATCCCTTCACCTGGTTGGTCTAATAGAGTAACAGATGGATTGTTTCTTCTATTGTTTTTAATAATTTATCTACATGGCTTAAGACTGTTACGGAAGAATTATGTTTTTTCCAGTTTTCAAATTTCCCTGTTACTATCGGCCTTAGTAGTCCTGTTATTCTTTCACTTTACTGAAAAGGCCTGGAGGTTTTCACCAGTCTTAAACTCTGACTGGGGTCTTACATACTTTCATTTGCTCTTTGGAATCGTTATACATTTCATAGGAATTGTCTTATATACTTCATTAATACCACCTAAACAGAAAAAAAATATAGCATCATTTTGTGAGGATATTTCTATCCAGGGAAATAATTCTGAACCTGATCTACTTAATTACACCAAATTGGCAATAAATTTAAAAGAAAAGATTTCTTACCAATCTTTTATAAATTCCTTTACTGTGGGTGTTGTAGGTCCTTGGGGAAATGGTAAGTCCAGTTTTATAAATCTTTTAGAGAATGAAATTAAAAAAACCGATAGTATAACTCTTCACTTTAGGCCTTATTTAAACCATACAGAAGATGAGATCTCCATGGAGTTTTTTCATGCTTTTCAAGAAGCATTAAGGCCCTATAGTGGAAAAGTTTCAGATTTGATTTTAGAATATTCTAACAAATTACTAAATCTTTACCAAACCAAAAATATTCGAAATTTTTTTAAAAAAGAATCTGTAAATGTGGATTCTTCAGCCAATTCTACCTTTAGAAAGATAAATTCTTCACTTGAAGAGATAAATAAGAAGATTATTGTATTTGTCGATGATCTAGACAGGTTAAACGAAATCGAAATTCTTCAGGTTTTGAAACTAATCCGAAATACGGCCAATTTTACCAATACTACCTTTATAGTTGGAATGGATAAGGGTTATGTGTTAAAGCGACTAAATTCTGGAGATTCAGTATTAGACAATCGATTTATAGATAAATTTTTCCAGTTAGAAATTTATTTACCTGAAATTGATTCATCTATTCTAAAAGTGCAGTTCAAAAAAATTTTAAAAAAATTAATTCCTGATTCTCAGCCGAAGCTGGAGCAAATATATTCCAAAATTGATTCTGATAAAGTCCTTTTTGATGATCATATCAGAAATCTACGGGATGTGAAAAGATTTTGTAATCAAATTCTTTTTGAATTTGATTTTGTAAATCAAGAATTGGATTTAAAGGATTTCCTGAACTTTATTTTATTAAAACTGAAATTCCCCAATTTTATTACTCAATTGAGAAGATACCCGGAAAGGTTTCTACATTTAGAAGGTAAAGAATATACTCTTCGTCTGGAAGGGGAGGGTGAAGTGGAAGCTAATGATAGAGAGAATTTTATACTGGACTTGACAAGAGAATACTTCAATCCTAAAAAATATCAATTGTATTCAAGGCTAAATTTGGAAGAGGATTGTAAACTTGAGTCGGAATTAGGTATTCAATGCGAAGATTCAGAGCTTCTAATAAAAACCCTTGCCCGCTTGTTTGATTCTGAGGATGACACTCCACCAAATTCTATTAAAATAACAACCAATTTCAGAAGATTTATACAGCTTGATTATAATAATTCCGACTTTTTATTCAAGGATTTTGAAAATTTTATACAGCAGGATGATCAATCGAAATTTAAAGAGGAAATAATTAAACTTTCTGTTGATCATCGTGAGGAACTTATAGCCCTTCTCGACTATTTTGTTCCTCAGAACTCACAAGAATTCCAAAATAGTATTCTGATTTACTTATTCCAACTAGAGACAAATAATCTAGATCATGGAGAATTAATGCGAAAGCTAAGTTCTTTTATTTTAATACACTTAGAAGAAAATAAATCTTTAGAACGGTCTGAAAAGAATCTTAAAGAATGGATTTGGCGGTTAGTAGATCAGGATGATTATTTACAACTAGAAACTCAGCTAAAGATCCTTATCTATTTTGGAGAAATTAAGAAAAACAATCTTATAAATAAAAATAAGGAGGAAATTATCCCAGTTGTAATAAAAAAATATAGGGAATATCTAGAAAGACGCAGGAAAGAAAAATGGAAGGTTAACGATTATTCCTTTTATAAAATATATCATGGAATACGTGCATTTGGTGAAGAGACACATGATATAACAAATAAAGTTTTTATTGAAAGCTTAATTAATAACACTGAAAACCTTAGAATATTTTGCGCTCAGATTACTGAGCTTGAGACATTGGGTGCTAACAATTATAAAATTTCAGAAAGTGCAAAATTATTTTTTGGAAGCCATGAGGCTTTTGTTTCGTTTGTCCAAAAAGGTTTAAATGAAAAGGACGACGGTGATAAAGAATATTTGAATTTCTTGAAACTAAATACCATAGTCGATTTCAAGATTGAGGTAATTTTTAAATTTAAAAAGTTCATTCCTATGGTTCAGAAAATAAATCTTCTTAGGAATAATCACGAAGCTATGTTCAATCAAAAAATTGAGGTAGAACAAGTCTTTTATAAAATTCATGATGAAGCAATCTTCAACCTTTTCCTTCAGCATCCTTGGGATATGGAAGAGCATTTCAAAATAAATCACCTACTATCTTTTACATCTAAGGATGGGCATTTTTTAGTTGGTACTGATTACTACAATACTAAAATTTCTTCAAGATATTTACAGACAATGCGTGTTATTTTAGAAATGAAAAATCTACCAATAGCAGTAAATAATGTCGTATTAAAAAGTAGCGAAGGCCAAATAAAAATTGATGGAAAAGTGGTGATTGAAGTGTATTCAATACAACCTAACTAAAAGCCTGTATCAGGAGCCTTAGTGGAAAGGATTCAATATATTACGAGAACAAATGACTAGTTAACAAAATTTGTTACATTTCGAGTATGGAATCATATAAACGTTTAATTGCAGAAGCAAAAGAACATATGGAATTTACTGGAGCACAAATAGCTGTATTAGATTATCTACTGGAGACGCTCAAATTTGAACAACTAGATTTCGAAGAGAAAAATTTTACATATAATTTTATATATCATCTGCGGCAATCCGCTCCGAAATACAAGAGAATAGCCAGTTGCAGGAAAAAGGAAATCTGTCACGATAATGAGAAAAAATACATTCCTGAAAACGGTCTCATTAGCATTCCTTATAAAGAGAATGAGAATGAATTTGAAGCTTTGACTTTGTCAATTGATAATTTCCTACGATTAGAAATTAATCTAAAACGAAAAAAATTATATGAAAGGGTTGACAATTTCAATGAAAATGTTTCCGCAACTGACATTTCCAGTTTTACCTTTTGTCCTGCTAATTATTCTATTTCCAGATCACTCAAATATAAAATATTAGAATCTAGTAACTCTGGTCTAGAACTTCATGAAAAAAGTCCTATTCAAAAATTATTAAAAAAAAGGCCTAAGACCACACTGTCAAAAAGCTACGAATCAGAATTGGAGAATGAAGAATCTTATCAAAACCTTCAAAGTTTGATTCATAATTGTGAGATTTTATACAGTGGTCATTCTATTAACCAGAAAAAGGTTTTTAAAAGTAAGAACGGAAAATTTGTAGGTCAGCCAGATTACATTTTATATGATAAGCATGAGCAAAAGGTGTTTGTTGTGGAAGAAAAATATCACCACATCCCTAAGGAATTTCTGAGTTATGGGGATGATCCGTATTATGATGCATTAGAAGAAAGGAACAGAATTCAAAGAAACAGACAATTTTTTCATGATAACCACATGAACCAAGTCTTATCATATATCTTCGGAATAAAAGAATACAAAATTGAATTTGGTGTTCTTATTTATTGGAAATATGAATTTCAGGACAGCGGAAAAAAAGAGATTACCAAATGTGATTTTAAGATCATAAAGCCGGACAAGAAAGAAAAAGAGAAATTGAACCATTTGTATCTTCAAATTAAAGCATTTAAGGAAAAAGGGGAAATAGTATTTGATCCATCGATCAGAAACCCGAAGAAATGTGCTAATTGCGTGAATAATTACTTATGTGGGCATAAAACGGGTAAATTCAAAACATTGACTTTCCCTTATAAAGAAGATTATTTGAATTTGAATTCTGTAGACTTTCCAAAAAAAATTAAAAGTGTTAAGGATGATCGGAGTTATGAAGAAAGATTTCTAGAAAGGTTAGAGGAGGTCAAAAAGAAATTAGATGAAGATTCTCTTACAATTTAACACTCTACTGCCGAAGCTTCGACAGAAAAATAGCCTTCATCGGCCTCGATCATACCTTCAAGGGTATAGCGCTGGTCTCTCTGGCCCATCGCCTCCCTGATCTTGTGTACCATTGACCAGACGGGTTCGTAACGTTTCAGCCCAAGCTGACGCTGAATCTCCTTGCTGGAAAAGCCCTTCTTGGTGGCACTCATAAGGCAAATAGTTTTATACCAAATCAAAAAAGATAGATTTGAGTTTTCCATTATAGTTCCGCTACGCAAGGTCTGTCGTGCCTCACAGGATTTACACTGGTAGGCCCACTTGTTTTTGAGCCAATAATGTGATGTGCCGCCACATCTATTGCAGGTGACACCTTCCTTATCGCGTTGTGCTTTATAATGTAAACGACAACTCTCTTCATCTGTGAAATGTACTGTGAATGAAAAAATATCCATAACTTGAATTATTACAACTTATCTAATATAGGATAAATTCCTTAATATTGGAATAATTACGGATATGCAATTGATTTTCTATAAAAATTAAAATTCCAGAAGAGTAACGAATAAGACCTTTAATGAACTCATCGGCTAATTCCCTATAGAAATACCTTTAATTTACTAGTTCACGCAAAATCTAAATTGCATAATAATCAGTTAAATTAAAAAAGACTAAACATTTGCTAACATTTTTTGACTTTTTCTAACATGTTGGGATGGGTTTTCGCCTAGATTGTACCTCAAAATGCGGGGAGAGTGAAATAATACTGGAACAATGATTTCCGTATTTGGAGAAAACGACGTCCGTAATCACATTATGATGTGGATCTCAATGTATCTTCGGGGATTAATGCCATAAATACTTTAATTTCCACATTAAAGTGTGGATTTTAATGTAATTTTGAATTCAATAATATTTACAATGTCGGATTCCACATTATAATGTGGATTTAAGGATTTGAAAAATAAAAGAACCTATGGCAGCGATACAAAAGATTGGTCAGCTGATTCAGCAACGCCGCGATAATATGCGGATTACCCAGAAACAATTAGCCGAGATGGCTGATATCGGGATCAATACGCTCTATAAGATCGAGACAGGCCAGGCTAATCCTACCCTGGAATCTTTACAAAGAATAACAGATGTCCTTGGAATGGAGATCACACTGCAGGTCAAAAAAGTATAGATATAAATGAGGCAAGCGACTATATGCTATAAGGGAAAGGAGGCTGGTACTCTGAAACAGCACGACGATGGAAGTTTTACTTTCCGGTACCTGGAAGCCTGGTTGGCTGATTCGGAAAATCCATCTATTAGTCTTACCCTGCCAAGATCCCAACCGGAATATCATGCTGAATACTTATTCCCTTTCTTCTACAATATGCTTCCGGAAGGAACTAATAGACAAACAGTATGTAAAGCTAACCGATTAGATTCCGATGATTACTTTGGAATTCTCATGACTACCGCTCGATATGATACTGTGGGTGCAATTACTGTCAAAAAAAATAAAGAGGTTAAATGAAAGTAGATCACTGCCCAGGAACTTTAGCAGAAGGATTTAGCACTTATAGCAGGACATGTTTAAAGCGTGTTTTTGATGGACGTAAAGTTTCGCACGTGCTGCCTTATGATGCGCCAAATTCTAATCTTAAAACCGATAAACTTTTTGAAGACAATCAAAAACGGATCTCTATTTCCGGGGTGCAGGAAAAGTTTTCGGTTCTTCTGGAAAAAAATAAGTTGCGCCTCATCAAAGAAGGGGGGCAGGGCACTCATATACTAAAACCGATTCCCAGTGCCGGCAAAAAGAACTATGAAATGCCGGCCAATGAGCATTTAACCATGCAGATCGCACGCCAGGTATACAATATTGAAACTGCTGAAAATTCGCTTATTTTTTTTGAAAATGGAGCGCCAGCCTATATAACGAAGCGTTTTGATGTAAACCCGGATGGTTCAAAGAAAGCAAAAGAAGATTTTGCCACCCTTGCCGGTAAAACTCCTCAAACTCATGGAGAACATTATAAATACGAAGGGAATTACCTCGAATTATTTCAGTTGATGAAAAAATTCCTACCGGCTTACCGTGTAGAAATACCTAAATTATTTAAACTACTATTATTTAATTATTTGTTTTCTAACGGTGATGCCCACCTGAAAAATTTCGCCATTTTGGAAACACCGATGGGAGATCACCGGTTAAGCCCGGCTTATGATTTATTGAATACTCGTATCCATGTAGATGATAGCGATTTTGCTTTGGATGAGGGCTTATTACCAAAAAGTATGGGGCAAACCACAACTGCAGGGCAGTTTAAAATTTTGGCAGAACAGGTACAGCTAAAGCCAAAACAATTTGATCAGATAATGACAGATATGATGGAGCATCCAGAAAAAGTTATCCAATTAACCCAGGCATCCTTTTTAGAGGAAGCTACTCAGAGAAATTATATCCAGGACTATCAATCCCGATTAAAGCAACTGCAGAAAAACAACATCTTATAAAATTTTTAAAAAGATAAAGCCAGGCCAACGCCGTTTTGATTTCCTATGAAATTAAAGGTGACCTGGAGGGGGTTGGGCGGTGAAGAATTAACCCGGTTGATTCTTTCTATTGCTTCAAGCGCCTGGTTATTTGACCTTATAGAAATAGGTATGGCTACCCCAATAAAAGCTGCGCCAACCCCTGCTAGTACCCAAGGGCCATCTTGATTGGAAGCCGCGATTCCTATTGGAATACCTACAAAACTACCTCCGATACTTCCTAAAATGGTTGAGATTGTATTATTCTTCCTTGCTTTTTTTATCAAACGTGTAGCTTCCTTGTCCGCGATCATTAATTTTTTCATTGCTTTAAGGTCAAGCCTTTGATTGTTCAAGGTAAACTTATAGCCCAGAAAAACCTTTTCAGATTCGATTTGCTGAGCAGATAATGAAGTGATACTTAAAAATAGTAGAAGTAATAGACTAAGCGCTTTCATGGTAGAGGGGCATTAAATAGAAATCAGTAATTAGTTGCCAATGATCGCAAAATGTTACGTTTTGGTATTTATTTTTTTGTGAATAGGAGTTTATTTAATCGCGCCCTTATAAACCAACATAGCAACATCAGTTTACTGCTTTTTATCATTGTATTATTAATTTCCTATTGCGAATATCAATAGTGATTATTTCACCAATCCAATTGATCCCCATAATTCCTTCATAAATTAAATCGTCAATAAAACTGGCTTTAAAAAATCGAGATTTTAGCAATTTTTAATTATGAGTTTTAACTGTTCAATAGGGTTTGTGAGATTCGGGATGGACCTTTTACCAATATAAAATGGATGAGTGTTAAACTGGTGGACAATGGTATTTATAGGCATATATTTCAGGCTACCGTATTCAGCTTTTCTATACTCCAGGGTGTAAAAATGAGAATTCTGAAAACCTATGATTTTTTTATCGTTATTGGTGGGATAAAACTGTATTTTTCCAATTAGGTTACGTATTTTTTCTGAAGTAATAGCTATACCGTCGAAGCGAATTTGGATTTGTAAGGAGGACTCAAAAATTTCATTAATCTCAATAAGATCTTTTGCTTTTATATCGGTAAGAATTACAGAATACTTCGTTTTAGCATTAGTTGCAAGCCAACACTTTTTTCGCTCTACATAGAAAAGGTTTACATTCCAGGCACCTAATTTTCCGGTATCTATTTCTTCAATACTAGCATTGGTCATTAATCCGCTAATATGTTTTTCTAGTTTTTTGGATGTATAAAGAGGCGTGATCATTTATTTTAATTCTGTCTGTCTCAAAATTTTAGAAATATGGTCTAAATGGCGCTTTTTACGAGATAGAAAAGATAGGTTAATCAAAACATTCCGCACAATCAGGTTCCCCGGTCAGCTGTCCATTTTTATTAATTTCATACTTACAGCATTCATTGAACCTTTGTTTTAAGAGTGATTTAGCGCGCCTAATCCTTGCTTTTACATTTGCCAGACTTATTTTTAGAACTTGAGCAGCTTCTATTTGGGTCTTTCCATCAATATAGACCAATTTTATTACAGATTTATAATGTTCGGGCAATTCTTCAATAAATCGGTTGAAACAGCATATATCTTGATATTTCTCAGCTCCTTTATCTTCCTCACCTTTTAACCTGACCGAATATTTAGCTTCCCGTTTAAAATAATCGGCTATTTCATTCCTGGCAATTTGAAAAACCCAGGATCTTATTTTGATGAGGTCTTCTATTTGATTCAGGTTCTTATGGGTATTATAAAAGGTATTCTGTAAGATGTCACTTGCTGCCTCGGTATCCTTTACCCGTTTAAGAATAAAAAAGTATACTTCTTCACTATGTGCTCTCCATATTTCCTGGGTATCCATATTCAAATTTAAGATATTATAAATAAAAAAGCCGCCTATTTAAAGGCAGCTCTTATTAAGATTTAGTTACAGCAGCTGCAGGTATCACATTCGCATGTGCTACAGGGACAGTTATTTTCCTGGCAATTGGTACAATTACATTTAGTACAACTACAATTGGTGCATTTACAATTATTCATAATATAAAGATTTTATGGTTTATAGAGTAGACTGGAAAAAGTCTAAAAAGATACTCCTAAATTGAAAAAACTCAGATTTTGATTTGCAAATTATAGTAGGTGAATGGATATCAATAGCTACGACTAAGCTTTAGCTAATATTATAAAATTTCTTGTACGAAGTAGATCCATTTATCTTTAAAGTTCAATATTTGACTCCAGTGTTTTTTTTATCCCTTTCTATGGTTTGATTTTAACCCTAAAAAAAGACATATATGAAAACACTCACAAAATAAAAGAAGTTTAAATTAAGTTTACCAGAAGGTAATTGATAAATAAAATTATACTAAGTTAGAAGATGCGGTTGATGGGCCGGATACCAGTAGCCAACTTGAAAATAATACTATTTAGCATTATTTAGACAACAAAAAAAGACTGTCTTTTCAGACAGCCTCTTTAAGAATTTTTTTATCTGTAAAAGATAAATATAATTTAGAATTAGTCTATAACTTCTACGTCAATAGCATTTAATCCTTTTTTTCCTTGTTCAGTATTATACTGTACCTTGTCATCTTCTCTAATATCATCTTTTAAACCAGAATTATGTACGAAAATGTCTTCGCCTGTTTCTGATGATTTAATAAATCCGAATCCTTTTGAATTGTTGAAAAATTTTACTGTGCCTTCTTGCATTTTTACTTAATTTTAAGTTACTAATTATTTTTTCACAATAAAAAATATCCTAGTTATGAAAAGTATACTAAAGAATTATTATAATTAAATTGTAAAAACAATTTATTAACTTAAAAAACTATTGAAAAAGTAATTGGAAAATAAAATTGGAAAGAAGAGAAAACTCTTAAAAACTAATTGTACTATCTACTACATTAAAACTCTATAGGTATCTTTATTGTGTTGCAAATATAATATATTTATGTATTGCTCTCTAATAAGTTGAAAAAAAATATTTTACATCCACCCATTTGGAGTAATCACATTCATTTTTAGTTTTTACCTGGCCGGCAAATTATAGTATTTTGCAAACAACTCTAGATCATTTTTTAGTTTCAGTTCAATTACACGTTATAGATAGATCTACCGGGCCAAATATAGGTTCTGACCATTTACCGATTAATATGATAATTGGAAATAAATTAAACCGGGCAAAAAGAATGTTTAGGCTTAGTTCCATCCTGATAATATTAATGTAGTTGAGCAAAATCCAAAATATGAATAGAATTACGAGAACATTTTTTTTCTTTTATTGTTGATAGTTCAATTTGGATATTCCCAAAAACAAAATATTGTTTAAAATTCTCGATTTAAAGGCTTCTAATACCGTCTAATTACTTCGTTATTTTTCTACATAACTGTTTAGGATTTTATACCCTTTATTCAGAAGGGATCATAATTATTGTTAATCGGTTGTCTATGATTAGTTGCGGCTTTTTCCATCGAAATATGTCCGCTTATTTCTACAGTTAGTTGATTTCAGGAGTTTCTAAATGGTAGTTCCACCCGCAATTAATTGTACATTTGTAGCCTTTAAAAAAAGACCGTTCTATCTTAATTTGAAATCAATAGCAGTTTATGGATAATAAACACTTAGTAGAAGTTATAAAACAAAATACCCAACGTTTTAAAAGCAAGAATGCCTTTTATTATAAGAGTAACGACCTTGATACATGGGAAGGCATCTCCTGGTTAGATTTCCATGATCGTGTTGAAAAGCTGTCTAAAGCGCTCTTGAATTTTGGAATATCGGAACAGCAAAACCTTGCTATTTTTGCCGAAAACATGCCTAATTGGATCATTGCAGATCTTGCCATTATGAGTGTAAAAGCGGTAAGTGTTCCAATTTTTGCTACAAATTCTACAAAAGAAGCTGAATATATAATCAATGATGCTGAGGTGAGCCTGCTTTTTGTTGGCGATCAAAGTGAATATGATAAGGCTCATGAACTTCTGGAAACTTCCAGGCATTTAAAATTAATTGTAGCCTTAACAAATACCATAAAACTTCAACCTTCAAATAAATCTATATATTTAGAAGATTTTGTAGCGGTTGAATCTACTAAAGAACTCGAAACCGAACTTCAGAAAAGATATTACGAGCTCGATTTAAATGATCTGGCAAGTATTATTTATACTTCGGGAACCACAGGCGAGCCAAAAGGTGTTATGCTGGATCATCATAATTTTGCAGGTTTTTTAAAAGCTCATGAATCTGAAATAGACCTGTCGGAAGAAGATGCTTCCTTAAGTTTCTTACCCTTAAGTCATATTTACGAACGCAGCTGGGTGTTCTTTTGTTTATATACCGGAGTTGAGATTTATTTTAATCAGGATCCTAAAAAGATAGCAGAGGTCTTAAAAGAAGTAAAACCCACGGTAATGTGTACCGTGCCTCGTATTTTTGAGAAAATTTTTGCAGCCATCCAGGAGAAACGAAAAGAAGCTTCTCCGGCTAAAATGAAGCTGGCAAGCTGGGCCTTAGGGATTGGTAATAATTATTATAACAAGCACAAAAGACTCGAAAAAAAGGTGCCACTAGCCTTGCAATTGAAATATAAAATAGCCGATAAACTAGTGTTGAGGAAATTGAGAGAAGTATTTGGTGGGCGTATAAAATTTATGCCTTGTGGAGGTGCTCCTTTGGCAGCAGATATGGTTTCGTTTTTTCATTCCTTCGGCCTTAATGTTAAATGTGGCTATGGATTAACTGAAACTACCGCAACCGTTACTTTTTTTGGCGACACCCATTTTGAATTTAATTCTGCCGGGAAACCCCTAAAAGGCACTCAAATTAAAATTGCTGAAAATAACGAGATCTTAGTAAAAGGTCCCGGGGTAATGAAGGGATACTACAAAAAACCTGAAGCTACCGCCCAGGCTTTTAAAAATGGGTGGTTTTGTACCGGTGATGCGGGGAAAATAGATAAAAAAGGCAACCTGGTAATTACCGATAGAATAAAAGATTTAATGAAGACTTCTGGCGGGAAATATATTGCACCGCAAAAACTAGAAAGCGCCTTAATTAATGACTCATTTATCGAGCAAATTGCGGTAATTGGAGATCAACAAAAATATGTTACTGCATTGGCTGTTCCAAGTTTTGAGAATTTAAAGAAATACGCTTTAGAGCATAAAATCAGCTTTGATAATGTAGAAGAATTAATTCATCATAACCAGATTAAAGATCTTTTTGAAAAACGATTTGAAGAACTGCAAAAAGAGTTTTCGAAATTTGAAAAAATTAAAAAATTCACCTTGTTACCAAAAGAATTTAGCATAGAAACAGGAGAAATTACGGCTACTTTAAAATTAAAAAGAAAGGTAATTCAGAAAAAATACAAAGCACTTATCGATAAAATGTATTCAGAATAGAAGTTTTTAAGCCGTTTAGATAGTATTTCACAGCTTTAGTGCTTACCACTCTTCTGTCCATAGCTTTTGTTCTTTCTTTGAAAGGAACGTCCAGGCTACAATTCGGCTGCTTTTATTGCCGGTTCCCATCTCAATGGTTTTAGACTGAGTGGGTTTTACTTTTTCCAGTAATTTATAAATACCTTTAAGGTTAGATTGCTTTGATACCAATGTTGAAAACCAGAAACAGCTCTTAGCATATTCTTCACTTTCGCGAATCATGTTTTTAATGAATTGATATTCTCCACCTTCGTAAATAAGTTCATTTTTAGCTCCTGAAAAATTTAGTTTAGCTTCATTTACTTTTTTCCCTGAAAGGTTCCTTATTTTTCGTCTAGTACCTCTTTGGGCTTCTTCAATGGAGGCATGAAAGGGTGGGTTGCAAATGGTAAAATCAATTTTGTCTTTTTTATTGATTATTCCTCCAAAAATTGCATTCGAATCTTTTTGCAATCTACAATCAACTTTGTCTTTTAGGGACGGATTTGAATTAATAATTTGCTGAGCTGAGGCAATTGATTTAGGATCAATATCAGAAGCTATAAAGTTCCAATTGTATTCTTTAACGCCAATAATTGGATAGATGCAAGTTGCTCCAACTCCAACATCAAGGCCACAAATTTGACTTCCTTTTTGTATTTTACCAGCATTGCTTTCGTTCAGCAAGTCGGCAATATAGTGAAGGTAATCAGCTCTGCCCGGGATGGGTGGGCATAAATTTTCATCAGGGAACTCCCAATTGTTTATACCATAATAATGCTTTAGTAGCGCTTTATTTAGAAGTTTTACAGCTTTTGGATTTGAAAAATCTACTGAATCCCCTCCATATTTATTGACTTTAATATAGTTTTTTAATTTTGGAATAGCATCTGCCAGGGCTTTCAAATCATAAGGTTCCCGGTTTCTATTCCGTTCATGAAGCCTTGTTTTAGGTGTTTGATTTTTTGATGGCATAGGAGGTTGTAAGAGTTTAGCTTCAGAATATTTTTTTCAAAAGTATAAATTTTCCTGTCTTAACGAGTTTATTTTTCCACTGGATCAAAAGCTTTAATACAATAAAGGGTCAATATTTCTGTATTGAAAAATAAAAAATATTAGAGAAATAGGGTATTAATGTCTATCCTGAAAATAGAATGGGGAATAGGTAGCTGATGCGATACATCCTTTTTAAAGTAGCTTTTTTAATTAAGCTGATCATGGTCATTATTTCAACCGCTCTTTTTTCCGAAGTTTATACTATCAAAATCAATAACGAAAACGTTTTCTTAAGATCGGGAATAAACAATCTGTAACTATGAAAAATACTGAAACTCTTGGTGATTTAGAAATAGCACAACGAATTCAACTGCGACATATTTCAAACATCGCTGAAAAAGTGGGTTTAGCAACTCGTGAAATTGAAATGTACGGAAATTACAAAGCTAAAATCCCCCTCGACAAGATCGATAAAGAAAAAATTAAAAAATCAAATCTCATACTGGTCTCAGCAATTTCCCCAACACCTGCAGGAGAAGGGAAAACCACTGTTTCAATAGGACTTTCTGAGGCGTTGAACCGTTTAGGCAAGAAAACTACTGTGGTGCTAAGAGAGCCTTCTTTAGGCCCAGTTTTCGGGATTAAAGGAGGGGCAACAGGAGGTGGTTTTTCACAAGTACTACCTATGGAAGATATCAATCTGCATTTTACCGGAGATTTTTCGGCCGTTGAAAAAGCACATAATCTTTTGGCTGCAATTGTGGATAATAATTTACAGAGCAAATCAAGAAGTCTTGGGCTTGATGCCCGTACAATTTCCCTTAAAAGAGTGATGGATGTCAATGATAGAGCTCTTAGAAATATAGTTATTGGTTTGGGTGGTACCGGCTCTGGAATTCCCAGAGAAACCGGTTTTGATATTACAGCTGCTTCAGAAATTATGGCTATCATGTGTCTGGCTGAAGACCTTACAGATCTTAAAAGAAGGCTGGGGAATATTTTTATTGGGTATACTTTTGACAAAAAACCTGTCTTTGCTCGCGATCTAAATGCAGAAGGAGCAATGACTGCGCTTTTAAAAGAGGCAATAAAACCTAACCTGGTACAGACAATTGAAGGAAATCCGGCTATTATTCACCTCGGTCCTTTTGCTAACATTGCGCAAGGTACCAACTCGGTTATTGCCACGAGAATGGGAATGAGTCTTTCCGATTATACCGTTACCGAGGCTGGTTTTGGCTTTGACCTGGGTGCAGAAAAGTTCCTCGACATCAAATGCCAAAGCGCCGGTCTTGCTCCAAAAGCCGTTGTGATGACCACAACTATTCGTGCTTTAAAATATCACGGAGGTGCTAAATTGAGCAGTTTAACCATTCCAAATGTGGAAGCTTTAGAGAGAGGTCTTCCTAACCTGGAAAAACACCTTGAAAATGCCAAACTCTTCAATCTTACTCCGGTTATCGCCATCAATAGATTTATTTCAGATAGTGAGGAGGAAATCCAGATTATAAAAGATCTGGCAGATAAATTAGGAGTGAAAGTTGCTTTGGCCGATGGATGGGCTAAAGGAGGGGAAGGTGCTTTAGACCTGGCGCAAAAAGTTATTGATGTAGTTGAAGGTGTTGAAGAAGAATTTACTCCGCTTTATGAATGGAACTCTGCAGTGATTACTAAAATTGAAATTATCGCCAAAAAGATATATGGGGCAGAGAAAGTTGAATTTGGTGCTAAGGCCAGAAAAGATCTTAAGAAAATCTATGACCTGGGATTGGAAAATCTGCCGGTTTGTATTGCCAAGACTCAAAAATCTCTTTCAGATGATCCTTCGCTTTTAGGAAGGCCTGAAGGATTCACTCTCAATGTTAGGGAGATTGAAATAGCATCAGGTGCGGGATTTTTGATCCCAATTACGGGAGAAATGATGCGTATGCCGGGATTACCTGGTGTGCCGGCTTCAGAAAGGATTGATATTGATATAGAAGGAAATATTTCGGGGCTAATCTAAAGGGCAAGATTTATATTCTTCTATCGAAAAACGGAGCTTTTTAAGTTCCGTTTTTTATTCTAGGAGGGTAAATATACCGAGGCTTGCCTTGTGAGTAAATTCCTAAAGGTTGAAAACGTGTTCCACTAAAATGCTACATGGGCTTGCCCCCGGAGAATTTTACTTCACTAAAGTTTCCGAATCTAATGATTAACCGGGGATGCCTTCATAGACATTGGAAATACAATTGAATTTCATTTAATTTTCCTCAAAAGAGAAAATAGTCTCTATGGGTAATTTAAAGAGTTTTGAGATCCTAAATGCCGTTGGTAAACTGGGATCAAACTTCTCTTTTTCTATGGCATTAATAGTTTGTCTGGAAACACCAATAATATCCGCTAAATCTTCCTGTGTATAATTATGCTCGGCCCGAAGCACTTTTAATTTGTTTTTCATCTGTATCTCCTGGTATTTATGGTGACCAAAATTAAATAAGTTAAGCCTATAAAAATTACCAGGTTGCTTATTTCTGCATCATTAGCAATCAGGTTGGTAACCTCCAGTAAAGAATAAGACAAACCTACTACAACCGCCAATCCCAGGGTTAAAGCCAGAGATTCTAAATGTATTTTCCGCTCCAGTTCATCGAAATTATTAAACATTTTTCGGTTGGCGATAATCATGAGAATTCCGTGAACAAAATTTACGGAAACAGCCAAAGCGGTTAAAACACGATGATCGTCCCAAATATATTTAGATCCAAAAGTGGCAATTGCCAGGGTAGCCACCCAACTCCAGGTCCAAATAGCCAGGTTGTAAAGATTTTTTTTGCGTTCTTTTATCATTTTAAATGTTATTAATAGTTTACTAAATGTAATGTTTGCTTTACAAATTTAGGAAAAATATTTAAAATGTAAAGTTTTATTTACATAAAATATTTAAATGCCTAATAAAATAAAAGTAGGAGAAGATATAAGTGGGAGAAAACTAAATAGAAAAATACTTGTGGAAACGGGACTACACCTTTATTTTTTCCTGATTTATATATAATAAAGGAACTATATTTGCGCAAAAAAATATGAAAACTAAATTTTTAGCCCTACTACTCGTTTTCTTTATTTCTTGTAGTGATGATGACGAACAGGTAGACTATATAAGCCTTAATGACCAGGAAATTCAGGATTATTTGGAAGCGAATGATCTTCAAGCTGAAAAAAGTGTTTCAGGTTTATATTATGTGGTGGATAATGAGGGAGATGGAGCTCAACCAAAAACAACAGATCAGGTACGTGTAGCATATAAAGGTTATTATACAGATGGAGAAGTTTTTGATCAAAGCCCGGCAGATGGAATTTCTTTTAGTTTAAGACAGGTAATCCCGGGTTGGACAGAGGGAATTACGTATTTTAAAGAAGGTGGCAATGGAATTCTTTTAGTTCCCTCACACTTAGGTTATGGTTTTAACGATTATAGAGGGATACCCGGAGGATCGGTTTTAATTTTTGAAATTAACCTCATTGAAGTCGTTGATAGCTCAAATTAAAGGTAGACCGTATTTTCTATTGAATTCCGAATTTTTGAGGAAAGCTAAATCTTTCATGGTTTTAAAGCAATATATTTTCCGCTCCATTCACTAGCTATAAAAAAGAATAAACCTGCCTCATTTTTTTGAGACAGGTTTATTCTTTTAAGTAATTTTGACTTATAACTCAAAAGAAAACTTGATAGTTTTGTATATCCTGAATTTCTTTAGTTCCATAATTTATTCCATCCTTTGATAGGGATACTTCCACATTTTGATAAGTACGGGTATCACCATTAAATACACCTAATTTCATGGCATCAAAATTCACTTTTTGCCCAAGATCAATAATCATTAAGCCATTAGAATCTAAACCATAGTAACCGGTACTGGCTCCATTTACACCAATACCGTCTCCTAATACTGATGGCGCATCATGACCTGCCGGTAGCACTAACTCAGTTCCTTCACTTATTAAGGTGACTTCAGTTAAATGACTCCAGGAATTTGTGGTACTCCCATTCATTTGTATCTTAATATATTGGTTACTCGTAAAGTTGAACGTATTAAAATTCTGTACATCTTTAATAAGTGCGGGTTTGTACTGGTTTCCATCTGTTGAAAGAGACACTTCTACATCTTCGTAAATACGAGCGTCACCATTATAAACGCCCAATTTTACGGCATCAAAATCATAACCCTGTCCCAGATTGATAACTAATAAGCCATTGGAATCTAACCCATAAAAGCCAGTGCTGGCTCCATTAATGCCAATCCCGTCTCCTAATATTGATGGCGCATCATGACCAACCGGAAGTGTATATTCAGCATTGTCATTTATTAGGGTAACTTCAGTTAAATGGCTCCATTGATTTGTGGTACTTCCATTCATTTGTATTTTAATGTATTGGTTTGATCCTGAGGGTGGAGTAGGAGATGCGATGTACTCGTAGTATTTTACATAATCTATCACATAATCAACCGGTAACTGACTTGCATCAACACCGCCAACCCAGCTTCCTCCCAGTTGTTGGGATAATATAAGATGAAAGTCGCGATCAAATGGCCATTGGCGCCAGTCGGCACCTGCTTCTTTATAATAGGTGAATGTAGTAGTCCCGTTAATAGAAAATACTATTTTATTGGGATGCCACTCTACACCGTAGGTATTAAATTCACCAGGGTTCACATTTGCAGTTTTGGTGCTTGGTGAGCTTTTGGTGTTACTGTGCACGGTAGAATGGATGAAATTGTCGAAATTAAGATGTTCCATAATATCTATTTCGCCATAATCTGGCCAACCACCATATTCATTTGTACTACCAAGTAGCCAAATTGCTGGCCAACACCCTTGTGCTGAATCCATTTTGGCACGCACTTCAACCTTGCCATAGGTAAAATTGAATTTGCCTCTGGTCCAAACTCCTCCCGTTAGATAGGGACGTGGATCAGTTTGTGTGTCTGGGTTAACTATTCCTTTTAGATGAAGCTCCCCGTTTGAAACTTCGTAGACTTGATCGTCTGTGGTCATATAGTTTTTCCAATCTGGATTCCCTTCCGGAATTCTGCTCCATTTGGTGGTGTCTATAGTTGTACCATTAAAGTCATCTTGCCAAACCAATTGAAAATTTACTGATGTTGTTAAGTCGAGACTTGTATGTTCTTTTTGATCAATAATTTCTTCATCTGCTTTATCACATCCAGAGAATAGTGCAATGGAAAACAGGATAATCCATGCTTTTTTCATTTTTTTTCATTTTTAGATTAATAAATAGTTTTAATAAAGAAGTTAGTTTACCAGTACAGGCTCATTGAAAAACAGTTCCAGAAAGCAGCAATCCATCTGGTAAGATATTATTTCTTTTGCCTTAGAAATTGAGAGAATCTTTATAGCAATAGGGCTTAGTAAGCTAATCTTAATGGATATTTTCAAAGTCTCAATATCCTATAATTAAATACCTAAGGTATAATTCCTCAATGTAGGCATAATAAGAAGAAGGGAGTTTTAGAGTCTTAGGTGTTCAAACTCCCTTCTATTGAATAATTAGTATACTTGTATTGAGTGCTTTACTCGATAATCAAGATTTAATGTTTCGAAGCTTGCCTCGAAATCCAAAAAAAATCTCTATTTAATGCCTCGCTGGCTTACCACGAGGGAATCTACTATTATTGAATTATAATTTGATTGTTAACCTTATTTGAGATTGTCATTTATAGATGTCTCAGAAAAAGGTAATGGAAAAGTATAATCCTCTTTTGTGATTTCTCCTAAAGGCTGTAAATCTTCCGGGCTTTTATTAGCATTAGCTTCTTTAACCATTTCCAAACGAACCAAATCAAACCAGCGTGTCCTTTCTGCGGCAAATTCCCAGGCTCTTTCCTGTACTACTGCCTTAGCAAATTCTGTCCCTGTCATTCCGCTTAATTCTTCTAAACCTGCTCTACGGCGAATAGAATTTATACTTTCATAAGCTAAAGCATCAGGGCTACCTGTTGCGCGTGCTTGTGCTTCGGCATAGATTGTCAATACATGGGCATAACGCATCATAGACTCTGGTACTGATGAGCTCCAGGTTCTTATATCTCCCTTAATATAGTACTTTTCGTAATATGGATGCCCTGTTTGGCTGTCTTGCCACGGGATCACCTCTCCGTTTCCGGTTATAAATTCGGTACGAAAAGTTACTTCCTTTCTTACTCCTTCAGGGAAGTCATGAAAGAAATTTAACTCAGCAAAAAAATCATCCCATCCAGATTCTTCTCCTGGCATTGCTGCTGATCCATAATTGGCATTGGTGGTACTGCCGTTACCTCTAAATGTAGAAATCTGAAATACTGTTTCCCTGGTGCCATTCTTTTCAGGATCGTTTTCAAAAACTTCTGCAAGGCTGGGAAGAAGCTCAAAACCGTAGGTTTCCTTATTTTCAATTACTTCTTTTGCTTTAGCAGCAGCAAGTGCATACTTATCGATTTGCTTTAATGGCCATCCTGCTTCGGTTAAATAAACATCGGCAAGATAGGCTTTAACCGTACCTTTATTAGGGCGGCCTGCATCCCGTTTTGTATTCGGAACTTTTTCCTCCGCCATTTTTAAATCAGACTCTATTAAAGCATATACTTCTTCGGGAGAAGATTTTCCGATAGATAAGAGGTCGTCGGTATATTCCGCTTGTGTGAGAAGGGGAATTTCTCCGTATAATCTTACCAACCAATAATAAGAGACCGCTCGCACAAAATAGGCTTCACCAGCAATGGTATTGATATGTTCTTCATTTCCCTTGGTGTTTTCATAATTTGCAATAATGTTATTTGCACCTTGAATCGCTTTATAACAACCTGTGTATAAGGCTTGTGTTCTCTGGTTGGTTTCGGAAACATTAAATTGATCAAACTCCCTAAAGCTGGCTTTGTTGCTGGCCTTATGGGTGGTTACATCATCACCCCCCATGGTTGCCGCTATTGAAGTGGAATGTAAAAAACCAGAGCCCCAAGTAGTACCCCAGGCTTTATAGGCTCCTGTTAGGGCAGCTTCAAGGCCTTCTTCGCTACTTAAAGCCGAATTACCTACTAAGGCCCCATTTACTTCCTCATCAAGAAAGTCTGAACATCCCAGTAGTAGCATTGAAAAAGCTGCTATAAAAAATATTTTAAACGTTTTCATACAAAGATTTTTTTATTAAAAAGTTAAATTAAGTCCTACAGTATAAGTTTTGGAATTAGGATAGGCACCATAATCAATACCTTGAGCTGTATCTGTAGCTGAACCAATATTGCTTGATTCTGGATCTATACCTGAATAATCTGTAATGGTGAATAAATTTGTCGCGCTTAAAGATAGTCTCAGCTTAGTTTCTTTAAGAAATGATTCCGGTAACTCATAAGCCAAGCTTATATTCTTTAAACGAATGTAATCTCCCTTCTCCACAAACCTACTGGATTGAGTATACATAACATTGGAATTGCTAAAAGCTGGAATATCGGAAGTTTCATTTACACCCGGAATATACCTGTCTTTTATATCAGACAAAATAAATTGTCTTGCATCTCCACTACCCGTCATTGCGGCACCACGGGTATAGTTAAGCTTATCTATACCAAATACCCCCTGAAAAAATAAGTTTAGGGTAAAGTTGTTATAAGCAAGAGTATTATTCCATCCAGCTGTTGTAGTTGGAATTCCTTTTCCTATTATTTGAAAATCATCTGTGGTAATGGTACCGTCATCATTAAGATCTTCATATCTTGAATCTCCTGGCACCGCATTATACCTGCTTGCCTCTTCTTCCTGCCCCGGTTTCCAGGTTCCTAAATATTCCAATCCCCAATAAGAGGCTAAAGACTCCCCGGGCATTAACATAAACTCACTAGTTGTAGATAATCCTGCACCCACACCGGTACCTTGTGGTATTCTCGAAGCAATTCCACCAAGGCTTACCACTTTATTCTTAACTGTTGATACATTCAAATTACTTGACCAGCTAAATAATTCTGTATTAAAAATATCTGCACTTAACGCAAACTCAAAACCTTTATTCTCAATTTCTCCTACGTTTTGCGTTTGAGTTCCACCTCCCACATAAGAGGGTAGTGCCTGGTTTAAAAGCAAATCTTTTGTTTCTTTTTTGAAATAATCAACTTCTACAGAAAGCCTTCTATCAAAGAATTGCATTTCCAGTCCGATATCGGTTTGGGAAGTTGTTTCCCATTTTAAATTTGAGTTTCCGGGATTACCTATTTGAATTCCGCTTGTTACCCCGCCGCTATTAAATGCCATTGGGGTATTTGTATTGTAAGCGCTCAAAGTAGCATAAGGATTAATGGCCTGGCTACCGGTTTTTCCCCAACTACCCCGCAGTTTTAAATGATCGAAAACATTTAAATTTTGGATAAATTCTTCTTCAGAAAGAACATATCCTAATGCGAAAGAAGGAAAGGTGCTAAACCTATTATCTTCAGAAAATTTTGACGATCCATCCCTACGAACAGCTATAGAAGCCAGTAATTTATCATTATAGGTATAATTAAATCTACCTAAATAAGATAACAGACTCCATTTGGTATAACCCGAGCCAACTGAATATGATTCCGCAAGTGGTAAGTTATAATACCCTAATGAAGGAAAAAGCAGGGTATTACCCGTAGAAGAAAAATAATTATTGGTAAACTGTTGTGTCTCAAAAACTGCTACTGCACTAATTTTGTGAACATCATTAAAAGTTCTATTATAATTTAAGGAATTAGTACCTTGTAATGTAATTTGCTCACTTGAGGAACGGCTTGCGCCGGGATTGTTTTGGCTAACGGCATTTCCTAAAAAGCTTTGACCTTGCCCGTTTACGTAATTCACGGCATAGTTTAAATCTACCGATAGTCCTTCTACGGGTAATTTATAATTTATATTACCTATAATATTTGCAATGTTTCTTTGGTTGTCATTATTCCTTTCATAAAGCAGGGCTGCAGGACTATAGGTGAAAGACCCCACTGGATCTGAAAGTATATAATCACCATTTTCATCATAAACCGGAGTGGTTGGAGCCCAGGCCAGGGCTTGCACTACCGGATTAGAGGTTCCGCTTCTTAGCCCTGTATTATGATTTTCCAGACGTGTAGCATTAATGTTTACACCAATAGTTAAATTATCGTTTATTTCAGAATTTATATTGGAACGTATCCCATAACGTTTAAAATCGGAATTTTCAATGATCCCTTTTCTGTCAATATAATTCCCCGAAACCAAATAAGAGGTTTTTTCGCCACCGCCTGAAACGTTCACTTTATGTTCCTGACCCCAGGCAGTTCTAAATATCACATCCTGCCAATCTGTGCCTCCATTTGCACTATAACTGGCAATTTCTTCTGGAGTGTAGACCGGCGAAATCCCTAAAGCATCAGAACGTTCATTTACTATCTGCGCAAATTCTTGAGCCCCTAATACATCCCATTTCTTTATAACTTCAGATACAGAGAAATTACCTTCGTATGAAACCTGCATTTCACCTTTTGTACCATCTTTAGTGGTGATTATTACCACCCCATTAGCACCTCTACTTCCGTAGATTGAGGTTGATGCCGCGTCCTTAAGAACCTGGATAGATTCTATGTCACTTGGATTTACCATATTAAAATCTGCACCCACATAACCGTCAATAACGTATAAGGGGTCATTATTTCCCAATACAGAGTTTGCACCTCTAATTCTTACCCGGGACTCACCGCCAGGTGCACCACCTGCTTGTGTAACTTGTACACCAGCAGCCCTTCCCTGTAATACCTCGTCAACGCGGGTTACAGGTTGTTGTGCAAAATCTTCGGTGGAAACTACTGAAATAGATCCTGTTAAATCTTTTTTACTTTGGGTACCATATCCAACTACAATCACTTCATCCAGTGCAGAGGCCTCATTTTCCATATTAATGTTAATCTCGTTTCTTCCATTTACCCGGATTTGTTTTGATGCATAACCAATAAAACTTATTTCTAAGATGGCATTTTCAGAAACTTCAATAGCATAATTTCCATCAAAATCGGTCATTACACCGTTTGTAGTGCCTTTTTCTAAAATATTAGCACCAGGAATTGGAATACCCGTTTCTGCTTCAGTTACCGTTCCAGTTACCTCAATAGATGCTTGCGCAAGCATATCGAGTTGAACCGATAGAAGTACTGTACATAGAATTAAAAATTTTCTCATAAGGTTTAATAAATTAAAATAATTTAGTTAGTTGAATTTTTATTAAATAGTGTGTTGTTTTATAACATATCATACTTGTAACTTGAATTGTAATTTTAAATCATAATTGAATTGTTTTAAGGTTAATACTTCATCATTATTTTTGCCCAGAGGTTATTTTTATACTTAGCTATAGAAGTTTTAAACAAATCATTTGCTTTCTCTGGTTTTTTTAAACCTCTATAGCCAAGTGCTTCCAGATAGTATGCATACGAAATTGTCTTTTCGTTCCCAAGTGTAGCCTGCGAAACTCCGATGGATCTGTTATCTGAATCACCTTCCCTAAGTTCTTTTCCTTTAGTTATTAGAGTTTTAAAAAGGTGCTCTGCTTTGTCAGGCCGTCCTAATTTTTGAAATGATTTTCCCTGGAAATAAAGTAGATCGGTCATTCCGGGACCATTTTGAGAAGCAACGCTATTTTGATATTTATTTTTGGCCTGCTCAATATTTCCCATTTTTTTATAAGCTTCTCCCATAAAATAATAGATCATGGCATTTTTCTCGTCGTGAAGTGGTTTTCCAACTTCAAGATTTTCTGGATAGAGTAGTGCTTTGTTTAATAAACTAATGGCTGTTTTATATTCCTTATTCTTTATAAGATGAAGGGCTTTAATGGTATGAGCATTTACATAGTTCCAATAGGTCTCCCTTCCACCTTCCCAGGTTCTAAAGTGATGATTTTCCAGGAAGTTGATGGCCTTATCATATTCTCCGTTCAGATTTAATAATTTTACATAGGTTTTGGGTGCCGCTACGTCCTTTTTTACGATATCGAGGTTGTTACGGAAAATGCTAAGCATACTCTTAAAGTCCTGTTTAGACTCATCATAATATTGCGATAATTCATCGTACCAAAGCGGGTATGAATTATCAAGCGAGATGGCTTTAGTCATATAATCTATAGCCTGGTCAGGATTTTTTTGATGGTGAAAAGCACCAAAAGCAAGATTTCGCCATACCATAGGGAAAGAACGGTCTAATTTAGTAGCACTTTGCCAGTGAGCCATAGCCTCCTCTGGTCTGTTGTCATAAAGTAGATTTCCTAATAAATACTTTGCCGTGGCATCTCCATTATCTGTTTCCAGAGCATATTTAAGTACTTTTTCAGTTTCTGTTCTATATGGAAATACATAATCTAAAGAACTTTCCTTTGCCATTTTCTGCATTTTGGAAGCCTTTTCAGTATTTCCAGAATTTGCATAAAACCAGGAGAGGTAATAGAATGTTAAAGGATTTTTCGGGCTTTTAATCTCAGACAAAAGGGAAATGCCTTCTTTTAATAAACCGGCATTCATGTAATGTGTAGCAACTTCTAAATAATTGTTTTCTACATCTTGCATATTTTTGTGCCATTTAAGAAGGGAAGCGTCATTTTGTAAAATACTCTTTTCGTAAAGAGCCGAAAAATTTAGAGGGTCATAGGATAATAAATCGTCAATTAATTCTGTCGCCTTTTCTGAATCTCCTACTTCGCGTAAAAGTGCGCTATATAAAATATTTATCCTCCCATCCCTTGTATTTGTGGAATAGGCCGCCTCTATATACTCCAGGGCTTTTTGATAATTAGCATTTTTAGTTTCAATTTGAGCTAACTCGAAGTTACCCGAAGACAGCCATTGATAATACCAGGTAGCACGTCCAAAATTCGTGTAGGCCTGGTCAATAAGTCCTAATTCCTTTTGGGCAAGTCCCATATAATAGTAGAGCTCTCCTTCTTTAGGTTGATAATATTTAATTTTGAGTTTATTGGCGGCAGTTTTAAAATAGGAAAGTGCCTCTTCGTATTTGGTTTGGTTTAATCGTCTAATACCTAAAGCTATATTCACTCTATAATCTTGTGGTGATTTTTCTAAGGCGGCCAAATAATAATTGTCAGGGTTTATTCCCGCCCTTTTGAACTGTTCCACAAAACGGCCGGTAAGATAAAGGTCCTCTACAGATTCCAATTCTTCCGGCTTTTTAATCCTTTCCTGGGGTTCGGGTAATTCTGGCTCTTCGGGTGTATGCGGAGTATAAGAAATCAGTAAATTTCCTTTGCTATCCTTTAATTTAAGAGAAAGTTTAAATTCATTAATTGTTTTCTCACTTTTATAAGTCGCCGTGAAAGGATTGTCTGGAGCAATATCAATATTTTTCTTTGCCAAAATATTATTTCCACTTTTTAAAATTAACTGAGCATTTTTAAAAGCTCTGGTTGTATTAAACCCGTAGAAAACTGTTTTATCATTGCGCATCTGTAGTGCTACCGAAGCATCTTTAGTTGAACTTTTTACAATTTCCAGGTCACGAATAGGATACCAGTAATTCTTAGCGTCTTTTACCGAATTTGGGAGAATCCAACTATAATCTGGTTGATTATTTGAAAAAGTTCCTGTCATCAGTTCAACGTAGGCTTTGCCATCGTCAGTAAGTTTTCGTCTTGCGTTTTGGCCTTGTAGCCCGGGACCAAACTGCCATAGTTTTGAAGTGCTGTTTTCAATGGGGTTACCTACATGAACAGTTCCTGCGTTTTGGCCGTAATCATACCCCCCAATAAAGCCCTCTTTCGCATCCCACATAAAGATTGAAACCGGATTAGGATGATTTTTCCACCAGGTAAGATCTACACCTTCGGTATAATCAATTCCATTATAATTTTGATGTGAAACAGGCCATGCTGTAAAGCTTGTATTGTTATGAAATACACCTATTTCCTGGCTTGGAGGCCAAAAAGTGCGAAAGTCATCATTTGCGGTAATGGCCACATTGGCCCAAAAAAGAAAGTTCTTGGTTAAGGTATTTGTGTTATTAATGCGATAATCTACTTCAATAAAAGAACGTCCTGGACGCAATGTTATCCCTACAACTCCCCGTAAATCCATGGTTTTTTCGGTTTCGCCAATCCAAATAGTAGCACTACCATCTTCGTTTTTTATCATTCTATAGTCGCTGGGCAACATAGTAGTGGTTCGATGATGATGCGGGAAGCACCATTCAATACCACCTGAGACCCAGGCGCCAAGGGTGCCTATAAGATCTGGTTTAATAACACTATTAATATGGAATAATTCGTGTCCGTTGGTTTTGTCTATCGCAGAGAATAAGCGACCGCCAAAAGCCGGTAATACTTTAAGCTTGATGTATTCATTCTCTAAGTAGAGCATTTCATACTCGGTATCCATAAGTTGATTTCCTAAATTTGTTTGAGATGGATATGGATATACTCGGCCCTCGGCTCCCTGAACAGCTCTTCCGGTATAGAATATAGGGCTGGTTTTATTTTCACCCATTTTATAAGTAGGGATAACTTCTGTTCCTTTATATATTTTTACCTGTGCATTGAGATTCATACCAATGAAGAGGGGAAAAATGACCAGTAAAAGGCGAAAACGTTTTAGTTGTTTCATTTTAATTCACTTATTTTTTAATAATTAGTACCTGTAATTTTGAAGTAAAAAAACTCTATACAGTCTTGGTCAATTTTTTACCTTTATAAAAAAACCAAACCAATTTTAAGATTAATTAACGAAACTCTCAGAATCAGAGCTATACAAAGCCTGTTCAAAGTTTTGCATACTTTTTGAATACCGCATGAAAGACCATACATACTTACAATATTGCTTATTTCAGATAGAAGAAAAATTTGACTGGGGGAAATCTCAATCGTGGAAAGAAACCGAATTTTTACGCTTATCTGAAATAATCTCTAAAGAAACTGAGATATCAATAAGTCCGCACACACTTAAAAGATTGTATGGTAAAATTAAATATAAAGAGCACTATAATCCACAACGAGCAACAAAAGATGCTTTAGCCAAATTTATAGGATATGCCAACTGGGGAGCCTTTATCACCTATTATGATGATGAAATTCGTGATGAACCACAAAAGGTAAAACCACGTTTCTGGAAGCAGAAAAGAAATAAAATAGGATTTGTTGCTTTGGCGGGATTTGTTTTGATATTGTTTCTAATACAATGGACAGATACAATTGCGGCCTTTGGTAATAAGGAGCATGAAAGTTCTTTCACCTTCAATACTAATGATACTATCGCGAAGGCACCCCATACCGTATCGGTAAGATATAATATTGAGAATGTAGAATCTGATAGTACATATCTTGATTTTGACTTTGATCACCCCATAACTGGGCCCGCAATAAAGAATTTAGATAATCAACGTTCTTTATATAATTATACTTATCAAATTCCAGGCTATTATCATATTAAATTAACCAGTCAAGGACAGCATCTTGACGGGAAAAATATACTGGTAACCTCAGAAGATTGGTTTAGTTATTATTATCCTGAAGGCAAACAAGTTCTTTGGCTGGATAACCAGATAAAAACTTTGAAAGAAGATGGGTATTTATATCAAACCTCTGAAAGTTTACTCGATGAAGGATTTGATATTAACTCGGTTTATTATGTAGAACACCGAATTTTTAAAAATTTTCAAATTGATGGTGATAATTTTGAAATGAAAGTAAGGTTCAAGAATTCAGAAAAAAGCGGAGGAATAACTTGTTATGACTTTTTCCTGACTTTGTTTTGTGAAAAGGATATTGCCAGTTTTAGCTTAATGGAAAAGGGATGCTCAAGTTATTCCGGGATAAAAGTGGGGAAATTGGAATTAAATGGAGTTGATGAAGACCTGTCATCCTTAACTTTTGATTCTGATTGTTGGAACAATCTTAGTGTCACCGTAAGAGAAAACCGAGTTAAGGTTTTTATCAATAAGGAATTGGTGTTCTCTAATACTTATGAAGGCTCAAACGGAAATATTGTAGGAATAGGCCAATTGTTCAAAGGAACCGGGAAGTTAGATTATCTACGCATAAAAGATCTTGGTACGAATAAGGAGTTTTTTGATGATTTTGAGGAGGTTATAAAATAATTGTCTTTAGCAACATTATAAGCTAATAAATGTTATGCGGGAAAGTAGGTTTAATTAGTTTATGTGGGCTTAGGTCGTATTGTTAAGATAGAAATATCAAAATAGTACAAGAACATTTTACGCTTACTAACGAAAAATATTCATCAAAAAAGGTGTAATATTTTTGGGTAATTCTAAAGTATTTCGGCCTTCCTCCTTATCTTTATATTCGTTAATAATCAATCAAACTTTTACAATAATGAAGAAGCTATATTTTTTCCTGATGCTTTCGGGAATATGCCTTTCTGCAACAGCTCAAACAATGACTCCCGAAAAACTATGGGGACTTGAGCGAGTTTCTCCAATAGGCTTAACCAATGATAGGGAGCAGGTTATTTTTTCAACCAGGTCTAACGATATTAATAGTAATTCTAGCAGTTCAAAAAACTTTGTGCTTTCTCTTAAAGGTGGAGAACCAATCCAAATAAAATCTTACGATAGTATTTTTACAGACACTAAAGTTTCGCCGTCTGGCGAATACAAAATAGTGTCAAAAGAAGTGAAAATTCAGCCTGTTAGCGGAGAGGATTTTTATCCTGAAATGAAAAAATCTGATGTCTATATTTACGATGATCTTAATTACAGGCATTGGGATACCTGGGAGGATGGTAAGTACAGCCATTTATTTATAAAGAATCGTTCTTCAGAAGAAGAATGGGACATTATGGAAGGAGAACCTCATGATACCCCTTTACAGCCATTTGGAGGCTCAGAAGATTATATCTGGAATAAAGATGGTAGCAAAGTGTTTTATGTTTCTAAAAAAGTAAAGGGAAGGGAATATGCAGAAAGTACCAATACTGATATCTATTCCTATGACATAGCTTCCAAAACCACTACCAATTTAACCGATGAGAATGAAGGTTATGATACTTCGCCTGCAATTTCTAAAAACGGAACACTTGCCTGGTTGCAAATGGATGAACCCGGATACGAAGCCGATAAAAATGACATTATAGTTCTGAAAGATGGCGAAAAACTGAATCTTACCAAAGATTGGGATGGGACAGTAAGTAGCTTTCTATGGAGTGAAGATGGAAAAAAGCTTTTCTTTATTGCTCCAACTATGGGTACAAAGCAATTATTTGAAGTGAATATTCCAGGAAAAGCTTCTCCTGAAGTTAAACAAATTACCAAAGGTCAATTTGATATCACCGGAATGGTAGGACAATCAGATAAAAAAATGGTGGTGACCAGAACAGATATGAATCACGCTTCAGAGATTTATACCGTAAATCTTAAAAGCGGAAAAATGGATCAGCTAACCCATGCAAATGATGCTTTTTACAATAAAATTAAACTGAGCGAGGTAGAAAAAAGGATGATTCCAACTACCGATGGAAAAGAAATGTTAACCTGGGTAATTTACCCACCAGACTTTGACCCAAACAAAAAATATCCAACGCTGCTTTACCTTCAGGGTGGGCCTCAATCTCCTTTATCACAATTTTATTCCTTCAGATGGAATTTTCAACTAATGGCGGCGAAAGGTTATATTGTAGTTGCTCCAAACCGAAGAGGAATGCCGGGTTATGGTGTGGAATGGAACGAACAGATAAGTGGCGACTGGGGAGGTCAAAATATGAAAGATTATCTCTCAGCCATAGATGAATTGAGTAAGGAGGACTTTATCGATAAAGAAAGGATTGGAGCTGTAGGCGCAAGCTATGGCGGATATTCGGTTTATTATCTTGCGGGTCACCATGATAATCGTTTTAAAACTTTTATTGCTCACGATGGGATATTTAATACTCGTAGCATGTATGGAACTACAGAAGAACTTTTCTTTGTAAATAAAGATCTTGAAGGTGCATACTGGCAAAGTCCAACACCCAAAGCATACACTGAATTTAATCCTATTAATTTCGTTGAAAAATGGAATACTCCCATGTTGATTATTCAGGGAGGGAAGGATTTCAGGGTTCCAATTGGGCAGGGTCTTGAAGCCTTTCAGGCTGCACAGCTAAAAGGTTTAAAAAGTAAGCTGCTTTATTTTCCTATGGAAAACCACTGGATTTTAAGCGCCCAAAACGGGATCATCTGGCAAAGAGAATTCTTTAAATGGCTGGAGGAAACTTTGTAAGTTAAATTGAATCAGGAAATAATGGTTTCGGAGGATGCGTTACATTTCCTGAAACCAAAATTAATATTTCTTTTTACTCGATAATCGAGATTGAATGCTCCGAGGCTTGCCTCGAAATCAAATTATATTTTTCAATATTAATGCTTCGTGAGCTTGCTCCGAAGTAGTTTACTCCCTCGTAAACTTTTTCCGGGGGAGTTTATTTTTATAGTGTATTAGATGGTTTTTCAATAATTTATTCCAAAACTACACCAACTCCAATTTTACCCAGCAAATAAGGATTATGATCAATAATTAGAATATCATTGGCTTCGCTGAGTTTTTTGAGTATAGCATACAGTAGATCTATATCGGCATAATGAAGTCCTGTGCTGGGTTCATCTAAAATATAAAGTACACCGTTAGCTTCGGCCTGTAGCCAGTTCAACAATAATAATCGTTGCTTCTCTCCAGAAGAAAGAGATTGTACCGGCTGGTTCAATCTAAGATGCTCCAACCCGATTTCCTCTAATTGATTCAGGAATTCTTGGGTTTTAGGATTTACAGTAAGCTTATCTAACCATTCTTTTAATTCTATGATATTCAGGGAAAGTACTTCTGTTATATTTTTCGTTTCAACAGAATGCGCCAGTATATGAGTCCGATAGCGTTTCCCCTTGCACACTTCACATTTTTCAATGGCATTGGCGGCAATATCAAGACTGGTTTCCACATAGCCTTTTCCTTTGCAATTTGGGCACTGACTGCTCTTGGTTTTATAGGAGAAATCTTTGGCCTTTAAGCCGGTTTCAGCTGCAAAGATTTTGCTGACTTCCTTTAAAATATCCAGGTAGGAAATCAATAAAGTAGCCGCGTGAGTATTAAGCTTTTTAGGCTCAAAATAATGAGCGCCTGTATAATTTTCAGGAAAGTCTATGCTCTTACAATTCACCGGCTGGCCGGTTTCAATACTGGGCACCAGGATATCTTTCACCAGGGTGGTTTTCCCTATACCAGATTTTCCTGTTAGTGCAGTAATGCCCCCAATAGGCAGGGATAATGAATCCCTTACCAAAGTATGCCTGGCTAGCTTATTAATAGTAATGTGCTCTTTCCCCTGTTTAAGTTCCACCGCTTGGGTAGGCGCTTTCAGAAATGGATGGCAATCGGCTTGTTGTAATAAACCTTCGGTGCTGCCTTGATAAGTGATATAGCCACCTAATTTTCCCGCTTTAGGACCAATTTGCACTATATGATCTGCTTCGTGTATAATGGCTTTATTATGTTCAATGACCACAACTGTATTTCCTTTTTCAATAAGCTCTTTAAGGATTTGAATCAGGTCCGGAATATTATCATTAGATAAGCCTGCTGAAGGCTCATCTAGCAAATAGGTGATGCCTTTAAGCGGACTGTTTAATTGTTTGATAAGTTCTACCCTTTGATTTTCTCCACCCGAAAGTGTAGGCGATTTTCGGTTTAGTTGCAAGTGGTCAATGTGTAATTGCTTAGCTCTAACAATAGTGTTGATTAAATGAGGTTCAATCTTGGTAAGTAGTTTTCCATCAATATTTTTCCCGGTGGAATTTTCGGCTAGCCACTGGCCAAGCGCTTTAAAATCCATTGATTTAATGTCATGAATAGATTTGTCCGCTATTTGAAAAGCCAATCGTTCCGGTTTTAATCCACTGCCCTTGCAATGGCTGCATTCTCTATTTGAAAATAGCGCAGTTAGCTGACTTATATTTTTATTCTTTCGGGTTTTGAAATACTCGTCTTGTAAGTAATGGTAAAGGCCTTCCCACTTCATACTTAAGGCTTGTGTACCTTCCCTTGTTTTAGTTTTGTACAACCAGTTGGCTTTCCATACTTTTTCACCCGCTCCGTTAAGTAAAATTCCTTTTTGTGAGTCGCTCAGCTCTTTAAAAGGGGTTTCCAGGTTAAATTCATGTTCTTTACCAACTTTTTTTAAGATCGCCATATGCTTTCCTGACGGATCGCCGTAATACCCTAATACTTTATTATGAGCAAAGAGTCCGTTGGTAATGCTTTTATTCTCATCCAGTATAAGTTTGTTGAGGTCGGGGAGTAGTTCTTGCCCAATACCTTCACAAACCGCACATTTTCCTAATTCGTGATTGTTTGAAAAATGACTGGCCGATAATTCCTTTCCTTCGTACTGTGCCTTTCTGGAAAAGGCAAAGCGCAAAATTTTATCAATTCCCGTTTGCTTTGCAATATCTGAGCGTTGAGAATAATTCTTTTGCTTTCGGGTGATACAAATAGTAGGAGTAAGCCCTTCAATATGACTAACCTCCAACTGAAAATTCACACCCACTCTAGATTGCTGATAACTTGAAAATTGTTTAGTCATTTCCTGTAGCCCAAAGCCATGCAGCGTATCAATTACCAATGAAGATTTCCCGGATCCGGAAATTCCCGTCACCACGGTTAATTGGTGCTTTGGCAAATCTAAATTGAGATCTTTTAGAGAATGCGTACGCGCACCCTGAATGGAAATTTTATCCCTTTGCTGTACGGGCTCTTCTTTCACTTTAATAGGTTGAACCTTCAGCGAATTATCTACTAAGGTATCACATTGAGATTGAAAAAGTGAATGATTTTCAAAGCAGATAATGCCTGCAGTTTGTTGCTTAAGTTGGTGCAATGCATCTAGCAACTGACTCACATTTTGTTGATGCAATCCTATACTGGGTTCTTCAAGTAGGAGGAGCGTCTTTTTTGATTTCTTGGCGAAATGCTTAGTGAGTTTAATACGCTGCGCTTCTCCACCGGACAAGGTATTGGAGGGCTGCCCCAGTTTGATATAGCCAAGTCCTAATTGCAGCATTAAAGACAGTATTTCTTTGATTTTCTTTTCCTCAGAAAAGAAATCAAAAGCTTCTTCTATGCTTAGATTATAGAGATCTGCAATATTTTTTTTATTCCAATGAACGCGAAGTACTTCTGGTTTAAAACGTTTGCCATTACAGGTAGGACAAACCTGGTTGATACTGCCTAGTGCACTCATGGAGAGGGTGATTACGCCAGCCCCTTCACAGGCTTCACATCTACCGGTTTTATTGTTAAAAGAAAAGGCTCCTTTGGCTAAATTCGAAGTTTTCGCTTCAGGAGTTTTTGCGAGTAGATCCCTTATTTTATCTGCTAAACCTGTATAAGTAGCCGGATTACTTCGGGGCGTTTTACCTATAGGTTGATCGTTTACAGTAAGAAGATTTAGATCTTCCTTTTTACAAAACTGGCTGATGCTTTCAATAATTTGAGGAGTTTTGCGGCTCACCGCTGTCAGCTCCATTTTGCCGGGTTGAAAAGATTCAGCCGACACTTTTTTAGGTTGGATTTTAGGTGTTTTGTTATTCCCTGCTTCCTTTAATGCCGCTAAAGTTGGGCTGCTTAGGTCTTTTGCTTTTAGAAAATTATTAATGGGGCCGTTAAAAACCACTTCGCCGCCGTGTATCCCAGCTTCAGGGCCTAATTCTACTACCCAATCTGCCGACTTTATAAAATCTAAGTCGTGCTCCACCACCATAACCGTATTTCCCCGGCGAATCAGTCGGTTAAGAATATGAAGTAAATACTTTTGATAGGCTGCAGGCAAACCGATAGAAGGTTCATCGAATACATACAAAATACCTTGTAGCTTACTATTTACCTGATTGATGAGTTTGATTCTTTGCCCATCACCAGAGGAAATCTCCATACTTGGCGTGCTTAGCTGGTATTCTTCCATACCCAGACGAATCAAATCATATAATTGGGTACAGATCTTATCTACCAAAACTTGCTCTCCGGCTGTGAATTGCTGAGACTTCAGTTTTGCATATAATTCTATTAAGGAAAGCTCCATCCAGTCTTGAAAATTGAGTCCTTTCCACTTATATTTTAAATGTTCTGCTTTAATGCGCGCACCTTTACAACTAGGGCAAATTTTAGAGCTGGCAAATTTTAAGATATTGGGATTTCTATCACGTCTTAAAATATCCTGCATAATAGGAAGCATTCCTTTATAGAATCCTTCTTCACGAGGTTTGGCTTTAATTCCTTTCCATCTAAGCCTGGACTCCAGGCCGTGCTTCCCAAAAAATACTTTGAGGCGATCACTGCCATTTAGAACCACATCCTGTTGTTCCGCTGTGAGTTCCTTCCATGGTATATCTACATTAAAGCCGTGCGCCTCACACACTTTATTTAATTCCTCTACGGTTATTTGGGAATAGACGATATAGCCATTAGGCAGGGTAGTGGTAATGGCCCCTTCTCTAAGCGTCTTATTTTCATCCCCTACTAATTTATCAAGGTCAATATATTCTGCTTTTCCAATTCCACGACATACCTCGCAGGCTCCTCTAGGGTGATTAAAAGAGAATAGCGACTTACTCATTGTTTCAGCAGCCGAATAGCGGGCAAATAAAATTCTGAATACAGAAGTAAGTTCAGAGAGCGTACCAAAAGTGGTATTGATAGATTGGAAACGTTTAGATTGCTCTACCTTAATAACTGGAGGGAGCTCCTTTATATCATCTACTTCAGCAGTAGGGATTAACTGACTGTTTTGTTGATTGTAAGCAGGTAGGCTCTCTAAAAAATAGCGATAACCTTCGTTAGCAATAACGCCCATAGCGAGGGAGGATTTCCCGGAGCCCGATAGACCCGTCACTACTATTAATTGATTTTTAGGAATGCTAAGATCAATATTTTTAAGATTATTTTGATGGGCATTAATTATGTGCATAAAGGCTTATTGTTTCTCTTTTTTAATAAATATAGACAGACTATAACAGCTTAAAATGAGTTTTATGGAAAACAAAGCATATTATTAATCTCCCCTTAGCTAGTAATTTCTTTTTTAGTTCAGCAACAAGCAAAACTAAGGATGCTTAGAGTATGGAAAAAGTTGTTGAGGGAATAATCGCAATTAAAATTGAATATATCCCAAAATATTTGCTTTCTCATAGGGAATACTTTTCAAATTTCCTCGGAGTAAAAAGGGCTAAAACAATGGTTAATTAATGTGAATTTTCTTCTTTGCTTTAATGTTTGTAATATATTTAAGTAAAAAAGAGATGTTCGGATTATTCAAAAAAAAGTCAAAAGTTGAAAAACTGGAAGTGAAATACAAGAAACTTCTGGAAGAAGCACATCAACTTTCTACCACTAATCGTAGTAAAAGTGATGAAAAAATGTATGAAGCAAATGAGGTTTTAAAGCAAATCGATGAGATTAAAAAATCAGAAGAAGCTTAAATAATCACGTTTGAGATTTAAATATATTTTTAGAAAATAGAGAATCAGTATCCGGTTATCGGAATTTTATCATTTTACTCGTTAATCGAGATTAAATGCTCCGAGATTTGCCTCGAAATCAAATTGTATTTTTGATCATAATGTTCGAGAGCTTGCTCCGAAGTAGTTTACTTCAATAAAAAAAGGAAGCCTTTCGGTTCCCTTTTTTCTTTTAAATTTTTAATCTTTTGTGATTATCCACGGGTAAGCCAACCTCTTTTGCTTGCGGTGGCAATGGCGTATGGAGTGATCCAGAATAAACCAAAAGTATAAAGTATACTATAGGAATACGCCCAGAAAGATTCCGATAAATTATATCTCTTCGCATAGAAAAGTACCGGGAAACTAGACCATATCAGAATACTGAATAAGGTTGAACTTAAGAATAAAATTGGATCCATAGAGATGAAGAAAAGCATCATCAAGATTGTTGGATAACTCATTACTAATTTCAATACCTGGTTGATGAACAGAAGTCGAGATCCGGCTTTAGAGCTTTCCCTGAAATCTGTGAAAACATATTTTGCCATCGAAATATTCTCACGAACGTTACTTCTTCCCCACCTGATAAACATTTTATAAAGTCCGGTGTATTTTTCAGGTACATTGGTATAAGCGAAAGCATTTCTTTGGAAAAGTACGTGATAACCCTGTTTAAGGATCATATTAGTCATTGCACGATCTTCGCCGATATCTGAAGCCTTGCCCATAAAAGTCTGGTTAATCCATTCTTCCAGGCAACCAAAAACAGCCTTCTTCCTGTAAGCCGCAAGTGCACCAGGGGTACAAAGCACCGATTCCAGGCTACTTTCTGCCGAACGAATAAATTCGAAACTAAGCACAAAGCTCACATCCAGCATCTTAGGCAGCATAGCCTTTTTTTCGTTGTTAAGCACACGAATGTTTCCTGCAACAGCGCCGCATTTTTCATTAACTACAAAAGGGCTTACCAGGTTGCGCAGCGTATCTTTAGTAACTTCAGAATCACTATCTACGGTTACTAGAACCTCTCCGGTACTTAAATTGAAGCCTCGGTAAAGCGCGTGTCTTTTTCCTTTGTTTTCTGGTTGCTGGTAGATGTTCAATTGATCTCCAAGCTCCTTTTTAGCCTTTAGCATCCAATCCCAGGTGTCATCTTTACTTCCGTCATCTATGGCGAGTAGCTGTATTTTATGACTGGGATAATCACTTTTAGCCAGGCTTTTAAGCGTTGCCCAAACCTGTTTTCCTTCATTGTAAGCGGGAACTATTACCGTACAGGTTGGTAGTTCTTTATTGCTTACAGAATTAATTGGTTTATACCTAAGGTAGAGGTAAAGATTATAGAAAAAGAATCCGGCTCTAAATAAAAGTAAAGAACCAGTAACTGCTAAAAATGCTAATTCCCAGGTTGAATCGAGACCGTTGAGGTTATATCTGGTGAAGTCACCTTGCAAAACATATACGAGATATGCGGCACCAAAAAGCAAGGCAAGGCTACTGGCACGTACTATTATTCCTCTTAGATCCCTGGACTTATTCTTTTGATCCTTAACGGAAGGTTTATTAGCAGAAGGAACTGATTGATCTGAAGCTATTTTATTACTTTTCATTTTAATGTCTTTTATTATTTGATCTCAAAAGCTTAGGTTATTCCTTTGAGACTACTAAGTGACAAGCTTAGCAATCTACATACCAACTAATTAAAATGCTTATAAAGAGACTTACATTAGAAGCTTCAGAAGAAAACTGGGGATTTTTTCTACGTTTAAACGTTCAATCTTGCCCCATTCCCGAATCTTAGGAATAAAGTAATTATTGAGTTTGGATGTGGATGTATTCCCTATGAATAAAAAAAGGGCTCAACGCTAAAGTCAAACCCTTCTATGGTATTAAAATGAATTAATCTTGAGTCCTTAAACTTCCTGGGCTTCCGTTTCTTCTGAAACTTTTTCCTTTTGAGTTTCATCTGAATCAAGAACATTAAATTTTTCTAATTGTTCTTCTTCACCGGTAAAATATGGGAATACATCAAGAATTGGAGATTCTGTAATGGATGGAATATTATAATCGCCCATAGTTTCTTCCATAGCCGTGGTAGTATTTTCAAAAGCCTCTTTTACATCGTTAGCCTGAACAAGTAAATAAATATTGGTCTTTTTTTCCTTTCCGCTTTCTTCATCCATAGCGACCAGGGAAACTTTTGATTTAAACCATCGGTCTGAATTCTCAAAAGGATGAACTTCTGAGAAATTGGCAACTTTTATATTCATAATCCTGAAATCCTCACTGGTATAAGCCGTCATTTCCTCGGTGATCCTCGCTTCTGCTTCTGTAAAAGATACTGCATCAAGAAGGTAGGTATCTGTAGTCATTTTTTGCTCTCCTGTTTCGTGTGTTTTTTTGTATTTCACCTTACATTCAAACCAAGTTACGCTCATATCTTTATTATTTAGGGATTCAAAAATAGGGTTTATAACAAGTCTCCTGTGTAAAATAATCAATAGATATTCACAAATTTATATACACCTCTTAATCAGTGGATTGTAGTTAAAATATGGATTCTTACGCAATCATAAAATAAACTATGAAGTGAAGATTAAAAATGCTTTTTGAACACTTTCTTTTACTATCTTTATCTGGTTAATTTTAAAATCTTAAAAGATTATGGCAAAAGAAAAATCACCCTCAAAGAATTCGGCCAGGAAGGAGCCGGTTTTGAGTTTAAAGGAAAAGCGCGCTGCTAAAGCCGCTAAGAAAAAGAACAGAACTTGATGAATGTTTTAAATAAAAATCCCGCTAATTAGCGGGATTTTCTCTTTTTAATTAATGTCAATTGTATAGGCTGCCTGAAAATCTTTTCCTGCTGCCAGTGTTTCAATCCCTTCTTTAGTCTTTAAGTTTTGATCAGTGCCCTCTACATCGGCAATTCCCAACCAGGGTTCAATGCATACATAAGGTGCTCCCGGTTTTGCCCAAACCCCTAAATTTTTAAAATCTTTATATGCTACACTTAGAACCGTACCTGAGTTTTTACTTTTTAACGCAACTTTTTTAGATGGAATATTTTTAAAAATCAATGCATCATTAGCGAAAAGCTCTTTATGTAATCTAATTTTATCTTCGTTATCTAATATTCCTTCAGTAGAATCGCTAACCAGTCCGTCTTCACTTAAAATATAAGTTCTGAGATCCATTTTTCTATCAAATTCAAGAAAATAGTCTTCGTAGACTTCATTGCTGCTTAGTGGAGCATTAAATGCAGGATGCCCGCCTAATGAAAAATATAGAGGTTTATCGTCTAAATTAAAAACTTGATGATGCACAGTAAGCGATTTCCCGATTAATTGAAAAGAAATTTTAAAACTGAATTTAAAAGGATAGATCTCCAGCGTTTCTGCAGAATAATCCAATTGAAAAACCAATTTATCCGCTGTTTTTTCTTTTAACCGAATGTGCTCATTATGCCTTACAAAACCGTGTTTAGGCATAGCATATTCTTTGTTCTCAAAGATAAACTTCCCCTCTTTTAAAATACCAATTACCGGAAATAAATTAGGCGCCTGGCCCGTCCAGAATTCTGGATTTCCCTGCCATATATGTTCAACACCGGTTTCCAGATTTTTAAGGCTGGACAATTCAGCGCCAACGGCATTTATCTTTATACTTAAGAATTCGTTCTGTAATTCGTGCATTTCAAAAATTATTTTTTCTTTCTTCTGTTCGCATTTTTATCGCCACGGGTTTTTGGCTTTTTATACTTTTTGGCAATTTCCCTTCGGTAAGATCCGCCAAGATTCTCTTTCCTGTTTTTTTCCTTTTTTTCGTGAAAAGCGGGACCGGGAGCGTTTTCATCTTTATTTTTCCCCGGGTTATTTATTTCAAAAACCTTAGGTTGCTCTTCCGGAATTAATTCTGAAGAAATTTCAATTTCAGCCGGTAATTCCCTTTGCGGAACTTCCATCTTCATTAAAGCTTCAATTTTTTCCAAATATTCCATTTCAGCTTCGGTAGTCATTAATATCGAATTCCCCTCTTTTTCGGCCCTTCCGGTACGGCCAATTCGGTGCATATAATTTTCAGGATATTTAGGGGTGTCAAAATTAATCACGTGGCTTACCGATTCAATGTCAAGACCTCGCGCCATAACATCGGTTGCGACTAAAATTCGGCAAAATCCGCTGCCAAATTGTTTGATACTGCGTAAACGATAATTTTGGGTTTTATTGGAATGAATCACCGTGCACTCATCCTGGAAATACTGTTCTAATTCCGCGTAAAGTCTGTCGGCCATTCGTTTATAAGCCACAAAGATGAGAACCTTGGAGTAGGTTTCTTTATCGGTTAAAATATGCTTTAGCAAATTTACCTTCGTATAGAAATTCGGGATCTTATACCCGGTTTGTTTAATATTATCGAGTGGTGTTCCGCTGGCGGCTACAGAAATAGTTTGCGGACTTTTAAAATTAGCCTCGATTAAATTTTCAACATTTTCGGTAATTGTTGCCGAAAACATAACATTTTGTCTGTTTGTAGGAAGTAATTCAAAGATATTATTGATCTGAAATTTAAAGCCCAGGTCTAACATCACATCTACCTCATCTATTACTAATTTTTGAATAGATTTTAACTGAAGCGCTCGCCTAAGCACAAGATCGTATAATCTTCCCGGTGTTGCTACCACAATATCCTGGCCCTGCAAAAGCGATTGGTGTTGGGTATTCATATTTACACCACCGTAAATTCCGGTGATACGAACATTCATATAAGCAGTTAGCTTTTCAATCTCTTCAACAACCTGTACTACAAGTTCCCGTGTAGGTACCAAAACCAAGACCCGCGGATTTTTCTGTTCCGAATATTTAAGCATTCGTAATATTGGAAGCATATAGGCAAAGGTTTTGCCGGTACCGGTTTGCGCGATCCCCACCATATCTTTCCCAGACATAATTGTAGAAAAAGATTCCTCCTGAATAGGTGTAGGTGTGTTAATGCCAATATCTTCTAGCGCATTGCGTAGGGGAGTGGTAATATTTAAATCTTGAAAAGTCACTAAATGAAGTTTTTATGAATTGGCAAAGTTAGTGAAACTCTAATTTAAAATTGCTCATGGCAATTTTAAATTAGTTAGTTGAACTAATCCCGCCGCAGGGCGGGATCTCAAATACCTCTGCTTTTTTTGCCTCGGGCAATTTTAAATTAGTTAGTTGAACTAATCCCGTCGCAGGATGAAAAAATAATCTTTAAAGGTTCTGAATTATTTTATTTTCAAAAACCGTCATGCATGACTTGTTTCAGGATCTAAGATAAATAAATGTAAAACTCAACTTAGACCTTGGATAGAAATCGGAGCAGGCTCTCAAAGGAGTTCAGGGTGAAGATAAATTACAAACTAAGAAAAAATAAACGTTCACAAGTTATTCAATTCTATCAATAAGGAATCATTTCATTTATTTCGGTATTTTTGATAAAAATCATTTAAATGAAAAAGATCCTTGCCTTTGCCGGTTCTAATAGTAGCACCTCCATTAATTTTCAGCTATTAACACACGTTGCCAATAGAATCCAGGGACATGAAGTGAAAATTCAGGAGTTTACCCAATATGAATTACCAATTTATAGCGCCGATAGGGAAATAGAAAAAGGTATTCCTGTAAGTGCTAAAATAATTAATAAGATCATTCATGAGTACGATGCCTTGATAATTGCGGTAAATGAACATAACGGCACTGTTTCAGCCTATTTCAAAAATATAATCGACTGGCTTTCCCGATTAGACCGAAATTTTCTTGAGGGGAAAAAGATTTTATTGATAAGTACTTCTCCCGGCAAGCGTGGTGCCGCATCGGCTTTAGAATATACCAAAGGAGTTTTACCAAGATTTGGCGGTGAGATTATAGAAAGTTTTAGTCTGCCCTCTTTTAACGATAATTTTAAGGATGGGAAGATGCTAAATGAAGTGTTGGATATGGGAATAGAAGATGTGTTAACTACTTTTTCCCATCAATTGGAATCCGGAAAATCAGTTTAATTCGCTTTCTTTACTTTAGGACTAAACTCTTCGTTGGCCTTACCTATGTTGCTTAGTTCGGTTTCGGTTTTTCCGGTTATCCCCATATCTGCTTTATGCTTATCTACGGGACTTCCAAATAAAATAATCCAGGCTTCTTTTAGTGATTTTGCCTTCCATATATCTTTTCCTACCTCAATCCACTCGTGGAAAACGAGGAAAAAGGGATTGTAGGAGTTTACCGGTTTGGTAATACCATAACGGGGTTTTTCATCTTCTTCCTGGAAAGTTCCAAAAATACGATCCCAGAATATAAACGTTGAACCATAATTTTTATCCAGATACCTTTCATTTACCGAATGGTGTACCCGGTGATGCGAGGGCGTGGTAAAAATATATTCAATTGGTCGTGGTAATTTTTTTATCAATTCGGTGTGAATCCAAAATTGATACAGCACTTCCAGTTGATGTACAATAAAAAATACTAAAGGATGGAAGCCCAACAAAACTACCGGTAAAAAGAAGATTATTTTTAAATTCTGAGTCCAGGACAATCTAAAAGAAGTTGATAAATTATAATGTTCAGAAGAATGGTGCACAACGTGTGTAGACCACCAAAAACGTTGTTCGTGGGCAAATCTATGCGCCCAATACCTGCTAAAATCTAATAATATTAAACACAAAACATAAGACCACCAGGTATGGGGTATTTTAAAAGGCGCCAAATTGAAAAAGAAAAGGAAAACCATAAAGACTCCTATTTTCATAAACCCGTTCAGGATTAAATTACCAATACCAATAGCTGTGGAGGCTAGAAAATCTTTTCCCGAATAAAGGTTTTTGTATTTTTTTCTTCCAATTAGAAATTCAAGTAAAACAAAAAAGAACATTAGTGGGGCTACAACCCAGATAACAGTAGTGAAATCAAGATTTTCTATATCGGCTAAAGTAAGTTTTTCTGTATCTGTAAACATCGGGAATATTTGGCTCTTAATCTTAAAATCTCGCGTTAAAGCGAATTTTGTATAATTAAGATTTTTTTATCAGAAATACAAGAAGCATTTCCCCCAATTTCACAAACCCGGATTTTCGAAAAGATTTTTAAGGTAAATAGCAGCAGAATTAAAATAGGCACTACGTCAAATTGTTTCTACCTTTGTGCTCCAAATTAAAAGCGAGGTGCGCACAAAAACTACGTATACTTTAGAGGATCCTTTAAAATTTAAACAGCAACTTTTGCAATGGAGCATGCAATTTGAGGAAATTGCATGGCTGGATAGTAATAATTATCAACAGGATTACGGCGAATTTGATGCTCTGCTAGCTGTAGGCGCATTTACCGCTATAAAAACCGATTATCACCAGGCTTTTGCTAAGCTTCAGGAATATCAGCAAACTACTAAAGATTGGATTTTCGGCTATTTGTCTTACGATCTTAAAAATGATGTGGAAAGACTTTCATCTGAAAACTACGACGGATTGGACTTCCCGGACCTGTATTTTTTTCAGCCCCAAAAATTATTTTTGCTGAAGGGCGATCAATTGGAAATGCGATATTTAAAAATGCTGGATGATGAAATTGAAGAGGATTTTAATGAAATTAAAAGCTTAGAAAGAACAGTTAACTCAAAACCTATAACTCACAACCGAGAACTCACAACTGACAAACGAGAACCAAAAACCGAGAACTCAAAACAGAAGATACAAGCCCGAATTTCTAAAGAAGAATACCTTAAAAAAGTCGAAAAAATGCTCGCTTACATTCAGCGTGGCGATATTTATGAAGCTAATTTTTGCCAGGAGTTTTTTGCTGAAAATAGGGAGATTGAGCTTTTTAGAGTTTTTCAGGATCTCAATGAAATCTCCGGTCCTCCATTTGCTACTTTCCTTAAATTGGAGGAGCATTATTTGCTTTCAGCTTCACCGGAACGTTATTTAAAAAAATCTGGCTCAAAATTAATTTCCCAGCCTATAAAGGGAACAGCCAGACGCTCGCAAAACCCCGATGAAGATATCGAAATTGCGGAGGAGCTTTCAAAAGATCCAAAGGAGCAATCTGAAAACGTGATGATTGTAGACCTGGTGCGAAACGACCTTTCTAAAATTGCTAAGAAGGCTAGTGTAAATGTAGATGAACTTTGTAAAGTTTATTCTTTTAAACAAGTGCATCAAATGATCTCTACCATTTCTGCCGAACTGGATGAGGGAATTCCTCCGGTAGAAGCTTTGCGGGCCACATTCCCTATGGGAAGTATGACCGGCGCTCCAAAAATTTCAGCAATGAAAATCATAGAGGAATTGGAAGAGACAAAACGCGGACTTTACAGCGGAGCAGTGGGCTATTTCTCCCCAAATGGCGATTTTGATTTCAACGTGGTGATACGCAGTATTTTATATAATTCGGCTAATAAATATGTTTCTTTTTCGGTTGGAGGAGCCATCACTGCAGGCTCAAATCCCGAAAAAGAATATGAAGAATGCCTGCTAAAAGCAGTCGCAATGAGGCGAGCTTTAGAAAATAGCCATTCGCAAGCCCTTTCATAAGGGAAGAGAGCAAATCCTTGAATGGATAAATCGAAATTCACTTGATTTTTACGAAAAATCTTATACTTAAAGTCCTCCCTATCGGGGAGGATTTAGGAGGGGCTTATTTCGTATCTTTGATTTTCTATGGAAAAAGCCTTTAAAAACGAGATTAAATCGCAGTATCCTTATTTGTGCAATAGTAAAATTTTAATTGCAGTAAGCGGTGGCTTAGATAGCGTGGTTCTTACCCATCTATGCAATACGGCTAAACTGGATTTTAGCCTGGCGCATTGTAATTTCAACCTTCGAGACGAGGAAAGTGATGCCGATGAAGATTTTGTTGCAGCTCTCGCAAAAAACCTTAAAGTAGCGCTTTTTATAGAGAATTTTGATACCGAAAAATACGCGAAAGACAATGGTTTGTCAACTCAAATGGCGGCGCGTGAGCTTAGGTATAATTGGTTTGAAACGCTACGCATTAAACATCAATTTGACTTTACCTTAACCGCACATCATGCAAATGATAGCCTGGAAACCTTCTTTATTAATTTAATTAGAGGAACCGGTTTGGAAGGTTTGAGCGGAATAAATGCCGATAGCAATTATATAATAAGACCTTTATTGAATTTTTCCCGAAAAGAAATTTTAGCCTATGCCGAAGAAAATAATATTCCCTGGCAGGAAGATAGCACTAATGCTTCTACCAAATATCTTCGGAATAAAATAAGGCACGAGATTGTACCTGTTTTTGAAGAAATAAATCCTCAGTTTTTAGAAACTTTTTTAAAAACCCAATCACATTTAAAAGAAAATGAAGAACTAATAGAGGATTATTTGAGTTTGCTCTATCCAAAAATTATTGGAAAAACAGCTTACGGATATAGCCTGGATATAAATTACCTAAAAAAAGTACCAAATACTTCAGCTATTTTATATCAATTACTAAAATCTTTTGGCTTTACCGAATGGAACGATGTTTATCATTTATTAGATGCACAACCGGGAAAAATGGTTTTTTCTACTTCACACAGGTTAGTAAAAGACAGAGATTATTTGTTGCTTACAGAAATTGATGAAACCGAAGATAAAGTTTACGAAATCGCCAAAAATGAAGACTTTGCAATGCTGCCAATGGGAACTTTTTCATTTTTAGCAGTAGATGATATACACGAAAAAACTTCAAATTGCATTTATGTAGATCCCGGGAAACTTGAGTTTCCGCTTAAGGTGAGAAAATGGCAAAAAGGCGATATATTTTATCCTTTTGGAATGAAAGGAAAAAAGAAGTTAAGCGACTTCTTTAAAGACAAAAAATTATCTTTGCCCGATAAAGAAAACAGCTGGTTGCTGTGCTCTGGCGAAAAAATTGTTTGGGTGATAAATCAGCGAGCCGATAGAAGGTTTTCAATAACTTTACCCAATCAGAAAATAATAAAAATTACATTCAGTTTATGAAATATCTGTCGAGTCTGCTCTTACTTTTTATTCCATTTCTTCAATTACAGGCGCAATATTTTAATGATGGGAGCGAAGACTTCCAAATGGACGATCCTATTACCTGGGAGGCTGAGGTTGAAAAAGAAAACGATAGTATATTTAACCTAATTTTTACCGCAACCCTGGAAGAAGGCTGGCATTTATACTCACAAAAAGAAGCCGATATTGATATCGCGCCAATTGCCACTACATTTTCTTACAATAATGCAGAAGAAAGTTTTGAATTAATTGGCGAGACCAAAGAGCCTGATGTAGCACCTATTTACGACCAGGTTTTTGAAGCAGATATTATTTACTTTGAAGATACAGCAGTTTTTACACAGCAAATAAAAGCACAACCCGGTAGTAACCCACAAATTATTGCCGAGATCTATTTCTCTGTTTGTGATGATGAAAAATGTTTGCCTCCGGAAACCGAACGTTTCAATATTTCACTTAAAGATAACGAAATAACCGAAGGTTTTACCAATTTGGAAATTTCAGAAAAAGATAAAGAACTTACCGCAGCATTAAATATTAATGTTTCGGGCATGGAGAAATTCACACCGGAAGAGGAGGAAGGTAATAACTTCCTGAATATTTTTCTACTTGGTTTTGTAGGTGGTTTAATTGCGCTTTTAACTCCCTGTGTTTTTCCCATGATACCTTTAACGGTTTCCTTTTTTACTAAAGGTGCTAAGAACAAGCAAAAAGGCCTGGTAAATGCCATATTGTATGGTGTTTTTATATTTGCTATCTATCTTTTGCTTAGTCTACCTTTTCATTTACTGGACAGCGTAAACCCTGAAATACTCAATAATATTTCAACCAATGTTACGCTAAACATTGTTTTCTTTGTCATTTTTATAATTTTTGCCTTCTCCTTTTTTGGATATTACGAGATAACATTACCTAGTTCCTGGAGCAATAAAATGGACGATAAGGCTTCTAGTGTTGGAGGTATTGTAGGGATCTTTTTTATGGCCCTTACTTTAGCTTTGGTTTCTTTTTCCTGTACCGGTCCTATTTTAGGCTCACTACTTGGAGGATCACTTACTAGTGATGGTGGTGCAATGCAACTATCTATGGGAATGGGTGGTTTTGGACTTGCCCTGGCCCTTCCTTTTGCGCTTTTCGCTTTATTTCCCAACTGGTTAAATTCGTTACCAAAAAGTGGGGGATGGTTAAATACGGTGAAAGTTACTTTAGGTTTTATAGAATTAGGTCTGGCCTTTAAATTCCTTTCTAATGCCGATCTTGTAGAGCATTGGGGGTTTTTAAAACGTGAAATTTTCCTCGGAATATGGATCCTTGTAGGTTTGGGACTTATGGCTTATTTATTCGGACTTATTCGATTTCCGCATGATGGGCCTAAAAAGAGAATTAGTAAAGCCAGATTTGGAGTAGGGGTGATTACTTTCTTTTTTGTTCTCTATTTAATTCCAGGTTTAACCAATACTTCCGCAGCAAATCTTAAACTTTTAAGCGGCTTTCCACCACCATTATTTTATAGTATCTACGATAAAGGCACCGAAGCTCCTTTAGGTTTGGAAGCTTATAAAGATTGGGATAAAGGCCTGGAAGCTGCACGCCAGCAAAACAAACCCATAATTCTTGATTTTACGGGTTGGGCTTGCGTGAATTGCCGGAAAATGGAAGAACAGGTGTGGAGTGATCCTGAAGTTTTTGATGTGTTAAATGAGGAGTATATCCTTATCTCTCTTTATGTAGATGATAGAAAAGAACTTCCGGAGGAAGCGCAATTCAACTATATGAAACCAAAGGGAGGTATAAAACCTATTAAAACCATTGGCGATAAATGGGCAACTTTTCAAACCCTGAACTTTAAGAATAATTCACAGCCTTTCTATGTGCTTTTAGATAACCAGGTAAATCTACTTAACGAGCCCGTGGGTTACACCCCAAAAGTTTCAGAATACCTGGACTGGTTAAAGGAGGGGCTTGCCAAGTTTCAGGAAACAGAGAAATAAATTACTTCATAATCGTGAGATATTTACTGATGAAGTATTATTGAAATAAAACTTAAGGTTAGTAGTATTTAATTCTGGATTATTTACGTGAATTTATTCCTTGGCAGACTTAAAAGGTATTAATTAGAATTTGTCTTTAATTTAGAAACAAGGCCTGATTCATTTAAAACTCGATTATCGAGTAAAATTCTTTTAGGTTTATCGGTGTAATTTCTATCTTAGGGGGCTTAAAACCTGCCTTTACTATGAAATTACTCCGTTTTAGTGCTATTCTTCTGTTTTTTAGTTTTTTACCTGTTCAGATTCTTGCGCAGGAAGAATTTGATGTAAAAGAATTTTATAATAAAACAGAAGTAGTTATCCCAATGCGTGACGGTATAAAGCTGCACACTACAATTTATTCTCCAAAAGATACTTCTAAGGAATACCCAATTTTAATGCAGCGCACACCATATAGTTCCAGGCCGTATGGTGAAGATCAATTTCGCTCGCTTATTGGCCCTAACGAATATTTAATGAAGGAAGGGAATATTATTGTCTATCAGGATGTGCGAGGCCGTTGGATGAGTGAAGGGAGATATGATAATATGCGTGCAATAATCCCTAATAAAAAGCAAGATGAATTTGATGAATCCAGCGATACTTATGATACTATAGACTGGCTTATTGAAAATGTTGATAATAATAACGGAAGAGTAGGGACCTGGGGAATTTCTTATCCCGGACATTACGCTGTCGCTTCTTTAGTAGACGCGCACCCGGCCTTAAAAGCTGCCTCACCACAGGCAGGAATTGGAGATTTTTTCTTTGACGATTTTCATCATAATGGTGCTTATTTATTGAGTTACTGGAGAGCAACGGCGGTTTTTGGCTACGATAAGACCGGTCCAACCACAGAAAGCTGGTATGATTTGCCCGGGCTAGGGACGCAAGACCAGTATCAATTCTTTTTAGATGTTGGTCCTCTTAGTAATTTGGATGAATATTATGGCGAAGACAATGTATTTTGGCAACAGCTAAAGGAACATCCTAATTATGATGAATTTTGGCAATCTCGCGGCATTATTCAGCATTTAGATGATATCGAGCCAGCGGTAATGGTTGTTGGTGGCTTGTTTGATGCTGAAGATCTTTACGGGCCTTTTAATACTTACAAGAAAATTGAAGAAACCAGCGATAACTACAATATTATGGTCTTTGGGCCCTGGAGCCACGGCGATTGGGCAAGACAAACCAAAAGACAGGCGGTAGGAAACGTATATTTTGGTGATGATATCTCTGAAGATTACCAAAGAAATATTGAAACCACTTTTTTTAATCATTTTTTAAAAGGAGACGGAGATGGTGATGTAGATCTTGCTGAAGCTTATGTTTACGATACCGGAGCCAGAAAATGGAATTCCTACGAAGCCTGGCCTCCAAAAAATATAGAAAAGAAGATTTTTTATCTTGGTGATGACCAGGAATTAACCGAGGAAGCTACCGAAAATAAAGAAAGCTTTATAAGTGATCCTGCAAAACCGGTTTCTTATAATAATGAAATTAAAGCGGTTTTTACCCCGAGAGAATATATGACAGGTGATCAGCGTTTTGCCGCCAGGAGACCAGATGTTTTGGTGTTTGAAACTGAAGTATTGGAAGAAGATATGAAACTAACCGGCGAAATTGAAGCGCGCTTAAATGTGGCAACTACCGGAACCGCAGCAGATTGGGTGGTAAAAGTAATAGACGTTTACCCTCCAGATGCCGAAGATTATGAAGAAACCATGGAACATTTAGATATGGATAATTATCATATGATGGTACGTAGCGAAGTGATGCGAGGAAGATTTAGAAACAGTTTTGAAAATCCGGAGCCTTTTGAGCCTAATAAGAAGACTTCAGTAAATATTACCCTTCAGGATATTAACCATACTTTTAAAAAAGGTCATAAATTGCAAATTCAGGTACAGAGCACGTGGTTTCCTCTTATAGATAGAAATCCGCAGACTTATGTTCCTAATATTTTTAAAGCTGAAGAAAAAGATTTTCAGCAGCAAACCCACACTATTTTTGGAGATTCTGCTATAGAATTTTCAGTATTTAAAGAATAGCTTATGAGCATCAGATTTTTTTATAAAATTCTCTATTTAGGTCTACTTGTTTTGGTGATTTCCTGTAATCAAACAAAAGAAAGTTATTCAGAAGAAGAAATTGAAGCACATTCTGCTGAATTAAACCAGTATTTTGAGGAGGAGTTTCAAAAAGATGTTGCAGAGTCACCAATGATGCAAACCCGGCTTGGACAAAAAAACAACTACGGCAAATGGGATGATTTTTCGCATTTAAAATATGTAGAAGACCGTAATAAAGCAAAGAGGCGCCTGGAAGAACTTAAGAAAATTGATGTTTCAAGCTTAAATAAGGAAACACGTTTAAGTTATGACTTGTATCTTCAAAAGCAAGAAAATGAATTAGAAGATTATGATTATAGGTTTTACAATTATCCGGTAAACCAAATGTTTGGCTATCATGCAGAGCTACCTGCTTTTTTAATCAATATGCACCGCATAGATTCAATAAGTGATGCTAAAGCTTACATTTCAAGGTTAGAGGGGATTCCTAAAGTAATGGAAGATGTTATTGGGAATTTAAAAATAAGGGAACAAAATGGCATTGTGCCACCAAGATTTGTTTTTGATAGGGTCTTGGAGTCCAGTAGAAACCTAATTAAAGGTAAGCCTTTTGGAAAATCTTCAGAGAATAGTGCATTGTTGGAGGATTTTAAATTGAAAATAAACGATTTAGAAATTTCTGAAGAACAAAAAAAGGATCTTATTTCTAAAGCCGAAACTGTGCTTATTAAAAAAGTAAAACCGGCCTATAATGATTTAATTGTGTTTTTGGAAACTCAGCAAAAACGTGCAAATACCAATGCAGGAGCCTGGAAGTTCCCTAAAGGTGAGGAGTTTTATGCCAATGCTTTAAAAAGAACAACCACAACAAATCTTTCAGCTTATGAAATTCATGAAATTGGATTAAATGAGGTTGCCCGTATTCATGCTGAAATGGAAAAGATTAAGGAAGCTGTTGGCTTTGAAGGAACATTACAGGATTTCTTTGAGTTTATGCGTAAAGACGAACAATTCTATTATGCCAAAGATTCTACCGGAAGAAATAAATACCTTAAAGAAGCCAGGAGTATCATCAATACGATGAAAGTGGATTTAGATAGACTTTTTTTAACTAAACCTGAAGCAGAATTAGTAGTAAAGGCTGTAGAGCCTTTTAGGGAAAAAAATGCCGGAAAAGCCTTTTATCAGCAACCTGCAAAAGATGGGTCAAGGCCGGGAACGTATTATGCAAATTTATACGATATGTCTGCGATGCCTAAATATCAAATGGAGGCTTTGGCATATCATGAAGGCATCCCTGGGCATCATATGCAAATTGCTATAGCCCAGGAATTAGAGGAGGTGCCACAGTTTAGGAAATTTAGTTCTTATACTGCGTATGTTGAAGGTTGGGGGCTTTACAGTGAATTATTACCAAAAGAAATAGGCTATTATAAAGACCCTTATTCAGATTTTGGAAGATTGGCCATGGAGCTTTGGAGATCTTGCAGACTGGTAGTAGATACAGGGATTCACGCTAAAAAATGGACTCGCGAAGAAGGAATAGCCTATTATAAAGAAAACACGCCAAATGCTGAAAGTGATTGTATAAAAATGGTGGAGCGGCATATTGTTATGCCCGGCCAGGCAACGGCTTATAAGATTGGAATGAATAAAATTTTAGAACTTAGGGAGTATGCTAAAGAGCAACTGGGTGAAGATTTTGATATTAGGGAGTTTCATGATGTGATTCTTCTGGATGGAGCCTTACCTTTGAATATCTTAACAGATAAAGTAAACGCCTGGATTTCTAAAGAAACCCTTTAAATAAAAGAAATTGAAAATTATCAAAAAAGAAGATCTAAAAACACTAAGCCTTGTGAATAATCAAGGTAGCCAACTCGATGTTCTTAACTATGGCGCAGCCGTGCTAAGTTTTAAGATAAAAGACAAAACTGGGAATATGGTAAATGTAGTGGTAAGTCCCAGGGCAGAAGAATTTATTACTTCGATTTATAAAGAACATAATAAATGTTTCGGTGCTTCAGTGGGCCGTTATGCCGGTAGGATTTCCAATGGAGAGTTTAAGTTGGATGAAACTACCTACAAGCTCTTTGAAAAAAATGGTGTGCATTTGCACGGTGGCCAGGAAGGCTTTCAGTATAAAGTATGGGAAATTAAGGAGGAGACTGCCGCTCCAAATCCTTCGGCTACTTTAACCTATTTAAGCAAGGATGGGGAAGAATATTATCCTGGAAACCTTGAGGTTGAGGTGAAATACACCCTTACAGAGGATAATGAAATACAAATAGAATATTCGGCACATACAGATAAAAAAACGGTGATTAACCTTACCAATCATGCTTATTTTAACCTCAATGGAGGAGGCAGTATTAGTGACCATTTTTTAAAGATTAATGCTGAAAAGATTTTGGAGGTTGATAAAAACCTGATGCCAACCGGGAATTTAACGAAACTTAAAAAGCATCCAAAGAATTTTAGTGAAAGTAAACTAATCGGCAATCGAAGCCTTGATGACAGTTTTGTATTAAAATCTGGTGAAGATGAAGTGGCCGCAAGACTTTTTGCTCCGTTAACGGGAATAAAAATGGAAGTACAAACAAATCAAAAAGCACTGGTAGCCTATGCTCCTGAAGATCTTCCTGATGACCTAAATTATTATACCCAAATTGCGGCAGAATACCCTTCGCTATGTTTGGAAGCTCAGAATTTCCCTGATGCTCCAAATTTTAGAAATTTCCCTGACGCAGTTTTAAAACCGGGAGAAAAATATTATAACAGAATAAATTATCGGTTTTCAGTCTCAAAATAACACGTTTAAATTTCACTCTTAAACTTGTCAAATACTTTTTCGGAACTTAAATTTAACACCCAGATAATTATGGGTTTTTAACAGCGTACTTTATGGAATTTGGATTATTAGATCAGATTATTTTCGGGGCTTATGCACTTTTGATTGTGGGCATAGGTTTATACGTTTCAAGAGGAAAAGGAGATTCTTCTGAAGGTTATTTTTTAGCAGATAAAAGTTTGCCATGGTGGGCAATTGGAGCCTCTCTAATAGCTGCAAACATCTCTGCCGAACAGTTTATCGGTATGTCTGGCTCAGGCTTTGCTATTGGTCTTGCTATTGCCTCCTATGAATGGATGGCTGCTATTACTCTACTATTGGTAGGGAAATTCTTTCTGCCAATATTTATTGATAAAGGCTTATATACTATCCCTGAATTTATAGAAGTGAGGTATGGGTCAAACTTAAAAACCATTTTAGCGGTCTTTTGGATCTGTCTTTTTGTGTTCGTGAACCTAACCTCGGTACTATACCTTGGGGCCACTGCACTAGATACGATTATGGGAACCGGTGATGGTTCTTTATTTATATATGCAATTTTAGGACTTGCTTTTTTTGCTGCAGCTTATTCTCTATACGGAGGGCTTTCAGCTGTCGCCTGGACCGATGTAGTACAAGTAGTATTACTTATTATAGGTGGTTTAATTACCACATTTATCGCTTTATCTCATGTAACAGAAGATGGCGGGGTTATTTCAGGAATGGTATCTGTATATGAACAAGTTCCTGAGAAGTTTTCAATGATTCTTGAAAAAGGAGAAATTATTACCCCAAATGGTAAAGATGCCTGGTGGGATCTTCCCGGTCTTGCTGTGCTTATTGGAGGTTTATGGGTAGCAAACTTATATTACTGGGGCTTTAATCAATATATTATTCAGCGTACTTTAGCGGCAAAAAGTCTTAGAGAATCGCAAAAAGGAATTATCCTTGCTGGATTTTTAAAATTAATTGTTCCGTTAATTGTAGTTATTCCCGGGATTATCGCCTACGTGATGAATACGAGCCCAGAGGGTGTTATTTCCCTGGATTTTACCGATGAATCTTTCTTTAGTGGAACTGGAAATATTATAAATGATAATGCCGCACCGTGGCTTATTCAGGAATTTGTGCCGGCAGGTTTAAAAGGTTTGGTATTGGCAGCCCTTGCAGCAGCTATTGTTTCTTCGGTAGCCTCTATGTTAAACTCTACAGCCACTATTTTTACCATGGATATCTATAAGCCCTATTTTGGTAAGAATTCTACAGAAAAAAACCTGGTAAAAGTAGGAAGGCTTTCTGCAACTGCTGCTTTAATAGTTGCCGTAATTCTTGCTCCACAATTGAAGAATTTAGGTCAGGTATTTCAATATATTCAGGAATATACCGGAGTAGTTAGCCCGGGTATTCTTGCCGTATTTATGCTTGGGTTATTCTGGAAAAAGACGACAAACAGAGCCGCAATATTTGGTGTGCTTGCTTCAATACCAATCGCGCTTTTCTTTAAGATAGGACCTAATGGATGGATAGACAGTCCTATATTTGTAACACTTCCGTTTATGCACCAAATGATGCTTACCTGGATATTAACCATGGTATTAATGATAGTGATTAGTTTGGTTGAAAGTAAAGGGAAAGATCATGAAAAAGGAATTGAGCTTAGCAGATCTCTCTTTAAAACAGGTCCTGCATTTAATATAGGTAGTTTTGCTATTCTATTAATTGTAGTAATGCTTTACGCTTTATTCTGGTAAAATAATAAAGATAAAAGCCCGGTTTTTCCGGGCTTTTTTTATTTAAAAAGAATGACTTTATAATTCTGAATTGTAATTTTAAGAAATAATTGATTTAAACTCAAACTTCCAAAATATAAATGAATCGGCTTCAAAAGGACTTTTACAGTAAGAACGATAAATTCTATGTCGCTACTGATTGTATAATCTTTGGTTTTGATGAAGGTAAGCTCAAGCTATTAATATTTAAAAGAAGGGTAGAACCTCTAAAGGGTTCCTGGTCTTTAATTGGAAGCTTTGTTAAGTTGACTGAAAATGTAGACCAGGCAGCGAAACGTGTGCTTAAAGAAATTACGGGTCTTGAAAATGTGTTTATGGAAGAACTTAAAAGCTATGGGAAAGCTGAAAGGGATCCTGGTTATCGTTCAATATCTATAGGTCAATATGCGCTGATTAGATTGGATGAGTACGATAAAGAACTGGTTGAGAAACACGGAGCACACTGGTATGAAATTGAAGAAGTACCAGAACTTGTTTTAGACCACAATCAAATGGTAAAAGATGCTCTGGAACGCTTAAAGCGTAAGGCCAGGTATAAACCAATTGGTTTTGAATTGCTGCCAGAAAAATTTACAATTCCTCAACTTCAGCAGCTTTATGAGGCCATTTATCAAAAAGAACTTGATTCAAGAAATTTCAGAAAGAAAGTTTTATCCCTCAATGTCCTTGTTAAACTGAATGAAAAAGATAAATCTACTTCCAGAAGAGGAGCTTTCCTCTATAAATTTGACTATAAAAATTATCAGGAACTTCTAGAGTCAGGATATAATTTTGAAATTGCCTAATCTTTATTTTTTCTATTTATGAAAATGTTAAGAAAAATTAAAAAATAATAAGCTAAAAAATTTTTATTCTAAATTATAATTGTAAAATTTACTCTTATTGTAAAAGATGGTATGTAGATTACAATTAGGTGAGGGTATAATTCAAATCCCAACAGATTAAATGCTAACTGTATTATTTTTTCATCCCTATAATGATTAAAGAACCTAAAAACCAACAATTATGAGTAAAAAGTTTTCCAGAAGAGATGCTTTAAAAGGTATCGCGATAGGATCGGGAGTTTTGAGTATTGGCGGCGTAGCATCTTCTTTTGCCGCTATGAATTATATTGATAATAGCACATTCCTAACAAATAAAAAAAATAATATTAATCACTCGGTTTGTCGTTGGTGTTTTCAGGATATTCCCTTAGAGGAGTTTGCAAAAAAATGTTCCAATATGGGGATTAAGGCTATAGATCTTCTAAGACCATCAGAATGGGAAACAGTTGAAAAATATGGATTAGTCTGTTCTATGGCTACCGATGATTTTGCCAATATTGAACATGGATTTAATGAACCTAAAAATCATAGCAAACTTCAGGAGAAATATCGTGGTTTAATAGATAAAGCCTCAAAGCACAATATAAAGAATGTAATTGTTTTCTCTGGAAACCGTCATGGTATGGATGAGGAAACCGGAATTAAAAACTGTGCAAAAGGTTTAAAGCCATTGCTTGACTACGCAAAAGAGAAAAATGTAACTTTGGTTATGGAGCTACTTAATAGCAAGGTTGATCATCCAGATTATATGGCAGATCATACCGAGTGGGGTGTTGCACTAGCTGAAGAAATGGGGGTAGAAAATTTTAAATTACTTTTTGATATTTATCATATGCAAGTGATGGAAGGCGATATTATTGCCAGCATTAAAAAGCATCATAAACATATTAATCACTACCATACTGCTGGAGTTCCCGGAAGAAATGAAATTGGTGATACTCAGGAACTATTTTATCCCGCAATTATGAAAGCCATTGTAGAAACCGGTTTTAAAGGTTTTGTAGCGCAAGAGTTTATTCCTACGAGTCCAGATGAAATTAGATCTTTAAGAAAGGCTATTGAAATTTGTGATGTGTAATTTATGTATAATGAGTTGAAAAATCCGCATGGTATGGGGATTATTTCGGTAAGTTTGGAATAGAAGAATTTTTTAAGACAGACTGAAAGTTTTGTAAATCATCATCCTGAATTTATTGGCACCGCCAAAGGGTATAATACCCCGGGGCTTGCCTTGAAATTAAAAATTTGTTTCCAAAGAATGCCTCGTGGGCTTGCCCCGAGATAGTTTACTTCAGGATATAGGATGAGTATAATCAATTCATGCTAGAATCCCGAAGCGAATTCGGGATAAAGTCTGAAACAAGTTCTGCTTGACGAGTGGATTTTTTAAAACTTCCTTTTCAAGCATTTCCCTTCAAAAAAACAAAAAGGCCTTTTGAAATTTCAAAAGGCCTTTTTTATCTAATCTAACAAGAGTCTATGCTATCCACATTTGGAAGAACCGCAATCCTGACAGGTAAGGCAGCCTTCCTGATAGATAAGATTAGACGAATTACAATTTGTACATTTTTGCTTTTTGGCAACGGTACCATCGGCGATAAAGCGCTTTAGTGCTCTGGCAACTCCGTTTTTCCAGGTGTTTATAGATTCGCTATCTAACTGCAGACTGCTTATTAAATCTACTACCTTTTCAATTGGCATCCCATGTCTAAGCGTCGTTGAGATCAATTTGGCATAATTCCAGTATTCCGGATTGAATTTATGCGATAAGCCTTCTATAGTTGTTTTGTAACCTCGTTTGTTTTCATATTGAAAATCGTATCGGGAAGTTCCATCTTCATTTCTGGCTTTAATAATAGTTCCTTCAGTCACCCAGCGTGGAAGCAGAATTCCTTCTTCATCATCGGCAAAACCGGTAAAGATCTCGTAAGGTCTATCGTCTATTAAGCCAATAAAAGCAATCCATTTGTCTTTGTTATTCTGGAAACGAACCACATCTGCGGTTAAGCTTTGTGGGCGCGTAGTTGGGAATGCTGTATTGTTTTCTTCTTCAGCCTCTTCTTTTTTCTCTTCGTTAGAAATTAAAACTCCAGAACGAGAACCATCACGATACACGGTAACTCCTTTACAACCTGCCTGCCAGGCTTCTAAATATAGTTGACCTACCAATTCTTCAGTAGCATCGTTTGGTAAGTTAATGGTCACACTAATAGAGTGATCTACCCATTTTTGTACTGCTCCCTGCATTCTTACTTTACTCAACCAGTCAACATCGTTAGAAGTAGCTTTATAGTAAGGAGAGGCTTTAACCAGCTTGTCTAGGTCGGCTTGAGTATAATCGTCGGTTATTTCGTGACCGTTAACTTTCATCCATTCTTTAAATCTATGGTGAAAAACCACGTATTCTTCCCAGGAATCGCCAACTTCATCTACAAAATCTACACGGGAATCTTTATCGTTAGGATTTACCTTTCTTCTTCGCTTATAAACTGGCATAAATACCGGCTCAATTCCAGAGCTGGTTTGCGTCATTAAACTAGTAGTTCCTGTTGGGGCAATAGTAAGTAAAGCAATATTACGGCGGCCGTATTCCAGCATATCGTAATACAATTTCTCATCGGCCTCTTTAAGTCGAAGAATAAAAGGATTTTCTTTTTCTCTTTCTGAATCAAATATTCCGAAAGCACCTCTTTCTTTTGCTGCATAAACTGAAGCTCTGTAAGCTTCAACAGCGATATGTTTATGGATTTTTACTGAAAAGTCTACACCTTCATCACTTCCGTATTTAATACCTAAAGCGGCAAGCATATCACCTTCAGCAGTGATGCCAATTCCGGTTCTTCTACCTTCCTTAGCTTTGGTTTGAATATTTTTCCAAAGATTATATTCTACACCTTTAATTTCTGAACCTTCAGGATCTGCTTCAATTTTAGCAAGAATCGCATCAATTTTCTCTAATTCAAGATCAATGATATCGTCCATAATGCGCTGTGCAGCGGCAATATGTTTTTTGAAAAGTTCGAAATTGAAAGAAGCCTCTTTAGTAAACGGATTTTCTACATAAGAAAATAAGTTTATAGCCAACAATCTACAAGAATCGTAAGGACAAAGTGGAATCTCCCCACATGGGTTGGTAGAAACCGTTTTGTAACCAAGATCTGCATAACAATCTGGCACCGATTCGTTAATTACAGTATCCCAGAAAAGGATTCCCGGTTCAGCCGATTTCCAGGCGTTATGTACTATTTTTTTCCAAAGCTTATTAGCTTCGATCTCTTTAGATTTCGTTGGGTTTTCGCTAAAAATTGGATATTTCTGAACGTAATTGCGATCTTCTTTAACCGAACGCATAAATTCGTCATCAATTCTCACTGAAACATTAGCGCCGGTTACTTTTCCCTGCTCCATTTTAGCGTCTATAAAATCTTCAGAATCTGGATGATTAATAGAAACCGAAAGCATAAGCGCACCACGACGACCATCCTGGGCAACTTCACGAGTGGAGTTGGAGTAACGTTCCATAAAAGGAACGATGCCTGTAGAAGTAAGGGCAGAGTTTTTTACCGCCGAACCTTTTGGACGAATGTGGGAAAGGTCATGCCCAACACCGCCACGGCGTTTCATAAGCTGAACCTGTTCCTGGTCTATTTTCATGATCCCCCCATAAGAATCTGAATCACCATCGTTACCAATTACGAAACAGTTAGAAAGGGAAGCAATTTGGTAAGGGTTACCTATACCGGCCATTGGGCTACCTTGAGGAACAATATATTTAAAGTCTTTAATTAGATCAAAAACTTCATCTTCACTCATTGGGTTTGGGTAGCGTTGCTCTACACGGGATATTTCTTTTGCAATTCTACGATGCATATCGTTTGGCGTAAGCTCATAAATATTCCCATCGGAATCTTTAAGCGCATACTTATTTACCCACACCCGTGCGGCTAAATCATCTCCTTTAAAATAGTCTAGCGAAGCTTTAAAAGCCTCATCCTGGCTATAAGTCTTAGGAGCGGCGGTAGTAGTGTTCACACCCATATTAATTTTAGATTTTGGATTAGTAATAGTTTCAAGCGGGATGTAAATATAGACAAAGAAGTACAAGAATATAAAATCTTGTTAATAAAAGTTATCAAACAAAAATTGTTAATAAGCTTACTATCAGTTAAATATGAATTTATCAACATTCGAAAGTTGACAAATTTGTAAAAAAAGAGAATTAAAGTTTGTGTAGGAGTAAATTGCTGAAGCTGAAGTAGAGAAGTTGATTTAATGTTATTTTAGATCAAAAATTATATGTATTTTTCTTATGAAATAAACTTTTTAAGAACAAGACCTAACAGGTCTCCGAGACCTGTTAGGTCTATTTTAAAGCTCCCAGTTATTGAAGACTTCGAGAGTTCTATTTTCTAAAAAATTAAATTAAAAACCAGGTTGATTCAATACTTAGCTTAGGCATAGTCAAAGAAAAATTGAATAGCTATAAAAAAAAAGAGGCTGGTTGAATTAACAACCAGCCAGTCTTTGAATTAACACCTATGAAAATTCAAAATAAAACCTATTTTGTTATGGAATATATTGAATATCCATTCGCCGGAGCTTCAATTGTTACCATTCCGTTTTCATCGGAGGTAGGGGTGTATGTTGAGTTGCCACTGTAATCTAACAGGGTAACGTTATTCCAATTAGTTTGAACGTTTCTACGTAAGGTAGAATTTCCGGTGCTAATATATAGAATTAATCCGGGGTTTTCAGCATTCCCTTCTCTTTTCATTATATATTCGTCTTTATCTACGTGAATCACCTCTACATCGCCAATTGCCAGGCTGTTATGAATCTCGATTAACTGTTTAATTTCTTCGTTAAAAGCTTCGTTTTCGTAATCTGAGTAGAAAATTGTAGGATATCCATCGTGTGTTAAAATATAGGCATAAGCCTTCATTTTATTTTCCGTAGCGATGCGATTGTCTTCATTTTCGTCTTTTTCAGTGTCATGATTCGCTACAAATGTTACTGCTTTGTCTGGATTAACCTTACGAAGTGTATGTCCATCTAAATAATTTAGGTCGTCAAAACGATCAAAAGCTTCTTCCATTTTATAGAATGCAGCAAAATCGAAAGCTGAAACTCCGGTTGCATCAACCCAGTCTACAAGAACATCGGCATTTCCATCAAAATTTTCTCCAACAGCAAATCCTCCAACTTCGTTCATCCAATCTTTGATCACCCAGGTTCCAAAACCTTTTACATAATCAAATCGCCAGCCGTCAAAGCCCATTTCATTTTTGTAATATTTAGCTACAGAATTCTCATTCTTCCACAACCAGTCCTGTACATAAGGAAAATCGTGATCTACATCCTGTTCAGAAAAGAAAAGATCGCCCTCATCACTTTGGCTCACATCATTCGGATGAAAATGTTCGTAATTTCTATTGAACATGCCCGAGGCGTTTCCATTTTCTTCGTTGAATAGGGTATAGGTGTCCTTTTCGCGATATGGATTGTATTCCAGGCCGCCGCCCGAATTATGGTTTAGAACGATATCTGCAATCACCTCTAAGCCCAGATCGTGAGATTTAGAAATAAGATTTTCCAGCTCTTCGCGTGTTCCAAAACGTGTAGGAACAGTCCCGTGTTGATCGTATTCTCCAAAGTCGAAATAATCTGAAGGGTCGTAGCCCATAGAGTAACCACCAGATTGACCTTTGGTAGCCACGGGAAGCCATATTCTATCTATCCCGACCTCTGCCCAGCCTTCAACTTTATCTGAAAGGTTATTCCACCATTCAAAGCGAGGTTCTACATCCCAGTAGAAAGTTTGCATCATTACTTTTTGCCCGCTGGAATATTGGGAAAGGTCCAGTAATTCCGGCTCATTTGGTTCCACAGGGATTTCTCCTGAACCATCATCATCAGGGTCCACAACGGGATCATCATCTTTGGAACAGGAGGTAAAGCTCAAGGCGAGCCCCAAAAATACCGGTAGTATTAATTTTATTTTTTTCATCTTTTTAAGATTTAAAAAAAGGCTACCCAGAGGATAGCCTTTTTTTGCCAAATTATTAATTCTTGGTAATGGAGTAGGTGTAATTTCTTGGGTTACTAAGATCTAATGTGATCGTGTAGTTTCCATTTTCAGGGATACCTATGTTATCTCCACCAAATTCCATGGTTCCGTCAGCATCTGTGTCTCCAATATTAAAGTCCCAAGCATCATTAGCTCTAAATTTAATACCATTATCTGGAGCTTCCTGTGCGGTAAGGTCTAAAGTAATGCTCCATACTTTGGTTACAGGATCATAAACCATATCGGTATCTGAATCCCATCCAGTTGGAGTAGCGTTTCCGATTATACCCCAATTAGTTTCGGTTAAGTCGTAGGTCATTTTCTCAGTGTCTGCTTCTACAAAGTAGTATCCACCTTTACCATCAGGAGTACCTGCATTAGATTCCTCTTCCTGTAATAGTACTCCGGTGTAAACACCATTAGTGTCACCAGCATCTCCATAATCACCATCCCATTTTTCATTGCTAGGAAGGAATTTAAATTCAGGAGTGTCTACATTCACAAATACAAATCCTTCAAAATCTGTTTTACCAGCTGCAGATGCTGCTAGTGGAGCGCCGTCTGCTGGGGTCCAGTCACTACCATAACCTCCTGCTGCTTGAAAACTACCTACCATATATAATTTAGGTATTTCAATTTCTTCTTCTTCACCTTCTGGAAGTTCTATATTAACATTTACGATTTCAGAAAATTCTTCAAGAGCATTTCCTTCACCTTCACCGGCAAATGCACTTACTTTAAAATAAACGGTGCCTGTGTTTGGCATTTCGGTTTCAGGATCGTTATCTAAACCTGCTTCCTCGGCAAGATCTAACATCTGGCCAATTGTTACACCAAGGTTATTGCTACCGGTGCTTCCTATTACCATATAACTATCAAAAGCTTCACTCACTGAACCCTGAAGCTCATAAGAGATCGTGGTAGGAGCTTGAAAGTCTACTTCATTCCAAACAAATCTTTCGGCAAGATTATCAGGATTTGCAGACTGTAATACATAAGTGCTTTGTAAAGAATTACTAAATTGAATTCCTTCCGGGTCTGGTTGCGCAACGAACACAATATCGTCGTCTTGTGTACACGCGTTAAAACTTAGTAGCGCGACAAATGCTAAAAATAAAATTGAAAATTTTTTCATTTTAATTCTTTTATAAAATTAATATTCTGGATTTTGTTCTAAGTTGGTGTTTACTCCTAAATCTGAAGCCGGGATAGGCATTAGGTCTCTATAGCTTTGGGTAGTGGCTCCTTGAGGAACATTACCTTTCCATGGCCAAACTCCATTTTCAGTAAATTGGTTGAACCTAATAAGGTCTGTTCTTCTATGAGCTTCCCAGTATAATTCGCGGGCACGCTCACTTAGAATGAAGTCCAGGTTTAAGTCTGAGCTACCAATTTGATTGGCATCAGCTCGCTCTCTTAATTCGTTCATATAACCTAATGCAGCCGCCTGGCTACCACCGCCACCTCTTAAGTGTGCTTCTGCATACATTAAGTAAGCATCTGCAAGTCTAAACATTGGGAAATCGGTATCTGGAAATTCTCCGGTATCATCAGATCCCTGTTCTCCATTTACAGTTACGTTTTTGAATTTGGCAATTGCAAAACCATCATTAAAGCTGGAAATATCCTCGATTTCTTTTGTTTGTCCTTCAGTAAAAAATAGTGCTCTGTTATCTTCAGAATCTGCTCCATCGGGGAATTTATCTACCAGGGCAGATGTAGTTCTAAGTCCGGCCCAGCCACTGCTTACACCAAAAGCTTCAGGATCCATATCTCCACCAATTGAGGCGTGAATAATAAATGCCATTCCACCATAAGATTGTGTTTCCTGTCCATCAAAAGTGATAGGGAAGATTACTTCAGATTGTGCCCCGTTAGAGTCGTTATCTGCAAGGAATAATTTTTGGTAATCATCAGCTAAAGAATAATTAGCATTAATTACTCTTTCAGAATAATCTAAAGCTTCCGTATAGTGATCTTCGCCGGTATAAACTTCAGCATTTAAGTAAAGTTTAGAAAGTAACATCCAAACTGCCGCCTGGTCTGCACGTCCATATTCATTAGAATTCGCGCTAACAATTTCACTCTCTATAGCTAGAAGTTCGCTCTCTACGTAATCAAATAAATCCGGTCTCTTAATTTGCTGCGGAAGAAATGCCCCCACTGGATCCTCTTCGGTTACAAAGGGTACGTTACCAAATAGATCTAAAGCGTGGTAATAATGTAAAGCTCTTAGAAATCTAGCTTCTGCACGATAGCTAGCTATATTCTCTCTTTCTTCAGCAGCAATACCTCTAGATTCCAAAAGTTCTGGAGTACTTTGCCTCAAAAACTCGTTGTTTAGGGCAACCTGGTACAAGATTCTGGAATACATAGTTCTAATAAACTCGTTTCCTGCAGTCCAGTTTTGGCCGTGTAGATCCTGAATTGTTCCATCGTTCCAGCCAATTACAGCTTCATCTGTAGTAAGTTCCTGCATAGACCAATATAATCTTAAATACTGGGAGAAACCTTCGTCAAGACCTATAAGATCTGGATCTCCGGCGGGGCCTTCCTGGCCACTAACGGCAAGACCGGCATAAAGTTTAGCTAAAAACTGCTTATAAGATTCTGGATCTTCAAAAGTAGTTTCTGCTGTGAGCCTGTTATCTTCAGGCTGCAAATCTAAATCGTCTTCACAAGCCCAGAAGAAGCCTGCGCTTATAAAAAGGATGAAGAATGGTTTTAGTGTTTTTAACATAACTATTTTATTAAATATTATTTCTTAAAATGAAAGATTTAACCCAAGTACCACTGTAGTTGATCTTGGATAAAAATTATTGTCTATTCCGCCTGCAATTTCAGGATCCAAACCGTCATAGTTGGTTATAGTCCATACATTGGTAGCAGTTAGTGAAGTTCTAACATCCAAATCTTCTCCTGGGAATAAATACCCCACAGAGATGTTGTCTAATTTTACGAAATCTGCACTCTGGATGTAATAATCTGAAAAGAACTGGTTGTTTTTGAAGTTACTTTCTAAAACATTACTGTTAAAATTAGAATAGTAAGGTTGCGGTGTTACCGTACCTGCTCCAACAAATCCGTTTCCAGACTGTGTGTTATTATACATATAATTCCCAAAGTTACCTCTGAAGGTAAAGCTGAAATCAAAGTTTTTATAGTTTACAGTATTAGTTAGCCCCATAAAGTAATCTGGGGTGGCCTTTTTGTAAGGCACACGGTCCTCTTCGGTAATTTGGTTATCAGCATTTACATCTGCATAAGCACCTTCAATTGGCTGCCCATCTTCATTGTAAACCTGGCGGAATACATTAAAAGTTGTAGGGTCGTAACCTTCTTTCCAAAGCTGAATGTTGTTACCAACACCACCGCTTATTCCTCCTTGAGCAATTTCAAAGTCTGGGTTTTCACCTAATGTAAGATTGGTGATCTCCAGGTCCTGGAAAGTAATGTTATAATTTACATCCCAGTTAAAATCTTCTTGCTGAATAATAGCACCGTTAATTGCAAACTCTAAACCTTTACTTACTGTGCTACCAACATTAGTAACTAAAAGGTCGGTAAGGTTTGCACCTGCCGGTACTGGTACTGTTGCTAGAAGATCTTCGGTCTCCCGGTAATAAGCTTCTACCGTACCTGAGATTCTATTATTGAATAAACCATAGTCAACGCCTACGTTATAGGTTTTTAATTCTTCCCATTTAAGATCAGAGTCAAAAGCTTCAGGACGTAAGGTATTGTAGAATTGATTACCAAACTGGTAACGAACTCCACCTACACTAGGATTGTAAACTCCGAAGTAACCATAATTTGGTCCAATTTCCTGGTTACCGGTTACCCCGTATCCTGCACGAATTTTCAACTGGTTTATTACATTAGAAGTAGCAAGGAAATTTTCATTTTGTAATTTCCAACCTATAGAAAACGCAGGAAAAACACTCCATTTATTATCTCCTCCAAATCTTGAAGAACCATCACGTCTCACACTACCTGAAACCAAATATTTATCGGCAATATCAAAACTAGCTCTTGCAAAATAGGATTCCAGTGAATTACGGTTGATCTCTCTTGGGAATTCCTGGATATCGTTAGAAATTGTTTCAATTCTTTTGCTGGTAATATAAAATTCCTGGTAAGAATGCCCTGCAGTAAGATCTAACTCGGTATTTAAAAAATCTATATCATTTTTATAGTTGAAATAAAAATCAAGTAGCGTATTTCTGTTGAATCCGCCGTAGTCTTCAAAATAAGGAATATCCTGATTATTTGCTGCGGAAGTTAAAGGTCGTCTATTGTAACCGTCGTTTTCTGAATAATCAAAACCAGCATTTACATTAAACTTCAATTCCGGAAGAAAATGAAATTTGTATTCAGCATTTAGGTTTGTAATATTTCTCTTAGTAGTACCGCGTCCATCTAATTGCTCTAGAAGTGCTAATGGATTTCGTGTAGCCTGTATTTGCTGTTGCTGGGGAGAGGTAGTAAACTCATAATACCCATCAAAATAACTACCATCCTGGTAAACCGGCTGCGTAGGATCAAAAGCTATCGCAGCGCCAATAGCGCCATCATCTGCAAAACGGTTTTCATCTACAATCCCTTTAGAAGACAAGGTTAGTTTTAAATGATTATCAAACAAATCCTGGTTAAGAGCTATGTTTAACGCATTTCTTTCATAAACATCAGTTTTTAACACACCTGTTTGAGAAGTATGGTTAAAATTAACCCGGTAAGAGAAATCCTCGAAACCTTGTGTTGCTGTAAAGTTATGAATTGCTCCTACAGAAGTTTGGTAAATTTGGTCCTGCCAGTCTGTGCTGGTATCTCCCAATAAAGAGGAGTCTGTTCCCGGAGTGTTTTCAATTAAAGTTCTGAATTGCTCTGCGTTAAGAACATCTACTTTATCGATAATTCTTCCGGCCGAAACTTTAAGATCATAAGTTAAAGAAAGCGGACTATCTTTTTTACCCTTTTTAGTGGTGATTAAGATAACCCCGTTAGAAGCCCTTGAACCGTAAATGGAAGTTGCTGCGGCATCTTTTAAAATTATAAAATCTTCAATTTCATTCGGATTAATAGAGTTCAACTGGTTTCTTACACCCTGAACTCCTCTTTGGTCTAATGGAATACCATCTACTACAATAAGAGGCGAGTTATTCCCTGATAAAGAAGATCCGCCACGAATTCTAATTTCAGATCCAGCGCCTGGTTCACCACTTCCGGGAGTAATTCTAACCCCGGCAGATTTACCTGCAATTAACTGTTCTGGTGAAACTACCGCTCCCTGGTTAAAGCTTTCGGAAGAAATCTTTTCTACAGATCCAGTAGCATCCTGCTCTGATGTACTACCGTAACCAATAAGAACTACTTCTTCCAAGATAGCTTGATCTTCATCTAATTGAACATTTAAAGTTTCCTGCCCCGCAAATGGGATTTCCTTAGTAGCAAAACCCAAAAATGAAAAGACAAGAATCTCGCCTTCGCTTACATTAGTAATGGTATAATTACCATCAAAATCTGTAACGGCACCATTGGTTGTTCCTTTAACAATAATGTTTACGCCCGGGATAGGAAGACCGGTTGCGCTTTCGCTAACAACACCGCTCACTGTTTCCTGTGCGAAAAAGCTTATTGGCAGCATAAGGAGCAACATCAACGTGCTTTTGAATAGTGTTTTCATAAATTTTTCTATTGATTATTACTAAAAATTTGGCTTATATTTTTACTTCCTGAGGTTAAATGTATGTAAATAGAATGTGAAGAAATAGGAACTTACTTACCACTATTTTGCGCAAACGTTTGAGTGTTGAAAACTTTTATATTTTGAGGGTATCGCGTGTATTTTGTGGTATTTTTACGATATCTTAAAAATAACTCCTTGTTTATTTCTAAATAAAAGATTGCTATGAGGCCAAAATTGACTTTAAAACAAATTGCAAGAGAATTAGACGTATCAATTTCTACCGTTTCCAGGGCACTAAGAGATAGTTCTGAAATTGGGGAAGAAACACGTAAGAAGATCAAAGCTTTTGCGAAATTTTATAATTACAAGCCAAATAATATAGCATTAAGCTTAAAAAACCGAAAAACAAAAACTATAGGAATTATTATTCCAGAAATAGTACATTATTTCTTTACTACGGTTATTAGTGGAGTAGAAAAAGTAGCTAACGAAAAAGGCTATAATGTAATTGTATGCCTCTCTAACAACTCTTTCGATAAAGAAGTACTTAATATGGAGCTACTAGCCAATGGAAGTACAGATGGTTTTATTATGTCTATGGCTAAAGAGACATTACAAAAAGAGGATTACCATCACTTTGCCGAAGTTATTAATCAAGGAATGCCCTTGGTTTTGTTTGATCGTGTAATAGATGAGATTCATTGTGATAAAGTGATTATAGACGATGTAATTGGTGCTAAAAAGGCAGTGCAGTATTTATTAGATACCGGGGCAAAGAAAATAGGTCTTGTCTCTACTGTAGATTATGTGAGTGTTGGGAAACTAAGAACTCGTGGTTATCTTGAAATTTTAAGGGAAAATAATATTGAAGTTGATCAAAACCTTATCCTTAAAATAGAAGATATGGATAATAGTGAAGCCGAAATAAAGGATTTTATTGATAAGAATGAAGTAGACGCAGTGTTTGCGGTAAATGAACACTTCGCTATTCACGCCATAAAGGCCATACAGGAAAAAGGTTTAAAAGTTCCAGAAGATGTATCTGTAATTGGGTTTACTAATGGTGAGCTTTCAAAAAGATTTATTCCCAGTCTTACTACAGTAAGTCAGCACGGGGAGCGTATGGGAGGCGAAGCCGCAAAGCTTTTAATAGATAAACTGGAAAGAAAACCAGATGAAGGAGAATCTTATAAAACAGTGATTGTAGAAACCAGTTTAATAGAAAGAAATTCTACCAAATCTTTAATTTGAAGTCTCAGATTTAAAATTTTGCATATATTTACAGCATCTTAATTATATTATCAGAACTTATATTTTTACTTCCTACCTAAAAATAAGTTTTGATAAGCCTTCCGCTTATCGTAATTCTTAATTGTACGATATGCAAAAACGCAGATTAAGTTTCTGGGAGATCTGGAACATGAGTTTTGGTTTCCTTGGAATTCAGATGGGGTTTGCACTCCAAAATGCCAACGCAAGTAGAATTTTACAAATTTTTGGTGCCGATATTCACGAACTTTCGTGGTTTTGGTTAGTTGCGCCAGTTACTGGTTTAATCGTTCAGCCCATTATTGGCTACTATAGCGACAGAACCTGGACCAGTCTTGGCCGTAGACGACCATTCTTTTTAACCGGAGCAGTTTTAGCGGCAATAGGTTTGATTTTAATGCCTAACGCCGATTGGTTCATTGCTATTTTGCCTTCTCTTTGGGTAGGTGCCGGGATGCTCTTTATTATGGATGCTTCCTTTAATATAGCGATGGAACCTTTTCGTGCCCTGGTGGCCGATAAATTACCTTCAGATCAAAGAACCCTTGGCTTTAGTGTACAAACCGTTTTAATAGGAATTGGGGCCGTAATTGGTTCCTGGTTACCTTATGTATTGGCCAATTGGTTTGATATAAGTAATAGAGCAGTAATAGGAGAAGTTCCGCTGAATCTTTTACTTTCTTTCGTCATTGGAGCAGCTATCCTGGTTGGAAGTATTTTGGTGACGGTGATTACAACCAAAGAATATTCTCCTGAAGAATTGGAAAAAATGGACGACCACGTTGAAGAACCGGTCGATGAAAATGAAAAATCCAGTTTGCTGGATATATTTTCAGATTTTGCTAAAATGCCACATACTATGAGGCAGCTTAGCTGGGTACAATTCTTTTCCTGGTTTGGGCTTTTTGGAATGTGGGTTTTCTCAACTCCCGCAATTGCCCACCATATTTATGGATTACCACTTTCAGATAATAGCAGTGAAATCTACCAGGATGCCGGCGATTGGGTTGGTGTGCTTTTTGGCGTTTATAATGCAGTTTCAGCAGTTTTTGCATTTTTTCTTCCGGCAATTGCCTTGAAAATAGGAAGAAAAAGCACACATATCGTTTCCTTATTTATTGGAGCCTTAGGGATGCTTTCCATTTATATAATGCCAAACGAATATTGGCTTTTGCTTTCAATGGTCGGTATAGGAATTGGCTGGGCCAGCATTTTAGCGATGCCTTATGCTATTCTTGCCGGTTCTATTCCAGCGAAAAAAATGGGGGTTTATATGGGAATCTTCAACTTTTTTATTGTGATTCCACAAATTGTAAATGCACTTCTTGGCGGGCTAATGGTAAAATACCTTTACGATGGAAATCCAATCTACGCCTTAGTTACCAGCGGAATTGCCTTTTTAATAGCTGCTATACTAACTTTTAGAATAGATGATGTAGATGAACCGGTAAAGGCATAGAATTAAAACGTCAGTTCAATTTGATTAAGCGAAATAAAAACCAAAGTATATCGAACACTTCGCATAAAAATTACCCGAATTGACAGTCTTAATTAAGGTTTAGACGCTACTTACAAACAATGATACTTAAAGTAAAACAGATTGAGAGATATTAAAAATGATGGAGACATATAAAGGAGTAATATTCGATTTGGACGGGGTAATTGTAGATACCGCAAAATTTCACTTTTTGGCATGGCGAAAACTGGCTAACGATTTGGGTTTCGATTTTACCGAAGAGCAAAACGAGCAACTTAAAGGCGTTAGCAGGGTAGAATCCCTTAAAAAAATACTGGAATGGGGAGAACTTGAGCTCTCCAAAACAGAGTTTAAGCGCCAAATGGCACTTAAGAATGAAAATTATCTCTCTTATGTCGCTAAGATGGATGAGGACGAAATTTTGCCCGGCGTTCAAAAAGTGATCAATTATTTAATTAAAAATAATATTCCGTTTGCACTGGGTTCAGCAAGTAAAAACGCACGAAACATTTTGAAAAAGATCAATTTACTGGAAAAATTTGATGCCATTGTAGATGGAAACGATGTTAGTAAGGCAAAACCCGACCCTGAGGTATTTCTTATCGCTGCAGAAAAACTAAATATTAAACCCGAAAACAGTATTGTTTTTGAAGATTCGGTTGCCGGAGTGCAGGCAGCAAATAATGCAAAAATGATGAGCATTGGAATTGGAGGGCAAAAAACATTGGGTGAAGCCAATTATGTGTTTACCGATTTCACAGAAATAGATATAGAATTTATAGAGAAATTACTCACTAAGTGAGTTTTTTTAAATATTAGAATTTACAGCTTAAACCCTTGAGGCTGCTGTAATTTAATTAGAAACCAGACAGAAATAAAGCAATGAACCAAGATTATATACAACCAAACGAGTGGTCCATTCTGGAAGAAGGATTTGATGTAGAACGCGTAAAATCGTCTGAAAGTCTTTTCAGTATAGGTAACGGCGTTATAGGCCAGCGAGCCAATTTTGAAGAAAAATACTCTGGCCCAAGTTTCCAGGGGAGCTACATTGGCGGGGTTTATTATCCCGATAAAACCAAAGTAGGCTGGTGGAAAAACGGCTACCCTGAATATTTTGCCAAAGTATTGAATGCGCCCAACTGGATTGGGATAAATGTATTTGTGAACGATGAAGCTTTGGACCTTTTTACTTGTAAAAAAGTTGAAGGTTTTAAGCGTGAGCTTAATATGAAAGAAGGTTTTCACTGTCGCAGTTTCGTAGCTACTTTGCCAAACGACATTGAAATTTCGGTAAAAGCTACCCGTTTCCTCTCTATTGTAGAAGATGAACTTGGCGCCATAGATTTTGAAATTGAAGTTTTGAATAATGATGCTGAGGTTCGTTTTGAGCCTTATCTAGATGGCGGAATCACGAATACAGATGCCAACTGGGAAGAACGTTTTTGGAAGACTTTAGAAGTGAAATCTGAAGCCAATAAAGGTTTTGTGCTCTCTAAAACCCTGAAAACCGAATTCCACGTGAACACCTATATGCAATCTGAAGTTTTGCTGAACGGGGAAAAACAGGATGTAGATTTCACTGAAACGAAAACCGAAGATAAACTTACTTTTTCCTATTCAATTAAAGTTGAAAAAGGACAAAAAGTAAGTCTTAGAAAATATGCCGGCTACGTAACCGATATGAATCATAAGCGTTCAAATTTGCTTGATGCAGCTAGTAAAGTATTAGATTACGCCACTAAAGCTGGATTTTCCAAATTGCTTCAGGAACAAAAAGAAGCCTGGGGAAAAATTTGGGAAATGGCAGATATCACTATTGAAGGTGATGTAAAAGCCCAACAGGGAATTCGCTTTAATATTTTTCAGCTAAATCAAACTTATTTAGGAAAAGACGAGCGTTTAAATATTGGTCCAAAAGGCTTTACCGGTGAGAAATACGGCGGAAGTACTTATTGGGATACCGAAGCTTATTGTATTCCTTTTTATATGGCAACCAAAGATCAGCAGGTAGCCAGGAATCTACTGACTTATCGTTACAATCATTTAGACAAAGCCATAGAAAATGCCGAAAAACTTGGTTTTACCAATGGTGCGGCGCTTTATCCAATGGTAACAATGAATGGCGAAGAAAGCCATAACGAATGGGAAATTACCTTTGAGGAAATTCATAGAAATGGAGCGATGGTTTACGCCATTTATAATTATGTACGCTACACGGGTGATTTCGATTATATTCCGGAAAAAGGCCTTGAAGTAATGATCGCTATAGCAAGATTTTGGCAGCAAAGAGTGAATTTCAGCGAACAGAAAAATAAATACGTAATGCTGGGTGTAACCGGGCCAAACGAGTACGAAAATAACGTGCATAATAACTGGTACACTAACTATTTAGCGAAATGGTGTATTGAATATTGCCTGGAAACCATTGAAAAGGTTCAGGAGGCTTATACCGAAGATTACGAGCGTGTAATGGGCAAAACCAAACTCAATGAAGGCGAAATGGCAAAATGGAGAGAAGTTGCTGAAAATATGTATTTTCCATATTCTGAAAAGCATGAGGTTTTCCTTCAGCAGGACGGATTTTTAGATAAAGAGATCGTTCCAATCGCTGAATTGGAGAAATCTCAGCGACCCATTAACCAGAAATGGAGCTGGGACAGGATTCTACGCTCTTGTTACATCAAGCAGGCCGATGTTTTACAAGGCTTCTACTTTTTCGAAGATCATTTTAGCAAAAAAGAACTCGAAAAACATTTTGATTATTATGAGCCTATTACCGTTCACGAATCATCGCTTTCACCTTGCGTACACAGCATTCAGGCATCGTTGTTAGGTAGAACTAAACAAGCGTATGAGTTCTATTTAAGAACTTCCAGGTTGGATTTGGACGATTACAATAAAGAAGTAGAGGAGGGTTGCCATATTACAAGTATGGCAGGGACCTGGATGAGTATTGTAGAAGGTTTTGGTGGAATGCGGGTTAAAGAAGATCAACTTTCATTTAATCCCACAATTCCGGATGATTGGAAATCCTATTCTTTTAAAGTGAATTTTAGAGATCAAATTTTAAAAGTGAAAGTTTCTGCTGAAAAATCGGTTTTCTATTTGGAAGGCGAGACTGCGATTGAAATCAACGTAAACGGAAAATCAGTTGAGTTGCAACCCAATCAGGAGTTTGCGGTTTAATACGTCATCCTGAACTTGTTCCAGGATCTAAGTTGTTATGATATAAAAACACCAACAAGGTTTCAAAACCTTTTTGGTTTATAATAAATAGATAAAATCTGTTCAAAAAGTAATTTAAACCGTCATTACGAACGGAGTGAAGTAATCTCTTCCCTAATAACAACATATTGCCTCTCCCGATAAAAATCGGGATCGCAATGACCGGATATTGAGAATACAAAACTTTTAAATAAATAATCATGAAAAAAATACTAATCACTTTAATGCTTCTCGCGGGTTTTTCCGGGTTTGCGCAAATAGAACGCGTAGAACCACCAAACTGGTGGACGGGTTTTGAAGAAACCGAACTCCAGCTAATGGTTTACGGCGAAAATATTGGAAATGCCACTCCGAATATCGATTATCCGGGAGTTAGCATTGAAAATGTAGAAAAAGCCGATAGCCCTAATTACATGTTCATTGATTTAGAGATTGGTGACGCAGAAGCCGGAACTTTCGATATTACATTTCAGTTAGAAGATGGTTCAGAAGAAGTTTATGAATATATATTGAAAAGTCGGGAAAAACCTGCTTCAGAATATGTTGGTTTTGATAATACCGATGCAATCTATCTAATCACCCCAGACCGATTTGCAAACGGAGATAAATCTAATGATAGCTTTGATTTTCTAAACGAAAAAACCAAGAACCGCGAAGATGATTATGGCCGCCACGGTGGTGATATCCGTGGGATCATCAATCATTTAGATTATATAGATGAAATGGGTTTTACCGCTATTTGGCCTTCGCCTTTGGTGATTAACAATATGAAATCTGGTTCTTATCACGGTTACGCGATGACCGATTTTTATAAGGTAGATCCGCGTTTTGGAACGCTGGAAGAATACCGTGAGCTGGCAGATAAAGCCGCCGATCGTGGAATAAAACTGGTTATGGATCAGGTTGCGAACCACGCCGGTGTGGAGCATTGGTGGATGGAAGATTTACCTTTTGAAGATTGGATCAACTTCCAGGAGAAATTTGAAAATGGGGAAAATTTGGTGTATTCCAATCATCGCAGAACCACCAACCAGGATTTATACGCCTCAGAAACCGATAAAAAAGGAATGACTGAAGGTTGGTTCGTAGAAACTATGCCAGATCTAAACCAGGAAAATCCTTTTATGGCCAAATACCTTATTAAGAATAGTATTTGGTGGATAGAAACTCTTGGACTGGGCGGAATTCGGCAGGACACTTATCCTTATCCAGATAAAGCTTTTATGAGCGATTGGGCAGATGCGATTATGACCGAATATCCAAACTTTAATATTGTAGGTGAAGAATGGAGTTTAAATCCGTTGCTTATTCGCTACTGGCAAGATGGTGTTGATAACGGCTATGATTCTAACCTGAAATCTACGATGGATTTCGCGATGCAGAATAAAATTGTAACCGGCTTAAAAGCTGAAGAAACCTGGGGCACCGGGCTCGTAGAAATTTACGAGGGCTTGGCTAACGATTTCGCTTATGCCGATCCTGAAAATATTATGATCTTTCCCGATAATCACGATAAAAGCAGGATTTACACTCAGCTAGGAGAAGACGTTGCCAAAACTAAAATGACCGTTGCTTATATGGCTATTTTACCTAGAATTTTCCAAATGTATTACGGTACCGAAATATTAATGGACGACACCGAAAATCCTGGCGATCACGGTTTAATTAGAACTGAATTCCCAGGCGGTTGGGATGATAGCGAAGTGAATGCTTTTACCGGCGAAGGACTTTCAGAAGAAAAAACTGATATGCAGAATTTCGTAAAAGAAGTGATGAATTATCGTAAGAATAGTGAGGCGATTCATTCAGGAGAAACCAAACATTTTGCTCCGGAAGATGGTACTTATTTAATTACCAGAAAATCTGGAGATGAGGTTGTAGTATTGATTCTGAATAAAAATGAAGAAGCTGTAAAAATGGAATTAGACCGCTTCAGCGAATTGAATTTAAAAGGAAAAACCTTTAAAAACCTGATTTCCGAAGAAACATTTCAGTGGGAAGATTCATTGGAATTATCTGAAGAAGGAGTTTACTTTTTTACAACTAAAATGAAGTAGTGAATTTCCTACGAAGTTTTCAAAACCTCGTAGGTATACAAAAAAGGAAAACCTACAAGGTTTTAGAAACTTTGCAGGCGGAAAAATATAGGGCACGTCAAGCTGAACTTGTTTCAGCTTCTAGTATGATATTATATTCGAACATGTTAGATCCTGAAATAAATTCAGGATGACGTTAGAAAAAACAGAACACAAATCAAATATTAAATAAATAAAATGAAAAAAACTTTAATAATGTTACTGGTTTTTACAGCCGTGTTTTCTTGCAAGGAAAACGAAAATCAAGAGCAGCCAGAACAACAGGGAAAAGTGCAGGCAATCGCACCGGTTTCTAACGACGCTTTAGAGTCGGCAGTGATTTATGAGGCGAATATTCGCCAGTATTCACCGGAAGGAACCTTTGATGCTTTTACTAAAGATATTCCACAATTAAAGGAACTGGGTGTGAAAGTGATTTGGTTGATGCCTGTTTATCCTATTTCGATGAAAAATAGGAAAGCTACAGGTGATCTTTCCGTAGAAGATATTGAAGATCCGAAAGAGAGAGAAAAATATCTTGGCAGCTATTATGCAATTTCAGATTACACCGATGTAAACCCTGAATATGGAAATTTTGAAGATTTTGAGGAACTGGTTGAAACTGCACACGAAAACGGGATGTATGTAATTCTGGATTGGGTGGCTAACCACACTGGCTGGGATCACAAATGGATAGAAGAAAACCCTGATTACTATCATAAAAATGAGAAAGGTGAAGTTACAGATCCTATTAATCCTGCAACAGGGGAATCCTGGGGATGGACAGATGTAGCTCATCTAAATTTTGAAAATAAAGAGCTTCATAAAGCTATGGGTGAAGAAATGAAATTCTGGGTTGAAGAATATAATATAGACGGTTTTAGAGCAGATGTTGCCGGTGAAGTTCCAACCGAATTCTGGGAAAGCATAGTTCCTCAATTAAAGGAAATTAAGCCAATTTTCATGCTGGCAGAGTCAGAAGACAAAGATCTTTTTGAAAATGCTTTTGATATGGGTTACAATTGGGAAGGACACCATATAATGAATGAAATGGCTCAGGGTAAGAAAACTGCTAAAGATTGGGATGCTTATATGCAGAAGATTGATTCTACTTACCAAGAAGATGACTATTTGATGAATTTTGTTACCAACCATGATGAGAATTCCTGGAACGGTACAGTGAAGGAGAGAATGGGAGATGCTTCAGAGGCTATGACAGCACTTACTTATACTTTACCGGGTATGCCTCTAATATACAGTGGCCAGGAGTACGATATGGATAAAAGACTTTTATTTTTTGAAAAAGATACTATTCCGAAGGAAAAAGGTGAAGTTTGGCCATTATTGGAAAAACTTGGTAAATTAAAAAATGAGAATAAAGCTCTTCACGGAGCAAAAGAAGCTGCTTCTTATGAGAGTATTGAAACTTCAGAAGAAGAAAAAGTTTTAGCTTTTAAAAGAGAAAAAGATGGTGTAATGCTGATTTATATCGCGAATATGAGTGAAAAAAGCAGCAGTTTTAGCATTGAATTAAATGGAACGTTTGAAGATTATTTATCAGGCAAAGTATTAAAAATTTCAAAAGAAAGGGATATGAATTTGAAACCCTGGCAGTATTTTATCTTGATAAATAAGTAAAATTTTTACTAAAATACTAAAAGCAGCCCCCTTTAAAGGGCTGCTTTTTTTAGTTATTAACCGAAAACGTTTTAGTTTTTTAAGAAATTAGGTTATATGGTAGAATTAAAATAGCTTTGACCTAATGGCAAAGAAAATCAATAAAATCGCAGTCCTAACATCCGGTGGAGATGCTCCCGGAATGAATGCCGCTATCAGGGCGGTTGTTAGATCTTGTTCATACTATAATATGGAGTGTGTTGGTGTTTACCGCGGCTACCAGGGACTTATAGATAAAGATTTTGAAGATCTTACCGCAAGATCGGTTAGGAACATCATTAATAAGGGCGGAACTTTCCTGAAGTCCTCCAGATCTGAAGAGTTTAAGACCAAAGAAGGAAGAGCAAAAGCTCACAAGAATCTTATCGATGCTGGTGTAGATGCTTTGGTAGTAATAGGAGGTGACGGAACCTTTACGGGTGGTCTCTATTTTAATAAAGAATTTAATTTTCCAATTGTAGGGATTCCTGCAACTATAGATAACGATATTAACGGTACAGATTATACCTTAGGCTACGATACCGCTTTAAATACGGTAGTAGAGGCCATAGATAAGATTCGGGATACCGCAAGTTCTCATAACCGTTTATTTTTAATTGAAGTTATGGGTCGGGATGCAGGTGATATCGCTTTAAATAGTGGTATTGGTGCCGGTGCCGAAGAAGTATTGCTTCCGGAAGAAGATCAGGGAATTCAACGAATGATGGATTCTTTGGAAAAAAGTAAAAAATCCGGAAAAACCTCCAGTATTATAGTGGTGGCTGAAGGTGAAAAAAGCGGAAAGAATATATTTCAGTTAGCTGAATTTATCTCGCAAAGCCACAAAGAATATGATATTAGAGTCTCTGTGCTGGGTCATATTCAAAGAGGGGGTTCTCCAAGTTGTTTTGATCGTGTTCTAGCCAGTAAACTTGGTGTTGGTGCGGTTGAAGCATTAACCGATGGTAAAACCAATATTATGGTAGGTGTGGATCGCCAGAAAGTGGTGCACGTACCTTTGGAAACTGCTTTAAAAGAAGACAGGGAATTTGATCAAGAATTAAGAAGGGTGGCAAACATCACTTCTGTGTAAAATTTTTAAAATTTAAATTATGAGTACAAAAATTGGAATTAATGGTTTTGGCCGAATTGGACGTATTGCGTTTAGAATTGCGGCTGAAAAAAGTGACGTAGAAGTTGTTGCAATAAACGATTTATTAGATGTTGATCATTTGGCATATATGCTGAAGTACGACTCTGTTCACGGTAAATTTAAAGGAGATGTTTCTGTTAAAGATGGAAATCTTGTAGTGAATGGTAAAGACATTCGTATTACAGCAGAAAGAAATCCGGAAGACCTTAAATGGGGAGATGTTGGAGTAGACGTTGTAGTAGATTGTACCGGAATTTTCAAAGAAAAAGATAGCGCAAGTGCACATCTTAAAGCAGGAGCCAAAAAAGTTGTAATTTCTGCACCTTCTAAAACAGCACCTATGTTTGTAATGGGTGTGAATCACCAGGATGTAAAACCAGAAGATACTATTGTTTCCAATGCATCTTGTACAACCAACTGTCTTGCTCCACTTGCTAAAGTGATAGATGATGAGTTTGGTCTTGTTGAAGGTTTAATGACCACGGTTCATGCAACTACGGCTACACAGCTTACAGTAGATGGCCCATCAGCAAAAGATTTTAGAGGAGGAAGAAGTGCGCTTATGAATATTATTCCTTCTTCAACCGGGGCAGCGGTAGCTGTAGGTAAAGTAATTCCTAAGTTAGACGGGAAACTTACCGGGATGGCTTTTAGAGTACCAACTGCTGATGTTTCTGTGGTAGACCTTACAGTTAAGACCGAAAAGTCTGTAACTTACGATCAGGTTAAGGCTGCATTCAAAAAAGCTTCTGAAGGTTCTTATAAGGGAGTGATTTCTTATACTGAAGATGCAGTGGTTTCTCAGGATTACGTATCAGATGCACATACATGTAACTTTGATGCTGAAGCTGGAATTGCCCTTAATGATAACTTTTTCAAACTAATCGCTTGGTATGATAATGAATATGGTTATTCAGCTAAGCTTTTGGAATTAGCTGCACACGTTAATTCAATTTAATATTTTATTTTAGAGCCTGAAGAAAGTTATGCCTAGGTTTTTTTAATCTTCTTAGCACTTTCCTCAGGCTTTTTAATTTAAACAATATTCATACAGATGATATTAATAGCGGACGGTGGATCAACAAAATGTGACTGGATTTTACTTAGTGCAACGGGAGAAGAATTACTCAGAACCCGCACAAAAGGTTTAAATCCGGCAGTTTTTCCAGAAGTAGTACTGGAACAGCGTGTTGAAGAAAATGCCGATTTAAGAGAGGTAAAGGACAAAGTGGAACGAGTGCATTTTTATGGCGCTGGTTGTGGTACCGAAACGCCTAAAAAACTATTGGAAGGGATTTTTACCAATTTCTTTACCAATGTAGAAGAAGTAATAATTTTAGAAGATATGGTGGCTGCCGTTTATGCTGCTACTACAGAACCTGGGATTGTTTGTATTCTAGGAACAGGTTCTAACAGTTGTTTCTTTGATGGTGAAGATATACATCAGTCAGTTCATTCTCTGGGGTATATTCTTATGGATGAAGCCAGTGGGAATTACTTTGGAAAAAGACTTATTAGGGATTATTACTATAAAAGAATGCCGCCTGAACTAGCAGAAGAATTTGGCCAAAAATACAATATGGATTCTGATGAGATTAAGAAGAATCTTTATCGTAAAGAAAATCCAAATACTTATCTCGCTTCTTTTGCAGAATTTATTTTCTCTAACGAACGTAATGGCTATTTCTACAAATTAGTACACGAAGGAATTACCGATTTTATGCATTCTCGTGTGATGTGCCATAAGCAAGCTCAAAATACTCCAGTTCATTTTATAGGTACTATCGCTCATTTTAGCGAAGACATTATACGAGCTGTTGCTCAGCCTTATGGTATAGAAATAGGTAATATTGTTCGTAGACCAATTGATGGTTTGATAGAGTACTATAGAGAAAAAGTGCTTATCGCTAAATAGTAAGGTTTTTTCGTAAATTTTAGTACATTTAAGAAATTATATGCTTAAATGTTAATAAAAGTTTATGGAAGTGCCGTGTTTGGGGTAGAGGCAACTACAATTACTATAGAGGTGAATGTAGCAACCGGCATAGGTTACCATCTTGTGGGCCTGCCCGATAATGCGGTGAGGGAAAGCAGTTTTAGAATTGCTGCCGCTCTTCAAAATAACAATTATAAGTTCCCGGGCAAAAAGATTATTGTCAATATGGCGCCGGCAGACCTTAGAAAAGAAGGTTCGGCTTATGATCTTAGTTTAAGCCTTGGAATTCTGGCCGCTTCTGGCCAAATTAAAGCAGAAAATATATCAGAATATCTTATTATGGGTGAGCTTTCGCTAGACGGAAGCTTACAGCCCATAAGAGGTGCGTTGCCTATTGCTATAAAAGCTAAAGAAGAAGGTTTTAAAGGATTTATTCTTCCGAAGCAAAACGCTAAGGAGGCTGCAATAGTAAGTGGGCTCGAGGTATACGGAGTTGAAAATATTACCGAAGTCATTAACTTTTTTGATAAAGATGAAGCCTTAGAGCGCACTATAATAAATACCCGTGAAGAATTTTATAAAAGCCTGGATCACCCAGAACATGATTTTGCCGAAGTAAAAGGACAGGAGTCTATAAAGCGATGTATGGAAATTGCCGCAGCAGGCGGTCATAATATTATTCTTATAGGACCACCCGGAGCAGGAAAAACAATGCTGGCTAAACGATTGCCTAGTATTCTGCCACCCATGACTTTGCACGAAGCTTTAGAAACTACAAAAATACATAGTGTAGTTGGTCGTGTTAAAGAACATGTTGGTTTAATGTCTCAAAGACCTTTTAGAAGTCCTCATCATACCATTTCAGATGTTGCATTAGTTGGCGGTGGGGCATATCCGCAACCTGGTGAAATTTCACTCTCGCATAATGGAGTGTTATTTTTAGATGAATTACCCGAATTTAAGCGTGGCGTTTTGGAAGTTATGAGGCAACCTCTGGAAGATCGCGAAGTAACTATTTCCCGGGCCAAATTTACGGTGACTTATCCTTCAAGTTTTATGCTAGTGGCTAGTATGAACCCAAGTCCAAGCGGATATTTTAACGATCCAGATGCACCGGCAACTTCTTCTCCGGCAGAAATGCAACGCTATTTAAGTAAAATTAGTGGGCCACTTTTAGATAGAATAGATATTCATATTGAGGTTACTCCTGTACCATTTGAGAAATTGAGCGAAGAACGCCGTGGCGAAAGTAGCGTGGATATTAGAAAAAGAGTTACTAAGGCACGTCAACTTCAAACCCAACGTTTCGAAGAATCTGATTCGGTTCATTACAACGCTCAAATGAGTGTACGCCAAATTAGGAAATTCTGTGCCTTAGAGGAAGCTTCAAAGGCTTTGCTTAAAACTGCAATGGAGCGTTTAAACCTTTCTGCCAGGGCTTACGATCGTATCCTCAAAGTTTCCAGGACTATCGCCGATTTAGAAAACTCAGAGAATATAAGAGGAAATCATATTAGCGAGGCTATTCAATATAGAAGCCTGGATCGTGACGGCTGGTTAGGTTAATTTTGATGTTTTCGAGTGCTTTTTGTGTTTAAATATGTCAACTTTTAAAATTATATTTACCTGCTAAAGAAAAGCATAGAAAATTTAAATTAGGGGTTTTTAATTTTCGATACCTCGCAAAAAATTCTGAAGGTGTTTATTTGCTAAGACTACATTATTATGAAAAAAAGTTTATCCTTGTTTATATTAATTTTGATTTTTGCCTGTAAGGGCGATCCTGAAGTAAAAGAAGTTTCAGAAATTGAAAGCGACAGCATAAAAGAGGAAAGTATTTTAAGTGGCGAATTGCTTGGAGAGGATCGGGTTCAGTTTACTATTCAAGAAGCAAATAACCTGGCTGAACTTCCGTTAAACTGTATTAATACCCAATATCCAAATAAACTAGGGCAAACACTGGAAAATAAAGAAGCCATTGGAGAACCTTCAGAGCTTCACCCTGCATTTTATGGATGTTTTGATTGGCATTCTTCAGTACACGCACATTGGTCCATGTTGAGTTTGCTTAAGCAATTTCCCGATCTGGAAAAAGCAGAAACCATTAGGGCGAAATTAAAAGAATCTCTTTCTGCTGAAAATATTCAGGGAGAAATAGATTACTTCAAAAGGGAACAAAGCGATTCTTTTGAACGTACATACGGTTGGGCCTGGCTGCTGAAATTGGCTGAAGAAATAGAAACATGGAATGATCCAATGGCAGAAGAACTTGGTCAGAATTTAGCCCCTTTAACCGATCTTATCGTTAAAAAATATATAGAATTTTTACCAAAATTAAATTATCCAATTAGAGTAGGAGAGCATTCTAATACAGCCTTTGGGCTTAGTTTTGCTTACGATTATGCGATTGCTGCGGAAAATACCGAATTGAAACAACTCATTTCAAAACGTGCTAAAGATTTTTACTTAAAGGATGATGATTGTCCATTAACCTGGGAACCTAGCGGGTTCGATTTTCTTTCTCCTTGCCTGGAAGAGGTAAATATTATGCGTCGTGTTTTACCAAAAAATGCTTTTGAAATGTGGCTTGAAGACTTTCTCCCGCAGTTGAAATCTGAAGATTTTGAAATGGAAGTAGGGGAGGTTTCAGATAGAACTGATGGGAAACTGGTACACCTTGATGGGCTTAACTTTAGTCGTGCCTGGGTTTTCTACGGACTTATAAACCAATATCCGGAAAAATTCTCGCACTTGAAAGAAATTGCCGATAGGCACGTGGCTCACTCTTTTCCTAATCTGGTAGGAGATAGTTACGAAGGTGGCCATTGGTTGGGAACTTTCGCTATTTATGCCTTGCAGGAATCTAAAGATAGATAGTGCAAAATTTTCTTAAAAACCTTGGTCCGGGAATTTTAGTTTCAGCGGCATTTATTGGTCCGGGAACGGTCACTGTTTGCACGCTTGCCGGGGTTGAATTTGGTTATAGCTTACTTTGGGCGTTATTACTTTCAATTTTTTCCTGTATAATTCTACAGGAGATGGCTGCGCGTTTAGGTGTGGTTTCGCAAAAAGGTTTAAGCGATGTTATCCGGGAAGAGATCAAAAAACCGATCTTCAGGGTTTTGGCAATTATCCTTATTTTTTCAGCAATAGTTATAGGGAATGCCGCTTATGAGGCGGGTAATATTACCGGTGCGGTTTTGGGAGCCGAAGCTATTTTTGGAGTTCAAAACCTGCAATTTGGTGATTTTACGCTTAATCTGTGGAGCTTATTTATTGGCGCCATTGCTTTTATACTCTTATTTACCGGAAGCTATAAAACCCTCGAAAAGATCTTTATTGGCCTGGTTTTACTAATGAGTATAAGTTTTGTGCTTACTGCTATTCTAACAAAACCGGATATTTTAGAAATTTTAAGAGGACTTATTCCAACAAGTAATGCTGCCGGTTTGCTTACGGTAATGGCTATTGTAGGTACTACGGTTGTTCCTTACAACTTGTTTCTACACGCTTCTTTGGTTAGTGAAAAATGGAAAGAAGCTTCCTATTTACCTATTGCCAGGAAAGAACTCATAGTTTCTATAATCCTTGGTGGTACGGTTTCTATGGCAATTCTAATTAGTGCCGCTTCTTCAGGCTTAACTAATGTGAATTCCGCAGCTGATATGGCGGTAAGCCTCGAGCCGCTTTTCGGGAAATTTGCTACCTGGTTTATGTCTTTGGGACTTTTAGCCGCAGGGATTACTTCTTCTATTACCGCTCCTTTAGCAGCCGCTTACGTAGTAAAAGGCTGCTTTGGTTGGAAAGGAGGAATGAAGTCAGCGAAATTTAAAACGGTCTGGGCCGTGGTTCTTATTTTGGGTGTTTTCTTCTCTTCCCTACAAATTAATCCTATTGAGATTATACGCTTTGCTCAAATTGCCAATGGAATCCTATTGCCCGTAATTGCTATTTTCTTATTTTGGGTAGTCAATAAAGCCTCGGTTTTGGGGAAACACCGCAATTCTAAGCTTCAAAATGTACTGGGAATACTTGTTATTGCGCTTTCCGTATTTTTAGGGATTAAAGCGATTCTAAGCGTTTTACAAAGCTTTTAATAAATTCCGAATATTCTATCTTACTAAGAGGCTTTAATAGCTTCGAGGAATTGCAAAATTTAAAATAAAAAAATGAAAAAAATCCATATAAACTGCGATTTAGGTGAAGGCGGCGACTTTGATGCAGATCTAATGCCGCATATCTCAGCCTGCAATATTGCTTGTGGCGGTCACGCCGGAAACCTGGACACCATGCAGCAAACTATTAAACTTGCCGTGGAGAATAATGTAGAAATAGGAGCGCATCCTTCTTATCCCGATAAGGAGAATTTTGGAAGAAAACCTATAAATATTTCAGCGGAAGAATTGCAGCGTTCTATAGTTGCACAAATTTTAAGTTTAAAACAATTGGCCGAAGCAGAAGGGGTAAAACTCACCCATGTAAAACCTCATGGGGCACTTTATAATGAAGCTGCAAAAGAGGAAAAAACAGCTCAAATTATCATTGATTCTTTGCTGGAATTTGATCAAAATTTGGCGCTTTTTTGTCCGTTAAATTCTGTGATTGCTAAACTTGCGAAATGGAAAATTCCAATCGTTTTTGAAGCCTTTGCAGACCGAAATTATAACCCGGATTATAGCCTGGTTTCCCGTTCAAAGCCTAATGCTTTAATAAGCGAAAAGGAAGCTGTTTTTGAACATCTTTTTTCTATGTTTTCTGAAGGTAAAATCACCTGTGAAAACGGGGCTAAAATTAGTTGCAATGCTACTACTTTTTGTCTGCATAGTGACACACCAAATTCTGTTGAAATTATAAACTTTTTACAGAAGAAATTTACCGAGCATAATATTAAAATTAAGAATGAAAGATGAATGATTTTCCTAAAATAACACCGATGGGAGAACGGGGAATTCTAATAGAATTTGAGCCCGAAATCAGTGAGAAACTACTGGAGAAATTACTTTTCTACAAAGACAAGCTGGAAGAATTTTATGATGAAGTAAATGTTGAGGTAATCAATACATATAACTCGTTATTAATTAGTTATATGTTTAGTATAGAAAACGTCTATAATGAGGTTTCAGCGATTAAAGAGCTGTTTGGTGAGGCTAAGATAGGAAAAATAAATAACCAGCAAATTTTCCATTTACCGGTTTGCTATGAGGACGAATTCGGTTGGGATCTGGAATACATTTCCAAAGAAAAGAACCTCTCAAAAAAGGAGGTTGTTGAGCTTCATACAAAACCTTTTTACACTGTTTTTTTTACCGGTTTCTTACCCGGATTTTTATACCTGGGAGGGCTCGATAAAAAGCTGCAAATTTCACGTAAAGATCAACCCCGAATGAAGATCGAAAAAGGGGCTATTGGGATAGGCGAAAACCAGACCGGAATTTACCCAAAATCCAGTCCCGGCGGATGGCAGATTTTAGGCAATTGTCCGGTTCAATTTTTTGATAAAAACAACGATCCGCCTTGTGAGATTACGGCGGGTGATAAAGTGAAATTTTATTCGGTTTCTAAAGAAGAATTTGAAGAGATTTCGGAGCGAATTTCCGAAGGAATTTTTCAACTAAAAAAAGAGAATTATGAAGGCTGAAGTTGAAATTTTACATCCGGGATTATATTCCACGATCCAGGATTTTGGTCGACGCGGATTTCAAAAATACGGAGTTCCTTTAAGTGGAGTGATGGATAGGATTGCTTTAAAAACGGCTAACCTCATTTTGCAAAATCAGGCAGATGCCGCAGTGATGGAAATTACCCAAATGGGACCAAAACTTAAATTTTCAGCAGCGACAAAAATTGCCATTAGCGGCGCAAATCTTTCCCCAAAATTAAACGATACTGAAATAGACAATAATGAAGTGGTAAAAATTCACGAAGGCGATATTTTATCTTTTGGAAGACCCAAATACGGTATGCGTTCCTATTTAGCAATCCTCGACGGATTTAAAACCGAAAAGGTTCTGGGAAGTCGAAGTTGGTACGATGATATTACCAGCCACGAAAAGCTCGAAAAAGGAATGAATTTGCAATACGAAGCTTCTGAAGAAGAGAAATACGAAACTCATGCCACGATAAAATTTAATGATGAATATTTGAATTCTGAAGAAATAGAAGTTTTTGCCGGTCCTGAATTTCAAAAACTGCCTGAAACTTTAAAAAGTCATTTGAGACAAAGTAAGTTCAGTATTGATAAGAATAATAATAGAATGGCGATCCAGCTTGGTGAGATCTTAGAGAACAAACTAGATCCCATTATTACCGGCCCGGTGCTTCCCGGAACCGTTCAACTTACTCCCGGCGGAAAATTGATCGTACTTATGCGCGATTGTCAAACCACAGGTGGTTATCCAAGGGTTTTGCAATTAAGTGAAAAAGGGATTAATATGATGGCACAGAAGAAAGCCGGAGATAAAATTAGGTTTTCGTTTAAATATTAATCTTTTTACGTCATTCTGAACTTGTTTCAGAATCTAATATATAAAACCCAAGCACCCCAAAGGGGGAGCAGCATTTTCCTGAAAAATTAGCGTTAATTTTTTATTTATACTTACGTCATGCTGATTTATTTCAGCATCTAAGTTGTTTCAAACCGAAAATTAAATCACAAAAGATTGTCACATCCCGCTATCGCAGTTTTCGGAATAGTTGCATCCTGAACTTATTTCAGGTTCTAAGTTGTTAGATTCTGAAACAAGTTCAGAATGACGGGTGGCACAACATTTAGGTGTAGAAGATCCCGATGTGAAATCGGGATTAGTTCGCTCTAAGATATTCAGTTCGGCCAAAGGCCTTATGAATATCAAGGCTCACTAATAAAAAAGTGCCGTCTTGATTACGAAAAACCTGATTACCCTACCAATCAGACTCCTCACCGTTAACGACACTTCTTTGCTCTAAAACATTTTAGCTCTCTAAAATGACCGTGTCAAAAGTAGAAGATGAGTATGTTCATTGCAAGGGGAAAAACCCCCTCTTTTTCTCGAATTGATTTCGATAAATTAAGATGAAATATCTATGAATGAAATTTTATGTATGTTTTGAGATTGATGCAAAATGAGATTTGATTCAGATGGTTTAGATCCCGATGTGAAATCGGGATTATTTCGCTCTAAGATATTCATTACGGCCAAAGGCCTTATGAATATCAATGCTCACTAATAAAAAAGTGCCGTCTTGGTTTACGAGAAACCTGATTACCCTACCAATCAGACTACTCACCGTTGACGACACTTTTTTGCCCCAAAACACTTTAGCTAACTAAAATGACTATGTCAAATGTAGAAGATAAGTACGCTCGTCACAAGGGGAAAAATCCCCTTTCTTCAAAAACGTCATGCTGATTTCAGCATCTAGGTTGAATTAAGCCTTGAACACCAAATAGACAACTCACCAAGAACAGATTGCCACGTCAGCTAACGCTTCCTCGCAATGACGCTGCTTTCTCTTTCCGTCATCGCGAATGAGGAACGAGTGTGGCGATCTTTTGTTTGGAGTTCCCCGTCACTTCGAGTGATCCGACGGGAGTCGGAAAGTATCGAGAAGTGCTTTATGTTTAAAAATTGAAAAGTGATTAGTGAATAGTGATGAGGGGAAGAAAAAGCAAGAAACAAGAGAGTAGATTTAAATTCTGTAAATCTTCAACAATAAACAATAAACCCCGAACTATAAACTGACTAATGCCAAACGCAAACCCGAAACATACAGTAACCGAAAACTCATAACCCACAACCGAGAACTCATTTAGAACAGATTGCCACGTCAGCTAACGCTTCCTCCAATGACGGTGCTTTTTCTTTCCGTCATCGCGAATGAGGAACGAGTGTGGCGATCTTTTGTTTGGAGTTCCCCGTCACTTCGAGTGATCCGACGGGAGTCGGAAAGTATCGAGAAGTGCTTTAAGTTTAAAAGTTGAAAAGTGATTAGTGAATAGTGATGAGGGGAAGAAAGCAAGAAACAAGAGAGTAGATTTAAATTCTGTAAATCTTCAACAACAAACAATAAACCTCGAACTATAAACTGACTAATGCCAAACGCAAACCCGAAACATACAGCAACAGAAAACCGAGAACTGAAAACCGAAAATTCATCGAGAACAGATTGCCACGTCAGCTACCGCTTCCTCGCAATGACGAAACAAAAATTTTAGTGTATTCGTGGCGAAAAACAACATACCTCAAACAATAAATACCAGACAATTAATACCAAACCTTTAACTGGATTAATCGACAACCGAAAACTCACAACTGAGAACCAACAACCGAGAACTCATCCAGAACAGATTGCCACGTCGGCTATCGCCTCCTCAATGACGAAAAAGAAAATATTCGTGTATTCGTGGCGAAAAAACAAACCTTAAACTTCGAACACTAAACACTAGACTACAGACTGCCAAAAGCAAACCCCTTAACCACCAAAAACTGACAACCCAAAACCGAAAAAACAACTGACAACCAAAGATTTGCCATAATAAAAATTTCCCCTAAATTTACCTTAACAAAAAATTAAGCTTATTTAACCAACCAATTTCGATGAAAAAACCAAAAAAATGCATTAGCGTCGACGCAGCGCGTAAGGAACAGGACGAATGGGTGAAGACCCGTGGAGAAGATATTAGGGAAGCCGAGGGTTATGAAGATACCCGCGAATTCTGGTATAGTGTGGACGAATTACAGGAATACCTGGATTATGTTAAGGAGAAATCTAAAGAACAGGGTGTGGAAAAACCAGGGATTCGGTTTTATTTAGGGGCTTATCCTAAAACTAAGGAGAAAAAAAGTTATACCACCATGTTTCTCTCACCTACCAAGGAAGCTAAGGGTGAAACGGAAAGTGATAATGAAGATTCTGATCCTAATAATTATGAAATTGAGCCGTACAATACAATTGGAACCGGCTGGCCTCCAACTAATTATTAATGCAAGATCTTAGATTTCTCGTAATTTTACTTGAAGGGCTTGCAGCAATATGCGGTTTGTATTATTATAAAAAGAACCCAACGATTCAAACAGTTGGGTTTTTTTCATATTTTTTATTATTTACCTTTTTCGTTGAAAGTATTGGGTTATTTCCAGCTGCAATTTATTGGAATGAAGAATTACATTTTCTAAAACAAACCTTTTGGTATAAAAACTTTTGGTTGTATAATCCTTACCAGATTATCAGTTTTGTTGTCTATATACATTATTTTAAATGGAATATTTCAAATAATAAAACAAGAAAATTTATTGATAAAGCTTTATTGTTATATGTGATAATTTGTATTACTAATTTAATATTTTCAGATGTTTTGCTTAAGAGTCATTCAGTGGTTACTTATCTATTGGGAAGTTTTTTTCTATTAGGAGTAATATTCTATTATTATTTTGAAATTTTATTGAGTTCTAAAATTCTAAATATTAAAAGGGAAATCAGTTTTTATATCTCCTTTCCTGCTCTTCTGTTTTTTTTAACTACTGCACCTATTTTTATTTACTTTAAATATTTTACTTCTAAAAGTCCTGAGTTTGTTGAATTGAGTTCCTGGGTGCTAATAGGTATGAATATATTTATGTACAGCTCCTACAGTATTGCCTTTTTATGGCTCGCGAACAGAAGAAAACGAACTTCTAAGAATATAACAAATGCTTTCTAAAGACGAAATTTTACTCATTATCTATTTTGTGGTAGTTATTCTACTGCTAACGGCTTTTGTGATTGTTTTTTTTGTGGTGTACCAACGACGAAAAAACAAGATGCTGCAAGAGCAATTTGAGGCTAAACAGCGGTTTGAGCGGGAGATTTCCCAATCGCGTTTAGAAATGCAGGAACAAACTTTAAAAAATGTAGGCTGGGAATTGCACGATAATATTGGTCAGTTACTTTCGGTCGCTAACATGCAGCTTAATATTTTCTCTAAAAATATTTCAGAAACCGATAAAACTTCAGTTTTAGAAATTAAAGAAACCGTGGCGAATTCACTTCAGGAAGTGCGTTCGCTCTCAAAGTCCTTAAACAACCAGGTGATTGGTTATGCCGGTTTGGTGATTTCTGTAGAAAATGAACTGGCAAGGTTTCAGCGTATGGGCGTTATTAAAACTGAATTGAAAGTAACCGGAGAAAAACAGGAAATTCCGCAGCAGCACAGTATAATTTTATTCAGGATACTTCAGGAATTCTTTTCTAATGTGATAAAACATGCAAAGGCTTCAGCATTAGATGTTCGTATTGCTTTTACTTCCGAAGAAATTATTATTACTGCAAAAGATAACGGGCAGGGGTTTGATATGGAAGCGGTAAAGAAGAATTCAGGATTGTTCAATATGGAAAGCAGGGCAGCGCTGATACAGGCAAAGTTTAAGCTGGAAACTTCTATAGGCGCGGGAACTTCCTTATATTTACGTTATTCTTTAATGGGGCAACAAGATGAGTAATACCGTAGCAATTGTAGACGATCACACTTTATTTTCACAATCTTTAAAAAACCTGGTGAATTCTTTTGAGAATTACGAGGTTAATAGCATTCATAAAAACGGGCAGGAACTGGTGACGCATTTTAAAGCCAACCAGCCTAAACCCGACTTGGTGTTATTGGATATCAGGATGCCTATCATGGATGGCCCTGAAACGATGACCTGGCTCAAAGAAAATTATCCTGACCAAAAAGTTTTGGCGCTTACTATGGAAGACGATGAGGAAACCGTGACTTTTATGGTGAAATTAGGTTGTCGCGGTTATCTATTAAAAGATATAGATCCAGATGAGTTTAAGTTTGCTCTTGATGAAGTGGTAAAGGAAGGCTTTTTCTATAGCGATGCGGTTTCTGAAGCCATTAAAAATAAGGATAAAGAGAATAAACTCACTAATCTTACAAAACGTGAGCTGGAATTTCTTGAACTGGCCTGTTCCGAAATGACCTATAAAGAAGTGGCCAACGAAATGAACCTTAGTCCAAAAACTATTGACGGGTATCGAGAAAGTTTGTTTCAGAAACTAAACGTAAGAAGTCGAACCGGTTTGGTGCTTTATGCAATTAAACACAGGATTTTGTTGTTGTAAAAAGCCTCCTAGCCCCCCAGCCCCCAAAGGGGGAGTTTTGAAAATTTTAAACAGAACTAAGATTATTTGAATCTGTTTCTAATAATTCTGACCTTATCATAGAACGTCATGCTGTCCCGACGCTTAGGGATCGTTTCAGACTTTATCCCGAATTTCCTTCGGGAATCTAACATTAAAACTAGTAACGCTCTACTTAGACCTCCGAATAAATTTAGGAGCAGGCTCTGAAATAAATTCAGGGGACGAATAGAAAAATCGGCTTATAAATTCAATTATTTTTTTATCCTTTTTCGCAGAATATGTGGACAAAACCCCGAGATTCAGGATGAGCGATTTTTTCAATCGGTTATTCACGGGATTTTGGTCACGGTTTTTGGCCTTTTGCCAAAAAAATCCTTGGAAAAGGCGTCTTTTTCTTTGCTTCGTTTCTTTTGGACGAGCAAAAGAAATGAAGGGCAGGTCTAATAAAACATTTGCGTGACTAAAAGTTAACAAAATAAGAGCTATTTTAGCTGCAGTTAGATTTCATTAAATTTCTCTTTGAATATTAGGGACTTTCAAACCAACATTTTCTACAGTATCTTCGCGGAAATAAATAATGTCGTGAACGAAACTCCCAAAATAGAACTTCGAAATTTAAAGCTTAAAGATTATCAGGAACTTAAGGTTTCTATGATAAAAAGCTACCAGAAAATGCCAGAGGAATACTGGAGTAAAGATGAAATTAGAAATCTGGTCAATAAATTTCCCGAAGGGCAGTTTTGTATAATTATAGATAATAAAATTGCAGGTTGCGCGCTTTCCATCATTATCGATTCTAAAAAGTTTGATGAAGATCATACTTATGATGAAATAATTGGTGGAGAAAACTTTTCTACCCATACTAATAATGGCGATGTTTTATACGGGATAGATGTTTTTATTCATCCCGATTACCGCGGAATGCGCCTGGGAAGACGTTTATATGAAGCCCGAAAAGAACTTTGTGAGCAGCTTAACCTAAAGTCTATAGCCTTTGGTGGTAGAATACCAAACTATGGGGCTTATTCAGAAGAGCTTACTCCTAAGAAATATATTGAAAAAGTAAAATTACAGGAAATCCACGATCCTGTGTTGTCTTTTCAACTTTCCAACGATTTTCACGTAAAGAAAGTGATAAAAGGCTATTTGCCGGGCGATGCAGAAAGTAAGGAATATGCGGTGTTAATGGAGTGGAATAATATTTACTACACCAAAACCACCAAATTGATAGATACACCCAAAACCGTGGTTCGGCTTGGTTTGGTACAATGGCAAATGCGACTTTTTAAGGATTATGATGCGCTGGTTTCACAAATTGAGTTCTTTGTAGATGCGGTAAGTGATTACCAGAGTGATTTTATACTTTTTCCTGAATTGTTCAACGCGCCACTTATGGCCGAATTCAACGAATTAACAGAGCCTGAAGCTATTCGTGGTCTTTCAACTTATACCGAACGTTTGTTGGAAACTTTTCAGGAATTTGCGGTAAATTATAATATAAATATTATTACCGGTAGCATGCCTATGGTTATTGGCGAGCATATGTATAATGTAGGCTTTTTATGCCGAAGAGATGGAAGTTACGAACGTTACGAAAAATTACATATTACTCCGGCTGAAGAATCGGCCTGGGGAATGAAGGGCGGTAGTAAACTCCAAACCTTTGATACAGACTGTGGAAAAATTGGCGTGTTAATTTGTTATGATATTGAATTTCCGGAAGTAGGAAGAATTTTAGCTGAAGAAGGCATGAATATTTTATTTGTACCGTTTATGACCGATACACAAAATGGTTATTCACGTGTGAAAATATGCGCCCAGGCCAGAGCGGTAGAGAACGAATGTTATGTTGCCATTGCAGGATCTGTAGGGAATTTACCCAAAGTAAATAATATGGATATCCAATATGCCCAAAGCGCGGTGTTAACACCATCAGATTTCGCATTTCCTGTAAACGGAATTAAGGCCGAAGCTACGCCTAATACAGAAAGCACATTATTGGTTGATGTAGATCTGGATTTATTAAAAGAGCTACATGCTTTTGGGAGTGTAAGAAATATGAAAGACCGCCGAAAGGATTTATATTCTTTAAAAAAGAAAAAGTAAAAATTTGGTTTAGTTTAAAAAAAGATTACTTTTGAATCATGCAGAGAATAAATAATAATATTAATACGTCAATTATTGTCGAGATCATTTTCCAAGTGAAAACCTGATCCGGTATTGATGTGCATTATAAAAGCAAAAACCATCCTTCCCGGATGGTTTTTTTTTTTTTTTGGGGACTAATCTTGAGTAAATAGAAAATTATGAGAAAAAATATTAATTCAGCAATCGTAATAAAATAAAGCGTAAATACATGATAAACAGTTTGTTAAATGTTTTTGTTTGTTCACGGAAATAGGTTTGAAGTCGTGAATACATCACTATAAACGAAAGAGGGAAGTACTTTTAATTTTATAAATAAGATATAGCTTAATATATGTACAATAAATATAGCAAAATATTAACACAAAGTGATTCGCAACCGGCATCACAAGCCATGTTGCACGCTATAGGTCTAACCAAAGAAGATTTTAAAAAGCCGTTTGTGGGAATTGCCAGTACGGGTTATGAAGGCAATCCATGTAATATGCATCTTAACGATTTAGCCAAACTGGTTAAAAAAGGAGCTAATGAGAATGAGCTTGTCGGTTTAATTTTTAATACTATTGGCGTTAGTGATGGGATTTCTATGGGAACCCCGGGAATGCGATATTCGCTGCCGTCTCGAGATATAATAGCAGATTCTATGGAAACGGTGATTCACGCGATGTCTTATGATGCGTTGATTACCGTGGTGGGATGTGATAAAAATATGCCCGGCGCTCTAATGGCGATGTTGCGAATTAACCGTCCGGCTATTTTAGTTTATGGAGGTACAATTGCTTCCGGATGCCATAACGGCAAGAAACTAGATGTAGTTTCAGCATTTGAAGCCTGGGGAGCAAAAACTGCCGGGGATATAGATAAGGATGAGTACGATAGTATTATAGAAAAAGCTTGTCCGGGTGCTGGTGCTTGTGGTGGAATGTACACTGCGAACACTATGGCTTCAGCTATAGAAGCTTTAGGAATGGCTTTGCCGTATAATTCTTCTAATCCTGCGGTAGGAGAAGAAAAGAAAACAGAAAGTGAAGAAGCCGGGAGAGCCGTGCGTTTGCTTATAGAAAAAGATATTAAGCCCAGAGATATTGTAACTCGCAAATCTCTTGAAAATGCCATTAGACTGCTTACGGTTCTAGGTGGTTCCACCAATGCCGTATTGCACTTTTTGGCTATAGCAAAATCTGCCGAAGTTGATTTTAGCTTAACAGATTTTGAGAAAATATGTGATAGTACCCCGTTTTTGGCCGATTTAAAGCCAAGTGGGAAATATGCGATGGAAGATGTGCATAGAATTGGCGGAATTCCCGCAGTTCTAAAATATATGTTGAAAAACGATATGCTTCACGGTGATTGCCTTACGGTAACAGGAAAAACATTAGCCGAAAACCTTGCCGATGTTCCAGATATGGAAGAAGGTCAGGACGTATTTAGGCCTTTAGATAATCCAATCAAAAAAACAGGTCATATTAGAATTCTTTATGGAAATCTTGCTGAAGGCGGATCTGTTGCGAAAATTACCGGAAAAGAAGGTTTGCAGTTCACAGGAACGGCTAAAGTGTTTAATAGTGAATATGAAGCCAATGATGGGATTTCAGAAGGAAAAGTGAAAAAAGGAGATGTGGTCGTCATTAGGTATGAAGGGCCTAAAGGAGGTCCCGGAATGCCAGAAATGTTGAAGCCTACTTCTGCAATAATGGGAGCAAAACTCGGTAAAGACGTAGCCTTAATTACAGACGGAAGGTTTTCTGGTGGAACTCATGGTTTCGTCGTCGGCCATATCACTCCGGAAGCGCAGGAAGGTGGTTTGTTAGCATTTTTGGAGGATGGAGATGAGATTACAATAAACGCCGAAAGCAATAAAATTGAAGTAACACTTTCAGCAGAAGAAATAAAGAAAAGAAAAGAAAACTGGAAAGCCCCCGCTTTAAAATTTAATAAGGGTGTGCTTTACAAATACGCAAGAACGGTTTCTTCGGCCTCACAAGGCTGCGTGACCGATGAATTTTAATAAGGTGAATTATGGAAGTTAAAACAGCTAGTTTCGAAAAAACAGCTTCTCCAAAAGCAACCACGGTTTCAGGAGCTGAAGCAGTGATAAAATGTTTGTTGGAGGAAGGAGTGGATACGCTTTATGGCTATCCCGGCGGAGCAATTATGCCCGTTTATGATGAGTTATATAAATATCAGAAACAAATTCACCACGTCCTTACCCGCCACGAACAGGGCGCAACCCATGCGGCACAAGGTTATGCCAGGGTAAGCGGGAAAGTAGGTGTTGCTATAGCAACATCAGGTCCGGGAGCCACTAATCTGGTGACGGGAATTGCAGATGCGCAAATAGACTCTACCCCAATGGTATGTATTACGGGGCAGGTAGGTTCTCATTTATTAGGTAGTGACGCTTTCCAGGAAACCGATATTATTGGTATCTCTACACCAATTACCAAATGGAATTACCAAATTACCAAAGCAGAAGAAATTCCGGAAGTTTTAGCAAAGGCTTTTTTTATTGCTCGCTCGGGAAGACCGGGGCCGGTATTGATAGATATTACTAAAGATGCGCAATTCCAAAGCCTGGATTTTTCGTATAAAAAATGCTCGGGAATTAGAAGTTATAAACCTATACCTCAAATAGATTTAAAAGAGATAGAAAGAGCTGCAGAAGCCATTAACAATGCCAAAAAGCCTATGATCGTTTTTGGTCAGGGGGTTATTTTAGGTGGTGCAGAAGAACTTTTTAAACAGGTTGTGGAAAAATCGGGCGTACCGGCTGCATGGACTATTCTAGGACTTTCAGCTATGCCAACAGATCATCCTTTGAATGTTGGAATGGTAGGTATGCATGGTAATTATGGGCCTAATGTGCTTACCAATGAGTGTGATGTGTTAATTGCCATTGGGATGCGATTTGATGATCGGGTAACCGGAAATTTGGAGAAATATGCCAAACAGGCGAAGGTGATCCATTTTGAAATAGATCCTGCTGAAATTAATAAAAACGTTTACGCAGATATCCCTGTTTTGGGAAATGTAAATGAAACACTTAAAGTTTTATTAGAGCTTTTAAAGCCGAATAAACACGAGACCTGGCATCAGAAATTTAAAGATCATTATAAAATTGAATTTGATAAGATCATTAAAAACGATTTGAATGCTGAACGCGGTAAAATAGGAATGGCCGAGGTGATAGATGAGATAAATACCTGTTCTAATGGTGATGCAGTGATCGTTTCAGATGTTGGACAACATCAAATGGTAACCTGTAGGTATTCAAAATTTAATCAAACCCGAAGTAATGTAACTTCCGGCGGATTGGGCACTATGGGATTTGCACTGCCTGCGGCTATTGGTGCCAAAATGGGCGCGCCAAAGCGGGATGTAGTAGCTGTAATTGGAGATGGCGGTTACCAAATGACCATACAGGAATTAGGAACGATTTTTCAAACTAAAGTTCCTGTAAAAATTGTTGTTTTAAATAATGATTTTCTAGGAATGGTGAGACAATGGCAGCAATTGTTTTTTGAAAAGCGTTACGCTTCTACAGAAATGATTAACCCAGATTTTATAACTATTGCCAAAGGTTATCATATTAAAGCGAAACAAGTAAGTGAACGCGCAAATTTAAAAGATGCGGTTAAGGAGATGATGGATTCAAAGGAAGCTTATTTCCTAGAAGTAAAAGTTGAACAGGAAGAAAATGTTTTCCCAATGGTTCCAACCGGGGCTTCAGTTTCAGATATAAGATTAGAGTAATGGAAAAGAAGAATTTTACCGTTTCGGTATATACCGAAAACAATATTGGTCTTTTAAGCCGTATTGCGGCTATATTTCAGAGACGACATATTAATATAGAGAGTATAACGGCTTCCAGAAGTGAGGTGAATGGAGTTATGCGGTTTATAATAGTAGTGCAGATTACAGAAGAACAGGTAAAAAAGATCGTTGGGCAAATAGAAAAGCAAATTGAAGTAATTAAAGCTTTTTATCATACCGATGATGAAATGATCTACCAGGAAACTGCGCTGTATAAGATAAATTCAGCTGAATTTGTTGAAGATCTTAATATTCAGGATTTTATAAAAGAATCTAACGCAAGAATTGTAACGGTTACCCCAAAGTTTTTTGTGATTGAAAAAACAGGAAAACGTCACGAAACCGATAACCTTTACGAAAAATTAAAACCTTATGGGTTAATGCAGTTTGTACGTTCCGGCACTATTGCTGTAACCAAAAACGAAATGCAAATCTCGAACATTTTAGAACAATTTGATACAACCAATTAAATAAAAGTGATGACGAATTATTTTAACAGTCTTTCTTTACGTGAACAATTAGCCCAGCTGGGAACCTGTAGGTTTATGAATAGCGATGAATTCAGTGATGGAGTGGCTGCTTTAAAAGGAAAAAAAATAGTGATTGTGGGCTGCGGTGCCCAGGGCCTTAACCAGGGTCTAAACATGCGGGATAGTGGTCTTGATATTTCTTATGCGCTTCGTGATGGGGCAATTAAAGAAAAACGCCAGTCTTTTAAAAACGCTTCAGAAAATAATTTTGAAGTAGGAACTTATGAAGAATTAATTCCTAAAGCAGATTTGGTAATTAACCTAACGCCAGATAAACAACATACTTCAGTTATAAAAGCGATTCAGCCGCATATTAAAAAAGACGCAGTGCTTTCTTATTCCCACGGGTTTAATATCGTGGAAGAAGGGATGAAAATTAGAGAAGACATTACCGTAATTATGGTAGCGCCAAAATGCCCTGGAAGTGAAGTTAGAGAAGAATATAAAAGAGGTTTTGGAGTTCCTACTTTAATTGCTGTGCATCCTGAAAACGATCCGCAGGGAATTGGTTTCGAATGGGCTAAAGCTTATGCTGTGGCTACAGGTGGAGACCGTGCCGGAGTTTTAGAATCTTCTTTTGTTGCCGAAGTAAAATCTGATTTAATGGGAGAGCAAACCATTTTATGCGGATTGCTACAAACAGGTTCTATATTAAGTTATGATAAAATGGTGGCAGAAGGTGTAGCGCCTTCTTATGCTTCTAAACTAATCCAATATGGATGGGAAACCATTACCGAGGCTTTAAAGCATGGTGGAATTACCAATATGATGGACAGGCTTTCGAATCCGGCGAAGATAAAAGCCGATGAGATTTCCGAAGAATTAAAACAAATAATGCGTCCGCTTTTTCAAAAACATATGGACGATATTATTTCAGGTGAATTTAGTAGCCGAATGATGCGTGACTGGGAAAATAATGATAAGGAATTATTGGAGTGGCGTGCCGCAACCGGTGAAACCGCTTTTGAAAAATCGGATGCAACTTCTGAAGAGATAAAAGAACAGGAATATTTTGATAAAGGAGTATTATTAGTAGCTTTTGTAAAATCTGGTGTAGAATTGGCTTTCGAAACTATGGTGGAAGCAGGAATTATTGAAGATTCTGCTTATTACGAATCTTTGCACGAAACTCCACTTATTGCCAACACTATAGCCAGAAAGAAATTATTTGAAATGAATAGGATTATTTCAGATACGGCAGAATACGGTTGTTATTTATTTGATCATTCAGCAAAACCACTTATTAAAGATTATGTAAATGGTTTACCAAAAGAGGTGATTGGCCATTCTTTTGGAACACAATATACTGGAGTAGATAATCAACAGCTAATTGCTGTTAATGATGAAATTAGACAGCATCCGGTAGAAAAAGTAGGCGGTAGATTACGAAAAGCGATGACCGCAATGAAAAAAATACAAGAATAAATATGGATACTTTGCTGGCAGATAAAAAAATATATAAACCCCAATTAAAAGCTGTAAAAGAAGCGGTAGAACGTATTTCTAAAGTGGTCGTAAAGACACCCTTGATGTCATCTTTTACTTATAGCAATAAGTTTTCAGCAAATGTAATGTTGAAAAGAGAAGATTTGCAACAAGTTAGATCTTATAAAATCCGTGGAGCTTATAATAAGATTTCAAGCCTACCTAAGGAACAGCTTGATAAAGGGGTTATTTGTGCCAGCGCTGGAAATCACGCACAAGGTGTTGCTTTTGCCTGCAATAAATTGCGGGCAAAAGGCGTGATCTATATGCCAATCACCACGCCTAAACAAAAAGTTGATCAAACTAAAATGTTTGGTGGTGAGTGGGTAGAAGTAGTTTTAAAAGGCGATACTTTTGACGATTCGTTTAAAAGCTCAATGAAGCATGCCGAGAAATTTGGTCTCGTTTTTATTCATCCCTTTGATGATGAAAAAGTAATTGAAGGCCAGGCAACTATTGCCCTTGAAATATTGGAACAGGCAAGTGAACCTATAGATTATGTGTTTGCTCCTTTAGGTGGAGGTGGATTATTGGCTGGATTGTCTTCTATGTTTAAAGAAATTTCCCCAAATACTAAAATTATTGGCGTTGAACCTGAGGGTGCAGCTTCTATGAGTACTTCTTTAAGGGAAGGTAAGTTGGTGGAGTTAAAATCTATAGAGCGTTTTGTAGATGGAGCCGCAGTACAAAAAGTGGGTAGCCGTAACTTTGAGATTTGTAAGGAGAATTTGGATAAAATGATTACGGTTCCAGAAGGCAAAATTTGCCAAACCATCCTGGATTTATATAATCAGGATGCTATTGTAGTAGAGCCTGCCGGAGCAATGGCCATAAGTGCATTAGATTTTTTTACCGAAGAAATTAAAGGTAAAAATGTGGTGTGTATAGTTAGTGGAAGCAATAATGACATAACCAGAACCGCAGAAATTAAAGAGCGTGCCTTACTTTATGCCGGCTTAAAACATTATTTTGTAATAAGCTTTCCTCAAAGAGCGGGAGCTTTAAAAGATTTTTTGGAAAAAGTTTTGGGGCCTAAAGATGATATTACCCATTTTGAATACTCAAAAAAGCATCATAGAGAGAATGCTCCAGCCGTAGTTGGAATAGAACTCAATGATCCGTCAGATTTTGAACCCTTGGTTGCCAGGATGAAAGCGAATAATTTTTATGGGGAATATCTTAATGATAAACCTAATTTGTTTCAGTATTTAGTATAAATGTTTTGTTGGTTAAAATAATTATGTACATTTGCGATATGCTTTCAATGAAACAAATAATATTCCCCGTTTTTCGCTTCTTCCCGCGCCGCCGCTGGTAAGAAAAACGCTTATATTTCCTTTTTTTAATATTATTTGATTTTAATTACAACTTGAAAGATTCACAAAATATACCATCCAATTTTAATTTCAGAATTACTTCTGAAACTATAGTTATTCGCCGCCGCTTTCCGCGTCGCACGTTTGTGCGTGTATAATTTATATGGAACTTAGGTGAGTCCGGTTCCCCCTTCGAAAAGACCAAATTAAATTTATTTTCTCACTAATTTCTTAGCAAATGAAGATTATCATTGCTAATAAATCTCACGCTCAATACGCTGAGATTATTTGTACAACTATAGAAGAATCTGCAAAGGTTAGAGGCACAGGTATTGCCCGTAGAACTCCCGAATATATCATTGGTAAAATGGAAAAGGGAAATGCGGTTATTGCTTTAGATGGCGATAAATTTGCAGGCTTCTGCTATATTGAAACCTGGAGCCACGATAGGTATGTGGCAAACTCGGGGCTTATAGTACACCCTGATTTTAGAAACCAGGGTCTGGCCAAAGAGATTAAGGAGGTTGTTTTTAATCACTCCAGAAAATTGTATCCCAATGCAAAAATCTTTGGGATAACTACCGGTTTGGCCGTGATGAAAATAAATTATGAGTTGGGCTACCAACCCGTAACTTTTTCTGAATTAACTGATGATGACTCATTTTGGAAAGGCTGCCAAACCTGCAAAAATTACGATATCCTAACCAGGACAGAGCGTAATATGTGCCTTTGTACAGGAATGATGTACGATCCTGAAAGAAAAAAGGATATCAAAAAAAGCCAGAAAAAAGAAAGTTTAAATGATAAAGCCTTTAAAAGGCTCAAGAATATAAAACAAACCTTGTTTTATAAAAAAGAAAAGAACGAGAATTAAAATTAAACTTAACGTCCTCCTGAATCTGTCACTTCGATCGGAGTCGAGAAGTCAGTGTCTAAGTTTGTTAGATCCTGAAGCAAGTTAAGGATGACTTTAATATAATCTATATATAAAATGAAAAAAGTAGTTATAGCATACAGTGGAGGTTTAGATACCTCTTATTGCGCAAAATATTTATCTAAAGAAGAAAATTTTGAAGTTCATGCAGTGAGTGTGAATACCGGTGGATTTTCAGAAGAAGAAGTAAAAAAGATTGGCGAAAATGCACAAAAAATAGGGGCAAAGACCTATAAGAATATCGATGCAGTTTCCTCATTTTACCAAAAAGTAGTAAAATACTTGATTTTCGGAAATGTCTTGAAAAATAATACCTATCCACTTTCGGTTAGTGCCGAAAGGATTGTACAGGCCATAGAGATTGTGAATTACGCAAAAAGTATTGATGCAAAATATATTGCACACGGCAGTACAGGTGCTGGGAATGATCAGGTAAGATTTGATATGATTTTTCAGATTATTGCTCCAGAAATTGAAATTATTACGCCTATTAGAGATAAACAATTAAGCCGCCAGGAAGAGATTGAATATCTAAAACAAAACGGTGTAGATATGAATTGGGAAAAGTCAAAATATTCTGTAAATAAAGGTCTTTGGGGAACTAGTGTAGGAGGTGAAGAAACATTAACTTCAGAGAAACCTTTACCTGAGACTGCTTATCCTTCCCAACTTCAAGAGAAAGAGGCGTCACAAATTAGTTTGAGTTTTACCAAAGGAGAACTTTCCGCAGTAAACGGAAAAGAAAATTCTCCTGAAAAGAATATTGAAATACTTGAAAATTTAGCGTCTAAATATGCTATAGGAAGAGATATTCACGTAGGCGATACTATTATTGGTATTAAAGGAAGAGTAGGTTTTGAAGCTGCCGCGGCTTTAATAACGGTTAAAGCACATCATTTACTGGAAAAGCATTGCCTTAGCAAATGGCAATTACAGCATAAGGATTATCTCGCCAACTGGTACGGGACACATTTGCACGAAGGTCAATATTTAGATCCTGTTATGCGAGATTTAGAAGCATTTTTAGAAAGTTCACAGAAGCAGGTAACCGGAGAAGTATTTATAACGCTACATCCATATAGATTTACCCTGGACGGAATTAAATCTAAGAACGATTTAATGAATTCAAGTTTTGGGAATTATGGTGAAGAAAATAAAGCCTGGTCTGCAGATGATGCTAAAGGATTTATTAAAATTTTATCTAATGCCGGCAAGATTTATCAACACGTAAAAGGAGAGCAATGATTAAAGCAGGAATAATAGGTGGCGCCGGGTATACGGCAGGAGAACTTATCAGGATTTTGATAAATCACCCAGAGGTTGAACTGGACTTTGTTTACAGTACCTCGCAGCCCGGAAAGCCGGTTGCAGGAGTACACCAGGATTTACTTGGCGAAACAGATCTGCAGTTTAGCGGAGAGATCAATAAAAATACAGATGTGGTTTTTCTATGCCTGGGACACGGAAATTCGGTGAAATTCCTTGCTGAAAATCAGTTTTCAGAAAATACCAAAATCATAGATTTAAGTACCGATTATAGAATGGAAGGCGAACATAACTTTGTTTATGGCTTACCTGAATTCAATAAGGAAAAGATTAAAAAAGCTAATTTCATTGCTAATCCAGGTTGTTTTGCCACGGCCATTAGCTTAGCTGTTTTACCACTTGCAAAAGCCGGGTTGTTGCAAGATGATGTTCATATTAATGCAGTTACCGGGGCAACGGGAGCAGGAACTTCACTTTCTGCCACCACTCACTTTTCCTGGAGGGATAATAATTATTCCAGTTATAAAGCTTTTGAACATCAACATTTAAATGAAATAGGACAGAGTCTAAAAAGGCTTCAGGATAATAAGCTGCCTGAATTAAATTTTATTCCGAATAGGGGAAATTTTTCCAGGGGAATTCACGCTACAGCTTATACAAAGTTTAAAGGAAGTTTAGAAGAAGCAAAAGCAATTTACGCTGAAGCTTATAAAGATTCGGTTTTTACCTTTGTGGTAGAGGAAGCGCTGCATCTAAAACAAGTAGTGAATACCAATAAATGCTTGTTGAAATTGCAGAAATTTGGTGATAAGCTTTTGATTACCAGTATTATTGATAATTTGCTGAAAGGAGCTTCAGGACAGGCAGTTGAGAATATGAATTTGATGTTTGGTTTTGAAGAGACTTCAGGATTAAAATTGAAGGCGAGTTATTTTTAATTGAATGAGACCTCACAGGTTTTAAAAACCGGTGAGGTCTGGTTTAAAATACAACCAACTAAAATCAAAAATATGAAAATAGCCATTATAGGAGCCGGGAATCTGGGGCTTTCCATCGCGAAAGGCCTCATTGTAAATAATGCCTTTACTACTTTATACCTAACTAAAAGAAAAACCGAAGAGATTAAGGATTATGAAGAATATGCGAAGGTTAAAGTGACAGATGATAATAGAGAGGCGGTACAGCATTCAGATATTTTAATTTTTGCGGTGCAGCCTACACAAATGGAGCGAATCCTGGAAGAGATAAAAGATGATCTTACTGATAAACACGTACTTATTTCTACCATAACAGGATTTAAAATTGCTGCTATGGAAGCTGTGCTTGGGGAAGAACATTTTATTGTACGTGCTATGCCCAATACCGCTATTGCCGTTGGTAAGTCTATGACCTGCCTTTGCAGTAACGAAAAAGGAAAGAAACGAATTGCCATTGCAGAAGCAATATTTAATCGATTAGGAACCAGTATTATTATCCCGGAAAACAAAATGCAGGCGGCTACAGTGATTTGTGCCAGCGGAATTGCTTTTTGGATGCGACTTATACGTGCAACCACGCAAGGAGCTGTTCAACTTGGGTTTGATGCTAAAGATGCACAGCAATTAGCGATGCAAACCTGTTTAGGAGCTTCCAGTTTACTAATAGAATCTGGCAAGCATCCCGAAGAGGAAATTGATAAGGTAACCACACCAAGAGGCTGTACAATAGAAGGCTTAAACGAAATGGAACATAATGGCTTGAGCTCTTCATTGATAAAAGGAATTCAGTCTTCATTTAAAAAAATAAATACTATAACAACCAACTAACTATGCAATTATTTGATGTTTATCCGCTTTACGACATCACCCCGGTGAAGGGAAAGGGGGCTTATGTTTTTGATAAGGAAGAAAATAAATATTTGGATCTTTATGGAGGCCACGCGGTAATTTCTATTGGCCATTCCCACCCGGCTTATGTAAATTCTATTTCTAAGCAAGTGGCTCAACTTGGTTTTTATTCCAATTCGATTAAAAATCCTTTACAGAATGAGCTGGCCGATAAGTTAGAAAAAGCTTCAGGCATAAAAGATTACAACTTGTTTTTATGTAATTCTGGTGCCGAAGCCAACGAAAATGCGCTAAAAGTAGCTTCTTTTTATACCGGAAAAGATCGGGTTATTTATTTTGACAATGCTTTCCATGGAAGAACTTCCGGAGTGGTTTCAGTGACAGATAATGAGAATATTAAAGCGCCTTTTAATCAAAATCATAAAGCTACAAAGCTTGCTCCTGAAGATACCGTAGCATTAGAGGAAGAGTTAAAAAAAGGCGATGTTGCAGCCGTTATTTTTGAAGTGATACAGGGAGTTGGTGGCCTGGACGAAGCTTCTTCAGAGTTTTATCAGAAAACAGCTGAATTATGCAAAAAGTACCATTCAGTTTTAATTGCAGACGAAGTACAGTCTGGTTATGGCCGAACCGGAGACTTTTTTGCCTATCAAAAACACGGTATTCGCCCCGATATAATTTCTATTGCCAAAGGAATGGGCAATGGTTTTCCGATTGGTGGGGTTTTAATAGATGAGGCTATTCAAGCAAAACCTGGAATGTTGGGAACAACTTTTGGGGGTAATCACCTGGCTTGTGCCGCTGGAATTTCGGTTCTGGAAGTTATTGAAAAAGAAGATCTCTTAAAAAATGCTACTGAACTATTTGAATATGTAAAAGAAAAAGCTGCCGAAATCCCGCAGATCAAAAAGATTAAAGGAAGAGGCTTGATGATTGGTTTAGAATTCGATTTTGAGATTGCACAGTTAAGAAAAGACTTGTTGTATAAACATCAAATTTTTACCGGGGCTTCAGCAAATAAAAAACTGTTAAGAATTTTACCTCCATTAAACATTCAAAAAGAACATTTCGATGCGCTTTTTAAAGCTTTGAGGACTGCTTTAAAATAAGAGGAGACCACCCAGGTTTTTAAAACCTGGGCGGTCTTAAAAATGAAAATAATTCCTGTATTGATTAAAAAAGCGTTTTGAGCAATAGTCGAGTTTTAATCAATTTAAATATTAAAAGAAGCACTCTCTCAAAAAATCGTCAAGCTGAACTTGTTTCAGTTTCTAATATGTTAGAGCTCCAATCAAAAACCGGGGCAAGCTCTAAAATAATCCCGAAAGCTTTTGGTACAGGATGACAAGGTTGAGAACTTTTTAGATTGCTTCAAAAGAAAACAAACAAAATGAAGAATTACACAGAATTATCAGATATAGAAGATTTACAGCAATTAGTTACTGAAGCGCTGGAACTTAAAAAAGGTACCTCCACTTTAGAAATAGGGAAAGGCAAAACCCTGGGAATGTTATTTTTTAATCCCAGCCTGCGAACTCGCTTAAGTACTGAAAAAGCGGGAAAATTACTGGGTATGGATGTTATGGTAATGAATGCCGGTAGTGATAGCTGGAAGCTGGAGTTTGAAGATGGAGCGGTAATGGATTCTGATAAAGCAGAACATATTAAAGAAGCAGCAGCCGTTTTATCCCAGTATTGTGATATCATTGCGGTGAGGGCGTTTCCCGATTTAAAAGACAAAGAAAAAGATGAGGCCGAGACAGTATTAAATAGTTTTAAAAAATACGCTTCGGTACCTGTTGTAAATCTTGAAAGTGCTACGGGTCACCCGCTTCAGGCACTTGCCGATGCGATTACTATCTCGGAATTAAAGAAGAAAGATAAACCAAAAATTGTACTTAGCTGGGCACCGCATCCTAAAGCTTTGCCGCAAAGTGTACCAAATTCTTTTGCTGAAATTATACAAAATCTTGATGCCGATTTTGTGATCACTAATCCCGAAGGTTATGATCTTAATCCAGAAATTACTAAAAATGTTCCTGTTATTCACGATCAAAACGAGGCTTTAAAAGATGCTGATTTCGTGTATGTCAAGAACTGGAGTAGTTATGACAATTATGGGCAAAAACTAAGTGAAGACCGAAAATGGACTTTTTCTGCAGAAAAATTAAAGCTTACCAATAATGCAAAAGTGATGCATTGCCTGCCCGTGAGAAGAAATATGGTAATTGCCGATGAGGTTTTAGATTCAGAAAATTCTGTAGTAATCCAACAAGCGGGAAATAGAACTTTTGCCGCACAGGCCGTTTTAAAAAGGATTTTAGAAGAAAAAGTAAAAGCAAAAGACTTAGAGGGAAACGCTTAACTAATAGGCGAGCTATAGCTTGCAAAAGTAAAGAGAAATGAAAAGCAAGGTTTTAAAAGTTGTAAAAATTGGAGGAAAGCTTATTGAGAATGAAGCTAAATTCACAGAGTTCTTAAAGGATTTTGTTGCCTTAGAAGGACCAAAAATTCTTGTTCACGGAGGTGGAAACCTGGCTACTGAAATTGCCGGAAAACTTGGATATAAAACCCAAATGTTTGAAGGAAGAAGAATTACCGATGCTGATTCTATTAAAGTGATCACTATGGTTTATGGAGGTCTTATTAATAAAAATATTGTTGCTAAATTACAAGCTCTGGAGAATAACGCAGTAGGACTTTGTGGAGCAGATGGATTGAGTATTGTTTCTGAAAAGCGTCCCGTTAAAGAGGTTGATTTTGGATTTGTTGGTGATGTGAAAAAGGTGAACGCTAATTTTATTGATTCCATTTTAGAACAAAATATAACTCCTGTTTTCTCGGCAATATCCTGTACTGAAGAAGGGGTACTTTTAAATACAAACGGAGATTCTGTTGCCGCTGAAATTACTCAGGCAATGAGCTCAATTTATGAAACCGAACTCTATTTCTGTTTTGAGAAAAAAGGAGTATTAGCCGATGCTCAAAACGACGATTCGGTGATTGAGGAGATTGATCGTGAGAAATACGAGGAATTATTAGCAGAAAAAATAATAAGTGATGGCATGTTACCCAAACTGCATAACTGTTTCCAGGCTTTAGAGCATGGGGTTAAGCAAATATTTTTGGGTGATTTCAAATTATTAAAAAAGGAATCTGTTTATACTAAAATCAGTAATTAATGAAGCTCGAAGAATTACAACAAGAAGCCTTAGGCTTACTAAAAAAACTTATAGAGACACAATCATTTTCAAAGGAAGAAGATAAAACTGCTGAATTGCTGGAAGCTTGGTTTAAGGCTAAAGGGATCACTTATTCCAGGCATTTAAACAATGTTTGGGCAACCAATAAAAATTTTGATTCGGCTAAACCGAGCTTGTTGCTTAATTCTCATCATGATACGGTAAAACCGAATTCAGCCTATACCAGAGATCCATTTGAAGCCAAAATTGAAGACGGAAGATTATATGGTTTGGGTAGTAATGATGCCGGTGGTTGTCTTGTTTCTTTACTTGCAACATTTACCTGGTTTTATGAAGCTCAAGACTTGCAATATAATTTAGTTTTTGCGGGAACAGGGGAAGAGGAAATAAATGGGAAAAACGGTATTGCCTGTATGTTGCCAAAAATCCCTAAAATTGATGTTGCCATTGTTGGGGAGCCTACTTTAATGCAACTTGCCATTGCTGAAAAAGGTCTGGTCGTTTTTGACGCTAAAGTAAAAGGAACTCCATCTCACGCGGCACATCCCAATGGTGATAATTCGATTTATAAAACTGCAGATGTTTTAAAATGGTTTGAGGAATTTAAGTTTCCGAAGCAATCTGAGGCATTGGGGAATGTAAAACTTACGGTAACCCAAATCAATGCCGGCAGCCAGCATAATGTAGTGCCGGGACACGTAGATCTGGTGATAGATGTTCGTGTAAATGATGCATATTCCAATGCAGATGTTCAGGAAATTTTGCAAAATCAGGCACCGGTAGATGAAATTAATGCGCGTTCGCTTAGGTTAAATTCATCATCTATTCCAAAAGATCACGAATTGGTCAAGGCTGGAATTGCTTTGGGAATGGAAACTTACGGTTCGCCAACCCTCTCAGACCAGGCTATGCTTAGCTGCCCTTCTTTAAAATTAGGCCCCGGTGATTCTACCAGATCACATTCGGCAGATGAATTTATCTATGTTAAGGAAATAGAAGAAGGGATTGAGCTGTATATTAAATTGCTGGAAAAGGCATTAAAAAAATAAAGACTATAAGTAGACTGATGGAAAAATTTGCGTCAAGCTGAACTTGTTTCAGCTTCTAATACGTTCCGGGTATATAACAACTTAGATTCTGAAATAAATTCAGAATGACGTTTATAATTAATTTTTAACTTGAAATAAAAACTATGAGACTCTGGGATAAAGGATTGGCAATAGACAAAAAAATAGAAAGGTTTACGGTTGGAAATGATCGGGAGCTGGATATGCATCTTGTTGAATATGATTTAAAGGCTTCAAAAGCCCACGCCAGAATGCTGGGGAAAGTTGGTATTCTGACTTCAGAAGAAGTGGGGGCTATAGAAGTAGAATTAGATAAACTCCAACAGCAATTTGAAAGTGGAACTTTTGAGATTGAAGAAGATTTTGAGGATGTACATTCTAAAATTGAATTTGAACTTACAAAAGCACTGGGAGACACCGGGAAGAAGATTCATACTGCCCGCTCCAGGAACGATCAGGTTTTGGTGGCTATGCAACTGTATTTTAAAGAAAATCTAAATGAAATTTCTGAAAAAACGAAGGAATTGATAGATGTTCTTCTTGACCTTGCCGATAAACATCAGGAAAAACTGCTTCCCGGATATACGCATTTACAGGTGGCAATGCCTTCAAGCTTTGGTTTATGGTTTTCAGCTTACGCAGAATTGCTTATAGACGATCTTTATTTATTGGAAGCCGGATTAAAAGTTGTAGATCAAAATCCGTTAGGTTCTGCGGCGGGTTATGGCTCTTCGTTTCCTATTGACAGGGAGTTTACCACTAAAGAATTAGGTTTTTCAACCTTGAAATATAATGTAGTGGCCGCACAATTAGGACGTGGAAAATGTGAGCGTACCGTGACCGCTAATATTTCATCTGTCGCAAATACTTTAGCTCGTTTCGCGATGGATATTTGCTTATATATGAGTCAGAATTTTGATTTTATCACTTTTCCAGATGAACTTACCACGGGATCCAGTATTATGCCGCACAAGAAGAATCCTGATGTTTTTGAATTGATTCGAGGAAAATGCAATAAACTACAAAGTATTGCCAATGAAATGATCTTAATAACCAATAATCTTCCCAGCGGTTACCATAGAGATTACCAATTGATTAAGGAAAACAGTGTTTATGCAGTTGAAAATATTAAGGAGATTCTTGACGTTTTTATTCATTCTATCGCTTTAATAAAAGTTAAGGATATAGATTTGCAAGATGAAAAATATAAATACCTGTTTACGGTAGATAGCATTAATGATTTGGTGATGCAGGGGAAATCTTTTAGGGAAGCTTACCAGGTAATTGGAGGTCAGGTTCAAGATGGAACTTATAAGGCTGCCGAAGGCAAGAAACATTCACATTTGGGAACTAAGGATAATTTGGCACTGGAAGAGATTAGAAGGAAAAAGGATGATGTTTAAGTTTTCAGATTTTATGTGAGTATAGATTAAAAAGATCCCGACTAAAAAGTCGGGATAGTTCTACAGCACTTTGCAGAAGCTTAATAAAGCTCCTTCAAAGTGGGTATCACTAAAAAACCCCCCGCAAAACCACACGAAATGCGAAGGGTTCAAAACATAAATGAATGAAGAAAAATAATCTTAAATAATTGTCATTTGTCCCAGGTTTAGGTTTTCGTTGTTGATACTAATATTATCAACTTCACTAATAAGCCCTTCCAGGAAATGACCCACTTTTTCTGTGGTATAATGGTTGTCTTTGTTAATGTCTATAGTGCACACATTTAGTTTAATACTAAGTTCTACCGCTTTTCTAACGGCTTCAGCTTCAGTTGTCAATCCAAAATGTTCTAACAGCATTGCTGCCGATAAAATGGAGGCTACAGGATTAGCAATTCCTTTTCCCGTTGCTTGTGGATAAGAACCGTGAATGGGTTCAAACATTGCATTTTCTTTACCTACAGATGCGGAGGCTAACAAGCCAATACTTCCGCCAATAACACTGGCTTCATCAGATAGAATATCGCCAAACATGTTTTCGGTAAGAATTACGTCAAACTGTGTTGGGTTTAGAATCATTTGCATCGCCGCATTGTCTATAAAAAGAAAATCTAAGGCTACATCTGGATATTCTTCACCAATTTTAGTTACCGTTTTTCGCCATAACCTTGAAGTTTCTAATACGTTAGCTTTATCTACCAGTGTTAGTTTTTTAGAGCGTTGTTGAGCAGCTTTAAAAGCCAGGTGTGCCATTCTGGAGATTTCTTCTACAGAATAAGAGCAAACATCTGTGGCGCTTTGTCCATCTTCGGCAGTAAACTTATCTCCAAAATATATTCCACCGGTAAGTTCCCGGTAAATAACCATATTCGCCCCGGCAATACGCTCAGCTTTTAATGGTGATTGTTCAATAAGTTTGTCGTAGGCTTTTACGGGTCTAATATTAGCAAAAAGACCAAGTCCTTTTCTAAGCTGCAAGAGACCCTGTTCTGGTCTTACTTTCGCATCTGGGTTATTATCGTATTTTGGGTGGCCAATAGCCCCAAATAACACCGCATCAGATTTCTTACATAAATCCAATGTAGCTTCAGGTAAAGGATTGTCCAGTAAATCTATTGCTGCTGCACCTACCAGGGCTTCTTCAAATTCAAATTGATGATCAAAACGATCTGCTACTGCTTTTAAAACTTTAACTGATTGTTGTGTTATTTCGGGACCTATTCCATCTCCGGGTAAAACTGCTATTTTTAATTTCATTATTCTTCTTCTTTGTGTGTGGTTATTTTTAATACTTCCTAAAAGATTTTGATTGCGTCATCCTGAATTTATTTCAGGATCTAAGTTCTTTTTGGTTGTTTTATCACGTTAGAAGCTGAAACAAGTTCAGCTTGACGAAAATGATTCCAACTTACAAGGGTTTGGTCGCTTGTAATTTTTGTGATCTTTTCGTTTCAAATTCTTTTATGGCATCTAGTTTACTTACTAAAAAATCTATATCGTCAAAACCATTGATCATACAGGTTTTTTTATAAGGATCTATATCAAAACTTTCTGATATATCTTTCTTTGGAATACTAATTTCCTGTGCTTCCAGGTCTACTTTAATTTCTACGGAAGGATCTTTAGTAATTTCAATGAAAAGAAGTTCTAGAAATTTCGGACTTACCTGCACCGGAAGTAGGCCGTTATTTAGGGCATTTCCTTTAAAAATATCTGCAAAATAACTGGAAACAACTACTTTAAACCCATATGCTTTAATTGCCCAGGCTGCATGTTCACGGCTGGAACCACAACCAAAATTATCTCCTGCAACCAGGATAGCGCCTTTATATTCTGATTTGTTTAAAGCAAATTCAGGATTTGGCTCGTCGTTGCTATCAAAACGCCAGTCGCGAAATAGGTTTTCTCCAAAACCAGATTTGTCTGTTGCTTTAAGAAACCTTGCAGGAATTATCTGGTCGGTATCTACGTTTTCTATTTCTAAAGGAACCGCTGTATCGGTTAATGTGATAAACTTTTCCATTTAATTTAAGTTTTTTGTAAAGTCGGTTAATTTTCCTGAAACTGCTGTTGCAGCAGCTGTTAACGGACTTGCTAATATTGTTCTGGAACCCTGTCCCTGTCTTCCTTCAAAATTTCTATTACTGGTAGAAACACAATATTCACCCGCAGGGATCTTATCATCGTTCATGGCCAGACAAGCAGAACATCCCGGTTGCCTAAGGGTAAACCCTGCGTTCTCAAAAACTTCACGTAAGCCTTCAGCTTCTATTTGTGCTGCTACCTGCCGTGAACCGGGTACAATTAAAGCATTTACATTTTCGGCTTTTTGTTTACCTTTTATATATGCCGCTGCTTCTCTAAAATCTTCAATTCTTGAATTGGTACAACTTCCAATAAAGATCCAGTTAATAGTTTTATCAAGTAAAGATTCCCCTGGTTTAAAACCCATATAAGCCAAAGCTTTGGCATCGCTCTTTCCACCTTCCATTGGGATTGCACCGGTAATTTTAATTCCCATTCCCGGATTTGTTCCGTAGGTGATCATAGGTTCAATATCTTCCGCCTCAAAAGTATATTCCTGATCAAACTCTGCATCCTCATCGGTTTTGAGAGTTTCCCAATATGCTTTTATAGCTTCAAAATCTTCAGCTTTTGGCGCAAATTCTTTGTCTTTTACATATTCAAAAGTAGTTTCATCTGGAGCAATTAGACCACCACGAGCACCCATCTCAATACTCATATTACAAACTGTCATACGGCCTTCCATAGACATTTCTTCAAAAACATTCCCGGCATATTCGCAAAAATACCCGGTACCGGAATTTGTACCTAGTTTGCTAATAATATAAAGAATCACATCTTTTGGCAATACACCTTTTTTCAGCTTTCCGTCTACATTTACCCTAAGCTTTTTAGGTTTCTCTACCAATAGACACTGGCTGGCAAAAACCTGTGATACCTGGCTTGTACCAATCCCAAAAGCTATAGTACCAAAAGCACCATGAGTAGAGGTGTGGCTATCTCCACAAACCATAGTCATACCCGGTTGAGTAATTCCAAGCTCTGGAGCCATTACGTGAACAATCCCGTTATAAGGATGTCCAAGACCATATAGGGTAATATTGTTATCCTCGCAATTTTGGGTTAATTCTTTAAGCTGTTTTCTAGACAATAAATCTTTAACCGGTAGATGTTGATTTTCAGTGGGTGTATTGTGATCTGCCGTAGCTACAATTTGACCTGATCTAAATACCGAAATATCACGCTCTTTAAGTTCGTTAAATGCCTGTGGACTTGTAACTTCGTGAATTAGGTGTTTATCAATATATAAAATATCTGGCCCATCAGGTATAGATTCCACTACATGCGAGTCCCAAATTTTATCGAATAAAGTTTTTTTCATTTGTTTATTATAAATTCAATCCCATTGAAGGGAATTCATTACAGTTTTCTGTTTAACTACTGCAATGTTATTTTTAAAGCTGGTCTATTTAGGCCGTAGCTCTTATTTTTCTTTCTGAAATTTCCATAATTTTATGAATGTCATCATCCTCCACACATCTTCTGGCATCAGCATAATTCAAAAATTCGGAGTAAACTGCATCCAATTGAAGTTTCGTTAAATCATAGCCCATTTTTTTAGCTTTATAAGCTAAAGCTGCTCTACCACTTCTTGCTGTTAGAATAATGGCCGATTCGGTTACTCCAACTTCTGCAGGGTCAATGATTTCGTAAGTTTCACGATTCTTAATCACGCCATCCTGGTGAATTCCAGAGCTATGTGCAAATGCATTTGCACCCACAATAGCTTTATTTGGCTGTACTAACATTCCCATTTCCTGTGAAACCATACAACTAGTATCAAAAAGGAATTTTGGATCTATTAGTGTATTTAAATTTAAAGTAGGGTGTTGTCTTAAAATCATGACTACCTCTTCTAATGCTGTATTTCCTGCGCGCTCGCCAATACCATTTATGGTGCATTCTATTTGGCGTGCACCATTCATAACCCCTGCAATAGCATTTGCTGTAGCAAGACCCAAATCATTATGGCAATGACAGGAAATAATAACTTTATCAATATCCTTTACATTATCTTTTAAATACTTTATTTTTCTTCCATATTCTTCAGGAAGACAATAGCCTGTTGTATCAGGAATATTTAATACCGTAGCTCCGGCTTTAATCATTTCTGTACAAACTCGTGCAAGAAACTCGTTGTCTGTTCTCCCGGCATCTTCAGCATAAAATTCAACATCATCTACAAAATTTTTGGCGTGTTTTACTGCAGCCACACCACGTGTAATAATTTCTTCCCTTGTAGAATTGAATTTAAATTTAATGTGTGAATCTGAAGTGCCAATTCCAGTATGAATACGTGGTCTTTTGGCATATTTTAAAGCTTCTGCAGCAACTTCTATATCTTTTTTTACAGCACGGGTGAGCCCACAAACGGCGGCATTCTTTGCCAGTTTAGAGATTTCGTTAACAGATTGAAAATCGCCGGGACTGGAAACAGGAAAGCCTGCTTCAATAACATCTACTCCCAGCTCATCAAGGCGCGCAGCAATTTTAAGTTTTTGGGCCGTATTTAATTTACAACCTGGAACCTGCTCTCCGTCTCGTAACGTCGTGTCAAAAATTTCTACCTTTTCTGTGCTCATAAGAGATTTATTTTACTTTATCTTTAACTAAAGTATTGCTTATCTATACACTCCAGACCTTATCCAATAAGGTCATTACGATAATTAAATTAAAAATTAAAACATAATAGTGCTGTAAATCAGCACTTTATAAACGATTGTGTTACAATGACTAATGATTTAACCGATAACTTATTTTCCTTGATTAAGTCGCTTTCTCCTTCAGAAAAGCGTCAGTTTTCGTTGTATGTAGGAAGAATTGGTGTTAATACCGATAGTAAATTTCTGAATTTATTTAAGGTGATGACCAAGCTGAAGAAGTATAATGAGAAAGAGATCCTATTAAAAACTAAAATTAGTAAACAGCAGTTATCAAATGTAAAAGCACATTTATATAAACAAATTCTTATTAGTTTAAGACTGAATCCGGCACATCAAAGTATTCCGGTTCAAATTAGGGAACAGTTTGATTTTGCTTATATCCTTTATAGAAAAGGACTTTATAAACAAAGCCTGAAGCTATTGGATAAAATAAAAACGCAGGCACTGGAATATGAAGAAAAAAACCTGGCTTATGAAATCCTGGAGTTAGAGAAAATTATAGAATCCCAATACATTACGCGGAGTATAGAGAATAGAGCTGAGAGCCTAATTCAGCAAACGGAAGATTTGAGTGAACTTAATTTAATTTCCAGTAAGCTTTCCAATTTATCTTTACAATTATATGCTATATTCCTTAAAATGGGATACGCCAGAACTCAAGAAGAAGCAGATAGTATTCGGAATTACTTTTATCAAAACCTACCGGAGTACAAAATCAAAAACATAGGTTTTAGGGAGAAATTATGGCTTTACAAGGCCCATTTATGGTTTAGTTTTATAACACAAGATTTTTTGGCTTGCTATCGTTATTCTATGAAATGGATAGACCTTTTTAATGAGCATAAACATTTGGTACCCATTCATCCTGTTTCTTATTTAAAAGGGAATCATTATTTACTGGAGTCTTTATTTTACTTAAACCACAGCAATTTATTTGAAAAGACCCTTAAAAATCTTGAGGGGATGCTTAAAGATGCCAAAATTCCTGATGATGATAACATTAAGGCATTGGCTTTTCTTTATTTGTATTCCAATAAACTCAATCTAAGATTTATGCAAGGCGCTTTTGCCAACGGCGATGAGTTGGTTGAAAAAATCCAGAAACGTATTAAAAAGTATAAAGATCGTATTGATGAACATCATATCATGGTTTTTTACTACAAAATAGCCTGTCTTTATTTTGGCGATGGAAACAACAAAAAATGTATTGAATTCCTAAATAAAATTATCAATAATAAATCTTTGGAAATGCGGGAAGATTTAATGTGCTTCGCCCGAATTTTAAGTCTTGTAGCTCACTATGAAGCCGGATTGGATTATCATTTAGACCGACTCGTTAAATCAACTTATAAATTTTTGATTAAAATGAACGATCTGCACGAAGTTCAAAAACAAATGATAATTTTCCTAAGAAATTTACCTGAAATATCCCCACTTGAAATAAAAGATGAATTTAAAAAATTACACGCCAAGCTAAAGGAATATGAAAACCATCCCTATGAGCGTAGAGCGTTTCTTTATCTTGATATAATTTCGTGGCTGGAAAGCAAAATACAAAATCGCCCTGTATCTGAAGTGATTGCTGAAAAAGTAGCTCTAGTAAGCAGGTAGTTGTTTTGTGAAAACCAGGGGATTAAAATTGCGGTAATAATTAATTTTAGTTTAAAATTATTTAGATAATAATCTTAGGCCGATGTTAGTTAACACAATTATTCCAAAGCACTTCCACTGGTGGTGGAGCCGTAATATGAACCTCATCTTTTTTTACGGGATGGATAAATTTTAATTCCCTGGCGTGCAGATGGATGCTGGCGTCTTTATTGCTTCGGTCAAATCCATACTTTAAATCTCCCTTGATAGGACTACCAATGGCCGATAGCTGACTTCTAATTTGATGATGCCTGCCGGTATGTAAATCTACTTCCAGTAAGAAATAATTATCCAGTTTTTTCAGCATTCGGTATTCCAGAATAGCTTTTTTACTTTCCGGAACTTCTTTAATATGTGCGTAAGATTTGTTCTGTTTTTGATTTCGCTTTAAAAAATGAATTAAAGTATCTGATTCTTTTGGTGGCCTATTTTTTACAATTGCCCAATAAGTTTTTTGTGCTTCTTTTTGCTGAAAAAGCTTGTTTAGTCTTGGGAGGGCTTTAGAGGTTTTTGAAAAAAGAACAATCCCACTTGTTGGCCTGTCAAGACGATGAACAACTCCCAGGTAAACATTTCCCGGCTTATTATATTTTTCTTTTAAATAAGATTTTACCACTTCACTAAGCGGTTTGTCCCCGGTTTTATCGCCCTGAACAATATCACCGGGACGCTTATTTACCACAATAATGTGATTGTCTTCAAAAAGTACCTGAAGATTGTTTTTATCTGAAATTATTTTTTCCACGCCATAAATTTAAGGAAAGAGAGAATAACTCCTCCCCTTTGGGGGAGGCTGGGAGGGGCTATTAATATTGCTCATCATCAGATGGGAAACTTTTGCTCTTTACATCATCACGGTAGCCTTCAAAAGCTTTAGTCATTTCGGTATGTAAATCTGCGTACCTTCTTAAAAATCTCGGGTTAAATTCGTGGGTCATTCCCAGCATATCATGAACCACCAATACCTGGCCATCTACACCGTTTCCTGCACCAATTCCAATTACTGGAATGCTTATACTTTCGGCTACTTCTTTTGCCAGTTTTGCCGGTACTTTTTCTAAAACTATGGCAAAACAGCCAAGTCTTTCCAGCAGTAGTGCGTCAGATTTCAATTTTTCGGCTTCAGCTTCTTCTTTCGCCCTAACAGTGTAAGTTCCAAATTTATAAATAGATTGTGGGGTTAAACCTAAATGGCCCATTACCGGAATTCCGGCGTGGAGAATACGTTTCAGTGATTCTTTAATCTCTTTTCCGCCTTCAAGTTTTACGGCATGCCCGCCACTTTCTTTCATAATTCTAATGGCAGATCTCAAAGCTTCTTTGGGATCACTTTGGTAACTTCCGAAGGGAAGGTCTACTACAACAAGCGCACGATTTATAGCTCTTACCACGCTGGTTGCATGATAAATCATTTGATCTAAAGTAATAGGAAGCGTAGTTTCGTGTCCAGCCATTACGTTACTAGCAGAATCTCCTACAAGAATTACATCTATTCCGGCGCCATCTACAATTTTAGCCATCGAGTAATCATACGCTGTAAGCATAGCGATATTTTCGCCATTCTTTTTCATATCTACCAATGACTTGGTGGTAACTCTTTTATATTCTTTCTTAGCTACAGACATATTTTAAATTTTGGAAGGTAAAAATACAAAAACACGCGGTTTTAAGGCAAGAAGCTGGTTTTATTGTTTTTTAAGTTCAGTATAAAGCGTTTCTAATAATTCGCCATCATCACCATGGTACTGCCAAAACATGGCGCCGCCTAAATTAAACTCCTTAATAAACTTTACCTTTTGTTTTATAGATTCAGGATCGTCATAGGTGATAAAGGTGCCGGTATCTTCCCGCCATAAATAGGGAGCTTTGGCCGCCTCATCCCAAAACCGATTGTATTTGCCGTCTTTTAAGCTGTCTTTTATCTCGCGGTAATTTATACTGAAAGATTTTCCAAAAGCTTTTTGGTGCAGGCCAGAATTTTTATTTTCTGTTTCGTGCCAACCTCTTCCATAAAAAGCAATCCCAACAACAAGTTTTTCTGAAGGAGCACCAGCTGCCAGATGTTCTTTAACTGCAGTAATAGTACTATTTTTATAGTCTTCTGGATCGGTTTCTGAAACATATAAATTGGTATGATGTGAAGTGGAATCGTTCCAACCTCCCTGGTAATCATAGCTCATAATATTTATAAAGTCCAGGTGAGGATGAATCTTATTTAATTCTACATGCTTTAAATATTCTTCATTTGCCGCGGTTGCTATGGTTAATAGGTAATCTTGCGTATCAATTTTACCAACCGAATCTAATTTTTTTCTAAAAAGCTTAAGTATGGAGGTGAAGTTCTGTTTGTCTTCGGGAGAATGTAGATTTCCTGCTCCCGGTTGTCCCGGATACTCCCAGTCTAGGTCTATCCCGTCTATGTTGTGCTTTTTAAGAAAAGAAATCCCGCTATTTGCAAAACGTACCCTTCTAGCTTTAGTAGATACGGCTTCAGAAAAGCCACCAGACCAGGCCCAACCACCAACGGAGATTAAAATTTTTAAATCGGGATTATCCTGCTTTAAACTATTGATCTTTTTGAATCGTTCTTTATCCTCGGGACTGCCTGCTACAATTTCACCGTCTTTTATATTTGCAAAAGCATAATTTATATGGGTGAGTTTTTTAGCAGTAATTTCATGAAACTTATCATCAACATTGCCGGCTACAATATATCCAACTATCTTTTCTTGTGCTTTTAAGGCTGAGATATTGAAAATAAAACCTAAAAATAAAAGGAGGGAAATAATCGATGCTTTTTTCATAGTATAAGGGATTAGCTTGAAGGTATTAAAATACTAAATTAGTGGTTCTATAAAAATACCCCAATGAATAAGTTTTTCCTAATTAGTTTTTTGTTTCTCTCGCAGTTAGGCTGGAGTCAATATTCAGAAAAAGAAGATGTTCAAAATTTGATTGAAGAATTTTTCTATGCTTTCCACGATCAGGATTCTACAGCATTAAGAGAATTTGCGCATCCTGAAATTAAAATGCATTCTGTGACTATAGATGCCAAAGGGAATACCATGCTGGCTACAAAAGAGTATACTGCTTTTTTGACGGCTATTGCCTCAATCCCGATAACAACTAAATTTGAAGAGAAGCTACATGGATTTAGAATTAATATTAATGGAGTGATCGCAAACGTAAGTACTCCTTATTCATTTTTTGTCAATGACGAGTTAAGTCATTGTGGTGTAAACACCTTTCAATTAATAAAATTTAAAGGCGAATGGAAGATTATTTACCTGGTTGATACACGCAGTAAATTAGGTTGTGAATAAACTATTTATGCGATATAATTTGCGTTTAAATGCTCTTGGTTACTCTATATCTTTTACACATCTAAAACCTACATGTTCTAAACCACTTTCGGGAGTAGAGCTCATTCTGGCGGAATTTCGGTAACCAGTGCAATAAGATTCACTGCATAAGAAAGAACCGCCACGAATTACCTTTTGCTGTTCGGCATTATAATATTCTTTAAAATAACCATCGGTACGTTGCTTCAGTTTTGAGTAGGCATTAGGATAATAGGTATCCAAAACCCATTCCCACGTGTTTCCGGCCATTTCATAAAGGCCAAAGGCATTGGGAGGAAAACTTTTTACCGGCGCTGTTTTTGCGAAATCATCTTTTAATTCATTATCAACAGGAAAATTTCCCTGATGAAAATTAACAAATTCGGTAGCTTTTTCAAAGTCATTTCCCCAATGGTAAATTTCATTTTCTTTTCCGCCACGCGCCAGGTATTCAAATTCGGCTTCGGTTGGTAAACGTTTCCCGGCCCATTTTGCATAGGCCATAGCATCATACCAGGAAACATGTACCACGGGATGGTTTTCTTTACCTTTAATAGAACTTTCTGGCCCTTGTGGATGCTCCCAATTGGCACCTTCTTTAAATTTCCACCAGACTTGTGGGTTAGTTGAATTAAAAATGAGGGCTCCTGGAGGAAAAGTTTCACCTTCTACTTCAAAACTACGTTCGGCGGTGGTGATATATCCCGTACTGTTTACAAACTCTCTAAACTGAGCATTGGTTACCTCAGTTTCGTCTGCCAAAATTGTTGCTATTGTCTCTTTATGCTGCGGAAATTCATCTGGCCTGGCCTGTGCTGAATTTCCACCCATTATATATTCACCGCCTTCAATTTTAAGCATTCCGGAAGTTGAGACAGAATCACGTTCTTTAATTTCCGCAATTTCTTCCATATACTTTTGGTGGTAAGATTTTTCAGTTGCCTGAAGATTAGCTTTGGACGTCTTAGCTTTCTCATTTTCCTGGTTTTTACAACTGAAAAATATACCGACTAAAAAAGTTAGAATAATTGGTTTAAAAGAGAAGCGCATACTTAAAATTTTGGCTAAAGATAAAGAAGTAATTGAAACGCATAAAAACACCGACCTTAAAATTATAGAATAATAAATTAGCTGTGTAGCTTTTGAAATTTCATTTTGGCCGGAAATTGAAGGGAGATATAAAATATTAGTTACTGGCAAACTAGTTCGATTCTAAAAAATGCCTCGACGCAAACATTATAAAATTTTTGGAAGAAGAAAGAAGACTACAATTCCATTGTTCATAGCGTGCATAGCGATTGGCCAGATAAGGTTTCCGTTTTCAACTTTTATTTTTCCGAAGAAATACCCGGCGATAATTCTTGGAAAAATTAACAGGAATAAAATAAGGTCAAATTGCCAGCCTTCAACATAATTCCAGATATGAACCAAACCAAAAAGAGCTGCGGTAAGTAGCCATATTAATCTATAATTTCGGTATAGAATTATACGAAACACTCTAAGAAATCTTGAAGGTGTGAGAGATTGCAAAAAAAGAAAAATGATAATAGCCGATAATATTACCAGGCCATATTTAAGTAAAGAATGCGCTTCCTGCGGAATAAAACCAAGGCCTATAAAGGCAAGTACTGCACAAATAAAAATATAGATTTCGGTAAAAGAAGGTTTTATAAGTGTTCTAAACATACTTTCTTCCAGAATGGGCGCTATAATAACCGCCATAAGAATAAATGCCAGCGGGCTTTCGTCCATTAAATTGAATAACTCGGTTTGCTGATATTTTTCCAGGTCTAAACTAGGTAAAAAGGTATTTAGAAATCCCAATAAAAAGAAAAACAAAAAATAGGTTCCTATCATGAACCAGTAATTGCGAAATAGGTTGCTGATTTTTGGTGGGATTTTTGGGAGCTCCAAAGGCGTAAATTTGATTATTGCTGCAATTTAATACTGTGTGGGAATTAAAGCCACGAATTCACTAATTTTTATTTCTTAAATAATAAAAACTGATAATTAAAAAAATGAAAAATAACCGAAAATCGAGAACAGATCAAAAACAGATTACCACGTCGGCTATCGCCTCCTAATGACATTAGTTTTTCATGAGAAGAAAGAGTAAAGAAAAGAAAACAAAGAGTCAATACTTATAAACAGATAAAAGACCCTCAACCATAAACTACAAACTGAAAATCAACAGCCGATAAGCCCTAACTAAAGAGGGCAGCAAAAGTACAGATTGCCGCATCGCTTCGCTCTTCGCAATAATGATTTTTAGCTGTTGCAACGAATCCACCAATTTTTTCTTTTTGAATTACATTTAACCTAAACGAAAAACTCAAAGCCGAGAACCGATTCAGAACAGATTACCACGTCGGCTATCGCCTCCTCGTAACGACATTTGTTTTTCAGGAGAAGAAGGAGTAAAGAAAGAGAACAAAGAGTCAATACTTATAAACAGATTAAAACCCTCAACCATAAACTACAAACTGAAAATCAACAGCCGATAAGCCCTAACTGCAGAGAGCAGCCAAAGAACAGATTGCCGCATCGCTTCGCTCTTCGTAATGACGATTTTTAGTTGTTGCAAGGAATCCGCCAATTTTTTCTTTTTGAATTACATTTAACCTAAACGAAAAACTCAAAGCCGAGAACCGATTCAGAACAGATTATCACGTCGGCTATCGCCTCCTCGTAACGACATTTGTTTTTCAGGAGAAGAAGGAGTAAAGAAAGAGAACAAAGAGTCAATACTTATAAACAGATTAAAACCCTCAACCATAAACTACAAACTGAAAATCAACAGCCGATAAGCCCTAACTGCAGAGAGCAGCCAAAGAACAGATTGCCGCATCGCTTCGCTCTTCGATGACATTAAGATTAACAATCGCTTAAATTCACTTTAACTGCGAGTCCGCCTTCTGAAGTTTCTTTATATTTAGAGTTCATGTCTTTTGCGGTATCCCACATAGTTTCAATCACTTTATCTAGCGGAACTTTTGCTTTAGTCGCATCGCTTTCCAGGGCAATTTCAGCCGCATTTATTGCTTTTATGGCGCCCATTGCATTTCTTTCAATACAAGGCACTTGTACTAAACCTGCTATAGGATCGCAGGTTAAACCCAGGTGATGTTCCATGGCAATTTCAGCAGCCATAAGCACCTGCTCCGGTGTGCCGCCTAGTAATTCTGTTAATCCACCCGCAGCCATTGCTGAGGAAACACCAATCTCTGCCTGGCAACCACCCATGGCCGCAGAAATTGTGGCACCTTTTTTAAAGAGACTTCCAATCTCACCGGCTACAAGCATAAAGCGTTTCATATCTTCAAAAGTAGCCTCATGATTTTCTATGACCATATAATACATCATTACTGAAGGAACTGTGCCTGCGCTACCATTGGTAGGCGCAGTAACTACACGACCCAGCGATGCGTTTACTTCGTTTACACTAATAGCAAAACAACTTACCCATTTAAGAATCTGTCTAAATTTCACTTCCGTTCTTCTAATCGCGGTAATCCAATTTTCGGGAGAGTCATATTTTTCTTCGCCAATAAGGCGTTGGTGCATTTCAAAAGAGCGACGTTTTACATTGAGTCCGCCTGGTAGCGTACCTTCGGTATGGCAACCTATGTACATAGATTCTAGCATCACATCCCAGATTTGTTTTAAACCAGAATTTATTTCTTCTTCACTTCTAAGTGATTTTTCGTTTTCCAGAACGATTTCAGAAATAGGTTTGTTTTCAGCTTTACAATAGGCGAGTAGTTCTGTAGCCTTTTCTATGGGAAAAGGAAACTCCATAAAACTTTTCATCTTCTTACTGGCATTTTTACGTTCTTTCTTTACCACAAAGCCGCCGCCGATAGAATAAAAGGAAGAAGAGGTTTTTTTACCACTTTTCAGTTTAGCACGAAAAGTCATTCCATTTGGGTGAAAATCAAGGAATTTACGATTAAATTTTACATCGTCAGCAATGCTAAAATCGATCTCTTTTTCCCCATTAATTTGAAGTTTTTTTGATTCCCTGATTTTTTGAATTTCAGCATCAATAATAGAAATATCCATAGTTACAGGATCGTGACCACAAAGACCTAAAATGGTGGCAATATCTGTGGCGTGACCAATTCCGGTAAGGGAAAGAGAGCCATAAAGGTCTATATGAATGTGTTCAACTTCTTCAAAAGTTCCTTTTTTCTGTAACTCTGCAATCCATCTTTGTGCGGCTCGCCAGGGACCTAAGGTATGAGAACTGGAAGGGCCTACACCCACCTTCAACATATCAAAAATACTAATACATTCAATTTTTCGCATTGTGTAACTCCTATTTTGCTGCAAAAGTAAGGATTTGTTAGTATGAAGTAGAAGGAATTGACGAAATATTAAAACGATTTCGTGACTAACAATCTACTTCAAAATAAAGTGTCAAAACATTGATTAGATATAATATTTTCAATTCAAAATACGGATAATCAAGTGGCAATTTATTCTAAACTACGGCCTAAAGCGCAGATTTGGCAAGTGATTTAGTAAGAAAATGACAACCTGTCATAAGTTTTTCGATGGCATAAAGATTGACTTTAACACCTCGAACAATTGAAATCAATAATATCAAATTCAACGTATAAAGTTATGAGTAAAATAATTGGAATTGACTTAGGTACTACCAACTCTTGCGTTTCCGTAATGGAAGGTAACGAACCTACGGTAATACCTAATGCTGAAGGAAAAAGAACTACCCCTTCTGTAATCGCATTTGTGGAAGGTGGCGAAATAAAAGTTGGTGACCCGGCCAAGCGTCAGGCAGTAACTAACCCAACTAAAACTATTTCGTCTATTAAGCGTTTTATGGGGAACAAATATTCTGAATCTTCTAGGGAAGCAGGAAGAGTACCTTATAAAGTGGTAAAAGGTGATAACGATACTCCTCGTGTAGATATAGATGGAAGAAAATATACTCCTCAGGAACTTTCTGCTATGGTACTTCAAAAAATGAAGAAAACCGCAGAGGATTATCTTGGGCAGGATGTAACAGAAGCGGTAATTACCGTACCTGCATATTTTAACGATTCTCAACGTCAGGCTACAAAAGAAGCCGGTGAGATTGCAGGTTTAAAAGTTAGCCGTATTATAAATGAGCCAACAGCAGCAGCATTGGCTTACGGATTGGATAAAAAATCTCAGGATCAAAAGATCGCTGTATATGACCTTGGTGGTGGTACATTTGATATCTCTATCCTTGAATTAGGTGATGGTGTATTTGAGGTATTGTCTACTAATGGTGATACACACCTTGGTGGTGATGATTTTGATGAGGTATTAATAGATTATCTTGCAGATACTTTCCAAAAAGCGGAAGATATTGATCTTAGAAAAGACCCAATGGCACTTCAGCGTTTAAAAGAAGCTGCTGAAAAAGCTAAAATTGAGTTGTCTTCTTCAAGTCAAACAGAAATCAATTTACCTTATGTAACGGCAACTTCAAGCGGTCCAAAACACCTTGTAGAAACTATTAGCCGTTCTAAATTTGAGCAATTAGCTTCAGAATTGGTAACCCGTTCTATGGATCCTGTGAAGAAAGCACTTAGTGATGCAGGTCTTTCAAAAAGTGATATTGATGAGGTAATTCTTGTTGGTGGTTCTACCCGTATGCCTAAAATTCAGGAAGAAGTAGAAGCATTTTTTGGTAAGAAACCTTCTAAAGGTGTAAACCCAGATGAGGTTGTAGCAATTGGTGCTGCGATTCAGGGTGGTGTACTTACTGGAGATGTAAAAGATGTATTGTTGCTTGATGTTACTCCACTTTCTTTAGGTATTGAAACTATGGGAGGAGTTAACACTAAGTTAATTGAATCTAACACAACAATTCCAACTAAAAAATCACAAACATTCTCTACCGCGGCAGATAATCAGCCTTCTGTAGAAATTCACGTGTTGCAGGGTGAGCGTCCAATGGCGGCAGATAATAAAACAATTGGTAGATTCCACTTAGATGGAATTCCACCAGCACCAAGAGGAACTCCTCAAATTGAAGTGACTTTTGATATTGATGCCAATGGTATCATTAAAGTAAGTGCTACCGATAAAGCAACTGGTAAATCTCAGGATATTCGTATCGAGGCTTCTTCAGGATTAACAGAAGAAGAAATCGAGAAAATGAAGCAGGAAGCTGAAGCTAATGCTGATGCAGACAAGCAAGCCAAAGAGAAAGTAGATAAGCTTAACGAAGCTGATGCTATGATCTTCCAAACTGAAAAGCAGTTGAAAGAATTTGGTGATAAGATTTCTGAAGACAAGAAAAAGCCGGTAGAAGAAGCTTTAGAAGAATTGAAGAAAGCTTACGAAACTAAAGAGTTGGATCAAATCACTCCTGCTTTAGACAAATTGAACGAAGCATGGAAAACAGCTTCTGAAGAAATGTATAAAGCACAAGCTGAAGCCCAGGGCGGACAAGGTGGACCACAACAAGGTGCTACCGGAGCTGAAGGCGGACAGCAAGCCGGAGGAGGAAACTCTAAAAGCGGAGACGACGTAGAAGACGTAGATTTTGAAGAAGTGAAGTAAGCAGAGAGCCATTTTTCATAGTGCTTTGCGCTAAAGAAAAATGTGCGAATCGCTTATCCCGAACTTGTTTCGGGATCTCGAAAAATCGAGCTTAAGTAATAGTACCAAAAAGCGCAATCATTAATTTGATTGTGCTTTTTTTATTTTTACACGCAACTATTTGGTAATTTTTGCATCTATTAAGAAATCGACTATTATGAAAATATCAATATTATTTTTTACACTCATTCTTTTTGTTTCCTGTAGTACTGACGACGCTATTTCTACCAAAGGCTTTGAGTCAATTTCTGAGGAATATCCTTTCCATGATCTGGATCCCGGTATAGAAAACAATTATTGGGAGCTTGTTCAAGCTTTTGTAAACGGCCCGAATGATTTTAACGAAAAAATTATAGGTCAAAACGGAGTGCTATGTGTCAGTGAAGAAGACGATATGTGCAAGGAGGAGTTTAACAACTTAAAACCGGAAAACGGTTTTGCCCCAAGTTGTTTACCGGCATCTTGTTTTTATTATTTAAAATACCAGGCGGAAGGTCAAAATAGATTGGTTGGGAATAAGGATGAATTACTGCAATTTTTAGGTGCTATAAATACAAAAGAAGAGGCCTTGCTTTGGATTCGTGCAAACGATTATTATTATCGAATTAATGATATTGAAGGGGGGGCTATAAAAGCTACAAATTCCGGTTTTGAACTTATAGTATTAAAAACTGTTAGTTATTGCACGCCAATTCAAACCAATAGATATCACTTAAAGCTTACAACTAATGGCGACATTCAAGTATTAAAAGAAAAAGTGTTTTCGGTTGATGAAAATTCCTGTGTTTAATTTAAGGTGAATTTAGTGTGCGTGAATCATTTGGTTAAAAAACTAACTCAAAAAATTATAATACAAATACACAAAATTAAATATCACCAAAAGGGCAAAACAAATCAAGCTGAAAACTCTATAGTTTTTTCCTGGTCGATGTTTTTCCGGCATTTGTTTTCCGGTTACCAGTTTGTAATTAAACCAGGCTAGAAAAGGTGCGGAAAGAAATGAAAGTCCGGCGGCGAAATCTACTAAAATGGTAAAAGAACCCGAGAGAAAATATAAAATTGAAAGAGACAAGACGGGGATAATGAAAATAGAAATTCGGTAAATTTTCCATTTCTCTTTTTTGTCTTCAGGTTTATCCTTTTCAGGGTTTTTTAATTCAGAGATTACTCTGGGATAGGCATCAGTAACTGTTAGAACAGTACTAAGCATAGTAACAAAAGCTGCTACCGAGATTAAAGGCTTGCTCCATTCGCCAAGGGTTTTCCCGTAAAGTTCTACCAACTGGCTCGAGAACTCTACGCTGTTGCTGGAAAAAGAAGTTCCGCTGCCAAACATTACTAAAACGCCTAGTAGAAAGAAAAGTGAACCTATAAAAGCAGCCGAAAGATAGCCCACGTTGAAATCGGCAAAAGCGCCTTTTACTGAAATTTTTTGTTTGTTTTGTAAGGCTTTCTCTTTAGTCCAGATGGAATGCCAAACCGAAGCATCTAGCGGAATAGGCATCCAGCCCATAAAAGCGATTATAAAGCCCAAACTGGCGGTAGTCCAAAGCGAAGGCGACTCAGTGGTTACTGCATCATTCACTGTTCCCGCCCCAAAAGCCATAATTACGGCAGCAAGAGTAGCGAGAGTTAATAAGGTAACGATCACCTTCATACTTTTATCTAGGCCGGGATATTTTCCTATTAAAAGGAGAGCGATACATGCACTTAGAATAATCCCACTCCATAAAAAAGGCGACCAGCCAAAATTGAATAATCGCTCTGCTAAACCGGCGGTGACAATAGTCACTGCGGCCTGTATAATAAACATACTTCCTATAGTAATCATAATATAGATCCAATAGGGAAATTTACCGAGTTTTTTATAACCGGTAATTAGATGGTTTCCAGTACCGGCGACAAACCTGGGGCCAAATTCCAGAAAGGGATATTTTGAAATGCAGGCTATAATTAGAACCCAAATTAAGATAAATCCATAATCGGCACCGGCCCGGGTGGCCTGTACCAAATGAGAAACCCCAATAGCTGCTCCCGCCAGTAAAAAGCCTGGACCTATGCTTTTTAAAATAGATGTTTTGGAGGTAGTTTTTTGTTTCATTTACAAATAATCACATTATAGACTTCTCGACTGCGCTCGACGTGACAGTTTCAGGAAGAATGTATAGGGTTTCAGAATTCTCCTAAATTAAGCAAATTCAGCAATTAGTTCGGTATTAACTTCGTGGCCGCCTTTATAAGTTTTTATTTCCAAATTGTTTGGGAATAATTCTCTGAGTCGTTTTTCCTCCACTTTAATAATTCCATTTTTTAGGTATTCATCTTCGGTTCCATAAATAAAGCTAAAGTTGGTGTTTTTTAAAAACTGAAAATCTTCCATTGTTAATTCCGAAGGAACTTTCCCCGAATGCATAATCAATTCATCACATTTAAGTTTGCGTGAGGCTACCCAACGTGTCGCTACTGAAACTCCCTGAGAATATCCTAAAATAATCAGTCTGCGAGCATTTTTAAGATTTTCAGCTTTGTAAACCTCGTCCAGATAAGCAAGTACATTTTCTGTTTCAGCTTCAGTTCGTTCTTTAGTAAGCCAGGAAGCCCCAACGTGTTTGTACTCGTTTTTGAGATAGTATTTAGATTGTGCCTGTGGGGCTACGATATAATTTTCTTCAGTATTTAAATGATAAAAATGCCGCAAAAAATAACGGCTCAAGTAACCAATTCCGTGACAAACCAGCCATACCGTTTTTGTTTTTTCAGTAAAATCGTTTAAAACGCTATAGGTGTTAGTAATCTGATAAGAAAGCTCCTTTTCAATACTCATTTTTTAGGTCGGTTTTGTATTTTTACTCGATAATCGAGACTTAAATGATTCAAAGCTTGCGGCGAATCAAAAAAAAAATTATAAAATGCCTCTTGGTTTACCCGATGTGGCTTACAAAGAAACCAATCTTATTGCTATGACCAAAGAAGAAATTCTGAAGCTTTCTAAAAAAGTGTGTAGAAATACGCTTATGGAAACTCTGGAGATAGAATTTACCGAAATTGGAGACGATTATTTAATCGCTAAAATGCCGGTTACCTCCAAGGTGCATCAGCCAGACGGTGTTTTGCACGGTGGTGCCAGTGTGGCTTTGGCAGAAAGTGTAGGAAGCATGGCAAGCTATGTTTTCCTGGATACTGAAAAATTTTATGTTCGTGGGATTGAAATTTCTGCAAATCACTTAAAAAGTATTTCAGAAGGTTTTGTTTTTGCAAAAGCATCGTTTATTCATAAAGGCCGTACTACCCAACTTTTTGAAATTAGAATTACTGATGAAGACCAGAATCTTATTTCTATCGTAAAACTTACTACCATAGCATTGCCCAAAAAGAAATAGAAAATGAACAGCGAAGATTTTTTTACAAAATTAGAAAGGCAAATCCAAAGTGGAAATCCATTTGTGGCTTATAGAAACCCTAACGACAAAAACGGATTAACCAAAGCTTTGTTACAGGATACGGAGAAAGCTTACAAAACCTCTGGATTTAATGAAAGCGGATTTGTTTTTGCTCCTTTTGAAAATGATAATAATGCGTTTTTTATTCCTTCTGAAAATGCCGAAAGTATTACTACAGAATATTTTGCTGATAAGGATGAAGAAGTAAAAAAAGAAGATCAGGAATTTCCGCCGGTATATACCAATGCTGAAGCTAAAATACAGCACGAAAAACTAGTTCAGCAAGGTATTGAAGCCATTCAAACAGGCGAATTTAAGAAAGTGGTTGTATCGCGAAAAGAGGATGTGCAGACTCAACTAGAAGCGCTTGATATCTTTAAGAATTTGCTTAAAAAATATGAAACTGCCTTTGTTTATTACTGGTTTCATCCCAAAACCGGGATTTGGCTGGGTGCCACGCCAGAAACACTTTTAAAGGTTGAGCGCGATAAATTTAAAACCATGTCTCTTGCCGGGACGCAGTCGTTCCAGGGAACCAGTAATGTGAATTGGGGAGAAAAGGAAATTGAGGAACAGCAAATAGTTACAGATTCTATTTTAGAAAACCTGCAGGATAAAGTTTCCGGTACTATTCATAGATCTGAGCCTTATACTACTAAAGCAGGAAATTTACTGCACTTACAAACAGATATCCAGGGAATATTGGATTCGGAAAAATCTAACCTTAAAAGTTTGATTTTAGCCTTACACCCAACTCCCGCAGTATGCGGACTTCCAAAGAAAAATGCGAAAGAATTCATATTAAAAAATGAAGGTTATAATCGCGAGTTCTATTCAGGATTTTTGGGAGAAATGAATATGAAAAAAGAAATAAAGAGGAATAGTAATCGCAGAAATCAGGAAAACCAGGCTTATGCGAGCATTTTAAAGCAAACTTTTTTATTTGTAAACCTACGTTGCATGAAGCTAGAAGCGGGAAAGGCCAGGCTATTTATTGGAGGTGGAATTACCAAAGATTCTAATCCTGCAGACGAATGGCAGGAAACCGTAAATAAATCGCATACCATAAAATCGGTGCTTGTTAAATAAGGGTAAAACCTGTCCTTAAAATACTTTTGAAATTGTAATTTTGAGTGGAAATAAAACGTGTCATTACGAACGAAGTGAAGTAATCTCTCCATTGGTTATCCATTATTTACAGATTGCTTCTCCCAATAAATATTGGGGTCGCAATGACGAGTAAAAACTATAGACTTGGAAGCAGACCTAACAGATTTTACCTAAATAAATATTATAACTGTGAGGTCTGGTTTGAAAAATAAACTTTGTGAAATACTCTAAAATACCTGTTGCCAGATCTATTGTAGCGCTTTGCGTTGCTAAAAATATAAACCACGTAGTAATTTCTCCAGGCTCAAGAAATGCTCCCTTAACTATTGGTTTTACACATCATCCAGATATTAAGCCTTACAGCATTGTAGATGAGCGCTGCGCAGCTTTTTATGCGTTGGGAATGGCGCAGCAGCTTCAAAAACCGGTAGCCCTGGTTTGTACTTCGGGATCTGCTTTGCTTAATTATTATCCCGCAATTGCTGAAGCTTATTATAGTGATATTCCTTTAGTAATTATCTCGGCAGATCGGCCGGTGGAGCGAATAGACATTGGCGATGGACAAACCATTAGACAGAAAAATGTTTTTGAAAATCATATTTTATATTCGGCAAATTTACATTCAGAGCTGGTTTTAGATGCCGAGGCGACCGATAAAAAACTTCAGCAAAAGCAGTTTGAGTCGCAAAAACATAACGAAAGGGAAGTAAACCTGGCGCTTAATAAAGCGATAGAAGGCAAGGGACCGGTTCATATTAATGTCCCTTTTTATGAGCCATTATATGATTTGGTAGAAAATGTGGACGTTAACCCTTTACAGATCTTACCGGAAATTAAAGAACGCACCTATACAGAAAATCAGTTGCATGGTTACGCCGAGCTTTGGAATAAAGCGAAGCGAAAAATGGTGATTGTAGGTGTGGCACAACCTAATATCGTTGAACAGGAATTTTTAGAAGAATTAGCTAAAGATGAATCGGTTATTGTGCTTACCGAAACCACCTCTAATTTAAATCATCCTGAATTCTTTACGCGAATTGATACCTTAATTGGTCCCATTGAAAAAGATGAAAACTGCGAGGAGTTGTTTAAAAAGCTCCAGCCAGAAATACTACTGACCTTTGGGGGAATGATCGTTTCGAAAAAGATCAAGGCATTTTTAAGAAATCATCAGCCACAGCAACACTGGCATATTGATCCTAAAAAAGCTTACAACACTTTTTTCTGCCTTAATAAACATTTTGAAACTACTGTAAACTCTTTCTTTACCCACTTTTTTCCACTTACTAATAATGTTCAAAGCGATTATGGCACATATTGGAAGGAAGTAAAAAGCAAACGGCAAGTTCGTCACGAAGAATATATGGATAAAATCTCGTATTCTGACTTGAAAGCGATGCAGGAAATTGTTCCGGCTATTCCCGAAAATTATATTGTGCACCTTGGTAACAGTTCTACCATTCGGTATGCGCAATTATTTAAATGGGAAGAAAGCCTTCGTATTTTTTGTAATCGAGGCACCAGCGGAATTGATGGTAGTATTTCTACTTCAATTGGGGCCGCTTGCGTAAAAGGCGAGCCTACGTTGATGATTTCGGGAGACCTTAGTTTTTTCTATGACAGCAATGCCTTATGGAATAATTATATTCCTAAAAATTTCAGGATAATTATTTTAAACAATAATGGTGGAGGGATTTTTAGAATTCTCCCTGGAAATAAGCATACAGAGAATTTTGAAACTTATTTTGAAACCACACATCAACTTCAGGCGAAATCCTTAAGTGAAATGTATGGATTTCAGTATTACTCGGCTAAAACATCAGAAGAGATAGAAACACATTTAGAAGAATTTTTTAACAATTCTGATAAGCCAAAACTTTTGGAAATTTTTACTCCACGAAAAATTAATGATGAGGTACTTTTAGAATATTTTAATTTTATGAAATCTTAAGCTATTAAATTCGGAAAAAAACCACTCATTTAAGTAAATTGTTGGGAAATAAACTAAAAACTTAATTATGAGTACAAAAACCGATGAAAAAGTAGGGAAATACATCCAGGATGTGAAAGATAAAACGGGAGAGGAACCCGATGTAGATCTTTTACGAAAAGTAACAGAATCTTGTGGCCCAAGTATTTTTAGAAGTGATGCCGAAACCGTTTCCAGTTCTTCAGAATCTGAAATGGAAACGGTAAAACGTAACTTTCTTATTAAAAAATTAGGTTTAAAAGATGACGAAAAGCTGGATGTGGGCTTAAATGCTGTGATGGAAAAATACGGAAAATCTAACCGTAATAAATATCGTGCAGTTGTATATTACCTGCTTACCAAACACTTTAAAAAGGAAAGTGTTTTTAAATAAACTTCAGTTTTTAGGGTTGTTTGAATATCTGCAGACAGTAAAATCCTTAAGCGTTACAAAAGTTCTTTAATATGAGAGACCTCACAGGTTTTAAAAACCTGTGAGATCTGATTTAATAAGACTTCCTTAATTTTATGAATAAAACGGATGTACAAGTTAAAATATATAAGAATCCGTTTTTACAATCGTAAAACGGATTTTTTGTTTTATGGAAAAGCCGTAAATATAAAGTATCTTTGCACTCAAAATATAGATTATGCTTAGAATTGGCGAAAATCATACGCTTCATATTGTTAGGGAAACCGAGCCCGGACTTTTTTTAACCGACCAAGAAGGAAATGAAGTTTTACTTCCGAATAAATATATTCCTGAAACTTTTGAAATTGGTGAAGAGATAGATGTTTTTATTTACCTGGATCACGAAGAAAGACCGGTTGCCACTACCTTAGAACCTTTAGTGAAGTTGGATGAATTCGCATTTCTAAAATGTGCAGAAACTACTGAATTTGGGGCTTTTTTGGACTGGGGTCTTGAAAAACACTTATTCGTTCCGTTTAAAGAGCAGGCTTACCCTATGAAAAAGGGAGGTCGTTATCTTATCTTCTGTTATTTGGATGAGGAAACAGATCGTTTGGTGGCTTCAAGTAAAGTACATGCGTTCCTGGATAATTCAGAATTGACTATAGAGCCTTTTGAAGAAGTGGATATCATTATAAGTAATAAAAGCGATTTAGGTTATAATGTAATTATTAATCAGCTGCATTTAGGTTTGATCTATCACGATGATGTTTTTCAGGAAATAAACGTAGGTGATGAAATGCGCGGGTTTATTACTAAAACACGTCCAGACGGCAAGATTGATGTAAGTTTACAAAGACCGGGATATAGAAGTATTGAGCCCAATGCCGAACTAATTCTTAATAAGCTGAAACAAAATGAAGGCTACTTAAATCTTACCGATAAATCCTCTCCAGAAGCAATTCACGGACAGTTGGGGATTAGCAAAAAGAGTTTTAAGCGTGCGGCGGGAAATCTTTATAAGCAAAGGAAAATAGATATTAAAGACGACGGAATTCACCTTAAAGAGGCTTAATAAAATGGGCTGCGAGGGGAATAATAGGAAGAACCGTAATACATTCTGCGTTGGTTTTGCCTGTGTAATGCATTTTGATAAATTCTTTGATTCTGGTAATAGGGGTTAGAGTTAAGCGCATCGTTATACACTTCATCTTTGTCTCTAATCCTGTAATTGTTGGAAATTTCAAAAGCTTTTCGTTTTTGAGAAGTTGTAGGTAAAGGCGTGCCGATATCTACGCTGCGTTTTTTCATATTACGCTGTTGCTCAAGAATCCCAACCATATCTACCGTAGCACGCTTGTTTTCGTCTACATTTAGAAATTCTCCACTGGGAAGATTAAAGTCTCCCTGAAAAAATTGCTGGCCAAAACTTAGGTCGCTCCATGCAGGGTCTATACTGTAATTGCTAATTTCAAAATCGGCCATATCCCAATATTCCTGGGCAGAACAAGGAGTTATACTGAATAAAAATATGCTTAAAAGGAGTAGACGAAATTTCATTATTAGGGCTTTTGTTTTTAATATAGCAAAAACAATGCAAATCTATTTGCGGTACAAAGATATTAAGATAAATTGAAAAGCTTATTTTTGAGTAAAATAAAGACTTATGAGTGAAATTAACTGGAAAACTGTAAAAGAATACGAGGATATTACTTATAAAAAATCTGGAGGTGTGGCGCGAATCGCTTTTAACCGTCCAGATGTTCGCAATGCTTTTAGACCTAAAACCACTTCAGAACTTTTAGATGCCTTTCACGATGCACATGAAGATACCAGCATTGGCTGTGTTTTACTTTCTGCTGAAGGGCCTTCTTCTAAAGATGGAAAATGGGCGTTTTGTAGCGGTGGAGACCAAAAGGCACGTGGCCATCAAGGCTATGTTGGTGAAGATGGCTACCATAGATTAAATATATTGGAAGTTCAGCGTTTAATTAGATTTATGCCTAAAGCTGTAATTTGCGTAGTGCCCGGTTGGGCTGTAGGCGGCGGGCACAGTTTGCACGTTGTTTGTGATCTAACTCTTGCCAGTAAAGAACATGCTATTTTTAAACAAACCGATGCTGATGTAACAAGTTTTGATGCCGGTTATGGCTCGGCTTATTTGGCTAAAATGGTAGGGCAGAAGAAGGCACGTGAAATCTTTTTCCTCGGAAGAAACTATTCAGCACAGGAAGCTTACGAAATGGGAATGGTAAACGCGGTAATTCCACACGATGAGTTAGAAGACACTGCTTATGAATGGGCCCAGGAAATTATGGCTAAATCACCAACTTCTATAAAAATGTTGAAGTACGCCATGAATATGACCGATGACGGTATGGTTGGTCAACAGGTTTTTGCCGGAGAAGTTACCCGCCTCGCTTATATGACCGATGAAGCCAAAGAAGGTCGTGATGCCTTTTTGGAGAAAAGAAAACCCAATTTTGATAAAAAATGGATTCCATAGCCAAAGATTTTAGCAACGAACAGCTTGATTTAGCTTCCTTACCAAAATATGAGTCGGTAGCTTTTTCATCAGTTTCGTCTACATATCTTATAAAAATGAATATTCAGACGGGCATTTTAATGCTCGTCTTGTTTGTTTTGCTTGGTGTTTTATGGTTTTTTCAGCTAAATCAGTGGCAATCAGGTATTATTTTAGGTGTTATTTCTGCAGCTTTTATATTCAGGTTTTGGAATAATTATAAACTGTTACAAAGCCTGGGTTATGCTGTAAGGGATAAAGATGTGGTTTACAAACGAGGTTTCATCTTTAATAAAACAACCATAATTCCATTTAATAGGGTGCAGCACGCTTCAATTTCACGAGGTGTTTGGGATAAGGTTTTAGGTATTTCCAGTCTTAATATTTTTACTGCCGGCGGAAGTGGGAGCGATATCACTATTCCCGGTTTGGATCCAGAAATGGCATTACTATTAAAAGAAGCCATTGCAGTTAAGATCTCTAAAGATGAATTCTAAGGCATACAATACCGCCCAACGGCAATCTATAGCAGGGATTCTACTTATCTTCATTTCCAGTCTCTATAAACTCGTTAAGATATTCTGGGCTATGGGTGCTTATTTGTTGTTAAGCGGTCCCAGTAAAACTACTTTAATCTATACAGCCATAGGTTTGGTTGTTTTAACGGGATTAACCTTAGTTTATAGCTACCTTTACTACCGTAAGTTTATATTTTATATTGATTATGAGCGTGAGGAATTCGTATTGGAAAAGGGAATTTTTTCTACTGAAAATTCAGCGATTCCTTTTGATAAAATTCAGCAGGTTTATTTTAAACGTTCTATCCTTCAGCGGGTAATCAATGTCTATAGCCTGGTTATAGATACCGCCGGAAGTAATCAAAAAGAAGTAGAGATAAAAGCTATTTCAGAAAAAGATGCCAATAAACTTTTAGAAATTCTTTTAAAAGCTAAATCTGAAAAAGTTGAAGAAAATCAAATAGAAGAAGAAAAGTTAGAGCCCGGAAATAAGGAAGTTTGGACGCATAAAGTTGATATTCTTACGCTGTTGAAAATTGGGATAAGCACAAATTACCTACGCGGCTTATCTCTGGTTTTAGCTTTTGTAATGGGGATTTATAATAGGATAAATACTTATTTTAAAGACCAGATTGACGATGTAGAAGTTTATTTCAGTCAATTTTCGGGAATACTCCAGTCTATAGGCTATTTAATACTACTTTTTTTAGTGCTTTTATTGCTAAGTATAAGCATTACCATTATTGAAGTTTTTATAAAGTATTACGGCTTAAAAATTCAGCAGACTAAAGACAAGCTCGAAGTGGAAATGGGTTTAAAGACCAACACCAAGGTTTCGCTTCAACCCAGAAGGCTTCAGTTAATGAGAATTAATACGAATCCTGTTCAGAAGCGTTTTAACCTATACGAAGCTCAAATTTCCTTATCTAGTAGCGAAAATGAACTTCAGAAAAACAAAATAAAGATTCCCGGCTTAGGAAAGGAAATCGTAAAAAAGATAAAGTCTTTTCTGTACAGCGAATCTTCAGGGTCTCAATTTAGAACTACCTTTAGTCCAGATAAATTATTACTCTTCCGAAAAATTTCTCTGGCCATGTTGCCGGCATTGATTTTCGTGGTTCTGTGGTATTTTACAGCTTTAGTAAGCTTACAATTATGGGCGGTTTTGGTGTTGGCAGGGGTATATATTGTTGCTGCAATAGCAATACAAATATTCTCTTTTATGGCTCGAAAATTAATATTTACAGAAGATTTTTTACAAAAGAAAAAAGGCTTGTGGAATAAAACTGAAGAAACCCTGGAGTTATTCAAAATACAATCTATAAGCGTAAAGCAACCAATTTGGTATCGCAGGCGAAATTTAGTGAATATAGTTTTTCATACCGCGGGAGGTGATCTTAAGTTTTACGCGGTTAGTAATGATATTTTGCGATATATAAATTATGTCATGTATAAAGCTGAAGTTAGTAAGCGAAACTGGATGTAGTGATACTAAGATAAATTAAGATTTAAATGAAACATTGCAAAACTAATTAATGAAGAAACAATATCAATTCTCTTTAGTATTACTATTAATATTTTCGGTTAGCTGTCAATCTCCTAGTAGAGAAAATGAAAATTTGAGATTACTGGAAAATTCGGATGAAATTTCATCTTTAGCGGAGTTAATAGATCTTCCTGAATTCAAAAATAAGACACTATATATTAATTAATATAGTTTTTATTGTAAGCATTCGTTAGATGAATTTTCCCATCTTAAAAAGCTTCAAAATCATCTTCAAACTTCAAAGTTTAAAAATGATATAGTTTATATCCATCTTAGTACTCCAAAGTGGGGTTTCGAACCTTTTTGGAAATTCAATGTGGTCAAGTATAAACTTTCTGGTTATCATTTTCTGATGAATGAGAAGTTTTATAATGATTTTTGGTCTTATTTCCCTGAATCAAAAAGGGAAACTCCCTTTTTTGTTGAAGTCACAAAAGATGGGAAGATATCTAAAATAAATAGACCGAGCACTGTACTAACAGATAAGGCATTAAATGAATTTAATCTAAAAACATTTAATTTTATTAGAACGAACTTAGATTCCATTCTCGCAAAACATCCTAAAAAATCTGATCTTTTATTTAGATTCGACCAATCATTAAAACCAAAGATCAGTTTCTTTACTTATTCTAAGAATCAATCAGAAAAATCAAGGGAAGTTAAGGTTTGGAAAGGTTTAAGGAGTTATGTAGTAAATTCTTTTGATTCAATTTCTAATAACACCAACATATCTAAGTATTCATTTGCCATTCCGCTTAAAGCTAGAATTTTAGATTCTATTACATCAATATAACTAAAAAGAATTTTAGGTACTATCCGAACTGATATAGTAAATCGGTGTAAGCGATGAAGAATTATTTATCTCAGATTGACGCAACCAAATATAGTTTTCTGCATCTTATATATAGTCATTCAAAACTGATACTATGAAGATTTCAAACTGTTTTATCTTATTTTTATTTTGCATTACTCTTTTATCTTGCTCGAGCAATGACATCGATAGAGGTGAAATTACCGGCGAAAGTGGCATCAGTTACAGCGATAGTAAAACAATGTGGAAGGAGCTAAAAGCACAGAATGATGAAACCTACAGCTACACCGTGAGTTTTATTTCCTGGTCGGGATTTGGCAGTAGAACTACCATTACTGTAAAAGATGGCCTTGTTAGCAAAAGAGAGTACCTTTATTTTGAACAGGTGCTTAACGAGGAGAGCGAACTGGAAGAAGTAGAAATTGAATCTTACACAGAAACCGGAGAGGAAATCGGTAGTAACTCTGAAGGTTTTGATCCTTTGCTTATAGATGAATTATATGAAACCTGCATTTCAGAATATTTAAGAGTAAATACCGGTGAGAATGATGTTTACTTTAATACCAACGACACCGGAATTATTTCTAATTGCGGTTTTGTTCAAAAAGGCTGTGTAGATGATTGTTTTATTGGCTTTAGAATCAGTGAATTTCAATGGCTCTAAACCTTGATTATTTCAGGATCTATTAGGTTGAATTTGACAAAATAAAAAATCCCCAATCTAAATCTAGATCGGGGATTTATATTTTAAACCATTAAATAAGATTTATCTTATCGCGGGATATTCTTCAGGATTAACCTCGTTAAAAATCGAGTAAACTTTTTCGAAAATATCTTCTGCTGAAGGTTTACTAAAGTAATCACCATCTGTACCATAAGCCGGCCTGTGCTCTTTAGCGGTAAGCGTTTGTGGCTTGCTGTCCAGGTATCTCCAGGCGTTTTGTTCATTTAAAACCTTATCCAGAATAAATGCAGAAGCTCCTCCCGGAACATCTTCATCTATAACCAGGAGACGGTTGGTTTTTTCTACGCTCTTTACGATATCATGATCCAGATCAAATGGAAGTAAAGACTGAACATCAATTACTTCGACATTGATACCGAACTCACTTAATTCCTCTGCAGTTTGTGCGACAATTCTTAAGGTAGATCCATAAGAAACCAGGGTAATATCGCTTCCTTCTCTTACAGTTTCAACCTTTCCTATTGGTGTTCTAAGTTCAGGTAAATTACTTGGTTTTTTCTCTTTTAGACGATAGCCATTTAAACATTCTACTAATAATGCCGGGGTATCCTGTTCTAATAAAGTATTATAAAATCCTGCAGCTTTAGTCATGTTTCTTGGTACAAGCACATACATACCGCGTACCAGGTTTAGGATTCCGCCCATTTGTGAGCCACTATGCCAAATTCCTTCTAAACGGTGACCACGGGTTCTTATAATTAGTGGAGCTTTTTGTTTTCCTTTGGTTCTATACTGTAAGGTAGCAAGATCGTCACTCATTCCCTGTAATGCATACATCACATAATCCAGGTATTGAATCTCGGCAATAGGCCTTAGTCCTCTCATTGCCATTCCAATTCCCTGGCCAAGAATAGTAGCTTCTCGAATACCAACATCTGCTACACGTAGTTTTCCGTATTTATTCTGAAGACCTTCCAATCCCTGGTTTACATCACCAATCTCACCGGCGTCTTCTCCAAAAATTAGGGTTTCAGGTTTATTTTCAAATATTTGATCAAAATTATCACGTAAAATGATTCTTCCATCTACTTCAGTCGAATCATCATCAAATTCTGGTAAAACTTCGGTTTGAAGATTGTTAGATGCTATGTATAAGTGGCTGTTGTAATCTTCAGCCATGGCTTTATTGAATTCATTCAGCCAATCAATAAGTTTAGATTTTTCTTCAGATTTTTCCCTTCTTATTAACCTTAAGGCTTTTCTTGCGACAATAGCAAGATCTTTTTTAAGTGGATCTTTATTAGCGTTTAAGTCTTTAGCCAGTTTAACTACTGCATCTTTTTCATCAGTATTTTTTGTTAATTTAGAAAGTACAGTGAGTAGTTCTTTTTGTTTCTCTTTAGTAGGTTGTATATAATTATCCCAGGCAGTTTTTTTGCCTTCCCTAACTTCACCTTTTATTTGTTTTTCTATTTCCTCAAGCTCTTCATTTGTACTAATATTGTTTTCCAGAATCCATTCTCTAAACTTAACATTACAATCGTATTCACGCTCCCAGGACAAACGTTGTTCATTTTTATAGCGTTCGTGTGATCCAGAAGTAGAGTGCCCTTGTGGTTGTGTGAGTTCTACCACGTGAATAAGAACCGGACAGTGTTCTCTACGAGCTATTTTTTCAGCTTTTTCATAAGCTTCAATCAGCGCGACATAATCCCATCCATTTACAACAATAATTTCGTAACCTTTATTTTCTTCATCTCTCTGGAATCCTTTTACGATTTCAGAAATACTTTCTTTTGTGGTTTGATGTGCTGCGTGAACCGAAATTCCGTATTCATCATCCCAAACACTTAGAACCATAGGCACCTGTAGTACGCCGGCTGCATTAAGGGTTTCCCAGAAATGACCTTCACTTGTGCTGGCATTACCAATGGTTCCCCAGGCGATCTCATTTCCGTCTTCTGAAAATTTTTCAGATGAAATTCCTTCTACGTTTCTGTATATTTTTGACGCTTGTGCGAGTCCTAAAAGTCTTGGCATTTGGCCAGCGGTAGGAGAAATATCTGCACTGGAGTTTTTTTGTTCTATCAGGTTTTTCCAGCTGCCGTCTTCGTTAAGGCTGTGAGTGGTAAAGTGACCTCCCATTTGTCTTCCGCCAGACATTGGTTCATTTTCCAGGTTAGAATCAGCATATAAGCCGGCAAAGAAATGTTCAATACTAAACTGATTTATAGCCATCATAAAGGTTTGATCACGATAGTAACCAGATCTAAAATCGCCATTTTTAAAAGCTTTGGCCATTGCTAGCTGCGGCACTTCTTTCCCATCGCCAAAAATTCCGAATTTAGCTTTTCCAGTAAGTACTTCGCGTCTTCCCAAAAGGCTACATTCCCGGCTGGTAACGGCTATTTTATAATCTGCCATTACCTGAGCTTTGAAATCCTCAAATGAAATTGAATCTTTAGTTTGTGTTTCGCTTTGCATGAACGTTATTTTGAAGCCCTCAGTGAGGGTTTAGTTCTCCGAGGTTTACCTCGAATTTTAAATGTATTTTTCAAATTCGTAACCTTGGAGGCTTAGCCTAAGGTTCTTGATTAAGAACAAATGTAACGAAAACTTAGATTGTACACAATTCATTAAAATCTAAATATTTTAAGAAAAGTGTATTTTAAATTATTTTTATTGTGTTTAATTAAATTAAATAGGTAAAATAATACGAAATATTAATTTTCCTGTAATTGAGGTAAGGAAAGCTAAGAATTAGTTAAGCTAATTAAAAATTTGTTAATACCAACGGCGGGTAAAAAGTTTGATTAAGGTGTTAAGATCCAGAGAAACAATAAACCGAATTTTTTGATCATAATTTTCCTGGGCAACTTCCCAACCTAAATTGGAATAAACGGGAAAGAATAATTCAAAGTAATCGTCTACCAGGCTTAGCCTAATTCCAGAGTCATATAAAAACCGCGCATTTTGATGCTGGTTTTTTACCAATCCTACATCACCATAAATAAAAAACCACTTATAAAGATTGGTGCTGGCATTTAAAGTACTTAACCATTGGTTGGCATATTCTGGTTGCAACTGCGATTTAAAACCACCTTCAGCAACAATAATCTGTTGACTAAATAAACCAGAACCCTGACTTCTTCCGTAATAATTATAATCAAAAAGATAATCTGTAGGCCTATCTAAAGCAAAGCTAAAGTAATTTGTTTCCATAGCATCACTGTATAGAAATGTTCCCGTAAAAAAGCGTAGGTTGATTTGACGGTTATTTCTAAACAATTTTCTATACTCCAGGCTCATAGATATTTTACTAAACTTTTCTGCCAGTTGAAAATCGAAAGAAGCCGAATAATAATCTACTAAATGAGGTTTGCTATAGCGATAATTTATATTAAATACATTATAATTTGGTTGTTCCAAATCCCGGGTAGGGTCTATATCCCGCCTCACGTTTACGTTTCTAATTAGGAGATTTTGCCGCTCGTTATCGCGTAAATATTTATTTCTGAAAGAAAAATTTATAAAAGGCGTGTATTTTTCATAGAACAAGTTATAACCGTAAGAATAGCGGGTTCCTCCAATCCCATAAGTAATAGCATAAAGTTCTTTATTAGCAAACTGATGCTTATTGGTAACAGAAGCCGAACCCACTATGGTTTTACTATTAAAACCATATTTTGGAGAAATGCTGAAATTAAAAGTTTTGGATAAAACTGTTTTGTTATACAATTTAGGCCCGATAGAAATCCCGTCGTATAGGTTGTAATTAAACTCGGGCATAAAAAATAACTGAGAATATTTTGGATCTTCAATATCCTGGAATAACCTAATTTGAAGTGGTTTGTTAAAAAATTTGGTTACAGCTTTATAATTATCACGCTGATTAAATTCCGGTATTTTTTGTTCATAATTTAGCGCAAGCCTATCTACGCCTTGCCTGGCAATTTCTATAGTTTTGGTTTTATCTATATTTTCAATCCATTTTTTAAAGACTATTTCCCCATCTTTTAAACCATATAATGAAATAGGGAAATCATTTTTCTCCTTATTTTTTATGGTAACCCTAAGGGAGTCGCGGGTTTTAAATAAGTTTTCTATAGTGAAGTCTATCTTTTTGTTTGAGCCTACATAGTCTTTAAAAAACCAGGAAAGATCTTTTGTAGCATCTTTCTGCAAGATTTGCTGAAAATCTTCAGCTGAAGTTGGCTGCATTTTATGCTGTGTATAAAAATCTTTAACAGCTTTTTTTACCGTTTCATTCCCCAGGTAATCTTCTACATATTTTAGTCCTACACCGGCTTTATATGAATTTGCGATATTTTTATTGAATTTCACGAGAGAATCCTGGGCTAAACTTAATGGCTGATCTAAATTCATTCGTGCCATATTCATATAAAGAAATTGATATTGGTCGTTAAATTCCAGATCTGCCGCATGGAACCATCTTACCCCAATAATATCGCTTAGATTGCCCAAGAGCTTCATGTGAGGGTAATATTCATTCACATAATCTATCATTAAGGAAACCAGAATAGCATCATGTATCCACTGTTCTTTTCTGGGATTTATGTGTACTGAATTTTTTAGTAAATAATTGGTGATGGTTTTAAATTGCTTAATATCATATTGAAAGCCATCTGGAAAAGGGCGAATAAAACCCGGTAATTGGTTTAAGCCATAGATAGGACTGTTCAAGTAGTCATCACGGGTAACAAAAATCTTTTCATGTGGATATTCCCCTAATTTTTCCTTGTAATATTTTAGGATACGATCCAGTAAGATACTTTTTATTTCCGGCTGAAGCTCGTCGTCATCTACATTGGTAATTACTTCATGAGTATTGGTAGATAAGGATTCAAAAATAAAAGAATTAGTAAGATAAAGTTTACTATCCAATTGATTCTTACCAGAAAGCTTAACCGTTTTTTTACCATTATGGGTATTTACACTTTTAAAATCTAAAGCAGAGCCTACATAATATTGTGGTGGGGTTGTAAGTTCTATTTGAACATCATGAAGTGTATTATACTGGTCTCCCAAATTTTTATGGCTGTACACTTGCCATTTTCCATTTTTATAAACTCCAGGGGTTATGTACCAATACCTAAGTTTATAATTGTTATCTGAATCTACCCCAAAGCGTGTAAATTTATCTATAGGAATTTTAACCTGGTAATCAAGATTTATGATAAAATTCTGGCCTGGAAGTAAAGGTTGGTGAAGTTTTATTCTAATAAGATCTTGAGCAGCTTCAGGCCTGTCCCATATCAAGCTATCATGTATAGAACTCCTTATACTTTTAATATAAGTAGCACCACGTTCTTGGGCTTTGGCAAATCTAAAGCGTCTTGCAAATTCTTCGGCAAAGCGTTTTGCCAGAGGGGTATTTTTTGCGCTAAAGGCATTTGCCCAATCATTAAGATAAAGTTGGGTAAGCGTATCATTACTGGAGTTGGTGTAGACCAATTCCTGTTCTATAGTAAAGGTGTGTGTACTATCGTTTAAGTGAGCGTTTAAAGAGATGGAGTTTTGAGCAAAACCCCATCCAATTCCCACAAAAAATAATACGTAAAATAGACAAAATCTCAAGGGGAATATATTTAATGTAATACAGAATTTGAGTTAAATATACTCAAAGTTTTCATCCCTCCTAAAGAATTGATTAAAAGTTAGGACTAAGGTTATACTCTCCGTAGAATTCGTTTAGAATCTCTATAACTTCATCTTCAGTATCCACTACCTGAACCAAATCCATATCTGGTGCGCTAATATTTTGAAAATCATCTAAAAGAGTTTTTTGAACCCAATCTACCAATCCGCTCCAAAAATCCCTTCCCACTAATATGATGGGGAATTTATCGATTTTATGGGTTTGAATAAGAGTAATGGCTTCAAAAAGTTCATCTAAGGTTCCAAAACCACCTGGCATAACTACAAAACCTTGAGAATATTTAACGAACATTACTTTTCTAACAAAGAAATAATCAAAATCCAGGCTTTTGTCGTTATCTATATAAGGATTATCATGTTGCTCAAAAGGCAAATCTATATTAAGACCTACAGAAGTTCCACCACCAAGGTGAGCTCCTTTATTTCCTGCTTCCATAATTCCGGGGCCTCCACCGGTAATTACTCCATAACCGTTTTCCACGATCTTTTTAGAAATCTTTTCGGCTAGTTTGTAATATTTTTGATCTGGTTTGGTTCTCGCTGAACCAAATATAGAAACACATGGACCAATTTGACTTAGCTTTTCATAGCCATTTACAAATTCGCCCATTATTTTAAAGATCGCCCAGGAATCGTTTGTTTTGATTTCGTTCCAGGCTTTATTTTTAAGATTATTGTTCATATAATAATTAGTATAGTTAGTGTAATTCTTTCTTAAGGAATTCGGCTGTGTAACTTTTCTTTGATTTAGCTACTTCCTCGGGTGTGCCTTTGGCAATTACTTTTCCACCATTTTTTCCACCTTCAGGGCCAATATCGAATATATAATCGGCCATTTTTATAACATCCATATTATGTTCAATAATAAGGACGGTATTTCCTTTATTGGTCAATTCATTTAAAACATCCATTAAAACCCGAATATCTTCAAAGTGTAAACCGGTAGTTGGTTCGTCTAAGATATAAAAAGTATTCCCGGTATCGCGCTTAGAAAGTTCTGTAGCGAGTTTAATACGCTGTGCTTCCCCACCAGAAAGCGTTGTACTTTGTTGTCCTAAAGTAACATAGCCCAGGCCAACATCTTTAATAGTTTTTAATTTTCTATATATCTTCGGAATTGGCTCAAAGAAGGTAGTTGCTTCATTAATGGTCATTTCCAAAACATCGGCAATAGATTTTCCTTTATACCTAATTTCTAAAGTTTCCCTGTTAAAACGTTTTCCCTGGCAGGTTTCACATTCTACATACACATCGGGAAGGAAATTCATCTCTATAACTCTAAGTCCGCCACCTCTGCAAGTTTCACATCTTCCGCCTTTAACATTGAAACTAAATCTACCCGGTTTATATCCTCTAATAAGGGCTTCGGGTGTTTTTGCAAACAAGCTCCTAATTTCAGAAAATACGCCGGTATAAGTAGCCGGGTTAGATCTTGGAGTTCTACCAATTGGCGTCTGGTTAATGTCTATCACCTTATCGGCATTATCCAGTCCCTTAATTGTTTTATAAGGTTTTGGTTCTTTTACCCCATTAAAATAATGCGCATTCATAATAGGGTAGAGGGTCTCATTTATTAAAGTAGATTTTCCACTTCCTGAAACGCCGGTAACCGCGATCATTTTTCCTAATGGAATTTTAATAGAAACATTTTTAAGGTTATTTCCTGTAGCTCCTTTCAGCTCAATATTTTTCCCGTTTCCTTTTCTTCTTTCCTTCGGAATTTCAATTTCTTTCTTCCCGTTTAAATAGGATGCGGTAAGGGTATCGTGTTTTTTTAATTCTGAAGGAGGCCCTTCACTAATAATTTCTCCGCCGTGTTTTCCTGCTCTAGGGCCAATATCTATCACATAATCGGCACGTTCTATCATATCTTTATCGTGTTCAACCACAATAACAGAATTACCAATGTCGCGAAGAGAAATTAAGGAATTAATAAGTTTTTCGTTGTCCCGCTGATGCAAACCAATACTAGGTTCATCTAAAATATAAAGAACACCTACTAGTTGCGAACCAATTTGTGTAGCCAACCTTATTCGTTGTGCTTCCCCACCGGAAAGAGATTTTGAACCACGGTTAAGCGAAAGGTAAGTGAGTCCTACATCTACCAGGAAACCAATTCTTGTTCTAATTTCTTTAATAACTTCAGCAGCAATCTGATTTTGTTTTTCGCTAAGTTTTTTTTCTAAGCCTACAAACCATTTAGCCAAATCTTCAATATCCATTGAAGAAAGTTCGGCTATATTTTTGTCGTAAATTTTAAAATAAAGCGATTCTTTCCTGAGTCGAGTACCCTCACAATCTGGGCAATCAACCTTGTCCATATATTCTTTGGCCCAACGCCTCAGGGAAGTGGAGTCGTTATTATTAAAAGTGGTTTCAATAAAAGTAGCTACACCTTCAAAATTGATCTTAAACTCCCGGTTTACGCCAAGGCTTTTAGACTCTTTAGTAAAGGTTTCCTTTCCTCCGTGCAGAATAAACTTCATTGCGGCATCTGGAATTTTAGAAACAGGATCTGTTAATTTAAAATTCCATCTTTCTGCAATTAATTCCAGTTGAGAAAACACCCAGTTTTTCTTCTGAGGACCGTGAGGGGCCAAAGCACCATTTTTAATTGATTTAGAATAATCTGGAATAATTTTATCAATATTCACCTGGTATAATGTGCCAATGCCATTACAGCTGGGGCAGGCTCCCTTAGGTGAATTAAATGAGAATGTATTAGGCTCTGGGTTTGGATAGGAAATTCCGGTAGTAGGGCACATTAGGTTCCTGCTAAAGTAACGTACTTTCTCGGTTTCCTGCTCCAAGATCATAAGCGTATCATTGCCGTGGTACATCGCAGTTTTTATGCTCTCGTCCAGGCGTTTTTGCGCATCTGTTTTATCATCTATTTTTAACCTATCTATTACAATTTCAATATCGTGTGTTTTGTAACGATCTAATTTCATTCCTTTTACCAGGTCACGAACTTCACCATCTACTCGAGCTTTTAAAAACCCCTGCTTGGCTATTTGTTCAAACAATTCCCGATAATGCCCTTTTCTAGATTTAATAACTGGAGCGAGCACGCTCACTTTTTTTCCTTTAAAATCTTTTAAAATAAGATTTTTTATCTGGCTATCGGTATAGCTCACCATCTTCTCGCCGGTCTCGTAACTATAAGCATCTCCTGCCCGGGCAAAAAGAAGACGAAGGAAATCGTAAATCTCGGTAATAGTCCCAACCGTACTTCTAGGATTTTTACTGGTGGTTTTTTGCTCTATAGCAATAACTGGGGAGAGACCTTCAATTTTATCGACATCGGGACGTTCCAGGCCACCTAGAAATTGCCTGGCATAAGCTGAGAAAGTTTCAATATAGCGGCGTTGTCCTTCAGCATAAATGGTATCGAAAGCCAGGGAAGATTTTCCAGAGCCTGAAAGGCCGGTAATCACTACCAGTTTTTCTCTGGGAATATTAACATCTATATTTTTAAGATTATGGACGCGAGCCCCTAATACTTCTATATTTTCTTCGGTTTTAGCCATATTTTCTATCAAGTTGGCAAAGGTACTTAAAGTGTTGCTAACTAAAAAGAAAGGAAGATTAGGCAGGTGTTAATTATGATTTAAAGTTTCTGGTAGTTTTATCAATATAAATAGGGGATTTAAGGAAAAGTTTACATCTTAAAATTAGACTATCTTGTTTTAGGCTAATGGATTTATCGGTTTAGTATCAACTTTTGTCGTTACTTTATCTTGTTGATTGTCAGTATTATATTACGATATTTTTTTGCAATAATTAAGGATATTCCCCTATATTTGAAATACCAAATCTTCATAATTTAAATTTTCCACCCCCCGGAAGCTTAAAGTTTACCTACAGATTTTTGTCCCTATATAAGTTGCCCCTATTATTTTTTACTAGCTAATTAAGATTTAAAGCAATTGGTTTTAAACCGAACTGTTTTGACTTTTTCAACTAAATGTCCTGGATCCTAACCCCAGGTTTTAACTAACCGGCTAACAGCCAAAAAAAATTAATATGATAACGGATAAAAAGCAACTATTGCTTATTACCAATAAGCAAAGTATGGTAGACTGCGTACAAGAGGGGGTGAGTATGCATTTTGAATTAACCCACGCTAATTCTCTACATACCGGTTTTACTATTGCTCTTCATTTATTGCCCGATGTGATTCTTTTAGATTACTCTTCTTTTAGATCGGGTAGAAATTTTAAAAACATAGCCAATTTTAAATCCAACCATTTTCTCACAAAAGCCTGGCTTGTAGTGTATGCCGAAGATTGTTTTAGAGCTGAAGCCGAAAGTAGGTTTAGAAAAGTGGTAGATGAGTTTGTATATTCTCCTACTATAGAAGCTCTTTGTGGTAAGATTATAAAAATGGTGTATACTAATCGTTCGCTATCCAATTTTTGGAAAGATGCATTTATGGGTATGTTTAATCTTATTTCTAAACCTGTTTTATTGCTTGATCAAAATGAAATAATAGCTATGAATGATGCTTTTAAGCAAAGTTTTAGAGTAAAAAATAGCAAAGGATTAAAGCTTACCGATTTTGTGAAATGTGAAAACGTACAAAAAGTAAAAGATAGTTTGAGGAATTTTGCGCGCGGCAAGCATATTAAAGCTGCTACAAAGACTACCTTATTATTAAGGAACGATAAGCTAAGAAACGCACGTATTAATTTCTCAAAGTTGAATAAGAATTTTGGACACCAGTTTGTAATGTTCATTGACTTTGTTGAGCAAAATGAAGAAATTAATATTAGTATTGGTAGCGCTTCTGAAGAAGTAGAAAATTGTTTCAAGCAGAATAGTCAATTAACCGAATTTAAATTTACCAATAGGGAGAAAGAGATTATTCAACTTTTAATAAAAGGATACAAAACAAAAGATATTTCTGAAGCTTTATTTATTTCTCCAAAAACTATAGAGAAACATCGTTCCAATATCATAAAACGTACTAATTCTGATACCATCCTTGAAAGTATCATTTATGCAATTAGTCATGATCTTATAGATTATCAAAAAGTACAGTAACTTCTATATAAGGTTAAAAATAGAAGAAATCCCCCATAGCTTGGTAGGAAAGAATTAACCTACATTTATACTAGAAATTTTACATAAAAGTAGTCACCCCACCTCTCTACTTTTTTAAGCCCCCAAACTTATGCATTCTTGAATACAATCGTTCTAGAGATAGAACTGTGTATATATATTATTAACCATTCTTAAATATTTATTAACTAAAAAACTTTAGAGTTATGAAAAATTTTAAAAATTACTTTACGAGTATTGTTATAGTAGCAATGCTTTTTGCTTCCTGTAGTAAGGATGAAACTGCTGGAGAACCCAAGGTGGGTGATGAGATGGCAACTATCTCATTGGGAGCAATACTAAATGATTTTATTAAAAATCAGGATGCTTTAAAACAAAGCATACCTGAATGTTCCGAAGATGCACCTATGTATGCAAGGGTAGTGCTTACCCATGATCTTGGGGAAGAAGATGTAGTAGTTCCTATCAATTTTGATGGTACCACCTATTTTACCGATTATGATGAGGATTTAGCAATTCCAATTCCCGCGGGAGAGACCACTACTGCTGTTAGTCTAACCGATTTTTGGGTGTATGCAGAAGAGCCTGATGATATGACGATGCCAATTTGGGTTTCTCCCAAAGCCGGCAGTGACTATGAAAACTTTGTGAATAATGCTTTGCCACTAAATTTTGATTTGCGTGCAGGTTCTAAAAAGTATGTAGATGTTGAAGTATTATGTTTTGATGATAGGGAAGTAAACCTTTACGGTTATCAATTCTTTGATTTGGTTCCTATTCCATTAATTAAGTTCTGCCTTTTCGGTAATTTTTGTCCATCTGAAGACGGAAGACACTTTGTTGCCGGTTATACCGTAAATGTATGGGAAGGTTCTGATTCATCTGGAGAACCACTTTATACAGAAGTTTCTAATGCGGTAGTAGAAGATGAGATTACCGGAGATTACTATGCAGACCCATTATGTTTCTGGCTACCTGATACAGCTGAAACTGATACGTATTACTTTGAAATTACTTTAAATAATACAGATGAGTATGATTCAGAGGATGCAGGCGAAGTAATTCTTTCAGGACCAATTACAGATGAGGAAATTAGAATGTTCTACAGTGAAGAAGATGATACAACAATGGATTACTATCACTTTAACTACGGATGTGGTAACGATAACCCTCCACCATTTGATGATCCAAGAGTGGAAGCCAAACGTTACAAAGCTTGTTTAAAGAATTTAGGAGATGCTAATGCTGTTGGTTTTGCTTACCTAAAATTAGAAGGAAATATGTTGACGGCCACTACAGCGGCTACTGAGTTAACTACTGGAGATGTACCACAGCACATTCACGAAAATGCTTCTTGTGATGACTACGGAAATCCAATCTGGGCACTTGACTATGCCGGAGGAGTATGGCCAGAAGCTGATGCTATGGGTAATATGTTTTATACCAGAACATTTTCTTTAACCAATGCTGAAGTAAGTGCGTTAGGAGATCCTGAAGCCAGAACAGCAGTACTTCACGAAGCTGACTTTACGCCAGTTGCTTGTGGTGAGTTTGAAGAGTACTAAAAATATTTTAAGAGATGTCCCCAAAAGGGGCATCTCTCATTTTAATTCTTAAAATTTAAATGATGAAAAAAATAACGAAATATTTATTGACTTCCTTAACTCTCATGTTATTTGTTTTTACTTCCTGTACTCAAGATGAAGCTGTAGGAACGGAAAAAGGAGATGAAAAAATGGCAGTGATTGAATTAGGGCCAATATTAAATGATTTTCTAAACCGGCAAGCTGAAGGAGATATTCCTGCTTGTTCTGATGAAGTACCCGCCTATGCTCAAATAATGTTAACCCATGAAATGGGGGATGTAGATGTTGTGGTACCTATATTAGTAGATGAATCTGGCTTATTTACCGATTATGATGAGGAACTTGCTATTCCAATTCCAGACGGGGAAACCACAACGGAAGTTAGCCTAACCGATTTTATGGTTTATGCAGAAGAACCGGGAGAAGGCGTAATGCCAATATGGGTAGCTCCTAAAGAAGGTAGTGATTACGAAAATTTTGTTAATGACCCTTTACCTATTGTATTTGATCTTCGTGCTGGCTCTAAAAAATATGTGCCAGTTGAAGTACTTTGCTTTGATGACAGAGAAGTAAACTTATATGGCTATCAATTCTTTGATCTGGTGCCGGTACAACTTTATGAATTCTGTGTTTTTGCGAACTATTGTACAGATGAAGGTAGACATTATACAGCAAATTACGATTTAGACATTGATTACCTATTAGGAGAAGAAGTAATTAACCTTTATTCCGGAGAATCTCCTGTTACGGGAAATACTGAAGATGATGATTCAGGAGACTGGTATGCAGATCCACTGTGTTTAGCTATTCCTGCTCCTATGTATGATGAGGCAGATTCAGACATTTATTTACGGGTTACTGTAAGTTTAACTGCCTGGGACGATAATTACGGCGATCCGGCTGAGGAGTACTCTGAGGTTATTGAGTTAAGTTGGAATGACGTTCAGGAATACTTTAATGATGATGATACCATAGACTTTGAGCATATTTTCTTTAACTGTGACGATGATCCAGTAATAGGTGATTGTCCAATTACCGAGGAAGATACAGATGGAGATTGTGTACCAGATGTTGAAGATGAATGTCCTGGTTATGATGACAGAGAGGATATGGATGATGATGGAGTTCCGGATGGATGTGATAATTGTCCAGAAGATTTTGGAGATCCATTAGATGGTGGTTGCCCAATAGATGATTGTATTGGTGATGCTGATAGCGACGGATTAAATGATTGTATTGATCAATGTCCTTATCAGGCTGGTCCAGAATCTAATGATGGTTGTCCATTACCGGGCGGTGATACTTGTGAAACTGCCTATATGGAAGGAGATACAGCCTTAAATACCCTTGCAAATTCTAATCGTTGGGGTTGGGCTGAACACTTCCAAACAGATGATGACGGAGCTAGTAAAACCTTTGATATTTGGGCCGGTGCAGGCCAAAATGATACTTCTAAAGGAGAGCATGTAGGTACGGCTGAAATCTCTATTGATGAGGATGATATTACATTGGAAATCACCCTCGATCCTGGAGTAAGTTTAAACGAACTTCATATTAATTTAAGTGAAATTGCGCCGTCAGGAAATAATGTGTTTGCACCCGGCCAGTATAACCTTAATAATATGATTGATGCGGGTACCCTTACTTATACCTGGGAAAGAGACTATAGCGATGATTTCTATATTATCATACACGCTGTAGCTTGTTATTGAAAAAGATCTTAATTACCGGGAGTTAACAACTCCTGGTAATTTTAAATTAACCATTCTAAATATTTAATCCAAAAACTTTAATTATGAAAATACTAAAAAGATATATGGCATTTATAGCTGTATTCTCACTCTTATTATCCTCCTGTACCAAAGAGGACAATACTATAACAGATGATCCCACAAATGATAATTTTGCTGAAATTAGTTTAGGTGCAACTTTAAATGATTTTGTAAATAAAGCTGAGATAAAACAAAGTATCCCAGAGTGTTCAGAAGATGCACCAGCTTATGCGCATGTTGAACTTACCCATAATATGGGTACTCCATTAGAAGGGACAATAGAAATAAACGTTCCGATAATGGAGGATGATGGAGCTTTTTATACCGCTTACGATGAAGGTCTTAAAATACCAATAGCAGGTGGTGAGGAAACGGCTAGTGTTTCCCTAACGACCTTTCTTGTTTACGATGGTGATCCAGATGACGATAGTTCTTCAGTAATTTGGGCTGCTCCTGCTTCTACCAGCGATTACGGAAACTTTGTAAATCAAGGTTTGCCCTTTGATTTTATGATAAGAGCAGGTTCAAAAAAATATGTAGACGTTGAAGTGCTATGTTTTGATGATCGAGAGGTTATTTTATATGGGTATCAATTCTTTGATTTAAAACCGGAGATACTGCACGAAGTATGCATATTTGCAAATTACTGTGATGAAAACGGACGTCACTTTACGGCAAATTACAGCCTGGAAGTTATCTATACCGGTGGAAGTGAAGATAAAGTGCTCTATGAGAGTATGCCTTTACCTGAAGACCATTATGGTTATGACGATGATTCAGAGGACTATTATGCAGATCCTTTTTGTTTCGCAGTACCTGCACCTATGGAAGGCGAAATGATGGGAGAGGAGTATATTCGAATTATTGCCACGTTGTCTAATTGGGATGACAATTATCCAGAACCAGCTGATAAGGAAATTATCCGCGATCTTACCTGGACACAAATAACCGAAAAGGTTCAAAATGATGGGACTCTAGATTACTTCCACTTATTCTTTAACTGTGAAGAGGGAGATTCAGGAAATGGAAACGGAGAGGAATGCGATCCTCAGGATGCCAATGACGACTGTGATAATGATGGTGTTCCTAATGGTGAAGATGTATGTAATGGATTTGATGATAACCTAGATCTAGATAAAGATGGTGTTCCAGATGGTTGTGATTCAGATATTGACGGAGATGGAATTCCCAATGATGATGAAAATGTAGGCTGTGTAAGAAACCCTGATCCGGAATGTGGTGAAACTGTTATAGACCCATGTTTACCGCAAGCACAAGATGGTTGTGAGGCTACAGATGTTCTAAACATTAATCTTGAAACTGCGGGACCTCTCGTAACTAATGAGTCTTACGGAGACTGGACAATACAAATAGTGAATGGTGAATTGTTTGTTGGTCTTACTCCTATAATTCCATTTGAAATTTCTGATATAGAAGTTACGGTACTTCAAAGTGCAACTTGCGAAGTAGTTAGCGCTCCAGATGAAGGTGGATCTGTAACAATATCTGGTATAACAGAAGATGATTTACCACTCTCCATAGATCTTAGAGCAAATATTTGCGATGTTTCAGGAGAATAATAATCTCAGCTAATTTTTACCGGGGGGTGACTAAGTAGCTGAGTAGTTTTTACTTCTCTCTATCTTTGAGAGATGTAAAAAGAGGCTGTACGGATTTTCCGTACAGCTTTTTTTGTTAAAAAGATTAATCGGTTGAATTAAAGTCTTTATGTTCGGATCTTAATTTTAAAAATCTACACATTATTTTTCTTATAAAAAATATGAGATTCCACTAATAATAAGGTTTTCAAGTAATATCAAAGAATTATTATTCATTATTATAATTCTCTGAATTTCTTGTGTGAGTTAATATGATTTTTATTTGTAGGAATCTGACTGTTAAATTGTTATAGGAGTTATGGAGTGGTTTTTTGGAATGACCTTTGTAAATCAAAATCAAAATTTCAATTATTTAATTTAATAAAAAGAGTACCCTACTTATGAAAAAAAGCAAATTTTTGTTACTACCTGTTCTAGCGATTTTGGCTTGTAGTAAAGATCCTATTTTAGAAGATGAAAAATCAGAAACGCAATTAAAGCCTGAAGAAATTAATGATCAACTTACCGAGGTAGCCTATCCCAATGAACAAGGGCCGGTTCTAGAGATTTATTACGGAGGTCAACAGATGCCCGTGGAGTCACAAAATGGTGACTATGTCTATCAGGGGGATATTTTAATCCCAGTAAATCAAACTAGTAAATCTCCGCAAAGCCTTATTTTAGGTAAGGATGAAACTCCACAAAAAAGTACTGGAAGAACAAGGGGTATGTGGCCTGATAACACTGTTTATTATGCTATAGATAGTAATTTATCAGATAAAAACCGTGTTTACGATGCTATAAAGCATTGGGAAGCCAATACATCCCTTGAATTTGTTCAAAGGTCTGGCCAATCAAATTATATTTATTTCACCCCTGGTTCGGGTTGTTCCTCTTATGTAGGAATGGTCGGTGGTCGCCAAAATATTACTCTGGCAAGTGCTTGTTCTACAGGTAATACCATTCACGAGATTGGTCATGCTGTTGGACTTTGGCATGAGCAAAGTAGAGTGGACCGTGATAGTTATATTGATGTGAATTTTGAAAATATTCGAAGTGGTGCCGATCATAATTTTCATACCTACGAAACTAGCGGGTTTGATGGTGATGAATTCACTAGTAGCTTAGACTTTGGATCAATAATGATGTATAGTGCATACTCTTTCTCTAAGAATGGGGAGCCTACTATAACTAGAACTAATGGTAGTACTTACCAGGTTCAAAGATCTGGACTTTCTTCGGGAGATATTAGAGGTATTAATGCAATGTACCCAGAAGATGGTGGTGAGCCTACCTACATCAATGGAAAGTATTATACTATTAGTGGCGTAACTGTACTTAGAGCTAATGATCTTTGGTACTTTTGGACTAAATACGGCTTCAAACGAGTTGAATTAAAGAATGATCGTTGGTATTGGGTTTAATGCTCAAATTTTGAATAAATATATAACCCGAACAATTTTGTTCGGGTTTTTTTATGGGTAAAATAGTAAGAAGTCTTTCTACAGGTTGGGGATATTTTCCACAGGGTATGCAGGCAGCAAGAATAAAAAATATGCTTACAAATTTTTCTTAGAATTAATCTTAGCTTTAACATACGTTCTTAGCTCCTCAAAAAACCTCCTAAACTCATCCTCGAACTCTTTATAAAACTCACGTAGTTCTTCTACTGCTAAATGCATTTTAGTTCGATATTTAATTCTTCTATTCATTTGGAAAAGAATTTTTTCAATACCCTCAATTTTTCGGTAGTTATAAAGCCAGTTATCTGCAACCATATATGGCAGAAAATTTTGAACCGGTTTTGGTAAAACCTCAAAGTTATCTTGAAGGAGTTTATAAAAACTTTCAGTATAAAACTTTAAAGGAATATCGCTGTAATCTTTCCAGTTTGCTGCCAAAAAATGGTCGTATAAAATATCAACAATAACCCGACTATAATGGCCATAACCCGCAAATAAGCGTTCTACACTTTTGCTTACAATTGGATGCGTATCGGTAAATGTATCAATGGCGCGATGCAATACTATTCCTTTTTGAATTTCAAGAGGATATTCTAAATATTGCTTCCCTTTAACCGAATCAGCTATAAAGTTTCCAATTTTTAAATCATCATTATCACCTGATAGATATATATGTGCTAAGAAATTCATTTTTGAAAGTTACGCAAATCAGATAGCTTCCTGTTTAATTTTTGTTAAGTTTTGGTGCTACCGGTATGCTCCTTGTATATTTGTTAAGACTTTAATTAATTATGGAGATTATAATATCTCTAAAATAAAATTTTTTCTAAAAAAATATTTTGTGAGTCTGCCCCTTAGTTAGCTTACTTAAAAACAATATTCATTATAAAATAAATTTATGAGTTTAATAAAATCAATTTCAGGAATACGAGGCACTATTGGAGGTAAAACCGGTGACAACCTAACACCAATAGACACCGTGAAATTTGCTGCTGCTTATGGTACCTGGTTAAAAAATAATTCAGATGATAAAAAGTTAACTGTTGTAGTTGGTCGGGACGCCAGGATTTCTGGTAAAATGGTTCAGGAACTAACTATGAATACCTTATCAGGATTGGGAATTAATGTTATTGATATAGATCTTTCTACTACACCTACGGTAGAAATAGCAGTGCCATTAGAAAAAGCCGATGGCGGAATTATTCTAACCGCCAGCCATAATCCAAAGCAATGGAATGCGCTGAAATTATTAAATAACAAAGGAGAGTTTCTTGATGGGGCGGCAGGAGCAAAAATTTTGGAGTATGCAGAACAAGATAATTTTAATTTCTCTGAAGTTGATGATCTGGGAACAATTACCAGAAAAGACGATTATATAGATATTCATATAGAGGAAGTTTTAAAACTTAAACTTGTAGACGCTGAAAAGATAAAGAAAGCAGGTTTTAAAGTGGTTGTAGATGGAGTGAATTCTACCGGTGGGATTGCTATCCCCAAGCTTCTTGAAAAAATGGGAGTAGAGGTTATAGAATTATACTGTGAGCCAAATGGTCATTTCCCTCATAATCCCGAGCCTTTAAAGGAGCACCTCACCGACATTTGTGAATTGGTTAAAAAAGAGAAAGCAGATTTTGGTATTGTGGTAGATCCAGATGTAGATAGACTGGCGTTTATTGATGAACATGGAGAAATGTTTGGTGAGGAGTACACGCTTGTGGCGTGTGCAGATTATGTGCTTTCTAAAACTCCGGGTAATACCGTGAGCAACCTATCTTCATCTAGAGCACTTAATGATGTTACTAAAAAATACGGTGGAGATTATAAGGCCAGTGCGGTAGGTGAAGTGAATGTAGTACAGCTAATGAAAGATGTTAAAGCTGTAATTGGTGGAGAAGGGAATGGCGGAATTATTTATCCTGAATCGCATTATGGACGTGACAGTCTGGTAGGTGTTGGATTATTTTTAACTCATTTAGCTGAAAAAAATATTAGTGTATCTGAATTAAGAAAAGAGTATACGGCCTATTTTATGAGTAAAAATAAAATCCAGTTGACTCCCGAGATTGATGTAGACGAGATTTTAAAAGCGATGGAGGAAAAATATAAGAGCGAAGAAATCTCTACCGTAGACGGAGTGAAAATTGATTTCGCTGAAAACTGGGTGCATTTAAGAAAATCGAATACCGAACCTATTATTAGGATTTATACCGAAGCAAAATCTCAAGATAAAGCAGATGATCTAGCCCAGGATATGATTAAAGAAATAGAAAAGATAGTGGGTTAAAGCACTGTTGCATTTTTTGGAATTTTTTTTCCAAGATGCTTCCAGCGTTTATGCGTCCAGAGATAAAATTCTGGTTTTTCCCGAATTTGTTTTTCTAAAAGCTGAATATAATCTAAAGTAATTTGGTTGTTCTCAGTTTCAGAAGGATTATCAGAAATGTTAATTAAAGAGGCCTCATAATGGCCTCTTTTTACTTTTTCTACGTGCAGGTAAAGCACCACCATGTCAAATTCTTTCGCTATCCTTTCAGAACCTGTATAAAAAGGCACTTTTTTATCCATAAAGTCGGTCCAGAATTTATAGCTTGGAGATTTTGGAGATTGGTCGGCTATCATGGCATAAGCACCACGTGAACCCGCCTGTTCGTTGCGGGCAATTCGCATATTGGCTTTGGAATTTTGAATAAGTTCTGCCCCAAACCTTTTTCTAATATCATTAATTAATTTATCAAAGCCCGGATTTTTAATTTTTTTATAAATACCAAAAGCATCGTGTTTAAGATCGTGGAGTTGTAGTGCAAATAGCCACTCAAAACTGGCATAATGCCCGCACATAAGCATAATACTTTTATCCAGTTTTTCTATGCGTCTTATTTCTTCAATATTGGTGTAAACAAAGCGTTTTTTTAATTCCTCTTCAGAAATTGAAATACTCTTTACCATTTCCAGGAACATATCACACATGTGTGAGTAAAATTTCTTCCGTATTGTAATAATTTCTTCCGTTGATTTTTCAGGGAAAACTAACTTTAAGTTATCTGTCACAGTTTTTTTTCTATAACCAATAAGGTGATAAACTATAAAGTAAACTACATCTGAGACGCAATAAAAAAGCCAAAAAGGGAGTATGGAGATAAGCCAAAGAAAGGGATAAAACAACCAAAAAACTACAGCCTGCATAAAATAATTTTCAGCAAATATATGGTATATTTGGCACTAAACTAAAGCTACTATGGGAGAATTAAACCTGGTTACCCTTATAATTATTGGTGTAAATGTATTGGTTTCATTCAAAGGATTTAAAGATGATTCTTTTTTTCAGAAATATAAATTTAATATTGCCGATATTAATCGTGGTGCCAAATATCAAATTCTTACTTCTGGGTTCTTGCACGTAAATACCACCCACCTTTTGGTTAATATGCTTACCCTTTATTTTTTCGCTAATTCTGTAATCTTCTTTTTAGGAACTGTAGGCTTTGTTTTGGTTTACCTCGGCAGTCTTGTTTTAGGTAATTTACTTTCATATTACTTTCATAAGAAAGACTTATACTACACAGCCGTAGGAGCAAGTGGAGCAGTAATGGGTGTTCTTTATTCTGCTATTTTACTAAGACCAGATATGATGCTTGGATTGTTTTTTATTATTCCTGTGCCTGCTTATATTTTTGGAATAGGATATTTGTTTTATACTATTTATGGGATGAAACGCCAGTTGGGAAATATTGGTCATGATGCGCATTTTGGTGGTGCGGTAGGCGGGTATTTATTAACGCTTCTTCTTGCTAGCTGGGTTTTTGAAGAGCATTTGCTTATGGTAATATTACTTGCTCTTCCAATTATAGTCTTGTTTGTACTGCAAAAAATGGGGAGAATCTAATTTGGTATTCTTATTGTATTAAAGGTTGCAACTAAAAACAATTAGCTATATGAAAAAAATAATCTTACTTTTTGCAGTAGTTGCAGGTATAGGAATGCAGGCTCAAAACAATAATAACAATCCGGGAATTCATGTTACCGGGGAGGGAATTGTAAAAGTAACCCCAGATAAGGTGACCATAAATTCCAGGATTGAACACGAAGGCCAGAGTGCCACTTCGGTAAAATCTCAAAATGATGAAGTAGTAAATAAAGTGATTAAGTTCCTGAAATCTGAAGATATATCTGAAAAAAATATTAATACAGATTATGTTAATTTAAATAAAAGGTATAATTACAATGATAAAACGTATACCTATGTAGCTAGTCAGGCTATTTCTATTACTTTAGAAGACATTAGTAAGTATGAAGCAATCATGAAAGGGCTATTGGAAAATGGCCTTAATGGAATTAACGGAATTGAATTTGAATCTTCCGATATTGATAAACATAAAGTGGCAGCGAGAAAAAAGGCTGTTTTAAATGCTAAAGAAAAGGCTAAAGCGCTAGCTGAGCCTTTAGGACAAACTGTAGGAAAGGCTTTTATGATAAGTGAGGGAAGCAGTAGTAATTATCAACCTGTTTATCGTGCCATGGAAATGAAAGCTTCTTCAGATCAGGGCGCAAAACAGGAGACTATTGCACCTGGAGAAATGGAAATTAATGTAAAAGTGAATGTAGCTTTCCAGCTTTTAATGGAATAAGACTTAATTACCTTTAAAGAAAAAAAGCGCCTTTACGGCGCTTTTTTTATGTATTAGTTGTTTTTAACAATTAGCCTTTATTAAGCAATTCTCCAATTTTTTTATCTAAATCGGCACCTCTAAGATCACGAGCTACAATGGTTCCTTCTTCATCTAGTACAAAAGCGGCTGGGATAGCTTTAATTCCGTATAACTGAGCAACCGGATCCTGCCAAAATTCCAGGTTAGAAACCTGGTGCCAGGGTAAACCATCGTCTTTAATAGCTTTAATCCAGCGGTCTTTTTGTCCCGGGCGATCTAAAGAAACACCAATTATGCTTAAACCATCGTCTTTATATTTATTATAAGTTTTAACCAGGTTTGGGTTCTCAACGCGACAAGGTTTACACCAGGCTGCCCAAAAATCTATTACAGTAACTTTTCCCATAACATCTTTTAAAGCAAGCTCATCACCTTCTGGAGTTGGAGCGGTAAAATTAGGAGCTTTACTTCCTACTGCTACTTTGTTTTCCTTTTCCAGATTTTCACCAATTTGTTTTCCTATAGCTGTATTCTTCACTTCCTCAGAAAGTCCATCGTACATTTCCTTAATTTCGTTTACAGGATAAGATTTCATTCTAAGCATATCGCTTATTACCATTATTGAAACAAAAGAATCCGGATTCTCCTGAACTATTTTTTTCTTGAAAACCTTATCATTATCTATAATTTCTTTTTCAGTTTCCTGAAGGCTTGTAAGTTTAGTGCTGTCTTTTTGTTGAAAAGCAGTTCGCATTGCGGTACGGCCTTTCATCACTTTTTCATTTACCTGTTTTAAGTGGCCTAAATACTCCTGTAATATCTTATTTTCTTTTCCTCCGGTTATTTCAGAAGCACGAAGACTATCCTTATAAATCTTGAATTTTATTTCTTCATTTTCAGAAATAAAAATTACATTTCCCTGTGTGCCTTCAAATTCAAGAAAACTTAAATTAGAAGTTTCGGGGTCTTGAAGGTCCAGTTCAAAATGTCCATCTTTAATAGCGGTAGAGTCTACACGGTTAGGACGGTTGGTTTTTTCATCAATTTCAGAAACATATACCATTTTGCCGTCTTCCATCTTAGAAGCCTCACCAGAGATTGTATAACCTTTATCTTCCTGGCAGGAAGTAAATGCAGCTGCAACAGCAAGCATCATTATTATTTTACGCATATAATTTATTTTGTTTAAGCAAAAATAAGCATCTCGCATTGCAATGCATTCGTAATCTTATAAAAAATTGTTAATTTCAACTATGTAAATTTGTAAGCCTTGAGGAATATGTAATTTTAACTGATATTACCTATTTATGACAGAACAGAAAGAAGAATTACCTTTTGAGATTCAGATTAGTTTTCATAAAGTTGTGGAACAATATAAGAGACAACTGAAGCATGAAGAAAGTGAGGTTGCTCGTAATTATATTAAAAGTATTTTAGAGCATGTAAAATCTTTCCCGGCGTTAACCCAGGGGATTAAAGATTTTAATGAACTTAAAAAATATAAAGAGCCGGTAAGGGTTTTGCTGGATGACCTTTTTCCAAGCGTACTTACCAATAATGAAATAAAGGCTGCATCTGTACCCTTTCAAAACTTTTTATTTAATAGATCTAAGCGTTTAAAAAAAATAATGGAGTCGGCTCCAAATGATTTTGAGCTAGAAATAAGAAACCTGGACAATAAAACCATTTATGTACAGGAATGCATCAACATTCTTAATGATTATTATGGGTATAATATAGATTACTCAAGGCCCTTATATTTTGATATTCCAGATGAACAGGGGATTATTAGACGATTTCGTATTGCCTTGAACGGTGATTTTATAGATATTTTTCCCAAAGAGGAAGCTAAAAAAATCACTGATGAAGATGTAGATGAATTACTACAGAATGTTGAGAATATAGATCTCTGGAAAGAGAAATTTCCGCCGCAAAGCTGGGTTTTTAAAGGTTTTACCATAGTAAACCTTACAGATGTTACAATGGACGATGCAATATCTGAACTAAAAACAGCCTTGCTTTTTGAAAAATCAACAGAACAGGACGAACTTTTAAAGCTGGAAGAAATTTTTAGGTCAATTTATAAAATCCCAGACTTAAGAGTAGGATTTACGGTATATAATCCGCAAGATGAGATGTTTGAGAAAATGGAATATAAAGAAGCTAATAGTTATATTCTTAATGATGAATTAGTGAGCGAGTGTAGGGAAGGAGTTTGCGAAGAAGGTTTTAATAATATTTTTAAAGATTATAGTTTTTTTAGTATTGCCAATGTTGAAGATTATGCCAAAAAAACTAAAAATAATATTCTTTCCAGGCGTCTTAAAGAAAGTGATGTAAAAAGCTGCATTCTGGCTCCGGTCGTAAAAAATAATCGCTTACTGGGAGTTTTAGAATTGGTGGCAAAAAAGAAAAATCAACTTAACAGTATTAATACTATAAAGTTAGATGAGATTCTACCTTATATCGCTACTGCGGTAGATAGAAACCGGAGTGATTTTGAGAATAGGGTAAAGGCCGTAATACAGAGCGAGTGTACTTCAATACATCCTAGTGTTTTGTGGGTGTTTGAGAAGGAGGCGAAGAAATATATTAAAGATTATGATGATGATGGCCTGGCTTCATTTAAAGACATTGTCTTTAAAGATATATATCCGCTTTACGGCCAAATTGATGTAGTAGCTTCTTCTGATGCCCGAAATGAAGCCATTCAAAAAGATTTGCTCCACCAATTAGAGGAAATTCAGTCTATAATTGATATGGCTTATAAATTGGAAGAACTGCCCATTTATGAGCAGGTAAAATTTAGAATTTCCGATTTTATGGAAGATCTGGATAGTAGTCTTAATGCTTCCAGCGAGCAAAAGGTTTTCAACTTATTGCAAAAGGAAGTTAATCCTATAATGAGTCATTTGCGAAATCAGTCTTCAGAATTAAAGGAGCTGGTAGAAGAGTATCAGAATAAGCTTAATCCGGAAACTGGAATAATCTATAATCATAGAAAAAATTATGATAAAACCGTACAGCAAATAAACCGTACGATGTCCCGGTTTTTAGATAGGAAACAAATTGATGCCCAAAAGATTTACCCGCATTATTTTGAACGCTATAAAACCGATGGTGTAGACCATAATATTTACATTGGTGCTTCTATGGTAAAGGAGCGTCCTTTCAACAAGGTTTATCTTTATAATTTAAGGCTTTGGCAGTTAAGTACAATGTGCGAAATGGAAAACCGTTTTTACCAGCTACAACAAACCACCCCTATTAAATTAGATGCTGCTTCTTTAATTTTAGTTTATAATTCCACCATGTCTATACGCTACCGAATGGATGAGAAAAAGTTTGACGTAGACGGTACTTATAATGCACGTTACGAGATAATTAAAAAGCGTATTGATAAATCATTTATAAAAGGAACAGAAGAGCGTGTCACTCAAAAAGGTAAAATAGCAATAGTATATAGTCAACGTGCAGACGAAAAAGAGTATTTAAGATATATTAAATATCTACAGACTAAAAATTATCTTGGTGACGAGGTAGAGTTATTAGATCTTGAAGATGTGCAAGGTGTAGTTGGGCTCAAAGCTATTAGAGTAGAAGTATTATATACGCCCAATAGCAACGAACCCGATAGAACTATTACTTATGAAAATTTAATGGAAGAATTACATTAGGTAAAACGCTCCAACAAAGGCAATTACCGAAATGATAATTCCTATCATAAATACGGTATAGGTAATTCTGAGTATTTTATATTTTCTATGTAAAACTTTACCAAGTAAATGGAGGTCTAACATCAAAGATTCATAGACATAATCTTTATCTTTTATTATTTCCTTCATTCCCCATTTAAACTGTTCAAAAGGCATTTTATGGCTATTTCCGAAGAATAAAAGGTTTACCTCCCTATTTTTAACCTGCTCTTTTGTGAATTCTCCACTGGTTACCTGTGGCCTTGTAGATAATACAGAGAGAATGATGGAAGCTACGCTAAATAAAATAAGAATTAGGGTAGGGATCAATAAATGCTTATTACTGGCAGCATCTAGTTTTGGGATCATATTGGCCAGGGCCAAAGAAATAATAATCGCGTTTACCGAAAGTAGAATATTTGCCTTAGTATCGGCAATATCACTAAGTTTTATATGGTTTCTAAGCGTTACCCTAAAAAGTGTTTGAATACTTCTTTCGGGATTATCGTTTTTATAACGCGCCTTCATACGCGCTTTAGCTTCCTCTTTCTTTAGCTTTTTTTGTTGTTTATTTTTATCCTCAATAAGTTGCAGTAGATTTTCTTCCTTTGCAGGCCCCCATTCTTCAATGGCATAATCTGTATAGAATTGATGTTCTTCAGTAAACATTCTTATGTTTTCCTGTATCCATTCGGCAGTAGTAAAATTCTTAATGTTATGAAGTTCCAATTCCTGCCTTAAAAGTTCACTGGTTTCCTCAAAATAATCTTTTGCAAAATGAGAAGAATCGGCATCTTTTATAATCTTTTCAGAAATGCTCTCTGGTGTAGCATCAAACTTTGTCGCTTCAATGTTATTTGTCACCTCTTTAATCAGTTCTGGGGTGGCATTATGCTGTTCCAGAAATTCCCTGGCTATATTAACACTTTCCTTCTCATGGCCTTTAAAAGTACGCGTATATCCGGTGTCGTGTAACCAGGCAGCAAGCAATAGAGCTTCTTCTTGTTTAACATTAATTTCAGAATTGGCAATTAATTCTTTAGTACTTTTAACCACACGTTGTGTGTGCCTATAGTTGTGGTATATATACGTATTCGGTAATTTTTCCTTAAAAAGATTTAAAACAAAATCATCTGCTTTCTCAATGAGATTATTCATATATTTTAGCTTGTTTTTGTTTAGCCAAAGTACAAAAAATGTTCAATACCCCTTATGAAAAAAACTAACATCTTTATATCACTAACAGCTTTGTTAGTGATTTTTTCTTGTGTATCCTCAGATCCGAAATATCGCGAAGGTGAACCTACTTCTAATTTTGGGTATCCTAAAAATAAAGAAATAGAGAAATCATTCTACCTGTTGGGAGATGGTGGTTATTCCCCTATGGGAGGAAGCTCTAAAGGACTTATTGCTTTTAAAAGCTATTTAGATTCGGTAAAACAATCTGATAACTATACCATTTTTCTAGGCGACAATATTTATCCCGACGGAATGCCTGAAAAAGACTCTCCAGATAGGGAAGCCGCCGAATATAAAATTGATGCCCAATTAGACGCAATTGAAGATTATGATGGCAATGTGCTTTTTATTCCAGGTAATCATGATTGGTATAGCGAGCGTATTGCAGGCTTAAAAAGGGAAGAGGAGTATCTAAAAGAAAAATTTGGTGAAGACTTGATTTGGAGTCCAAAGACAGGCTGCGGATTGGAGATTATGGACATAGGTGAGGAAATAACCTTAATTGTAATAGACTCCCAATGGTATCTTGAGGATTGGAATAATAATCCGACAATAAATGATGACTGTGCCGAAATAAAAACTCGAGAAGCCATGTTTCTTGAAGTAGAAACAGAACTAAAGAAAAGCCAGAATAAAACGGTTATTGTAGCCTTACATCACCCATTATTTACTAACGGAGTGCACGGAGGCCAATATAATTTTAACAGGCATATTTATCCTTCTCAAAAGAAAATTCCAATACCAATTTTGGGATCTTTAGCTACATTAATTAGAACCACAGGAGGTGTTTCTATACAGGATGCGCAAAATGAACGCTATAAATCTCTCGTAAAACGCCTGGAAACTTTAGGGCAGGATTCAGATCGTTTATTGTTTGTAAGCGGTCACGAACATTCATTACAGTATATTCAGCATGGTAAAATTAATCAAATTGTATCTGGATCTACCTCAAAAGCTACTTACGCAACCTTAAGCAACGACGGACTTTTTGCTTATCCCGAACAGGGGTTTGTAGTATATGATGTTTTTAAAGATGGTTCTTCATGGGCTAGTTTTTATGGCAATGAAAACAATAAACCCAAACTATTGTATCAGAAGGAAATTTTTAAGGCACCTAAAGAATTTGATGTTTCTGATTTTCCGCAGGAATTTGATAAAACAATTACAACATCAGTTTATCCGAAGGACGAAACCGATAAAGGATCAATACACAGAACTGTTTGGGGACAACGCTATCGAGAACTTTATGGCACAGATATTAGTGTGAAAATTGCAGACCTGGATACGCTTTATGGAGGCTTAACCCCAATGCGTGCAGGGGGAGGTCATCAAACTATTTCTATTAGGTTAAAAGATAGTTTAGATAGAGAATATAATATTAGAAGAATAAAAAAGAAAGCCGTTCAATTCTTGCAAACCGTAGCTTTTAAGGATACGCCTATAGAAACACAACTGGAGAATACGGTAGCTGAAGATATTATATCAGATTTCTATACTGCAGCCCATCCTTATGCATTTTTGGCCATTCCAACAATGGCAGATGCCATTGGAGTTTATCATACTAATCCAGAAATTTATTATTTACCAAAGCAACCTAAGTTAGGAAAGTACAATGAAGAGCACGGTGATGCTATTTATATGATAGAAGAAAGGCCTGAAGATCATTGGTTGGGTAAAGAGAGTTTTGGTTCACCCAATCATGATATTCAAAGTACAACAGGAATGTTTGATAGGTTGCGCCGGGATGAGAAGTATTCTTTAGATGAGCCTGCCTATGTTAAGGCCAGAATATTTGATATGCTTATTGGAGATTGGGATAGGCACCAGGATCAATGGCGTTGGGCAGAAATTGAAGATAAAGAAGGTAACCGTACCTTTAAACCAATTCCCAGGGATAGAGATCAGGTTTTTTCAAATTTTGATGGAGCATTTTTTGGAACCTTAAGAGCTTTAACCGGTTTTGCTTCACAATTTGCGGTTTATGATGATGATATTAATAATGTAGAGTGGTTTAATGTTTCAGCAACCGGCTTGGATCGTTCTTTACTTCAAAATGTAGGAAAAGAGACCTGGAAGGAACAAGCAGAATTCATTAAAGAAAACATGACCGATGCGGTGATTGAAAAAGCCTTTCAAAAACTTCCTCCCGAAACTTATGATGAAACAACCGAAGAATTAATTGAAAAAGTTAAAGCACGAAGAGATAATATTGTTGATATCGCGTTAAGATATTACGATCACTTTGCTGATCTTGCTATTATAACAGGAACAGATAAAGACGATTTTGTAGATGTTACCCGAATGAAAGGTGGTAAAACCAAAATTAAAATCAGCAGAAATAAAGACGGCGAAAGGGGCGAGGTGATAAGTGAAAAAGTTTACCATAAAGATGAAACCAAAGAAATTTGGTTATATGCGCTAGATGATGATGATAAAATTTTAGTAGATGGCGAGGGAGATAACTATATTTTTACAAGAATAATTGGAGGTCAAAATAATGATATTTATACCATAAAAAATGGAAATAAAATTAAAATATACGACCACAAAACAAAACCAAATACCATAGAAGAAGCGGGGAATGCCAAATTTAGGTTCAGGGATAATTATGAGATAAATACCTACGATAAAGATAAGAAAATCTTTAACGGAGGGGCAATTGTACCGGCCTTTGGCTTTAATCCAGACGATGGGTTTAAGCTTGGTCTTGAAATGGTTTCTACAAAAAATGCATTTAAGAGAAACCCATTTACCAGTCAGCATACTTTTGGAGGAGGTTATTATTTTGCGACCAATGGATTTGATGTATATTATGAAGGTGAGTTTGCGCTAATACTTGGTGATTATAATCTTAAAGTTGGAGCCAACTACGCCAGTCCTAATTTTGCGAGTAACTTTTTTGGCTATGGTAATGAAACTCCAAATTTTGATGAATCTCTGGATTTTGATTACAACCGGGTAAAGATTAGTCGCTTTGGAGCAAAAGCAGGTTTTGAAAACCAAACCCCATTTGGTAGTATGTTTAGGTATATGGCAAGTTTTGAAGGCAATAAAATAGATCCTACAGATGGTAGATATATAACTGAAGATTTTACTACCGATGACCCTGAATTCTTTGACAGAAAATATTTTGCCGGGCTGGATGCACTCTATCGTTATGAGAGTTATGATAATAGATTGAACCCAAGTAGGGGGATGAAATTTGAATTGAATCTTGGTGGGCAAATGAATACAGCCGAAACTTCACAGGTTTATGGTTATTTTAAGCCTTATTGGGGTTTCTACAACGCACTTACCAGAAATAGAAAACTTGTTTTAAAAACACACGTTCAGGCCCATTTAAACATGGGAGATGATTATGAATTTTACCAGGCTGCACAATTAGGTGGCGATACAGGTTTAAGAGGTTACCGTAAACAGCGTTTTACAGGGAAAAGTGCTTTTGGTTCAGGGGCAGATCTTAGATATGGATTTGACCAGTTTACCACAAGATTTCTTCCGTTACAAATTGGTGTTTTTACCGGTTACGATTTAGGTAGGGTCTGGAGCGACTTTGAAGATTCTAGCAAATGGCATGATAGCTATGGAGTAGGATTCTGGGTGAATAGCGCCGAAGCGGTTAATGGTACCTTCAGTTTATTTAAAGGAAGTGAAGGCTATAGATTCTCCTTTGGTTTTGGTTTTGAATTTTAAAACCAATAGTAAGAAAATAATTACAAAAAGCTCCCGAAAACAGTATGTTAAGGGAGCTTTTTTATGTTTTGATAGTTCTTATATTCTGCTTTAAACAGCCATATTTTAATCGGTAAGCGAGATTTGAATGTCCCGAGGCTTACTTTTGAAACCCAAAAACATTTTCCGTTTAATGCCTTTTAGGCTTACCGCGAGGTAATTTCGTCTTTCTTGCTATAGCTGCTCTTTTAAGGTTTTTAAATTAAAAAGATTAGCTTCCGTGTAATAGATCTTATAACCGAAAGAAAATACATATTCTTTTTTGGAGTAATACTTAGCGTTGGTTGTAAGAATAATCAGGAGTTTTCCTGAAAAGTTGAAAAAGGTCCGACCTTTAAACCGTCATCCTGAATTTATTTCAGGATCTAGTATGTTGATAATTAAAGAACATAATTGAAGTTGAAACCATTTTAAAAAGGCTTGCCTGCCAAAACCTCACAGGTTTTGAAAACCTGTGAGGTTTCTTTATTAATATTTTGACTACAATTTTTGCTTAGTCCCCAACAATTAGGCTTGACCCCGAAGGAATCAATGTGGGAAGCTACAGGAAATAAAAATACCAGGTTTTAATATTAGACGTGTTTGCCTCTCAGTATTCAATTCTAGTAAAGAAAATCAAAGACTTTATCTCGTTAGGTAGGTATTATTGATTTTCCTTTGAAGTTTAGCATACCTAGAGAAAAATGAACTTAAAGCTGAAGTGAATATAAGCCGTGAATATTTTAGCTATTCCGGCTTCTTCATGTTTAATGTATTGGAGAAATCTATAGTTCGAATAGGGAATGGGATATTGATACCATTTTTATCGAAAGTTTTCTTGATCTCTATAATAGCAATGTCTCGGGCGATTAGTAAATCCCTGTTTTTGGTAGCATCAGTCCAGAAGCGCACTACGAAATTGATAGAACTATCACCAAATTCGGTAAACATAAACTCTACCTGTTCATTACCACGGGAAGGAAAATGTTCAGAAATGGTTTCTATGGTCATTTCCTTAACTTTTTCCAAATCAGAAGAATAACCCACTCCGCAATTAAGCATGACCCGGGAGCGACTGGTTCTGGAGAAGTTTTTAAAAGGCTCTTCCACAATTTTAGAATTGGGAATTACCACATAATTATTGTCAGATTGTTTCACCACAATATTTCGAAGATTAATTTCAGTAACTTCTCCTGCATAAGAATTTGTTTCTATCCAATCTCCAATTTGAATTTCAGGTAAGAAACTTAAGATTATCCCCGAAAATGTATTGTTTAAAGTGCCTTGTAATGCAAGACCTATAGCCAACCCTACAACCCCGGCACCGGCAAGTACAGAAGTGAGAACCTTGTTGAGGTCTAATATACCAAGGGCAATAAAAAAACCGATAAGGATCACAATTGCTTTGCTCACCTTAACGGTTATATGTCTTATGGAATCTTGTTTAACTCTTCTTCCCAGGAGTTTATTTAATAACTGACCTGTATATTTGGCTAGAAATACAAATATTACAAATACTAGAATAGCTAGTAAAAAATTTGGCAAATTCAATATTAATGAATCTAGCCAACTTACCATTTTAGCACTAATTCCTTCCAGGGACTCTTTAAGGTTAAAATTTTCTTCCAATATTTAAAAAATTTAGCTTGTTTTAAGGGAATCTGAGGTTTTCATCTTCCATGCGTCTAGCATCCAACTGGTTTTTTCCAACTCTCTAATGTAAGCTCCAATAAGGTCTATAGTACCTTCATCTCCAGCTTTATCTGCTGTCTCTACTACGGTGCGCATTTGTTTTAACAACGTGCCGTGATCTTTAAGAAGGGTTTCAATCATTTCCTTATCGGTTAAATCGGCTTTAGATTCTTCTAAATTTGAAGCCTTTAAATAATCGGTTAGATTACTCGTTGGGGTATATCTTAGTGTAAGTATACGTTCCGCAATTTCATCTACCTTTAATTTTGCATCATCATACAATTCTTCAAACTTTTCGTGAAGGTCAAAGAAATTTTTTCCAAAAACATTCCAATGAAAGTTTCTTAGTTTTTGATAGTATAAATGATAATCGGCAAGAAGAACATTCAGGTCTTCTACGGTTTTACTGGTTTTTTCTTTATCGAGTCCTAAATAGCTCATAGTTATAATTTATGGTTTTTAATATTTGTATTCAAAAATATGATAGTTTAGTGGTTTGGCCAATAATTTCAGGCGATTTAGTAGAAGTTTAACGAAGCTTAATTTATAGGGCGGTTATCCTTCAAATCCAGTTTTTTAATCATTTCCTTAGAAACCTGACCGCTGGAAATCCCATATCCATCAACTAAAACTCCTTTATAACCTTTAGAAGTGGTTATAGCATATAGAATGGCATTATCGTCTGGATTGCTCATTCCTTCAAATCGAAGTACTTTATCAACATCAAAATCTTCAACCCCAAAGGTTTCTTCTTTAGCCCTAAGTTCTATTTCTTCGTCTAAAAGGTTGAAATCATGCTCATAACCTTCTTCTAATTTTAATTTATTTATAGCTTGAGAAAGTGTTCCGTAATCTTTCATTATAATTTATTTGATTAATTAATAATGTTAAATTACAAGGAGATGGCCTGATATGCAAATATTGAAACTTGTTTAGGATAAGTTTAACTCCTATGAAACCTACGTTTTTAAAAGGCTGAAGAAGATTTTTGTAATTTGTTTTGAATCAATTTTTCACTTATTGATCATGATCATTTTTTCTATTACTTAAATTGAAAATTCCTAATGGAAAAACTAATAAAAAGAAGAAATACCAGCCTGTTACTAAACCTAAAATAGTAATAAGTGCGGCAATGATATAGAACCAATAGGAGGATGGAATTTTCATGATCTGATAAAAAGATTTAATTCAAAATTACTAAAATGTAGACCTATAAATAGGAAACAAACCAAAATAGTAAGGAATACTAATTCAAATTTTCCGGAAATTTTAATATGTGGTTCATCTTTTTTTAATTTAAGAAAAATTTGGAGAGTCCACATCAATGCATGTATGTCAGTAGATATTCTTATTTTTATTCTAATGATTGGTAAATAAAATTACTTTCTTATGAATCTGGCGCGAATTCTTCGCGAATTTATTAGATATTTGCGAATTCTTAGTTTTAGTAAAAAATAGAAGAAGAAATAATTGATTGCTAAAAATTTTAATAAATACAGCAGGTTGGTTCAATATGTTTACGAATCATAAGTTGTATAGGAGATGATTATATAAACTGGGAGGAATTGCTCCAATATGGTTAAACTGTATAGTAAAAATGAAAAATAAAATCACCTTAAAGGAACTTGCAAAATTACTTAATGTATCGGTATCTACAGTATCTAAAGCTTTGCATGATAGTCCGGAAATTAGTCCTAAAACAGTAGAAAGAGTTAAAGAACTCGCCAAATTACATAAATACCGCCCAAACCCGGTAGCGGTCAATTTAAAGAGCAGTAAAAGTGGGACTATTGGGGTAATTATTCCGAATATAGCTAATACTTTCTTTGCTAGTGTTTTGTCTGGTATTGAAGCCAGGGCGCAAAAAGCAGGACTTCAGGTGATTACTTATATTTCGAATGAGAGTTTAGAGCGGGAGAAACAAATTACTGAAATGCTTACTTCAGGTTTTGTAGATGGGGTACTTATAGCTTTTTCAGAAGAGACGCAGCGTAAAAAAGAATTTGAGCATCTTTATAACCTGGTAGACTATGATATTCCGGTGGTATTGTACGATAGAACTAACCTTGATATTTCTGTAGATAAAATTGGTATAGATGACGAAAATAGTTTTGAAGATGCTACGCGTTTACTACAGGCACGAGGTATTAAAAAGATTGGAATTGCAACTTCCATTCATCATTTAGGTGTAGGTAAATTAAGGATTACCGGTTATAGAAATGCCTTGAAGAGTAAAAAAGATTTTTTTATTGCTAACTCTTCAAAACCAGATACTTTAAGGGAAAAAGTTAGGAAGCTTCTGGTTGAGGATAAAGTTGAAGCTATGCTCTGCTCAGATTTTTATAGTACTATGTTGGTTTATAGAATGGCTTATGAATATAAAATTAATATTCCTGAAGATCTAAAAGTGATTGGATTTATAAATAAGGAAGTAGCAAGTTATTTAACTCCCTCTATAAGTTATGTGGAGCAATTTCCAGAGGAAATTGGAGATGAAGCAGTTGAACTGCTAGTAGATCGTATAGAAAATAAATCGGCCAGAAAGCCACCAGTTAATAAGACAATACATACTAAATTGATTCATATGGAGTCTACAGGTTTTTAAGCCTGAAATTATATTTGAGAATTACTAGAAAAACTATCTTTGAAGTAAACAATATATGCCTTTAAATGAAAGATAATTCTATAGAAAAAAATGTTCTAATCACCGGTGGAGCTGGGTTTATCGGGTCTCACGTAATTCGACTTTTTGTAAATAAGTATCCGAATTATCAAATTTTCAATTTAGATGCATTAACCTATGCGGGAAATCTTGAAAATATTAAGGATATTGAAAAGGCTTCAAATTATCATTTTTTAAAGGCCGATATTACCGATGCTGAGGCCATAAAACACTTATTTCAAAAATATCAATTTGATAGTGTTATCCATCTCGCCGCAGAATCCCACGTAGATCGTTCTATTTCTAATCCTAAAATCTTTGTAGATACCAATGTTACAGGTACGCTAAATTTAATGGAGGCTACGCTGGAAATTTGGCAGGGAAATTTTAAGGATAAATTATTCTACCATATTAGTACAGACGAGGTATATGGTACACTGGAAGAAACCGGCTTGTTTACTGAAAACACTTCTTATGCTCCTAACTCACCATATTCGGCTTCAAAAGCAGCTTCAGATCATTTTGTAAGAGCTTATGGCGAAACTTATAATTTACCCTATGTAATTTCCAATTGTTCGAATAACTACGGGCCAAACCAATTTCCTGAAAAATTGATTCCGCTTTTTATCAATAATATTATTGAAAATAAGCACCTTCCGGTTTATGGAGATGGAAAATTTACTCGGGACTGGTTATACGTATTAGATCACGCCAGGGCTGTAGACCTTATTTTTCATAAAGGAAAAAATAAATCCACCTATAATGTTGGTGGATTTAACGAATGGCAGAATATTGATTTAATTAAACTATTGTGTGGCATAATGGACGAGAAATTGAATAGGAGTGAGGGCGAATCTAAATCGCTTATCACTTTTATAAAAGATCGTCCCGGCCACGATAAACGCTATGCGATAGATGCGAGCAAAATTAATAAAGAACTAGGTTGGAAACCTTCGGTAACTTTTGAGGAAGGTTTGCTGAAAACCGTAGATTGGTATTTACAGAATCCTGGTTGGATAGAGGCTGTGGTTTCCGGAAGTTATCAGGAATATTATAAGAAGCAGTATAGTTAATATGGAATGGATTGAGGTTTTAGGTATACCGGGTGCCGGAAAGAGTAGCTTGTTGAAGAATTTAAATGGTACTTATCAAACCAATAGCATTAAACAGACCTGGTATGCTGAAAACACTATTAAATATGGAATAATTAGAAATTTAAAAAAAGGTAATATAGAAGTATCAAAAAAATTACTTAAAGCTAAATTTATTTCTAATCAAAAACTGAATTATAAAGATAAATGGAAGGAGCTTATTAGACTGCATGAAGATGGGGTTAAAGCTTTGTATATTCCAAAGCCGGCCAAATATAAATTAATTCATTTTTATTCTAATTTAGTTTCCAGAACTTTGAAATATGCAGATTTAAATCTAAGTAAGCCTGTTTTTCTTGACGAAGGTATAATCCATAATAATTGTTGTAAGCTTAATGATTTAAGTGGTTTTGAAAGCTCGCAAATTTGTTTTCCTAAATTGGTTTTATATTTAGAAGCAGACGTTCTTGAGGTAGCAAATGAAATAAAAAAAAACAATAGTTTTGAATCAAGAGGTATGGCGGAATTTAATTTTTTTTCTTTGAGTGAGATAGCAACTTTTTTGAAAGAACTTGATTGCCGAAATCAAGAAAAAATAATATTTTTAAAGGAAAATAAAATTCCCGTGATCAAGCTAAACCGAAAGAACTCTCAAACAAAGATTGATTTTATTAGAATAAACCGCGAAATAAACGAGATTTTAAAAAAGGGCTTATGAAAGGAATTATTCTAGCAGGTGGTACAGGCTCACGATTGTATCCGCTTACCAAAAGCGTTTCAAAACAGTTACTGGCGGTTTATGACAAACCTATGATCTATTACCCGCTTTCTGTTTTAATGCTAGCGGGAATTAGGGAAATTCTTATTATTTCCACTCCGGAAGATCTACCGAATTTTCAAAAGTTATTAGATGATGGAAAAGATTGGGGGTTGAATTTATCCTATGCAGAACAAGCAAAACCTAATGGGCTGGCTGAAGCATTTATTATAGGTGAAAATTTTATTAATAATGATGATGTGTGTCTGGTTTTAGGAGATAATATTTTTTATGGTCAGGGCTTTAGTAGGTTGCTGGAAAACGCGGTTAAAAACTGTGAAGAATATAGGCAGGCCACTGTTTTTGGTTATTTTGTAAACCAGGCTGAACGTTATGGAGTTGTAGATTTTGATGCTAGTGGAAGTGCCCTTAGCATAGAAGAAAAACCAAAAAAGCCAAAAAGTAATTTTGCAGTCACCGGACTTTATTTCTATCCAAATTCAGTTATTGAAATCGCGAAGGAATGCAAACCAAGCGCCCGTGGTGAATTGGAGATCACCAGTATTAATCAGGAATTTTTGAACCGAAAAGAGTTAAAAGTCGAAATTATGGGGCGTGGTTATGCCTGGCTGGATACCGGTACGCCTGATTCTATGCTGGAGGCGTCTAATTTTGTACAAACCATAGAGAAAAGACAGGGTCTCAAAATAGCCTGTCCAGAAGAAATTGCTTTTCGTAAGGGATATATCACTAAAGATCAATTACTCAATCTAGCTCTTGAGCTTGAGAAGAGTGAATATGGGAAATATTTAAAGAATTTAGTGTAATCTTATTTTTTAATCTCTCCAGAGGGTTCAATTCCCCGAGGCTTGCTTCGAAATTTCAAAAAGTTTTTTTCAATTCATAGCTCGTGGGCTTGCCCCGAGCTTTTTGATTTAACTCATTTTTTTTTGGTAAACTCATAAGAATCAGAAGATTCACAATTTAATCATCCTGGGGGTTTTAATTTTTATGTTTTCCATATAGATAATCGCAGATAAATATATATTCTCCAAATCCCGATAATTAATACCCTATTAATTCGATAGACTAATAGGAAATATTATATTTGCGCAGTATCTCTATCTTATTAAAAAGAGTAAAATTGTATGAAAAGTGAAATTCAGAATAAAATTCGGCAAGATTACTTGGTAGCTATCAAGGCATCGGTAGAGGCGGGAAATGAGATATTAAGGATTTATAATGATGGGGATTTTCAGGTGGAGCTTAAAAAAGATGATTCGCCGGTAACGCTTGCAGATAAAAGAGCGAATAAAATTATTGTTGATGCTCTGGAACCTTTGGGGATTCCAATTATTAGCGAAGAAAATGAGGAAATTGATTTTTCTGAAAGAAAAAAATGGGATTCCTGCTGGATTGTAGATCCTTTAGATGGCACAATAGAATTTATAAAAAAGAGCGGAGAGTTTACAGTAAATATCGCGCTTATAGAAAATAATAAACCTGTTTTTGGAGTGATTTATATTCCAGTAAGTAGGGCGCTCTATTATGGAGATGTAAAAGAAGGAAAATCTTTTAAAATAATTGTGGATGATGAAATTAAAATAAAAGATCTATTAAAAAATGCTGAAGAAATATTTCCTGGTTTTGTTCAAAAAACTATAAATGTTGCAGGGAGTAGATCGCATATCAATTCCGAGACACTTGAATATATTGATGCGATTAAAGAACGATATGAACAGGAGGTAAAAGTTATTCCAAAGGGAAGCTCCCTTAAATTTTGTTTGATGGCAGAAGGGCTTGTGGATGTCTATCCAAGGTTAGGGCCAACTATGGAGTGGGATACAGCGGCAGGTCATGCTATTTGTAAAGCGGTTGGATTGAAGGTGGTAGATAAGAAAACTGAAAAGGAAATGGTTTACAATAGGAGAGAGTTAAAAAATAACTCTTTTATTGTTTCCAATCTTTCAGGAAATATTGATGACTAAATATTTGGTTTTTTGGTTTAAAAATCGGCTATATATGTTAGTAGATGAAATTGAAGTTTATAAGTCTGGTCTTTAGTGTAAGTAAAACAAAGAAGCTTAATTAAGCTTAGCTTGGTTAAAGCCCTTTGATGAAAAAATGAATTAAATTAAGATGAACAAGTATTATTTAAATTATTTAGACGAATTAGAATCGGAAGCGATCTATATTTTGCGTGAAGTTTGGGCGCAATTTGATAATCCGGTAATATTATTTTCGGGAGGGAAAGATTCTATTTTGGTAACCCATTTGGCAAAAAAGGCTTTTTACCCCAGTAAAATTCCTTTTGCATTGATGCATGTAGATACCGGACACAATTTTCCTGAAACTATAGCATTTCGAGATGATTTGGTTGAAAAGTTAGGCGTGAAATTGATAGTAGGTTCTGTTCAGGATGCTATAGATCAGGGACGTGTAGCCGAAGAAAGAGGGAAGAATGCGACTAGAAATGCTTTGCAAATAACAACCCTGCTTGATGCCGTAGAAGAAAATAAAATAGATTGTGCTATTGGCGGCGGAAGACGTGACGAGGAGAAGGCTAGGGCTAAAGAACGCTTTTTTAGTCACCGGGATGATTTTGGACAATGGGATCCCAAAAATCAAAGGCCGGAATTATGGAATCTTTTAAACGGAAAACATTTTGAGGGAGAGCATTTCAGGGCATTTCCTATAAGTAACTGGACCGAAATGGATGTTTGGAACTACATAAAACGAGAAAATATAAGTATCCCATCCCTTTACCTTGCTCACGAGCGGGAAGTGGTTTTTAGAAGTAATTCCTGGATTCCGTTTTCAGGACATCTTAGGCTTGAAGAAGAAGAGAAGGTAGAAAAGAAGAAAATAAGGTTTAGAACTCTAGGGGATATTACAATTACAGGGGGAATAGAATCAGAGGCAGATACACTTGAGAAAATTGTTAAGGAAGTTTCAGCAATGCGAAAAACCGAAAGAGGAGATCGGTCAGACGATAAGCGTAGTGAAACGGCTATGGAAGACAGGAAAAAGCAGGGGTATTTTTAAAGCCCCCTAACCCCCGGAGGGGGAACTTAAATTCTTTAAAAATGAAATTTGAATTAACTTAAAAATATATCCTTTTTAATCCTCCCCTTTGGGGAGGTTGGGAGGGGCTTATTAATATGGAAATAAACAACAACCAACTATTACGATTTACCACTGCCGGAAGTGTAGACGATGGGAAAAGCACTTTAATTGGTCGGCTTTTGTATGACTCTAAATCGATCTTTGAAGATCAACTTGATTCAATAACGGCGACAAGCGCAAAAAAAGGACACGATGGTATTGATATGGCATTGTTTACCGATGGTTTAAGAGACGAAAGGGAACAGGGCATTACCATAGATGTTGCCTACCGTTATTTCACTACGCCAAAACGTAAATTTATTATTGCAGATACCCCTGGGCATATTCAATATACCCGAAATATGGTGACCGGAGCTTCTACGGCTAATGCCGCGGTTATTTTAATAGATGCCCGGCACGGAGTTATAGAACAGACCAAGCGCCATTCGTTTATAGCTTCATTGCTGAATATCCCGCACCTTATTGTGTGTATTAATAAAATGGACCTGGTAGATTATTCAGAGGAAGTTTACAGCAAAATTATTGGACAGTTTGAGGAGTTTTCATCTAAGCTTTTGATGAAGGATGTTCGTTTTATTCCGATTAGTGCTTTGCTTGGAGATAATGTGGTAAATCGCTCGGAAAAAATGGAGTGGTATCAGAACGGCACTTTGCTTAGCACTTTAGAAAATTTATATATCAGTAGTGATATCAATAAAATAGATGCAAGATTCCCGGTGCAAACAGTTTTGCGCCCGCAAAGTGAAGAATTTAGGGATTATAGAGGTTATGCAGGGAGAATTGCTAGTGGTGTTTATAAGGTAGGAGATGAGGTGTCTGTATTGCCATCCGGCTTTGAGTCAAAAATAAAATCTATTAATGCAGGAGAAAAGGAAGTGGAGGTAGCTTATGCTCCCATGAGCGTTTCTATGGTACTTGAGGACGATATAGATGTTAGTAGAGGGAATATGATTGTAAGAAAAAGCAATCAGCCTGAATTGGAACAGGAATTTGATGTGATGTTGTGCTGGTTAAATAATGATTCGGCAAAACCCAGAGCTAAATACACGATTAAGCATACCTCTAATGAAGAGCGGGCAATGATTAAAGAAGTAGTTTATAAAATGGATATCAATTCTTTTAAAAGGGACACCGAAGATTCCAGTTTGAGCATGAACGATATCGCTCGAGTGAAAATTAGAACGACCCGCAGATTGATGTTAGATACTTATAGAGATAATCGTAATACAGGAAGCATCATCCTAATAGATGAAAGCACTAACGAAACCGTAGCTGCAGGGATGGTGGTGTAGGTGGGTGGTAAATTCGTGATTCGGTACTTGTCATTGCGAGACCCGTTTTTCAAGGGTTGTGGCAATCCTTTTTTTAAATTTAGGATATGTTACGTGTTCCAAGTTGTGGGTTGCGTGTCATTGCGAGACCTGTTTTTTACAGGTCGTGGCAATCTCTTTTTTGCAAGTAGAATATGTTGCGTGTTTTAGGCGGTGGGGACACCAGCCACGAATCCACCAATATTTTAAGAAATTGCACCTTGTTTTTTACAAAAAATAAAAGCTCTTTCCCTTTTTTTAAGGGAAGGTGGCATATCTTAGATGTGACGGAAGTGTTTCTGGCGCAGCCATTACCCGAGCTAATGGTGTAAATCACATAGAAATATTGTGATTTTTTTTAAGTTATCGCTGAATTCAAACAGATTGACTAAAGTGATTTCAAGAGAGGTTTTCAAAACTGTCTTTCAAACAATTCTTAACGTTTTTAAAGCTTTAAGGTTTCTTTAGCAATAGGCTCATAAAGAAATTCTATCTTTGCCGCCGATAAAAAGTTTAACTAAAATTCTCAAATGACTGAATTTCAGGAGAAATTAGAAAATAAGAAAGTTCTCGTAACCGGAGGAGCAGGGTTCATTGGCTCCAATTTATGTGAAACTTTAATAGGCTTAAATGCAAAAGTAGTCTGTTTAGATAATTTTGCTACCGGCCATAAACATAATCTAGAGGTAATTAAAAACCACGAGAATTTTAAGTTGATTGAGGGGGATATTCGTGATTTGGAAACTTGTCACAAAGCTTGTGAAAATGTAGATTATGTGTTACACGAAGCAGCTTTGGGTTCTGTGCCAAGATCTTTGGCCGATCCTATTACCAGTAATGAAGTAAATATTTCAGGATTTCTAAATATGTTGGTGGCTGCTAGGGATGCCGATGTAAAAAGATTTGTGTATGCCGCAAGCTCTTCTACTTATGGAGATTCAGAAAAACTTCCTAAAATTGAAGACGAAATAGGAAAGCCTCTTTCGCCGTATGCAATTACCAAATATGTAAATGAATTATATGCCGATATTTTTCAGGATGCCTATCAATTAGATACCATAGGATTAAGATATTTTAATGTCTTTGGAAGAAAGCAGGACCCCAATGGAGCTTATGCTGCTGTAATCCCGAAGTTTGTGATGCAATTTATGAAACACGAAAGCCCGTTGATTAATGGCGATGGCACTTATTCAAGGGATTTTACCTATATCGATAACGTAATTCAAATGAATTTACGAGCGCTTACTTCAGAAAATAAAGAGGCGGTAAATGAAATTTATAATACGGCTGTTGGGGATAGAACCAATTTGGTAGAGCTCACTCAATTACTGAAAAAATATCTTTCTGGGTTTGATCCCAAGATTGCCAATGTGGAAGTAAAACACGGGCCTAATAGAGCAGGCGATATTCCACATTCTTTGGCTTCGGTTGAAAAAGCGAAAATTTTGCTTGGTTATAATCCAAGTCATAAAATTGATGATGGTTTGAAGGAAGCCGTTTCCTGGTATTGGGAAAATTTGAGATAAGTTGTTCTGTCTGTTGAATGTATGCAAAAGAATTTTGAAATATTAGACTGGGATTCCCAATTTTTTGGAAGTAAAATTGCCAGAATAAACTCAAATATTTCACAAAAGCATTATCAACAAGCAATATTAGAACTTTATGGTGAGGCCGTGGATTTAGTCTATTTTAATTCAGCTTTCGAGCTAAAGGAAACAGCATATTATTCTGTTCTAAAAATTGACGAGATGGTTGAGCTTTCCAAAGAATTAAAATTTAAAAAAAAGTTTCACCCAAAAATAAAGTTCTTTGACCAGCCCAATGCAACACCAGGGATGAAAGAGCAGGTAAAGCGAATAGCACGACAAAGCAGATTTTATTTCGACAATAATATTGAAAAATCCAAAGTGTATGAGCTGTATGATATTTGGTTGGACAAGTCGGTAAATAAGAAAGGAGCAGATGCTGTTTTGGTTTACGAAGACAATGCTGAAGTTAAAGGTTTTGCAACTATAAAACGTATTGAAAATGGAACGGGGATAATTCCGCTTATGGGAGTGGAGGCTAAAAGCGAAGGCAAAGGAATATCGTTTATGTTAATGGAAGCTATAGAAACTTATCTGTTAGAAAATAACTGCAAGATTTTGAAGAGCACCACCCAGGCTAAAAATATAAAAGCTTTAAAAGTTTATGAACGTTTTGGTATTCAATGTAAAAGTAGTTATGCAATTAACCATTTATGGAGAAAACCTAATAATCTGATAGGATGATACCTTTTAACTTACCATATATCACAGGAAATGAGATAAGCTATATATCTGATGCTTTGGCTTCGGGTTCGCACGCCGGAAATTATAATTATAATAACCGGGTAAAAGATCTTATATTCCAAAAATATGGTTTAGAAGGCGTTTTTTTGACACCATCCTGTACTGCGGCTCTTGAGATGGGAGCTTTATTGGCAAATATTCAACTTGGGGACGAAGTAATATTGCCTTCATTTACTTTTAGTTCTACCGCCAATGCTATACTTATTTTTGGTGCTAAACCGGTTTTTTGCGAGATAAGGCCTTCAGATATGAATATAGATGTTTCTCAAATTGAAAAGCTGATTACTCCCAGGACCAAAATGATAATCCCTATTGATTATGCTGGCGTTCCTTGTGATATTGATGAAATAATGATAATCGCAGAAAAATATAATTTAACAGTAATGCAGGATTGTGCTCAATCTTATGGTTCATTATATAAAGGTGAAATAAGCGGTGAAAAAGCCCATCTTGCTTGCTATAGTTTTCATGATACTAAAAATTTTAGTTGTGGAGAAGGTGGTGCTTTGGTTGTGAATAAACCTGAATGGCGGGAACGCGCAGAATATATGGCCGAAAAAGGTACAGACCGCACTAAAGTTATTGATGGATTGCAAAATAAATATTCGTGGATAGAAAAGGGTTCAAGTTATCTTTTGTCTGATATTTTAGCAGCAATGTTATTAGCTCAGTTAGAGAAAGAAGAGGAGATTAAAGAAAAACGAAAAATTATTTACGATACTTATTTAAGTAAACTAAAAAAATATGAGTCACAAGGCTATTTTGTGATTCAGCATTTTGAAGAGTATAAAAAAACTAATTATCATTGCTTCTGGTTAATTTTCAATTCTAATAGGGAGCGGGAATTGTTTATTGATCTTATGAAGCGCAAAGGGATAGCTGCTTATTCAAGTTATGTGCCGCTTCATTCCTCTAAGATGGGCCTGCAATTAGGTTATAAAAAGAACGATTTGCCCTTAACCGAAGATCTTGCCGGTCGCCTGGTTCGTTTGCCGCTTTACCCTAATTTAAAAACAGAAGACTTAGAATCTGTAATAAAAGCTACAGAAGAAGTTTTAAATGAATTTAAAGCAGCATAGTTTAAAAATTTTAAAAAATATATTAGCAGAAAATATTAAATAATGAGTAATAAAAAAATAGCAATAATAGGCCTTGGATATGTTGGCTTGCCCCTGGCAAGACTTTTTGCTACTAAATATCCTGTAGTTGGTTTTGATATCAATAAAGCCAGAATTAAAGAACTAATGAGTGGTCATGATTCAACATTAGAGGTAGAGGATGATATTCTACAGGCTGCTTTAGTTCAAAAGGAAGAATTACAGAATAAGAACGGTTTATACTGTTCTGCTGATCTTGAAGATATAGCAGATTGTAATTACTATATTATTACCGTCCCAACCCCTGTTGATAAAAATAACCGGCCAGATCTTACTCCGCTGTACAAAAGCAGTGAGACCGTAGCAAAGGTTCTCAAAAAAGGAGATATCGTTATTTATGAATCCACGGTTTATCCGGGTGTTACCGAAGACGAATGTGTACCCGTATTAGAGAAACATAGCGGACTTAAATTCAACACAGACTTTTTTGTTGGTTATTCCCCGGAAAGAATTAATCCGGGTGATAAGGAGCATACTGTAGATAAGATTTTAAAAGTTACCGCTGGTTCTACTCCAGAGATTGGAAAAAAGGTTAATGAACTTTATGCAGAAGTAATCACTGCCGGAACCCACCTGGCTCCCACTATAAAAGTTGCTGAAGCAGCTAAAGTTATAGAAAATTCTCAACGGGATATTAATATCGCTTTTGTGAATGAACTGGCAAAGATCTTCAATATGATGGGGATAGATACCCAGGATGTTTTGGAAGCTGCCGGTACCAAATGGAATTTCCTTCCGTTTAAACCCGGACTTGTGGGTGGTCATTGTATTGGAGTAGATCCATATTACCTGGCTCAAAAAGCCCAGGAAATAGGTTACCATCCAGAAATAATTCTCGCCGGACGAAGAATGAATGATTCTATGGGACAATATGTAGCTTCGGAAGTTGTTAAGCTTATGTTGCAAAATGACCAGAAGGTTAAAAACTCAAATATTCTTGTATTGGGAATTACCTTTAAAGAAAATTGTCCTGATGTTCGTAATACTAAAGTCGTGAATGTGATAAAAAACCTAAAGGAATACGGGACGAATGTTACTATTTATGATCCGCTGGCTAACCCAGAGGAAGTAAATCACGAATATGGACTAAAAACTGTTAAAGAGCTTCCAAAAGAAAAGTATGATGCAGTAGTCCTGGCTGTGGCGCATAAAGAATTTTTGGAAATGAACCTGGATCAGTTGAAAAACGGGAGTACCGTTGTGTATGATGTGAAGGGAGTGCTTGGAGATAGGTGTGATAAGAAATTGTAAGCCCCCCAGCCCCCAAAGGGGGAGGATATATTGTGATGGAGTAATGTTATGATGAAGTGACATTGTAAAGAAGTGATGAAGTTAAAAATCAAAATATTATTGAATCGTCATGCTGAACTTGTTTCAGCATCTAACATAAATGGGACTTAATGTCGATCTTAGACCCTGAAACCCGTTCAGGGTGACGTCTAAAACATGAAATATGGTTGATTATTGATACCTAATAAAATAATATATTTCAGAAGATGTTCTGAAAACAAAACGAATTAAGGTAGAATCTTGCCTCAGATTAATAAATGGCTATATCAAATATTTAAGAAATAGGAGTAAGGAATAAATGTAGGTTGATTTCAAATAGTTTAGGAGGCGGATTCCAATTAACTATTTAACCAATTAACCAATTAACCAATTAACTAACAATGAAGATTAAGAATATATGTTGCATAGGCGCAGGTTACGTAGGAGGACCAACAATGGCGGTAATCGCGCAGAAATGTCCTGAAATCAATGTTACTGTTGTAGATATAAATGAAGAAAGGATTGAGGCCTGGAATGATGAAGATGTAGAGAATATTCCAATTTACGAACCTGGTTTATCACAAGTTGTTAAAGAAGCACGTGGTAGAAATTTATTTTTCTCAACCGATGTGGATTCAGCGATAGATAAAGCTGATATGATCTTTATTTCAGTAAATACTCCTACCAAAACCTACGGAATTGGAAAGGGAATGGCAGCTGATCTTAAATATATCGAACTTTGTGCCCGTCAAATCGCCAGGGTCTCTAAGACCGATAAAATTGTGGTTGAAAAATCTACTTTACCGGTACGTACCGCCGAAGCTTTAAAGAATATTTTAGATAATACCGGCAACGGAGTGAACTATCAAATTCTCTCTAACCCCGAATTTTTAGCCGAAGGTACAGCGGTAGATGACCTTATGAATCCAGATAGGGTGCTTATAGGTGGAGATATCGATACGACTGAAGGAAAAGAAGCTGTGGAAGCCTTAGTTGATATCTATGCGCACTGGATTCCCCGCGAACGTTTGCTCACTACCAATGTTTGGTCTTCTGAATTGTCGAAACTTACTGCAAATGCCTTTTTAGCGCAACGGGTTTCCAGCATAAATGCGATGAGTGAACTCTGTGAAAAAACCGGGGCCGATGTAAATGAGGTTTCTAAAGCTGTGGGAATGGATTCCAGGATTGGGGCAAAATTCCTTAAATCTTCGGTTGGTTTTGGAGGTTCTTGCTTTCAAAAAGATATTTTGAACCTGGTATATATTTCCAAATCTTTTGGCTTACACGAAGTAGCCGATTACTGGGAGCAGGTTATATTAATGAACGACCATCAGAAAAGAAGGTTTGCGGCTAAGATCGTACAAACCTTATTTAATACGGTCTCCGGTAAAAAAATAGCTATTTTAGGTTGGGCCTTTAAAAAAGACACCAATGATACTAGGGAATCGGCGGCTATTTATGTGGCAGACTATTTGTTGAATGAACAGGCCGAGATCGTAGTGTATGATCCGAAAGTAAAAACAGAACAGATCTATGCCGATTTAGATTATTTAAATACCCGTTCAACTGAAGAAAATAGAGCCAGGGTAACAGTGGTAAATGCGCCTTATAAAGCAACCAAGGATGCTCACGCGGTAGCGGTGTTAACTGAATGGGATGAATTTAAGGAATTAGACTGGCAAAAAATATATAGCGAAATGTTAAAACCTGCCTTTTTGTTTGATGGAAGAAGGTTGTTGGAAAGAAAATCCAAGGAAGAATTAGGTTTTGAGTTTTATGCAATTGGGAATTAAAAGAAAGTTATGAGAATTTTAGTTACAGGAGCAGCAGGTTTTATTGGCTTTCACCTATCTAAAAAATTAGTGGAGTTAGGACATGCCGTTGTTGGTGTGGATAACATCAATGATTATTACGATACTCAATTAAAATATGACCGTTTAAATGAATTAGGTATTTCCCAAAAAAATGGAATAGATTTTAATGAACTTTGCAATAGTGAAAAATTTGAAAACTTTGAATTTATAAGATTAAACCTTGAAGATCGGGAAAATCTTCCGAAATTTTTTGACTATTATCAATTTGAAAAAGTTATTAACCTTGCGGCACAGGCGGGTGTTCGTTATAGTATAGAAAACCCGGAAGCTTATATAGATAGTAATTTAGTAGGCTTTGCAAATTTGCTGGAATGCTGCCGAAATTATAATGTAAAGCATTTAATCTATGCCAGTAGCTCTAGTGTATATGGACAAAATGAAAAAGTACCTTTTTCTGTAAACGATAATGTAGATCATCCAATTAGTTTATATGCTGCTACAAAGAAGAGCAATGAGTTGATGGCTTATACCTATAGTCACCTGTATGATTTTAAATGCACAGGCTTAAGATTTTTTACTGTTTATGGACCTTGGGGTAGACCAGATATGGCTATGTTTTTATTTACTGATGCTATAATAAACGAGAATCCAATCAAGGTGTTTAATAATGGTAATCAGGAAAGAGATTTTACCTATATAGATGATATTGTTGCTGGAGTAGTTAAGATCGTAGATGCGAAGAATAATAAAGGATATTCGCTTTATAATATTGGGAATAGTAAGCCGGTAAGACTGATGGATTTTATAGAAGAAATTGAAGAACAATTGGGAACTGAGGCCGAAAAGAAAATGTTACCTATGCAAGCCGGAGATGTCAGTAGAACATGGGCAGACGTAGAATCGTTAAAGCAGGATTTCGATTATAGCCCACATATTTCAATGAAAGATGGGGTAAAGAAGTTTATAAGCTGGTATAAAAAATATTATTTATAGTAAAGTTAAAAATTTTGATAAAAAAAATCATAAATAAATACTTTGAAAGCTTTGCCTATTTCTACTCTTTTTTAGGATACAGGATTTTTATCATAATTGCTTTAAGCATTTTTATAGGGGTTTTGGATGGCTTTGGGCTAACAATGTTTTTGCCATTGCTCCAAATGGTTAGTGATTCAGGAGCTGTTGATCCAGAGGATTTGGGTAGATTAAGTTTTTTGATCGACTTTTTCAACTATGTAGGGATTCCCTTAAGTTTAATGTCTATTCTTTGTTTAATGTTGTTCTTCTTCTTTGGGAAAGGAATCATGCAATATATAGCTGGAATTTATAATGTTTATGTACGGGAATGGTTTATTAAGAAACTGAGAATTCAAAATATAAAAGGTTTAAACAATCTGGCTTATAAATATTTTGTTATGTCTGATGTAGGACGAATTCAAAATACATTAACAGGTGAAGTGGATAGGGTTGCAGCATCCTATTTCAACTATTTTAAGGCATTTGAGTATGGTATTTTAGTTGTTGTCTATATGGGATTTGCATTTACAATAAATGCTGAATTTGCAGTTTTGGTTTCCGTAGGAGGAATTTTAACAAATTTCTTATATACTAAGCTTTATAAAAACACAAAGGGGATTTCCCGATCATTGACCGGAGAAAATAACGTTTTTCAAAGTTTGATCATTCAAAATGTTGCCAATTTTAAATATCTTAAGGCTACGGGATCACTAAATAAATATGGAGAAAAACTGGAAGATTCTGTTTTGAAAATTCAGGAAAGCAATAAAAAAATAGGTAAGTTGGATGCACTGCTTACTGCCGGGAGAGAACCGATTTTGATTAGTGTTGTTGTACTTGTGATTTTTATACAAACTTCTTTTTTAGGGTCTGCTCTTGGTCCAATTTTGATAAGTTTATTGTTTTTTTACAGAGCATTAAATTATTTAATGCAAATGCAGGCTAGATGGAATAAATTCCTTGCAGTTTCAGGCTCCCTGGAAAACATGACTGCATTTGGGAAGGAACTTAGGGCAAACCAAGAAATTACAGGTGATATTGATTTTATTCAACCAATTGAAACTATGGAACTTTCAAATGTTTCATTTTATTATAATCAAACCCCCATTTTAAAGGATATTTCTTTAAAGATTAACAAAAAAGAAACTATAGCATTTGTTGGTGAAAGTGGGAGTGGGAAGACCACTTTGGTTAATATAATAGCCGGGCTACTGCCTATAGATAGTGGGGGTCTTAGATTGAATAATTTAAATAGCCTGGACATTAATCTTGATGATTTACAAAAAAAAATCGGGTATATTACCCAGGATCCTGTTATCTTTAATGATACCCTATACAATAATGTTTCTTTCTGGGCTGATCAAAATAAATTCAATAAAGATAAATTTTGGGAGGCTGTAAAACGAGCTGCAATTTTTGATTACATTAATGATTTGCCGGAAAAGGAAAATACGATTCTCGGTAATAATGGGGTTAATTTAAGTGGTGGCCAAAGACAACGCATTTCTATTGCCAGGGAATTATTTAAGGATGTGGAAATTTTAATATTGGACGAAGCCACTTCAGCACTTGATTCTGAAACTGAAAAAGCCATTCAGCATAATATAGACCAATTAAAAGGTGATTATACCATATTAATAGTGGCCCATCGTATTTCCACCATCAAAAATGCTGACAGGATTGTAGTAATGAAAAATGGTGAAATATCAAATATAGGTGGATTTTACGAGTTGATTGATCAATCTCCCTATTTTAAAAAATTAGTTGAATTGCAAGAAGTTTAAAAGAATATAATATGACAGATTTGAAAGATAAATCAATATTGATAACAGGAGGTACCGGCTCTCTAGGAAAAGCTTTAACCTCGCATATATTAAAGAATTTTCCTAAAGTAAAAAAGCTCGTTATATTTTCCCGAGATGAACAGAAGCAGTTCGAGATGGCTCAAGATTATCCCGCGACAGAGTTTCCTCAAATCCGTTTTTTTATTGGAGATGTAAGAGATGAAGCGAGAGTAAAAAGAGCTTTAAAGGGAGTAGATTATGTTATTCATGCAGCAGCTATGAAACATGTTCCTATTGCTGAATATAATCCTATGGAATGCGTGAAAACAAACATTATGGGTGCTGAGAATATAATTAATGCCTGTCTTGAAACAAGTGTAGAGCGAGTTGTAGCACTTTCCACGGATAAAGCTGCTGCTCCTATAAATTTATACGGAGCCACTAAATTGGCTTCTGATAAATTATTTGTTGCTGCTAATAATATAACCGGTTGGAATCCAATCAAATTTTCTGTAGTTCGCTATGGTAATGTAATGGGCTCCAATGGCTCAGTAATTCCATTTTTTCTTAAAAAGAAAAAAGAAGGAGTGTTGCCTATTACCGATCCAACCATGACAAGGTTTAATATTTCTCTACAAGGAGGAGTAGATATGGTGATGCACGCTTTGGAACATGCCTGGGGAGGGGAAATATTTGTGCCTAAAATTCCTTCTTATAAAATCACCGATATTGCGGAAGCCATCGGTCCAAATTGTGAAAAGCCTGTAGTAGGAATTCGACCCGGAGAGAAAATTCACGAAGAAATGATCACAGATTCTGATTCTTATTATACTTATGATTTAGGAAAATACTACACTATTTTACCGGCTACCCATAAGTGGAAGTTAGAAGATTTTGTTGCTAAATTTAATGCTAAGAAAGTAGCGCCTGGTTTTCAATATAATTCAGGAGAAAATGAAGAGTGGGAAACAGTCGAAGATCTTAGAATTTTAATTAAAGAACACGTTGATCCAAACTTTGAAGTATAATCTATGAATAATCCAATTCCATACGGTCGCCAAAATATTACAGAAGAAGATATTGAAGCGGTCGTGTCCACTTTAAAGTCAGATTACCTTACACAGGGTCCTAAAATTGCTGAGTTCGAAGAAGCTTTCGCAAACTATGTTGATTCTAAATTCGCAGTTGCGGTTTCAAATGGTACTGCTGCGCTTCATCTTTGTGCCCTTGCATTAAATGTAAAACAAGGAGATAAGGTGATAACCACGCCAATTACGTTTGCTGCATCAGCCAATTGTGTACGCTATTGTGGAGGGGAAGTTGTATTTGCAGATATAGACCCGGAAACTTATCTTCTGGATATAGATAATGTGCGTAAACTTTTGGAAGCTGAACCTAAAGGCACTTACAAGGGAATTGTTCCTGTTGACTTTGCCGGAAGAGCAGTAGACCTGGAAGCATTTAGGAAACTTGCTGAAGAGTATGATATATGGATAATAGAGGATTCATGTCATGCTCCTGGTGGTTTTTTTGCTGATTCTAAAAATCAAAAGCAATTTTGCGGAAACGGGAACTTTGCCGATCTGGCAATTTTTTCTTTTCATCCCGTAAAACATATCGCTTGCGGAGAAGGAGGAATGATTACTACAAATAATGATAAACTTTACGAGAAGCTTCTTCAGTTAAGAACTCATGGCATCGTAAAGGATGATAATAAATATAAGAATTCCATAGATTTTGCGGTTGGTTCTTCTGTCAGTTCGAGCGGAGTCGAGAATTATCCTAACTGGTATATGGAGATGCAAGATTTAGGCTATAACTACCGATTAACAGATTTTCAGGCGGCATTGGGAAGCAGCCAGCTAAAAAGAGCGGAAGAGGGGATAGAGAAGCGCCGAGCTTTAGCTACGAAATATCAGGAAGCATTTAAAAATAAAAATTTTATAAAAGGACAGTCGGGAGTAGTTGAAGGGCATGCTTATCATTTATATATTCTTAAGGTTGAAAATAGATTAGGACTCTATAATTATTTAAGGGAAAATAAAATTTTCGCACAAATTCATTATATCCCCTGTCATTTAATGCCCTATTATCGCAGTTTGGGATGGGAGGAAGGCGATTTGCCTGTCGCAGAGCAGTATTATAAAAACTGCATAAGCTTACCTATGTTTCCTAGTCTAACCGAGGATGAGCAGGAATTTGTAATTGAAAAGATTAATTCATTTTATGGAGATTAGTGAGAAACTAGGTTTAGGAACTGTCCAGTTTGGTCTCCCTTATGGGATATCTAATAATGCCGGTCAAACTGCTTCAGATGAAGTTGGTAAAATACTTGAAATTGCTAAAGCTTATAAGGTAGACGTTTTAGATTCGGCAAGTGCCTATGGAAATTCTGAGAATGTTCTTGGCCAAAACGATCTTTCTTCTTTTAAGATGATTTCTAAGTTTATGCCACCTCAGGATGAATCAATCTCAATTCAACTTGAAAATAGCTTAAAAATTTTAGGTCTTAACTCTTTATATGGCTACCTGGCTCATCGTCCCGGTGAGATTTTAAAAGATCCCGGGCAATGGAAAGAGTTGCAAAAATTTAAGGAAACGGGTAAAGTTCAAAAAATTGGTTTTTCGCTTAACGAACCGGAAGAATTAGTACACCTATTGGATAAAAATTTTTTTCCTGATCTGGTTCAGGTACCTTTTAATTATTTTGACAGAAGATTTGAAACATCTGTAAAAGAACTTAAAAATAAAGGTTGTGAGATTCATACAAGATCAGCTTTTTTGCAAGGTTTGTTTTTTATGGACCCACGGAAGCTAGATGACTTTTTTAATGAAGTGAAGCCTATAATTACTAATCTACAGGACGAGAAGCCACTAAACGGAGCTCTTTTAAAATTTGTACTTGAAAAATCATATATAGATAAAGTAATTATTGGGGTAGAAAATGAAAGACAATTAGTGCAAAACATAGAAAGTTTAGATACAGCTTCATCTTTGCCGGAATTAGAACGTAAAATAAGTGATAACATTTTAATACCTTCCAAATGGCCAAAAAATTAAATATAGGAGTAATTGGTATGAGTGAAGGGAACGGTCATCCTTATTCCTGGAGCGCCATCTTTAATGGTTATAACAAAATACCAATGCAGGATTGTCCTTTCCCTGCGATCCCTGATTATTTATCTCAACAAAACTTTCCTGAAGATGGTTTAAGTGAATTGGGAAAGGTTACTCATATCTGGACTCAGGATATAGAGATTTCTAAGCATATTGCTGCTGCTTCTAAAATTAAAAATATAGTTGAAAAACCAGAGGAATTAATCGGTAAGGTTGATGCTATTCTTTTAGCTCGTGACGATGCAGAAAATCATTTCAAAATGGCGCTTCCTTTTATAAAAGCCGGTCTTCCGGTTTTTATTGATAAACCATTGGCTTTATCGGTGGAAGAAGCTGAGGAAATATTAAATGAACAGCAATTTGAAAATCAGATTTTTTCCTGTTCTTCTATTCGTTTTGCTCAGGAATTAAATTTAACCAGGTCTGAAAAGGAAGAGATAGGGAAAATAGTGCACATTGAAGCAGCTATACCTAAAAAGTGGGATACTTATGCTATCCACCTTATCGAACCCGTAGTGGCACGACTTCCTCACAGAGGCGCCTTAATAAATGTTCAAAGCTTACACAGTAATTCTATTGCCAACTGCCTTGTGGAATGGGAAAATGCTACCGCATATCTTAAAGTAACCGGAAAAATACCTGTTTCGGTGGGTATTACTTTTTACGGAGAAAATGGGATTGTTACAAAGGAATTTAAAGATTCTTTCACATGTTTTAAAAAATCCCTTCATAGGTTTGTAAATGTAGTACAGGACAAAGAGAAAAATATTAGTAGGGAAGAAACATTAGAAATAATTAAAATCCTGGAAAAAGGAAGAAGATGAAAAATATTTTAATTACAGGAGGCAGCGGAAAAGTAGGGTTTCAGCTGGTAAAACACTTTTTAGAAAAAGAATTTACAGTTATAACTACTACAACTAATAAGGAACGTTTTTTTAATGGTAAGCAAAAAGAATTAGGTGATTATAACCTTGATACTTTAAAAGTAATTGAGGTTGATTTTAATACAGAGGATGCGGTAAATATTATAATAGAATATTTGAAAAGCAGAAATCTTTTGCTAACTGATATAATCCATAACGCGCGTTCATTAAATTTTCTAAAAATGGAAGAGGATAAAACAATATCCAGTGAAAATTTTTCAGGAGAATTTTATATGAATGTAGTCTTTCCATATCAGTTGTCCATGGCGGTTAAAAATCAAATGGCTCATAAGTTAGAGAATATTGTTTTTATCTCATCTATGTATGGGGTAGTAGCACCCACCCCGGCGCTTTATGATGATTTCGAAAATTCCTCTGCTATTCATTATGGAGTTTCGAAAGCAGCTCAAATTCACCTTGCCAAGGAGCTAGCAGTACGTTTGGCTCCTGAAATAAGAGTTAATTGTGTGAGTTTTGGTGGAATAAAGGGTAGAACGGACAAGAATTTTGAGAATAGGTATAAAAATCTTACTCCACAACATAGAATGCTAGAAGAAGAAGACGTGATAGGTCCTGTTGATTTTCTAATTTCTAAAAGCTCTAAAGATATGACGGGTCAAAATTTAAAAGTTGATGGAGGATGGACAATTTGGTAAATAAAAAAATAATTGCAGTTATACCTGCCAGAGGTGGCTCTAAAAGGATACCAAAAAAGAATATAGTCAATCTTAATGGCAAGCCAATGATAGCCTGGACTATAGAAGCAGCATTGAAATCAAAATATATAGATGAAGTTTTGGTGAGCACCGACGATGAAGAAATAGCGGAGATTGGAAAAGATTATGGTGCGAAAGTTCCTTTTTTAAGAAATGCTAATGCAGATGACCATTCTCCTATAAGTTTGGCGACTGTTAGAGCGCTTAAGCAATGGGAAGAAAGTGGCCTGGAAAAACAGGAAGTGGTAGTACAATTAATGGCTAATTGCCCGTTAAGGGATAGTAACGACATCGATGAGGCTATTGAAAATTTCTTTCAAAACAATTTAGATTTTCAAATTAGCTGTTTTAAATATGGTTGGATGAATCCCTGGTGGGCTCATAAATTGGCTGCTAGTGGAAAAGCTACTCCGGTTTTTGAGGAAAAGGAAAGAATGAAAAGATCCCAGGACCAGCCAGATTTGTATTGTCCTACTGGCGCTATTTGGATAGCAAAAAAAGATAGCCTTTTTAAAACTGAAACCTTTTATGGAACGAACTATTCATTTTTTCCTGTTCACTGGATTAAAGCTATAGATATAGATGAACATGAAGATTTAGAAATGGCCAAGTATTTTATGAAGAATCCTCAGAATTAAAGTGAAGTATGAAATCATATAAAGCCTTAAAACAGCAACAATTTACATCTGGAGAATATTCGATAGTTCCAATTCGATCCGAAGATCGTTATGATATTATGGAATGGCGCAATGAGCAAATGTACCATTTAAGGCAAAAAGAGGCTCTTACCAAAGAGAACCAGGATTTTTATTTTGATTCAGTTGTAGAAAGTTTGTTTGAACAAAATAAGCCTTCGCAAATTCTTTTTTCTTATTTAGAAGGAGAAAAATGTATAGGTTATGGTGGACTAGTTCATATTAATTGGACCGATAAAAATGCGGAAATTTCATTTATTATGAATACAGATCTGGAAAAGGAAAATTTCGAATTTCATTGGACAAATTTTTTAAATCTACTGGAATATGTTGCTTGGAAGGAACTAAATTTGCACAAAGTCTATACATACGCTTATGATTTGCGCCCTCATATATATATGATTCTAGAGAAATTGGAATTTAAGTTGGAAGCGAGATTAAAAAACCATCTTTTGTTAGAAGAGGGAAATTATTGTGACATATTAATTCATGCCAAATTTAATTACGATGAAAATTTATAGTGGAGAAAGAGTTTACCTTAGGAAAATTCAAATTACCGATATAACTGAACGAGTTATGGAGTGGTTTGAAGATAAGGAGTTGATGGAATTTTATACTAATTCGAAAAAAACTATTACGAAAGAATCACTAATAGAATCAATTAAAGAAGGTGAAAAGCGAGGGAATTTATACACTTTTGGAATTTTCACCAAAGATAGTGAGACTTTGATTGGGACTATAAAACTTGGTCCAATTAATTTTTCACATCGAATATCTGATCTGGTAATTCTTATAGGAGATAGAAACTATTTAGGAAAAGGATTAGCGGTAGAGGCCATTAAGACAGGTAATCAGTTGGCTTTTGAAGAATTTGATATCCGTAAATTATATGGAGGAATGTATGAATCCAATATACCATCAATTAAAGCTTATACAAGGGCAGGGTGGATTATAGAAGGTAGGTTAAAAGGTTTCTACCTACATAAGGGTAATAATGAAGATAGAATTCTTGTATGCTGCTTAAATCCAAAATATTTTCTAAAAGAAGAAATTGAAGAACTAGAGTCCGTTCAAGATAGATATTTTCAATTTTGAAATCAAGATTACGAAATTTAAAAAAAAGTGATTTAAATCCACTATTTATTTGGAGAAATCATCCGCTTACTCAGTTAAATTCGTTTGATAAAAAAGAGATTTTATTTGCTGATCACAAGAAATGGTTTAATGGGATCTTAGGTAGCAATTTAACAGCCACCTATATTCTAGAAACTGAGGAAGTTCCGGTTGGTGTAATCCGATTTGACATAGAAACCGAAGACCAGAGAGCTGCTAAAATAAGCTATCTAATAGATCCTTTAAAGCACGGCAAGGGGTTAGGTACTAAAATTTTAGAGAGGGGAATTAAAAAAATTTCACAGGAAAATAAGAAACTTGATAAGGTTTTTGGCTATGTTCTAAGGGAGAATTTAGCTTCTATTAGAATATTTGAAAAGTTAGCTTTTATTAAAGTATCCGAGGATACTTCAGAATTAAAATTTGAAAAATCTATATAATGAAAATAGCAAAAAATACTATAGGAGGAGATCATCCTGTTTTTATAATTGCGGAGCTTTCAGCTAATCATAATGGAAGTTTGGACACTGCTTTAAAAACAGTGAAAGCTGCAAAAAGAGCAGGAGCTGATTGTATTAAATTGCAAACCTATACCCCTGATACTATAACTCTAAATTCTGATAAGGAGGATTTTCTTATTAAAGGAACTATTTGGGAAGGAAAAAAACTCTACGAACTTTACCAGGAGGCTTATACTCCCTGGGAGTGGCACGAAGCAATATTTAAAGCTGCAGCAAAAGAAGGCTTAATCTGTTTTTCCTCTCCTTTTGATAAAACTGCTGTAGACTTTTTAGAAAAGCTTAAAGTACCCGCATATAAAATAGCTTCTTTTGAAATCACCGATATTCCACTTATTGAATATACCGCTTCCAAAGGAAAACCAGTGATAATATCCACTGGAATAGCCGGGAAGGAGGATATTGAACTAGCATTAGATGCTTGCAGAAGAATGGGTAATAATGATGTTGCCCTATTAAAATGTACCTCACAATATCCGGCACCTATTGAAGATGCAAATATGGTAATGGTTAAAGACCTGGCTGAACGATATAATGTGATAACAGGCTTATCAGATCATACCATGGGAAGTACTGTGCCTATTGTTGCCACCGCTATGGGAGCTAAAATAATCGAAAAACACTTTATTCTGGATAAAAGTATAGGTGGGCCGGATGCTTCTTTTTCTATGGATGAAAAAGAATTTGCCGAAATGGTAAAAGCGGTGAGAAAGGCAGAAAAGGCTATCGGGAAAATAGATTATACCTTAACAGAAAAACAGAAAAAAGGAAGAGATTTTAGTAGATCTCTGTATGTAGTCGAGGATATTAAAGCGGGGGAAGTTATTACGGAAAAAAATGTAAGAAGTATTAGGCCAGGGTTTGGTTTACATCCAAAGAATTTTAAGGAGGTGATAGGGAAAAAATCAAAACAGGGTATTTCCAGAGGAACCGCTTTAAATATCTCACATTTCGAAAAATAATATTTATATACCTAGCATAAAAAATTAAACCATGACACTTGTTTTCTTTTTTCCTAAACCTATTCGGGCTTCCCGAAGAGAATTATTTCAGTTGGATAGATTGGAAAAAGAGGGATATAATATTGTTGTTTTGGATGCAACAAAATATTATGATAAAACTAATAAATTTCCTCAACCGAGGATATATCATCGTACCATTGATTGCGCAACAAGGGAAGATTTTGTTAATTTCGCCAAAACCTTACCAAATGAGCCGGTCCTTTTTATTACATCAGATCTTTATGTAAATAGTGCATCCCCGGTTTTTAAGTCACTAATAAGAAAAAATGATAAGCTATTAGCTTACAAGACAAAAGCTTTTTCTAATGGGCGTTTTTCCGAAAATAAAACAAGATTGTTCTTAGAAAAAATTATAAGGAATTTGGATAAACATTTTGCCTTACATTTTTTTAATTTTTATTATAAAAGAAAATACGGTATCTTAATCCCTGATTATTACCTGTTTAGTACGAAATATATTATTCCTGTAAAAATATATTTAACAGTAAAAAAACAAAATAGGTTTGTGATTCATAACGATGATTACAATTTAATTTTGAATCCGGAACCTTCAATAATTGACAATAAGAAAAAAATAGGGGTTTTTGTAGATCAGGCCATTCCGTTCGCAATTCAAACGCATCCTCAGCTATACAAAAAAGAGGACTTACCAAAAGACTATGTTGAAAATTATTACGAAAATATAGAAAAGTCTCTTTTTTATTTACAAGAAAAATTGAATTTGGATGAAATAGTGATTGCACTTCATCCCAATTCGAATAATTTTAAAAAAGAGTTGGTAGGTAAATTTGCGAATTTCAGAACATTCTCAGGAAAAACAATGGATCTAATTAGAGATGCTAGTATAATCTTTACCCATAATAGTACTGCGCTTAGCTATGCTGTTATTTTTGAAAAACCGGTAATAATCTTTAAGGATGAATTCGTAATGGGTGAAAAAATAAAAAAAGGAACTTGTTTTTTCTTAAATGATTTAGATATGCGGGGTTTTTACATTGACAGGGAATTTGAGGAAATAAGTAATAATGATATAAAAATTAATAAAAAGCGATATAAAGAGTATACTCAAAATTTCATTAAAGACAATAATATTCAGGAAAACTCTTATTACTACGCCATTAGTAAAATAAAACAGGAGCTAAAATAATTTATATGATTTCTATAATTACCCCGTCGTTTAACCGTGCTTATTTATTACCAAGAATGATTGAAAGTGTATTAAGGCAAACTTTTAAGAATTGGGAATTAATCATTATGGACGATGGATCAACTGATAATACCAAAGAAGTAGTAGAAGCTTATAATGATTCTCGAATAAAATATTTTTATACTGAAAATAGTGGCGCAGCAGATAAAAGAAACCAGGGGGTTGAAAAATCACAATATGAATTTATAATATTTCTTGATAGTGATGATGAGGTAGTAAGCAATTGGTTGACGGAATTTGTCCATCAAATTAGAAAAAATAAAGCAAATATAGTCTCTTGTGGTGGCCAAAAATGTAATTCAAAGGGGGAGGTTATTGGGACTATTTTACCAGTAAATCTCGGTCCTCTGTTTCAAAATATCAAAGCTAATTTTATGGCTGGCTCAATTTTATATCATAAGAGATATTTTATTGAAAGTGGCGGTTTTGATAGAAATCTAAAATCTGGACAACACACTGATTTATTCTTAAGAATAATTACAGATATACCGGAAATCGAGTTAAAAGTATTTACTATTAATAAACCTTTAGTAAGAGTATATTTGCATACCGGGACGAGAATTCGTCATGATAATAACGCTGTATATAGTGGAACCGTTTTATTTATTAAAAAACATAAAAAATTATTAACGAATAATCCAGCAATCTTTAGCCAGTATCTGTCTATTGCAGGTGTTTCAGCTATAAGAACTAAAAAGTATAAAGAGGCTAATTCATTTTTTTATCAAGCCATAAAATGTAATAAAGGTAATCTAAAATTATATTTCCAGTTGATTGTATCTTTTATACCTTTCTTTCGCGATAAATTTTGGCAGCAAAATAGTTGAGTTAAAATTTAAAAAAGGAAATAAATGGGGACCTTACTAAAAAAAACTAGTAGTAAATTGTATAAATTTCTGTAGCCTAATCAAAATAATAAGATGACTGTAGAAGAAATAATCAGAAAGGATTTATATAGATACGCGGGGCAAGATTCTATTTTAAAAGGATTAAGAATACCTGGTTTTAGATATAGCTTTCTATTACGCAAAGCGTCAAAATTTCCTGAACGCTCTTCTTTAAAAGGAATAATATATAGAAGGCTTTTAAAATTCGCCAGTCATTACTATGGTTTTCAAATACCACCAGAAACAAAGATTGGGGAAGGACTGTATATTGGTCATTTTGGCACCGTAATTATAAATAATATGACATCTATTGGTAAAAACTGTAACCTGTCCCCAAATGTTACTATTGGACAAGCCAACAGAGGATCTAAAAAGGGTGCACCTATTATTGGCGATAAAGTATGGATAGGAACAGGTGCAGTAATCGTCGGGAAAATAAAAATTGGTTCTAATGTTTTAATTGCACCAAATTCTTTTGTAAATATGGATGTACCCAATGATTCTTTAGTTATAGGAAATCCCGCCAAGATTATTAAAAAATTGAACCCCACAGAGGGGTATTCAAATTTTTTGATTTAGTTAAACTCAATTTTATAAATCTCTCTTTTTTTAATGAGGAAATTGTATTATACCATTCTTAATTTTTTTGCTCCAATCTTCAGGTATTATTACCGAAAAAGGTTAAAGGTGTTGGCATATCATACTATTGAAGATTCAGTGAACTTTGAAAAACAGCTCAAGTTATTAAGATCTAAATATGCCATTATCTCCATAGTTCAATTAAAAGAGTATTTAGAAAATAAAAAAAATTTACCTATTTACCCACTTCTTATAACTTTTGATGATGGGGATGAAAGTGTTTTTAAAGCTGGAATGCCTGTTTTAAAAGAAAATAATTGTCCGGCTATTTTATTCGTGATTTCCGGGTTAATCAATACTAATACTGATTTCTGGTGGAATACAGTCATTAAAAATGAAATAGAGTATGGATCTAGTCACTATGAGACTTCACGAAAAATTAGTTATCTCAAACAGGTGTCGAATAAGGAGAGAATAAAAGAATTAGATAATTATAACCCAAGGGATAAAGCCCAACTTACATCCTCTCAATTGAAATGTCTAGATAAAAACAATATTTGTATTGCCAACCATTCACATACCCATCCCATGTTTGATCAATGTTCTGAGGAAGAAATAAATTATGAACTTAGCAGTTCTAAAAAAATGTTTCGCGATTGGAACATTGGTGAGTTTGATGTTTTTGCTTATCCTAATGGTAATTATGATAAAGTCTCAGAAAGAATTCTTTCTAAAAGAGGAGTTAAAATTGCATTCCTTTTTGATCATAAAATCAATCAACCAGTTATAAACCCTCTTAGAGTGTCCAGAATTCGGGTTAGTGCTGATACTGGACTGACTGAATTTGAAGCTAAAGTATCGGGAATTCATCCGTTTATTTATTCGGTTTTTAAATAAAAAATGTGAAAAAGGAAAAAATGAAAATTTTATTATTAATTAACTCTTTCGGTCGGGGAGGAGCTGAGAAATCAACTGTGTCTTTTATATTAAAAGTTAATAAGCAGTATGAAAATATAAATTTTGTTTGTGTATATCTTCATCCATATAAGCCAGGTTTTTATGATGAAATAGAACAAAATAAAATCCCATTAATTCATATTAAAGAGAAAGGTTTTTTTTCTCGTGTAAAAAGGTTCAAAGGTATAATTGAGGAATTTCATCCTGATATAGTACATAGTGTTTTGTTTGATTCAAACCTTATCAGTCGTTTTTCTTCAATTGGCAGGAATGAAATTTTTGTTGAGAGCCTGGTTAATAAAACTTATTCAAAAGATAGAGAATATCAGAGTAGAAACATTCAAATTAAAAGCTATCTAATTAAATTAATCGATAAAAGTTCATCTTATTTAGTAGATTATTTTCATTCAGTAGGCTTTGCAGTAGCTAATCATTATCTTGAGGTTTATAATAGAAAATTCAATTATACTGTTGTTGAAAGAGGAAGATTAAAGCCAATTAATATTCCTGAAAAGAAAGGAAATGTATCTGGAAAATTAACTTTATTGACTTTAGCTCGTCAGGAATATCAAAAAGGTTTACTTTATCTCTTGGAGGCTATGCTTCCTTTTAGAAATATGGTTCAACTTCAAATTGTCGGAAGAGAAGGATCTGCAACGGAGGAATTAAAAGAATATGTTAGACGTAATAATATGGAGAACGATGTAGAGTTTTGCGGCTATTTCGATGATATCGTTCCGTTAGTTAATAATGCCGATGTTTATGTCTCCGCTTCCTTATATGAAGGTTTGCCCGGTAGCGTTATTGAAGCAATGTCTTTAAAAAAGCCATTGATATTAAGTGATATCGAAGAACATAGAGAGGTTGCAATAGAAAATGAGAATGTTTTGTTTTTTCAACCTAAAAATTCCAGAGAACTTTCAGAAAAAATTGAAATATTCCTTAATGATCGTAAACTACTTAAAAAGTTTGGGAGTAGGTCTATGGAAATTTTCAATGAGAGATTTACCGAAGATTCAATGATTAAAGGTATGGCAGAATTTTATTTAAATATTTTCGAAAAAGAAAAAACCTCAAAAAATTAATAAGTGGAATTCAGAGATTTAGATTACTCAAAAGATATAGAGGATGTTGCTTCCTTAATAAAAAAAAATTTACAACCAGAGTACACAAAAGATTTTCTTATTTGGAAACATTTAAATAATCCATTTGGTCCATCCTTATCGATGGTAGCAATTTCTCAGGAGGAAATTGTAGGGGTTGTTTTTTATATGCGATATAACTTCTATAATAAAAAGGGGGAGATGATAAAATGTATTAGGCCCTTTGATGCCTGTACTTCACCTAAAATGAGAGGAAAAGGTATTTTTAAAAAATTAATGACCAAAGGACTGGAAAGATATAAGAATGATTATCAAGTCTTGTTGGCAAATCCAAACGCTAATAGTCACCCTGAATTTTTAAAATTAAGATGGAAGGAGCCCAAACACAATTACATATATAAATTTGGAATACTTTTGCCTTCGAAATTAAAGCAAGGGGAAAGCTTAATTAACCTTCCAAAATCGGAAAATTCTACAGACATAATTTCAACCAGTCATCTTTTCCAGGTTGGTAATTCTCTTGAATTTATACAATGGCGTTATCAAGATCCGGGTTACCAAAAAGTAAAGTATAAAACCTCAGATCAAAACATCCTTTACTTGGTTTATCGAATGGACAAGATCAAAGGGCTTAAAACGCTTGTTTTGTGTGATAGTTATGGAAATACTGAAATACTTCAAGATGCATTAAAACGAATTCTTGCCAAAGAGAATACTCCTTTTGTATATTTTCTAGAGAATCAAATTAATAAAGAGATTTCATCTTTATTTTCACTAAAACATAGGAAGGCATTAATTGTTTTTAAGGAAAATGACTTTCACATTCCAGATAACCTTATAATATCTCTAGGAGATCTTGAAGGTAAACTATAAGAGAAGTATGAAAATCCTCCAACTTATACAAAAACCTCAAAACAGGGGCGCCGAAACTTTTACTTGTCAGCTTTCTAAGCATTTAATACAACTGGGGCATGAAGTACAAATAATTGCCATTTTTTCGGGAAAGTCAAAGCTAGATTGGGATGCTGAAATAAAAGACATAGACGGTACTGCAAGTAATCGATTTTTAGATTATAAAGCGTGGAAAAACCTGACAAAGTTTATAAAGGACTTCCAGCCTGACATTATACAGGCTAACGCCGGGGATACCTTAAAATATGCTATTCTTTCTAAAAAATTATTTGGTTGGTCAACGCCTATCATTGTGCGTAATGCCAGTGAAGTAGGGCAATATTTGAAATCGGGTGTACAAAAAAAGCTTAATCATTTTTTATATAAAAATGTAAGTAGGGTGTTGTCGGTATCTCAGGCATCCAAAAAAGATATTATTCATCTGTTTCCTTTTTTACGAGAACGTACTTTCGTTCTTCCGGTGGGACTTGAGTCTAAAATACCAAAAACTATTAAACTCATGCCGCAGGAGGTAAAACATATAGTTCATATTGGCGGCTTTAGTTTTGAGAAAAACCATAAAGGTTTGCTGGAAATATTTCAATTGGTGATACAAGACGAACCTTATTTACACCTGCATTTGGTAGGAGATGGGCCATTGCGGTGGGAAATTGAAACGCTGGTAAAAGAAAAGGGATTACAAGACTCCATAACATTTCATGGTTTTGTTAATAACCCTTTAGATTTCTGTAAGGCTGCAGATGTGCTCATATTACCCAGCATCATTGAAGGTCTGCCAGGGGTGCTTTTAGAAGCAATGTATTGTAAAACGCCGGTAGTGGCCTATAATGTTGGCGGAATTGGCGAAATTGTAAATGAGCAAACCGGTTACCTCATTAAAAAGGGAGATAAAAACAGTTTTAAAAAAGCCATATTGAAGGTTTTGGCAAACAAACCGGAGCATAAAATAGAAAATGCCTATAAAATGGTTAAAGAAAGTTATATGAATAGTAAAATAGCTTTGGAGTTCGAAGCCGTTTATAAAGATTTATTGAAGTAAGCTTTGGTAAACTTTTGTATACGTTATAAAACATTCTTTACCATAAGGCATTCGTCATGATGAACTTGTCGAAGTGTAGGAGAGAAAAGCGTATAGCATAGGCTTTAATTAACTTTATCAGGGTAGTATTATGGAAGATTGCTTTATATACTTTAAAAATTATAGAACTAAATTACTGTAAACTGCGTTATTAAATGGCATACAATAAAAGTCCACGGGTTGGGGTAGTAATACTTACTTATAATCGTCTTAATTTATTGGAGATTGCTTTATGTAAAGTTAAAAATCAATCTTACACCAATATGCAAATATTGGTGGTAGATAATGATTCTACCGATGGAACACGAGCATATCTTTCTGCCCAAAAAAATATAAATACTCTTTTTTTAGACTTCAACACAGGGCCTGCCGGAGGTTTTTATTATGGAATAAAATACTTTAAAGAAAAGGAAGAAATAGATTATCTATGGTTAATGGACGACGATTTTTTCCCCGCAAGAACTTGTTTGGAAAATTTATTACATACAGCTTCGTCCAAAGTAGTATTATTTCCGTTTGTACGGAATAAAGATTTTCAAACAAAAAATAATCCGGCCTGGTGGGGAGTTCTTCTTCCTGTAGGAGTAGTAAATAAAATAGGCCTGCCCGATAAAGAATTATTTTTTTGGGGTGAGGATACGGAATACTTAAAGTATAGAATAGAGGAGGTGCATCAAATCCCCTGTAAATGGGTTTCCTCTGCTAAAGGAGTACACTTTGCAACCAGGGGTAAAAACTCCCGATCTGCCTGGCGTTACTATTATGAAGCGAGGAACAATATTTATATCAGATTATACGTACGTAAAAATAAATTAAATTTACCCCAAAGATTATACAAAGCTTTTAAATTTTGGTTGTTTCTCTTAGGTGGCTTGCTTTTTAAAGAGAACGAGAAATTCATAAAGCTAAAACTTTTTATACTCGGTACCTTTCATGGAGTTACTAAAAAATTAGGAAAAACAATAGATCCAAGTGATTATTGATTATTTGAGAGTGCAATATCAGTATTTTTCGAATTAATTTTAAAACAGAATTTATCTTTAAACTTTCTAATTTTTTCTTTTTTGCATTGCCCAAAAAAGAAACAAAAAAGTCTAGGCTTATACCTCGACTAAGCTCGGGACAGGCTATACTTTGTCTAAATTTATCGTTCAATTCCTTCCCGGGATTGGGAACTCGCCAATAACCTTTAGTATAAATTTCAAAAATCCGTTTGGCTCAAACAGCCTAAAATTTTTCGGAATTTTCACGTCAAATTTTATGATAAATTTTCGGTAGGCCGAAATAACCATGATACTAAAAATCATCGCATTTATTTTAAATAGCTGTGCGCGCACAATTATAATAGGTTCCAAGGGCGCATCAATTAAAACGTTTAGAAAGTTACTGGTACAATCTACAATTGCACAGACCGGGTTGGCCCAGTATCTCTAGCTTAAAAAAATAAATTTCTTGTGTAGGCCTGAGAATGAATTAACTTTGCGCTTTTATTTAAACTATGTCAAAAATTAAAATCCTTCATATTATTAAATCCCTGGGCAGGGGAGGCGCTGAAATGTTGCTTCCTGAAACGCTCAAATTGCACGACCAAGAAAAATTTGATTTTCATTATATCTATTTTTTACCCTGGAAAGATCAAATGGAGTCAGCAATTAAAGATGCCGGTGGGAGAGTGACCTGTTTGGAAGCCAAAGACAATATCAGGTTATTATCGCAGTACAAAGAAATTATTGCTTATTGTAAAGCACATAAAATAGATATAATACATTGTCATTTGCCCTGGGCCGGTTTTGTAGGTAGATTGGTACATAAAAAAACAGGAATACCGGTATTGTATACAGAACACAATATGCAAGAACGCTACCATATAGCTACTAAAACAATAAATAAATATACATTTAATTCCCAAAGTCTGGCCCTTGGAGTATCTCAAGATGTTACTAATTCCATCAACAAGAATATTCAGCCAAAAATTCCGGTAAAAACATTACTAAACGGTGTTAATATCGAATCTTTTCAAAAAACAAGTAATTCCAAAATCAGAAAAGAATTAGGGATACCAAAGAATGCCATAGTACTTGGCAATGTAGCCGTATTCCGCTTTCAGAAGCGTTTGGTAGAGTGGTTAAGGGTGATTAAGAAAATTAAGGAGCAGCATTCAAGTGTTTATGGAATAATTGTTGGAGCCGGTCCGCTGGAAGAAGAGATTAAAAAGGAATGGAAAGACTTAGGTCTGGAGAAAGTGGTTTTCTTTCCCGGTTTACAAACCAATGTAAAACCTTATTTTGAGGCTATGGATATTTTTATGATGAGTTCTTCCTTTGAGGGCTTGCCTATAGCCTTGTTAGAAGCTATGAGTATGGAATGTGCGGTGGTATCTACAGATGCAGGAGGCATTAAGGAAGTGATTAGAAAAAATGAAGATGGACTGGTTGTTCCTGTAGATGAATGGCAGGAGCTTTCAGGTAAAGTTCAAAGCCTCATTAATAATCCTGAAGAATTAAACAAGTTGAAACTGGCGGCGAGGAAAAGGGTGGTAGAATCGTTCAGCCTTCAGCGTATGGTTGAGGAGTTGGAAGGTTATTATGTGGAGATGAGTGAGGAAGTAACGAAGTGATGAAGTAAAGGAGTGAGGAGTGAAAAGAGTAAAGGAGTGATGAAGAGTGATCTAGTGGAGGAGTCAGGATCACAAGTTAACAAGATCACAAGGTCACTACATCAAAGCCTTACACTCATAACATAAAACAATAAATAATGCAAATAAGAGAAGCCAATCATTCTGATATTCCTGGAATTTTAAGCGTACTAAAAGCAAGTTTGGGGGAAACCTCTTCTAAGAAGACAGAAGAAGTATGGCGCTATAAGCATATAGAGAATCCTTTTGGGGAGTCTCTGGTATTGGTAGCTGAGGAATACAATAAAGTTATTGGTGTAAGGGCTTTTATGCGGTGGCAATGGCAACGTGGGGAAGAAGTATATAGCGCATTTCGTGCTGTAGATACAGCTACGCACCCGGAACATCAGGGTAAAGGCATCTTTAAAAAACTTACCTTAAAAGCTTTAGAATTTGGAAAAGAGCGTGGCGATCATTTTGTATTTAATACGCCAAACTCCCAAAGTAAGCCGGGCTATCTTAAGATGGGATGGAAAGAAGTTGCTAAATTAAAAATAGAGTTGCGGGCTTTAAATCCTATTAATATAAATAAGCAGTTTACTTATCATTGTGTTGGAGAAATAGCTTCCAGTGATAACCTGATAGCTTCGTTTTTTCAAAAGCAAAAGAAGACCAACCAACTCTTTACGCCTAAAAACTTACAGTATTTAACCTGGCGTTATATCAATAATCCTTTGCAGGATTATGCCGTGATCTGTAATAAACAATATTTTATTGCCGGTTACGTTAAAAAAAGAAATAAATTTAAAGAGTTTAGGTTGTCTGAAGTGATCTGTACTACTAATGGGAAAAAGGAAGCAAAAACAGCAATTCTTCAATTGGCAAAAGCATCGGGAGCACAGGTGTTAAGTATAGCTTCTAATGCAGACATTCAATTTAAAACCGGAATTATCGGGAATTTTGGTCCGGTATTAACCTATAAAGCAATAAATTTAAATACTCCCGAGCTATTAAATTTGCAAAACTGGAGGTATAGTTTAGGCGACCTGGAATTGTTTTAGATTATGATAGGAGCAATAGTTTTAATACTTTTTTTATTCCTTCTAAACCAGGGGCTTTTTAACAGTTTTGAGAAAAAATATCGGTGGTTTTCCAAAAAACTGATGAATTTGCTCTTTTTATATCATCTGTTTTTCTTTGGAGTTTACTACACCTATGCTGCTTTCAATCCTTCTGATTCTAAAGCCTATTATTCCAGACCTCAAATGAATGATGAATGGTTTCATTATTTTGGCACCAGTACTACCTTTATAGATTTTCTATCCTGGCCGTTTATCAATTTGCTTGGTTTTAGTTATGAAATGATGATGGTGCTTTTTGCCTGGTTGGGATATCTAGGCTTCGTCTATGCATATATGTTTTTTCGAGAGAATATACCAATTAAGATTAAGGTTTTTAAAAATTTTGATCTTCTTGTCTTAACACTTTTTTTACCTAATATGCATTTTTGGACAGCATCCTTAGGGAAAGGAGCTCCAATTTTTTTAGGTTTGATGATGTTTGCGTATGCTCTAAAGAATCCAAAGTCCCGGCTTGTAACCCTCATATTAGGATCAGTAATAATCTATTTTATTAGACCTCACGTATTCTTGTTTGTAGCAGCCGGGACAGTTTTAGGGTATATGACGGGAAAAGAAAAAATTTCCTTCGGGAAGAAACTACTTATTTATGTAGGAATGATTGGTGGATTAATTCTGGTTCAGGACCAAATTTTAGGAATGGCGGGCTTGGAAGAATCGGAAAATCTTGTATCAGATTTTGAAGATTTTTCTGAAGATCGTTCGCAGGGTCTTAGTGAATCGGGTTCCGGAGTAGCCATATCAGATTATCCGTTACCCTTAAAGCTTTTTACATTTTGGTTTAGACCCTTATTTTTTGATGCACCGGGAGTTTTAGGCTTAATTGTCTCGGTTGAAAATCTCCTTTATTTATTGCTATTCATCAAAATTCTCAAAAAAGATTTTATTTCCTTTTTAAAGAATTCACCTATGTCCGTAAAAATGAGTTTAGTTGTATTCTTTCTTTCTTCTTTTGCCTTAACCTTTGTAATGTCTAACCTCGGGATTATTATGCGACAAAAGTCTATGGTGATGTACTTTCTGTTTTTTGTGATCTATTATTATCTGGCGCAAAAGAAGTATGATAGAATTATTAAAAAGCGTAAGTTGTTAAAAAAGAGGCAGAAGGCAAAAGAAGCTGTGGTAGCTATGGAATAAAGGATATAGGGAGCGATAATTGGGGATTCGGGATTTGTTTCTTCGGAAAATAACCAAGCGAGAATGGACTCGTTAATTCGAATGTAGCAACTGTTTAGTTGAATATTTGGGATTCGTTAATGGAAAAATAGAAAATGGTAGATTCGGGAATCCTTAATTTCGAAATTTGTGATGTAGCAATAGATGGAGTTGCTTAAGGCCAGGATAAAAATAGATGAAAGATAATATAAAGCCTAAATGAAAAATGCTTAATTCTAGCTATCAGAGGTTGCCCCGGTTAATCGAAATTAGCATAAATCGAACCCACGAAGAACGAATAAACGAATTAACGAATTCACCAATTAACGAACCAACGAACTAACGATTTAACGAACAAACAATGCAAGGTACCTTAGTGATTTCCCTGGATTTCGAACTTTTATGGGGAGTGTTTGATAAAGTAGACTGGAGGGAAAAGAAGGAGTATTTTCAAAATACCCGTAAGGTAATTCCTGAGATGCTTAAGCTATTTGAAAAATATGAAATTTCCTGTACCTGGGCTACCGTAGGGATGTTGTTTAATGAAAACTGGGAAGAGTGGAATGAAAATATTCCTGAATTAATACCAGATTATAATAATATAGAACTATCAGCATATAGATATGGGAAATCTATTGCAAGCAAAGAAACTGAAGCACTTTGTTTCGCACCAGAACTTATAAAATTAATTGCTGAAACTCCAAATCAGGAGCTGGGTACTCATACCTATTCGCATTATTACTGCCTGGAACGGGGGCAGAATCAGGCGGCTTTCAAAAAGGATTTAGAGAAGGTGGTTGAACTTGCCAGGAAACAAGGTGTTGATATGCGTTCTCTGGTATTTCCTCGTAACCAGTATAACGAAGATTATTTAAAAGTTTGTGCCGAATTTGGGATTACCAATATAAGGTCTAATCCTAAAGATTGGTATTGGCAGGATACCCAAAAAGATAGTCTGGCGCAAAAAATATTTAGAACCGGGGACGCCTACCTTGGATTTTGCAATAAATCTTATAAAAACGAAGAAATTTTCCAAATACAGCCTGGAGTGGTTCCGCAAATGGCTAGCAGACTGCTTCGCCCTTATAGTGATATAAAGGCTCTTAATAATATGAAGTTGAAACGTATTATTTCGGAAATGGAAAAAGCAGCCAGGAAAAACGAAATTTATCACTTATGGTGGCATCCGCATAATTTTGGGAATAACCCTAGTAGGAATTTAAATGAATTGGAGGAGATTCTTCGCTGTTATAAAAAACTAAAAAATTTGTATGGCATGAAATCTATACATATGAACGAATTAAAGTTGCAAAGTTTGAAGATAAAACTTTAAAAACTTTATAATCTCAAGCATTTTTTTTCTTTTTAAATAATATTTAAAAATCATTTTAGCATAATTATTAGCTCGCGATTTAAAATGTTCAGAAAGGTTTTTGTCTTTTTTTCGTTTATAATATTTTGATAAATAGCTATAAGTTTCAAATTTTGATTTCAGTTGAAATGATTTTTCAGCAGTACTCCATATAGAAGCGGGATGTATTCTATAAAAACTGGGCTTTATATTTTCGAGATATTTCCCATCCCCATAATTTCCCAATAAACTCATCCAAAAATTATCACCATTAAAAATTTTAGTAAACTCTATAGGAATATCTTTAATTTGGTTTCTAAAACACCAGGTTGAAATAGGTGGTTGTATAAACGCTTTTTTTAATTGAGTGCTTGTAAAATCTCTTTCACTTAATTTTAAATCGCTATTATTGGAAATAAGTAAACCGTTTTTATCTATTAATTTTACCTCGTGATAGGTGAAACTGGTATTAGGGTTGGCTCTTAAATAATCTACCTGTTTCTGAAGTTTATATGTATCGTCCCAAAGATCATCTCCATCGCAATAAGCGATAAACTTTCCTCTACTGGAAAATATATTGTACAACGAATTAAAAATCCCTGTTGGTTTACCGGAAACACTAATGTTATTCATCCTATGATGAAAAAATAATCTTATTTTTTCTGGATATTTTTTAGCGTAGGCTATACATATTTCTCTTGTGCCATCTGTAGAGTCGTCGTCTCCAAGTAGAAGCTCTATTGAAAAGTTGATTTTTTGAGATAGTATGGCATCCAGGCTTTCTTTTATATAAGACGCCTGGTTATATGTCTGTATGCATATACTAACCAAAGGGGTGTGTACAGCTTTATTCTTATATTCAGTAACTTCCTTTTTTTCAAATAAATTCTTAAATTGGGTAAAGTTCATGAAATCATATCTTAGCAATAAACTAGAATTAGCAGCGAGCAAAGATAGTATAAAATTATACCTTTGTTTGAACAATTCATTTTAGTATGCGGCTGAAGCAATTTATTAAAAAACAATTTGGATATCTGTTGTTTTTTTATTCTTATCTTAAATGGAGGGTGATTCTAAGTTTTTTACTAAGTTTTTTAACCGGTATTTTAGATGGTTTGGGACTTGCCCTTATTATTCCCTTATTACAAATTGTATTTAACGATACTGCAAATGCTGAAATACCCGGAAGCGATTTTTTAAATAAAATATTTTTTGACTGGTTAGATTTAGAGCCTGTAATTCTAGATGTTTTTCTAATAATATTCTTATTGTTTAGTTTAAAGGGGGCCATAAAATTTATGGACGCCTATCTAAGCGTGTTATGGCAACAAAAAATGATGCGAGAAATACGTTTTAATAGCCTTCACCTTTTTAGTAATTATAAATACCCGTCTTTTGTAAATCTCGATACTGGAAGGGTACAAAATACCCTTGGTAGTGATGTTGCTAAAATAAGTGTAGCTTATAAATTTTATTTCAAAACAGTTAATTTCTTTGTTTTAGTGCTGGCTTATTTTTCATTGTCCCTAGGAGTGGATTGGAAATTTACTCTATTGGTATTATTGGGAGGTATAATTATTAGTCTGCTTTATAAAATTTTATATAAGCGTACAAAGTATTTTTCAAACAAGCTTGTTGGTGAAACGAACTACTATCATAAATTATTAATAGAAAATATTAATTTATTTAAGTACTTAAAGGCTACTGGATTAATTGATTCATTTGTTCATAAATTGAAAGGAAGTATTTTGAAAATGGAACAAACCCAAAGAAGATTGGGAATAGTTGATGCGATTCTAATGGGGATTAGGGAACCATTAATAATACTAGTTATTTTTGGCGCAATTCTTTTTTATACAGAGCTATTTAACCAGGGAATTACCGGTGTATTGCTAAGCTTGTTGTTTATTTATAGGGCTTTTTCTTTTTTTATGGCTTCTCAACAGCAGTGGAATTTATTTTTGGGATATTCGGGTAGTTTAGAAAATTTAAAAAGCTTTAATAAACTATTGCAGCAATCTCAGGAAAAAGATAAGTATAAAAATATATTTCGTGATTTTAAGCAAAGCTTAACATTAAAAAATGTTAGTTTTAGCTATAATGACAAGCAAAACCCAATATTAAATAAGATTTCTTTTAGCATAAAAAAGAATACCAGTGTCGCTATAGTGGGCCCCAGCGGTTCGGGTAAAACTACACTTATGAATATCCTAACCGGATTATTGATTCCCAATAAAGGTGATTTTTTTGTCGATGATGTTAATTTTAAAGAAATTGACCAAAAATCCTTTAGAAGAAAAATAGGATATATTGTTCAGGACGCTACAATTTTTAACGATACCTTATTTAATAACGTAACTTTTTGGGAAGAAAAGAGTAAAACTAATCTAACCAGGTTTAAGAGTGCTGTAAAAAAAGCGAATATTGAGGATTTTATTTATAATCTACCGGAAAAAGAAGAAACGCTTATAGGAACTAATGGGGTAAACATTAGCGGAGGGCAAAAGCAGAGAATATCTATTGCACGTGAACTCTATAAAAAGGTGGAAATTTTATTGATGGATGAAGCAACATCTTCCCTTGATACCGAAACAGAATTTGAGATTCAAAAAAATATTTCAAATTTAAAAGGCAATTATACCTTTATTACCATAGCACATAGACTGGCTACCATAAGAGAAGCCGATAAAATTATTTTATTGGAAGATGGTGCTATTAAGGCAATTGGAGATTACGAACATTTATTAAAAATCTCCAATGCATTTAGAAAAATGGTGGAAATGCAAGAATTATAAAATGATCAATAAACTAAAAGGTAATAAACCATTAATACTGGATTGTACTCTGCGAGACGGTGGGTATTATACAAATTGGGATTTTGAGGATAAATTGGTAGATGCGTATATTTCTTCTATGAATAAATTACCTGTCGATTTTATTGAAATTGGTTACAGATCTACACATAAGAAGCAATATAATGGCGCCTATTTTTATTTACCTGAATTTATTATCGAGAGGATTAAAAGCCATACAAAGAAAGACCTTGCGATAATTTTAAATGAAAAGGATGTTAGAAAGGAAGATGCAGAAGCTTTGTTAAATTCTTGTTTAGGAAAAATAAGACTAATAAGACTAGCAGTGAACCCTGAAAATTTAGATAGGGGCATAGCTTTGGCATCTAAAATTAAGGAAATTGGTTTTGAGGTGGCACTTAATTTAATGTATGCTAGTAAATGGCCTTTAAATTATCCTTTATTACCGCAAATTAAGGCTATTGATGCAGTATGCGATTATTTTTATGTGGTAGATTCTTACGGAGGGCTTTTTCCTGAAGATGTGAGAAGAATTTTTAATTATTTAAAACCCAAATTTAAAATTAAATTAGGCTTTCATGGTCATAATAATTTGGAAATGGCGCTGGCTAATACATTAGAGGCAATTAATTGTGGTGCTAATATAGTAGATGCAACTATTGACGGAATGGGCCGTGGTGCGGGAAATCTTAAAACAGAATTATTACTAAGTGTTTTATATAAAAAGATTGAATTAGATGTGAATTTTGATGTGCTGCACAAAGTTCGCGAAACTTTTTTTCAGCTAAAACCTAAATATCAATGGGGAACGAACCTGCCATATATGGTTTCGGGTAGCTTTTCTTTGCCACAGAACAAGCTTATGGATCAAATCCATAAAAGGTATTTTTCTTTAAATGCTATTATTAAAAATGACATTGGAGCCATAAGAAATACTTTTTCAACAAGCAATGTTGCTGTTTTTGAACCTGAATTTAAATCTTCTAGTGTACTAATTGTGGGAGGAGGTAAAGCTTTACAAAATCATAAAGCTGCTATGAATAAATTTCTTTCTATACATCCTAAAATACCGGTGATTTTTGCAAGTTCAAAAAACGTGGCAGTTTTTAGAGAAGTGAAAAACCCGCAGTTTCACTTAATTCCGGGAAAAGAACTCCAACGATTAAACAGGTTTTTGTCAAAAACGAAATTACAAAAAAGATCTTTTATAATTCCCCCGGCGTTTAATGACGTGAAAAGCTTACATGGTTTGGAATATTATAAATTAGCTGAAAATAAAAATTACTGTTTTCCCGAATCGGTTACTGAATATTGTCTTCAGGTTGCTTTAGCTTTTAAAGCGACGAAAGTTTATTTGGTTGGTTATGATGGGTACGGTAATATAATAAATAAGGCTCAAAAAGAATTGTTTGAAGAAAATGAAACAATTTTTAGACATTATAAAAATGAAGATTTTAAAATAATTTCACTTACTCCCTCTGAATATACTATTGAAAAATCTTCAGTTTATTCTTTTTTGCTATGAAGTATTCCATATTTCTTCCCGTTAGAAAAGGAAGTGAAAGAATAGAAAGAAAAAATACTCGTGATTTTTCGGGTATTGAAGGAGGATTGCTAAAGTTGAAACTTAAACAACTGGAAGGCCTACCACAAAATATGGAGGTGATAATTTCTACCAATGATGAAGAATGCCTGGAAATTGCCGGATCTTTTTTTAAAAAAATAAGGAATTTGCGAATTATAAAAAGAGCCGATAGATTAGGGGCTGCCAATACCCCCTTAAAAGAACTTATTAAACACGCAGGAGAAGTAAGTGCCGCAGATTTTATTTTATGGACGCACGTAACTTCCCCCTTTTGCCAGAATGCAGAATATTTAAAAGCCATTAGAGAATTTGAAAAAGGATGGGATAATGATTTTGATTCATTAGTTTCAGGAAAAGATTATAAGGAATTTTTAATGGATAAATCTTCTTTAGGAATTGTAAATAATAATACGGCTATAGCCTGGCCACGAACTCAGGATTTACCAGAATGGTTTGAAATTAATAATGCCATATTTTTAACCTCTCGGGCAAATTTTTGCAAAGGAAAAAGAATGGGAGATAAACCAAAATTATTAGCGCAAAGTAAAATAGTTTCTTTGGATATAGATTATCTGGACGATTTTAAGATTGCAGAAGCCGTATATGATAAATATTATAAATAAGTTGGCGATTTTATGGGATTTTGATGGGGTTATTTTAGACTCTATGCCTGTTAGAGAATACGGTTTTAAAAAAGTTCTCGAAAAATATCCAACCAGAGAAGTTAATTTACTCTTAGACTTTCATAAAGTAAATGGAGGTCTATCACGTTATGTGAAATTTCGTTATTTCTTTAAAGAAATTAGAAAGGAAGATGTAAGTGAAGAAAAATTGAGTAATCTTGCAAAAAGTTATTCTGACATAATGAGAAAAAAATTGGTTTCAAAAAATAATTTGATTTTAGAAACTATAAATTTTATAAAAGAGAACAAGTCAAATTTTAATATGCATATTGTTTCAGGCTCAGATAACAATGAATTAAATTTTTTATGTGATAAACTAATTATCTCCCAATACTTTAAAAGTATAGAGGGCTCGCCAACTCCAAAAATAGAATTGGTAAGGAGTTTGATTAAAAGATACGGGTACGCGCCCGAAAATATTTGTTTAATAGGCGATTCTATGAATGATTTTGAGGCAGCAAATTTAAATAGTATCGATTTTTACGGATATAACAATCCGGATTTAAAAAACCTGAATGCTGTATATATAAAAAGCTTTACTTGAAATTAATAAAAACTTTTTACGCACTAATCTTAATGTTTTTGTCGTTAAGGATATTTAATTTAAAACGGCATTTAAAGGATAAAAGAGTGGCCATTATAGGAGCCGCCGATTCGGTTTTTGATGAAAAGAATGGTGATTATATTGATTCTTTTGATGTTGTAATCAGAATAAACAAGTCGGCATTGGTCTGGAACAAAGAAAATGCTGATTATTTAGGCTCTAAATTCACCTATCTATTTCATAGTTTTTACGAAAATAATTATAGTGGTGGAGGCCCTATAAATTTTAAAGAATTTAAAAAATTAGGGATTCAAAATTTAGTGCATCCAAATTCAGATAGTAAGGGATTGAAAGCACATCTTAATTTTTATAAGAGACACTTGAAGCTAAAGAAAACTTATATACTTTCGCCTAGGTTATATAAAAAAATAACAAAAGAATTAGGTTGTTTTCAGCCTACTGTTGGGTTTTCGGCTATTTATAGTGCGTTAAATACAGATTGTAAAGAATTATACTTAACCGGTTTCACTTTTTTTAAGAGCCCATATTTACCAGGATATCGTGATGACCTTAGAGATACAATATCGAATAAGCGCCATATAGAAAAACAAGGTATTCACGATCCAGATGTAGAGTTTGAGGTTTTTAAAAATCTAGTACAAAACTCTGGCAATAAGAGAATAATTTTAGATTCCCGATTAAGAAAACTTATAACTTAATTATGCGTATACTTTTTTATACTACTTCATACTTCGCTAAACATGGTGGTAGCATTCAATCTATAGAATTGCATAGGCATTTAAAAAAGTTTTCTGCTGTAGAAGCTATTGAAATATTTCCTGAAAAACATGAAAGACTAGCGGTTCATAAGAAAGGAAAAATTACCTTTAGAGATATTTTAAGACGTTCCGGACTTTTTCAAACGCTATCATTTTTTAGAAGAAACCGTTTTTATTTAAAAGGTTTAACTAAAAAGGTAGAAGAGTTTAAACCTGATGTATTACTAATTCGAATAGACTCCAATTTCTTACAAATTAGTATTCTAAAGAAAAAGTTTCCCAATCTCCTCATTTGTGCACAGATTAATGGCTCTCCTTTTGATGAAAATTATAAAAATATTGCTTTTAAAAAATACTTTCTTCAATTGCAATACAAAGCTTACCTAAAAACAGATTTAAATATTTTTATTTCCGATTTTTCCAGAAAAAATATAATGGGTTTAGATTTCAATCCGAATAAAAATATTGTTGTGCATAATGGAACTAATGTTGCCAAGTTTTTCCCTATTTCTAATAAAAACGATTTGCGTTTAAAATTAGGTTATCCTAAAGGTGCTTTTATTTTTGGATATATTGGCACTTTAGATCATCATAAAAAAATGGAGATTCTTATTAATTCATTTTATGATTTGCAGAAAAAACATGAAAATTTATTTTTAATTATTATTGGAGATGGACCTGCTTTTAATAAAATTAAACAAAGGATAAATTACCTATCATTAACCGATAAAACAAGTATGTCTGGTTGGTTAAATCATAAAAATATTAATGCTCATATTAATTGTTTTGATGTGGCAGTTCATCATTATGCAAACCCATATATGAATCCTTTAAAGATTTTTGAATACCTTTCTGCCGGTTTACCTGTTATTGCTCCAAATATTCCATCTATACAAAATTCTTTTAAGACAGATGAGGATTTATTAATCACCAGAGCTAATGAAGATTCTTTAAAACTAGAAATGGAGAGAATTATGAACGATGACGTTTTGAGAACTAAGCTTAGCAACAAACAAAATTTGATAAAAAAAGTTGAGAATAATTTTACCTGGGATAAATACGCGGAAAGAATTTTAAACAATCTCCAAAAACTTTAGGAAGGCGGCTAGTTCATATTTTGGAAATATTACTTTTGCAGCAAATTATTATATCCCATGCCTAAAAAACTCATTCGCATTACCACCATTCCCCTTTCCTTAGAAAAACTACTAGAAGGGCAGCTTACTTATATGAGTCAATATTATAAGGTTACCGCTATTGCTGCAGAGATGGAAAGGCTCGAGAAATATGGAAAAAATAATAAAGTAGACACTTTTTGGGTTGAAATGACCCGGGCCATTACCCCGGTAAAAGATCTAAAAGCAGTTTGGAAGCTGTATAAATTTTTTAAAAAGGAAAATCCGGAAATTGTTCATACACACACACCAAAGGCGGGGATTGTCGGTATGTTGGCCGCTAAACTAGCTGGAGTGCCTTTGCGCTTACATACAGTAGCCGGGCTACCGCTTATGGAAACTACCGGGACTAAGAGAGTGATTTTAGATCAGGTAGAGAAATTCACCTATAAGTTGGCTACAAAAGTTTACCCGAATTCTCGTGGCCTAAAGGAGATTATCCTTAAGGAAGGTTTTACTGAGAAGAATAAATTAAAAGTGCTTGGAAAGGGAAGTTCTAATGGAATTGATACCAAATACTTTGATCCATACAGCTTTAAAGAGGACCAGAAGATAAATAAAAGACAGTCACTTGGGATTCCTCAGGATGATTTTGTGTTTATTTTTATTGGAAGATTGGTTAGTGAAAAAGGAATAAATGAATTGGTGGATGCCTTTAAAAAGCTCCAAAAGAAAAATCAGAATATTTCCTTGCTGCTGGTAGGGCCTTTTGAAAAAGAACTGGATCCATTAAATCAAGATACGTTTAATAGTATAAAAAACCACGAAAAAATTATCACTACGGGGTACCAGGAGGATGTCCGTCCATATTTTGCTATTGCTAATGCCCTGACTTTTCCAAGTTATCGCGAGGGCTTTCCAAATGTAGTGATGCAGGCCGGCGCTATGAACCTTCCGGCCATAGTAAGCGATATTAATGGGTGTAACGAGATTATTGTAGAAGGCATTAATGGGGTTATAATTCCGGTTAAAGATACCTCTGCTTTATTCTCTGCTATGGAGTTGTTTGTTGAGAATACGAATTATACCAATAGGCTTTCATCAAATGCCAGGGATGAGATCTGCAAATATTATGAGCGCAAAGAATTTTGGCAAATTCTGTTAAAGGAATATAAAAGCTTGGAGAAGCTGTATATAAAGTCATAATTTTGCACGGCTAAAAAAATATCTAATAATAAGGTCCAAAGTACTTACATGTATAGGCATTTTTTAAAAAACATTCTCGACTTTTTTATAGCTTTTACGGCATTATTAGTGCTTAGTCCGTTATTAATTCCTATCACAATTTTATTAGCTTTGGCGAATAACGGAAAACCCTTTTTCTTTCAGAAAAGACCGGGAAAAAATGGGCATATTTTCAATATCATTAAGTTTAAAACGATGACTGATGAGAAGGATGAAAATGGAAATTTACTTCCTGATGAAAAGAGGTTAACAGCGGTTGGGAAATTCGTTAGAAAAACCTCTATAGATGAGATTCCGCAGTTGATAAATGTTTTAAAAGGGAATATGAGTTTAATAGGTCCCAGGCCTTTATTACCTCAATATTTACCTTTATATTCTGAAAGGCAAAGAAAGAGACATAATGTAAAACCTGGAATTACCGGTTGGGCGCAGGTAAATGGTAGAAATGCCATTAGTTGGACCAAAAAGTTTGAGTATGATGTTTGGTATGTGGAAAACCTATCTTTTAGCTTGGATTTGAAAATTATATTCAGAACAATAAAAAAAGTATTGATTTCTGAAGGAATAAATACAGCTAATATGGCAACTACAGAAGCATTTAACGGTAAAAATTAAGCATGAATATTTACGGAGCCAGCGGTCATGGGAAAGTCGTTTTTGATATATTAAAAAGCAGGAATATTCAAATAGACGCTGTGTTTGATGATAACCAGGAAATTCAAAAATTTCTTAGCTTTAAGGTAACACACAAACCTAATGAAGATCAACTGAAAATTCCATCAGTTTTAGCTATAGGAAATAATGTGATTAGAAAACAAGTTGCCCGTAGGTTTACCGGGATGATTTCCGAAGCTGTGAGTCATGCTAGTGCAATAATTTCAGATAATATTAAAATGGCAGCGGGAACTGTGGTAATGCCAGGAGCTATTATTAACGCCGGTTCTAAAATAGGAAAACACTGTATTATAAATTCTGGAGCGGTTGTTGAACACGATGTGCAGCTTCAGGATTTTGTGCATATAGCACCAAACGCTGTAGTTACGGGAAATGTCACTATAGCTGAAGGTACTCAGGTGGGTACCGGAGCCTCGGTTATTCCGGGGGTTAAAATTGGTAAATGGGTCTCTATAGGTGCCGGTGCTGTAATTATTGAAGATGTTCCGGACTTTGCAGTCGTTGTTGGCAATCCTGGAAAAATAATAAAATACTTGAATGAATAAAGATAAAATTTGGCTATCCTCTCCACACATGGGCGGAAGTGAGCAAAAATTCGTCAACGAGGCTTTTGAACAAAATTGGATAGCCCCATTAGGCCCCAATGTAAACGGTTTTGAAGAAGATATAAAAAAATATCTTAATTCCTCCCCCTTAGGGGGAGGCCAGGAGGGGGCCGAGGGGGCTTCTGTAGCAGCTTTAAGTTCGGGGACAGCCGCCTTACATTTGGCTTTGGTGATGCTAGGTGTAAAAGCCGGTGATGAGGTGCTTTGCCAAAGCATGACCTTTGCTGCATCAGCAAATCCTATTGCTTATTTAGGAGCTACTCCCATATTTATAGATAGTGAAGAGGAAACCTTGAATCTTTGCCCCAGGCATTTGAAAAGAGCGATTGAAGATAGGGTTTCAAAAGGAAAAAAACCGAAAGCGATAATAGCCGTACATTTATACGGAATGCCTTATAAAGTAGATGAGATTAATGCAGTAGCTGCTCAGTTTGATATCCCGGTTATTGAAGATGCCGCTGAAGCTTTGGGTAGTACTTATAAAGGGCAGAAATGTGGAACATTTTCTGATTATGCGATACTTTCATTTAATGGGAATAAAATTATCACTACTTCTGGAGGGGGTGCTTTAGTTACTAAAAATAAAGCAACCAAAGATAAAGCTGTTTTTCTGGCTACACAGGCAAGAGACGCGGCACCTCATTACCAACATAGTGAAATAGGTTACAACTATAGGTTGAGCAATATATCAGCCGGAATAGGGCGCGGCCAAATGGAAGTGATAGATAAACGAGTAAGTGCAAGGAGAGAAATGCACGATTTTTATGTAGATTTGTTTTCTGAAATTGAAGGTGTTATGGTTCATACAGCTCCAAATACTGACTATTTTTCAAATCATTGGTTAAGTGTAGTGACTCTTAATAAGAAAAAGACCGCGGGAATAGGTCGTGAAGATCTTCGTTTGCATCTTGAAGCATTGAATATTGAAAGCAGACCTTTATGGAAGCCCATGCATTTACAACCGGTTTTTGAAAATGCTCCTTTTTATGGAGATTTGGTAGCAGAAAATTTATTTGAGAACGGTCTCTGTTTGCCTTCGGGATCTAATTTGGGCCCGGAGGAAAAAGATAGAATAAAGGCGGGAATTTTATCCTGTTTTAAACAACAGAAGTAAACTGCCTTTGGGTTAAGCCCAAAAGGTATTAATGGATTTTTTTTGATATAGAGGCAAGCCTCGAAGCATTTAATCTCGATTATCAATTAAATAATTATGGGAGATAAAATAAGTAAGATATTAAGAAATATACTCTCGGGTACCGATAACGCCCTCGATTTAAGGAATATTAAATATTTACCCAGGTGGGCGGTCTATTTAATAGACCTGTCTTTGGTTACTATTTCTACGTTGTTTACGGTTTTAATTATTGTAGATCTTACCCCAAATTATTATACTATTCTTAGTTTTTATGATAAAGCTTTTATCGTAATAGCTGTTCATATTTTCTATTTCTATGTTTTTAAAACTTACGCTGGCATTATTCGGTATTCTTCCAATATAGATGCTCTAAAGCTACTTATGGCTACCATGAGTTCATTTTTTACTTTGTTGTTTATCAATTATATAAACTATTATATTATAGGTGAAAAAATATTTTTGGTTGGTGGTTTATTTATTAATTTATGTATTTCTTTTTCCCTGCTATTTCTATTTAGATTAGGTGTAAAACAGATTTATGAGTATTTTAAATTAGTAAGTAGAGATGAAGATATATTAAAGGCGGTTATTCTTGGATCTGATGAAAACGCTATTTCTATTGCTGGTGCGCTAGATATAGAGATTCCAAGAAGATTTAAAATAGTTGGTTTTTTAACTAATGAGAAACACAATAAAAGTATAAGGTTGCTTGATAAACCTGTTGTTAATTACTCTTCTAAAATTCATAAAGCGGTTGAATCTTTAGATGCAGAAGCTATAATTCTTTCAGAAAATAATTTTACTGCTGAGGAAAAATTCAATTTTGTAGAAGACTGTCTTGAAAATAATATTAAAGTCTTTAACGCACCTATTGTTTCAACCTGGGGTGAAGACGCACAACCCATAGCGAAAAAAGTAAAATCTCTGCAAATTGAGGACCTTCTGGAACGTGAACCTATTAGGCTTCATCCCGAAAATAAAATAGAGCAACTAACGGGAAAAACCATTTTGGTAACAGGTGGCGCTGGTTCTATAGGGAGCGAGATTGTAAGACAGGTAGCGCAGTATAATCCTAAGAAACTAATTATCCTTGATCAGGCCGAAACACCGCTTCATTCTTTAAGTCTAGAGGTAAATGCAAAGTTTCCGGATTTAAATTGCAAATTTATTATTTGTGACGTAGGTAATTTTAAGCGTTTAGAGCTTATGTTTCAGAATCAGAATATTGATGTTGTCTACCACGCAGCAGCCTATAAACATGTACCCTTAATGGAAGAAAATCCGCATGAAGCGGTTTTTGTTAATATCCAGGGCACTAAAAACCTGGCTGATCTTTCCTTAAAGTATAAGATTTCACATTTTGTGATGGTTTCTACAGATAAAGCAGTGAACCCAAGTAACGTTATGGGAGCTTCAAAGAGAGCTGCTGAAATGTACGTGCAGTCGCTTTATCATTCTAAAATCAAAGGAGATTCAAATACCACAAAATTTATAACCACCAGATTTGGAAATGTTCTTGGCTCCAATGGTTCTGTAGTTCCTTTATTTAAAAAGCAAATAGAAAAAGGAGGGCCGGTAACTATTACCCATCCTGATATTATACGATATTTTATGACTATCCCGGAAGCCTGCCAATTGGTTCTTGAAGCTGGCGCTATGGGGAAAGGGGGAGAGATCTTTATTTTTGATATGGGAGAACCGGTGAAAATTATGGATTTGGCCATAAAAATGATTAAACTTGCCGGCTACGATCCAAATAAGAATATTAAAGTGAAAATCACAGGCTTAAGGCCCGGTGAAAAGCTTTATGAGGAGTTACTGAATGATGAATGCAAAACACTACCTACGCATCATAAGAAAATTATGATAGGCCAGGAAGTAGTGAGGGATCATGAATTGATAAAGGAGAAGATTGAAAAAATCATTAAATCTGCTAATTCATTAAATGCTGAAAAGATGGTGAAAAAAATGAAAATTCTCATTCCTGAATTTAAGAGTAACAATTCATTATTTGAGAGTCTTGATACAAAAGAAGAAGTAATAAGTGAATAAAAACAACTGCATGTTCAAATCAATGAGGAAACTGGGATGGTTTCTTATTTTAAGTATTATTGTTTCAAGTTGTGCTACCAAAGATCAGGTGGTATATTTTAATGATGTTCAACAATTAGAGGGACAGGTGAATTTGCTGGAGTATGAACCGAAAATAGAACGAAATGATGTGTTAAGAATTAACGTCTCTTCTTCTTCGGTAAATGAAGAAATAGTAGCTCCATTTCAAATGAATCAACAAGGCGCCCAATCTGGTGGAGGAGGTGGCCAAAACCTTTCTTTAACTGGTTATTTGGTTAGTCCACAAGGCACAATAAACTTCCCGGTATTAGGTACGGTAGAAGTAGAGGGTCTATCGCGCACCGCAATTCAGGAAAAGCTACAAAAACAAATTGCGGAATATGTTAGAGATCCTGTTGTGGATGTTAGAATTGTGAATTTTAATGTTACGGTTCTGGGGGAAGTTGGTAATCCGGGTCGAGTTCAAATTACCGATGGTAGAATTACTATGCCTGAGCTTTTGGCAATGAGTGGTGATGTGAGTTATACGGGAAAACGACAGAATATAAGAGTTATAAGAGAGGTAGATGGTGTGAAATCTGTTGGCTTCATAGATATGACAGAAATTGATCTTTTCGACAGTCCGTATTATTATTTAAAACAAAATGATATTGTATATGTGGAACCCACGTACGCCAGAATGAAATCTGCCGGATTTTTTGGAAGTCCAGGAGCTATTTTAGGTCTTGTTAGTTCAACATTAAGTTTAATTTTTATATTCACAAGATAGATGGAAGAATTAAACGATTTTAACGAAGAGAGAGAAGAATCTAACTTCGATTTAAAAGCGGAACTCTTTAAGTACCTGGCCTATTGGAAATGGATTTTTTTAGGTTTCCTTATTGGAGGATTAATAGCTTATTTATATAACAGGTACACTATTCCAAAATATAGAACTGAAGCTACAATGATGATTGTAGACGACCAGGAGAAAAATGCGATGAATGCAACTCCTTCTGGGGGAGGAGCTATTTTCTCTTTAGAGGATGATGGAATTCAAAACCATATAGAGAAATTAAAATCTAAGCAACTTGTAGAGAGTGTAGTTGATGAGTTAAATCATAACATTAGTTATTTTATTGAGGGAAATGTAATTACTGTAGAAGCTTATAAATCAAGTCCTGTTTTAATTGAGTTTATTACCCCTGATAGTATTGTTCATTCTATTTCAAAAAATCTTATTGTTACTCCAACTTCAGATACTTCATTTAAACTGGAAGAAGAGTCCAGTGGATATTCAGAAAATCATAATATTGGAGAAGTAATTAAGTTGGGTGACATCCAATTCACAATTTTACCAAAGTCGGGAGAAGAAGAGGGAACTTTTAGGAAGACTAGATCTGTAAATATAAGCATTCAGCCGCTAAGAGCTGTAGCCGCAAATTATATAGCAAAATTACAAATAGCTCAAAAAGGTCAGGCTAAGGATATTTTAGCTTTAAGTCTAGTTCAGGAAACATCCGAAAAATCTGAGGATTTTCTTAGTAAATTGATGGAACGCTTTAATGAAGAAGGCGTTAAAGATAAACAGGAAGTAGCTGAAAACACCACTAAGTTTATTCAGGATAGACTGGAGATGATCACTACCGAATTAGATTCTGTAGAAGTGAATATCGCTGATTTTAAAAGGGATAATCAAATAATGGATGTTGGTAGTGGTGCTGCACAGTTCCAGTCCAAATTTACGGCTGCCGAACAGGAGGTTTTTAATTTAGAGACTCAGCTTCAACTCTTGAGTTCGGTTGAAGACTTATTAAGAAACCAAGGTAAATATGAATTACTACCCGATGTAGGTATTAGTGAAGGTGGAATTTCAGGCCTTGTGAATTCTTACAATACCCTAATTATGGAGCGTAATATGTACCTTGAAGGAGGTACGGAACGTAACCCGATTGTAAAAACAATCACTCAACAACTGGATAGTCTAAGAGATAACCTTTTTGAGAATATTGAAAGTACCAGGCGTTCACTTAATGTAAGGTTAAGAGAGCTTAATCAAAGGGGAAATGTTGCACAGGGACAATTCAGTAATTTCCCTGGTCTTGAAAAAGGAATGCGCAGTATTGAACGCCAGCAACAAATAAAAGAGCAGCTATATTTATTTCTTTTACAGCGCAGAGAAGAGGCGGCTATTTCATTTGCCGCTACTGCTTCAGTTGCCCGTGTTATTGATGATCCTTTTACCAATAATGCTCCTGTAGATCCTAAACCCTGGCTTATTTTAGTTGGAGGTTTTTTAATTGGACTAATCATTCCAATTCTTATAATTTTCCTTAAAAATTTGCTGGATACTAAAGTACATCATAAGGGAGAATTGAGCGGATTAACCAGGCATATCCCATTTATTGGGGAAGTGCCACGTATTGGCGGAGAACAAAATCAACGAATAGAATTGAACGATCGTACGCCTCTGGCTGAATCATTTAGAATTTTGCGAACAAATCTTGCCTATTTGTTTCAGAATAAGGATAAAGACAGGGGAGAAGTTATTTTTGTAACTTCTACGATTAAAGGAGAAGGAAAAACTTTTGTCTCCTATAATATGGCGCGTACCCTGGCCAGTACCGGTAAAAAAGTTTTACTGGTAGGTGCAGATATTCGTAACCCTAAACTACATAGGTATGGCGAGATAAGTGATACGGCTCCTAAAGGCCTTTCCGATTATTTATACGATTTTGAAGTGTCTGAAAATGAGATTATTTCTGTAGAAAAAGAAGCCGGAATAAAAGTAGATATGGTTCTTTCAGGGCCTATTCCCCCTAACCCTGCAGAACTACTAATGAACGACCGATTGGAGAGTTTACTGGAATATGCAGCCGGAGTTTATGATTTTGTATTAGTAGATACCGCTCCAACAATGATAGTGACAGATACCCTGTTGGTAAGTCCACTCGCTGATACCACTTTATACGTGGTACGAGCAGATTTTACCGATAAAAAGATGCTTGATTTTCCTAAAGAGCTGAAGCAACAAGGAAAACTTAAGAGCCCTGCCATTATTCTAAATGATGTAGATTATTCAAAATTCTCTTATGGAGCTAAGTATGGGTATTCTTATGGCTACGGATATGGTTATGGAGTTGATAAAGAGTCTCGCTGGCAGCGAATAAAGAACAGGATGTTCAGAAATAAATAGGGTTTCCTAAGCTAAATTTTTTGAATATCCGTAAACAGTTATACTTTAAAATGTTAACGTCACCCTGAACTGGTTTCAGAGCCTGCCCCGAAATTTATTCGGGGGTCTAAGTTGAGTGGTAGGTACTATTGTGTTAGATGCTGAAACAAGTTCAGCATGACGATTTTTTCATAAATTCATTTCTATGAGTGAAAGGGGATATACATTCTAAATTTTATATCGAATTGTAAATCCAAAGTTTTGTTTATTAAAATAAGGCTTTGGATTTTTCAATTATTGGCTCAAGGGAATTGATTTGCTTCTTCTTTAATTTTATATTCCCAATTTTCTCCAGGTGTTCCATTCGGTGCACATCGCTACTAATAAAATCTATCATCCCATTTTCAAGTAATTGTAAGGCTTTTTTTTGAATTCCTTTCCCATAGTGAGGAGTAAGGGATAACATATTTAACTGGAAATTACATCCTCTCGTTTTTAGATCTTTATACTTATCAAAACTGCTGTCGTGATAAAAAGCGTAACGTTCTGGGTGTGCAAGTATTGGTTTTAGGTTGGTATTCTGAATTTTAAATAGAATTTCAGCTAAATTAATAGGCGCCTGAAAATAAGACATTTCTACTAAAACATAGTTGTCTGTTATTGTCAGTACATTGTCTTTTTCCAGTTGGTCTATTAAAAATTGATCCATCATATATTCGCCCCCAGCTTTAATTGAATTTCCTTTTGGTAGCTCCTTTTTTAGCTTTTCCATAGCCGGTATAATGGTTTCGGGAGTATTAGGATAAAACTCGCCCATCACGTGAGGGCTGGCTACAAAATTAGTGATCCCAAATTCATTAAACTTTTTAATCATGGCTATAGAATCGTCTACAGTATTAGCCCCATCGTCTATACCCGGCAGTAAGTGATTATGGAAATCGGTGAAACCTTCCAGCAAATCGGCTAAAAAATATTTTTTCTGAAAAATGGATAGCATTTCTAAGTTTTAGAAGCATAAAATTACATATTTTTAAATCGAATTAAGCATATTTAAAAAGTCTTAACGCCTACTTATGAAACATCTTTTACTAGCATTATTATTTTTTTCCTTTTTCCTAAATGTCCAAGCACAAAATATTGAATTTAGTGGACAAGTAAACGCAACCGGATTATTGTATAGCGATGATAACTCCCCTTTTTGGTTTCATACCAATCAAAGAGGAAGAGTAGATGAAAGCACCAATTTTTCCGGTTTTATTACCACCCAAGGATTTTATAAGCTTTCCGAAAATTCTAATTTAGAGTTTGGGCTGGGAGCACTTTATCAGGACGGTTATTCCGATAAACTCCAGTTAGATGAAGCCTATTTAGCTTTTAATAATTCCTGGTTGGGAATTGTGGCCGGTCGTAAACAGCGAAAGGAATTATACCGAGGCTTAAGTGCCAGCAACCAGAGTGTTTTATGGTCTTTAAACGCCAGACCGCTTCCTGGAATTCGACTTTTTACCACACGCCCTATATTTTTTAAAAATAATCGCGGACTTGGCTTCCAGGCTTCATTTGAAGAATATCTTATGGATGATGAGCGTTTTGTAGAAAACACCAGGCTTCATCATAAAAGCTTCCATTTAGTTTATAGATCATCACCTAAATTTCAAATTTCAGCTGGGTTGAGACACTTTGTACAATGGGGCGGCACACATCCCGAATTCGGGGATCTTCCTTCTGATTTTGAGGCTTATACCAGGGCAGTAACCGGGAGAGGAGCAGGAGAAGATACCGGAGATGGAATTTCTGAACAGGAAATCAATGGTTTAGGAAATCATCTTGGTAGTTATGAGGTAAATATCAAAACTATATTAGCCGGTTATAATATTGAGCTTATTTATAATCATTTATTCGAAGATGGCTCTGGAAGTTTACTTAGAAACACACCTGATGGCCGGTATGGTATTTTTATAGAAGACCCTACGGCTCCCTTAAATGCCTGGGTTAGTGCAGTAATGTATGAGTTCTACTATACCAAAAACCAAAGTAAGAATACCCCAACTACAGACGGGCAGGATAATTATTTTAATAATAATCTATATAGATCTGGTTGGACTTATGAAAATAGGGTGCTGGGGCTTCCATTTATTACCCTTGGGCCAGATAGATTTCGTATAAGCAACAATAAAATACTTGCACATCATATAGGTTTAAGTGGGATGGCTTTTAATAAAATTCCATATAGATTTCTGGGGAGTTTTAGAAAAAATTATGGTGGGAAAGGAAGTGCAAATACCAATGGACAACATATACTTTCTACATATCTAGACTTAAATTTACTTCAAAATGTAGTAAACTTAAATCTTCAGCTAGGAGGTGATTTTAGTGAAATTGAGGGTCCTAATTTTGGTGCCGGCATTTTTATTTCTAAATCGTTTTTATAAAAAGGAACCGTAAATTCAAACTGCGTCTCAATGAAAAACATAGCGATACCGGTTTTAAAAATTGACGGGAATTTTGAAATTATAAGCTGGAATACTTCCGCAGAAGATTTTTTAAAAGTTACTTTTAAAAAATCTCCAGGTGCACAGTTAAATTTAAAGGAAATTTTGCCTTCGGGGATTTGGAGTGAATTCCAATATAATTTTGAAGCAAATGGAGGTGTATTTCATAATATTTTTACTTTCTCAAAAACTAAAAATTTAGAGATTTTTAGCAGTCCCTGTTTAGATGATGGGGGAAATATTAAAAACTATTCACTAAGCATAAAAGTTGTTTCTTCTAGGGATACTACTTCATCTGAAAATATAATTCAATTAAAAAATATTCTGGAGAACTCCTCTCTAGCTATTTTTCTCACCGATCCATCAGGCCCTATCATAGGTGTAAATAAAGCTGCTTGCAGGATGTTTGGTTATTCCGCTAAAGAAATGACAGGTCTCCATCGGGAACATATAATGCAGAAAAATATCAACTTAGATAATGCGGTGGAGCATAGGAATAAGGCGGGTGAGTTAAGAAGCGAATTAATAGGAGTTCGAAAAAGTGGCGAGACTTTTCCTTGTGAGGTACATTCGGTTATTTATACCAATAATGAAGGTGAAAAGAGAACCAGCACAACTATTATTGACATTTCAGAAAGAAAAAAACAGGAATTAATTGCTGAAAACAACAAACAAGCTTTTCAATCGCTGTTTGAATATAATCCTGATGCAGTCTATTCTTTTGATCTACAGGGAAATTTTCTAAGTCTTAATGAAAGCGCCGCAAGACTTGGAGAAACTTCCCGCGAAAAATTAATGGAGATGAGCTTTTTACCATTAATTCCCAAAGATGATCAAGTGCGGGTTATGGAGTATTTTGCTAAGGCGACTCTAGGAGAAGTACAGCGGTATCAAACAAATTTTATAGGCTTAAAAGGAACAAGGAAGGTCTTGGATGTCACCAACTTTCCTATATATGTAAATAAAAAAATAGTTGGGGTTTATGGTATAGCTAAGAATATTACCCAACAAGTGAGTATGGAACAAAAGCTTTTGGAAGATCGCAATATGTTTCGGGCAATTATAGATTATATCCCAGATCATATTTTTGTAGTAAACGAAAAGCATGAAACTATTTTAACCAATCATAGTTTTTATAAAAATTATTTAGGTGTTGAGGACGAACAAAAAAGTTTAGGCTTAACCGCTGCAGAATTTTTAGATAAGGAAGAAGCTAATGAGATACTTGAAGATAACACCAGGGTTATGGATAGTGGTACTCCGGTATTAAATCGTGAAAAAATAATTCATAATTTTAATGGTGAAAAACAATATACACTATTAACCAAAGTGCCCTTTAGCTTTGGAGATAATAAAAAGGGACTGGTAGGAATTTCCAGGAATATTTCTGAAATTAAAGAGAAAGAAAAATCTTTAGAAGAATTAAACCAGGCACTTAAAGAACATGCAGATGAATTGTCATTATCTAATAAAGAGCTAGAACAATTTGCCTATATAGCTTCTCATGATCTTCAGGAGCCTCTAATAATGATCACTAGTTTCCTGGCTCAACTTAAGAAAAAATATGAGCACGAGCTGGATGAGAAAGCACAACAGTATATTTATTTTGCCAATGATGGAGCCATCAGGATGCGACAAATAATTTTAGATTTACTTGAATATTCAAGGGTAGGGAGAATACCGCATAAAGTTACAGCGATAAATCTTGAGCATTTGGTTGCTGAAGTCTTATTACTTCAGAAAAGAAGTATAACAGAGAAGAATGCCGGGATTGAAATAGGCACACTCCCAGAATTGAAAGTTGAAGAGCCACTCCTAAAACAATTATTTTCAAATCTAATAGAAAATGCCTTAAAGTATTCTTCAAAAGAGCGGACTCCCGAAATCAATATTTCATCTTTAGAAAAGGAGAAACATTGGGAGTTTGAAATTAGGGATAATGGAATAGGTATCGAAGAAGAATTCAGAGAACAGATTTTTATAATTTTTCAGCGTTTACACCAACGTAGTGAATATAAGGGAACAGGAATTGGTTTAGCAATATGCAAAAAGATTGTAGATAATTTTGGTGGTGATATCTGGGTAGATTCAACTTTTGGCAAAGGGAGTAGCTTTTATTTTACGATCCCAAAACAATTTTAGTATATTTACTAAATACTGATTTTTATTCATAAATTTTTTTAGGTTTTTTAACCTGATATACATTAATGTATTCAGTTTTATGATTTTTACGTTGTTATTTTAATAATTTTAAATGAGAAAAAAGTCCGGGCAATTAAAAGTATTAGTTATAGAAGATAACCCTGGCGATTTTATTCTTATTGAAGATTATCTTTCTGAAGAACATACAGCCCTGGAAATACAGCATGCTGAGACCTTTAAAATAGCAAAGGAATTTCTTTCTTCTGCAAATTTCGATACCATATTATTAGATCTATCCCTCCCAGATATTAAAAATCCTGAGGTTCTTGTTAAGGAAATCCTGGCTTTATCTAATGGAGCACCAGTGGTAGTGCTTACAGGATATACAAATAAGAATTATGGTATGAAAACACTTTCCTGGGGTGTTTCCGATTATCTCCTTAAAGATGAAATTAATGCCTCAAACCTTTCAAAAAGTATCCATTATAGTATGGAACGAAAAAAGGTGCAACGGCAACTTTACGAATCTGAAGAAAAATACCGAACGCTTTTTGACTCCAGTCCATTACCTATGTGGGTTTTAGACCGTAATACCCTTGAGTTTTTAAATGTAAACCAGGCTGCAATAGAATTGTATGGTTATTCCAGGGAAGAGTTTATGCAAATGACGGTTAGAGATCTCTGGGTGGAGGATGAAGAGAGTATTGAAAAAACGGTAGAAAATAATTTACATGATTTCTTTTTTATAAAGGTGAAACATTTCACTAAGAATAGAGAAATGCTTTATATAGAGGTACAAAGCAATCCCATTTTGTTTGGCGGGCGTGAAGCACGTGTTACTCTGGCGCATAATATTACAGAAAAACTTAAGTCCGAAGAAAAATTAAGACATAGCCAGCAGCGATTCAAAGCTCTGGTGCAAGATGGAAGTGATGTAATAAGTATTTTAGATAAAAATTTTCATTATGCTTATATAAGTCCGAGTGCAAAGAATATTCTGGGTGTAAATCCAGAGCAACTGCAAGGGAGTAGTGCATTTCAGTTTATCCATAGAGAAGACCGTCCATATATAGAAGATAAGATTAAATTTATAGGAAAAGTGAAATCTTATCAACTACCTCCTTATAGGTATATAGATGGAAAAGGAAACTGGCGTTGGTTAGAAACAATTATAAGTGACTTAAGAGATGATCCCGCTGTAAATGGTTTAGTTGCTACATCAAGAGATATTACTCGCTTTAAAACTCAGGAGAAAGAGCTCAGGGAAAGTTTGGAGCGTTATGACATTGTGGCAAAAGCAACCACCGACTTAATTACCGATTACAATATTGAAAAAGACACATTTCAATTTAGCAATGCGATGTATGATATTTTTGGATATAACTCAGAAGAATTGGATACTTCTAGAGAATGGTGGAAAGAACGGCTGCATCCCGAGGATTACCAACGTGTAATTAATGCTACTGAGGAAATATTCACTAGTCAAAAAAAGCTACTGAATATTGAATATCGTTTTAAATGTGCCGATGGCAACTATAAATATATTCTGGATCGTAGTTATGTAATTACAGATGCAGAGGGCAAACCATCGCGAATCATTGGTTCTATTCAAGATATTACTGAGAGAAGAAAATATATTAATGCCATAGAACGCAGTAACGAAAGGCTTCGGGAAATTGCCTGGACACAATCTCATGTAGTTAGGGCGCCTTTAGCAAGAATTATGGGGCTAATAGATTTGCTGAAGAACCAAAGAAATAACCTTGATAATATTGAGGAAATTATAGATAATATCTTAAATTCGTCTGAAGAGCTTGATAAGGTAATTAGAAAAATCACTAATAAAACTGAAGAAGAATTTTAAGCTCCTGCCCTAAACCCTCTAGAATGCTTGAAGTAATTATTGTAGATGACGATAAAATTGTGGTTTTTATTCAACAAAAAATGATAACTAACCATGATATCGCTTCAAATCCTATTAGTTTTAGTAAAGCTGATGTTGCTTTAGATTACTTAAATGAACAGCGAAAAGAAAAGAAGAACTTTCTTATTTTTTTGGATATAAATATGCCTAATATGAATGGTTGGGACTTTCTAAACTATTTAGAAAACCATGAAGAAAAATCTAATTATCATGTGGTAATGGTTACCTCTTCAATTAATAGTAAGGATAAAAAAGAAGCTGAAAAATATAGTATGGTTCGCGCTTTTATTGAAAAACCTATAGCCTCTTCAGATTGTGAAAAAATTAAAGAAATTCCAGAAATAAGTCATTTTTTTGAGCGAGTTTAAACACCTTTTTCCCGGGGTTTAGCATCATCAATCTTTTCCTGAGCCCAATCTTTTTCCTCTTCTTCAGCTTCCGGTTTATTTTGTTCCAGTTCCGCTTTTCGCTCAAAATTTAATTTAATATACATAGGAAAATGATCTGAACCTATATGTTTTTCCCTGGCAATATCTACCAGGGTAAAATCGTTGCTATGAAAAACATGGTCAAGTGGCCATCTAAAAAAGCGATAATCGGCGTGGAAAGTATTAAAAAAACCTCTCCCAATCCTGGGATCCATTAATCCACTCATTTCTTGAAATAACCTGGTAGTTCTAGACCAGGCAACATCATTTAAATCTCCAAACACCAAAACACTATCATCTTGCTTTCTTACATCTCTTCCCAGCATCAGTAACTCGGCATCTCGGTTAGTAGAAGTCTCGGCTTCAGAAGGGCTGGGCGGCCTGGGATGCATACAATGAATCCTAATTTTTGAGTTATCATCTAAACGCACAAACCCGTGAATAGAAGGAATATCGTCTTTTACTAAATATCTAATTTCGGTTTCTTCTAATTTCAGTTTAGAGTATAAATGCATTCCGTAGAGATTATCCTGGGGTACTTTTATACGATATTTATAATCTTTTTCCAGGTCTTTAAGCGCCTCTTCCCATTTCTCATCAGATTCCAGGGTTAGTAACATATCCGGTTGCCTTCTGTTTACAATTTCAAGAAGTTTATGATAGTCTTTATTTGGTGTAAGAACATTGCTTACAAGGATCGAGATATTATCTGTAGAATCTCCATCTTCAAATTTCATCACCTCTTTTTTTGCGAACCAGGTATAAGGATAAATTTTATCCAATTGGTATATCAAACTTATAATTAGTAGGACTATAGCGATAAAATGAATTACTTCAGAAAAATCAAAAACAATAACAGCTACAATAATTATCAGGCCTATAAGTATGGAAATTTGAAGACGCGGAAAATCGAAAGCGCGAACCCACCATTTATCAAAACGTGTTGCAGATGCTAAGCTTGGAATTAAAAAAATTGCGCAAGCCACCAGCATTATTATTTCTGAAATTTCCATAAAGAATTTGCTTAGAATTTATAAGTAAGGGCAAGCCCCTTAGTATTTATGCCTGTGCCGTTTACATTAAAATTGGCAGTGGGATAAAGATCAATATTTTCATTATCTTTTTTATGTAATTCAGGAATTAAAATACCACTAGCAGCTCCTACTATAAATCCGGCAATATTATCGGTTAAAAAGTGCTTTCCGGCTTTGGTTCTCAAATATCCCATTAATGCCGATATTCCTACAGCACCTCCCCATAAATAAGGAACAGCCTTAGAATCTGGATGAAAATCATTAAAAACCTTGGCAGCGAAAAAAGTTCCTGCAGCGGCTACCGCAGTATGTCCCGCTATAAAAGAACGTTGGGCACCACCTTCTATACGTGTACCTAAAGGGAGGTCTTTGTTATAAACAAGAGGTCTGCTTTTGTCTATTAAGCCCGCCGTCATGGTATAGAAGATTCCTGTAGTTGCCATGGTTTCCACAAATAAGACGCTTATTTGGCCAAAATTCTTTCTTTCGGCTTTACCCGGTAAAAAGACCAGGGGCATTCCTAAAGCAGCATAAAATGGAATATAACTCACCGCATCTGCTTCTTCAGAGTAATTTCCGGCTGCCCAACGATCTATTTCCCAGATATCGTTTTTATTGAGTTTTTGAAGTTCAGTTTCTGTTAATGCCTCCTTATTTTGAATAAAAGTGAATCCTAAGATATTTATGCCAACAGCACCGGCAATATATAAGCCATCTTTCCAACCATTGGTCTCGTAGGGAGAATCTTGAGCATACGTGTTAAAAAACAAGCCCAGACAAAAAATGCTTAAAAATATTCTTTTCATTTTCTAAAATATGTTTTGTGACTTTCAAATCTCTGAACTCTATAGTAATTGTTGAAGTATTTAAGAAAAGAATAACAATATAGACCTGAAATCTAATGATCACCAATTTGTAGATTAACATAAGTTTAATTCCTGTTGCAGCTAAAGATTTTCCAATTCTACCCAAAATACTGTAATTTTAAGATTATGAAGAAGAAAGATTACAGACAGGGCAGCGGATTTGTTTTTAATAAGTTTGAAGCACCTGAAAAATCGCCATTTGATAGATTATTTGAGGTTTTTAAAGAATTGATAATACATACTTCAGGTGATTTAGATGAAGCTTTAGATTGGTTAAAACAGCTTGATGAAGAATATAAATTAAGCACCGAGGATTATACACTAGATGATTTTGTTGAAGACCTTAAAAAGAAGGGCTATATCAAAGAAGAAAGTGATGATAAAGGTGGCGGAATGGCAATTACAGCCAAAACCGAGCGAGCCATTAGAAAACAGGCTCTAGACCAAATTTTTGGAAACTTAAAGAAAAGTGCTTCCGGTAGCCATAGAACCAATCATGTAGGCAGGGGAGATGAGCATACCGGCGATTTTAAAGCATTTCAATTTGGGGATTCACCCGATAAAATTTCGGTTACCGAAAGCCTGCGTAATGCTCAAATTAATCACGGAATTGGAGATTTTAATATGACCGAAGAAGATTTGGTGGTAGAAGAAACCCATTATAAATCCCGAATGAGTACCGTTTTAATGATAGACCTTAGCCATAGTATGATACTTTATGGCGAAGACCGTATTACTCCTGCCAAAAAAGTGGCTATGGCATTAGCTGAATTAATTACCACAAGGTATCCAAAAGACAGCCTGGATATTATTGTTTTTGGTAACGATGCCTGGCCGGTCTCTATTGCAGATCTCCCGTATTTAAAAGTCGGTCCTTATCACACGAACACTGTAGCCGGTTTAAAATTAGCTATGGATATTTTAAGAAGGAAACGAAGTACCAATCGCCAGATTTTTATGATTACCGATGGGAAACCTAGTTGCCTGAGAGAGCGAGATGGTTCTTATTATAAAAACAGTATGGGATTGGATCCTTATATTCTTGGAAAATGTTATACAATGGCGCGGCAGGCGCGTAAATTACATATTCCCATTACTACTTTTATGATTGCACAAGATCCATATTTAATGCAATTTGTTAGGGAGTTTACCTATGCAAATCAGGGGAAAGCTTTTTACACCGGTCTTAAAGGTTTAGGTGAAATGATTTTTGAAGATTACGAAACTAATAGGAAAAAGAGAATTAGAGGGAATTAATAAAATCAAACTCCCCTTTTTTGGTTTGCAACCAAAACTTCCCCTCTTTTACCAAAGAGGGAGCAATTGAAAAGGATGATGTTGAAAGGACAAATTCACACGCGCAAAGAATTAAAGGAATACCGTAGGTTCCTAAGGGGAAACATGACTGGGGCTGAAGCTTTTCTGTGGAACTGTTTAAAAGCCAAAAGACTTGAAGGAAGGAGATTCACAAGACAACATAGTATCGGAAATTATATTGTAGATTTTTATTGTGCTTCAGAAAAATTAATTGTTGAATTGAATGGTGAAGTACACACAAACAGCGTTGCCGAAGAAAAAGATTTAAAACGTACTAAATATTTAGAAGGTTTAGGTTATAAAGTTCTCCGTTTTGAAAATAAAATGGTATTTGATTTCCTACCTTCAGTATTAAAGGATATTACAGATAATTTTAAAAATAAATAAAGCTCCTCCCTTTTAAAAATGGAGGTGGCTGGATTTCGTAGAAATTCAGTCGGAGGGTTGAATGAGAAATAAAATAAAAATATGAAAATAGAAAGTATAAATACACTAGGCGAATTAAAGAAATCCGGATACAAAAGTCGGAGTATTAAAGAAGAGCTTAGAGAAAATTTAATTGAGAAAATCAAGAAAAATGAACCAACTTTCCCTGGAATTCATGGTTATGAAGATAGCGTGATTCCAGAAATGGAAAGAGCCATTTTATCACGCCACAATATCAATTTACTGGGTTTGAGAGGCCAAGCAAAAACTAGATTAGCTCGTTTAATGGTTAACTTGCTTGATGAATATATGCCGGTTGTAAAGGGCTCAGAGATTAATGACGATCCTTTAAATCCAATTTCGCGATACGCCAGGGAATTGGTGAAAGAGAAGGGAGAAGAAACTCCAATAGATTGGGTGCATAGAGAAGAGCGATTTTTTGAAAAATTAGCTACTCCAGATGTGACGGTAGCCGATTTAATAGGAGATGTAGATCCAATTAAAGCTGCAAATTTAAAATTGAGTTATGCCGATGACCGTGTAATTCACTTTGGGATGATTCCCCGTGCTAATAGAAGTATTTTTGTGATTAATGAGCTGCCAGATTTACAAGCAAGAATCCAGGTGGCCTTATTCAACATTCTCCAGGAGGGGGATATCCAAATCCGCGGATTTAAACTAAGGTTACCTCTAGACTTGCAATTTGTATTTACTGCAAATCCCGAAGATTATACCAATAGAGGTAGTATTGTAACTCCGCTAAAAGACCGGATTGGGTCTCAAATTCTAACCCATTATCCTGATAATATTGAAACTGCTAAAACTATTACCGCTCAGGAAGCTAAACTTGATAAAAGGCAAAGTGAGTTGGTTTACGTTCCCGAACTGGCTAAAGATCTTCTTGAACAAATTAGCTTTGAAGCCCGGGAAAGTGAATTTATAGATGAAAAAAGCGGAATTAGCGCCAGGTTAAGTATAACAGCTTACGAGAATCTATTAAGCACCGCAGAAAGAAGATCACTTAAATCTGGAGATAACGAAACCCTATTGAGATTTGGCGATTTTCTTGGCGTTGTACCGTCAATTACCGGAAAGGTAGAACTTGTATACGAAGGGGAAGAAGAAGGGGCTGCCAGTGTAGCTTTACAATTAATTGGAGATGCAGTAAAAACTTTATTTCCGCAGTATTTTCCTAAAATAGAAAAATTACAAAGACCAGACGAAACCACGCCCTATGATGATTTGGTTGAATGGTTTTTTGAACAAAGTGGTTTCGAGTTACCCGATGATCTCTCAGATGCAGAATACAAACAAAAACTTGATTCGGTAAAGCCTTTAAATGACCTTATAAAAAAATACCATCCGGAAATTTCAGGGAAGGAAAGTTACTTTTTAAAGGAATTTTTACTTTGGGCTTTAGTAGAATTTAAAAAATTGAGCAAACATAGGTTTGCCAAAGGCGTTCAATTTAAAGACCTCTACGGAAGTTATATAAGTGATCTTTAAGTATTTAATAATTCATCTCAAAAAAATCCCGATTAATTTAATAATCGGGATTTTTTTTGTTGAATAAGAAGAAATTCATAATTCTTTCTCTAAAGTGTAAATTTTATTTGTGTTACCCCTTAAAATATATACTTTTAACATCAGAATAAAGTCAAAAATGAAGATTACAGAAAACATTCATTTCAACATTGCAACAGGCATTTTTAGCTTGGGCATTTTTGGCGCTACTATTATTCGTATTACCCCTTTTGGGGTATAATTCTACATAGCACTTCTGTACACACCTGTTTTTTAAAAACACAATCATTCTAATTTAACCAATTTGACTTATGAAAGTCCTTAAATTCGGAGGTACCTCTTTGGCATCTCCAGAGCGCATAAAACTCGTAGCTAAAACAGTTCAAAAACATCTAAAAAAAGATAAGACTCTGGTAGTTTTTTCTGCATTTGGAGGGGTGACCAACAATTTGCTGAAAATGGCAGATCTGGCTTCTAATGAAGATCTTGCATATAAAGATTTGCTCGTTGAAAACGAAAAACGCCATCTTCAAGCTGTAAAAGAATTAATTCCTGTACAAGCCCAAAGTAGTATTTTAAGCAAAGTAAAAACCGAGCTTAATCGCCTGGAAACGCTTTATGAAGGGGTTTATTTGCTAAACGAGCTTTCCAATAAAACTCGACATGTAGTTTCAGGATTTGGTGAGATTTTATCTTCAATAATTATTGCCGAATATTTTAAAAATTTGGGTGTAAACTCGCAATATGTAGATTCTAGAGAATTAATTGTTTGTAAAAACACCAACGAAAAAGTTCAGGTTAATTATCAATTAACATATAATAATATAGATAGGTATTTTACTGAGAATGATGCGTCTTTGTATATAGTTCCTGGTTTTGTCTCCAGAAATGAACAAGGTGTGCCAAGTACCCTGGGGCGTGGCGGATCAGATTTTACTGCTGCTTTGTTTGGTGCAGCTTTAGCTGTAAAAGAGGTGTTTATCTATACCGATGTGAACGGAATGTACACAGCCAACCCTCAAATTGTGCCACACGCTTACCCTTTAAAAGATATCTCTTATCAGGAAGCGATGGAACTGTCGCATTTTGGAGCTAAAGTACTTTATCCGCCAACCTTGCAGCCCTTGCTGGATAAGCAAATAAGTATTCGAATTAAAAATACTTTTAAACCTGATGAAGATGGAACCTTAATCTCCAGGTCTTCAGAAAAGAATTTCCGTTGGGTTACCGGGATTACTCATATAGATTCTATAAAGCTGTTAAATATTGAAGGAAGTGGAATGGTTGGTATTCCCGGCTTTTCCAAACGCTTTTTTGAGGTTCTTTTTCAGGAAAATATCAATGTGGTTTTAATTACCCAGGCTTCTTCAGAACACAGTATTTGTATTGCCGTTAAAGACGATGAAGCTCAATTAGCTAAAGAAGCTTTAGATGAAGCTTTTGAGGTTGAAATTGAATATAAAAAAATTAAACCGGTAACAATCGAAGAGAATGTAGCCATTGTTGCACTGGTTGGTGATAGAATGAAAAGTCATCACGGTTTAAGCGGAAAAATGTTTAGTTCTTTAGGGAATAATAATATTAATATTCGCGCAATCGCCCAGGGGTCTTCAGAAAGAAATATTTCGGCAGTCATCGCTAAAAAAGATGTAAAAAAAGCGCTGAATACTTTGCATGAACAATTCTTTGAAGTGCCATCTAAGGAACTAAACTTGTTTATTACCGGTGTCGGAAATGTAGGTAGTAAACTATTAAATCAATTAAAAAAGCAGGAACAATTCCTTTTGGAAAATCTAAGGTTGAAAGTTCGCGTACACGGACTTTCAAATTCAAGAAAAATGCTTTTTGATGAAAATGGAATTGATTTACAGAATTGGGAAGAAGCACTGGAAAAAGGAGAGAAAGCCGATAAAGCTGAATTCTTTAAAAAGGTAAATGCATTTAATCTGCGAAATAGCATTTTTATAGATAACACGGCAAGTGCCTCCATTTCTGCCTGGTATAAAGAGTACCTTGCGAATTCGGTTTCTGTTGTTACCTGTAATAAAATTGCCTGTGCAGATAGTTTTGAAAATTACCAGGAACTGCAAAACCTGGCTCGGGAGTATGGTGCATCTTTTCTTTATGAAACCAATGTTGGGGCCGGCTTACCAATTATAGACACCCTTAAAAATTTGGTCGCTTCTGGAGATAGGATTACCAAGATTCAGGCGGTACTTTCAGGCAGTTTAAACTTTGTGTTCAATACGTATAAAGGGAAAGAGCCATTTTATAAAACTGTAGAAATGGCCATGGAAGAAGGCTATACAGAACCAGATCCTAAAATAGATTTGAGTGGAGTAGATGTAGCGCGTAAAATTTTAATTCTTGCTCGTGAATGCGGTTATGATATGGAATTGGAAGATATTGAAAGTGAAGATTTCCTATCGGAAGAGAGTTTGGCAACCACTAATAACGATGACTTTTTTGAATTGCTGAAGAAAGACGAACCAAAATTTCAGGAGATATATAAAGCTGCTGAAGAAAAATCTGAGCAACTCAAATATGTAGCGCAATTGGAAGATGGGAAAGCTGTAGTAGGTTTACAATCTGTAGGTTCCCAGCATCCCTTTTATAATTTGAGCGGTAGCGATAATATAGTATTGTTTTTTACAGAACGCTACCCAGAACAACCTTTAATTGTAAAAGGTGCAGGTGCCGGAGCTGAGGTTACTGCTTCAGGGATCTTTGCTGATGTGATAAGAATAGGAAAAAAGTAGAGCTATGGATAAAATAAAACTTTTTGCTCCGGCAACAGTAGCAAACCTTTCTTGCGGATTTGATGTTCTTGGATGTTGTTTAGATGGGGTTGGAGATGAGATGATTATTTCTAAGAACTCGGCAAAGAAGCTTAGAATAACTAAAATTACAGGTCAGGATTTACCCCTGGAAGTTGATAAAAATGTGGCTGGGGTTTCTGCCGAAGCTTTATTAAATGCATTAGGTGAAAACCAGGGCTTTGATATAGAAATAAAGAAAAATATTAAAGCAGGCAGCGGAATTGGAAGTAGTGCGGCTAGTGCTGCTGGAGCCGTTTTTGGGATCAATAAATTGCTGGGAGAACCTTTTTCAACAAATGAATTGATAAAGTTTGCCATGGAAGGGGAACGTCTTGCCAGTGGAAATGCTCACGCCGATAATGTTGCGCCAGCCTTACTGGGAGATTTCAGCCTTGTAAAAAGCTATGAGCCTCTGGAAATATTGAGCTTACCTAGTTTGCCGGAATTACGAATATTGGTTTTGCATCCTTTAATTGAGCTTAAAACAAGGGATTCTCGTTCTATTATAAGGCAGAATGTAGCATTGACCAAGGCGATTAGCCAATGGGGAAACCTGGCCGCGCTGGTAAGTGCGCTTTATACCCAGGATTACGAACTCTTAGGGAGAAGTTTGAAAGATGAAATCATTGAGCCGGTAAGATCTATTTTGATTCCTTATTTCGATGAGCTTAAAGCTTTAGCTTCAGCAAATGGAGCACTGGGTTTTGGGATTTCAGGTTCGGGCCCTTCGGTTTTTGCCATGTGTAAAGGAGATGTGGTTGCTCAAAAAGTAAAAACCGAATTCCAGGAGTTTTATCAGGATAAAAATATAGATTTCGACCTGCATTTATCTAAAATCAATTCAGAAGGAATAAAAATATTAGCACAATAAAATCAGCAAGATGCTGAACCTAACAATTAGTAACAAACATGGCTTGAGTATTAGTCGGGTCTAATGCTATTGGGGGATAAAATTATAAATAGATGAAATATTTTAGTTTAAACGATAAAAACCATAAAGTTTCTTTTGAAAGTGCTGTGGTTAAAGGTCTTGCACCCGGAAAAGCCCTCTACTTTCCCGAGGAAATTCCAGCATTACCTAAAGAATTTTTTCAGAACCTGGATAAACTTTCTAAAGAGGAAATTGCTTATAAAACCATACAAAGTTTTGTAGGAAAAGAAATTGAAAAAGATGGACTTCAGGAAATTCTAAAAAAAACACTGGATTTCGAATTTCCGGTAGTGCCAATTTCAGAAAATACCGGAACCCTGGAACTTTTTCATGGTCCCACTTTGGCCTTTAAAGATGTAGGTGCGGGATTTATGGCCGGTTGCCTTGGGCATTTTGTGAAGAAGGGAAATCTTGGGAAAATCACCGTTTTGGTAGCGACTTCAGGGGATACCGGTGGAGCAGTGGCTAACGGATTTCTGGGAGTAGAAGGTATAGATGTGGTGATCTTATATCCTAAAGGAAAAGTGAGTGAAATTCAGGAAAAACAGCTTACTACTTTGGGGCAAAATATCACGGCCCTGGAAGTAAATGGCAATTTTGACGATTGTCAGGATATGGTGAAAAAAGCCTTTTCCGATTCAGAAATAAGTGAAAAACGACAATTAACTTCGGCGAATTCTATTAATGTAGCCAGATGGTTACCGCAAATGTTTTATTACTTTTTTGCATATAAGCAATTAGCTGAAAAGCGGGAAAAACTGGTTTTCTCGGTGCCTAGTGGGAACTTTGGAAATATTTGTGCCGGGATGCTGGCTAAAAAGATGGGCTTGCCCATAGCTCATTTTATCGCTTCCAATAACGAAAATAATGTGGTGACGCGCTATTTGCAATCTAAAGAATACGCTCCAAAACCAAGCATACAAACCATCTCTAACGCGATGGATGTTGGGAATCCTAGCAATTTTGTGCGGATACTGGAATTGTTTGAGAATGAATTTGATTCGCTATCACAACAACTTTCTTCTTTTAGTTATTCAGATGAAGAAACGCGAAAGGCAATTAAAGAGGTTAGAAATAACTATAATTATACTATGGATCCGCACGGTGCTGTGGGGTATTTAGGACTTCAGCAATTTTTAGCTGAAAACCCTGGATATTATGGTACATTTTTAGAAACTGCACACCCGGTGAAATTCCTTGAAACGGTAGAGGGAGTAATAGCAGAAAAGGTGAAAATTCCAGCTTCAATTAAAGAAGCGATGAATAAAGAAAAAAAATCTATCGAAATTTCAGATTATACTGAATTGAAGGAGTATTTAATGAATTAGTTTGATGCAATTGTTTGGGAAGTCTTTTCAATGCAACATCACCCTGAACTCGTTTCAGGGTCTAACATGTTAGATAAAGATAATATCAACTTAGATTCTGAAATAAATTCAGAATGACGGGCATTAAAAGTTTAAAAGACTTCCCAAACATTTATAAATTAATACTTTGCAGGAGCACCTTCTCCCGGCAAGGATGTTCTATGATGGGGTTTTAATAAAAATTGCTTTTTCTTTTATTAATTTTTTTTCACCCGTTTAAGATTTAACTCTCCAATGCAATTTTCATAAGGTCCACAGGGATCAAAATCAAATAATAATTCATCGTTATTTATTGAAAAATTAAAGCTCCAATCCACATCCTGGTCAATTAAAACTAAATCTGCACTATCAACAAGTTGTGAAGCCTCAATATCAGAGTTGTATTGATTATAATTTAAATTCATTCGGTTCCCTTTTATAAAAAAACTACCTTCAGAATGAGATCGATAGCCAATAATATTGTCTGTATCGGAATTTCTAACAAAAGAGAAACTTTCAAAAGTAGAATCGTCTAGAAATTTATACTGTAGTACAAAATCATAATTTCCCTTTTCAAGTTCGAGATAAATTTCCGCGGATATATCGCTAGATTTTTCCCAAACTCCCACAATATCTTTTATGTTAGTCCTAACTTCATCATCAGAAGAGCAGGATACTAAAAGAAAAACATTTAAAATAAAAAATAATCTTTTCATAATAAGTTTACAAGGTTTTTACTTATTAGATGCAAATACCTTAAAAAGGTTGCGCGAGAATTATTAATACTTTGCAGGAGCACCTTCTTCAGGGAGGCTGTTTTCTATAAATTCCCGAATATCTTCATTGGCATTTTTAAGGTCTTCGGCTCTCAAATACATCATGTGGCCGCTTTCATAACCTTTAAAACTTAAACGGTCTTTCATTTTTCCACTTGGGTCTAATTGCCACATGGTATATTTTGCGTTAAAATAGGTAGTAGCTCCATCAAAATACCCCGATTGTACCAGTACATCCAGGTTTGGGTTTTGGGCCATTGCCTGTCTTAGGTTTTCACCGGTGTTGTTCCCACTGCGATCCCAGGGATGTACAGGCCCGAACATAAAGTACTTAAGATCGGTTTCAAAGTTAAGATCGTTACGTAAATAATGATTAATTGCCGGGGTGAATGAATGCAACCAGGAAGTTAGTTCAGCATTATAATCTGGGGAATCTCCGGCTTCTTTAGCATCTATTCCCAAATACCTGGAATCCAGTCTACCCACGGTAACACCATCTTTTCTTTTTAATTCTTTCCAAAAATAGCGAAAACCAACATCAAGGTTATTTTGAAGAATTACTTGCTTAGAAATTCCGGAATAATAGGCCATTTTTTCTGCTGCAGCTTCTTTTTTTGTAGTTTCGGTAAAACCTCCTTTTACAAGTACGGGTGTTAACTCATTGATAGTATAATCTTCCACCTCTTCCACCAGGTCTTCTAATTCTTTATTCTGAAGTTCTGCCGGTAAAGCATCGTGATACCAGGCTGCTGCGGCAAAATAAGGCAGTCTGTTTGCGATTTCTACAGGGCCATCTCGCTTAATTCCCAATTCGGTAGGAGAAACTAAAATCACTCCGTTAAGGTACATCCACTGACTGTTTTGGAGTTCTAAAGCCAATCCTGAAACACGGGTGGTGCCATAGCTTTCGCCAATAAGATATTTAGGTGATAACCATCGGTTATTTCGGTTTACAAAAGTATTTAACCATTCGGCTAAATATTTAATATCTGCATCTACGCCAAAGAATTTTGCTTTATTTACTTTTCCCTCCTCATCAGGAATAGGGCGGGAAAAACCTGTATTTACGGGATTTACATAAACTATATCAGCAACATCTAAAATAGAATGCGGGTTTTCTTTAATTCCGTAAGGTTGAATAGGGAATCCTTCGTCGTCAATTTTTAAAACTCTGGGGCCGGTATAAGCAATATGCATCCAAACCGAAGCCGATCCCGGCCCGCCATTAAATGAAATTACAAGTGGGCGATTTTTAATATCTTTTATATTGCTTCTTTTATAATAGGTATAAAAAAGGCTGGCAATAGGCTCACCCTCACTATTCCAAAGCGGTTGCATTCCCGTGGTAGCCGTATAGTCTATATTTTTTGAATTAATACTAACCGAATGCTTGGTCGTAACCGTGGTATCTACAGGAATTTCAACTTTCTGGCTCCAGGCTGTTGCTATAAAAACAAGTAAAAATAGGGGGGTAAGAATATTTTTCATTTGGTCTAATTTTTTAGAACTGAAAATATACACTGAAATGCACAATTCCCCAAATAGCTTAATCTTTATTATTTAGATTATCGTCCCTAAAAACAATAATATAGCTTAGAATAATCCCGCCAATAGCTGCAAGAAGAAAAAATATCATGGCCAGCCCGGGATATCCTAAAATCCTAAAATCTGAGGGCACCTGCATTAACATAGCGGCACCAATAATCATAGCGGCTATAATTAAACCCAGGGTGATGCGGTTAGCAACTTTTTGAAAACCATCGGTAACTCGTTTTTCGTCAAAAGCATCTACCTTAATGGTAAATTCATTTTCAGAAAGATTCTTTGAAATGGTATTTAATCTATCGGGTAAGTATTCTATAAATTTCTTTGATGCCAATACAGAAGAGAAGAAATTTTCAGGCTTTAACTCTTCGTACATTTTATCGCGCATTATTTTATGTGAATGTCTTTTAATGGCATTCCTAAGATCAAAATCTGGATCTAATACCGCTATAATTTGATCCATATTTAAAAGAATCTTACCAAGAATGTTTACTTCCACAGGGATATGAATTCCATTTTCAGCAGCGAGTCGGTTTAATTGAATTAGCAAGCGGCCGGTTTGCATATCTTTTGCCGTACTATGTTCACTGGCCATAATAATATCGTTAATGGCTTTTTTAAAATGTTTTAGATTTGCGTTTTCTGTTACTTCGCTCATACTTAGCAATACGCGAGCCGTCTCTTCTCCGTTATTGTTACTTAGCGCCAATAAAAGTTCTAAAATATATTGTTTAATTGCAGGGCTAAACCGGGCAACCATTCCAAGATCTATAAGTGCAATTTTATCGTCTTTTGTAAACTGAATATTTCCCGGGTGTGGATCTGCATGTACAAATCCATCATTAATAACCTGCTTTAAATAGGCGTTCACCAATTGATCAACAAGGGGTGAATAGTCTACTTCAATTTGTTTAAGCGGTGAAATTGAGGTTATCTTTTGCCCTTCAATATATTCCATAGTGAGCACCTTACCCGAGGAATAATCCAGAATTGGTTGTGGCACCATTAGATCTTTGAATTCTTTTAAATTTTCACCCAGGCTAATTAGGTTTTGTGCTTCCTTATGGTAATCCAGCTCTTGCAATAAAATTCGCCTTAACTCAGCTAAAACATCATCAAAAGCATATTTTTGAGCGGTGGTGCTATGCTTAACAGCAAGCTCGGCAAGCTCCTTTAAAGTATCTAAATCTGATAGAAACTGCTTTTTTATTCCCGGTCTCTGGATTTTAACCGCTACCGGTTTTCCAGATCTTAAAGTAGCTTTATGTACCTGCCCAATAGAAGCACTTGCCAGAGGTTTTTTCTCAAAACTTTCAAATGCTTTTGAAATTCTGGTTCCAATTTCTTCCTCAACAATATGGTGAACTTCATCGTAAGGAATAGCGGGTACATCGTCTTGCAAAGTAGCCAAAGCTTTTAAATAAGCATCGGGAAGCAGGTCTGGCCGGGTAGACAGTAATTGTCCCATTTTTATATAGGTAGGCCCCATATTTTTTAAGTCTTCTACTAGCTCTTCGGGAGTTTGATCGTAGGTGTCTTTAAGCTCTTCCTTGTCCCCATCCATCGCTTTTGAAGCAGTATTGGTAAACAAATCACTGTTCCAGTATTTTAGCATAAAGCCTATAAATTTCTGGTAACGCAAAAGATGATCGGGAAGTACAGACATAAGGTTTATTGGTGTTAGGTTATTTAATTTTAAAGATATTTATTTAAAACTATAACACCAATAGGTCTGATAACATACAGCTATTTTTTGCTATTATTTAAGAAAGCTTTTTGTTGGCTTTTGGTTCTTAAACTTAGAAAACCTTAATTTTTAAATTTTCCAGGATTAAACTAGGCAGTTTAAATAATCCCAATTTCTGTCTTTGATTATTCTAGTAAGAAAGTTTTTCGTTTAGTCTGTTAATGTTTATGGGATTACCAAAAATATATAATAAATCTCCCTGCTTAATCTTGGTATCAGGAAGAACTTCAGTGATGTATTGTGTATCCCTTTTTATAGCTAGAACGGTAACTCTAAAGTTTTTCCCTATTCCTGAATTCTGAATACTTTTACCTACAATATCCCTGTTATTTTGTTGAACGCTTAAGGTTACAATTTCTCGATTTGGGATATGAAGATGTTGTAGTGAAGGTTTATGTGGCCTTCCTTTTACAGAAGTTAACATTTCATAATCTGAAGAGCGTATACTAGCTGTGAAGTCCATTATTTCATTATAAGGCACCAGGTATTTTTTTAGAACCCGGTTAAATATTTCTATGGAAGTTTCAAACTCTTCAGGAATTACTTCATCTGCTCCCAGTTTAATGTTTTCTTCAATTTCCCGCACATAACGCGTTCTCACAATTATAAAAGCTGTTTTAGTATATAATCGCACATTACTTATAATCTTTTTGGTAGCTCCCGGGTCTGAAATTGCAATAACCACCACACGGGCTTCCTGTACATGAAGGTGTTTTAGGATGAGCGAATTGGTGGCATCTCCAAAAATAACTGGTTCGCCGTTATTTTGTGCTTTTTTAAAAGTTATGGGGTCGGTATCTAAAACAACGTAGGGAATTTCGGCATTTCTGGCTGCTTTGGCAATGTTTTCACCATTTATGCCATAGCCGACAATGATAAGATGGTCTTCTAGTTTTTTTGGTTCAGTGCTACTTTCCTCAGCAGTTGTTTTTTGCTTATTAAATCTTTCTAATCTATGTCTTACGGAAGAAGGAACTCTAGCCTTTAAAATAGCGTAAGTAATTTTTGGTGCTGCAGCAATAAGAAAAGGCGTTAGCCCCATAGTGATAATAGAAATTGCCAGGAAGTACTGGTAAATACTATCAGGAATAATATTATTATCCAATCCTACTCCAGAAAGTAATAAAGAGAATTCCCCCACCTGAAATAGACTAAATAAGCTTAAAAAAATTGTTCTGGGAGGATATTTTAGTAATAGAACGGTCGCACCTACTACTAGCATTTTTAGCAGTACAACGCCAATAACCAGAGCCAGAATTACTAAAATGTTTTGGATAAAAAACTCAAGATTCAGAAGAGAACCTACCGAGATAAAAAAGAAACTGATAAAGATTTCACGAAATGGCAATACATTTACAGTAGCCTGGTGGCTATACTCAGATTCAGAAATAATAAGTCCGGCGAAAAAAGCACCCAATGCCAGGGATAATCCAACAGAGGAAGTTAGCCATGCAATAGCAAAACAGAAAACTACTGTGGTTAGAATAAAAAGTTCTTTACTCTTTGTTTTTACTACCATACTAAAAATGCGTGGTACAATATACCGGGCTAATAAAAAGATTACTGCACCAACACCTACAATTTTAACGATAAGAAGAAGCACGGTGTTAACAATATCTCCTCCATCGCCTGCTAAAATAGGGGTTAGGAGCATCATAGGGACTACAATGATGTCCTGGAAAATAAGAATTCCAAGTGCCACCCTGCCGTGTGGAGCGGTAATTTCTCCGCGTTCCTGAATGAGCTTTAAAACTATTGCCGTACTACTTAAAGAGAATAGGAAACCCAGGAAAACAGCTGAATTTAATGGTAAACCAAGAAAATAGGCAATTATAGCAGTAAACAAAATAGTACCTCCAACTTGAAGTCCGCCGCCAATTAAGACGGTATTTTTCATGGAGATGAGCTCTTTTACAGAGAGCTCAATTCCTATAACAAATAGCAGAAAAATAATACCTATCTCAGAAAGTAATTCTACTTCGTGTGTAGAACTAATAAGATTAAAAGCGTGGGGCCCCGCAATTATTCCCGCCAACAGAAACCCCAAAATAGAAGGCACTTTTATCTTTTGGAATAATAGAATAATCAATATTGATAGTCCCAGAATAATTACAATGTCTTGTAAAATAGGTATTTCCATAAATAAATTTTAAAGTTGGTTGGCCGCCCTAATTTAAAGGATATAACCCGATTATGGAAATAAAAAAGCGGCGGGAATTCCCGCCGCCCAGAATAAATCAAAAACCTCAGGGCAAGCCCACGAGGTATGAATTGGAAAAAAACTTTTTGAAATTTTGAGGCAAGCCTCGGGGAATTAAACCCTCTGGAGGGATTAAATTAAAATCTATTAACCTTTTAACCAAGCATTTCTAAGTTTAACTTCTTCACTGCTTTCAGGCAGGTCTTTTTCGGTAAGTGTAAGTTCGCTATCTGTTGGTTGGGATGCAGTTGTGCTAAGCTCTAACTTCTCACCATCTCGCATTACTACAAAGTTTACTTTTTCTCCTTCTTTCCAGGATTCAGCAGTCATAATTAAATTGTACACATTTAGAATATTATATTTTTCTTCGTTTACAGATTTTATTATGTCACCGCCCTTTACGCCAAGTTTTTTAAGAAAAGAATTGAATTCAATATTTTCTCTAAAAAATAATTCTTTACTGGCAGGATCTCCATCTATATAAGGTGTTTGTCCTTTTATAAAATAGCCGGTGTTTACCTGGATTTCAGATTCTTCAAGGCCTACTTTTTCAAAAAATTCCCGGTAAGGGATAGGGGTAGATCCACTTATATACGTTTCTAAAAAAGTTCTAATTTCAGGATAAGTTAATGCAATAATATCTTCAAATAATTGATCATCGGTAAAGGGTTTGTCCATCCCATACTTATCGCTAAGCGCTTTCATAAGATCTAGAATGCCCATTTTACCATCGCTTAATTCCCTTAACCGAATATCCAGTGCCATCCCAATTAAAGCTCCTTTTTGGTAAACATTGTAATAACTTTTTTTATAGGGTTCTTCAAGGATATTTTTACTCATTTCTGTAAATGGCATCGTATCGTCAAACTGTTGTGCAGATTTTATTTTTTCTGAAATCCTATCATAAAAATCCTGCTTTTCTATAAGCTCCTGATTAATTTGAAATAGATTCGCGAAATATTCGGTTACGCCTTCATACATCCATAAATGTTGCGACATTTTAGGATCATTATAATCAAAATAATGCACTTCTTTTGAATGAACATTTAGCGGAGTTAATATGTGGAAAAACTCGTGAGAAACTACATCGGTCATTGTTTTCTGTAATTGCTCAGGCTGCATAGCCTCAGGAAGTACCACAACAGTAGAAGTATGGTGCTCTAAAGCTCCAAAACCGCGTGCATCTTGCGTCTCACTATCTGATAAATATAAAAGAATGGCATATTTACCGGTATTATCTACCTCACCCAGAAATCTCTTTTGGGCGATTATCATTTCTTCAATTCCCGGTTTTATACTTTCAGAAGTATATTTTTTATTGGGAGAATAAACATTAATAAGTACTTCCATTCCTTCTACCATAAAACTTGTGGTGTCCGGTTTGGCGTACATGATTGGATTATCTATAACTTCAAAATATCGGTCTAAAGAATAAATATCTTCTTTAAATTCCATGCTGGTTGAAGCCGTTACAGTTTTGCTCAATGCGGTTCCGGGAATTAGCCCTTGAGGTCTTTTAACCAGTAAACGGTATGCTTCTTCTTTCTCGTTTTCAAAATAACCTACAAAGCCGTGAAGATTAAGCATAAAGTTTTTACCGGCTTCAATATTTGTTCCCGAGGGAGAGAACACTCCTTCTTCGCCCTCAATATCATAAGTATCATTCACCTGATAGCTTACTTTATCTAATTCTTTTGCATTAGAAACAAACCAGGAATTATCGTCTAATTTTTCAAATTCCAATTCGCTTCCATCATAGGCTATAGCTTTAAAATTTTCAATAAATTTTCCGTAGTTATCTGTAGAGTAGGTTCCGGGAACGGTTTTAGGGATATAAAAAGTAGTATTTTTAGTAGTAAATCTATCTGGGTCAATATTTACAGAAACTTTGTCTTCGTCAATATTTACAAGGTCTATGCTTGCAATTACCGGTTGATCTTCTTTTTGTGTTTGGGTAGTTTTACAGCTGTAAAGTGTGCCAATAAAGGCCAGCGTATAAATTGCTTTTTTCATGTATAATTTTTTCTTTTTTATAGGACTCTAAAAGTGTGTAAAAGTTACATTTATATAAAGTAGAAATATGAATTTTGTGAAAATTGAAAACTAAAATTGTTTAAAACTCAATAAACTAGTTATTTACCCGATAATAGAGATTTAATGTTCCTAGGTTTGTCTCTTGAGTAAATAATTATAGAATTCGAAAATATATTTTTTCCAAATGCTCCATAGGCCTGCCCCAGTGAAGTTTTACTTCTAGAAAAGGGTATAAAAAAACCGCTGAGATTATCAGCGGTTTTTGTTTTCAAATAGAAAAAAGATTATTCTCTAATATGGCCTTCACCCAGCACATAATATTTGTTGGTTACCAATTGTTTTAAACCAAGTGGTCCACGGTGGTGAAGTTTATCGGTACTAATAGCGAGCTCTGCTCCAACTCCCATTTGGCCGCCATCAGTAAATCGGGTAGAGGCGTTGTGGTATACAGCTGCACTATCTACCTGTTCCATAAAGTTGGCAGCTTCTTCCTTATCTTTAGTAACAATTACTGCAGAGTGTCCACCTGAATACTTATTAATTTTATCTATAGCAGCGTCATTACCGTCAATAGCACCAAGAACAATTCTCATTGCAAGAAATTCTTCATACCAGGTATCTTCTGAAGGTATTTTTTCTTCGTTTGGTAGTATTTTGGCAATATCGTCGTCTACCTGGATGTGTACCTCATTCTCAGTAAACATATCGTAAAGCTCTTTTACTCTTTTTTCAAAGTCTGGAAGATTTTTATCTACCAACACTTTATCTAGCGCGTTACATCCTGAAATCTTATCGATTTTAGCATTCAGCATTACTTTTCTGGCAGTGTCAAAATCGGCGTTTTTAGAAACATACAGGAAGTTATTCCCACGTCCGCTAACCAATACAGCTCCTGTAGAATGCTCTTTAACAAATGCAATTAGTTTTTCTCCACCTCTTGGCACTACTAAGTCAATATGTTGTGGTGGATTTTTAAGGAAATCCTGGGTTTCAGTTCTGTTCATTTGTAACAGCTCTATCCAGTCTTTCTCCAAATTGTTTTCTGCAAGCGCTTCATGCCAGCATTCTTCAAGAATTTTATTGGAATGGTTTGCTTCTTTACCACCTTTTAAATAGATTTTGTTATTTGCTTTAAAAGCAAGAACCGCTGCTTCAATGGTAACATCTGGACGAGATTCATAAATAATCATTATAGTCCCGAAGGGTGCGGTTTTATTGGTGATATCTAGACCGGTATCTAATTTTCTATGCTCTATAACCTGGCCTACAGGATCTTCCTGCGCCATCACTTCTTTTACAGAGCGCATCATATCATCTACCTTGGCATTGTTTACTACCAATCTATCATACATAGCCTGATCTCCTTTACCGAAAGCATCAAGGTCTTTTTTATTTGCGGCTACTATTTCTTCGCGCCTTTTATCCAGAATATTAACCATGGATTGCAGCACGTTATTTTTAGTTTTAGAATTTAATAATTTCATTACTTGATATATTTTAGTTTGATTAAACTTCAATTTATTGTTCACAAAATGAACATTAGATTACCTCGCAGCCTTCACTGGAATTTAATGAATTTTCCAGCTATAGCCAGTGGTTATCTATAAGCTAGTTTAAGCGGTGAATTTAGTACCTACCGGTTTACCGGCTACAATATCTAAAATCACATTTCTCTGTTTACCATTAGCAATGTAAGTGGTAATATCTTTTGCTGCGGTGCCTTTGGCAATCTTTATTTTAGACTCCATGCCGCCACGACCTTCACCTTCGCCTTTGCCAGATTCCTGAACATATTTTTCAACATTTTCATCAACCTGAACTTTATTTAATTTTTCAGATTCATCATCTTCAGGGTGACCGGTATAGAGACCATCGGTATCACTGAGAATAATTAAGGAATCTGCCTTGATTAACTCAGCCACTAAACTTGCAAGTTCATCATTATCAGAGAACATAGACATAGTTACCGAAACGGCATCATCTTCGTTAGCAATTGGGATAATCCCTTCAGATAATAAAGATTCGTAACAGTTAATCATATTCTCACGGTGAATTCCCGGGCTAAAGTCTCTTTTGGTAGCTAGTACCTGTGCGCAACGCATTCCGTAGTCGTGAAAAATACTATAATAATGGCGCATCATACGAGGTTGTCCTACTGCAGAAAATACCTGTCTTCTTTTAGAAGCATCTTCAATATCTACATCACCAAGAACTTCTTTACCGGCGATAGCAGATCCTGAAGAAACCAGAACTACCATTACGTCTTCCTCATATAGTGTAGCTATTTGCTCTACAAGATGTTTTAGCACAGGGCCTAAAATCCTGTTGTCTTTATTGGTCATTACATTGGTTCCGACCTTAACTACAATTCTCTTTTTTTCCATTTTATAAAGTTATATTTAAACTTCTTTTTAGAATTAAACTACTCTTTACCCAGTTCAACGGCTCTATCAAAAGCAGCATAAGCAGCATCTTTAATAAGCTCTTCTACGTTATTCTCATCCATAGAGTCTAAAGCTGCGCGGGTTGTACCTCCTTTAGAAGCAACGCGATCCATCCAGGTACTTGGAGAAAGATCTGATTCATTAAAAAGTTTTACAGCACCTTCAAATGTCTGACTTACCAATATTTTAGAATCATTTTTAGAGAAGCCCATTTTTAATGCTGCTTCTAACATAGAGTTCATAAAATAGAATACGTAAGCCGGCCCACTTCCTGAGATTCCGGTAGAAGCATCTATAAAATTCTCTGTTTGTACATGAATTGATGCTCCTGTAGTGTCCAGTAAATTTCTGATCATTAATAATTCTACCCTTGATACTTCTTTAGCTTCTGTAAACGAAGTAACTCCTTTTCCTACCTGAGCTGGAAGGTTAGGCATAGAACGAACTACTTTTTTAACATCCAGACCTTCCTGAATTTTATCTATGGTTACACCGGCCATTAACGAAACAAAAATTTGTTGATCGTTTACCAAAGGCCTTATTTCTTCAAATAAAGAATCGCAGTGATACGGTTTTACAGCAAGAAATACAATATCTGCCTCTGGGAGACACTCTTCTATATCATCATAAACATCAAAATGATCTACTTTGCTAAGGGTAGTGATCACCTCGGCAGATTTATCGAAAATCATAAGGTTGCGATGATTTAGTAGACTGGACTTCGCCATTCCTTCAGCGTAAGTTAGTCCCATATTTCCTGCTCCAATAACTAATACTTTCATTCTATATTTTTTGGTTAATTAATTCCTTTTCAATTTTTGGATAATTAAATCCGGTTCATAAGGAACAAAGACCATACAATGATTCCTGCCAAAACAGCCTAGCTGCTCTAAAATCAGGATTAAATTAATTTATTTTTGGTGGAACTAATAAAAAATATGGTTAAACTAATCTAAAAACAGCTTTCAGTTTCTAAAAGAAAAACTTTTATCCAAATGAGGGAGCCCCTATAGCTTATACCGCTAGAGTCAATTTATACAATAGGTTTGCCTTTTAATATAAATCAGTAGTAGTTTGAATTGTCCAATTCAGTTCTTAAAAGGGAGGCTTATTTAATACGAATAATAGAAAAAAACTATTAACTATAATTTAGATTGATTCTATGGAATAACTGACATATCTCTGCCATTATTGCAGCAATAAATATGCTAAATTTAACGAAAAGGTTTTCGTTGCAATGCTGCGGTTTTAGAGTTTTAGGCTAGTAATTTCATGAAGCTCAGGAATAATTACTTCAGAATTATACAGGTCTTTAATTTTGACTCTTAAAGAATCTAAGGCCGTGGCTTCTCCGTGAATTAAGAATACTTTCTCAGGAACGTTTTTAATTTCTGAAAGCCAGTCCAACAATTCCTCCTGATCGGCGTGGGCTGAAAGACTTTCAATTTTTAAGATTTTTGCTTTTACAGGACAGTATTTTCCAAAGATTTTTACTTCTGAAGCTCCATTTTCCAGTTGCCTTCCACGTGTGCCCTCTGCCTGGTAGCCTGCCAGTAAAATAGTGGTTTCAGGTTTGTCTATTAAATAACGTAAATAGGTGAGAACTCTGCCCCCGGTAACCATTCCACTGCCAGCAATAACAACTTTAGTACGGTTTTCATCTATAGTTTTCCAGGTATCGCGGTAGGAGGTGATGATATTAAAATAGGAAAGCATTTTTTTAAATTCATCTGCACTTATTTTATGCCATTCACTAAAACCGGAAAACAAGCCCAAAACTTTATTCCCCATTGGGCTATCAATATAAATCGGGATTTTTGGAATTTTGTTTTCTTTAGCTAATAAGTAAAGTTTATACATAATTCCCTGTAGGCGTTCTACTGCAAAGCTTGGAATAATTAGGTTTCCATGATTGCTAACCGTGTTTTTTATGGCTTCGGTAAATATTTCATCTGAATTATCTTTTGGATGAAGCCTGTCTCCATAAGTGCTTTCCAGAAATAAATAATCTGCTTTTTCGGGTTTTTTAGGGGATTCCAGAAGTACATCTTTTTTCCGACCAATATCACCTGAAAATACAAATCGTTTATTAAATATATCCAGCTCAATAAAAGCTGATCCCAGAATATGAGCATTGGCCTGGTAGCGATATTTAATATTTTCTGAAATTTGATACCATTCATCAAGGTTTATGCTTTGAAACAAACCAATCGCTTTTTCGGCATCTTTAGTAGAATATAAAGGTAAAGCCGGCTCGTGCTTGCTATATTCTTCTTTATTGGCTCTTTCGGCATCTTCTTCCTGGATTTTTGCACTATCTTTTAATATTACATCTGCAATTCCTAAAGTTGGAGGTGTGCCAATAATTGGATTTTTATAGCCTTGCTTCACCAATCTTGGCAAATATCCTGTATGATCCAGGTGGCCGTGGGTAAGTAAAATAACGTCTATAGCTTTAGGATCAAATGGAAAATCTTTCCAATTTAGTTCACGTAAATGTTTAATTCCCTGGAATAGGCCGCAGTCTATTAAAATATTTAATTCAGGGGTTTCCAACAGGAATTTAGAGCCGGTAACGGTACCTGCTGCTCCCAGAAAATGAATGTGTACCTTATTTTCCATAATTTTAGTGTTTACAAAGCTCATCCATTTCTTTAAGAATCCTTTTTTTACGCGGATTATTAATTCCTAAATGGTCCAGATAAAAGTTGTCATTTATAAGATCCTGGCATAAGACTACATCCCGGCTAAGTAGAAAGTTCTTTTCCCTTTCAGAAAGTAGGGTAGAGACAGTTACAGGATATAAACCTAACCTGTCTATTTTATCTTTTAAGCCTTCCCCAATTGGATAATCCCAACTCATTAATTTGAGATCGCTACATTTACCATATTTTATAGCATCTGCAGTAAACCTGGTATTGGTAACCACCCAGGCCTCCTCAAAGTCAAGTTTATTATTATTATTTCTGAAGTTTTTTATGTCACGAAATCTTGAATCTATATAAAGCGGAGTTTTTACATCACTATTTCTGCCGGCATTGTGGAACTTACATTCTATTAGTATTAATTTTTCATCTGTTTTAGCTTCTACATCAATTTCATGAGTTACACATTTACCCTGATAAATTTTTCCGGTTTCTGTTTTATAACCACTATGGTTTAAAAGGGCGGCAATAAATTTTTCAAACGGAAATCCTGTAGGTCCCAATTCATAAATAGCAGTCTTTAATTTATATTTTGAAGCACTGGTGTTGTTTCCTTTACGAAGTAAACTAAAAGCACGATTGTAAATCTCTTTGGTAGAGATCCCATCATAAAGTTCGGTTTTTAGTTTTTCTAGCGTACTTTTAACCAACGCATCATTGGCGCCAGATCGCCTTAGAGACTCTGCAACTCTATCAATAGAAAACTTAGCTTTCTCGCCAGAAGCTTTTATAACTTGTAAGTTAGAAATATCCATTTTTAGTAGTTTTATAGCAAATAGTTTATTGGCACCGCCAAAAGGTGTAATACCCCGAGGCTTGCCTCGAAATTAAAAAATTGTTTCCAACTAATGCCTCGTGGGCTTGCCCCGAGGTAGTTTACTTAAAATTATAAGTCTGCTGGCATAAAAATTATAGGGGTTTCCGGTTTTTTCCCTAATTCTTTAAGCAAAGATTTAGAAAATAGATTCTTAACAAAACCTCTTTTTTTGTGGTTTAAGACCAATATGTCGCTGTTTCTACTTTGAATGAAACTGTGAATCCCTTTGGTAACCTCAATATTGGTTAAAGTATGGAAACTATGAGAAACTTCATCAAAATAATCGTGTAATTCTTCCTTTCTATTTTGCTGATCTTCAGAAAGATTATCGGTATCCTGAATATAAAGAATTCTAATACTGGCCTTGAACTTTTTAGTCATATCTATTAAAAAATTGATTTCAGCAATAGAAAATGATTTGTCAAAACGGGTTGCTAAAACTATTTCTTTTTTTACTTCAGGTACATACACGCTTTGGTCTGGAATTAAAAGAACGGGCATATGGTCTACCGTTTCTATAACATTCATACTATTGGTGCCAAAGATTTTATCGTCGGGTTCGTTTTCGCCTTTTGTTCCCATTACAATAAGATCGAAAATTATATCCTTTTGAATTTCGATTATCGCATCATTTAACCAGGATTCTACGATTAAAGATTTAAACCTGTGATTCGGGTTTTTGTTTATTACAGCTACTTCCTTAAATAGTTTATCCATTAAAACTTTATTTTTAGCTTTTGCCTGTGCTAAACTCTTTCCGTTTACATCTGGTGTGTAGAACTCAGGTTTGCAGGCATTTAGGAAGTAGAAATTACACAAGTCATTTTGGAATAAACTAAAAGCGTAAACAGTAGCTTTCCAGGCGTTGACTGAAAAATCGGTGGGGATGAGTATGTTTTTCATAATTAGCTGAATTTTCCTGAAGGAATAACCATAAATGGCACTTTAATATGAAAGCCTATTTTGTTTACTACCGGTCTAAACAAGAGGTTTTCAAAAAAACTATGTTTATTATTTACCATAAAGAGCATATCTACTTCATTTTCCTCCTGAAAATTTTTGATAGCTTTAGGTATACTTTTATCTTCTATAGTATTGAATTGATGTGGAAAATTATCAAGAATTTTACTTAGGTTTTTCTTGTTTTTTTCCTGGTTTTCATCAAGATCTTTCCCAAAGAAAACGTGTAGGATATCAAGTTTTGAATTATGGTTTTTTACTACATTTAAAATAGGCTCCAGCTGTGGAGCACTAAAATGCAATTGAAAATCTGTGGGGAAAAGAATATTAACCGGTGGTTGATATTCATAATCTGAGGGAATAGTTAACAGTGGGACTTTTAACTTGTTTATAGCCTGCACTGTATTAGTACCAATTAAAATCTCTTCGGCACCAGTAGCACCCTGGGTTCCCATAACTACCAGGTCTATTTCTTTAGACTTTAGTTGGTCTTTCATTTCATCAATCAAAAGGTTGAATGCTGATATTTTTTCGAAATGATGATTTGGATTTTTGAAATCACGCTTAATATTACGTTCTACTCTTTTTAAACCATTAATAGAGTTTTTCTGGTAAACCTCTGCAAGATTAGGTTGTGTGCTGTTGTATAATATGTATTCTGAATCGTATAAAACTGGGGTATAGGTGTTTAAAAGATAAAATCTACATTCTTCGTCCTTAAAAGTTTTAAGTGCATAGGAGATGGCATTATATGCGTTTTCTGAAAAGTCTGTGGGTAAGAGTATTTTTTTCATGATTTCTAGGTTTTAAGTACATTCCCTATTAAAGTTTTGCAAAGCAAGTAGAGGAACTTTTGGATGCAAACTCACTTTATCTATAGTAGAGGTAAGTAGCATATCTTCCAGGTAAGTGTGACGCGAATTAACCATCACCAGAAGATCTATTTTATTGCCGGCTATAAAATCTTCTATAGCTTTTTCCTTTTGTAATTCCTCCCGTTGGTGTTGCGCTATGGTTATATTGTAAAATTGTTGTTTTAAAAATTCTAGATTATCCTTTTGCCTGGCCGAAGTTGCTTTATGCCTGGATAGATATAGAAAATGGATTTGAGATTTAAAATCCCGGGCAATTTCTCCAACAACCTTTAATTCCCGTTTTTGATACGGAATCAAAAAATTGGTTGGAAATAGAATATTTTTAGGCTCCTGATATTTGTAATTTGCCGGGATAGCCAAAACCGGGCATTGTACATATTTGAGTACTAGCAAAGTGTTACTTCCCATTCCCAGATTACGGTTATTGGTGACGCCACGAGTTCCCATAATTACAAGATCAGCATTTTCTGAATTGACTAAACGGTTTACTTCGTCTACCAAATCTCCAAAAGCGGCAACCAATTTTACGCTATGTCTGGGATTGCAAAATTCATCATGTATTTTTGAACTTATTCCAGTCAACACCTTTTCAGTCTTTGTTTTTGTAAGTGCTTTTAGCTCGTCTGTCAATTCGTTGCTTAACACATTTTCATCAGCATAAATCTTTTCAGCATAGGTATGTAAAAGAATTAGCTGGCTTTTTTCATATTTAAAAAGCTGGCAGGCGTAACGCAAAGCATTATTTGCATTTTCTGAAAAATCTGTTGGTAGAATTATCTTTCTCATCTTGTAGACCTTTGAATTATAAAGTTAATAGATAAGCTAAGTTTAAACTATGAGGAAAATCAGTTTGCTTCTGAATTTTAGACCTTTAGAGTTTAAAATAGTATTGATTCATTATGACTTCTATCATGTTTATTTACAGTCTTTTACGCTATATTTAATAGTAATTTTAAAACTTTTAAAGATGAAAAATTTAATATTGGGAATCTTAATAAGTATTCCGTTTGTGCTGTTTGCACAAGAACAGAAAGAATTTGATTACGTAGCGAATCAGGAAAACGGGTTTACAGCAGTGAAACTTGCTGATACCTGGGGTTTTGTAGATAATACCGGTGATTTGGTGGTACCGCTTAGAAGCGACCTTATTTCTAATGAAGAACCGGAAAGTGATAAAATTGGTGTAGCCGGAATAAAGTATCCACAATTAAAAGATGGCCGTGCTATTATCAAAAAGCAAGAAAATGGCATTAATTATTACGGTTTTATAGATGCTAAAGGGAAAACCGTAATTGAACCCATATACCTGAATGTGAGTAACTTTTCTAATGGTAAAGCACTGGCAATAAAACTTGAAGAAGAGAGACTTGGTAAAAACCAACTACTAGGCAAAGGGGTTATTTCTTATAAATATGATGTGATCCTTCTAAATAAAGACGGGGAAGTAGTAAAGTATTTGGAAGGGCCTTTTCCGGTAGCAGTTTCTAAGAAAAAATTAAGAGAAGCTCCTGCAATTAATGCAAAATGGTTGGGAGAAAATGTGATTAGCGTAAAGGGACCTAGTGGAAAATGGAAAATTTATAGGCTTTAAAATAATCCTGCTTTTGCAAAATTCCTGGAACAGCAGGACTTTTTTCCCATAGAGTTCTAGAATATTTATTTTATAATTAGGGGGGAATAGGTTTGTTGAAAACGGCTTAGATTAACTAGTTCTTTTATAGTTTTCCTTAAGTCTAAAGATGGTCGTTTAATGGCAAACTTTCTATTGCTAAAGTTCTAGATTTAGTAATTAATAACTAAGCTATTGAAAACATGAATTTACAATCTAAAAATGGGATTTAAACATGGTAAATTGATTGTTTTAATAGGCTTAAGAAAAGGCTTAAAACACAGAAACAGGAGACCATTGCCTCCTGTTTCCTAAGAAGATATTAAGTTTACTCTTTAACACTTAATTGATATCAGTGATCTTACACGAAGTAAAATTTGTATATCAGGTTAAAAAATACCTTTGATATCTCCTAAATTTGATCTCTAACTCTAATAAGTACAAAGAAATCAAATTATTATGATGATTTAAAAGTAGTTTAAAATAGATTCAGAAAAAATGACAAATGTCAGAAAACTAATTTTTAACATAAAAATAAAATCATACGATATCTTGCAGTCTTTCTGGGTTTAGAATGTTTATTTTTTTTCCTTTTATAGCTATAATACCTTCTTTTTTAAGGCAGGAAAGGCTTCTTATAAAACTTTCAGTAGAAATACCGGCAATACTTGCTAGATCTGTCCTGGAAATTTTTAATCCCGGGAAATCTGGATTCTGCAAATCATCAGCAAATTGAAGTATGGTATTGGAGGTTTTTTTTAATACTGAAGCATACGCCATTTCCAGAAGCTGTGATTTGAGCCTTAAAACGGTATCGGTTAAATGTTGCGCAAGATCCAGACTCAATTCTTGATTTTCCTGGAGTATTTCTTTAAAATCTTTATATAAAATTCTATGCACCCTGGATGGTTCTATGGTAGCAGCAGTTTCAGGGCAAATTGGGTTTTCATGAAACCCATATAAACCCAGCAATTCATTTTTACGATAAATTCCTGTAATCAATTCCTTTCCCAGCTGGTCCATCCTGGAGGTTTTAACCAGACCTTTACTTATAAGATAAATAAAGCTAGAATGTCTATTCTCTCTGAATATGATTTTATTCTTATCCCAGAATACTGTTTCTCCTTCTTCTTCTATATATTTTTTTAAAGATTCAATATCCGGTATTTTGATTCTTTGAGTATTTTTATTTTTAGAACTTAACAAAGATTCTATTTTGTACAGAAGCTCTGCCTGGGAATGGGAGTTTAGTAAATAATGATTTTGGCTATGTAGCGGTAGCCAATTATTAAGATTTTCTTCGGTAATAATAGATATTAGGGGGATTGTAGAAAGTTCTTGGTTCCGCTTTAGAGCTACGGGAGGTATTTTGGAATTAGTGCCACAAATAATTAAGTCTGGTTCATTTTTAACTAAACTACTACTTAGCTTTTCTAAACAATGGACATGCGAATAGCTACAGTTTTTTAAAACTGAAAATTCTTCGGATTTAAAAAATTTAAAATCTTGTTTTGAAAACAATAAAATATGCTTCATCACTGATGAGCTTAAAATTAATAGTTTAAAATCTGGAACTATTTTGCATTCCTGTTGGGGGGAGTAAGGTAGAAATGCCTTTAACAGTAATTAAATATACAAAGTAATTTTTATAAATCATAAAATTAAAAAATGAGTTATAACTTTGATAATCATCATACTATTTCCTTTAATAAATATTTTTTCCTTGGATATTGATCTTAAAAATGACTTTTATCATTTTTAAGCATTAGACACATTTGTATCTTTAATTAGAAAATAAAATTGTTATGAAAGTTTCTAAAAAACAATCTCTTACCGAGGAATTCTATAATCATACTGGGATGATTTTTTACGCTGTTGCCGCTTCAGATAAAGTAGTGCGAGCCGAGGAGATAAGAACTTTAAAGAAGTTGGTTAAAGAGAAATGGGTGCCGGTAGATACCGTAACTGATGAATATGGGACAGATGAGGCTTATAAAATTGAAATAGCTTTTGATTGGTTACAGGAAAATGCCCCTGAAGCAGCTTGGGCATTTAATGAGTTTAAGGAATATAAAAAAGATCATCAGCAATTATTTGACCCAAAAATAAATCAGTTAATATGGGAGACCGCTGATGCAATTGCGGCATCTTTTTCAGGAAAGAATAAAGCTGAGCTTATAATGCTTTCAAAATTAAAAATATTGCTTACCTAGTAAATAAGCTTGGGGCATGCTCACAAGGCATCAAATGATGTTTTTTTGAATTTCAATAGAAATATTGCAGCATTTTAATCTCGATTTTTAAGTAAAATTAAAGATATGGAAACCTTAATTTGCCAGAGTTGTGGCTGGCCTTTTACCCTAACCACCGCAGGTACAAATCGCGATAAATCGGTCAATAAAGATTATTGCAGAGATTGTTTTAAAGATGGGACGTTTATTGATAAATCTCTTAATTTACACCAATTGGAGATGAAGCTATTGGAAATGGCAAAGGTACATGAAGATATAAGTCTTGAAGAAGCGAGACAGCTTATAAAAAAACTTCCAGAACTAAAAAGGTGGCGTATGGACCATATTTAGCATAATCAATGTTTTATTGGTAGTGAACATCTTAAAATTTATTGGCACCGCCAAAGGGTGTAATAGCCCGAGGCTTGCCTCGAGGTAGTTTACTGTTTTTTCTTTTCTTCTCTTGCTTTTTGACGTTCCAGTTTCCTAAAATATCCGCGGAATAATATATTGTGTTTTAAAGCCTCCATATTCTCATTAAACTTAAATGTAGCTTCTTCAATATTCTGCATACTTTTATCTAGATAATTTACAAAACCAGTATCTTTTACTACATAATTTAAAGCCCCTTTTTCTGAATTAAGACTGTTAGAAAATTCTCCCAAATCTACACTTATTGCTTTTATTTGTGAGGAAGTGATTTTTAGATCTTCAATTATGTTGCTGAAGCTTTTTTGAGTGCTAGAGTCGCTAAGAAGTGTGCTTGCAAGACTATTTTCATAATCTATTGAGTTTAAGATACTATTTATCTTATTAATTCCGGCTTTAGCCGAATTGGTAGTTTGGTTTAAATTTGCAGCACTTTCCTGAATGTTTTTTGCCAGAGTATCATTTTTGAGTAAATCTCCCAAAACTCCTTCTCCCGCATTAATACTATTGGTGATTTTTAAAAGATCGGCGGTTAAAAGCGCTGCGTTTTCATTGGTTTGGTTTAAAGTATTAAGCATATCGGCAGTTGCCACCTGGCTAAGCGATTCAAGGGTATCTCCTTCTTGTATGGCTCTGGTGGATACTTCACTATTGGGAAGAATATTTAAAACCATGCTTCCTACTAGACCGTCAGAATTTATGGTTGCGACTGAGCTCTGTTTAATTAGATTTCCAGATTTACGATTAATAAGCATATCTACACAAATTGCAGTATCGTTTAAAAATTTGATTTCTTTTACAGTTCCTACATTTACACCAGAATAACGCACATTATTGCCGGGCTGTAAACCGTTCACATTTTTAAAAACAGAACTTAGCATAATAGAATCTCCAAAGAGGTTTTGTTTATTCCCAATAAAATAAACTCCAAGTGTAAAGATGATTAGTCCAGCTACAATGAGAAGACCTAATTTTAGATTTTGTCCGGAATTTGATTTCATAATATACTATTTAAAAAAGGCTTTAATTTTTGGATCTTTAGAACTGGCGAGCTCATTAAAATTTCCCCCGGCATAATCTTTTCCATCTAAAAGCAAGATCATTCTATTTGAAATTACCCTTGCACAATCTACATCGTGCGTAATAATTAGTGATGAGGTTGCATACTTTTCCTGGATATTCATCATTAATAAAATGATCTCCTTAGCGGTTATTGGATCTAGTCCTGTGGTAGGTTCGTCATAAATAATAATCTTTGGTTTTAAAATAAGTGCCCTTGCCAAAGCAATTCGGCGTTGCATTCCTCCAGAAAGTTCAGCCGGCATAAGATCTATGGTTTCTGGTAAACCTACACTTTCAAGGGCTTCTTTTACCAGTGCTTCAGTTTTCTTTTCGGTATTATGGCTATGTCTTCTTAGCGGGAATTCTAAATTCTCCCGTACCGTCATTGAATCATACAAGGCGCTGCCCTGGAACAAAAAACCTATATTGGTTCGTAATTCATCCAATTCGTTTTGCTTCAATTTAGAGATGTCTTTTCCTAAAATTTTAATACTGCCCTTATCAACCTCCATTAAGCCTACCAGGCATTTAATCATCACCGATTTCCCAGAACCAGATTTCCCCATTAAGACCAGGTTTTCGCCTTCAAAAAGATTCAGATTAAAATCTTTCAGCACATCTGTTGTCCCAAAGCTTTTATATAAATGACTTAGCTCTATGACTGCTTTTTTCTTCATCTTTAGTTATAAAAAATATCGGTTATAAAAACAGCTATAAAATCTAACACAAATAATAGCATAGAGGTGAAAACTACTGCAGAGTTGGAAGCTTTTCCTACACCGGCCGTTCCTTTCTTACTATTATAACCTTTAAAACAACCTACAAGCCCAATAGCAAAACCAAAAAAGAAGGTTTTTATAGTTGCGGGAAGTAAGTCTGTAAACTTAAGTGCTTCAAAAACCTGATTAAAGTAAAGTAAAAAAGAAACATCACCTTTTGCGTTTTCTATAATAGCCGATCCTATTAATGCTACAAAATCTCCTATAATCACTAAGATAGGTAACATACAGGTTGCCGCAAGAATCCTGGTAACAACCAGAAATTTAAATGGATTTGTCCCAGAGACTTCCATAGCGTCTATTTGCTCGGTTACCTTCATAGAACCTAACTCGGCACCAATGCTAGATCCAATTCTTCCGGCACAAATAAGTGCAATTATTACAGGGCCAATTTCCCGAACAATGGAGATACTTATCATAGAAGGCATCCAGGAAACCGCACCAAATTCCATTAAGGTTGGCCGGGATTGAAGGGTGAAAACCAAGCCTAAAATAAACCCGGTAACGCTTACCAAAAGCAACGATTTATTTCCCATTTGATAGCATTGTTTAAGGAATTCCCTAAATTCAAATGGCCGGCTAAATAATTCTCGAAAATAACGTCCAGTGAAATTTCCCATTTCTCCTATTTCCACGAAAAAGGAATTAAAACCCGATTGATATGAGGAGAAAAACTTCATACATCTATATTACAGTAAATTTAAGCTTAGGTTGTCTTAGCGCAAATGATATTTATCAGTTAAAGTAGGAGATTATGCAAATAGTATGTGAGAGCGATTACTACCGCTAAAACCCCTATAATTTTATTTTTTAACTAGAAATATTTAAAAAACTTTTTATTTTTATGGGGTTGTAGCTAACTCTTAGGAATTGTGGGAGCATAAATTTACAGATTTATTTGACTTAATTGTTAATTTAAATTGCAAATGAGTCCATATTTCTGGGGCTTAACGTATATTTTTGATCTTTGATTCTCATTAATTTTAGATAAGTCTGACTTAATCATTTCTAAATGACAAAAGTAAATAACTACCCATCCAAATCTGAGTTGGAAAATAAGCTTAAAACCGATGAACCGCGCATAATTGCTATAGGCGCAAGTGCCGGTGGATTGGAAGCATTAAAAGCATTTTTTGAAAGTATACCAGAAACCGATAAGAATGCTTATGTAGTTATTCAGCACCTCTCCCCAGATTTTAAAAGTATGATGGGAGAGCTTCTTAAAAAGAACACCAATTTGCCCATTCGTGAGGTTAAGGACGGAAAAAAAATAAAACAAGGCCATATTTATTTAATCCCACCTGCCAACAACCTCATTTTTGAGGATAATAAGCTTCACCTTGTAGATAAACCAAAAGGTCAAAGTTTAAACCTACCCATAGATATTTTTTTTGAATCACTTTCAAAGCATAAAAAAGATAAAGCTATTGGGGTAATTTTAAGCGGAACCGGAAGCGACGGGACACGAGGAGTAAGAGCAATAAAAGAACTGGACGGCATGGTTATGGTCCAGGATCCCGAAGAGGCTAAATTTGATGGGATGCCGCAAAGTGCTATAAATACAGGTCTGGTAGATTATGTGCTGCCGGTTTCCAGTATGGGTAAAGAGCTTAAGAACTTTATAGATGCCCCTTCGGTTTTTCATTTTAAAGATGGGGATCTGAACTATAATGAGAGCGAATTGATGAAAATTCTTCGCTTTGTAGATGAAAAAACCGGTTTGGATTTTAGGGAATATAAACACGCAACTCTTGCACGAAGAATAGCCCGAAGGGTAAATGTTTGTAAATGCAAAAGTCTTTCGGGATATTATGAGTTTTTAATTCATAATGAAGAGGAGATAGAAATACTTCATCGCGAATTCCTTATTGGAGTCACTAAATTTTTTAGGGATGAAAAAGTGTGGAAAATACTTAAGGATAATGTAATTCCAAAACTGGTAGAAGGGAAAAAAGATGGTGAAGTCATAAAACTGTGGGATGTTGCCTGTAGTAGTGGTGAGGAAGCCTATTCTTTTGCGATGATTATTAATGAAGAAATTGAGCGCCAGAATAAAAGTATAGAATTAAAGATCTTTGCTACAGATATTTCGCAGAAACACTTGAATATTGGAAGTGAAGCATTTTATCCTGAAAGTATTGTTGCAGATATAGATTCAGAATTATTACTAAAGTATTTTATTAGTAAGCCCAATGGTTATAAGGTAATCGATAAAATGCGCCGAATGGTGGTTTTTTCCAGGCATAATATTATTAAGAATCCGCCTTTTAGTAATATGGATATGGTGGCTTGTAGAAATCTCTTAATTTATTTTCAGCCCGGAATTCAAAATAAGGCACTAAACTTTTTACAATATGCCTTGAAGGTTGGAGGGATTTTGGTTTTGGGAACAAGTGAAAATGTATCTTCTCAAAAGAATAATTTTAAAGTCATTAATCGTTCGGCAAAAATCTTTCAAAATGTAAATGCAGATAAACGATTAAATTCAAATATTTCTCAATCAACAACGGCAAATAACTTACCATCCAGTGTACGTGAAATTAAACGGCCAACAAATAGGAAGGTATCAAACCCTATAAAAAGTAAACTTACCGAAGAGCTTAATGAAACAATACTGGAAACCTTTGGTGGTGCCAGTGTGTTTGTGGACAAAAATTTTAATATTATACAAGCTGTTGGCGAGTTTCGGAAATATGCTAATTTGCCGGTTAGTGGGTTTTCTATAAACCTGCTGGATATGTTGGGAGCAGATTTAAAATATATTATTCAAAGCACATTAAAAAAGGCTGAAAAAAATAATAGTAAACAAAGGTATAAAGACGCTTCTTTTGAGCAACAGAATAAAGAGGGCACAGTAGACATTATTGTAAAACCATATTATCAAAAAATAGAGGGTGACCAATCTAATTTTGTAATTACCTTTATTGAAAAAGAGGTGAACTTAGAGGGAGTAAATACCCTGGAAAAACTAAGCCTAACTAACCGCACAAAGGAATATGTAGCAGATCTTGAAGAAGAACTCAAAGAAACCAAAGAAGAGCTACATACTTCACTGGAGGAAATTGAAACCAGTAATGAAGAGTTACAAGCTGCAAATGAAGAATTATTGGCTTCTAACGAAGAGCTGCAAAGTACCAACGAAGAGCTGCAAAGTGTAAATGAAGAAATTAATACGGTAAATGCTGAAAATCTTCAAAAAGTGGAAGATTTAGCAGCTTTGAATGCCGATATGAATAATTTGCTGGAAAGCACGGAAATTGGAGTGATTTTTCTTGATGAAAGTTTAAAAATTAGGAAGTTTACTCCTGCAATTCAAAGGCATTTTAATTTAATTGATTCAGATGAAGGTCGTCCCATAGAACACTTTACTTCAAGTATGGGAAAAAATAACCTTATTACACGTTGTAAGCGGGTACTTAGAACAGGTAAAATCCTTGAAAAGCAAGTGATGACCAAGGATAACTCTTACTATTTAAGAAGAATTTCTCCATATATAAATTCTAATAACGAAATAAATGGTGTGGTGATTACTTTTATAGATGTTGGTTTATTACACCGATCTACAGAAAAGTTAATTGCCAGCGAAAAACGTTTCAAATCTTTCTATGAAGAAGATCCTGTAGTTCATATTAGTGTAGATCCACAAACACAGCTTATTGTGCATTGCAATGAAATGGCAGTAACAAAGTTGGGTTATGAAAGTAAGGAAGATTTAATAGATAAACCAATCTATGACCTTTATAACGAAGAATCTCAGCTTAAAGCTTTAAAAACTAATAAAGAATTTAAAAATAACGGTACCATAGTGAATATGGAGCAGAACATGCTTACTGCCTCGGGAGATTTACTGCCCGTGATTGTAAACGCCACGGCAGAGAAAGATTTAGATGGTAGGGTAGTGACCATAAGATATACTTGTGTAGATATTTTAGCATTAAAAAAAGCCGAAAATCAGCTAAAGCAGCAACATGACGATCTGGAACGTGCAAATAAGGATTTGGAACAATTTGTCTCCATTTGTTCACACGATCTTCAGGAGCCGCTTTCCACCATTAAGTTTGGTAGTGATGTATTGGGTAAATTGTATGCCGCCAAATTAGATGAGAAAGGAAAAGATTATATCAAGTATATAAAAGATGCCTCTACCCGTCTTTCAGAGCAAATTAAAGCACTGCTGGAGCATTCCAGAATTGGGCGTAACGGTGAAAAAAGCCTGGTAAATATTAAAGAGGTTGTAGAAATTGTGAAATATGATCTTGGTAAAAGAATCAAAGACACTAATGCAAAAGTAAATGCCAGTAAGTTGCCAAAAATTATGGGGCATGAAGTAGAGTTGCGCCTACTTTTTCAGAATCTTATTAGCAACGCTATAAAATACACTCCAAAAGACAGAAATCCAGATGTACGGATTGCATCTTATAGAGAAGGTGCCCATTGGGTTTTTTCTGTAACAGATAATGGTTATGGAATTTCAGAAGAAGACAAAAAGAACATATTCACCATCTTTAATCGCGTCAAAGAAACCGATGCCAACGAAGGTACCGGAGTTGGCTTGGCACACGTAGAAAAGATCGTTCAACTGCACGAAGGTAGCATTTGGGTAGAAAGTCAGGTAGATGTAGGAAGTACTTTTTATTTCAAATTAAAAGCGTAATCCTATATGAGTGCAGAACAGTTTTCGTATCCCGAAAAGGTAGATGTTCAAAATTGTGATAAAGAACCCATACATTTAATTGGAAAAGCCCAGGCTCACGGGGTTATTGTGGCTGTAAATCCTCAAACTTTTGTAGTAACTCAGGCTAGTGAAAATACGGCAAAGTTCTTTGGAGTATCTCATGAAGATTTTTTAGGTATTTCCCTGGAAAAATTAATAGGGCGACTTCCAATTGAAAGACTGGAAACCTCTATTTCTGGAAATTTGGATTTTACGGCGGAAGAGTTGGAAATAAATGATAAGAATTTTGTTATGTTGCCTCATCTATCGGGAGATAACCTTATTCTGGATTTTGAAATTCTTGGTGAATCCTGGAATCCCTTTTACTTTCAGGAACACTTAACAAATATTATTAATGGCCTGGATGGAATAGAGAATATTTCGGTGCTATGCGATAAAGCCGCAAAACTAATGAGAAGTATTTTCGGCTACGATCGCGTGATGGTGTACCGATTTGATGAAGAATGGAATGGGGAAGTAGTAGCAGAGGAAAAAAACGAAGATTTAGAAAGTTGGTTAGATTTGCGCTACCCGGCAAGTGATATTCCAGCACAATCACGAAAACTATTTTTAGAGCATAAGGTAAGGATCATCTCAGATGTTAATTATGAACCTGTTCCTATTTTACCAGAGTTATCGCCTGTTTCACAGAAGCCTCTAGATCTTTCAAGGTCTACATTAAGAGGAGTTTCTCCCATTCATATTGAATATTTACAAAATATGAAGGTAGGTGCTTCCTTAACAGCGGCTATCATTGTAAACGGAAACTTGTGGGGTTTGATAGCTTGTCATCATTACTCGGCTAAATTTATCAATTATTCTCAACGTGAAACCTGTAAGTTTTTAGTGCAGGTTTTTTCTAATTGTGTTTCTTCAATACAAACCGGAATTTTTAATCAAAAAATTAAAGAAAATTCTGAGTTAAGGGAGAGACTTTTAGAAGATTTACAGCTAGAGAACTCTTTAATTGAAGGCCTTACCAGTATTTCAATTCCTTTTACTTCATTAATTGAAAGTGGGGGAGGTGCAGTGATTTTAGATGAAAATATTAAATTTTTTGGAAATACACCTAAGGAAACCGAGGTGATGGACTTATGCGGTTTTTTGAACAAAAAAGAGGATCCCCTTTTTTATACTAAGAATCTAAAAACTCTATATCCAAAAGCTATAAATTACAAAAATGTAGCTTCAGGAATTTTAAGTTTTAAATTGGGAAAAGCTGATAATAACTTTATTATTTGGTTTAGGCCAGAGGTTGCTGAAACTGTAAGTTGGGGAGGCAACCCTAATAATAAAGTTTCTTATAACGAGGAGAAGCAGCGCTTAAGCCCCAGGAAGTCTTTTGAGAAATGGACAGAAAAATTAGACGGCATCTCCGATAATTGGAAAGAATATGAAATTGAAACGGCAAAAGTTTTTGGTGAAAATATAAATCAGTTTCTTCTTGCAAAGCAAAAGGAAGAAATTGGCAGGTTAAACCAGAAGCTACAGGAAGCCAATAAAGACCTTGAACTTTTTAGCTACGGAATTTCTCATGATCTTCGTGGTCCGTTACGCGGAATAAATGGATTCGCGCAGATACTGAAAGAGGATTTTAGTAACGATTTACCGGCCGAAGCTATAGAAACTATAAATACTGTTTTAAGCACAGCTAATAAGATGGAAGGTATAATAGACGATATTCTTTCTTTTTCAAAAATCACGGGTGGAGATCTTCAAAAGAAAAGATTCGATACTAATAAATTATTGGATGAACTTTTGTCGAGTTTTAGTATTACTGCTAATTTCCCGGAGACAGAAGTACATATAAAGAAAAATTTACCGGAAACTTATGGGGATAGACGAATGATTTGGCAGCTATGGAGCAACGTTTTGGAGAATGCATTAAAGTATTCTGAACAAACAAAAGATCCACGGGTTGAAATTGGAGCTATTACTCAAAAAAACAGGGATGTTTTCTACATAAAAGATAACGGGATTGGTATAGCTAAAAATGATCAGGATAAAATTTTTAACGTATTTTCCAGGGCTTCAAAAAGTCAATTTAAGGGCACCGGTGTAGGTTTAGCTATAGTAGCCAGAATTTCAGCAAAGCATAGTGGGAAAATCTGGGTAGAAAGTGAGCCTGGAGAAGGCAGTACATTTTACTTTTATTTTTAGCCCAAATTTAAATGCTTCAAGCTTGCCTTGAAATTCCAGTTTTTTACCATTTGACGCCTCGTAAGCTTGCTGCTAGCTAGTTTACTTTTAAAAACAATCTCTAATTTTTGAAACCCTGGTTTTTTGCATTAACTAGTTTAGTATTTTTGTATAAATTTTAAAGAATGATTACCACTCCGTTGCGTATTATATTGGTTGAGGATGAAGAAACCGATGCAGTTTTAATTAAAAGACGAATTACTAAGATTGTAGAAACAGTTGAGGTGAAAGTAGTAAAAGATCTTCCCGGTTTTGAAAACTTGTTTACCAATTTCTTGCCAGATGTAGTCATTTCAGATTATAACCTTCCCAGTGGTACAGGTCTTGATATTATGGAATTGGTGAAATCTATAGATGAAAGTATTCCACTTATTTTTATTACAGGAGCTTTGGATGACGACGAACTTGCTGCAAATACCATTCTTTCTGGAGCTTCAGGGTTTATTCTCAAAAAACATATGAGTAATCTTCATGAAAAATTGGAGCCACTTTTAAAACAAGTGGTGTATAATATGGTGCAACATGAAGAATTGAGAGAGCAAATAAGAAAGAATAAGATAGCAGTGCATCAAATTTATAGCCATCTGGATAGCATGAAGGCTGATGATATTGAGCAGCGTGAGAATATTAAAAAAATAAGAAATAACCTGGATAAATTCAATATAGAAGATGCTGAATAACCTTAGGAATTCCACAAAACAACTTCACGAAGAACTTGAAAAAGAAAATCTTGCTAGCCAAATTATTTCTCACGAAATAAGCCTGGAAGACTACAAACTTTTATTGCTTCAAAACTATATCTCTTATAAAATTACCGAAGCTGAAATTTTAAAATATATCCCTGCCTATAAATCTAATAAAAGCGAAAAGCTAGCACAAGATCTTGACGATTTAGAGGTAGATAAATCAGTTTTTGAGGAATTTCATGGGAAATTTCAGATAAATTCTTATGAAGAAGCTCTTGGAACTGCATACGTGGTTTTAGGCTCTGCTCTTGGCGGAATGTATATTTCTAAAGAACTTCCTAACTGCCCTGCATTAAAGGGAATTCCTAAACCACATTTTTTTAGTGGGGAACGGGATGGGGTGAAGTCCTGGAATAGTTTTGTAAAAGAATTAAAAGCAGAAAATTTTACTGAAATTCAGATAAACCAGGCCTCAAAAAAAGCCATGGAAACTTTTGAGTTTTTCGGATTGGTTTTTAAAGAAGCTTCGTTAAATACGAATTGTAATTTCAACTAAATTATCTTTCCTTTTTATGTCTCTTGCGTTTTCTAGGTTTATATTTAAAAATCAGACTATCTTTCACAAAACAAGTTCGTTAAAAAGTCGATTTAAAGTTATATCAAGATCGTTTGTCATTCCCGGATGTGGGCGCGAAGTTTGAATTATGGAACTCCGCACCGCAGTGAGCCATCTAAAACGAGAAGGCAAATCTAATTGTGCAATTGGGCCTCCATTTTTATTTCCTTCGCATATTTTCTTAAAAGAATCTAGATTTGAGCATATTTCGTCTTTGTCCAGATCTTTGCAAAAAATTCCCAGTCGCTCTTCATCAACTCGAAAAACTGCTTTTAGGAACTTTCCTTTCTTACTAAACAAAATAATGCCAACGTTTAAGAATTCTTCTCGTTCAACTTTAGGTACAAGCCTAATTACAGCATATTCATATAAGTGTTTTTCTTGCATTTTCTGCCTCTTTTATAAAAATTTCTGAATGACTTAACCGTGTGGTTAAAAATTGACTATAAACTTCTTTAATTTCTTCCTCTGTTTCATCGGTATCTTCCCATTGCAACCATTCCGAGGGAATTAGCGATACAATTTCTTTTATTTTTTCGGGAGTAATTAGTTTTTTTGCATATTCATTGGCTTCCTTCATTCTACTGGCCCGCGGCAGTAATACGTGGTCCTTAATAAAAGTAAATGGAGTTTTGGCTTTTTCTTCCACATTAGTCCAGGAGTGGTGAAAATAAAAAGATGCCCCATGGTCTATAAGCCATAATTCTTTATGCCACATAAGCATATTGGTATTTCTATAGGTGCGGTCTACATTGGTTATAAATGCATCAAGCCACACTATTTTTGAAGCCTCAAATTCATCAACTTCGGTAACCACAGGGTCAAAATTAATGGCTCCAGAAAGAAAATGTAGCGCAAGATTTAAGCCTTTACTGGCCTGTAATAAATCTTGAATTTCCTCATCTCCCTCTGTTCTTCCAAAAGCTTCATCTAAATTGGCATAAACGAGTTCAGGTACTTTAAAGCCCAATGCACGGGCAATTTCGCTTCCAAGTAGCTCGGCAATAAGAGCTTTTACGCCGTGGCCTGCGCCTTTAAATTTAAGTACATATTTAAAATCGTCATCGGCTTCAGTTAGGGCAGGTAAGGAGCCGCCTTCTCTTAGCGGAGTAATATACCTGGTAACAGTAACTGTTCTTAATTCTGCGTTTTGCATAGCTTTGTATGAGGCTCCAAAGTTAAGTTTTATAGGCCTAATATGAAATATATGAGGGAGGATTTGGAAATTGTTATTAATAAGAAAACGCGGGTAGTTCAATAACTTCCCCCGCATTCATATTGTTTAAATGCTCATTCCCAATCCTTATGCGCACCAATCTTAAAGTTGGAAACCCAATTGCGGCAGTCATTTTTTTGACCTGTCTAAACTTACCTTCAACCAATGTTACTGAAATCCAACTGGTAGGACCGTGACGTTCATCTCGAATTTTCTTAGCTCTTTCGGGGAATACCGGTCTTTCTTCTAAAATAAATGCTTCACAAGGCAGGGTTTTATAGCTTTTACCGTTAATGCTTATCTCTACGCCAAGTTGTATTTTTTCAATTGCTTCATGGGTGATTTTCCCATCTAGCTGAACATAATATTCCTTCTCAATTTTATTCCCGTTAACTTCGGCACTCGCTTTTCCATCGGTAGTGAGAAATAGCAAACCTTCAGAATCCTGATCAAGGCGACCCACAGACATGGTTTCCTCCGGAAAATCACCTAATTCTCCCAGAAGCTTCTTTTTTTTTCTTGGCCGTTCGTTGGTGATAAACTGACTTAAATAGCCGTAAGGTTTGTAAATTTTAAAATAGCGATGCTGCATTAACGTAAAACCAATTTTTTTATCAGATCTTTTCCTAATTCCCTGTTGAGCATAGTTATTATTTTTCCTTTACCATAACTAAGCTCTTCCCGCAGTACAGAAGAACTTAACTGGACAAAAAGCGTTTCGTTTTGCAATTTAATGGCAGTGGTATACTTTTCAATAGCCGGCCCCATTTCCCGATACCAAACATCTTTAACGCTTACTTTATCCAGGCCTCCCTGGAGTTTATTATGATCAACAAACTCTTTTAAAACTTCGCTTAAACTTTGATTTTCACTATTTCTCTTCTTCATTATCTAATAGGGAGGTAAATTTGGTGTAATAATATATTTTTCCGTCTCGGTTTAAGACGCTAAACTTATCTTCTTCAGCAGAAATTACAGTTTCTTTCCACTCGTCAAAAGGAGTTTTATAATAAAGCCGCAAACTATCATTTTCTATTCGCGCTGAAACTGTTTCTTTATTATCACTTGTTTTGAAACTTCCATCAAATTGTGGCTTTACTTTTTTACGAAATCCTTCCTGGCCATCAAACTCCATATAATCTACCGTTGCGTTTATCTTATAGCTGATTACTGAATCTTCAGAGACCTCCACGCGATCAATTTCCCAATAACCGGTAAGATGTTGAAGCTGTTCTTCAGGATTATTTTGCTGGCATCCTAAAAGTACGATTCCGAATAAGAAAAAAAGAATTTTTTTATTCACAATTTAAAAAGTTTATAAGATTGATTACTGCTTTTCACCACCGCTTCAGTACGGTCTGCGTGCGTGTCACTAATAAAAATTTGACCCAATTGATCTGTGGCCACCAAAGCTACAATATGTGCCACACGTTGCTCGTCTAATTTGTCAAAAATATCATCGAGTAGTAAAATTGGATTTACTTTGCTTATAGCTTTTATAAAATCGAATTGCGCTAATTTTAAGGCAACCAAAAAAGACTTTTGTTGTCCCTGGGAACCAAATTTCTTAATAGGATGGCCTTCTATTTCAAAACTTAGATCGTCTTTATGTGTTCCTACGCTCGTATACTGCAAAGCCATATCTTTTTGAAGATTTGCTTCAAGTAAGGAGGCTAAAGAATTGTCAAACAACTGGCTTTTATAGCTAATATCCACCTGTTCTTCGTTTTTGGTAATATCGGCATAGCGCTTATTGAAAATAGGAATGAATTCTTTTAAAAAAGCTTTTCGTTTTTCAAAGATATATTGACCCAGGTCACTAAGTTGTAGATTATAAACTTCTAAAGTATCACGATCAAAACTATGGTTCGCGGCAAAATATTTCAGTAAAGAATTACGCTGTGCATTTAGCTTTCCATATTGAATAAGTTTATTAAGATAAATGTTATCACTTTGCGAGATCACTCCGTCCATAAACTTACGCCGGGTTTCGCTTCCTTCAATAATAAGGTCACGATCTGCGGGAGAAATTATTACCGTAGGTATAAAGCCTATATGTTCACTAAATTTTTCATAGGGCTTATTATTTCTTTTTATCACTTTTTTTTGTCCGCGTTTAGCGCTAACTAGTATCTGTTCCTCTTTTTGTAGTTTTTCAAATTGCCCTTCTACAACAAAGAAATCGGCCTCATGATTAATATTTTGGCTGGTGATTGGGTTAAAATAACTTTTTCCAAAAGCCAGGTGATAAATACTGTCTAAAACGTTGGTTTTACCAACGCCATTATTGCCTACAAAACAATTTATTTTCGTGTCAAACTCGAAAGAAGCTGAATTAAGGTTTTTGTAATTAACTAAAGAAAGGTTTTTTAAAAACATAAAATGCTGTTATTCAGCTTTTTGATATTTATATAATAGAATTCTGAAAGTAAAGCGAATGACCCGAAAATATTAAAAAAATACAAATAATTTCCCTTTTAATTTTGAATAAAAATCATATTTTTGCCACGCATTAAACAGTTTTTATGGCAACTTACAAGAAAAAGGGATATAAACCTTCTAATAAAGAAGAACAGCAGAAACAGGTAGAAGAAGAATCTACAACTGCTGAAGTATTTAATACGCTAGACGAAGGGGCTGGCAGGACCGAAACCTGGGTAGCAGAAAATCAAAAGTATATCTATATTATTGTGGGAGTAGCAATTGTAGCCGTTTTAGGTTACCTTGGTTACGAACGCTTTGTAAGTGAGCCAAAACAGGAAGAAGCAGCTAATGAAATGGCACAGGCGCAAAACTATTTTGCATCTGCTCTAAACGCTTCTGGAGCTGAACGTGATTCACTTTTTACTATGGCTTTAAATGGCGGTGAAGGGAAATATGGCTTTGTTGACATTATAGATAACTACGGTAGTACAGATGCAGCGAATCTTGCAACCTATAATGCCGGTTTTGCTTATTTAAATACCGGGAACTACCAGGAAGCTATAAATTATCTTGAAGATTTTAATAGTGATGATGAAGTTCTGCCAGCTTTAGCTACCGGAGGAATTGGCGATGCTTTTATGCAATTAGAGCAGCCGGAAGAAGCTTTGGGATATTACGAAAAAGCGGCTTCTATGAGATCTAACGAGTTTACAACACCAAAATTCTTACTAAAAGCAGCAATTACCGCCTTAGAGCTAGGGCAGGCCTCTGATGCTGAAGAACACCTACAGCAGATAAAGGATGAGTATCCCGAAACTCCTGAAGCTGAGCAAGTACCAGTTTATATGGGACAGGCTCGTGCTGCAAAACAATAATTTATGGCAACAGAAGGAAATAACCTTTCAGATTACGATAAAGACAAACTTCCCGATGCGAGTGATTTTCGCATCGGGATTGTTGTTTCTGAATGGAACGATAAGATAACAGAAGGACTTTATGACGGTGCTTACAATGCACTTATAGAAAATAATGTAACCCCTAAAAAAATTGTACGTTGGAATGTTCCCGGCAGTTTTGAGCTTATTTATGGTTGCAAAAAAATGCAGGAAACTTTTGACATGCTTGATGCTATTATTGCAATTGGTAGTGTGATAGAAGGGGAAACAAAACATTTTGACTTTGTTTGCCAGGGTGTTACCCAGGGAATTAAAGACCTTAATATACAAACCGATACCCCAATAATCTTTTGTGTGTTAACAGATCAAAATATGCAGCAGGCAATAGATAGAAGTGGAGGGAAGCATGGTAACAAAGGTACTGAAGCTGCCATTGCGGCTATTAAAATGGCAAAACTACGCCAGGACGCTAAATATTAAGCCACAGGCTTTATCGGCATTATTCTTGTTGATTTCTTTTTAAGCTTGTTGTTTCGGTTTTTTGAAGCAATTTGAGTAAATTTGAACTACCACAGAAAATCAGCATATTTTGAAGATCAAAATTTATAAGCCAAGAAAAAATGCCCGGTACAACTACACCCCACGTTATTATAAGGGGAAGGATACGGGTAATATTTATAGTTTTGATTCAAAATTCAGTAAATATAAAGAAACTACAAATGCCATAGATTTTGGCTCCCAATGGGCTGAAGTACGTAAATCCAGTAGAACACGCGGTAACCGTGAAATCAATAAGCGATTGCTAATCATTATAATGGTGCTTGTTTTTATTTTTCTATGGATAATAGACTTCGATCTGTCCATCTTTTCCAATAATCCTTAAATGACAGATATAATTCAACTTTTACCAGACCATGTGGCGAATCAAATTGCTGCCGGGGAAGTGGTGCAAAGGCCGGCTTCGGTGGTAAAGGAACTCGTTGAAAATGCTATTGATGCAGGTTCGGGAAATATTCAGGTTGTAATTAAAGATGCGGGAAAAACATTAATACAGGTGGTTGATGATGGTAAGGGAATGAGCCTTACCGATGCCAGGATGTGTTTTGAACGCCACGCTACTTCAAAAATTAAAACAGCTGAAGATCTTTTTAGTTTGCAAACCAAAGGCTTTAGGGGAGAAGCATTGGCTTCTATTGCTGCTATTGCCCACGTAGAGTTAAAGACAAAACCTGAGGATGATGAAGTTGGGACTCAAATAAAGGTTGAAGGTAGTAAAGTTACCAATCAGGATGTTTGTGTATGTCCAAAAGGAACTTCGGTAAGTGTAAAAAACCTTTTTTATAATATTCCTGCAAGAAGAAATTTTTTAAAATCTGATGCGGTAGAAACCAGGCATATTATAGATGAATTCCAAAGAGTAGCTTTGGCGCATCCGCAAATTGGTTTTTCTTTATTTCATAATGGAAGTGAACTTTTTCAACTTCCAGAAACCAATCACAGACAGCGAATTACCAATATTTTTGGCGGAAAAACCAACGAAAAACTGGTTCCGGTAACCGAAGAGACCGAGATTGTTGAAATTTCGGGATTTGTAGGTAAACCTGAGTTTGCTAAAAAATCTCGTGGAGAACAATTCTTTTTTGTAAATAATCGGTTTATAAAAAGCCCTTACTTAAATCACGCTGTTGTAGCTGCTTTTGAAGGTTTGTTGAAAGATAAATCTTACCCTAGTTATTTTCTTTTCTTAAATGTTGATCCTAAAAGTATAGATATTAATATTCATCCTACAAAAACTGAAATTAAGTTTGATGATGAACACGCACTTTATGCGATTTTAAGAAGCGCTATAAAACATAGTTTAGGTCAGTTTAATGTAGCTCCGGTCTTAGATTTTGATCGTGATGCAAACCTGGACACGCCTTATGATTATAAAAATAGATCTGCAGAAGTACCGCAGGTAGAAGTAGATCGAAATTTTAATCCATTTCAAGAAGAAAATGCCAGAACCCATAAAACTGGTTCAAGCTCCTTTTCTTCCAACTTTAGGAAAGAACGTGGAGAAAGTTGGGAAAGCTTATATACAGGATTACAAACCGAAGATACCCCGAAACCGGATTCAGATTTTAGGGAAATAGAATTTGAAAGTGAAGAAGTAACAGGGAATTTATTTCAGCCTTCTCAAGATACAGAAGAGAAATCTACCTTTCAGCTTCATAAAAAATATATTGTAAGTACACTTAAAAGCGGAATTTTAGTAATAGATCAACACCGGGCACACACCAGGATTCTATATGAAGAGATGCTTAAAAATATTACAGTTTCAGCCGCAGTAAGTCAGCAATTATTATTTCCGCTTAACCTTCAATTTAATACACACGAAGTAGAAATAATAAAACAATTACAGGACTCACTGGAACAAACAGGATTTGTATTTTCAGAAATAAAAACTGATTCCGTAGAAATTGTTGGAATTCCTACTTTAATTTCAGAAAGTGAAGTAGAGATCTTATTGGAACAACTTATTGCCGATTTTGAGAACGACGTGCCGGATAATGGTTTTTCTCAAACCGATTTACTGGCAAAGTCGCTTGCAAAAGGGATGGCGGTAAAATCTGGAACACTTTTAAACAATACCGAGCAGCAACATATCGTTAACAGGTTGTTTGCTTGTAAAGAACCAGGGTTAAGCCCGTCTAACAGGTCGGTTTTCGTTACTTTAACGGTAGACGAGCTGGATAAAAAATTTATGTAAATGGGAAGAATTACCGAAACTGTAAAAGTACTCTTAATCATCAACATTATTTTCTTTGTTGGAAGCCAGTTTCTGGGCGATTATGCATATCAATTATTTGCGCTCTGGTTCTTTGAGAATGAAAATTTTATGGCCTGGCAAATTATTACGCATATGTTTATGCATGGCAGTTTGATGCATATTATTTTTAATATGTATGCCTTGTGGGCTTTTGGTGGGCCAATAGAACAGATGTTGGGACAAAAACGATTTGTTTTCTTTTATTTTTCGGCAGGACTTGGAGCGGCATTTTTACACACACTGGTGAATTATATAGAATTCAAAACCGGGTATAATGCTTTGTTAGATGCGGGAATGAGTATGGGGAGTATAGAGCAGCTGCTTAACACTGGAGAATACTCTACCGCAATTCTGGATTCTGTACCTAAGGAAACTTTACAAAGCCTGTATCAAAGTGTAAATACGCCGGCCGTTGGAGCTTCTGGAGCTATTTATGGTATTTTGGTAGCTTTTGGGATGATGTTCCCTAATGTTGAACTATTCTTATTATTTGTGCCGGTGCCTATTAAAGCAAAATACTTTATTCCTGTACTTATTTTAATCGATTTGTTTTCAGGATTCACAGGATATTCGTTATTTGGTGGTGGTGTAGCACATTTTGCCCACGTTGGAGGCGCTTTATTTGGATTTATAATGATGTGGTACTGGAAGAAAAACCAGTTTAACCAAAACCGCTGGGATTAATGAAAGGATCTGATAAAATAAGATATAAACTGCAAACCGCTACGGTAGTTGAAAAGCTAATCGCTATAAACGTATTGGTTTTCTTCCTGTTTTTTTTGTTTAAAACCATCGCTTTTTTATTTCAATTACCCTCAGATTTTTTATTGGAATGGTTTGTTTTCCCTAAGGAACCGGGGGAGTTTATCTTTAAACCCTGGTCTATAATTACCTATTCCTTTTTACACGGTGGGATTTGGCATATCCTTTCTAATATGTTGATCTTATATTTTTCCGGCATTTATTTTCTTAATTATTTTTCACCTAAACGCTTGCTTAATTATTTCTTTTTAGGAGTGATTATGGGAGCCTTGGTTTATATGTTGAGTTATAATTTATTTCCTGCGTTTCAAGCTATGGGACGTTCTTATTTAATAGGAGCATCGGCAGGTGTGATGGCGGTTTTAGTGGGGATAGCCACTTATATCCCAAATATGCGGGTTAAACTGCTTTTAATAGGAAGTATTAAATTCTGGTATATTGCTGCTTTTTTAGTGGTATTGGATATCATCCAGATTCCAATGAGCAATGCGGGTGGGCATTTGGCACACCTTGGTGGTGCTGCATTGGGTTATGTGTATACAAAACAGTTGCAAAAAGGCAATGATATTGGTTCCTGGTTTGAGAAAATAATGGATAGTTTCGTGTCTTTATTTAAAGCTAGTGAACGCAAAGCCAAGATGAAAACGGTATACCGAAAAAACACGAATAAAAAATCAGCTACCAAACAATACAAAACTGCTTCTTCCCGAAAATTGAATAAGGATGAAAAACAGAAGCAAATTGATGCTATTTTAGATAAAATAAGCAAAAGCGGCTATGATAGCTTAAGTAAAAGTGAAAAGGATTTTTTATTTAAAGCCGGTAAAGAAGATTAAATGAAAAAGCTCGGGCTCCTGGATAAGTTTATTTTTATCTTTAATTCTTTAGCTGGTACTGCTTTATTGCTTTCTTATCTTTTGGCTTTTATTCCTCCAAAATCTTTTCCCTTACTTTCTGTTTTAAGCCTTGGCGTTCCTGTTTTAATTCTTGTAAACCTTGGTTTTATGGTTTACTGGATTATTAGGTTAAAAAGACAATTCTTACTGTCTTTTATTGTGCTGCTTATTGGATATAATTATGTGTCCAGTCTTTATCAGTTTAGTTCCAATACCCAATCTTCAGAAGAAGAATTAAGTATAATGAGCTACAATGTGCGACTTTTTAATAATTATGGTTGGACTAGTAAAAAAGATATTCCTGAAAAGATCACAGATTTTATAAAGGAAAAAGACCCCGACATCTTACTTACCCAGGAGCATACGGTAGACGAAACCAATTTAAAGGAGATCTATCCGTATCATTTTGTACACAGAAAAGGCCGGAATTCTGAATTTGGTTCGGCAATTTTTTCGAAATATCCCATTGTAGCGCAAAACTCCCTTGATTTTCCTCATAATGGGAATAATAATGCTATTTATACTGATGTGGTGGTAAAAGAAGATACATTGCGCATCTATAATGTTCACTTTCAGTCTTTAAATGTTAAGCCTGAAATTGATGATCTGCGAAAAGAAGATTCTAAAAAGTTACTGGGTAGAATTGGGTACGGCTTTGGGCTTCAGCAAGAACAAGCCGAAATAATGATGAAAAAGGTGAATGAGTCTAAGCTTAAAACCATTATTTCCGGTGATTTTAACAATACTGCCTTTTCTTATATTTATGAAATGATAACTGATGAAGGAAGATTTAAAGATGCTTTTTTGGAATCTGGGGAAGGTTTTGGACAAACCTTTAAACTGAGCTATTTCCCGTTGCGCATAGACTTTATGTTAATTGACACCAACATTCAAATTAACGCATACCAGCGCTTTAAAAATGAATTCTCAGATCACTATCCTATTATAACCCGTATTAAAATTTAAGCTCTTGTGCTTCAAGAAAATTTAAGCTGTTTGGGCCTTCGTTAAAAATGAGGTCTAAGATGCTAAGATTTGGCAAAAAACCATGTTTATCCTGAAATACCTGCGTGTAGTCTTCAAGCTCAAAATTAAACTTTGCTTTTGCATTAATTAAAGGTCTTAAGTCCTTTTTATCTTTAGGATGAAGAATATATTCTGAAGTTTTATGGATATTAAGATCTAACTGAAGTGCTTCGGTCACAAACGCTAAACAGGCATAATTGAAGTCTAACAGATAATCAAATTTCTTATGATAAAGCGGATAAATTTCATCTTCGTAAAATTCGAAAAATGGAGAAGTTTGATAAGATGCTTTTAAGGCACGCCAATGTTGCTTTTGCCATTCAAAGTCATTTTCAATTTGCACTTCTTTATAGCGCTGATGCTTTCCGGCTTCTTTAGGTTCACCCGTTAAAACTGAACGATGTTTTATTGGAATATTGAGCAATAACTTCCCGTTAGAGTCATAGATATACATCCGGTTTCTATAGGTTTGCTTCTGGTAATTGTCTTCATTTTCAAAATAGACTTTATCTGCTTTTACCAGCGTAACAAATTGAGAAACCGGCCCAAAGTAGGCCGGATGTATTAGTATTTCTTTCATCTAATTATAATTCTATTCCAATTTCGGAACTTAACATTAGCGCCAATTTTCATTGTTATACGCGCTAGGTCTTGCTTGCTTAATTTAAGCGTTTTCCCTGCGTTTTTTAAAATAATTGAAGGCAATAATAATAACTACCAGAATAAGGAAGTATGGTAAATAGGAGGTAGGGGGCGCATCACCTTTTACAGTAGTGAAAACACGATCCCACCTAATTTTATTAAAGAATCCCTGGGCGTTGGCATCCCAGCTCATCCAAACAAAAACAGGTTTTCCTACCACATGATTTTCCGGTACAAATCCCCAGGTTCGGCTGTCTTCACTATTATGACGGTTATCACCCATCATCCAATAATAATTCTGTTTAAAAGTATAGGAATTTGTGGGTTGGCCGTTTAATAAAACCTGAGTTCCGTTTAGACTTAATGTATTATTTATGCCCATTTCGCTACCTTCATAAGTTTCTATAACACGCTTATAGAATGGCATCGATTCAGCTGTAAGATCTACTTTAACACCTTCCTTTGGGATATAAATTGGTCCCATATGATCGTTGTTCCAACTAAGTTTTCCATCGTTGGGAAAAATACTTCGGTCTTTGGATCCTAAAGAATCAGAATATCTTTGGATGCTGGTAACGTTTGGATGATTTTTAATTCTGTTGTAAGCCGCTTCGGTTAAAGCATTTATATAAAATTGATTGGTGTTAGGATTGTGATAATAACCATCGGTAATATCATATTCTTCATATAAATACCTGGGATTAAAACCCTGTCCATTGGTTGTTCCATAATAAGTGTACTGCGGCTTGGCACGGCCGGGAAGTTGAAGTGGTTCATTATTAATAAATACCTTTCCTTCGCTTACCTGTAGCGAATCTCCCGGAAGTCCAACTGCACGTTTTACATAGTTAGATTTCTTATCTATTGGTTTGTAATAATATTTACCATCACCATATTGCTGAAAAGCGTTTACCGTATCTACGGGCCAGTTAAAAACTACAATATCATTGCGTTCAATTTCCTCAAAACCCGGTAATCTCAAATAAGGGATTTGTGGTTCGGTTAAGTAAGATTTTACGCCTAAAACAGGAATAGTATCATGCACCATAGGGAAAGCTACCGCGGTTCTTGGTAGCCTTGCTCCGTAATGAAATTTACTAACAAATAAAAAATCTCCAACTAATAAGGTTTTTTCCAAGGAAGAAGTTGGGATGGTAAAGGGTTGCATCACATAGGTATGCACAATTGTAGCTGCAATTACTGCAAAGAGTATAGAGCTTATCCATTCTCCGGCGGCCGTTCTAGGTTTTAGGCTTCGGTCTTCAATATACTTTACGTTGGTTGCGTAGTTTATGTAATAAATATAAAAGCCGAGTGTAAAAATAGCTAAAAGTGTATCGGTAGTACTGTGGCGACCATAACTTCTAATGGTTTCAACCCAAATTACCGGGAACATGATTAGGTTTACAATAGGAATAAAAAGAAGGATTACCCACCACCATGGCCGGTTTATAATCTTCATTAGTATAACTGCATTATAAACGGGAATTGCGGCTTCCCAGGCTTGTCTTCCGGCTTTTTTATAAAGTTTCCAGGTGCCAGCAAAGTGAACAACCTGAACTAGCAGAAAAAACAGAAACCATTGTGTGAACGTCATAATTTTTATTCTTTGCTTATTAGTAACAATACTTAGAAATTGTTACTTACCTCGGGATTAATATTTTCGTAAACTTAATGTCTTGTAATGAGTTCACTTTCCATTTTACTTAATTTGATCTGAAAGTACGTCTTTCATACTGAAAATACCTTTCTTCTCCTTGATCCATTCAGCGGCCACTACAGCACCAAGTGCAAAACCTTCTCTTGATTTGGCGGTATGCATAATTTCTATGGTATCTATTTGAGATTTGTAAGAAACGCTGTGAGTGCCGGGAACATTTTCAATTCTTTTTGCTTTAATGGGAATTTCATCTGCTTCGGCGTGATCCAGTTGCCAGTTATTCTTTTGGTCGTTTTCAGTAATAATTTGCTGAGCAAGGCTTATGGCAGTGCCACTTGGCGCGTCTTGTTTTTGCGTATGATGAATTTCTTCAATTTCTACTGCATAATCTTTCATGCCATTCATGATTTTTGCCAGCTTTCTATTTAGCTCAAAGAAAAGGTTAACACCTACACTAAAATTTGAAGCATAGATAAAGGCAGCGTCTTCTTTTTTACAGATTTCTACGGCTTTTTCATAATCATCTAGCCATCCTGTGGTGCCGCAAACCACCGGAATATTATTTTTGAAACAAGTAGTGATGTTTTTAAAAGCTGCTTTAGGAATACTAAAATCTATAGCAACATCTATATCCATTTTGTCTATCTCGAAAGTGTCAATGTCTTCTTCCAGCTTCAAAACAATTTCGTGTCCACGGTTTATTGCTATTTCCTCAATGGTCTTACCCATTTTTCCGTATCCTAATAGTGCTATTCTCATTTCTATTTTTTAAAGCTATTTGTTATCTATTTTAATCTAAAACCTATAATTCAGTGAGACTCCATATTTAGACTTTCCGGTAAAATTATCAAATTCCATATTAGGTTTTAGGCTTAAGTCTTCACTAACATTAAATTGTTGTAAGTGGGCATCTACATTGGCATCTATAATGTTTAAAACATAGAATCCTGCGATTACCAATATCGATATTTCTTTATTTCTACGGTAAAACTCCTGCGCTCTAATGAGAGCGTCTGTACTAATTCTATCTCCAAATTCATCTTCTTTTCCAGCCAACCTATCTTTGTAGGCATCTCTATACCTATTCCATTCTTTATCGTTGTTGATATAGAAATAAACTCCGGTACCAATTCCTGCATAAACGAGCGGGATTTTCCAGTACCTTCCATTATAGGCCTGACCCAAACCGGGCAGTATAGCTGAATAAAAAGCAGCTTTGGCCGGTGCCAGTGCATTATAAGGCTTGTAATCTTTTTCTTTTGTAATAGTATCAAGTACTTCAGGGTTTTCAATCCTTAAAGAATCTTCCTGAGCTGTAAGTTTGAAAACAAACAACAGAAAAAAGAGAAATGATAAAACCCGATTAGTCTTCACCCTGAATAAGTTTTTTTAGTCGAATAAAATCTTCTTCGGAAGAAAATGGAATACTGAGTTTTCCGCTTCCTTTTTTAGTGACTTTAACATCTACCTTTGTTCCCAGGTATTCTGAAAATTCTTTGATTCCCTTTTTATAAGAAGTAGGAACTGAAGCTGATTTTTTAGTGGTTTTTGAAGCTTTTGTGCCTTCATTTACTTCGCGTACCAATTGCTCGGTTTCTCTTACCGATAATGATTTTTGAAGTATTTTCTCGTAAATCTCCAGTTGTTTTTGCGGGTCGCTAACATTTATAAGCGCACGGCCATGTCCCATACTCATAAATCCATCTCGCATTCCCGTTTGAATAATAGGATCCAGTTTTAGAAGTCGTAAATAATTGGCTATAGTAGAACGGTTTTTACCAATGCGTTCACTTAATTGTTCCTGGGTAAGGTTTATCTCGTCTATTAAACGCTGGTAGGAAAGCGAAATCTCAATTGGATCTAGATCCTGGCGCTGAATATTTTCAACCAAAGCCATTTCTAAAGATTCCTGGTCGTTAGCAATCCTTATATATGCAGGAATTGTTTTTAAACCCACCAATTTTGAAGCGCGATAACGGCGTTCTCCCGAAACCAACTGATATTTATCGAAATCCAGTTTTCTTACTGTAATTGGTTGAATTACACCTAGTTCTTTAATAGAAGAGGCTAGCTCTTTAAGGCTGTCTTCATTAAAACTGGTTCTTGGCTGAAATGGATTTACTTCTACAGAATCTAAATCTAATTCTACAATATGCCCAACCAATTTATCGGCATTTTTATCTTCTGCAGATTGTATATCGTTTTGTGGATCTTTCAATAGAGCCGAGAGTCCACGTCCTAAAGCTTGTTTTTTGGTCGCCTTCGCCATCTTCTACGAGTTTTTCTTTATAATTTCATGTGCCAGGCTCAAATAATTGCTGGCTCCTTTACTGCCCGCGTCATAGTTAATAATACTTTCACCATAACTTGGGGCTTCACTTAAACGTACATTTCTTTGAATGATTGTATCAAAAACCATTTCACCAAAATGCTTCTGTACTTCTTCTACAACCTGGTTAGATAATCTTAAACGGGAATCGTACATAGTGAGTAACAAACCTTCAATATCTAGTTTGTTATTATGAATTTTCTGAACGCTTTTAATAGTATTCAATAATTTCCCTAAACCTTCCAGCGCAAAATATTCACACTGTATTGGGATAACCACAGAATCTGAAGCGGTCAAAGCATTTAATGTTAATAAACCCAGGGAAGGGGCACAGTCAATTAGAATAAAATCGTAAAGCTCTTTTAGCGGAGTAATCGCTTTTTTAAGCATAGACTCCCTTGCATCTTGATCTACCAACTCAATTTCTATAGCTACAAGATCTATATGTGCAGGAATAATATCAAGATTTGGAGAGCTTGTTTTTTGAATACAATCTGCAGGTGCAATAGATTGTTCAAAAAGTTGGTAAGTACCTAACTCAACCTCCTCCACGTCAATTCCGAGTCCGGAAGTGGCGTTTGCCTGTGGGTCTGCATCTATTAACAATACTTTCTTTTCAAGTACTCCAAGCGAAGCGGCCAGGTTTACCGAGGTAGTGGTTTTGCCCACTCCTCCCTTTTGGTTTGCAATAGCAATGATTTTACCCATTAAGTCTTTATGATTTTTGAAGGGTAAAAATACAATTTATTACAGGTTTATAAAATCATTTTGTTAACAGCTTATACATAAAAAACCGATTGTTGCCATATATGCTTAACAATCGGTTTTAATTTAAAAATGTTACTAGCAAAGAATTTAAGTTCTGCCCCTTTTTAACTTCCTTTTTTCGATTTAATCATGGCCTCTAATTGATCCCACATTTCCTCGGGAATTGCTTCCAGTAAATTGAATTGCCCGGCACCTTTAAGCCATTCTCCACCATCTATGGTAATTACTTCGCCATTCACATAAGCTGAAAAATCTGAAACCAAATAAGCGGCAAGATTTGCTAATTCCTGGTGTTCACCAACACGTTTTAGTGGAACTTTTTTGGCAAGATCAAATTTATCTTTTAAATCTCCCGGCAATAATCTATCCCAGGCACCTTTGGTAGGGAAGGGGCCGGGTGCAATTGCATTGAACCTAATACCGTATTTGGCCCATTCTACCGCTAAAGAACGCGTCATAGCTAAAACTCCGGCTTTGGCAGTAGCACTTGGCACTACATAAGCAGAACCTGTCCATGCGTAAGTGGTTACAATATTAAGTACTGTTTTATCTTTTTGTTTTGTGTCTATCCAATGTTTTCCAAGCGCCATTGTACAGTTTTTACTTCCTTTAAGCACAATATCAATAATAGTATCAAAAGCGTTTGTGCTTAATCTTTCAGTTGGAGAAATAAAGTTTCCTGCAGCATTGTTTAATAATACATCCACGCTTCCAAATTCTTTTAGAACTTCATCACGCATGTTTTCTACCTGTTCGTAATGTCTAACATCGCATTGAACCGCAAAACATTTACCTCCGGTTTCATTTTCAAGTTCTTTGGCGGTGTTTTGAAGTTTTTCCAGGTTTCTGGAAGTGATAGCTACATTAGCTCCAAGTTCCATAAAGTATTTGGTCATTGCTTTCCCTAGGCCACTTCCTCCGCCGGTTACGATAATGGTTTTGCCTTTTAAAGCATCGTCCCGAAGCATTTTTTTAGTAAAATCCATAATTTTTTTAGTTATCGGTTTTCAGTAATCTGTTGTCAGTTGTGGTTTTGTACCTGTTTAAATTAGGCTAGCGTATTTTTAGAAATTCGCCAGGTTTCCTTCGTTATTAGTGGTTATTTATTTCGTTAAGTCTAAGTCATGGCAATTGCTTTTACTCGATAATCGAGATTTAATGCTCCGAGGCTTGCCTCGAAATCAAATTATATTTTTCAATATTAATGCTTCGTGAGCTTGCTCCGAAGTAGTTTACTTAAAAATTTAACCACCACGTAAGATACATTATAAAATATTCAATTAAACTAAAGCTTTTGAAAAGCTTACTGCAAACTGCCGTTGCTCAGTTGTTTTACTCTTCTATTAAAATTCCCAAAAGTTGAATAGCAGCATCACTTATTTTTGTTCCCGGTCCAAAAACGGCAACAGCGCCGGCATCAAATAAATATTGATAATCTTGCGACGGAATTACCCCGCCCACAATTACCATAATATCCTCTCTTCCTAATTTCTTTAATTCTTCCAGAACCTGCGGAACCAGAGTTTTGTGTCCTGCTGCTAAAGAGGAAACTCCAAGAATATGTACATCGTTTTCTACAGCTTGTTTTGCTGCTTCTTTGGGCGTTTGAAAAAGTGGTCCAATATCTACATCAAAACCAAGATCGGCATAACCGGTGGCTACTACTTTGGCGCCACGATCGTGACCATCCTGACCCATTTTTGCGATCATAATTCGGGGTCTTCTTCCGTCTTGTTCTGCAAATTTATCGGCCAGTTTCCTGGCTTTTTTAAACGAAGTGTTTTCTTTCATTTCTTTAGAATATACACCGCTAAAGGTTTGTACTTTAGCTTTATGCCTGCCGTAAACTTCTTCCAGTGCATCGCTAATTTCACCTAAAGTTGCGCGATGTCTTGCGGCCTCAACGGCTAAACTAAGCAAATTCCCGTTTTCTTTTTCGGCACAATCTGTAAGATCTTTTAAGGCTTTTTGTACTTTTTCGGTATTTCTTTCGGCTTTTATTTCCTCCAGGCGTTCTACCTGTTGTTTTCTTACGGTCTGGTTATCTACTTCTAAAGTAACCAGCTCATCTTCTTTTTCTAGTCGGTATTTGTTGGTGCCTACAATAATATCGGTTTCACTATCTATCCTGGCCTGTTTTTTAGCTGCCGCTTCTTCAATGCGCATTTTTGGAATTCCTTCTTCAATAGCTTTAGTCATTCCGCCTAATTCTTCAACTTCTTCTATGAGTTTCCAGGCTTTTTCAGCAATTTCGTCGGTAAGTTTTTCTACATAATAACTACCGGCCCACGGATCTACCGTTTTGGTGATCTTTGTTTCCTGTTGAAGGTGCAACTGTGTGTTTCTCGCTATTCTTGCTGAAAAATCTGTAGGTAGCGCAATGGCTTCATCTAAAGCATTGGTATGTAAACTTTGAGTTCCACCAAAGGCTGCCGCTGCTGCTTCGATACAGGTTCTAGCTACATTATTAAAAGGATCCTGTTCGGTTAAACTCCATCCACTGGTTTGCGAATGTGTTCTAAGGGAAAGTGATTTTGCATTTTTTGGGTTGAATTGCTTTACGAGTTTTGCCCATAGCATTCTTGCAGCTCTCATTTTAGCAATTTCCATAAAATGGTTCATTCCAATTCCCCAGAAAAATGAAAGTCGCGGTGCAAAACTATCTATATCCATCCCGGCTTCCAGGCCTTTTCTAATGTATTCCAATCCGTCAGCTAAGGTGTATGCAAGTTCAATATCACAGGTAGCACCGGCTTCCTGCATATGATATCCCGAAATACTTATGCTGTTGAATTTCGGCATTTTTTGCGAAGAATATTCAAAAATATCTGAAATGATCTTCATTGAAGGAGTAGGAGGGTAGATATATGTATTCCTCACCATAAACTCCTTTAAAATATCATTTTGAATCGTACCCGAGAGTTGTTCGGGTTTTACGCCTTGTTCTTCGGCTGCTACAATATAAAAGGCTAAAATTGGTAAAACCGCACCATTCATTGTCATAGAAACCGACATTTTATCAAGCGGAATTTGATCAAAAAGGATCTTCATATCTTCAACCGAATCTATGGCTACACCGGCTTTTCCAACATCGCCAAATACACGTTCGTGATCGCTGTCGTACCCACGGTGGGTAGGAAGATCAAAAGCTACTGAAAGTCCTTTTTGACCTGCAGCGAGGTTTCTTCGGTAAAAGGCATTGCTTTCTTCGGCGGTAGAAAATCCTGCATATTGACGAATTGTCCAGGGGCGGCTAACATACATCGTGCTATAGGGTCCGCGTAAATATGGAGGTATTCCGGCAGCGAAATTTAAATGTTTTAAATCTTTAATATCTTCTTTTGAATAAGAAGGCTGTAAATTTATCTCTTCCGGGGTTTTATAGATGTTATTTTCACCTTTTTTTTGCCGTTTTCCAAGTGCTGGAGCTGTAAGTTTTATATGTTGAAGATCTTTTCTTTGCATTGCTCTTTTTTTAATTAATCGGCCTTCTCCTGGTTAATTCTTTCCTGCTCAATTTGCTCACTTAAACGTCTTTCCAGGATAGGTTCAATTAAAGTTTTACGCGGATTTTGCTTTAAAAATGGATACAATTCCAGTTCATCTTTCATTCTGTCCTGTGGATTTTGGAATTTATTGGTACCAATTAATATCAATTCTCCATTATCAAATTGCTCCTGTTCTTTTTTAGCGCTTTCTTTAATTTTTCGTTGAATTACTCCTTCCTTTAATTGCTTTAAAAAACCATCGCCTCTTTCAATCTCTTTAAAAATATCTAAAGCCATTTCCGCAAATTGTTTGGTGAGGCTTTCAATATAATAAGCACCTTCGGCAGCATTAGCAACCTTGTCCAGGTAAGCCTCGTGTTTCATCACCAATAATTGGTTACGGGCAATCCTGTCTCCAAATTCGTTGTTTTTATGATAGATTGTATCATAAGGCATATTGTAAACGGTATCTGAGCCGCCTAAAACTGCGCTCATACTTTCAGTTGTGGTTCTAAGAAGATTTACATTAAAATCGTAAAGTGTTTTATTTCTTTTAGTGGGTTGCGCGAGGATATGGCAGGTTTCTGAAAGATTATATTCTGAAGCTAAAGTAGCGTAAAGCCACCTTAGGGCTTTAATTTTAGCAATTTCGAAGAAATAGTTTGGCCCGGATGCGATTAAAAATTGCGGTTGAAAATTCTCGAAATTCGGGTTTTTCTGAAAAAGGTTCAGGTATTCGTTAACGTGCGCCAGGGCATAAGCCAACTGCTGCGGAATATTAGCACCGGCGTTTTGATATAAGCTGGTATCTACACTTATTACTGATTTGAAATTTTCGGAATTGGAAAAAATACTTTCAAGGATTTCGTGATCTTTTTGAAGGTTTTGAAACCAGTTTCCGGAACGGGCAAGGTTTCCTATAATATCAAATTGAAGAAAAATCTGATGTTCTTTTCCTTTTAAAAATGCCCGCAAACGTTTGAAATAATCTTCAGAAAAAAAGCTGAAACATAAGTAAATAATAGTTTTTTCCAGTTCTATACCTTTAAGTAAACTTTCAATAGAGATATCTTCATTTGGGATTATAAACCAAAGGCTTTCGGTTCCTTTTTTTAGGATTTCATTAGCGCGTTTGTTGCTTTTTTCAGCAGAAACCACATATAATCTTTCGCAGATGTTCCAGTTTTTTGGCGAAGGTGTTTTTATGCTGTCTTGAATATCTTCAGCATTATAAAAGGGTTTTATATTAATTCCATCAAGGGATTTATACACGAGTTTCTCGTTATAATCGGCTCCCTTTAGATCAAATTGTATTTTTTGTTTCCATTCTTTTGCAGAAACTTCGTCAAATTCCTGAAATAATGAGTTTTTCATTGTGTGATTTTTCTGAAAATTAATACCCGATTATTCCTTAATAGTATCATATTCAATTATGAATATTTCTTCATCGGGACGTTTCATATAATATTGTTGACGCGCAAATTTTTCCATTTCTACTGAATCCTGAAGCTGCTCAATAGTAGCTTTATCTTTAGAAATTTCATTTTTATAATACTGCCGGTTTTCTTCAAGTTCGTCTATCTCCTGATTGAGTTCATTATGAATTAACCAGGAATTACTATCAAGAAAAAGCATCCAACCACCAAAAATAAGTATCAGCAAAACATATTTATTGCTGATAACCTTAAACCATTTTTTGTTTCTTAATTCTTTTAAATTCAAATCTTCTAACTTCAGTAACTAATTAAGACTATTTGGTAAGTTTTAATGCTTTACCGGCTATTGGAATAAAGATACAAAATTAGGCCAAGCGATCCTTGATTATGGTCTGTACAATATCAACAGCTACGGTATTATACCTGTTGGTAGGAATTATAAGATCGGCAAATTCTTTGGTAGGTTCTATAAACTGCTGGTGCATTGGTTTAAGCGTGGTTTGATAACGCCATAAAACTTCATCTAAATCGCGTCCACGTTCAGAAATATCTCTTTTAAGTCGGCGGATTAAACGCTCATCACTATCAGCATGCACAAAGATCTTGATATCAAACATCTCCCTAATATCTGGATGTGCAAAAATCAAGATACCTTCTACAATAACCACTTTCCTGGGTTGAGTTTCCAGTGTTTCTTTAGTACGGTTGTGCTCTGTGAAGGAATAAACAGGCTGCTGAATAGTGTTACCTGCTTTAAGTTCTTTTAAATGTTCTACCAGGAGATCAAAATCTATAGATTTTGGATGGTCAAAATTGGTTTTAACCCGTTCTTCTTTAGCTAAATGACTTAGATCTTTATAGTAGGAATCTTGAGAAATAACATCTACCTCCTCATTCTTTAATTCGTCTATAATTTGTCTTACCACCGTAGTTTTTCCACTTCCGGTTCCACCTGTAATTCCTATAATGAGCATCTAAAAAAATTTGGGGCAAATTTAAACATTTGCCCCAAATTAGAAATAAATATGATGTTTTAATTCTTAAGACTTGATCTTAGGAATTATAAATTATTCTGTTTCTTCAAGCGGTAACACTTTAACTATTCCTGTTCCTTCTGCCGCTACATAAATAAATCCATCCGGGCCTTGTTGAACATCTCTCATTCTTCCTAGACCTTCAAGTAATTTCTCTCTCTTGGTCACTTCGCCACTTTCCATAGCTAAATGTTCCAGGTATTGAAATTTTAGCGACCCCACTAATAGGTTTCCTTTTAGCTCAGGATATTTATCTGAAGTCACTTTTTCAAATCCACTAGGAGCAATAGAAGGAACCCAGTAGGTAAGAGGGTTCTGAAACTCCGGTCCGGTTCGTTCTTCGGTAATCGTGGTGCCATCATAATTTTCACCGTAGGTTACTACCGGCCAACCGTAATTTTTTCCGGCTTTGACGATGTTTATCTCATCACCACCTTTTGGGCCGTGCTCGTTTACCCATACTTCACCGGTTTCTTCGTTGAAAATCATTCCCTGCGGATTTCTGTGTCCGTAAGAATAAATAGCTTCTTTCGCGTTTTCCTCTCCAACAAAAGGATTGTCTGAAGGTACGCTTCCGTCTAAATTAAGTCGGTATACCTTCCCGCCGTCTCTTGTAATATCCTGCGGATTCACATCTCTATTTCCTCTATCTCCAATAGTAAAAAATAAATGACCTTCGCCGTCAAAAACAATTCGTGATCCAAAATGTTGACCTTTTGTTGAGTTGGGTTTTCCTTTATAAAGATCTTCACGATTGGTTAATTCATTATTTTCCAGTTTAGCGCGCATTAAGGCAGTATTTCCACCTTCGCCTTCGCCCTCATCAGATGAGTAGGTAATATAAACCCAGTTGTTGTTTTCAAAATCGGGGTGAAGGGCAATATCCAATAAGCCACCCTGTCCCTGGTTATAGATCTTTGGAGCACCAGAGATCGCTACTTTTTCTCCATTTTTAAAATGATAAATGTCTCCACCTTTTTCAGTAACGAGTATGCTGGCATCAGGTAAGAAATCAAAACCCCAAGGGATACTCATATCTCCAATCACTACCTCGTGTTCATATTCTCTATCTGGAGAAACTGCTTCCGGCTGTTTTTCGGGTACCGGGTTGCTATCTTGATCGCTGGTTTCAGTCTTTTCTTGAACTTCAGCTTTTTCATCTGATTTCTGATTTTCTCCACAAGCGGAAAAAGTAAAAATCAGGCTTAATAATAATAGAATTCGCTTCATAATGTATTTTTTGTGTTTGGCTTAGCCTGTATTATTGGCAAGTTTTCAACTAAGATATAAAAAATCTAAAGTTTTTCTTGTAGAGTGATAAGTTTTCTTATATTTGCACCCGCTTTGCAGGACAATAATGACTGCAGGTTGAAATTTTGAAGTTGAAACGATAGCAATTGCTATTGAATTTCGGGGTGTAGCGTAGCCCGGTTATCGCGCCTGCTTTGGGAGCAGGAGGCCGCAGGTTCGAATCCTGCCACCCCGACGAAATAAAAAGCCTTTCATTTAAAAATGAAAGGCTTTTTTTATGCACTAGATTTTCTTCACTATTTAGAATTCAATTACTCAGTAATTAAATTAAAGGCTCCTTTAGTTAAAAACTGAGTATCCTGATTAAAATCAGCGCTGTTTTTAATGATTGTAAACCCATTAAAAGTATCTTCCGGTAGAACTTCCCGACGTTTAAAAATATAGTTACTATCAGTTTTTGTGTCTAATACTAATACATAACTAGTATTATCCAGGGAAACGATGCTTTCTGCAGGGAGGGCTTTTGCTTTTCTTTTTTCGGTAATGATCTCGGCTTCTACAAACATCCCGGTGGCAAAACTGTTCTTTTTCTGCTCGTCCTTAAAATGTCCATGTACTTTCACTGTTCTTTTTTGTTCATTTATAGAAGTTCCTACCAGGTGTACTTTCCCTTCAATAGTATCGGTATTGGCTTCAGGAATAATAAATTTGATATCCTGTCCTTTTTTCAGTTTCATTATATCTTTTTCAAAGACGTTCAACTCAATATGCATATGGTTACGATCTATGATTTGCATCAGCTCATCGGCGGCAGAAACGTACATTCCATTATTGATCTTCATTTCGGTAATACTACCTGTAATAGGGGCATAAATACGTATTGTTGAAGTTATATTTCCATTTTCAACCGCCTCAGGACTTAAATTGAGCATTTGCAATTTTTTACGAAGTGCCCGGTATTTTGACAGGTTACGTTTGTATTCGCTTTCGGCTTTGAGAAAATTTCTTTCAGAAGTGATTTTTTCTTCAAGAAGTGTTTTCTGTCTTTGGTATTCAGATTTTAAATAATTCATTTGCTCCATTGCATCCAGGTAATCCTGCTGCATTTGCACATAATCTGGGTTTTCCAGGCTTACCAAAAATTGACCTTTCTTAACTTCGTCGCCTATTAGCAAAGGAGTTTTTCTCACGTATCCGTCGGCAAAAGAACTAACCATTGCTTTATTTTCTGGCGGCACGTCTATCATTCCGGTTGTTTCAATGCTTACCGGGAAGCTGTTTTCTTCCATTTTCCCTAATTCCATATCGTTGCCTTCAAATTGCGGAAAGCTTAATTGTATTTCACCATCGCTGGAATTAGTAGCCGATTCCTCACTATTTTCTTTCTCTGAATCTCCGCAAGAAGACATAAAAAGCACGGCAAAAAGTATAAATATGTATTTCAAAATATTGGTCATGAGATCAGCTTATAAGGTTAAGTAATTTATCTGAAGTACGGTTTGGTTATACGCATTCAGGTTTTCGTAATATAAAAGAATGATATTATAGGAGTTTTCAAGACTTTGTATATATTCAAAAAAATCTATCTCCCCATTCTTATAGCTTAAATTTGCTGTTTTAATAATTTCTTCAGAAAGGCCTTTTCCTTCATTTTCATAATAGGAAAGCGCTTGCTGATGCTTATCTAGTTGTTGAAGAAGTTGCTTGTATTCTGAATTCAATCTTACTTCATAATCTGTAGTTTCCTGCTCGGCCGCCTGTCTCGCGATATTTGCGGCTTTTATTTTTGAAGAATTCCCGAAGAATAACAGTGGTATATGAACCCCAACCTGATAGCCTTTTAAGGGAGTATCTATAACATCATTATTAAATTGAAAGTAACTCAAACTGATATCGGGTAGCATTTTTTGTTTTTCCAGTCCAGCCTGGGCCTTAAAATAATCATCGCGGTTTTTGTAGAATTCCAAACCGGGATTACCTTGAATTCCTAAGCTTTTAATCGTTAACTTTTCTATTGGAACCTTTTTAATAATAATTTTCTGTTCAGTATTTATTAATGGTTTCAGTTTTTCATAAGAAATACCAAGCTCATTCTGCGCCTGTTTTAATTCAGTTTCCAGCTGCTTTTGTTTGGAACGTGCGGTAATTTTTTCCAGGTAATTAGTTTCGCCCAGTTCAAACCTTCTTTTAGCGGCATAAGCAAATTTTTGATATAAACTATCCAGATCTTCATAAACAGTAATCCTGGCTTTTTCATACTGAATTTGATAATATACTTGAGCTACTTTCTGTTCCAGGTTCAATTTCTTAAGCCTAAAAGTGCTTTGCTCTTGTCTAAAGCCCGTTTTGTAGACTTTTTTTCGCGCAAAGTATACTGTGGGAAAATTAAAAAACTGACTTACTCCTAAAACATCAAGAGATTGGTCGCCTGCACGGTTACTTTCGTCTTTTCCAAAATAGCCTTCTGTTTTGTCAAAAGTAAAGGCGCTTCCAATAAGTGCATCGGCTTCATCAACCCTAAGAGCAGAGGCCTGGAGTCCAAAATTATTTTCAAATGCTATTTTCTTTAATTCCTCTACATCCTCAATGGCAGTATGTTTAGTTTCCTGAGAAAAACCTGAAAAACTAACCAATAATAAAAGGATAGTTAAAGGCTTAACACGAAGTTGTTCTTTAGTCTTTCCCTTATTCTTTTTCTCTTTATTGAAGATGGAATATATTACCGGTAAGACGATTAATGTAAGCAGGGTAGAGGTGATCAATCCGCCAATTACAACTGTGGCAAGCGGCCGCTGTACTTCGGCACCGGCACCGGTTGATACTGCCATTGGTAAAAAGCCCAGAGCTGCGGCAGATGCCGTTAACAATACGGCACGTAATCTATCCTGGGCTCCATTTATAATGAGGCTGTCGTTATTTTCCATTCCTTTATCCCGTAATTCTTTAAAATGTTCAATAAGCACTATTCCGTTTAATACTGCAATACCAAACAGGGCGATAAACCCAACTCCTGCCGAGATACTAAATGGCATTCCGCGTATCCACAATAATAGAATTCCTCCTACTGCAGCTAAAGGAATAGCCGAAAATATCATTAGGGCTTCTCTAAAAGTTCCAAAAGCAAAATACAACAGTATGAAAATAAGTACCAGTGCGATTGGAACGGCAATTTTTAGGCGTGAGGTGGCGCTTTGCAAATTCTCAAATTGCCCGCCATAGGTAATGCTATATCCCGGAGGTAAGCTAATATTTGTATCTACAATTTGCTTGATCTTATTTACAACGGTTTGTAAATCGCTATCTCTCACATTCACTCCCACAACAATACGTCTTTGTGTATTATCTCTGGAAATTTTGGCCGCTGCTTTTTGATAAGTAATGTCTGCCAGTTCGCTAAGTGGCACTTTTTCTCCTGAAGGCGTATCTACATAAAGATTTTTTAAATTCGAAATATCCTGGCGCCTGTCTTTTTGAAATCTTAGAACCATATCGAAACGTTTTTCACCTTCAAATACACTTCCCATAGTCGCTCCTGAAAAGCCCATGGTGATAATTTTATTCAGTTCTGCTATATTAAGACCATAGCGAGCTATCTTTTCACGTTTATAGTTTACATTCATTTGTGGAAGACCTACAATTTTTTCAACTACAATATCTGAAGCTCCTTCAACGTCTGTGATAAGATTTTTGATCTTTTGTGCCTTGGTATTTAATATTTCCAGGTTTTCCCCAAAGATCTTAACGGCAATATCTGCACGTACCCCGGTAATCAATTCATTAAAACGCATTTCTATGGGTTGGGTAAATTCTATTTCCATTCCCGGGATTATAGCTAATGCTTCTTTAAACCTATCTGCAAGCTCATCTTTTGAATCAGCTGAAACCCATTCACTCTTTGGTTTTAGTGAAACAATCACATCGCTTTCTTCCATAGACATCGGGTCGGTAGGTACTTCTGCAGCGCCAATACGGCTTACTACCTGGTCTACTTCAGGAAAGCTGTCCAGTAGTATTTTTTCGATCCTGGTGGTGGTTTCAATCGTTTTACTCAGGGAAGTACCGGTTTTTAGGACAGGTTGAATTACAAAATCACCTTCATCTAATTGCGGAATGAATTCGCCACCCATCCTACTAAAAATAAAGCCTGAAAAAATAAGTAGAATGACCGCCAGGCCAAGTACTAGTTTTTTGTTGCCCAAGGCCCAGTTTATAGATGGTTTATAAATTCGGTTTAAAAATTTGATAAGCCTAACAGATATGTTTTTTTCTGAAGGTTCTTTTGATTTTAGAAATAATGCCGAAGCTACAGGCACATAAGTAAGGCAGAGAATCATAGCTCCAATTAGTGCAAAACTAAAAGTTAGTGCCATGGGCTGAAACATTTTCCCTTCTACACCGCTAAGGGATAGGATAGGTATAAATACAATAAGGATGATCAATTGCCCAAATATGGCTGAATTCATCATTTGCGAAGAGCTATTAAAGCTAATCCTATCCCTCAGGTTTAATGATTCCTGTTTATTTAGGTCTTTATAATCATTTTGCTTTTGGGTCATTTTAAAGGCGGTAAATTCTACGATAATTACCGCGCCGTCTATTATAATTCCAAAATCTATGGCTCCCAAACTCATTAAATTGGCATCAACCCCAAAGATGTACATTAGTGAAAGAGCAAAGAGCAGACACAAAGGAATAACAGAAGCCACTACTAGTCCAGACCGGAGATTTCCGAGCAATAAAACCACTACAAAAATAACGATGAGGCAGCCTAAAATAAGATTCTCTGCAATGGTAAAAGTGGTTCTTCCTATAAGCTCGCTACGATCTAAAAAAGGTTTGATCACCACACCTTCAGGAAGTGTTTCTGAGATATTGGCTACACGATCTTTTACTGCTTTAATAACTTTATTAGAATTTGCACCCTTCAACATCATCACTTGTCCAAGAACGGTTTCGCCTTTTCCATTAGCGGTAATGGCGCCAAAACGAGTGGCCTGTCCAAAACCAACTTCGGCCACATCCCCAATATAAACCGGGGTTGCATTTTTATTTGTAACCACGATATTTCTGATATCATCGAGAGAAGTAACCCGGCCCTGGCCACGAATAAAATAAGCCTGATTTACCTTTTCAATATACCCACCGCCGGCTACGCTATTATTATTCTGAAGTGCAGTGAATAGTTGTGAAATGCTAATATCCATCGCATTCAGCTTTTTCGTGTTAATCGCGACTTCATATTCCTTTACATAACCGCCCCAGGCATTAATTTCTACAACACCATTAATCCCAGATAATTGCCTTTTTACGATCCAGTCTTGAATAGTTCTAAGGTCTTCAGCCGAATAGCGATCTTCGTATCCTGGTTTAGCATCTAAAGTATACTGGTAAATTTCACCTAAACCGGTAGTAATTGGGCCCATTTCAGGTTTTCCGAATCCGTCTGGTATTTTTTCGGAAGCCGATTTTATTTTCTCTGCGATAAGCTGCCTGGGTAAATAGGTACCAAGGTTTTCTTCGAACACAATGGTAACTACAGACAATCCAAATTTAGATACCGATCTAATTTCCTTAACTCCTGGCAAATTGGCCATCTCTAATTCTACAGGGTAAGTTATGTATTGCTCCATATCCTGTGTAGAAAGATTCCTTGAAGTGGTGATTACCTGTACCTGGTTGTTGGTAACATCTGGAACTGCACCCACTGGAATCTGGGATAGGGAATACAATCCAAAACCAATGATAAAGACCGTAAAAAGAAGAATGATTAATTTATGAGAAATACTAAATTTTATAATACGGTCCAGCATAATTTCTAATGTATTTTTTTAAAGCTAATCTGATCTCTCAGTACTGTGGTGCTTTAATGATGTTGCAAAGCTAGTTTGATCGTTCTAAGTCTTTTCTCAAGCCTTCCTTAAGATTGGCTTAAGAATATGATGTTTACAGTAGTACCGTAGCCAAAATTACTTTCCATCTCTATTTTAGCTCCTATGGCATCTGCGCATTTTTTAGCTATGGAAAGGCCTAGTCCATTACCTGCCATTTTTTTGTGATTAAGCGGATCAGACCGGAAAAAGCTATCGTAAATTCTGTTTAGATCTTCTTCTTTGATTCCAATTCCTTCATCTGTGATCTTACAGATAATTTTATCCTTAAGCGTTTTGATCCCAATATTTATGTTTGAATTAGCATTGGAGTATTTAATAGCGTTACCTAAAACATTGTCTATAATTATTTTACTGTAATAGTATAGTCCGTAGGCTTTATCTGAATAAGTGAAATCGGTGTTTATCTTTAAATTCTTCTCCTTTATAATATCCTTAAATTTGGAAATCGATTCATCAATAAGTTTAGGCAGGGAAGTCCATTCGTCGTGCTTTATGTGGTGGTTTGAATTATCTAAACGGGCCAGGAGCAGCAGTTGCTCTAAGGTGGAAGTCATTCGGTCTATTTCGTTTAAACTGTACCTTATTTTTTCTTCATATTCCGCCTGGTTTCTAGGTCTTCTTATTAATACTTCCAGGGTACCCCTAAGTGTAGCAAGCGGAGTTCTTAGTTCGTGTGAGGCATCAGAGGTGAACTGCTTTTCTCTCTCTATTGCATTTTCTATACGTTCCAGGAGGGCATTAAAATTAGTTGAAAGTTCATGAATTTCGTCCTGATTTTGTGGAGTGCTTACCCGTTCGTTGAGGTTGTTCCTGGTAATTCTTGTAATGGTATTACTAATTTCCCTAACAGGCTTAATACTTCTTCCAGCTAAAAAACGCGAAACAAAATATACGCCAATCAAAACAATAAAATAAGAGACTAATAATACATTTCTTAGCTTTGAAATCACTGAAAGAGCAGACTCATAAGACATAGCCGCCAGCATGTATCCTTTTATTTTTCCTTTCCTCTCAATTGGTAATTGAATCTGCCGAATGTTTTTTTGGTTCAACTTTGTATTAAAATGTCCCTCAAATTCTATAGGTTTAAATGAAAGTTTATCCAGCTTCAGGTTTGGTGATTTATCCATTAGATTACCTTGTTTATCCATCAACTGAATAAATACAGGATTAACTTCGCTTTCCCGATGCTCCCGTTCTTCCCATTCTGCTTTATTGGCAAAATAAATTCGTTCTCCGTTAATCACTATTTCTCCCGTATGTTTAGTTGCTTCATAGGAAAGATCGCTGTCAAGATTTTCTAATACAGTATTTTTTACGGTAAAAAAGATAGCACCAAATACCAGGGCCATTAGAGTTGCCGTGGCTACAATGTAATGGTAAGTGATTCTGTTTTTAAAGTTCAGGTTCATGATTCTTTTGCAATATATCCCACTCCGCGAACTGTTTGTATATAATTTTCATCTTTAGCTAATGCCAGTTTTCTTCTTAAAGCATTAATATACACGTCAATGACTCCGGTATTATATTCAAACTGAATATCCCAAACACTTTCTATAATTCGGGTTCGTCTGCACACTTTACCTTTATTCCGCATTAGATATTCGAGCAGCCCAAATTCTTTTTGTGTTAGATGAATTTCTTCTGCACTTTTATGTACCTCGTGTGTTTCAGTATTTAAAGTAATATTGCCTAAAGTAAACAGCGAATGCTCTCCCGATTTTGGCCTAAGTTGTACCTTGATACGCTCTAAAAGTTCTTCAAAATGAAAAGGTTTTTTAATATAATCGTTTGCCCCAGATTGCAAACCAAAAACAGTTTCATCAAGAGTATCTTTTGCGGTGAGAAAAATGATAGGTGTTTCCTGAAATTCTTTTCTGAATTGCCTGCATATTTCAATACCGCTCAAACCCGGCAACATCCAATCTAGAAGTAATAAATCATACTCGCCAGATAAAGCTAGATGAAGGCCTTGTTTTCCTTCCTCGGCAAGATCTACAGCATAAGATTCTTCCTCCAATCCTTGTTTAAGAAATGATGCAATACCCGCTTCGTCTTCTACAATTAGTATTCTCATTATTCAAATGTTCATTAAACTTGTTTAAGTGTAAATTAAAAGCTTCTTAAGATTTGCTTAAAAGTGTTTATCTTTTCTAAAAACGGCATATAAAGAAAGGCTGACTGCTAAATAATATTTTAGCTGACAGTTCTACTAAATTAAGCATTTTAAGGAGGTTTCTTGAGGCTTGAATAGGTTCTTTTTTCACCCTTTTTTAAATAAAAAAAGGGATCTCTCGTAAAGAAAGATCCCTTCTAAATTTAAATGGGAAGCTTTAAGGTTACAATAAAATAATAAACTATTATTTATCTTCCTCTTCGTCTTCCTTTTCTGGAATTTCAACAATGGGTTCGTTGTAATCTGAATCATCATAATCGTCTTCATCAAACTTGGCCATCGTATTTTCCAGGCGTGTACTTACTTTTACCAGGTAAATAGAATCTTCGGTTTTTACTTCAACCGCTTCAATAGTTTCATTTTTTGCATTTTTAAATGAAATTATATGGTCGTCGTCATAGCCATCTGGATACTTTTCCACTAAAAGGCCAAGTATTTCTGGAGTTAGTTTTTTGTAGTCAACAATAATTCTTTTCATAAATAAGTGTTTATGAGGATGTAGTTAGTATGTTTAAAAATAATGTTTTTAAATTATATATCAAGCTTTTTGATAATATTCGAAAGCATTCCAAATTAGCTCGTTAGGCACTTTACAATCTATCACTGTGTTTCCAATATCTTTTAGAAGAACAAAATTTATATTTCCGTGAGAATTCTTTTTGTCGTATTTCATTAAATCTATAATTTGTTGAATATCTTCTTTCGAAAATTCTACCCTATCATAAATATCCAGAATTTTAATTGTGATCTCTTTTAATTTATCTTCAGGAAACTCCTGAAGTTCTTTGGAGAGATAAGTTGCCAGGATCATTCCAATGGCAATTGCTTCCCCGTGAAGTAAAGTAGTTTTTTCTGGATGGGTTAAAAAATATGATTCTATAGCGTGACCAAGGGTGTGACCATAGTTTAATGTTTTTCGTAATCCGTTTTCGTCCGGATCTTCGATAACAACTTTAGATTTTATTTCTACTGATTCTTTAATAATCTCATCCAGGTCATCTAAAGTTAGCCCACTTAAATTAGTAACTTTATTCCAGTAGTTTTCGTTACTAATTAATGCGTGTTTCAAAATTTCGGCCAGCCCGCTTCGCATTTCTGCTTGTGGTAGGGTACTTAGAAATGCAGGGTCTATAATCACCATTTCTGCGTGATTAATAACCCCAATTTGGTTTTTAAGGTTTCCAAGATCAACACCTGTTTTTCCGCCTACAGAAGCGTCTACCATAGCGAGTAAACTTGTAGGAACATTTACATAGCGTATACCCCGTTTAAAGGTTGAAGCTACAAAGCCACCAAGATCGGTTACCACACCGCCACCTAGATTAATGATAAGGCTCTTACGATCTGCATCCAACTCAGAAAGGGCATTCCATATTCCTGTGCAGGTTTCCAGGTTTTTATTTATTTCTCCCGATTCAATTTCCAGAATCTCAATATTTCCCGGAGATTCTAATTTTTGAGAAAAAACAGCCAGGCAATCGCGGTGCGTATTATTATCTACTAAAAGAAATATTTTAGAAGGATTTCCTTCTTTTAAAAAAGTATTTAACTTAAGAAAGCCGTCTTCCTGGAAGTAAACCGGCCCTTTAACTGCACTATGGGACATAGTTTTTTGATGTTTTTAGCATTTGTAATATGGCTTCGAAAATAAGCAGAAATATTCATAATAAAATCAAACTTCAATAATTATATTTGCTGCCATTAAGATACGCCCATGATCAATAGAAAAATCTTTAACGATACAAAAACAGCTTTTAAATTGAAATCTGATTTAGAGCTGGATCGTGCTATATTTTTGTTTAGCATGATGAATAAGAAGACATTGGTGGATGCAGGTTCCTGGTTAACCAAGTTCTCACTAAAACTTCACTTACCAGTAGAAGGCATAATCAAAAAAACTATCTTTGAGCAATTTTGTGGAGGTATTACCGAAGAAGATTGTAAACCGCTTACCAAAGAAATGTATTCTAAAAAATTGCATAGTATTCTTGATTATTCTGTTGAAGGCAAGGAGACTGAGGAGCAATTTGATGCAGCCCTGGCAAAGAAAATGAAACTAATTAAATTTGCTGCTGAAAGTGAAGAGTTACCTTTTTCGTTATTTAAGCCTACCGGTATTGGAAGATTTGCTATCTGGGAGAAAATTACCGAACGCGTTAATTTAAGTGATGACGAAAAGGAAGAATGGGAGCGAGTTAAGGAAAGAGTAGATGCGCTTTGTAATTGTGCTTACGAAAACGATGTAAGGCTTTATGCTGATGCTGAAGAAAGTTGGATGCAACTTGCGGCAGATGAATTGATGGAAGACATGATGAAGACATATAATAAGGATAAGATCCTTATTTATAATACATTCCAGTGCTACCGTTGGGATAGGTTAGAATATGTGAAAAATCTACATGAAAAGGCTAAAAAAGAAGGCTTTAAAATAGGAGCAAAAATTGTGCGTGGTGCTTATATGGAAAAAGAAAATGCACGTGCTAAAAAATATGATTATACATCACCTATTTGTGAAAACAAAGAGGCTACCGATGTTAATTTTAATAGTGTTATGTCTTATTGTTTAGCTAATCTTGGAGATATTCACCTATTTATAGGAACCCATAACGAGGTTAGTAATTATTTGGCATTACAAAGTATGGAAGACAAAGGCCTGCCTTCTAATGACGACCGTATTTGGTTTAGCCAGTTATATGGAATGAGTGATCATATTAGTTTTAATCTTGCAAAAAAAGGGTATAACTCTGCAAAACTATTGCCATTTGGCCCTGTAAGAGAAGTAGTGCCTTATTTATTGAGAAGAGCTCAGGAAAACACTTCTGTAAAAGGGCAAACCGGGCGAGAACTTTCACTTCTACAAGAAGAAAAGAAACGTAGAAAAGGACAGCCTACAAAACACGATAGGGGAGAGCATTAAAAACTAAAAAAGATGTTTAGAAGTTTTAATTATTATGCACATCACCCTGAACTGGTTTCAGGGTCTAACATATTTTAATTATCCACATATTAGATTTTGAAATAAATTCAGAATGACGGTTTTAGAAATTTATTGTCACCGCCAAAGGGTGTAATACCCCGACGCTTGCTTCAGAATTAAAAATTTGTTTCAACGAATGCCTCGTGGGCTTGCCCCGAGGTAGTTTACTTCCAAACAGCTTTTTTATATCTATTGGTTGAAGTGATTAATCTTCGGTTTCTTCCATGGTGTGATATACATTTTGTACATCATCGTCTTCTTCCAGTTTTTCTAATAATTTTTCTACATCTGCAGCTTCTTCTGAAGAAAGCGGTTTTGTTACCTGCGGAATTCTTTCAAATCCTGATGAAAGTATTTCAATCTCCCTATTTTCTAATTCTTTTTGAATGGCTCCAAAATACTCAAAGGGTGCGTAAATGTGTATGCCATCTTCATCTTCAAAAACTTCTTCGGCACCAAAATCTATAAACTCAAGTTCCAGTTCTTCCACATCCAGTCCTTCCGCATTTAATCGGAAGTTACAGGTATGGTCAAACATAAATTCAACCGATCCTGAAGTTCCCAGGTTGCCGTCACATTTATTAAAATGCGACCTCACATTGGCTACAGTACGGTTATTATTATCGGTTGCGGTTTCCACCAGAACGGCGATTCCGTGGGGTGCATAACCTTCAAAAAGCACAATTTTATAATCGCCCTGATTTTTATCGCTCGCCCTTTTAATGGCTCGTTCAATATTATCTTTGGGCATATTAACGCTTTTCGCGTTTTGGATAACTGCTCTTAATTTAGCGTTGGTATCTGGATCTGGACCCCCTTCTTTAACGGCCATCACAATATCTTTTCCAATGCGGGTAAAGGCTTTGGCCATTGCAGACCAACGTTTCATCTTACGCGCCTTTCTAAATTCAAATGCTCTTCCCATTTATTCTGAATAAAAAATTGAGACAAAAATAGAAAAAAGCTTCCAATTCAATTTAAAAATTGGAAGCTTTAAATTTTAAAGTTCTTTTTTCCTGAATTTAGGCCGATGCTTCTACTATTTCTTCAATAGCTTTTGCCAGTTTAAAATCTTTGTCGGTAACTCCATCGGCATCGTGAGTTGACAGGGAAATTTCCAATTCGTTATACACATTTCCCCAGTTAGGATGGTGTTGTTGGGCTTCAGCTTCAAAAGCTATACGCGTCATTACCGTAAAGGCATCTTTAAAGTTTGCAAATTGAAAAGAAGTATGAATTGCATTGTTTTTATAGATCCAGCCCTCCAGGTTTTTCAGTTTTTTATTGATTTCGTCTTCGCTAAGCTTATTCATAAGAACTGTTTTTGTGATTAGTCCTTTAAATTTAAGCAACTAAAGCCTGAAATCTTAATCTAATTTACTTTTAGTACAAGATTAACAACTATTGCTTTACAGAAGCCTTTGCAACCTGGTGTACCGAGATCTGTAAATTTTTAGGGAGTATATTTTCTTTTGGTAAAACGGCTAAAAACCTGTCGAAATTAGAATCGTAGATATTTTTAAATACTAAATTCTTATAGCCTAATACTTCACAAACCTCTTCTATAAAGTCTTTTTGATGTACAAGGTCTGTGCTGCCAAGATGAAAAACTCCTTGTTTTTTTCTATTGATAATATAATGTATTTGCTGGGTTAGTTTTTCAATTTCAGTCACATTAATAACCACATTTGGAAAAACCTCTATAGCTTCATCAAGATCAATAAGCGTTTTAATTTGTTTCAATCTTGGAGAATTATGGCCAAAAACCATTGGTAAACGTAAAATATTATATTTATGATTTGGCAGTCTTAATAAAGCATTTTCAATCTTTATCTTAAATCTTCCATAAATGCTTTGGGATAAGGTTTTATCATATTCGTAAGAAGGGAAATTGGTAAAGGCATCAAATACGTTGGCCGAGGAGATAAATAGCAGCTTACAGTTATGATTAAGGATGTAGTTTATGATTTCAAAATGGGCGATAATTTGCGCATCAAAATTTCCACGAACAGCAGAAATTATTACCGTAGGTTTTACATTTTGAAGCAGTATTTCAATATTTTCAGTTTCAATATCATATTGGTGAAACTGATGATTTTCTTCAAAAACTGCGTTTGAAGTATGGTAGGTTCCGTGGGTATCAAAAAAGGAGCATAGCTCTTTATATAAGGCATTACCTATAAAGCCGCTTGCTCCTAAAATTAAAATTCGTTCCAAAAATTATCCTTTATAAAAGGGCAATTTCACCTGTATGGCCGGAATAGATTTCTTTCTAACTTTTATAAAAATCTTGTTGCCAAATTTAGCAACTTCAGTTGGTACATAACCTAAACCAATTCCTTTTTCCATAGAGGGAGACATTGTCCCAGATGTTACTTCGCCAATAACCTTGCCATCTTCGTCTTCAATTTCGTAGCCCTGGCGCGGGATTCCACGTTCTTCCAATTCAAACGCAATTAGCTTACGCTTAGGACCTTCTTCTTTTTCCTTTTTTAAAGCTTCAGAATTAATAAAGTCTTTGGTGAATTTAGTAACCCAGCCCAATTTTGCTTCAATTGGGGAAGTAGTTTCATCTATATCATTGCCATAAAGACAAAAGCCCATCTCTAATCTTAGGGTGTCACGCGCTGCAAGCCCAATTGGTTTTATACCAAAATTTTTTCCAGCTTCCATTACACGATCCCAAATTTGCTCGGCATCTTCGTTTTTGAAATAAATTTCAAATCCGCCGCTGCCGGTATAACCCGTAGCTGAAATAATTACCTTGTCAATTCCGGCAAACTCAGCAACTTCAAAAGTGTAGAACTTCATATTAGAAAGATCTATATTGGTTAAAGTTTGCATAGCTTCTGCCGCTTTTGGTCCCTGGATAGCCAATAGGGAATATTCATCAGAAATATCGCGCATTGTCGCATCCATGGTGTTGTGTTGCGCAATCCAATTCCAGTCTTTATCTATATTAGAAGCGTTAACTACCAGTAAATACTTTTCAGAATTAATTCTGTAAATAATTAAGTCGTCTACAATCCCACCGGTTTCATTGGGCATCACTGTGTATTGTGCTTTCCCATCTACCATTTTTGAAGCATCGTTAGTAGTAATTTTTTGAATTAGCTCTAATGCGTGCTCCCCGGTGATGAGGAATTCTCCCATATGGGAAACATCAAAAACTCCTAATTTTTCCCGAACATTATGATGTTCAATATTAACACCTTCATAAGAAACGGGCATATTGTAACCAGCAAAAGGTACCATTTTGGCATTAAGTTCTTTATGTCTGGCGGCTAGGGCAACTTCTTTCATTTTGTTTAAAATTTGCGCAAATTTATTGATTTCGGCTTGAATATAATATTAAAATGAGGTTTTTATAAAGAATGAGGAAATACTGTGTTTTAGAGGTGAAGGCATAGCGAGTATCTATATTATAAAGCCTTTCTTATAGTTGAACAAAACTTGTTTTAGGTTTATTGCTGAATTCAAAGATTTCTATAGGATACTATTTAGATATTATTTGCAGTTAGCCCTAAAATTTAAGTTTAGATTAAACCCATAAACAGAAGCTTTCAAGCTTTAATTTGTAATTTTATGGAAGTAAACTACCTCTAAGAAAACCCACGAGGCATTTATAAAAATAATAGTTTGGGCTAGAGGCAAGCCTCGGATCATTAAACCTCGATTATCGAGTAAATTTCAAGCAAACCAATTATGAAAATATTATCTGCAAAGCAACTAAAAGAAGCCGATGAAATAACAATGGAAACCGAAGGGATTTCAAGCACGCGATTAATGGAGCGTGCCGCAAGCCTGGTTTTTAACGAGATTCACGAAAGGCTGGAAGGTGCAGATATCAATATCAAAATTTTCTGCGGAATTGGAAATAATGGTGGCGACGGACTGGTAGTGGCCCGTTTACTTCATAAATACGGTTATAAAGTTGAAGTTTACGTAGTGAATTATAGTGACAAACGCTCTGATGATTTTTTGGTGAATTATGATAGGTATAAAAAGGAAAGCAATAGCTGGCCTGAGTTGGTAAAAAGAAAGGAGGATTTCCCTGAAATTTCCCCGGGTGATTTTGTGGTAGACGCTATTTTTGGAATTGGTTTAAACCGCCCTGCCGAAGGTTGGCTTGCAGAATTACTGAGACATATTAACCAGTCTGGGGCTTTTTGTTTGGCTGTAGATATGCCTTCCGGCTTATTTCCGGATAAAGTTCCAACAGAAGATGCTGCAGTGATCAAAGCAAATTATACGCTAACATTCCAAACTCCAAAAATTGTTTTTTACCTGCCGGAAACAATGGGTTTTGCCGGGGAAGTGCAAATTTTAGATATTGGCCTGGATCGTAGCTTTTTAAAAGATGTAAAGCCTCTTGCGCAATTAATTGGAAAACGCGAAGCCAGGCAACTTTATAAGCCTCGAAATAAAAATACCCACAAAGGAGACTATGGGCATTGTCTTGTGGTAGGTGGCAGTTTTGGTAAAATAGGGAGCATTTCACTTTCGGCCAGAGCAAGCTTAAGAGCCGGAGCAGGCTTGTGCAGTATTTTTTCACCTAGTTGCGGTTATACTATTTTGCAAACCACGCTGCCGGAAGCGATGGTAATTACCGATGAAGATGCTAACGAACTTACAAATATAGAAACCGATCTGGACCCAGATGTAATATGTTTTGGAATGGGAGCAGGGAGATCGGCCAATACGGTGAAAGCTTTTAAAACTTTGTTGGAGCAAACCAAAAGCTCTATGCTTATTGACGCTGACGGTTTAAATATGCTTTCTGAAAATAAAGAATTGCTAGCATTACTTCCTAAAAACTCGGTTTTAACGCCTCATCCAAAAGAACTTAAACGCTTAATAGGTGGGTGGGAAGATGATTTTGATAAGATGAAAAAGATCGAAACTTTTACAAAAAAGTATAAAGTGATTCTGGTTTTAAAAGGGGCTCATAGCTTTGTTTTTAGCGGAAAGCATATTTATATCAATAACTCCGGAAATCCGGGTATGGCTACCGCTGGAAGTGGCGATGTACTGTCGGGAATTATCGCGGGCTTAATGTCACAAAAATATGAGCCATTGGTGGCGGCTATTTTAGGCGTTTATTTACACGGGCTTTCAGGGGATATTTGTGCTGAAAAGCTTGGTTGTGAAGCTATGCTTTCCGGCGATATTAGCGATGAGCTGGGAGCGGCTTTTTTGGCTTTAATGAAAGATGAGAAAAGGGGATAGGCTATTTTTAGAATTGTTTAAGCCTTATTTTTGATAAATTCTTAAATATTATGCTTTAAATTTGGATTGCATTAGTTTAAATATGAATTTTGACGAAGAAATTGAGAGAATTCTAAGGAACTAAAATTTCTTTATTCTTATTTCCTTTTAAATGAAAAGCAATTATAAAAAAACGGAGTTAGACTTCCTATTATTTTGATTGCAATAGATTAAGATTAAAACCTTCGTTACTAAAAATTATACTTTATGCAATCTCATCATTATATCAGTTCAGCTATTTTAGATTTGGAAACTATTGAAGATATTTTGGTGAATAGAAAAAAGTTAGCGCTTAGTGAGGAAGCTGAATCTAATATCCAGAAATCCAGAAAATACTTAAATAAAAAAATCACTGAAAGCGATGTCCCGGTTTATGGTATAAACACCGGTTTTGGAGCTTTATGTAATGTAAAGATAAGTCCGGGTAAATTAACCGAACTTCAGGAGAATTTGGTTAAATCTCATGCTTGTGGTACGGGTGATAAAGTGAATAAAGAGATTGTGAGGTTAATGCTTTTGCTTAAAATTCAATCTTTAAGCTACGGGAATTCAGGTATAGCATTGGAAACTGTGTTGAGGTTAATAGATTTTTATAATCTTGATATTTTACCGGTAGTTTACGAACAGGGTTCGCTGGGTGCTTCTGGAGATCTTGCTCCTTTAGCGCATTTAGCTTTGCCTTTAATTGGTGAAGGGGAAGTTTACTTTGAAGATAGGATTATAAGTGGAGAAGATTTATTGAGAATTCAGAATTGGGAAGCTTTAAAACTGCAGTCTAAAGAAGGTTTAGCTTTGCTTAACGGTACGCAGTTTATGAGTGCGCACGGGGTTTACGCTTTGCTTAAATCGTTTAAATTATCTTACCTGGCCGATCTTATTGGATCAGTCTCTATAGACGCTTTTGATTGTAATTTATCACCTTTTGATGAATTGGTTCATTTAGCGAGACCACATAGGGGGCAGGTGAAAACGGCTGAACGTATTCGTAGGTTTTTAGCAGATAGCCAAATAGCTAAAAGTGAAAAAGATAATGTACAGGATCCTTATAGTTTTAGGTGTATTCCACAGGTTCATGGGGCGAGTAAAGACACTTTAAGTTTTGTAAGAAAAACAATTAAAACCGAAATCAATTCGGTTACCGATAATCCCAATATTTTTATTGAAGAGGATAAGATTATTTCCGGCGGGAATTTTCACGGCCAGCCATTGGCGTTAGCACTGGATTATTTGGCTATAGCAATGGCAGAGCTTGCTAATATTTCAGAAAGGAGAACTTATCAATTAGTTTCAGGTCTGCGTGGATTACCGGCATTTTTAGTAGAAAATCCGGGGTTGAATAGTGGGTTTATGATTCCGCAGTACACGGCTGCAAGTATTGTAAGCCAGAATAAACAACTTGCCGTTCCTGCCTCGGTAGATTCTATAGTTTCTTCTAATGGGCAGGAAGATCATGTAAGTATGGGTGCAAACGGTGCTACAAAACTTCTAAAAGTAGTGGAGAATTTAAATAGTGTTTTGGCTATAGAACTTTTTAATGCTTCGCAAGCGATGCACTTTAGAGAACCTGCAAAAACCTCAGGGATGTTAAGTGATGTTTTAGCTGAATTTAGAGCCGTAGTACCAATATTGCATACCGATGTTACGATGGCGCCCCATATACAAGCTTCAAAACTATTTCTTAATAATTTTACATTTACCGAAAATATATTCGATTAGATCCTGAATTGAATCCAGTTAATCGCTTCATCTAAGTTATCGAATACCTCAAATGAACCGGAATCTTTGTAGAATTGACGTTCTACGTTATGCGCGTTCAACTTAATCAGCTCGTTTTCGCTTACTACGGCAATAGCTTTTAAATTTTCTGCGAGGGCAGCCTCCCTATAAACAAGAGGATCTACGGCATAAGAGTTTTTTCGTAAAGAAATGTATCCATAAGGTCTGTTCTCAAAAAGCTCGTTAGCAATCCTTAATAATTCTGAGTTTTTGTTTGCATTGAAAAGTACGCCTTCGTTTAATTCGGCGATTAGAATGTTTTGGAAAATGTGCACCTGCCCAAATTCCAATTCCATTGTTTCTGTAGTCATTAATGTAGGGATTAATTCGTTGCAAATTTAATATATTTCAGCAACTTTAATAAAAAAAGGCTATTTGAAATTAAATCCTCAAATAGCCTCTTATAAAATTAAAAACCCTTTAAAAATCTAAGATTTCGTTTCTTCAATTTTTTTATCAATCTTTATGGTTAATTCGTTTTTCTCTTCATCAAGATCCATAAAAATTTTATCACCTTCTTTTAATTTTGCAGTAATAATTTCTTCGGCCAGGGCGTCTTCAATATATTTTTGAATAGCTCTATTTAAAGGCCTTGCGCCATATTGCTTATCAAACCCTTTTTCAGCGATAAAATCTTTTGCCTTATCACTTAAAGTCAGGCTGTAACCAAGGCTTCCAATCCTACTGAATAATTTAACTAATTCAATATCAATAATTTTGTGAATGTCTTCCCGCTCAAGACTGTTGAAGATTACTACATCATCAATTCTATTTAGAAATTCTGGCGCAAATGCTTTTTTAAGTGCGTTTTCGATCACGCCTCTGGCATTTTCATCGGCTTGAGAACGTTGTGAAGAGGTTCCAAATCCAACTCCCTGTCCAAAATCTTTTAATTTCCTTGCTCCAATATTGGAGGTCATGATAATAATAGTATTTCTAAAATCTATTTTTCTCCCCAGGCTATCGGTTAAATACCCGTCATCCAACACCTGAAGCAGCATATTAAATACATCGGGGTGTGCTTTTTCAACCTCGTCAAGCAGGATTACAGCATAAGGCTTTCTACGAACCTTTTCAGTTAGTTGCCCACCTTCCTCGTAACCTACGTATCCGGGAGGTGCTCCAATTAATCTTGATATAGCGAACTTCTCCATATATTCACTCATATCTATTCGAATAAGTGAATCGTCATTGTCAAATAATTCTCTCGCTAAAACTTTTGCTAACTGTGTTTTACCCACACCGGTTTGGCCTAAAAATATAAACGAGCCAATTGGTTTGTTAGGATCTTTAAGCCCTGCACGGTTTCTTTGAATGGCTTTTACCACTTTGCCAACCGCATCATCCTGGCCAATCACTTTTCCTTTTATTTTTTTAGGAAGTTCAACCAATTTATTGCTTTCAGTTTGGGCAATTCGGTTTACAGGAACCCCGGTCATCATAGAAACCACATCTGCAACGCTATCTTCGTCTACGGTTTCTTTATGCTTCTTGGATTCCTCTTCCCATTTTTCTTGTGCTATCTGAAGTTCTTTTTCAAGATTTTTCTCGTCGTCTCTAAGTTTTGCAGCTTCTTCGTATTTCTGCTTTTTAACAACCGAGTTTTTATTTATTCGTACTTCTTCCAGTTTACGCTCCAGGTCCAGAATTTGTTTCGGAACATCTATATTGGTAATATGCACACGAGATCCTGCTTCATCTAAAGCATCTATAGCTTTATCTGGTAAAAACCTATCGGTTAGATATCTGTTGGTTAATTTAACGCAGGCCTCTATCGCTTCATCGGTATAAGAAACGTTGTGGTGCTCTTCGTATTTATCTTTTATGTTATTAAGGATCTCTATAGTTTCCTCTACCGTAGTAGGCTCAACAATAACCTTTTGGAATCTTCTTTCCAGAGCGCCATCTTTTTCAATATATTGGCGGTATTCATCTAAAGTGGTGGCACCAATACATTGAATTTCACCCCTGGCTAATGCAGGTTTAAACATATTGCTCGCATCAAGACTTCCTGTAGCACCGCCGGCACCAACAATGGTGTGAATTTCATCTATAAAAAGAATAATATCATCATTCTTTTCTAGCTCATTCATTACGGCTTTCATACGTTCTTCAAACTGGCCTCGATACTTAGTTCCTGCCACTAAACTGGCTAGGTCTAAAGTGACTACGCGTTTATCAAAGAGTATTCTTGAAACTTTACGCTGTACAATTCTAAGGGCTAAACCTTCAGCTATAGCCGATTTACCAACGCCAGGTTCACCAATTAATAACGGATTGTTTTTCTTTCTCCTACTTAGAATCTGCGAAACTCTTTCAATCTCTTTTTCACGACCAACTACAGGATCGAGCTTATCGTTTTCGGCCATGGCGGTTAGATCCCTTCCAAAATTATCTAAAACAGGTGTTTTAGATTTTTTAGAAGTTTTTCCTGGTCCACTGCCACTTCCGCTAAACGGATTGTCTTTTGTGGCGTCATCTGTACCGCTATCATCATCAGAAAATGACTCTGCCGTTGGGCTATCCTGGAAATCATTTTCATCGCTTGCAGTCATATATTTAAACTGATCTTTAACCCCATCGTAATCTACCTTAAGTTTATTAAGCAGTTTGGTGGTAGGGTCGTTTTCGTTTCTCAAAATGCAAAGCAGTAAATGAGCTGTGTTAATATTGGAACTTTGAAAAAGCTTGGCTTCTAAAAAGGTTGTTTTTAAGGCTCTTTCGGCCTGGCGAGTAAGGTGTAAATTCCTTTTCTCGTTAGAAATCACGGTAGATTCTGGATTGGCTGGACTAAGTATTTCTACTTTACGTCTTAAATGACTTAAATCTATATCTAATGCATTTAAGATATCTATAGCCTTGCCATCTCCGTCTCTAAGCAAACCAAGCATAAGATGTTCAGTACCAATAAAATCGTGGCCTAAACGTAATGCTTCTTCTTTGCTGTACGCGATTACATCTTTTACTCTTGGTGAAAAATTATCATCCATCTTTATCTTCCTTTCTCTCTATGATTTATTCAGTACTAAACTTTCAAAAATTGTACCTAATCCTATGATATTAGCTAATTGACAAAATTACTTTCAATAATCAAAGGGTAAAATAAGGAACTTATTAACGATAGCACACTAATTTTTTGTTAATAAAATCTGGTTAAACAATACGCCAAATAGGGCTTCGGCTTCTATAAAATACGTAAATTGGCACGTTAGATTTTAGAACTAAAATAAACTTTACAATATGGCTGAAGGAGAAAAGCTTATTCCTATAAATATTGAAGATGAAATGAAATCGGCTTACATTGATTATTCAATGTCGGTCATTGTGTCACGTGCTTTACCAGATGTTCGTGACGGCTTAAAGCCGGTGCATCGCCGGGTTTTATATGGAATGTATGAACTTGGGGTACTTTCCAACCGTTCGTATAAAAAATCTGCCAGGATTGTTGGGGAAGTATTAGGTAAGTTTCACCCGCACGGAGATTCTTCGGTTTATGATACCATGGTTAGAATGGCCCAGCATTGGAGTATGAGGTACATGCTTGTTGATGGCCAGGGTAACTTTGGATCTGTAGATGGTGATAGTCCGGCAGCGATGCGTTATACCGAGGCCAGGATGCGTAAAATTAGTGAAGATATGCTTGCTGATATCGACAAGGAGACGGTAGATACTCAGCTAAACTTTGATGATTCCTTAAATGAGCCCGTAGTGCTTCCAACACGTATTCCCAACCTTCTTGTAAATGGTGCCAGTGGTATCGCGGTAGGTATGGCAACTAACATGGCTCCCCATAATATTTCTGAAGTAATTGATGGCACTGTTGCTTATATAGATAATCACGATATCGAGATTGAAGAGCTTATGGAGCATATTAAAGCTCCCGATTTTCCAACCGGAGGAATAATTTACGGTTACGATGGAGTTCGAGAAGCTTTTAAAACAGGAAGAGGCCGTATTGTTATGCGTGCTAAATCATCCTTAGAAGAGATCAACGGAAAAGAGTTTCTCGTGGTTACCGAAATCCCTTACCAGGTGAACAAGGCAGATATGATCAAGAAAACTGCAGATCTTGTTAACGAAAAGAAAATTGAAGGGATTAGTCTTATTAGAGATGAATCTGATAGAAATGGAATGCGTATCGTTTATCAATTGAAACGAGATGCAATTCCGAATATCGTTTTAAATACCCTTTATAAACATACAGCTTTACAAACTTCTTTTAGTGTAAATAATATTGCGCTGGTAAAAGGAAGACCAGAGATGCTTAATTTAAAGGATATCATTTATCATTTTATTGAGCACAGGCACGAAGTTGTAGTAAGGAGAACAGAATATGAGCTTAAAAAGGCTGAAGATCGCGCTCATATCCTGGAAGGTTTAATTATCGCTTCAGATAATATAGATGAAGTTATTGCATTAATTCGTTCTTCAAGTAATGCAGAAGAAGCCCGAAACAAGTTAATAGAACGTTTTGAGCTTACTGAAATTCAGGCAAAGGCCATTGTAGAAATGCGATTACGCCAGCTTACAGGACTTGAGCAGGACAAACTGCGTGCTGAGTATGACGAGATAATGGCAACTATAGAAGATCTTAAAGATATCCTTGCAAGAAAGGAACGAAGAATGCAGGTTATTAAGGATGAACTTCTTGAGATTAAAGAGAAATACGGAGACGAAAGACGTTCTACCATTGAATATTCGGGTGGTGATTTAAGTATAGAAGATATGATTCCAGATGAGCAAGTGGTAATTACCATATCTCACGCTGGTTATATTAAAAGGACTTCACTAAACGAATACAAAACCCAAAATAGAGGAGGAGTTGGTCAAAAAGGTTCCAATACAAGAAATGAAGATTTCCTTGAATACCTTTTTGCGGGAACCAACCATCAGTATATGTTGTTCTTTACTCAAAAAGGGAAATGTTTCTGGATGCGGGTTTACGAAATTCCGGAAGGTAGTAAAGCTTCTAAAGGTAGAGCCATCCAAAACCTTATTAATATAGATCCAGATGATCGCGTAAAAGCATTTATATGTACACAAGATCTTAAAGATGAAGAGTACATTAATAAACATTATGTGATTATGGCCACCAAAAAAGGCCAGGTGAAGAAAACTTCTTTAGAGCAATATTCAAGACCCAGAACTAATGGTATAAATGCTATTACTATTAAGGAAGATGATGAATTACTTGAAGCAAAGTTAACCAACGGTGATAGCCAGGTTATGCTTGCGGTAAGAAGTGGTAAAGCCATTAGGTTTGAAGAAGGAAAAACCAGGCCAATGGGAAGAAACGCTTCAGGTGTAAGAGGGATTACCCTTGCCGATGATAAAGACGAAGTGGTAGGAATGATTTCGGTTGAAGATTTTAATTCTGATATTTTAGTAGTCTCTGAAAATGGATACGGAAAAAGATCAAGTCTTGAAGACTATAGAATCACAAACCGTGGCGGAAAAGGAGTTAAAACAATATCTATTACCGAAAAAACCGGAAGTCTTGTCGCGATTAAAAATGTATCAGATGAGGAAGATATTATGATTATCAACAAATCTGGAATTGTAATAAGAATGGAAGTTTCTAACCTTAGAGTTATGGGGCGTGCAACTCAAGGGGTTAGATTAATTAATCTTAAAGGGAATGATGCCATTGCAGCAGTAGCAAAAGTAATGCATGATGAAGATGATGTAGAGCTCATGGATGCCCCGGAAAAGGTTGAAGATGCTGAGGAAAACCCTAATGGCACAACTATTGTAGACGATAGTGAAGAATAACTAAAATAAAAACCAAAACAAGATGAAAACTAATATTTTTACTGTAGCCTTGTCATTATTATCGATGGCTGCCGTCGCACAAAAAAGTGAAATTAGAGATGCGGGAGATGCCGTAGAAGATGGCAAATACGCAGAAGCTAAAACTCAATTACAAACCGCTGAATCTATGCTTTCTGAAGCTAATGAAAAGTGGACAGAGAGATTCTATCTTTATAAAGGTCAGGCATATCTGGGAAGTGGAGAAAATGCTTCTCTTGAAGACCTGGAAGTCGCTGCTGAAGCTTTTAAGAAAGCCCAAGATTTAGGTAACGAAGATGAAGCTGTGCAGGGATTTGATCAGGTTAGAAATGCATTAGTACAAAGTGCTATTAATGATCAAAACACAGAAGATTATAAAGGCGCATCAGACAAGCTTTACTATAGCTATCAATTAAATAAGCAAGATACACTTTATTTGTATTATGCTGCCGCTAACTCTTTAAATGCACAGGACTATACTACAGCATTAGAATATTATAAAGATCTAAAGGAATTAGGTTTTGATGGTTCTGGTGTAGAATATCTTGCCACCAATGTAGAAACTGGTGAAGAAGAGATAATGAGTACTAAAGAGCAGAGAGAAATAATGCTTAAGACGGGAGAGTATGAAAATCCAGAGGATCGTAAAATTCCTTCTAAGAAAGGAGAGATTGCTAAAAACATTGCTTTAATCTATATCCAGGAAGGTGAAGACAAGAAAGCGATTGATGCGATTAAAGATGCTAAAGATGAAAACCCTGACAATGTAGCATTATTGCAAGCTGAAGCTGATGTTTATTACCGAATGGGTGATAAAGAGAAGTATAATGAGTTGATGCAGGAAATGGTGAAGAAAAACCCTAACGACCCAAATATATATTACAACCTTGGTGTAACTGCAGCTGAATTAGGAGATAATGAAAAAGCTATTGAGTATTATAAGAAAGCCCTTGAAATTGATCCAGAGATGACCAATGCAAGAATGAATATAGTTGTTGCTATCCTCGCAAAAGAGCGTGGTATTATTGATGAAATGAATGGGCTTGGAATGAGTAAGGAAGATAACAAGCGTTATGAAGAACTTGAAGCAGAACGTGAGGAGATTTACAAACAAGCTGTTCCATATCTTGAAAAAGTAATTGAGGCAGATCCAGAAAACGTAAATGTGATAAGAACAGCTATTAATATCTACAACCAATTGGGTGAAGAAGATAAGGCTGCAACACTTAAAGCTAGATTGGAGTAATAAAACTCTAAATAAAATATCTATAAACCACCGGTTCTCCGGTGGTTTTTTTATGCCTTAGTATATATCATTTTTACGCTGTATTAAGCTAGTATTGCTGAAGATTGTTTTTTATTGCCCATAAACCTTGTTGAAAGATAATTTATAGGATAATCGATATTTAACTATTTTGAAGTTTGGGCTAGAAGTAGTTTATTGTTTTTTCAATTTTGAAGCATTAATAAGCTAAAGTCATTCTTTTAATGTGAAGCGTAATAGAATTATTACAGATGATTTTTAGAAGAACAAGTCTATTTAATTAAATTTTAAAAAAGTGGTTAAGCTATTAGATTGATGGCTAAATTGTTATAGTAGAGAAAATCTAAATTGATTATTAAAAAACACTTAAGGTTTATTTATTCTGTTAATAATTAGAAACTGTTTATTTTTAGAACTTATTTTATATTAATATATTATTGCCTCCAAATCCTACAATCTCTATGAGTACAAATATTTTATTTAATTGCGATCCCCAACGTGTTAAAGAAGTAAGCCGATATAATTTATCTACAAATATTAATGAAGAAGATTTAAACTTTCTTAGTTCTATGGCGGCTGAAATTTGTAAAACCAAAAGTGCCCTGGTTTCACTAATAGCCCAAGATACCCAATGGATTAAAGCCTCTCATGGGATGGAGTTGGAGGTACGAGAGTTCCCAAGGGAATTTACTTTTTGTAATCATACAATTGCAAACTTAAATGGAGTAACTATTGTTGAAGATGCCAGAGAGGATGAACGATTTAAGAACAACTCTTTCGTAAAAGGTGAGAATCCCGTAATTTTTTATTCTGGAGTTCCTCTTATTAACGAGAAGGGGTTTGCCGTGGGAACTTTGTGTGCTGTAGATAGCAAACCTGGCAAATTATCAAGTTTACAACAGGAAAGGCTTAAAAAGCTTTCTGAGCAAGTAATGAAATCTTTAGAATTAAAGCGTAAAACAGTAGAGTTGGAGCGATTAAATGATAATTTAATCCAGGAGCGGAAGAAATACCAGTACGTCACCGAAGGCACAGAGACTGCAACTTTTGAATGGAGCATTAAAAAAGATAAACTGGTGTTTAACAATGTATGGCAAAAACTTTCGGGATACGAGCAAGCTTACTTTAAAGGTAAGGGAATAGAATACTGGGAAAGCCTTGTACATCCAGAAGATATAGGAATGGTGCAGCAAAGACTTAAAGATCACTTTAATGGTGATGAAAAGATATTTAGTTGTGAATTCCGATTTAAGCATCAAACCGGCAAATGGATATGGATTTCCAGTCAGGGAAAAGTTTTTACCTGGGGGAGAAAGAATAAGCCCATCAAGATGTATGGCTTACATCAAGATGTTACCATAAAAAAAGAAAAAGAATTTGAAACCTTATATCGCCAAAATTTATTAGATGCATTATATCAACTTTCTCCACTTGGGATTGCTTTAAACGATTATGAAACCGGTAAATTTTTAGAGGTTAATTCAAAATTAGTAGCGCCTACCGGGTATAGTAAAAAAGAGTTTATAAATTTGAGTTATTGGGATCTTACTCCAGAAGAATATGCAAATTCTGAGGCAGAACAAATAAAGCAATTGGACAAAGTTGGATTTTATGGTCCTTATGAAAAAGAATATATTAAAAGTGATGGAACCAGATATCCAGTTTTGTTAAAGGGTGTGCTAACTTATGATGCAACTGGAAAAAAAAGAATTTGGAGCTTCGTAGAAGATATTTCTGAAAGAAAACAAGAAGAAAAGGTAAAGGAGGAAAGACTTGGACGTATTCAAAAGCTTCTTAATATTACGGAAAATCAAAATGAAAGACTTAAAAATTTCGCCCATATTGTTTCACATAATTTAAGATCGCACTCCAGTGGTATTTCTTTATTGTTAGAATTTCTTCTGGATTCACATAAGTCGCTTAATGAAGATGAATCTTTTAAACATTTAAAAAATGCTTCTAGAAATTTAGACACAACTATACAGGATTTAAATGAAATTGTAGAGGTTAATATATCTGGCCAACAAAATTTTCAGTTGGTGAATTTAAAAACCACAGTTTCAAGAATGATTGAGAGTGTTTATGCACAATTGGAGTCAGAAAATGTATGCATTCAAGCAAATATTCCCGAAGATCTTGAGATTTATGGTTTAAGATCTTACATTGAGAGTATTGTTATTAATTTTATCACCAATGGGATTAAATATAAATCGGCAAATAGGGAAAGCTATATTCATATAGAGGCTAAGAAAGACCATATTGCTCAAACAATTAATATTACTTTTGAAGATAATGGCTTAGGAATAGATTTGAATTTGCATGGAGATCGTCTTTTTAAAATGTACAAAACCTTTCATGATCACAAAGATGCACGCGGAATTGGCTTATTTCTTACCAAAAATCAAGTTGAAACTATGGATGGTAAGATTGAAGTGGAAAGTAAAGTAGATGTAGGAACAAAATTTACAGTAAAATTACCTTATGAAAAAAATTAATTTAGCTTGCCTAATTGAGGATGATCCAATTCATATTTTCCTTTCCAAAAAGTATCTGGAAATGACCGGGAGAATTGAAAATATTATGATTTGCCAGAACGGTAAAGAAGCCTACGACAAGCTTAAGGCTATCTTTACAGCTGGAGAAATTCTCCCCGAACTAATTCTTTTAGATTTAAATATGCCTATTTGGGACGGTTGGCAATTTTTAGAAAAATTTAAAGGAATTCCACTTGAATCTAAAATCACTATTTATATTCTTACCAGTAGTATAAGCGAGGTAGATAGAGAGAAAGCCAGGCATTTTAATAATGTGAATAATTACGTGGTTAAGCCTATAAAATTAGAAACTTTGGTAGAATTACTGGATGAAATGGATAAAGAAATAGCAAATAATCAGGACTAACCTAATATTAATAATTTGGGCTCAAATATCTTAGGGTTTGCTTAGCTAAATTTTTATCATAATTGCTTTGAGATTAGGGGTGAGGTTTACTCGATAATCGAGATTTAAATACTCTCAAAGCTGCCCTATATCTATTTTTTTCTCATTTAATGCCTCATGGTCTTATTACGAGGTAATTTATTCGATAATCGAGATTTAATGCCTCGAGGTTTGACTCATCAGTAAAGAAATATAGAGTTCTAAAATGTGTTTCTTCCAAATAATTTTAGGGCTTGGTACAGAGAAGTTTTACTTATAAATAAGAAAGCTGAATATGGGGAAAACCGCCTCAGTTAAAAGTTATATCAATTTTTATGAAGAATTAATCTCTGGAGAGAGCTCAACAAGAGATTTTGAAACGATGTTAAAGATGACACATCTTTCTTTCACCAGTCCTAATAAAGATGAAGCTGCTTTTTCAGTTTTCAAAGACAGAAGGGTTTCAGCATATAAAAACAATGAACTTAATCCATATAGCTATTTCCGTAAAAAAATAGCTGTCAAAATGACTGATAATCATCTTAGGGCTACTCCGGTAGAATCAAAACAAGTTAAGGAGGAATTAGATTTGGATAAAGCTTACGATTTTTATAAAAAACGTTTTGCTTCTGCCAAAGGTTTTACCTTTTTTATTGTTGGAAATTTTGAGCTGGATGCTATAAAACCTTATGTAGAAACCTATCTTGCTAGCTTACCGTCAGGGAATATAAAGCAAAAAAGCAAAGACATTAAATTGCGTTATACCCAGGGAAATAACGAAACATTTTATAAGGGCCAGGAAGATAAGGCAGAAGTACATCTTAGATATACTGGTGAATTTGATTTCTCTATTAGAAAAAAAGATTTACTAAGTGCATTGTCTCACGTGATAAGGCTTAGACTATATGAAGAATTAAGAGAGAATAGGGGAGGCGTTTACGGTGTTAGAGTCCCTTCATATGCCAGTGAAATACCTTATAACTGGTATCGGCATAGTATAGATTTTACAACATCTCCAGATGATGTAGAAGAACTTATTAAAGCGGTACACGCAGAATTAGATAAGATTAAAAAAGAAGGAGTAACTGAAACAGATTTGCATAAGGTTAAAGAAGCCTTGCGCTTAAGTGGAAAAGAAGGTTTAGATTACAATAGTTACTGGTCTATGAAACTTAAAGAAGCTTATAGGTATGACCTTGATCCTTCTAGCATCCCGGATTTTAATGCTTTTGCAGACGAATTAAATTCAGATGAACTTCAGGAACTTGCAAAGGAATATTTAACAGAAGCTAATTATTCTCAATTCATTTTATTACCTGAAAAATACCAGGAAGCAACTGATTAACTTTAAAATCGGTTTGTATTAGCCAAAGGCTATCGGGTAACCGGTAGCCTTTTTGGATTTTGAGAGATTATTTTTATATGGTTTATCTGTCAAAATATGAGTGGGGCATATTTATTGATGTTCTATTATTTTGAACAATTTATATAATTCTTATATTTAGCGTTTAGAAGTATAAATTAAGAGTAGGTTTTAAAGTTTATTTTCCTTATTTTGTCCAACTGGAAATTTATGAGATTAGATCAAGGCTCAAAAACCTGGAAAGTCTGGAATTTTTAAAAATCAAAAACTTTAATTAAGAGAATTTCAACTTATGATATTCTTTAACAATAATTTGGAGAGATTAAATAATAAAAAAACAATTACACTCCTTATTTTTTTGATTTGTCTTGTTAATCTAGACAAATAGAGAAATATTTAGAGAAAACACTATAGTATATTTAAACATTAATTATGGGAAGACCTTCCACGAAACCTAAAGATTTAAGAGATGGATATTATATTGAAGTCCGTAATAAAAACCAACGAACCGGAATAAAAATTCGAAGGGATACTAAAGAGCAATTACTACTGGCAATCGAGGAATATAGAGAGAGCAAAGAAGTTATTGTTTTAGGTAAATCTGAAAACGGAAAAATGAAAGATATTCCAGGTCTCGAATAGAAGCTATAAAATAATCTTCTAATTTTTTAATTCCTCTGGGTCAACCCAGAGGAATCTTATTTTTATATAGAAGCATGATATACTTGATCTTAGCCCTGCGTTGAGTCTGTATTATTACCCAAAGACCTTTTATTTTTTTACCATATTCTGTGTAAAAACACTGCAGATTTAACCAAACACGAATAGCATGTTTCACTTTGATAGAAATTTTGGGCTATTTATTGGGAAACTCCCTGATAATAATTTTCATAAACATTATGCTATGCAAATAAGTGTTTCAGGAAATTCAAACATGAGTCTTTTAATAAAAAATGGAACAGAAATTTCTGGTAATGCATTTTTTTTAAACTCTAAAGTAGCGCACAGATTAAAGAGTGAAAACAACCAACTAACAATTCTTATTAATCCATTGAACTCCACTGGTCACCAATTCTATTTAACTAACCAAAAATTAGACTTTGTAAAACTAGAAAATAGCCTATCGAAAGAATTAATAGCTATACTACTAAAATTTGAATCTTCTAAAGTGACATTTGAAAGCCTATGCACTGTGGTTTCAAACATTTTATATAATTATAAATGTGCTTGTGAATCAGAACGTCATTTTAAAGATAATAGGATACTTACGGCTTTAAAGTATATGGACGATAACTTTGAAAGAGTTTTGAGTTTAGAAGAAGTTTCTGAAAAATGCTTTTTATCGGCCACCCGTTTCTTGCATTTATTCAAAGAAAAAACGAATTTGAGTTTTAGAAGATACCAATTGTGGAATAAAGTAATAAAATCATTACCCTATTTAATGCAGCATTCGGTAACCGAAACAGCTTATACCTTTGGCTTTTCTGATAGTTCACATTATACACGCACTTTTAAAGAAACATTTGGTGAAACACCTAAATTTCTATTTCCAAAACAATAGCCGGTTTATACAATTTTAAGTTTGAGTTGATTCGCAGCTTTGTACAATAATTAAAACAAAGAATGCGCATTATTCGCTATGGCATATTAGTAACATAGTGCGATAATTCACCAAACTAGAACACTATGGACAATTACCTAAAGGCAACGGAAATTTTAAATTACAACCACAGTTCTATTCAATTGTTAATCAAAGACGAAGAGTGGCTGAAGTTGGATGTTATTGAAAGAGTTCAATCTATATATAATTTTGTTAGGGATGAAATTAAATTTGGATATAATATATCTGACAGTATATCTGCAACAAAAATCTTAGAAGATGGTTATGGACAATGTAATACAAAAGCCACATTATTAATGGCTCTTTTAAGGGCTGTAGAGATTCCAAACAGAATTCATGGATTTACAATTGATAAGGCATTGCAAAAAGGTGCCATTAGTGGAATTTGGTATACAATTTCTCCTAAAAATATTTTGCATAGTTGGGTAGAAGTATTTGTAAATGATAGTTGGTATTTTCTTGAAGGTGTAATTCTTGACAAGGAATATTTAAAGAAATTACAAGAAAGAAATAAGGATTGTAAAACTACTTTTTGTGGTTATGGAGCGTATACAGATAAGTTTGAAGATCCACCAATCGAATGGAATTTGAATCACACTTTTATACAAGAAAAGGGAATAAATCAAGATTTTGGAATTTTTGAAACACCAGATGATTTTTATGCAAAACATCAACAAAAACTTGGAATTTTGAAAAACTTCGTATATCAAAAAATCGCACGACATAGTATAAATAAGAATGTACAAAGAATAAGAGAGGGTAAATAGTTATATTCTATAGCTAGTTCAAGTATTTTGTCAAAAAGCTCTTCGGTTTTTTATTAAATTAGGCGCTTATTTAAAATTATTCGAAGAAATATTTATGAAAAATTTATTGATTGGTATTGTTTTAATATTCTTGATTTCCTGTAAAAAAGATGAGAAGCAAATTGAAAACGTATCAGAAATATCACCTATTGTAGGCACCTGGAAACTAGTATATGGTGAGACCCGGGAAGAAGATTCTGTAACAGTAAAAGATCTTTCTAATTCTGAATTTATAAAGATTATTAACGAAACGCATTTCGCCTTTGTGAATCAAAGTAAGTTGGATAATGAAAGCTTTTATTCAGGAGCTGGGACTTATACTTTGGATGGTAATAAATACGTAGAACAATTAGATTATATCAAGTTTTCGGATATTCGTGGACATTCTTTTCCGTTTACCGTAGAATTTAGAGGTGATTCTTTAATTCAATTTGGTTTGGAAGAAATTAAAGATGCTAATATTAAAAGACATATTGTTGAGAAATATATTAGAATTGAATAAGGTAAATTATGATATATAGGATTTCAATGGGAGTAAGTAGCGGTAAGCAATTTGTTTTTTTTGAATCTGCTTAACATTCCTGGGCTAACTAGATTATAAGAGTTGATATATTTTACTGAAATTTGGAATAATATTGGTCTTTTTGAGAATAGATAGACCTTTTATTCTACTCCAATTTTCTAACCAATGAAAAGTTCGCTTTTCGATTTTATGCCAAAAAATAGACAACTTAAAAAGATCTAATAATAATCTGAAGAGGGATTTTTTCAATATGTTTTATTGAAAAAATCCCTTCCTGATTATTTATATTTCAATCTTGATAATAGCTTTTATGCATTTGTTTAATCTCCATTAACATTTCGCCTTTTGTAGGTCCTTTTATAATTGCATTTTTCACTATTTCTTCAGCAGGAATAAATTCAATAGGTGCAGAATCTACACCAAATTCATTTAACCATTTACCCAATTGTTTGGCTGAACTCAAATAATAAAGTCCACCTATCTGCGCCCAGGCATGAGCTCCAGCGCACATTGGACAATGCTCGCCAGTTGTGTACATTTTAGTTTGTTGCCGCTCTTCAAGACTTAAATTTTCTATGGCCCATTCGGCGAGTTCAATTTCTGGATGAGCCAATACATTTTTTTCATTGATTCGGTTTCTGGCTTCTGCTATAATATCATTTTCGGCATTAACAAGAATAGAACCAAATGGTTGATCACCAGCTTCCAAAGCTTCTTCTGCCAGATCCAAACTATATTTTAAAAACTTCAAATCGGTTGGTGTAAATATTGTATCTGAATCTGCACTGCTATGGGACATTAAACTTTGGTTTTGCTGATGCTTCGTTGGCTTCTGGTCAACTTCAGATTGGCTAAATACAATACCACTTGTTAATATTAGTCCTAAAGTGAATGAGAATATTTTCATAGATTTTTTATTTAGAATCAAACATCAAGAGTTCATTTTTTTTCCTTGCATCATAAATGCACAAAGGCTTTTGTTTAATTATAAAGATGTTTTACATCTTGGAGCATTTTGTCTAGTTGACTTTTATTATAAACCTTGTTTTTTTTTATTAACTGGTCAATATCTTTTGTGGCTGTAATATCCTTTATAGGATTGCTGTTTAAGATCAATAAATCAGCTATTTTACCTTCGGATACACTACCGTATTTATCTGAAAGCCCAAAATATTTAGGCCCGTTGATAACTGAAGTTTGTAGAGCTTCCAATGGTGTTAGTCCTGCTTCTTGATAAATTTCCAGTTCTTCGTGTAAGGCAAAGCCAGGGTAAATATAAGAGTTTAAAAAACCAGCATCTGTACCTGCGATAATGGGCATACCAGATTTTTTAATTAAGGGAATTAAACTTATAAGTTTTTGGTATTTTTGATGTCTTGCTTCTATAGCTTCTGGTGATGCATTTTTCACCCTGTTTACTCGCCATTGATACGTTTCTATAATTCCCGGGCCAATATATTGTAACTCTTTATCATCACTATGGTTATCCTCATCCCAATATGAGATTATTCTATTACCAATTAAAGTGGGTACGATGGCCGTACCGTTTTGAGCCAGTTCTTTATACCTATTCAAGGCCGTTGTTTCATTAAAACTTTGGGTTATTTGAGTATTTGCAGTGCTATAATCTATCTCACCATTTTTATATTTTTCAATAGCTTCTAATTCTTTTGCTGCACCTGCCTTTAACATATATCCCATATGCTCTATAGTGGTAAGTCCGGCTTTTGATACTTCATTAATTGATAGTGCAAAAGGGATGTGTCCCGATGTTTTATAACCCCTTTCGGTTGCTTTTTCAACACTTTTTAAAAACAGTTCGGGGGACAAGGTATTGTCAGTTATTTTTACAAAATCTACTTGAAGTTTATCTAAGGAATCTAAAGCTTTGCTCAATTCTTCTTCATTTTCGATTTCTAAATCACCTGGCCATATAGAATTTTTTCCTTCAAGTTTTGGTCCCGCAGTAAAGATTGTTGGCCCGGCAAGTTCTCCATTGTCAATTTGTTTTCTCCATTTTAAGACCGATTGACTTAAATCTGCGGCACAATCCCTTATGGTGGTGACACCATTTGCCAAGTAGAGTGGCAACATATTTTTATTTTCACTTACCAGGGTGTCCGCTCCAAAATGGATATGCATATCCCATAAACCGGGAATTACATATTTATCTTTAGCATTAACTATTTGAGTTCCCTTCCAATTTATGGACTGGTCCAGAGCTGCTATTCTTGCAATGGTGTCAGCTATAATACCTATGTTCTGACTTTTTAGAACTTCGCCTGTAGTAGTATTAACGATATTAGCATCTTTGATAAGAATATCAAATGCTCTGGTTTCTTTTTCCTGTTGGCAGGAAGTGATAAGCAAACTACCGATTAGAAATAAATAAATTGTTTTCATAGTTATATTATATTTTTAATTTGGCGCCGGCTTTTTCTAAAATAACCACAATTTCCTTATATCCGTTTTTTTTGGCGTGCTGAAAAGGAGTGATACCATTCTTGTCTGGAATGTTAACATCACACCCAGCATCTACCAATAGTTGAACAATGAAGGTATGTGTTTTGCCACCGTTACCAAGAACAATAGCTTCCATTAAAGCAGTCCAGGTAAGGTTATTTATATGATCTATGGGGTAATCATCTATTTTTAATAATTCCTGCACAACTTCTATATGACCTCTTTCGCATGCAGGGATAAGCGCAGTGCCACCATAGCGATTCAACAGCATATGATCAACTTTACCAGTAGTGAGACAGGCTTTAAGAATTTCGAGGTAACCTTTAGCTCCAGCGTGAAGAAATGGGCTTTCCAAACGATCATCTTGTGCATTTACATCGGCACCAGCATTTATTAGTAGTTTAGATGATTCTATATTGTTTTCATAAGTTGCCACCATTAAGGCTGTTCTTTTATGAGCGTCTCTGGTATTTATATCAATGCCTTTTTTTAAGAAGTTTTGGAGCTTTCCAGTGTCATTAGTTTTAGCGGCTTTAATGAATTCCATTTCCATTTTATTATTGGTATTTATTGGTTTTTGAGCAAATACATTTAAAAGTCCCAATACGATGAAACAGAAAACAACACAAATATTTTTCATACACCACATATAATTTTTTAGTTGTTCAATTTAAGCACAAATATGACATTGCTGAGCTTAAAAAGCATTGATATAGGTCAACGTTTTGGAATTTGAGTTTTCTAAATATAAATTACAATCCTAAATAGGTCTCTATGTGTATTTTATATTCTTCGTATCTCGAGACTTTAAATTTCAAAAAGACAGTATCTAAACAAGATGAACATTGATATACAATACCAATATTTCTTGGTTTATATCTAGTAAGAAAACTAAAATTAGGGGGTGAGGTTAAAATTAAATTTGTTTTGTCCCCACAATGTAGACAATGAGTTCTAAAAGCTTTATCTGCTATTTTTTTAATAGAATTGTGGTTTAAAATCATAATTATAACATTTTTGCCAACGGTTCAACAACAGTTGGTGTCAAGGTTTTGATTTTAGCTACTCAATTACCAATTGCTTGTTAACCGACTTGAACTAAACCTAAAGGTAACTTCAGAAGATCGCTAAATCACTATTCACTACCTTTGAGTATGTCTAATTATAATATTTAAAGTTATGAATAAAAAGTAGTACCCTCATTGACAAAGCTTGTAATTCTTTACCTGAGTTTGATCAGCTGTACCGTAAATTAAAGCGTTCCGTAGAGCTCGCCGGTAAAAGTCAAAGTACCCTTTGTTTTTTACTTTGACAGCTGATAATTATTCACAAGAACGGAAGCGGAAATATGTAAAATCTGTTCTAATTCTCTAATCATATCTACCGTCAATCTTTTCTTTTTATTTAAAATTTCTGAAACTCTGCTTTTTCCTCCAATTACTCCAACTAAATCTTTTTGTTTAAGATTCATCTCTTCCATTCTTATTTTAATTGCTTCTATAGGATCTGGAGTTTCTATTGGATAATGTTGATTTTCGTAATTATCGATTAAGAGTGATAAAATTTCGGCCTCGTCTCCTTTTTTTGAATTTGAGTCAGCATCAAAAATCACTTCTAATCTCTCTAAAGCTTGTTCGTAATCTTTCTCTGTCTTTATAGGCTTTATTTTCATAGTCTTTTGTTTTAAATCGTGTCAGCATTTATTTTATCATATTCGGCGTGAGTTCCCCCTGGAGATAAGAAAGATCATCTATACCACGAACCTTATCGAGAACCTCAATGGAAAAATCAGAAAGTACACTAAAAATAAACTATCTTTCCCTATCGATGAGGCAGTGATGAAATCTGTATATTTAGCTACAAGGGGAAGCCACGAAGAAGTGGTCGATGCCTATTAGGAACTGGGGCATTATCTTAAATCAGTTCCTTACGATCTATGAAAAAAGGGTCAGACTTTAAAAAAGTCCAACCCCTTTTATTTGTATCCACCCCACCAACTGCATCTTGATTAGCTGACTTTCTACCGATAGCTTTGCTCTAAAATAATATTTATTATGAGCAAACAGGAAGAAATGTACACTTTAGTTAATGAATATCGTAATAGCGGCCTTTCGGCAAAAGCTTTCAGTAAAGAAAAGGGGATTAGTCCTTCCACCTTTTGTTACTGGATCCGTAAGAAGAAAGATGAAGATCAGCCCGGGGGATTTGTAGAAGTTACCAAGGGATTAAACTCGTCATCGGGTGAGCTGGAACTTATTTATCCCAACGGGGTCAAACTCCAGATGAATGCTGCGGACCTGGGGCTTATTGCCCGGTTAGTTAAGTTGTATTAATGTTCTCCTTAGGTTCTTCTCATAATTATCACTTTTATCGTAAGCCTTGTGATATGAGAAAATCATTTAATGGCCTGAGCGGATTGGTGAAAAATGAGCTAAACCGAGAGCCTACCAGCGGTGATGTGTTCGTTTTTCTTAACCGGAACCGGACCCATCTCAAGCTGCTCCACTGGGAACGGGGCGGCTTTGTTTTATACTACAAACGCCTGGAGCGCGGAAGCTTCACCCCGCCTGTAATTAAAGAAGATCAGACCAATTTTACCTGGCCGCAATTGGTGCTGATGATAGAGGGTATTACGGTTGAAAAAAGTGTTCAGAAACTGCGCTATTCTCACTAGAAAATAATCGTGTTTTATCAGTAAAAACAGGGGTTCACGGTAGGTTTAATAGGTTAGTTTTTGTATTTTTACCCCATGCAAGAACCCTTAGAAAACCTTACTAAAGATCAGCTTTTGGCCCTGCTGAAGAAGGAGACGAAAAAGAGGGAGAAAGCTGAAAAAAGTGTTTCTAAAAGGGAACAAGAAGTTGAAAAAGCACAGCATAAGATTGCTGACCTGAAATTCCAGGTAGAATATTACAAACGTCTGGCCTTTGGCCAAAAAAGAGAACGCTTCGAAGGGGATAAAAACCAGATGAGCCTTCCCTTTGAGATGGAACCCCAAAAGGCAGCAGCACAAGAATCCGGGTTAAAAGAAAAGCTCAGTGACCAGCGTCGCAAAAAAACTTCCAACCACAAAGGAAGAATGGCCCTTCCGGAGCATCTTGAGGTAAAAGAGATCGAGATCTATCCTAAGGAAGATCTTACCGATATGGTTTGTATCGGCAAAGAAGTGACCGATGAACTGGAATACGAGCCTGCTAAATACTATATCAAACGCTACATCCGCTATAAGTATGCTCCTAAAAGTAAAGAAGGAGTCATCATCGGGGAACTTCCCGAGCGGGTGATTGAAAAAGGAATCCCAGGAGCCGGACTCCTGGCTTCAATTTTAGTCGATAAGTACCAGGATCACCTTCCACTTTACCGGCAGCTCCAACGCTTTAAACGAGCAGAGATCCCTATAGCATCTTCCACCCTGGAAGGCTGGACCAGGCAAAGCCTTAAAATCATCGATATCCTTTATCAGCACCTGCTGGAGGATATTCGCTCCAAAGGTTATCTCCAAAGTGATGAGACACCCATAAAGGTGATGGATCCCGCTAAAAAAGGAAAAACACATCAAGGCTATTATTGGGTACACCATTGTCCCATAGATGGCACCGTACTCTTTGATTATCAGCCCGGGCGTAGCCGTGAGGCTGCCGATCATGTATTGGCCGGGTTTAAAGGCTACCTTCAAAGTGATGGATATGCCGCGTATGATAAAATCGGTAAACGTGAGGGGGTTACCCACCTGAACTGCTGGGCCCACGCCAGAAGAGAATTTGATAAGGCAAAGGATAATGATAGGGAGCGCGCTGAAAAAGCCTTGAGCTTTATCCAGAAACTCTACGCGGTGGAAGCCCAGGCACGAGAGCAAAACTTAAGCCCGGAGCATCGCAAATCCCTGCGCCTGGAAAAAGCATTGCCTGTTATCAATGAATTTGGAAAATGGATGTTCGATCAGATGAAACATCAACTGATCCTTCCCAAGAGTCCTATCGGAAAAGCCTTCAAGTATTCCATGGATCGTTGGGATCAGCTTAGCGCCTATCTTTTTGATGGTATTCTGGAGATCGATAATAATTTAGTGGAAAATGCCATCAGGCCATTGGCCCTGGGTAGAAAGAATTACCTGTTTGCGGGTTCTCATTCAGCAGCAGAAAGAGCCGCAGGAATCTATTCCTTCTTTGCCATCTGCAAAAAGCACGAGGTAAACCCATATGAGTGGCTCAAATATACCCTGGAGAATATCATGGCCATCAACCATAAGGACATCCGGAATCTCTACCCACAGAACTACAAGAAATTACAGCAAATTTAGATCAAGCTTACCAGAAGGTAGCCAGGTAAATAAAATTATACTAAGTTAGAAGATGTGGTTGGTGGGCCGCATACTTTTATTTTAAATTTACACACTTTGCGGGATAGTGTCATTTTTTGTTCGGATTAATAATCTTGGATCAAAACTTCAGTGGGAATATGTAATGTTGTATTCAACTTTCTTACCATTTCTAAAGTCAGTTTTCTTTTCTTGTTTAAAATTTCGCTAACTCTACTTTTAAACCCAAAAACTTCCGCTAAGTCTTTTTGTTTCATTCCCATTTGTTCCATTCTGAATTTAATAGCTTCTATTGGATCTGGCATTCCAATTGGAAAATGTTCATTTTCATAATTGTCAACGAGAATAATTAAAATTTCTAGTTCGTCACCTTCTTCTGTACCTCTTTTTGCATCAAAAATATCGTCAAGTCTTTGAAGAGCATTTTGATAATCTTCTTCGTTTCTAATTGGTTTTATATTCATTTTTTTAAATATTATTAGCGTCTATTTTATCATATTCCGCGTGAGTTCCAATAAATTTTATATAGCAAACTTGATATTCAAAGTTGAATTTTACAATTAATCTATAGTTGTTTCCTTTAATATTGAATACAAATCTATTGTCTTGTAAAATACTTGCGCTGGGATAGGCTTTTTTTAAATCATTTATATTTTCCCATTCTGTTTTTTCTGTTTCTCGATACCAGGCTTTTAATTGTTGTTCACTATCAGCGTGTTTTGTCCAAAAATCACGTAAGGTTCGTTTTGCAATAATTCTCACATTAAATTATTTTAAAACAAAGATAATTAAAATTACCAAATCGGGAACTTTTTTCTTGATAAAATATTGGAGCTAACGGTCTCCGGTTAAGGCAAGTGGCGTGGAGTAGGGACACGTTCTTGTCGGCTTGAACTCTTGTTTCTTGGTTTCTAAAATTACACTTTTTCGGTAAAACCCGCTATTTGCTATAACCGATGTGTGTGCCCAGCATGGGCATCTTTTTTTTACAGAAAGGTAAAAGATTAATCTAAAGGGTGCAAGTCCCTTATGGACAGGGGTGACGCCTTGAACCATTAGTAAGCCGCAAGGTTGCCAACCGTGAGGTTGGGACTGAAGGAAGCGGGACTACAAACCCTGGTACTGACGAACAGGAACCGGATATGAGGCTAGAAGGTTGGATGAGCAAGCACATCATTGTAACGTCCGAAACACTTTTAGTGAATACCGAAGTAGTAGATCCGGCAGGAATCAGGGGAAAGAAGATGTTCTTACCTGGGGAGGTCTCCATAGCCACGGGATGGTTTGGTGGAGAAGTCAGCGTAGGTAAGTGTGTCACGAACAAAGTGTGAAAATACTTTGGTGCTGTTTAAATGATGAGGGTAGGCCCCTCGGAGTCGATGTTCAGGCGTGGGCTTCAAACTGCCTTTATGTTGCTGGACTTAAAAGGTCTGGTGAGAAGCGATAAAGGAAAAGGCATCCATATAGATGTCAAGTATGTAATAGAGAGACGAACGAAAGTAAACTATTGAAGAAGCGTCGAAAGCTGATTAGATGGTGTTGAAACCAAGGTCTTGACCTTACCTTGGGATAAAAATGGAAGGGGAACCTGACTACTGCTTCCGTGGCATCCGGCGTAAAGATAGCGTGAATCTATTATAGGCATTTAAACGGAACGTGAGAACGTGTCGTCTCGATGTTAAGGGAAACCCTCAAGTGGAAGACCCACAAGAGCAAAAGTACCGATGCGAGGCACGCGGGCGGAACATCTCGTAGTAGTGTTGAAACCTCTGTAATGGAGGCGGAGCGAAGGGGGTGTATTATTCAGTTTTATCACAAAGAAAACTATGGTTACACTATAGGAGGTACCGAAATGATTAAAACAAAACCATTTAGTATTTCGAAGTTTGTCGTACAAAAAGCCTATGAGCGAGTAAAACAAAACCGCGGTAGTGCTGGAGTGGACGGCTTGAGCTTGGAAGATTTCGAAGAGGATCGCAGGAATCATCTATACCGATTATGGAATAGGATGAGTTCCGGCAGTTATATGCCTTCCCCAGTATTACAGGTAGAAATACCAAAGAAAGGAGGAGGTGCACGGCCGCTAGGAATACCCACCATAACTGATCGTATCGCTCAAATGGTAGTCACACTGAATCTGGAGCCAAATATTGATCGTACATTTCATAAGGATTCTTATGGATATCGACCCAATAAAAGCGCAATAGAAGCAGTAGGGGTAACCAGGAAAAGATGCTGGAAGTATGATTGGGTCTTGGATCTCGACATCAAGGGGTTCTTCGACAATATTCCTCACAATCTGCTTATGAAAGCAGTGCGGAAACACACCAATTGTAAATGGGTATTGCTTTACATTGAAAGGTGGCTTAAAACACCAGTAAAGAAATCCGATGGAACTCTTGCAGAAAGAACAAAAGGGACGCCTCAGGGGTCTGTAATTAGTCCGCTGCTTGCCAACCTCTTTTTACATTACTGTATGGACGAATGGTTACGGATAAAATATCCGGACTGTCCATTCGAGAGATATGCCGATGATGGGGTGGTACACTGCAAAACAGAAGCACAGGCGCGGGAATTAAAGGAGAAACTGGAAGAGCGATTGAAAGCCTGCGGGCTAGAACTTCATCCGGAGAAAACAAAGATTGTTTACTGCGGAAAGGAAAGTCGAAACAAGTTCTATCCAGTTATTGCATTCGATTTTCTAGGGTATACGTTTAGAAGACGAAAGGCCAAAACAAAGCGAGGGGATTATTTTACCAGCTTTCAACCGGCCATAAGCAATAAGTCCAAAGTGGCGATACGCGATAAAATGCGTTCATGGAGGTTACACAGAAGAGGGGGCAGTGATTTGAAAAGACTAGCTTCTATAATTAATCCCGTCCTTAGTGCTATAACCGATGTTGGGCTGCGTTTTAGTTCTATCTCATCTGATACGGATATCTTTCATAAATTGCATTATCTTCATTTATAGTGTATCCATTTCTACCATTTTTCTCCGCTAATTTATCATAAATTTTTGCTTCTTCTGGCTTTCCTAATTTTCTTAGACAGACTGCTTTATAAACCTGTACATCTGAAAATTGAGGATATAATTCTAAAGCTAAATCGAAAATTTTTATTGCTTCTTCGTACTTTCTTAGTTCATACTTACTTATTCCAAAGTAGAATAGATCTAATGGGTGCAGCCATTCTTTTCCATTCTCTTTTAATTGATATTGATAATCTTCTTGGAATATTTTTTCTGCTTTTTCGAACTCATTTAATTGTAGGTGAGAAAGTCCTATATAGAAATCATATGTATGATCCATTACGTAACCATATCCGAACCTCTTTTTGTAATCTTCAAAATCTTTTATTGCATCTTTATATGTTTTAGCGAAAATACATTTTGTAAAAGCTCTATAATCTTGCCACTTTTTTCGATCATATTTAACTGCATTGTCAATATAATCTATACCAATCTCGTATTTTCCTTGTTTAATTAATGGCATAGCTTTTTGTTGCCATAAATATGCTATAGTAGAATCTTTTTCTAACCCTTTGTCAATTTCATCTTGCCATTCCTGTGAATAAACTTGATATTTCCAAGCACCATTTTTCAGATATTTGTCAATAATTTCTTCTTGTTTTTCATTATCAATTCTTTTAGTAGAAGTTTCTACGGATTTGTCATTTCTATTACAAGAAAATCCTATTATGAGTATTGAAATCAGTGTTATTATCTTCTTTACCATATTTATGTGAATGCTGCCCAACGGTTACGGTTATCGCAAGTTGCGGGAGTAAGGACGCAAACTTGTCGGATTAGTTCTTTTCTTTCCTGGTTTCTAAAATTACACTTTTTCGATTAAACCCGTTATTTGCGATGAACCAATGTTGGCAACTGGAGCGATATTACTGAACTTTGTTTTGAAATCGCATTCAATCTAAACGAAACTTGTTATAAAATTTGTTTTATATACTCCTACTTTTTTAGAGTTCTTTTTTCTATTTTATGTTAACAGAGGAATAATAAGGAGTAAATTTTTGGTTTAATCCAAATTTCCAATTTTTCATAATTTCTTCCATTAATTAAAATTACAATTATCCAATTTTCCTAAACTTAAAAGCACAACCTTCTGGGCAAACTGGCTCTATAGGTTTTAAAATTAAGTGACCGTTTTTATCAAAAGTATATGAATCAGTACTTTGAAAAGATATTTCAGGATTGATGCATGTAATAGTAATTTCTATAATATTTAATTCGGACTCATTTTCAAGTAGATAAATACTTTCAACCACTTCGTTACAATTAGTTGGATTTATTTCAGATTCATAAGTGAAATCTTCGTTAAAAGTAATTTTGTAGCCATTCTCAACCTGCTCCCAAGCATTTGGTGATCCATCAGTATTATTTGCGGTTCTCTCTATTAGTTGCCAAGTCCCATTAATAGAGTTATCAGTTGGATTATCTTGTTCGCTTTTGCTACATGAAGCTAAGGTTATTATAATGCTAAATATTAAACCTATATTTTTCATAATATTTCCATTTTAGATTTGATAAATTTCGAATTTTCTCTATTTATAAATTTAGATTTTTTCCTCTTTTATATAAGATCCATCAAGATTGATTTGGTTGCTTGAGAATTTATTAAAAATTAGGTTTTTATGATTTTCCGCCTAGTCAAAATATTCTTTTAAAATTGAATCATCAATCGTTCTTGTTGCCAACGTCTCGTATAAAAACAGTGCGAGCTGGCCAGCTTGATTGTCCGCAGGACGATCAGGCGCAGCAAGCGAGCACGAACTTTTGAATCGAAACAGGTTTAAGCATTGTTTTTATATATTGTTACCTGCTGGCTTTTTCTAACCCTCAATTTTTCTTTCCTAACCGCAAGGAAGTCCGCTTTTTTGTAAAAGTTCCATTAGATGGTCAGCATTGTATAACCTTCCCAAAGAATGACTGAAATTGTCAGCTTGATTTTCTTTCAAAAAACTGGCTGTAATACCTTCTTCTTTATGAGACTTAAATACGATTATAATATTACCATTATTATTTTTTAAAATTACTTCACATAACCGATCAGCGCCGTGCAGTCTTTTTCCTTTAATCAGTTCTCTGTTACTGAGATTTTTTAAGTAGCTCTCAATCTCCTTAACCTCTGAACTAGCCTCTAAAGCGTTGTTTTCTTTATTCATTTCTACAGTGGAAATTTCCAGTTCTGAAAAAGGGTATTCAATTACCTCCTCTTGTTCTCCAAAATTGCAAGATGTTATGATCAGCATTAAGAGTAATAGATATCGTTTCATTTATTTAGGTTAGGTGTTTTATTTTTTCAGCTTGCAGGTAACGTCTCGTATAAAAACTGTGCGAGCTGGTGAGCTTGATTGTCCGCAGGACACTCAGTTAAGCAAGTGGACACGGACTTTCGATTCAAGACAGGTTTGAGCATTGTTTTTATATATTGTTGTGCAAAGGTTTTTTACTTGGTTTTTATATAATACACTTCTTTTAATTGTCCGTCATAAATTCCCAAATGTCCGCTGTGACCAGATTGATACAGTCCGATAATTTCAATCTCTTTCCCGTTCATATATTCCCAGATGGTATCCAGATCCGATGCGGGTTTAAATGAATCAATCCAAATTTTGTGTGAATCAAAGGAAATCCCTTTGTTCTCCAAGTCAAGGTGTAATTCCCCCACCAGTCTCACAGTATCATTATCAAAATCAGTTGGATTCTCTTTCAACTCGGAAATGGTAATAGGATTATGTTTTTGCAGTAATTCCGAGTTTCCGAACTCAGTCTGGTTCGAACTGCAAGAAACTATAAGCCCAATTAAAAGTAGAAATCTATATTTATACATCTTTTTTTAACTTTTGCACAACGGTCTCGTATATGAAACGTAGCGTGTAAATAGACGCTGACCTTTCCGTTTATACACAAGCCGAATTTTTATGTTTTGTTTTTATCTTTTATATTTTAAAAGCCAAATTTAAAAATTTGGCGACTTTGCAAATGCACACAAACCTCTCATAAAGCCTATATTAGCTATGTTTTATATACATTGTTGGCAACTGGCTTTTCAGTTTAATTTGTTGCCATAGATGTTCAGTTTACTCCAAATTTCTTTAAATTGGGGAATGACATTGTCGTCAAAATCCGAGTCCGTGTTCAAGATTAGAATTCGTCCAAGTCCTGTTTCGGGATTGAAAAACATTCCCGCAACAACTCCTGGATCGCCACCACTATGTCCAATGGTTTTAAAATCATCTTCCATAAACCCTTTTGAAAAATCCAAGAATATTCCAAAATTAGCATTTGTCCCTTCTGGCATTTGGCTTTCGGATAGTTGGTTTTCAAACAACTTTTTGTAGCTTTCTTTACTTAAAAGTGTTCCTTTTCCAGCATATCCTTTTATAAATTCAGTTAGAAGTTTACTCAAATCACTACTCGTTGTTAAAAGTCCACCATCTGGATAAGAAAGTATAGAGTAATCTGCCAATACACTTTCGTAGTTGCCATATAATTTTGAAATCTTTGTAGAATCCACAGTCTTAATCGACCAACCAGAATTTCCCATTTCTAATGGGTTCAAAATATTTTCCTGTGTAAATTGGTCGTAAGGTGTTTTTGTTGCAGATTCTATTACTAAAGCACAAAGAGTAGCTCCAAGGTTTGAGTAACTGAACTTATCGCCGGGTTTTTCTTTAGAGAAGTTATCTGGAATATATAATTTTCCTTTATTTGTCAATAAACTTTCAAGAAAATTCGCAAGCGATGTTTTGGAATCTGGTGGTTTCATATATCCAAAAACACTTACACTTTTAGGATGGTCTTTTTTCTTGAGAATGTATGTATTTTCCCAAAAATTATCTGAATCCATTATTGTCGATGTATGAGTGGATAAATGTCTAATTGTGATAGGAATATTTGGATGTGATGGATTTACGACTTGAAAAGGCAGATACTTGTTTATTGGGTCATCAAGTTCGAGTTTCCCCATTTCTTGTGCCTTGAATAGCGAAAGTCCAATTAAGGTTTTTGAAATTGAAGCAATATTTTGAATCGTATGTTCTGTGAGTTCTTTTTGGGTTTCAACATTCGAATATCCAAATCCTTTATTGTACAGTATTCCTTTTTCAGTGACAATCGATGCTGAAAATCCTACAATATTTTTTTTGTCCTTGATTTTTTCTAATTCTGTAGTTAAAGAATCCTTTATAGCTGAATTTTCTTTCGTTGGGCTTGTTTTAGAATTTTCTTTTTGTTTGCACGAAAGAGCTAATGCAAAAATTAAAATCAAAGTTATGTAGTTTTTCATTTAGTTCGGTTTTTTTCAGCTTGTTGCCAACGGTTTTGTATATGGCTCGTAGCGTGTAAATTAGCTATTATTTTCGGATTACATACAAGCCAGATTTTTAAATTTTAATATTTATCTTTTTTACTGGAAATCGTCAAATTTAAAAATTTGGCGACTTCGCAAATATGCCTTAACTTCGTTTAGGCAACTAATTAGCTATGAGCTATATACGTTGTTACCTGCAGTGCTTTCATCGGTCATTACTATACTTTGGCTTTTAAAAAGAAATCATCTAATGCTTCCTTTAATTTTTTGTTTTGCATCGACAAAGCTTTATTTCTAATGTCATTTGGTTCAAAATACGATACTTTATATTTTGAAGCTGATTTAGATATATATTCTAGTTTTTCTAGAGCTTCATCTGTAAAACCACCAGTTGACCAAAATTCAAATTCAATATTTTTCTTATTCCAAGTTTCTTGTTTTTCAATCCATTTTTTAAATGCTGGAACTTTTTCGCCTAACCATTTATCTATAGTTTCAAGGTTTATCATTGACCGCTTTGCTTTGCATTCCGCTATAACAATCCTATCATTATAAATAGCTAAAACGTCCATTTCGTGGCGAGAATCATTTTCATAAATTTCACGACCTAAATCAATACTACTGTTACTATCTAGTGAATGAATATGTCCAACAACAAATTCGAAAAGTGCTCCTCTAATATTATTAGCTAAACCTTCATTATATTTTTTTAATTCTTTTATTAAATCTAGATATTTTTCAGGTGAAGATTTTAAACTAGCTCCAGCATTATTCAAAACACTAATTAATTCTTTAAGAGTTTCGGCATATTTTTGTCCAAATAGTTCTTTGATAAAGCCTACAGCAATTCCGTGATATTTTAAAGCAATTAATGCTTCTTTGCTTAAGTCATCTACTATTAGAAAAGGAATTATCCTTGAAGCATTATTAAAGCTTTGAATATGCTTTATTTTTTCAATAAAGAATGATACATCTTTTTCATTAATTGAAGTTCCAATTAAAATATCAGCTAATACAAATCCAGGTTTACTTCCCTGCATTAATCCAGTAATATTTGAAACACCTTTGAAAGCCCACCTGAATTTTCCGAATTCAGCATATTTTTCAGCCGTGTTGTATGAAATAAGACCTATATTTTTATTTAAAGTACCAAAGTCAGTAAGAATATTTTCTTTGATAGCCTCTATTGTTTTATAGGTTAACGAATTGAAGTTGGTTCTTTTTAGTTTAGGGGAAATGTAGTAGTACTCACTATTATAATTCAGGATATCAGATTTTATGAATTTTTGAATTATCTTTTTGAAAGGTAAATGTCCTTTTAATGCTATAATTGGATAGTTGGTATAGCATTCTAAATATTTTTGATTAATAATTCCTCCGTGAAGTTCTAAAGCATTTAAAGTGTACCAATATTTTTTTCCATTTTCGAACATTGCTTTATTCAAAGAATCAAACAAAAGCCCATCATCAATGTGTTTTTCTAAATAACACAAAGATAAATTACTAACAAAATACCCTTTGATTTTTAGTATTTTTTTATTTCTGGCAACTCTTTGACTAGCTGTGTTATAATTAATGTTTTCTGCCTTTTCTATAAAGCTTGATAATTCATTAGACATCAAAGGTCCTTTTTTATTTAATAACTTTTCCATTGATGTCATATCACACTATATATAAATAAACTCTTTAGAGTTTAGTGCCTAGTTAATTTTTTTCGAGTTAGCTCAATGTTTGCGTTGTTTTTTTATAAAAAGTTCATTAAAAAGCTGTCATATCAAAATTTGAAACTGTTTTTTGTGCATTGCAGGTAACGGTTACGGTTATCGCAAGTTGCGGGAGTAGGGACGTGGACTTGTCGGATTAACCAATTTCTTTCCTGGTTTCTAAAATTACACTTTTTCCACTAAACCCGTTATTTGCGATGAACCGATGTTGTGCACAGTTTAGTTATTTGGCCATCTACTTTGTCAATGTAAGCAGCATAATCTCCTAGTTCATTATTTTTGCGTAGATATTCTATTGCTTTTAGATCTTTGTTAATTTCATCGCAATCTTCGAGTTCTACATTTACCATTATTCTATTTAATCTAACAGTAAGTTTTTCTACATTATCACAATTCTGCTTAGTCAGACTATAATCCATAATTTCTAATGCTCTTGCATAATCCATTTGATTATAATAGGTTAAACCAAGATTTGTTGCAGCCATAATACTTGAAGAATCGGAAAATTTTAAGGATCGGTTGAAATATATTATTGCAGTATTATATATACCTCGGTTATAATATGTTAATCCAATATTGTTTAAAATAATAGGATTATTTGGTGCTTCTAATAAAGCTTTCTTCAGCACAATTTCTGCTTCTTGATATTTTTCCTTTAAACCTAAATCGACACCCTTAGAATTAAATACATGTGCCTTACTACCTTCTTTGAATCCATATTTAGTATCTTCCTTTGATGTAATTATATTATTTCCAACTTTTTTATAGTTCTCACCAGAAATATTATCCTTCTTGTTTGAAAACTCACAACTTATAAGGAAAGGAATTAAGAATATTAAGATTTTATATTTCATCTAAAAATTTGCTTCTAAATTGTGCACAACGGTTACGGTTATCGCAAGTTGCGGGAGTAGGGACGCGGACTTGTCGGATTAACTATTTTCTTTCCTGGTTTCTAAATTTACACTTTTTCGACTAAACCCGTTATTTGCGATGAACCGATGTTGTAGCCAGTTTTAATGTGCCTAACATTCATTATAGTTAGAATTAAAAGTACTGGAATTATTCCTACGTCAAATGATTGATAATTAGTAATCCAAATTAAAATACTTATGACGAGAAACGTAATCAATATATAAGCTATAAACTTCTTTAATTGCTCATTATTTTTAATTGGAATATAAAGTAGGTATAATGGATTTGCCCATAAAATGTTCAAATTATTCTTTACTTCTGGATGTTCTGAAAATATCCACATTAGTAGTAATATTAATCCAATAGTACCTATACATAAACTAAAAATTGTTTCAAATGGCTTATAGAACTTGAAAAGATAAATTATTAGTAAAATTGAAAATATTACAATTGGTGAAGTCCATTTATACAATTCACTTCCTTCTTTAGATTTCACGTTGTTCAAAGATTTTCTTGATTTTTCTAGCTTATGACCATTTATTGTAGAATTATTAATTTCTTGTTCTAAATACTTGGGAAGAAACATACTTTGAAATTTATTGCTTTTTTCATCTAATGATTTTCCTAACATCAAATTGGTTCCGAACCGAATCCACGGTTTTGTTATCAGATGAGAATTTATTAAATCTCTGTTGCTTTTTTCTAAGTTCGCTTTGGGAAATTTCACTCCATTTTCTATCAATAGATCACGAATTTCAGTAGAACAATTTTTTTCTATAAAAGAGTATGTGTAATATCTGTTTTCAGGTCTGTAAAGGAAGTTTAGTTTTTCTATTAATTCATTTTTTTGTTGCTTTTGAAGCTTTAATTTTTGTTCTGATACTTTTCTATTCTCATTTGAATAAATTTTGATGAAATTGTCGGTTTCTTGAATGCCTAATTGATATTTTAACCGACCAGTAACAAATTTTAAAGTAAAGTTTGGTGTATCAAAGTCAAACATTCCAAAATTGTATACAATATCTTTATCGTTATCTACAATTCTAATTGCTGAATGTCCAAAAATGGAATAAACTTCTTCGCCAGGAGAACAAGTCAAAATACTAATTTCAGGAGCATTTTGTGAAAAGCAAAATTGAGTTATTAAAAATATAAATATGATTATTTTCCTCAAATTTTCTCGTTTTAAAATTGGCTACAACGGTCTCGGTTATCGCCAGTTGGCGGAGTAGGGGACGCGGATTTGTCGGCTTAATATTAGTTTGTTGGTCAAGATAATTATTTTCTTTCTAACGGTTCCGCTTATTGGCGATTAACCGTTGTTGGCGACTGGCGTTTAGTTATTTTGCCATCAATTCCTCTAATTTTAAAGTAAGATCTTTAAAACTATTGTTATTGTTTGAAGCATTTAAGTAACGATCTATTATTCTACCCTCTTTATCAATTAAAATATAAGCAGGAATTGGTTGTATATCATATTTTTCGCTTAGCGAACCTTCTTTTCTAATATTTTCCATTCCAATATAAACGTGATTCCAGTTCTGTGTCTCATGTTTAATCACGCTCTTTTTCCACTGTTCTTTATTTTGATCAAATGAAACGCCTAATATTTCGAAATCCTTGTCTTTAAATTTTTTGGAAAGAACTTTTAATTCTGGAAGTTGTTTTACACAAGGTATGCACCAACCAGCCCAAAAGTCAATAAGTAAATATTTGCCGCTAAATTTTTCCATACTCAAATTATTCCCTTTTAAATCAGTCAAATTGAAATCTGGAGCCTTATCACTACTTACAATTTTCGCGCTATTTAATAGTTCTTTGATTTGTTGGCCATACACTGAATTTCTATTTTTTTCTGACATCTTATTAAAATATTGTCTAAGAACATCTTGATCTAACTGCCTCATATAAAAACTTACATAGTATGGATTTAGAACGGAAGAAGGATTTCTTGAAGCATAATTCAATTCCAAATTTTTAATTTCTTCAAATTTTTGCATTATAACATCTCTTTCTGCGTTTGCTTTCGAGAGACTGTCAGCTTGAGAAACGAATTTTAAAGATTTTTTATTAATATTTTCAAATTCTAATTGCGTAGGAGAATTAACTACTTTCAAATTTTTGAAATTATCCTCTCGTAATGTGAGTTTCACAGTTTTTGGCTCTAGGAAGAAATATCCTAAATTTGGATCTTCCATACTATTATCTTCAGTATTCCCAATTATAAAAACACGTTGCGTTCCTTTAATTTTTCCATATGCAGTAAACTTACCATCTTGAATTTTTAAAGTATCTCTAACGTATTCACCTTCTTGGTTTATATATTGAAGAAATATACTATCAGTCTTAGTCCCTTCAAAATCACCATTAATTTTGAATTCCTGAGAGTTACTAAGAAATGTAATTGATAAAAAAATAAAAATTAGACTCGTTCTCATATGATGATTTTTAAGTGAATATTAATTTTAAGCTTGTCGCCAACGGTCCCGGTTATCGCCAGTTGGCGGAGTAAGGGACGCGGATTTGTCGGCTTAGTATTGGTTTGTTGGTCAAGTTAATTATTTTCTTTCTAACGCTACCGTCTATTGGCGATGAACCGTTGTTGTGCATAGTTTTGTTAATGCTCTTTGTAATTTAAGTCTTGTAACCGAATTTTTATTTCCTTATCAATTTTAGCTTTTGTAGTATAAAAGGCTAGAACATTTAAAGATTTTGGAAGTGGTTGCTTTATAAAATTATCAAAATCAATATTGGTTTTATAAATTCTTAAATTTTCAAGACATTTTAGATTTATTAGACCAGATAATCTTATAAAAGATTTGCAGTTTATCAATTTGAAGTCTTTCAAATATTCGAAAGGTCTATTAAAATGAAGTTCCTTTAATTTAATTTGGTCTTCAATTAATAAACTTTTGAGTTTTTTAAACTTCGAAATATTTTCAAAACTACTTAATCCTCTTACTCTTATGATTTCTAATTCTTCAATATTATTTTCTTCTATCTCCTTCAAGTTTTCTCGTCCACCTAATATGATTTTTAAGGTTTTTAAGTTTGTCAGAGAATTAATGAAATCTAACTTAACCTTAGAAATAGAGTTCAAGCTTAAATAGGTTAGATTACTTAAGTATTTTACTTTGTCAATATTCTTAGTGTGACCTGAAATAATTAAAAACTTTAACCTTTTATAATCTTGTAAATATTCTAGATTAAACGCTTTTGTTTTAGTATCTCCAATAATTAGGTCGGTTAAATTTTTAAAGTTTTTAGAATCTAGTATTTCTGTTTCTTCAAGTTCATAAATACCCAAACTTAAACTTTCGAGGTTTTTTAGATTTGAAACTTGATTGAGATTTTTGACTTTTATTATGCAATCAATATATAGTGATTTTACGTTCGGTATATTTTTAAGTATATCACAATCAAAAGTTTTTGAATAATGACCATAAAATCGAATGCTGAAGTTTTTATCATATTTCGAACATAATTTATTGAGAGTGCTGAGTAGCTTCCTAGAATAAACTTCATCGGAAAACTGAATAAAGACGTGATTACCTTCTTTTAATTGACTTTCAATTAATTTATGATCAATATTTTTCGGATTATCTATTCTTCTCTGCATTTTCATCAAAATTATGCACAACGGTCCCGGCTATCGCAAGTTGCGGGAGTAAGGACGCGGATTTGTCGGATTAGTTGTTTTAATAATTGATCTCTAAAATAGCGATTTTCAGTAAACTGCCCGTTATTTGCGATGAGCCGTTGTTGGCACCTGTATTAATAGTTGAAACTTGTTATTTCCCAATTACCATCTTTTGGTTTAATCAGTTCTACTTGAACGTTCATTTCTTTTTTTTCTCCAATAACCTTTATGTCATAGGTTGCTATTCCTTCACCATTTTTTATACTAACATTTCCAGTCGGCATCCAACCGTAATCTATAATTTCTCCAACTGTTTGATTTATTTCTTTGTTATTTTCTATCTCCGAAATAGCTAATTTATAAGCATTTGAAGTTTTTAAACTTGAAGCTACAAATGAGAGAATAAATACAAAGAATATTATTCCTAAACCTATAATAGATATTATTCTAGGAAGTTTTTTAGACTTGTTTGGATTTTTATAAACTAAAGTTTTAGCAATTTGATCTCCAAGTCTCTGTTTGTTCTTATTAAATACAATAACTATAAATTCTAATGGCCAGATTATTAGAGTTATATTTCTAATAAAGAGATTTACTAAAGAAGGAGATTCATTTGAGGAATTTTCTTTTCTAACTGTAATACCCATTATCCATTTACCGAAACTAGTTCCGTTAATTGAATCTTTTCCAAAATAAAATATTATGCCAATTGGAATACTTAATATTAATAGAAGAGTTGGAAAACCACCTTCTTTTTCTATAAAATCTGGTCCTAAAATCAGGAAAATAATACTTACTAAAAGAAATGTAATCAGATAATAATCAATTAAAAGAGCTACTAATCTTCTTTTTCGGCTTGCTAAATTTATTTGCATTCTTGGTTATTAATATTGGTGCCAACGGTTACGGTTATCGCAAGTTGCGGGAGTAGAAACGCGGACTTGTCGGCTTAGTAATAATTTAGTTCTTGGTTTCTAAAATTACACTTTTTCTGTAATACCCGTTATTTGCGATGAACCGATGTTGGCTGCAGTTAAATATTATCAATTCCAATTTTAAAAGCATTATCTATTTCATCTTTAAACGGTGTAATGAAATTATATGCGATATGAAAATCATCTAATTTGCTTTCAAATTCACCTTTGTAAAGGGTAATTCCTCTTAGTGTAAGTAAATACTCTTTAAAACTATTATCAGGATTAGTACTGTAATCTTCAACTCCTAAAACCTCAAAATTTCTATTTTTGAATTCACCATATTGCAATCCTCCACCAACTCCCTTTATATCAGGATTATTTACTATTGATCTAAGAATCTTTAACGGTATTAGCTTTTTATCACTTTTAAACATCTTTTCCGCCTCTATTTTCCCAGAACCGGAAAAATCAATTGAACCTTCATCTATCAATATTTCAATAATTTCGGGAGTATAAGGTGAATTAGATAAGTCTAAGTAATATTTAAAAACTTTAATTTTATTTTGTTTAGGGCAATATCCGCCTAAAATTAATTCACAAACACCACCTTTTTGAAGAACTTTAGTTAGATCGGCAGTAGTCTTCTTATAAATTTTGAATACTAGATTTGCTATTTTATCCATTGAGATATCAGACCAAGTTGGAGCATACTGAAGGTTTTGTAAAATTTCATTAATCGATTCTTTTATTAAATAAGCGTTCACTGCACTGCCAATAACAGCAAGACCTATTGTATGATCATAATCTAAAGTCTTTGTTTTTTTATTAGAATCCGTAGGAGAATAAATTTTTACAGGAACTGAGAATATTTTAATTCCAAAATCAATATGACCTTGGTTTCCAAATGATATTCTGGAATCCGATGCAAATGATATTTTCTTATTTTTCTTTTGTGCAATTACTAGAGTCATAGTTTTTTAATTGCTGCCAACGGTTACGGTTATCGCAAGTTGCGGGAGTAGGCACGCGGACTTGTCGGCTTAACCTATTTCTTTCTTGGTTTCTAAAATTACACTTTTTCCACAATACCCGTTATTTGCGATGAACCGATGTTGGCAAATGACTTCTATCTCAAATAATCTTTTTGAAAACTATCTGAATAATACCCAGCTTCTCTTTCTAAAAAATTTGCATAATAGTATTTTGAACGATTCATCTCTATAATGTATGATAGTTGTAATGGTATATAACGAAAATCATAATGGATATATTTATTTATTTCACTGAATAGATTTCCTTTAGAATTAATTTTATTTAGTGGTTTATCTAAAAAGGCTTCAAATTGAGAGAAATCATTACTTTGATAAAGATGTATTATTTCATGAGATAAAGTGCCAAAATTATCTTTATTAGGTTCATATAAAACTATATTTCCTGGAAGTGCAATTCCTACTGAATTTGTTTCAACAAATCTATTTGTGTCACTCGAAAATATAAATTCACCTGTTTTTATAGTTTTTTCTAACTCAAATCTTGTTTGAGAAGCAATACCGATTGTATACACAAACGCAATTGGCATAACTTTATATCTAACTTTGAATTGATTTTCTAAATCAAATTCAATTCTGCTAAAACCTATATTAATATGCCATTTTTTCCAAAAATCTCTATTTAAAGCCGCATTTTCTTTTATAGAAATACCACCTGCATTTATTAATTTAGCAACCCAAAAAAATCTCCAATCTTCTTCTCTTTGAGCAAATCTTATAATTCTTTTACTTTCAAACGTGATATAACCACCTAAAGCTCCTTGTGAAGACCCTTTAATTAAAATTTCACCAATTTTTTGATCAGCCTTTTTATTTATTAATGCACCGATAGCTCCAATTACAGCACCAATACTTATGTTATAGAAAAATTCTTTTGAATCGGATGTTTTGTTTGCTTGAGAATAACTTATTTGGTTAAAAAATAAAATTAATAGAATTAGGAGGTATTTAAATTTCATTAAAAAAATCTCATTTGAAGTTTTTTGCCAACGTCTCCGTATATGAAACGTAGCGTATAAATAAACGCTAACTTTTCGGATTATACACGAGCCGAATTTTTAAATTTTTCTTTTTATCTTTATTTTACTAAAAGCCAAATTTAAAAATTTGGCGGCATAGCAAATAAGCAAAAACCTCTCGGGAAGCCAATAATAGCTATGTTTTATATACATTGTTGGCAACTGGCTTTTCTCAATATGCTAATTCCCAAACTCTTTCTAATGATTGAAATATTATTGGCATTTCCCCTTCGAATTGTTCTTGTGTAATATTTTCTCCGACAAATTTAGCCAATTGTCTTTTCCTTTTTCCTGTAAAGGATTTATTACCTGCTGGATTTACTGCGTCCAATTCAGCCTGCGTCTTTCTCCAATTTCCATAAACTTCGTCAGGTTGATTTGGATAATATTGTTCTAAATCACGATTAGGTATTTGAAAAAATTGATTGTTTGCGTTTAATTTCGGATTTCTTTGAAGAAAATCATTTACTCCTCCTTGTGTTTGTTCGCTTGGTAAATCAATCAAAATTATTTGTTTGTCACTATAAATACTTGAATTTAAAGGTGTAAATGCTTTTTCTATTGCATTTATTGTTCTTTCTGCTTGGTCAATATCTCCGTTTGCTTTAATTATCTGAATTTTTGGTCTGTTGGAATAAAATCTTCTAATTACTCGTGTTAAAAATTCAAATTCACTTAATCCTTCGACGATAAGGAAATTTCTTGGTAATAATAAGTCAGAAGGACTGCCTCCTAAAAGTTCAAACACTATATATGGTTTTGTGAAATCATCTGCGGATTCCATTTCAGTTTCCCCTTCGTTTTTCTCGGCTTTAAAAATTTTTTGATTAGGATAATTGTCTGCAACAAAAACAGATGAATGCGTATTTATAAATACTTGGTCTGTCGATTCTGAAAGTTCATATAATACGTTCTTTAAGTTTCTTTGAGCTGTTGGATGTAGATGTAATTCAGCTTCATCAATGAAGAATAAAAAGGACTTTCCTTGGTCTTCATTTTCTTTTCTAAATTCTGCATAGGTTTGGATAATTGCAAGCATTAAAGCTCTTTGCATTCCATCTCCTTTTTCTTCTGCGGTTGTTTCTATTCCATCATCAATGGTGGTTTCGAAGTTTTTTAATAAGTCATCAAATACTGGTGCAGTAACCTCAAAGTTTACCTTTGAAGTATCTGGGAATTGTTTTTGAAGATTGACTTTTACTTTTCCACCGACTAAATCAAATTGAGTCTTAATTTCCGAATCTTCTCCCTCAAATAATTCAGTAAATTTTTGTTGAAAGTCTTGATATTGCTCGTTCGATTCGAGAATTGCAGATAAAACACCAGAAAGCATAATTCCAATTGGTGTGGTTTTGGTATATTTTGCAACAGAATCATAATACTGTTTTGTATTTATATACTCAAACTTTGGTAAAAAATCGTTTAACGCTGGGTCAAAACCTGTTCCTGGATTTACTTCTTCTCCATTAACGAAAACTTTACGTTTTTTTACATTTTCACTTGAACGAGAAATAGTTACAGTATCGGATTCTCCTAATACATTCAAGATTTTAGTTTTATTGGCTTCATTTCGCATTTTTTCTGCGCCATCTTGCGCACCCGAAAATTCTATTTCTACCAAAATTTCTAAATCCGATTGTCTTTTAAATTTTAAATCGTTAGAAAGTCCACCTCGACCAACTCCATTAAAGAAAAATTCAATTGCTTCAAAAAAGTTAGTCTTTCCGCAATTGTTTTGTCCAACAACGATATTAAAATTATCCGTTGTAAATTCAGTGGATTTAATTGACCTGAAATTCTCAATTTTTATTTTGGATATTTTCATTCGTTCGGTTTTTTTTCAGCTTGTTGCCAACATGTTATATCCGGGGCAATATACCTATTTAATCAGAAATATTTCGGGATAAACGCATGTTTTCATCCTTTTTATCAGAATTTGATAATGCTTTTAAACTAACATCTAACGGACTCGTAATCTTCATCAACTCCTTTTGAGTCACATGAGTATAGATCATTGTAGTTTCTGGTTTCGAGTGGCCTAATAAACTCTGTATATGCCTTAGGTCTATGCCGTTTTCTAACATATGGGTGGCGTAAGAATGGCGCAGTGTATGAGGCGTTACTTTCTTTTTAATATTAGCCAGCTTACAAGCATGATGCAAAGCCGCTCTTATACTAGACGAACTATAAGGACCGCCCTGCGGACTCTCTATAAAATAGTTTTGCGGCCGGTAGGTGCCCAAATAATTTAGAAGCAATGGAATAAAACTTTCTGCCATAATCACTACCCGGTCTTTTCGGCCTTTCCCTGAACGTATCGAAATTTGTCTGCGGTCTATGTCCATATCTTTTTGCTTCAAACTAATGGCTTCTCCAACCCTAAGGCCAGAGGAATACAATAAAGCAAAAATTGCCCGGTGTTTTAAATTTCGCGTGGCTCTTAAAAGGTCTATCACTTCTTCTTTGGAAAGTACTACCGGCAAATATTTGCTTTTTCGTGGACTCTTAATTTGTTCAGCTTCTAATTCTGGAAAGCGATGTAAAGTAGCAAAATGTTTTAATGCGCTTACACATTGGCGGTGTGTGCTAACTGCGTAATTCTTTCCGGCAATTTCTTTTTCAATAAAAAGTTCAATGCTACGGTTGGTTATAGCATCTAAGTTTTCTTTTTGAAATTCTATAAATCGCTGTACAAAAGTAGTATAGGTTTTTAAGGTGCTTTTGCTAAAACGATGGCCTATTAAATAGTTTTTAAACTCCTGTAAAATTTCAATTTGATGCTGGTTTAAATCTGAATTTTGTATTTGAGAGCTTTCTAGCGCCCCTGTCTTAAGATTTTGTAATGCCGAATAATCTATAATAGCTCCTATTTTTCTTAAAATATGATAAATACGCTTTTTATTGTTGTAGGAATATGGCAAATAGAAACAAGAATAGGTACGAGACCAGCGCATTCCCTCCATATTTTTAATGAATTCATTGAGTTCAAAATCAAATTTATAAGTGATTCCAATCTGTAATTCTTCACGGTGGTGAAACGGAAAAAGCCTAATAGTTCTCATAAGTCTATTTTAAACAAATAAGAGACTAAATTAGTTGGGTGAAAACCCTAAAAATATTACCTACTAGAAAAAACTTAGCTAAAAAGGTCTTTATGCTCCACAAAGTAAGCTTCCATTTGTTCCATAGCATCATTGAGAAATTTCATGACTTCAGGCCATTGATTGCGATTATGGATGCTTACATTATCTAGCTGAACATAAACTCGTGAAATGATTTTTCCTTCCGGAAGTTCATATTCTTCCTCGTAAATGGCTTCAGGTAAATATTCAGAAGCCAGGATATTTTTTAAGGAAAGCAGTTTTTCAAAATAATAAGCGCGAATCAGGGGATCTTCATCTAAAACATCTATAGAAACCTGGGCGAATTTGCGGTTAAAAGTAAATTTTAACTGAAGCTCCTTTATTCCGGTATCATAAAGCATCCATTTTCTGCGGAAAACGATACCGAAGCTGGTCCAGAACTGTTGTCTTAATTTCTTGCTTTCAGCTTTGCTAAACATATTATACCAATTTAATTTTGTACAGCCGCACAGAAACCGAAGTTGCTTTTTTGTTCTATGAGCAAGGAAATAGAGCGGAAAATGAACGAGTTTGAATGCGGCATTACATTGTTAATTTGGTATTAAATAAAATAAGCCAGTAAAATGCCACCAACAATTACCGCCAGTTTAGAAATATTGAATTTATGGTTCTTTGAGGCTTCAAAAAGAATAGTGGTAGAAACGTGGAGAAAAATACCAATCACTAAGGCATTGATGTAAATTGAAATCTCCTGCAGTAAACTGAATTGCGATTTAAAAAAGCTTCCCAATGGCGTCATTAAAGCAAAGATTGTTAGAAACAAACCGACTTTAATTCTACTCAAATTAGAATGAATTAGAAAAACCGAGAGTATAGTAGCCACCGGAATTTTATGAATTACTACTCCGTGTAAAATATGATCGCCTTCATCCATAGGGAAACCTTCCAGGAAAGCATGTATACTTAAACTTACCAGTAGTAAGAGGGGAAATTTATCCATTCCTTCTTGTTGATGCAAATGCCCGTGTTCCACTCCTTTTGAAACAAATTCCAGGATAATTTGTAATAATAAGCCCAACATAATAAAAATGCCCACCTCGTTAGTGCCGTTTAAATAAACTTCGGGTAACAATTCAAAGATCGTAACCGCCAAAAGATAAGCACCACTAAAACTAAGCAGTAATTTAAACCCGGTAGAGGAGGAGGGTTTTAAAAAAGTAGCAATAAGATAGCCGGCAAATACAGAAAGAAGGGGTAAAATATAGATCATTATTTACTTGAGAAATATTATTAGAAAACCTAAGTCGTAAAAGCTTTTAGAATATTTCAGCATCTAAACCCGGCAATACCTTTATTCAGCAAAATTACCCTATTTTTGTGGACTGTAAAAAACCGATATGGAAAATAATTTTAAAATGATCGCTAAGACCATGTATGGTTTTGAGCCAGTTTTGGCTAAAGAACTCACGGCACTTGGCGCGATGGATGTAAAAGAAGGAACCAGGAATGTAAGTTTTGTGGGCGATACCGGCTTTATGTATAAAGCTAATCTTTGCTTAAGAACCGCTATTAAGATCCTGAAACCTTACCAGAGTTTTAAAATATTTTCTGAAGAAGATCTTTACAAACAAATCTACGATCTTCCCTGGGAGAATTTTATGGATGTTAACGATACCCTGGCCATTGATGCCACGGTACATTCTGAAACATTCACCCATTCCCAATATATTTCCCTTAAAACCAAAGATGCGATTGTGGACCGGTTTCGGGATAAATTTGATAAGAGACCGAATGTAGATCTCGATTTTCCTACATTGAGAATTAATATTCATATAGAAAAGAATTTCTGTAATGTTTCTTTTGATTCCTCTGGGCAATCTTTACACAAGCGTGGTTATAAAACCGCGACCAATATTGCGCCTATAAACGAGGTTTTAGCTGCAGGAATGTTGCTGCTTTCCGGCTGGGACGGGCAGTGTGATTTTATGGATCCTATGTGCGGAAGTGGTACTATTTTAGTTGAAGCCGCGATGATTGCCTGTAATATCCCTCCCAATTTAAACCGAAAGGAATTCGCTTTTGAACGTTGGAAAGATTGGGATGAAGATTTATTTGAAAAAATAGAAGCTTCTGTGCTGAAGAAAATGCGGGAATTTCACTTTAAGATGAAAGGTTACGACACGTCGCCATCTGCAGTGCATAAAGCCATAGATAATATTGAAAATGCTAATCTATCTGAATTTATTAAAGTAGAAAGACAGGATTTCTTTGCTTCTGAAAAAGAAGGAGAACGGCATTTACACATGTTATTTAATCCGCCTTATGGAGAACGCCTGGAAATTGATATGCCAAAATTCTATAAAGAGATAGGAGATACGCTGAAGCAGGCTTATCCCGGGACTGATGCCTGGTTTATAACTTCTAACCTTGAAGCTTTAAAACACGTTGGCCTAAGACCTTCCCGAAAGATAAAACTCTACAATGGTGCTTTAGAATCTAAATTGGTAAAATACCAGATCTACCAGGGCTCAAAAAAGGCGAAGTTCCAGGATTAGAATTCGGGAATCGGGATTTGTTGATTCGTTGCTATGATGAGGAGATTGCTTCAGCTGCGAAAAAGCAGCTTCGCAATGCCGGCTGGTCTGCTTGCGTCATCCGAGCGGCACCTTAGCACGGCAACCTCCCTCCGTCTTTGCGAGGAGCACAGCGACGCTGCAATCTATGGTTGGTTTGCGATTTGTCGTCGATTCGGGTTTTATTCCTTAGTTGTTTGATAAGAAAGATTGCTTCAGTCGTACCTCTTTCGCAATGACCTTGCCTCAAGAGGATTCGCCATTGGTGGAACAATACGATGGGAGGAGCATTGCGGCGTGGCAATCTGTGGTTAGTTTTCGATTTGTCGATTCAAGTTTGTAAAACCTGTAATTGCAGTTTAATTTTTAATTCCCCTATTTCTTATAAAAAGGAATCAGGTAACTAAGCGTGTATCCATAACCTACACCAATATTACTATCATCATAGGTTCGGTTGAAACCGGGAATAGCCAGGTTGTCAAAATTATCTGGAGCAGATTGGAATAACCTGCGCTTAAGCTGAACATTAACCGACAGGTATAAATTATTCAGTAATTCAACTTTTATTCCGGCTACTAATTCAACCCAACTGGCCGTTAAGCCCGAATATTCAATATTATCTGTCCTAATATCAGGTTCAAAGAAAGGGTTAGTGGTATAGATTTGATATTCTTCAATTTCCTGGGTAAAAGTGGCAAAACCATAACGGGCACCTACAAAAATAAGATTCTGCATTCCCGTCCAGTTTTCATAGGCATTATAATCGGCGCCCAGTTTTATATAGCTTCCGCGAGAAGTAATGCTTATATTATCTTCTTTATAACCCATACTCTCATTACCAAGTTCTGCAGCCGCATAATAATTTTTATAAACCCTATAATCTCCCAGGATCTCAAACCCAGAATAATCATCCTCAAAAGCGGTTCTTGCCAGTTTACTAAGATCTGTGCCTACCCGTAAACCAAATTTCTCACGCGCAGCCAAACTATCCTGTTCTGTGGTTTCCTGGCTTAATAGAGGAGTAGCCAAAAACAGAAAAGCAAGACTAAAAAAATATGCTAATATGTGCTTGTGTTTCATCTTCAATATTTGGTTCTTCAATAATATAAGAATCAATCCATTGGTCGTCTTCACCGCCTTCAATGGTTAACTTTAAACTGTTATATATTACTTTATAGGCACAGGCACGGTTTACGTATATCTCTTCACTACCGTAAGTAAAGGTTAAATTGTCGGTATTTGGAGTGAATTCCTGGTCTTCTTCTTCACTATCTGAATCGAAAATAGTGAAAGTGTAGGAAGTGGCATTTTGATTGGTCCTTAGTGGAATCGCAATACTATCCTGATTTATTCGTTGATATAATGTTTTAGTTGAATCGCTTACCGTAGACCTAATACTTAAATTGGTTGGCCGGGCCGGGTTATCTCGTTCTTCGGCATCATAGAATCGCACAACCAGCATAGGTGTGGTTTGCGTGGCCTCAGGGCAAATATCGTCCCTCTGGCAGCCTAAAAAAAGCATAAAAAGCCCGCTGATAAAAAAGAGGTTTTTAAGATATTTTGTATTCATCTATTTTCTTTCTAAACAAACAACATTTTCTACGTGGTGCGTTTGCGGAAACATATCTACCGGTTGCACTTTGGTTACTTTATAATATTCGTCTAACATAGAGAGATCGCGAGCCTGGGTAGCCGAGTTGCAACTCACGTAAACAATACGTTGTGGCAATATACCAATTATTTGAGCAATTACATCTTTATGCATCCCATCACGAGGGGGATCGGTAATTATAATATCCGGCTGACCGTGAGTAGTGATAAATGATTCAGAAAAAACCTTTTTCATATCGCCTACAAAAAACTCGGCGTTTTCAACCTGGTTGCGTTCAGCATTCTCTTTAGCGTCTATAATAGCTTCGGGAACAACTTCAACTCCAATCACTTTTTTTGCTTTTTTGGCAACAAATTGGGCGATGGTTCCTGTTCCTGTGTATAGATCGTAAACAATTTCGTCTCCTTTAAGATCGGCGAAATCTCTTGTTATTTTATATAATTCGTAAGCCTGGGCAGAGTTGGTTTGGTAAAAAGACTTGGCGTTTATTTTAAACTGAAGTCCTTCCATTTGCTCAAAAATATGATCGCGGCCTTTATAGCAAATTACATCCTGGTCATAAAGGGTGTCATTTCCTTTTTCGTTGATCACGTATTGTAGTGAAGTTATCTCAGGAAACATTTCTGCTACAGCATTTAATAATAATTCCCGCTTTTCTGTGTCTTCATGAAAAAACTGGATTAAAACCATGAGTTCTCCGGTAGAGGAAGTCCTAATCATTAGGGTTCTTAATAAACCTTCCTGTTTTCGGGCATTAAAAAAGCTAAGGTCGTTATCTGTAGCGAATTCTTTTACAAAATTCCTTATGGCATTGCTGGGATCTTCCTGCAGGTGACATTTTTTGATGTCTAGAATTTTGTCCCACATTCCGGGAATATGAAATCCAAGGGCATTTTTATCATCAAAGTCTTCCCCACTGTTTATTTCATCCAGGGTTAGCCAGCGGCTATCACTAAATGAGAACTCCATTTTATTGCGGTAAAAATAGATTTCCTTACTGCCTAAGATTGGGGTAACTTCAGGTAATTCAACTTTTCCTACCCGAATAAGATTATTTAAAACTTCATTCTGTTTGTATTCCAGTTGATACTCGTAACCCATGTTTTGCCATTTGCAACCTCCGCAGGTTCCAAAATGCTGGCAAACAGGCTCTACACGCTTATCTGAATATTGATGAAAATTTATGGCAGTTCCCTGGTAGTAAGATTTTCTCTTTTTCGTGGTTTTAATATCGGCAATATCACCGGGCACAACATTATCTATAAAGATTACACGACCATCTGGAGACTTGCCAATTCCTTTGCCTTTTCCGCCGGCATCAGTTACCTCAACAGCGTCAAATACCTTGTTTTTATTCCTTCTTCCCATAGCGCAAAAATAGGATAATTGTGAAGATTTATTCCCCGAGTTGCTTAAAATTTCGGCAAACATTTAGTAATTTGCGAAATCTTGAATTTTGGATGATTTCTCTCCCTTGCTACTTAGATTTTTAAAGATTTAGGAGCAAAAGAAGGAATTTTGAAAATTAACAGTTAAAAATTAAATGAATGCCATTAGCAGAAATTAAATCCTCAGAAGAAGCTATTAACCTGGAAGATAAACATGGAGCACATAACTACCATCCACTTCCCGCTGTATTAAGTAAAGGGGAAGGAGTTCATGTTTGGGATGTAGAAGGAAAGAAATATTACGATTTCCTTTCTGCTTATTCCGCGGTAAACCAGGGTCATTGTCATCCTAAAATTGTAAATGCTATGTATGAGCAAGCCTCAAAATTAGCACTTACCTCAAGGGCTTTCCATAACGACGTTCTTGGTGCTTATGAAAAATATGCCACAGATTATTTTAAGTTCGATAAACTTTTGCCAATGAACACAGGGGCAGAAGCTGTGGAAACCGCTATAAAGATTGCAAGAAAATGGGCTTACGAAAAGAAAGGAGTTAAAGAGAAAGATGCTCAAATTATTGTTTGTGAAAATAACTTCCACGGAAGAACAACCACAATAATCTCGTTCTCTAACGATGAAGGTGCTCGTAAGAACTTTGGTCCTTATACGCCAGGATTTATAAAAGTAGCTTATGACGATCCTGAAGCTCTAGAAAAAGCAATTACAGAAAACGACAATATAGCCGGCTTTTTAGTAGAACCTATTCAGGGTGAAGCAGGGGTTTATACACCTGCTAACGATTATATGAAAAAGGCTAAAGAAATTTGTAATAAGCATAACGTGCTTTTTATGGCCGATGAGATCCAGACAGGGATAGCCAGAACCGGTTCTTTACTGGCCGTTTGTGGAAATTGTACTTGCGAAGGCCACTGTGAGCGCCAGGAGACTTATACCAGACCAGATATTCTGATCTTAGGAAAAGCACTTTCTGGAGGAAATTATCCTGTTTCTGCGGTATTGGCAGATGATGAGGTAATGAATGTAATTCAACCCGGGCAACACGGTTCTACCTTTGGAGGGAATCCTGTAGCCGCTGCAACAGCAGTAGCTGCATTAGATGTGGTAAAAGATGAAAAGCTAGCCCTAAATGCTCGTAAACTCGGAAATCTTTTTAGAAGATTGATGGACGACTTTATCAAAGATTCTAATATTGTAGAATTGGTAAGAGGTCGCGGATTGTTAAATGCAATTGTTATTAATGATTCTGAAGATAGCTCTACAGCCTGGGATATTTGTATGGCTTTAAAAGAAAACGGACTTTTAGCAAAACCAACCCACGGTAATATTATTCGTTTTGCGCCACCATTGGTGATGAACGAAGAACAGCTTAGAGATTGTGTAGATATTATTACTTCTACTTTAAAGCAATTTGAGAAGTAATTTTCTCGAAAATACATAAGGAAAGAGACTGTCTGAAAAGTCTATTCTCGTCAAGCTGAACTTGTTTCAGCTTCTAACATGTTTTTAATTACCAACACGATAGATCTTGAAATAAATTCAAGATGACGGTTTTAAAACCTTTTCGGACAACCTCTTTTGTTTTGAAAAAACAGGTTATTTGAAAGCTCCTAATTTCGTCAAGCTTAACCTGGCCGTCCTTTAAGGCGGGCTTGTTTCGGCTTCTAATACTAATTAACGAATTAGATTCTGAAATAAATTCAGGATGACCATAAAAAAACCGGCTAAAAAGGCCGGCTTTTTTCATATTATAAGAGAAACGGTTTATTGATTTTGTTGCATTTCTCTCATCATTTCCTCCTGCAGCTCATAGATTCCTTCAACGCCGCCATACATAATAATCATTACAATAGAGATGATTAAGCTAATGGCGCTTAGTACAAGTCCTATAATGGCAAGAATTTTCCCGGTTTTTACATTTTGGTAACCGGTGTACAATTCAGGTTGGGCGTTATAGATCTCTGTGGCTCGCTTTGCCATTACCAGGGCAATGATCCCGAAGATAATTCCGAGTACACCATAACAACAGCATCCGATAATAGATAGGATCCCGAAAATTAGAATTAAAGTTGAATTGGGTAGTTGTTGTCTTTCCATAAAGTTTGGTTTATTGGGTTAGTTGTATATAAGCATTCATTTTTATTAAATAGCTAATGAGCATTACCGAACCGCTAAAAATAATTAGGGCGATTTTTATCTGAAAATCATACCTGAATTTTACAAATAGGTTTATAATCAGAAAAGCGAGTAATATTAAAATAGGATAGATTCCCGGAAACATATAAAAAGCCTGACTGAATTCTGCTTTAAAAACCAGTAATAACGCACGTTGCCCACCGCAACCAAAACAATCTACCCCGGTAAGGCTCTTGTTAAGACATGGCAACATAAATTCTTCCATAACTAATTTTTGATGCTAATTTTACTGGTGAATTCAAGGTTTTTAGAAGAAATAATTTTAACAATATAAATCGCATCCTGTAATCCCGAAGTAGGTAAATTATGTTTGGTACTTCCAATCGCTATTGTTTTATTATATATCATTTGTCCGTTAAGATCGAATAACAATACTTGTTTTATATCGGTTTGCAGCACTTCTATTTCCAATTGCGTTTTTAAGTTATTTTGAACAATTACAGCTTCCGGAAGTGAAATATCTATCTCTTCAGGTTCCTCGGTTAGAAGATTGTCATCCTTTTCCTGCATAAAACTAATAAAAAAACGTGAACTATAATTTCCTTCTTCTAATTCTATTGAAAAATCATTTTTATTTAATTGATGGTAAGTTTCTAATTCGGCGTCAAAAAGGAAGATATTTTCAATCTCGAAATCTCTGAAATCATCCAGACTAAAAGTTAATTTTGATACTTCAACTAAATTAATAAATAACGGTATTTTATCATTTTTTCTATAAGGCCTAACTTGAATATTGTAAATAGCCTCAGCTATATTCCAGCCTGCATCATTTTCCAGTAGTCCGTAAATTTTAGCATCCATAGCCCAATCTTCTTCGGTGGAAGAATCTTCCCGAAAAGCCAACAATAATGGTCGCGTATATAAATCGTTGAAACCTATATTGAGCTTTAATAGCGGAACCTCACTTTTTTGCTGATTTTTAAATTCTGAAGTTTGTGTGTTTTCTTTCTGAAACCTTCTTTGAGAATTTTTAAAATGAATGTAACCGTCACTTCTTCCCGTAAGCATAAAAGCCTGTCCAATAGGACTGTATTCCCGGGCTATTTGTGCACCGGTTGCTCCCGAATTCCCTGTTTCCTCGCCACCGCCATTATAGGTCTTAAAAACGGCAGGAGCGTAAGCATTGGCACCCGGCGAGTAAGAACCATAGCCGCCTTCGTAATCTTTTAAATAATGAGAATTCCCATTACCCCTGGAATCCCAGAAATATGCGATTCCAGTACTTGCAGGATTCTCCATTAAAAAGCTTTGTAAATGAAGCGCAGAAGGATAAGGGTTGCCTACTAAAACACTTTTGTTATTTTTAATAAGCACCTTTATTTCTCCGTCATTCGGCAAACCTCTAAAATCGTATCGCTGCTTGTTTCCGGGATTGTTTTCTATTCCATTTATTAGTGTGAGATCGCTGCCATTCACACCTTTCATAGTAAAACCTTCCCCGGGATTTACATTAAAATTTACACCTACATGTTGCCAATCATCATATTGGCTACCGGAAAATTTGTAAATCCAGCGCCTGGAAATTTTTAATGGATTAGCATTGCCTTCTAAATCGTTTGTAACTAGAGCAGATTTACTTCTGGTTTGTGTTTTTGGCTGGAAAATGACTGCTCCAAATTGATTGGCGCTTATATTATCTGTAACCGGCAGCGCCCAGTAGTTATAATCAAAAGCATTGGAGGTGCCTTCCTGGAAAACGGAGAGCCAACCATTACCCGAATTTCTATTTGTACTCTTTTCATCCTGCAATAATTGTGATTCCTTTCGTAGATATATGCTGGCTTCGGTATCAGGAGAATTATTCTTTATTAATTCTATGTTATCTTCCACATACAAAAACCTATCGCTAAGATAAATATAGGAATCTCCGGTTATAGAAGGCGAAATATGAAGTTGCGCATTTCCGCAGTAAAAAGAGAAAATAAAAGCTAAGAAGTAAATTTGCCTCATAATTCCTGTAACTTTGCTGAAAATACAAGAACCGCTATTTTTAACAGCTTTAAAATAAGGGATAACAGGTAAAAAAATGAACAATTCTCAAGTAATAAATACAATTTTGATTACGCTTGGCGGCGGACTTTTAATCTATGCCATTGCAGCTGAAGGCGCTCATGCTTATTTTAAGATTATTGGCTTAATTACTATTATGTTGGGACTTTATCGCGCAACAAATCTTTGGGTAGAGACAAAAGATGATCACAAGGAAGACGAAAATAAAGAATAATGGAGCTGAAAAAGGGAGATAAAGTTGCGGTTTTAGATGATGTGTTGGAAGGCTACGTAATAAGAGCCGAAGCCGGTACTGTGTATATTGAAACTACCGATGGTTTTGAAATGGAATTTACCCAGGAAGAGTTAGTTAAAATAGAAACGCCTATTGAAGCTTTATCTGATGATGTGGATTTTGAAAAGGTTCTGGCTGAAAAAAAACTTCCTCCAAAACCAAAGTCACAGCGAATAAAACCGAAAGAGAGAAACCTGCCGCCAATGGAGGTGGACCTGCATATAGAAAAACTAACCAGGTCTTCCCGCGGCATGAGTAATTATGATATACTTAACCTGCAAATGGAAACCGCTAAAAGACAATTGGAGTTTGCTATGAGCAAACGTATTCAAAAAATTGTTTTTATTCACGGGGTAGGTGAGGGTGTTCTAAAAGCAGAACTCGATTTTTTTCTGGGTCGCTACGACAACCTAAAATTCTATGACGCCGATTACCAAAAATACGGTCTCGGCGCTACCGAAGTCTATATCTTTCAGAATACTTAGTTGGTCGTAGTTTCTTCTGTTTCTTCTTCATTTTCGTCCTCTGAATCCTCTAATTCTTGTTGGCGGTTAGTTAGCTGTTTAAAAGGAATGCCATTTGCACTAAACCTCCCCAGGTTATAAGTGTCAAAACGAATATCTTCCCCGCTACCATCCTGGCGTATCAGGTTAAATTCTTTGATTACTATAATAGACCTATAATCTCTGGAGATAGAATGATCTAGTTGCAGCTCATGTTCAAAATTTGGTAAAGAGACCTCTTCATTTAAGTAATTTCCCAATCCATCTACTTCAGCAGTTAACTCAGGACTAAGAAATCCATCATTATTTTCTTCAATGGCTCTTTGAATATCTTCCTCGTCAACTTCGTGCCGGGTTAAAACACCATCATCATCATCATCAGGGTCAAGATAATTCGGAATACCATCTTCATCGGTATCTAAATAGCCATCCTCAGTGATGGGGTCTCCAGGATCTGCTTTAGTTTCGCTTTTGGTTTCCACATTATCATTATCATCATCAATATCTAAGTAATCAGGGATGCCATCGCTATCGGTATCCAGGTGATTTCCACCATCGGGATCAAAACCTTCCTCGGCATTGGGTATACCATCCCCATCTGCATCTGCATCCTCATTTAAACCAAGATCATTAAAATTAGTCGTAATTAACACCTTTCCGCCGGCAGAAACATATTCCTCCAAAACCCTTGGGGAACCGGGTGGTACTCCCTGGCAAAAATATTCTCTTCCGTTTATTTCTGAATCATAAATCCTGTAAACTAACCTATTGTTTTCTCCACTAAGATTAATCACTATTGAATCATTTACATCAAGCGTTAAAATTGTTTGGGCAAGCGTATCGTTTAATCTGTTATCCTTTAATTCCAAAGACATCGATTCGTAAACATCTTGATTGTTTACGGCCCAAAGCACTTTTTTACCGTCAATTTCACAGAGAGTTAGATCACTGTCTTCTAAATCAAAACTGGTTACAGTGATGTCGCCATCGTCACAGGAATAAAGCGCAAAGGAGATTAAAAGTACCGCAAAAATCTTTTTCATAGGTATGAGAATATATTCAAACTGAAACAAAAATAGCGGAATTAAGAATTCTTAAGGCAGGTTCTTTTAAATAATTTTATTTCGTTTAATTTTGCAGCGATGAAAAATGTATACCTAGATTCTGCCGCAACCACGCAAATGCGTGACGAAGTAATAGATAAAATGACCTCTGTAATGAAGGAAGTATATGGAAACCCTTCTTCTACACATTCTTTTGGCCGGTCTGCAAAATCTTTAATTGAGCAGGCGCGTAAAACCGTAGCCGGATATTTAAATGTAAAAGCATCAGAAATAATTTTCACTTCCGGTGGTACTGAAGCCGATAATCTTGCTTTAAATTCTGCAGTACGTGATCTTGGCGTAAAGCGAATTATTACTTCAAAAATAGAGCACCATGCTGTTTTGTATACCGTAGAACAGCTTCAGGATTGTTTTGATGTTGAGGTAGCTTATGTTGATTTAGATTCCTGCGGAAATGTAAAAGAGGCTCATTTAGAAGAATTACTGAAAACTTCAGATAAAAAAACGCTGGTAAGCCTGATGCACGTAAACAACGAGATTGGGAATAAACTGGATATTAAAAAAGTAGGAGCACTTTGTAAAGAATACGCTGCGATTTTTCATTCAGATTGCGTGCAGTCGGTAGGGCATTATGATTTGGATTTTAGTGAAATTCCGGTAGATTTTACCGCGGTTAGTGCTCACAAATTTCACGGCCCAAAAGGCGTGGGATTTGCTTTTATTAGAAAAAACAGTGGATTAAGACCACTTATTTTTGGAGGAGAACAAGAGCGTGGCCATCGTGCCGGTACAGAAGGGGTGCATAATATTGTAGGCCTGGAAGAAGCTTTAAAACTGTCTTTAGATAATTTAGCCGAAGAAAAAGCCTATATAAGTGATCTAAAAACTCATTTTATTTCAAAATTAAAAGCTGAAATTCCCGGGGTGAAATTCAATGGAGATTGTTCCGATCTTGAAAAAAGCACCTATACGCTGGTAAATGTATGTTTGCCGGTGCCCGAAGATAAAGCGCTAATGCTTTTATTTCAATTAGACCTTAAAGGCATTGCCTGTTCTAAAGGAAGTGCCTGCCAAAGTGGAAGCGATAAAGGTTCTCATGTGTTAAATGCATTTTTAGAAGAAGAAGACTTAAAAAAACCTTCGGTGCGTTTTTCATTTTCACGATTTAATACCAAAGAAGAATTGGATTATGTGGTGGGTACTCTTAAGGAGTTTATTGAATCTTAAGAGGGCCAATTTCAGTTTTTTCAAGCTGATCTAAGTCATATTTTATAGACTTTAATCATCGTTACTTTGTATAAGCAAAAATATAAAGTAATGGCAAATAAACACGAATACCAGGTAGACTTAACCTGGAAAGAAGGTCGAAAGGGAGAAGTTTGTTCTCCTGAGTTAAGCGATACCATTCAAACTGCAACCCCACCAGATTTCCCGCAAGGAATTCCTAATATTTGGTCTCCGGAACATTTTCTGGTTGCTGCGGTAGAAAGCTGTTTGATGACTACATTTTTAGCTATTGCTGAAAATTCTAAACTGGATTTTATCAGTTTTAAATCTAAGGCAATAGGGAAATTGGATAAGGTTGAAGGAAAGTTTCAAATGACAGAAATTATACTGAAACCTGTTCTTGAGATTTCAGACGAAAATAATGCTGAAAGAGCAAAACGCATCATAGAAAAGAGCGAAAAAGCCTGCTTGATCTCCAATTCGATAAAAACCAAAATTATTTTAGAACCTGAGATTGTAATTGCTTCTGTAGGAGTATAGTGGTTTTATCGTCATTGCGATCCCGATGATAATCGGGAGAAGCACCATGTCATCCTGAACTTGTTTCAGGATCTAGTTATTTTGATTTGACGTTGTTGAAATACGATAATCAACCTCAGATTGCCACGTGGGCTATCGCCTCCTCCAATGACGTTCTTCTGCTAGGTCATTGCGAGCAAGGAACGCGCGCGGCAATCTTTTATTAAAAGTGTTTGTTCACCACGTCATCCTGAACTTTTATCAGGATCTAGTTATTTTGATTTGACGTTGTTGAAATACGATATTCAACCTCAGATTGCCACGTCGGCTATTTGCTCCTCGCAACGACTTAACCATAAACCGAAACCGATAACCGTAACAGATAACTCAAAACTGAGAACTGAGAACTGAGAACTGACAATCGAAATCAAAACAATGTTTTCCTAAAACAATAATTGTTGGTATCTTTGCAGCCCTAAAAATCGTTTAACTTCTACAGAAACAGGCAGGTGTATGAATACTAAGAAGGTCGCATTTTATACCTTGGGTTGTAAACTCAATTTTTCAGAAACTTCTACTATTGCGAGGTCTTTTAAAGATGAAGGTTTTGAGCGTGTAGAATTTTCTGAAACAGCTGATATTTACGTGATTAATACCTGCTCGGTTACTGAAAATGCCGATAAACGATTTAAAACCATTGTAAAACAAGCGCAAAAGGTTAATGAGGATGCGTTTGTGATTGCCGTAGGTTGCTATGCGCAACTGAAACCGGAAGAACTTGCTGATGTAGATGGAGTAGATTTAGTGCTTGGAGCGACTGAAAAATTTAAAATTACCGATTATCTTAACGATCTTTCTAAAAACGAAATGGGTGAAGTTCACTCTTGCGAAATTGATGAAGCCGATTTTTATGTAGGTGCTTATTCTATAGGAGATAGAACCCGGGCATTTTTGAAAGTTCAGGATGGTTGCGATTATAAATGTACGTATTGTACCATTCCTTTGGCTCGTGGAATTTCCCGAAGTGATAAACTGGAAAATGTTTTGACCAATGCTGCTGAAATTTCGGCAAAAGGTATTAAGGAAATTGTGCTTACCGGAGTAAATATTGGGGATTATGGAAAAGGAGAATTCGGTAATAAAAAACACGAACATACTTTTCTTGATCTTGTAAAAGCTTTAGATGAGGTTGATGGGATAGAACGTTTAAGAATCTCTTCTATTGAACCGAATTTATTGAAAAACGAAACTATAGATTTTGTAGCCGGGAGTAATACGTTTGTACCCCATTTTCATATTCCATTACAAAGTGGAAGTGACGCCTTGCTTAAATTGATGAAGCGTCGATATATGAGTGCGCTTTATACCGATAGAGTAACGCAAATTAAGCGAGTGATGCCCAATGCTTGTATTGGTGTTGATGTTATTGTTGGTTTTCCCGGCGAAACCGAAGAACGATTCCTGGAAACCTATAATTACTTAAATGATTTAGATATTTCTTACCTGCACGTTTTTACGTATTCTGAGCGGGATAATACCCCGGCAGCAGAAATGGAAGCTGTGGTTCCCAATAAAGTAAGAAAAAAGCGAAGTAAAATGCTGCGTGGTCTTTCAGCTAAAAAGAGAAGGGCATTTTACGAAAGTCAGTTAGGAAATACCTGTACCGTGCTTTTTGAAGGCGAGAATAAAGAAGGATATATTCACGGATTTACCGAGAACTATGTCAAGGTAAAAGCACCATGGGATCCGGCACTGGTAAACACACTTCATCAAATAGAATTAACTTCCATTGATGAAGATGGTATGCTTAGGTTTGAGTTTGTTTCAGAAAAAGTAGTGGTTTAAATATTTATTCCTACCGGTAACAGGTCTTTATACTTTCTTCTGTTTTTTCGCATAAATTTCGCGATATCCGGGCTGGTGGGCATTACACGAGTGTTACGCTCTTTTATTTCCTCTAAAACCTTTTCAATAAAAATGTCCATATATCCCTGTTCCTTTAGGGCATCGGGCATAAAGACTTTGGTAAGGAAAATTTTTCGTTCTTGTTGTGAGTATTCTATTGTGGCAAGCTGGCTATTTATGGTAGCTTCAAATTGTCTTAAGAACTCATTATCGGTAATTATAATTTCTTCAGCATTCATCGTTTCTCTTTTTTCTGTTATAGACCTTTAAGACAGCATATTTTATCGTAAATAATGATAACAATCGGCTAGTAAAATTTTCTTTTGGTGGTTATTGTAAAGGTAGTGAAATAAAGCCTTTAAAGTAGAGTTATTAATAGTAATCGTTAAAATTATAGGCTTTGAAAATTTGTATATTATTTTTAATCTTTCCATTGTGAAAGCCAAATAAATAGCAGTAATTTTGATAAGTAAATTTAAGGCTTTAGGCCAATTTTAAGTGTTATATACTTGTTAAAATGACTAAAGAAGAGGAGTTGATTCATGTTTATTTTATGCCGGGAATGGCCGCAAATTCATCTATTTTTGAATTTATAAAACTTCCGGAGAATCGGTTTAAAATGCATTTTTTAGAATGGATTATTCCCAAAAAAGATGAAAGTCTAAAAGCTTATGCCTTGCGTATGAATAAATACGTTAAACACGAAAATGCAGTCTTGGTTGGTGTATCTTTTGGCGGGATTATTGTGCAGGAAATGGCAAAGAGTCTTGATCCAAAAAGGCTTATCATTATTTCCAGTGTAAAATGTAGAGAAGAATTGCCAAGGCGTATGCGTTATGCGGCAAGTACAGGTTTATTTAAGCTTATACCTACCAGTTTGTTAGATTATGTAGATCATTTTGAAAAAATTGCAGTTGGAGATTTTATAAAAAAACGGGCAAAGCTCTACAGGCAATATCTTTCGGTTAGAAATCAACGTTATTTAGACTGGGCTATTGAAAATATGGTTTTGTGGGATTGCGATAAAGCCCGAAAGGATATAATTCACATTCATGGAGATAAAGATCAAATTTTTCCCGTGAAATATATTTCAGATTATATTAAAGTGAAAAACGGTACGCATATAATGATTTTAAATCGCTACCGTTGGTTTAATAAATACCTGCCTCAGTTAATTGTTTCAGGAAAAATAAAAGAAGAAAATTAAAAATAAATTAATTGCTATGAAAATATTAAAATCTGCTTTAGTTTTAGTGGGGTTAGGTACTGTTTTATTGGTAAGTATACAGGCCACCCAACAGTTTCCCGATACTAATGATGAAGAAGTATCTGAAACGCCTAAAAAAGACCGGCCGGTAAAAGATTATAACATCTATGCCCTGCCAATGCCTGAAAATATAAATTTTGCCGGAGAAAATGTGCCTATAGAAGATCCGGATATATATGAGAGAATGGATAGGGAGTTGTTGGTAAACACCTACTGGCAATCTAATGCACTGCTTTTAATTAAACGCGCAAATAAATATTTCCCTATCATTGAACCTATTTTAGAGGAAGAAGGGGTTCCTAATGATTTTAAATACCTGGCTGTAATAGAAAGTGGCTTAACCCAGGCGGTTTCCCCAGCTGGTGCTAAGGGTTTTTGGCAAATTATGGAAGGTACAGGTAAGGATTACGGACTTGAAATAAACGGAAATGTAGACGAGCGTTACCATATTGAGAAATCTACCCGTGTGGCAGCCGATTATCTTAAAAAATCTAAAGAAAAGTTTGGGAGCTGGACAATGGCAGCCGCGGCCTACAATGCCGGGAATAGAGGAGTGGAAAGACAGTTGGAACGCCAAAAAGTAGATGATTATTACGAATTATTGCTAAATACCGAAACCGGGCGATATATGTTTAGAATTTTGGCTTTAAAAGAAATCTTAAGCCACCCCGAAAAATATGGGTTTAATTTTGAGGACAAACACCTTTATAAAAACATACCAACTAAAACTGTTAAGGTTGATACGGTGGTAAATGATTTTGCTGATTTCGCTAAACACTTTAATATCAATTACAAAATCTTAAAGATCCATAATCCCTGGCTTAGGGAAGCGCATTTAAATAATGCCTCACGAAGAGAATATGAAATTAAGATTCCAGAAGAGAATACATATACTGCCGTTAAATAATTAAATGAATTACTTCCTGGATAATATTTGGTGGATCTTATTATCTGCTAATTTTCTAATCGTTTTTATAACGGCGGGCTATGAATTGATGCATTTTAGGGAGCCGGTAAAAAGTATCTCTCTAATTTTCGCACTGTTCGTTTTGCCGGTAATAGGTCTTTTGGTTTATTATTTTTTTGCTCAGGAATTTAGAAAAAGTAAGTTATTTAACCGAAAAAAACTTTATGATAAAAATATCATTCAGCATTGGGAAGAAAAGTTAATACTTAATGAACAGGAACTTATTGATAGGTATCATGGGCGGGGAACTATTGAGCAAAAAATTAAACTGGTTAGTTTACTCCAGAATAATCAAAAAAAGCCGGTTACTTTTAAAAATAAAGCCAATGTCCTTATAAACGGGGAAAATAAGTTTTCAGCCTTATTTGATGACATTAAAAAGGCAAAGCATCATATTCATATTGAATATTATATTTTTAACAGCGGTAGAATAGGAAACCGACTAATCTTATTGCTGTGCGAGAAGGCTGAAGAAGGGGTGAAGGTGCGTGTAAGTTATGATTATGTAGCTAGCAGGTTATCGTCTAAAGCGGTAAAGAAAATGAAATCTTATGGGATTGAAATTTACCCATTTATGCCCGTTTGGTTTCCAAATCTAACGCGTAAATTAAACTATCGTAACCATAGAAAAATGGCTATTATAGACGGTAATGTGGGCTTTGTTGGCGGAATTAATATTTGCGATGAATACGTGAATTTTGAAGAAAACCCAAAGGAAAAACTATTTTGGAGGGATACACATCTTAGAATTGAAGGTCACGCGGTAAAATCTTTACAAGCTCAATTTCTACTTAATTTTAACTTTATTAGCGGAAAAGTATTAAAAGTTGAAGACGAGTTTTTTCCAAAAATTGGAATACCAGACAGGACAGCGGTTCAGATTGCTGCCAGTGGCCCTGATACCGATTGGCAGAACATTATGGAAGCTATTCTAACCGCAATAAATACCGCCGATAAGTATATTTATATAACCACACCTTATTTCATCCCGAATAATCAAATTCTTACCGCCTTATGTATGGCGAGTAGAATAGGAGTGGAGGTGAAAATAATTATTCCGGAAAAAGGAGATTCGGTGATTGCGCGTTATGCTACCAATTCTTATATCGAACAATTACTCGAGTCTGGTGTTCAGGTTTTTCATTATCATAAAGGTATGGTTCACGCCAAAACTATGGTTGTAGATGGTGTATTAACCAGTATTGGATCCTGTAATCTTGATAATCGAAGTTTTGATATAAATTTTGAAATCAATGCTTTTTTATATGACGAAGAGATAGCTAAAGAGATGACTAAGGTTTATGAGGTTGATCTTGGAGAAACTACTGAGCTAATATTGGTAGATTGGATGCAGCGCCCCTCAATTGAAAAAGTACGGGAAGCACTTGCAAGGCTTTGGGCCCCTCTACTTTAGTAATTTCTGTAATTCTCCTGAATATTATTATTGTGGAGAGATTATAGAAGAATTTATGGGTGCTGTTTGTTTTGAATTTCCAATTAGATTATTGGTAATTGCTGACTGGATAGCATCATAATTAAGTTGGAAAGACGCCTCTTTTGATAAATTATAGGGGTGAAACACACTTCTCTTTATATTCATTATCTGTTTATTACCTGCAATTAAATAACAGGTAGGTAGGCCCAGAGAATGTTTTAGATTTTTAACTACATAAGAATGTTGATTAGTAGTTTCATCTATATAGAAAACTTTAATGTGAGTATTAAACTTTTTGGAGAGTTCTTTAACCGTTTCTTTTTTGTCCCAAAATAATATTACAAAATCTATTTTATCCTGATACTTCTTAGCAAGTTCGTTAAGTGCCGGTACTTCTCCTTTACCAGGAATACACCACGAAGCATAAGTTAAGAGGTAAACCGGTTTTTGAAAATTATATAGCGCAACTTCTTTACCGTTAAGATTTCGAAATTTAAAGTTATCTATATAAGTTCCTTTCAATTTAGTTTCTACCAGTGTGTCGAACAAGCTTCTGGCTTTTTCAAATTCTCGATATCTATAAGATGCTTTAGCCTCTTTATTGTACTTAGGTAAGTGCATAACAAGGGCATCAGAGAAAAAAAGCTTATCACTTTTCGCTGTTTGGGCTTCAATATTGAACCCTAGAATTATAAGAAGCAGGAGTAAAAATCTCTTCATGCACTTTGTTCTGTTTAATTCAAACAAAGATACTTAGGAAGCAGGCGGAATTGAAATATTATCGCTAAAGGGCCAATATTTAGGCTAAAAGTTTTTGAATTATCAATGAAATCAGAAATTAACTAAAATTATAATAAAAATAGAGAGCCAAAATGTAAGTCCACGAGGTATAAATTGGAGAATGTTTTTTTAATTTGAGAGCCAAAACCTTTAGGAATTAAACACTTTAGAGGAATTAAATCTTCTTCAATTGTTGTTTCATCATCTTCATCTGGTCTTTAAGCATCCCATGTTTATCAAGCTTTTTAGCTTCAGCAAGCAAATTGGTAGCTTCTCTTTTTCGCCGTTTGGTCATAGCTATTCCAGCAAGGTTAAGTTTAGCCATCGCTAAATCCTGATCCATAGCTAAACCTAATTTGATAGCACGTTTAAAGAATTTTTCGGCCTGGGTAATATTAGTTTGAGAAACCATTAGCCCATGTAGGTACCAATAATAACCTTGCTGCTTTTGCGTAAGGGCAGCTTCTGGATTTTTTATTCTATCCAGCCATTTTTTTGCGCCAGGGAAATCCTGCTTTCTTAGCCTTAAAAAAGCAAGCAATATCATCTCGTTTTTAAAATACAGGAATATAAAAATTGCGGAAAGTAGTATGAACATAATGCCATTACCAATATTTCCTTCTACAAACTGCCAAATGGCAAGGCCTAATATAGCTCCTGCTAAAACTAACTTGATATTCTTATTAAACATAAATGTATTTATTTTGAAAGCGGCAAAGGTAGGAAAAACAATTAAAAATAATTTAAATTACCTCTTGTAATAGTTAAAAAGCTTTGTATATTTGCACGCAGTTTTACAGAGAGCTATAAAAACGATTATTCAGAAGATTTAAAGATATTTAAAATGAAAAGAACGTTTCAACCATCTAAGAGAAAGAGAAAGAACAAGCACGGTTTTCGAGAAAGAATGGCTAGTGCAAACGGAAGGAAAGTCCTCGCCAGAAGAAGGGCTAAAGGAAGAAAGAAAATATCAGTATCTTCTGAAAACAGACATAAGCACTAATGAGAATTAGGTTTTAAATATTTAAAGGTGTTACTTTTTTTAGTAACGCCTTTTTTTATATCCAAGCGCTTCCTTATTTTTAAGTTTAATATGCTACAATTTACAAAAAATGCCTAAAAACAACAACCTTAAAAGTATTCTGATTATTGGCTCAGGGCCTATTATTATTGGTCAGGCCTGTGAATTTGATTATGCCGGAACCCAATCTTTACGTTCATTACGAGAAGATGGTATAGAAACTATCCTGCTTAATTCCAATCCTGCAACGATAATGACAGATCCGTCAATGGCAGATCATGTTTATCTTAAACCTCTAACTACTAAATCTATTGTTGAGATCCTTAAAAAGCATCCAAATATAGATGCTGTTTTGCCTACCATGGGTGGACAAACAGCACTAAATCTATGTATTGAAGCCGATGAAAAAGGAATTTGGGAAGATTTTGGAATCAAATTAATTGGTGTAGATATTGACGCGATCAATATTACAGAAGATCGCGATAAGTTTAAACAGCTTATGGGAAGAATTGGAATTCCCGTAGCCCCGGCTAAAACTGTTACATCTTACCTTCAGGGAAAAGAGGTTGCACAAGAATTTGGTTTTCCTTTAGTGATTCGTGCATCTTTTACATTAGGTGGAAGTGGAGCTTCTTTTGTACACGGGCCCGAAGAATTTGATGAAATGCTGACTTATGGCCTGGAAGCATCCCCAATTCACGAGGTGTTAATAGATAAAGCGCTTTTAGGATGGAAAGAGTATGAGCTGGAATTGCTAAGGGATAAGAACGATAATGTGGTAATTATTTGTTCTATAGAAAATATGGATCCTATGGGAATCCATACCGGGGATTCAATTACGGTAGCACCGGCTATGACATTAAGCGATACCACATACCAACGTATGCGTGATATGGCTATAAAAATGATGCGTAGTATTGGAGATTTTGCCGGTGGATGTAATGTGCAGTTTGCCGTAAGTCCAGATGAAAAAGAAGATATTATTGCGATAGAGATTAATCCAAGGGTTTCAAGATCTTCAGCTTTAGCATCTAAAGCTACCGGATATCCAATTGCAAAAATTGCTACAAAACTTGCCATAGGTTATAATTTAGATGAACTTGAAAACCAGATTACTAAATCTACTTCAGCTTTATTTGAGCCAACCTTAGATTATGTGATCGTTAAAATTCCACGTTGGAATTTCGATAAATTTGAAGGAGCAGATCGCACTTTAGGCCTGCAAATGAAATCTGTAGGAGAGGTGATGGGAATAGGGCGTTCTTTCCAGGAAGCACTTCATAAAGCCACACAATCTCTTGAAATTAAAAGAAACGGACTTGGAGCTGACGGGAAAAGCTACACCAAGTATGATGAAATTATAGAAAAGCTTACCTATGCCAGCTGGGATCGTGTATTTGTTATCTATGATGCTATTAAGGCGGGAATTCCGTTAAGCCGTATACACGAGATCACTAAAATAGATATGTGGTTCTTGCGCCAATATGAAGAACTTTACGCTTTAGATGTAGAGATCTCCAAATTTGATAAAGAATCACTACCAAAAGATCTTTTGCTGGAAGCAAAACAAAAAGGTTTTGCCGATAGGCAAATAGCACATATGCTGGATTGTTTAGAAAGCGAAGTGTATAATAAACGGGTGGATTTAGGAATAAACCGGGTTTACAAACTTGTAGATACCTGTGCGGCTGAATTTAAAGCTAAAACTCCATATTATTACTCAACTTTTGAAGCCGAAATTGAAACTCCAGATGGCAAACGTTATGTAGACAACGAAAGCAAGGTGAGCGAGAAGAAAAAGATTGTGGTACTAGGTTCCGGTCCAAACAGGATAGGCCAGGGTATCGAATTTGATTATAGTTGTGTTCACGGTGTTTTAGCCGCTTCAGAATGCGGTTACGAAACTATAATGATTAACTGTAATCCTGAAACGGTTTCTACCGATTTTGATGTGGCCGACAAGCTTTATTTTGAACCTGTTTTCTGGGAACATATTTATGATATAATTCGTCACGAAAATCCCGAAGGAGTAATTGTTCAGCTAGGAGGTCAAACTGCTTTAAAACTTGCAGAAAAACTAGATCGATACGGAATTAAAATTATGGGTACCAGTTATGAAGCTCTAGATCTTGCAGAAGATAGAGGAAGTTTCTCTAAACTGCTTCAGGAGAATAATATTCCTTACCCTGAGTTTGGTACTGCCGAAACTGCAGATGAAGCCCTGGCACTTGCCGATGAGCTTGATTTTCCAATCCTGGTAAGACCTTCTTATGTATTGGGAGGACAGGGAATGAAAATTGTGATTAATAAAGATGAACTGGAAGAAACAGTTGTAGATTTACTTCGAAAAATTCCGAATAATAAGTTATTACTGGATCATTATTTGGATGGCGCCATAGAAGCTGAAGCTGATGCGATTTGCGATGGGGAAGATGTTCACATTATAGGAATAATGGAGCATATTGAACCTTGTGGAATCCACTCTGGAGATTCTAATGCGCTGCTACCTCCATTTAATCTTGGAGACCTGGTAATGGAGCAAATCAAAGACCACACCCGTAAAATCGCTTTAGCGCTTAATACAGTTGGCTTAATCAATATTCAGTTTGCTATTAAGGATGATATGGTTTATATCATTGAAGCTAACCCAAGGGCATCCAGAACGGTACCATTTATTGCGAAAGCCTATAAAGAACCGTATGTTAACTATGCTACTAAAGTAATGCTTGGTGAAAAGAAAGTTAAAGATTTCAACTTTAATCCGCAGTTAGAGGGATATGCGATAAAACAACCGGTATTTTCTTTCAATAAGTTCCATAAAGTGAATAAACAACTTGGACCTGAAATGAAAAGTACAGGAGAAAGCATTCTCTTTATTGATAGTCTTAAAGACGATGCTTTTTATGACATTTACAGCAGAAGAAAAATGTATTTGAGTAAATAAGATTTAGACGAGGTTATCTCAAATTAAATCATTTCCGTCATTACGAACAAAGTGAAGTAATCTGTGAATTATATTAATACTTTCAGCAGATTGCTTCGTCCCTCGCAATGACTATTATCGATTTTTTGAGATGACCTCGTTTACTTTTTGATTTAAATTAGCTGTAAAGATTTGGCTGTTTTGAAAGAAACTTTTGTCAAGCTGAACCGGTTTCAGCTTCTAGGATGTTCAATAACTTAGATTCTGAAATAAATTCAGAATGACGTTTTTTACTATCTTTTTATTCAGCTTCTAAATATAGAATCCTGCAAGGTTTTCAAAACCTTGTAGGTTTTTCTATTTTAATAAAATACCTATGAGTTTAAAAGAAACCTCGTAGGAAATTGAAAACTTATGAAAGAATTGGTACTTATAATTGGTGGAATCTACGGTACACTTGCCGTTGTATTTGGGGCTTTTGGGGCACATGCTTTAAAAAAACGTTTTTCTGAAGATCAGTTAAAAAGCTTTGAAACTGGAGTGAAATACCAAATGTACCACGCGATTATGCTTATAATTTCCGGAATTGTATTTCCTTTTATCGGAGTTTCCCAGCAGCTTGTTGCCTGGTTTTTTATAATTGGAATATGCTTGTTTTCCTTTAGTATTTATGGTTTGACTCTAAGTGCTTCAGCAGGAAAGAAAATAAAAATTCTTGGGCCAATCACTCCGCTTGGTGGTCTTTTACTTATTCTGGGCTGGATATTTTTTACAATCAATATCGCTGAGATCGCACTTTACCTATAAAGTTTCTTCTAAAGTTTCAGCACGCAATACCTGTTTTCTGTATTTTTCCGCATAAAATGCTATCAGTATTAATTGCAGCGAATGATAGATCATAATGGGTAAAAGTAAAAGCCCCGTGTTTGCCGAATTTCCGAAGATCACTTTTACCATTACAGAGCCATGAACCAGTGATTTTTTAGTACCGCAAAACTGTGTGGTAATCTTGTTTTTTAAATTAAAACCTAAGACTTTGCAAAGCAAACCTAGCCCAAAATAAACTACAAAGAACAGTAAAACAACTATTCCTGTTAGTTTTAATAAATCCTGAGTTTCTACGCTGCTAAATATATTGGAGGAGAATGAGTTACTAAAACTGGAGTAAACAATTAGTATAATGGTAGTTTTGTCTAGCAGGCCTAGTTTTTTATTGTGTTTTCTGGCAAAATCACCAAGGAATTTTTGCAGCATTAATCCCAGAATTAAAGGAATAATTATCTGAGAGCATAGTTTTATAAGTACGTCTAAAAATTCAAAATCGGCGCTTCCGCTAAGAAAAAAGCTCAACCAAATTGGCGTTACAAAAATTCCAATTAATCCCGAAAGACTGGCGTTAAAGATAGCAGTTGGTAGGTTACCTTTAGCCAAAGAAACCATAACTATTGAAGAGGAGACGGTAGAAGGCAGGGTTCCCAGAAAAAATAAGGCGATCCAGAGATCTGATCCTGTTCCTTTTTCAAAAAGCGGTAAAAACAGGAGTGTTAATAAGGGAAATACCACAAATGTGGCCAATTGAATTACAATATGAACCTTGTAATTCAAAAGGCCTAATTTAAATTCTGCCGGAGACAATTTTAATCCGTAGAAAAAGAAGATAAAACCAATCCCAATATCGGTGATGGTTTTAAGCGGAAAAAGTACAATTCCTTCAGGAAATAAATAAGCGATAATTATCGCTAAAAAGATTACCGCTATAAACCCGTTAAATTTCAATGGCTGTTTTACTTTTCTATTTTCACCTTATAATTCTCTAATAAATGCACATATTCTTCCGAAGAGAAATCGGTTTCATGAAATTCTTTTTTTCGGTTTATAGTCATTTTGTTACGTTTTATGCTTTTTGCAAAACGCCTAATATCGTCGTCATTGGTTAGACGCAGCCCGGGAACCGAAAGTGATTTTCCATTTTCATCTTTGGCAACCATGGTGAAATAAGAAGAGTTACAATGTTTTATTGCTCCGGTTCTAATATTTTCGGCTTCTACCCGAATTCCAATAACCATAGAACTATTACCTACATAATTTACCGAGGCTTTCATAGTTACCAGTTCACCGATTTCTATGGGTTTTAGGAAGTCTACGGTATCTACACTGGCAGTCACGCAATAGGCTCCAGAATGCTTAGATGCGCAAGCAAAGGCAATGCGGTCCATAAGTGAGAGCACGTAACCTCCGTGAATTTTTCCGTTAAAGTTTGAATGAGAAGGCAGCATTAGTTCTGACATGTCTACCTGTGAATCTTTTACTTTTTTAAAATGGGTCATAGTTTATCTATCTCTAAAATGTGGGGATTGCGCTTCTTCTACTTCGGTTATAAAATATTTGGTATCACCCCAAAAGAAAAAGGTTGCGTAGCGTTCTTTGTATTTAAGTCTTACGTAATTGCCTTCGTTTTCCTGTAGGGCTTCAATAGCTTCCCGGTTATTATCTAAAACCGAAAATTGAAAGATTTGTGCACCACTAATTCCCTGGCTAATTTCACCCTCCCAGGTTTTAGAAATAACCCCTTTTTTGCTAAATTTTATAAGTTCACCACTTCTTGTACCCTCGCTATAAGGCACAAAATAGATAAAGGCAAACCAGGCGATAAAAAGGAGTACGATTACTCCTAAAATCCCAAGAAGTGTTTTTTTCATATATTTTTATGTTTTTCTACTTTAGAATTAATAGTTAAAAATAGCATTTTCTTTAGTCGAGAATTTAGATTTAAATATGCTGTGAGTGTTCACGGTCTACAATAATAAAATTTCCGCTCAAACCTGCCACATAAAAATACCTTTATTTAATTTTGTTCGATAATCGAGATTTAAATGCCACAAGACTTACTTCGAAAGCAAAAATGATTTTCCTATTTGTTGGGCTCTTCAATTTCATCCTCTTCTATGGCCGATAGCATTTTATGATCTATTTGTTTGCTGGCTTTAGCACCAAGTTTTTTGAGTTTTTCTACCCTACGTAATAGATTTCCTTTACCTGTGAGTTTCTTCATCGCGGTATCGTAAGAGTTCTGAACGGTTCCCATTTGCCTTCCAATTTTTGTTAGTTCCTCCGTAAGAGCTGTAAACGAATCATATAAAGCGCCGGCTTGTGTTGCGATGGCGATGGCGTTTTGTTTTTGTTTTTCGTTTTGCCACATACTGTCTATGGTTTTTAAAACGGCAAGCAGGGTAGTAGGGGTGACTAGAATAATATTTTTGTCAAAAGCCTCGGAATACAACCCTGGATATTCGTTAGAAGCCACTGCAAAAGCAGCTTCTATAGGGATAAAGAGCAAAACAAAATCTGGACTCTCCATCTGGTATAACTGATGGTAATTTTTATTGCTCAGCTCGGTTATACGGCTTTTAATGGCAGTAAGGTGGTTTTTTAAATGTTGTCTCCTGTCGGTTTCCTCGGTTTCATTGCTATAGCGTTCGTAGGCATTAAGCGAAACCTTAGAATCTACAATCATTTTCTTATCACCAGGCAGGTTAATCACTACATCGGGCAACACCCGTTTCCCATAGGCATTGGTAAAACTCTGTTGAACGCTGTATTCACTGCCTTTTTGGAGTCCGCTGCGTTCCAGGACACGTTCTAAGATCATCTCGCCCCAATTTCCCTGGGTTTTGGTGTCGCCTTTAAGTGCTTTGGTGAGATTGGTGGCCTCCTTACTCATTTGCTCGTTAAGCTCTTTTAAACCAATAATTTGTTGTCGCAGCATAGCGTGGCGATCTATACTTTCTTTATTCCCTTCTTCGATACGTTTCTCAAAATGAATAATTTTCTCTTGTAAAGGATTTAAAATATTCTGAATATTCTCTTTATTCTGAAGGGTAAATTTTTCTGACTTTTGGTCCAGGATTTTATTGGCCAGGTTTTCAAATTCTTTTTCAAATTTCTGCTGAAGTTGCTCAACTTCGGCTTTTTGTTCTTTATTTCTATGCTCTAGATTTTGAAATTCAGCGTTTCTTTTGGTGAGTTCGGTACTTAAAAAATCTTTTTCCCGGCGTATTTCTTCCCGCTCTTTTTCTAGTTTTTCGGTTTGAATTTGTGCGTTATTCTTTAAGTCTAATACTTCAGATTTATAACTGCTTAAATTATTGTTTAATTGTGTTTTAAGATCTTCTACCTGGAGCGATAGTTGATTGTTTTTTTCCTGTGAAATAGCCTCTTTATTTTTACTTTTTAAGCCTGAGATTAGTTTTCCGAAGTAAATTCCGAGCAGAAGCGCGAGAAAAATAAAAGCAAAAAGTAAATAATCGTTCATTGAGAAATAGGAGTTTTCTCAAAGATACTTATTTGCCCGAATTGTTCTAAAATTCCGGGCTTAGTTTGTTAGCTAATTTAATCCCGCGAGAGGATTTAATTCCCCGGGGTTCTTGATTTATTGGCACCGCCAAAGGGTGTAATACCCCAACGCTTGCTTCGAAATTAAAAATTTGTTTCCAACGAATGCCTCGTGGGCTTGCCCCGAGGTAGTTTACTTGGAAAATTAGTCTTTCGCTTCAAAATATTGAAAAGCGTCTATAATATCCAGATAAACACCATCAAAACCAGCATTTACTATTTTATTTAGGTAAGAATTTTTATTTCTATAAATGAGTTCTTTCCAATCACGGTTCCAATATTTTACTTTAAAATTGCCACTCCAATGTGGGTTTTCCTCTACCAGCCAGTTTGGTGATTTCTTGTTCCAGCTGTCCTGCCAGTAATACCTGTATTCTTCAGCTTCGCCTATAGACATATATGCTATAACCAATCTTTCTCCACCGTTCTGCTTCTTTTTTAATTTCTGGATTTCTTCCGCAGTAAATGTTTCTTTATGGAAAAATAGATCTAGAATAATCAGGTCGTAATTAGTGAAAGCAATTTCAGCAATAAGATCTTCTTTACTCAAATAATCGGCATAATTGAGTAGGTATAGAAAGTTTTTAGCTTTAGAAATGTGATTTATATCGGCTTCATTTTCATTAAAAATAGGATGATTAGGAATTATATCCAATTCCCTGCGTATAGCTGTAAAAGAAATAAAGTCTTTTACTTTATTAAGATTATAAGAATGGGATATTTTTGCTGGGGTGTCACAATAATCTGTTACCAGAACTTCTTTACCATGGTTTTTTGCAATTGCCAGGTGTTTTTGCAAATAAATATTATCTGGGCCAGGAGTAGGTTTATTGAATTCGGGGTAACCATAAAAGAGATCTTCCTGTCCTACAGCGTCTATGGCTTTTAGGTAATCTAAAGCGGGGAGCTTAGCATTATTAAGAATAAGTTCAATGCCATTTTGGGGAATTACCAGAAAATTTGCATTTTCGGCTTTTGCCTTTTCACTAATCTCAATAACCAAATTCCGCATTTGCTGGCGGTAATTTATTATGTTACTTGAATCCTGAGCTGTGTTTTCCTGGCATAAAAAGAGTAGACAACACAGAATAAAGAGCGGAATACGGACTGAATTCATTTATATTTTGCAATTTCGTACAAAGGTATATGAAATTGTAAAACATAAAATTATTGATTTTATATTTTTTGCAAACAAAAGAATGTATTTTTTACGAAATTGGGATTTTAGTGAAAATATTATAATGGGTGAATTACATTTTATAATTTCTGAATTATATGTTGACAAATCACTGATTTTTAATATATTTTTGAACGAAAAGCGAATTTAATGCCGAAGCCATCTGTAATGCTTATTTTAGAAGGTACCTACCCTTTTAACGGTGGTGGAGTTTCTACCTGGGCGCATCATTTATGTAATAAGGTTAGTGATATAGATTTTAAGCTGTATTCTATAAATGCTTCTTTTGAAAAGGAATCAAAGTATAAACTTAGTGATAACATAAGTGAAGTTATACAGGTGCCACTCTGGACACCAGATGAGCCTTATGATTATATAAGTTATGGGGAAGAATATTATAAAACTGTAGCTAAAAAAGAGTGGACTACAGATGAAGTGGTGGCCCAAAAATTTATCCCTTTGTTTAAAGGTTTGCTGGAGTTTATTTATAGTGAAGACCAGAACATAGAAGACCTGGATATAATTTTTCATCAATTATGGTTTTATTTCGAAGATTATGATTTTAAAGAAACCATTAGGAGTAAGCATGTTTGGACTACTTATAGAGATACTCTCTCAAAATTTATTATAGGGGAACGTAACCCCGATGCTTCTTTAATAGATATCACAATTGGGTTACGATGGATTTATAGATTTCTAATTCCACTTGCCATAGTAAATATTCCCAGGGTAGATATTGCGCATTTAACGCTTAGTGGTTTCCCGCTTATTCCTGCTCTTATTGCCAATTATAAATATGGCACAAAAATAATGTTAACAGAGCATGGGGTGTTTATTAGAGAAAGACTTCTAGCCATTAATAAATCTGAATATCCATACTTTCTTAAAAGTTTACTGATTCGTTTCTCTGAGGCTATTGCCCGTTTAGCTTACTATAAGGCAGATGTTATTATCTCGGTAACTACGTTTAATCAAAAATGGGAGAAATGGTATGGAGCAGACCCTAAAAAATTTAAGATTATATACAATGGCATAGACCCCGAGATTTTTAAGCCCGGAGTCAAACCAGCGCATTTAAAGGATATTCCAACCGTAGTTGCCCTGGCAAGAGTATTTGAATTGAAAGATATTTTAACGATGATAAGGTCTTGTGCAGTGGTAAAAAAGACCATTCCTAATGTTCAGTATATGGTATATGGAGATGACCAGGCCGTACCAGAGTATACCGAAGAATGTCTGGCGCTTGTTCAAGAATTAAACCTGCAAAACAATTTCAAGTTTATGGGAGCCAGAAATAATCCTCAGGAAATCTTTTTAGAGGGAGATATTTCTATTTTAACATCCATTTCTGAAGGTTTCCCGTATACTGTTATAGAGTCTATGGGGTGTGGAATTCCGGTGGTATCTACCGATGTTGGCGGAGTTAAAGAAGCACTTGATGAAAGCTGCGGATTTACCTGTAAGCCAAAAGATGCCGAGGAAATTGGAGGCTGCGTAACTAAATTGCTTTTAGACGAAAATTTGCGAAGAACAATGGGTGAAAATGCAAGGGAAAAAGTTCTAAATAACTTCACCTTAAATAAATTTATTGGGGAATATGAAGATGTATACCGTGAAATGACGGAATCAGAAGGTACTAAAACTAAATTGGCAAAGATTAAAGATTTTTCCTAAGAATGAATAAAGATCAAATTAAAGCTATTGCTAAACTTGTAGTTTCTGTTAAAGAACGTAACGGTAAACCCGTAAATGTTTATGTAGTTGCTGCCACCATAGAATCTTTTGGAATTAGGGATGTAGATGTAAAAAAAGATTATGGATTTGAAGATATTTTCCAGCTATCAAAATATATTTACAAAGCTTATGGTGCGATAACCCTTGCAAATCTTAAAAATAATAACCAGCGTATTGCTGAGGCTAAAACCTTTAAGAGGTTAGCATTAACCGAATATATTACGACAAAAAACACCAAACGATTTATTGCCGATTATAGTTCTGGACTAATCCATTTGTTTCCGGTTTTTTTGCAAGTTGTTTCTATTATAGTCTTTGGTTTTTCCCTCTGGACCTATTCCAAATTTAATAACCTCCAATCTACAGCGGTAGTGTTAGGAGTGATTTTTGGTTTTATTTTAAGTGCAGGTTTTGTTCAGGTTTTAGGAAAGCAGGTTTCTTATTATTGGTATAATAAGGATTACCATATGGCAAGTTATTCTACCAAAAAAATTATTACAAACGGAACAATTACTATTATAGGCTTTTTTGTCTTTTCGCTTTTAGTGAATTTGGTAGTTCCACTTTATAGCTTCCTTTTTGTATTAATTACATTTTTATATGCTTTATTTATCGGGTTCTTGCTTCTTGTGTTAGCACCGCTATATGCTTTAAAGCAAAGATGGATGTTATCTTTTAGTGTTTTTATAGGTACTGCATTAGCACTTTTATTACATTGGTATACACCACTTCATCCTTATTTTGTGCATTGGATTGGTATTCTTACAGCCTCTTTAATCTCTGTGGGGTTTATTTATTTCTTTTTTCAATATAAACTTAAAGAACAAAAAGCCGAAAAAAAGAAACCTAAGGTAATGCTCTCCTTGTATAGAAATTTTAATTATTTTCTTTATGGTACATTTCTTTTTGCTTTTGTTTTTTTGGATAGGCTTGTAGCCTGGTCTTCTACCTTAAACCGTGATATCCCATATATTATTTATTATGAAAAAGATTATGAAATAGGTATGGATCTCGCAATTCTAATTTTCTTTCTTTTAGGGGGCGTAATGGAATATGCCATTCATTCTTACATAAGACATATGGATTTTCATCAGCTAGAAACTAAGTACTCACAGTTTCAAACTTTTAATGATAAAATGAAGAAAATGTACTTTAAGCATTTGCGTTTATTTGCCTTTAGTGCTTTGGGGGTTGCAGTTTTTCTATACTTGTTGATTACACAGCCCTGGGGATATTCTTCAGGTTTTGATGAAAGTCTTAGTGCTTTAAGTCTTAGAGTTTGTATTTTGGGAAGTGTAGGCTATCTATTTCTAAGCCTTGGTATGCTTAACGTTTTATATCTTTATACATTAGGGCAGCATAGAAAGCCCCTGCTTACTATTGTTATTGCCTTTCTAATAAATCTTATAATAGGAATTCTGCTAAGCCGATGGGTTTCTTATGAATATAGCGTAATTGGCATGTTGGTAGGTTCCCTGGTCTTTATGCTACTCACTACAAGGGAAACATACAGTTTCTTTAAAAATCTGGACTATTATTACTATGCATCTTATTAAAATTTTCATGATTACAGGCGCAATTCTTCTCCAAACTGCTCAGGCGGTGGCTCAACAACTTACCAAAGAAAAGCAGGTACTTTTTACCTATGGTGATTTTTATCCAAAAGATGTGTTTGGCTATGAAATAGTAGTCCTAGAGAGTGCTCATTTTGATAGTGATGATATACGGGTTTTAAAACAGCAAAATAATACGGTTTTAGGTTATATAAGTCTAGGTGAGGTTAATGAATCTGCAGCTCATTTTCCGCAAATAAAGAATTATTCACTGGGAAAAAATGAAATCTGGAATAGTCATATTCTAGATATTGAAAATGAAGAAACCAGGGAATCTCTTATGAATATCTTTAATTTTAATATGAAAAAAGGACTTGATGGAATGTTCCTGGATAATATAGATAACTATACCATATTTGGCCCAACACCTGGAAAAAAACAAGCACTTTTAGACTTTTTGAAAACAGTGAAAATAGTTTTTCCAGATATTTATCTAATGCAAAATGCAGGTGTTTCAATAATTGAAGATACCCATCCCTATATAAATTCTGTTGCCAAAGAAAGTGTTGTAACCAACTATGATTTTAAGACAAATAAGTATCAGTTACGTGAAGCCGAAACATTTTTAAGGCTTCTAAACGAACTTAAAAATGCTTATAAAGATTATAAAATCCCCGTAATTTTAATTGAATATGCTGATACTGAAAAATTAAAAAAAGCTATTGATTATAGATTGCAGGAAAATAACTGGCCATATTTTATTGGGAAAGTAGATTTACAAAGCATTCCTGATAAAAACTGAAATTAATTATGTTTTTAGAGCCCTACCTACTTACCGGACCCTTAAGAATTATTATGTTTTTTGTATTAATTCTATTAATACATAGAATTATTTCTGCCCGGGTCTCTGCGCAAACAGCACTAAACTTCTTAATTCCTACCATAACCTTAATTCTTTCTGCTGTGCTCTTAGGAGGCTTTATATTGGTGCTCACCAATACATTTGATCTCTTTGTAATAATTTGTATTGTAATTGGGCTTATAGCCTTGACCTTTATGAACCTTAATTATAAGAGACCAATAAAGGATCAATTACAAAGAATCTATACACGTACTATTTTATATGCGGTAATAAAACTTGAAAAACGAAAAAGTTTTCTGGATAGAGATAATATTATTAAGCCTAAGTATAAAAACAGGGGAGAAGGCTTGTCTCAATTTCATAAAAACTGGCAATTGGCTATTGGCTTTTTATTACCTGTAGTAACTTATATTTCCAGGAGTTCAATGTTTAATGAAGATGTGTTTACCCTTTCTTATGATTGGTTCAATAAGTTAAACCTGGTAAACGGTTTATCTTTTAAAACCTGGTTTTTTCATCCCGGCGAAATGATGGGAGATTATTTAATTATAAATCTCTATGCGAAATTAACGCATATCACAAATGCACAGGCTTTACAATCTTTTGGACTTTTAGAATCTGCTTTACTTTCTCTAATTATCTATTGGGTAGTTTATAAAATTTCCCGGAAACACGCTCCAGGAATACTGGCCGGTTTAAGTTTTGCTTTGCTATACGGGTTTTTACCCATAAATATAGATTTACTTGCTGAACATAAATCGGTTTTTACGGCTTTAATTATTGCTGTGCCTACTATGTTTTTTGGTATTTATCCGCAAAGTTTTCGCTTTAATAGAAAGCTGATATTTGGGTGGTTTGTTGTTCTTTTTACCACTATTTTAATTCTAGACTTGTTTGTAGGGCTCTTAATTGTCCCAATTTTTCTGTTTATTTTGTTCTTTTTTAAATTCAAGAATAATCTTAAACAGGTATTTCAGGTTATTCTGGCATATCTTTCTTCTTTGAGCCTTATTGCGATTATTTATGGAGTAGCTGCCATTATAAAAGACCAGGATATTGGTGCTTTTGTTATTTCCAATCTCTTTTCTTTTGATGCGTACACCTATAATCCTAGCTTGGTAGTTCCATTTAAAGAACTTATCTATTATTACCAGGTTACAGGTATTGTATTTTTATTAATCACAATTTTTAAATATATAAGAAAACCGCATAAATGGCTTGCGAGCCTTATTTTTTTAATTTTTATTAATGTGTTATTTGGACTTTATCATATAGATGAAGTCTTGTTGGACCTGGATCTTTTAAGTCAGCTACTTTGTGTATTTATTCCAATTTTCTTCGGGATTATACTAAACATCATAGTAAATCTTATCTCCATTTTTAAAACACAAAGCCAATTAATTACCATCGTAGAAGTTGTAAGTGGAGCTGCGGTAATTCTAGGAATAGCAATCTTTACATTTCCTTCATCTGCTACTTTAAATTTTGAAGCTAATAAAACAGAAAATAATGTTTTTGAAGCCTATTCAAAGATACAATCTGAAAACCTACCTTATTCTTATGCCGTGGTAAATTCTTTGCCCTATTTTAGTTTTAGTAACAACAATCACTATTATTATAATTACGATTACTTCAACGAAACCTATATACAACGGGATAGAAAATTCAATAGATATAAAAATAATGAAGATTATCTTCAGAATAATCCTGATATAATTTTGCCTGAAACCATGTTCGTCTTTATTTATAAAAATTTAAGGGAGAACAATAGGGGGAGGAAAGGGGAATTTAAAACACAACAATTGTTAACACAAGAAAGAATAGATCTTCTAGAAGCCAAAGGTAGAGCGGTAAAGGTTTATTATAAAACGAATCTTTTAGAGGTTTACCAGATAGCAAATAGACCGCGCGCCAGCAATATTAATGAACTACTATTTTGATGAAAATAAAATTACCAATCAATTTATTAAAATATACCGCTTTCTGCTTGCTTCTGTGTTTTACGGGTTGTAAAGATGATGTTGAAGATCCCAATGTCGCAGAAAGCCAGCCTAAAGTGGTCTACGATAAAATGAGCAATAAGCCTATGGTGGCCTATATAATGCAACCTGGGAATGATTTGAGTGCAAAAAACAGCAAACATATTAGAAAGACCCTTAACTATGCTAAAATACCTTTTGGAGAAATAAAAAGTGATGAATTTAATGAAAACCCCGACGTACCGGGTTCGGTTAAGGTAATAGTTGTTTATAATCTTGCGCCGTTAAACCGAAAGGCAATGGATTTTCTCATAAATTTTGTTGCTAAGGGTGGTCACATCTTTATTCCTTCGGTTGGAATAGATAAAAACTTTGGATTTTTAGCTGGAGTAAAAGATGATGCAGATTTACAAATAAATACTACAGCCCAGGGATTTCTATTTAAAACAGACTTTATCCCTGGATTTAAAGGAAAGGATTATAAAAGCCTTACCACGCATTATGGTTTGAAACAACATAATTTTAGGGAAGATGTAGAGATTTTAGCAACTTCTATTTCAGAAGAAGATTACCCACTCATTATTAAAAATAAAATTAGAAAAGGTTCAGTCATTACTTTTAATACCGAACAATTTTCCCAAAAGCAAGAGCGTGGATTATTCTTTGCCGCAATTTTAGAAGGTTTGGAAGGAGTGCCTTATCCTATAGCGAATGCTTCCAGTATTATGTTAGATGATTTTCCTGCACCACTTTATAACGCAAAAATGGAGCCTATCCAATCAGAAATGGATATAAGTCAGGCAGATTTTTATTCTCAAGTCTGGTGGAAAGATATGTTAAAACTGGCAAAGGAAGAAGATATTGCTTACTCAGCTTATGTGTGTTTTGACTATTCTAATCATACCTCACCACCTTTTAACTTCAGGGAATGGGAAAGATCAATTTTAAACGGAGCTAATGGAGCCGATAAATTGATGATTAGTATAAAAAACTCTAATCATGAAATTGAGTTACACGGTTATAATCACGTTTCGCTTACCCAGGCCGATTGGCCTAATAAAAGTTATATGGGACTAAGTTTGCAAGCGGTTAAAAAACGTTGGGCTGCAAGAGGTTATGGTAGGTTGCCAGTATCATACGTGCCGCCTTCAAATATTATAGATAGTACCGGTTTTGTTGCTTTAGAAGAGAATATACCCAGTATTGTTTATAATGCCAGTATCTATCTGGGAGATTTTGAGGAAGGCGGGGACCGGGAATTTGATCCTGAACCTTATAATTACCACTTTTTTAATTTCCCCAGAATTAGTAGTGGTTATGCTATGACGTCTACCAGAGAGTTTAACCAACAATCCCTATATCTTTATACCGGTATTTGGACGCATTTTATCCACCCAGATGATATTTATCAAATTCCCGGGGAAGAACCTCTAGAAAGTGCGGGAGACTACGCCTTGCGTAATATAAATAGTTATGGTTGGAGAGTTTCAGAAGATGGATCTCCAGGTTTATTTCCAAGATTTTGGGATTATATAAAAAATGTAAAAGAAACTTTTCCTTTAATTCGGTTTTTAAAGGTTTCAGAAGCTGCAAAAATCACCCAAAACTGGCGGGAAACTTCTTACGAATTCTCAGAAACAGAGAAGACTGTTCAGGTAGCGGCACAGACTGAAAATTCAGTTGAAAATGAAAATTTCTGGTTTGCTTATGTTTCTGAAAAAAATAGTATGAAAATGGAAGCTTATCTTAAAAGCAATAAGCTGAAATATACCAAAACTTCCCTTTTTGAAGGTTTCCTCTACAATATTCAGACTCTAGAAAAACAACTAAGCTTACCTAAATTTGAAAATGTATCTTCTCGAAATTTACTAGGTTCATTACCACAGGACTATAGTGCTTATCTTTTAGTGAAACCCTCTGAAAACTTTGAGGATAATGATGCTGAAAAGAATATTAATGAATTAAAGTCTGAAATTGTAAAAAGTGATGATTACAATAAAGAAAACTGGCTAAGCTTATTTAAGTATTTGGGCTGGGAAAATCGTCAGGACGAAATATGGCCACTGCTAGAACAAAAATACTCCAAAAATAACTCTTCGGTATATGTAAAACTTTCTTCAGAATTTACCACACAAAGTGATTACCCAAATTTGGAAACCAGGAAGCGATGGATGTTGAGGCAGATAGACTTAAATCCAGAAAATATTAAACTTAGAAGGGACTTTATTGGATACTTTGGAAGTAATACCGAGGTTCAATTAACTCGTGATGAATTATTAGGCTTAATAGAAAATACTAGCTCTGGAGCAGATAGGTTTAGTTATTTATCGCTTTTAAATGAAAAATATCCTGAAGCGGCTTTGCATTTAGTGAAGAATGTTGAGCCTTGCCGGGAAGATTTTAAATTTGCTGCTTATACTGTTTCCTGGATCCTTGCTGATGCAAAAGATTATAAGCAGGCTATTTTGTGGTCAAATTGTAGTGAAGAAATTAGCGAAAAAGTAGTTGATGATTGGCGATTACAATCTGGCAATTATGAAATTTTTAAAGAAAAGAATTTTCCACTTTATATAGAATATCTAATTGCTGATAACGATAAAAAAGCAGCCCGTGAATTACTTGAAATCAAAGCCTGTAGCAAAGATCTTAAACCTCTGGCTGCAACAATAGCCTATACCTATGCCAACCAGGGAAGTTTTAGAAAAGCTTTAGAGTGGTCTGCCTGCGAACCAAATTTTCCATTGGTTGAAAGAATGCAATGGTTTTATGCGCTAAAAAATTATGAAGAAGTAGAGCGGTTATACGCTAATTATTCTAAAAAAAACAATCCAGGGGAAAACGAGATTATTCAGGTTTTTATGACCGAATATTATATGGGTCGGAGCAATATTAAAACTGCATGGGAAATAGCTTCTAAATTATCACTATCGCGCAATAAAGATAGATTAAGAAGACAACTTAACAAGGATGTACTTTATTTGAGTTCTCAAGAAAAGAGACTTTTGCTAAGCGACTATTCTTCACTTTTTTACCCGGAAGTGGCTGCGCAAATAAAGCATAACCTAAGAATTACAGAAGGAGATTTTGTGAGGGTAGAAAGTAATATTATTAGCGATAGGTTAGATCCTACTTCTTTTGGTACCGAAGCTGTTTATGGCATTCGCGATAAAAAGTTACATCAGCATCAATTTGGGCTTAGCTATTATAGTGCCTATGCTATACCACTTCAGGAAAGTTTTGTAAATAATATAGATGAGCAGCTACCGGGCTTTATTTATAGATTTAAATCTCGTGAGAGGCTGCAAAAGTTTAATTACGGATTTGGTACCCGGCTGGAATTTAATAATGCGGGAAAAGCTTATTTCCATTTACAAGCTTCAGCATCTATTTCTATAGATAGCTTGTATAGTTCAGCCCAACTTTCCAGAAAACCGGCTGTTACAGGCCCCGCTTACGCTTTAGATATTTACCAAACACAATTGAATATTTACGAAGAACTTCAGTTTAAGAAAAAATTTCGTGCTATTCTCTATTTGGAGGGGAATCATTATAGTGATGATGTTCAGGATATACAGGCCTTAACCAGTATTTCTATGGACATAGATCTTAACGATAAATCTAAGTTTAAACCTTATACTGAAGTTTCAGGAATGCTGGGGAATTCAAATAGAACAGGAGGATACCCTTACTGGACTTTAGATGAAAGATTATATGGCGGAATGGGGCTAGCATACGAATATTTAGATAAAAATAATTTTTGGAAGCTAAATCTGGATGCCGGGTATTTTCTAGATACTTTTTCTGATGAATTTCAGCGATACCGGGGAAATATGATCTGGCCAATTTCAAAATATCTTCATTTTAATGCCCAGGCGGAATTTTATACCCTGAAAGACTTTTATTCCAACAACTTTACATTTGGTTTAAAATATTTTCTAAAAGATAACTAAGGATTTATTTTAAAAGAAGCTGAAGCTTTATCAAAAATGATTAGACCTTCAGGAAAAACCGTAGAGAAAGCGCCAGATTCCAGGAGTTCTTTAGGTGAACCTGTAGTCACTTTTTTGTGTTGCATTAGAATAATCTTATCGCAAAGCTGAATGGCAAGATTGATTTCATGGGAGGCAAAAACAATGGCTTTATTAGTTTTTCTGGTCAGTTTTTTTAGCAATTTAAGCACATAAGCTTTATGGTATAGATCTAAATGCGTGGTAGGTTCATCTAAGATAACCAGGGGCGTGTTTTGCGCAATAGCACGAGCTATTAATACTTTTTGTAATTGCCCGTCGCTTAACTCGTAACATTTTTTGTTTTGCAAGTCTTCAATACCAACATTTTGCAGCGATTTTTTAATTTGGCGTAGATCATTTTTACTTAAGCGGCCAATCCAGTTGGTATAGGGTTGCCTGCCAAGGGCTACTAATTCAAAAACGCTTAAATTTTTAGAAATTGGTTGTTCGGTAAGCACCAGGCTAACTAAAGAAGCTAATTTTAAGGAATCAATTTGCTGAATTTTTTGATTCTTAACCAAAACTTGTCCCTTCAACGAATCCTGAACTCCACTTAATGTGCGTAAAAATGTAGATTTACCAACGCCATTAACACCTATAACCGCAACGAGTTCCCCTTCGTTTACTTCAATATCAATAGCTTCAGCGATAATAGTTTTTTCTGCCTTGCTATTATAACCAATATCCAGGTTAGTGGTTTTAAGGATGCTATGTTGTTCGTTTTGCTTCAATTTCAGAATAAAAATTTTCGTTTACGCACTAAAAGCCAAATTACTACCGGTGCTCCAATTAACGAAGTTATGGCATTTATGGGTAAGGTATATTCCTGCCCCGGTAATTGAGCTGCAATATCACAAATTAGCATTAATGCAGATCCTCCTAAAATAACCGCCGGAACCAAAATTCGGTGATTATTTACCGGAATTACCTGCCTTATTAAATGCGGAACCGCTAAACCAACAAAAGCAATAGGGCCGGCAAAAGCGGTAATACTCCCAGCCAGTAAACTGGTAGCAATAATAATTATAAGTCGGTTTCTTTGAATACTTACCCCCAGGCTTTTTGCATATTGTTCGCCAAGGAGCAGGGTGTCCAGATTCTTTATACAGGACATAGCGAGAACTAAACCTACCAACCAAAACACAGCCAAAATACCAACTTCGTTCCAGGAAAGATCTCCCAAACTTCCAAAAGACCAGAATATATATTGTTGTAATTGCGCTGCAGGACTAAAGTAGGAAAGTACACTTACCACTGCGGCAGTTAAACTGGCAAACATCAAGCCTATAATTAAAATAGCCATGGTATCCCTAAGTTTTATTGAAGCTAACATTACAGCAATGAGAACCAATAAACTTCCTAAACTGGAAGCAACAACAAGACTCCATTTTGATAGTAATATTCCCGCAAAAGCGCCTCCAAAAATCGAGGCTCCCATAATTACAATGGCTACACCTAAACTTGCTCCACTACTCAAGCCCAAAACATAAGGTCCTGCAAGCGGATTTCGAAATAAGGTTTGCATTAACAGTCCGCTAATTGCTAATCCAGAGCCCGTTATTATTGCCGTTATTGCTTTTGGTAGGCGATATTCTACAATTATATATCGCCAGGTTTCTTTAGAAACTTCAAGGTTAAAAATAGAGGCGATTACATCTTTAAGAGGAATATTTACCGATCCTAAACTTATATTTAAGAAACCAAGCACTATTACTCCTATAAAAAGGAGTAAAAGCGGGAGGATATATTTTTGAGACTGTAACAAGGCCGGTTATTTATTTCGCTGTAAATATCTGAAATAAAATGAGGAGATAAAATTAAAGAAGAATGATAATGATTTATTGGCACCGCCAAAGGGTGTAATACCCCGACGCTTGCTTCGAAATTAAAAATTTGTTTCCAACGAATGCCTCGTGGGCTTGCCCCGAGGTAGTTTACTTAGCGAGCAATAAAAACTGTTTTTAAACCTCAATATACAGTAATTACTCTTCCAGAGCCTTAAAAAATGTAGTTTCGTAATTTGGAAGTACATCTGGATGAAAAATAGAAACCAGGTCTTTAAGCACTAAATCTGGGCGCTGTGGGCCAAGTTCAAAATAAATAACACCACCGGTCTCGCCTTTTGTTAAACTAACGCTATATACATTTTTTTTCTGTACTACTTCAAATTGCTGGTAATGTGGAGATTCTTCTAGGAGTTGTGAATAGGAAGTGAACTGTCCCGCACTTATCCAGAACTCGGCGTCCTGGGCCTTTTCAAGAACACTTTCAAAAGACAGTGCCATACTGCCATTTCCCTGGGTGTTGGTGTATACATAACTGGCATTGGCGTCTTTAATAAATTGTGCATGCCACGAATTTCCATATGGTAAATACCACTGGTCTTTATACATTGCACCACTTAAAACCTTTGGTGTCTCTTTTGAAGATTTCGCTAACTTTTTAGCTTCAATATAAGCGTTTTCAATCGACTTGAACTTCACTTCGGCTTGATCTAATTTGTCATAAAAAGCACCAAAGAACTTGATCCATTCTGCTTTTCCAAGTGGTGTTTTTTCTGTCCAATCGCCATTGTACATCACCGGAATTCCCATCTTCTGAATAGTTTCCAGGGTTTTATTATTAGAATCTATGGCAAAACCAATAACTACATCGGGCTCAAGATCTAAAAGTATTTCTGTATTGATATTTTCATTTTTACCCAGTTCTTTAATTTTTCCTGAATTGATCAATTTCCTGGTATTCTTAGAAGAAATATAATCGAGTCCGGGAAAACCAATTAGGCTGCTTTCTTCATCTAAAGCTTCTAATGCCGGAATATGTGTAGTAGAAGTGACAACCATTTTTTCTACTGGAATTTGCACTTTTTGATCGTACTCCAAATCTTTGGGAATTTCAGCATTTTCTTTAAAAAGAAGATAGGTGAAAGGCTTTTTCGCATTAGGCCAGGGAGATTTTAGTTCTATAAGGTAGAAATCATCAAAAGTTTTGATACTAAAACTATTAGCATGACTTAATTCAAGCTCTTTTTCAAGATTTTTTGAATCAGTTTTTTGCTCATTTTGATTGTTCTTACAAGCTGTGAATAGAATGAATAGGATAAAAAAACTAAGGGCTTTTGTAAGCTTTATTTTCATCTTTATTAGGTTAAATGAAATTAACTAAATTTTATTGGCACCGCCAAAGGGTGTAATACCCCGAGGCTTGCCTCGAAATTAAAAATTTGTTTCCAACGAATGCCTCGTGGGCTTGCCCGAGGTAGTTTACTTTCCCGCATTTTATAAGACTGAAATAGGTTTAATTGGATCAAAATATTTCAAAGTTTCTTACAAATAGGAATTTTCAAAAGTAATATTATTTAGAATTTAATAGCCTCAACTCAGATAAATGTTTAATTTCGCGTTGAAATTTTTGGTTCGGATGTGAATTGTATCACGCCGATTAAAAGGGAATCAGGAAAAAAGTACGAAGTTAGAAGTACAAAATACGAAGCAAGAATATTTTATTCGTATTTCAAACTTCTTCCTTCTAACTTTTGTTAAGCCTGAGCTGTTCCCGCAACTGTAAGCTAAGTTCTGATTTTAGATCAGAATGCTTGTTGTTATCACTTCAAAAACCACTGCGCCAATAGCTATCGGCATGGGAAGGTAAACAACAAGACGCGAGCCAGGAGACCTGCCAGAATATAACCAATTAATTCTTAGACTTTCGGGATAAAAGTCAGGGGCAGATGAAAAAAAGACAGTTTTATATTTTATTTCTTGGCTTGCTTTGTGGCTTGCCTGTATTGGCTCAAAACGATACTATAAACGTTTTGGATGAGGTGTTCCTTACCGATACCAAATTGAAAGATTTTTCTACGGGCCAGCAGGTTACTGTTTTAAACGATTCAATTTTAAAGAAAAACGGGGCACTGCTTACTTCAGCCTTAAATTTTAATACCAATATCTATTTTAAAGAAAATGGCCTGGGAATGGTTTCTTCACCATCTTTTCGTGGGACAACTGCAGCTCAAACCGCGGTTTTATGGAATGGTATTAATATTAATTCTCAATTTAATGGTCAAACCGATTTTAATACGTTAAACGCCGGCGGATTTGATAATATTAGTGTTCGTGGTGGAGGTGGAAGCGTAGTTTACGGCACCGGAGCCATTGGTGGGACTGTTCATTTAAATACTAATCTTAATTTTAGCGGAAAAACAAAACAGGATGTTTTTTTGCAATATGGGAGTTTTAACACTTTGGATGCCCGTTATAAAATCAAAACTTCAACCACAAAATGGAGCTTAAGTGCCGCCCTTGCCAGAAATTCTTCAGATAATGATTATGAATGGCCAATGGAAGAAAGGAAGAACGAGAATGGAAGCTTCTATAACATTAATCTGAATATTGGGATGGCATATAGGTTTAATGAGGAAAACACCTTAAAATTTTATAGTGAAGTCTTTGAAGGCGAACGGCATTTTTCATTGATTAGACCTTCTGAAACCAGAACAAAATATAGCAATTTAAACACGAGAAATTTGCTGGAATGGGTTAGTGAATTTGGAAGTTTTATCTCGATAGCCAGGTTAGCCTATCTAGATGAAAATTATAGATATTATGCAAATATATCTTCTAGGAATTATACGTATGGAGCAGCAAAGACTACTATTGGGAAGTATGATTTAAAGTACGCTACCTCAAATAAGATACAGTTTAATGCTGTATTAACCAATACCTATACCGATGGAACCGGGTCGGGAATTACTGATAATACCAGAAATATTTTTTCTTCTGCATTATTGTTGAAACACATGCCATTTAAGAAACTACAGTACGAACTTGGCTTGAGAAAAGAAGTTACTAATAACTATGAGAGTCCGTTGTTGTTTTCGGCAGGGTTAAATTATGATTTAAACAATTTTTATAGTTTCAAAATAAATGCTTCCAGAAACTTTAGAATACCTACCTATAATGACCTCTATTGGGCTGGAGCCGGCAACCCCAACCTTAATCCCGAAACATCTAACCAGGTAGAACTTGGAAATCATTTAAAATATAAAAATTTAAAATTTAGCCTTACCGGATATTATAATCAAATTGATGATATGATACACTGGCTGCCCTCCGAAAATGGCGTTTGGCGTCCATTTAATGAGGAAAAAGTGGAAACCTATGGTTTTGAAGTACTTGCTAAGTGGCAGGAACAAATTTTAAAAAATCATTTTATAGGTGCTTCAGCAACCTATGCTTACACCGTTTCAGAAGATATGAGTTCTGGCTACCAGCTTATTTATGTACCCTTTCATAAAACTACGGCGGCATTTACCTATTCTTTTAAAAATTTAAGCCTGGATTATCAGCTTTTATATAATGGAGAAGCCTTTACCAGATCAGACAATAATTCCCGTTATAATATGGATGCTTATACCGTTTCAAATTTGGGAATAGGCTATGATTTTGGAAAAAAACATAGCTATAAAATTGGGGCAAGAGTACTCAATATTTTTGATGAAGCATACCAAAGTGTAGAAAACCGGTGGATGCCCGGTAGAAATTTTAATATATACCTAAACCTAAATTTTTAAATAATGAAGAGAATTAGTAAACTATTGTCTATGGCCTTAATAGGAGGGCTTTTATTAAATTCCTGTAGTAGTGATGATGATATTGTTGATCCTGATGGACCACAAGCAGAAGGAGATTATACCAATGGTTTTTTTGTACTGAATGAGGGAAGCCAGGCTGCGGGAACCTTAACTTACATTAGCGAAGATTTACAAACCATAGAACATAACATTTATCAGAACTTAAATGAAAATGATGATCTTGGGTCCTTTGCGCAATCTATCTTTTTTGAGGAAAATCTTGCATATATAATTTCAAACGGATCTAATCTTATTACTATTGTAGATCGTTATACCCTGGAACTTGTTGGTAAAGTTGATAGTGGGCTAGAGGTACCGATGTATGGTGTAGTAAAAAATGGTAAAGCTTATGTAACCAACCAGGCTTCTTTTAGTACTACCACCGATGATTATATTGCCGTTATTGATTTAGAAACTTTGGAAGTTGAAGAAAATATTGCATTGAATAATGTTGGAGGAAAAATAATTGAAGAAGACGGATTGCTTTATGTTCAGAATTCTCTTTATCGATTAGGAAAAGATATTAGTATTATAAATCCTGCAAATAATACAATTGAAAAAACCTTTATAACTAATGAAGGCCTGGCAGATTTTGATATTGAAGACGGTTTAATATATGCTTTGAGTAAATCGAAATTAGAGAAGATTGATTTGATAACAGGTGAAGTTATCTCTTCTATAGAACTGAAGGAAGAGAAGGCTAACAAAATGGAAATTGAAAATGATAAAATATACTATACTATAAACGAAGGTGTTTATGTTATTGGAAAAGGAGATGAAACCGAGGCTGAAGAGCCATTATTTGAGTATGAATCACGTTCAGGATCTATAAGAATGTATGGTTTTAACGTTGAAAATGAAAGAATTTTTATTGCTGATGGTAATTTTGGCTCAAACAGTTTTATTGAAATTTATAGCTTAGACGGAGAACTTATCAAAAATATAGAAGTCGGAGTAGGCCCTAATGGCTTCTACTTTAACGATTAACTGTCGTTTTTCTGTTAATTGCTCATCATAAAAAAGCCCCGTTTTTTAGTTGAAACGGGGCTTTTTGTATTCTATAAAGTCTTGAAATTATTTCTTTAATTCCACAGCTTTCTGTCTTATTTCTACAGGAATTTCGTCTACATACATTCTCTGGTAATCAATATTAGTCTCTTCACTTTCTCCAATCTTGGTAAATTGGGAGTCATAAGAAACGGCTGGAATCATCATTTTATTGCCGGTAATATCGGCAAGAGCTGCAGCAAGCATAGGCTCTTCAGGAGATCCTAACTCTATAAGGTTGGTAAAGCCCTCGCTAACCGCAATATCAGGTATTAACCCCATTTCGTAATAAGCGTCTTCATTTACATTTTTAGACTCATATATTAAGGGTTGGATAACATAGGTGTGATTAGGGTTTCTATTTTGCCGGTTAAAGTTTGGAGAATCATATAACGGTGCTGCCGCCTGGAATTTACCAACTGTGGTATCACCAACATGCACCATATTTATATAAGGTGAAAGTCCATTCATCACTAATTCACTGGCCGAAGCGGTAGAACTGGTTCCAATAATATGAACTTCATTCAAGTTTAGGCTGTTAATAGCCTCGTCTGTTCTTATTTTATCGTTAAAGCGGTCTACCAGTTCTTCCTGGGTAAATTCACTCTGTAAAAGATCGTTCCATCTTTGTTTAGAAAAAATCTCCCCTTCAAATTGTCCGGTAATCATACTGGAAAGATCTACTGCAGTTTCTACATTTCCACCGCCGTTATAACGAAGGTCAAGTACAAGTGCTTGTGCACCTTCAGCTTTTAATTTTCCAAAAGCAGCATTTAACTCAGAGTCAAAATCGGCGGTAAATGAGTTGTACATTACGTAACCTACCTTTGTGCCATTTACATCAAGGGTTTTTGCCAGTAAAACCGGGTTTTCGGTAATTTCTCTGCGAGTTAATGCAATAGTTTCACCGGTTTCACTAATTACATTCTCATTTACTTCAGCTAAAGAAATTTCATAACCATCTCTGGCTAAAAGCGATTGATAATTACTTCTGGTCATGTCTTCACCATCAATTTGTGTAAAAAGCATACCTCTTTTTACTTCGGCTTCATCAGCCGGGCTATCCGGTATTACATAGCGTACGTATCCAAAAACTCCATTTGCATCATAAGCCACAAGTCCGTAATCCATACCGGTGGTGGTTCTAATACCACTTTGGCTGTTTTCCAGGACAGTATAATCGTCCAGAATAAAACTAAATCGATCTTTTGGCGCGGGAACTTTTAATCCTTCATTAAAAAGATCTTCTGGCGAGTCAAAACTGGCGAGCCATTCATCTTTATCGGCTTCAGAATCAAAATAATTTTCATCAAGCTCGGGAACATCGGCCTCGTATACATAGAAAATACTCATGGCATTGTATAGATAATTCTCGATTTCCAGATTAGGGCCTTTTTCACCTATTACTACAGGAAAGCGTTCATCATCATTGTCTTTAGAGCAAGAGCTTAAAATTATAAGCGATAAGCCTAAAAATAAAATTAGTTTATTAAACTTCATAAATGTTAAGTTTGTTTTAGATTGCTAAAAATACCCACAAATAATTAAAATCGAAATCCTATTGTAACAATTATTGCCGCTAATCGTTTAAATGGTAAGAAGGTTATTAAAACCAAGCATACATGAAACAACAAGCTTTCCTGGAGCGAATTAACCCGGTAAAAGATAAAATGTACCGGCTTGCATTAAGACTGCTTGTTTCAAAAGAAGCGGCAGAAGATGCTACTCAGGATGTGATTCTAAAATTGTGGAATCAACAGGATAAGTTCAAGGATTATACCAATCTTGAAGCTTTTGCCATGACAGTGACAAAAAATTACTGTTTGGATGAATTAAAAGCGAAAAAGAACAATAATTTAAGAATTGTTCATCAAAATTATGAAAATAAGTCGATTTCCCCACAAAGAGGATTAGAGCTTAAAGATGAAATGAACTGGATACAGGAGATTGTAACCGATTTACCAAAACAACAAAGAATTGTCTTTCAGCTTAGAGATATAGAGCAACTGGATTTTGAAGAGATAGAGGAAGTAACAAAAATGAAAAGTACTGCGGTAAGGGTAGCCTTATCAAGGGCGAGAAAAAAAATAAGAGAGCGCTTAACAAACAAGCATGATTATGGAATTACAAAAAATTAAAGATTTACTGGTTAAATATGAGGCTGGGGAGACTTCTTTGGCTCAGGAGAACCAACTTCGGGATTATTTCAAAACAAATGAAGTTCCCGAAAACTTGAAGCCTTATCAACTTATTTTTGATTTCTCTGAAATCGAGAATAAGAAAAGCTACGAAAGAGAAATTCAGTTGCCTTCTAATAAGCAGGATAATAAATATCTCTGGACGGCTATTGCAGCTAGTGTGATCTTAGTAGTTGGACTTTTCTTTTTTCAAAATAAACCTTTGGAAATGAGTGATAGTGATCTTGGTACGGTTCAGGATAAGGAAGAGGCTTTACAAAAAAGTATGGAGGCTTTAAAAATGGTTTCTGAAATAATGAATGAAGGGAAAGAAGATCTTATATATCTAAAAGAATTTAATTACACCAAAAATAAATTTATAAAAACTAAATAACCTATGAGAAAAATAGCACTAATAGTTATTATTGGCTTGTTGCCTATAATAACCCAGGCCCAGTCCTTTGCCAAGTATGAAAACATGAAAGATGTAGATGCTATGGTAATGACCAGTAAAATGTTTAAGATGCTTGCAAAAGTAGATTTAAGTGATGATAACCCTGAAGCCCGGGAGTATTTAAAACTTATAGAAAATCTGGATGAAATTAAAATGTTTACCAGTACTACTGCTTCGGTTAGGAGTGAGATGCAAAAGGATGTAGAGTCCTATTTAAACGCTAATAATTTAGACCAATTAATGCGGGTTAAAGAAGATGGTAAAAACATTCGCTTTTATTCAAAAAGTGGAAAAAGAGATAATTATGTTAGCGAGCTCTTTATGTTTATGGAAGGTGAAAAAGAAGGAGAACCAATTTCGGTAATCTTGAGCATTACGGGAGAAATAGACCTTTCACAGCTATCTCGTTTAACATCAGATCTTAAAATACCTGGTGCCGAGGAGCTTAAAAATGTAGAAAATAAATCTTAGAATAACTTTTAAATCAATAACAATGAAAACCATAAAAATAGTAAGTCTGGCATTGGGTATTACAGCTTTTGTTTCTTGCGCAAGTGAGCCAAGTTTACAGGAATATTATGTAGAGAATCAACAGGATAATAAATTTATAGCGGTAGACGTGCCTACCAGTATGTTTACAAATGCCGAACAGCTTGATGAAACCCAAAAAGAAACTCTGGAAACTGTGAAGAAAATAAATGTCCTGGCTTTAGCTGTAAAGGATAATAAGGAAGAGTATGAAGCTGAGAAGGTGAAATTAGCCGATATTTTAAAGAATGAAAAATATCAGCTTTTAATGAAATATGGCTCAAATAATCGTAAAGCTGAAGTTTATTTTACCGGAGAAGAAGATGCGATAGATGAAATTATTGTGTACGGCTATGATGACACGAAAGGTGTTGGTGTAGCACGTGTTTTAGGGGAAGATATGAATCCGCAGAAGTTAATGGAGTTCATGAAATCCTTAAACAAGGGTGATATAGATGTAGCAGGTTTGCAAGGAATTACCGGTATGTTTAAAACCGAAATTGCAGAATAATTATTAGAGTATTAATTGAAGAGGTTGCTTGAGAAAATTTCACGTCACCCTGAACTTGTTTCAGGGTCTAATTTCAATAATCTTAGAATCTGAAACAAGTTCAGATTGACGATATTCTCTTTCAAACAACCTCTTTTTAGCTTATATCCCCGTATAATTTTGCGGGGTTATTTTTTTGAGTTCTTCTTTAACCGTTTCAGAAACTTCTAAGGTTTCAATAAAATCGGCGATGCTCTTTTTATTAATTTTTTCGTTGGTTCTGGTAAGGCCTTTAAGGGTTTCATACGGATTTTTAAATCCTTCGCGACGCAAAATTGTTTGAATCGCTTCAGCTACTACTGCCCAATTTGCTTCAAGATCGGCATTTAGCTTTTCTTCATTCAACAGTAATTTATCAAGTCCTTTAAGGGTGCTTTTAAAAGCAATACTAGTGTGCCCCATAGGTACTCCAATATTCCTTAATACCGTACTATCGGTAAGATCTCGTTGTAATCTACTAATTGGAAGCTTAGCCGATAAATGTTCAAAAATAGCATTTGCAATACCTAAATTACCTTCGCTATTTTCAAAATCTATAGGATTTACTTTATGTGGCATCGCAGAAGAACCAATTTCGCCTTCTTTAATTTTCTGCTTAAAATAATCCATAGAAACATAAGTCCAAATATCACGATCCAGATCTATTAGAATATTATTAATTCTCTTTAAAGCATCAAATAGAGCTGCCATATGGTCATAATGCTCAATTTGAGTTGTTGGAAATGAATGGTGTAAGCCTAACTTATCCTGCACAAAATTAGTCCCAAATTCTTTCCAATCGGTAATTGGGTAGGCTACTTTATGTGCATTAAAATTACCGGTAGCACCACCGAATTTAGCGGCATGAGGTACTTTATTTAAAAGATCTAGTTGAGATTCCAGGCGAGTTATAAAAACCTCTATTTCTTTTCCCAATCGGGTAGGGGAAGCGGGCTGTCCGTGAGTTCTTGCCAATAAAGGAACATTAGCCCAGTCTTGAGAAAGTTGTGTTAACTTAGCTATTATTTCTTCAATTTCAGGAAGATATTGAGCTTCTATTGCATCTTTTAAACTTAATGGAACCGCAGTATTGTTAATATCCTGGGATGTAAGTCCAAAATGGATAAACTCCTTGGATTTTTCCAGGCCTAATTCATCAAATTTATTTTTTAGCAAATACTCTACTGCTTTAACGTCGTGATTGGTAGTTTTTTCAATCTCTTTTACCGCCTGAGCATCTATAGTAGTGAAATTTTCATAAATGGCTCTTAAGTCGGGAAATACCGAATGGTCAATATCTTTTAATTGAGGTAGAGGTAACTCGCAGAGCGCAATAAAATATTCAACTTCAACTTTTACTCTATACTTTATTAAAGCTTCTTCACTAAAATAAGTTGAAAGTTGTTTTGTTTTGGAGTGATATCTTCCATCTATAGGAGAAATGGCTGTTAGCGGTGTCATTGATATATATTAAAAATTAAAAGCCATAAAGATACTGCTTCCAGCCAATCTTTAAAACTGCAGCAGCATTTCTTTTTATCTAATTCTTTCTAAATAATTATACCTTAATTAAGATTAAATGCTTTTAAGCTTGGCTTCAGAATAAAATGACATTGATTATAAATACAAAATGCAACACGAATTTGCTGTTAGGAGTTTAAGTAGAAGTTAAATCCTTTACAAGTTCAGGAACACCTACTGAAGCTTTTTCAGCAATAATATGGAGATTTCCTTTTTCTGAAATATTGGGATGGGGATCTATAAAAAAAATAGGTATCCCATTTGGCGCAAAATCTACCAGACCAGCTGCAGGATAAACCTGCATAGATGTTCCTATAATAATAAGCATTTCTGCTTCACTTACAATCCCCATTGCTTTTTCAAACATAGGAACAGCTTCACCAAACCATACCACATGAGGTCTAAGTTGATAGTTAAATTCACAGAAGTCCCCCACATTAATATCCTGTTTCCAATCTAATACCAGGTTTTCATTAAAGGTACTTCTGGCTTTTAAAAGTTCGCCGTGTAAATGGGTAACTTTAGTACTACCGGCTCTTTCGTGAAGATCGTCTATATTTTGGGTAATTATTTCTACATCAAATTGTTTTCCCAGTTTGGCTAAAGCTTTATGAGCTTCATTGGGTTCTACCGTTAGTAACTGGCGACGTCTTTGGTTGTAGAAATTTAAAACTCTTTCTTGATCTTTTTCCCAGCCAACAGGGGAAGCAATTTCCATAACATCATGCCCTTCCCATAGTCCATCGGCATCTCTAAATGTTTTTATACCGCTCTCAGCACTAATACCCGCACCGGTTAACACTACTATTTTCTTTTGCATGCAGCGAATAATTTTTTGAGATTCTAAGTTAATGTTAATCTCAGATAATTAAAAACGTTAAATGATTTTTAGATTCTTCTCATTTTCAAATAGGTAGTTTTCTTATCCTGTTAAAGTCTTTGAAACACTTATTATATAACGCAACCATTTGCTGTTATTGGCATCTAGAAAGAGAATAAATTAATAACTTAAAAATTAGATTAAAAATGAAAAAATTAGCATTTGCTTTAATGATGGTCGCAGGTTTCGCAAGTTGTGATAGTGACGATGATGCAGTAGACATTCCTTTTGAAGGAGAAACACAAGAATACACCTTAAACACGATTGGAGATTCTGGCGTTAGCGGAACTGTTACTTTTAACGAAAACGAAGACGGATCTGCTACCGTAGAATTCGATTTAGAAGGTACAGAAGACGGAAGTGTACATCCAGCACATATTCATATGAATTCTGCTGTTGAAACCGGTAAAATTGTAGTTACTTTCAATCCAATTACCGATGGAGAAAGTATTACCGAGGTTTCTGAATTAGATGGTGAGGCTATTACTTACGAAGAATTAGTTGCTTACAATGGTTATATCAATGTACATTTAAGCGAAGATGATTTACCAACCCTTGTGGCGCAAACCGATATCGGTGGAAATGCACTTACCGGAGAGTCTGTAAGCTACGATCTTAATGAAATGGACATCGCTGGAGTAAGTGGTGTAGCTGTATTTGAAGAACGTGAGAATGGTGAAACTTTAGCTACTTTAGACCTTGAAGGGACGGTAGATGGAAATGAGCACCCAGCTCATATTCATGTAGGATCTGTAGCAGATGCTCCTGGAGCTATCGCTATAACCTTTACTCCTGTAAACGGAGCTACAGGTATGAGCATGACCAACATCGCTATGACCGATGGTACTGAGGATGAAGAAGGTGAGGCTATTACTTATGAAGACTTACTAACTTATAACGGATACATTAATGTACACGCCAGTGCAGATGATCTTGAAACCCTTGCTGCACAAGGGAATATGGGAGCTAATGCTTCTGAAGAATAAAATCTCTCTAATGCTTATTAGATTAAAAAGCCCGGCATTTTGCCGGGCTTTTATTTTTTAAACGTTTTCTTGCCTGGATTTTACTCTTCAAACTTCTTTAAAATTTAAAAATAAACGTTGTTATAGTCTGAGACTGCAGAATTATTTTCTGATTATTTATTTAACAAATTTTATGGGTCTTTTTTAAAAACCTTAACATCCGTTAAAAGTAACTCCGCCGTATCTATAAGTAGATTGTGTAATAGTAACACCATATAAATGCTGTTACCTGAGCACCTAATTTACTAATAACTAAATTTTTAGATGATGAAAAAATTTTTACTTGCTATTTTTATAGCGCTTCCATTTATGTTTATGAGCTGCAGCAGTGATGATGATGCAGTAGATCCTGATGATGATTTTGAAGGAGAAACAAAATCTTTTGAACTTTTTTCTGTTGCTGATCCTTCTATTTCTGGAACAGCTACATTTATGGAAAATGAAGATAACAGTACTACTGTTGAAATTGCATTAGATGGAACTCCAGATGGCGGAATGCATCCCGCGCATATTCATTACAACACAGCTGCTGAAGGTGGGGAGATAGCCGTCTCTTTTGAACCTATAGATGGATCTACCGGGATGAGCACTACAACTTTTTCCACTTTAAATGATGGAACAGGTATTACCTACGAAGAAGCTATTAATTTTGATGGGTATATCAATGTGCATTTAAGTGCAGAAGATTTAGGCACTTTGGTTGCCCAGGGTGATATCGGCGAAAATGAACTTACCGCAGAGTCTAAAAATTACATGCTTGGAGAAAAAGCTGTAGACGGAATCTCTGGAAATATAATGTTTCAGAAAAGAGTAAACGGTGAAGCTCTAGCCATCATTATGTTAGATGGAACTCCTGATGACGGAATGCACCCGGCACATATTCATATGGGATCTGCAGCCGAAGGTCCTGGAGCAATAGCCTTTACATTTAATTCTGTAAATGGAACTACCGGAATGAGTAAAACAAACATTGCTGCATTGAATGATGATACCGAGTTTGGTTACGATGATGTATTAGCTTATGACGGTTATGTTAATGTGCACCTAAGTGCAGAAGATTTACCAACGCTGGTAGCACAAGGCGATATTGGCGCAAATGAACTAACAGGTGAAAGTAAAACTTACCAGCTAGATGAGAAAGCCGTAGATGGGATAAGTGGCTCTGTAGTTTTTGAAGAAAGAATGAGTGGTGAAGCTCTAGCCACTATTATGTTAGATGGAACTCCAGATGGTGGAATGCACCCTGCGCATATTCATATGGGATCTGCAGCCGAAGGTCCTGGAGATATTGCCTTTACATTTAATCCTGTAAATGGAACTACCGGAATGAGCATGACACATGTAGGCATGCTTAATGATGATACCGTGTTTGGTTACGAAGATGTGTTAGCTTTTGATGGTTATGTGAATGTACACCTAAGTGCGGAAGATTTACCAACGCTGGTAGCCCAAGGCGATATTGGCGCAAATGAACTAACAGGTGAAAGTAAAACTTACCAGCTAGATGAGAAAGCCGTAGACGGGATAAGTGGTTCTGTAGTTTTTGAAGAGAGGATGAGTGGAGAAGCTTTAGCCACTATTATGTTAGATGGAACTCCAAATGATGGAATGCATCCTGCGCATATTCATATGGGGTCTGCAGCCGAAGGTCCTGGAGCAATAGCCTTTACATTTAACCCTGTTAATGGAACTACCGGAATGAGCATGACACATGTAGGTATGCTTAATGATGATACCGAGTTTGGTTACGAAGATGTGTTAGCTTTTGATGGTTATGTTAATGTACACCTAAGTGCAGAAGATTTACCAACGCTGGTAGCACAAGGCGATATTGGTGCAAATGAACTAACAGGTGAAAGTAAAACTTACCAGCTAGATGAGAAAGCCGTAGACGGGATAAGTGGTTCTGTAGTTTTTGAAGAAAGAATGAGTGGTGAAACCCTGGTTACCATTATGCTAGATGGAACCCCTGATGGTGGAATGCATCCTGCGCATATTCACGTAGGATCTGTTGCAGACGCTCCAGGAGCTATTGCAGTTACTTTAAATTTAGTTAATGGAACTACAGGAATGAGTATGACGAATGTGGCAAAATTTGATGGCGAAGATGGAGAAACAATAGATTATAACGGACTTCTGGAATATGACGGCTATCTAAATGTGCACTTAAGTGCAGAGGATTTAGAAACGCTTGTTGCCCAGGGCAATGTTGGTTCTAATTCTTAGAACACTCATTTTTTAATTATAATATAAAACCCGGTCTCGATAAGGCCGGGTTTTACTTTTATCTGCATAATAATCTGCAGATACAAACTATAGGTCTCTAAGTTATCCAGGAGATAATTTTTAAAATATTCCTTTTTAAAATGCTCAACTTAGTGTTGGGTTTTTTAATTTTGATCTATGCAAAAAAACAAGCTTCTGGCTCATCTTGAAACTTTTCTTACACCAAGGCGCATCGAGTTATTTAATAAAGTAATTGCGCAGCGAACCAATCATTTTACCGTGGCAACGCAAGACGTTTATCAGCTTCATAATACCAGTGCGGTTATTAGGAGCTGTGAGGTATTCGGACTTCAAAATATTCACGTGATAGAAGAACGTAAACCTAAAAGAATAGACAGGGAAATAGCAATGGGCGCCCAAAAATGGGTAGATGTTAATCGTTATGCTAATTCAAAAGAATGTATTGGAGAATTGAGAGCTAAAGGTTATCAAATTGTGGCAACTACACCGCATGGAGAAAGTACAAAACTAGAGGATTTTAATGTGGAAAAACCTTCTGCTATTTTCTTCGGAACAGAAAAAGATGGTTTAAGTGAAGAAATCCTGAATGAAGCTGATTGTAGGATTAAAATACCAATGGTGGGTTTTACTGAAAGTCTCAATATTTCAGTTTCAGCAGCTATAGTTTTACAACACATTACTTCCACATTAAAAAACAGCAAAATTAACTGGGAACTATCTAATAAGGAAAAGGAAAGCCTGAAATATGAATGGCTAAAAAAATGTATTAAAAACTCTGATTCAATAATAGCACGATACAATTCAGAAAATGCTTAATTTAGTTGAATAATTTTAACGAATGACCCTCTTTTTCTACCTACTTATTGCGTTTATTACATTTATTGCTTTTCTACACGCCTGGGCAAAGAAAAGATATGATATTAGCCGAACTATGGTTATTAATACTCCTCGCGATGTAGTTTTTAGCTACGTAAGACAATTGAGGAAACATCCACTTTGGGTACCCTGGTTTTCAAAATATCCTAATACCATTTTAAAGCAAAAAGGAGAAGATGGCAAACCTGGAGCGGCTATTTATTGGAAAGGAGATAATAAGGGAATAGGGGAAGGCACTCAAAAAATTATAAAGGTTAAACATCCCAGGGTTTTTGAAACCAGGGTACTTTTTGTAAAACCGGTAAAGGTAAGTATGCTCACATATTTTGCAGTAAAGGAGCTGGAACCTGGTAAGTCTAAAGTAGTTTGGGGAATTAGAGGAAATTTGCCTTTTCCACTTTCGGTAATTAGTCTTTTTTATAGTCCTAATAAGCTAATGGGGCAGGATATTGAAAAAGGGTTGATTAACTTAAAAACCAAAATGGAGAAAAAAGTAAAGTTTTAATCTCGCTGCAAAACTTTATATTCTTCGTAACATCCACTTAAGGCATCCAAAATTTGTAGATCGTTGGCAGATCTCAAGAAATCTTTGGAGTAACTGCATCTTTGTAGAATTTCGTTAAGTTCTACTTCATTTAATGGAAGTAATGCAATTAATGTTTCTCTATCAAACTTATTTCTAAGCAGGTTTCTAATCTCGTCATCTTCTTTCATTTGCCTCAATTTCCGCATTTGCTTCGGTTTTTTTCCGAAGATATTATGCATTAAATCGGCAGGATTAAAAATGGCTCCCAGAGTTCGGGAAATCGCACTCGCAGAATTATCTCCACCTTCGTAACCTGCATTTAAGCCAGATATACTGTAGCGATTATTTTCATAAATGGGAATGTTTCTGGCGTCAATCTCTAAATATCCAGTAAGGGTAACTGGTTTAAGAACCACTTCTTCTAAAGCAATTCCTAACTCCGTCATTTTTACTTTTACACTTCCATATTTAAGCCAGTCGTTAGTAACTCTAACTTTTATAGATCTAAAACCAAGGTAAGAGAAATATAGCGTATCGTTAACGGTAGCCTGCAATTTAAAACTTCCGTCTTCTTCACTAACAGCACCTTTCACCTGGTTGAGGTTCACAATGTGTACTTTCTCAATAGGTTTATCATCAGCAGCGTTCATCACGGTTCCTGAAATAACATCTTGTGAGAATGCCTGAAAAGCTAAAAAAAGGAATAAAAAAGTAAAAAGGAATTTTCTCATAACAATTGGCGCCTAAATTATAAAATACTTATAAAAAACAATGCCATAATTGATAATTTAGGCGCCAGATGTAAATTTAATTTTTATTGCGTCTTCTTTTAATAGAACTCTCTACGTTTTTGCTTCGGTTACCGGATTTTTTTCCTCTTCCCGAACCACCTTTAAAATCGTCTGAGCGTCTGCGACCACCACCTTTAAAATCTGGTTTGCCGCCGCCTTTGTTGAATTTTCCACCTTTACGGCCGCCACCCCCACCGCCGCCGCGTTTTCCACGTCCGCCGGTATCTGTAGTTTCTTCAACATTAATAAATCTGCCTTGATGTTTAAAGTCCTTAAAAGTACTTAAAACCGTCTCCGTATTTTTAGCATCGGTATTAAAGAAAGAGAAGCTATCCTTAACATCAACTTTATAAACATCGTCACGACCCAGATCTAGAGTTGCTTTAAGAAAATCTTTAAGGCTCATCCAATCAAAATCGTCTTTTGCGCCTACATTGATAAAGTAGCGTGTTGAATCTCCAGAACCACCACCATCTGCAGGAGCAGAGGGAGAGTTAATTCCTTCAGAATTCTTATAATAATTAAAGAAGCGAGTGAATTCTACAGAAAAGAACTTTTTAATAAGCTCTTCTTTAGTAAAATCTTCCAATACTTCATTAATTGCAGGCAAATACGAATCTATGTCGTGATTTATTTTTGTCTCCTTAATATCGTTTGCCAAGTGAAACAGCTGTACGCGGCAAATTTCCATTCCATCAGGAATATCTTTTTGCTCAAATTTTTGCTGAATAATACGCTCAATACTTTTTATTTTACGCATTTCACTTTTAGTCACAATAACCATTGAAACACCACTCTTTCCAGCACGACCGGTACGGCCACTTCGGTGAGTATAGGTTTCAATTTCATCGGGTAGCTGGTAGTTGATTACGTGTGTAATATCATCTACGTCAATTCCACGAGCAGCAACATCTGTAGCTACTAGCATTTGAATTTGCTTGCTTCTAAAGCTTTTCATCACCAAATCTCTTTGGTTCTGACTAAGATCACCGTGCAATGCCGCAGCGCTGTACCCGTCTTCAATAAGCTTTTCGGCTACTTTTTGAGTATCTCTCTTTGTTCTACAAAAAATTACAGAAAAAATATCTGGATTGGCATCTGCCAGTCTTTTTAAAGCTTCGTAACGTTGTCTTGAATTAACAAGATAATATTCGTGAGAAACATTAGAAGTTCCCTGGTTTTTGGATCCTACCGTAATTTCAATAGGAGTACGCATAAATTTCTTAGCGATAGTTGCAACTTCTTTAGGCATAGTTGCAGAAAATAACCAGGTATGCTTTTCTTTTGGGGTATGAGAGAGTATTGCTTTAATGTCTTCGAAGAAGCCCATATTTAGCATCTCATCTGCTTCATCTAAAACACAATATTCTATTTTAGAAATGTCTACCAGGTTACGATTAATCATATCCTGCATACGCCCCGGGGTAGCTACAATAATTTGTGCTCCTCTTTCAATTTGTCTTGCCTGGTCTGTAATACTGGCGCCACCATAGATAGCAACAGGAGTAAGACCTTTTTCAAACTTTGAGTAATTTTTTAATTCGTTGGTAATTTGTAGGCAAAGTTCACGGGTTGGTGAAAGAATTAATGCCTGAGTATGTTTTTTACTAACGTTTATTTTCTGGATAAGCGGGAATCCAAAAGCAGCTGTCTTTCCTGTACCGGTTTGGGCTAATGCCACCATATCGGTATCTTCATTTAGTAAAACAGGAATCGCTTTTTCCTGTATTTCACTTGGGTCTGTAAAACCCATATCTTCGACTGCTTTAAGAATAGAAGGGTTTAAACCTAATTGTTCAAATTTGTTCATATAAAAAATTAAATAAGCGGCAAAGGTACGGCTTAGATAGCAATATACACCTATCTACTCCCTTTATTTTGAAAGATAGGCTATTAGCTCCTTAAAGGCAATCCCCCGGTGGCTAATTTCTGATTTTTCGCTTAAGCGCATTTCAGCAAATGTTTTTTTGAAACCCTCGGGTGCAAAAATTGGATCGTAACCAAATCCCTGGTCGCCACGTTTTTCCTCTATTATTTTTCCTTTGCAAATTCCGGTAAAGAGATTTTGATTATCGTTTAAATTTAATGCGATGGCCGTCTTGAATTGTGCATTTCTATTTTCTTTGCCTTCTAAATTCTTGAGTAGTTTATTCACATTGTCGCTGTCATTTTTAGCCTCTCCGGCATAGCGGGCCGAGAAAACACCGGGTTCTCCATTTAATGCCTCTACCTCAAGACCAGTATCATCTGCAAAACAATCATAGCCATAACGATGTCTAACATATTCTGCTTTTAAAATAGCATTTCCTTCTATAGTATCTGCGGTTTCAGGAATATCTTCACTGCAGCCTATATCGTCTAAGGATAAAAGTTTAATGTAATGTGGTAAAAGAGCCTTTATTTCTACTAGTTTATTTTTATTGTGTGTGGCGAATACAAGTTCCATAAGTTATGTTTTATCGGTGATGATAGGGTTCGTTTTTTAAGATGGTAAAAGCACGATAAAGTTGTTCGGTAAAAAAAAGCCTCACCATTTGGTGAGAAAAGGTCATTTGTGAAAGTGCAACTTTAGCATCTGCTCTGTGATAAATTGCTTCAGAAAATCCATAAGGCCCGCCAATTACAAAAATAAGTTGCTTTAGCCCACTGTTTAATCGCTTTTGAATATATTCAGAAAATAATTCTGAAGAAAACTCTTTTCCGTTTTCATCTAAAAGCACCAAAAAGTCTGAATTCTGAATTTTAGCCAAAATTAATTCACCTTCCTTCTCTTTTTGCTGTTTTTCATCCAGGTTTTTTGTCTTTTTAAGATCCGGAATAATATCAATTTCAAATTTATTATAAAATTGAAGACGTTTTTTATAGATCTCAATAAGTTGCTTCAGCTCCCGATTATCGGTCTTTCCTATACAGAGTAATTTTATCGTCATTCGGTAGATTTTAAGCAGACTTTGCTACATTTACAAAAATAAGTATTGAAAATGATCTCAAAAGTAGAATTTGAAAAAGAAATAGATTTTATTATAGAAAACGCTATTAGGGAAGACGTTGGAGATGGGGATTATAGCTCTTTAGCTTGTATACCTGCTGAAGCTAAAGGTAAAGCGAAATTATTAGTGAAAGATAAAGGGATTATTGCCGGAGTTGATTTTGCCCTGAAAGTTTTTGAAAAAGTAGATCCAAAATTAAAAGTTGAAGTTTTAATTAAGGATGGAGAAACTATAGAACGTGGTAATGTAGCTTTTTATGTTGAAGGAAGTTCGCAATCTATATTAAAAGCTGAAAGGCTAGTTTTGAATGCGATGCAAAGGATGAGCGCTATCGCTACAAAAACCAATACTTTCGTTCAAAAATTAGAAGGTACAAATACCAAAATATTAGATACCAGAAAAACAACTCCCGGTATTAGAGCTTTGGAAAAATGGGCGGTAAAAATAGGAGGAGGAGAAAATCACAGGTTTGCACTATATGATATGATTATGCTAAAAGACAACCATATTGATTTTGCCGGTGGAATTACAAAAGCTATAAATAAAACCAAAGCTTATCTTAAAGAAAATCAACTTGATCTTAAAATTATTGTAGAAGCAAGAAATTTAAAGGAAATTGAAGAAATTCTAAAGAGCGTTGGTGTTTATCGTATTTTAATAGATAACTTTAATTACGAAGATACAAGACAGGCGGTAAAACTTATAAATGGTAGTTGCTTAACAGAATCTAGCGGAGGAATTACCCTTGATACCGCTCGAAAATATGCAGAGTGTGGTGTAGATTATATTTCCAGTGGTGCATTAACCCATTCGGTTTATAATTTAGATCTCAGTTTAAAAGCAATATAAATGTATGGCTCCCAAAAAAGCCCTTCTATCTAAAATAGAACAATTTTCAAGTTGGTGGGAAAATAAAACCAAAGGGATAATTTTGCCCGGCTTTGATGGTTTATCGCTTTACGATCTTTGGGAAATATATTCCAGTGGAATTATAAAAGGAACTTTCTCTACCAGAGCAAGTGCTATTGCTTTTAGTTTTTTTATGGCCCTCTTTCCATTTTTGCTGTTTATGCTTAATCTTATTCCTTACATTAATTTTATAGACGATTTTCAGCTGCAATTTCTGGTGTTTATGGATTCTTTGTTACCTCCAAATACCTCAGAATTTTTTAATGATATTTTTCTGGATATAGCCAATACTCCGCGGGGTGGACTACTTTCAATTGCGTTTATTGTTTCTATTTTTTTAATGACCAATGGGATAAATGCAATCTTTACCGGTTTTGAATTTTCCTATCACACCAATGCCAATAGATCAATTTTAAGGCAATATATGGTAGCTGTAGGGGTTTCGCTTATTATGGCTTTACTTTTATTGCTCACCGTAATATTGGCGGTTTATTTAACCTATGCAATAAGTGATTTTAATGACTTAGGAATAGGCTTCAGTGAGCTTAGTGCCGCCTTTGTTAAATATTTGGTCTTTGTTTTACTCATTTATTCGGCAGTAGCTACTTTATATTATTTTGGAACCAAAGAAGCACGCCAGGCTCGATTCTTTTCTATAGGCGCTTTTTTTACTACTTTTTTAATTTTAATATTCACTTACCTTTTTGGGTTGTATATAGAAAATTTTTCTACCTATAACGAACTTTATGGCTCGATTGGTGCATTGTTAATATTAATGGTGTATATCTGGTTAAATTCTAATATATTGCTATTAGGCTTTGAATTAAATGCATCTTTAATAAAAATGAAGAAAAAAATTAAATAACTTAACAACCTAAAACCACATAAACATGAAAACAATATTCTTTTTATTTGTTGCCGTTTTCGGCTTAAACTCAATTTCAGCACAAACAGAAATAGGTGACGCCACATTACCCAATACTTTGCAATTTGATTCTGAGACACTAGTACTTAATGGAGCGGGAGTAAGAGAAAAATTCTGGATGGATATGTATGCCGGCGGACTCTATCTTAAAACCAAATCTGGGAATGCAACAGAAATAATGAGTAAAGATGAAGCCATGGCACTCAAATTGCACATAGTTTCCAAAATGATTACCAGTGAACGAATGATGGATGCGGTAAATGAAGGTTTTGAAAATGCAACCGGTGGAAAGACAGCACCGATTTCTGCCGAGATCAAAAAATTTATCAGCTTTTTTGAAGATGAAATCAATAAAGGGGATATTTTTGACCTTGTTTATCTGCCTGAAAGAGGTTCGGTAATCTATAAAAATGGAAAAGAAAGTGGTACTATTCAAGGGTTGGAGTTTAAGAAGGCTCTGTTTGGAATATGGCTTTCTAATGAACCGGCTGATAAAGACCTAAAAAAGGGAATGTTGGGTAATCAATAAATTTTGAGATAATGAGAATAAAATTTAACCTACTTAATCTATTATTTTTTGGATCTATCCTGATATCTTCAGGACTGCAGGCCCAGGAAGTTTTTGGGAAATGGAAAGTAGTTAATGATGCCGGTCGTGTAAATTCTATTGTAGAGATTTATGAAAAAGATGATGCCGTTCATGGTAAAGTAATAAGAATTACCAAAGAAGAGCATCGTGATCGTAAATGCACCGAGTGCCCGGGGAAACTTAAAAATCAGCCTATAGAAGGCCTAAACGTTATTCGTGATTTTAAAAAAGAAGGTGACGAATATGTAGATGGTACTTTAATTGACCCAAAATCTGGAAAAGAATATAAAGGGAAAATTTGGGTAAATGAGGAACACCCCGATAAGCTTAACGTTCGTGGATATATCGCTTTTTTCTATAAGACTAAAGTTTGGGAACGCGCCGAATAAATTTTCTAAGAAATTAAATACTGTAAAAGCCATTCTTTTTTAAGGATGGTTTTTATTTTTGAATAAACTTACGCACCAATAAGATTTATAGTGCTTAAGCTTAAATTATAATATTTATTTTTTCAACTTTATGCCATGTGGTTTTTTCTGGAGTATTTTACTCCGGAATCAAAATTTTAATATTCCGGGGCCTGCCTCGCTTTCAAAAAAAATCCATTTAATGCCTCCTGGGCTTTCCGCGAGGTAATTTACTTTAGTAGATATGTCGTATTTTATAGATGTTATTTTACCATTGCCGCTGCAAAAGCGTTTTACATATGCAATTTCTAAAGCAGAAGCTAATTTTTTAAAAAAGGGAATGCGTGTAGCTGTACCATTTGGTAAATCTAAAGTTTACACCGCCATTACCGCTGCAATTCATCAAAATCCACCACAGGTTTATGAGGCTAAACCTATAAATCAGATTTTAGATAAAACTTCTTTAATTACTGAGCATCAATTAAAATTTTGGGCCTGGATCGCGTCTTATTATATGTGCGCTGAAGGGGAGGTTTTAAAGGCGGCCTTGCCTGGTGCTTTTTTATTGGAAAGCGAAAGTATTGTGCAACTCACCAAAGATGCGAATATTGAAGAAGCCGAATTAGAAGATGAAGAATACCTGGTAATAGAAGCTTTACAACGGCAATCTTCAATAAAGATCCAGGAGGTTATGAAAATTCTAGATAAAAAAAATGTATTACCTGTTATTAATCAACTTGTGCAAAAAGGATTGGTGGTGCTTAATCAGGAGATTTATGAACAGTATAAACCCAAAAAAATACGCTATGTTAGATTAAATGCTGAATATGATGATGAAACTAAAATGCATCAGCTTCTTGATGAATTGGAAAAAGCACCAAAACAGAAAGAAGCTTTATTGAGTTTTTTCAGTATTAAAGCACAGCATAAGAAACCTTTAAAGGTAAAAGACTTAAGTGATAAATCTGGCGTTTCAGCCGCAATTATTAAAAGCCTTATCAAAAAAGAAATTCTCGAGGAGTTTTACGAAAAAACTGATAGGGTTACTTTCTCAGGGGAATCTTTTCAAACCGGGATTCAGTTAAGTGAAATTCAAAATCAAGCTTTTTTAGAAATAGAAGCCGGATTACAAGAACAAAATGTTTGTCTATTTCATGGAATTACTTCCTCAGGAAAAACAGAGATTTATATAAAACTGATAGAAAAGGTTATTGAAAATGGCCAGCAGGCACTTTATGTTTTGCCAGAAATTGCTTTAACCACTCAGTTAATAGAAAGACTTCGAGCCTATTTTGGCGATAAAGTTTTAGTTTATCACAGCAAATATTCGGTAAACGAAAGGGTGGAGGTGTACCAACATATTTTAGAAAATTCAGAAAAAGCGCGTATAGTAATAGGAGCGAGATCTTCAATATTTTTGCCTTTTGCTAATTTAGGATTGGTTGTAGTAGATGAAGAGCACGAAACTTCGTTTAAGCAATTTGATCCCGCACCGCGCTATCACGCCCGGGATGCTGCGGTAGTTTTGGCGAATTTATTCAAAGCAAAAACCATATTGGGATCGGCAACACCTTCATTAGAGTCTTATTTTAATGCTCAACATCATAAATATGCTTTTGTAGAATTAAATCGCAGATATGGTGATGTTCTGGAGCCCGAAATTGAAATTGTAGATATAAAAACCAAATATAAGAAGAAGGAGATGAAAGGGCATTTTTCTGATAGAATGCTCGCTGAAATTAAAGAGACGCTGGATGTTGGAGAGCAGGTAATCTTGTTTCAAAATCGAAGAGGATTTTCTCCGGTCCTGGAATGCAATACTTGCGGGCATTCTCCTCAATGCCCTAATTGTGACGTAAGTTTAACTTATCACAGCCATAATAACCAGTTACGTTGTCATTATTGTGGTTATCATATAGCAATGCAAAAAAAATGTATGGCCTGTGATAGTCCTGAAATCACCACTAAAGGTTTCGGAACTGAACAAATTGAAACCGAGTTGAAAGCTATTTTCCCTGATTATAAAACGGCGAGAATGGATCAGGATACTACTCGGGGGAAATATGCTTACGAAAAATTGATCAATGCTTTTGAGCAACAGGAAATAGATATTTTAATAGGTACGCAAATGCTAACTAAAGGGCTTGATTTTAGGAAAGTAAACCTGGTGGGAATAATGAATGCCGATAATTTGTTGAATTTCCCCGATTTTAGAGCCCACGAACGCAGTTTTCAACTGATGCTCCAGGTAGCGGGTAGAGCAGGGAGAACAAAGAAGCGTGGTAAAGTTTTGATTCAGAGCTATAACCCGCATCATCAAATAATACAGCAAGTTTCTATGGGAGATTATGGGGGGATGTATAAGGATCAATTAGAAGAACGCTACAATTATAAGTATCCGCCATTTTACCGATTGATTAGAATAACATTAAAATGCCGGGATTTCTCTAAAACAAATGATGGTGCCGAGTGGTTAGCTAAAGGGATGAAAAACGTTTTTAAGGAAAATGTTTTGGGGCCGGAGTTTCCTCCCGTTTCGCGAATTAGAAATGAATATTATAAGAATATTTTACTTAAAATTCCGCAGCAGCAGTCTTTAGGGAAAACAAAACAAGTGTTACAGCGAATTATGGAAAGCTTTAGAGCTATTGGAGCTTTTAGAAGCGTAAAAGTGGTAATTAATGTAGATCCTATATAAAAATTAGACTGGCTTTTTTTGAATGTTATCCCGAACTTGTTTTAGGATCTATTTTGGTAACAAGTTAAAACCTGAAAATAGTTCAGGTTGATGATAAGGTAATTGCGTGGGAAGTAAATTATTTTACTGAATAGCACTTAGAGCTTCAACTAGATTGGTTTTCTTATGGCGACTAAGCGGTAATTTTTGCTTATCAATCTCAATGTTCTTAGAATTGTAACGCTCAATTTTATCTAGGTTTACTATATATGATTTATGTGTTCTAAGAAATTTATCGTTAGGTAATTGTTCTTCAAAAGATTTCATGGTAGCGAGCACCACAAAATTTTCTTTTTCGGTAACAAATTTCACATAATCTCCTAAAGCCTGGATGTACTTTAATTTGTTTAGAAAAACCTTTCGGTTTTTGAGGTTGCTTTTTACAAAAATATAGTCGTCATCCTCTGGAGCTGCAGCGATTTGATGCTTTAATTTATAAAGATTTATCGCTTTATTAACCGCGTTGTTAAAACGCTCTTTAGTTACTGGCTTATGAATGTAATCTACCGCATCATAATCAAAAGCCTTAAAAGCATATTGTGTTTTCCCGGTAACAAAGATAATTTGTGGTTTATTAGGAAGATCGTCTAAAAGTTCAAAACCTGTTAATACAGGCATTTCAATATCAAGAAATATTAAATCGATTTCATTATCAAGAAGACCATTTTTAGTTTCAATGGCATTGTTGTATTCTGCTACAAGTTTAAGGTTAGCATGATCTTTAATCAGCTTTACAATAGATAAACGCTGTAAGCTGGAATCGTCAACAACAAGGCATTTGAGTAAAATTTCTTCCACGGTAGTTAGGTTAAGTAGAAACAATATTAAACATAAAATATCATAATTACAAGATAAACTTTATATAAGTAGGATTAATTTAAACTTTATTCTAAACTATATAATTGATTTTTAAATCTTTTATTATCAATGTGGAAATTATTGATAGAGTAGAATACAAACCAGCCATATTAGGTAGAATTTACTTTACTTTTATGCTTTGAGAATAGAAATAAATAAGTTACTTTTGCACCCAATTTAATTTAAAGTAAATTTTTATGAACACTTATGAAACTGTTTTCATCTTGAATCCCGTTTTATCTGATGAGCAGATAAAGGAGACAGTTCAGAAATACGAAGAATTTCTTGTTTCTAAAGGGGCCGAGATGGTATCGAAAGAAGATTGGGGGCTTAGAAAATTAGCCTATCCAGTTCAACACAAAAAAAGCGGGTTTTACCACCTGTTTGAATTCAAAGCTCCAGGAGAGGCTATAGAGCCGTTGGAACTTGCTTTTAGAAGAGACGAGCGTATGATGCGTTACCTAACTGTAAAGTTAGATAAGCATGCTATTGCCTGGGCTGAGAAAAGAAGAAATAGAAGACAACAAGAAAAAGCGTAAGTATGGCTACATCTATTGAACAACAAGCAAAAGGAAAAAAAGACGGTGAGATTAGATATCTTACTCCTCTTAATATAGAGACTAGTAAAACGAAAAAGTATTGTCGTTTTAAAAGGTCTGGAATTAAGTATATCGATTATAAAGATCCAGATTGGTTAATGAGTTTCGTGAACGAGCAGGGTAAATTGTTACCTCGTCGTTTAACAGGGACTTCTTTAAAATACCAAAGAAAAGTGGCTGTTGCTGTTAAAAGAGCACGTCATCTTGCGTTAATGCCATATGTTGGTGATTTACTAAAATAAAAAGAGGCAATTATGGAATTGATACTTAGACAAGACGTAGATAATTTAGGTTTTAAAGATGATGTTGTAAACGTTAAGAACGGTTATGGCAGAAATTATCTTATTCCTCAGGGATATGCACATCTTGCAACTCCTTCAGCTAAAAAAGTTTTAGCTGAAACCCTGAAGCAAAGAGCCTATAAAGAGCAAAAACATATCGATGAAGCTAAGAAGCAAGCAGAAAAACTTAATAACGTAGAGATTAAGTTAACTGCTAAAGCTGGTGCTGGAGACAAATTATTTGGATCTATCACTAATGGTGATTTAGCTGAAGCTTTCGCTAAAGAAGGAATCCAAATCGATAAGAAATTTATTAGCATTGCAGGTGGTAATATCAAGAGATTAGGACAGTACGAAGCAACTTTACGTTTTCACCGTGAAGTAGTGACTACTTACAATTTTGATGTAGTATCTGAAGCTTAATTTATTTTATTATACAGTTAAAAGCCCGCTCCAGTAGTGGGCTTTTCTTATTTTAGTGAGACTCTAATTTATAAATAGCGAAGCTATGCAATAAATAAGTAGGTCGAACTAATCCCGACGCAGGTCGGGATCTATTTTAATTTTTTTTGAAGATGAAATATTCCAGATTAACCAAAGAACAGTTTGAAGAAATGAAGCAGGAATTTATTAATTTCCTTGCATCACAATCTATTACTGCTGATGAATGGGCGAAGATAAAAAAAGAGCAACCAAAAGCGGCAGAGCAGGAGCTTGATGTTTTTAGTGACCTTATTTGGGAAGGCGTTCTAAATAAAGTGGAATACCTGGAACATTTTTCAGCCAATCAAATTTACCTTTTTCATATTACCGAAGTCACGATTCATCTTATTGCCATTAAAATAGAGCACGAAGGAGTAGATCTAACCACAAGAAAAGGTTATGGCTGGTTACAAACTAATTTGTTAAACGAATCTGTAAATATTTATACTTCTTCTAAAGCTTTAAGTGAGGATAGAAATAAAGATATTTTTGCACTTATAAAGCAAGGTGCAAATATTACAAAAGGTGAACTTTTTAACTACTTTGAGAAAATGGTAGAAAGCAGGTAGATTTAAAATAATACCCTAATACAAACTAGACAATCATTTGGAGATAAATTGATTCGTTAGGAAAATCTACTTCGCCTCGGATTTTATTCGGCTCTAGATTTATGTGATTCGGACCCTAAAATGCCAGGAAATTCTCTGTAATTATTGCTTTGTAAACCCCTGTGATTTCCGGAGAATAAGTTGTATTATTAATTTCATAGCGTATTGAAATGTAATTGAAAAGCTCTAATTTCACTCCTCACTCCTCACTCCTCACTCCTCACTCCTCACTCCTCACTACTCATACCTAAGTGATTCTATAGGATCCTGTTTTGCTGCTTTGGCTGCAGGATAACTTCCGGCAAGAATAGCTACTAAAATTGTAATTCCTGTAGCCCAGAGAATAGCAACCCATGGTGTGGTAAAATCAAAATCGGCGGCTGCAGAAACTCCAATTCCAATTAGTATTCCAAGGATAATTCCCAAAAGTCCACCTAGTTGTCCAATAATAAGGGTTTCCATAAAAAATTGGGTAGCAATAGTTTTTCGTTTTGCACCCAGGGCTTTTCTAACACCAATTTCACGCGTTCTTTCGGTTACACTTACAAGCATAATGTTCATTAAAGCTATAGAAGAACCAAATATGGTAATGATAGAAATAATCCAGGCTGCATAATTTAGGTAGCTGGTAATAGAGAAAATTCGGTTAATAAGATCGTCACTGCGTTCCAGACCAAAATTATTTTCTTCTATAGGGTTGAGTTTTCTGATGTTTCTAAAAGTTAAAATCGCTTCATCTTGTGCACCTTCCAACAGCTCTTTATCATCAACTTTTACACTTACGGCATAGTTAATCTTTGGTTGGGTGAACATAGAACGCGCTACCTGAATAGGCATTAAAACCCTTAGATCTTGATTGTTTCCAAAAGTAGAACCCTTAGATTCCAAAATTCCAATAACCCTAAATTTGCCACCTCTAATGCTAATTATCTTATCTATAGGATCGCTTCCTTTAAAAAGTCCTTCGGGTTTCGCGAAATCAGAGCCCAGCACGACTACATTGTTGTTATTCTGAATATCAAAAATATTGAACTCCCGGCCTTTTTCCACGTTTAAACCAGAATTCTCAAGAAAGTTCTCATTTACACCAAGCACTCTTACCTCTGGATCTGTTTTTTCGTTGATATATTTTACTTCAGCACCAGAAGTTCCTGTGAAAGAAACTGCAGTTTGCGCCTGCGGATATTGATAATTTTCTTCAAATTTCCGTACTTCCCGGTAACTGATTATAGGATTGATTTTTTCGACTTCGCCGCCTCCCCGGCGTTGAGAATTGAACTCATAGCGTTGAATATTAAAAGTATTGGCACCCATAGAGGCAAAATCACTACTAATAGTGTTTTCTAAAGCCGTAACCGCACTTAAAATTCCAACTAGTGCGGTAATGCCAATTGCAATAATCAACACGGTAAGTATGGTTCTAAGTAACTGACTTTTAATGGAATTAAAAGCAATGCTTATGTTTTCTTTAAATAACCCAAACATAGAATTTTTTTTCGGTGCTATTAAGTTAGACTTCATAAGTGGAAGAATGTTACTTAAAATCTGAAATTTGTTTGGGTTCATTTAAAATTTAAGATATTTGCAGCATCGTTTCAGGCGCATTTTGGCGCTATTTTTAAACTAATAATTGGTATTTATACCCTAAAGATTTTATGGCACAGAAACCTTCTATCCCAAAAGGAACTCGAGATTTTAACCCGGCCGAAGTCGCTAAAAGAAATTTCATTTTCGATAAAATTAAAACAGAATTTAAGAAATTTGGTTTTCAGCCTATCGAGACGCCTAGTTTTGAAAATTCTGATACTCTGATGGGGAAATACGGGGAAGAAGGAGATCGATTAATTTTTAAAATTTTGAATTCGGGCGACTTTCTTAAGAAAGCAGATGCGGCGGCTTATGAAAATAGAGATAGCCTGAAAATAACTTCTTCTATTAGTGAAAAAGCCTTGCGATACGATCTTACCGTGCCTTTTGCACGTTATGTAGTGCAGCATCAAAATGAAATAGATTTCCCATTTAAGCGTTATCAGATTCAACCGGTTTGGCGAGCCGACAGGCCACAGAAAGGGCGTTTTAGAGAATTTTTTCAGTGTGATGCAGATGTAGTTGGCAGCAAAAGTCTTTGGCAGGAAGTAGAATTCGTGCAGTTATACGATGCAGTTTTTTCAGCTTTAAAATTAGAAGGTGTTACTATTAAGATCAATAACCGAAAGGTACTTTCTGGTTTTGCCGAAGTTATTGGCGAAAAAGATAAACTTATTGATTTCACAGTAGCACTGGATAAACTGGATAAGATAGGGGAAGAGGGTGTAAAGAAAGAAATGCTGCAAAAAGGAATTTCTGAAAATGCCATTGAAAAAATTCAGCCAATCTTTAGTTTAACCGGTTCTTTTACTGAGAAAATTGCAGGAATTAAAGAAATACTGGCTTCTTCTGAAACCGGAAAAGAAGGTATTAAAGAACTGGAATTTATTGAAAAAGCTATTGCTGAAATGCCATTGAAAACGGCTAAACTAGACCTGGATGTAACCCTTGCTCGCGGATTAAATTATTATACAGGTGCTATTTTTGAAGTTTCTGCTCCAGAAAATGTAAAAATGGGATCTATAGGCGGCGGCGGTAGATACGACGACTTAACCGGGATTTTCGGTTTAAAAGATATGAGCGGCGTTGGAATTTCTTTTGGCTTAGATCGTATTTATTTGGTTCTGGAAGAAATGAATCTTTTTCCTAAAGCAGTTACCCAAAATACCAAAGCACTTTTCATCAATTTTGGTGATAAAGAAGCGCTTTATGCGCTAAAAGCGGTAAATAAACTGAGAAGCGAAAATATTACTGCAGAGTTATTTCCTGATACCGCGAAAATGAAAAAACAAATGAATTACGCCAACAAACGCGAAATTCCGTTTGTAATACTTGCTGGAGAGGAAGAAATGGAAGCTGAAAAATTTACCTTAAAAAATATGAAAACAGGCGAGCAGCAAAAAGTAGATTTTGCAGAGTTAATAAAGGTTTTAGGTTAAATTTTAATTTTATAAGTAATTTGTCATTGCAAGGAATAATTGGACTTTAGAAGAATTATAAGGAGGCAATCTTTTTATGGATAAATTGGATGAGATTGCTTACACTGCCGAACAATGCGGCTTCGCGATGACGTATAGTTTGTTTTGTACGTCATTGCGAAGCTTTTTAGCTGAAGCAATCTCTACTTAAGACGGGCTTTTATTTTTTGTTAATCCTATTTACTGGCCTTATTTAAAATCTCCATGTCTTCTTTTGAAAGCGAAACCTCAATGGCTTCGGTAAAAGATTTAAGGTGAGAAGATTTAGTAGCACTGGCAATTGGCGCACTTACACCGGGTCTTTTTATTAACCACGCAAGAGCAACCCCGGCCTGAGAAATATTATGCTTTTCAGAAATTTGATCCAGGATTTTTAGAATTCTTTCTCCGCGCTGGTTTAAAAACTTCTCTGTAAACATTTTTCTGTCTTTACCTTCAAAGTCTTCTTTTTCACGATATTTTCCAGTTAGAAATCCACTGGCGAGGGAGAAATAAGGAATTACACCTAAATTATTTTTAGAACAAATCTCTTCGATTTTGCCTTCAAACTTGTCCCGCACCATTAAATTATATTCCGGTTGAAAAACTTCATAAGCCGGTAAATCTTTTTCAGCAGCTCCAGTTATGGATTCTTGCAATCTTTCCGTAGAAAAATTTGAAGCTCCAATATGCATTATTTCGCCACTGGACATAAATTTTTGATAAGCTTCCAACGCTTCTTCTACCGGGGTTTCTTCATCATCAAAATGGGTGAAATAAAGATCAATATAATCGGTTTGAAGTCTAAGCATGGAATCTTGAATCGCGCCGGTAAGGTAGTCTCTGGAATTATTCTTTGGTCCGCTGGGCTGTAAACTAGAGCCGCCTTTGGTTATAAGCGTAATTTTATCTCTTAATTTGCGCTCTTTCAGCCATTTGCCAATAATTCTTTCTGAAGTCCCGTGGGGTACGCCGTTTGCCCAGCGAGAATAAACATCGGCAGTGTCTAAAGTAGTAAAACCTAATTCAAAAAGCTCGTCCAGCATTTTGAAAGACTCTTTTTCATCCAATGTCCAGCCAAAAACATTACCGCCAAAGATAATTGGAGCAGATTTTAAACCTGACTTTCCTAATTCAACTTTTTTCATTTCTTAGCATTTTCACTAAAATTAATAATCAGATTTAAGAAAGGCGAATTCTACTTGAAGTTTTGGACATATTTAACTTTGGAAAGGAAATAATGGAAATTCAGGAGTGATGGAGTGAAAAGCTTGAGCTTGGTAAATTTATTTATTCTTCCGTAGCACTACTTTTGCTTTTCCATATACCGAAAATAGCAGCAATTGTTCCCAGGCCTAAAACTATAGCGAATATTTTTGGAGGTGCATTAAGTGTATTTTCCAGCTCAAACGTAAAGGAGCCAATAAGGACGAAACTTCCCAATAAAACCCCAAGGGTCATTAATATTTTTCCTACTATTTTCATTCGCTTCCATTTTCAAAATCCGATTATCACAGGTCTCACTAAAGTTTTTGCAATCGAATTTTTTTTAATAATCAGTTAAATAGGAAGTTTGAAATTAGTGTTTAAGAATTATTTCAAGGTTAATTTAAGGTCAATTAATTGTTAAGCGTTTCTTTCTTTTATAAACATTAAGATTAAAAAATAGTGTAAAGAAATTGACGGATTTTTCATGAGGGCTTTAGCTTATAGAATAAAATTACTTCCTGATTTTATAATTTTTCCAGAATCTCATCAATCCCATTAACTGATATGTCAGGTTTTTGAGCTAATTGATAGAAGCTTTCTCCCTGCCTTTTTATAAAACAGGTTTTAAGATTTGCGCGCTTTGCACCCAGGATATCCCAGGGGTGAGCCGCTACCATTAAAGCCTTATTCTTTTTAATTTCGAATTTATCCAGAATATATTGATAGCTTTCAGGGTGTGGCTTGTATTTTTTAATTTCTTCAACGCTATGGATACCGTCAAAAAATGAATCTATTTCAGCAAATTCCAGTTGAGATTTTAATACATCAGGTTTCCCATTACTGAAAGCGATAAGCGTGTAACCTGCGTTTTTTAATTGTTCCAATCCGGGTTTTACATCTGGGAAGGCAGGGAGTTTGGTGATTTCCGAAAGTATACTCTTTATTTCTGTATTGGTAAACGTTTTATCAAATTTCCCTGAGATCATTTTAAAAGTCGCTGCAGCAATTTCAGTAAAATTCCTGTAGTTTCCCGTAGTGGTTTCTACAAGAGAGTAATGCAGCAATTTTGGAAACCAAACCTCAAAACCCATTTCATTTTCTAAAGCAGCATTTACCTCCTCCTTTAAAGAGAATAGGTTTAAAAGGGTCTCATTCACATCAAAAATTATAATTTTTGGTTTCATAAAGCACAGATTTTGAAGAAGAAAGATAAGTTTTCTTTATATAAAAACCATAAAAAAGATGCGGTTAGAAAACCATTCTTTTTTGATTTAAATAAAATTAATTGGTTTTATTTTCCTGGAATGAAAGCAAGGTTGTGTTATGACCAATCCCATTTAAGGCAAGAATAATTTAGTTGCCGCCAGTCATCCTTTAGAAGCTTCAAAACGACTATGAATCAAAGAGACATTCCTTATCTGCTATTTCTATTGAGAGTTACTTTTCTAATTTAGGCAATACCATTTTCAAAAACCTTTATTTTTTCAAGCATATCTATATTAAAATAGCCACCTCTATTTTCTTTTCTTTCTATAGATTGATTAATTATTAAATAGGCCACATTAACCATATTTCGTAATTCACAAAGTGTTGTGTTTAACTTTGAGGTTTTATAAAGCGCTTCAATTTCCTGATATAATATTGCTAGTTGTTCTGAAGCCTTCAGTAACCGTTCATTGCTTCTCACAATTCCTACATACTCTCGCATTATGTATTGTAATTCTTCTGTTTTTTGATGTATAAAAAAGCTATTGATTTCAATAGTTCCTTTATCGTCCCAATCTGGTATATTCTTTGACGTTAATGCAGTGGGATGGGTACTCATGTAATGGTAAACATTATGCGCATACACTAAGGATTCTAATAGTGAGTTAGAGGCTAGCCTGTTAGCGCCGTGCAGTCCTGTTCTTGAACATTCGCCACAAGCAAATAAATTTCCTATAGAAGTCTTTCCGTTATTATCTACCTCAATTCCTCCACACAAATAATGAGAAGCAGGCACTATAGGAATCCAGGCCTTTTCAATATTAATATTTCTTGATGCGCATTCATTATAGATATTAGGAAAATGACTTTTAAATTTCTTACTGGTAATATGGGTGCAATCCAAATATACACAAGGCTCTCCAGTGTTTTTTAATTCATTATCTATACAACGAGCAACAATATCTCTTGAAGCCAGTTCTCCTCTCTCATCATAATCTAACATGAATCTTTGCCCTTTTTTATTCCTCAAATATGCTCCAAAACCTCTTACAGCTTCAGAAATAAGAAAAGATTGTCCCTGGTTTTTATCGTGCAAAACAGTAGGATGAAATTGAATAAATTCCATATCTGAGATGTAGGCCTTTGCCCGAAATGCCATCGCTATACCATCACCTGTGGCTATATTTGGATTTGTAGTATGGCCATATACTTTTCCAATTCCTCCGGTTGCTAATAATGTAGAACGAGCTTTTATGGTTTCAATAGTGCCGGTTTCTTGATTCAAAACATAAGCTCCGTAACATGAAATATCTTCGTGCTTGTCTGTTTTTAAATGATGCTCGGTAATTAAATCAACCGCAAAGTGATGATTCAGCACCATTACATTTTTTAGCTCGTGGACACGTTTTAATAATAAAGTCTCAATTTCGTATCCAGTGATGTCTTTATGATGAACAATTCGGTTTTCTGAATGTCCTCCTTCTTTACCTAAATTCAAAACACCTGTTTTATTCTGATCAAAACTGGCGCCCCAATTTTGTAAATCTTTAAATCTTTTTGGTCCCTCTTCAACAACCATTTTTACCACTGCATCATCACAAAGGCCATCTCCAGCAATTAAAGTGTCTGTAATATGTTTTTGAAAAGAATCTTCTTTAAAATCCAGTACTACGGCAACGCCTCCCTGAGCATATTTTGTATTGGACTCATCTTCATCTGCCTTGGTAACAATGCAGATCGTTTTATCCTTAAGTTTTGAAGCTATTTTTACCGCAAATGTTAAGCCTGCGATACCCGAACCAATAACTAAATAATCTGTTACAATCATACCTATTAAATGGAGAGTTCTAGCATTCGTTCTATTGGGATCAATGCTTTTTTTCTGGTGATTTCGGCAACTTTTATCTCTGGACTTTCAGTGAGAAGACAGTCATATAATTTTTGAAGCGTATTAACCTTCATAAAAGCACACTCACTACATGCGCAGGTATTATCTTCTTCTGCGGGTGCGGGAATTAATGTTGCTTTGGGCACTTCCTTCTTCATTTCATGTAAAATTCCTGCTTCGGTAGCCACAATAAATTTAGTATTTGGATGCTTTTTGACATAATTTATCATTCCAGCAGTAGAGCCAACATAAGTAGCTGTTTTTAGAATATGTTCCTCAGACTCTGGATGCGCAATAATTACAGCATCTGGATTTTGTTGATAAAGCTGTAAAAGCTTATCTATACAAAATGCTTCGTGCACAATACAGCTGCCATCCCATAGTAGCATTTCTCTTCCTGTTTCTTTCATAATATACTTTCCTAAATTTTTGTCAGGAGCAAAAATGATAGGCTTTTCTTTTGGTACAGAATTCACTATTTTTAAAGCATTGGAAGAAGTACAAACCAAATCGCTCATCGCTTTAATTTCTGCAGAACAATTAATATAGGTAATGACCGTATGATTAGGATGTGCTGCTATAAAATTTTTAAACCTATCTGGGGGACAGGAATCTGCTAAAGAACATCCTGCATTTAAATCTGGTAAAATCACTTTTTTTGTCGGGTTAATAATCTTTGCTGTTTCAGCCATAAAGTGTACTCCGGCAAATACAATTACATCAGCATTAGTAGTTGCAGCATTTTGAGATAATCCTAGACTATCTCCCACATAATCTGCTAACTCCTGTATTTCTGGACGCTGATAGTAATGCGCTAAAATAACCGCATTTTTTTTCGACTTAAGCTTTAAAATTTCTTGCTTTAAATTCACTTTTTTTCCGTTTATATGGAACGGAAAAGTAGGACTATGATAGTTGAAGAGAAATGACGAGAGTCATTTTTTTTGGATAAAATAATCTTTTATTATGTTCAGGTGAGTAAGCTATTAATGGGACATTTAAGATCAATATGAGAAAACCTGCTGTAATTCAGTTTGATACTATGGTTTCCTTTTCTTTTAAAATTCTTTTGAGTAAGTAATACTTCTTAATTTATCTTTTAAAACAAATTTTTATTTCCTTCTTAAAATGGTGTTGTGGAAGTTCGTTATTTTATGTGAATCGGGATTCTTTAGCATTATGTTTATCGCAGCTATTTTTCAGATGGTTGAGATAGCTTTTGATTTTTTTAGATTTGTCTCTTTGTGAGCATAGATATAATAGTATTTATGAGATTTTTCTAATCTTTTAAATTAATTAGTGATTTTTTCACTAAATTTAGTATTGTAAAATCTCCCCAGAACTTCCCTAATTTTTCTTACTGTCCCTAAACTTTGTAATAATCTAGTTGATTGATACATCGTATTATTTTTAGCCCCAAAATAATTTACTTTCTAGTAATGTAGGTTAAATAGAATTTAAAAAGATTTAAAAAACCTTTAAGTAGGTGTTTTTAAGTTTATCTCTGCCCCTTGATAGTGACCATTTAGCTTTGATGGAATAATTTATTGAAAACTATTTTTTTGACAAAAAATATAATGGGATGAAAAAGAATAACTTTATAAAGGGGTGGACTATTTTTTTATTGATAAGTATAGGTGCATTTATTTTCAGTATGAATTTATACGGACAAAGTTTCTCCCAAAGCAATCTAAATTTTAATGGTAATGGTTCAATATCCAATGGTACTTCATTGATGTTTGGGCCAGACGGGCGTTTATACGTTGCTGAATATACAGGCGCTATTAAAATTTTTACTATTCAGCGTACATCAGCAACTGATTATAAAGTAATTGCTGCTGAAACTCTTTCAGGTATATCAGTTATTCAGGATCATAATGATGACGGTAGTCTTTACAGTTCAACATTAAGAGAAACAACAGGGCTTACCGTGGGTGGTACCGCAGCAAATCCCGTGATATACGTAGCTTCCAGTGATTTCAGAATTGGTGGAGGTGGAGGAGGAGGAAGCGGAGATACTGACCTGGATACCAATTCAGGTATTATTACCCGTTTCACCTGGAATGGAAATTCATGGGATGTAGTAGATCTTGTGCGCGGACTTCCACGTTCAGAAGAAAATCATGCTACTAACGGTATGGAATTAGCTACTATAAATGGAGTCAATTATCTCATTGTAGCTCAGGGTGGGCATACAAATGCCGGTTCACCTTCGGTAAATTTTGCATATACTACAGAATATGCATTATCTGCTGCGATTTTATCAGTTAACTTAGATATGATAAATAGTTTACCGATTAAAACCGATAATGGCAGAAAATACTTATATGATCTTCCTACCCTGGATGATCCAACCCGCCCAAATAAAAATGGGATCACTAATCCAGATATCTCCGGATATGACGGAGTGGATATAAATGATCCATTTGGCGGAAATGATGGGCTGAACCAGGCTAAAATTGTACCCGGAGGACCTGTACAAATTTTTTCACCTGGGTTTAGAAATTCTTATGATCTGGTGTTGACAGAGGCTGGAGCGGTTTATATTACAGAAAACGGCTCAAATGGAGGCTGGGGAGGATTCCCGGTTAATGAAGGTGGAGGTAATGCTACAAATGATTATGACCCGAACGAACCCGGTAGCACCGTTTCTTCGGAAGGAGAAAAGGTTAATAACGAAGATCATTTGCAGCTAATCACACCGAATATCCAAAATTATTCTTTAGGATCTTTTTATGGTGGCCATCCAACTCCTATTAGAGCAAATCCATTTGGAGCGGGTCTATATACAAACCCCTCTAAAAATGGAAATACAGGTGCAGTTTTCAGAACAAAAAAATATCACCCAACAAAGAATACCGGGGAATTTACTAATGATCCCAATATTGGACTTCCCGCTGATTGGCCCCCCGTTGCTGTAGCAAATCCTGTTGAAGGGGATTGGAGAGGACCGGGTATAGCTAATCCTGACGGGCCGGTAGACGATATCATTACTATATGGGGAACTAATACAAATGGTATAGATGAATATACAGCTAGCAACTTTAGTGGAGCAATGAAAGGTAATCTTATAGCTGGTGTGAATACGGGTGAACTAAGAAGGGTAGAACTTAAACCAGATGGAAGCCTTAGTAAACTTACTCCTTCTTTTGTATCAGGATTAGGCGGAGATGCTTTGGGAGTTACCTGTAATAGCGACAGTGAAATATTCCCAGGTACTATATGGGTAGTTACCTTAAATGGAAAGCTTATAGTACTGGAGCCTCAGGATTTCGGAGAATGTAAATTACCGGGAGAACCTGGTTACGATGCAAATGCTGACTATGATTTTGATGGTTATACCAATCAGGATGAAGAAGATAACGGGACAGACCCATGTAACGGAGGATCACAGCCAAACGATTTTGATAAATCAAATAATGGATCGAATGTGTCTGATCTAAATGATCTGGATGATGACGCAGACGGTATTCTAGATGAAAGTGATGCATTTCAATTAGGGAATCCTGAGGAGTTAGGAAGTGATGCTTTTTTACTTCCTGTAACTAATGAGCTCTTTACAAGTAATACAGAATTGGGCGGGTATAAAGGGCTTGGGTTAACCGGCATAATGAACAATGGGAGTCCGAACCCCAATTGGCTGAATTGGCTCGACCGTCGTGATGACCCCAATGACCCTAATGAAAACGATATTCTTGGAGGAGCAATTGGAGCGATGACCATGCAGATGACCTCTGGAACCGCATTGGGTTCTAGTAATAATCAGGAAAAAGGATTTCAATATGGTATTCAGGTTCATGCTAATTCGGGCAAATTTACTGTAGAAGGAGGTATAGCTAATTTTAATGGACCTGTACAATTATATGGCTCTAGTTCTCCTGCAAATGGAGAACTCGGATTTTTTATTGGCGATGGAACGCAAAGTAATTATATAAAATTTGTTATTACTCCCTCTGGCCTGGTAGCTCTTCAAGAGGTGAATGATATTCCTCAAACTCCCATAACTATAAATATTCCTGTTTTAGAGCGGCCAAATAGTAGTGTATCATTCTATTTTGTAGTTAATCCTTCCAATGGAGAGATAGTTTTAAAATACTCCTTCGATGCAGGTGTTCAGGTTATATTGGGAATTATTACTGCTAAGGAACCAATTTTACAGTCTTTACAAAATGCTGAAAATGATTTAGCGGTAGGTATGATAGGTACTTCTAATACTATTGGGGTAGAGCTGGAAGGAACCTGGGACTTTCTAAATGTAACTTCTGATGGTCCAACAATATCTTCTGACCTTCCAGATATTGAAAGAACAGTAGGATTTGTCACTGAAGATATCAATCTTCTATCTTATTTTGATGATAATGATGGTGTGGAGAATCTCACCTATAGTGTTTCCGGCAATACCAATACAGCTATAGAGGCTGTAATATCTGGCAGCATGCTTAGTATTAGTTATCCTGGCTCTCCGGCGGTTTCAGGTATTACGATCCGTGCTACCGATTCTGACTTGAATTATATAGAACAGAGTTTTAGCGTAAGTGTTATAGAGCAACAGGTGGCCGATGAAGTTCTGTATCGTGTAAATGCCGGGGGACCTGGTATTACTGCGATCGATGGGAAGTTAGACTGGGAAGAAGATACTTCTACGAACAACTCAACTTACTTAACACATCCCGGACTTAATAGTACGTTTGCCAGCAGTATGATAAGTTATATTGCAGCTGTAGATCAATCCACGACCCCTGTAAGTATTTACAGTACTGAACGTTATGATAGCGGTTCTGGAGCCCCAAATATGACCTATGCTTTTCCAGTAGATAACCCGGGAAAGTATGAGATACGTTTGTATATGGGGAATAGTTATTCGGGAACTTCTGCCGCTGGACAACGAATATTTGATGTTTCTATTGAAGGCGTAGTATATCCTTCTCTAGATGATATAGATCTATCGGATATTTTTGGACATCAGATTGGAGGAGTACTTGTTAAAGAAGTTGAAGTAACAGATGGTTTGCTGGAGATCGCTTTTATACATGGAGCAATTGAAAACCCTTTGATCAACGGGATAGAGATTTTAGGAGTATCTTCAGAGGTTCCAGATACACCAATTAATGTATCAGCTATTGCAGATCAGACTAATTATGAGGGTGATGCTTTAGGTGGTAGCCTGGCAGTTGTGGCTAGTGGCGGGGATGGCAATTTAACTTATAGTATAAGCGGAGCTCCTTCTGGAGTGAGCATAGAACCTACTAATGGGCAAATAGGCGGAACAATTAATTCGGGAGCTTCAGCAAACAGTCCTTATACCGTTACTGTTACGGTAGATGATAGTGACGGTGAAACTGCTGATGCTGTAAGTCTTAGCTTTATTTGGGAGATAAATTCCGGCAGCCCTACAATATCATTAGAGCTTCCAGATATCGAAAGAACGGTAGGATTTGTCACTGAAGATATCAATCTTCTATCTTATTTTGATGATAATGATGGTGCGGAGAATCTCACCTATAGTGTTTCCGGAAATACCAATGCAGCTATAGAGGCTGTAATATCGGGCAGCATCCTTAGCATAAATTACCCTGGCTCTCCGGCGGTTTCAGATATTACAATCCGTGCTACTGATTCTGACTTCAATTATATAGAACAGAGTTTTAGCGTAAGTGTTATAGAGCAACAGGTGGCCGATGAAGTTCTGTATCGTGTAAATGCCGGGGGACCTGGTATTACTGCAATCGATGGGAAGTTAAGTTGGGAGCAGGATACCAATGCTAATAAATCTATATATCTTTCTCAGGCAGGAAATAATAATTCTTATGCTTCCGGTGGAATGACCAGCTATAATATTAAGGTAGATCAATCTACCACTCCAGTAAGTATTTACAGTACTGAACGTTATGATAGCGGTTCTGGAGCCCCAAATATGACCTATGCTTTTCCAGTAGATAACCCGGGAAAGTATGAGATACGTTTGTATATGGGGAATAGTTATTCGGGAACTTCTGCCGCTGGACAACGAATATTTGATGTTTCTATTGAAGGCGTATTATATCCTTCTCTAGATGATATAGATCTATCGGATATTTTTGGGCATCAGGTTGGAGGAGTACTTGTTAAAGAAGTTGAAGTAACAGATGGACTTTTAGAGATCGCATTTATTCACGGAACAATTGAAAACCCTTTGATCAACGGGATAGAGATTTTGGGAGTATCTTCAGAAGTTCCAGATACACCAATCAATGTATCAGGTATTGCAGATCAAACTAATTTTGAAAACGATGCTTTAGATGGTAGCCTGGCAGTTGTGGCTAGTGGCGGGGATGGCAATTTAACTTATAGTATAAGCGGAGCTCCTCCTGGAGTGAGCATAGAACCTACTAATGGTCAAATAGGAGGAACAATTAACTCGGGAGCTTCGGCAAACAGTCCTTATGCAGTTACTGTTACGGTAGATGATAGTGACGGTGAAACTGCTGACGCTGTAACTCTTAGTTTTACCTGGATAGTTGAATCAGAAATTCCTATAGAGGTTACGCCTATTGCAGATCAGACTAATTATGAGGGTGATGCTTTAGATGGTAGCCTGGCAGTTGTGGCTAGTGGCGGTGATGGTAATCTAACTTATAGTATAAGCGGAGCTCCTTCTGGAGTGAGCATAGAACCTACTAATGGGCAAATAGGCGGAACAATTAATTCGGGAGCTTCAGCAAATAGTCCTTATACCGTTACGGTTACAGTAGATGATAATGACGAGGAAACTGCTGATGCTGTAAGTCTTAGTTTTACCTGGATAGTTGAATCAGAAATTCCTATAGAGCTGACGCCTATTGCAGATCAGACCAATTATGAGGGTGATGCTTTAGATGGTAGCCTGGCAGTTGTGGCTAGTGGAGGCGATGGTAATTTAACTTATAGTATAAGCGGAGCTCCTCCCGGAGTGAACATAGAACCTACTAATGGGCAAATAGGCGGAACAATTAATTCGGGAGCTTCGGCAAACAGTCCTTATGCTGTTACTGTTACCATAGATGATAGTGACGGTGAAACTGCTGATGCTGTAAGTCTTAGTTTTAACTGGGAGATTAATTCCGGCAGCCCCACAATATCGCTAGAGCTTCCAGATATTGAAAGAACAGTAGGATTTGTCACTGAAGATATCAATCTTCTATCTTATTTTGATGATAATGATGGTGTGGAGAATCTCACCTATAGTGTTTCCGGCAATACCAATACAGCTATAGAGGCTGTAATATCTGGCAGCATGCTTAGTATTAGTTATCCTGGCTCTCCGGCGGTTTCAGGTATTACGATCCGTGCTACCGATTCTGACTTGAATTATATAGAACAGAGTTTTAGCGTAAGTGTTATAGAGCAACAGGTGGCCGATGAAGTTCTGTATCGTGTAAATGCCGGGGGACCTGGTATTACTTCGATCGATGGGAAGTTAGACTGGGAAGAAGATACTTCTACGAGCAACTCAACTTACTTAACACATCCCGGACTTAATAGTACGTTTGCCAGCAGTATGATAAGTTATATTGCAGCTGTAGATCAATCCACGACCCCTGTAAGTATTTACAGTACTGAACGTTATGATAGCGGTTCTGGAGCCCCAAATATGACCTATGCTTTTCCAGTAGATAACCCGGGAAAGTATGAGATACGTTTGTATATGGGGAATAGTTATTCGGGAACTTCTGCCGCTGGACAACGAATATTTGATGTTTCTATTGAAGGCGTAGTATATCCTTCTCTAGATGATATAGATCTATCGGATATTTTTGGGCATCAGGTTGGAGGAGTACTTGTTAAAGAAGTTGAAGTAACAGATGGACTTTTAGAGATCGCATTTATTCACGGAGCAATTGAAAACCCTTTGATCAACGGGATAGAGATTTTAGAAGTATCTTCAGAAGTTCCAGATACATCAGATAATGTATCAGCTCTTGAAGAACAGATTAATTTAGAGGAAGATAATGTGGAAGAGAATCTGTCTTTATCAGTTAGTGAGACTTCTGTAGCAATGTATCCCAACCCGGCTGCTTATGATGTATTTATTCAGATCTCTGATTTATCTGTAATAGTGGAAAAAATTTATATATATAATTTTAGTGGAGTACTTTCTAAAACATATACTTTCCCTAATAAGAAAAAATCTGGTAAGTATAATTTTGATGTATCTATGCTTCCTTCAGGAGTTTATATAGTGAAATTAAAAACGAATACTAATGAATACATGAATATGAACTTAATTGTCAGAAGATAACGAAGTGTAATAATAAAAAAATCCCTTCTGAAAAGAAGGGATTTTTTAGTAGCGAGACCGAGATTTGAACTCGGGACCTCCGGGTTATGAATCCGACGCTCTAACCAACTGAGCTACCTCGCCATAATTTATTGTAATACGCCTGTTGGCGTGACTTAACAAGCATTTACACTAATTGTGAATGCGGGTGCAAATATATAAACATTTTGTATTGCCGCAAACATTATTTTCTAAAATATTTATTTTGTTTTCTTTTTATCCTTCTAATTAATATCTATATTGCCCAAAACTAATTAAATCTAAAAATGGAAGATAAGATCAAGTACGAAATGGAATTTCCCATTCAAGCTTCTCCTTCATTGTTGTACCAGTATATATCAACCCCTTCAGGATTAAGTGAGTGGTATGCAGATAATGTAAATTCACGGGGCGAATTGTTTACTTTTATTTGGGAAGGAAGTGAAGAAAAAGCCAAATTGGTGAGCAAAAAAAGTGATGAACGTATAAAGTTTAAGTGGTTAGATGATGAAGAGTCTCCATATTTTTTTGAAATAAGAATTCAGGTAGACGAGATCACCAAAGATGTCTCTATAATGATTACTGATTTTGCCGAAGATGAAGATGAGATTGAAGAGGGGAAAATGCTTTGGGAAAATATGATTTCAGATCTTAAACAGGTACTTGGATCGGTATAATATTTCTAAGATAAACATTACCTTTGCCCCGTTCTAAAACGGGGCTTTTTTATGATAAATCTAGACGGAAACTTAGTAGCAGAGAATGAAGCATCACTTTCTATAACAAATCGTGGGTTCGCCTACGGAGATGCTGTTTTTGAAACCATTCGAGTAATTAATGGAAAAATAATGTTCTGGGAAGATCATTATTTTAGGTTAATGGCTTCTATGCGTATTATGCGAATGGAAATTCCTGCAAATTTCTCTCCTGAATTTCTCGAAGAAGAAATTTTAAATTTGGTAAAAGAAAATGCTCTGGATAGCACTGCGGCTCGTGTGAAATTTTCAGCTTACCGTAAAGAGGGCGGGTATTATAGGCCTACTACTCGGGAAATTGGATTTATAATAACTACAGAAGAACTTTCAAACGCTTTTTATTTGCTAAATGAAGAGAATTATGAAGTAGAACTCTTTAAGGACCATTATATAACTAGCGGTCTATTTTCTACTATAAAGTCTAATAATCGTGCAATTAATGTATTGGGAAGTATTTTTGCTTCAGAAAATGAGTATGATAACTGTTTTTTAATCAATGAAAAGAAAAATGTGGTTGAAGCTCTTAACGGAAATCTTTTCCTTGTAAAAGGGGACAAGATAAAAACTCCTCCACTAACTGATGGTGCTTTAAACGGAATAACCAGGAAAAAACTACTTGAAATAATTAAGACTTTACCTGATTTAACTTTAGAAGAAACTTCTATCTCTCCTTTTGAACTTCAAAAAGCAGATGAATTATTTATCACAAATGTGATTGCTGGTATTCAGCCTATTACTAAATATCGTAAAAAGAAATTTGACAATAAGTTGGCTAAAGATTTACTTTCAAAATTAAATGTAAAAGCAAGACTGGGTTAATTATAACTTGGATTTTCTGGTGCGTTGGACCATAATAGGTATTCTCCCCCTAACTGCATCATTTTATCTTTCCAAAAAGAACGATAAGGACGCTCAATGATGTCTTTGGTGTCATCATTTGTAGTTATTATCCAGGCATGCGAGTTAAGTTCTTCACTTAATTGATTAGCATCCCAACCAGAATACCCTAAAAAGAATCGTATTTCTTTTTCGCTTATTAAACCTTGATTAATGAGCTCTGTAACCACATCAAAATTTCCTCCCCAATAAATTCCATTGGCTATTTCTACACTTTGTGGAATAAGGTCCGGTATCTTATGGATAAAGTAAAGATTATCTTGTTCTACCGGGCCACCGTTGTATATTTTAAAATTAGAAGAGAGATCAGGAACTAGATCTTTTAAAGTAAAGTCTAATACTTTGTTAAGTATAAAACCAACAGAACCTGCTTCTGAATGTTCGGCTAGTAATACCACAGAACGATTAAACGCAACATCTCCAATTATTGATGGTTCTGCTACCAATAGATGGCCTTTTGTTGGTTTTATAGCGATCATTTTAGCCTTGTTTTACTCTAAGCTACCATTATTTTGAAAAAAATCAAATAAAATGCTAAAGTATTTTCATTAAAAAAAGCCTCCTGCACAGGAGGCTTGTAATTTTTTACTAATATAAATTATTAGTTAACAGCTTTTTGTAAATCTGCACCTGCCTTAAATTTAACTACATTTTTAGCAGCAATTTTAATAGTTTTTCCGGTTTGTGGGTTTCTTCCTTCACGAGCAGCTCTTTTAGAAACTGACCAAGATCCAAATCCTACTAAAGAAACGCGATCTCCTTTTTTAAGAGAACCCTCTACGTTTTCAAGAAAAGATTCTAGTGCTTTTTTTGCTGCTGCTTTAGAAATTCCAGCATTTTCAGCCATTGCGTCGATTAAATCTGTTTTGTTCATAATTTGAATTTTAAATAAATTGTTGGTTAAACATTCTGTTAAATTGCTCTACAAATTTATATGGAATTCTCGGCCGTGCAAGTAATATCAAGGGAAATGCAGAATTTTGTTAATAAGTCGGGCATTTTGTTGATAAAGAAGTCTTCATTTAGTTGATTTTCTACCGTTTCAATAACCATAAGGGCTTAGAGGAATTTTGCTTCTTTTATAAAGTCGTAACCGTTTAAAAGTGATTTCACATCCATTTTTCTTTTACCGGGAAGTTGTAATTCTTCAATTATTAAGTAACCACCCTGTACTGCTACTTTTAGCTTTTTATCTTCAATAAGAATACTGCCATTTTCCAAAGTATGATCGGTACTTTCTTTTTTACATTGGTATATCTTGACCTTCTCTTCTTTTTTACCGTTAAATAAAAAAGACCAGGCAGCTGGGTAAGGATTAAGTCCGCGAATTAGATTGTAAATTTGATCTAATGAATCGTTCCAATTAATCTTGGTATTCTCCTTATTTAGCTTTGGCGCATCTTTTAATAATTGGTCAAATGGTTGCGGAGTAGGGGTAAGATTTCCTTTTTTTATAAGCTCAAGGGTTTCTACTACCAGTCCAGAGCCTAATTCCATCAATTTGTCATGGAGCTCTCCTACGCTTTCCTCAGCAGTTATGTTTATTTCCTTCTGAAGGATCATCGCACCGGTATCAATTTTTTCATCCAGAAAAAAAGTGGAAACACCGGTTTTTGTTTCGTTATTGATAATTGCCCAGTTAATTGGCGCCGCGCCCCTATATTGTGGTAGTAGTGAAGCATGAAGATTAAAAGTGCCAAATTTTGGCAAATCCCAAACCACTTTAGGTAACATTCTAAACGCAACCACCACTTGTACCGTTGGATCTAGCCTCTTTAAATCTTCAATAAAAGCCTCATCTTTTAAATTTGTAGGCTGCAAAACTTTTAAACCTTTGCTTACTGCGAATTTTTTCACCGGACTTTCCTGTAATTTTCTTCCCCGGCCCGCGGGTTTATCGGGAGCGGTAATCACACCAACCACGTTGTACTCAGCATTTAATATGCTTTCTAAACTGGCCACAGCAAAGTCTGGTGTGCCCATAAATACTATTCTCAATGATCTCATCAATTATTTATTTTATAAATATTTCCTGTTCCCCGGGAAATTAATTCTTTGTCTAATAATAAACGTAAAACCTCTAAAACCTGATCTTCCGGGTACTTTATAGACTCGGTAAGTTCCCGGGAAGAAGCACTGGTGGTTTTTAAAATTTTTATAATTTCTATGTAAATAGCATTTTTAACCTCCCTTGTTAAGGGTGCCATTTGTTTTTGGCAAACCGAACAAATTCCGCAGTCTTCAGCTTTTTCTTCCCCAAAATAAGCTAATAGTTGTTTGCTTCGGCAAACTTTCTCGTTTTCCAAATAGCCTAAAACCGAATCTATTTTTTCTTTTTTAGATTTATTGTGTTGTTTTATATATGGCGCTAGCGGAAAAACAACCGAATCGTCCTCTCTAGGAACTAAGAATAATACAGTAGCATCTTGCTCAGCATAAACATATTCCAATATCTGAGCTTTTTCCAGTTCTTCAAGATATTTTAGTGCTGTTTTTTGATCGGTATTTGATTTTTTGCATACCGAAGCCAGATCTATATTGGTCTTATTTTCTAAAATTCCGCCATAAGTTCTTAAAAGTGCTCTTACAAAGTTTTCGTATTTCTGATTCTGGTCTAAATAAAATTGAAGTTGCTTTCCGGAAACGATAAAATGAATACTTGTTTTCTTATGAAATTCTTTGGAAAGCTTTATTATACTGCATCTGTCTAAAAGCTGAAGCACTTCGTAAGTTTTTGAAAACGGAAGTTCGTATTGTGCACAAAATTTAGAAAAACTAAAATTATGTTCGGTTTGTTCCCCTTCACCATAAGCGACCCTAAAATACGTGTTTATTTTTCTATAAACCAGTTTTACATCTTCCAGTTGCGGCAGGTTCGCGAGAAATTGATTTTTTAAAACCGGAATATCGCTTTTATTGGTTAAAATAGTTGCGATTGCTTTTTCTCCATCTCTCCCGGCACGCCCTGCTTCCTGGAAATAACTTTCCAAAGATTCAGGAAGGTTTAAATGAATAACCTGGCGCACATCGGGCTTGTCTATTCCCATTCCAAAAGCGGTTGTAGCCACCATTATTTGGTGTTTGTTTTCCAGCCAGGCACTAAGTCTTTTGGTCTTTTCTTTCGGTTGTAATCCCCCGTGAAAAGCATCAGCTTTATAGCCTTTTTTATTTAATAGATCAGCAATTTCAAGGCTTGCTTTCCTGCTCCTAACATAAATTATTGCAGGTTCGTTTTTATTATCCAGCAGTTGGTCAAGACGGTAATATTTATCTTCAGCTTTTAAGACATTGTAGGCGATATTTGCCCTGTAGAAGGAGTCTTTAAGCACTTCTATATTTTCCAGTTCCAACTCCTTTACAATATCTCTTACTACAGTCGGGGTTGCGGTGGCTGTAAGTCCAATAAATGGTACGCCGGGTTTTAGATCTTTTAGTTGAGAGATGTTTCTGTACGCAGGTCTAAAATCATGACCCCATTGCGAAATGCAGTGCGCTTCATCTACAGCAATAAGATTAACATTCATTAATTTAATACGCTCTTGCACCAGGTCTTGCTGGAGTCTTTCAGGAGATAAATAGAGAAATTTATAACTTCCGTAGATACAATTATCAAGAGCAGCATCAAGATCCCGATAAGTCATTCCGCCGGTTAAAGCCATTGCTTTTATTCCTTTTTGGTGAAGGGCGTTTACCTGATCTTCCATTAAAGCAACTAAAGGAGAGACCACAATACAAATTCCTTCTTGTATTATAGCTGGAATTTGAAAACAAAGTGATTTTCCTCCACCAGTAGGCATTAGCGCTAACACATTTTTTTGCTCTAGCAGTTTCTCTATTATAGGTTCCTGCAGCGGCCTAAAGGACGAATGCCCCCAGTATTTCCTTAATATGTGATGTGCGTCTTGCAAATAGCTTATTCAATTTGATTTAAAATGAACTGGGTCCTGTCAATAATTGAAGTTTTAGGGACTTCAATAGGGGTATAACCATACGTCTTGTAGGTTTCAAAAAGATGTTTTGAAATTAAACTTGCTTCTTTAAAAGATTCGTAACGCTCATTATCACTTTGGTAAATTTCTTCCCAGGGTGGTAAAAAGAATACTTTGTCATATGAATATTCTTTACAGGCATCTGTAAAATAAGATGAATACGCTGTTTTAAAATAATCCATATATGCCAACACATCTGGTATACCGCGATCTATAAATATAATGGAAGTGGGAATCATATCGGCTTCCCGATATTGAATTTTTCGCCCTTCCAATAATTTTTCACTAAATAGGACAGGTTGTTCCAGGAATAACTGAGCAATTCCTTGTTTTTGCGCTTCTAAGGTAACCTGCCTTGAAATTTCATGAAGGCATTCGTGCCCATGTTTTTCCAGTTGGCGGATTATAGACGATTTTCCGGTACCGGGGCCACCGGTAATTACTATTTTCTGTTTTTTCACGCTTCAAATTTCGACATTTGAAATTGATTATAAAAATGTTTGCAATCCTTGTATCTTTACAATCTAAATTTAAGTTAGAAAATTATGAGTGGAACAAAAGATCAAGAAGAGTTTTATAGCAAATTAAAAACGCAGTTACAAGATACTTCACTATGGCCAACCGAGTATCTCTATAAATTTATAGTACCAGCAAAGTCTAACCAGGTAAAAACTATTGAAGATATTTTTGATAATATGGGAGCAGTAATTACTACCAAAAAATCTAAAAAAGGAACTTATATAAGCACTTCAATTAATGTACGCATGAAAAATCCAGATGCGGTAATTGAAAAATATAAAGAAGTTGCTGCAAAGGTAGAAGGTGTAATCTCCCTTTAATCCTGGCAAAACGTGAAAGGATAATCTTTAAATTTTTCTACTGGCTTTGAAGCTCCTGTTTTTTAAGTTATTAATTTTTTATCTATCCCGATAATATTTAGTATTTTGCAGCGATTAACTTCTACAGTAAATAACCTCTAGGGGAAGCCTATGAGGCATTAAGGGAAGATTTTTTTGATTTTGAGCCTGGCCTCAAAGTATTTAAGTCTCGATTATCGAGTAAAGTATCATCTTATAAATTTCAATTTTTGACACACGCATTAGAATATAACTCTGAAAGGAGCCACTTAATTATTCCCGAATACGGAAGACATCTTCAAAAAATGGTGGAAGAAGCCGTAGAAATAGAGGATGATAAAGAACGTAACCAGGTTGCGAAATCTATCATTGCCGTAATGGGTAATATGCAACCGCATCTACGTGATGTACCAGATTTTCAGCATAAATTATGGGATCAGTTATTTATAATTAGTGATTTTAAACTTGATGTAGAGTCGCCTTTTCCAAAGCCCAGTAGAGAAATGTTGGAAGAACGACCTGAGATGTTAGGTTATCCACAAAACTTCCCAAAATATCGTTTCTACGGAAATAATATTTACCGAATGATTGATGAAGTTAAAGATTGGGATGAAGGGCCTTTAAAGGAAGGTTTGGTTTTAACCATAGCCAATCATATGAAGAAGTCTTACCTAAACTGGAATCGTGATACGGTAGAAGATAAGATTATTTTTGAACATCTTCGTGAACTTAGTGACGGGAAAATCAACCTTAAGAATGCCGACGAAGATCTTAGTGATGCTTCCAGTCTTATTAGAAATAAGAAAAAACATACCAGCAAAAGCAATCATCCTAAAAAATCTAACCGTAAAGGTGGCACTGGACGTAAGCGCTACTAAAAAATATTTTACTTTTCATGGGAACTTTCCAAATTGAAGGCGGGCAGCAACTTAGCGGAGAAATTCAGCCGCAAGGAGCCAAAAACGAAGCCCTGCAAATTCTTTGTGCCGTATTGTTAACCTCAGAAGAGGTGATTATTAATAATATACCAGATATTCTGGATGTAAATAAATTGATACAGCTTCTTGAAAATCTTGGCGTTAAAATCAAGAAACTGGGAAAAGGAAGCTATTCTTTTAAAAGTGATGATCTTGACCTGGATTATTTAAGCAGCGACCAATTTAAAAAAGACGGTAGCGGTTTACGTGGATCTATTATGATTGTGGGGCCATTATTAGGAAGATTTGGTAAAGGATTTATTCCGAAACCCGGTGGCGATAAAATTGGAAGAAGAAGGTTGGATACCCATTTTGAAGGATTTATAAAATTGGGAGCTAAATTCAGGTATAATAGGGAAGAACGTTTTTACGGTGTTGAAGCTCCTAATGGATTAAAAGGTGACTTTATGCTTTTGGAAGAAGCATCTGTTACCGGTACTGCTAATATTGTTATGGCGGCTGTACTTGCCAAGGGAACTACTACTATTTATAATGCTGCTTGCGAACCTTATTTGCAGCAACTTTGCACCATGCTTAACGCTATGGGAGCAAAAATAAGCGGTGTAGGTTCAAATCTGCTAACTATAGAAGGTGTAACTTCATTAAAGGGATGTGAGCATCGTATTCTTCCAGACATGGTTGAGATAGGATCCTGGATAGGTCTTGCTGCGATGACTAAAAGCGAAATTACTATAAAGAATGTTCGCTGGGATATGTTAGGTATTATTCCAACTACTTTTAGAAAACTGGGAATTACTATTGAGCGGAAAGGAGATGATATTTTTATTCCAGCGCATACCAACGGTTACGAGGTGCAAAGTTTTATTGATGGTTCTATAATGAATATTAGTGATGCGCCCTGGCCTGGTTTTACTCCAGATTTATTGAGTATTTTGCTGGTAGTAGCCACGCAGGCTCGCGGAAGTGTACTTATACATCAAAAAATGTTCGAAAGCCGTTTGTTTTTTGTTGATAAACTGATTGATATGGGAGCAAAGATTATTTTATGTGATCCACACCGGGCTACGGTAATTGGGCACGATTTCCAGTCGCAGTTAAAAGCAACAACAATGACTTCGCCAGATATTAGGGCAGGTATTTCTTTACTTATCGCCGCGCTTTCAGCTAAAGGAACATCTACAATCCATAATATTGAACAAATTGATAGAGGCTATGAAAAAATAGACGAGCGCCTTAAAGCCATTGGAGCTAAAATAGAGCGGGTTGCTTAAGTACAATCTTGAAGTAATATAAAAAATATTCTGAATCTTGTTTTCGTCAAGCTGAACTTGTTTCAGCTTCTAACATAATTGGAATCAAAAGTAACTTAGATCTCCGAATAAATTTCGGAGCGGGTTCTGAAATAAATTCAGGATGACATTTAAATAGAAAATCCGGATGATTAATTCATCCGGATTTTTTTATGTTTAGAAATTTAAGGTTTTAAACTTCTGTTTTTGCTTTTCTCTTATTTTCTTTATAATTGAAGAGGTTGTGCTCCTTTATCATTTTCGTAGTTTTTTCAGGTAACATATCTTCCCAGCCTTCTTTTCCTTCATTAATCATTTGAAGCACCTCTCTGGAGTATACATCAAGAATTTCGGGATTGTAGTTTTCAATATCTTCAACTCTTCCGTTATACTTAAAGAATTTATATAATTCTTTCATTCTAGGATGCACCTTGAGGTTATCGCTGGTAGTAATTTCTCCCGTTTCTGGATCTTTAAGAGGGTAGAGGTAAACCTTAAGATCTTTAAAGAATAATTTCCCGAAGGCTTCTAGTATACCACCACTTAAATGTCTGTAATACTTTTCATCAAATACATCAACAAGGTTATTTACACCCATACTCAAGCCCATACGCTGTTTTGAATATCTTGAGAAGTATTCAACTACACGATAATATTCCTGGAAATTAGAGATCATTACGGTTTGTCCCAGGGAACATAAAAGTTCCGCCCTATCCATAAAATCACGTTCATCTATTTCACCTTCGGCTCTTAGGTTAGAAAGAGTGATTTCAAAAATAACTTCGGTATTCTCTTTTTCTACCTTGCTTTCTTTTAAGAATAGTTCAAGCGAACGCTCATACATATCCATATTAACCTTGGTTACCGGTCTAAAACTTCCTCTAAAGGCCAGGATATTCTTTTTATAAAGAATTTTAGCTGGAAGTACGTTATTTCCGTCTGGAGCAAACATCACGGCATCTGTCATTCCATTTTTTACCAGTTGTAGACTCATTAGGCGGTTGTCTACACCTTCAAACCTAGGTCCGCTAAAGTTTATAGTATCAATCTCTATTTGATCTTTATCTATATGATCGTATAAATAGCGTAAAAGTTTTTTTGGATTATCATATTTATAATAGGCACCATAAATAAGGTTTACACCAAGTATACCCAAAGTATTTTGTTGATGACGCGCGTCATTTTCGTGAAATCTTACGTGTAGGCTAATCTCATTATAATCTTCCTCTGGCCTTACCTGGTATCTGATTCCTATCCAACCGTGACCTTTATATTTCTTTGCAAAATCTATAGTTGCCACAGTATTAGCATAACTAAAGAATAGTTTATTAGGATGTTTTTCGCGAGAAATTCGTTGTTCTATCAAGCCAATTTCATGAGAAAGCATCTTTTTTAGGCGTGCTTCAGTTACATATCTTCTATCATTTTCAACGCCATAAATAGCATCACTAAAATCTTTATCATAAGCGCTCATGGCCTTTGCAATAGTACCCGAAGCGCCTCCAGCTCTAAAGAAATTCCTTACAGTTTCCTGCCCGGCACCAATTTCAGAAAAAGTTCCGTAGATATTTTCATTTAGATTAATGCGAAGTGCTTTACTTTTTATAGAAGGAACATTTTCAAATTCCTTATCGCCCATTATTGTAATTGGCATAATTTTTTTTTTATGTGTGATTTCCTTTTCGTGTATACCAAAGGTACTAAAAACGATAAGGTATAGAAAAAAATTATCTTTACTTTTGCAGCAAAACATATAATTCTTGGAAGTAATTTTTTTAGGTACAGGAACCTCTCAGGGAATCCCAATAATTGGCAGTAAGCACCCGGTATGTCTTAGCGAGAACCACAAAGATAAACGTTTGCGGGTATCGGTTTTGGTAAAATGGGAAGATTATAATATTCTAATAGATTGTGGCCCAGATTTTAGGATGCAAATGCTTGCAAACCCTATAGAAAATCTTGATGCCATATTATATACTCATGAGCATAACGATCATACTGCAGGATTAGATGATATTAGGCCTTTTTTCTTTCGCCAGGGAGATATCCCGGTTTTTGCCCATAAGCGAGTATTAGATTCCTTAAGAAAACGTTTTGAGTATATTTTTACCTCCACCAATAAATATCCTGGAGCTCCCGGGGTCATTGAACATGAAATTATAAACAAGCCTTTTTATTTTAAAGATATAAAGATCATACCTATAGATTACAAGCATAATCGCTTACAGGTTTTTGGGTTTAGACTTAAGGATTTCGCTTATCTTACCGATCTTAAATCTATTAAAGAAGAAGAGGTTCAAAAGTTAGATGGAGTGAAAGTTTTAGTGGTTACCGCCTTAAGAATTGAACCACATCATTCTCATTTAAACCTGGAGGAAGCTTTAGAGTTTATAGATCGCGTGAAGCCAGAACGAGCGTATTTAACCCATATAAGTCATTTGCTTGGCTTTCATGATGAAGTGCAGCAACAACTTCCGGATAATGTATTTGTTGCCTACGATAATCTAGAAATTACTATTTAAAATGCGTAAAAACTTATTACTCTACCTTTTTATTTTTTCTCTATTGTTTACCATTTTTATTTATGTGAATGATAAAAAAATTCTTGATTCAAGGGATGCAGATATTCAAGAATTGAAAAGCGAAGTTGAAAGGCTTCAGTTTGAAAATGACTCTTTAGCGGAATTAAATGAAGATGTCGGCTATTTTTCTTTACTTGATAATGAAGATGCGATGAGCTATTTTGAATCTATGGGAGTGGAGGCTGTAAAAGTATCTGAAGCTATAGAAAATGAGCTCATGAGTCAGAATAAAGTAGATGCCGATAATTCTTATGTTCCTTTTGCCGGGATGGAAGGTGATATGCGCATAAACAAGATCAAGATCCTAAATCATAAATGGGTTATCGCTGATTTTACCGATGGGAAGTATTGGGGCGAAGTATTTTTTACCTATGAAATAGATGAAAAAGGAAAGCTGGATCTTACTGCAGAAAAATCATTTTTATATCCTGTAAATTAGATTCTTTTCTTAAGCCATTCCCGTAATTCAAAGAAATTCTGCGGGGCTACACCGTGCCCAACCGGAAATTCTGAATAGCTATTTTCAATGTTAAGCGTGTCTAAAATAGGTTTGGTTTGGCGTGCCCATTCTACAGGAATTACCTGATCTACCGAACCATGCGAACAATAAAAAGACAGGTTTGAGAAATCCTTATTTTCAAATCCCGGTTTTATAATTCCTTTATTGATATAACCGCTTAAGGCAACTATATTCTTAACTTTTTGCGGGTAGGAGAGGGCTACAGCATAGCTTAAAATACTGCCTTGGCTAAAACCTAAAAGCGTAACGTTTTTAGCATCTAAATGATAAGTTTCAATCGCTTCATCAATAAAGTTAAGGATTTTTTCACGGGATTCTTTAGCTTGCTCATCGTCACTAAATTTTCCATCCTGGTTATCCCAATGAATTGCATACCATGCATTACCATAAGGTTGCATAGCATAAGGCGCTTTTACTGAAATCACGAATAACTCATCTGGCAATTCTTCAGCAAAAGAGAAAAGGTCGTTCTCATCGCTTCCGTAACCGTGCAGCATAATAAGCATTGGCGGTTTTTCAGAAGCTATTTTTGGTTTTCTAATAAGGTGTTCTAAGGAAAGTTCTTTGGTATTCATTTATTGTATTGTACTAAACCATTTTTGAAAATATGCACCAAGAATTGGCACTTCTTTTTGTTCGCCCTGTATAGCTGTTACCAGCCCATAGATACCTAAAACGGCAATAAAAATCCAAAAAGACCAGGAAATAAGCCAGCTGTCAAATAAGCCTACTACAACGCCTAAAATGTAAAATGTCACATGGATGCCAAGCGCCTGCCTAATATGAAAGGATGCAAAAGGGTTTTTATGTTCGTTATTCATAAAATAGGCTATTATAGTACCTATAATCGTGAGATAGGCAACTATTGCTGTAGTTTTTCCTTCTTCGGCCATTGATTTCATAACTGGTTATTTATAGCGTAAAGGTATTAAATTTAACCCGGAATTTATAAACCGAAATCCCCAGCTTTGGTAATAATTCCCAAAGCTTTTCCCTTAAGTGAATAAGATTTAAAAATACTGTTTTTGGAAGTCGAAAAAATATGAGTTTCGGTAAATTCATATTTTTCATTCGGAATAAATAGCGTTAGATCTGCGGCATTTCCTTCTTTAATTTCTATATCTTCCAGGCCAAAACGTTGTTTTCCCTTAGTTAATACTTCAATAACTTCTTCCGTAGAAAAAATGGTATTTAAGGCGCCAAACGCAGATTCTAAGCCAATAGTTCCATATAATGCATGGTCAAACTCTACTTTTTTATGCTCGGTGTCAATTGGAGTGTGATCGCTGGTAAGCATATCTATAGTGCCGTCTTTTACACCTTTTATCAGTGCTTTTATATCTTCTCGGGTTCTTAACGGAGGTAAAACTTTTGCGTTTGCATCAAAATCCTGCAAAATTTCATCCGTAAAAATTAAATTATGAATGGCCACGCTGCAGCTAACATCAAGACCTTTCTTTTTTGCCTCCTTAATTAGTGCTACAGATTTTTTAGTTGAAATAGTGGGTATATGTAATTTCCCCCCGGTATATTCCAATAAATAAAGATCTCGTGTTATTTGTAATTCTTCTGCAAGATTGGGTATTCCTTTTAAGCCTAAAGAAGTGCTACTTTGCTCTTCATTTACCATTCCTTTTCCTGCAATACGGTCTTCCTGCGGGAATGACTGTACCAGCGCATCGAAATTTTGAGCATATTGAAGGGCAATCTTCAGAAGATTAGGATTTTTAATCGCTCTTTTGTAATCTCCAAAAGCTACGGCACCACCTTGTTTCATATCATAAAGTTCGGCAAGATCTATACCTTCTCCTTTAACAGTTAAGGCCCCTGTTGGGAATAGCGTAACCGGGTGGTGAGCTGCCTTAGCTTTTACCGAAGTGATTGCTCCATTATTGTCGATTATAGGGTAGGTATTTGGATTTAAAGCAATACCGGTAAAGCCACTTTTAGCGGTGGTATCCAGCCCGTTTGCAATGGTTTCGCGTTCTTCAAAACCGGGTTCCCCAAAACTTACACTACTATCAAACCAACCCCTGGAAACATGAAGATTTTCTTCATTAATCACTTTATCTGCCTTTGTAGAGATGTCTTTTGCGATCTTTTTTATAATTCCATTTTCAATTAAAACATCTAACTTTTTATTGTTGTAAACCGATTGTTTATCAATGATAGTGGTCGATTTTAAGAGTATTTTCATTTTTATAAATTTAATCCCATCGCGGGAATTTATTACAGCTGATTAATCATCTGGCTGTATAATTTTTTGTTCTAGCATCGTGCTAGATTTATTTAAAGAATTTTAAAAGCAGCATCTCTACAAATAAAAAGATCAATGCAAAAATAATAAAGCTTTTCCAAAGCTCGTTGCTTTGGCTAGCTACTTTTAGTTCTTCAAAATAAGCACCAATGTTTGTATGAATTCTTATGTTTTCTGTTTGCTTCGGAATATTATATTCCAGTTCACTTTCACTCCTGGAAGAGTTAAAACTCAAATGTCCCTTGTTTTCATTGTTGTATTCCAGAGAATAATTACCGGAAGTAATATCAAGTCCGTTAGTGTTTATTTCTGTATTGTCATCCAGCGATCGTTGTCTCGGAATAAAATCTTCGGTTTTTGAAAGAAGATGAACTACTTTATCCTGTTGCGTTTGAAGCGGAATTTTAATTTCAATATCCTTTCCCGTTTCGTAATATAGCTTAGGGTTTCTTAATGTGCCAGCCCCAATATTGTAAAAAACAGGAACTATTAAAGGGGAGTTTCTGAAATTAGAATTTTCATTATTCAATGCGGCTGAAAACAGAAAAACTCCATTTCCTTCCACTAAAAACCCTGAATTGTTCTGAAACGAAATTATGTTAATAGCATTTTGTATGCTATAATAAGTCTGCACTTTGGGATAATCAAAATTCTCGACTTTCTCCTTAAAAACACCCTGTAGTAAAGGATGACCAAAAAATAATTCAGTGATTAATGTTTCTTTGCTATGAAATTCGGTAAATAAAGGTGCATTTAAACGGTTAAGAAAATTATTGTAAGCGTTTAAATTATTATTTGCTGATGGAACAATTACCAGCGGCACCGCGTTGCTATGTATGTTTTTTAAATTAGTTTGTAAAGCCCCGGAAATTGATTCTAATTCATTGAGAATTACAATATCTGCATTGTTAAGTTTATTAAAATCAAGTTGATCTATCGTGAATATTTCAGTGTTAAATTCGGGGAAAGTAAGAATACGATTTAAAAAAGTGGCATCTGCATTTTCTGTTATAATAACCACCCTGGCCGGTTTAGGTTTATTAAAACTAAAAAATAGAGAATTGTCATATTCCAGGCCAGCATCCTCAATTCTTAGAATTCCGTTAGGGATTTCTTCAGTATTAATTTTAAATTCTGCCTCAGCACTTATATCTTCCTTAAAATTTACCGCTGTTTTTGCCAAAAGTTCTTCCCCGTTATACATAGCGATACTAAGGCTTTCAGCGTAGGGAGAAGTACTGCTAAGCAGCACTTGTAAACTAATTTCATTAGCTTCCCGATTGTTTATAAACAAAGAATCTATACTTATATTTTGAGTGCTTTCGGGAACCAGGGGAATAAAATGATGATTAGTGGTAGAATCTAGTTGTTTTTCTAAACCCAGGTTTCGCTGGAAATCGGAAATAAAAATGAGGTCTTTTTCGTTGGTAGAAGCATTAAAAAGCTGATTTGCCTTTAATAGAAGCGCATTTAAATCTAAAGGATTTTCGGTAAAATCCAGATTTTGAAGTTCTGCAGTTAATTCTTCTGCAGAAAGATTTTGAAATTCATCGTTATGGGTAAATAAGCTAATTTCTTTATTCTCCGGAAGACTTTTAATTAAATCCTGAATCGCAGTCGCAAAAAGTTCTCCATTTTGGCCTGTGGCTTGCATACTGTAAGAATTATCCAGGAATACGACTTTTTCGTTTGAAGAAGCTTCTGGATCTTCTGCAGGAAAATAGGGCTGAGCAAAAGCGAAAACCAAGAAGGCCAACATCAGCATTCTTGTAGTTAATACCAGCCATTTCTTTAAACGGGAGCTTTTTCGCGTTTGCCGAATAAGCTTTTTTAGAAATTTTACATTGGTGAAATCTTCTTTTTGAAATCGGCGGAGCTGAAACAAATGAATAGCCAAAGGGATAAGTAGTAAAAACAGGGCATAAAGAAGTTCCGGCTGCTTAAATTCCATAAAGCTTTAAAAAGTTTTTCAAATATAGGAAATGGAAATTAAGCTAAAGGCGTTTAATTTTGAATTTAAAAGTACTCCCTACACCTTTTTCAGAAATAACATCTATAGTGCCTTGCATTTGTTCAATATGCTTTTTTACCGTGGCAAGACCAATGCCACTACCATGATTTCCATACCTGTCTTGTGCATCTAAGGTAGTAAAGAGTTTAAAGATCTTTTCTATATTATCATTTTCTATCCCATTGCCATTATCAGTAATAGCAAAACAATAATAACTGTCTGTCTCTTTATACGTAATAGCAACTTTCCTAAGACTCTTATTATTATATTTTAAAGCATTATTTATTAAATTCATAAAAACCTGGGTAAGCGCAGCTTTATTTATATTTTTTAAGTGCCCTTTATCTGGATAGGTGATCTCTACGTTTTCTTCTAAGCTGTATAAATCTGAGATTTTTTTTAATAGGCTGGGGAGGTGTACATCTTCAAAATCTTTTTCCAAAATATGATCACTACGGTAAAATTTTAAAATTCCGTCTACATAATTACGAAGTGAATAGGATGACTCTACCAAAAAATCAAGATATTGCCTGCTTTGCTCGTCTAGCGTTTCTTTGTTTTCTTCTTTTAGTAATTCTGTTAAAGAAATAATGTTGGCTAATGGTGATTTGATATCGTGAGAAACCAGGCTCGCAAATTTTTCAAGTTCCTTATATTTTTGTTTTAATTTACGCTGAATATGCTGGAGTTTTGTTTTATGTTTTCTGCTCTCAAAAAGGTTCATACACTGATTGGCCAATGCTATTAATGACTTTTTTTGATCCTGATCTAAATTTCTAATTTTAGTATCAAATACACAGAACACTGCTATGGCGTGACCATTTTCGTTTAATAAAGGAACACCGGCATAAAAATGATATTCACAGGAGTAAAGCTCTTTGGCTTGTTCAAAGAATTCGGGCTGATCCCTGCTGTTGATAATAAAAATTTCTTCCTCTGCCCAGATGGTATGTTCGCAAAAGGAATTTTTCCGGAATATTTCGTCTTGTGGAGTGCCAAAAACAGATTTATACCAAACCTTATTTTTACCAATAATGCTGATTTTAGCTACCGGAGCCTGGCATATTTTAGCTCCTAAATATGTAAGTTGATCGTAATCTTTATCTTCTCCAGATTTGAAGATTGCATACTCGGCAAGTGCTCCCCTGCGTGCTTTTTCTTTTGAAGAAATATATTTTTGCTGCATATATTTTGCCCATTTTTGCTGGATAATCGAGATTTACCTCTTACCATGCTTACTTAAGAATTAAAATAATGCTCTTATGAATCCTTTTTTAGGTTCTCAAAGCTATTTCACCTTAAAATATAAGTCTAAGGTTTTCGGCCAATTGAAAAATTGAAAGAAGTCCCTTTACCCAATTCTGATTTCATTTTTAGGTTTCCGCCCAAATTACTTACCAGTCTTTTTACTGTTGAAAGACCTATCCCATTGCCTTTATTTCCAGAACGATCACTCTTGGCTACAATGGTAAATAGTTTAAAAATATCTTCTTCCTTCTCTTTGGGAATACCAATGCCATTGTCTTTTACGCTGAAATAATAAAAATCGGGGGTTTGAGAAAATTCTATGTCAATAAGTATTTTTGGCTTGTCGTTATATTTAAGACTATTGCCCAGGAGGTTCAAAAAAATCTGTTCTAACGCTGCCCGGTTAGAGCTAATTATAATGTTGTCTTCTGGCAGGTTAATAATGCAATCTTCAGTAATATTTAAAAGGTCTATAATCTCTTCCAATAGTTGATGTACATCAAATTCTTCATTATTTGATGCAGCAATACTATCGCTTTCATAATGATCTAGAATCCCATTAATATACCCGCTAAGTCTTAAGCCGGCTTGTTTGAGGTTTTTTAAATAAGATAAGCCTTCCTCTCCCAATTTTTTTCCGAATTTTGCTTTAAGAATATCAGCCGTAATAATCATATTTGCCAGAGGCATTTTCATATCATGGGAGACCACGCCTGCGAAATTCTTAAGCATAGAATTATGGTCATTTAATTCCTTTTTTACATTTTCCAGGTAATCATTTTTTCTCTTTAGCTCTAAGAGAATTTCTACTTGTTTGGCAAGAGACTTTAAGGCCTTTCTTTGGTCTTGATCTAATTTGTTTGGTTTGGTATCTATAACGCACAGCGTACCCAAGGCCATTTTATTAAAATCTTTTAAAGGCATTCCGGCGTAATATATAATAGGCTCTTTTTTGGCAATTACAAATGGGTTATCTTCAAAACGTTTATCCAATCTTGTATCCTCTATTTCCATTAATTCCTCTGGGTTTAAAATGGCGTGGCTACAAAAAGAAATATCACGTTTAGAGGAACATAATTCTGTGCCGTATTTAGATTTAAACCATTGTTCATGCTCACCAACCAAAGAGATTAGGGAAACCGGTGTCTTACAAATAAAAGAGGCTAATTGAGTGATGTTATCAAATTCTTCCTGGGAAGGACTGTACAAAATATTAGCATCCTGAAGCGCCTTTAGACGTTGACTTTCGTTTTCCGGAATCACTGGACTTAACATATATTAAAAATATTGAATTAATTCAAATTTAACAAATTTAACGGATATTGTTAAATGTTTACTAATATTTTTCAAAAACTCCTAGGCCAAAGAGGGCAAAATCATATTTAACGGGATCAGCAGCATCAAGTTTTCTTAGTGAAGTATCTAATTCAGATAAGGCTTTAGCGTCATTGGCTTTTCGCTTTAGTAGATTTAATTTTCGTGCTACATTACCAGAATGTACATCCAGGGGACAGCTTAATTGGGAAGCATCAAGTTTTTTCCATAATCCAAAATCTACTCCCGCCTTATCGTCTCTTACCATCCACCGTAGATACATATTAATTCTTTTGGCAGCTGAATTCTTAAAGGGATCACTCACATGTTTTTGAGTTCTGTGGGGATGCGGAATTTCAAAAAATATTTTTTTGAATTCGTGAATAGCCGGCTGGAGTGATTTTATTTCAGCATTTTCAGTGAAAACGGTTTCAATCCCGCCGTGGTTTTTATAAATGTTCTTTAATGCTGAAATAAAAAAAATAAGGTCTGTCTCGTTAAATGTACGATGTACAAAGCCAGATAGATTTTCAAGATCGCTTGCTGAGTGATTCAAAATAAAATCATGCGGACTGTGATCCAGCATTTCCATCAATCGGTTAGCATTTTTAAGAATGCTTTTTCGGTTTCCCCAGGCAATGGTAGCGGTAAGGAAGCCAGCAATTTCAATATCCTCTTTTTTGCTGAATAAATGCGGGATTTGAACAGGGTCTGAAGCTATAAACTCAGGTGTATTATATTGTTCGGCTTTGAAATCGAGAAAAGATTTAAGTTCACTTTTTTTCAAACTATTTAAATTTCCTTTTTATCAATAATTTTCCCATCCTGCATTGTAATTTTCCTATCAGCCATATCTGCAAGTTCCTCGTTATGGGTTACAATTACAAAAGTTTGTTCAAACTCATCCCGAAGTTTAAAAAATAATTGGTGAAGATTTTCGGCAGATTCTGTATCTAAATTTCCCGATGGTTCATCGGCAAAAATTACAGCGGGTTTGTTTATAAGGGCCCGGGCTACTGCTATACGCTGCTGTTCACCACCACTAAGTTCTCCGGGCTTGTGATTGGCCCTGTTTTTAAGTCCTAAAAAGCCTAAAAGCTCTTTGGCACGTTCTTCAGCTTTTTCCTTTGGGGTATTATGAATGTATGCCGGGATACAAATATTTTCTAGTGCAGTAAATTCAGGCAATAATTGATGAAACTGAAAAATAAATCCAATATTCTTATTTCTAAATTTAGATAACTCCTTTGAGGAAAGCCGGTAAATATTGGTATCGTTTATTTCAAGGGAAGATTCCTTATTTTTTTCGGGTTTATCTAAAGTTCCTAAAATTTGTAGCAAAGTGGTTTTACCAGCACCTGAAGCTCCCACTATAGAAACAATTTCACTTTTCTTTATATGAAGATCAAGACCTTTTAATACATGAAGGTCTCCGTAGTATTTATGAATATTCTTAGCTATAATCATTTATTTGCGTAATAATCAAGGTTTAAAAGCCCAAAGTTTTCCTCGAAATTAAAATAACACTCCAATAAAGTTTTTTACAATCTGTTTTGAGATAGTTTTATTTAGGGCTGGTGAAAATTAGCCAAATTAAGGAAAATCCCCAAGCTAAGAACTGAATATGTTTTTAAACTGGTTATAGTCTATATAATATACAATACGCAGACTAAGATTATGTCTTGCAGGTTTTGCAAAAAGATTATCTAAACTTTGTTGAAAATTGAGATTACTCAATTCATCTTGATTAAAAATTGAATTTCTGTATAATAAAATAGCTTCACTACCGGGTGCAAATTGCCAACGATAACTTAGATCAAGGTTCCAAATATTAAAATTAGCATCAGGATTGTAATTTTCTTCAGGATTATAATTTACTGATAACAAACTTCCACCTTTATTTAATTTCGAAAATGTACCTTCCTGAAATTGAGCTACCGACCAAAAGTGCCGAAAGCTTAAACTTAAACCCTGTCTTGTGGTAAAGTTATAATTTGCCTGCAGCGAATTTTCAAAACTTCTCATATCTCTGTTCCCAAAAATAATATCGCGAGGCTGAAGCGTGACGAAGCTGGGGCGATTAATCTCATTATCGTATTCAAAACCATAAATTACCAGGAATTTATCGCTAATCCGAATTCTGGGCTTAAAGATAAAATTGAAACTTTTGCGCGAATTCTCACCAAAAACCTGGTAAGTTGAACGAATATCTAAAGCTAATTTCTTTCTATAGTCTGAAGAGACCCACGCGTTTCCTTTAAAGTTTGGCTGGTAGGTAATAAAAGTATTCGCTCTTCGCGGTTCAAAAAAGTCTTTAAAGGCCGAATTCACTTCGGCAAAACCACCAAAGGCAAATCTTTCCCGGGTCATAGCAAATATGCTTGCGCCGCCACCGCTGGCTACATTTATATCTGGGCGGTATCTACGTTGATGATTGGCATAAACCTTTATATTATATTGATTGAAAACTCCGCTAGGCTCGAAAATTTGATAGGAAGTGTTCAAATAAAAATTATTATAATTATTGGTGAAACTAATGCCCAGGTCATTAATGTCATAGGTTTCATTGGCTAATTCGTGAGAAATGCCATACCTGAAATTGCCTTTAGTTCGATTTAATGAAAATTCAGAAGCAAAGCCGGTTTCATTTTGTCCCGGTAAGTTCACATTGCTCATTTTTGCTTCTCCGGTTACATTAAAGGAATTCGATTTATTAAAAACATCAAAAAGAAAACCGGTTACATTACCATCTCTAAAATGTCCCTCTCTTGTAACATTCGTGTTTATTAAACTAATAGAAGAGTTCTTGTTAAAACGCTGGTCCAGGACTAAAATATTATAGTTAGCCAGTGGTTCGGTCACTTTTTCGCGGTTATTACCGGTGAGGGTATCTCTAAAAATGGCTTTAGTTTCAGCTGTCACTGCATTAAAAAAACCAACCCCAAGGCCGCGCTCTGTTCTTCCCGAAACTTTTAATGCATTTATAAGATCGGTTCTTTCTGGGTTTTCAAGAATTTCTTCGTTCTCAAGCTTTTCCCGTTGTGCCGCATTAAATCCAATAGGAGTATTTCCCACACGTCTTGAATAAAAGAGATCTCCTTTTGTAAAAAGCTCAGTTCCTTCAGTAAAAAAAGCACGATTTTCTCCAAATATTTGCTCAAATGGCCCCAAATTGAGTTCTACGTCATCGTAAGCAGTTTGACCAAAATCCGGAATCAAAGTCATATCTAAGGTAAATGCCTTGCTGATCCCGTATTTAACATCCAAACCGGCATTAAAATTAGTTTCGGTTTCCCCATCAAATCTATCTACTTCAGCAGAAGTATAAGGGTAGAAACTCAATCGGGTAGGAGGGTTTATATTTTTTATTCCACTAATTAAGCCTGTTTGCTGGCTCATTTTTCCTACAGCTTTATTTACATAATTCCAGGTATAACTTTGATTTTCATGAGAAATTTGTCTTAAAAATTGAATTCCCCATACCTGTGCATTGCTTTCCGGAAATCGTAGTGCAGCATAAGGAATACGCATCTCGGCGTACCAGCCATTTTGATCTTGAGAAACCGCTGCATCCCAAACGATATTAAAACCAAAATCTTCGTTTTCCCCACTTATTTTAGCATCAGCGCGGGTTCCAGCCGCTGTTACTGCAAATCTAATTTGGTTTTCACCATCATCATAAGTATTAATATCTACCTGGAAATAATCACTTTGTTCCAAATTATCTCTTTGGGTAAATTGCTTTACAATATTTGCTGCATTTTTGTCAATTAAAGTAGCGGCTATATAAAGGGCGTTATCATCATAGACTACTTTTACAATAGTTTTATGCGTTTCGGGTATTGGATCTCCATCTCCGGGATAGTACATGACAAAATTATTCGCCACAGGCACTTTGTTCCAGGCCTGGTCGTCTAAAATTCCATCTATTGTAGGAGCTTTTTGTGTTTCTACGGCCATATAATTTTTACGCGGAAGACTATTAACTTGCGCAGAAATTTGATGCGTAAAAATGAAAAATATTGAAATAAACCAGAATTTAGAATGCATTAATTGTTGATTTGCTAGAAATGAGTTCAAATATATCATAGTTCTCAATGGAGAACAAGCTATAATTTAAAATCAAGTTAAACTCGGTATTTTTGTTTATTAATACCTTAAATTTGCTAAACAAAATTAATTTATGAATTCAGAAAATTTAGAACTTGCAACTTTAGCAGGAGGTTGCTTTTGGTGTACAGAAGCTGTTTTCCAACGTTTAAAAGGGGTAGAAGCGGTGCTTTCGGGATTTACGGGGGGAAATATAAAAAACCCTGCTTATCGGGAAATTATTACCGGGAGAACCGGCCACGCCGAGGCTATTCAAATTAGATATAATCCAGAGGTAATAAGCTTTCAGGAATTATTGTACGTTTTCTTTGCAACACATGATCCTACCACCCTTAACCGCCAACAAAATGATGTAGGCACTCAATATAGAAGTGCGGTATTTTATCATTCAGAAAACCAAAAAGAAATAGCTGAAAGTGTAATTGAAGAGCTTGAAGAAAAGGGAATTTTTGATAAGAAAATCGTTACCGAAATCACTGCGGTAAAAGATTTTTATATTGCCGAAAAAGAGCACCAGGATTTCTATAACCAGCACAGGCAGCAACCGTATTGCCAGTTTATAATAGATCCCAAAATAAAAAAACTAACCGAAGTCTTTGCAGACAAATTGAAATAAAAAAGATGGCTTACAAATTTAAAGAAGAATATAATATTGAAGTTACCGATGGGCTTCAGGAGAATTATAAAAATATCCTTGAGGGAATAGGAGAGGATGTTCAGCGCGAAGGGATAGAGAAAACACCTGAAAGAGCAGCTAAGGCTATGCAGTTTTTAACGCAGGGCTATAAAATGGATGCAGAAGCCATTTTAAAAAAAGCTATGTTCAAGGAGAGTTATGACGAAATGGTGGTGGTAAAAGACATCGAGCTGTACTCTATGTGTGAGCACCATATGTTGCCTTTCTTCGGAAAAGCTCATATAGCTTATATTCCTGATGGACATATTGTAGGTTTAAGCAAATTACCAAGGGTTGTAGATGTTTTTGCAAGAAGATTGCAAGTGCAGGAACGTTTAACCCATGATATCCTGGAATGTATAAATAAAACCATGAAACCTAAAGGAGTTGCGGTAGTGATAGAGGCCGTACATATGTGTATGATGATGCGTGGTGTACAAAAGCAAAATAGTGCTACAACCACTTCAGGCTTTAGGGGGCAGTTTGAAAAAATAGAAACCAGGAATGAATTTTTAAAACTTATTAGCTCAAATCTTAAATAGGATATTGGCACTTTATTTGCTTTAATTAGGATAAAAGCAATCAAAATGAAATTATTAAAAGATAAATTATTTATAAAAGGACTTGTTTATGATGCATTAGGTATGGTCACCATGGCAATTCCATTAGTAGGCCCTTTTCTAGATCTATTATGGGCTCCTTATGCCGCCAGGAAAATGGGTGAAATGTACCCAGGTAAAAAAGGAAAAGTAGCATCGGTACTTGTATTTATAGAAGAGATTCTTCCTGGAACCGATATTATTCCAACTTTTACCTTAATGTACTTCTATACTTTTGTTTGGGGTAAGAACAAACAAGAAAATAATAGGGTGATTGATGTTGAAATTATAGATTAGAACTTTTACAAATTATAGTTTATTACTACAAGGGGATCTCATATCGGGATCCCTTTTTTGTTTTAATTAAATTTTTAAAGCGCCTTTAACAGCTATTTTTATTTGGTTTAGAGGTATTTATGTATTTTACTAGATCATAGAGTATTTAAATACTCCCAGATTTTCCCTCAGGTAGTTTGTTTAAAAAGTAAAATGTATAAAATGTCAGAATTTGAAAACGGCAGGCCAGAAATTTCTAAACCATCAAAAATATCATTTTCCGGATGGAAGAAAATAGCATTTATAATAAAAGACAAAATTGACGAAAACAATCTGGGAATAGTTTCGGCGGGAGTAGCTTTCTATTCATTTTTGGCGATTTTTCCGGCCATAATGGCTTTGGTTTCTATCTATGGTTTAGCGGTGAGTCCGTCTCAAATTGAAGAACAATTAACACAAATTGGGTCTATGATTCCAGAGCAAGCTTTTGGTATTGTAGAAGATAGGTTACAGGAATTTATCTCTACTTCAGGAAGTACCCTGGGTTGGGGAATGGCATTGGGGATAGTCTTTAGTATTTGGAGTGCAAATAAGGGGATGAAATCTTTGTTTAGGGGTGTAAATGTAGCTTACGACACCCACAGTAAACGTGGTTTTATAAAAGAAAATGCACTGACCCTATTATTTACTTTTGGCGCCATCATACAGATAATTCTAAGTATGGGTTTAATTGTAGCCTTTCCTGCTATTGTAGGCCAATTCGGTTTACCCAAAAATATTGAAGTCCTCATTAACTGGTTACGTTGGCCCCTTTTGGCTATCATTGTTGGTTTTTTCCTTTGTGTTATTTATAAGTATGCCCCGGCCAGAACTAATCCTAAACTAAAATGGGTAATTCCCGGAGCTCTGGTTGCAACTATTCTATGGTTAGTCGCTTCCTGGGGATTTTCATTCTACGTGAGTAATTTTGGAAGTTATGGGGAGGTTTACGGCTCTATTGCGGCAGTAGTTATAATGATGCTATGGCTTTCTATTACATGTTTTACGGTTTTATTAGGTGCTCAAATTAATTCGGCTTCAGAAAGATATGCCAGGAAGCTTACTTCTTTTAGTTAAAATTTTACACTGAATTTTGTAAAGAAACTTCATACCGTTAAAACTGTGTTATTTGAAATCTCTTTAACGCTTATCCTAAGGAATTACTGCGATATTTAAATTAGTGAAAAAATGCTATCAACCAATAAACATAAATTATGAATAATCAAGTAGTTGAAAAAGGAGTAAAATGGCTTAAAAGAGCCGTTATTTTTAAAGCGGGAAAAGCAGTACTTAAGAAACCGGCAAGCGTACTTGGAGTTGGCGCATTAGCGGCAGGCGCAGGAATTGCTGCTTATAACTTTATAAAAAAAAGAAAAAAGAAGGACTTAACCCATATAGATAATATAGAAGACAATAACCCTGAAGTAGAGGGGAAAAAGAAAATAGTTATATAAAAGACAATCAAAAATAAAAAGGCCTCATAAGTTTTTGAAATTTGTGAGGCCTTTTTGGTTTAAATATAACCTGGTTTAACTTCTTAATTTAACCTTTTGGATTAAGAAACAAGCTCAGGTTGACGGTTTGGAAAATTTCTTAGACAAACTATTAAAGCAACCATCTAACCGAAACCGAAATATTTCTACCAATATTAGAAATACCGTCTGGCTTTAAACGAGAAAGGTGCGAGATATAATCTTTATTTAAAATATTATTCGCGCTTACTCCAATGCTCATTTTTGTAGAGTTCATAGCAAACTCACCTCCAAATCCTACACCTAGAAGCCCGTAGCCTCCGGTTCGGGTTTCAAAAGCACTTACATTATTTTGATCAAAAACATTTTTTAATCGTACAAATGCATATTTGCCCTGCACCTTGTTTTCAGGACTCTCAAACTCTACTCTAAAAGTATTGGTAATTGAGTTCGCTGGTATTAAAGGTAAATATTCCCCATTATTTCTCTTCCCTGTAACAGTTTCAAAACTACTTTCCAGGTGCAACCAATCTAATGGGTGCGGGTGAATGTGAAGTCCAATTTCCCCACCGTATAACTCAGCATTATTCTGTGTATATTCAAAAACAGGGTTTTCTTCAATCAATTCTCCGGTAGGTTGCAAATAAATATAATCGCTTATGGAGTTATGAAATCCGTTTACAAAAGCTTCAAAATGTTTATTTCGCCACTCTAAAGAAAGATCTACCTGAAAATTCTGTTCGTTATTCAGAGTTTGATCTCCAACTTCATATCTATTAGTTCCGTGATGGGCTCCATTAGAAGTTAATTCAGATAGGTTGGGAGCTCGAAAACCGGTAGCAAGATTTAAACGCGCGCTTAGCTTATCGGTAATTATATATTTTGCCCCTAGAGCTCCGTTTATGCTCTTATAAGACTTATCTACCGCTAAAATTTCGCCAGTTTCATGTGCGTGCTCTTCTCCCTCTTCATGTTCTCCTTCAGCGTGTTCCTCTTCGTGAGGGGCTACCGCTTCGCTATCAATATTTCTTAGATCATACCTAATTCCTCCCTGAAAATCCCACCTATCAAAATGCAAGTGGGTAGTTGCAAATACGCCAAAATCTGTTGTTGTTGCATCAGGAATTAAAAGCTCTTCACCGTAATTGGTATTGGTTTGGTGCATTCCCTGAACTCCCAAAATAGTTTCAAATCTTCCAGTTCGTGGTAAATTGTATTTCACGTTATAATTTAAGGTTTCAAGATGCATCTCTAAAGCCGGATGGTCTACACTTTCCTCTTCGTGCTCCTCTTCAGCGTGTTCTTCCTCTTCGCTGTGTTCCTCTTCATGATGATGTTCCTCAAATTCTTTTCTATTGTTATATTGATAACCAATCTTAACATCAATACTCGAATTATTGAAGTAAATTTTGTTATCTAAACTTAAAATATGATTATCTATTTCCTGATAGGGAAGAAGAGGCTCTTTATCTGTAGATTGTGCACCAATCTCTTCAGGGATTCCAATATTAGATTTATTGAAATTATACCTTAAATCGGTTTTAAACTTAGCATCCTGGTAGCCAACTCCTGTTTTAAAATCGGTTTCATTAAAACGGGTATTGGTAACTCTTTCCCCGGTTCCTGTCTCATAATCACTATGTGCAGCGTAACTTCCACGTGCAAGAAACTTTAATTTTTCTCCGGAAGTCTTAGCCATAACACTTCCCTGGTAACCTTGAGTATTACTGAAATAGTTGATATCTGCTTCAGCATTGGTTTTATTTTCTGCTGCATAGCGTTCAGGGTTTAAGTATAGTACACCACCAATAGCATCGCTTCCGTAGAGTAGGGAAGCAGGTCCTTTTATAACCTCAACGCTTTCAATACCCTTAGAGCTTATTCCAAGCCCATGTTCATCTCCATATTGTTGATTTTCCAATCTAACTCCCTGTGTATAAACCAAAACCCTGTTAGAGCTTAAACCTCTTATTACCGGTTTTCCAATTCCCACCCCGGTAGTTAAACTTTCTACTCCGGCAATTTGAGAAACTCCGTCACTTAATGTGAGAGCGCCTTTTTGATTTAAGTCTGCGACATTTTCCCGTTCTACGCGCATCACATTTTCACTCTGTAATTGGTGAAAAGGAGTAGAAACAATCACTTCTTCCATTTCTATGGCCGATTTTTCCAATGCGATATTTAAATTGGAAGTTCCTGGAAAGTCTATTTCGTTGGAATAAGTAGCGAATCCAACAGATGAAACCACCACCTTAAATTTCCCGTTAGGAATATTTTCTATACTGAAATCCCCATCAATATCAGTCATATCGCCTTTACCGAGTTCTGGGAAATAAATATTTGCGCTAAATACCGGTTCTCCGGTTGCTGCATTAGTAATGTTGCCCGAAAAAGTATTTTGGGCATATATAATAGGGCTCACTGCTAAAAATAGCAATGAGAAAAGTAAACTTTTCATATAAATTCTTTAAATAATTATACTTCTAACAAATAAAAATCGAAATGTTAGGCAGCCATTGGTGGACCGCGAAGCTCGAAAGGAAGCCTCTGATAATCACTTAAAAATTGATAAAAATCGAAAAATTGTTTTTTTACACGCTTCTCTGCGAAAGGTTCAAAATTAATGAAACTCGCAGCCAGAGCAGGATTCTTATGGAAAGAATGCAATTCGCAATCTATGCTGCTTGCATGAAAATGTTCATCGGCATAATTAAAACACAATTCATGCCCGTGCCCGCTAAAGATATGCGAAAAGCTTAAAGCCGATGGCATTAGTAACATTGCCGTTACCAGGAAAACAAATATGTGTTTAAAAAATTTCAAATTTTATTGTTGAAATAATTTAGCAAGTCCCAGTCTGCTCAACATTTTCTTTTGGAAAGCCCAAAAAAATTGAAACTGGCCGAAGATCCAGCCGAAACTTACCAGTAATACCTGATAAATCGGAAAGATCAGAAAAATTCTGACACTCCAATAGACAGCCCAGTGGGAAGTAGTTTGATAAATACCCAAGAAATTACATAGAGGTTCAGCCAATTTAGCTGATACAGATCCCGTGATAGCAAATACTACAAGAATTATAAATATTTGCCAATTAGAATCTATACCCCAACGTTCTTTTAATTTATTCATACGGCAAAAATACTAAAAGCTTTGAAGAATTAAAATAAACACTGTTAAATGCGTGTAGGTACCGAGAATTTTTGATTGTAGTGCCTACTAAAAAATACAAAGTAATTGTAAAGTAAATAATTCACTTCGTAGCCATAATCTATTGAAGGATTGTAATTTATTTCCTGAAGATAGAGATCAGGATTATATATTTGGGGCTGACTAACCCGCTGATTATATTCAGAAACTAAAAATCTGTTTTTGTTTTCCAAATATTGCTGTGAGTAATAACCTTCTGGTCTCGCAATAGAGTTTATAAATAAATTGAAACCGGGTTCAATAATAATAATTTCATACTCCAAACTATCGTTCGCAATGCGCACGGTATCCTCATTAATTTGAGAATCACCAAGATTTCTATTTCTTGTGCTTCCACAACTGTAGATGAATAAACCTAGTAATAATATATAAATGAAGTTTTTCATTATTGTTTTTTACTCACCAAGTGAGATTTTTTTAATTCAAATTTTTACTCGATAATCGAGATTTAAATACCCAGACGTTTAGTTCGGAAATTTAAAATTTTTCTATGTAATACCCTATGGGGTTTGGCTTGAGGTAATTTGCTTCTACAGGGTTTTGTGAAAATAATTAGTTCAAAAATTATACCTGATTTTATTTGCCACCTAACATTCCACCAAGTAAACTTCCGCCCTTTTTACCTTTTTTACCGCCTAAAACCATACCGGCTACGTCATCAATTACACTTCCGTCACCATCTGCATCTAACAAAGTTTCCACTAAAGATTGATCGTGAGACGCATTGGAACCCATTACAGATCCCAATAAGCCAGGTAATCCTGAGGCGTCAACATTGTCTTTTCGCTTTTGTTGGCCTAATAGTCCCATGATAATCGGTGCAGCCATTTCAATAATTTTATTTACCGAAGTTTCTTCCATATTTAAAGTCCCGGCAATGGTTTTGCTTATTCCTTTTTGTTTTGACCCCAGCACATGGCCTAAAATATCACTGCCTTCACGAGTAAGTTCTTCGGTTTCCCTGTCTTCCAGATTGTTTAAAACGTCACCATTATGTTTTTCACTCTGCAGCGCTTTATCTAAATTTTCAGCACCTTCAGGATTTTTAGTATTTCGCTTCATCGCACCAAGAATTAATGGCAAAGCCATTCCAAGGGCTGAAGTTACTTTTCCTTTATCTTCAGAAGTTTTTGAGCTGGCTTTGTTTACCAACTGTTCTCCAATTTGCGTGTTCAATAAATCTAATATAGAAGCCATATATTGTATCTTTTATGCAATGAATTTACGGCTTTTAAACAGTATTGTGCGTTAAAGCTTTATTATAATCTATTTTTTGAAGTGTAAAATTATTTGTTGTGAAAGCTCTAATCCTATGCGCTGCTGCGCCTCAAGAGTAGAAGCGCCAATATGCGGACTCAATGAAAGCTTCTCGTTCATTAAAAGCTTAATAGCTGGTCTTGGCTCTGCCTCAAAAGTGTCTAAGCCAGAAAATGCAACTTTCCCGTCTTCTATTGCATCCAAAAGCGCGACTTCATCGATTACTCCGCCGCGGGCAGCATTAATTATACCAACACCCGGTTTCATTGCATCTAGCTCTTTTTTACCAATTAATGGTTTGGTTTGTGCCGGCACGTGCAGCGTTATAAAATCTGAATGTTTTATGAGTTCTTCAACGGGTTCAGTCTTAATAGGGATTGCAATACTTTGGTGATTGTAGAATTCTAAAGTAATATTTACTTCTCCTTCCTCTTTATCGCTAGCAATAACTTTCATTCCAAGGCCTAAAGCTATTTTAGCAACTTTCCGTCCAATTCTTCCAAAGCCAATAATTCCAAGGGTTTTTCCTCTAAGTTCTATTCCTGCGGAATAAGATTTTTTTAATTCCTTAAATCTGGACTCACCTTCTAAAGGCATATTCCTATTTGCATCAAATAATTTTCTGACTCCGCTAAAAAGATGTGCAAACACTAATTCGGCAACAGAGTCTGAAGCTGCATGTGGAGTATTAATTACCTTAATTCCTTTACTTTCGGCATATTCAACGGCAATGTTATCCAAACCAACGCCTCCGCGACCTATTAATTTTAAATTTTTACAGGAATCTATAAGTGTATTATCTACCGTGGTAGCGCTACGAACCAACAAAACCGCTATATTCTTTGAGTTTATATATTCGGCTAGTTGTTCCTGGGCTACTTTAGTGCTTATTACTTCAAAACCGGCTTTTTCAAGTTGTGCTACACCGTCCTCGGCAAGTCCGTCGTTAGCGAGTATCTTAATTTTTTCAGGTTTTGAAGGGATTGTGGGTTTATTAAAAAAATCTTCAGGCTTCATTTATTTATATTTTAATCCCTGATGCGGGAATTTGATACAGGATTAAAATTATTTTCCTGTATATATAGTTTTTTTAGATCAACATTATGCTGACCTAATTTATATGTTTCTTAGATTGTTGTTCTAATTGTTGCATTGCGTTAACCAGAACTTTTACACTTGCTATATCTAATGCGTTGTACATAGAGGCACGGTAACCACCAACACTTCTGTGACCATTAAGTCCGTTGATTCCGGCATCCTTCCAAAGCTTATCAAAAGCTTCTTTTTTACTTTCATCGGTAAGGTTAAAGGTGGCATTCATTGCTGAACGGTCTTCTACTTCAGCAAAACCTTTAAATAATGTATTTCGGTCTATTTCTTTATATAGTAAGTCGGCTTTTTCAGCATTTCTTTTTTCCATAGCTTTAATACCGCCATTTTTCTTGATCCATCTTAAAGTTAACAACGAAACATATACGGCATAAACAGCCGGGGTATTAAACATGCTGTTTTTTTCTAAATGAACTTGGTAATTTAACATGGAAGGAATTTCGCGCTCAACTTTCCCCAATATATCTTCCTTAATTATCACTAGGGTAGTTCCCGCCGGCCCCATATTTTTTTGTGCACCTGCGTAAATAAGATCAAATTTTGAATAATCTAATTCCCTGGAAAATATATCACTACTCATATCACAAACTAGCGGCGCATCAACTTCAGGAAAGTTTTTTATTTGAGTTCCGAAGATAGTGTTGTTGCTGGTGCAGTGAAAGTAATCTACATCTGCTGGAATTTGGTAATCTTTAGGAATATAGTTGAAGTTCTTATCTTTAGAAGAAGCGACTTCAATCACTTCTCCAAAAAGTTTCGCTTCTTTTATCGCTTTAGAAGACCAGGTTCCGGTATTGAGATAGGCTGCTTTTTTATTTAATAAATTATAGGCAGTCATTAAAAATTGCATACTCGCTCCACCTTGTAAAAATAAGGCGGTGTAGCCTTTGTTTTTCAATCCTAAAAGTTCTAAAGGTAGACTACGGGCTTCTTCCATTACCTCCACAAAAGCAGCACTACGGTGAGAAATTTCCATAATAGACAAACCTGATCCCTGGTAGTCTAAAATGCCTTGTGCGGCTTCTTTAAAAACTTCCTGTGGTAATATACATGGGCCGGCGCTATAATTATGTTTTTTCATAGTTGGTTTATTGGTGGTTGATCACTTATATGGTTTTTAATTCGATGCTATCGAGATGCCTGATAAGAATTGTGCTTTAAATTTTCTCTAAAAATCTTAGAGTATCTACACCATCAGCATAATCCCATAATTTTGGTTGTTGGGTTTGGCCAAAATCAATATCAGCTTCCTTTCCTACAACGCATTGTAGTTTTTCTTTATTCTGCTGAAGTTTTTCCTGCAATTGTGCTTCATTTTCATACTTTTCATAAAATAAAGTAGCGATAGGAGAGCCAAAACTCTCATCTTCTTTTAAAATTAGAAAGCCATTTTCTAAAAGTTTGAACTCACTCATTAGATACACAGCTTTGTTATAATCGTAATTATTGGCATATTTAGCTGAATTCATTAAGGGGTTCCAGGGGTAAATTGATTTAAAGAAATCATCAAAATCATACTCATTAGGAACATAAAGTTTAGATACATTTCGACAACCTAAACCAAAATACCTAAAAATATCTTCGCCCAAGGCTTCCAGTTCTTCTTTACTTTCTTTACCGGTGAGAATGGCTACGGAATTCCTGTTTCTTCTAATAATGCTAGGTTTTCCTTTGAAGTAATATTCAAAATAACGTGCTGTATTGTTGCTTCCGGTAGCGATAACAGCATCAAAATCACCCAGTCTATCTTCTGTAAATGTTATTCGATTTTTGAATTCTGGAGCGATATCTATTAAAAATTCGGCAATTACCGGTAACAATTGTTTATCGTTAGAAGATTGTTTTACCAAGACTTTATGTCCTGAAATTAAAACCGAAATAAAGTCGTGAAATCCAACTAGCGGAATATTTCCCGCCATTACTATGGCTACAGTTTTTTGTTTTTCCGGGCTAAACTCATAAGATTTTAACCAGGTATCCAAATTGCTTGTAGTTAGCGCTTTGCTCCACTGCTGAAGTGAAAAAATCACATTTTCGCGTGTAAACCAACCGTTATAATGAATGGCCTGGTCTATTTTATCATTTAATTCATTAAAAAATCTTTCGCTTTGTGGTGTAATTTTTACTGAATTATTAGTCTCACCCCCAAATAGACTCAGGAATTTTCCTACTTCAACAAAATATGATTTTCTTTCTTCGATTGTCATTTCCATATTTGGTTATGATAGCCAATGGCTTTAAATTTGTATCGCGAAATTAAAACTTAAGCAGGCAAACTCCTAAAAATACCTGGGAAATACCACATAAGTTTTAAGTTAATTAATTTACAAAGAAATAAAGCTATGGCAATTGTTATAACAGATGAATGCATTAATTGCGGAGCCTGCGAGCCCGAATGCCCAAATACTGCTATTTATGAGGGTGCAGACGATTGGCGTTATGCCGATGGTACAGATTTAGAAGGAAATATAGTATTACCTAATGGAAAAGAAGCAGACGCTAATGAGGCACAAGAACCTGTTAGTGATGAGATCTATTATATTGTGCCCGATAAGTGTACAGAATGTCAAGGATTTCACGAAGAGCCACAATGTGCTGCGGTTTGTCCCGTAGATTGCTGCGTACCTGATGATGAACACGTAGAGAGTGTGGAAGAATTACTTGGGAAACAAAAATTTATGCACGAAAACGAATAATTGGTTTACTATTTAATCGAGATTAGCATATTCCGAGGCTTGCCTCGATATCCGATATTTTTCCATTTAATGCTTAGTGGGCTTGCTACGAAGTAGTTTGCTTTAAATTATTAAAAAAGATCCTGTTTTAATTAAAGCAGGATCTTTTTTAGGTTTAAGGTATATCTTATTCGTTTCAGGAAATTCCTATCTTTAGTCTAGTTTAAAAACTAACTTTTTCGTAGCAAAAATCAAAATTATTAGCTTCAACTTTGCTACTATTTTGTCAGGGAAAATTTAATAATTTCGTAGATTTTAGTATTTTAAGCAAGAATAATTTTTTATTAAAAACCTTAAGCCTCATAACCCCATTTATAATGATAAACCCTAATCAATTAGAGGAAATATTTCATTCCTTTCCAGATAGCTGCCTTTTATTGAAGCCGGTTTTGAAAGAATTTATAATACTAGAGGTAAATCTTTCTTTTGAAGAAAAAATGGGGGTAACAAAGAGTCAGCTCTTAGGAAATGACCTATTTGATTTCTTTAACAAACAAACCCTCGGGCAGGAATTTAAAACTATACTTAGAAAATCTTTAGAAAAAGCCTTAGAATCTGGCAAACCAGATCATATATTAGAACTTAGGTATAAGCTTTATGATACTAAAACCGGAATTTCCCAGTCTAAAGTTTGGGAAGTAGATAGTATTCCTATTAATAATAACGGAGATTCAAAATTAATTTTACAAAGGTTTCGTGATGTTACTGAAACAATAGGCATTAAGGAGAAAGAGCAGGCTTCGTTAAAAAGTCTCCAGAGAAATGAGAAGCTATTAAAAGAGACCCAGGAAGTTGCCCAAATTGGTAGCTGGGAATTTGATTTAGAACGTGATACCGTGTATTGGTCCAGTATGGTCAAGGAAATACATGAAGTACCCCAGAATTTTAAACCAAAATTAGATGCTGCTATAGATTTTTATAAAACTACCAGGGATCAAAATACTATAAAAAATGCGGTCTCAAAAGCCATTGAAACTGGAGAAGGTTTTGATCTAGAGTTAGAAATCACTACTGCTAGAAAAAAAGATAAATGGATAAGAGCAACTGGTAAAACTGAATTTAAAGCCGGGAAATGTGTTCGTATTTATGGGGCTACTCAAGATATTACTTCACGCAAGCTGGCTGAAACAAGACTTGAAAGTATAAATAGTAACATTCCGGGAGTTGTATTTAGGTATAAGCTTAAACCTAATGGGGAAGATGAATTGATGTATGTTAGCGAAGGATCTATAGATATTTGGGGTGTTTCATCCAGGGAGGCATTTAGAGATAATGATAAAGTTTGGGAGTTATTTCACGAAGCAGATTCGGAATTGCTTAAACAAAGCATTTCAGATTCTGCCACGAATTTAAGTGTATGGTCTCATGAGTGGCGTGTGAAGCATCCAGAAAAAGGAATTAGGTGGAATAGGAGTGTTGGTTCCCCTCATAAGTTTTCAGATGGAAGCGTAATTTGGGACTGTATAGTAATGGACGTTACCCAGGAAAAATTGGCTTATGAGGCTCTTCAACTAAATGAGTCCAGACAAAGAAACCTATTAGAATCACAAACCAATTATGTGATTAGAACAGATACTGAAGGAAGATACACTTATTACAATAAAAAATATGAAATAGATTTTCACTGGGTTATAAAAGAAGATACTTTGATTGGCAAAAGTTGTTTAACCACTGTTATAGAAAGCGATCACGAAAAGCTCGAGAAAACCGTAGTTAAATGTAAGCAAAATCCAAATAAAGTAATTCAGATAGAACTAGGAAAAGAGCGACGAGACGGAACCGTTCGAAGAACTCTTTGGGATTTTGTAGCTCTAACAGACTCTAAGGGTAAGCCTACAGAAATTCAATGTATTGGAATAGATGTTTCGGAGAAATATGAAGCTGAATTTGAACTTAATAAAACGAAAGAGAAATACCGGGGATTGATTCAAAGTATTCAGGGTATTTTTTGGGAAATGGACGCAAGAACATTTGAGTTTACCTTTGTAAGTCACCAGCTTACCGAAATGTTGGGGTATAAACCAGAAGAATGGTACAGTGATGCTTCCTTTTGGCAGGATCATATTCACCCTAAAGATAGGGATGATGCTGTTCAATTTTGTGTTGGTCAAACAAAAAAAGGGGAGAATCACAGTTTTGAATATAGGATGCTCAAAAAGGATGGGAGTTATTTGTGGTTAAGGGATGTGGTTTCAGTAATTAAAGAAAATGGAGAGGTACGCTGGTTAAGGGGAATACTCACAGATATTTCCAAAAGAAAACATGTAGAAGAGCAACTTCAACTAAGTGAACAGCGTTTTAAAGGCCTGGTTCAGGATGGTGGTGATCTTATTGCCTTGTTAGATAAAAATGGTGATTACGAATATGTTAGCCCCACTTCAACTTCGGTTTTGGGGTATACCTCAGAAGAAATTAACAATAAAAATGCTTTCGAATTTATTCACTTTGCCGATGTAGAGCGAGTTAAAAGTGATTATGAGGAAGTAATTAAACAGAAGAGAGTGGAGGTTGAACCCTTTAGAATCAGGCATAAAGACAATACCTGGATATGGTTAGAGACGACTCTTACAAATCTACTAGAAGATCCCTCTGTAAAAGGTATAGTTTCTAATGCCAGGGATGTTACCGAAAAGAAGCAATTCCGGGAGCTAGAGAACCTGGAGCGTGAGGTGCTTGAGATGAATTTCAAAAAGAGATATCACTTAAATAAGATTTTGAATTTTTATTTAACCAATCTCGAAAAGATTAATCCTAACTCTTATTTCATAATTCAAAAAGTTGAAGATAATCAATTATTTAATTGGGCTTCTGGCGGTATTCCTTCTAAATTAAATAAAGCCTTAGATGCCAGGATAATTAATGAAAATACTGAAATATGTTCGCTGGATAAAAATGGTGAATCGCTTATTTCAAAAATAGAACAAGCAGGAAATTCTAATTTAAAATCGTTAGCACTAAATAATAAAATTGATTCTTGCTGGTCTTATCCTTTAAAAGACTTAAAAGGGAAAACCATGGCTATTCTAGCTGTTTTTTATAAACATGATCCTTTACCTTACAAGAGCCAGGAAGAAAGAAAGATTGGTCGCTCTGTGGGATTGTTGCAATTAATTATAGAATTTCAACTAAACGAAATTGCTTTAAAACGTAGTAATCAGCGCTATAAATTTGTGAGTAAAGCTACAGACGATGCGATGTATGATTGGGATGTTCCTACAGATCATATAGCGTGGGGAGATGGATTTTATAAGATGTTTAAATTCCAAAAACAAAATGAAAGATTTCCTTTTGATAAATGGGTGGCATCAATTCATCCAGAAGATATAGATAGAATATCGCGTGGGTTGGAGAAAACCCTCAAAGACAAAAATACCAATAAGTGGTATGCTGAATATCGTTTTCAAACCCAGGAAGGCAATTTTCTTGATATTATTGAAAATGGTTATATAATTAGAGATGAAGCCGGAAATGCGATTAGAATGATTGGAGTGCTTCGAGACCTAACAAAATTGAAGGTCTATGAAAAAGAGCTTGAAGAAGCTAACGAGCGTTATCGCTATGTGACCAGAGCAACATCTGATGCCATTTGGGATTATAATCTAGTTAATAATAGTGTGGTTTGGGGGCCAGGTTTTGAAAAATTATTTGGGCAAACACCTAAAACCTTAGCACCAGATTTAAGTGTATGGTATAAAAACATTCATCCTGATGATCGCGAAAAAGTTAATTCAAGTTTTCAAAATGCTTTAGATGATGGTAGTGAAATATGGGAGGAAGAATATAGATATAGGAATATAAATGGGGAGTATCTAAATGTTTTTGATAGAGGTTTTGTGGTTAGGGATAAAAAAGGAAAGGCATTAAGAATGGTAGGGGCAATGCAAGACATTACCCGAAAGAAACAATATGAAAATTCCCTGGAAAAATTAAACTCAGATTTAAAAAAGCGAGCTAAAGAATTAGCGGTTTCTAATGCCGAATTAGAACAATTTGCCTATGTAGCTTCTCATGATCTTCAGGAACCATTACGTATGGTAACAAGCTTTCTTACGCAAATAGAAAAGAAATATGGAGAAGTTTTAGATGAAAAAGGACTTTTATATATAGAATTTGCGGTAGACGGGGCAAAAAGGATGCGCCAAATTATTCTGGATCTCCTGGAATTTTCCAGGGTAGGTAGAACAGAAGACAAACTGGAAACAGTAGATATTAATGATGTACTTGATGATGTAAAGCACTTATATAGAAAAAAGATTTCAGATAAAAATGTGAATATCGTAACCGAAGATCTACCGGTAATTGAAGCGCCTAAAAGCCCCATAAGACAGGTCTTTCAGAATTTGATTGGTAATTCAATTAAGTATAGTAAAGAAGGTGTGAATCCAGAAATAAAAATAAAATTCAATGAAACTGAAGATTTCTGGGATTTCTCTATTCAAGATAATGGTATTGGTATAGATAAAGCATATTTTGAACGTATTTTCGTCATCTTTCAACGCTTACATCGTCGTGAGGAATATTCCGGTACCGGAATGGGATTGGCGGTAACTAAAAAAATTATAGAAAATTTAGGTGGCAAAATATCGGTGGAGTCTAAAGAAGGAGAGGGGAGTACATTCTATTTTAGCATTGCAAAAAATATTGCAAAACTGTAATATAATTCTTACATTAATTCTTTGTATTATGAAAATTAATTAAGAATTCAGTTATATAACTATTAAAACACTTATATTATAGCTAAAATATTTTTAAAATCATGAAATCTATCCATATACTTTTAGTTGAAGATAATGAAGGCGATATACTTTTGACCTCGGAAGCACTTGAAGAGGGTAAAATTTTGAATAAACTAAGTGTGGTTAGGGATGGAAAAGAGGCTATAGATTTTCTGGAAAAAGAAGGAAAGTATGTAAAAGCAATTACTCCAGATCTAATTTTATTAGATGTAAATCTTCCAAAAATGAATGGGCACGAAGTTCTCAAATTTGTAAAACAGCATAAAGATTTTCGTCAGATTCCGGTAATTATGCTTACTACTTCCTCCTCAAAAGAAGATATTGATAGTTCTTACCAAAATTATGCAAATTGTTATATTACAAAACCTATAGAAGTAGATGGTTTTATGAAAGCCGTGAACCAAATTGAAGAATTCTGGGTGAACCTGGTAAAACTCCCTTCTAAATAACTATTTTCCAACAAAATTATAGTTAACATTAATTTTAAATCTTTGTTAATTAAAATAGTCCCGGTTTGTTTTAACTTTTTGGGCTATACCTTATATTAGCAGCACAACTCCATGAACTACTTATGAGCCAGGAAACAAAGTATACTGAAGATAATATACGGTCTTTAGACTGGAAAGAACATATTAGAATGCGTCCCGGAATGTACATTGGTAAGCTGGGAGACGGCTCCAGTGCCGATGACGGAATTTATATTCTTCTAAAAGAAGTGCTTGATAACAGTATTGATGAATTTGTAATGGGCTCTGGGAAAACCATTGAGATCTCCGTGCAAAATCAACGTGTTATAGTTCGGGATTACGGCCGTGGTATTCCACTTGGGAAAGTGGTAGATGTAGTTTCCAAAATGAATACGGGGGGGAAATATGATTCTCGTGCTTTTAAAAAATCGGTGGGACTTAATGGAGTTGGTACTAAAGCCGTAAATGCGCTTTCATCTTATTTTAGAGTAGAGTCTTCCAGAGATGGTAAATCTCATGCTGCCGAGTTTGCTCAGGGAGAATTACAGGAAGAAGAACACCTGGATGAAACTTCCCGTCGTCGCGGAACAAAAGTGACTTTTGTTCCAGATGAGGTTATTTTCAAAAATTTCAAGTTCAGAAATGAGTATATAGAAAAAATGCTTAAAAATTATGTGTATCTGAATCCCGGGTTAACTATAATGTTTAATGGCGAGAAATTTTATTCAGAAAATGGGCTTAAAGATCTTTTAAAAGATAGTATTCACGAAGATGAGCGTTTATATGAAATTATCCATATGCGCGGCGAGGATATTGAAGTTGCATTAACGCATAGTAAAGCACAATACAGTGAAGAATACCATTCCTTTGTAAACGGCCAGAATACTTCCCAGGGAGGAACACACCTTGCGGCTTTTAGGGAAGCAGTTGTAAAAACCGTACGCGAGTTCTACGGAAAAAATTACGATGCCAGCGATATTAGAAAATCTATAGTTTCGGCAATTAGTATTAAAGTAATGGAACCGGTTTTTGAAAGTCAAACAAAAACAAAACTGGGTTCTACAGATATGGGTGGTAAGATGCCCACCGTACGGACTTACATTAACGATTTTCTAAAAACACAACTGGATAATTACCTGCATAAAAACCAGGAAACTGCAGATAAACTGCAACGTAAAATACTACAGGCTGAAAAAGAACGTAAAGACCTTTCTGGAATTAGAAAACTTGCAAAAGATAGGGCTAAAAAAGCCAGTTTACACAATAAAAAATTACGCGATTGCCGAATTCATCTGGGAGACAGCAAAAAAGAGCGTTACCTGGAAACTACCTTGTTTATTACTGAGGGAGATTCGGCGAGTGGCTCTATTACTAAATCCCGTGATGTAAATACCCAGGCGGTTTTCAGCTTAAAAGGAAAACCATTAAACAGCTATGGTTTAAGTAAAAAAATTGTTTACGAAAATGAAGAATTCAACTTACTGCAAGCCGCCCTCAATATTGAAGAATCTTTAGAAGACCTTAGGTACAATAATATTGTAATTGCAACTGATGCCGATGTAGATGGAATGCACATCAGGTTGTTACTTATTACATTTTTCCTTCAGTTTTTCCCGGAATTAATCAAGGAAAACCATTTATATATTCTGCAAACACCCTTATTTAGGGTTCGTAATAAAAAAGAAACTATTTACTGTTACAGTGAAACCGAAAGAAGAAATGCGGTAGAAAAATTAACCGGAAAAGCTGAAATCACCCGATTTAAAGGTTTAGGTGAGATATCTCCAGATGAATTCCAGCATTTTATTGGAGAAGATATTCGATTAGATCCCGTAATGTTGGACAAAGAAAAGTCTATAGACGAAATGCTTAGTTTCTATATGGGAAAAAATACGCCAGACAGGCAGGAATTTATTATTGACAATCTTAAAGTTGAACTTGATCTTATTGAAGAGTTAGGCTTATGAGATTCACCAATAGAAATGAAGTAAAAATAGTTCCTTCAATTTACATTGTTTTGGTGGCGATCTTTGTCACCAATATTTTTGTAAATATAGAGCTCATGAACAGCGAAGAACCGGTAAGGTTTAGTCATTACGTGCCAAATATTGTGGTGCTTATACTTGGTTTCTATGTTCATAAAATAGGTCAGAGTTTTGACTTTGACAGTGACGGTGAAACACTTAACCTAAAGAATAATGGAGTTTTCTTTTCAAAATTTATGGAATATCGAGTAAAGAAAGCTGAATTTCCAAAAAGAAAATTAGGGAAATTTAGGTTTAGCGATTACTTTTTTTATTCCGCAGTAACAATTTACATAAGTTCGCGTAGAAGACGCGGTTACAAGAAATATACTTTTAATACTACTTTTCTCAGCAGAAAGAAGAAGCGTGGCATGATCACTTCGATGCAGAAAATAGTAGAAAATCAAAAAACTACAGCTTAATGGAAGAGAACCAGGAAGAAGCTAAAGATGAACATTTAGAACAACCAAAAGAAGAACTTATAAAAGTAACCGGGATGTATAAAGACTGGTTTCTTGATTATGCATCTTATGTTATTCTGGAACGTGCAGTGCCTGCCATGGAAGATGGTTTTAAGCCGGTACAGCGCCGTATCATGCATTCTATGAAAGATCTGGACGATGGCCGCTACAATAAAGTGGCTAATATTGTTGGGCATACCATGCAATATCACCCGCATGGTGACGCCAGTATTGGTGATGCTATGGTGCAAATTGGCCAAAAAGATATTTTAATAGATACCCAGGGAAACTGGGGAAATATTTTAACTGGAGACCGCTCTGCAGCACCAAGATATATTGAAGCTCGCTTATCTAAGTTTGCACTGGAAGTTCTTTTCAATCCAAAGTTAACCGAGTGGCAACTCTCTTACGATGGTAGAAAGAAAGAACCGGTTAATCTGCCTGTAAAATTTCCGATGTTGCTTGCGCAGGGCGCCGAGGGAATTGCGGTAGGTTTGAGTACCCGTGTGCTGCCGCATAATTTTAACGAACTTATAGATGCTTCTATAAAGCATTTGAAAGGGAAAAAATTCACGATATTCCCCGATTTTCCAACTGGTGGAATTGCTGATATATCTAATTATAACGATGGAAAGCGTGGAGGCCGTGTTAGGGTAAGGGCTAAAATTAGTCAGTACGATAAAAATACCCTGGCAATTACTGAAATCCCTTACGGAACCACAACAACAAGTCTTATAGATTCTATTCTAAAAGCGAACGATAAAGGTAAGATTAAGGTCAAGAAAATTGAGGATAATACAGCTGCTGAGGTCGAGATCCTTATTCATTTACCCAATAATATTTCTCCAGATAGAACTATAGATGCACTTTACGCATTCACCTATTGCGAAAATTCTATCGCGCCGCTAGGCTGTGTAATTATAGATAATAAGCCTATTTTCCTTGGAGTTTCAGAAATATTAAGAAGCTCTACAGATCATACACTTCATTTGCTAAAAAGGGAATTAGAGATTACGCTTGATGAACTGGAAGAGCAATGGCATTTTTCATCTTTAGAGCGAATTTTTATAGAAAAACGAATCTATCGTGAAATAGAAGAAGAAGAAACCTGGGATGGCGTGATCAACGCTATAGATGAAGGTTTAAAACCACAGATAAAACACCTGAAACGTGCCGTAACCCGTGAAGACATTACCAGGCTGACCGAAATTAGGATAAAAAGAATTTCTAAATTCGATTTAGATAAAGCACAACAGAAAATTGATGCGCTTGAAGATGAGATCGCAAAGGTGAAACATCATTTAGATCACCTGGTAGATTATGCTGTTGCCTATTTTACAAAACTTAAAAAAGATTACGGGCAGGAAAAAGATCGGAAAACTGAGCTTCGTATTTTTGATGATATTGAAGCCACTAAAGTAGTGATTAGAAATTCTAAGCTTTACGTAAATCGCAAAGAAGGCTTTATTGGAACTGCACTTAAGAAAGATGAATATGTAACCGATTGTAGTGATATTGACGATATTATTTGTTTCACAGCAGATGGGAAAATGATGGTCACCAAGGTGGATACTAAAACTTTTATTGGCAAGGATATTATTCACGTCGCAATTTTCAAGAAAAAAGATAAGCGTACCATTTATAATATGATCTACCGTGACGGAAAAGGTGGCGCATCTTACATTAAACGATTTGCGGTAACTTCGGTGACTCGCGATAGAGAATATGATTTATCTCAAGGGAAGAAAGATTCAAAAGTGCATTATTTTACAGCAAACCCTAATGGTGAAGCTGAAATAGTGACTATTTTCTTAAGACAGGTAGGCAGTATTAAAAAACTGAAATTTGATATAGATTTTGCCGATATGCTCATTAAAGGCAGAAATGTAAAAGGAAATATTGTTACCAAATATGCGGTAAAACGAGTAGAACTTAAAGAAGAAGGGGTTTCTACTTTGAAGCCCAGGAAAATCTGGTTTGATGAAACGGTAAAAAGATTGAACGTAGATGAACGTGGAGAACTTCTTGGAGAATTTAGAGGTGAAGATCGAATTTTGATCGTTACACAGGACGGAAATGTAAAAACCATAATTCCAGAACTAACCACCCGATTTGATGAAGAAATGGTGGTACTGGAAAAATGGAGGCCTAAAAAACCAATTTCAGCAATTTATTGGGAATCGGAAAAAGAGCGCTTTTATGTGAAACGTTTTTTAATTGAGAACCCAGATAGAGAAGAGAAGTTTATAAGCGAACATGAGAATTCGTATTTAGAGTTGGTTTCTACCGATTATTACCCACAAGCAGAAATTGTATTTGCTAAACAGCGTGGTAAAGATCAACGTCCTAACGAAGAAATTAACATTGAAGAGTTTATTTCAGTAAAAGGCATTAAGGCTCTTGGAAATCAGTTAACTACCGACAAGGTAAAACAAATAAACCCGCTAGATCCTTTACCGTACGAAGAAGAGGAAGAAACACCGGCTGAAGATATTGAGGTGATTGATGATGAAGCGGTTTCAGAAGAAAAAACCAAGCTAAATATTGTTGGCAAAAAGGGAGATAAGGATAATTCTCCAGAAAGTCAGGGATCATTATTTGATGAGTAGATGGGAATTATAAAAGAATTTAAAGAGTTTGCCATAAAAGGAAATATGGTAGATATGGCGGTAGGTATTATAATAGGTACCGCTTTTAATTCGGTTGTTAATACTTTGGTTAAAGAGGTGGTGATGCCACCTTTAAGCCTAATGACTAACGGCATTGACTTTGCCGATAAAAAATGGGTGTTACGCGATGCTGTGGCGGAGGGCGAAGGAATTACAGCAATTGAGGAAGTAGCGATTGGTTATGGCGCCTTAATTGAAGCTTTACTCGATTTTCTTATTATTGGTTTTACTATTTTCCTGGTTATCAAAATCATGAATCGTTTTAGGAATAAAGCCGAAAACCCTGATGACAAGCGGGAAGTGACCCCAAAAGATATTGAACTTTTGTCCAAGATGAACCACCTAATGGAAGAGCAAAACCAGTTGCTTAAAAAGAGTCTGCCAAAGGAAGATTAATTTATTTTACCCGCTCTACTGAGCCACGCTGCTTTTTATCCTGGCCTACAATTCCATATTCAAAAGTGTAACCATTTTTGTTTGTGGTTAGGATTTTCATGTGAATAGGTTTTTCTTCAGCCATGCTCTTAGGATTTAGATTTTTAATAATATACTCACAGTCGTTAATCCATCTAACCGATGAGGTATCAGATTTCCCCTGGAATTTATCAATTTCTATAGAATCGTTCCTAATAAAAGTAGAAGTGGCTAATTCGCCGTTTAAATAGGTCTTATATTCAAACGTACCTGTTTTATATTCGGCACAATTTCTTTCAGGCTCAAAACAGCCTGTAAAAATAAATAAAAGACTGGATAGTAGTAAAAGCTTCTTCATTATTGCAATTCCTTTTGGACTGCAAAATAAACCTATTTTCCCCGAATTATCAATTTTCAAAGGCTTCAAAGCTGCCGTCTTCGTAAAAAATAACAATTTTTCTAATAGGTTTACTTTTTCCCTGCTGCGGAAAAGCAAATGGCGTTTCATTTTTCTCAGGAATCTTTTGTTCTTTTGGAGGGGAAGCGGTATTCGTTTCCTGTTTTGGTTCAGCCGGAGCAATAGGTTTTGTTGAAGGGGGGAAACTCCCTTTTCCATTTAATAGCCAATATAATTCTACCTCCGGAAAAGACTTCACGATCTTCATTACAAAATCTAAACTTGGCTTATTTCTGCCAGATAGAATATGCGAAATAGAGGAGCGGCCTACTTCAATTTTATCTGCAAAACCGGCAGCAGATAGTTCATAGAATTCGAGTATTCTATGCAGCCTTTTAGAAAAATCTTCTGTGTTTACCATTGTAAATTATATAGCACACCATTGCTATTTACAAATGTAATCAAACCTATTATAGTTACCAAATTACAATTGTAATTAAATGTTTATAATTGAATAATAACTTTATATAGAAATTTGTAAAGCACTAAAATATAGTAAATTGATTATCATTTTAGTTTCGATAGGGTTTATTCCAAGGCTATAGGTTGTACTTAGGTTTTAGCGTTCACACTTGTAACTTACAAAAGTAAATTCACCTGTTTACAATTGTGAAATTTGTATTGTTTACTTTTGTAAACATGGAAGAAACAGGATTTATTACAGCGCTTTTTAAAGATTATAATTCAATTAAAATCAAGGAGCTTTTTGGGAGGTATGTACGACTGATTGATATCGAGAATTTACTGGATAATTTTGGGGAAGAATTTTCCCTAAAAGAAATTGGAGCATCGGTTTTGGGTAAACCGATTCATAGTATTCAATTTGGTAATGGGCCAATTAAAATTATGGCCTGGTCTCAAATGCACGGAAACGAGTCTACTACCACAAAAGCTGTCTTCGACCTAATTAATTATATTAGTAAGTATAGTAAAGAACCTTTAGTACAATCTATTTTAAGTAATTGCAGCATTTGTATTATCCCAATGTTGAATCCCGATGGTGCTGAAGCTTATACCAGGATTAACGCGAATAAAATAGACCTGAACAGGGACGCCCAGAATTTGAGTCAGCCTGAAAGTAGAGTCCTTAAACAGATTTTTGAAAATATTAAACCAGATTTTTGTCTTAACCTTCATGATCAACGCACTATATTTAGTGCGGGTAATACGCCAAACCCGGCTGTATTATCGTTTTTAACGCCTTCTATGGATAAAGACAGGCAAATCTTCCCGTCTCGAATTAAAAGCATGCAGCTTATCGCTAAAATAGTACAGGACCTTTCTGGGTTGTTGCCAGATAGAATAGGAAGGTATGATGACGGTTTTAATATAAATTGTACAGGAGATACCTTTCAAAGTACACAAACACCGACGATTCTTTTTGAAGCAGGTCATTTTCCGCAAGATTATGAGCGTGAAGAAACCAGGAAATACGTGTTTTTAGCTCTAATATCGGTTTTAAAAGCTATAAGTGAAGGAAACTTTGAGGAAATAGACCATAATAAGTACCAGGAAATCCCTGAAAATAAAAAATTGTTCTATGATATTATTTTGAGGGAAGCTAATTCAGAAAATGGAATAGTGGATGTTGCTATTCAATATAAAGAGTTGCTGAAAGAAGGGGAATTGGTTTTTATTCCAGAAATTGAAAAAATTGCTTATAAAATAGAAGAATATGCACACAAAGAAATTCATTGTGAAAAGAAAAAAATTGCGATTAACAACAAATACAAACTTATCGAAAACGTTATAGTTAATAAAATAGTCTTAAATGGGGTAGAATTACCCCTTAAATGTGGATAATTCTCAAAAACCTTAGTAATAATTCAAGGATTTTGTATTAATTTTGAATTTCATATAAACAAAGAAGTTTAAAAAATGGCCAAGTTTAAATTAGACGAAACAGATCACCAGATTCTCGATATGTTAATTGAGAATACTAGGACCCCTTTTACCGATATAGCGAAGAAGCTATTAATATCGGCAGGAACCGTACATGTAAGGGTTAAAAAAATGGAAGAAGCAGGAATTATTAAAGGTTCTTCTTTAACCCTGGATTATAAAAAATTAGGATATGCGTTTATTGCATACGTGGGCGTATTCCTAAAGAATACTTCACAAACTAAATTTGTGTTGGAGCGTATTAACGAAATTCCTTTTGTTACTGTTGCCCATGTTACTACAGGTAAATTCAATGTATTCTGTAAAATTAGAGCACGTAACACCCAACACGCTAAGGAAGTAATCTTTCAATTAGACGATATTGAAGGTGTTTACCGTACAGAAACCATGATTTCTTTAGAAGAGAGCTTAAACGATAAAAAGCGTTTGATGCACTCTATCTTTCAAGACATGTAAGTAACCCTAAACTTATTATAAAACCCTTTAGGCTTACTTGTTTAAAGGGTTTTTTTATAACATCAATTTTAATCTTAATCAACTAAAATTTATTATGCACAGAGAACCAAAACTAGAACGTTTTAATGAGAGCGTACTTTCAAAATATCAGGTTTATAACAGTATATTTTTAACGTTGCCCTTTGACGATATTAGTAAAACAGGATCCCTGCTGCCTCTTTTTCAGGATTTATGTGAAGCGGGCTTTAAGGAGAATAAAAATCCTTCAGAAATTATTGAAAGTTTTTTTAGTAAGTATCAGGATGATCCTTCAGAGAAAGACCAAATTAGTCTATTGTTTAGGTTTATTCAATATATAGAAAGACAGGTAGTGCTTTTTGATGCTATTGAAGATGCCTCTTTTCCTATAGTAAACAATATGGACGGTCGCGGGACTCTTAGAAATGTAAAGGAGGAAGCTGAAGCTAAAGATAAAACACCAGAATTACGGGAATATCTTAAACGTTTTAATGTAAGACCAACCTTAACTGCTCACCCTACGCAGTTCTATCCAGGAGCCGTTTTAGGAATTATTACTGATCTAGATAAAGCCATTCAAAAAAATGATCTTAGCCTTATCAAAAAATTATTGGCGCAGCTAGGGAAGACTCCTTTTTTCAAAAAAGAAAAACCAACTCCTTACGATGAAGCCGTAAGTCTAATATGGTATTTTGAGAATGTATTTTACCAGAGTGTGAGCAAGATCTATAACTATATCCAACAAAATATATTTGAGGGTGAAGATATTGGAAACCAGGTGATTAATTTAGGATTCTGGCCGGGTGGAGACCGGGACGGGAATCCTTTTGTGACCACAGAGATCACTTTAAAAGTAGCACAGAGATTAAGAAGTACTATTTTATTGAATTATTACCGAGATCTGAGAGCGCTTAAAAGAAGAGTGACCTTTAATGAAGTAGATACGATTATTTCTGAAATGGAAACTCCGCTTTATCAAAGTGCAATTTCCAAAACCGGAAAAATTAAGATGTCACTTGAAGACTTTAAGTCTAAGTTATATAAAATCAAGGATATAGTAGAAACAAAGCATCAAGGACTATTTGTTGAAGAAATTAACGATTTAATCAATAAAGTAAATATTTTTGGATATCATTTCGCTACGCTAGATATTCGTCAGGATTCCGGAAAACACGCTGAAGTACTTAAGGAAATCCTTAAAAAACAACCTGAATTATTGCCTGAAAATTATGCTTCTCTTTCTAATGAAGAACAAATAGAGACCCTAACAAAAGCTAAAGGTAATATAGATCCTGAAATCTTTGAAGATGGTATTGCTAAAGCTACGCTATCGTCTATTTATGCTATGCAGGAGATTCAAAAGAAAAATGGCGAGAATGGTGCGAATAGGTATATAATTAGCCATAGTGAAGTACCTCAAAGTATTTTAGAACCATTTGCTTTCTTAAAACTTTGTGGATGGGACAAACCAACGGTAGATATTATCCCGCTTTTTGAAACGGTTCCCGATTTAAAGGCTTCACCAGATGTGATGGAGACTTTATACCAAAACCCTGTTTATAGAGAGCATTTAGAAAGAAGGGGAAATAAGCAAACCATTATGTTAGGATTTAGTGATGGCACTAAAGATGGTGGATATTTAATGGCTAACTGGAGTATTTATCAAGCTAAAGAGAAGCTTACAGAGGTTTCCAGAAAATATGATATTAAAGTAGTATTTTTTGATGGTAGAGGTGGACCACCGGCACGTGGTGGAGGTAAAACTCACCAATTCTATGCTTCTTTAGGTTCTGGTATTGAAAATGAAGAAATTCAATTAACGGTACAAGGGCAAACCATCAGTTCTAATTTTGGAACCAGGGAGTCTTGTAGATATAACCTGGAGCAATTGTTAAGTTCTGGTGTTTCTAATGAGATTTTTAGGGAAGATAAAAACCAGTTAACCGATGAGGACCGGAAAACAATGACAGATCTGGCTGGAATAAGTTATAAAACATATACTGACTTTAAACAGCACGAAAAGTTTATTCCATATTTGGAGCAAATGAGTACGCTTAAATATTACTCCAAAACCAATATTGGTAGTCGTCCATCTAAGAGAAATAAATCGGCTAAACTTAATTTAGACGATCTTAGGGCAATTCCATTTGTGGGAAGCTGGAGCCAGTTAAAGCAAAATGTCCCAGGATTTTTTGGAGTAGGAACAGCTTTAGAGAAGTTTGAAGAGGCAGGCGAATTTGAAAAAGTTAAAGCGCTTTATAACAATTCGGTTTTCTTTAAAACTTTATTGGAAAACTCTATGATGAGCCTTACTAAATCTTTCTTTGCACTTACTGCTTATATGGAGAAGGATAAGGAATTTGGAGATTTTTGGAAGATTATTTATGCCGAATATACACGTACACACGCCATGTTGTTAAAAGTAACCGGGTATAATCAACTTATGGAAAATCAACCCGCTGGAAAGGCTTCTATTGAGGCAAGAGAGCGAATTGTGTTACCTTTATTAACCATTCAGCAGCATGCACTTAGAAAAGTTCAGGAATTGCAGGAACAAGGTAAAACTGCAGAAGAAATTCTAGAGGTTTACGAAAAGATGGTAACGCGTTCCCTTTATGGAAATATAAACGCCAGTAGAAATTCAGCTTAATATGATAGCAAACAGTTTAAATTCTGATGAGTACAATGCGTACTATAACAGATATTTAAAGAAAATCCCCGGCAATTTAGAGCTGGGGATTTTACTTTTGGAAAATAAGGAAGAGTTTCTTAGCTTTCTTAATAAGATAAAACCTGAAGACCTAACTTATAGTTATGCAGAAGGTAAATGGACGGTAGCCGAAGTAATTCAGCACTTAATAGACGTAGAACGAATCTTTCAATATAGATCGCTTACGCTGGCAAGAGATCCCGGAATTAAATTACCCGGTTTTGATCACGATGCTTATGTTCCGGCAAGTTCGACCAGAAATAGAGATATAAAATCCTTTAAAAATGAGTTTAAAGCAGTAAGGGACTCTGGAATTTGTCTTTATAGAAGTTTTTCAGAAGAAATGCTTTTGTGTAAAGGATTTGTTAGTGGTAGCAGTACAAGCTGTCGTGCCTTAGGCTTTATTGCTGCCGGGCACACTAAACATCACATTGAACTCTTTAAAGAGAATTATAATATTGTATGAAGTTTTTTAAAACCTCATGGTCGCTTTTTAAACAGGCCTATATAAGCTGGATGCGCAATGAACCTTATGCGCGCAGTGCCACTATAGCTTATTACGCCTTATTTTCATTACCATCTTTGCTAATAATTGTAGTGACTATAGCCGGGTATTTCTTTGAAAAAGAAGCGGTTCAGGGAAGATTAACTTCAGAAATTAGTGGTTTTATAGGGCAGGAACCTGCAGAGGCCATAGAAAATATGATAGCCAATGCCGCTCTGGCAAGTGATTCTACCTGGGCAATTATATTTGGAATAGGAATGTTGCTTTTTGGTGCTACCGGGGTATTTTTTCAGCTTAAAATGGCCATGAATAATATTTGGAACGTTGCAGCTAAAAAAACCGATTTCCTAAGATTACTATTAGATAGGTTGATTTCATTTGGAATGGTAATGGTTATAGGCCTTTTGCTTCTATTATCTCTGGTTATTTCTGCATTAATTCGGGTTTTAAAGGACGAGATTGAACAATATGCGCCCAGTATTACCGAATTTATGGTAGAGGTTGCGAACTTTAGTATTTCATTTCTTGTGATCACTACTTTATTCGCCGCTATTTTTAAGTTACTTCCAGATATTAAATTACGTTGGAAAATCACTTATTTGGGAGCCGCAGTTACTACTATCTTATTCTTGCTGGGAGAAGCCCTTATAAGTTTTTATTTTGGCCAAAGTGAACCAGCTTCGGTTTACGGAGGTGCTTCTTCGGTAGTTCTAATTTTACTGTGGGTATATTATACCTGCCTAATTTTATTTTTTGGAGCTGAATTTACTGTACAATATGCTTTACTAAAAAATGAAAGGGTAGTACCTAATAAATATGGAGAACCTGCAATTTACCAGGAGCTGGAAAAATTACAGGAAAAACGTACCCATCTGGACGAAGAAAAGGAAATTATAGATACGCTTAGGAATAATATGGACTGGGAGAAAAACCGAGGGAAGAACAAGAAGTCTAAAGAAAAGAAATAGCCAGATTTTATAAACTTTTAAGAGAATTAATAAAGTTTAACTTTAGGCCGTATTTCTTTTATAATGTCCTTAGCACACTATTTTCTTAATGTATTTTATCTTTGAATGAACCAAAAAATGAAGATAGAATTATGGAAAAGAGGATAGCAATATTAGCCACTGACGGATTTGAAAAAAGTGAATTATTTTCTCCGAAAGAGGCTTTAGAAAATGAAGGATTTAAAGTAGATATTATAAGTCTTGAAAAAGGAAAAATTAAAGGCTGGGAAGGTACTAACTGGTCTGGAGAAATAGATGTTGATCGCACCGTAAAAGAAGTGAGTGCTAAAGAGTATAATGCTTTGGTGCTGCCGGGTGGAGTAATTAACCCAGACCAATTGAGAAGAAACGAAGATGTTCTGGTATTTGTACGAGACTTCTTTAAGCAAAGCAAGCCTGTAGGGGCTATATGCCACGCAGCCTGGACGTTAATTAATGCAGAAGTTGTAGAAGGCAGAACAATGACTTCTTTTAACTCTATTAAAAAAGACCTGGAAAATGCAGGTGCACTTTGGGTAGATAAAGAAGTAGTTGTAGATGAAGCTTTTGTGACTTCAAGAAATCCTGACGATCTTCCGGCATTTAATGCTAAGATGATTGAAGAAATTAAAGAAGGAAAACACGATTTGCAGCACGCGTAATCTCAGTTTAAGATTAAAAATTTAAAAGCCTGTCTGGTAAATTTACCAAACAGGCTTTTTTTAATATCCAAGAATTAGAATTTATGCTTTCTGAAGTTCGGCAGCTACAGCATCAACTTCATTCATAACCCTAAGTAAATTTTCTCCCCAAAGCTTAGCGATTTCCTCTTCGGTATAACCGCGCTTTACTAACTCCAGGGTAATATTTAAAGTTTCTGAGGCATCTTGCCAGCCATCAATGCCGCCACCGCCATCGAAATCTGAACTGATACCTACGTGCTCAATTCCTATTAAATTTACCATATAATCTATATGATCTACAAAATCTGAAACTCCTACAGGTTTAATTTTCTCTTTAGTTAATGCTATGGCGGCAGCATCTTTTACCTTTTGTTCCCTGGCATAATAAGCATCTCTATCGGTAGTGCTTAAATCTTTAAGAATATCTTGCCCTAGAACCTCAAATCCCATATCTCTGGCCGTTTCTTCATAAACTTTAGAACTAGTCTCTCTAAATGCTTTATTTTTTTCAGTATTAATATAATCTTTAAAGGCAACGGTTTGTACAACACCACCGTGTTCTTTAAATAGCAATAAAAGCTCATCGTCTAAATTACGACTATGGTTACATAATTTACGGGCAGAAGAGTGGGAGGCAATAAGCGGTGCTTTAGATAATTTAAACATTTCTTTGATGGCCTCCTTTGAGGGGTGTGAAACATCTATCATCATTCCTAATCGGTTCATCTCTACAATTACTTCTTTTCCTAAAGTACTAAGTCCGTTATGCAGCCATTCGTCATTCACTTCACCGGTATTAGAATCACTCAATTGACTATGTCCCTGGTGAGAAAGAGACATATACCTGGCACCTAGATTATAAAATTTTTCTACATTTTTAACGTTCACTCCTATAGGATAGCCATTTTCAACCCCAATCATGGCTACTTTTTTACCCTTAGCAATTAGATTGCGTACTTCTTGAGCATTGGTTGCTAATCCTATTTGTTCCGGGGCAAAATCGTCCACCAACTTATGGATAGCATCAAATTTACTCATCGCATTTTCATGGGCTTTTTTAAAACCTTCTTTGGTTAATTCCTCCTGCCCGGTATAAACAATAAACCAGGCTACATCCAGCCCACCAGCTTCCATTTTGGGAAGGGTTACCTGGTTCCCAAGATCCATAGTATAATTCCTATCTTCTGTGAAGTTATTGATATTTATATCGGCATGAGTATCTATGGTAATTACCTTATCATGAATTTCTTTAGCTTTTTTCAATAAAGCTTCATCATTATGCTGTTGGGCAACTGCCAGGCTGGTCGTAAATATTATTAGGGCAAGGCTAAAAAGATTTAATTTCATATATGTGTTTCAATTTAGTGAAGCGCTGAAATTACTAATAAAAATTAAAGTAATAAATTGAATAGCAACTTTTGGTGAAAATCATACTTAAATAGAAGTTTATATGGCCTAAAAAATAATTTATAAGGTATTCGTTTTTCGAGTACATTTGATAGAACTATCTATAATTAATGAACAAGTATATTATTGTTAATAAGCCTGAAGATTGGAAGTTGGCACTGGATAACATAGAGATTATTTCAGCGCAGTCTTACCTTACCAATCTCAATTTCGCTAAGATTAAAAATGCGAGAATCTTTAATTTATGTAAAGATTATTCTTATCAATCTAAGGGGTATTATGTGTCGCTTTTAGCTGAAGCCAGGGGGCATTTGGCAATTCCTACAGTAAAAAACATTGTAGATCTTAGAGAGCCTAAATTGGTTAAAATTGTTTCTGAAGAGTTTGAAGATTTAATTCAAAATAGCTTAAAAAACATCAAATCACAGGAGTTTACACTTAGTGTTTATTTTGGTCAAAATGTGGCACAAAAATACAAAGACTTGAGTGCGATGTTTCACAGGCATTTTCAGATACCTTTTTTGCGGGTAAAATTTAATTATACCACAAAATGGAATATTAAAAATATAAAAGCAATTTCTGAAGCTGAAATTCCGCAAGAGCATGTGGAAAGCATGCATCAATTTGCTGCCCAGTATTTTGCTAAAAAACGATATGATACACCGCGAGCTAATACATCTGAATTTGATCTGGCAATTTTGGTGCAACCAGATGATCCGGCACCACCAAGCAATGCAAAAGCTCTTAAGAAATTTATAGAGATAGGGGAAAAGATGAATTTCTATGTAGAAATTATTTCTCCAAAAGATCTTTCTCGTTTATCAACTTTTGATGCCTTGTTTATTCGTCAAAGTACCGAGGTAAATAATGAAGCTTATGCATTTGCGAGAAAAGCGCAACAAGAAGGCATTGCCATAATAGATTATCCTGATGCAATTCTTAAGTGTTGTAACAAGGTTTATATGGCTGAAGCATTGGAAAATGCTAATATTCCCACACCAAAAACACTTATAGTTCATAAAGAAAATATAGATAAGGTGTTAGAGATTACGGGACTTCCGGTGGTTTTAAAATCTCCAGATTCTACTTTTTCTTTCGGAGTTAAGAAAGCAAGTACAAAGGCAGAATACCAGGAGTTGGTTACTACAATGCTCAAAAAGTCAGAATTGATTATTGCCCAGGAATATTCTCCTTCTGAATACGATTGGAGAATAGGAGTCTTAGATAACAAACCTTTCTATGCCTGTAGATATTATATGGCCAAAGGCCACTGGCAGATCTACAACTGGGACGCGAAAGATAAAGGCGATCAGGATGGGAATGCCGATGGTTTACCTATAGAAAAAGTTCCAAAGCAAATATTGGAAGCCGCTTTAAAATCGGCTAAATTAATGGGGAAAGGACTATATGGCATAGACATCAAAGAAGTAGGAGGGAAACCGCTTGTTATTGAAATTAATGATAATCCAAATATCGATTTTGGGGTGGAAGACGCTTATTATGGTGAGCAAGTTTATATAGAAATTTTATCGGCTTTAAAAAACCGACTGGTTAAGAAATAATTTATGGGATATCATCTTTTTGAAGTTTTTGGAATTGAACTGGAGTACATGCTTATTGATGCTTCCAATTTTAAAGTGAATCCTATCGTAGATCAGCTTTTTATTAGTAAAAAAGGAGAAATTACTTCAGATATTGAAAACGGTGAAATTGAATGGAGTAATGAGCTGGTGGCACATGTGGTAGAGTTTAAAACCAATGGCCCAACTGATGATTTGGAACATTTAGATCTCCTTTTTGCTGAAAATATTAAAGAAGCTAATTTGTTACTAAAGGAAAAAAAGACCAGGCTTTTGCCATCTGCTGCACATCCTTTGATGCAACCCGAAGCTGAAACTAAATTATGGAAACATAGTTCTAGCAAGATTTACGCCCTTTATAACCGAATTTTTGATTGCAGAGGCCACGGCTGGAGCAATGTGCAAAGTATGCATATTAACCTTCCGTTTTTTGATGATAGCGAATTCGGAAAGTTACACGCCGCGGTGCGTTTACTTTTGCCTATAATCCCGGCTTTAAGTGCCAGTTCTCCTATTTTTGAAGGAAAAAGCACAGGTTTTAAAGATGCCCGGATGCAGGTTTATAAGACTAACCAAAAGGAAATTCCGCAAATGACTGGAAAGGTAATTCCGGAGCAGATTTTTTCTAAAGATGAATATTACGAAACTATTTTTGAACCCATAAACAAGGCCATAAAGCCTTATGATACTGACAATATTCTGGATCATCATTTTTTAAATTCCCGGGGCGCAATTGCCCGTTTTGATAGGAATGCTATAGAAATTCGGGTAATTGACGTTCAGGAATGTCCAAAAGCCGATCTGGCGATTGCTATTTTTATCATTGAATGTTTAAAGCTGCTGGTTAGTGAAGACCTGATCTCTTTAGATGATCAAAAAAAATGGCATGAGAATGAGCTTTTTGAAATTTTTGATGCGGTAATTAAAGATGCTGAAAATACTAAAATCAGTAATAAAGACTACCTAAAGATTTTCGGACTTTCACAAACGATAGCAGTGAAAGAGATTTGGCGCATTTTATTTTCAAAAGTTAAAAGAAATATTTCAGAAAAACACCGAGAAAGCATTCAGTTTTTGCTGAACAATGGAAGTCTTTCATCCCGAATTTTAAAAGCTCTAACAGAAGATTTTTCTGAAAAAAATATTAAGAAAACTTATATTGAATTAGCAGATTGCCTGCAAGAAAATAAATTCTTTAATCCGTGAAACTTATTCTAACCTGTGAGCATGCTTTTAATACTATTCCGCAGGAATATCAGGATTTATTTATTAAAGCAGGAGCCATTCTGAAGTCGCATCGTGGTTATGACACTGGTGCTTTAGATCTGTTCAAAGAATTGGACAGTTTAGCCGATATGTCATTTTTTCAAAAAACCGGGCGTTTACTGGTAGAAGTAAATAGATCTAAAAGACATCCTAATTTGTACTCTGAATTTACTAAAAACCTGTCTGAAGCTTCGAAAACTAAGCTTTTAGACGAATACTATTTTCCATATCGCAATTCGATAGAAAAGCAAATTTTAAGCTTGATAAGAAAAGGGGTGAAGGTGCTTCATTTTTCGGTGCACACTTTTACTCCAAATTTAAACGAAGAGATTAGAGATACAGATATTGGGCTACTTTATGATCCTTCAAGGAGTGGAGAAAAAGAATTCTGTATAAATTTTAAACAAAAATTAAAAGATCAAGATCCTGATTTAAAAATCAGGTTTAATTATCCATATTTGGGAAAAGCAGATGGATTTACTACTTATTTACGAAAGAGGTTTCCTGAAAATTATATGGGAATCGAATTGGAAGTCAATCAAAAATTTGTGAATAATAACCGAATGAACTCAGCCGTTAAGAAGCAAGTATTTAGGGCGTTGAAAGAGCAATATGCGTTAGGTATTAATAAGTAGGAGGTTGTCTAAAAGTTTATTCCGTCAAGCTGAATTTGTCTCAGCTTCTACCATGATTTGATTATCATTAGCTTAGATTCTCAAATAAATTCAGAATGATGAAGTGTATACGTTTAGCCAACCTCCTTTCTACCTTCTTTTACGATTTTTTCAAAAACTTATTGAATCAATTCAGATTCTAATGTTATTTCGGTATCCAGTAATTTAGAAATTGGGCAATTTTCTTTAGCATCTTTGGCTATTTTTTCAAATTGCTCTTTATCAATTCCTTTTACTTTTGCTTTTAAAATTAAATGCGACTTTTTTACCGCACCATCTTCAAAAGTGATTTCAGATTTAGTTTCTAACTCATCAGGTTCAAAACCTTCTTCAGTAAGATTAGCCGAAAGCTGCATCGTAAAACATCCCGAATGTGCAGCGCCTATAAGTTCTTCGGGGTTAGTGCCTTTGCCATCTTCAAACCTAGTTTTAAAAGAGTATTGCGTTTTATCTAGAACACCACTTTGGGTGCTAATTGTTCCTTTTCCTTCTTTAAGATTTCCTTTCCAAACTGCGGTTCCATTTCTTTTCATAATACTAATTTATTGATTTATCTCTAAGATAGGAATCATTGAAGGCAAACTAAAATTATTATCAAAACCTTAACCCAAACCTTACTCGATAATCGAGCTTTTATTATTTATGGATTATTCAGAAATTCAAAAAATTGTTTTGAAAGAAACATTTTCTAGCTTTACTCGATAATCGAGATTAAATGCTGCGAGGCTTGCCTCAAAATCAAATTATATTTTTGGGTAATAATGCTTCGAGAGCTTGCTCCAAAGTAGTTTACTTATTTTAAATTTTTCCAATTATAAAACAAAAAAAGCCCGAAACCATAAGGTTTCGGGCTTTTGTATATAAGTTATAAAAAATTACTTGATCTCTACAACTTCAAGATCAAATACCAGGTCTTTACCTGCCAGTGGGTGATTTCCATCTACCACAATAGTTTCTTCTTTTACATCTTTAACCACAAGATTCATTTCCTGACCATCAGGGCTTTTAGAAACAAGTCCCATTCCTACTTCTGGCTTAATTTCTTCCGGAAGCTGGCTCTTTTGTACTTCTTGTACAAGCTCTTCTCTTGGCTCTCCGTAAGCTTCTTCTTTAGGAATATTTATGGTTTTCTTCTCGTTCACTTCCATATCGATAAGGCCTTTCTCGAAACCAGGAATTAGCTGTCCCTGTCCCATAGTAAATTCTATAGGCTCACCTCTTTCTACGGAGCTGTCAAAAACCTGCCCGTCAGCTAGTTTACCTGTGTAATGTACCTTTACCGTGTCATTTGCTTTTACTTGACTCATAATGTTGTTTTTCAAAAATTATAATGGGCATTATTAACATATTGCCCTTTAAAGATTGCAAATGTACAGTTATTAAATCCGTCTCCAAATTGTAGCCCTTATAATCCTAAAATCTTAAAAAAACATTAACATTTTGATTAGCATATTTTTTACAATGCTAGGCTTTGAAAGACAAAGCTTTAATATTAAAATTGGAAATTCCATAATAAGTAAATACATTTATTAACTTAACTTTAATAAAAAATTTGTTTAAGTGTAACCTATTAAAATTAAAACTCCGAAAAAATGAAGAAAAAATTATCTCCGAAGACCAATTCCAGAAGAAGTTTTCTAAAAACTACCGCACTGGCTACAGCTGGAATTAGTATTATTCCCAGGCACGTAATGGGAGGCCCCGGCTTTATAGCACCCAGTGATAAACTAGTGGTTGCAGGAATTGGAGTAGGTGGAAAAGGAGAAAGTGATATTTATAGTTTTTACCAATCGGGAAGGGCCGATATTGGTTTTTTATGTGATGTAGATAAGAAAAGAGCAGCAAAATCTATAGGGCGGTTCCCTAAAGCAAATTTTTATACTGATTTTCGGGAAATGCTAGATAAAGAAGCTGGAAATATTGATGCAGTTTCTATTTCAACACCAGATCATGGCCATGCCGTGCAGGCTATGGCTGCAATGGAATTAGGGAAACCTGTTTACGTACAAAAACCTCTAACTCATGATATCTATGAAGCCAGACAATTAACGGAGGCCGCCAAAAGGTATAAAGTGGTTACCCAAATGGGGAACCAGGGTGCTTCTGGCGACGGAGTGAGAAAAGTACAGGAATGGATTGATGCAGATCTTATAGGAAAAGTGCATACTGTTTATGTTTGGACAGATCGCCCGGTTTGGCCACAGGGAATTCCCTGGCCAAAGGAGAAAAGCACTCTGGTAGCCAAAGATTTAGATTGGGATTTATGGCTAAATACCGCCCCTTATAAAAAGTACAGAGAAGGTTTAGTACCGTTTAACTGGCGTGGCTGGTGGGATTATGGTACCGGAGCATTAGGCGATATGGGATGTCATTTAATTGAAGTACCTTATCGAGTGTTAGGTCTTGGCCATCCAAAAGATGTTCAGTGCAGTGTGGGAAGTGTATACGTAGATGAATTTAAAAGAGGTTATTTCCCAGAAAGTTGTCCGCCGTCAAGTCACGCGATAATGACTTTTCCTAAAACTGAAAAAACGAGTGAAGACCTAACTATTCATTGGATGGACGGTGGAATTAAACCAAAGCGACCTGAAGAACTTGGTCCAAATGAAACTTTTGGCGATGGTGGCAACGGTGTTTTATTCATTGGCGATAAAGGAAAAATGATGTGTGGTACTTATGGTAGAAATCCACGTTTATTACCAACTTCAAAAACCGATGAAGTTAATATAGCCCAAACATACGAGCGCGTTCCCGGAGGAGAAGAAGGGCATTATGCGCAATGGGTAGAAGGAGCAATTGCAGGTTATGGAAAAAAGAAAATGAGTTCTCCGTTTGAAATTGCAGGGCCATTAACTGAAACGCTTTTGATCGCTAACCTGGCCATTAGAGGTTATGATGTAAGGAATGAGAAAAAACGCGCCAATGGAGATAGTTATTTTGAATATCCGGGACGGGATATAAAAATGCTATGGGATTCAGAAAATATGCGGGTTACCAATTTTGATGAAGCTAATCAATTTGTGCGCAGAGAATACCGGGATGGTTGGAAGCTGAGCTAAAATGATAAAATCAAGAACCTCGGAGCAAGCCCACGAGGTATGAATTGAAAAAAAACTTTTAAAAATTCGAGGCAAGCCTCGGGGTTTTAAACCCTCTGGAGGGATTAAAAAATATAAGTTATGAAAGTTGGAGTAATTGTATGTCTGGTAATTTTTTACTTCAGCTTTTCAGCTTGTAAGCTCAATAATGAAAACCCCAAAGAATCTGCTACAGTTTGGGATACCTTAGAAGTAACAGCTTCAGCCTATAATTCTGTTAGTTGGCAAACAGGTGCTGGCGGTGCTAATATAACTGCCTGGGGAGATACCTTAAAACCCGGCCTAAAAGCCATTGCAGTTTCAAGGGATTTAATTAAAAAAGGGCTGGATCATAACACTCCAGTTAAAATAGAAGGTTTTGACAGCATTTTTTTGGTGAAAGATAAAATGCATTATCGTTGGAAGAATAAAATAGATATTTATATGGATGAAGATGTCAAAAAAGCCAGAAATTTTGGTCGTAAAAAATTAAATATTTATTATGAAGTTCCACGAGATTCAATTTCAAATAATAACACACAAAAAGATAATTCTTAATGACAAAAAAATACTTTTTTCTATTTAGCCTTTTAATTTCAAGTTTAAGTTTTAATGCGCAGCAATCTCCAGATAGCCTGCATCTATCCAAAAAACTAGTGATTGGAGTTACCCCAACTCCACCATTTGTAATGGAAGAAAATGGCGAATATGTGGGCTTGAGTATAGATTCCTGGGAATTGATCAATGAAAAAATGGAGTTTGATTATGAGTTTAAGAAATATGGCTCTTTGGCTGAGCTATTAAATGGAATAGAAAACAATGAAGTGGACTTCAGTATTAACCCGGTAACAGTTACTGATAATAGGATGAAGCGAATGGATTTCTCTCAGCCTTACTTTATTTCGCATACCGGGGTGGCAAAAAGAAGCGAGTCCCAAATCTTTAGTTATTTAGGAAACTTATTTAGCTGGAATTTTATTTCGGCAATTTTAATTTTACTGGCGGTAATTTTTCTATTTGGTTTTCTGGTGTGGATTTTTGAACGAAAAAAGAATGCCGAAGAGTTTGGAACAGGTACCCGTGGTATACTTCAGGGGTTTTGGTGGAGTGCTGTAACTATGACTACCGTTGGGTACGGGGATAAATCACCCAGAACCACCGGCGGACGCGTAATAGCACTTATTTGGATGTTTATGGCAATAATCATCATTTCCAGTTTAACGGCAGGAATCGCTTCATCGCTCACGGTACAAACTATGAATGATGAAATAAGCTCGATACAGGATCTTTCTAAATTTGATGTTACTAGTGTAGAGAGCAGTAGTGCAAAAGAATTACTTAGCCTTTATAATATAGAACATAATGAGGTGATTGATGAAAAGGAAGGAATCGCTCTATTGCAAGATGAGAAAACCAAACTTTTTGTTTATGATGAGCCTATTTTACGTTATGAAATTAAAAGAAGTGGCCTTGAAGATGAAATTGAAATCTTACCTAAAACCCTTAAAAAAGATTATTACGGTTATAGCTTTCCGAAGAATTCAGCATTAGTAGACGAGATTAATCCTGTACTTATTAGTGTATTAAAAACTATGGAATGGAATAGCATCATGAGCAAATACGAATAATTCCCCAAGCTTTAAAAGCCCCAAATTAGGCAGCATATTTATTCCAAACATCTAATTTAGTATCTTTAGGAAGACCAAAAAATTAATACGATGAAAGGACTTACAATTAAATTGCTTTTATTAAACCTAATGATATGTAGCGGAGTTTATGCGCAAAGCACTTCGGCTACACTTATTAAGAAAGTTGAAGGTTTTAGTCACCCGGAGTCTGTTGTTTTTAATGAAGACAAGAACGAATATTATATTTCGAATATGGCCGATAGGGAAGATGGTGACGGCTTTATTTCCAGAGTTTCTTCAGAAGGGGAAATTTTAGAGCTAAAATGGATAGACGGCTTAAAGGATCCAAAAGGTTTACTGATAAAGGACGATAAAGTCTACGTTACCAATAATACTGAACTCGTTGAAATTAGTATTGCTAATTCAAAAATACTTAGAAGAATCCAGGTAGAAGGCTCAAAATCATTAAACGATATCACAGTTGATGCGGTTGGAAATATTTTTATTTCAGATTCAGGGAAAAGTGCTATTTACTTGATGCCTGGCGATTCAGTAAATATGATGATTCCTGAAGATAAAAAAGGTAAAATAATTGAATATTTAGACAGCACGAGATTAGAATATGTGAATGGGCTCTATGCTCAAAACGATCATCTTTATGCTGCCGCCTGGGGAGAAAACAACAACGGTAATTTTCTTAAAATTGATATGGATACCCGCGAGATTACTAAAATCTCTAAAGAAGGAATTGGTAATTTAGACGGAATACAACCGGTTGGAGAAGAAGCGTTTTACTTGTCAGATTGGGCATCTGGTAAAATTTATCTGGCAGGAAAAAATGGTGATCTAAAGGAAGTTTTAACTTCAGAAAAAAGCGCGGGAGACATCTTTTTTGATGCTGAAAAAAATCAATTGGTTTTACCTATGAATCATCAAAATGCTGTTTGGTGGTATCAGTTGAATTAATCTAAGAATGCTTTTTCCTCCTAAAATTGCTAAGTATTAGATTTTAAGCTATATTTTCTTCAACAAAATTCAATTTATTGGCACCGCCAAAGGGTATAATACCCCGGGGCTTGCCTCGAAATTAAAAATTTGTTTCCAACGAATGTCTCGTGGGCTTGCCCCGAGATAGTTTACTTCTTTTATTGAAAGCAGGGTGGTTTCTAACTACTTTTTTATCTCGTTAATCAACAAAAAAGCCTGATTTACGTAGTCTTTTTCAAGAAATAGCGCAAAATAATTCGAGGTTGAAATCATTTCAAAAATTGGAATTCCTTCATAGGCTAATAGTTTGAAAAGATAAAAATAAAGACCTACAAACTGTGAGCTGTTTTTAGGTAGAGCAATAGTTATAGAAGATAGTTCCTCTTTTATAGAAACTCGCCTTTCATTTCTAAAGCAGTCTTCAACCAGATTGGTTAGGCTGGAAGACACTAAAATATTACTCTCCTGGTAGTTACTGGAGTAATTAAGGTAAACTCCGTTTTGATCTTTTACAGCATCCAGCAGTTTTGCTTTATTCGCAATAATTGTGTTCGAGTTTAAAAAGGTATATTCTGTAATTCCAGATCTAACCACAATATCGCCCAACTCTCTTAAATGCTGCATATTTATTTTAGTACGGTGTGGAGCATAACGCCTTAAAGCCATAATAATAGACCCCTGTTTTACAGGTTTCCGCATTTCTTTTTCTACCTGAGGCTGAATATCTTCCGCCAATCCGCTAAAATTTATAATGTCTCGTGCAATAGCATCATCAAGAAATGGCTGATGTCTAATAATATCGTGGACACAGGTAGTTATCGTCTTCATTGTTAATTATTGTACATTTTGTGCAAATGTATATAAATTGTGAGATATTTTTTGTCGGAGTAAGCTTAAATTCTAATTATGCACGAAGTTATTTTTAGTAAGGACTAAAAAGATTGAAAAACACTTAGCGATGAAGGTATTAAAATTTGGGGGAACGTCTGTAGGCTCTGTTGAGAGCATTAGAAATGTAAAAAATATTTTAGCAGCCGGAGAAGGTAAAAAGGTGCTTGTTCTTTCTGCAATGGCCGGTGTAACCAATAAATTGGTAGAGATCACCGAGCTTATTAAAACTGAAGATCATTCAGCTATAGCAGTTATTATTGAAGAATTAAAAACTAAGCATGAAGAAACGATTGATGCACTTATAACTGATGCTTCTTTAAATTCAAAGGCTAAAAGTTTTGTAGCCAATGTTCTTAATACTTTACAAGAGCTTACCCAAAGTGAATATTCAGAAACTATTTACGCAGAGGTAGTCACGACTGGTGAAACCATGCTTACGTACATTTTTTCTACTTTTCTTACCCATTCAGGAATGCAAAATAGCTTTTTGAATGCTAAAGAATTTATGCATGTCTCAAACCTGGAAAATCCCGATACTAATTATGTAGGTGAGCTTTTTCAACAAACTATAAAAAACCTTGAAGCAACAGAACTTTATATTACACAGGGTTTTGTAAGGATAGATTCAAAAAATCAAGTTAATACGCTAAAAAGAGGAGGGAGTGATTATAGCGCAACCATTTTAGCCGCAGCTGTGCAGGCTGAAGAAGTTCAAATTTGGACAGATATTGACGGTTTTCATAATAACGATCCAAGATATGTTGAAAATACGCACGCTATAGCCGAGTTAAGTTTTGAAGAGGCTTCAGAGCTGGCTTATTTTGGAGCTAAGATTCTGCATCCCCAAACTATTTCTCCGGTAATAAAAAGGCAAATTCCGTTATTTTTAAAGAATACTTTTACCCCAGATCTTCCGGGTACAAGAATTTCAGACGAAATACATTCTCGCGGACTGAAAGCGATTTCAGCTAAAGATGGGATAACCGCCATTAAAATTAAATCTAATAGAATGTTGATGGCTCATGGTTTTCTGAAAAAGATTTTTGAAGTCTTTGATACTTATGAAACTGCCATAGATATGATTACCACTTCAGAAATTGCAATTTCATTAACTATAGATTCCGATAGGAATTTACCGCAAATTCTGGAAGAGTTAAATGATTACGGTGAGATTACCGTAGAGAACGAACACAGTATTATTTGTATTGTTGGTGAAGGTCTTATAGAAGATAAAAGCACCAGTCGCTTATTTGAATTATTAAATGATATCCCTGTAAGAATGATTTCTTATGGCGGGAGCAATAATAATATTTCTTTATTGGTAGCTTCTAAAAATAAAATACAAACCCTGCAGGGTTTAAACCAAAAGTTATTTGAGCATCAAAAAACGCCTCAATTTGTTTGATTTCTGTTTGTGAACAGGTAACTGTTCCTTTTGTGTAGTAAAAACCGCCGGGAGGCAAATTATAGCCGGCGGTTTTTCTTATTATTCTCCTTTTCCTCAATGAATTTAGCCATAAAGTAAGTACTTCTATGCTTATGATGTTGCAACATTTTACCCACAAAATTCTCTCTTCTATATAAACTGATATTCTGGATAAGCTCTCGTAGAATTTTAGAAAATTCTTGCTGATGTTTTTCCTTATTAAATCTAGAATTAACTATAGTAAACCCTTGATTTACCGCATTTAGCCAAAGTTTTTCTTCGGTGTATAAACGCACCGCTTTTTCAGCAAATTGCTTTGGGTTGTTGGTTATAAAACCATTCCAGTTTAAATTTCCATTAATACCTTCGGCTCCTATTGCCGTGGTTATCGTAGGTGTGCCACATTGCATTGCTTTAACCAATTTTCCTTTTAATCCGGCACCAAATCTGATAGGTGCCAGGCAAACTTTTGCATTACGCATTACAGTTTCTGCATTTTCAGCCCGGCCTTTTACAATAAATCCTTCTTTCTCATTATGAAGATTCCATACCTTTTGCGAAGGATAAGCACCGTAGATATCTATTTTTGCTTTTGGTAATTCTTGCCTTATCAATGGCCATATTTCCTCTTTTAAGTATAGTACGGCGTTCCAATTTGGTTCGTGTAGAAAATTACCAATACTTATAAAATCTTTACGTTGTTGAAATTCAGGCATTCCTGATTTTTCTGAATCTGTAATGGCATCCAGCATAAAAGGAAGATAATGCAGAAGTTGAGGATTTATATTGAATTCATTCTGCAATAATTTCATTTCAACTTCAGAAATAATGAGGCTAAGATCACACCTGTAGATACTGGCAATTTCTCTTTTGGTGATTTCAGCATCAAAATAAAGATCTTCGGCAGGAATATTTTTTTTAAAGGCTTCAATCCTTGTTTTTCTTAAAAAATGAAGGTCTTCTGTATCCAGAATTTTCAAGGCTTGGGGGCAGGTTTCATCTACTCTCCATCCAAATTGTTCTTCGGTCATAAACCTATCAAAAAGCACCAAATTAGGTTGAATCTCTTTTAGTAATTCGTCAAAAGAAGGATGGTTCATTTTAATCACTTCAGAAGCGATATTCATTTTTTCCAGGTCTATAGCAAATTCGCTACGAGCAGCGGTAGTTACAAAGGTGATTTTATATTTTTCAGCAAGAAAAAATTGGAGTAATTGCAACATTCGGCTGCCTGCGGCAGAGGAATTAGGTTCGGGCCAAACACAACCAATTACAAGTAGACGACTTTTGGATAAGCTCATGAGAAATTCACAGAAAAATTAATATTCTAATTTGGATTCAGAACTGCGAACATTTAAATCTCGATTATCGAGTAAACGCGGCATAAAATTTTTCAAAAATACCTGAAATTAGACCGGTTTCCTAATTAAAAACTGGCAGAAAGTAGGAGAGAAGCCGTTACCCAAAGTACTAAAGATACCAGGCCACCAATAATAAAAAAATGCCTGAAACGATAAATTCCCATCCCGTAAATTATAGTATTGGTTTGGTAGCCAACCGGTGTAAAAAAACTAAAATTAGAGGCAAATAGCACCGAGAGAATAAAGGGTTTAGGATCCATTTGCAGACTGGCTGCAATACTTATTGCAATGGGAGTTATAATAATTGCCGTAGCGTTGTTTGAGATAAACCCGCTTAAGATCATGGTTACTAGAAATAAGATCCCAATAATTACAGTATTGGTTTGATTTTGAAAAACCAAAAGTAATTGATCTGAAATCCATTGGTCAGCTCCAGTATTATTCATTGCTACGCCTAAAGGAATCATTCCTGCCAGCAAGAAAATAATTTGCCAGTTTACCTGGGCGTAGATTTTTCCCAGGTCTATACATTTAGTGAAAATCATTAGAAAACAACCTATGATCGCACTTTTTAAAATAGGGAAAATAGAAAATGCCGAGAGCCCAATTACCACTAATAAAATGACTAAAGAAAGATATCTTTTTCTTACTGTGCTAACCTCAATATTTTTATACTGTTCAAGTATGGTGACATTCTCGATTTTTCGCAATTCACCCAACGCACTTTCGGTAACTTCTACCAGCAAACGATCTCCAACCCTTAATTCAATTTCATCTTTACCACGATTAAAAATTCTTCTTCCTGGATTTCTAAAATTCCTACGTTTTCTAATGGCCAGGGGAACCGCCCCGTGAAGATCATACCATCCCACCGTTTTAATATTTTTTCCAATAAGAGGAGAGTTTGGTAGCATTAGAATTTCTACTACCTGTACATTTTCTTCCAATTCTTCAGAATCAATTATAGGATCTGCCAGTTTCTTACTGTCTTCTTCCTTAATAACGGTAAAACCTTCAGCGTCTTTTAATTTTAATAAACTCTTAAGGTTACAGCGTAATAAAAGCTGATCGCCTTCTTTTAACGTGGTAAATTTTCCAGGCCAGTCGTTAATAATTCCATTACGTTTAAGTCTTAAAATCTCTATATCTTCTTTATCATACAAAAAGCTTTCACTAATACTTTTCCCTATGGAACTGGAGTTTTTTTGAATAATGACTTTAGTGATGTACTCATCCAGGTTATAGTCTTCACTTATTTTGTTTTTCTTACCCCTTGGAAGAAATTTAACCATGGCACTTACTATAATTATGGTAATTATCATAAAGATTATACCATACCAGGTAAATTCAAAAAAGCTAAATCTTTCTACACCTCGTTCTACAGCAACAGCGTTAACAATAAGGTTGGTAGAAGTTCCCATAAGTGTACAACTCCCCCCTATAATTCCGGCAAAAGAAATTGGTAAAAGTAATTTTGAGCTGGGGATATCGTACCTGGCAGATAACTCTGTGATTATCTTAATAAATACTATTACTACGGCCGTAGTATTAATAAAAGCCGAAATACTACCTGCAATAAACATAAAAGCCGGAACCATAATAAAAACCGGCAGCATGCGTAAATTCTTAAGGCCGCTAGCCAACCAGTCTATAACACCATTTGCTTCCAGCCCTATTGCTATAATCATTAAAGCTAGAACGGTTATGGTTGCAGGACTTGAAAAACCCGATATGGCTTCTTCCGGACTAACCAAGTTTGTGACTAAAAGTGCCGCTAGAATAAAAAAAGCAATTTTATCTACCGGAAACACTTCCAGGGCAAACAAAATTATTACCACAACTATAATAAAAAACAATATGGCTATCTCCAGGCTCATTACTTAAATTTATGAAATAAAAATAAGCGAATAGGTAATGTTTAAAAGCTTCTTCTGAAATATTTATGATTTTATAAAGACAGATAATTTTTATCTAGTCTTTATAATTACTACTTTAAAAATTAAATAAAGATTATGAGTAGAGGATTTGTTAAAGAAGACGATCAGGAAGAAGCTCCAATAATTCCGCCAAGAGCCGCATTACCAGCAAGAGAAACAAATTATGTTACTTCAAACGGTTTAAAGAAATTAAAAAATGAAGAAGAGGCACTTATAGAGGAACGAGCCAGTCTTGATAAAGAAAATGATACTGAAAGAAGAAGGGCACAGGCGGTTTTAGACGGGAAATTAAAACTCTTACGTGAGAGAATTAGTACAGCAAGATTATTAAAACCAGAAGACCAACCTGCAGACGAGGTTCGTTTTGGAGCATTAGTAGAATTGAAGCAGAATGGAAACAAACAGCAGTTTCAAATTGTAGGTGTAGACGAAGCTGATGTAAAAAAACAGAAAATCGCATTTGTTGCACCTATTGCCAGGGCCATTACCGGTAAGAAAGTGGGAGATAAAGTAGAGTTTATATTGGGTAATGAAACTCGAAAGCTCGAAATTCTTAAAATAACTTATTAGTCAGCTTTAATGGTAAATTCCAGTGTATCTGCAATATCACCATATTTATCTACTTGAATTTCAAATTCTATTGATGCGCTGGCGGTATAACCAAGTTTTTGCATTTGTACAGGATCAATTTCAGCGGTGTAATTTCCCGGTTTTAACCCCAGGTATGTAAAATAACCGTCACCTTCACTTAAGATCTTCTTAACGAGGTTTCCGCTTTCATCTAAAATGTTTACGGTAATCCTGCCCTGGCCACGAAGGCTGTTTTCTTCTTTAAAATAAACCATCCCGGCAACCTCACCTAAAACTTCTACCGGTACTTCAATTTCCTGAAACTGGTTAGGGATAGTATGTACCGCTATTTTTTCATTTTTCACCTTCCAGGCAATATTGTCAAGGCTGTTTGGATTAACTTCCAGAATTAAATCTATATAAGGCTGGAGTTCGGTAATTCTTAATACAGTTTTATCTTCGTTGTAGGCCAGCCTGCCGGAAGTATTTTTAATTTCCATCCCACTTACCGCAGGTTCCATTGGATCTCTCTTGCCGTTGGTATTATAATCTAAGAACGGAATAATACTTAATGCAGCTTTAGACATTGCCGTACGGTTATTAGCCATTACGTAGCCCGTATTATCGTCTAACATTAAACTACCGCGGGCAGATTGTACAAATGAATTGTTTCTATTGCCAAGCCTTGAAGTTACCGAGGTTTGTGCGAAATTAAAAGCATACCTTAAACCGACTTCAAAAATATGGGCATCCCGTAATAAGTTATTTTCATAAGCAATATTGATAAAACCTTGTTGAAAAACCGGGCGTTCTATTTCCAGAATAATATTATTGAACTGGTTTCGGCTAAAATCATATTGTACCTGTGGAGAGAACAGGAATTTATTCGGAAGCCTGTAATTCTGAGAAAGCGAGGTGTAAATTGTAGGCTCTTTTACACGATCGTTATAAATCCCGTAGGTAGTAAGGTTGGTGCTAATACCCATTATTGCACCAGAAAGTAATAATTGAGCCGTGGTAAACTCGGTAGTCGGCATAATGATCTGGTTCACACTGAACCTGCTAAACATAGAGAAGTTTTTAGATCTAATAGGTGCAGAGAAACTTATTTTTCGTTCTTCCAGATAATTAAAATTAATTGCGGTTTGATCTTCATCGTATTTTATATAATTAAGATCTACCTGGAGATTTCCCGGAGTTCTATAACTTAAAATTCCTTCGCCCTTAACGCCATGCATATATTCCCCTGAAAAGAGAAAATTTGAAGCAAAACGAATGGAAGAATTTATAAAAGGCATTACCTCTCCAGTTGTAACACCGCTTAAATATTCTGCTCCACCACCTATAGTAATAGTATTACTTAGTCCGTAATTAAAATTAACCCGGGAAAAGCGATCCAGGTCATCATTTTCAACAATCCCGGCGCTAAGCGTATATTCTAATTCATTTTTAGGAACAAAATTATAAGGTATATTGATAATTCGTTCTTCAACACGTTCCTGGCCATAGGGGCCATAAAATTTTAAACGCACTGCTGTATTACCATACATTAGTGGAACATCAAAAGTGTAAAAACCTGAAGCATCGGCTTCGGTAAATTCTACCAGAATATTGTTTACATAAAGCTCCACCGTCCATCTGGGATTGGTATAATCGTTAAGGGTATAAGTGCCAAAAGACCTTCGGTTTTGAAAGGGGCTATTGCTTATTTGTACTCCACTAACGGGGGCAAATAGGGAAGAGGTAGCTCTGGTAAATATCCTACCTGCAGTAACCTGTTTAAAAAATTTGCTCTCATTATTTACAAAACGCCATTGATAGAATTGATTTCGTGAATCAAATGGAACCCGGGTAGAGTAGTTGAGCATGAGATTAGTTTCCCCACCTAAGAACATAGTTCCTAAACCAAGTGTTAAGCGGTTGTCATTTTCAAATTCACTTTGCTGGGTGGCAACTACACCCCAATCCAGATTTCCACCTTTAAAAAATGGATAACGCCTGGCCATGGTAGTATCTGGCTCTATAATACCTTTTACTCGATTAAGATTTTTCCTTACTTTCTTAAGCCGCATTTCTTTTATTACCGGTAGATCTTTTTCAGTGTTCAAAGTGACAGATAGACTTCGGAAAGAAAAATTGGTATTTAAGCCGAAGATTTCCCCAAAAAGATTCGATTTTAAATACAGGTTTAGCGGTGTTTTTATGTATTGCTCATCACTAAGCACAAATTCCCGGTCTTTATAAAGAATTCTATTCTCCGATGGATTTATAACATAAGAAGAATCGGGATGAATAATAAATCCTTTTATACCATTTTTGGTTTCTTCATTCTTGATCTTTAAATAATCAAAAAGTTCTTTAACAGGAATGTAGGCATCCTGACCTTTAATAGCGATTGGGATTTCTATCACACCAAGATCGGGTACATTCATTTCTACGCTTAACTCATCATATTCAGGAAAATCTTCCTGGGCTATGCCGGAAAAGGAAATAAGGATAAAGAAAAATAACGGAAAAACTTTTCTATAAAACTCAACAGGAAAAGCGCAGAATAGTGTTTGCATTAAGCGTCGCGTTCTAGCTATTGATGAATAAAATTAAGCGTGAATGTGCCATTATACATGCCGGGCAGGTTTCCGGAGTTATCTGCAGGGATGCTAAGGGTTCCACCAACAAAAACTTCGTTGGGGGTTTGCGCACTTGGTTCCCAGGTCACAAATGTTCGTTGCCCTGTACTAAAACTATTTATATAAAGTTTTATCGGAAAGCTGGTATTGTTATTTGTTAATGTAAAAGGACCCATATCTTCAATCTGAATAATTGTTCCAGGATTCGCATAAACATCAAATAAAGCGGCAGAAACGGGTTCGCCAACATTAAGTTCAAAAATATCGCCATCTACTGTACGTTGATCGTCATAGCTTACGGTTACATTTCCACCACTGTTTCCGGCAGTAAAAGAGCCAAAATTAAGATTCCGGGAGGTTCTTACTTCCACTTCTATCGGAATTGGCGGATTCTCCTGGGCACTAATCTCTAATACTGAAAACATAAATAGCAATATCCATAGAGATGCTTTATCTAAACTGAAGTTATACATATCGTTTTCTCTATTTTTTTATTACTATTTTTTTCGCGTAAGTGGCTTTACCAACCTGAAGATTAATAATATATACACCATTACTGGTAATGCCCTCAAAAATTACCTTATCGGTTCCTGAACCTTCTTTTATCTGGAGAATTTGCCCGGTAATAGTACTCGCTCTTAAAACTCCTTGTTGGTATTCCTCTAAATTCAGATCTATTACTACATTTCCATCTTCAAGCTTAACATCAAAAGGTTCGTTAAATGCAATTGCCGGACTTGGAACTTCTTCTTCAGAAAACATTAATTCGAACCTCGAGTTATTTGTCCCTTTTTCGATATTAAAAGAGTATTCAGGTTTTCTGCTTAGGTTTTGACCAATGCTTTTTACGTGATCTATTAAATAGATATTGAAATTCGGACTTAAATTTTCAATAGCAGCAAGCTCGATTTTCATTTCTCCACTTTTTTCTGCTTTTATCCCTAATGAAATCTTTTTATAATTTGCACTTTCAGGGTAAGGAATCGCATTAATAGCCAGTTCCTTTTTGTCTTCAGTTATATTATAAAAGCTGGGTACAGCCGGATCGGTATTCATCAATTTATGCGCATCCATTTCTTTTTCAAAATCTGCAGTTGCATAAGGTGAAAAATAGACGACCATAGCGTCTTTTTGATCGGCATTATTAAAGCCTGCTTCTAAACGAATTAATGATTTTTGGTCGGAAATTTGTGATCTGTAGAATTCCTGATTGAAATTTGTGACGCGTACCTGGTTATTCATTCCAAAACTACCAGTTACTAAATCCTGAGTATCAGAATCGCTCACTTTTATAAAAAAGCCCTGCATAGAAGGAATAATGTTCTCTGAGCTGCTATCGATATTTGGATCTTCTGTAGAAACATCATTTACATACGCGGTATAAGTTCCGGTGTATTGACTGTTTTCACTTGCAGTAAAAAAGTAAATTCCGGCATCAATATTATCTCGGGTCCACCCTTGAGCCGCATTCCAATCTATAGGTGAAGGGTAGGGATTCCCAACTAAATGGAAGCCTTTAGTATATTCACGATGATTATTTTCTAATTGTCGGGAAGAAATTGGTCCATTATTAACCTCTCCAATCAATTCTATGGTTTGTTGAGCAGAAGAAGTACCGAAATTTAGTGCATATCCTTCAGAAACATTTAAAATATTACCTGAATTTATATAAGATTCCCAACCCGTTGCATCCTCGATATTACCATCAATTTCAACATTACGGTTTTCATTATAGCGATAAAAATGTGAGAAACCACTAATGGGATCTGTAAAATTCATAAAAGGTTCAAAATCGCCTACAATAGAATTTTGAAAGGGAGAACTAAAATATTTATAACCAAATGCTTTATCGAGATAGCGTTGCATGCTAACTAAACCAATCACTTGTCCATTTCCTGTGCCATCTATGAGAGCTGTTTGTATCTCGTTAGAAATTAAAGTAAGCTCATTACCGGTGTCAAAATTTCCATTTTCAACCTTTAAAGTTCCTGTAACTTCAATAATCGCCTCTGAAGTTACTCCCGAACTATTATCAATACTTAAATTTCGAATTCGATTATTTTGAAATGCCGCTTCAGGAATTATTTGAGTTGTAGCACCCTGAAATGAAATACTTCCTGTTTCGGTATTTAGAATTCCGTTATTGGTAAGATCACCTGCGATTTGCAGCCAGTTATCATCAACGAGAACTGATGCATTATTTTCTATAACGAGATTCTTAGCGAGTGCATTATTACCAATATTGATTTCAGGATAATTTCCTGAAGCTAAATTTTCGGGAATCAAAACATTAGTTTCGAGAGTAGGCAGGCTATTGCAACTCCAGTTATTGATATTGTTCCAGTTGGTGTTTTCGGCGCCGGTCCAGGTGTTTTCTTCGGTTACCGGAATATATAAAACTGGCGATTCGCTACTACAACCGCCTGAATTTACAATACGTTTTAGCCAAATACTTTCGCTTAAAATACCCGGATTGTAATTTTGGGCGGTATTATTTCCCGGCGCGGGAGCGAAGCCAGATGAAGGTCCTTCCTTACTTAGTAGCCAGGCAAAGGAAACATTTGGTCCACTTAATGCTGTTCCGTTAATAGTGCCCGGGTCGTTACCTTTACAAAATGTTTCAGAATAGGTAGCCTTTACATAAAGTCTCTTAAAAGTACCTGCACAGGGATCAGTAAACACAGCATTGGTAGCAGAAATACTAGCCGAATTTTCGCCCAACAAATAAGATTCGGTTACCGATTGGCTGGTGGTAGCGTGGCAATTTTCGTTTATGCTAAAATCTCCATTATTATTCGTGGGTGTTCCGTAACTGGCAAAATCAACATAGGTGAAAACAGTTCCTTTAGGAGCATCAATATTTAATTGCTGATCTTCATTGGCAGTTGCATTTATTGTTCCCGAATTACCGTTGAAGAAAGAAATATCATTATCCTGAATTGTTGAATTCACAACCAGTTTAGCAGGATTGGAAAAATTCTTATAGACTTTACTGTTGAAGTTGCCATTTAACCTATTATTTACCGATGCGATGCTAACCTGTCTAAAAATATAATAGGTTCCGGGGTTATTAAATGGTGCGGCCGAAATATCGGGGGTAAAGTTTTTACCGGTTGCATTTGGAATTGGCTGCTTAGAGCCGTTTTCTTCATTACTGTAAAACCATTGATAACCTGTTCCAACTAACGAAATTCCATTAAATAATTGAATTTCGTCGGCGATTATTTCTTCTGCATCGCTGTTAACACAAAAATTTTGCTGGGTGGCACCTCTTAAGGAATTTAATGAAACCGGCCTTAGGTTTTGAAAGGCAACTTCATTTTGTCCGGTATTTTCGTAATATTCATAATCTAAATTATTGGTGTCCCGGTTAAAATTGAGCAGGACATTTTCATCTGTATCGGGCGCACGGTTTACCCAATTATCATGAATTAATTCATCATTAATTTTAAATCGGATACCATCGTCTGAGGTTAAATCTACTACATATAAGCCCCTGCTACTTGAAGCGTTTTTGTACCTAATGGAAAAAGTAGTAGTGCGTACAGTAGGAGCGCAATTTCCTTCCCCTAACTCAAAATCAACCACATTACCCCCAAAATTCTGGGAGAATTCTTCAGTTTCGGTATAGCCGCCAATATAGGTTTCAAAATCATTACCATCATATACGTGCCCAATCCAACTATCATCACCTGCTTCAGTTTCGGTGTAGGAACTGGTAGCTTTCAAAACTTCAAATTTAACTCCATTAGAGAAATGACTAATTTGATATTCCTGTTTGCTAAAATTGTTGGTACTATTTAACTTTACTTCCCTGAATAAATAATAGGTTCCCGGCGTATCAAAGGGCGCAGTAGATAAATTGGGCGTAAAGTTTTTGGAAACGGCACCATTAATAATACTTTTATTATCTCCGGAAGAATTTTCTGAATAATACCATTGATAGCCACTATCTACAGCCGTAATACCATCTGGTAAATTGGATGGAATAGCATCTCCCGTAATTTCTGGAGATTGTCCGCTTAAACAAACACTATTAGTATTACTACTAATTTCATTTTTTAAAATCAGTTCTAAATTTTGAAAATAAACGCGATTACTCCAATTTAATTCGTAATAATCAAATTTAAGGTCATCGCCACTTTTCAATCCTAGAAGCACGTTATCAAAAGAGACTGTACCTGAATACCATTGGTTACTAACGTTATTGTTAACATGAATACTTTCATTATTTAAAAATAATTCAGAGCCATTGTCCGATCCTAAATCAACTGTATAAATACCATTTCTTGTGGTTTCCATGCTATATTTAACCGAAAAGGTACTTGTAGCAACCGAACCAGCAGTACAGGCATCCCAGGAAAAATTAAAAATTCCAAAGTTTTGATTAAATTCTTCTTTTTCGTAATAGAAACCTAAAGAACTAGAAAAATCAGAATTATCAAAAATTTCTCCTCTCCAAACATCTTTGGTATCTTTATCAACGAAAATAATTTCCTGTTGAAGAGTAAAGGCTGAACATTTTGAATTCAATTCAACAGTATAAATACCAGAATTTTTTTCAATTGCCTGTATGTTGGGAGATGCAAGATTACTGGAAAATCCGTTTGGTCCTGTCCAAGTATAGTTTATGCCCTGCACAGGATAATCCATTTCTATGTTCAGCTTTAAATTCCCACCTTTACAATTCCACTGTTTATTGGAAATTTTAGGGTTCGAAATCCTACGATTTATTGTGAAGTCTAGAGATTGAACTTCCTGCACAGTAGGGTCTTTGGAGGAAATAGCTAGTCGATATTGATCTGACTCAGGCCAGTTTTCATCTACAACGATTCTAGGGGTATCAGTTATAGTGTTGCTATTCCAGTTACCACTTGGGGTTTTGTTAGAATCAAAAGTTAAGGTAGCAATATCATCGTTGGGAGTAAACAATTTTACCGTAAATTCTGAATCTTCATCGAATCTTCTATTACCGTTTCCATTGGTTACGGTGAAACTAAATTCAATTTGTTCATTTGAACAATATTCAGATTTTTCTATCTTAACATTCGAAATACTCTGCCCAAACAAACCAAATGAAAATAACAAAAAGACCACCAGAAAAAATCCTGGCTTAAAACAAGAGGAAAGTTGTGGGTATTTTTTTGTCATGCGCCGTAAAACCTATAGTTTTATTTCTTTAGTAGCTAAAGTTTTGCCTTTATCTTCAGAATATTGAATTCTAAGTTTTCCCTGGTCAAAATCTACTTCATCTGCATTTCTAAGTTCAAAACTGAAAGACCTTTTAGAATTTGGGGTGTAAACAGAAATTCCTTTTACCATCCCAACTTCAGTTTCAGTACCATTAGGAGAAATATGGATAGCGCTAAGATTTCCGTAAACTGACATATTTCCGGAGCGATTAATCACTAAAGAAAGTTTTGGGTATTCTCCTTCGGTATTTAACCCAAGCTCAGTTAGATCAATTTTGGTCGTAGATTCTCCTTCGCGAATAATTATTGGAATGCTAATCCCAAAAACGGTTTTGATATTGATGGAAATTCCTTCGGTTTCTTCTGCGTTTTCGGCTCCAAGAGCAGTTTGCTCTTCTACGGCGCGAAAATACATATGTGAACGATACTCCCCCTGTTTTAAGTTTCCGGTTCTGGTTAACTGAACACGTATAGTTTGTGCTTCATTGGGAGCAAGAGACACACGACGCGGAAAATACCTTAAAAAGTTTTCGGCAAATCGCTGACCTTCTTCAGGTTCTTCTACCTGCTCAAAATTTCCCTGTTCCGTCATTTTATAGTTTACAAAGGAAATTGCGTACACAGCCGTGTCGCTTCCGGTATTGGCAAGGTTTATTTCCTGTGAACGTTCAGAACCATCAAAAACCAGGCGTTTGGGCATGATCATAAGATCTCCCTGCGCGTAGGTTGCAAGTCCTGAAAAAATAAGAATGAAAAATAGGAGTAGGGGGCTAAGTAGTTTTTTTATCATATCCGTGGGGCTGGATTTTATGTTATTTCGTTGGTTTCAAAGATAATAAATAAGAATTTACCTGTTAAGGGAATCTAAAATTTAATTATAGGAAACCGTCACGTTAAAACCGGAAGAGTTAGTGTAAAAGCCAGATGTTTGATTAGCTTCCAGGTTTAAAGTACCACCAATTTTTATAATATCGGTTACATTACCCTGCTGGGGAGCAACGGTAAACTGGTCTATTGTAAGAATTTGGTTAGGATTTTCCTGGTTGTATAAGGTGAATTGTTCAGGCAGCGTAATGGCATAATTATTATTACCGTGGGTCACTACTGCCTCTGCAGGGTTCACAGTACCGGGAATGGAATTAGAAATTTGCACTCCATAAGCAACTCGCGAACCGTCTGGTGATAAAATTACCTGGCCGGGATTGTAAGCACTGATTATATTTCCAAAATCCAGGTCTACCGTTTTGTCAATTTTAATAGGGTCTATAACCGTTGCCCTGCTATTTACGGTAGCCGAAGCCGAATTTTGCGCCGAAACGCTAAATCCGATCAAGCTTAAAAATAAAATGAAAAGATATTTTCTCATTGAGATTTTTATAAAAGCAGTTAAACAATTATTGGTTTAAACTAAAAAACGCCGCCACAAGGGCGGCGTTTTTTATAATTTTTATAGTGGAAATCTCTATTCGTAAGCTACAGTTACACTAATAGTACCATCATATTCTCCTTCAGCTTGACCGCCGTTTACAGTAAGTTCACCACCTACATTTAGAGTTTGTACAGCACCTGTACCAACTACACCTGCATTCCCTAAGCTGCTCACAAAAGTAACTGGCATTGCGTCACCAGCACCTGTTAAACTAATTCCAGGGATGGATACTGAGTAATTGTAAGTGGCAGCCGCTGTAACATCAAAAGATGCTGCCTGTACTGAAGTACTTGGCGCTAATAAGTCATCATTACTTGTAGTTCTCGCACCTGCGGTAGATATCGTAACAGTACCTCCGGCCGGATTACCAATAATACGTCCAAAATCTAAGTCGGTACCATCTGTAATTTTAATAGGACTGATGATTTCTGCAGCAGCGGTAGCTGTTCCAGTTGCTTCATCTGATTGTGCAAAAACAGTTCCTGAAATAAGGGCTAGTAGGATAAAAGTAATTTTTTTCATTTCGTTTATTTTAATTTTTGATTTGGGTTCAAAAGTTTAACACTGCAAATATGGGGGTAAACCCTTATACGAATGAAACTTATTCGATAACCAAAATAAAATACTCGATGAAATGCACCTTTTGATAAAATTATGATAAAACTAAAACGTTATAGTGGGTTTTATTGAAGAATTTTCAATTGTAGTTCACGGTAACTTGCAAATCACCATTGGTTTGGTAGTCTCCAGGCTTTTGGTTAGGATTTACTATTAAACTTGCGCCAACTTTTATAGTTTTACCATCACCTGCTATAGAAGAACCATCATAATTTGTGGTAAAGTCCTGAAGTAGCATACTTTCACTACCGCTACTTAACCTATGACTTCCTTGAGGTAAACTAATTCCAAAAGCAAAACCTGTTTGTCCTGTTACTTCAAAAGTAGCAGCAGAAACTGTTCCCCCTTCAGCCAGTGCGATATCTCCATTTGTTATCCTTGTATTCTCAGGAGTTAAAATTACTGCCCCTCCATTTCTAGCATCAATATTAGCAAATTGCATATTATTGGTGGTGGTAATTCCAATAGGTTGGATAATGGTAGCTGAAGCTGTAAAATTAGCCGTGGCAGAAGCCTGGGAAAACAATGGGTTTACCGCCAGCATTGAAAAAATAGTGATGATTATATATAATCGGGACATGGTTAAACTGCTTAATTTGATTTTCGTAATGGAAAGATATGAAATATTTTCACATATCATCGGTAAAAGGCATTAAAAATCGATGAAATACACTTGTTTGATTTTGTTTTATGTTTAATGATGGAAATCGATTACATAATTTATTGGATTCTTTGGTGATGCAACCTTCAATAAACGAAGTGTTGTTTTTTAAATTGAAGTATATTCTTTTTTCATGTCTAACCAGATGTTGACCTCTTAGAATACGGTGGAAATCTGATAACTTTTTCAAGCTTAAATTTTTAAAAATTTTAGGTTATAGATAGAATATAATTACATTAGAGGTCTTAATCATACAACTTAACTTACCCATTTATGAAAAACGTTTACACTACAAGTCTAAATCTTCAAAATACCGACTTTGGTCTTTTATTATTTAGACTGTTTATTGGAGGTTTAATGCTAACACACGGAGTTCCTAAGCTTCTTACTTTTTTTGGAGATGGGGAAATTGTTTTTGCAGATCCTATTGGTATTGGTGAGACCGTTACCTTTACTTTCGCTGTTTTTGCCGAATTTGTGTGTGCTATTCTTATTATTTTTGGTTGGGCAACCCGTTTTGCTGCTATTCCGTTAATTATAACCATGGCTGTAGCTGCTATAATTGTTCACTGGACCGATGGATTTGGTCGCCAGGAATTACCTTTACTATATATGGGAGGCTTCCTTCTGCTTTTCTTTACCGGTGCCGGTAAATTTTCACTCGATTATTATCTTTTAAAGAAAAACTAAAACTACTTTGAAACGTCAGTTCAGGAGTGATTTTGAGGTACGAAAAATCGTATCGAGAACAAAGTTAGCGATTCTTATTCTCGATACAAATTTCACTCGAATTGACGAATTTTATCGAAATGTACAATTGGTTGAAGCTTTATTCCTATAGTACCTTAGGATAAATTTCGTAACCCTGATCACAGTCGAAGTAATACATGAAATAAAAAAAAATCCTCCTGAAATTTTATTTAATCACAGAAGGATTTTTAAAGTTATCATTTAAACTAAAACAGTTATCTTATTTTGTATCAGGATCTGGCAAATCGTCTAGGTCTTTCTTTTTCTTAGAGGTTCCTTTTTTATTAAATCGGAAGTTTTCTTCATCTACCAGTTCCTCTTTATCTTTCTTATTGGGTTGGTTACTACCCGGAATATCCATATTATTGGTAGTAAAATCTACCGGATTTTCCCTGTCCAAATCTTTATCCTGTCCTTTATTCATACTGCGCCCTTTTTCATTTAAGGCTTGTTTATCTTCTGCAGTGATATTAGAATTATACTTTTTCTTATTTTCTTCTTTACTCATAATTTTGCTTTTCTTGAAATTAAGAAATAGTAGGAAACTTAAAGAAAACATCAGGTTAAAATCTGGTTAAATATAAACGGCCTAAAAAGATTGTTTTCCTTTTAGGCCGTTTATAAAATGTAATTGGAATTTAGTTTTATTCAGACTCCAACATCGCGAAGAATTTATCCAGGTTAGGAATAATTACAATTCTGGTTCTTCTGTTTTTTGCTCTGTTCTCATTATTAGTATTGTCTACTAAAGGCTGGTAGCTGCTTCTTCCTGCTGCGATAAGTTTCTCTGGTGCAACATTGTACTTGTCCTGAAGTAAACGTACAATTGAAGTTGCTCTTCTCACACTAAGATCCCAATTGTCCTGGATGTAAGATCCTTCAACCATTGTGCGATCGTCTGTATGTCCTTCTATCATTACTTCCATAGCAGGTTCTGAATTGATAACCTCGGCAAGTTTTTTCAATAAGGGTTGTGCATTTCTAGACACCCTGGAGCTACCGCTTCCAAATAATAATTTGTCTGAAACATTAATCATTACTACGGTCTCATCAACAGTAATATCAATATCTTCATCTTCAGATCCTTCAGAGATACTGCTCTTTAAGTTATGTGAAACAGCCAGGTTAATAGAATCTTCTAAAGTTTTAGCCTGGGCAACTTTTTCAGGGTCTATTTTTGCAATAGTAGCCCGCATTTTTTCTTTATTGTTATTAGACATAACAGTAAGATCGTTCATTTCCATCTTACTATCATTCTCTTCCCGCAAAGAATTAATTTTTGAATTATAATCTGCCACTCGCTCTTCTATACGAGCATATTTATCTTCAATTTCCTCTTTTTCTACTTGTGTTTTTTGCAGTGTACTTCTGGTGTCGTTTAATTCACTTTCCAGGGCAACGTATTTTTTCTTGGAAACACATGAGCTTAACATTGCTGCAGCTAATACTGTAACTGTGATTGTTCTCTTCATAATTATTTCGGATTTTTTAAATTAGGCCTCTTTATTAGATTTGGTTATTTAAGGCTTGCATGAAAGATGCGAGAACCATACCAAACCAAATGGATATACCCTTTTCATAAGCTATCACGGTAAAATAGCATATGTTATTTGTTGGTTTTCAGTGTTTTTTGTGTATAACAGCATTCTTTTATAAAATTTGCCTCAAATTATTTTAACTTTTCTTTTTGTGGAAATATTGCTAAAACTGTGCAATATAACCACAACTTTCCAATGGATTAATTGATTTGCACCAAGGGTAGCCTTCTTTTAATTAACTAAATCTTAAGCATAAAAAATTCATTATATCTTACCAATAGAATAAATTTGAAGTAATAAGTGATATCACGATTTGGAAAAGAAAAAGAAGGAAAAGAAAAATAAATATCGTTTTTTAAAGATCCTCGTAAAATTCTTTGCGGGGCTCTTTATTTTTATACTACTACTGTTACTTTTTATTAGAAGCCCCTGGGGGCAGAATATTATAAAGAACCAGGTGGTTAAGAATATATCCAGTAAAACAGATACTGAGATTACACTAGATAAACTTTTTATTACCTTTTCTGGAAATATTCAATTAGATGGTCTCTACCTGGAGGACAAAAAGGGGGATACCCTGGTTTATTCAAAATCATTAGAAGCTGATATTCCAATTTGGCCCATCATTCAGGGGAATGCCATTAGTGTAGACAATTTAGACTGGGAAGGCTTAAAAGCCAATATTGTTAGAAAAGATTCTCTTGGTGGCTTTAATTATGAGTTTCTAATGGAAGCTTTCGCAACCGATTCTACGCAAACTACTCAGCAACCGGCTCCACAAGATACTACAGCTGCGCAAGAAATTAATATAGGGAATATTAATCTTAAAGATTTCAATATTACTTATAAGGATAATGTTATGGGAATTGACACCCAATTATCCCTGGGCGAGCTTATCCTGGAATTAGAGAAAACCGACCTTGAAAAAATGGATTTTCGGGCAGAAAATGCCAGTATTAGTAATACACAAATAACGTATTTACAAAATAAGCCTTTCCCCGCACCCGAGAATGAGGAACCGGCGCCTATGCCTTATTTGGTGGTAGATAATTTTAACCTGGAGAATGTACAGGTAAGCTATAATTCTGTTCCCGACGGAATTAATGCAAATATTGACATAAAGAAATTTTTAGCCGAAGTTCCTCTAATGGATCTCAAAAGCCAGGAGATTGAAGTTAATGAAATTGCACTCCAAAATTCTGAGATAAAACTTGAAATGCAATCCATAGAGAAGTCGCAAGATACTACCGCGGCTAAACCTTCTCCTTTTACGTGGCCAAAGTGGAAAGTTTCCGTAGATAAAATAGATTTTTCTGAAAATAATTTAAGTTACCTGGTAGACGATGCTGAACCTAAAAAAGGAGAATTCAACGCTGAAGCCTTAGTTCTTGATTCTCTAAATTTTAATGCGAATAATTTATTCCTGAAAGATAAAAGAGCGGGAGCACAGGTTACTGCTTTAAATTTTAAGGAAGCTTCCGGACTTAATTTAAATGAACTTCATTTTAATTTAAATTTTGAAGATACGCAATCAAGCCTTTCAGAGCTGGTAGTGGCTTTAAATGGAAATCAAATAAAAGGGGAAGCGAGTTTGAATTATAATTCTGTTCAGGAATTGATAGCTAATTACGAAACAGCAGAACTTTCAGTCAATTTGCCAACAATTATGGTAGATGTGAAGGAAGCTTTTAGATTTCAGCCAGATTTAAGATCCAACCCTTATATGAAGGAGTTGGCTAGTAATAAAGTTTCCGGAAACCTTAAAGCTTCTGGTAAGCTATCTGCTATTGGGATTTCAAGAGCTAATTTTAATTGGAAAAACACTTCATTTTCGGTAAACGGTAATATTTATAATGCGGCAAATCCGGATAATATCAGTTTTGATATTCCTCGTTTTAATGCAAAATCTAGAAAATCTGATCTTACAGGTTTTGTAAGCGAAAAAGATCTTGGAATAAGTATTCCGAAAAATATTCAACTAAGCGGAAATTTTAAAGGTAGCCCGGAAGACCTTTCTGCTAAAGCGTTTTTACAAACTTCGGAAGGAAATATTCGTGTAGACGGGAATTTCACCAATAAAGAAGAGATCGCTTTCCAAGGAAAAATGACTTCGGAAAAACTTCAGCTTGGAAATCTTTTACAAAATGAAAGCCTGGGTGCTTTAAACCTGGAATTGGAAACTACCGGAAGCGGAAGTACCGTTAACACGCTCGATGCTACTTTAGACGCAACAATTACTTCATTTTCTTATAATAATTATGAGATAAATGACCTTAATATTTCCGGGAACATCGAAAATGGAAGCGGTAATATAGCCTCCAGTTATAAAGATGAGAATTTAGAATTAGAGCTTAATTCTCAGGTAGAACTGGATTCAGTAAAACCAAAAGCCAATCTTAATTTGAATCTTAAAGGCGCAAGGTTACAGGAATTAGGTCTTGCTTCCCGCGATATTAGGTTAGGTTTTAAATTAGATGCAGCCTTTGAAGGAAATGCTGAAGAATATATAACTTATGCCGATTTTACGGAGGCGGTGGTTGTTTACGATAATAGTACGTATCTCCCTGGCGATTTAAATGCCCAGGTTTTTGTGTTACCCGACTCTACTTCGGTACAAATTAATAATAAGATTTTGGCACTCGACTTAAAATCGAATGCTGATCCTGCAGATTTTACAGCGGCTCTAAATAGGCATTATGAATCTTATTTTAACGAGGTAGACCCCTTAGATACGCTGCGCAAACCGGTGAACTTAAAACTGCGGGGAACAATTAAAGATGCTCCCGTTTTAAATGAAGTTTTTCTATCTAATTTAGAACAATTAGACACTATACAAATTGAGGCCGACTTTAATGAAAAAGAACGAAAACTTGATGCTTTGGTTAGTTTGCCTTTTATCAATTACTATAGTAGCGAAATAGACAGCCTGGAGTTCAGATTAAACTCAGATCCAGATAATTTTGATTTTAATCTTGGCTTTAAAGCGATTAACTCGGGACCAATTGCGATTCAAAAAACTGATTTTAGCGGAAGCCTTTCAGAAAATAAATTATTGCTTGATTTCACTTCTATGCAGGGGGAAGAACGCTTATTTCACGTAGCTTCAGAAATAACAAAACCCGGAAACAATCTTAGGTTTCATATAAATCCTGAAGATTTGATCTTGAACAAGAAAGAGTGGAACATTGCTGCTGAAAATGAAATGCTGGTTTACGATGAGGAAGTTAGCGCTAATAATTTTAGGTTAACTCGTAACGACCAGGAAATGATTTTAAGCGACGAACTTTCGTATTCAGATAAAAATCATATTGGGTTGGAGTTTAAGAATTTTAATCTGGGAATACTGCTTAATTACCTTAATTCGGAAGAAAAACTTGCTTCAGGCCAGTTAAATGGCCATTTGGTTTTTGAAGATCCGTTACAGAAAATAGGAATTTTAGCAGGCTTGGAAATAAATCAATTAAACGTTATGGAGGTAGCTTTGGGTAAATTAAGCTTAAATTCTACTCCAAAAGCCGATTTCCTGTATAATGTTGGCCTTGCCATAAAAGGAGATAATGTAGATCTTGATATGAAAGGAGATATCCAGGCATTGGATTCTACCACGGTGCTAGATATGAAGATGGATATTAATAAGGTTAGGATGAAAACCCTGGAAGGATTTTCTATGGGTGCTATTACTAATGGCGAAGGTAGCCTTTCGGGTAATTTAACTCTTGGAGGAACCACCACAGAACCAGAATATAATGGAGAGCTTCAATTTGATGAGGCTAAAATTAGGGTAGCCCTACTTAATGCTCCCTTCACCTTTCCATCAGAAAAATTAGAGTTTGATAACCAGGGAGTTTATTTTGATGAATTTAGAGTGGAGGATAAGGACTCTAATTCATTTGTAGTAAATGGGGAAGTGCTTATAGAGAATCTTCTTAATCCGGAATTTGACCTGGATTTAAGGGCAAGAAACTTTCAGGTGCTAAATTCTACAAAAGAAGATAATGAACTCTTCTACGGAACAGCAACTTTTGATTCCGATGCGACACTTACCGGAGATCTTAATGTCCCAAACTTAGATATGGATATTACCATAGGTTCTAATACCAACTTTACTTACGTGATGCCAGAAGAAGAGCTGGCAATGCAAGAACGGGATGGTATTGTGATCTTTACAAACAGGGAAGACCCGGATGATATTTTAACTGCAAATGAAGAAGAAGAATCTGCTACACTTACAGGCTATAATATTAACGCTCTGATTAATATCAATGAAGAAGCTGCGTTTAATATTATAATAGACGAGCAAACCGGTGATAATTTTAGGGTAAAAGGGGAAGGCGAATTAGATTTTAATATTTCGCCTAACGGAAGAATGACGCTTGCCGGACGTTATACTATGAGTGGTGGCCATTACGAGATGAGCCTTTATAATTTAGTAAAAAGAAGATTTGAAATAGCCGAAGGTAGTCGTATTACCTGGGCGGGAGATCCATTTGACGCAACTCTGGATGTTAGTGCTATTTACAGGGTAGAGACTTCTCCGGCATCCCTAATGGCGGCCGGTGATGGGAATCAATTTAGACGGGATTTGCCATTTTTGGTTTACCTAAATGTAGGCGGGGAATTAATGCAGCCAAAGCTATCTTTTGGTTTACAAATGCCTGAAGAGGAAAGAGGCTCCGTTGGTGGCGAGGTTTATGGGCGTCTACAACAATTAAATAGCCAGGAAGCTGAACTGAATAAACAGGTCTTTTCCTTATTGGTGTTAAACCGTTTCTATCCGTCTTCCAATAATGCGGGAGACAGCGGAGGAAATTTATCAATAGCACGAGACAATCTAAACCAGGCTTTAGCAGATCAATTAAATATGTTTTCCGATAAATTATTGGGAGACACCGGGGTGCAACTTAATTTTGGAGTAGACAGCTATACCGATTACCAGGGAAGTACAGCAACACAGCGCACCCAGGTAGATATTGAAGCCCAAAAGTCTTTACTTGACGATCGATTAATTGTTAGTGTGGGTAGTGAAGTAGGCGTGCAAGGTGGAAATAGGCCGGGAGAAGAAGCAAGTCCGCTTATTGGAAATGTAAGTATTGAGTATTTGCTTACCGAGAATGGGCGTTTTAGATTAAAAGGTTTTAGAAGAAATGAATTTGAAAATGTTATAGATGGGCAGCTTATTGTTAGCGGAATTGCCTTTATTTTCACCCGGGAATTCAACGAATTTCAGGAATTATGGGATAATTTCTTTTTAAAAGAAGAGGAAGAAAATACAATTGAAAATAACGAAGAAGAAAAATAATAAATACCAGCCTAGTGCTGGTACAAGAATCTTTAATAATTAGGAAGAACTATAGATCTGGAAGAAATTTAAGGATTAAGATTGAAGTTATAAATAAATGAAAGTATACTTAAAATATATCGCGCTTGCTTGTTTAGTTCTTTTGCTATTTCAGGCCTGTAATGTAAAGAAATTTATTCCTGAAGGTAAATTGTTGTATTCTGGAGCCAAAATATCTTTGGAGAGCGATACTACCATAAAAAAACGTTCTCAATTAAAAACCGAGTTAGAATCTGTTTTAAGTCCGGAGCCTAATAGTTCTTTCCTTGGAATGCAGCCGGGATTATATTTTCATTATAAGGCCCAGCGGGAGAAACCGGGTTTTATCAATAAGTTTTTGAATAAAAAAATAGGCGAGGAGCCGGTATATGCAAGTGATGTTGAACCTGTGAGAACAGAAGATTTAATTAAAAATAGGTTACAAAATCGAGGCTTCTTTTACAGTAATGTTGTTTCTACAGTGAATAGGAAAGAAGAAAGTAAAAGAATGAATGTAGCTTACTCTGTAGAAGTTCCCACACCTTATTTGCTGGAAAAGTATAAGTTAGATTCAGATAGCCTTCAAATCTATAGAGAAATAAAAAGCAGCATTCAAGATTCACCTATTGAAGAAGGAATGCGATTTGATCTTTCTGCAATGAAACTGGAAAGGGAAAGAATTGATAAGGAGTTAAAGGCTAAAGGATATTATAATTTTAATTCTGGGTTCCTAATCTTTGAAGCTGATACCAATCAATATGTTCAAAAAAAGTTTGATCTATTTCTAAGGTTGAAGAAAGATGTTCCAACTCCAAGTATTATTCCTTATAAAATTAAGAGTGTTAATGTTTACCCGAATTATGAGGTTGGAACCGATAGTTCTACAGCTAAAACGCGTTATGCCGAAAAAAACTTTTTTCAAAAAGAGCTTTTCTTTAAACCTAAGCATTTAGATCCTTATTTGCTTATTGAAGAAGGCCAGTTTTACGATCCTGAAACCTCAAGAAATACGGCAAGAAGATTGGGAAATATTGGTGCATACAAGTTTGTAAATATAAATTACAGTGAAATAGATAGCCTTTCTACCGACAGTCTCGGGGTTTTAGAAACTAATATTTACCTATCACCATTAAAAAAACGATCGTTACGGGCAGAAATTCAGGCGGTAACAAAATCTAATGGGTTTACCGGGCCAAGTTTAGCACTAGGTTATACTAACAGGAATCTTTTTAAAGGTGGTGAAATTTTAAATATTACCGGAGACTTTGGTTATGAATTCCAGGTAGGCGGCGGCACGCAATCAGGATTAAATAGTATTCAACTAGGTTTGGAAGGCGATTTAATTTTTCCCAGAATGCTATTTCCAATTAAATTCGATAAAAACTATTTTTCCTATTCTATTCCTAAAACCAAGGCTAGTTTAGGTTTGGATTATCTTAGCCGGAGTCAATTATTTAGTCTTGGTTCGGTATCGGCCAGGTTTGGTTATATCTGGAATGCTAATAGATATGTTACCCACGAGTTTAATCCCGTTTCGGTAAACTATGTAAACCTGGGACAAACCAGCAAAGAATTTGATGATATTCTTATAGCAAATCCATTTTTACAGAATAGTTTTAACCAGGAGTTTATTTCAGGTTTAACTTATTCTTTCACTTACAACGGACTTATAGATGAAAATAAAAGACATCAGTTTTTTCTTAATTCAACATTAGATGTAGCCGGAAATTTAGTTGACGCTATTAGCGGTCACAGTGAAGAAGATCCGCAAACATTTTTGGGCTTGAGATATGCCCAATATGCAAAAGCCGATATAGATTTTAGGTATCACTTAAAAACCGGAAGGGATTCAAAAATAGCATCAAGGTTATTTGCCGGTTATGGTTTGCCTTACGGAAATTCTGATGTATTACCATTTACCAAACAATATTTTGCCGGCGGGCCATACAGTGTAAGGGCTTTTAATACTCGCTCTTTGGGTCCCGGAACGTATACTCCGCCTGGTGAAGATGGAGCTTTTTTTGATCAGGCCGGAAATATAAGACTTGAGGCAAATTTAGAATATCGTTTTCCGCTTTTTCCATATTTATACGGTGCTGTTTTTGCCGATGCCGGGAATGTTTGGTATACAGGAGAAAATAGTACGTTAGATGGCGGCGAATTCAGTAAAGATTTTATGAATGAATTGGGGATTGGTACCGGTTTTGGTCTAAGGGTAGACATTCAAAGTTTTGTGATTCGTGTTGATCTGGCTGCGCCGCTACACGATCCTAGTCTGCGAGAAGGTGAGCGTTGGGAATTTGATTACGCAAACCCTGTATTGAACTTTGCCATTGGTTATCCATTTTAATCCCTCCAGGGGGGGTATACCAGGGTTTCCTCGAAACTTTGAAAAGTTTTTGCCTAATCATACCTCTTGGGCTTGCCCCCAAAACTCTTAATTTATTGTTGAAAGATGCATCAGGAAATACTAAAACACGTTACTTCAAAAATTGAACTTTCTAAGGAGGAAGAGAGGGAATTTGTAGGAATCCTTATTGAAAAGAATATTTCCAAAAAGGAAATTCTAATTGCACCCGGGCAGGCCGTAGATTGCGAATATTACGTGGTAAAGGGTTGCTTAAAAGCATACTATTTAGACAAGAATGGGAACAAACATATTATTCAATTTGCTTTAGAAGACTGGTGGATAAGTGATTTTGAAGCTTTCTTCGGAAATTATCCTGCACAACTATATGTGGAAGCCATAGAAGATTCGGTGCTCCTGGGAATTCATCGCGACACGCTTGAAACCTTATATAAAAGGATTCCGAAATTTGAACGTTTTTTCAGAATAAAAACTACTAATGCCTTTGTAGCCCTAAGAAGTAGAATTCTTTCCTCTCTTCAGAAAAACAACAAAGAACGTTACCTTGAATTTTGCCAAAAATACCCCGAAATAGAGAATCGCGTTCCTAATTATCATATAGCAAATTACCTGGGTATAAAGCCTGAAAGTTTAAGCCGACTAAGAAAAGAGCTCTTTTAATTTAATAAACTCAATTCGATCTAAGAATAATTGCGTCAGTTCGAGTGAAATTCTGGAAGAATTTAATATCGAGAACAGGTCTTTGAACTATAAAGCTTAGGTCGAACTGCTATTAACATTTCTTAACAGCTACTGCTAACATACATCAATATGTTTCTCTCTGCTTTAGATTAATTTAGCGCTGAAAAAATTGCTAAGAAAAAGATTAATAAAATCAATTTTATAAAACTATGAGTAAAGAACAACATTTATTAAAATCATATAATTTAAACGGATTAGAACTTCCAAATAGAGTGGTAATGGCTCCAATGACGAGAAGTAGAGCTAATAATCCCGAAAATGCACCTATTGAAGGGCTACACGATGTTTATTATACCCAAAGAGCTTCAGCAGGCCTAATAATTACCGAAGGTTCACAAATATCTAAAGAAGCGGTGGGTTATGTAAACACGCCAGGGATTTACAGTAAAGAACAGATTCAAGGCTGGAAAATGGTAAATAAAAAGGTACACGAGGCTAATGGCCGTATGTTCATTCAGCTTTGGCATGTAGGCAGAATGTCTCACCCAGATTTCCATAATGGAGACTTACCATTATCTGCTTCCGCAATAAACCCTGAGTCACAGTCGTATACCTACGAAGGATTTAAGGATACCGTTACGCCAAAGGAAATGAGTATTGAGGATATTAAAAGAACAGTTCAGGATTTTAAAAATGCTGCTAAAAATGCCATGGATGCAGATTTTGACGGAATAGAGATTCATTCTTCAAATGGATATTTATTCCACCAGTTCTTCAATGGGACTTCCAATAAAAGAAATGATGAATACGGCGGAAGTATAGAAAATCGAGCAAAAATCCTTTTTGAAACTATAGATGCCATAAAAGAAGTAATGCCAGAGAATAAAATTGGTTTGAGACTGAATCCTTCTCTCCACGGTATTTTTGGAATGACGATGGATGAAGAAACCATTCCAACTTTCGACTATATTATCAAGAAGCTTAACGATTATGACCTTGCCTATTTACATTTATCAGAGCCTTTTAATGATATTTCGGAGGTGCCATACGCGGTAACAGAGATCGCTAAGAGATACCGCCCAATGTATAACGGAACTTTGATGATTAATGCCGGTTTTGATCAGGAATCTGGAAATAAGGTTATTGAAGAAGGCAATGCAGATTTAGTTGCATACGGTAAACCTTATATTTCAAATCCTGATTTAGTGGAACGTTTTGCAGAAAATATAGCACTTTCAGACTGGGATACAGACACTTTTTATGTTCCCGGAGCGAAAGGTTATATAGATTACGAAGCCAAAGCCAGAAAGCAGGAAGCTTAAAAATTCTTTTTAACTGCAATTATTGAATTACTGAAGAGGTTGTTTGGAATTTTTCCCGTCACCCTGAACTGGTTTCAGGGTCTAGCATGTTTTAATTACATATTAGATTCTGAAATAAATTCAGAATGACGAACTCACTTAATTCCAAACAACCTCTTTTTCTTAAAATGAAATCACATTTTTACCAATAGAACTCCCTGATTCCTGCAGGCTGTGAACTTCTTTAAATATTTCTGGGGTAAGTCCGTTAAAAGTTTTATTAAGCGTAGTTTCAATGGTTTCTTCTTCGAGAAGCTTTGAAATTCTTTCCAGGATTTCGTGTTGCTTATGCATATCTGGGGTTTCAAATTTAGCCCGGGTAAACATTAATTCCCAGTGAAAGGCCGCACTCTTATTCTTCAGTATGTTTAGATCTACAGGATTTTTAGTTTCCACAATAGAGCAAATATTTCCTTGAGGTTTTATGAGGTCTGCCATAGCATCCCAGTGCATATCGGTATCCGAAAAGTTCAGAATATAATCTACCTGTTCATATCCTTTAGCTTTCATTTCTTCCACCAAATTTTTATGATTTACAATTACATCAGCCCCCATATCTCTACACCAGGCTTCGGTTTCATTTCGAGAAGCAGTAGCGATAACATTAAATTTTGTGAGTTTCTTTAAAAGTTGAATAGCTATAGAACCAACGCCACCAGCACCACCAAGAATAAGAATATCTTGATCTTTCCCTGATTCTTCTTCAATTTTTAAGCGTTCAAAAATGCATTCCCAGGCCGTGAGTGAAGTTAGGGGCATAGCAGCGGCTTCTTCAAAAGAAATATTTTTAGGTTTATGGCCAGTAATATTTTCATTAACCAGCTGAAATTCTGCATTACACCCTGGCCTGTCTATTTCTCCCGCATAATAAACCTCATCTCCCTGCTTAAATTTTGTCACTTGATTACCAACTCGTTCTACGATTCCGGCAGCATCCCATCCAAGGATTTTCGGTTGTTCCAGTTCATTATCTTTAGCAGCATTCTGCCTCACTTTAAAATCTACTGGATTAACAGAAACCGCTTTAATTCTTACTAAAAGATCCAGCTCTTCAGGTTTGGGTTCTTCAGTATCGAATTCAATAAAACTGTCGGGATGGTCTATGGGGTGTGATCTCTTTATTCCTAAGGCTTTCATAAGCTAATTTTTAATTCTAATTTGATTCAATTTCAATGTAAGAAATATAAAAACCAGTACCCAGCACTTAAGAAAACTATAAGAGATTTTGGGTGTTTAATGTTGAAGTTTACCGCCGTAGCAAAGGTCTCCGGCATCTCCCAGGCCAGGAACAATATAACCGTGATTGTTTAATTCTTTATCAATGGTAGCGATCCAAAGTTTAGAATCTTCAGGGAATTCTTTATCCAGGTTAGCAATCCCTTCTTCGGCACCAATTACGGCAACTAAATGAATTTCCTTTGGTGTTCCCATTTGTTTTAGAGCCTTCATAACATTCACAAAAGATCCACCGGTGGCCAGCATGGGATCAGCAAGAATAAGAGTTTTTCCTTCCAGGGAAGGGGAAGCAAGGTATTCTACCACAATTTCAAATTGCTCATCGTTATTTGGGTGATGGCGATAGGCAGAAATAAAAGAGTTTTCGGCATCATCAAAATAATTCAATAAACCGTTATGTAAGGGGAGTCCGGCACGTAAAATAGAGCAGATCACAATTTCATTTTCCGGTAAATTAACTTTGGTATTTCCCAAGGGGGTTTTGATATTTTTAGCTGAAAATCTCAATTGTTTACTTAGTTCGTAACCTAGAATTTCACCCAAACGCTCAATATTTCTACGAAAGCGCATTCTGTCTTTTTGAATTTCTACATCTCTAAGTTGTGCCAGAAATTTACCGGCTATTGAATTTTCTTCCAGAAGATGATTTACCTGCATAATAGTTTTTAATTTTGCTTAAATATTGCGGACCAAGGCCGAATATTTTATAATCGCTTAGTAGTGTAAAGGTAAGTAAATGTTTTGCGAATGCGTAACCAGATAAAGTGACTTTCTGGGATTAGTTTTAAAAGATTTTTCTTTAAAGTAATTTGGCCGTATTTTTGATATTACAAGCTTAAAGAATTCATTTTATGAAGTTTATATATACTTTTTTGCTTCTCTTCTTTTCATTACTTAGTTATGGGCAAATAGATCTTCCGGCTACAAGTAATACTGGTGGTATTTTAAAAGCCGAGCCGGAAAAAAAGTCTTCTGGTTTTCCCATTCTTCGTGCTGAAAAATCTAATGAAGAAAGCAAATACCTTAGGGAGAAACAAAAAGCGATAGACTTTAGAGAGAAGCCAAATAATTTAAAGACCGCCGGAGATGCTGTTAAAGAAAAATGGACAAAAGATAAGGAAGCGCTGGATAAGTATAGACAAGATCAATATTTAGGAGATTTTAAAACTACCGGGAAGTTTGTTGAACTCTATTGCCGCGATCATCAATTTGTAGATGGGGACCAGGTAAATATTTATATAAATGGAAAGTTTGTGGAGCGCGTAGTTCTTGGTGGTGGTTTTCGTCCCGTTCTAGTCACCTTAGAAAGCGGATTCAATAATATAGAATTTGAAGCCTTAAATCAGGGCTCTTCGGGACCTAATACTGCACAGTTAAAAGTTCTGGAAGAGAATGGTAATCTGGTGGCTTCCAAAGAATGGAATCTTTTAACCGGCGCTAAAGCCAGTTTGATTGTGGTTAAAGAGTAATTTTATTCAAAAGTTGATTACTTTGTATTATTCAGTATTAATTTTTCAGATTTTAGAATTCATTTAATAACTTTATAAGAAATCAAATCTTATGAAGCGTATATTAATTGCTATAGATTATCATCCTGTTTCAGAAAAGGTAGCTGAAGCGGGCTACAAATTGGCTAAACAGTTAGATGCTAAAGTTTGTTTGCTTCACGTGATGGCCAATGTTAGTTACTACGGAATTGATTACCCCACTTTTATGGGCTATTCCGGTTACGATGAAATGGCTGTAAATTTGGATATTGCACAGGAAATGCGGGGTGTAGTGGAAGATTTTCTGGAAACTGCAGCAAAACATCTTGAAGATAAAAATGTAGAAACACATTTAGCCGAAGGAGATGCAGCCACGGCAATTCTTGAATATTCAAAAACCTGGAATGCAGATCTACTAGTTATGGGTACTCATAGTCATTCAGTTTTTGAAAAGCTTTTAATGGGAACTGTAGCTTCAAATGTTCTTGAAAAGACTGAAGTGCCGGTTTTTATGGTACCGATAAAGAAAGATTAAAATTATTTATAACAAAAAAAAGTCTTCCGGTTTTGGAAGACTTTTTTGTTATAAATTAAGGAATTCGATTTCTTAAATAACTTCTGAACCTTTTTCGGAAAGCACAAAATCTTGCATTTCCGCTATAATTGCTTCCCCTTTATTCTGGTTATACCATAACTGAAGATTTGTTTTAAGCTGATCGTCGACCCTATCGTGTTCCTTTATATAATCAACTACAATTTTAGTCGCTGCTTTAGAACGCGGCCCCCAATGAGTAATTACTTCTTGATTTTCGTCTATAATTATTAATTTGGGGATTGACCGGGAACCATTGGTTAAAAAGGAATCCATGAGCTCTGGATTCTCATCGCGCAGCACAATTTTTAAATCAATGTTATTAGAACAAGCAGCTATTTTATTCAAATACGGAAGACTTTGTGCCGCATCTCCACACCACGGCTCTGTAATTACCAGCCAGGTTTGTTTTATATCTAAATTTTGAAAAGATATAATTTGCTCTTCTGAAAGTTTTATTGTTTTATCAAGACGTTTACTTCTGGAGTAATTAAGTTTGGTAAAATCTATTTTTTCCTTAGTACTTTCTCCGGTTGACGTTCCTTCTGCCACTAGTTTTTTAAACAATAGGTTATATTCTTCATAGCTTATGGCTTTGGCTAGAGATTGTTGAATTAATTCTTTCATTCTTAATGAGTTTAAAATGATTCGGGATTTTACTCAATAATTGAGTTTTAAAACACCAAGGATAGCTTTAAAATTAAAATATGGTGAATTATCTATTCCTGGTGAATTTGCTTTATAATAGTTCGGTTTTTATCTACTTGGTTCGAATAAAGCGAGTTTTGTTTTAAAGATCGCTTTCTCCGCACTTTCTAAAGATTTTTCGAAACCTTTAGTATTGTCCAGGACTTGCTTTTTTAAAAGATCTCGATAATAAGCTATTCCTTCCAAAATATTTTTACAAAAAGCTTCCCAATTTTTCATGGTACGTTTATCAGGATTCGGGGTTCTGTCAATTTGTTCTTCAAGATAATCTATATAAAGCTCTAGTTCCTTAACAAACATATGAGGTCTTTTGTTTTGCTGAATCAAATTGGTACGCCCATAAATATGATCTGTCATTTCTTTTAAAGTAGAGAGCTTTGAGAAATTAGCGATATTTGGGCTTGGACAAATAGTTACAGCTTGTTGTTTTTTTAAGAATGGAACCTTATAATTTAATGGAGCTGCATTACTTAAGCCCACACAAAGGCATTCTTTACTAAGTACATCTTCTCGCTGTTGCTGATATTCTTTTTTAGATAGATCACTTTCTTCTAATTGCTTCAATTTTAGTTTTTGATATTTTTTAGAAGCGGTACAGATAGGTTCTTTTGTGAATTCGGTATTGGAAATTAGAAATTTTTCGGTGCAGGGACTTCCCGGTGCGCCTTTTTCAATTCTATTTAATCTTTCGGTTTCAGCACTGGTGCCTTTTAAATAATTAAACGCTACTCCCAGGGGGGAAGATTGACTTCTTATAATATCTTTTTCTTTAGAATTAATTAGCAAATTTAGCGTTTCATCGTCTACTGTAGTTGCTTCAGGACAAAGCAAAAATGGTGTTCCCCAACCTGTACTATCAACATTATAGTGTTTGTGCAACAAACTATTTTCTTCAGAAGTGCCAATTCCACCCTGTACCGTGATTTTAATTGGGTGGGGTTTAGAAAAACCTTTTTGTCCTTTTGCTGTTATTGCGGGATTGTATAAGCTGAAAAGACTTTCTCTTAACTCTTCCTTCTTTTCTTTAAATTCGTTAAGAATAGGTCCCATTAGTAATCCCTGTGTGGCAAAAACATGACCGCCACAGTTTAATCCTGATTCTATCCTGAACTCACTTACCCAAATTCCTTTTTTGGCCAGATATTTACCCTGAATAAGGGCAGAACGATAATCACTAACTTTTATGACTACCTTTTTATCAAATTCACCCCAGCCTTTTGCGTCAAATTCTTTAAATTCTTCCATATAATTGAATAACCTTGGGTTTAAGCCCGCGGAAAAAATAATGGCAGAATTTTTTAATTCACTGGTAGCATAAGCCTTTAATGCTGTGAGTGCATCTGAAGTGTTTGGGGCTGAAAGTTTATCTTTTCCTGGATTATCTTTGTCTACCTTAGTCATTATATTGACTTCTACAGCACCGGGTTCCATTTTCTCTTTCAGTTGTTTTTGCAGGTTTTCCTTCTCTGAAAGATTTTCTGTATTTAAAAATTTATGAAATAATTTTTTTAGTTCTCCAGTATCAGGAAGCATTTCAAAATACTTGGTAAGATCTGAACTTAAACCAAATGTGGAATCCTTTATTTTTTCAAATTCAGAATTCACCGCACGTTGTACCAGGTTTAAATAATTAGTAATTCGCTTAATACGGTAATCTGTCTCTTTGGTAGTTATAGGGGTATAAATTTCACCATATTTTTGGGAGTAGTGCTTTCGCATAGTTTCCAATAAATTATCCTCTATTATGGAAATAGCTGAATTTATACCGTAGCAGGCTACTTTAATTGGAGAATCTATGGAATACGCCAAACCCATAACGGGTATGTGAAAATTATGTGGAATTGATATCTGCATTTGAATTTAATTTTAAGCTGATAAAGGTGTTCAACTTTTTTTTCTTAATATATGAGCTTAATCATACATTGGTTTATTTCTGAGAATTTTCATTTTAGAACTGATTTAATTCGCTGGAATTTAAATTGTTGCAGATATTTAAATAAATATAAAAAAGGTTCCTTTAATGTATATATCTGGAAAATCAGTAACAAAATAAGAAGTAGGTAAGAGTTAGGGAAAATCATTTGTTACTAAAATAAAAAGCTTTTCAGAATAGTGAGAAGGAGTAAGAAAGCGTGGAATTGTTTCTCTAAGATAATGAAATGCTGGAAAGAAAGTATTCACCGAATCATTCACTGGATAGGGTGATATCAAACCATATCAAATGATGTCATGAAAACAAAAAAAAACACTGAAAATCAATAGATTAACAGTGTTTTTATATCCTTTTAAAGAAGGTTGGTCGGGGTGGCAGGATTCGAACCTGCGGCCTCCTGCTCCCAAAGCAGGCGCGATAACCGGGCTACGCTACACCCCGAGTGATTTTTTAATCGCGCTCGGCGCGATACTTGGGAAGAATTAACCAAAAAGATTAATTCCCAAAATAATAGTTGAAACTATTATTAGAATTTTAGTCTTTTCCGATCCAAAATACTTTTTAAAAGCAATCCGGGAGACGGAGGAAGATTATCCCTGTCTTTCCATAAGAAAAGGAGAATAAAAATCCGCAGACTAAAAAATCTTGCGGAGAGACCGGGATTCGAACCCGGGCATCCCGAAGGATGACAGCTTAGCAGGCTGCTGCATTACCACTCTGCCACCTCTCCTAATGTTAATGAACTTGCAAACGATTTTGCGGTTGCAAATGTAACTTTTACTTACATACCTTCCAAACTTTTTGAGGCTAAAGAACACAATAAAATTTCAGATTATTTTTAATCACTTTGACGTCAGAAATTTAAGCTTAAAAAAAACTAAATATTTATTTCTTCACGATCTATTAAATGGGCTATGTTTTGAATAATTCGTTGATGATTTTTTACAAAGGGGTTTTTCCTATCCCACACATAACCGGCCAAAACTGCACAAATTTGCTCTTTAATTTCAGTTTTAGGAGTTTCGTGAAAAAATAACTTCTGCAAATTCCCGGTATACCATTCTCTAACATAACTGCTGAATACAGAAATTCCGGCCTCCATATATTTGGCATAATCGTTCTCCCAATCAACTTTTTTACCTTCTACTTCAAGTTTAGCCAATTTAGCGGCATGCAAACCAGATTCGGTTGCAAAGGCAACTCCAGACGAGAAAATAGGATCAAGAAATTCTGCACTATTCCCAGTTAATGCAAATCCTTCACCGTAGATCTTGGTTACGTTCCGAGAGATATTTGGCAGTTTTACGGGATCAAATAGAAAAGAGCAGGAGTCAAACCGGTTCTCATAATACTTGAGTTTGTTCAACATCTCCTTAAAGGCTACCGAATTATTTTTACTAAAATTATCAAACCACTCGTCTTTACTTACAAAACCCAGGCTCGTATTTCCGTTAGAGAAAGGAATATACCAGAACCAGGTGTTGGTGTCTAAAACTTCAAAAGTGATAAGTTCACCTTCTTTACCTTTTGGCCGATTTGCTTCTTTGATATGTGTAAATATGGAAGAATTCCCGGTGAATTTGGGCGAAGCGTTTAAATTTAATTGATTTGCTAAGACGCGGCCGTTTCCACTGGCATCAATTATAAATTCAGCCTCGATTTCAATTTTTTCTTCAGAATTCAGAATTACTTCAGTTAAAGACTTTTTTCCTTCAAAATTTACTTTTTCAACTTCAGCATTAAAAAAGATCTTTACACCTTTTCGTTGAATTTCATTTGCCAGAACCAGATCAAAATCGGCTCTGGGAACTTGCCAGGTCCAATTCCAGCCTTTTCCAAATTTTTCAGAAAAATCAAATTCGCCAATTTTATCGGCTTTTATAAATCGAGCGCCATATTTCTTTTGAAATCCTTCGGCTTGAATAACCTCTAATAATCCTGCCTCCTTAAAGTTTTCCATGCTTTTAGGTAATAAGCTTTCGCCAATACTAAAACGCGGAAATGAACTTTTTTCTACCACTAAACAATCTATACCTTGATTTTTTAAATACCCGGCTGCGACCATTCCAGAAGGACCGGCGCCAATAATTAAGATCTTTGTGCTAAGCTGTTTCATTTTGGACTTTGCCAACTTGAGTTATTGTAAATATTCGTGTGCTAAATCAAAAATCAGCAATTTAAAATACGGCCTAAATATAGTACATTTGTTAAGATATATAACTGTTATGCGGCCTATGCTCCCTATAAATAATACCCTTAGCCTCGATGATTTTTACAAGGTTTTGTTTGAAAATACTGAAATTCAGCCTACTTCAAAAAACCTTGAAAGAATTGATGCTAGTTTTAAGTTCCTAAAGGAGTTTTCTAAGAATAAAGTTATTTATGGCGTTAATACGGGTTTTGGACCAATGGCGCAGTATAAGATCAAAGATAAAGATCGCCTTCAGCTTCAGTATAACTTAATTAGAAGTCACGCTTCGGGCTTGGGAAAACCTATGGATGCACTTTATGTAAAAGCCTTAATGCTGGCCCGTTTAAATACCCTTTCCCTTGGTAAGTCCGGTGTACATAAATCTGTTGCCGAAGTGATGCAGCAACTTATCAATAAAAATATCACGCCGCTAATTTTTGAACACGGCGGGGTAGGAGCTTCGGGAGACCTAGTACAACTGGCGCATTTGGCGTTGGTGCTAATTGGGGAAGGCGAGGTTTTTTATAAAGGTAAACGCCGCGAAACCAAAGAAGTTTTTTCCGAAGAGAATATTAAGCCAATAAAGATTGAAATTAGGGAAGGACTGGCTTTAATGAATGGTACTTCAGCAATGACAGGCATCGGGATTGTAAATGTTATTTATGCTAAGCGATTGTTGAACTGGTCAGTTTTTTGTTCTGCAGCGATCAATGAAATTGTGCAGGCTTATGACGATCATTTATCTTACGAACTCAATGCGGCGAAAAAACATTACGGACAGCAATATATTGCAGAAAAAATGCGAAATCATTTAAAAGATAGCAAGCTTACTCGTGACCGTAACGAGCATTTATATAATGATGCCGCCGATAAAAACACCTATTTTAAAGAAAAAGTTCAGGAATATTACAGCTTACGTTGTGTACCACAAATTTTAGGTCCTGTTTACGATACTATAGCGCATACCGCAAAAATCCTTATTGAGGAGGTGAACTCTGCCAATGATAATCCTATAATAGATGTAGAAAATGAACAGGTTTATCACGGTGGAAATTTTCACGGAGATTATGTGGCACTTGAAATGGACAAGTTAAAACTGGTGATCACAAAGATGTCAATGCTTGCTGAGCGCCAACTCAATTATTTGCTCAATAATAAACTCAACGATATTTTGCCTCCTTTTGTAAATTTGGGAAAACTAGGGCTTAATTTTGGAATGCAGGGAGCACAATTTAGCGCGGTTTCTACCACGGCAGAAAACCAGATGCTTTCAAACCCTATGTATATTCACAGTATTCCTAACAATAACGATAATCAGGATATTGTGAGTATGGGCACCAATGCGGCAAATATTACTAAAACAGTTATTGATAATGCTTTTGAAGTGCTTTCGGTAGAAATAATTACTATTGTCCAGGCTTTACGTTACCTGAATTTTAGCGAGAAACTCTCAGATAAAACCAGGCAGGTTTTAGAAGAAATGAACAAGATAATTCCTGAGATAAAAGCGGATGCTCCACTGTATAAAACCAATGCCGAAGTTAAAGAATACCTTAAGAAGCATGAAGTTTATAAATAGAAACCGATTGTATTTATGAACTTATTTAATCTTAACCAGAAAATAAGAACTACATGAAATACGCACTCATCACAGGTGCTTCCCGCGGAATAGGAAAAGCCATTGCCATAAAATTAGCAAGGGAATTACAATATAATATTTTGTTGAATTTCCATTCTAATACCGAAGCCGCTAATGCCACAAAAGAACTTATTGAGGCTGAAAAGATACACTGTGAATTGCTTAAATTTGATGTTTCTGACTCGAAAATGAGTGAAAATGCACTTCTGGAATTCCGAAAAAATAATCCTGATGCAGAAATTGAAATCATTGTAAATAATGCAGGAATTACCAGTGACGGACTTTTTATGTGGATGAAGCCTGAAGATTGGCACTCTGTAATCAATACCAGCCTAAATGGTTTTTATAATGTTACTCAACCTCTATTAAAAGATATGCTGAAAAGGCGTTACGGCAGAATTATTAATATTGTCTCGCTTTCCGGCTTAAAAGGAAATGCCGGACAGGTAAATTATTCGGCGGCAAAAGGCGCATTAATTTCTGCAACCAAAGCACTGGCTCAGGAAATTGGTAAAAGAAAAGTTACTGTAAATGCTGTAGCACCCGGTTTTATAACTTCAGATATGACCGCCGATTTTGACGAAAAAGAGCTGAAAAAAATGATTCCATTAAACCGTTTTGGGGAAGCAGAAGAAGTAGCAGATTTAGTGAGTTTCCTTGCTTCAAAAAAAGCTTCTTACATTACCGGCGAAGTCATAAATATTAATGGCGGACTTTATTCTTAATTATGGCAAATTGGAAAGGACAATCGCGGGGAACCGTCCTTGGCTTAAAGATTTATGTTTTTATCATTAAAACTTTTGGTCTCTATGCATCTTATTTTGTACTTCTTTTTGTAGCGCTCTACTTTATGTTTTTTGCTTTTAATTCAACTAAAAGTGTCTACTTTTTATTTAGAAAGCATCTTGGTTATTCTAGAAGTAGAGCGATGTTGAATGTTTATAAAAGCTATTTTACCTTCGGGAGAATTCAATTAGACCGTGTGGCAATTGCCTCTGGCTTAAAACATAAATATACTTTTGAATTTGATGGAATTCAACATATTCAAAATTTATTAAAACAGAAAAAAGGCGGAATTTTACTTACGGCGCATATTGGAAATTTTAACCTTGCTAAACATTTCTTTGATAAAAAACACGACCATACTATTGTGAATTTGGTAGTGACAGATTTGGAACATAAGGAGATAAAAAATTACCTGGAATCGGTTACCGGGAAATCGGCTATAAAGCTCATAGTTTTAAAAGACGATCTTTCCCATATTTTTAAAATGAATAAGGCGCTACAAAATAACGAGCTTCTTGTTTTCGCTGCAGATCGCTATACCGAACAGGCCAAAACTTATACTCAGAATTTTATGGGGAAACCGGTAAAATTTCCGCAGGGTCCTTTTAAATTGGCTGCCCGAAATAACATTCCTGTGTTGTTTGTGCATATTATGAGAGAGCAGAATTTTCACTATCATTTCTATGCCAGGCCTTATAATCCTGAGAAAAATGAGGCTCAAAATTTATTAAAAGCCTATATTGAAAACCTGGAAAAGATGTTAAAGAAATATCCGCATCAATGGTATAATTATTACGATTATTGGAACGATTTCAGCTAAAATCAACTTATGGAAGAAAATTTACTAAAAGAACCAATTTTAGAATTAGATAGAATACTTCAGTTAATTCCTCAAAAGCCACCATTTGTGATGGTAGACAGCTTGCTGGAGTATAATGAGAAGATGGGGACTACAGGTTTTACTATTCCTGCAGATAATATTTTAGTTGAAAACGGTATTTTTTCTGAACCCGGACTTATAGAACACATGGCGCAGAGTATGTCGCTTTGGCGTGGTTACCAGGGATTTTTAAGCGGACTTGATAAACCAAAAACAGGTTTTATTGGCGCCATCAAAGCCGTAGAAATTATGGGACTTCCAAAAGCAAACACTAAACTGGTTACTTACGTAGAAATTTTGCATGAAATTATGAATGTAACTTCGGTTGGCGCCAGAACCCTGGATGAAAACGGAAAGCTTTTAGCAACTTCTGAAATGAAAACTGTTACTGTAGATTAATTATGCTGGAGAAATCGCTTATTACCATTACAAAACTTAAAGTTAGGTTTCATGAATGTGACCCGTTGCAAATTGTTTGGCACGGTAATTACCTCAAATATTTTGAAGAAGGCAGGGAAGACTTTGGTAGGGAACACGGTATTTCTTACCTGGATGCAAAAGCAGAAGGATTTTCCACACCCATTGTAAAATCTGTTTGCGAACATAAATTACCTTTAAAATATAGTGATTCATTTATAGTAGAAACCACTTTTAAAAATTCGGAAGCCGCAAAAATCAATTTTTCTTACAAAGTTTATAAAGGTGACAATTTGATCTGCACCGGGGAAACAACGCAGGTATTTCTGGATAAAAATCGGGAATTAGTCTTAAATAATCCGACGTTTTTCTTAGATTGGAAAAAGAAAATGAAGTTGCTTTAATGAAGAAGCTCTACCTTTTAGACGATGCTATTATTTCTCCGCTTGGGTTTTCTACTAAAGAAAATATAAAAGCGATTCAGGAAGGAAGATCAGGTTTACAGCTTCAACAAAAACCTGAGACCATCGAAACTTCTTTTTACGCCGGAGTTATTGAGGAATCCCTCTTAAATGCTGCTTTTGTTGGCATCGGGGATATTAAAAAATATACCAAACTCGAAAAAATGATGCTGTTGGCAGTGCAGCAGATTTTAGCTAAAAACAAAGATTTAGATTTAAATGAAACCGCGCTTATAATTGCTACAACCAAGGGAAATATAAACCTTCTAAAAGATCCCGGAAATTTCCCTGAAAATCGATTAAAATTAAGTGAACTCGGGCAGGTAATTGCTAATTTTTTTGGGTTTGCACAAACACCCATTATAGTTTCTAATGCCTGTATTTCTGGTGGCCTGGGAATCGCTGTGGCAAGAAGATTAGGAGGGATAGGGAAAATTAAAAATGCACTAGTTGTTGGAGGCGATTTGGTTAGTGATTTCGTAGTTTCAGGTTTTAATTCTTTCCAGGCTTTAAGCCAGGAGGCATGCAAACCCTTTTCTAAAGACCGCAACGGAATTAGTTTAGGCGAAGCCGCAACGGCTATGCTTGTGAGTACTGATAAACCTGAAAGTTCAGGAAATATAGCTCTAATTGGAGATGCTACAGTAAATGATGCAAACCATATTTCGGGGCCTTCCAGAACCGGCGAAGGCTTATATCAAAGCATTCAAAAAGCCTTAAAAGAAGCTAAGATTTCTGCAAACGAAATTGATTTTTTATCGGCGCACGGTACAGCCACTATTTATAACGATGAGATGGAAAGTATGGCTTTTCATAGGAGTTCTTTACAAAATACACCACTGAACAGTTTAAAAGGCTATTACGGGCACACTTTGGGCGCTTCAGCCTTAATAGAAAGTATTATCACGAAACATACTATGCTAAATAATGAATTATATAGCTCTAAAAATTTCGGAGAGTTAGGGGTTTCCAAATCACTAACTATAATTCAGGAAAATCAGAATATGGAAATTAATTATGCATTAAAAACCGCATCAGGTTTTGGCGGTTGTAATCTCGCTTTGGTTTTTAAAAAGGAATAAATGCAACAGGATTTCTACATAAAAAATTGGGTTAAAATAAAAAATGGAAAGGTTTCAAATTCTGAAAAAGTGATTTTTAATTCTTCTGAAACAGACCTAAGTATTTTCTTTAAAGCGGTTTATAATTTTTTAGAATTGAAGTATCCAAAATTCCATAAAATGGACGGCCTTTCTAAATTAGGAATTTTAGGAGCTGAAATTCTTTTTAGAGAACATAAAATTTCACCAGATACCGCGCTTATTCTTTCTAATAATGCCTCGAGCCTTGAAACCGACAGACAATTTCACGAAAGTATCTCAAGTTTTGCTTCCCCTACGCTTTTTGTTTATACGCTTCCAAATATTGTTTTGGGCGAGATCAGTATAAAATTTAAACTGCAGAGTGAAAACGCTTTTTTTGTATCAGATAGTTTTAATGCTGAATTACTTAAGAATTATTCCGAAAGTTTATTGACTTCAGGAAAGTCTTCTGAAGTGCTTTGTGGGTGGTTAGACTTGGAAAATGGTGAATATGATGTATTTTTGTGCCTGGTTTCTCCGGAAATAAATATGCCTTTTTCCGAAGAGAACCTTAAAAAATTATATTTTGCTGAAAATGAAAAACCTACAAGCCGAACTTAAAGAAAGTATTATCGAACAGCTCAATCTGGAAGATATGAAGCCTGGCGATATAGAAAATGACGAACCGCTTTTTGGTGACGGTTTGGGACTGGATTCAATAGATGCACTGGAACTTATTGTGCTTTTAGAAAAAGATTACGGTATAAAATTGACCGACCCTGCCCAAAGTCGTGAAATCTTTGGTTCTATAAACAGTATGGCAGAATTTATTGAAGCTAACCGTACTCAATAGTATATGAACAAAGGTGTTGCGATAACCGGAATGGGAATTATTTCTGCTATTGGCAACAATACTGAGACAAATTATAGGTCGCTGTTTTCTTCAAAAAGCGGAATTAGTTTTCCTGAATTTCTTAAAACTACCCATAAAAATTTACCGGTTGGGGAAATTAAATTTTCCAATAAATCACTGGCAGAAAGTTTAAACCTACCTCAAGATCATAGTTTTACTCGTGCTGCTCTGCTTGGGAGTTTAGCTGTAAGCGAAGCCCTGGATCAGTCAAAGGTGAAAATTGACGCTGAAACCGGTTTTATCTCAGGCACCAGCGTGGGCGGGATAGATGCAACCGAAAATTATTTTAAAGAGTTTACTAAAGGTAAAACTGAAAACAGTCGTTTTATACGTGCGCAACATCCCGGATTTACCACTGAAAAAATAGCGGAACATATCGGTATTTCAGGCTTTGTAAGTACAATTAGTACCGCCTGTTCTTCTGGAGCGAATGCAATTATGATGGGCGCCAGAATGATTAAAGCTGGAAAATTAAAACGCGTAATTGTTGGCGGAACAGATTGCCTAACCAAATTCACTTTGAACGGATTTAATTCTTTGATGATCCTCTCTGAAAAACATTGTCTGTCTTTTGATGAAAATCGTAACGGATTAAATCTAGGGGAAGGTGCTGCGTATCTGGTTTTAGAAGCCGATGAGGAATTAAATGGAAAACCTGTTTTAGGAAGAATTATGGGTTATGGAAATACCAATGATGCCTTTCACCAAACTGCGTCATCAGAAAATGGGGAAGGCGCATTTTTAGCGATGCAAGAAGCGCTGAAAATTGCAGAAATTGGCTCAGAAAATATAAATTACATCAACGCGCACGGCACAGCTACCAAAAACAATGACCTTTCCGAAAGCAGAGCTCTACAAATACTTTTTGGCGATACTATTCCCGATTTTAGTTCTACCAAGGCTTTTACTGGCCACACCCTGGCTGCCGCTGGTGCTTTAGAAGCAGTTTACAGTTTGATAAGCTTGAATAAACAGCAAATATTTCCAAATCTTAATTTCTCTCAATCAATGAGTGAAACCGGTTTACAACCAGTTACCGAAGTGAAAGAAAAGAAATTGGATTTTATTTTATCAAATTCCTTCGGATTCGGGGGTAATTGTACCTCTTTAATTTTCGCTAAAGATGAAGCCTAAAGTCTATATTAACGGGATTAGTAGTATTTCGGCTCAGACTACAGAGAAGGAAGAAAATCCGATTTCCTATCATAAAAATATTTTCCCGGCACTTTCACCAAATTATAAGGAGTTTATAAAGCCAATGGCCTTAAGGCGAATGTCTAAAGCCATCAAAATGGGAATTAGTTCGTCAAAAGTAGCTTTAAACGAAACAAATACTGAAATTCCCGATGCCATTATTACCGGAACCGGAGAAGGTTGCAAACAGGATACCGAGAGATTCCTGGAAAATTTAATAGACCAGCAAGAAGAATTGTTGTCGCCAACTTCATTTATACAATCTACCCATAACACTATTGGAGGTCAAATTGCTTTAAATTTAGGCTGTAAAAATTACAATGTAACCTATTCACAAAATTCGGCTTCTTTGGAAAGTGCTTTGCTAGATGCAGAATTGCAACTTTTAGAAACTTCAGTAAAGAAATCGGTTTTGGTTGGAGGAGTAGATGAGCTTTCAGAAAATATCACTCAGTTTAGAGCGCTGGATGGACAGTTAAAATCTGTTGATATTCATAACCTTGATTTGTGGAAAGAAGATTCACCGGGCACAATCACTTCAGAAGGCGCACATTTCTTTATACTTTCAACAGAAAAAAACAATAACTCCTATGCCGAATTTAAAGGCATTTCTATAAAAAATTCAATTCAGCCGGAAAAAATAAATGCTGAAGTTGAAATTTTCCTGAATAAAAACAATATCAATGCTGCTGCAATAGATGCAGTGCTTTTAGGAAGTAATGGCGATAATAGGTACGACCACTATTATAAGAATCTTCAGCAAAGTCTATTTAAAGATATTCCGCAGTTAGGGTATAAACATTTGGTAGGGGACTATGATACTGTTTCTGGATTTGCGCTTTACTCAGCGTGTAAAATTTTAAAAAGCGGCAGAATTCCCTCTGTGTTGAAGCTAAATACTTCAACCCCAAAAGAATTGAAGAGTATTTTGATTTACAATCAGTATCTTGGGCGGGATCACAGTTTAATTTTACTAAGTGCGGTTTAGAATTATAAATACGATTATCATTCTCTTGGTGTCTGCAGGACTGGTATTAGCCTTTTTTGGGCTCGCATCATTTATGTATGTGCTGGCTTTTATAGTTTTTTACATCTTATTTTTACTCACAGTTTCTACCAATGTGCGTTTTAATTTTTTCGTAGAATCTTTTAGCGAAAATCGAAAGATCAAAGAAAACCAGATCGCCATAACTTTTGACGATGGACCGGTGGAAAATACGCTTGAAATATTAAAAGTTCTTGACAAATATAAGGCTAAAGCCGGATTCTTCTGTATTGGAAAAAGGATTGAAGAACAACCTGATATCTTTAAAGAAATTATTGAAAAGGGCCACCTTGTAGGAAACCACACCTATACGCATACACGAAAAATGGGTGCTTTGGGAGTTTCCAGAATTGTTTGGGAAATTAAGGAGTGTAATAGAATTGCCGAAGAAACAGCTGGCATAAAAATGATGCTATTTAGGCCTCCATTTGGTATAGTTAGTCCAAAAACACACAAAGCACTTCAAAAAACCGGTTTAATATCTGTAGGATGGAGTATCAGATCTTTTGATGCAATAGTTTCTTCCGAAGAAATTGTTTTAAATAGAATTAAGAAAAGAATAAAACCCGGTGCGATTATTCTTTTACACGATAATAATGCTAAAACCGTCAAGATACTGGAACAGTTGTTGGTATTTTTGAAAAATAATAATTACGAGGTTGTAAGGCCCGATAAATTACTGGAAATCAATGCGTATTCTTAGTTTGTTATTTTTGTTTTTTAGTCTTAACCTGTTTGCTCAGCAAGAAATTTCGGAAACAGAAATTGCTCAATTTCAGGGAAAAATGATAGCTAAAGCCAATGAGCTTAAAACTCTACAGGCTAATTTTATCCAGACTAAAAAAATGGAGATGATCACAGACGAAACTGTGAGCCGGGGAAAGTTATATTATCAGAATTCCGAAAAATTAAAGTGGGAATATACAGAACCTCAAGATTATGTAATTTTTTTAATAAGTGATGAGTTACATATTAATGATGCTGGTGATAAGAGTGTTAGAAATATCGCTTCCAGCAAACTTTTCGGAAAAATAGCCAAATTAATAACCGGAACAATTAGCGGTAAATTGCTTCAGGATAATGAAAATTTTAATTTCTCATATTTTAAGGAAAATGATAAAATAATTGCGGTTATTATTCCTAAGGATAAGCATTTAAAGCAAATATTTTCAGAAATACAAATGCAGTTTAATGCTGAGAGTTTAGTAGAAAAAGTAAGTTTGATTGAAGAGTCGGGCGATGCTACCGTTATTGAGTTTAGCGAAATCCAGTGGAATAAAGAAATTCCGCCTTCAGTGTTTCAACCTTAAAACCTACTATAAAGACTAAAAATCCTGAATTTTCTGTTTAATTTAGTAAAAAACTTCAGAGCAAGCTCACGAAGCATTGTTATTGGAAAATATAATCTGATTTCGAGGCAAGCCTCGGAGCATTTAATCTCGATTATCGAGTAAAACACCAACAACCAACCAATATATGTTATTAAAAGATTTTTATTCGGTATTGAATTCTTCCAAGGAAGGCGAAAAACATATTACCCAACTTCAAATTGATAAAACCCATGCTATTTATAACGGGCACTTTCCTGGCAGGCCGGTAACTCCCGGAGTTATTTTAATGCATTTATTTAAGGAAGAAGCAGAGCGAAAATGCGGTTTTAAACTTCAGTTTAAAAAAGGTGCTAATATAAAATTTATGGCCGTGGTAGACCCTAACCAAGATTCCATATTAAACCTGGAATCTGAAATTGAAGAAATAAACGGCGAAATAAAGCTTAAAGGAATAGCCAGAAATTCAGCAGGTATTTCATTAAAAATCAATTCTTTTTATAAAAAGATTGAATCTTAGCGGTTTAGCATATTGCGTTTTGCTTTTTAATTATACTTTTGCAAAAAAGCCATTTTACTTTGAACCAAAAACCTATATATCAATCCAGATTTGAATCTTTAAACTGTTGTATTCTAATCCCAACCTACAACAACGAAAAGACGCTGGGCAGTGTTTTACAGGATTTACTGTTATATACTTCTAATCTCGTGGTGGTTAATGATGGTTCTACAGATACTACGAAAACTATTCTCAAGGATTTCCACGAAATAAACATTCATCATTTTGAAGAGAATAAAGGCAAAGGAGAGGCTTTAAAACACGGCTTTAAATTAGCTGAAGAATTAGGATATGATTATGCTATTACCATAGATTCAGACGGGCAACATTATCCAGATGATCTTGATGTTTTTCTTACACATTTAGAAGAGAAGAAACCGGAGACTGAGATTTTACTGGTAGGAGACCGTAATATGGGCCAGGATGGAATTCCGGGAAAAAGTACTACCGGAAATAAATTTTCTAATTTTTGGTTTTTAGTGGTTACCGGCACTCAACTTACCGATACGCAAAGTGGCTACAGACTTTATCCCTTAAAAGTAGTTAATCAAATAAAGCTTTACACCAATAAATTTGAATTAGAAATTGAGATTATTGTAAAGTCTGCCTGGAGAAAAGTAAAGGTAAGAAACGTACCTATCAAGGTTTTTTATGAAGAAAACCGGGTGACACATTTTAGACCCTTTTGGGATATCACTAGGATTACAATACTTTACATTTGGTTTGTTTTGGTAAGCTTTTTCTATATCCATCCACGCGATACTTACCAGGATTTTAGGAAGAAAGGTTACAAACGTTTTTGGAAAGAAAATATAATTAAAAGTCAGGAGCCTGCGCATAAGAAAGCAGCGGCGATCGCTCTTGGGGTGTTTGTAGGTATTTTGCCGTTTTGGGGTTTACATACTCTATTGGTCTTTAGCCTTGCGGCTATGTTTAAACTCAACAAAGTAGTAGCATTTCTCTTTAGTAATATTAGTATTCCTCCACTTATTCCTTTTATAATTTATGCGAGCTACCAGGCAGGTTCTTTGCTTACCGGTCACGGTTTAGCCTGGGAATTAAGACCGGAAGATTTTGATTCTACTGCCGATATTTTCTTTGGGCTTTGGCAATATATCATTGGAAGTTTTGCCCTTGCAGGAATTGCAGCCCTGCTGCTATGGATTGTGTTTTATTTCTTATTTTCCGTCACGAACCAAAAACAGGTGATAAAACCTTAAATGCACACTCTTTTTCTCAGGCTTTATTATTTTTTTCGAAAACAAAAAGCAGTTGGTTTTTTGTTACTGGCGCTATTTGTATTTGCCGGTGGATATTTTGCCAGTCAAGTTCAATTAGAAGAAGATGTTACGAAACTAATTCCAGCCGGGGAAAAACAAGATGTTTTAAGGAAGGTTTTGGATCATACCGAGTTTTCCGATAAGCTCATTATTGCTATTTCTTCGGAAGAAAGAGATTCCGAAGCACTTACCCAATATGCAAATCAGTTAACCGATTCCCTTCATAGCAAAATACCGGAATATCTCACTAAAATTCAGGGAAAGGTTCCTGAAGAAGGAATTCTGGAAGTTTACGATTTTGTGTACCAAAACTTACCTTTATTTCTTAATACCAAAGATTACGATGAAATAGAAGGTCGCTTGGTGGTTGATAGTATTCGAGACCGACTGGAAAAATCGTATAAAAACCTGATTTCTCCCACCGGCTTTGTTACTAAGCAATTTATATTTAAAGATCCACTTTCTATAACTAACCTTGGCTTACAAAAGCTTCGTGAGTTACAGGTTGATGGTAATTTTAAGATCTATAACAATTATTTGATCACTAAAGATGAGCAACATCTCCTATTGTTTATCACACCCAAGTATTCATCTTCAGAAACTAAAAATAATGAAGTTTTCATAAATGAATTGGAGCAAATTGTTTCCGGTTTAAATCGAAATTCAAAGGTTAGCGCTCAATATTTTGGCGGGGTTTTGTATGCTATCGCTAATGCAAATCAGATTAAAAAGGATATTCAAATAACCTTAAGCATTGCCTTTAGTATTTTGTTCATTTTACTAATCTTCTTTTACCGAAAGTTCTACGTTCCTCTATTGCTCTTTATTCCCAGTGTTTTTGGCGCTTTAATGGCTATTAGCATTCTATATATTACCAAATCTTCGGTTTCTGCTATTTCTTTGGGTATTGGTGCTATTCTTTTAGGAATTAGCCTGGATTACGCCTTGCATATTCTTACTCATTTCAGGAATAATGCTAATGTGGAATCGCTTTATAAAGATGTGGCGAAGCCTATTTTAATGAGCAGTTTTACAACGGCCATCGCTTTTTTATGTCTTTTATTTCTTAAAAGTGAAGCCTTGAACGACCTAGGAATTTTTGCCGCCGTGAGTGTCGTTACTGCCTCTGTTTTTGCATTAATTTTAATTCCGCAGTTTTACAAAGTACCACAAGATCCCAGGGGAGTAAAATCGAACTGGTTAGATAAAATTGCTGCAAAGCGTTTTTATCAGAATAAATTTCTTGTTGGTGGCGTGATCTTACTATTTGCAGGTGGACTTTTCTTTTTTAATTCAGTGAAGTTTAATGAAGATCTTTCTCAGCTTAATTACGAACCGGAAAATATAAAACTAGCCGAGGAACATGTTAAGAATATCTCCGGAAAAGCTGCCAAAACCACTTATTTGGTTTCCTACGGAAAAGATATTGAGGAAGCCCTTGAACAAAACAACGAGTTATACCAGGAATTACGGTTATTGAAAAATGAAAATAAAATTAAAAGCTTTAGTAGTATTGGTGGAGTAGTGCTTTCTACACAAACCCAGAATGAAAAAATAGAAAATTGGGAAGATTTCTGGACCAGCACTAAAAGGGAAAATCTAAAAGAAAACCTTCTTAGAGAATCGGCTGAACTTGGATTTAAGGAAAAAAGCTTTACCCGTTTTTACAAACAGTTAAATAAAGATTTCAGCGGAATTTTCCTTGATGATTATCGCAATGTTAATACGCTTTATTTAGATGATTTTATAAATAGAAGCCCAGGATTTGCTACCGTGACCAGTACCGTTAGTTTTGATGAAACTCAACCCGAAGTATTAAAGGTACTGGAAGAAAATAAAAATATAATAGCAATAGATAGAAAACAAATGAACCAGGATTTTCTGGGGAATTTAAAAAGCGAATTTAACCGACTTATCTTGTTTTCAGTCCTTGCGGTTTTCTTGGTTTTACTGTTCTTCTACCGTAGTTTATTACTAAGTTTACTTACGCTTTTACCTATTGCCATCACCTGGATTATTGCATTGGGAATTATGGCAATTTTTGATATTCAATTTAATGTCCTTAATATTATTATTTCCACCTTTATATTTGGCCTGGGCTTAGATTACAGCATTTTTATAACCAATGCCTGCCTCAAAGAGTATGAGACCGGCAAACCAGCTTTACAAACCTATCAAGCCTCTATTTTACTATCGGTTTTAACTACTTTATTGGGAATTGGAGCACTTGTTTTTGCCAAACATCCCGCGTTGCAATCGGTTTCTATTGTTTCGGTAATTGGGGTTTTAACAGCGATGATTGTAGCATTTGTGTTGCAAACAAAAATCTTTCAGATCTTGTTCTTCAATAGAAAAAAAAATGTAAAGCCAGCATTCAGTTTCACATCAATTTTTAAAGGTAAGGGTTCAAAAGAAAAACTATATTTCCAGCAGAAAGTTTTATCGAATTATCGATATAAATCTATTTATAAAAAAGCAAAAAAGGAGTTTACCATTAATAGGGAACGGTTTCTAATAATTTCTAGATTTATAGAACCCAATGAAAAGGTGTTTTTACAGAACACCTACTTAGGACTTTTACCGGTGTTCTTATTTCTGAAAAATCAAAATGCTCATTTTACGGTTTTTGATCCAAATGAAGAAAATTTAGAGATTTCAAAAAATACTTTCAGCGCTAATTCTGAAAATTTAAAATTTCAGAAAGATTTTCCTTCAGAATTTAAGGACATTTCCGTGTTTATAATTGCTAAAAAACCGGAAGTAACAATTGCTGAAAACCTAAAAGATGCGATAAAGAAAAATGCTGATAAAGTAATTATTTTAACTTCGGAGTACGAGAGCAGGTGGCTAATAGACTATAACTTTGAAATTGCTTATCGTCAAAATGATATCCTGGTTTTAAAAAGAATGGATTAAGTGAAATTGTTTTTTGTAAAAGTATCAGTCTTTATTGGAGTCTTATTTCTCCTGAATTCCTGCGGAATAAAACGTTCCATGCAGGATCGTCCCGATATTTCCGGAATAGAAAATATAGATACTACTAGAACTAAGCTAAGTGATACTCATTATAGGATTGGTGAAAATTCAATGTATAAAAATAAATACGGCATTTGGGAATTATATATTGAAGGAGATGCTTTAGAACGCGGTGTAATAAGCGGAAGCTTAACCCGTGAGTTGATGCATAAGCAGGAAACTGCCTTTATGGAAAAGATTTATGAACTTGTTCCCGGCACAGGATATCGAAATTTTCTTAAAAAAACCGTGGCCTGGTTTAATCGAAAAATGTATTTGCACGTTCCGGAAGAATATAAGCAAGAAATTTACGGTACTTCGCTTTTTGGATTGCAGAAATATAATGAGTTCGCCCCGGCTTATGTTAGAATGCTGTATTTTCATGGAGCACACGATATTGGTCACGCGTTGCAGGATTTAATGCTGGTGGGATGTACTTCTTTTGCAGCCTGGGACAATAAAACAGAAGATGGGCAATTACTTTTAGGCAGGAATTTCGATTTTTATGCGGGCGATGAGTTTGCAGAAGAAAAGATTGCAGCTTTTGTTAATCCTGATAAAGGACATAAGTTTATGATGTACACCTGGGCAGGGATGATTGGCTCTGTGAGTGGTTTGAATGAAAAGAGAATAAGTGTGACGATTAATGCCGGAAAAAGTAAAATTCCGATGCAGGCCAAAACTCCTATTAGCCTGGTTACTCGTGAGATCTTACAATATGCGTCTTCAACTAAAGAAGCTATAGAAATCGCTAAGAAGCGTGAAGTTTTTGTTTCAGAATCTATTATGGTTGGTAGCGCCTCAGAGCATAAAGCGATTTTAATTGAAGTAGCCCCGGGAAATTTTGGAGTTTATGAAGTTGATAATTCAAATAAATTAATTTGCAGCAATCATTTTCAAAGTGAAGCTTACGCGGAAGATAATCGAAATTTAAAGGCTATAGAGGAAAGTCATACACAATATAGATTTGATAAAATGCAGGAGTTACTTTCTGAAAAAGAGAAATTAAACCCGCAAATAGCAGCTGAAATATTAAGAAATAAAGAAGGTTTGAAGGGAGCTAAGCTGGGGATGGGAAATGAAATGGCGATAAATCAATTGCTTGCCCATCACGGAATCATTTTTAAACCTGAAGAAAGAAAAGTTTGGGTGTCGGCAAATCCATACCAGTTGGGTGCTTTTGTGGCTTACGATCTCGATACTGCATTTAAAAAGTTTGAAGACGGAAATGTGTCAGGCAGTGTTATGCTTGCTGAAGAAACCATTGCAGAAGATCCTTTTGTAAATACTGAAGCTTATAAAGATTACGAGAAATACCGAAAATTAAGTCGGGAAATCACTGAAGCTATTTCTAAAGAAAAAGAAGTTTCAGAAGATAAAATTAAGCGATTAAAGTATTTGAATCCTCATTTCTGGGAAGTTTATAAAATTGCCGGCGATTACTATTTTAAGCAAAGAGAATTTAAAAAAGCCGTGATCAATTACAAACAGGCAAAAAGGAGGGAAGTGACTACTTTACCGGATGAAGAATACCTGGATAAAATGATTAAAAAATCTTACCGCAAAATCTAAATGACTAATTTCTACGATATAAATAAAAATGAGGAATTGCTGAAAAAACAGCTAAGCTACGCTGTTGCAAATTCTCCATTTTATAAAAAGCGTTTTACAGATTGTAAAATTGATATTGAAGCAATTCAGTCTTATGAGGAATTCAGAAAGATTCCGATTACTACAAAAGAGGATTTACAGAATTATAACGAAGAATTTATTGCGGTTGGAAAAGATGCAATTATAGATTATGTAACTACTTCAGGAACATTAGGTAACCCGGTTAGTTTCGCGTTAAACGATGCGGATTTGGATAGATTGGCAGAAAACGAACGTCAGTCCTTTGAAATGGTAGGAGTTAAAAGATCTAGCGTGGTGCAACTTACCACGACTTTAGACCGAAGGTTTATGGCCGGGATGGCTTACTTCCTGGGGTTACGAAAGCTGGGCGCCGGGATTGTAAGAACCGGCAGTGGCTTACCCGGATTGCAGTGGGAATCTATAGAACGATTTCAACCTGATTTTCTCGTTGCAGTTCCTTCATTTCTGCTGAAGATGATCGATTTTGCCGTTCAGAATGGGATAGATTATAAAAAGTCTTCAATTAAAGCTGCTGTCTGTATTGGCGAACCTTTGCGAAACCCCGATTTCAGTCTGAATTCTTTGGGACAGAAAGTAAAGGATTTATGGGATATAGAATTATTTTCTACCTACGCCAGCACAGAAATGGGTACTGCTTTTACCGAGTGTGAATTCCATAAGGGAAATCATAGCTTACCCGATTTAATCTTTGCTGAAGTTTTAGATGAAAATCAAAATCCGGTAGAACCCGGTGAAATTGGGGAATTAGTGGTGACGCCTCTGCAAACTCAAACAATGCCTTTAGTGAGATTTGCTACTGGAGATATGGTAAAGTTTTATGGGCAAAATTGTGACTGTGGTAGAAGATCATTTCGCATTAGCACGCCTGTTGGACGTAAAAAGCAAATGATTAAGTTGAAAGGAACTACACTTTATCCGCAGCAAATCATCAATTTACTTACGGCTTTTCAATCCCTGAAAATATTTGTTATTGAAGCAAGTTTAAATGAAAATCAAACTGATGAAATTTTGGTAAGAATTCCGAATGATTTTACTGAAACCAATAAGCTTCAGGAACATTTGCAAGCTGGATTGAAAGTGAAAGTTAGCTTAGAAAAAACTTCTTTAGAAAAACTTGAAAAATTGAAATTTCCTCAAGAAAGCAGGAAACCAAAACTTTTCCACGATTTTCGGTAAAGCTTAAATAATCTTCTTTATTACTCGAAGCTGATGGGTATGTCTTTTTAATTCGGCATTAAAAATTCCTGAATGATCAATGCGATCAATTCTAACTTTCCCATCTACATGAATAATGTAGTTATCATTCATCATAATACCTACGTGATCTATCACTCCATCTTTATCATCAAAAAAGGCAAGATCTCCGGCTTCACTTTCTTCAATAAAACTTAGCGGTTCCCCTTGCTTAGCTTGATCGGCTGAATTTCTATTTAATTGATAGCCGTTTAGCTTATAGACCATTTGTGTAAGTCCGCTGCAATCAATTCCCAGCGGCGATTTCCCGCCCCAGGCATACGGACTATTTAAATAGAGTAGTGCAGTCTTTACAATTTCCATCTTAGGCTTTTTACCTGCATCCGAATGTCCTTCAAAGTGATGATTTAGCAAACCGGTAGCATTTATTGAAGCTCCTATAGGAATAGTGATAAGATGACCATTTTGATCTGTCAAAAAATCAAAAAGATCTGCAGAATATTTTGGTGTAGCCCGGTCTAATTGGAGGTAAGTTTCTTCCGGAATTTTAAGTAATTGTTTATTTGAGATCCAGGCCTCAAAATTATCGAATGCAACACGAATCCTGCTCCATTGAGCACGTTCTTCAAGTATTTTAAAATGTTCTCCATAAAGAACCTGAGAGACCATTTCGCTATTATTAGATGTGGTTTCGCGAAGTGGCACAATGCTTAGGGGGCAAATTCCGTATTGCATTCAATAAAAAATATAAAATTAAGAATTTCGCTCTATTACCATTGCAGATGCACCGCCACCGCCATTACAAATTGCGGCCGCACCTAATTCAGCATTATTTTGCTGCAGTACATTTAGTAAAGTAATAAGAATTCTTACTCCGCTACAACCCAGTGGGTGACCAAGAGAAACAGCACCACCGTGAACATTGGTGATCTCGTCGCTAATTCCTAAAATCTTCATATTAGCCAGGCCAACTACAGAGAAAGCTTCGTTAAATTCAAAGAAATCTATATCGTTTTGAGCAACACCTGCGTTTTTAAGCGCTAAAGGCAAAGCTTTGGCTGGAGCAGTTGTAAACCACTTTGGTTCCTGTGCGGCATCAGCAAAACCTTTAATGCTGGCTAGAATCTCTACGCCTAATTCTTCAGCTTTTGCGCGGCTCATTAAAACCACGGCACCAGCACCATCGTTAATGGTTGAAGCATTAGCAGCAGTTACAGTTCCGTCTTTACTAAACGCGGGACGAAGTGAGGTTATTTTATCCATTCTCACATTCTTGAATTCCTCGTCTTCTTTTACCACTAAAGGATCTCCTTTTCGCTGTGGAACTTCAACCGGAACAACTTCATTATCAAATTTTCCATCGGCCCAGGCTTGAGCAGAACGTTCGTAAGATTTAATGGCAAATGCATCCTGATCTTCCCTGGAGAATTGATGTTCGGTAGCACAAAGATCGGCGCAAACACCCATTGCATTATGGTCGTAAGCATCTACCAAACCATCCTTTTGCATTCCATCTTCCATTTTTGCAGGTCCAAATTTCTGACCTTTTCTATGGTATAAATAGTGTGGAATTAAACTCATATTTTCCATACCACCGGCAACAACTATAGAAGTTTGTCCCAGCATAATAGATTGTGCGCCTTGCATAACTGCTTTCATCCCACTAGCACAAACTTTATTAATAGTTGTACAGGGAACAGAATCTGGAATCCCGGCTTTTAGAGCGGCTTGTCTTGCAGGAGCCTGGCCAACACCGGCCTGCACTACATTTCCCATTAAAACTTCCTGTACAAGTTCTGGTTTCAAATTAATTTTATTTAAAGCTCCTTTGATGGCAACAGCCCCCAAATCGGTAGCTTCTACGGTAGATAAGCTACCCAAAAAACTCCCAATTGGAGTTCTTGCGGCGCTAACTATTACTACTTCGTTATTCATCATTTATGTTTTAGTTATTTCTTCTTTTGCGAATTTAGTGATTTTATAAGGAACTTAACAAGAGTGCTCCTTTGGCCGCTATTTTTTAGTACATTTGAGCAATAGCACGATTTATATGAAGAAATTCGTAAATAACCTGTATAAGAATCAGGCATTATTTTACAAGGTATTTTTATTTGCGCTTACCGCAGTGCTAATTGTTTACCTACTTCCCAAAGGTGGAAATTTTAAATATGAAATTCCTAAAGGAAAGCCGTGGCAGTATGAAAACCTTTATGCACCTTTTGATTTCGCTATTTTAAAATCTGAAGAAGAGATTCAGCAGGAACGGCAACAAATTAGAAATAATCACACTCCTTATTTTCAGTTTAACCAGGAAATTCCCAAAGAGGTAAAAGCGGAAGTACCCGATGTGGTATATGACGTTTTTCCCGATAGCCTTTTAAGTAATAGGGAAATACAAATTATAGGCTTTGTAAATGAAACCCTGGAGGAGGTATATGAATATGGTTTATTACAGGCCAATAATCGTGTAGAAGATAACCAGCTTGTTTATTTAAGAAAAGGGAACGAAGCTTTTGAAATCTCATATAAAAATATTCTAAAACAAGATGAAGTAAGAAGCTTTTTAAATACTGAAATTGAGCAATCCAGTCTTTCAAATTTAGAAAACGAATTATTGGAAGTGTTCTTCAATTTAATAGAACCTAACGTAAGTTTTGACATTGAATTTACCCAAAGGGAACTCCAAAGTAAACTAGGCAATATTTCTTATACCCGTGGTAATATTGAGCAGGGAAGTAGGGTTATTGCAAGGGGAGAAGTGGTAGAAGGCAATAAGTACAATATTCTTAGATCTCTTAAAAATGAATATGAATCGCAGGTTTGGAGTGAAAGTAATTATAAATGGATTATAGTTGGATATAGTGTATTAGTAGCCCTGGCACTTTTAATGTTATTGTTATTTATTAGAAAATACCGGCAGGATATCTTTGAGAATAATGTGAAGGTGACATTTATCTTTTTCAATATTCTCTTTATGGTGTTGCTTACCACACTGGTGGTTAATTTTAATATAGACTATGTTTATGTAGTGCCTTTGTGTATTTTACCACTTACTCTAAAAGCTTTTTTTGACGCTCGTTTAGGAATGTTCTCTCATGTAATTACGGTGCTATTACTGGGTTTTATTGTACCCAATAGTTACGAATATATGTTCTTGCAAATTATTGCCGGAATTGTCACTATTCTAACAGTTTCTGAACTTTATAAAAGGGCTAATCTCTTTATATCGGTAGGGCAGATAACGCTTGTTTATATTATTTCATACTTTGCTTTTACTGTTATTCAGGAAGGAAATATCGCCGATGTAGAAGCTGAAGTCTTACTTACTTTTTTACTTGGAGGTCTGGCCACATTATTTGTACAACCTTTGATTTATATCTATGAAAAAATCTTCGGGATGGTTTCAGATATGTCTTTACTGGAGCTTTCAGATACCAATTCAAAATTACTAAAAGAACTGTCAGAAAAAGCACCCGGAACTTTTCATCATTCACTAAATGTAGCAAACCTCGCTGAAGCTGCGGCCAATGAAATTAATGCTAATGCCATGTTGGTTAGGGTAGGAGCGCTTTATCACGATATAGGGAAAATGAAAAATCCTACTTATTTCTCTGAAAATCAAACTTCAGCGGTAAATTCACATGATGAGTTGGCACCAAAGGAAAGCGCTCAAATTATCACCGATCACGTGATTAATGGAATTGAAATTGCTAAAAAACACAATCTACCAGATAGGGTTATAGATTTTATAAGAACTCACCACGGAACAACAACAGTTTATTTCTTTTATATGAAAGAAAAAGAGCAAAATGAAAATGCTGTTGCAGATGATTTTAGATATCCCGGCCCTATTCCTTTTAGCAAAGAGACCGCAATATTAATGATGTGTGATAGTGTTGAAGCTGCCAGTAAAAGTTTGAAAGAACCAACTGCCGGAGTGATAGATAATTTTGTAGAAAAGATTATCAATAAACAAATGAAGGAAGAACAATTTTTAAATGCCAATATTACTTTTAAAGAAATACAAGTGGTGAAAAAAATCCTTAAGCGTAAGCTTAAGAATATTTTTCACCTCAGGGTAGAATATCCGGAATAGGTTCTTAACCTACGGCGGTAATTTTCACTTCTTCATCATTAAAGGTAAAAGTATCTCCTTCCTCTTTTCCTTCCATTTCCTGATAGATAGGAGCTTCAGTAGATATTGCATAAACGCTGCTTCCATCTTCCATAGAAATCTCACCAAGAGGAACTGATATAAAATAGTAGTTGCCGTTGGTTTCTACAACGCTACCAAAACTAATTTTCTCACTATAATGATCTGGATCTATTCGACTTAAACTTTCTTTCATTTCTCTGGCATTTCTTAAACGCCCGGCATTTTGTTCAAAATCGCTTAGTAATTCTCCTTTATTATCCTCGTCGTAATCCGTTTTAACATCATTGGCTTCCATAGATTCTTTTATGAGGTCCATTTCTTTTTGGTATCGTTCTATTTGCTCATTTACAACATCTAAACAGTTAAAATAGAGTTCTTTTTTATTACTTACCATATTATTTTTTTGTTGATTTATTTTAAAATTAAATTTGTATATCCGTATAGTGTCCTAATTATAAAGTTTAGCTTTATATATCACGTCGAGCGCAGTCGAGACGTTTTTGTTAGACCTTTCGACTACGCTCAAGGTGACAAAAAAAAACTTAGGATTGTTTACGGACAATCATAAAATTAAATAACCTAAAAAGGCTAAAAGAACATTTAGCAAAAGTTTAATAAGACTGGTTAATTTATTTATAAGCCTGAAAGCTTATAATATTTAAATATAAGTCTATAGGCTTATAAAGGATCAATATAAGCTTATAGACTAATATTTTTATTATATTTGAAATATGATAGCCGTAATCACAGCCGATTTAGTGGATTCTTCCAATTATTCAGAATCGTTTTTAGATGAAATTTTAAAAAATCTAAATTCTGAATTTGAAAAATTGCAGCAGGATTATGCCGAAAATGAAATTAATTTCGAAATTTATAGAGGCGATAGCTTCCAGGGCGTTGTTTCAGGGTTTCAAGATTCCCTGGGAATAGCTTTGCGAATAAAGAGCCTTGTAAACAAAACAAGATCTAAAGATCAAAAATCTACAAATGCTTTGGCAGATGTAAAAATAGCCATTGGGATTGGTGATTTTGAATATAAAGGTGATTCTATAGCAGCATCTAACGGACAGGCTTTTCAGTTATCGGGAAGAACTTTAGACGGGATGAAAAACGATTCCAGGAAAATTCGTTTAAAAACACCTCTGGAAAGCTTGAACTCTGAATTTGAAGCGAGTTTATTTTTACTGGATGCCGTAATGGAAAAATGGAGCCAGGCATCTGCCGAAGTAGTTTATTTTCTTTTAAAAGGACTAAAAGAAACGGAGATAGCCAAAATATTGAAAATAAGCCAGTCGGCGGTAAATCAACGAAAAAGAGCTTGTGGCTGGGAAGCAATTTCGGTCTTATTGAAACGTTTTGAAAATGTAACTGCCCAGAGCTTTTAATTATGGAAGAAACTATATTAATCTTACTTCAACTTCTCCTGGCGCATATTTTAACCGATTTTGTGTTACAACCCACCAAACTGGTAAAACAAAAACGAGAGAAAAAAGCAAGATCCTGGTTTTTATATTTTCACTCATTTTTAGCAGGTTCTCTAACCTATCTTTTCCTTCAGGAATGGCATTTATGGTATATACCTATTGTAATTAGTTTAAGTCATTTCTTTATCGATTTATGGAAACTTCAGCATAAAAATGATACTTTAAAACTGTTTTTATTAGACCAGTTGTGGCATATCCTCATTATAGTTTTAGTTTGGCTTTATCTTATCGAAGGTTTTTCAGAATTGATTCCTTTTTTTGCTAAAGCATTTTCTTCACAACAAATTCTGGTAATTGCCATTGGATATTTACTGGTTATTTTTCCAACCGGGTTCCTAATTGGTAAGGCTACTCGCCGCTGGCATAATGAACTTGAACCTAAGGGTGAAAGTCATAGCCTGGAAGCTGCAGGAAGATATATAGGTATTTTTGAAAGAATTCTGGTTTTGACCTTTATTCTTACAAATAACTTTTCGGCAATAGGTTTTCTCATCGCTGCAAAATCTATTTTACGGTTTAGCGATAAAACCGATGCCAGTGCAAGAAAACAAACCGAATACGTACTTATAGGTACATTAATGAGTTTTGCGATCACCATCCTAATCGGACTTCTAGTACGCTATTTCCTGTTCTAAAAGTTGAATATTACTTTGTAACCGCTCTTTTACAATATTCATCATTCGCTTGTTTAAGGCTGAAGAATTCTTAATATAGGCGGAATATTCCTCTAAAGTAAATTGCCCTATAATAATACCCTTTAAACTATTTCTAAACTTTATATCCTTTTGAATTGCGTTTTCAATATAAATAAAGCGCTGCTCCAGTTTGATTTCGTAGAATTTGTTCTTGTGCTTTTTAATATAATTTCTAAAAACTTCCAGCAATAATTCATTCTGAAGCTTGGCAATGGGCCGCAAAGTCTTGTTCTGGAATTGTTCGTCTAAACTCATGTTTTCTGAAACTCTGGCAGAAGGGATTTCTGGCCTAAGTGCTACTAATTGAAGGTCACGTGGTATCATAAGAACTTTGTTTTCTTAAATTTAATAAACTTTAAACCTCAAAAGTCGAGCCCCTTTAAAGACTTGTAAAGTAGTTATAAACATTATCACGTTAAAATCGTCTTAATCGCCCTGCTTAAGCATATTGTTCTTTTTATATTTAAAAGAAAGCCTAAATCAACAGAATTCTTAAAATAATAATTAACCAATGATAATTTCAAGAAATCCATATACCGGGGAGGAAATTTCCAACCACCACGAACTAAGCGATACCGAAGTTGAAAAATGCATACAAAAAGCTCATTCCAGGTTTAAATCCTGGAAGGAAACTTCATTTGCAGAACGAAGTAATTTAATGATGAAAGCTGCAAAAGAACTTAAAGATAATTCCCGGGAATACGCAGAAGCCATTACAAAGGAAATGGGAAAACCAATTAGCCAGGCTGTTGCAGAAATAGAAAAATGCGCCTGGGTTTGTGAATATTACGCTGAGCATGCAGAGTCTCAATTAGCAAATGAAAAGATTGAAACTGATGCTAAAAGCTCTTATGTAGCTTATGAACCTTTAGGAGTTATTTTGGCGGTAATGCCGTGGAATTATCCATTCTGGCAGGTATTTAGGTTCGCGGCACCGGCACTTATGGCCGGTAATATTGGAATTTTAAAACACGCTAGTAACGTGATGCTTTCGGCCAATAATATTCAAAAAGTATTTGAAAAGGCAGGTTTTCCAAAAGATTGTTTTCAAAACCTGGTAATTGGCAGTAAAAAAGTAGAAAATATAATCCGTAATAAAAATGTAAAAGCTGTAACCCTAACCGGTAGTGGCCGCGCAGGTAGCAGTGTGGCTTCTATTGCCGGTGAAGAAATTAAGAAATCGGTTTTAGAGCTTGGAGGTAGTAATGCCCTGGTAATATTTAAAGACGCTAATATTGCCGAAAGCGTTAAAACCTGCGTGCAAGCTCGTTTTCAAAATACAGGTCAAAGCTGCATAGCCGGGAAGCGTTTACTATTACATAAAGATATCGCTGAAGAATTTCTTGATGAATTCACCAGGCAGGTTCGTGAATTAAAAAGTGGCGACCCGATGGATAAGGATACTTTTATAGGTGTAATGGCTAAAGAAAGTCTGGCTGAAGATTTGGAAGGCCAAATCAAAGATTCCGTAAAAAAAGGTGCAAAAATTATCCTTGGCGGAAAACGTGATGGGACTTACTTTGAACCAACTATTATAACAGGAGCTAAAGAAGGAATGCCGGTTTTTGATGAAGAAACTTTTGGCCCTGTGATTTCCGTTACCGAATTTAAAGATGAGGAGGAAGCGGTAGACCTAGTTAATTCTTCCAGTTTTGGGCTTGGCGTTTCCATTTTTACAGAAGATGAAAACTTTGCCCTTAAAATGGTCCCCAAATTTGAAGATGGAGCCGTATTTGTAAACGAGTTGGTTAAAAGTGACCCGAGATTGCCATTTGGTGGTACTAAGATTTCGGGTTACGGAAGAGAATTATCACATCACGGAATTAAAGAATTCACCAATAAGAAAACGGTTTACTTTAACAAATATTAGTGGTAGAATGAAATTTGGAAAAGTAGAACATCCCGAAAACATAGACTTTAAATTACCTAAAACTCATCCTGATACAGTTAAGTTACTTAATGAACAAGGAGATAAAGGAGGGTTTAAAGATGTACGTATTGGCTGTGCGAAATGGAACAGAAAAGACTTGAAGAATTTTTATCCCAGAGGTACAAAAGATGAGTTATCTTACTATTCATCACAGTTCAATAGTATAGAATTTAATGGTTCTTTTTATAGAATGTACCAGGAAGAACAATTTAAAAAATGGTATGAGAAGGCCGACGATGATTTTAAGTTCTTCCCAAAAGTACCAAGGCTAATTAGTCATTTAAAGCGCTTAAATGAAACTGAGGAACTAACAGATGATTTTGTAAAGAACCTGCTTCAGTTAAAAGAAAAATTAGGAACGGTTTTCTTGCAAATGCCCGAAAATTTTGCACCGAAATTTTTAGAAAGATTAGATAATTTTTTCGCACATTGGCCAAAAGAAATTCCGCTATCTGCAGAAGTAAGACACGCAAACTGGTATGCAGATGAAACAATCACCAACGAATTCTATGATGTACTAAAGAAACGAAATGTAGCACATATAATTACCGATACTGCCGGAAGACGTGATCTTATTCATATGCGGTTGAGTAATCCTACCGCTTTTATAAGGTATAACGGGGCTAACCATAGCTCAGATTACACGAGGCTGGATGATTGGTTGGATAGATTGGAAGAATGGCAAAAAGAAGGGCTGGAGAATGTATACTTTTTTGTACATCAAAATATAGAAGAAGCCTCTCCATTGCTTTCGGCATATTTTATAGAGAAATTCAATAAAAGATTTAAAACAGATATACAAATACCTAAAACTTTAAAATAAAATGAAACAGCAAGAAGTAGCAGTAACCGTAGATAGTGTAGTTTTTTGTAATGCAAATAGCGAATTTAAGGTTTTGCTTATAAAGAGGAAGAATGATCCTTTTGGTGGCCAATGGGCATTGCCTGGCGGTTTTATTGATGAAAATGAAGATTTGATTACAGCAGCAAAAAGGGAATTGGAAGAAGAAACCGGAGTAGTTGTGAATACTATGGAGCAGGTGAGAGCGTTTGGAAAGCCAGGGCGTGACCCCAGAGGGAGAACCATTTCTATAGCTTTTGTAAGCAGGATCTTTCAGGAAGCAGATCTTAGTGCCGGAGATGATGCCGCAGAAGCCTCCTGGGTAAGTACAGATAATTTACCTGAACTTGCTTTTGATCACGCTGAAATCATTGAAGCGGCCAAAAACTATTTATAACATATCACAATTCTAAGGCCCTATTTTTAGAAAAAAACAAAAAATAAACTTTATATTATGAAGCCGGTAAATCTTTAAAAAGCTTTTACAGGCTCATTTTTAATACCTATTTTTAAAAGAAAAAGATGAGATTTCATACCAGAAAATGGATCAAACCGGAAGATTTAAACCCCAATGGCACCTTATTTGGCGGTAAACTATTAGCATGGATTGACGAAGAATGCGCACTTTACAGTATTATTCAGTTAGAAAATTCTAAATGCGTCACTAAATATATGAGTGAGATTAATTTTCAAAACTCTGCTAAACAGGGAGATATTATAGAAATAGGTATAGAAGTTCTAAAATTTGGAACTACTTCTTTAACGTTAAAATGTGAAGTTAGAAATAAAATGACGCGCTCTACCATTATTACTATAGATAAAGTAATTATGGTGACTTTAGATCAAGAGGGCAATCCTACGCCACACGGTAAAACAAAGGTTGAGTTCGTGAAAGATAGATTACAGGATAAGCCTTAAATCTTCTCGCAAAACAAGACAATCTTTTCATTATTGATATTGGTGGTAAAAAACAAGTAGTTTTTGCCACCATCTTTTATTTTAAACTTTTTTCTTATTATTTCTACACTTTCAGGAAAATTTCTAACGCTTATATTAGCTTTGTAACTCTTAAATTTCTTTTTTAATAAAACTGGTTTATATTCCTGGATATCAATAATCTTAAATTTACGTCCAGGAAAAATAATTTCATTTTCTGAAGTGTATAAATGAGAATTGGGATGAAGTTTTGAAGTTTGAGTTTTAGAAGCAACTTCTTCAAATAAGCCACTTTTCATAATGGCTGAATTAGGTTCATAGAGAAAACTTTTTGGTAGCGAATAACTTACTTCAGTAATACTTCTGTTAAAAATTCCACTAAACTCTTCGTTTCCGTTTTTTGTGAAATTCAGGGTTTTTATTTTGGGTGAAGAATTTTCCTCTTTCTTCAATAGCCATAACAATTCCTTTACTTCATTATTAACGGCTACAATATGTATTTCGGTTACAAATTTTAGTTCTGAAATTCCAGCCTGTAAATCGAGTAGTGGAGAGGTTTTAATAAGAATGGTATCAGATTTACTAAAAAGTAATTTAAGATTTTCAGGGATGTTTGGTAAACATTCTGCCAGTTTAAAAACCTTTCCGCCAGAATCATCCCGTCTGGAAGGATCGGCATAAATAGCATCAAATTGTAAATTAGATTCTTTAAGGAAATCAATGCTGTTTTGATTCTTGAATCTAATATTGTCACAACCTAATTGCTTCAGGTTATGTGAGGAAATTTCCGATAATTCAGTATTTAATTCACAATGAATTACCTCTTTGAAATTCTGGGCGAAATAAAAATCATCTATTCCCAGCCCTCCGGTTAAATCTATTAATTTATCTCCCTGTAAAAGTGAAGTTTTATATTTTGCGGTCTTTTCAGAGGAAGTTTGCTCCAAATTAACTTTTGGTGGATAATAAAGTTTTGGCTGTTCAAACCACCTGGGCAGTTTCTTTGCGGCCTTTTGTAATCCCGTTAATTGTTGTGCCAACTCTGAAGAGGAAATGCCGGGAAATGAACTTCCGCGAAGCGCTAATTCAGCGGGAGACATTTTTAGGTTCTTCCTTAAAAACTCCTGAACTTCGGGATCTAGTAAGGCTTTGTTCAAAATAACAGGTTTAAAGGTCGCGTGTTAGTCGTTTAACGATCTTGTATTCACTTAAAGATTCTTTGGCGATAACTTTTAGGGCGGTGTAAAAAGGAACTGCTACCACCATTCCAGTAATGCCAAAAATAATTCCTGCAATTAGAATAATAAGAAAAATCTCCAGTGGATGCGATTTTACGCTGGCGCCAAAGATCATTGGTTGTGAGATCATATTATCTATAAGTTGACAAATAGAATATCCCAACATAATATAACCTAATTTTGGTAGAATAATCAGTTGAAAATCTGCTCCCAGGTTACTTGAAATCACAAAAAGCGCCATTAAAATCCCGGCAAAAAGCGGCCCCAAATATGGAACCAGGTTTAAGAAGGCGCAAATAAATGCGATCGCTATAGGATTATTGATTTCAAAGACACTAAGTAAAATAGCGTAGAGTACAAATAAAACCGTGATTTGTAAGGTTAGCCCAACAAAATACCTGGATAATAGAATTTTAATTTTATTAAAGACACGCTGAAATTTTTGCTCATCTCCACGGTTGGCAAAAACCAGAATACTATTTAACATTAACTTACTGTCTTTCAATAGGAAGAACGAAATAAAGAGTATGGAAAATAAGGCGATTAAAGTAGCTCCAAGAATGCCAAAAACATTATTTAACAGTCGTGGTACGGCACTTATATCAAAATTTCTAATAAATTCACTCTGTTTTAGGCCTTCAATTAAGTTAATCTCTTCTACACCTAAATAATTGTTTATTTGGTTATTAAGTTCGTTAAGATCGCTTCTAAAAGCTTCCATGTCTATTCGGCTTAAATACTGACTTTGCTCGATAACAATTGGAACAAAAACGAGTATAATTCCGGCAAAAATAGAGAGTACTAGAATAAGCACTAATACTACTGAAAGTCGGTTGGGAATTTTTAAGCGTTGTCTTAAAAAGATAACGACCGGGCGACCTACCAACGAAATTACCGCTGCAATAGCGATATAAACCAATACCGATTGGATTTCATATAAAAAATAGAGTAGAAGAATAATGCCGACCATTATTCCCGTAGCTCTTAAGATCCCTAAAGTAATTGAGTTTGAATTCACGAGGTAAATATATTATTTCTTATCGAATGCCGATATTGTTTTTGATATTTCATATAACGCTATTCCTGTGGCTTGCGCAACATTCATACTGCTATTTTGCCCAAACATATTGATATGCAAATGTTTATCTGAAATATCGAGAAAATCTTTATTTATTCCCGAAGCTTCATTTCCCAAAATCAGGATGATTTCTCTTTTATCTTCGGAATATTCAAAATCTTCAATAGGAATACTGCCTGAAGTTATTTCTAGTGAAAAAATTTCAGAATTTGTTTTTGCGCTTTTGAGGAAATCAATCGCATCTTCGGTTAATTCGTATTTTATGGTCTTATGTGTATTTCTGGAGGTTTTTTGAAGCCTTCTACTGCTAAGATTAGGTTCAATTCCAGAAAAAATTATTTTCTCAACACTAAAAGCATCGGCAAGCCTAAAGATACTGCCAATATTTGCTTCTCCGGTAATATTGTCTAACACCAGGGTTATGGGAAATTTTTCCTTGCTGAATTTTTGATCAAAATGAGAGAGTTGTTCCATTAATTTTCAAAGACGTATTTTAAAATATTAGCTCCCATTTTTAGTGCTTTTAATCGCACTTCTTCAGGATCCTTATGAACTTCTGGACTTTCCCAACCATCGCCAAGATCACTTTCTACGGTAAATAATACTACCAATCTATTTTCATTGAAAATACCTAAAGCTTGTGGTGGTTTGTTATCGTGTTCGTGAATTTTAGGTAAACCGGCAGGAAATTTAAAAGCTGCAGAGAATATAGGATGGTTTGCAGGTAATTCTTCCAGTTCTTTTTCCGGAAATATTTTTTCTAACTCTTTTTCTAAATACTGCTGCATTCCATAATTATCATCTATATGAAGAAAACCGCCACTCAACAAATAATTTCTAAGATTTTCGGCTTCCTCCTTATTAAAGATTACATTTCCGTGCCCTGTCATATATACAAAAGGATATTGAAAAATATCTGAACTTCCAGGAGTAACAATGATAGGTTTAGGTTTGATACTGGTACCAATATTATTGTTTGAAAAAGTGATAAGATTGGGGAGTGAAGTAGGATTGGCGTACCAATCGCCACCACCATTATATTTTAAAACTGCAATTTCCTGTGCGACCAGGAGTTGAGAGAAACCGAGGATGAAAAATATTAGGACAGATTTTTTAAAACTTGACATAGGTGTAAAAATATCAATAAAAATTCTTTACATTAATTAATCCTGATTAATTAATGCAATAGTATGGCAGGCAACAATAGCTGCTGTTTCAGTTCTTAATCGGCTTTCACCTAAACTTACCGCTCGCCATTCTTTTTCTAAAGCCAGTTTTATTTCTTCAGGTGAAAAATCACCTTCAGGGCCAATAAGAATAGTAACTGTTTCTTTCACTTTAGCTTCATTCTTCAAGGAAATGCGCGGCATATCTTCTTCACAATGAGCTATGAATTTTTGACCTTTAATTTCAGTAGTTATAAATTCTGAAAAACTAATCGCTTCATTAAGGATAGGTAATCTATAATGCAAAGATTGTTTCATTGCACTTTGTAAAACGCGCTCGTACCGATCTGGTTTTACAGTTTTTCTTTCGCTATGATCACAAATTATAGGGGTGATTTCATCTATTCCAATTTCGGTAGCTTTTTCTAAAAACCACTCATACCTGTCGTTCATTTTGGTAGGCGCTACCACAAGATGCAAACGGTAAGGTTTAGAAGCTTCTTCTTCAACCTTAATGATCTTAGCTAAACACTGTTTCGGGTTAGCTTCAATTATTTCGGAAGTAAATAAAAATCCTTTTCCATTGGTAACCTTTAAAGTATCTCCTTCATTTTTCCGTAAAACCTTTGCTATATGCCTGCTTTCATCTTTTGGAAAGATAATCTGTTTATCGGTTTCTTGAATATTCGGGGTATAGAAAAGTTGCATAGATTAAAATTTATAGCGTGCCTGGGCGGTAGTGGAAAAATCGGAAAAATCCTGATTTAAATATTTGTAATGTCCCGCTATAGCTATCATTGCAGCATTATCTGTAGTATATTCAAATTTAGGAATAAAACAGTTCCAGCCATATTTGGTTTCAGCTTCCATTAAAGCATTTCTAATACCACTATTAGCAGATACTCCGCCGGCGATAGCAATTTGATTGATGCCGGTTTGTTTTACTGCTTTTTTTAGTTTATCCATTAAAATTCGCACAATAGAAAACTGGATGGAAGCACATATATCTTTTAAATTTTCAGTAACAAAATCGGGATTTTCTTTAGTTTGTTTCTGCACAAAATAAAGTACCGAGGTTTTAAATCCGCTAAAACTAAAATTTAATCCGCTTACTTTTGGGTTGGGAAAAGGGAATGCTTTAGGACTTCCTTCTTTTGCATATTTGTCGATTAAAGGACCGCCGGGATAGGGGAGCCCTAAAATTTTAGCGCTTTTATCAAAAGCTTCACCAACGGCATCATCTGTAGTTTCGCCAATTACTTCCATTTCAAAATAATTAGATACTTTCACAATTTGAGTATGTCCTCCGCTAATAGTTAAAGCCAGAAAAGGGAAATTTGGTTTTTTAAAATTTTCCTCTTCAATAAAATGAGCTAAAATATGCGCTTGCATATGGTTAACTTCAATAAGCGGAATTCCTAATCCCAGGGACAAGGATTTTGCGAAAGATGTACCCACTAATAAAGAACCCATAAGTCCGGGACCGCGTGTAAATGCAATTGCAGATATATCTTTTTTACCGATATTTGCCCTGGCAATGGCCTGGTGAATTACCGGAACTATATTTTGCTGGTGTGCCCTTGAAGCGAGTTCTGGTACCACACCACCGTATTGTTTGTGTACTTCTTGAGTAGCAACAATGTTAGATAGTATTTTGCCGTTATGTAATACAGCTGCGGCTGTATCGTCGCAGGAAGATTCGATCCCTAATATGTAAATATTTTGTGAAGCCATTAAGAAATAAGGGGCATAGAAATTGTTAATATTGTGTACAAAGTTAAAATATAAAAGCGTATCAAAAAATTCTGGAAAATATTAACTAGAACAGTGGTTACGCTGCTTTTGCTTTTTGTCATTATTTTGATAATTTTCTCTATTCCTGCGGTACAAACGGGAGTGGCAAAACGTCTTACCGATTCCATCAATGAAAAAAATAACGTAAATATTTCCATAGACCGGGTAAGCTTAACTTATTTTGGCAAAGTGAAAATTAACGGTATTTATATTGAAGATCATCATAAAGATACCTTAATTTTTTCTGAAGAATTACGCACATCCCTGCCTGGGATTTCTAATCTACTTAGTAATAATCCACATTTAGGAAACACCTATTTAGATGGATTGGAACTAAATATGCGAAGATATAAAGGAGAGGATAGAGATAATCTTGGGAAATTCATTCAGAAATTAAGTAAACAGCCTTCGGGAGATTCCACCCAATTTGAATTGTGGGTAGATAGAGTTCAAATTTCTAATGGGAATTATAGCTTTATAAATGAAGATAGTGAAAACCCAGAATTGCTTCTTCTTGATAGCCTTAATATCTATGCCAGGGATTTAAAAATAAAAGGACCGGAAATAAATGTGCTTATTGAAGGTTTAAAAGGAAAAGAAAAACGGGGACTCAATATAGATAATTTAAGTACCAATTTCTCATATACCCCAGAACAAATGGTCTTTGAAGACCTTATACTTCAAACCCCCCAATCTTTAGTAAATGCAAATCTTGAATTTAATTACCAAATTGAAGATTTTTCCGATTTTGTGAATAAAGTAGAAATCACAGGAACTTTCACTGAAAGTATTGTTTCCAGTACAGATCTTCAGGTTTTTTATACTGAATTTGGTGACGATCAAATTATGCAATTAAATACCGATTTTGAAGGTACACTGAATAGTTTTAATCTCCCTAATTTGCAATTAACCGGCATGGATCGCAGCAGGGTGGAAGGTGATGTAAATATTAAAGGTGCTTTTTCTCAGGGAGGCGAAGACTTTGAGCTTACAGGAGATTTTTCAGAATTTACTACTAATTATTACGACCTGGTAAATTTATTACCTGGTGATCTTAGGGGGAAACTTCCCGAAACATTACGTGAATTCGGGAATTTGAGAATGCAGGGAGATGCAATTGTTACTGGATCTAACCTGGATGCCGATGTGATAATAAATACGCAATTAGGATCTGCCGAAGCCGATGTGATTTTACGCGGATTTAATAATTCTCAAAACGTGACATATACAGGAAAACTGATTTTTCAAGATGTTAATATTGGAAAACTTGCCAATAATAAAAACCTTGGAAAAACAAGTTTTAACCTGGATATAGATGGTACCGGCTTTGACGCTGAAACCCTGGATGCAGAATTAAAAGGACAAATTTCTAAATTGCAATTTAATGATTATACCTATCAGGGGATTAGGGTGATAGGAAACCTTAGAAATCCTGTTTTTAATGGATTGCTAATGGCCAATGATCCTAATTTGAAAATGGAGTTTAATGGCCTGGCAGATCTTTCTGAAGATATCAATAACTACGATTTTGAAGCCTCTGTAGGATACGCCGATCTAAATGCGCTTAATTTCGTTACCCGGGATAGCCTTTCTATTTTTAAGGGAGACGTTATAATGAATATGAAAGGCACTGATATAGATGATGCTTTTGGTGAAATTTTACTGCTTAATACTTCTTACCAGAACCAGAATGACCTTTATTATTTTGATAATTTCAGCATTACCTCAAGTTTTGAAGGACCTATAAGAACTTTAAGCATAAATTCCCAGGATGTGATTAGTGGCGAAATTAAGGGAGATTTTATTCTTTCAGAAATAAGACCTTTAATTGAAAATTCTTTAGGTAGCATCTATACAAATTATAAACCTAGAACCATAACAAAAAATCAACACCTAGAATTTGATTTTGATATCTATAACAAGATTGTAGAGGTTTTTTATCCAAAAATTAACCTGGCACCAAATACATTTATTCGAGGGCATTTGGCTTCAGATGAGTCAGAATTTAAAGTAAACTTCCGTTCGCCAAAAATAGATCTCTTTGGGAATATGATGGAGACGGTAAACTTAAATATAGACAATACCAACCCTATTTATAACACTTATTTTGAAGCCGATAGTGTTTCTACAAATGTTTACAATTTTTCTGAATTCAGCTTTATTAATGTAACTCAAAGAGATACACTTTTTATAAGATCTGAATTTCAGGGAGGAAGAAACAATGAAGATTTTTTTAACGTTAACCTCTTTCATACTATAAACGAGGATAATAAATCGGTTATAGGAATTCAAAGGTCAGATCTTACTTTTAAAAATAATACCTGGTATTTAAATGAAGATGGAAATAAAAATAATAAGATTGTATTTGACCTGGATTTCAAAGATATTACCATAGATTCCCTTGTAATGAGCCATAAGAATGAAGAAATTAGGCTTAGTGGTGAATTACGTGATACTACCTATAAAGATTTCAAAATGGAATTTGAAAATGTAGATATTGGTAAAATTACACCACACATAGATAGTCTTCGTCTTGCCGGAACTTTAAATGGCAAGTTTGATTTACTTCAGGAAGATGGAGCTTATTATCCAAATACAGATTTAAAAATAGACTCATTAGACATTAATGATAATTTGTTGGGGAACCTGGTGCTAAATGTGGAAGGAAATGAAACGCTAACTAATTATGCTATAAATGCTAATTTGAGAAAAAATGGTCACGAATCTTTAAATGCCATTGGAAACATAGATGTAAGTGGAAGTGAACCCATAATAGATATGGGGGTAGATCTGGAAGATTTAAATCTCGCCGCATTTAGTCCTTTGGGAGGAGATGTTATTAGTAATATTAGAGGGGCGGCATCGGGAAATGCAAAAGTTGCCGGAAATTATAAAAACCCAGATTTTTCAGGGAATATTAGTTTAAAGAATGCAGGTTTACGAATTCCTTATCTTAATGTAGATCTTGCGTTTAATGATGATGCTGCTGTAGTGAATTTAAACCAACAGCAGTTTATTTTTGATGATGTAGAAATTGTAGATACCAAATACCAAACAACAGGAACACTTAACGGTAGTATAGGCCATAAAAATTTTAAAGAATGGAACCTGGATCTTAATATAGATACAAACAGACTTCTAGTTTTAGATACTGAAGATGAAGAAGATGCGCTTTATTATGGCACTGCTTTTATAAGTGGTGATGCCAGTATTGCCGGCCCTACAGATCAATTGGTAATAGATGTTACTGCCACGACAGAGCGCGGTACGGTTTTTAAAATTCCTTTGAGCGATACAGAATCTGTTGGGGATAACTCATATATTCATTTCTTAAGTCCTGAGGAAAAAGCTGCCAGGGAAGCCGGGCAAACAATAGAATTACCTGAAGTAACAGGCCTTGAATTAATTTTTGACCTGGATATTACTAATAATGCTGAAGTGGAAGTAGTAGTAGACCAAACTAGTGGAAGCACTTTAAAAGGACGTGGCTCTGGAAATTTATTGTTGGAAATTAATACCAATGGAAAATTTAATATGTGGGGCGACTTTGTAGTTTATGAAGGGGTATATAACTTCAAATATGCAGGACTTGTTCAAAAAGTTTTTAATGTAGAATCTGGCGGAAGCATAAACTGGAATGGTGATCCTACTGATGCGCAATTAGATGTTAGCGCAATTTATGCCCTTAATGCAAATCCAGCAGTATTATTGGAAAACCCTTCTATTAATAGAAAGATTCCTGTAGAAGTAATAATCAACCTTCAAGGTGAGATAATCCAACCAGATATTACTTTTGATATTGCTTTTCCCAATGCAAGCTCTGTAGTGCGTTCAGAATTAGAGTATAGAATGGATGACCGTGCCAGTAAAGAACTCCAGGCTTTATTCCTGGTTACTCAGGGTGCATTTTACAGCGAATTTGGATTAAGGCAAAACGCTATTACCGGAACGCTGGCCGAAAGGGCTTCCAGTATTGTTAACGATATTTTTGCCGGAGATGATGGTAAATTCCAGGTGGGGGTAAATTATGTGCAGGGAGATCGCACACCAGATCAGCAAACGGTAGACCGCTTTGGTTTAACCCTTTCCACGCAAATTAGTGATAGAGTTATTATTAATGGCCAGGTTGGGGTTCCTATTGGCGGTGTAACCGAATCTATTATTGTTGGAGATCTGGAAATCGATTTTCTTCTGAATGAAGACGGAACCTTAAGGGCTAAGGTTTTTAACAGAGAAAACAATATTCAGTTTATAGGAGAAGAGATAGGTTTTACACAAGGTATTGGATTATCTTATTCGGTAGATTTTGATACATTTAAGGAATTGATCAGGAAGATTGCCAGTACTGAAATTAAGGCTTTAAGCGAAGAAACTAAACCGCAAACAGAGACTCGTCCAGTAGCACCAAATTATATAAGATTTCCCGACGAAAATTCTAATTAATTTAATTACATCGCGCTAAGTCTACAAGGCATAAAATGGTAGGATTTTTGGATTTTGAGGCAAGCCTCTGAGGATTTAAATCTAAATTATCGAGTAAAACCCTTAAAACTTCTTTTTTTCTTTTAGGGTATCACCTGAGTTTGTAATTTTAAATAAGAAATTGAAAAATATGACAAAAAGAATAAAACGAATTGGAGTTATGACTTCTGGGGGAGATGCTCCCGGAATGAATGCTGCAATTAGAGCAGTAGTTAGGGCCTGCGCCTATTATCGCGTAGAATGTGTCGGTTTTATGATGGGCTTCCAGGGAATGATAGATGGTGATTATATTGAACTTAATGCCCGTAGTGTACGCAACATCATTAATTTAGGAGGAACTTTTCTAAAATCGGCCAGGTCTAAAGAATTTCTTACTAAAGAAGGTCGGGAAAAAGCTGCTGCAAATATGCACGAAGCCAATATTGATGCCATGATCCTAATTGGGGGTGATGGTACGTTTAGAGGCGGACAAATATTTAGTGCAGAACACAACATTCCCGTTATTGGCGTTCCCGGAACAATAGATAACGATATTTTTGGAACACATTACACTATAGGCTATGATACTGCTTTAAATACAGTAATTGATGCTGTAGATAAAATTAGAGATACCGCAAGCTCACATAACAGGTTATTTTTTGTTGAAGTTATGGGGCGTGATGCCGGTTTTATTGCTTTAAATAGCGGAATTGGCGCCGGAGCCGAAGAAATTTTAATTCCTGAAGAAAACCTTGGTTTAGATCGTTTACTGAACTCTCTGGAGCGCAGTCGGCGATCTGGAAAAACATCCAGTATCGTTATTGTTTCTGAAGGTGATAAAATTGGTAAAAACGTTTTTGAACTTGCTGCCTATGTAAAAGAAAATTTACCCTACTATGATGCTAAAGTAACCGTATTAGGCCATATTCAGCGGGGAGGAAGTCCCACTTGTTTTGATCGGGTTTTGGCCAGCAGGTTATGCGTAAAAGCTGTAGAACTTGCTTTAGACGGCCAACACGATATTATGGTAGGAATGCTTAATAACGAAGTACAGTCTATAGAACTGGAAAAAGCTTTACAATCTAAACCAACTATTAATAAAGATCTGCTTCGCATATCTGATATATTATCTGTATAAATAATGAAAACAGTAGCAATTATTGCCCATAATGGTAAAAAGGCAGAAATGGTTCAATTTTTAAATAACCATAGAGAGTCGCTTCAAGCTAAAAATATTAAACTAATTGCCACAGGTACTACCGGTGCTAAAACCGAAACCGCAGGCTTTCAAGTAGAAAAATTACTTTCTGGTCCACTGGGCGGTGATGCACAAATAGCATCGCGAATTGCAGAAGGAAAGGTAGATATGGTAATTTTCTTTAGAGACCCACTAGATAAACATCCACACGAGCCCGATATTTTTATGCTAATGCGCTTATGTGATGTACACGATATTCCACTTGCTACAAACCCGGCCAGTGCCCGGTTATTGATGCAGGCTTTCTAATTTTTAGAATTTTGAAAGTTATTTAGATTCTGAAAGCAAATTGATTGTTGGAAGGATTTTAAAATAAATTTAAAAATCATAAAAGCGGCTTGAAGTTGTTGCTGGTTTTTTCCATAAACTGAATAAATTATAATCTGGATTTAATGCATTTATTGGCACCGCCAAAGGTTGTAATACCCCGACGCTTGCTTCGAAATTAAAAATTTGTTTTCAACGAATGCCTCGTGGGCTTGCCCCGAGGTAGTTTACTTTATCCGGATTATATAGAATGTAGAGTTTTGAGAAAAAACCAGCAATCTTTTTTAAAGCTTATTAATTCACTTTTCTATGAAAGAGTAGATGGTGTATTTGGTTATTATTCACCTTTTACCGCAATAGCACTAATTTCTACATTTACAAACTTGGGCAAATTAGCCACTTCTACAGTTTCCCTGGCAGGTGCGGTTTCAGCGTTAAAATAAGAGGCATATACTTCATTTATTTTAGCGAAATTATTCATATCACTAATAAAAATGGAAGTTTTAATTACATTTTCAAAATCCATTCCAGCTTCAGCCAGAATAGCCTGAAGGTTTTCCATTACCCTGGTAGTTTCCTTCTGAAGTTCTTCTGTTTCCAACTCGTTGGTTTCAGGGTTAAGTGCTATTTGCCCTGAGACATAAAGCATATTTCCCGTTAAAACAGCTTGATTGTAAGGTCCAATGGGAGCCGGAGCTTTATCGGTTTTAATTATTTTTTTCATCATATTAATTTTTAAAATTTATAATCTTCGGTCTGGTTCATTACGCTTATCATATTTGATATCACTTAGAATAGACGATTTGATTCCAATAAAGAAGTACCAGGATCTACGCTCACTAAAAGGAACCCAGTTAAAACTTAATCTCCAGGTATTTAAATCTCGTTGAAATCTTAATTGCGTATAAGTGAAACCTAAATCTTTTAGGTCATAACCAGATGAAGCCCCCACCATCCATTTTGGGGATAGTTCTACATCTCCCGAAAACATAATGGAATGCGAAGTGATCTCATTTTGGCGAGCTGAATTATTATAGGTCATCGTGTAAGACATTCTTAAATCCCACGGAATCTTATAATTATACCAGTTATCGTTTCTATCGGGGCGGTCTTCATCGGCAAACGGATCTTCCTCTTCATCATAAAACTTTCCTTCCAGGTCAGATCCTTTTCCAAAAAGATCATCACGCCTTCCACCACCTCTGTAGGTGTCATTATCTATATCATCTTCATTTTCATCTTCGCCTTCATCTTCAAAATCTTTACTGGAAAAAGAATAGCCAAAACTAACATTTGCGTTGGTGAACCTAAACAAACTCCCGCCGTTATTAATATTAAGTTCGTTTGTTCTTCGATTATTGTTGTCCAGGGCATAAATATCCATATTACCAGCAACATTAATATCTACCTTATCTCGTATAATTGGTATACTTCCTCTTAAAGCTATAGGGGATAGCCTAGGCTGGCCTTCTTCGGCAGCGAGGTTATAGGCAGTACTCATACTAAAGTTATTTAGCAAGCTAATCTTTTCTGGTTCTGTGGCGGTACTGTCTTTAGATCGAACCTTAGCTTCCAGAGTATTACTAATGCTTAGCCCTAGCGAACTGGAAAACCTGTTTCCCGGTGCGCCATATAATGTACCATTAAATCTGGAATAATCTACCATATTGGTTTCCAGAGGATTTGCCGGGTTTATTCTCTCGTAAGTGTCATAATATTGATCAAACGCAGGGTTTACATTATAACTTATTGAAGGACGCATTACGTGCCTAATGGCCTGTATTTTTTTATCTTTTCCAAAGTTTTTTAAACCATATAATGTGGTACCTATGCTGGCTCCAAAATTATAAGTTCGGTAAGAATCAAATCCGTTAATAGTGTCTATAACAACTTCATTATTAAATTCATCGTAAGACTGCTCAAAAGTTCTAAAAACCCAATTCTCTTCATAATTAGCATTTGCACTAACACTCAAATAATTAAATAACTTAAAATTGGTAGAAACGGGAATAGAGTGCTGGGCGCCATAATTGGCATCCTGAAACATTTCAGGTTTGAAAAACAAGGAATCTGTAGTTCTAATTTGGTTTTCTCCCCTTATATTATATTGAAAATTTATGTTTTCTATTATTCCTTTCTTAGAACCGGTTTTTGGAGCAAAAGGATAGATACGAGTCATACTTGCCTGCAAGGTGGGTAAACTCATATTTATAGTTTGTGTTCTCGTATTTTGACTATGTCTGGCGGCAATACTCAAATTAACCTGAGGCTCGCCCGGAAAGGTCTTACTATAGGATACTGACGAGCTTAAAGAATTGGTTAGGAAATTACCTGTATTCATTTGATTTACAGAGTTTTGGTAATAAGTGCTACTTCCTAAGTTTACAGATGCATTAAACCTGGAATTTGGGTTTGCTTTAGCATCTTGATTGTGTGACCATTGAATATTATACTCTGTTCTTTCTGAATAGTCTGGAAAACCACGTTCACTTTGATATTGGTTTTCGTAACGTATTCTAACGTTTCCGCGGTAGCGATAACGCTTTGAATAATTGCTTTCTAATCTTACCGCATAACTTCCATTGGTATAATAATCTCCCAGGGTAAGTAAGTCTATATAATCGCTAATGGCAAAATAATATCCGCCATTTTGCAGAAAATATCCACGTTGACTGTCCCCAAAACTGGGTATAACAAAACCAGATGTTTCTTCTTCCGTTAATGGAAAATAACCAAAGGGCAGACCAAGTGGGGTGGGAACATCAGCTATATACATATTAACAAGTCCGGCTACAATTTTCTTGTCTGGTACAAACTTTATACGTCTGGCATAGAAAAAATAATCTGGATTTTCTAAATCTTCATCAGTAGTAAAACGTACATTTTCCATAAAATATACCGAGTCGTTTTCACGTTTAGTGACTTCGCCTTTAACATTAAAATTAGCCTGTTGTGTTCTGGAGTTGTACACCAGAGCTCTTTCAGTATCAAAATTAAAGCGAATAGAATCTGGTTCTACAGTTTGATTTCCCTGTACAAAAACGGGTTTTTGAGAATAGGAGCCGGTAGAATCAGGGATTCCATAAGCATAAACTTCATTTTTATCATTGTCTATAATAATAAGGCCTGCATTAATTTGCATATCTCCATAAATAATCTGTGCCTCATTATAGAGAAACATTCTATTTTCTTTTTGGCTAATACGCATATAATCTTTAGCTTCATATTTAACCGCATCGGTAATAAGCTGATTTCCTTTTTGTGCAACCTGTAAAGAGTCACCCAAAATACTATCTGTTGCTTTTATGGTTTGGGCAAGAGGCAAGGAGTCACCAACAGTAACGATGGAATCTCTTTCTTTGGCATCTAAATTTATTTCGGTATTGTTTCCTATTTCCTGAGCGTTTATATAAACGAAAGGAAGCAGTATAAATATACAGCAAAAAAGTATGTTGGGTATGTTTGTTTGCAATGCTCTAAGTGCTATTTTTGTAAAGAATGGCTTGCTTTTTGCAATTTCAAAATTACATATATTTTTTCAGCTTAGATTTGAGAATGGCTGAAAAAAAGTAATTAAAATAATCAGCATAAATTTAGCGTTAACTTTTTATGAGAACGAACCTACTTAAACTTTTCGTATTTTTCTTTATTTTTCTTACAAGCTTACAATGCTTACTTGCTTTTAACGATAAACCCCGAGATCGTTTTATCGTTGTGCTTGACGCCGGTCACGGCGGGAAAGATCCTGGAAATATGGGGAATGGCTTTAAGGAAAAGGATATTGCACTCAATATTATTTTAAAAATTGGTAAAGCTTTAGAAAGAAAAGGTGGTATAGAAGTAATTTATACTCGTGATTCTGATGTTTTTATTCCTTTAGATAAAAGGGCCAGAATAGCTAATGAGGCTGACGCCGATCTTTTTGTGTCTGTACATTGTAACGCCCATAACTCCCAGGCGTATGGTACCGAGACCTTCGTGCTGGGACTCCATAAAACCAAAGAAAACTTTGAAGTAGCTAAAAAAGAGAACTCTGTGATCTTTTTGGAGGAAGATTATGAAGTAACCTATGGAGGTTTTAATCCCAATTCCCCAGAATCCTATATTGGAATGGCTTTAATGCAGGAAGAATATTTAAACCAAAGCATACTTTTAGCTGATTTTGTTCAGAAAAACTTTACCAACGATTTAAAGAGGAAAGATCGGGGCGTGAAACAAGCCGGTTTCCTGGTATTAAAAAATGCAGTTATGCCTAGTGTTCTTATAGAAACGGGGTTTTTGACCAATAATCACGAAGGTCCCTATTTAAATAGTACAGGAGGGCAAAATAAAATGGCAGCGGCTATAGTAGAAGCTATAGATAAATACGCAAGTAGTATTAATCTCTCCAGCCTGGAAAATATAGGTCAGGTTTCAGTATCCAATACTAGTCTTGAAAACGAGATTTATGATGATATTACTTTTAAAATCCAATTGGCGGCAGGATCTAAAAGACTGGAAACTAAAGCATACAATTTTAAAGGCTTGCAAAATGTAGAGCGATCCAGGGAAGATGGCTTATACAAATATTATTATGGAGCTACTTCTAATTACACCAAAATAAATGAACTTCATAAGGAAGCTAAGCAAAATGGATATCCTTCAAGTTACATTGTAGCTTTTAAAGATGGCACTAAGATTACAGTTAATGACGCGTTAAAATCAAAGTGAATTAACGCTAATTTTCTATTTTTATTTCTAAATTTGCTCTTATACAAAAAAAAAGCTCTTGAAATTTACACGTGAAGTAAAAACTGCCTTACTAGCAATAATTGCTATTCTCCTACTTATTTTTGGTTATAGTTTCTTAAAAGGTAAAAACCTACTGGAATCCAGTAGAACTTTTCATGCGGTTTATAATGATGTAGAAGGACTTTCACCTTCCTCAGCCGTTACTATTAATGGTCTTAAGGTAGGCCAGGTTACAAAAATTAACTTTTTAGACCAAAAAGGAACTCTTGTAGTAAGTTTTACAGTAGAAAATGACTTTCAGTTTTCAAAAAATAGTATCGCTCAAATTTATGGTGGTAATATAATTGGTGGAAAGTCTTTAGCTATTATTCCTGATTATAAGCAGGGTGGCATGGCGAAAACTGGAGACACTTTAAATAGTGAGATTGAAGAAGGTATCATGGAATTGGTAAATGATAGATTGACTCCACTTCAAGAAAAGGTTGAAAATACTATAGTGAGTGCTGATTCATTAGTGACGGCCGTTAATAAAATTTTAAACGACAGTACTCGATATAATATTCGAAATACCTTTAAAGATCTTAACGCCACAGTAGCTTCATTTAAAGTTACCGCAAATACTTTAGAGGGAATTGTAGGAAGAAATTCAGGGAAATTAGATAGAACATTTACCAATCTGGATGAAATGACTACCAATTTTAATTCTTTTTCAGATACTTTAACGCAAATGGACATTGGTAAGATCACCAAAGACCTTGAAAAAGTAGTAGCTGATTTTGAAAGTGTTTCAGATAAATTAAACAATAAAGAAGGTACCGCAGGGAAGTTAATTAATGATGATGCCGTTTATAATAACCTGGACAATGCTACTAAACAGTTGGAGCAATTACTACAAGACGTAAAACTGAATCCTAAACGATATGTTCATTTTTCTGTATTCGGAAAAAATCCAGAGCCATACCAGGAACCTAAAGAGAAGGATTCAATTAAATAAACAACCATGCAAATTATTGCCCAAGTCTTATTTTTAGTTGCCCTTGTAGCCGGAATCGGTTTTTTTATAAGAAACATTCGTAGGTTAATAAGAAACATCAAGCTAGGAAAGGAAGTAGATAGAAGTGATAATAAAGGAGAACGTTTCGCTAAAATGGCCAGAATTGCGTTTGGTCAAAGCAAAATGGTAAGAAAACCAATATCTGGTTTTCTTCATGTGATTGTTTATGTAGGCTTTGTAATTATTAACATTGAAGTTCTTGAAATTATAATAGATGGTTTATTCGGTACGCACCGTGTACTTTCGTTTATGGGTGGTTTTTACAATATATTAATCGCCTCTTTTGAAATCCTTGCATTATTAGTTCTTATAGGAGTAATCGTATTCTGGATAAGAAGAAATTTCCTTAACATTTACCGCTTTTTAAGCAGGGAACTAAAAGGCTGGCCAAAGAACGATGCTAATTATATTCTTTATTTTGAAATGGTACTTATGGTGCTTTTCCTGGTAATGAACGCAACAGATTATCAACTTCAATTAAATGGAGTGCCACATTACGCCAGTGAAGCTGGAATTACGGGAGCTTTCCCTATTAGTCAATTCTTATTGCCTATTTTCGAAGGAATGAGCAATGCAACACTCATTATTATTGAAAGAGCAGCCTGGTGGTTACATATTTTAGGTATCCTTTTCTTTTTAAATTATCTGTATTATTCAAAACATTTACACATACTACTTGCTTTTCCAAACGTTTATTTTTCAAAACTTCGTCCACAGGGTGAGATGGATAGTTTACAAGCTGTTACAGATGAAGTTAAGTTAATGATGGATCCAGATGCCGATCCTTTTGCAGCTCCGGCTGGGGACGAGGAAGACGCGGAACCAGAAAAATTTGGAGCCTCAGATGTTTTTGATCTTAACCAGGTGCAACTATTAAATTCCTATACCTGTACAGAATGCGGTAGATGTACAGCCGAGTGTCCTGCAAACCAAACCGGTAAGAAACTCTCTCCGAGAAAAATTATGATGGATACCAGAGATAGGCTGGAAGAGGTAGGTGAAATTATCAATACAAAGGGAAAATACGAAGATAACGGCAAGCAATTGCTAGACGATTTTATATTGCGTGAAGAGCTCTGGGCCTGCACTAGTTGTAATGCTTGTGTAGAAGCCTGTCCTGTGGGAATAGACCCACTATCTATTATTTTAGATATGCGCCGTTATTTAGTGATGGAAGAAAGTGCTGCTCCAAACGAGCTTGCTATTGCAATGACAAATATTGAGAACAATGGTGCGCCCTGGCCTTATAATCAACAAGACAGATTGAATTGGGCAAAGGAAAATTGATTTTTCTTAAGCACGCAAGATTTAAAAAAGCAGTTTTTGAGTATAGAATCATCAGGTTCTATAAATAAATTAAAAGGAATTAGATATGGCAGAAGCATTAAAAGTACCCACAATGGCCGAGTATATGGCAGAAGGTAAAAAACCCGAAGTTCTATTTTGGGTTGGTTGCGCCGGTAGTTTTGATGATAGAGCAAAGAAAATTACTAAAGCTTTTGTAAAACTTTTACATGAAGCTGGAGTAGATTTTGCAGTTTTAGGAACCGAGGAAAGCTGTACAGGTGATCCCGCAAAACGAGCTGGAAACGAATTTCTTTTTCAAATGCAGGCTGCAACAAACATAGAGGTGCTTAATGGTTATGAAATAGAAAAAGTAGTAACTGCCTGTCCTCATTGTTTTAATACCCTAAAAAACGAATATCCTGCTTTAGGTGGTAATTACGAAGTAATGCACCATACTCAATTCCTAAAAGCTCTTTTAAATGAAGGTAAACTAAAAGTTGAAGGCGGAAAATTTAAAGGAAAGCGTATTACTTTCCATGATCCTTGCTATTTAGGCCGTGCTAACGGAGAATATGAAGCCCCACGAGATTTACTTAGGAAACTGGAAGTAGAGCTGGTAGAAATGCGTAAATGTAAATCTAACGGACTTTGCTGCGGAGCCGGTGGTGGACAGATGTTTAAAGAACCGGAGCCTGGAAATAAAGATGTAAATATAGAAAGAACCGAGCAGGCCATGGAAGTAAAACCTGAGGTCATTGCTGCCGGTTGCCCATTTTGTAACACCATGATGACAGATGGAGTAAAAGGTAAGAATAAAGAGGATAGTGTAGAGGTGATGGATGTTGCAGAACTTATTGCAAACGCCCACGATCTTTAGAAAATTTTTCAATTTGAAACAATATAAAAAGCCTGGGATATATTCTCAGGCTTTTTAGCTTTTTATTCAAAATTTCAATAAAAACTTAGAAGCAAGCTCATGAAGCATTGGTTTTGGAAAATATAATCTCATTTCCAGCAAGCCTCGGAGCATTTAATCTCGATTATCGAGTAAAAAATGAAACGTTAAAAGACATAACTATATTTGAGACATAAGCTAAATCAACTAGTTTTGTGAAAATCTAATTTTAGCAATTTATGTTAGTACCATTCGAGAACCTACCTGACTCTTCAAGAGTTTGGATATACCAGGCAAACCGATCTTTCACCAGTGAAGAATTGGAAGAAATACAATCCCGTTTAAACCAATTTGTAACCCAATGGACGGCTCATGGGGCCAAATTGCAGGCGGGCTACCTCATTAAATACAAACGTTTTATTATTCTGGCACTAGACCAGCAAGTAAATGCTGCTTCTGGTTGCTCAATAGATGCTTCAGTACATTTTATTCAACAGCTAGAGAAAGAATTTGATGTAGATCTTTTAGATAAAATGAATGTCTCTTATAAACAGGGAGAATTCATAGCTTACAAAACTTTATCAGATTTTAGGAAAATGGCCAAACAAAAAGCGGTCTCACCTAAAACTATTGTTTTTAATAACCTGGTAAATAATAAAGCTGAATTTCTTTCAGATTGGGAAGTTCCTGCTTCTGAAAGTTGGCACAAGCGTTTTCTTAATTGATGACACGTATTTTTGATCCGAAAATCTTACTCTTAACCTGCTTTCTTTTTGTTTTCTCTCAGCTTAATGCGCAAAATAACCCTTTGCTCACTAATGATATAGATGCACAAGAAAAATGGGTAGATAGCGTGTACAATTCTTTGAGCATTCAAGAGAAAATTGGGCAATTGTTTATGATAAGCATTTCTTCTGAAAGTAGTAAAACTTATATAGAAGAAGCAAAAAAATACATTAGCGAGGAAAATATTGGTGGTGTTATTTTTTCTAAAGGCGGGCCTTTAAGACAGGCAAAATTAACAAACGAATTCCAGGAGATTTCTAAAACACCATTGCTTATAGGAATGGATGCAGAATGGGGGCTGGCTATGCGCCTGGATTCTACCTTTGCTCTACCCTGGAATATGACTCTTGGCGCAATTCAGGATAACAAATTACTTGAAGATGCCGGTGCCGCAATTTCGCGCAATACCAAACGTTTAGGCGTGCATATTAACTTTGCACCGGTGGTAGATATAAATACCAATCCAAATAATCCAATTATTGGAAACCGGAGTTTTGGCGAAAACAAAATAAATGTAGCTGAAAAATCCCTCGCTTTTATGCGCGGAATGCATCGAGAAGGAGTCTTATCTAGTGCTAAACATTTTCCCGGCCATGGAGATACTGATGCAGATTCCCATAAAACCCTACCTACTATTCCTTTTTCAAAAAAGAGACTGGAAGATTTAGAATTGTATCCTTATTATCCATTAATTGCCCACGGACTTTCCAGCGTGATGGTGGCACATTTAAATGTACCTGCGCTTCAGGAAAACCGCAATACGCCAACTTCGCTTTCAAAAGCCGTGATAACAGATCTTTTAAAGGATAAAATGAATTTTAAAGGTCTCGTTTTTACCGATGCGCTTAATATGAAGGGGCTCACAAACAACACCGAACCCGGCGATGCGGAATTAAGAGCTTTTTTGGCAGGAAACGATATGCTTTTGATGCCAGAAAACATTGAAGTGGCTTCAGAAGTATTGATCAACGCCCGTAAGAATAATATTATTACTCCTGCACGATTAGCGCATTCTGTAAAAAAAATACTTCAGGCAAAGTACAAAGCTGGTTTGAATAGAGAAAAAGCAGTTCAGGAAAATTTTCTCTACGAAGAACTAAATACTATACGCGACCAGGCTTTGTTAGAAAGACTTTATGAAAGCGCATTAACCCTCATTAAAAATAATAAGGCTGTTTTACCTATTAAAGACCTCGCCGAGACCAGGATAGCCTATGTAAATTTTGGTGATGCAAATGGAAGCACTTTTTTAAGAGAACTAAGAAAATATGCAGCAGTAGATTGGGTCTCTGCCACCAGATTAAATGATTTACAAAATAAACTGGCTGATTATGATTTAGTCATTCTTGGTTATCATAAATCTAATAATAACCCCTGGGCTTCCTATAAATTTTCCCCGGCTGAATTGCACTGGATTAATCAAATAGCCAAAGAAAATAAATCTATATTAAGTCTGTTCTCCAGCCCATATGCTTTAAACGAACTTCGCGGTCTCCAGGAGTTGGAGGGTATTTTGGTGAATTATCAAAACCATAACATTGCACAAGAAAAGGCTGCCCAGTTAATTTTTGGTGCCATTGGAGCCATTGGAAAGCTTCCGGTAAGTATTGGAAATAATTTCCCTGAAGGTACCGGTTATCAAACAAATAATATAGAAAGGCTGTCTTATGGGTTACCCGAAACTGTTGGTCTTAACTCTTATAAATTAAATAGAATAGACAGCATTATAAGCGAAGCCATAGACAAAAAGATGACTCCGGGTGCTCAAATTCTAGTAGCCAGAAAAGGTAAAATTGTTTATAACAAAAACTTTGGATACCATACTTATAATAAACAAATTCCGGTTTCAGATACCTCTATTTATGATCTGGCTTCGTTAACCAAAATCCTTGCAACCTTGCCTTTAATTATGGAGCAGGAAGAAACAGGAATTGTAAGTTTTGATACCAAATTAGGTGAGATGATGCCTGCCTTTCAAAATTCCAACAAGGCAAATATTAGGTTGCAGGATATGTTAATGCATTATGCAAGATTAAAATCCTGGATTCCGTTTCATATTAATACCATAGATAGAAAAACCAGGTTACCGTCTAAAGAATATTTTCATAAAACCCCTTCAGCAGAATTTAATACAAAGGTTGCAAATGAAATGTATCTTAGAAATGATATGCAAGATAGTATCATTAATATTATAAGAGATAGTGATTTGGAACGCAGGCTTGATTATAAATACAGTGACCTTCCTTTTCATATCCTCAAATATTACCTGGAAGCTTATTACAATCAAACTCTGCATAATCTTACCCAGGAGAAAATTTATAAACCTTTGGGAGCTAGCTATACAGGTTATTTACCAACTACAAGATTTCCTTTAGAACAAATAGTTCCTACCGAAATTGATAAACTTTGGCGCAGGCAACTTATTCAAGGGGTGGTACATGATCAGGGTGCGGCTTTACAAGGAGGTATTGGTGGTCACGCCGGTCTTTTTAGCAATGCTAACGATGTAGCTAAAATAATGCACCTTTATCTTAATAAGGGGGTGTATGGAGGTAAAAGATATTTAGAAGGGGAAACAATCTCTAAGTTTAATACTTGTTATTATTGTGATAAGGATGTAAGGCGCGGCGTTGGATTCGACAAACCCCAGTTGGGTACTTCTGGTCCAACCTGCAATTGCCTTTCTATGGAAAGTTTTGGTCATAGCGGCTTTACAGGCACCTTTGCCTGGGCAGACCCGGAAGAAGAAATTGTTTATGTATTTTTGTCTAATCGAACTTTTCCTGATGCTACTAATAGAACATTAATTAGGGAAGATGTGAGATCAAGAATACAGAAAGTGATTTATGAAGCTATAGATTTTTAAGCAATGACTTTCTCATATACAGGATAAAGTCTTTAAGGCTTAATCATATAAAATATATTCGGCCTTGTGTAAAATAGCTCGTTTGCCGTGCAACTACCTCGGAATGCGCTTATAAGGTAGTTTTAGAAAAATTATTTTTGGCTGCGAAGCAAGCTTTGCAGCATTTAAATCTCGAATATCGAGTAAATAAAATTTAATGAAAATAGCCATTGTTTGTTATCCTACCTTTGGTGGTAGTGGAGTGGTAGCCACAGAGCTGGGTTTAGCCCTTGCTAAACGCGGTCACGAAATACATTTTGTTACGTACAGCCAACCTGTTCGCTTAGATCAGTTATCGGGGAATGTGCGTTTTCATGAAGTACACGTACCAGAATATCCTCTTTTTCATTATCAGCCTTATGAACTTGCTTTAAGTAGTAAGTTGGTAAATGTGGTAAAACAATTTAAAATAGAACTGTTACATGTTCATTATGCTATTCCTCACGCTTATGCGGGGTATATGGCAAAAAAGATGCTTGCTGAAGAAGGCATTAACTTACCTATGGTCACCACGCTTCACGGTACAGATATTACTTTGGTTGGAAACCATCCATTCTATAAGCCGGCAGTAACTTTTAGCATTAATAATAGCGATGTGGTAACTTCGGTTTCTGAAAGTTTAAAAGAAGACACGCTAAAGTTTTTTAAAATTAAGAATGAAATTCAAGTAGTACCTAATTTTATTGACTGTAGCAAATACGACAAAAAGGAGTTTACAGATTGCCAGCGGGAAATGATGGCCGATAAAAAAGAGAAAATCATTACCCACATTAGTAATTTTAGAAAGGTTAAGCGAATAGATGACGTGATTAAAATCTTTTTTGAAATTCAGAAGAAAATAGATGCGAAATTAATGATGGTAGGCGAGGGGCCTGAGAAGGAAGCTGCAGAAGATTTAGTTGATGAACTCAATATTTCTAATAAAGTGATGTTTTTGGGGCAAAGTCATGAAATAGATAAAATCCTGTGCTTTTCCGATTTATTTCTATTGCCTTCAGAGAAAGAGAGTTTTGGACTTTCAGCTCTAGAAGCGATGGTTAATGGAGTTGCCGTAGTGTCTACAAATACAGGCGGTTTGCCCGAGGTAAATATCAATGGAGTTTCAGGCTATTTAAGCAAGGTTGGGCATGTGCATGAGATGGCTGCTAACGCTCTAAAAATTCTAGAAAATGAAGAAACCCTTGAAAAATTTAAGCAGGGTGCTCGTCATGTAGCCGAGAAATTTGATATAAAAAATATAGTGCCGCTCTATGAAGATATTTATGAAAAAGCATTACAAATTAAAGTATAAAAAAAGAGGCTGATTTAAATCAGCCTCTTTTAGTTTTCTATTCCTGTCTTTATTTAGAATTGGTATCTTACTCCAAGAGCAATATCTGGAGAAAAAGGATTTAAAACATCATTATCACTATATAAACCAAATTCTGGTCTAAAGTCTAGAGAAAGTAGTAATGGAATATCGAAGTTATATTCTATACCAATATCACCGGCAAGGAAAATATAAGTTCCATCATCACCATCTCTGTCGTTGAAACGGGTGTCATCAACTCCCAAAAGTCCGGCACCGGCACCTACATACCAGTTAAAACCACCTTCTATATTCCAAACCCATTGGTAAAGACCGGTAAGCTTAAAAGCATCATAATCGCTATTATCTCTCCAACCAAGATCTAGTTCTAAACGATTGTTGTTTGTTCCTAAAGCTCTCTGATAAGAAATTTCGGCTCCTACACCATCACCACCACCAAATCTTAGTCCTAGTGCGTTATCTGAAATGCTTTGTGCTTCAGCTTGATTAAAAAATGTTGCACCGATTACAAAAGCGGCAAATAAAATTAATTTTTTCATAGTTAGCGTTTTTAGAATTGTCGGCAAATTTAAATGTTAAAACATCATATGAAACGGATCTTACGCCAATCTATTGTTAATATTGCTTAAAAATCTGTTAAGCCCTTTAGGAGAAATTCTCTATTTTTATCCACAATTATGAAAGCAAAACTTCACCAATTAGCTCAGGAAATTGAGGGTCAGTTATATGACGATAAATTATGGCGTTCCATTTATGCAACAGATGCTTCTGTTTACCGCGAAATGCCTTTAGCAGTCTGTTACCCCAAAAACGAGCAAGATTTAAAACTATTAATAAAATTTGCGAAAACTAATAAAACTTCACTTATACCGCGAACAGCCGGAACTTCTTTGGCGGGCCAGTGTGTGGGAGATGGGATTGTAGTAGATGTTTCTAAACATTTTACAAAAATTCTAAATATTGATGATAAAGCCAAAACGGTAAGTTTACAGCCAGGAGTAATTCGCGATGATTTAAATAGAGTATTGCAAGAATACGGTTTGTTTTTTGGCCCAAATACATCAACCTCAAACCGATGCATGATTGGCGGAATGGTAGGAAATAATTCCAGTGGAACTACCTCTATAAAATACGGTACAACCCGGGAAAAGTTGGTTTCTTTAAAGACTATTTTAAGTGACGGCACCGAAGCTGAATTTAAAGATATTTCTGCAGAAGAATTTCAGGAAAAATTAAAACTGCAGAACCTGGAAGGTGAGATTTACCGAAAAATAAATGAGCAACTCTCTTCCGAAGAAAATAAAAACGAACTTATAGCAAAGTTTCCACCTAAGAGCTTACATAGAAGGAATACGGGTTACGCAATAGATGAATTACTCTATGCCGATGTTTTTTCTGAAGATTCTAACGAAGCTTTAAACCTATGTAAATTATTATGTGGGAGTGAAGGCACGCTAGCTTTTACTACTGAGATCACCTTAAAACTGGATGAGCTTCAACCACCACAGGCAGCGATGATCGCTGCCCATTTTGACAGCATAGAGAGCTGTATGCAAGCCGTAGTTCCGGTAATGAAACATTCGCTGTTTACTTGCGAAATGATGGATAAAACTATCCTTGATTGTACTAAACAAAATTTAAAATATAAGGAAAACCGATTTTTTATAGAAGGCGATCCTAAGGCAATTTTAATGCTGGAAATTAGGGCAAATACTACTGAAGAAGTCCAGGAACAAAGTCGAAGGGTCTTAGATACCTTAAAAGAGGCTAATTTAAGTTATGCTTACCCTGTTTTAATGGGTGGGCAAATAGACCTGGCTATGGAATTACGAAAGGCCGGACTTGGACTTTTGGGTAATATTGTAGGAGATAAGAAAGCTGTAGCCTGTATAGAAGATACGGCAGTAGCCATTCCTTACCTCGCCGATTATATTTCAGAATTTGCCGAGATAATGAAAAATTACGGGCAGGATGCGGTGTATTATGCACACGCCGGAGCCGGTGAAATACATTTACGCCCAATATTAAATTTAAAAAAATCTGAAGACGTAAAGCTCTTTAGAAGTATCACTACCGATGTTGCCAAATTAGTGAAAAAATATAACGGCTCTTTAAGCGGTGAGCATGGAGACGGTAGGGTAAGAGCTGAGTTTATTGAAATGATGATTGGCTCTAAAAATTATGAACTACTTCGGGATATTAAGTTCACTTTTGATCCTCATAATATTTTTAATCCCGGAAAAATAACAGATACCGCTCCAATGGATACCTCCTTAAGGTATGAGGTTGATAGAAAAGAGCCGGAGATTTCTACCTTGATGGATTTTTCTGAATCGGAAGGGATTTTAAAGCTTTCTGAGAAATGTAACGGTAGCGGCGATTGCCGAAAATCGGCGGAATCGGGCGGTACCATGTGCCCAAGTTATCGTGCTACCAAGGATGAAAAAGATACCACACGCGCCCGGGCAAATACATTACGGGAATTTTTAACCAATTCAGATAAAAGTAATAGGTTTAATCACGAGGAAATAAAAGAAGCTTTTGATCTTTGCATTAGTTGTAAAGGTTGTAAAAGCGAATGTCCATCCAGTGTAGATGTAGCTGCTCTAAAAGCCGAATTTCAATACCAGTATCAAAAGGAAAACGGAAAAAGTTTAAGGAGTAAGCTTTTTGCAAATAATGGAAAAATGAATGGTATTGCCTCAAAAACTCCGGGAATAGCTAATTTTTTCTTTAAAAACTCAGTGACTTCCGGTATCGCTAAAAAAATAATGGGGGTTGCTCCAGAAAGAAATCTCCCAAATTTAGCAGAACAAACACTTTCAAATTATTATAAAAAGAATAAACAGCGTTTTCAGATAGAAAAACCTATCAAAACAGTGTATTTTTTTAATGACGAATTTACTAATTTCCTGGATTCAGAAATTGGTATTGATGCACTCGAGTTACTATATCATCTCAATTATCGGGTAGAGATTATAAAACACGAAGAAAGCGGCAGAAGCCATATCTCGAAAGGCTTTTTAGAAGAAGCAAAGGTTTTTGCAAATAAAAACATCAATATTTTTAAAGATATAATTTCTGAAGAAACTCCTTTAATTGGCTTGGAGCCATCTGCAATTTTAACTTTTCGGGATGAATATTTACGTCTAGCCAACAATAAACCAGAAGCCGAAAACCTGGCAAAGAACTCTTTTATAATTGAAGAATTCCTAAAAAAGGAAATCGCACTTGGTAATATAAACCCTGGCCAATTTACTTCAGAAGAAAAAACTATTAAAATACATGGGCATTGTCACCAAAAAGCGCTTTCTAATACAGTAGTGACATTTGACCTACTTAATCTTCCGAAGAACTTTAAAGTAAGTATAATCCCATCGGGTTGTTGTGGTATGGCAGGTTCTTTTGGTTATGAAAAAGAGCATTACGAAGTAAGTATGAATATTGGTGAACAAACCTTGTTCCCGGCAGTTAGAAAAGCACCTGTAGAAACCGTGATCTCAGCTAATGGAACGAGCTGCCGACATCAAATTTTTGACGGGACAAAAAGAAATGCGAAGCATCCGGTGAGTATTTTAAGGGAAGCTTTGGTTTAATCTCTTTTAAAAATGGTTACTGCCGCTACAAGAGGTTTTTGTAGCGGCTTTAGTTCTTTATAATAGGTAAGGTTCCATTTCTCATTTTCATACTCAAGAGCACTAAGGTTTTCTAGCCAATCTCCTGAATTTAAATATAAGCAAGTTCCTTTTTTAGTGGTTTTCCTAATAATCTTAGGCTGGTGAATATGGCCACAAATAACATATTTATATTCATTTTCAATGGCCAGGTCTGATACTGTTTTCTCAAAGTTAGCTATAAACTTCCCAGCATTTTTTACACTGTTTTTAATTTTCTTAGAGAGTGAATATTTTTTTTTACCCATTTTTACCAAAATCAGGTTTAAAAAACGATTCATCAAGATCAATAAATCGTAGCCCCAACCACCAAGTTTAGCGATCCATTTTGCTTTGTGAATTCCAACATCAAATACATCTCCGTGAAAAAACCAGGCTTTTTTACCATCCAGGTCTAAGACTAATTTATCGGTAATTCGTAGATCCCCAATTTGGGAATCACTAAATTTTCTTAAAAACTCATCGTGATTACCGGTAATATAAACCACCTCTGTACCGGTATTACTAAGATCAATAATCTTTTTAATTACTTCTAGATGAGATTTAGGGAAATAACTTTTTCTAAACTGCCAAATATCAATAAAATCTCCGTTAAGAATTAGCTTTTTAGGTTGTATGGTTCCCAGATATTCGCATAGTTCTGCGGCATGAGCACCAAAGGTTCCTAGGTGCACATCTGAAATCACTACTATTTCTGGCTTTCTCTTACTAAACAATACTATGTTTCTTTTTATACAAATAACACTAAAACAGCAGTTTAATATCTTCAATTAATTTTATTGAATATTTACCAAATCATTAATATGTCAGCTTTTTGTTAGATTAATATTAAATGGAGATACATTTTTAAATATTGTCTGAAAAAATTACATTTGTTCAAAATCAAAAAAATGGCAGGAAATTCCTTCGGAAAATTATTTAAACTTACCACATTTGGAGAATCCCACGGGCAGGCAATTGGCGGAATAATAGACGGGTGTCCGGCTGGAATTCAATTAGATTTAGAACAAATTCAAACTGAGCTTAATCGAAGAAAACCTGGCCAATCTTCTATTGTAACGCAAAGAAAAGAACCTGATACCGTAGAGTTCTATTCTGGAATTTTTGAAGAAAAAACCACGGGTACCCCAATTGGTTTTGTAATTAAAAATGCCAATCAGAAATCTAAAGATTATTCACATATAAAAGATACCTATCGTCCCAGCCACGCCGATTATACGTATGATGAAAAGTATGGCGTGCGCGATTACAGGGGAGGCGGAAGATCTTCTGCGCGGGAAACTGCCTCTAGGGTAGTGGCCGGTGCTATAGCCAAGCAATTTTTAAAGGATATTCAGTTTAATGCCTTTACAGCTTCGGTAGGAAAGATAGGCATGGATAAAAGTATAGAAGAGCTTGATTTTTCGCTTATTGAAACAAACGCCGTACGCTGTCCAGATCCAGCTTCAGCAGCAAAAATGGAAGAATATATAAAAAAGATTAAAAAAGACGGAGATACGGTAGGAGGTACTGTACAGTGCGTGATCAAGAACATGCCGAAAGGTCTGGGAGAACCCGTTTTTGATAAACTACACGCCGAATTAGGAAAAGCAATGCTTTCCGTAAATGCGGTTAAAGGTTTTGAATACGGAAGCGGTTTTGAAGGCACTAAAATGAAAGGTAGCGAGCATAACGATCTCTTTAATGAAGATGGATCTACCCAAACTAACCTAAGCGGAGGAATACAGGGTGGGATTTCTAATGGGATGGACATTTATTTTAATGTAGCCTTTAAACCGGTGGCTACGATTATGCAAAAACAAGAAACTATAAATAAAAAAGGCGAAAATGTTGAAATGCAGGGAAAAGGAAGACACGATCCCTGTGTGGTACCAAGAGCTGTGCCTATAGTTGAAGCTATGGCAGCATTGGTGATTGCCGATTACTTACTTCAGAATAAAAGTTCAAAAATTTAATTGATTTAAATCCTGAAATTTATATCGCATGAAGAAACTTGCACTGCACTGGCAGATTTTACTTGGAATGGCTGCAGGGGTTGTATTTGCCCTTGTTCTTACAAATTTTAGCTGGGGAGAAGAGTTTGTTGGAGATTGGATAAAACCCTTTGGTAATATTTTTATCAATGCGCTGAAACTTATAGCTGTACCACTTATTTTGGCCTCTTTAATTAAAGGAATTTCAGACCTTAAAGATATTTCCAAGCTTTCTAAAATGGGAGCACGTACTATTGGTATTTATATTTTTACCACTGTAATAGCAGTTTCTATAGGTCTTGGTATGGTGAACCTTATTAAACCGGGGAATGCTATTACAGCAGAAACACAACAAGATTTAATAACAAGTTACGAAGGTGATGCCTCAGGTATTAAGGCCAATGCCGATAAGCAAAGAGAATCTGGGCCATTACAGGCTTTAGAAGATATTGTTCCAGATAATATTTTTGCCGCTGCAGGTGATAATGCCAATATGTTACAGGTTATTTTCTTCGCTATTTTCTTTGGAATTGGACTTATTCTTATTCCTGAAAAAGCAGCAAAACCGGTAAAAGACTTCTTTGATGGTTTTAATGAAGTAATTCTCAAAATGATTGATTTAATAATGTTGGCTGCACCTTACGGTGTATTTGCATTATTAGCTGCATTGGTCGTAGAATCCCCAAGTACCGATCTTTTTGCTGCCCTGGCCATGTATGGTGTAACTGTACTTATAGGTTTGGCTTTAATGATTGGGTTTTACATTTTATTGGTATGGATTGTTACTAAAAACAAACCATCCTTCTTTATAAATGGAATAGCGCCTGCGCAATTATTAGCTTTTTCAACCAGTTCCAGTGCCGCAACCTTACCGGTAACTATGGAGCGGGTAGAGGAGCATATGGGCGTTAGCCCTGAAGTATCCAGCTTTGTTCTACCAATTGGAGCCACAATTAATATGGATGGTACAAGTCTTTATCAGGCTGTTGCAGCCGTTTTTATTGCACAAGCGTTTGGTATGGACCTTAGCTTTGCTGCGCAACTTGGAATTATAGCTACCGCTACTTTAGCATCCATAGGCTCTGCAGCTGTGCCAGGAGCGGGAATGGTGATGCTTGTAATAGTACTCGCACAAGCGGGAATTCCGGAAGCAGGATTGGCGCTTATATTTGCAGTAGACCGGCCTCTGGATATGTGTCGAACAACTGTAAATGTAACCGGTGATGCCGCAGTTTCTCTTATGGTTGCTAAATCTGTAAACAAGATGGGGCCACCAAATGTAAAAGAATGGGATGATGATTACCACCCCAAGCGAGATGAAGATTAGACTACTAATAAAATAAAAGAGAAGGAAAAAACTTAATCAAGGAATTTACCCTTTAACTCTGGGGTAGGTATCATACAGGAATCTTTTTTGCCATACCATTTATAGCGATTATTAGCTACAAAATTGTAGATGCCGTCTCGTAATCCTTCAGGGATAAATAATAAGTTTTTAAGAAAAGAATAACCGCCAGAAAGTTCCCTGGAAATCTCCAGGGCAGCGGTAGATTTGTTGTAATAAGCCACGCCGGGATCAATTAAGATTATAGAGTCTAAGTCTTCAGGATCCATTCCTCTTTCGGCTACCAGGTTTTTTCCAAGTTCACTTTGTAAGGATGCAAAACGAAATATATCTTTTTTATCGTGTTTAATGATAAAAGTAACCGCGCCGTTGCAAAGATTGCACACGCCATCAAAAAGAACAATTTTTTTATCTTTTGGTAATTCCATTTTATTTCTTTTTCATTGCCTGTACCAGTTCCAGTTTTTCAATATCTACCTGTGTAGTGAACATTCCGTAGTTTACCGTGGCTTTTCCTTTTTCTATTTTATCTAATGTTCCAACAGAGCGACTATCTTCTAATCTAACCCTATCGCCAATCTTAGGATTAACCTTAGGTTTGTTCGCTTCCAGGCGTTCTTTTTCAGTGATTTTAGCCTTTTCTTCTTTTTTCTTTTTCCGTATAACTGAAACCTCTTTTTTAACTTCTTGCTGAACTTTTTTCTCTTTCGCCTTCTGTATTTTTCGCTCTTTGGCCGATTCCTTTTTGCGTTTAGAATTTTCTATCTCTACAAATTTCAGAAATTCAGCAATCAGTTCTTTTTTCTTTTTATTCTGAAAATATTTCTCACTGAGTTCATTCACCTTTTGGCCCATATAAATAAGTCTCTGGTTGCTATCATATAATTCCTGATAACTTTCCAGTTTCTGCTGAATCCTGGTGTTGGTTTCTTCAAGTTTATCTTTTTCCTGGGCAGCTTTCAACTCTTTTGTCTTTAAAGAGTCTGTTGTTTTTTGCAGCTTAGAACGTTCTTTTTGAAGATTAGCTATACTGCGGTCAAACCTTATTTTTCCTTTTTCAACTTTTTTACGAGATCGATTAATCAGGCTATAAGGAATCCCATTTTTTTGGGCTACTTCAAATGTAAATGAGCTACCGGCTTCACCAACTTGAAGTTTAAAAATAGGCTCCAAACTATTCGAATCAAAAAGCATATTGGCGTTGCTCATATTCGGCATTTCGTTCGCTAGTTTTTTTAAATTAGCATAATGCGTAGTGAGAATTCCAAAAGATTCCTTTTCGTAAAAAACCTCGAGAAATGTTTCAGCTAAAGCACCGCCAAGTTCGGGATCACTTCCGGTTCCAAATTCATCAATTAGGAAAAGTGTTCTATCATCACATTTCCGAAGAAAATAATTCATATTCTTAAGTCGGTAGCTATACGTACTCAAATGGTTTTCTATAGATTGATTGTCTCCAATATCAGTAAGTATTTTTTCAAAAAGACACATTCTACTATATTCGTGTACCGGCACTAAAATCCCGCTTTGCAGCATCACCTGCAGCAAGCCTACGGTTTTTAAAGTGATACTTTTTCCACCGGCGTTAGGACCCGAGATCACAATAATTCTATTGTCTTTTGCGAGTTCAATGCTTTGCGGATAGGTTTTATCGCCTTTTTTCTTATTGCTTAAATAAAGCAATGGATGATAGGCATCTTTAAGCTGAATTTCGCGCTCTTTAGTGATTTTAGGAAGTAATCCGTTAGTCATTTCAGCATATTTTGCTTTTGCTGCAATTACATCTATCTCGCAAAGCAAATTCTGATAATCTATTAGTAGCGGTTTAAACGGTCTTATTCTATTGGTTAATTCTTTTAAAATCCGTTTGATCTCTTCCTTTTCTTCATACTCAAGATTATTGAGCTCACGGGTATATTGGTAAGTCGCTTCTGGTTGAATATAAACAATGCTCCCGGTTTTAGAGTTACCTAAAATTCCACCTTTAACCTTACGGCGGTGCATTGCGCTTACCGCCAAAACCCTTACATTTTCTACCACACTTTCCCGAATTTCATCTAAATATCCGTAAGAATGATAAGTGGTAAGCGCTTTTGCAAAACTAGAGTTTATCTGGCCCTTTACTGAATTGATAGAACGTCTAACCGATTGCAAAAGGGGAGAGGCATCATCTTTTAATTCCCCAAATTTATCGATTACACGACCAATATTTTCTACAATTTCTTTGGTATATTCTACTTCTGAAGTGGTTTGATATAAACTGGGATAGTACTCCTCAAATTTTCTAAAAAACTTAATATGAGTGTTTACCGTTTCAGAAAGACTGGAGATTTTCCTGAAGCTACCCACTTCCAAAATAGAATCTTCTATCTCTAAAGTGCGTAGTTCGTTTTTTATAGTTTCAAAGCCATGATTAGGAATTCTACTTTCCCTTGTTTTAGAACTTACATACTCATTGGTTTGATGAAGTCCAAAAATGCTTGCGTTTCCTGTTTTATAAGGCTGAAGTTTTAAAGCTTTCTCCTTGCCCGGTCCTGTGATGCATAAGTCTGAAATTTGCTGACAAACAACAGGAAATTCAAGGTCTATAAGGCTTTTTGGTGCAATTTTAATCATAAATAAATTTCCCTACTTTTGAGGCTCTGCAAATTTACTTAATAAAATGAAGGTAGCGATACACCCTAGCTGGAAAAAAGAATTAGCTGATGAATTTGAAAAAGATTACTTTAAAGATCTTATAAACTTTGTGAAAGCAGAATATAACGAAAACACCTGCTATCCACAGGGAAAGGATATTTTTTCAGCCTTTGATCATGCTACATTTTCTAAAACTAAAGTGGTGATTTTAGGCCAGGATCCTTACCACGGTGTGGGACAGGCCAACGGACTTTCATTCTCGGTTAATGATGGAATTCCTTCGCCACCGTCACTTCAAAATATTTTTAAGGAAATAAAGCATGATCTTGGAAAGCCTGTGCCAGATTCCGGAAATCTGGAACACTGGGCGAATCAGGGTGTTTTATTATTGAACGCTACACTTACTGTCAGGGCTCACCAGGCGGGATCTCACCAAAAGAAAGGCTGGGAACAATTTACTAATAGGGTTATTGAAGTTATTTCGGCAGAAAAAGAAAATGTGGTTTTTTTACTTTGGGGCGGTTATGCCCAAAAAAAAGGAGCCAAAATTGACTCCTCTAAACATCTTATTTTAACTAGTGGCCATCCTTCTCCTTTAAGCGCAAATCGCGGTTACTGGTTTGGTAATAAACATTTTAGTAAAGCAAATACTTATTTAAAGGAAAACGGAAAAGAACCTATAAATTGGTGATCCTAAAAACGGAATCCAACATTTACGTTAAACTGGCCCACAATCGTTGGAGATTTTTCAGTAAATAAATTTCGACCTATTCCTGCGCCTAAATCTAAGAAGAAACCACCGGTAGAAACAAATTTACCCCCCAAACCAAATCCAAGTGCGAAATCGGTGTAATCTTGATATTCATAAGAACCATAACCACTTGAATCAGACACATAGGAATCATATTCACCGCTAGAAAGCATTCCGAAACCGTGAACATAAAATCCGCGGGCGTAACGGTCTCCAAAGAAATATTTGTATTTCCCGGTTAGCGAGAAATCTTTATAAAAAGCATCATCCACAGATTCCCTGTCTTTGTTTAAAGCCTGGATAAAGGTCTCGATGGCCCAGCTGGAATTTTTGTTTACAATACGCTCGTAGGTAAGGTCTAGGGCGCCAAAAGCAACCAGGTTTAAGGCTCCAATGCTTAATTCGTTTTGAGTAATGTCCCTTTTATCGGGAGTTTCATTGTGAAATGATGTACTTTCTTGTGCGAAAGTTAATGTTGAAACAAGTAAAAGTAGCGGTAAAAATAGTTTTTTCATTTAATGAGGAATGATTGATAAATTATGGCTGCAAATTATGAATAAATTCGGAAACTGGTTGTTTTTTTGAGATTAAATTAAGTTCTAGTAATTTATCCTGAACTTTTTCTATCTCGTCGTCAGTTATTTGCTCCTGGCTCCAGGATGTAATTTCAAGCCATTTTTGAATATCTTCTAATTGCTGACCATATTTTTCTGATAATTTTTCAGCAATCTTAGGTAGATCTTTAAAACGCTTCGTTTCTTTATTTAAAACTTCCAGCATCTTTTTAATGCGCTCTGGTTCATTTTTTAAAGTTTCGTTTCTAGCGGCGATAACAAAACAAGGCCAGGGTGTTGGGCAATCTGCCAATCTTCTAAAAACACGTTTATCAACTAAAGGTTTGGTGGTAAAATGCTCCCACATAAAGTATTGGGCATCATCCTCACTTAAAGCTTTTACGGCTCCATCCAGATCCTTTACTATTTCAAACTGTAGATTATCTGTATCCCATTGATGTCTTTGAGCATTTACGTAAGCCATAAGATGTGAGCCACTACCTTTTCTACTGATTGCTGCTTTTGTGTTTTTAAGCTCTTCAACCGATTTATATTTTGAACCAGCAGCCACATGAATGCCCCAAACTAAAGGACTCCCAATATAAGTTTGTATGATCTTACTTTCATTTCCGGAAATAATATCTTTTAAAATTCCTTCAGTTAAAATTACCGCTACATCAATTTCTCCAGAACGCAAGGCTTGATTCATCGCACCTGTACCTCCAGGAAAATCTTTCCAAATTACATTTAGTTCTCTTGCTTCAAAAAGTTTTTCTTCTATGCATAAATGCCACGGAAGATTAAAATGTTCTGGTACACCACCTACTTTTATTGTTTTCATAAACTATGCTTTTCTTTTAAATAATTATAAATCTCGTACTGAGACCGCACCTGTTTTTCATTCTCCCCTTTTTGTACATAATCATTCTTTTCATCAGCATCCTGGATTCTCGCTTTTACGTTATCATTCAGCTGAATATCCAGAATTTCTTTAAATTCCCGTGCTACATCTTTATCTAAAATAGGGGACAGCACCTCAATTCTACGTGATAAATTACGTGACATCCAATCGGCGCTACCATAGTACATCTTCTGGTCACCACCATTTTCAAAAATATAAATTCTGCCGTGCTCTAAGAAGCGATCTACAATACTAGTAATATAAATATTTTCACTTAAACCTTTAATTCCGGGAATTAAACAAGTAAATCCGCGAACCAGCAATCTAATTTCTACCCCGGCATTACTGGCTTTATACAGTAAATCTATCATTTCGGCATCTTCAAGACTATTCATCTTTGCAATGATCTTAGCTTTTTTTCCTGCCCGGGCGTAATCAATTTCGTTATAGATAAGCTTTATAAACTCCTGTCGGGTGGAAAAAGGGGAGATCAATAGATTCTTTTCCCGCGGAATAATTAATTCGCCCTCCAATACTTTAAACAAACGCGATAATTCTTTTGCTATTTGTTTATTAGAAGTGAAAATTGCGTGATCGCAGTAAATTTTTGAAGTTTCACTATTAAAGTTCCCCGTACCTATATAAGAATAATTAACAAGATCTTCATCTTCCATACGCTGTACCAGCATAATTTTGGAATGGACTTTAATTTTGGGATAAGAGTAAATTACATTCGCTCCCTTTTCTTCAAATTTACGTCCCCAAATAATATTGTTCTCCTCATCAAACCTGGCTTTTGCTTCTACAAAAACAGTAACTTGTTTTCCTTTTTCCAGGGCTTTTAATAGCAAACTGGTTAACCTGGATTCATCGGCAACCCGATATAAGGAAATTTTAATGGCTGTAACATCTTTATCGTTAACCGCCTGCTCTAGAAAATTTTCTACATATGCAAAAGACATATATGGAAAATGAACCGCCTGGTCCTTTTCTGAGATTGTCTTGAAGTAATTCTTAGAATTAGCCAAAACTTTATGTTCAATTTCTGGCATTTCCTTATAGTGCAGCTCGGGATTATTTGTAGGATCCGGGAACGAAAAGAAATCGTTGAAATTATGATATTTACCACCGGGCATCATATCAATTTTACCAAGTTTCAGGAGTTTCCTAACCTTTTTGTATAGAAAACCAGGCATTTCGGCATCATACAGGAGGCGGGTAGGCTGCCCATCGGTTCTTTGTGCAAGGGAGTCGTAAATCTTTTCAGCTAAAACACCTTCATAAATATCCTGAATATAAAGCTCAGCATCACGTGAAAGTTTAATTTCGTAAACTCCTTCTATATTTTGATCCTGGAACAAGCTGCTTATCTGATTCCTAATAATCTCATCCAGGTAAGTAATAGCGTTTTCCTCGCCGTCAGCTTTCAGTTTTACAAACCTTCCGCAGGTTTCTACAGGAATATTTACAATACCCAGTTTTTCTTTATCCGTAAAGCCTACTACAAAGTATAACTCGGCGTTTTCTAAGAAGAGCTCATTTTCTTCCTCAATGTCTATTATTCGAGGTTTGATATGAGCTTTTACATTCTCTTTAAAATATTTTGCTGCAAACTGTTTTTGGATCTCATTAAAATGTTTAGTATCCAGAAGCCGAATACCATTTTTAGCTAGTTCAGGCAAAATTTGCTTTTTATAAATCTCACCAAATTTATGTTGCTGGAGTTTTACTTCCTCCAGGATTTCTTTAGTGATTTTAGAAGGCTTTAAAGCTAGTTTTTTTCGAATACTCTTCTCTACACGCTTCATCTGCCTAAGCTGCGCCACCCTTACCCTAAAATATTCATCTAAGTTAGATGAAAAAATTGCTAAAAAACGAATCCGCTCATAAAGCGGATTGATCTTATCTTCAGCCTCTTGTAAAACCCTAGCGTTAAAGCTAAGCCAGTTAAGGTCTCTATGCCTTAATGGAATTTCTTGTGGTTCGTGCATTATTGATTAGTGGTTTAATCAAAAATACAAATAAGGCTAGAGGTTCGCCTTTAATATTGTGTTAAATCGGGTGCTGAAAAACTCATCTTTTTAGCCGTTTTGTATTGGTATTACTAGATCATAATTTAGAATAATATACCGCAACTCTTCTATAGATTTCTGAGAACCATTTAAATACTATTAAAATTAGGGTTTTCCTCCATATTAAAAATAAAGTCTTCTAAGTACTTTTATTTCAACGAATAAAGATCTGTTCGGAACTTTTTATTACGATTCCTTAATGGTAGCCCTACTCATTATTCTAAAATTCAATATAGATCCAGGAGATTCTGGATTGATTGTTTAACCAATTTATTAACCAAAAATTTAAATTATGAAAAGATTTAGGCATTATTTAATGTACATGGCTGTACTTTCACTAGTTATGGTTTCATGTAGTAAAGATGAGAACCCTGGAGTAGTAGATGGCACCGATGAAGTAGCCACGCTTTCTTTTGGGGCCGTTGTCAACGACCTGATTAAAAACTCGGCTACCAAACAAGCTCTTGAGGATATCCCGGAATGTTCTGAAGAAGCACCAGCTTATGTTCACGTGGTCCTTACCGGACCAGAAGATGTTGGGAGCATGGAAGACCCACTTGTGGTAGAAGTGAATCCAACACCTGGGGATTATGACAACGATGGTGAAGATGAGTATTTTACAGAATATTCTTCTGATCTTGAACTTATTCCAGGTAGTTACAGTCTTGAGTATTTCGCTGTTTATGATGAAAATGATAACTTAATTTGGGTAGCTCCGGGAGCAGGTAGCCCAATGGAAGACTGGGTAGATATGGCATTGCCCATGGATATTGAGTTAGGAGCCGGAGTTAAAAAATATGTAGATGTTACTGTACTTTGTTTTGACGATCGCATGGTGAATCTATATGGATATCAGTTCTTTGATATAGAAGGAGTAGAAGGAATTGAACTCTGTATTTTTGGTAACTGGTGTGATGAAAGTGGAAGACACTATGTAGCTGATTATTCTGTGAATATTTGGTCTGGTACAGACAATACAGGTGATGTTTTATACATTGGTGAAAACGAGGTAGAAACAGACAATGCGGGTGATGAATATTCTGATCCTTTATGTTTATTTTTACCAGATGGCGAAGGGCAGGATGATTACTACATTGAAATCACTATAGATGGAGAAATTGTGCGAGAGGGCACCTTTACCGATAGTGATGTAAAAGAGCTCTTTGATGGTGAAGATGCTGTAGATTATTACCATTTCTTTGCAGGTAGCTGTAGCTCAGGTGATACTCCAGATATTTTTGGAGATAATGGTAACGGAGGTCCACCGCCGGTTATAGATCAGGATACCGAAATTTATATATATTTTGATTCCTCAGGTTCTATGAACAGTACTTTATCACCATTACAAACTATGAGAAATACATTATTGAAAGATGCATTATTACCACTTTATGGAAATGATGAAGATGAATATGATGCAAAAGTTCGTGTAATTGAAAATGGTACAGAAGGTACATTCGATATGCTTAATATTGAAGGGGATACTCCAGATGGCAATGTTATTGCCGTAGTATTCCAGGATGAGGCAGAAACCACTTACCATAGTGGCCAGGCTATATGGGATGAAAATTCAACGAGAACGGCTAATTTCGATAACGATATGTCTGTATTACGCGGAAGATTAGCATCTTTTCCAATGAATTATTATCGTGGAATTATTTTCCAGGTAAATACGCAAGGCCATCCGGCTTTTGATAACTTTGAAGAGCTTATCCACGCAGTGGAAGATGGTACCGGTAATTATAGCGGAAGTAATGGTTTGTCTGATAGAAACGAATTTGCCTATGTATATGAAGTAAATGGTGGGGATACGGCCCAATATTATACCGACCTTCTTGTACAAACCTTGCAGGACCTGGGATATGATTTATAGTTTATCTTAGTATTTAAGATGGTTATATTTTTATTATAATCAAGAAGAGACCGTTTCATTTAAAAATGAATCGGTCTCTTTGTTTATTTAATGTTTTTGGTTAAGAAAATTTATTGTATTCGTTTCAAATGCCAAAATTCAATACTTTAAATTTCTTGTAGCACTATAAGGAATAATGCACACTTTTATTTTACCAATTGTTCGAGGGTATATTTAATTAAATCATCTACTGCTTTTTTAGGGTCACTGGAGAAGGTTCCTGCTGCACGATTTGCAATCACTGCATTCATAGAAAGTGCATGATGTCCCAATAATTTTGATAAACCATAAATAGCCGAAGTTTCCATCTCTAGATTAGTAATCTTTTTATTGTTGAAAGTAAAAGAAGCTAATTTATCGTTCATTCTATCGTCTTCCAGGGCTAAACGTAAAACTCTACCTTGCGGCCCATAAAAGCCTATATTAGTTCCTGTGATTCCTTTATAAATACCAGTGCCTTCCATACATTTTATTAATTTTTCACTCCCACCAATCACATATGGTGTTGCTTTTTTAGGGAACCAATCTAAATGCCTGATAAAAGCTTCTGCAAACTCTAAATCCTGAATATGTTCACTATCGTAGAAATGCAAAAGACCATCAAAGCCAATAGCACTTTCACTAATTAAGAAAGAATCTACCGGGATTTCCTCCTGAATAGAACCGCTAGTACCAATTCTTATAATATCCAGACTTGTAATCTCTTTTTTGATCTCCCGGGTTTTAAAATCTATGTTTACCAGCGCATCCAACTCGTTTATTACAATATCAATATTATCAGGACCAATTCCTGTAGAAATTACGCTAATGCGTTTTCCTTTATAATATCCCGTTTGGGTGTGAAATTCCCGCTTTCTTGTCTTGAATTCAATTTTATCAAAATGCCTCGTAATTCTTTCTACACGATCGGGATCGCCTACAACAATTACGGTATTTGCAAGATTTTCTGGTAATAAATTTAAATGGTAAACACTACCATCACTATTTTGTATAAATTCTGACGCTTTTATTGGCATATTATAGTTTTAAAACCTTGTGTGAATCTGAGTCGTATAAAAAATCATAAATCTTTGCCCCGCCATAATACTCATCATTCATAAGCTCGCGGTAAAAATTCTTTTTCTTCTCAAGAGCGTCCAGACCATTTTGAGTTAAAATCAACCTTTCGTTTTCTATAGTATAAAAAATACTCAATTTATTAAGTACTCTTTCCATTTGGGAATCACTGTATCCATAATAACCCTGGTATTGCAAAGCATATCCCAGCAATTGATTATTAGAAGTTATGTGCTGGTTTTCGACTAACTTAAGCACATTTTTTTCCAAAGAATTAATTCCTGTCCTGCTGTTGGGAAATCGTTCAATATGAGCCCTTATACAACTGGAGAGATATTCAAAATTAGAAGTTTTCTTTATTTGTTTCTTGAGTTTCATAGGATCACTACCACAATAAAGTTCCCAAACCAAACTCGCTATTTCCAGATCCTCTTTTTTAAGCTCAATTTTATGCTTAAAATGGTTCAATAAGTTTTTTTCTGAAAGGCTGGAAAGCGGCAAAAATTCATTCTCCCCCTTAAGACGCTTACTGCATACCAGGTAAAAAGGTACTTGTGGTTTGTGCTCAAGGTAAAAACTAATTGCCGCAAGCATATTGATATGGCAAAAAAGATCAAATTCAAACCAAAGTACTACGTGGTCGTAGTCTTTGGCTGCTTTCAGCCTTTTAAGCTGGGAAACAAAGCGCTCTTTATAGTTTTCAGCAGAAATATCGTAGGCTTCCTTTAAAAATTTTTCACGCTGTTCTATGAATTTTGGAGATCCTACATCTTTATCACAGGGGCCTTCACATAACAATTCCCGCCACACAACAATTTCTCCAGGGAGGCCAAGTTCTTCAACCTGCTCGGTTAAGCTGTCACCATTTATAATATGTAAGACTTTATTGATCATAGGGGGAATTTAAAGTAAGTAGTAATTAGCCACCTACTCGTTTTACATTATATCCATCTTTTCTTAGCAGTTCCATAATTTTTTCGCGATCGTCTCCCTGAATAATTATCTCACCATCTTTAGCCGAACCACCAACGCCACATTTTTTCTTCAGTTTTTTTCCAAGCACAACTAAATCATCATTTGAGCCTTCAAAACCTTTAATTATGGTCACCGTTTTACCTCCGCGGCCTTTATTGCTAAAATGTGCTTCTAAGTATTGGTCTTTTGGAGCTAAAGTTTCATTGGTTTCTTCCTGTTCATTTCCATCAAAATCATCATTTGTAGAAAAAACAAAACCACCCAAATCTTCAAGTCCGAGTTTTTTCTTAGCCATAACTTACTTTTTAAGAAGTCCGATTTCTACCAGGCGTTGATGTAGAAAATCACCGGCGGTAATATCTTCGTATTGTTTTGGGTTCTCTTCATCTATACATTCTTCCAGGCAATCCAGGGGCATTTCGCTTCTTGGATGCATAAAGAAAGGAATAGAATATCTTGGCTTGCTCCATTGTTCCTTTGGCGGGTTAATTACCCTGTGAATCGTAGAGCGTAGCTTATTATTGGTATGTCTTTCTAACATATCCCCAACATTTATTACCAATTCGTCTTCCTGAGGTACAGCATCAATCCATTCGCCATCTTTTCTTAATACCTGTAAACCTCCGGTAGAAGCTCCCATAAGTAAGGTAATGAGATTTATATCTCCGTGAGCACCTGCTCTAACTGCGCCTTTAGGCTCTTCTGTAATTGGAGGGTAGTGGATAGGTCTTAAAATACTATTTCCATTGCTGGCCCAATGATCAAAATAATGCTCCTCCAGGCCAATATATAAAGCTAAAGCTCTTAATACATAAATACCGGTTTTTTCCAGCATTTGGTAAGCTTCCATTCCAACCTTATTAAAGTCCTGGAGCTCTGTTACCTGTATATTTTCAGGATATTCTTCAGTAAGATTAGCGTCTTCATCAGGTTCTTGTCCAAAATGCCAAAACTCTTTAAGATCTCCCTCTTTTTTACCTTTTGCATGTTCTTTTCCGAATGAAATATATCCTCTTTGCCCGGCAAGACCTTCAATTTCATATTTCTTTTTAACCTCTAAAGGAAGGTCAAAAAAGCTTTTCACTTCTTTATATAATTTCTCCTCTAGCTTAGTATCTAAAAAGTGATTTTTTAAAGCTACAAAACCAATCTCCTCATAAGCTTTCCCAATTTCATCTACGAATTTTTGTTTTCGTTTTGGATCTTCAGAAATAAAATCGGCAAGATCTACACTGGGTATATTATTCATCGCCATAATTTGCTTTGTTTTTGATAAATTAACACACAAAGTTAAAGAAAAATACGTGAGTCGCCGTTGCTTTTTATATTTCTTAGCATTTATAATTTTGGTTACATTTGATAAACAATTATTCTTATGCAGTCAAATTCTATCATAAAGTCTCCCATAAAATTTGAGAGAAAAAGCCTTTCTTCTGTTCAATTATTAGATCTATATGTAGCACTTTTAAAACCTAGATTAATTGAAGAAAAAATGCTCATTCTACTTAGACAGGGAAAAGTCTCAAAATGGTTTAGCGGTATAGGCCAGGAAGCGATTTCTGTTGGAGTTGCCAAAGCATTAAACATGGATGAGTATATTCTACCGATGCACCGAAACCTGGGTGTGTTTACTACCAGAAAAGTTCCTTTAAACCGACTTTTTTCCCAATGGCAGGGAAAGCAAAACGGATTCACAAAAGGACGGGATAGAAGTTTTCACTTTGGCACCCAGGAATATAAAATTATTGGGATGATCTCCCATTTAGGACCTCAACTTGGTGTAGCCGATGGTATTGCTTTAGCACATAAACTAAAAAAAGAAAATAAACTTACCGCGGTGTTTACCGGGGAAGGAGGTACTAGTGAAGGCGATTTTCACGAAGCGCTTAATATTGCTTCAGTTTGGGATTTACCTGTTATGTTTTGCATAGAAAATAATGGCTATGGGCTCTCAACACCTACAACCGAACAATACCGTTGTAAAGATTTGGCCGATAGAGCTAAAGGTTACGGCATGGAATCCCTTATTATAGATGGGAACAATATAATTGATGTTTACACTAAAGTTTCTGAAATTGCTGAAAGTATAAGAGAAAATCCGCGTCCTGTATTATTGGAGTTTAAAACCTTTAGGATGCGTGGCCACGAAGAAGCTAGTGGCACTAAGTATATACCCGAAGAGTTAATGCAATTCTGGGAACAGAAAGATCCTCTAAAAAATTTCAGACAGTTTTTACAAGATGAAAATATTCTTACCGAAGATCAGGAAATTCATTTTAAGGATGAGATTAAGGCTGAAATAGACCTTAATTTAAAAGAAGCCAATGAAGAAACCCTTACAGAATTCAGTAAAACTAAAGAGTTAAATGATGTTTACCAGGAATTTGTATACCAGGAAGTTAATCCTGATACTAATACTGAAAATATTCGATTTATAGACGCTATTGCCCAGGCTGTAAAACAATCTATGCATCGGCACAATTCCCTGGTTTTAATGGGTCAGGATATTGCAGAATATGGTGGTGTTTTTAAAATTACTGAAAGGCTTTTAGAGGATTTCGGTAAAGATCGCGTAAGAAATACTCCCATTTGTGAATCGGCTATAGTGGGAACCGCTATGGGCCTATCAATTAGCGGAATGAAGGCTATGGTAGAAATGCAGTTTGGAGATTTTGTGAGTTCCGGTTTTAATCCCATTGTAAATTATCTGGCAAAAAGTAATTATAGATGGAACCAAAATGCCGATGTAGTGATAAGAATGCCCTGCGGCGCCGGGGTAGGAGCAGGACCTTTTCATAGCCAAACAAACGAAGCCTGGTTTACCAAAGTCCCGGGACTAAAAGTTATTTACCCTGCCTTTCCTTATGATGCTAAGGGTTTATTAAATACCGCTTTTAATGATCCTAATCCTATCTTGTTTTTTGAACATAAGGCATTATACCGAAGCATTAGGCAGGAAGTTCCTGTAGACTATTACACTTTGCCTTTAGGAAAAGCTTCGGTAATAAAAGAGGGAGAAAAAATTACAATCATCACCTATGGTGCCGGAGTTCATTGGGCATTAGATGCTATTAATGAAATGAAACTGGAGAATGTAGAGCTAATTGATTTGCGTAGCCTCCAACCATTAGATAAAGAAGCCATAATAAATTCGGTTAAAAAGACAGGAAAGGTACTAGTACTTACCGAAGATTCAATTTTTGGAAGTTTGGCTTCAGAAATTTCAGCAATTATTTCAGAAGAATGCTTTGAATATTTAGATGCGCCGGTTATGCGTTTGGGCAGTGCTGAAACCCCAATTCCTTTTGCAGTAGCCCTTGAAGAAGGCTATCTTCCGAAGACAAAAGTGAAAGAGAAAATACAGCAATTAATAGACTATTAATAATAAACAGCTTAAAAATTAATGATTTTAAGATTTCTTAACAGTCACGCTGTTAAAGTATTAATAATCTTTTGTCTCGGTTCTAGACCTACTGTAATTTAGATCATAACTAATCAAAAATTCTAATATTATGATACGTTTAATCGTTATTTTCCTGATCATTGCTTTAGTAGCTGCTATCTTTGGCTTTGGTGGAGTTGCAGAAGGTTTTGCAGATATTGCTAAAATTATTTTCTACATCTTTCTGGTATTACTGGTTATCTCTTTAGTAAGCCGATTATTTAGAAGGTAAAAACAACTTAAAAAAATAAATTAAATCCAATGTATTGCTCCAGATGTTCATCGGCAAACATTGGGTTTTTACATATAACCCTAATAATTCACACAAATAACTAATAATGAAAAAAATATTTATACTTGGCTTTGTAGCCGCAATTTTAGTGGCTTGTGGTCCCAGTAAAACCGCAAAAGAAGCCAGAAAAACGTTTAATGGCAACTGGACACTTACCAGCGTAACCTACCCAAACAGTTCTGGCGAATTTGATGTAACCTTATTAAATGACGCTAATGCCTCTTGCTTTGAAAATAGCAGCTGGAATTTTGTTTCTAACAATAATAGGGGAGCATATTCCGTTCAAGGTACTAATTGTAGCCAGGGTCAACGTTATTTTATCTGGTCTATAGACGAAGAAAACACGCCCCAAGGAATCTATGATTTCTTATTGAAACCCACAGATGAAGATTATAACTCAACAACGGGAAATCAAGGCTTTCGTATGAATTTAAAATCACTTTCAGAAAACCAAATGGTATGGGAGCAATCTGTTATGCTAGAAGGATCTCCGTTTGTGATTAGAATGAATTTTTCTAAACTTTAAATAAATCAATTTACTATGAAGACTACTATAAACAGAATGTTTGTTATTCTTTTTGCTTCAACCCTACTTTTTAGTTGTGAAGCCACTAAGAATGCGAATAATAAACAAAAAGGAGCCGTTATAGGTTCTACCGGTGGAGCCGTTATTGGCGGAGTTATTGGAAATAATACCGGTGATGGAAATACTGCACTTGGTGCCATTATTGGCGGAGTTGTAGGTGGAGCTGCCGGTGCAATTATTGGCGATAGAATGGATAAGCAAGCCAAGGAAATAGAACAGGAAATTCCTGGGGCTGAAGTAGAACGAGTGGGAGAAGGGATAAATGTTACTTTTGATGAAAGTAGCGGTGTGTATTTTGATACCGAAAAATATAATATCAACGCTAAATCCCAGGCAACGCTAAACAAGCTTGCTGATATTTTTAAGGAGTATCCAGATTCTAATATTCTTGTAGAGGGTCATACCGATAATACAGGAAGTGAAACTTATAATCTTACCCTTTCAAAAAATAGAGCGCAAGCTGTAACTAACTATTTAGTGAATAATGGATTAAGTAGTGGTAGATTTAATACCAAATGGTATGGGGAATCTCAGCCTAAATACGATAATTCAACTGCCGAAGGTCGTGCTAAAAATAGAAGAGTAGAATTAGCAATTGTTGCTAATGAAGAATTAAAAGAAGAAGCCAGAAGAAAGGCCGAAGAACAGAATTAATGTTTACGTTCTCAAACAAGTATTAAATCCCGGAAATTTCCGGGATTTTTTTATGCTTTTATTTATCTTCAACCAATGGCAGACTTTCAAGTAATTATTATAGGTGCGGGCCTGGCTGGTTTAACTGCTGCTATTCATCTTTCCAGAGCCGGAAAAGAGGTCTTACTTATTGAAAAAAAAGCCTATCCAAGACATAAAGTTTGTGGGGAATACCTATCCAACGAAGTGCTGCCTTATTTTAATTCGCTTGATATTGATCTTGAAAAAGACTTAAATCCCGTAAGAATTAAGAATCTGCTTTACAGTACTCAAAATGCAAAATCTATAGAAACGCCTTTAAACCTTGGCGGGATGGGATTAAGCCGCTATGCTTTAGATTGTTATCTTTTAAGTAAAGCTGAAGAAAGCGGAGCTAAAACTATTTTGGATTCTGTTGAAAATATCAACTTTAAAGATGATGAATTCAAAGTAACTCTATCATCCGGAAAAGAATTAACTGCAAATATTGTATTGGGCGCTTTTGGAAAAAGATCTAATCTGGATAAAAGCCTTAAACGTGATTTTATCCAGGAGAAATCATCCTGGCTTGCCGTTAAAGGCCATTACGAGTTTCCTGATTTTCCCGAAAACCTGGTAGCACTCCATAACTTTAAAGGAGGTTATTGCGGATTGTCAAAAACCGAGACCGGAGTAGTAAATGCCTGTTATATGGTTTCCTATAAAAGTTTTAAAAAGTATAAAAATACCGAGGATTTTAAAGAACAAGTACTATTTCAAAATAACTATTTAAAAGATTTCTTTAAAAATGTTCAACCGGTTTTTGAAAAAGATCTGAGTATTGCCCAAATTTCATTTCAGGAAAAATCATCGATTAAAAATCATATTTTAATGCTTGGTGATGCTGCCGGGCTAATTCATCCGCTTTGTGGCAATGGCATGGCAATGGCAATTCATAGCGGTAAAATAGCTTCGGAAGCAATTCTGAATAATTTTAAAGGAAAAAATATAGACCGAGAAAATCTTGAAAATGTATATCGGGAGAACTGGAATGCCAATTTCAGCAAAAGATTAAAAACAGGCCGAATGCTTCAAACAATACTAATAAATCCAATTTTAGCCTCAACTTCACAGAATCTGGTAAAAAATTTTCCGTACTTGTTAGGGAAAATTATCAGTAAAACTCACGGGAAGCCAATAATATGAGTATAGATACTTCAAAAAGAACCAACGCGGTTGAAATTATGGACGATTTTGACCTCAAAGGCCAGGAGCTCGATAAGACTTTACGGGATCTTGACAATATCAATAAATGGTTGGGCGGAAATAAGATCACTTTAGATGCGGTTAAGGCTATAGTTGAAGATCAACCAAAAACTAAAAAGATACATATTGCCGATGTTGGCTGCGGGAATGGCGCTGTACTAAGGGAAATCGCAAAATGGGGAAGAAAAAATGACTATAAGATTAAACTTACCGGCATTGATGCAAATACTCACGCGATTGAAATTGGAAAAAAATTATCTTCAAATTATCCAGAAATAGATTTTTTAGCTTTAGATATATTTAGTGAAGAATTCAAAGATTTTAGTTGCGACATTATCTTATGTACCTTAACCCTGCATCATTTTAAAAATGATGAGATCATAGAATTACTAAAACTATTTAACCAACAATCCACACTAGGTGTGGTTATTAACGATTTACATCGATCTAAGGCAGCCTATAGGTTATTTCAGGCATTTTGCGCTGTGTTTATTAATAATGAAATTGCCCGTAAAGATGGGCTTATTTCTATTTTACGCGGATTTAAAAAAGAAGAGCTAAAGGCTTTTGCAGAAAAACTTCCTCAAACCAAACATCAAATTAGCTGGAAGTGGGCATTTCGCTACCAGTGGATTATTCAGAAAGAAAAAATATGAGTATAAAAATTGTAGGCGTTGAAAAAGAATTACCGGAGTATTCCCGGGAGACCAAAGATATTCTTCCTCTCGTAGAAACCTGGCTGGAAGGGCAGGAGGATCGTTATCGCAGAAAAGTGCTGAAGATATTTGAGGGCGCTGCAGTAGATAAACGCTACTCTATTATGAAGCCAGAAGAAGTTTTTACGGCCACCTCCTTTGAAGACAAGAATGATATTTATGTAAGGGAAGTAAAAAAATTAGGTAAAAATGTACTTCAAAAAGCTTTGCAGAATAATGACTGGGAAGCAAACTCTATAGATTTTATAATCACCGTAAGTTGTACCGGGATTATGATTCCGTCTTTAGATGCTTACCTAATTAATTCTTTAAAGCTGAAGCAGGATGTAACACGCCTTCCCGTTACAGAAATGGGCTGTGCAGCAGGAATTTCAGGAATAATCTATGCCGCAAATTTTCTAAAAGCCAATCCCGGAAAACGTGCCGCGGTAATCGCAGTAGAAAGTCCCACGGCTACTTTTCAGTTAGACGATTTCTCTATGGCAAATATGGTGAGTGCTGCTATTTTTGGAGATGGCGCTGCCTGTGTGCTATTATCTTCTGAAGAAAACGCAACAGGTCCTAAAATTTTAGGTGAAGAAATGTATCATTTTTATGAAGCTACGCATCTTATGGGTTTCGATCTTACCAACCACGGACTCAAAATGATCTTAGATGAAAGTGTACCGCAAACCATAGCCTCCCATTTCCCTGAAATTGTACATCCATTCCTGCAAAAATTCAATTCTAATATGGAAAAAGTAGATCATCTAATATTTCACCCGGGTGGAAAGAAAATAGTGCAAACAGTTGAAGAACTTTTTGGTAACTTAGGGAAGAATATAGATGAAACACGAGAAGTGCTTCGGCAATACGGAAACATGAGTAGCGCAACAGTACTGTATGTGTTAGAGGAATTTATCAAAAAACAGCCAAAAGCCGGTGAGCAAGGCTTAATGTTAAGTTTTGGCCCGGGATTTTCGGCACAAAGAATTTTATTGGAATGGTAACAGATTTTAAAGATCGTAATTATTGGGCAATTATCTTAGGCGGAAGTACGGGTCTTGGTTTTGCTACAGCCCGAAAACTGGCGCATCACGGAATGAATATAATAATTATTCATAGAGACAGACGAGCCGATATTGCTGAAATTGAAGAAGCTTTTGAAGATATTAGAGAGCAAGATGTAAAGTTTGAAAGTTTTAATGTTGACGCCACTAATGCTGAAAAAAGAGGTGAACTTATTGAGGAAATCTCTGAAATTCTTGGAAAAGAAGGTAAAGTACGAACTTTAGTGCATAGTATTTCTAAAGGAAATCTTAAGCCAATGACAGGTGAAGAGCCTACTTTGGAAAATATAGATTTCCAGATTACTATAGATGCAATGGCCATTAGTCTTTACGATTGGACAAAAGCTATTTTCAAATCGGGACTTTTTGCAAAAGATGCCAGGATTGTTTCTTTTACCAGTGAAGGCAATAAAAAGGCCTGGGCTAATTATGCAGCTGTTTCAGCAGCAAAGGTTGCACTGGAAGCCATAACCAGAAGTATTGCCCTGGAGTTTGCTTCTCACGGCATTAGAGCAAACTGCATTCAGGCTGGTGTCACGGTTACCCGGTCTTTTCAAATGATTCCCGGTAATGAAACTCTGAGAGTACACGCTCTAAAGCATAATCCCTTTAAAAGACTTACTGTACCTAAAGATGTTGCAAATGTTGTCTATTTATTGAGTAAAGACGAAGCCAGTTGGATTACCGGAACCATTATTCCCGTTAATGGCGGGGAACACTTAAAATAAATACTGCGTGAATTATAACAATATCCTCCAAAAGCTGCCGTACACCAAACCATTTCTATTTGTAGATGAGTTATTAAAAGTGGATGAGAAATCTGCAGAAGGCCTCTATACCTTTCCGGTAGATTCCTTTTTTTATAAAGGTCATTTTAAGAATAATCCGGTAACCCCAGGCGTGATTTTAACCGAATGTATGGCGCAAATTGGTGTGGTTTCCCTGGGAATTTTTCTTCTTGAAGATCAGGTAAACGAATCACAGGAAATTGAACTGGCCATGAGTTCTTCGGAAGTTGATTTTTACCTGCCGGTTTTTCCGGGGGAAACGGTAAAAGTAGTTTCTGAAAAGTTGTTTTTTAGATTCAATAAACTAAAATGCGAAGTAAGAATGTATGATAAAACAGAAAAATTAATCTGTCGTGGAAAGATCGCCGGAATGATAAAAAGTAAACTAGCTGGGGACAATTCCAGGAAAAATTAAATAAGAAATTTATCGTTGGTTTCGAGTTAAGCCTCGGAACATTAAATCTCGATTATCGCGTAAAACTGTTTAGAAAGCTTTTTAATGAAAAAACGAGTAGTTGTTACAGGAATGGGAGTGGTTGCACCAAATGCGGTAGGTTTAGCCAATTTTGAAGATGCGATTCGTAATGGAGAAAGCGGGATTAGATTTGAAGAAGAACTGAAAGATTTAAACTTCAGTTGCCAGATTGCAGGAAAACCACAAATTTCAGAAGAAAAAATAGCAGAATATTTTACGCCCTTGCAGCTACGCGGACTCAATTCCAGCGGGATTGTTTATGGAGTAATTGCAGGAACAGATGCCTGGAAAGATGCAGGACTAAAAATTGAAGAGAACGAACAACCAGATTGGGACAGCGGAATCATTTTCGGTACAGGAATTTTAGGAGTTGATAAATTCCGCGAAGCGATTCATTTAATAGATGCCGGGAAAACCAGAAGATTAGGCAGCACCAGCGTGATGCAAACTATGGCAAGTGGAATTAGCGCTTATTTAGGCGGAAAATTAGGTTGTGGCAACCAGGTAACCACTAACTCATCGGCCTGTACAACAGGTACAGAAGCCTTGCTGATGGGTTTTGAAAGAATTGCCGCCGGGAAAGCCAAGCGAATGCTGGTAGGCAGTTGCAGCGATCACGGTCCATATATTTGGGGTGGTTTTGATGCGATGCGTATTTTACCTTCAAAATATAATGCAAATCCTACCGAAGCTTCCCGCCCAATGAGCGCATCAGCCGCCGGTTTTGTGCCGGGAAGTGGAGCAGGAGCATTGGTGCTGGAGGATTACGAAACGGCTAAAGCTAGAGGCGCAAAAATATATTGTGAGGTTTTAGGAGGAGCTGCGAATAGTGGAGGTCAACGTGGCGGTGGAAGTATGACCGCCGCCAATAGTGAAGCGGTAATTAGGTGTATTAAGGATGCAATTCAATTTTCGGGAATTTCAGCAGAAGAAATTGATGTGATTAATGGACATCTAACTGCCACGACAAGAGATACAACGGAAATAGAAAATTGGAAAACAGCCTTGAAAAATGATGATTTTCCGTATATAAATTCATTAAAAGGAATGACGGGTCATTGCCTTGCAGCTTCGGGAAGTATAGAATGTGTGGCCAGCGTGCTGCAAATAGATAAAAATTTTATCTTCGGAAACACTAACTGTGAAGATCTTAATCCTGAAATTTCAGCACTGATTTCCGAAGAAAAAGTGCCGCGTAAAACTTTAGAAAAACCTGTGAATATTCTGGCAAAATCCAGTTTTGGTTTTGGAGATGTAAACGCAGTGGTTATTTTTAAAAAGATATAAAATTCGGATTCAAAAAAAGTTATTAAGAAATGAAGCCAGCATGATGCAGGACGCAAATAATGCAACACAGAGCAATGATTATAAGACTGTGACAAATTCCCTTTGAGGCATAAACTTTAAACCAATGAAAGAAAAAGAAATATTAGACTCCCTAAAAAAAATTGTTAGCCCTTATGTTCAAAGAAAAGAAGGGCTGGAAAATTTTAATGAAGAAACCGATTTCATAAAAGACCTGGAAGTAAATTCGGCCAACCTGGTAGATGTTATTTTAGATGTGGAAGACGAGTTTGATATAGAAATAGACAACGATTCTATGAATGGAATGATGACTGTAGGCGATGCCAAAAACATCATTGAGCGCAAACTGGCTTCAGCGTGATAGGTAACGATATAATTGATCTAAATTTAGCACACAAACAAAGTAATTGGCAACGGCAGGGCTTTATTCAGAAGTTATTTACGGAAGAAGAACAAAGTTTTATTGAATGCAGTCAAAATAGGGAATCAAGCCTATGGCTATTGTGGAGTATGAAAGAAGCGGTCTATAAAGCTGTACAGCGAAAATATAAGCTAGATCGATTTTATAATCCCAGGCATTTTAATTGTACGTTGACTCAATTAACTTCAGAAAAGGCGAGGGGGGAGGTCTCCTTTAAAGATGAAGCTTTTGAAACAACTTCAGAATTATTCCCGAGTAAAATTCATAGTTATACTGCCAATACCGAGTTTTCATATTTTTCAGAAAAAGAAAATATTCGTTCCTTGCTGCTTCAAAACATAGCTAAACATTATTCTCTTCCATTAGCATCTATTAACATTAGTAAAAGTATACAGGGAATTCCATTTATAACTTATCTGGGTGATAATCTGCAAATTCCATTTAGCCTTTCCCATCATGGGAATTATTCAGCCTATGCGCTCTCGTTAAATATGTCCTAAAACCTGATTTCGGCATTGTGAAAGCCTCACCTTATTTGTATCTTGAAACAACTAATTATAAAACGATTTTGATTATGAAGACTGTTGATAAGATGGAAGTGCTGCACAGCCAAAGTGCCGAATTTGTTCAAAAAGGTGAAACCGGTAAATTTTTAAAATTAATACCGGATACTTTTATTATAAAAGGTGAAGAAAAAGATGGTGTTTTTAACCAGGGTTATGCCATTAGACATATAAATAGACAGGATATTTTACTTATTGATGTGGTTGAAGAAACTACCAAAGAGGCGGTAAAAAAACTGGTAAATGATGGCTATAAAATAAAAGGTATTTTAATTACCTGCGATCATATTTTAAAAGATGCCTACGCCGATTTAAAAACAATTTCTGAAGATGCCGGCGGCGCACCAATCTTTGCACATCCACGCAATAATTTTAAAGACAGTTTTAAAACAAAAGATATCACCGAAAGAAAAGGTGTGCTAAAAGACTTTGGTCTAAAAGTATTTGATCTGCCTGGAAACGGTGGAGCTTCTGTTATTATTTATTCTGAAGTTAATGATGGCATGTTGTTCCCGGGTGAAGATGCTGAAGGTTCTACTTATGATTCTGATCTAAATACTTTTAAAAGACCAAAAATGGATAAATCTAACGACGATTTTGGTTTGGCTGGAAGCTGGAGCGCTTTTGATGAAGAGTTCGCTTATTTATTCCCTAGAAAAGGGAAACCGGGCTTTAATATTGAAGAAGGTCAACAAACCGATATTTTAAATTCACTAAGTAAGAAATAAAAATATAATAAGCTGTTTCGAAAATAACCGGTAGAGTATTTCACAACCAGGAGTTCAGAATATTCCAATGGTTATTTTTCAAACGGCTTTTTAGAAAACTGCCATAAATAGGGAAGGAGTACCTTCTATATTTATGGCTTTTTTTATTTAGCAAAGTTTTACTCGATAATCGAGATTAAATGCTCGGAGGCTTGCCTCGAAATCAGATTATATTTTCCAATAACAATGCTTCGTGAGCTTGCCCCGAAGTTTTTCACTAATAAAGAAGTTAAGTCTTGGTTTTAAGATATAAGATAATGTTAAACGCGCTTACATATCCTATAAATTGTAATATTTTAAAGCTTAAAATTAACCAATTATGTCTAAATTAAACGTAACTCAAAAATTAATTAAGGAGCATTTACTCAAAGGAGAAATGATTCCGGGAAAAGAAATTGGAATAAAAATAGATCAGGCTTTGCTTCAAGATGCAACAGGAACACTCGTGCAACTGGAATTAGAAGCTATGGGATTAGATAAAGCACAAACAGAAGTTGCAGTTCAATATGTAGATCACAACTTACTGCAAACCGATTTTAAAAATGCCGATGACCATTTGTTTTTACTTTCAGCCGCGCAAAAATTCGGACTTTGGTATAGTAGGCCAGGAAATGGTGTAAGTCACCCTGTACATATGGAGCGCTTTGGTAAACCGGGAAAAACCATGGTTGGTTCAGATAGTCACACCCCTGCAGCAGGATCTTTAGGAATGCTCGCCATTGGTACTGGCGGACTTGATGTTGCGGCCGCAATTGCGGGCCAGCCTTATTTTGTGAAAATGCCCGAAGTATGGGGTGTTAAACTTACCGGGAATTTACCGGATTGGGTGAGTGCAAAAGATGTAATTCTTGAAATGTTACGTCGCCACGATGTAAAAGGTGGAGTTGGAAAAGTAATAGAATATTATGGTGATGGCCTTAAAAATTTAAGCGCTATGGATCGCCACGTGATTGCCAATATGGGTGCAGAACTTGGTGCTACAACCACTGTTTTCCCCAGTGATGAAGAAACAAAAAGATTCCTGAAATCTCAGAAAAGAGAGGACGACTGGAGAGAATTAGTAGCTGATGAAGGCTGTGAATACGATCTTCATGAAGAAATTATTTTAGACGATCTCGTTCCCCTTATCGCACTGCCAACCAGCCCCGGGAATGTTGTACCGGTAAGTGAAGTTGCGGGGAAACCCATTAGCCAGGTGGTTATTGGTTCTTCAGCAAATCCGGGATTAAGAGATTTCTGGATCGCGGGAGCTATTGTTGAAGATAAAGCGGTGAGTAGTGATGTGTCTTTTGATGTTAACCCAACCTCCAGACAAATAATTCAAAATATGATAGATAACCGGGCTTTTGCTAACTTAATAAAGGCAGGAGCTCGTTTTCATCAATCTGGTTGTATGGGTTGTATAGGTATGGGACAGGCACCTGCATCTGGTACTATTAGTTTACGTACCATGCCAAGAAACTTCCCGGACCGTTCTGGAACCAAGGACGATCAGGTTCATTTATGTAGCCCTGAAACTGCGGCGGCTTCTGCATTAACGGGTAAAATTACCGATCCCAGAGATTTGGAAAAACTTTACGATATGAAATATCCTAAGTTTGAATACCCCGAATTTCATATTATTAAAGATGATATGTTAGTAGCTCCGCCAGAAGACGGTTCTAAAGTTGAACTTCAAAAAGGGCCTAACATTAAATCGCTTCCATATATTGAACCTATGCAAGATCATTACAGCGTTCCTGTTATGCTAAAAATGGGAGATAATATTTCGACTGATGAAATTTTGAAGGCAGGAGCAGAGGTGCTGCCATTTAGAAGTAACCTACCGGAAATTAGTAAATTCTCCTATACAGTAATTGACGAAACCTTCTATGATCGTGCAATGAAAGCTAAAGGAGAACACGGTGGGCATATAGTTGTGGCAAAAGATAATTATGCACAAGGTTCCAGTAGGGAACATGCTGCTATTGCCCCAAAATATTTAGGCCAGGTGGCGGTGATTGCCAACAGTTATGCAAGGATTGCATGGCAGAACCTGGTAAACTTTGGAATTCTTCCCTTAGAGTTTATCGACATTTCAGACTTCGATAAAATAGAACAAGACGACCAGGTGATCTTTAAAAATCTTAGGGAAGACATTAAAAACCGTAATAATATTAAGGTCATTGTAAAAAAAGCTAATGGCGAGAAAGTGTCTTTTGAAACCAGGCATAGTATGAGCGATAGGCAAATTAATATTCTAATGAAAGGTGGAATAATCAACGAATTTAAAGAACGTATTGAGGCCAATGAACTTGGTGAAGGCCAGGCTATGGATGCTGATGAAACTGATACTAAATAAGAATTCCCTTTGGAATTGGTTCAGCTTAGATACTGAAACAGATTTATAAAAAATTGAAAAACCCTGATGTTTTTAGCATCAGGGTTTTTTATGCATTAAACTAAAATTTACGCGATAATCTAGCGCGAGATAGTTTATTACTGTTTAATTAGCATGTGTTTTCATTTGGCTTTTTTTCTTAGCCAATTGCCTATCAAGATCTTTTACAGTTTCTGCTGTCGCAGCCTCGTAAGAATTTTCGTTAGATTCGGCAAAAAGTTGTGGCCCTGGAACACTTAATTTAATATTACATATATAGCCATTTGGATCTTGCCCTTCTTGCTTTTTAAAATAAACTTCAGCTCTAACGATAAAATCGTATTTCACTTCTAATTTATCCAATTTTTTTTGTGCGAATTCCTGTAGGCTTTCACTTTTTTCTAGTTTTACAAACTGATATATTGCTTCCATAAATAATAATATTTTGTAGTGCCAAGAAACCTATTATTCACCGATTATACAAACAATTAAGCCATTCTTAGGAAAGGTTTAAGAATGTTTTTAAGTAAATTACTTTCAGTCAAGTCAACTAGACATTTAATACATTTTTTTTAGGTTTCGAGACAATCCTCGGAGCATTTAAATCCCGATTATCGATTAAATAATTTAGAATTCTATTAAGATTAAACTCCTTTTAAAGTTCGTAACTTGTATTAACACCTTGATAATAAAATATATGAGACGGTATTCACACTATATAATTATAATACTATCACTAATTCTATTTCAAAATTGCGGTAGTAGCGTAGATGCTGCCAAAGTGGAAAAAACCAATCAATTGGTAGAAAGTCGCCAATTTGAAATAGAACACGACTGGTTAAACCCCATGAGTGGTAGTCGTATTAACCTTATTGGGAATCCGAACTTCATAAGGTTTAAAAAAGATTCAGTGAATTTGTTTCTACCATTTTTTGGAGAACGCTTTTCCGGAGGTGGTTATAATAATGAGGGTGGTATTATATACAATGGACCCTTAAAAGATCTTGAAATTAGCAGAGATAATAAAAACACACAAATCATTGAATTTTCGGCCAGGCAGGATAGTGAAGACCTGGATTTTACCATCAACATTTATCCCGAAGGAACTGTAAATACCAGGGTAAATAGTAGCCAGCGTTCCTTTATTTCCTATCAGGGCAAAATAGGTAAGCTTAAAGAGAAGGCTAAGGAATAGTTCTAAATAAATAGTAGATCTGGGATTAAATTTTCTATTTTACATAATATAAATTATAGTGCAAATATAATATATGAGTAAAACGGCGAATAGAACTTTTTCTGTTCTATTTTACATAGATGCAGATATAGCGCCTTTAGATCTATATCGTCAGCATTTATGTAACAGCGGTTTTATTTTACAGGGCACGTTTTTTATCGATCAAAACATTATGAGATATATTCAGCTATTTTGATTATAGCTATTTAATTACAACACGAATACCACGTATTTTATACAATACCTCAAGTATCCAATTAGAACCATTACTTTTATAGCAAAAAAATGTCGTTTCTAACTATCCTGGTCTTAATTTCAACATTCTCTTTTTTATTCTTTGGATTTAGCTGTTTTTTTGTAGAACGCATAAGAAAAGAATTTATACGCTATAAACTTAGCCAGTATCTGAAACTAGTTGGCACATTGCAGGTTACCGGAGCACTTGGACTTGTTACTGGTTATTTTTTTAATCCTGTATTAAGTTTTTTTTCCGCTATAGGATTATCCCTGCTTATGCTACTGGGATTTGGTGTTCGTTTAAGGGTTAAAGATTCATTTTTACAATCTTTGCCTTCCTTTAGCTATGCTGTTCTAAATGGGTATATCGCTATAGCAATATATTTCACTTTATAATTTTGCCTGGAAGAATCTATTGATTGTAAAGAACACAATTTTCGTTAAGATTTTAGGGAATTGAAAAATTGTTGTTTTAAAAGGTCCAACTTAGGGTTTATAAAATTCCGGCAAAAAGGTTTGTCGGGTCCTTTTAAATAGTAATTTTGAATTTCTTCGCGAGAACTTTCAAAAGAAGCAAATGGCAGGACTTTGGTGATAATCTCTTTATCAAAATCTGCTTTCAATATTTTTAGGCTTGCTAATGCCTTAATTTTATCGCTTTCGTTAAAGTAATAAATGGCAGATCTATATTTGCTACGTATACTATGGTTTGAGGTGCTTTGGTGCGTATATAAATGAATTTCAATTAAAGTTTCTAAAGAAATTTTATCAGCATCCCAATAAACAATCACCGCCTCAGAATAATCGGCGTATTTTCCCGTGGATGCCACATAACCCTGTTCTACTTGTATTACGCCAAGAATCTGTTGAAAAACAGCTTCGGTACACCAGTGGCAACCTCCTCCTAAAGCTATTTTTCTAAGTCTTGCGCACATAATTAATTAAATCTTTAAGCCCTGAATTAATCCCAAAGCTGCACGTTCACCTGAGAGCATTGCTGCATTTTGAGATGAATTTAAAAGTTGATCTCCCGCCAGGAATATAGTATCGGTTAACTGGGTTTCGGTTGGATCTATGTCATAATGTAAGGAACCAATTTTGGGAAGTGCTTTTTTAATAGAATAATGTTTTAAAAATCGAGCATCCCCTACTCCACAATATTTCTTTAAATCCTGCTCCACTTTTTTCTGTAACTTAGTCTCAGATAAATCGGTTTGCTTTACTACGGTAACCGAAAGTAATTCCTTACCACCATTAGATTCAGTCGCCACGGCGGTATGATAAAAGATATTATTGATAATAGCATCTTTATCTGCAATTAAACCAATTATGGGCTTTTCTATAGCTCGTTTTTCCGTTTCAAAATAAAAATTATGACAGGATTTCCATGCTGTCTCCTGGTTCTTCAAATTACTTACCAGCGCACTGGCTTCAGTAGCAATTATCGTAGCATGGGTATGAATCACTTCTTCGCTCGCTAATATAATTTCACCTTCTTTTACCTGTTTTACAGGAGTATTAAAATGAATTTTTGTATTCTTTAAATTTTCCGCCAGTTGTTTTGAAATTTCTCCCATTCCTTTCTTCGGAATTACCGCCAGGCCTTCTCCAAACATCTTAAAAACAAATTCAAACATCCTGCTGGAAGTTTCTAAATTAGGTTCCAGGTAGATGCCGCTAAAAAAGGGTTTAAAGAACTTATTTATAATTTCTTCGGAAAAACCTTTCTCCTGAAGGTAGGCTAAACTAGTCGTTTCTTTTCTTTCAAAAATGGCTTTTACCGATAGCTTTTTTAGAGCCGTGTAAAGATTTAAGATCTTCAATTTATCTGAAAATGTTCCAATACCTGAAAAAATTGTGGGCAATACTAAAGATTTAGCTCGCAATGGATCTCCAATAGTTTTAGATGCACCATTTTCATAAATTACTGCGCCCGGCAATAACTCTTGTAATTCTAAAGTTTTATAGTCTAAATATTGAGATGCTTTTGGATAAGCACTAAGCAATACCTGAAAACCACGGTCTAATTGGTATCCTTCTACCAGATCGGTTTTAATGCGGCCTCCAACACTATCTGAAGCCTCGTATATCTCTGGAGCGTAGCCGTGATCTTCCAATACTTTGGCAGCGATAAGTCCGCTAAGGCCTGCACCTATAATTTTTATTTTATATTCAGATTTGTCCATTTTTTATCCTTTATTGGCACCGCCAAAGGGTTTAATACCCCGACGCTTGCTTCGAAATTAAAAATTTGTTTCCAACGAATGCCTCGTGGGCTTGCCCCGAGGTAGTTTACTTAATCAAAAATACAGCTTTTGGGAAAGATCTTATAGTCTACAATTGTTAACGCAAGACTAAGATTTAGTGACCATAAATTTAGTGAATAGACCTAAGAATCTAGTAGGTGTAAGATGATTTAATATAGTTGAAAAACTCACAGCATTTAAATCTCGGATAGCTGGAAAACAAAAAACCCACAGCTTCAATGCTATGGGTCTATTATAAAGTATAAGATATTTTTTAAGCTGTTGCCAACTCAAGATCTTTTTTAGATTTTCTATATAGAAAAGAATTATAAATATTTCTCTTAGCAAATCTTACCTGCTTATCTGAACTGATAAATTTGATAAATAATTTTTTGTTTACCCCAAAATACTCGTAGGTAGTTCCATTAGTAAAAGATATCTCGAGTAGGTTTCCTTTATGCTGATAATCTGCAATTCCTGCTTCACCTATCGTTCTATTGTATTCTTCCAGGTTTGCTTCTATAGTTTGTGGAGCAATACTTACCAAAAAGTGATAACCATCTATAATTTCTTTACTCTTAATTTCAGCCTCTGCGTGCTTTTCATCGGTTTCCCTAAATTTATCGGGGTGCCATTCTTTAACCAGGTTTCGGTAGCTGGTTTTAAGTTCTTTAAGGTCTATCTCTTTTTCAACATTAAAGAGCTTTTTATATTGATTTACACGCTTCATTCCTATTAATTTTAAATAAGCGGCAAAATTACTCCTTTTTTTCGGATAATAGGCCGGTTATTTTTAGGGGATTTTCTTTAATTTAATTGGATGTTTTGGACATAAATCCAATCGAGCAATTCATAAGTAATTAATCCTGAAATAATAGCGATTAGTAATTTGAGCCAATTAAACTTCATCCAGATTATAATACTTTTCATCAAACTATCCTTATAATATTTCTACATAGAATCTCAAAACCTTAGTCCGATCTAATTTTATTGCAGTTTACAGCATTATTATAGATACAAAGTCCTTTCATTCCCCCGAGGTTGGAAGTATTACAACTCAAGTGGTTTCTTAAACCGAACTAAACTTCAAATATATGCTCTCTTTCGAAATATATTTTACGGGAAACCATATTCCAAAAGTTAAAGTTTATTTAGCGTTGGTTTAATGCTAAATCTCGTTGAATACTGAAGCTTTATTAGATAGTTATAAAAATCGTAAGCAGTATCATTTAGTACCACTTTAAAGTGAGTCCAGATACAATTGCTCTACCTTAGTCCTGGCCCAGGGAGTTTTTCTTAAGAATTTTAAGCTTGATTTAATGGAGGGATCTTGATTAAAGCATTTAATATTTATCTTTTTGCCCATTTCGGCCCAACCATAACGATTAACCAGAAACTCAAGAATATCGGCAAGTTTTACGCCATGAAGTGGATTATTCTGTTGTTGGTTTTTCATGAAAAAATTAGTCACGGATATATTAAAAATAGAAAGACAATAAGCTCGTTACTAGACATATCTAACTCTTACCTTTTTCTTCTTTAGCTTAGAGTTATTAAGCAATCCAATAATTTCTTCTGCTTTTTTCTGTGGAACGGCTACAAAAGCACAGTCTTGTTTAAGTTCAATAAGCCCCAGTTCTTCTTTTTCAAGATTTCCCTGTTTTAGGAAAAGTCCGGCGATATCCCCTTTTGAAATTTTATCTTTTCTTCCTCCAGAAATAAAGAGGGTGATTTTTTCAACCGTCTCGGTATTCACACTGGAATCCTTAATTTTATAATCATTGGTTTTAATAAAATCCGGAAGCTTTTTCCTATCTGAAAGCACATAGGCAATACCTTCTTTATGCATTCTTGCGGTACGCCCGTTTCTATGGGTAAATTCTGATGCTTTAAAAGGTAATTGATAATGTATTATAAAATTTATTTCGGGTACATCTATGCCTCTTGCAGCAAGATCTGTGGCGATAAGTAACCTATGGGTACCATTTCTAAATTTAATAAGTGATCTTTCCCTGTCTTTCTGCTCCATTCCGCCCGAAAATATACCATGCTCAATTTGGTGTTTGTTTAAAAAGTCACTTACTTCAGCAATAGTATCTTTAAAATTACAAAAGATAATTCCTGAACCTTTAGCTTTCCCTGAAAGCAAATTAACCAGGCTTTCCAATTTCTTTTTAGGGTTTACTTCAATGGTCTTAACTTCTAAAGAGGCTTGCTCCCCCTTTAAATAATTAATGTGCTTCCCATTTTTAAGACCAACAAAAGCAGGAATTTCAATATTTTGTGTTGCAGAAGTAAGAATTCGTTTTTCTAAACTGGTAAGTGCACTTATAATTTCTCTCATTTCATTTTCAAAACCTACCTCCAAAGATTTATCAAATTCATCTAAAACAAGAGTTTTTATATGTTTTGCAGCAAAAGTTTCCCTTCTAAAATGATCTGCAATTCTTCCCGGAGTACCAATTAATATTGCCGGGGCATGTTGTAATTCTATTTTATCTTTAGAAAAAGCCCTGCCGCCATATACCGCATTTGCTTTAAATCCTGCTCCCATTTCCCTGGTAACCTGCTCAATTTGAATAGCAAGTTCTCTTGAGGGCACTAAAATTACGGCCTGTACTTCTGCTAAATCTGGATCTAAACTTTCTAATAAAGGCAATAAAAATGCGAGGGTTTTTCCAGATCCGGTTGGAGATAGTAAAACCGTATTTTGGTTTTCAATAATTGCGGAATAAGCTTCTTGCTGCATAGCATTAAGCTGGGAAATCTCCAATTTTTGCAGGATTTCCTGTAAATTCTTAGTTTGCATGTATATGAGAATAATATAGGCTTAAATCTACTTAATAGGAATGCGCCTGCTTAAGCGATAAAGCAATTTTCTTTGAGGTAAGATACCAGTAAGTATTTGAAAATAATTTAGAACTAACTCTGAAGCCAGTTTACTTTTAATTCTCACGTAATGAGAAAAAAAGGTTCAGCAATAACATATTACCGAACCTTATATGGGGTAAGAGGTCTACTGTTGTTTTACACGTACAGCATTCATACCTTTCATGCCTCTTTCCAGTTCAAAGCTTACCTTGTCGTTTTCATCGATTTCATCGATCAATCCGGTAACGTGAACAAAATATTTTTCGTTGTTTTCTGAATCAATAATAAATCCAAAACCTTTAGAATGATCAAAAAAGGAAACTTTTCCTTTTCTCACTGGATCTTCTTCCGGCATGTCTTCTTTTTTCGGAATACCAATTTCTATACTTTCGGCTTCAACTTCAACTTTCTGTGAAGGATCCGGCGGAGTATCGGTAAGATTTCCATCAGCATCTACATAAGCGATCATATCTTCAAAGTTACCTCCTTTATTAGAGTTTTCTTTGCGCTCCTGCTTCTTAAGCTCTTTTTCTTTCCTTTTTTTTATTTTCTTTTTTTCTTTTTCAGTCTTACTGAATGTCTGCTGCGATTTGCCCATTCGTTATGTTTAATTAATAATTAGGTGAGTAAGCTTGGAATTACCTGAAGAGATTACTGGTAGTGATAAGGCTCCAATAGCCATTTATCTTCAAAGAAAGTAAAGAATCCCTATAAGGATACCGCTTAAACTTCTACAAAGATAAGTGATAGAAATTAAATTACTTAATTTGAAGGGAATAAATAATTTATGATTTTCGAGAATTACTTATTACTCCTCTTTTTTCCGTTTATTTCTATCCCACCAAACGTATAAAATAAAAATTAATAAACTTACAATGGATCCCCATAGGAGTCCTGTTTTTAAACCACTGGTACTTTTTCCAATAATGGCAATAAAAATAGTAAGTGGCGCAATCCCTACCAGGGTGGCACCTATAAAGCGCCAGTATCCCATTTTGAGAATTCCACCTACAAAGCTAATAGCATCGTTGGATAGGAATGGATTTATCCTGGTTACAATCACCGCCCAAAACCCATAATCTTCAATAAAATCTTCAATCTTATTTTTATTTTTAGGTCCAATTAATTTCTCCACGATCACAGGACCAAAATAACGACCTATAAAATACCCCACACTAGATGCTGAGAAGATTGCAGCAAAAATGATTAGGCTGCCAAAAAAAGGTCCATAGGCTAAAATAGATACAACCATAAGTGCTACCGATGGAATTACAATTAAAAACATTTGAGCTACCATGGCCAAAATAAGAACTGTTGGACCCAACCAACCAAATTCTGAAACCCAATTACTGATTTTTTCTTCATCATTACTGGTTAATACATCCCAGGCTTCAGTAAAAAAACCTTGCACCCCGGGAATAAAAAAATAAGCTGCCACAAGAGAGGTTATAATTATTCCAGATACAATTAAGGGTGCTTTACTTTTCTTCACTGAAGTTGTTTCTACAGAATCAGCCATAAAATTTATTGGGTTTTTAGTTTAACTCTTAAAATATTTGCAGGTTGCCTTCGGCTCTCATTTGAAATGTACAAACGGTCTTTCTCATCAAAATCTAAGGCTTCAGGTTGAGGGAAAGTTTCGGTATTTAATATATGTATTTTTTCCTCATTACCTTCCTCATCTAAAATGATCAATTTAGGCTGGTTTCCCTCTAGAACATATAATTCACCCGTACCAGGATGAAATCTAATAGCTGACGGCCTAATAATTTGGGAAGACTTCCCTCCTACTAAATCCTTATAAATTTTATCACTGCCATCTAGCGTGATAAAACGCTCTTTTTGTATACTTTTTTTGGCTAGATCAAATGCATATATACCTTTAGTAGCTTTTCGGTTATTATACTCTTTAACTGCGATTAATAATCGATTGCTTTTTGCATCTATTTCCAGGCTTTCTACTTCATTTATATCCAATCCAGAAATCTGATAAGTATCAATAACAGGTTGTTCACTTCTAAAATCTTTAATTTCAAAAATTTCACCATCACTACGCAGCACATAAGCGATATTTTCTAACACCGCAAGCCCTTCATAATCTCCGGGTTTACCAAACTCAATTCTGGAAGTAACCTTTGAAGTTTTTAAATTAAAAATAAAGATAATCCCATCTTCATCTTGAATACAGGCCATTTCATTATTTCCCAAGTAACTCATACCTGAAATCTCATCAAGCACAGACGGCAATTCCCATTTCTTTTCAATAACATAGGTTTTATTATCATCATCAAAAGAGATATAGCTGTTATCTTTAAAAACCCAGTAAATAAGTCCGGCTACAATAAAAATTGCTGCTATAATCCCAATAATAATTCTATTCATTTTCATAAGCATCCTATAGTTATTTTCTAAAATAGGTTTATTCTCAATGTTTGCCTGTATAATTAAATATTATTAACAGACTAGTTCAAAAAATAGCTTAAGAGAATGCTTGCAAAGCATTCAAAACCCCTTAGAATTGTTAAAGATAAGTTAATTTAGTACTATTTATAACATAGTACTGTAACAAACAAGTTTCTTGGTAGTCTATTAGATATAACCTTTAAATTTTAGAAATTATGAAAACTTTTGAAACCATTAGTAGACCATTCTTTAACCAGGAAAAGAACAGTACCAAGAAAAACTGGAGTAGCAAAAGACGCTATTTAAAATAAACCTTTAAAAACCAGAAATCATGAAAACTTTTGAAACTATTAATAGACCATTCTTTAACCAGGAAAAAAATAGTACCAAGAAAAACTGGAGCAGCAAAAGACGCTATTTAAAATAAACCTTTAAAACTAGAAATTATGAAAACCTTACAGCCCAACCGTCCATTTTTGAATCAAATAAAATCCAACAAGCGTAGCAATTGGGATACTAAACGTCGTTATTAAAACATAAAAAATCATGAAAATTCACGAATATATAAACCGAAATTTTGGAAGTGCCAGGGAAGGCCAATTATATGCTAAGAAACCGAGTAGTAAATTTCAGGAAAATTTCACCAGAAACAATTGGTGCTTAAACCATCAACCTATAAATTGATCTAAAATTAAGCCTACATGAAACTTAATAAAACTTAGCCGGCACAATTTAGTTTGTGACCGGCTTTTTTTAAATCTTAAATAGGAATTTCCCTGAAAATCTGAACTTTAAAAACATAAAAAATCTTTAAATATATAATTCTTTTTGGATGGTATTTGTTTATTTGCAGCAATTAAATCTACTATGCTGAACAAGATTAAACGAAATCCCAAATTAAAATGGGCTTTAATAGTACTGGCAAGCCTTTTTACCATATTTATATTGTTTTTTGCCAGTATTTATTTTGGAGCCTGGGGCGAACTCCCCTCCTCAACCGAATTAAAAGAACTCAAACAAAATAGGGCTACCCAGGTTCTAGCTAATAATGGAGAACTTATAGGAAAATTTTATGTTGATGACAGGCAGCCAATTACTTACCAGGAATTTCCTAAACACTTAATTGACGCGCTTATCGCTACTGAAGACGTTCGTTTTTTTGAACATAATGGTATAGATAATCGCAGCCTTTTAAGAGTGTTTTTTAAATCTATTTTACTTCAGGACGACTCAGCCGGTGGCGGCAGCACTATTAGCCTTCAGTTAGCTAAAAATATATACGGCAGAAAAGACTATGGCCCGTTTGGCATTGTTGTGAATAAATTTCAGGAGGTAATTATCGCCAATAGGCTGGAAGATGTATATTCAAAAGAAGAGATTCTAAGGCTTTATTTCAATACTGTGCCTTTTAGTGATAATACCTACGGTATAGAGAGTGCTTCTATGAAATTCTTCGGAAAGCATACTTCAGAGATCAGTCTTGAAGAAGCTGCAGTTTTGGTAGGCACTTTAAAAGCTTCCCATTCTTATAATCCAAGAATATTTCCTGAAAGAAGTCGTCTGCGAAGAGATGTTGTTTTGGAGCAAATGGGAAAATATGGTTATTTAACGGAAGCTGAAGTTAAGGAAGCAAAACAAAAAGCATTAGTCCTTAATTATAAGAATTACAGTCACGATAAAGGTTTAGCTCCATATTTTAGGGCACAGATAAGAAAGGATTTGAGTAAAATCCTGGATACCCTTAAAAATAAAGACGGCAAAAAATTCAATATTTATAGAGACGGTCTAAGCATACATACTACCCTAAATTATAAGATGCAAAGCCTGGCTGAAGAAGCCTTAAAAGAGCATTTGCGGGATTTACAAAAACAGCACGAAGCAGCCTGGGGAAAGGCTGCGCCCTGGTTAACCAACCAGCAAATTATAAAAGATGCCCTTAAGAGAACTTCAGCCTGGAAAAATTTGGCCAAAAAAGGCAAAAGTGAAAACGAAATTCTGGAGATCCTAAATAGAAAACAGTCTACAGAAATATTTGATTATGATAAAGTTGAAACAAAAAATATAAGTACCAAAGACAGTGTTGCCCATTATTTAAAATTTTTAAATGCCGGAATGTTAGCGGTAACTCCGCAAACCGGAGCGGTGCAAGCCTGGGTTGGTGGGATAGATTTTAAATATTTTAAATACGATCATGTCTCACAAAGTAAACGCCAGGTAGGTTCTACTTTTAAGCCTTTTGTTTATACTGCAGCTCTTGAGAATGGGATAGAACCCTGTACCTATTTTTCGGACAGGGAAGTGAGCTACGCTAATGGCTGGACCCCTTCTAATTCGGGGGGCGATGAAGACGACCCTCATATAAATTACAACTTAAAGGAAGCCTTAAGTAAATCTATGAACACTATTGCGGTAAAAGTGCTTATGGAAACCGGAATTGAGAATGTGGTAAACCAGGCTAAAGCTATGGGCATTAATTCAGAGCTCCCCAAAGTACCGTCAATAGCCCTGGGAACAGCTTCTTTAAGTTTAGCTGAATTGACGGAGGCCTATACCCCATTTGTAAATGGAGGAAAGACAAGTAGGGCTTTTTATATTTCAAAAATTAAAGATGACCAGGGTAATGTTTTAGCCGAATTTAAACCTGAAATTTCAGAAGAACGCTCTATTTCTGAAAACAACCGGAAAATAATGATAGAGATGATGAAGGCTACGGTAAACGAAGGTACCGCTACCAGGTTAAGAACAACCTATGGTTTAAGAAATGATATTGCCGGAAAAACCGGAACCACCCAAAATAATAAAGATGGTTGGTTTGTAGGTATTACTCCTAACCTACTTGCAGTCACCTGGGTTGGGGCCGACGATCATAGAATTGGGTTTAGAAACACTTATATTGGACAGGGTGCAAACTCTGCTCTACCGGTTTTTGCAAAACTTATGCAAAAAATGAATAGTGATGCTAGTTTTAATGAAATTACAAAAGCGAAGTTTACACCGGTTTCTTCAGAGATTAAAGAAATGATGGATTGCGATCCCGAAAAGAGAGATGGTTTTTTTAAACGCTTATTTGGTGGCGGTGATAAAGATAAACCTGAAAAGCAGGAAAAGAAGGAAAAAAAGGAAAAGAAAGGTTTCTTTAAGCGCCTTTTTGGCGGGAAAGACAAAAATTAAAGGAGCATGTTTGAAAAATCTAACTTCCATCAAGCTAAACTCATTTCAGCTTCTACCATGTATTTAATTATCTAAATCCTTAGATTCTGAAAACAAGTTCAGAATGACGATTTTCTAAATTTTTCAAACATTCTTTAATTCAAGGAAAATCAACAGTGATTACAAATAAAAAAACCGGTGAATTTTATAATTGCACCGGTTCAATAAATTTAAAATAGATTCTTTCTAGAATTCCTTATTGATCGCCATTCTTAGCTTTCTGGAATAATCTTCTTCCAGCCAATCGCGATAATTTTTGGTGCTTTTACTAATACAATAGGAATATTGCTTAATTCTTGAAGAAATATCGTCTTTAAGTTCTTTGGCCAGGATTCGGGCATCAAAAACATCTTCAGAATTCTCTACACACATTTTTACATGTTGTTCCATAGACCATTCTAAAACCGCTTTAGATTTTAATCCTTTCTTAATAACCACATCGTAAGCCTCTTCTACATCAAAATCTACATTTTCGGTATTAGAAAATTGTTCTCTAATTTCTGGAGGCATCACATATTTAAATTCCCGTTCTATTTCTTCATCACTCAATAAGTTTTCAAAATAGAAATCTGGAGCTCTAAAAATTTGCTTCCAGTCTACCGGTGCACTCCATTCTCCAAATCGTGCAAGGTTATTACCCAAATCTATCACGTTAAATTCAGATTTCCCGGGGAGTACCCTGGATCCCCTACCAATCATTTGGAAATAAAGGGTTAGTGATTTTGTAGCTCTGTTTAATACAATGGTGTCTACCGTAGGTTCATCAAAACCGGTGGTAAGAATACTTACCGAAGTTACAATAGCATCAGGCGTATTCTTAAACCATTTTAAAATATCTTTTCTATCCTGTTTACTCGTGGTATTATCTAAATGCCGAATAGGTATACCCGCATTTCTAAAAGTTTCATATACTTCTATAGAAGTATTGATACCGTTATTAAATATTAATGTTTTTTTTCCGCGAGAACGTTCATAATAGGCATTAAGCAGCTTTTCCTGCATGGAGATATTGGAATACAATTCTTCGGAAGATTTTACGGTATAATCTCCATTCATTCCAACTTTTAAACTAGTAAGGCCTACATTGTAACTAAAAGTATTTGCGCGGGCTAAAAAGCCTTTTTCAATAAGTGAGCCTATAGAATCACCAACAATTAGTTCGCGGTAATTATCTTTCATAGGTAACTTAATATTAGAACTAAGTGGTGTTGCTGTTACACCAAGGATAAAGCACTTTTCAAAAAATTTGAATAATTTTCTAAATGAATTATAATGGGCCTCATCTATAATCACCAAACCAATATCCTTAATTTCCAGTTTCTCGTCATGTAAACGATTATTCAGGGTTTCTACCATAGCTACAAAGCACATGTAGTCTTCCTGATCTGGTAATTCTTTTACCTTAGAATTTATAATCTTGTTGCGTACCCCAAAACCATCTAACATATTAGAGGTTTGTTTACACAACTCTATCCTATGGGTAAGAATAAGGACTTTCTTTTGAGTGCGCTGAATATATTCCCGAACCATTTGCGAGAATATAACTGTTTTACCACCACCTGTGGGCAACTGGTAAAGCAAGTTATAATGCTCAGGATGCTCACTTATCACACTAAAGATTTTGTCTATATCTTTTTGCTGATAGTCATAAAGTTCCTTATCAACTTTTTTATTTTCTATTCCAAAGGTTTCCACCGCCATAATTTTTGTTCAAATCTGCAAGTTTGCAAAAATAGCTGATTTCTTAGGTTTAAAGAAATATTTAGGATAGAAATACGAATAAGCATCTCAAAAATGATTAAATTTAAGCTTCATTTTCGCTCCCTCTGGTAGGTCTCATTTTTTTGAAACTATTTGATTATGAAGCTAAAAGGAGGAGTAAACGGAATTGGTTATAATACCATAAGCAATAATATTCTTTTCAAAGATTTTGAACAAAACATCCTGTCGGAAATTGCATCAAACTTCGTTGAAGAAATCTGGCCTGCACACACGTGCAGCAACTGCGAGAACTTAAAACATAAATTTCATATAATAATTTCAGGACGTTTAAAGGTATTCCAAACCGATAAAGAAACGGGCCGGGAGTTTACGCTTTTTCTCCTTACTAAAAATGATTTCTTTGATGTAATTTCTTTGGTAGATGGCTGTAACCATAAAATTTATTATGAATCATTAGAAGAGGTAAAAATGTTGTCTACTGCAACTTTCACCATGCGAAAATGGTTAAAGACCTACCCTAAGCTTAATGAAAGATTGTTAAGTTATATAGGAAAGCAACTTTTGCGTGTAGAAGATTATGCTGTTAATCATACTTTTTTTGAAATTCCGGCGCGCCTGGCCAGGCTTATTCTAGAGAATCTAAATCATAAATCTCAAAAATTGGAGTATATAAATGATCTTTCTAATGAAGAAATAGCCAATTTAATAGGATCTACCCGAGCCGTAGTAAATAGACATTTTCAGGATTTTAAAAAAGAAGGAATACTTAAAATTAGTAGAAAAAAAATGGAAGTTATAAACCTTCCCTTATTGCTAAAAAAAGCAACTAATGAATAAATAAAAGGATTAGTTAAAAATCGTTAAACCCTATATTAGTGCTACTTAAGTAGTTTTACCTGGAGTAATGGAAGATTATCTTTGATTTATAATTGTTTATTAATCTCTAAATAAAAATATTATGAAAAAGTTAATCTTAAGCTTATTATGCTTTACGATTGTGGGAATGGTTTATGGGCAAGGTATAATTAAGCTAGACGAATTAAAGATGGAATTTAATCCTAAATCTTTAGAAATTGATGAGACTTCAAATGTGCTAACATTTCAGGTTAGTGAAGATTATGTTGGGCAATTTCACGCTAATCCCTTAAGATATGCTAAAGAAAATTTTAGTATTGAAGATTTTATTGAAGCCAATCAAAATAAAGGTTATAATAAATATGTTGTAAGCTTTCTTACCAATAAAGGTAAACTTATTGTAAATTATGATAAGGATGGTGAAGTAATTTCCAGTAATCAGCGCTTTATAGATGTTAATCTGCCTAATAAGACAATTGTAAAAGTTTTAAGAGCTAATGAAGGCTATAGAATTATAGGAACCAAACATTTAGCTTACTCAAAATCTGGATGGACTATTGACAAGGAATTTTATAAAGTAAAACTTGAAAATGGTAAAAATAGAAAGAATGTAAAGATGAATATTAGCAGAGATGCCACAGGAGTTGCAGTTGCTACTCTAGACTAAAATAGGTTTTTTCTATTTACTCCGGAAGCTGTACAAATCAACTTCCGGAGAATTTTTTTAATCAAAAATATTAGATGATAAATACCGATCTCCCCGATCGCAAACTATACTTACAACCATACCTTCCTCTAATTCTTCACATAACCTTACCGCTGCAGCTGCAGCACCTCCACTACTCATCCCGGCAAAAATACCTTCATCTTCGGCAAGCTTTTTAGTCATTGCAATAGCTTCCTCTTCGCTAACTTCCAGTATACGATCTACTTTTTTAGGTTTAAAAATTTTAGGTAAATAGGCTTCGGGCCATTTTCTAATCCCGGGGATTCTTGAATTATCGGTTGGTTGCACTCCTACAATTTGAATTTCATTATTCTTTTCCTTCAAGTAAGTAGAAGTTCCCATAATTGTTCCGGTGGTTCCCATAGAAGATACAAAATGCGATATTTTATGCCTGGTATCGTTCCAAATCTCAGGTCCTGTAGTATGATAATGAGCCTGCCAGTTATCATCATTACTAAACTGGTTGATCATAAAATAATCACCACCGGCCATTTTTTCTTCCGCATAATCACGGGCACCTTCAATGCCTCCATCAGCATTGGTAAGTGTAACTTTAGCACCGTAGGCACGCATAGTTTGCACACGTTCTATGGTAGAATTTTCGGGCATTACCAATTCAATATCCAGCTTAAAAATTCTGGCTACCATAGCCAGGGCTATTCCGGTATTCCCGCTTGTTGCTTCAATAAGTTTGGTATCCTTGGTAATATTTCCTCTATCTAATGCATTTTTAATCATATTATAAGCTGCACGGTCTTTTACACTTCCTCCCGGATTTTGACCTTCCAGCTTAAAATAAAGTTCAACTTTTGGATTTTTAATCAGAGTTTGGGCTTTTACCAAAGGTGTGTTTCCTATGAGGTCTAATATGGAATTATTCATTACTTAATCGTATTTTTTATATTGATTTGAGGGGTATGTGAAACCATAGAGTTTTTAGGTACAGAAGCCGTTAACCAAACGTTTCCACCAATAATACTGTTGGCTCCAATAATTGTTTCCCCACCTAGAATGGTGGCGTTAGCATAAATTGTAACATTCTTTTCTATGGTAGGGTGTCTTTTTACATCTTTCAAATTGCGATCTACGTAAAGCGCCCCAAGAGTTACTCCCTGGTAGATTTTCACGTTATCTTCTATCACTGCCGTTTCTCCTATTACCACTCCTGTCGCGTGATCTATAAAAAATGGAGTACCAATATGCGCCCCGGGATTAATATCGGTTCCGGTAAGGGCATGAGCACACTCGGCCATTAAACGCGGCACAAGTGGAAGTCCGAATTTATAAAATTCATGACTAAAACGATAAATAGCAATCGCAAAAAAACCGGGATAAGAAAGAATAACTTCCTCTATAGAATTGGCTGCTGGATCATTTTCTGAAATAGCCCTGGCATCTTTATGGAGTTTTTTTAAAATTCCAGGTAATAGATCTAAATACTTCTGCCAAATATCTCTACAAGGCGTATCTGGTTGCCAACATACCAAGTCTGCAAGTTCTTCAAAATCTTCTCCCAGCTTTTTAATATTTTCTTTTACAGGTGTTTCTTCATCAAATAACGTGTAAAATAGGTTATTGGTAAAAGCTTCAGTTTTTTCCTTTATACTGAATTTTAAATTAGGTAAATTTTTCTGTGTCTTTATTTGCTCTATAATCTCACTCTGACTCATTTAATAATGCAATTTTGGAATGATACCCTTTGTTTTATTTCAAATGTAAACAATAGCAAGTCAAATTGTAGCTAATTTATTATAAATGCTTTCAATGAGCTTATATAATTTCTAATAGCTTAGTATTTATAAGAAATAAATAATCAAACTGAAATTAATTTAACTATCTGTAAGATGTTTTTTTACATATAGTAATTTTAGCGATTAAGAATAATCAAAAAGTTACAACAAGAAATTTTAAATTTTATAGGAATCAATCTAAATATAGAATATAATGGCTTAGGCTTGTAAATTGTTTGCTTGTAAGCTTACCTTTGCTGCTTTTTAAAAAAGATTTAAAAAAGCATTTTGAAGGAATATTTTTACTTTTTACGCGGAAACTTTAAGAAAGTTAGTTTTGGATGGTTGCTCACTTTCCTCTCCAGTTTTGGTCAAACCTTTCTTATTTCCCTTTATGTTCCTGAAATTGTTAAAGCTTTTGCTATTACCGAAGGAACCTTTGGGGCAATATATGCCGGTTGCACCGTAGCGGCTTCAATAATTATGCTTAGTGTTGGCCATACGGTAGACCATAAACCGGTAAAAAAAGTGACTGCTTTTACTGTCTTAAGCCTGGGATTATCAAGTATTTTACTCGGACTTTCCTATCACGTTGCGGTACTTTTTGTTGCATTAATGGGGCTTAGGTTATGCGGGCAGGGACTAATGAGCCATATAAGTATGACCATTATCTCTAAGTATTTTGATAAAAACCGCGGAAAAGCACTTAGTATTTCTTCATTGGGGTATTCTATGGGAGAGGCTATTTTCCCAATTATTATCACCTCAATAATAGCTTTTTTTGATTGGAGAATTGCGGCTATTGTGAGCGGTGTTGCTTTACTATTATACCTGATTAGATTAAAATTCACCAATCTCATAGATTTTGACAAACAACTTTCTGCTGAAGGAAAACCCTCTACCTGGTCGCTTTTAAAAGATTATAAAAGTGTAGTTTTCGATAGGCGATTTGGCATTATGATGCCTGCCAGTTTTATCCTGAGTTTCACCAACACGGCTATCTTCTTTTATCAATATGTTTTTGTGGAAGATAAAGGCTGGTCACCACAACTTTACGCTACATTTTTCACGGTTTATGCAATCTCAAGATTTTTATTTTCGCTACTAGGTGGAACCTGGGTTGATAAATTTACTGCGAAAAAAATGTTCAGACTTTATCTAATCCCAATGACCCTGGGCTTAATCCCTTTTGCTTTAATGAATAGCATCATTGGAGCACTTCTGTTTTTAATTACTGCAGGAATTACCACAGGAATGTCTGGCACGGTAAAAACCTCTCTTATCGCCGAGATCTATGGTACTGAAAAAATGGGCGCTATACGAAGTGTGTTTACCATGTTTATGGTAATTAGTACCGCCTTGGGTCCTTTGCTGGTTGGTTTTATGATTGATGGTAATTTCGATTTTAGCACTATTATTCTTCTCTTATTTGCTGCAATGCTATTAATTAGCCTTAACTCACAACGAATAAAGAATGTTACGAAAGTTTCAGCGCTTTAAACTAAAAGAACCTTTAAGGGTTTTAAAACCTTCAATTATAATATGATACCAATAGTCGTTAGAAGGAAGAGCGCGACCATTTAAAGTACCATTCCATTTAAAAGTTTCCCCGGCACCCGATTTTAATAATTTTCCATAGCGGTCAAAAATTCTTATTTCTGAAGAAGGAAAGTATTCTAGTCCGTTGATGCTGAAAGTATCATTATAACCATCTGCATTTGGCGTAATAAATTTAGGAATAACAATATGAGGAAATTCCGTTGTAACGATATTACAACCTGAAAGGTCTCGCATATATATGGTATAAATTCCACCGGAAACAGCAGTGAATATATTGGATGTTTGATAAGAATTTCCGTCTAAAGAATATTCAAAATCGCCTTTGTTAGCCGGTGTAATAATAATATTATCCAAATCGGAATTCACACGTTCTATTTTCGCAATGTCTACCCGGTTTATTTCAAAATTCTTTGTAGTAGAGCAGCCTTCGGGAGTGGTGAGAATAACGCTAAAACCCCCAGGCGTATTTATTTCAATTTCTTCGGCAGTCTCACCGGTAGACCATTTATAAGTAAGTCCGGTTAAACCGGCATCAAGAATAAGGTTTCCGCCATCACAAAGTTGCAAAACTTCATCTTCCACCTGCGGACTTTCATTAATAGTAAAATTTATAGCTGTTCGTGAACTGGGCTGGCAGTCAAAACCTTTATTTATAGCTTGAACATAATATATTCCCTGTGTTTTTGGTAAATAGGAAGTAGTATTTTCGGCGATCAGGTTATTATTTTCATCATACCAATTAGCCGTTTCATTTTCTTCAATTTCAACATTTAATTCAGGTATTTCATCATCGCTACAAATACTAACATTGCCGTCGCTTTCGGGCGGATTAGGGGTTTTTAGAATATTTACTGTAAAAATCTCAGAAACAGAGCTGCATAAATTAGTGTTTAGATTCACAGGATCTTCAGCCACTTTAACTCTATAAAACCTGGTATTATTTAAAGAAGGCGTATTATATTTCTCATCGGTTTCACCTGCAATGTCAGTCCAGTTTTCATTATCACTACTCTCCTGCCACTGATAGGCGTGCGTATTATATACCGAAAAATCTGGAGTAGCTTCAAGGCTAAGATTTACCGGGGCTTCTTCGGCACAAACATCTAATCGGTTATTACCATTTTCTGAAGTAACGATAGTAAAGTCGCCGCAAGACCTAAAAATTATATCATCTATGGCCAAATCGTTTCCGCAGCCACCAACTCCATTATTATACATTTTTAGAATTACGGCCTCCTGCCCTACTTTGGTTTGAAAAGTAAGTGCATATTGTTCCCATTTAGGAGAATTTAGTGAGGGAATATCTCCGGTATTGCCTTCTTTTAATAAATTGGAATCGGTTTCGTCCCAGATCTCAAAACGTACATTAATAGGAATTCCTCCATTTTCACACCCCATACTGGAACGATCATAGATATTCATTAAAAACGCAGAGAATTCATAAGAGGTATTCTCGCAAAGTCCCGTAATCTCTGTTTGGTAAAAAAGTCCGGACGTATAGGAAGCGTTTACAATTAAAGCATTACGGTTAGAAACCGTTGTGGGAGGTAAACTGGAATGCCAGGTGGTAATATTATTCCCAATTTGACTGGAAACCGTATATGCTCCATCTTGCGGATCCTGATTTACATAAATATAATTGGTAGTACCGGAAGGTAGTTCTGTAGCAGATTCAAAATCTTCATGAAAAATGGGATCGCCTTTGCTGCCTTCACAGAAGCCTAACTGGGCATAACCTGAGGTACATAAAAACATTAGCAAAACAAGAGGATAAACTTTCATCAGCTTTTAAAATCTACTTTATAATGAAAATAAACCACTAGCTAATAATTACCGCTTTTTAAGCTGCTAATTGTTGTGCCTGATATTTCGCAGGTTTCATCTTCTCAAAAATACACAATTACAGGGGTTATTGAAACTGCATTTCAATTTTCTCAAACTGATAGGCATTAGGCCAGTTTTGACTTTCGGCTTCAGCGGCAATTTTGAGAATTCTGAGTTTAAATTCTGCTAAAATTCCTTCTTTCAGAATAAACCTGACGGCTTCTTCAAACGATTTAAACATACTTTTACAAAAAGCTTCTTTTAAATTGCTTTTTTCCTCAGCAAAGGTTTGCGTAATTTCAATATTAAAAAGCATAAGATCTGCAGTTAAATGCGCTTCTACGCCAAGTTGCTGAAAATGTTTTATTTCCTTTTGGGCTATAGATCTACGGGCTTTTGGTTTCCGCCTGGTTTCAGGAAAATACTCCTTGGAAATCTTTAATTTAGACTTCCGTATTAGTTCTTCTTCTCTTGGATTAAAAACGAAATCATAAAAAACTTTTACCGGCTTAAAACGCTCATAAAGGTCTACAATTTGTTCCTCCAACTGTTCTTTGTCTAATTCTTGCAGGTATTTTTTTAATTGGCGTTTACTCATTTAGCTGAATTTTGTTTTCGCTATAGTTTTTTGAAGATTTTCTGAAATTTCTAATAACCATTGTACCTGGCTGCTTACCAATTGGGCTTCCTGTAATTTTAATTGTACGTCTTTTTGATCTTTTTCCGACTTTTCTTTTAATTGACTTTCCCTTTCTGCCAGTAACTCTTTATAGGTTTTAAGCAAGGCTGAAGCTGCCTTTTCTGTTCTGGCACGATCAAGGTTTTTTAGCTCCTGAGTTTCTTCCAAACCTTTTTTAGCATTTTCAAGATTTGTACAAATATGAGAAACAAAAATCTCGAAATTTTTAGAAGCAGCCGTAGTTTTATGGTTTTGAATAAAAGTCCCTAAAGAGGCCAAGGCAGAAAGGAAGGTTTGATTTAAACCTACAATTTTATAAAGTTGGCCCAATTCTTTTTGCTTGAATTTGGGCTCCTGCGTCATTCTTTGAAAAGAAGCACTTAAATTCCCCATTTCCAAAAATGCTTTTTTCCTGGAAAGTTTATAAGACGTTGGTAAAGTTCCTTTTTCATGGTAAAAATTATCAATTTCTTTCAGGTACTTTTTATTTGCACTAATACTTTCCTGAATCACACTTTTAATATGTTGTGACTCCCAGGCGGGCCAAAGAAGAAGATTTCCCAGGGCAGCCAAACCGGCACCCAAAACTGTATCTATAACCCTAAACTGAATTACATTAAAAACATCCGGTTTTAAGAGCGAATAAATAAAAATAATACTCAAGGTAATAAAAACCGCCGCTGTTCTATAATTCCGTTGTAACAATGAAAAAGCCAGGGTTAGTGAAAACAGTCCTAAAATACCATAGACTACCTGATTTTTAATTACAAACACAATTCCAAGGGCAATTACCGCACCTATTAAGGTTCCTAAAATTCGCTGTTTAGAGCGATCTTTTGTAAGTCCGTAATTAGGCCGCATAATCACTACAATGGTAAGAATAATCCAATAGGCGTTTTCAAATGAAAAATATAAGCCTATGCTAAAACCTACTAAAACCACTATAGCAAGCCTTAGGGAATGTTTAAAAATTGGAGATCCAAAATTAAAGTTTTCTAGCAGTAGTTTTGGATCATAATCCTGCGGAGTAATGAACTGGGAAACTTCCTTGTTTTTTAATAACATAGGTTCCCGGGTATCTAAATTATGTAGAACCCTCACTATGGTATTGATTTTTTGTCCCTGTTTTTCTAAATAATCAAATAAGTTTTGGAACAAAAATGTCTTTTCGGAATTTTCTGAAGAAATAAGCACCCGAACTTCTTTAAAGTTTTCTTCTATTCCTTTTAAATATTCCCGAATTTCTTTAGAGGAAGATTCTTTTTTCTTTTCAATAACTATAGAAATTTCATCCAGCTGAAAAGCGATCTTTTTAATCAGTTTTTTAAAGCGTTCCAATAATTCCCGGTCTTCCCCCAGAACTTCGTCCATCTTCTTATAATCTACCGGATTGGCCATCGCCAATTCTAAAATATCTACCAGTTCTATAAAAATCAGCAATCTTTTACGGGCATAATTGGAATTTCCGGAAGCTCTTCTGGCGCTAATCAATAAATTTCTAAGACTTTCATGTTTCTCGTTTAGATCGCTTTGCAGTAGAAATAATTCTTTTTGAAGCCTTTCTCTATCATCGGTTTCGGTTAGCAAATGTGCCCTTGTTTTTAAGTATTGAGCAGTGAGCTCCAGGCATTCGGCTAAAAGTTGTTCGGTATGATGTTTCGGATTTATTAAAGTCCAAAGATTACTTAAGAGTAAGTAAAATAACCCGCCACCTGTAATAAGAAGGCCTCTCTCCCAGGGAAGAATTTCAGTAGAAATATTCGCAAAACTCAGTACAATGGCAAATAAACCAGCAAATGCAACCAGAGAAGCTCTAAAACCATAAACAGCCAAATAGGCTATTCCAAACATTAAAAAGCCTAAAAGTGGTAAAACCAGCCAGAGGTATGCCGAAGCATAAGCCATAATTACAGAAACAACTCCTGCTAGCAAAGCTGCTATAATTACTCCAATATTACGGTGTCTAAAACTTCCGGGGATATCACTGGGCGAACTTAACAAGGCTCCCATCGCCAGGACAGTACCTATTTCAAAATTCCCCAACCAAATAAAAGTACCTACCGGCAAACCTATCGCCACGGTAAGAACCATAGCTTTAGAAAAGTCGGTACTTCTTAAGTATTTCAGGAATTCCTGCCAGTAATTAGGGATGATATTGGGCAAATCTTATGCTTTTAGATTGGCAAAGTTACGGTGTATTATAGATTATCTATCACTCCTTTAAGAAATGATAACATTTACTCGATAATCGAGATTTAAATAATCCAGGGTTTATTTCAAATATTATTTTGGCTATTCAGGCATTTTAGGCTTACTCCCAGATAGTTAATAAAAAATCTATTTTAGCCTTTTTATAGATTAAGATTTTAAGTTTAAATTAATAGTTGTGAGTTGCAGGGTTCTGATCTTCGCAGTAATTTAAACATGGACCGAAATTTTTAACCTATACACACATTTTTTTATATTTCTGTATATCAATTTAGTAGGTTAAAAAAATGGTTAATAATCAAAAAACTGATTTAAGATGAATAAGAGCATACTATTTAAAAACCGACCAAAAGGAAAACCAGCACTTTCAGATTTTGAAATTACCGAAATTGAAAAACCTTCTCCAAAAGATGGAGAAATTCTATTAAAGACGAAATATATTTCCGTAGATCCATATTTACGCGGAAGAATGCGCGATGAAGAATCCTATATTCCTCCTTTTGAATTAAACAAACCCATAGAATCTATGTTGGTTGCTGAAGTTATAGAAAGCAACAACAAAGATTTTAAGACTGAAGATGTCGTAAGCGGAATGTTGAAGTGGGAGCTTTTTCAAACCCACACGGGTGAGAATTTGAATAAAATTGACACTAACCTGGCCAAACCAAGTGCCTACCTCGGTATTTTAGGTTTAACCGGGCTAACCGCTCATTTAGCGCTAAAACATATTGGAAAACCGGAAAAAGGAGAAACTCTTGTTGTTTCCGGGGCCGCCGGTGCTGTGGGAAGTGTAGCCGGACAAATTGGAAAAATTAAAGGCTGCAGGGTTGTTGGAATTGCAGGAAGTGATGAAAAGATTGATCATATAAAGGAGAAATTCGGTTACGATGAAGGCATCAATTATAAGACCACTGAAAATATGCAAAAAGCCATTGAGAAAAATTGTCCCGATGGTGTAGATGTATATTTCGATAATGTAGGTGGTGAAACCCTGGACGCAGTTATGATGAATATTAATCGTTTTGCCCGAATTATTAATTGTGGTGCGATTTCTATTTATAATGAAAAAGGAGTGCCAACCGGCCCAAGGCTTGAAGGCATTATGATCAAAAAGAGTGCTTTAATGCAGGGCTTTTTAGTGCGTAATCATTTTGATGAGTTTAAAAGTTCTATTAAAGAATTGGCAGGATGGTTAAATGAAGGGAAACTTAAATACGATGAAACTATTGTAAAAGGTTTCGATGAAACACCGCAGGCATTTTTAGACCTTTTTGAAGGAAAAAATACCGGCAAAATGGTGGTTGAAATTTAGGAAGGAATCTTAAGAATTGGAAATAAAAAAGAGGTTGTTGGAAATTTTTTTAAATCGTCATCCTGAATTCATTTCAGGATCTAGCATGTAATAATTAAAACATATTAGAAGCTGAAACGAGTTCAGCTTGACGATCAGACTTTTCTAACAACCTTCTTTAAATAGTAAGAGGTTAAATCTATTGCTCCTGGTCTGTTGGCATAATATATACATCATTAATGTTAGCTCTTTTTGGCTGATTTAATGAATAATAGATTGCTTCAGCAATATCTTCTGCCTGCAATGGAGTTAATTCTTTGAACATTGGCTCCATATCTTTTTTGATCTCATCATCTGTAATGGTATCTGTTAGTTCTGTAGATACAAATCCTGGATCTATAGAAGTTACATTTATTCCGTAATGAGGAGCTAATTCTGCTCTAAGTCCTTCGGTAAACATTTTTACCGCTGCTTTGGTAGCACAATAAACAGCTCCACCTGGGTAATATTTGTGTGCTGCACTAGAAGAAATGTTCACTATATTTCCGCTTTTTTGCTCCATCATTGTTGGTAGCACTGCAGAAACACCGTTAGTTACTCCTTTTATATTTACATTTATCATTTTATCCCACTCATCGGTATGTAGATTTTTAACGTAAGAAAGCGGCATTAATCCGGCGTTATTTATAATTCCCTCAATACTTCCAAATTCTTCTAAAGTTGAGGAAACAACCTTTTTAAAATCTTCTTTCTTTGTAACATCAGCAGGAACTACGAGAGCCATTCCGCCATTTTTAACGATCTCATCTTTCAAAGAATTCAATCTATCTTCACGGCGTGCACTCAATACTACATTAGCGCCCTCGTGAGATAATTTTTTAGCGGTAGCTTCTCCAATTCCACTTGAAGCTCCAGTTATAATTATAGTTTTTCCTTTAATACTCATATCTAATTTTTTTGGTTCTACTTAAAATTAAGACAGAGTGTAGTAACCACCCAGCAATTTTAGATTTTTAGTATGGGTTTAACGGCATAGCCTAACATGCATCAATATTAAACCACAAAAGCTCTTAAAAAATTGGGAAACTTAGTCTTTTAGATATTCAGTGATTTCTTTTATGGTAGCCCGCGCGCTTCGGCCAACTCCAATTAAAGTAGCAGAAGCATAGCCTGTCCAGCCACCATAACCTACTAACCAAAGTCCGCTAGTGTTTTTGGCTCTTGTTCCGTCGGTTTGAATTTTTCCTTTAGAATCGCTATCTGTAATATTATTTAAATGATTCATAGCATAATGAAAGCCGGTACACCAAATTACAAGGTCAAAATCCTCCTTGGTGCCGTTTTCCCAAATCACGCCATTCTCGGTGAATTCGGTGAAACTCCCTTTGGTTTTGAGCACTCCCCTTTCCCGGGCTTCCTTAACTGTTGGAACCATAACGATATTTCCAAGATTATAGGCTGCGGGATCGAATTTCTTCCCTTCCTTTTCGGCTTTATATTTTGCGGTTGCCACATTAAAAAGTACTCTGCCATCTACATCGTCTGGCAAATATTCGGGATCTCTTAGAGTTGCCCAACTGCTATTTGCTACTTTAGAAACTTCGGCTAAAATTTGTGCTCCGGAATTTCCTTCCCCAACAATAAGTACATTCTTATTCTCAAGCTTATCTGTATTTTTATATTGAGCCGAATGAATTTGTTTTCCGCAGAAAATATCTATTCCTTTTATCTTCGGAATAAAAGGCGCCTTCCAGGTTCCGGTTGTCGAAATTACTGTTTTTGCTGAAAAATATCCTGCTGAAGTTTTAAGTTTAAAAACACCTGATTCTTTTTCTACATTCTCAACTTTTACCGGACGTTTAACGGGAAAATCATAACGTTCTTCGTACTTGCACAAATAATTTATCACGTGATCTTTGGGTGGAAATCCATCTTCGTTCTTAGGCATAAGCCAACCGGGGAGCGATGACTGATCTGCCGGAGAGAAAAGCCGTAAAGAATTCCATGTTTGTTGCCAGGCTCCACCGCAGCTTTCCTGCTCATCAAGTATTAAATAATTCAGTTTTGTTCGTCTTAAATAATAAGCGCAGGCGAGTCCGCTTTGGCCACCTCCAATTATTATTACGTCGTAAACTTCAGCCATTATGCTAATTTTTCTTTAGGATAATATTTTTGTTTCAACCAAAACGCGACACTTACCAAACCAATTAAAACCGGAACTTCAACCAACGGCCCAATTACTCCGGCAAAAGCCTGGCCACTATCAATTCCGAAGACAGCAATCGCTACCGCTATGGCGAGTTCAAAATTATTTCCTGTTGCGGTAAATGAAATGGAAGCATTCTGCTTATATCCAGCACCGAAATATTTAGAGACAAAAAAGCTTATAAAAAACATCAAAATAAAATAAACTACCAGCGGAATAGCAATTAAAACAATATCTATCGGGATTTCTACGATGGTTTCACCTTTTAGGCTAAACATCACTAAAATTGTAAATAAAAGGGCAATAAGTGTTAGTGGTGAGATTGCCGGAAGAAACTTTTCTTTATACCACGCCTCTCCTTTTGCTCTAACCAGGAACAACCGACTTAAATAACCTGCCAGGAATGGAATTCCAAGGTAAATAGCCACGCTCTCAGCAATTGTACCAATAGAAATATCTACAATAGCACCTTCAAACCCAAAATATGGTGGTAAAACGGTGATAAAGATCCAGGCATAAAAACTATAGAAAAACACCTGAAAAATACTGTTTAAGGCTACCAAACCAGCTCCATATTCGCTGCTGCCCTCGGCGAGGTCGTTCCATACCAAAACCATAGCGATACACCGCGCAAGTCCAATTAAAATAAGTCCAACCATATATTCGGGATGATCCTGAAGAAAAATTATAGCCAGAAAAAACATCAACAAGGGACCTATAATCCAGTTAAGTAATAAGGAGATGCCAAGAATTTTTACATTTCTAAAAATACTTGGTAAGTACTTGTAATTTACTTTAGCTAAGGGCGGATACATCATTAAAATTAATCCAATAGCTATGGGAATATTGGTAGTGCCCACACTATAAGAATCTATAATCCCAGCACTGTGTGGCATGTAATAGCCAATAGCTACCCCTATAAACATTGCCAGGAAAATCCATAGGGTTAGAAATTTATCAAGAAAACCCATTCTTTTTCGAGCCATAACTAGATAGAATTTTTATTTAGTAAACTACTTCGGAGTAAACTCACGAAGCATCAATGTTGAAAAATATAATTTGATTTCGAGGCAAGCCTCGGAGCATTCAATCTCGATTATCGAGTAAATAGATTTGAAATTTTGCAGAAGAATAATTCTGCGAAGTCTGTTACGCTTTTAGCGAATTAGCAACACTCATCTTTGTTTGGAATATGAGTATCAAGAAAACTATGAAAAAGCTGTTTTACCTTTGCCCACTTTTCTGTATTGATACAATAGCAAACCCGTGTTCCTTCAATATCACCTTTTATTAAGCCAATATTCTTTAATTCTTTTAAATGTTGAGAAATGGTAGGTTGTGCGAGCCCAACTTCCTGCACCAGGTCGCCGCAAATGCAGGACTTTGACTTTATAATTTCCTGAAGTATGGCAATTCTTGCAGGATGCCCCAGAACTTTAGCGATGCCCGCCAGTTCATTTTGAGAAGGAGTGAATATTTCAGATTTTGTAAGACCCATTTTTAAATTGTTTATTGCAATATTACGATAAAAGAAAAGATTAAAAAAGAGGCTGTCTGAAAAGTTCAATTTTCGTTAAGCCAAACTTCTTTTCAGTTTCTATGATGTCTTAATTAAAAACAACTTAGATTCTGAAATAAATTCAGAATGACGGATAAAATAACCTTTAAAACAACCTCAATCTATGTTCTTTAATAAATTATTTCTGAGGTGGTTGCGATGGTCTTACCTCTATCTTACTTGGTAGGGTACGTTTATTCATTTTTAATAGATCTACCACTAATTCCCCGATATCTTCCGGTTGAATTTTCCAGGCATCTTTTTCATTTGGAGTATGGTCGTTAAAATGAGTAGCCACAGAACCCGGCATAATTGTACTTACATTAATTCCTTTTTGCCTAAGATCTAACATCACCGCTTGTGTGAAACCTGTTAAGCCAAATTTACTGGCATTATAGGCAGCTCCACCGGCAAAGAAATTAGTACCAGCAAGACTGGAAATAGTAATAAGATATCCTTTAGATTTTTCTAAAGCATCTAAACTGGACTTAACGCTATAAAAAACTCCTGTTAAATTGGTATCTATCGTTTCCTGCCATTTTTCTGGAGATAATTCGTCTATAGATCCAAAGTGTCCAATTCCGGCATTTGCAACCATTACATCCAGTTGCCCAAATTTATCTATTGCCGCTTTTACAGCTTTTTCCTGACTTTCGTAATTTCTAACATCGGCTTCAAGGCCTAAAGCATCAGTTGCGCTTAATTCTTTCGCGGCGTTTTCAGCTGCTTCTTTAGATCTACTTGTAATAGCCACCTTCATTCCCAAATCTAATAATGATTGGGCTACTCCATATCCAATACCCTTACTTCCACCGGTTATAAATGCTACTTTTCCTTTTAATGAACTCATTATATTTCTTATTTTTTTGATTGAGTTAAAGTTACTAAACAATGTTATTTTGCTGAAATCTTTAGGACTAAGATATTGTTAATATTAAAAGAACTTTCTGGTCTAAGTTTATTAAGGCTTATTCTCCTGGCTTCTAATATTAAAAATTGAATTTTACAAACTCATTATCTTATCTATGGCTTCTTGAATTTACACTTAATTTCTTTGTTAAAATGTTTTATAAAACCACGAAAGCAGTACATTTGCAAAAAATAGTATAACCTGATTAACTTATTTTCTCTTGAATAATATTAAAGCCCAGAAATTACTCAATAAAATTCAGCGTGATTTAATGCGCAACGGAATTATTACCAATACGTTGGTAAACGACCTTAAAGAATTAAGACCCCTTGTAGTAGAAGAAGGACAGCCTTTATTAGCTAAAGTAATTAGGTTAACCTTTGAACACGTAGATGCTTACGATTCTTTTAATATAGCCATCCCGGGAGATGAGCCAGTGGAAGAAGGAGAGGAAGCACCGGTACAGGAAGAAACAACCGGTCAGGAAAGTCTGGATTATTTACTTTCCCTAATGGCCGACCCCTCAAATCGTATAAATGAAATTGAATTGCGAGAGTACGTGAACGCATTCAACGAATACGCTGAAGAACATTAGATTGTAGCTTTTAAAAGTATTACGGCCTGATATTTGAAAGATATCGGGCAAAATCTTATGGAAATATATCAGTAAGAATTAATCTTGGGGTAAACCCATAAGGCATTAAGTTGAGTAAATTAATATTCGGTGTAATCCCGAAGCTTGATAAACTCACTTAGTGAGTAAATTGCTAAAGGAGAATTGGATGAAGAAAGATGCGAAATCTAAAAAGAAGTCGCGCATACGCTTATTGCACCAGTATTATAGCTATACTGGTTTTTACAGTTTTGTTTGGAATAGCGTTAAAAAAGCAATTTTACCAATCGTTTTATTTATAGCTGCACTTTGGGCTATAGATAGATTTGTTCTTGATATTGAAGACATGTTGGTTACGGTAACCGAGACCTACTCACCTTTAGGTATTATTAGTGTTTTCTTTGCTTCAGAATCTTTACTTGGGTTAATTCCTCCTGAATTATTTATCGCCTGGTCTGGTAAATCTGCCAGTCCTATTTTATACCTTTCTTTATTAGCCCTTGCATCTTACCTGGGTGGGGTTATCTCTTATTTTATGGGAAGGTGGATGACTAAAATTCCAGCCGTTCACGAAGCTATTGAAGTGAAAATGGCACAACACATTAAAAATACCAGAAAATGGGGTGGCTTTTTAATTATTGTAGGAGCTTTATTGCCTATTCCATTTGCAATGACAAGTATTGCAGCAGGTATTATAAAATTTCAATTCCCCAGTTTCTTAATGTTTGGCTTATTACGTTTTGTGCGTTTTTACCTTTATGCCCTGGTAATTTTTGAAATGGTATAAACATTAAACTTTTCCCAAGTATTCCTTTTTTTGAATTCAAAAAACTAATTTTAAGAAGCTAACCTTAAAATTAAACTTTAAAATGGATTCTAAATTAAAAAAAATGGCCCGTGTGGGTTATGTTGCAAAAGCAACTGTATATGGGATTACCGGAATACTTACCTTTATGGCCGCTTTTAATATGGGCGGACAAAAATCTAGTAAACTACAGATAATAGAATTTTTAGAAAAGCAACCTTTTGGTAATGCCTTACTTATTTTAATGGGTCTTGGCTTACTATGCTATGCGGCCTGGAGATTTATCCAATCTTTAAGTGATCCCGAAAATATTGGAGATGATAAAAAAGGCAAAGGTAAACGAGTAGCATACTTTATAAGTGCTGTTATTTATTTAGGTTTATCTGTTTATGCGTTTATGACGCTAATAAATGCCGGTTCTTCTGGAGGAAGTTCGGGTGGCGGACTTACAGGAACACTTGGTGTGGTAGTTTTTGCTGTAATTGGTGGCGGACTAGCCATAGCCGGTATATTTCAATTTAAAAAGGCCAAAACCAAGGAGTTTTTACAAGATTTTGGCTACGATTCTATTAGTGATGAAAAGAAAAGAAAGACAATTAAAAACACCGGTTATCTTGGTCTCATTGCCCGGGGAATAATATTTGGTATCCTGGCTTATATTTTTATAAGAGGAGCCTTAGCCTCAAATACTTCTAATATGAAAGGTACTACAGATGCATTTTCGTTTTTACAGGAATCACAATATGGTTCCTGGTTAATGGGAGTGGTAGCCGCTGGTTTTGTATGCTATAGCATTTATGTTTTTATGCTCGCCAGATATAGAAAGTTCAAAGCTTGATGTTTTGTTAAACCCTTACCAAGAACTCGTTAAATCTAATTATTGACCTATTATTTCTATGTAATTTCGATTGAAATAACCAATAAACAATAATTATGTTAACGATAATTCTAAACATTTTACTACCGCCACTAGCCGTATTTATGAAACACGGTTTAGGCATGACATTTTTAATAAGTCTTTTACTAACCGCGCTTGGCTGGATTCCAGGTGTTATTCACGCTTTTATCGTGAATGGTACGCGCTAAGTTTCTAAAACCGATATAAAAAAGGTCTGGAGTTATTTCCAGACCTTTTTTATTTACATCAAGGCAAACCTTAAGACATCTAAACCTCGATTATGAGATAACTAATTGTCTTTTTCTTCACGTTTTACCACTTCTTTTTGCCAATCCCAGGCGCTTTTTAAAGCTTCATCTAAATGCTTTTCGGTTTTCCAGCCTAATTCTTCATTGGCCTTTTGGGTATCTGCATAGGCAGCCACAATGTCTCCCTCTCTTCTCCCTACAATTTTATAAGGCAGCTTTTCTCCGGTAGAACGTTCAAACGAATTAATAACTTCCAGAACCGAACTTCCTTTTCCTGTTCCAAGATTAAAGACTTCAAAATTACTCTTTTCTTTCTTTTGCTGAAGTCGCTCTAGAGCCACTACGTGCGCTTTGGCAAGATCCATCACGTGGATATAGTCTCTTATACAGGTTCCATCTGGCGTTGGATAATCGTCACCAAATACAGAGAGTTCTTTTCTTTTTCCAATAGCGGTTTGCGTAATAAACGGAATCAAGTTTTGAGGCGTTCCAATTGGTAATTCTCCAATTTCAGCTGTAGGGTGTGCTCCTATTGGATTAAAGTATCTAAGCGAAATTGCCTTAAAATTCTTATTAATCTTAGCGGTATCGGTAAGAATCTCCTCTCCTATTTGCTTCGTATTTCCGTAAGGAGATTCAGCTTTTTTAACCGGTGCATTTTCGGTAATAGGCAAATCATCTGCCTGGCCATATACCGTACAAGATGAGCTAAAAATAAAATAAGCATTATCTTTTGCCTGCAATTCCTGAAGTAAGTAAATTAAACTCGCCAGGTTATTTTCATAATAAAGTAAAGGGTTTTCAACACTTTCTCCAACAGCCTTGGAAGCAGCAAAATGAATCACTCCTTCAATATTCGGATATTTTTCAAAAAATTCCTTAACCTTTGTCTTATCTCTAAGGTCAATGTTTTCAAAAGCTGGGGTTTGTTGTGTTATTTTAGTAATTCCTGCAAGTACATCTATAGAAGAGTTAGACAAATTATCTATAATCACTACTTCATAACCCTTTTCCTGAAGTGCTACAACGGTATGAGAACCTATAAAACCAAGTCCGCCGGTTACCAATATTTTTGAGCTCATTTCTTTTATTTTAATTAAGATGCAAATTAATAAAAATGAATTTGCTAAACCTGCCTGTGAAATAGAAATTCACCACTAAATATTTAAAGGAAAAGTCTATTCTAAATTACCAGATTCTCTATAAAACCTATATTTGCAATCTAAATTTTAAACTATGTCCCTAGAAAAGCAAAAAAAGGTTTTTAAATATGTAAGTATCCTGGAAGGGCTTTCATTTTTATTATTATTATTTATAGCAATGCCGCTAAAATATATTTGGGAAATGCCAGAAATGGTACAACAAATTGGAATGGCTCATGGTGTACTTTTTATCGCCTATGTTATGGGTGCTGTTTGGTTGTATAAACCACTAAATTGGAATTTTAAGTCATTATTAATAGTGCTTGGTTGTTCTTTGGTCCCTTTTGGTCCTTTTTATGTTGAAAAAAAATATCTTTAAACTATGGATATCGAGGAAGGATTTAAGAATCTAATCTGTCTTTTTGAAAATTTCTTAATAGACCAGGGCGTAAACTCTACAGTGGCGATTTACCTTAATTTGCTATTAAATATCCTGATTCTTATTCTTATAATTTTTGGAGTAAACTACCTCATAAAGAATTTTGTGATCGAGGCTTTTAAAAGTTTCACTAACAAGACCACCACTTCTTTTGATGACTTTCTTATAAAAACTAAATTCCCACAATATATAGGACAGATTCTTCCAATATACATCATATATATTACGGTTCCTTATATTCTATTCGAGTTTCCCCTGGCTATTAAATCTTTTTATTTTGTTGTAGACATATATATAATACTTCTTATCGTTTGGATTATAAGAAGCATCTTACGCGGGACAAAAGCTTACTTACGAACTTTAGAATCTTTCCATGATAAACCCGTAGAAAGTTATATACAGGTAGTGATGATTATTGTCTGGTTATTCGCACTACTATTTATTGTTGCAGAAATTACCGGCAAGGATGTTATAAATTTTATTATTTCTCTTGGTGCCGCATCAGCTATTTTATTATTAATTTTTAAAGATACTATCCTGGGGTTTGTAGCTTCTATACAGGTTAGTGTAAACGATATTGTTAGAATTGGCGACTGGATAACTTTTAGTAAATACGGGGCCGATGGTACGGTAACCGAAATTACCCTTGCTACCGTTCGAGTTCAGAATTTTGATAACACATTTACCTCTATTCCTACTTACAGCCTTATTTCTGAATCTTTTCAGAACTGGCGCGGAATGCAGGAATCGCCGGGAAGAAGAATTAAACGCTCGGTTTTTATCAAGCAGAATTCAGTTAAATTTATTACTTCTGAAGATTTTGAAAAATATAAAAAAATACAATTAATTGCTACCTATCTTAAAGACAGGCAGGATGAAATTAATGAATACAATACTACCCACGAAGTTGATACTGTGCTTCCACTAAACGGTAGAAACCAAACTAACCTGGGTATTTTTAGAAAATATATAGATACCTATTTAAATAATCACTCTGCAGTTCACAAAGAGATGTACATTATAGTACGTCATTTACAACCTACAGACCATGGGATTCCTATAGAGATCTTGTGTTTTAGCCGCGATAAACGTTGGGAAAACTTTGAATATATTACAGCCGATATTTTTGATCATGTAATAGCTGCCGTATCCTATTTTGACCTTCAATTATTTGAAGCTCCATCAGGTGATGATCTAAGAGATTATTTAGATAAGCAAATTATTCCAGGAACAAACTTGAAATAGAAAAACTATAGTTTAACCAAGTAAACTACCCCTCGGCAAGCCTACCAGGAATTAATTTTTCTCAATTTCCAGGGAAACCTGGAGCATTTAAATTTCAATTATCGATAAAAAAGGAATTTAAATTCTTAATTTTATTTAATCCATCATCTTTTTGGCAAAAATGGTAATAAAAAAATTATGACATTAAAAGGATTTCTTCAGGTTTTCGGGATTATTGCGGTGATGATGACGTTGGTTCCACTAATTGCGGCCGACTTTTGGTGGATACGAATATTTGATTATTTACATATTCAATTAACCCTACTTACTCTTACCGCAATTGCCGCATATTTTATTAGGTTTGATATTAAAAGAGCTGAAGATTATATTTTTATGGGCGTACTTTTAGCCTGTTTTCTTTTTCAGGTAGTGAAAATATATCCTTATTTTCCTCATAAAAATTATGAGGTTGGCCAGGTTTCCGAAGAGAATTTTAGCAATAAATTTAGCCTTTATACGGCCAATGTGTTGCAAAAGAATGAAAATCCAGATTTGATAATAGCAGATATAAAAAAGCAAAATCCGGATGTTTTACTTTTCACTGAAACCAATACCCGTTGGAAAAGTGATCTTGCTGAAATAACGGCTTCCTATCCTTATAAAGTTGAAGCTCCCTTAGATAATACTTATGGGGTGTTACTTTACTCAAGGTTAGCACTTAAAAATCCAAAGGTTAGTTATTTGGTAGACGATAGTATTCCTTCTATTCATAGTATTCTGGAATTAAGGTCTGGCAAAGAAATTATGTTTCACGCCATTCACCCAACACCTCCTATGCCCCAGCACAACCCATCTTCTACAGATAGGGACGCAGAGATGATGAAAGTGGCGTTTATGGCCAGAGATTCCAAATTACCTGTTTTAGTGGCTGGAGATTTTAACGATGTGGCATGGTCTGCTACCACAGCCCTATTCCAAAATGTTGGTGGGTTATTAAATACCAGGATTGGTCGCGGCTTCTATAATACCTTTGATGCCAGTAGTTTTTTGATGCGTTGGTCTTTAGATCATGTTTTTGTAACCGAAGAATTTAGGGTTGCAGATTTTAAACTGGGCAGCAAAATAGATTCAGATCACTTACCTCTTTATATAGAACTGAATCTTGAACCTGAAAAGGCTGCAGAACAAAAACCGGAGCCTGCTACAGAAGAAGAAATAAAGAATGCACGCGAGCAACTTGAGAAATTGAAAAAAAAGGCTAAAGAAGAGGCCAAGGATAAAAAGTAAGCCTTTTCAATCTTGTAATTTCCTTCATCAATAACAGCTAGCATCTAATTTTTAGGGCTTTTAAGTAATTTTCACCAAATCTCTTAAATAAAACCCAAAGTAGGTTTACGAGCTAGTATTCCCTGGTTTTCTTTCTAAATTTAATTATTGTTCAAGCCCGTTTAGAGCTATTATTTCGCTTTAAAACAGTGGTTATAGAATAATAATATTCAATTTAAAAACTATAGAAGAAACTAAGAATGCTGAATATATCTGAATTATCGGAGAAATCAATTAAACAAATTTTAACAATCCTTGAAGAAGATGGTAAACTAAGCGCTTCGCTTCCGGGAGGCGGTTTAATTCATATAGAAGATAATTTACCTTATTTGATCGTATACCGAAAAAGAGAAAATGATGAAGGTACAGAGCGAATAATTTTAAGCGAGGCTTCTTATCTTTTAATTGGAGATAAGTTTTTTGAAGCCTACCAAAATCTTATCTATGCATTAGCCGATAAACTCTCTACGGAATTTAAATCCTATATGGTTTTTGAAATCTATACAGGGGAACCTAATAACTGCTTTACTATAAAAGCACCTGCAGAAAAGCTGCCTACCTCTATAAAAGCGCTACAAAGAGAGCTCAATAAAATAAACGAGATATTTTCTGGACTTTATTTAAAGGCAGAGATAAAAGATACTCCAAAGCGCCAAAAAGAAGGTGATCAGGAAATATTAAGTATTGATAAAGCGAAGAAATCTGGTGCGGTAGTTGTCGGACTTGAAATACCACCGGTGTTTCGTAATGAGAACAACCAGGTTTACCCTGTTTTTTTAAGACAGTTTAAGGATTACCTTATAACCTGTATTCATAAAGCAATTTACGATTATGTGCGAGTTCAAACCACCAGTGGGGTGGGAAGTTATCTTGCTTTAGGCAGAAAACACTTAAAAGAAAAAGTATTTGAAATAGATAAAGCCCTGGCAAAAATAGAACGCTCTTACCAGTTTCTATGGTTAGTTTCACCCGCCAATATCCAGGATATAAAAAACACTTTTTTTGAAAGCAAATACGAAAAGGTATTAGATTATCACTATAGGTTACTTCCCATAGATCCAGATCTTTTAAAAAGAGAACTTTACAACTTGAAAATTGAAGATATAGACGATCCTGCTATGTCTCATATCTTTAGAGAAAAACGGGAAGAACTAGATCAACAGATCACCATGTTGAGTGAACGTGGCACCTCCAATTTCTTCTATAATAGCATTAGACTGTATAAAGGTTTAAGCCCTAAGCTAAGCGAAGAAGCCGGAGCAATTCTTAGGGAAGTTGATGAAGCTGAAGAAGATGAGAATACCGAGTTTATAGATGCAAAAGGCTTTAGTAGCCTTGCCCGGCGTGAATTCGATTATTTTGCCGAACAGGATGAAAATTTTAAAAGCAAGGTTCATATCCGGAAGGATGTAAATATTATGATGGTTAACAATGGGGAACTCTATATCCCGGCAGATTATAAAATGAATAAAACCGAAGCCACGGCACTTATTCAACACGAAGTTGGTACTCACGTACTTACCCATTATAATGGTACCCAGCAACCTTTAGAGTTACTAAGTAGTGGTTTGGCAGATTATGATCCCTTACAGGAAGGCCTGGCTGTAATGTCTGAATATTTAGTAGACGGACTTACCGCTAATAGATTGAGAACCCTAGCCGGAAGGGTTATCGCTGGATCAGCATTAATGGAAGGAGCCGAATTTCCTCAGTTATTTAGACTACTAAAAATGGACTATGGATTTTCTGCTCATAGAGCTTTTAATATTACTTCCAGAATTATGCAGGGAGGTGGTTTCTTAAAAGATATTATTTACTTAAAAGGTTTGGTGCAACTTCGTGATCACTTACAAAACGGTGGAGAGTATGAACCTTTACTTGCCGGTAAATTTGGATTAAAGCACACCAAAATTATAGAAGAATTAACCGAAAGAAAAGTACTAAAAACAAGCGCATTGCGCCCAAGTTATTTATTAACCGAGAATATGACCAATAAATTAAGCCTAATCAGGGAGGGGCTTCCCCTTTCAAAAATGATAACCCAATGAAAATTTGCTTTGTATTAAACGATATTGAAACTGAAAGTTGCGGAACTTCCGTAATGTTAATGACTATGGCTCATTCTAGAGAGCATGATGTTTACGCCATGGGCGTGGGAGATTTTAACTTTCATCACGATGCTCCTATAAGTATTAACAGTACTCAAGTACCAACAAATACCAAAACCAAATCACCAAAAAAGTTTTTAGAAGCTTTGCAGAGCTCTAAGGCCAGGAAAAAAAAGATTACAGCAAATAAACTTGATGTGCTCTTTATAAGAAACAACCCTACCGAAGAAGAATCTGGCCGCGAATGGGCAGAGCAAGCTGGAGTTGCCTTTGGAAGAATGATGCAGCAACAAGGGGTATTGGTGCTAAACGATGCTTATGCACTTTCTAATGCCTTTATTGATAAACTTTACTTCGAGGAACTCCCGGCAGAAATAAAGCCCAATTCTTTAATTACCAGGAAAAAAGAAGACATTTTAGAATTCTGGGAGAAAAATAATAAAAAGATTGTTTTAAAACCACTAGAAGGCTCGGGAGGACAAAATGTTTTCCTTGTAGATGAAAACGAAAAAAATATTAACCAGATCATTGAAACTATTAGCCAAAAGGGTTACGTTATTGCCCAGGAATTTTTACCGGCTGTTAAAGATGGTGACGTTAGAATTATTTTAATGAATGGACGGGTAATGGTAAAAGATGGGAAACAGGCTATTATTAGACGTGTTAGCGGAGAAGGTGAATTTAGAAGTAATTTTGCTCTAGGTGCCACAGCAGATAGTAGTGAACTTACTCCAGAGATGCAACGCATTGTAGATCTTACCGCACCAAAACTTATTCGTGACGGACTCTTCTTTGTAGGCCTTGATGTAGTAAAAGATAAATTGATAGAAATTAATGTGCTAAGCCCTGGTGGTATGGAACATTTTAAAGATATAGGATTACCCGAATTCTCTGATGTAGTAATTGAAGCTATAGAACGTAAAGTTGAATATAAAACTCTTTATGGGAATCAATTTACCAACAGGGAAATAGCCTGTATGGAATAAACAATATTTAAAAGGAACTTATTATGAGCAACAAACCAGACACACATATTCCCAGAATAATAGGGAAATATACCAGCAATAAAAAAGGACCTTTACTTTTTGTTACCGCCGGCATTCATGGTAATGAACCTAGCGGAGTCCAGGCTCTGGAAGAAGTTTTTAAGCAATTAGAAACAACCAAGCCAAAAATTGAAGGAATATTGGTTGGGGTATCCGGAAATCACAAAGCGCTAAATCAAAATAAGCGATATATAGATGAAGACTTAAATAGAGTGTGGACCGAAGAAAACATCAAACAAAAAAAGGATGAAACCCACGAGCAAAAGGAAATGTGGGAGATTATTGAAATTTTAAATCAATTTCCGGAAAAAAAATTCAATAAAAGATATTTCCTGGATTGCCATACTACTTCATCGGCTAGTCTGCCCTATGTCTCTGTGCAAGAAGTAAATGATAACGATAAGTGGGCACACAATTTTCCAACCTTTATAGTACGGGGATTTAGTGATATTATAACCGGGGATATAGACCATTATCTTAGTCGAATAGGAATGACAGGTTTTGTTTTCGAAGCTGGGCAGCATGAAGATAAAGCTTCTGTTGAAAATCATGAAGGTGTAATTTGGTTGGCCTTAAAAGAAGCCTGTAATTTAGATTTATCTCAAATTGAAACATATCCAGACTGTGTAAATCATTTTGCTGAAAAGAATGCTCCAGAGCAAAAAACCTTCGAGTTGGTTCATCGCCATGGATTAAAAGATTCGGATACTTTTAAAATGGAACCTGGATACGAGAATTTTCAGAAAATTAAAAAAGGAGAACTCCTTGCAAGACAGAATGGAAAGGAGTTGAAAAGTGAATGGGATGCCAGAATCTTTATGCCCCTTTATCAATCTCAAGGCAATGACGGCTTTTTTATAATTGAGGAAGTTGAAGGAAGGTAATTGTGAAACCTTAGGTCATTCTGAATTTATTTCAGAATCTAAGCCCTTGGAATTTAAAGGAGTCCTCACAGGTTTTTAAAACCTGTGAGGACTTTTTATAAAATCAATTTCTTAGTTGAATCAATTTTCAGCAAACTCCACACAAACGGGAGACATTACTTCAATAGGAAGTAAATGGTCCTCTAGTTCACCGGTATTTGAGTTCACCTTAAAATTACTGATTGTTGAAGTATCCTGATTAGCTGCATACAGGAATTTCCCACCTGGAGAAATCGCAAAATTTCTTGGGGTTTCCCCCTTTGTTGGATAGTGACCAATCACACTTAATTTTCCTGAATCTTCATTTATCTTAAAAGCTACAATGCTATTATGCCCACGATTAGAAGCATATAAAAATTTTCCCGATGGATGCACATGAATATCTGCACCAGAATTGTTTCCTTTAAAAGCTTCAGGTAGACTTGAAATATTTTGAATAATTTCCAGGTTGCCATTTTCTTCAATATCAAAAACGCTTATGGTAGAGTTAATCTCGTTTAGGGAAAACGCGAAGTTATTATCTTTAGAAAAATCAAAGTGTCTGGGCCCTGAATTTTCCTTTAATTGAACAAAATATTTTTCTTTAGGGCTTAATTTTCCTGTTTGTTCATCAAAATTATATATCCATATTTTATCGTTTCCAAGATCAGAAATATAAGCTGTTTTATTATCAGAAGAAATTGAAACCGAATGAGCATTGGAGTCTTCTGCATTTTCAAGTTGAAGCTTTTGTTGTTTTTGAAGATTCCCTCCCTTATCTCTTTTATAAACCATCACAACCCCTCCTAAATAATTGGAAACAAAAATATAGTCGCCAGTCTTATCCAATTCAATATGGCAGGGTGCAAAACTTTCAGTAGAAATTTTGCCAAGCTCTTTCAGGCTATTGTCTTTATTTATTTTATAGGAATAAATAAAAACCGAATCTACATTCCCACTTCCCAATTCGCTTACTGCATAAAGATTTTTTCCATCTTTAGAAACTTTAACAAAACTGGGATTAGTAATTTCAGCGACGGTATTTTTGGGTTGTAAACTTCCATTTTCTGGATCCTGCATCGCTAAGAATATTCCTTTAGCTTTGCCATCTACGTGCCCCTCCTTTTTAGTATAAGTTCCAATATAAACAGGAACCTCAGTTTTTTGCGCCGTGCAGCTTGCAGTTAAGATCAAGGCAAGCGTAATTAAAGTAAATCGTATCATATTTTTAATTGAGTTATAGCCATTTTTTTCGTTTAAAATAAAAGATCATCAATAGAAAAATTGCAATCATTATTCCCCAAAGTACAAAGTAGCTATATTCCCATTGTAGCTCTGGCATATATTGAAAATTCATTCCGTAAATTCCTGCGATAAAAGTAAGTGGGATAAAAATTGAGGCCATTATAGTTAAAACCTTCATTACCTCGTTCATTTTATTGCTAATAGTAGTCATATACATATCCATAAGCCCCCAGGCCATTTCTCTATAGAGATCTATATTTTCTGAAACTTGTAATATATGGTCATGCAGGTCGTTGATATAATTTCTTGTTCGGCTTTTTATAAGCTCATTTTCCATTTTCTGAAACCTAAAAATAACTTCTTTTAGAGGAAACACGGCCCTTCTAACTCTTAAAATAGATCTTTTAAGGTCTTGAATTTCATAGGTAATATCATCACTAGGCTGACTTTCAAAAAGCTGCTCTTCCAGGGCCTCCACTTTTTCGCTTAACTCGTCTACCACTAGAAAGTAATGATCTACAATAGCATCTAACAACGCAAATACAAGATAGTCTGATCCATTACTTCGTATACGCCCGTAAGATTTTTCAAGCCTACCCCGAACTCCATCAAAAACATCTCCTCCTGCTTCTTGAAATGTTAGTACATAATTATTACCCAAAACAAAACTTATATGCTCATTAACCAATTTTCCATCCTGGTGATATAACATTTTTGCCACTATAAATAGATAATCTTCATACTCATCTATCTTTGGACGCTGCGTTGTATTTACAATATCTTCAATAATTAGAGGATGGAGATCGTAATACTTTCCAAGTTTTTCAATTTCGGCTGTATTACTTAAGCCATCTATATTAAACCAGGTAATGCGATCTTCTGCTTCAAATTTAAAAGCATCTTCGGTAGTGGAAGAAGTAAGTTTTTCGAAGTTGTTTTTATTATAATCTATTACTTCAAGCTTAGTTTCGCCAGATTCTTTTCTTCCTACATAAGTTACCGTTCCCGGAGGTTGGTTTACAGACTTCATTTTAGGCCTGCGCAAACTTTGGGTTAGTTTTTTTACCATATATATACTTTATAGGCCTAAAGGTAGTAAAGTTTTGTTTTTTAGAAATATTTTAAAAATTGATGAGCTAATTGCATAACAGCGAATAAGAAAAAAGCCTATATGATAAATAAAGTTTCATTACCGTGAATTATCTAAAAAACTGAGTTTCATCATATCTACATCGCTAAAATGGTAATAGTTTTATTAATATGTACTATACAGCTCTCTACAAAGAAAGAATACTATGAAAAAAACACGTCTTGACATCTACCTTCTGCTTCCAATCAAGAATTTTATAGAGAAAAAAACATCTGTAGGTTTAGTGCTTATTTTTTCGGCCTTACTAGCCATGATAGTGGCCAATTCTCCTTTAGCTGACGCTTATCATAATCTTTGGAAGCAGTACATTCATTTAGGAATTAATGACTTTATAATAAGAAAAAATTTATTGCATTGGATTAACGACGGACTTATGTCTATCTTCTTTTTTATGATTGGTCTTGAGCTTAAACGGGAAATTCTGCAGGGTGAACTTTCAAGTATTAAAAAATCTATGCTTCCTATAGGAGCTGCAATTGGTGGTATGCTTTTTCCCGCACTTATTTTTTTTTACTTTAATAATGGATTGGATTCTGTGTCGGGTTGGGGAATTCCTATGGCTACAGATATCGCTTTTGCCCTCGGGATTCTTTATCTTCTTGGAGATCGGGTTCCATTACCTCTAAAAGTGTTTTTAACCGCTATTGCCATAGTAGATGACCTTGGCGCGGTGCTGGTAATCGCATTTTTCTATACATCAGATATTTCTATACAAAGCCTCGCTATTGCCGGAGTTTTTATTTTGATCCTGGCTGCCGCCAATTTAATTGGAATTAGAAATACACTTTTTTATGCTGTAATGGGAATTGGTGGTTTATGGCTGGCAATTTTACTTTCAGGAGTTCACGCTACTATCGCGGCAGTTTTAGCAGCCTTCGCAATCCCGAATACCAAAAAAATTAACACCCCTTTATTCCTTAGAAAATCTAAACTTTTGGGTTATGAAATCCAGGAAGAATTTAGAAATAGAAAAAAGAATCCCAAAGAATCTGAAGAGCATATTACACTTACCATAGAAAAATTCTCTTCCTTAACCGAAGATGCCACTCCCCCACTGCAACGCCTGGAACATGCACTCCATCCATTTGTGAGCTTTGTGATACTGCCATTATTTGCATTTGCCAATGCAGGGGTTAGCCTTGGAGAAACCTCTTTTGACTCAGTTGTAAGTCCGGTAATGCTTGGTGTTGTTGGTGGACTCATTTTCGGAAAATTTATTGGAGTGGTTTTATTCTCAAAACTAATGGTCTGGTTTAAAATTGCAGCACTTCCACAAAAAGTAAAATGGAAACACGTTTATGGTATTGGCTTTCTTGCGGCAATTGGATTCACCATGTCGCTATTTATTACAGACCTCGCTTTTGAGAACGAAAACTATATGTCTCAGGCAAAAATTGGAATATTGTTAGCTTCTTTAATGGCAGGATTAACTGGTTACTTTTATTTGCGAAAAATCGGTAATGGAAATTAGTTGAGTTAAATCTGATCCCTATCATATTAAATAAATACAATTTCACGAAATTTGCAGCTAAAATTTGGTAAGTATGACCAGCTGCTTTCACTGTGGTGAAGAATGTAAAGATGAACACCTTGTTTTTCAGGAAAAGGATTTCTGTTGCCATGGGTGTAAAACCGTTTATGAAATATTAAACGAAAGCGATCTTACTTATTATTATGACCTTCAGGAAAAACCAGGAATTTCTCCAGCTGCTTCAGAGGGTAAATTCGATTTTCTGGACAATCCAGAAATAGCTGAAAAGCTTTTAGAATTCAATGAAAATAACACTCAAATTGCAAATTTCCTGGTGCCTTCTATGCACTGTAGTTCCTGTATTTGGGTTTTAGAAAATCTTGGAAAACTTAACAAAGGAGTAAAATCGGCCCAGGTAGATTTTCCGAAGAAAACAGTTCGAATAAGTTTTTCTTCAGAAAAAATAAGTCTTAAAGAATTGGTTTACCTACTAAGTAGAATTGGCTACGAACCCTATATTTCCCTGAAAGATTATGACGAAAAGGATCATAATATAAACCGAAGCCTAATCTATAAGCTTGGTGTTGCCGGATTTGCTTTTGGAAACGTAATGTTTCTTTCTTTCCCCGAATATTTTGAAGTGAAAGAGTTCTGGCTGGATCAATTTAAATATTTATTCCGCTGGTTAATGTTCGCTTTTTCATTACCGGTGGTTTTTTATTCGGGATCAGATTATTTTATTTCAGCATTTAAAGGTTTAAGAGCTAAAATCTTAAATATAGACGTACCTATTGCTTTAGGAATTGCCGTGCTTTTTATAAGAAGTACTACAGAAATTCTCTTAGATCTGGGAACCGGCTTTTTTGATAGTCTTACTGGCCTGGTGTTCTTTCTGCTTCTAGGGAAGTTTTTTCAGCAAAAAACCTATTCCTACCTGTCTTTTGAGAGGGATTATAAGTCCTATTTCCCAATGGCGGTAACGCGTATAACAAAGAATAACGCTAATGAAACTGTAGAGGAACAGGTACAGGTTTATAATATAAAAACTGGAGATCGCATTTTAATAAGAAATGGCGAATTAATTCCAATAGATGCTGTTTTAATGAAAGGCCAGGCAAGCATAGATTACAGTTTTGTAACCGGGGAAGCCGAAGCCGTTAGAAAAGAATCTGGTGAAACCCTTTATGCCGGAGGAAGGCAGCAGGGTGGTATCCTTGAAATTGAAGCCATAAAGGCCATAGACCAAAGTTATCTTACTAAACTTTGGAGTAATGAAGTTTTTGATAAAGACAAAAAAGGGCATTTTCAGACGTTAATCAATCAAATTAGTAAACGATTTACCACCGGAGTTTTAAGTATTGCCTTTTTAGCAACTTTGTTTTGGCTGGTTTATGATCCATCCAAGGCCTTAAATGTGTTTACCGCGGTATTAATTATTGCCTGCCCATGTGCTATAGCTCTCGCAACGCCATTTACTCTTGGAAATTTACTTCGCATCTTCGGAAGAAATAAATTCTACTTAAAAGAAGCCGGTGTTATTGAGCAAATTGCAAAAATAGATTGTGTTGTTTTTGATAAAACCGGAACAATTACTTCAAATAGAAAAACCGAGGTTTTCTATGAAGGCCTAAAGCTTAATGCTGAAGAACAAAGTTTGTTAACCAGTAGTTTAAGAGCATCAGGGCATCCTTTAAGCAGGCAGCTCTACCAAATCCTGGATAAAAACAACATTAAGAGTTTAGATGAATTTCATGAACATACCGGAAAAGGAATTAGTTCTGAAAGTAACGGTAGTAAGATGAAAATTGGTTCTGAAACTTTTGTAAAAGATAATCCTACTGAAACCAAAGAGCTAAACAAAACCACGGTACATATAAGTAGTAATAAAGAATATAAAGGTTGCTATGTTTTTAAAAATTCTTATCGCGAAGGCCTTGCAAAACTTTTTAAGGACCTGGGTGAAAACAAACAACTCTTTATACTTTCTGGAGATAATGATGGTGAAAAGGAAAGGCTGGAAAATATGCTACCTTTAAATACCAAATTTTACTTCAATCAAAAACCAGACGATAAGCTCAATTTTATAAAAAAGCTTCAGCAAGAAGGTAAATCGGTTATGATGATTGGCGACGGACTCAACGATGCGGGGGCACTTGCCCAAAGTGATGTTGGAATTGCTATTTCAGAAAATATTAACGTTTTCTCCCCGGCTTGTGATGGTATTCTGGAAGCTTCAAACCTAACCCGGTTAAACAAGTATTTTCAACTTTCAGCAAAAGGAATAAAAATAATTAAATGGAGCTTCGCACTAAGTCTATGCTATAACGTGGTAGGCCTTGCATTTGCTGTAACCGGTAATTTAATGCCGGTAATTGCAGCCATACTAATGCCGCTAAGTTCTATTAGTATTGTTGCTTTTTCAACCCTGGCAACAAACCTTGCGGGAAAAAAAATTAAGACTGTATTAGGGTAAAACTGATTTAAATCATATTTTAGATTTTAACACAGTTTTAAGTTTGCAAATAATTCAATTTATATGAACATCATTTACCTCTTACTAGCTTTAAGTGTACTGGTAGCTCTCATCTTTTTTGTCGCTTTTATTTTTTCTGTTAAAAAAGGACAATATGATGATGTCTACACCCCATCGGTAAGAATGTTATTTGACGACGAATTAGTAAAACCAAAATCAGATAAATCCAATTCCACCAAAAACAAGAAATCTAATTAACTATGGAAGTAGAACAGTTTCATTACGATAATAAAATCGTAAAAAAGTTTACTATGGCTACCCTTTTCTGGGGTATAGTAGGGATGAGTGTAGGGCTGCTGCTCGCCTTTATGTTTTTATTCCCTAACATAACCGATGGAATTCCATGGTTAAGTTTTGGTCGTTTAAGACCATTGCACACCAATGCGGTGATTTTTGCCTTTGTTGGGAATGCTATTTTTGCCGGAGTATACTACTCTACCCAGCGTTTGCTGAAAGCCCGGATGTATAGCGATTTCTTAAGTAATTTCAACTTTTGGGGATGGCAGGCTATAATTGTAGCAGCAGCGATCACGCTGCCTATGGGTTTTACCAGTTCTAAAGAGTATGCCGAACTGGAATGGCCAATAGATATTGCTATTGCTTTGGTTTGGGTTGCTTTTGGAGCCAACCTAATTGGTACCATGATTAAAAGAAGGCAACGTCACTTATATGTAGCTATCTGGTTTTACCTGGCAACATTCGTAACCGTAGCTGTACTGCATATTGTAAATAATATTGAAATTCCTGTTACTGCTTTTAAAAGTTACTCTTTTTACTCTGGTGTTCAGGATGCTTTAGTACAGTGGTGGTATGGTCACAATGCGGTGGCATTTTTCCTTACTACTCCGTTTTTAGGTTTAATGTATTATTTTGTTCCAAAAGCAGCTAATAGACCGGTTTATTCTTATAGACTTTCTATTATCCACTTTTGGTCCCTTATCTTTATTTATATCTGGGCTGGCCCACACCACTTATTATATTCAACTTTACCAGATTGGGCGCAAAACCTTGGTGTAGCTTTTTCTGTAATGCTATTGTTTCCATCCTGGGGTGGTATGATTAACGGACTATTAACCTTGCGTGGTGCCTGGGATAAAGTACGTACAGATCCTGTTCTTAAGTTTTTTGTAGTGGCTATTACCGGTTACGGGATGGCAACTTTTGAAGGTCCAATGCTTTCCCTTAAAAACGTTAATGCTATTGCTCACTTTAGTGACTGGATTATTGCTCACGTACACGTTGGGGCACTTGCGTGGAATGGTTTCTTAACCTTTGGTATGGTTTACTGGCTGGTACCAAGATTATTTAAAACAAAGCTATATTCAAATAAACTGGCAAACGTTCATTTCTGGATAGGGACACTTGGTATTATTATTTATACCCTTCCAATGTACGTTGCAGGATTTGTTCAGGCTTCTATGTGGAAACAATTTAATCCTGACGGAACACTTACCTACGGAAACTTTTTGGAAACTGTAAGTTCAATTATCCCAATGTACTGGATGCGTGCTATTGGAGGTACTTTATATATTGTAGGAGCTTTTATTTTACTTTATAATATTGTAAAAACTGTTAGACAGGGAAGTGAAGTTGAAGACGAGTTAGCTGAAGCTGCTCCACTTCAAAAAGTAACCCGTAAGAGAACAGCAGGAGAAGCTTATCACTCCTGGTTAGAAAGAAGGCCGGTAAAACTTACCATCTTCGCAACTATCGCTATTTTAATTGGTGGTATAGTGCAAATTGTGCCCTCGTTAATGGTAGATGAGTATGTGCCGGTAATTTCCAGTGTAAAACCATATACTCCATTAGAACTTGAAGGTCGGGATATTTATATCCGGGAAGGATGTGTGGGTTGCCACTCACAAATGATTAGGCCATTTAGAAGTGAAGTAGAACGCTATGGTGAATATTCCAAAGCCGGAGAATATGTTTACGACTATCCTTTCTTATGGGGTAGTAAACGTACCGGGCCAGACCTTATGAGAGTAGGTGGAAAATATTCTGACAACTGGCATCTAAACCATATGTATGATCCGCAAAGTACTTCTGCCGGTTCTATTATGCCAGCTTATAAATGGATCATTACAGATGAACTTGACAAAAGCGATACAGAGGCGAAAATGGAAGCTCTAAGCACCCTTGGCGTACCATATACTCCAGAGGAAATTGAAAATGCTCAACAATGGATGACAGAACAGGGAACTCAAATTGAGAAAAACCTATATGCCGATCCAGATTTTGTTGAAACCTACGAAGCCGAAAAAGAATTCGCCGCTAAAAACGGTGAGGAATTCATAGAAATGCGAAACCGTGAAATTGTAGCACTTATCGCCTATCTACAAAGACTGGGGACAGACATTAAAGCTAAAGATGTAGAAGTTTCAAACACTAAAACCAACTAAGCATGTTTAAATTCGTAAAAGGACATATGGAAAGCATAGACGGGGTGATGATCTACCCGCTAATTTCCTTACTCATATTCTTCATCTTTTTTGTAGTGCTTTTTCTGTGGGTAATTACCGCAAAAAAGAAAGATATAGAAGAAGTAAGCAAATTACCCTTAGATACTAACCAGGAAAATCAGGAATTATGAAAACGACATCATATTTGAGAATAGCAGGGTTTCTAATCCTTGCCTTGGTTTTAATAGAATTAACCATAGAAACAGAAAGTGGGTGGGCAATTGAGCAATATCCGGTTATTTGGGGCATTCTTGCAGTGGTACTGGTTATCGCAATTGCTATAGAAGTTTCCATTTCGGCTTTAGAAAATATGGTTTTTCGAAGTTTAAAACCAGACGCACAAGAACGCTACACTAAGCTTAAAGCTGAAGATTCAGAAAAACAATTTTCAGGGATAAAGCAGTGGTATAGAAAGATGCTGAACCAGAAACCTATAGAAAAGGAAGAAGAAATTCTTTTGGATCATAATTATGATGGAATTAAGGAGTTGGATAACGACCTTCCTGCATGGTGGTTATATGGTTTTTACATCAGTATTATCTTTGCTTTCGTCTATATGGGTTACTACCACATTTTTGATGGAGAAACGCAAACAGAAGAATATCTTGCTGAAGTTGCTATTGCGAAAGAGGAGATTGAAGCTTATAAAAAAGCGAATCCAGATCTTATAGATGCTTCTTCTGTAGAACTATTAACCGAAGCTTCAGATCTTGAAGCTGGAGAGCAAATATTTATGACCAGCTGTATGGCTTGTCACCGCGCAGATGGTGGTGGAAGTATTGGCCCTAACCTTACCGATGATCACTGGATTCTTGGAGGTGGAATAGGCAATGTTTTCCAAACAGTATCTGAAGGAGGTCGTGATGGAAAAGGAATGGTTGCCTGGAAATCTGAATTAAGTGCCCAGGAAATTGCTCAAGTGTCTAGTTATGTGATAAGCCTTGAAGGAACCAATCCTGCAGATCCTAAAGCACCAGAAGGTGAAGTTTGGGTAGCCGAAACAGAATAAATTACCTGGCGAAAGGCCACGAGACATTGAAAGAAAAATTTTTAGGTTTCGAGGCAAACCTCGGAGTATTAAATATCGAGTAAAAAAAGAAGGTTTTGGAAAATAAGGAAAAATTCAGGGATAAAATAGCCACGGCAGACGACGAGGGTAAAAGACTATGGGTTTTTCCTAAGAAACCTTCAGGGAAATTTTACGAGTATAGAAAATACGTAAGTTATGTATTGCTCATTTTACTTTTTGCCGCTCCATTTGTAAAAATAAACGGCAACCAGTTTATGATGTTCAATATTCTGGAAAGGCGTTTTAATATTTTTGGTTTTCCTTTCTGGCCACAAGACTTTCATATTTTTGTGATTATGATGGTAATTGGGGTGGTTTTTATCATTCTTTTTACCGTAGCCTTTGGAAGGATTTTTTGCGGTTGGCTTTGTCCACAAACCATTTTTATGGAAATGGTCTTCCGCCGAATTGAATACTGGATTGAAGGAGATCGTGGAAAACAAATACGTTTAGAAAAACAGAAATGGGATGCTGAAAAAATAAGGAAACGTTCCCTGAAATGGTTCATATTCTTTATCATTTCGTTTCTAATCGCAAATGTTTTTCTAGCCTATTTAATGGGTAGTGATCGTCTTATACAATATGTAACCGATGGCCCCCTTAACCACTTGAGTACCTTTATCTCATTGTTGATATTTACAGCGGTCTTTTATTTTGTATTCGCCTGGTTTAGAGAACAGGTTTGTGTCATTGCCTGCCCGTATGGAAGGCTGCAAGGTGTACTATTGGATAATAAATCTATAGTTGTTGCCTATGATCATAAACGTGGGGAAAAAGAAAAAGGAAGAGCAAAGTTTAAAAAGAACGAAGATAGAGCAGCAACTGGAAAAGGTGATTGTATAGACTGTTTTCAATGTGTACATGTTTGCCCAACAGGAATAGATATTAGAAATGGTACACAACTGGAATGCATAAACTGTACCGCCTGTATAGACGCCTGTGATGATATGATGGAGGCCGTAGACCTCCCAAAGGGCTTAATTCGTTATGCCAGCGAGGAAAATATAGAAAAGAAAGCAAAATTCAAGTTTACTCCAAGGCTAAAAGGCTATAGTATTGTTTTAGGAATTCTAACCGCTGTGTTGGTAGGAATGCTATTTATAAGGAGTGAAGTAGAAGCAAGAATTCTAAGATTACCCGGGCAATTATACGAAAAGAAAGCCGATAATATTATTAGTAATGTTTTTACCTATAAACTGGTAAATAAAACTACAGCAGATTTTGAAAATATTGAATTTAGGCTGTTATCCCACCAGGGAGAAATAAAACCGGTTAAACAATCAAATATTATGGTGCCGGGACAGGAATTATCTGAAGGTACACTGTTTATAGAAATACATACTGCTGCGTTGGAAGATGACAAAGAAAAACTAAAGATTGGTATTTATAGTGGCGATCGTTTAATAGAAACTACGAGCACTATTTTTATGGGGCCTCGTAGTTTTAACTAACCTAGCATTAACCTGGACGCTAACACCTAATTATAAATTTAATTATCCCAATTTTGGGTAAAAGAAGATAGCTATGAAAATAAACTGGGGAACAGGAATTGTAATTGGAATGTTGCTTTTTATTAGCTTCATTATGTTTTTGGTGATAAATATGCTTACCGATAAAAAGTTTAATCACGATTTGGTTACTGAAGAATATTACAAGAAGGAATTACATTATCAAGAGGAAATTAATGCGGAAACCAATGCTTTTTCGTTGGAAGAAAATATTACAGATAGAAGGGTAAAAGACGGTTGGGTAATAGAATTCCCGAAAAACCTTGAGCTTGCTAAAATTTCAGGAAATCTTAATTTTTATCGTCCTTCCAATGAAAACTTAGACTTTAATATTCCGTTAGAGCTAACCTCTCATAAGATATTTATTAAAGACGAAAAGTTAGTAGATGGTAGATGGAATATCAATATTCACTGGGAATACGAAGAAACACCTTATTTGTATAAAAACGAAATTGTTTATTAAATGTTGATTTCGGCATTAATATTTGGACTGCTTGGAAGTTTTCATTGTGTGGGAATGTGTGGTCCTATAGCATTTTTATTGCCGGTAGATCACAAAAATAATATTAGAAAACTAGGGCAGATCTCACTTTATCATTTTGGGAGATTAAGCTCTTATGCCATCATCGGACTTTTATTTGGGCTGCTCGGTAAAAGTTTTAGTCTCTTTGGGCTTCAGCAACAACTATCTATACTGGTGGGAGCTTTAATGATTTTGGTAATTCTGCTTCCGTATAAAAAATTCAGTAAGTACAACGGTTCAAAACCTATTTTTAAAATTGTTTCAAAAGTGAAGAGTAATCTTGGTAAGCAATTGAAAAGAAAATCACCCGATACTTTTTATACCATAGGTTTTTTAAATGGATTTTTACCCTGTGGGCTTGTTTATATGGCAGTCTTTGGAGCCATAGCTTCGGGTACAGCCCTTGAAGGCAGCTTATATATGGCGATTTTTGGACTTGGGACCATCCCTTTAATGACAACAGCAATCTATTTAGGGAATTTTATAAATCTTAATATAAGGTCTAAAATTAGAAAAGCAGTTCCTGTTTTTGTGATTATTATGGGACTACTATTTATACTTAGAGGAATGGGGCTTGGAATCCCATACCTCTCCCCTATGGAAATAACTCCAGAAATTACTGCAACACAAAGTTGTCACTAACCAAAAAACACTTATTATGAAATTATTAAATACAATTGCGTTGGTAAATTGGGAAATGGGAAGTTTTCTTATTGCTATTTTCGGCGTTGTTTGCGTCGGCCTGGTGCTTATCGTTTTAAATATGATAAACAGCGGAAAGGATAAAGACTAAAGTTTCTGCTTTTATCTTAAAAGCAAAAAATAAAAAAGTCCGTTTGGAAATTTTCCCCACGGACTTTTTACTTCGGTTTTAACACTTAAATTAAACCGTCATTGAAAAAAGTTGAGTGTTTGGCTTCTTCGCCTGCATTTTTAAATCAAAAGCCATACATATATTACGCACAAAAGGTCTTCCTTTTTCTGGAATCGTTAATCCGGTGTCAGAGAAGCTTACAAGTCCGTCTGCCTCCATTTCCTGAAGCTTGACAAGTACCTCTGGTAATTCCCTGAAATAATCTTCTTTAGCTGCCCAGTTGGTTTCCAAATGGCACATTAAATTAAGAATGTGTTTTCGTATAATCAGGTCTTTTTCATTTAAAATATGACCACGAAAAACAGGAATAATTCCGTCGGAAATAAGATCTTGGTAAGCTTCTACAGATTTTTCATTCTGGGCAAAACCATACCAGCTATCACTTATGGCAGAAACCCCTAAACCAATCATAGAAGCACCCGAAGATGTAGTATATCCCATAAAGTTTCTATGCAATTTCTTTTCTTCTAAAGCTTTGTATAAAGAATCGGTTTTAAGGGCAAAGTGATCCATTCCAATTTCTACATAACCGGCGGCTTCCAGCATTTGCTTTCCTACTTCATACATTTCCCGCTTTTCATCACCAGCAGGAAGATCTGAATCTTTAAAGCCACGCTGGCCGTTTCCTTTTATCCAGGGTACGTGTGCATAGCTGTAAAAAGCAATACGATCTGGCATTAATAGTTTTGTTTTTTCTATAGTTTCAATGATATCATTTTTAGTTTGAAATGGTAAACCAAAGATAATATCATGCCCCACAGAGGTGAAACCGGCTTCCCGGGATTCTTCTGTAGCGCTTTTTACATTTTCAAAAGGCTGAATTCTATGAATTGCTTTTTGCACTTTTTCGCTATAATCCTGCACGCCATAGCTTACACGTTTAAAGCCCAATTCTGCAAACATTTTTAAATGGGCTTTAGTAGTATTGTTAGGATGGCCTTCAAAACTTAATTCCGTATCACAATCCCGATTGGCTTTTCGGAATAGCATATTCAGTAAAAATTTAAGATTTTCTGGAGCAAAAAAAGTGGGTGTTCCCCCACCAAGATGCAATTCCCTAATGGTCGGCTTTTCGCCAAGAATTTCCAGGTAAAGCTCCCATTCCCGCAACAGGGTTTCTATGTATGGAGACTCTACTTCATGTTTTTTTGTAATTCGCTTATTGCATCCACAAAAAGTACATAGACTCTCACAAAAAGGCAAATGAATATAAAGACTTATTTCTTTATTTTCACTAAAACTGCGCTTTAAACTTTCCTTCCAGGCAGTCAAAGAAAAGCTATCTTCTTCCCAGTAAGGCACGGTTGGGTAACTTGTATACCTTGGTCCCGGCACATTATATTTACTTATTAGATTTAATGACATATAAGGTCTGAATTTCTACAAAAATATTTCAGTTTATTTCAAAATAATATGAGGAAGATCAGGTTCTTAAGAATCTTGTTTAAGTTGTAATTTCCAGAGGAAGTATCTCTTCTTATTAAGATATGAGGTACCAAATGTTTAGGCTCTTGTTATATAAACGTAAACTATCTCGGGGTAAGCCCACGAGGCATTCGTGAAAAAAAATAATTTGGAGGCAAGCCTCGGGGTATTATACCCTTTGGCGGTGCCAATAAAAACTAAGAACAGATGCTAATACTTCGTCCGGATTCACTCTAAGATTTATCGTGAATTGCTATACTTAATTTAATGATTGGAGAACTTTTTCTATCTTCAATGATTCTAACCAACAAACTAACCAATGAATAAAGCACAAAAGACTTTGCTTTTTCCTTTAGTTATACTTTTAGTAGGTGCTTATTTCCTTTTCCTGGGTTTAGCAGAGGCAAAGGGTTTTTTAGCTCCCCTGGTAACAGCAATAATTCTAGCACTATTACTAATTCCATTAGGTAATTTAATTGAGCATAAGCTTAATCGCACTTTTTCTTCCCTTTTAAGTACTATCTTATTATTTCTGTTTTCAATTGGGGTTTTTGTACTGCTCTCATTTCAAATTAAAAGCTTTGTAGACGATTGGGATAAAATAAAAGAAACAATGGCGCCAAAAATAGAGCAGTTACAAAGCTATGCTTATGAGCATACGGCCTTAAGCAGTAAAGACCTTGAGAATTATAAAAATAATAATAATAATAATATCCAAAGGCTGATAACTTCCAGCGGAAATTCAGGAGAAAAAGCTTTCAATTTTATTAATTCGGTAACCAGTTTTATCAGTAATTATTTACTCACATTCATTTATATATTTTTTCTACTCAATTATAGAAAGCGTTTTAAAACTTTTATTCTAAAGTTATTTTCAAATCAGCGCAAACAGGAAGTAAAACAAATTATCAATGAAACAGCGCGGGTAGCCCAATTTTATTTAAGAGGAAAACTAATCTTAATTGTTATTCTTTCTATTCTGTATAGCATTGGTTTGGGTATTTCTGGCGTGAATAATTTTATTTTAATCGCAGTAATTGCCGCTTTCTTAACCTTAATTCCCTTCATAGGAAATATTATAGGAATGGGACTTGCTTTAATTTTTGGCTATCTCACCCAGGGTGAAACCAGTATTTTAATTGGAGTTATTCTAACTTTTACCATAGTACAATTCATTGAAAGTTATGTTTTAGAACCTTTTATTGTGGGAGATAAGGTAGATATTCATCCATTCTTTGTAATCCTTGCCATTATTCTGGGAAACATGATCTGGGGTATTATGGGTATGATTTTGGCTATTCCTGTGTTAGGTATTATAAATGTAATCTTTAATCATATTCCGTCTTTAAAGGCCTTTGGATATCTATTAAGCACAGATAACTCAAGTGAGGATTAACCACTTTAAAAATGCAAAACCGTATAGCAAATCAATTTGAAGGATTTATAAACACGCCTCCACTATGGAAGAAAGATTTTCAGGGAATTCAACAATTTGAACTATCAGAAATAATTAATCCTTTACAAAAACCTATAGCAGAAGACCTACCTTCCCTTTCCTCTAATTTTGTAATGGGCAAGCGTGTAGAACGATTTTTTGAATGGATTATTCGGCAAAATCAAGACTACAAATTGCTGGCAGAAAATAAGCAGGTTAGTCGGGATAAAATTACACTTGGTGAACTTGATTTTTTACTAAAAGATCTTATAAAAAAACAAGTGTATCACGTAGAAATGGTTTACAAATTCTACGTTTACGATCCATCTTTTTCTAAGGAAACACAGCGTTGGATTGGGCCAAACAGAAAAGACAGTCTATTACAAAAAACTGAAAAATTAAAGAAAAAACAGTTTCCGCTACTTTTTAAGCCTGAAACAAAAGGTCTCCTAAAATCCCTAAATTTAAATGCAAAAGAAACTCTTCAACAAACCTGTTTTAAGGCAAATCTATTTGTTCCCAGAGAACTTCAGGATCAAGAGTATTCAGAAATAAACAATGATTGTATAGCCGGTAGCTGGCTTCATTTTAAAGACTTTAAAATCTCCAGTTACAAGAATTTTGAATATTATGCACCCAAAAAACAAGATTGGCCCATACTACCAAAGTACGGCGAAACCTGGTTTAGCCATTTAGAAATAATTGATCAAATAGAGATGTTGTTTGAAAGCAAAAAAGCGCCATTAATATGGATAAAAAAACCTGGGAATACTTATGAACGTTTATTTGTAGTTTGGTGGTAATAAATATGGTTTAAAATTACCGGCTAAATGCAAGCAACTATCTAGATTATTTAAATCTCGATTATGGAGTAAAAGTGTATTATTCCCTTTAAATTTGCTGTCCAATAAACCACACTTTTTCCAATGGACCAAAACACAAGTGAAGCGATAAAAGCCTCCTGGCTTAGCATTTTTGGAAATGCCTTGTTAGCAATCGCAAAATTTGTAACCGGAATATTCGGGAATTCTTATGCGCTTATCGCTGATGCTATAGAATCTACAACTGATGTTTTCTCATCGTTCCTTGTTTTACTGGGGCTCAAATATTCCAGTAGACCACCAGATGAAAATCATCCTTACGGTCACGGAAAAGCCGAACCGCTTATGACCTTTGCGGTAGTGGGATTTTTAGTGGTTTCAGCAACCGTAATTGCTTATGAGAGTATTCAGCATATACAAACTCCACATAAAGTTCCGGAACCTTACACCCTTATTGTACTTGGAGCGATTGTTATCATTAAAGAATATTTTTATAGAAAAGTTTCTAAAAAAGGTAATGAAACCAACAGTACTTCATTGAAGGCTGATGCATGGCATCACCGCAGCGATGCTATTACTTCCTTAATGGCTTTTATAGGAATCTCTATCGCTCTTTTTATGGGAAAGGGCTATGAAACCGCAGACGATTGGGCTGCACTATTTGCTTCGGGGTTTATTATTTATAATGCCTACCTCATTCTACGGCCTGCTTTAGGTGAAGTAATGGACGAGCATATGTATGATGATATGATTGCCGATATTCGTAAAGTTAGTTTTAATGTTCCCGGAGTTTTGGATACAGAAAAATGTTATGTTCGCAAAACCGGAATGATCTATCACGTAGATCTTCATATTATTGTTAATGCCGAAATTAGCGTTAAAGAGGGACACGATATTGCGCATCATGTAAAGAATGAACTTCTTGCCCACTTTCCAGAAATCTTTGACGTTCTTATTCACGTAGAACCCAACGTGTAAATTTAGTTTAGCCTCTTAAGAAAGTTTTAGCGTTAAAGCCCTGCTAAACCTCATTGGAATCCAGTAAAATCAACTTATATTAATTAGTGAATTAACCAAAACAATGAAATTATGAGTTTGATAAATGAAAAGGATTTGGAAAAATTAATGAATGTACAGGATAAAACCTGTGTTTCTATATTTATTCCTACCCAACGTGCCGGGAAGGAAGTCTTAGAGGAAAAGAATAAAACACATCTAAAATCTCTTTGGAAAGAAGTTGGAACCCAGCTTAAAGAAAAAGGTGTCTCAGAAGAAAAAATTGCGAAAATAGAAAAACCTATTGAAGCTTTAGTCAATGATAAATCTTTTTGGCGACACCAAAGCGACGGACTCGCAATTTTTGCGGCAGAAGATTTCTTTGAAAAATATACACTTCCGGTAAATTTTGAGGCGCATACGTACATTTCCGAAGAGTTTTATATTAAACCGCTAGTACCTATGTTTAATAAAGACAGCCGTTTTTATTTGCTGGCGCTTCAGCTAGAAGACGTAACGCTTTATGAAGCTACAAGCTATAGTATAGGAAAAGTTGAAGTAGATGATCTGATTCCTTCCCAACTAGAAGAACGAGTAGGCTTTGACTATAAACAAAAACATCTGGATTTTAAAACGCAAAATTCCGGCGGGGAAAATACCATTTTCCACGGTCACGGTGGCGCCAGTGATGAAGTTAGAAAAGAAGAAATCTTGAAATACTTTAGAGCTATAGATAAGGGACTGGATACGGTACTACACGATGAAAAGGTACCTTTGGTAATTGCTACACAAGATTATTTATTCCCTATTTATGAAAAAGTAAATACTTATAATCATTTAATTAAAAAAGTGATTCCGGGAAACCCGTCAGATACCGATATATTTGGTTTGCACGAAAAAGCACTGCAAGTCTTAGAACCTGAAATGGAAAAGACGAAAAGAGAAAAAACGAAGAAATTTAATGAACTGAATAATACCGATAATACCGGTGCTTCAGTAACCGATATTCTTCCTGCAGTCCAACAGGGAAAAGTAGACACACTATTTTTGGAAAACCGAAGTGAAATTTGGGGAACTTATAATAAAGATAATATGAATGTAACCATTCACGATAATCAGCAAAACAGCAATTATTCGTTAATGAATTGGGCGGCAAAAGAAGTCTTAAAACAAGGAGGAAAAGTGTTTCTTATTCCCGAAGCACAAATGCCAGATAAAAAGTCAAAAATGAATGCACTTTATCGCTTTAACTAGGGAACAACTTATTTAGTGAATTTTAGTGTCGATTATAAGGGAAACTAAGTGAAATATCAAAAAAGGAAAAGACGGTTCGTAAGCCGTCTTTTTTATGCAAAAAAAGTATCTTTACTCGATAATCGAGATTAAATGCTCCGAGGCTTGCCTCGAAATCAAATTATATTTTCCAATAATAATAATGCTTCATGAGCTTGCTCTGGAGTAGTTTACTTTAAATAACAGATTCTATGGAAACCAACCTAGCGGTACTAATTGATGGCGATAATATCCCATCGGCATATATTAAAGAAATGATGGAAGAGATTGCTAAATATGGCAATCCAACTATTAAAAGAATTTATGGCGACTGGACAAAACCTCATTTGGTAAAATGGAAAAATGTATTGCTGGAAAACGCTATTAATCCCATTCAGCAATATGGATACACCCAGGGAAAAAATGCAACAGATTCGGCCATGATCATTGATGCGATGGATATTTTATATTCAGATAAAGTAGATGGATTTTGCCTGGTTTCAAGTGATAGTGATTTTACCAGATTGGCAACAAGGCTACGTGAAGCAGGAAAAAATGTTATTGGTATTGGTGAAAAGAAAACCCCAGAGCCATTTATTGTAGCTTGTGACCGGTTTATTTACATTGAAATTTTAAAGAATACAGATAAAGAGGATAGCGATCAAACCAACGGGAAGGGCGGAAAAACCTCCAAAAAGAAAAACGTTGATAAAATTACCCCAAAAGTTGTTCGCCTTATTTCACAAACTATTTCAGACGTTGCAGATGAAGATGGCTGGGCATTCCTGGGAGACGTAGGAAGTTTACTTCAGAAAAAACAACCTAATTTTGATGCTCGTAATTACGGATTTCAGAAATTAACTCCAATGATTCACTCAATAGACAAATTTGAAATTGAATCACGTACGAACCAAAATAGCAAGTTTAAGCTTATATACGTTAAAAATAAAGACTAGTTGAAAAGATAAAATGAGGCTGTCTGAAAAGGTTTTAAAACCGTCATCCTGAATTTATTTCAGGATCTAATATACTGATAGTTAAAAACATATTTGAAGCTGAAATAAATTCAGCTTGACGAAAATAGAATTTTCAAATAGCCTCATTAATTTTATGCTTGTTAAGAGCTAAAATCTAATGCCTTTTTTCTAAAACTTCGGCGATATCTTTTAAAGAATATCCCTTTGCTTTTAGCAATATCAGGTAATGAAAAAGTAAATCGGCGCTTTCGTTTAAGAACAAGTCCTCATTGTCATCTTTGGCTTCAATTACTGTTTCAACAGCTTCCTCACCAACTTTCTGAGCTATCTTATTCATTCCGGCATCAAAAAGCGAAACCACATAAGAATTCTTATCTTCTCGCAATTCAGGCTCAACCTCGCTCATCCTTTTTCGTTTGGCGATTATTCCCTCCAGTTGAGAAAGAAATCCGAAATTAGGCTCATTATCCTCTGCCCAGCAAGTGTCTGTTCCTTTGTGGCAGGTAGGACCTTCAGGATTAACAGAAATGAGTAAGGTATCATTATCGCAATCATTTTTAATGTTTACCAAATGCAAATAATTTCCACTTTCTTCACCTTTGGTCCATAAGCGGTTTTTGGTTCTGCTAAAAAAAGTAACTTTCTTGGTTTCATTGGTTTTCAAAAATGCTTCCTCATTCATATATCCCAGCATCAATACATTTTTAGTTGATGCATCCTGTATAATCGCTGGTACAAGTCCGTCGGTATTTTTATTAAAATCGATATTCATATTTATTTTCTTTATAAATGTCATCCTGAATTTATTTTCAGTGCCTGCCCCGATTTTTATCAGGGATCTAATAATTATTTCAAACGAGTTAGAAGCTGAAACAAGTTCAGCTTGACGAAAAGCTTGTTTCTCTATTCTATCTTCTATTCTCTTTTTTCTCTTTTCTTCAGTCTTAAAGCCTAACTTCCACTCCATTTCTACGGAGTTCTTCTTTTAAATCTTTAATCTCGATTTCTTTAAAATGAAAAACACTGGCTGCAAGTGCCGCATCAGCTTTTCCTTCTATAAAAGTATCGCAAAAATGCTGCATATTTCCAGCACCACCTGAAGCGATTATTGGAATATTTAATTCTGAAGATAAAACTGCAAGGGCTTTATTGGCAAAGCCTTCTTTGGTTCCATCGTTATTCATAGAAGTAAATAAAATCTCCCCCGCACCACGCTCTTCAACCTCTTTAGCCCATTGAAATAAATTGATATCAGTAGGTACTTTTCCTCCAACCAAATGCACAAGCCACTCTCCGTTCACTTGTTTGGCGTCAATTGCCACGGTTATACATTGGCTCCCAAATTTAGCAGCAAGCTCGTTAATTAGGTCAGGGTTTTTGAATGCTGAAGAGTTTATTGAAACTTTATCGGCACCATTTTGAAGTAAAATATCTACGTCTTCTACTGATGATATTCCACCACCAACTGTAAACGGAATATTTACTTTTTCGGCAACCCGTCTCACTAAATTTGCCAGGGTTTTTCGTTTCTCTTCCGTAGCCGAAATATCAAGAAAAACCAATTCATCTGCACCTGATTTTGCGTAGATCTCTGCCAGTTCCACAGGATCACCGGCATCGCGTAAATCTATAAAATTTACGCCCTTAACGGTTCTTCCGTCTTTAATATCCAGGCAGGGTATAATTCGTTTTGTAAGCATTTTAAAGATTTTGTATTAAATAAATACTTTTTTATTCCCCCTTTTGGGGGCTAGGGGGCAATTATAAATTTCTCTAATTCTCTCATTTGGATACGGCCTTCATAAATCGCTTTCCCAATTATAGTGCCTTCGCAACCAAGTTCAGCCAGTTCCGGTAATTCGCTAAAGGTAGAGATTCCTCCGGAAGCTATAAGTTTTAGTTTTTTATCGTCTGAAGAAGTTTCTTCCAGAATTCTGCGGTAAAGTTCAAAGGAAGGGCCTTCCAACATTCCATCTTTAGAAATATCGGTGCAAATTACATAGTTTATGCCTTCTTCCTGGTATTCCTGAATAAAAGGAATCAGTTCTTTATTAGATTCTTCCTGCCAGCCGCTAACCGCTATTTTTTCGTTATTGGCATCGGCTCCCAGGATTATTTTTTCTGAACCAAATTTCTGAATCCAGGATTTGAAAATTTCCGGAGCTTTAACGGCAATACTTCCACCGGTAATTTGATGTGCTCCACATTCAAAAGCAATTTGCAGATCTTTATCGGTTTTCAATCCGCCACCAAAATCAACTTTTAAAGTGGTTTTTGAAACGATCTCTTCCAGGATTTTATGGTTTACAATATTTTTTGATTTTGCACCATCCAAATCTACCAAATGTAAATATTGAATCCCGTGCGCCTCAAAATTTTTAGCTACTTCTAGCGGGTTTTCATTATAAATTTTCTTGGTATTATAATCACCTTTAGAAAGGCGAACACATTTGCCTTCAATTATATCTATAGCGGGAATTATTCTCATTTAAAGTACGAAGTTAGAAGTTTGAAATACGAAGTATTAAAAATTAAAATTATGTTTTCTTGTTTTGTTGTTTTCGTCTTGCTGTATTTATTGATGCTACTGTAATGGCCAAAATCTCTTCCGCTTCACGGTGTAAGTTTTGAGCTGTTCTAATGTCTTTATCTTTCATGATTTCCATAAATAATTCAAGAAAATACATACTCTCATCTGCTTCTTCTTCAACAATTTTAAGCTTATTTATAAAATCAGCAGTAGATTTCGCACGTTGAGAAGCTCTATAATTTGCTCCTACAGAACTCGAACAACGGATAAGTTGATTGGCAAAAGCATTATACTCCCTGGAATAAGGTATTTCTTTACAGAAGAACCAGCAATCTAATGCGAACTGTTTTGTTCTGTTTTTTAAATTGTTCATCACTTCGTACTTTTAATTTCGTACTTCTAACTTCAAAAAATTCTCCAGAATTTTCTCCCCTGCATTGCTGCTCTTTTCTGGGTGAAATTGTACCCCATAAAAATTATCTTTTTGAATAGCCGAAGTGTATTCCACTCCATATTCAGTAGAGGCAATGGTTTCTGCACATTCCTTAACGTAAAAACTATGTACCAAATACACGAATTCTCCTTCTGAAATTCCGGTAAACAACGCTGATTTTAGGTCATAAATTTTATTCCAACCAATTTGTGGAACTTTTAATTTATTATCGAATTTCACTACGTTGGCGTGAAAAATCCCGAGCCCATTTGTATCTCCTTCTTCGCAATAAGTACACATTAACTGCATTCCAAGGCAAATTCCTAAAACCGGCTGTTTTAAAGTTGGAATCACTTTATCTAAACCTGTAGATTTTAGCATTTTCATTGCGCTACTGGCCTCCCCCACTCCAGGGAAAATCACCCTATCTGCTGCTTTAATTTCTTCAGCATCACTGCTTAAAATAGCCTCATATCCAAGTCTTTTTATGGCAAATTTTATACTTTGAATATTCCCGGCTCCGTAATCTATTATTACCACGCCCCCTCTAACTCCCCCGAAGGGGGAGGACTTTTTAATGCTTTCATCTGAATTTTTCAAATCGTAATAGAATTAATTGTTTTCATATTCCCCCTTCATTCCCTCTTTGGGGGTTAGGGGGCTTATAACATTCCTTTAGTTGATGGAAGTATCATTTTTTCAGCATCACGTTTTACCGCCACTTTAATCGCTTTAGCAAAAGCTTTAAATATCGCTTCAATTTTATGATGCTCGTTTTGGCCTTCTGCTTTTACATTTAGATTGGCTTTGGCCCCATCGGTAAAAGATTTAAAGAAATGATAAAACATTTCAGTAGGCATTTTACCCACCATTTCCCGCTTAAATTCGGTTTCCCAAACTATCCAGTTTCTTCCGCCAAAATCTATGGCCACCTGCGCCAGGCAATCGTCCATAGGCAAGCAAAATCCGTAGCGTTCTATACCAAGTTTATTACCCAAAGCTTTGCTAAAAACTTCTCCCAGGGCAATCGCGGTATCTTCTATGGTGTGGTGCTCATCAACCTCTAAATCGCCCTTTACCTGAACCCTAAGATCCATTTGGCCGTGGCGTGCTATCTGATCTAACATATGATCAAAAAATGCAATCCCGGTACTAATATCAGATGTTCCGGTACCATCTAAATTTAGCTGAATAAAGATATCGGTTTCATTGGTTTTTCTTGAAATTTCAGCTGTTCTATCATTCAGCTTTAAAAATTCATAGATATCTTTCCAACTATCGGTTTTTAACGCAATAGTTTCTTTGACTTTCGCCTGATCGTTCTTTACTTCATCGGTTGCCAGATCTTCGTGGGTATCTATAAAAATCCCTTTTCCGCCAAAATTATAAGCAAATTCAATATCTGTAAGTCGGTCACCCACCATAAAAGAATTCTTCAGGTCATATTCTTTTTCGTTATTCAAATACTTATCCTCTAAAAGTCCTGTATTAGGTTTCCTTGTGGGAGAATTGTCTTTTGCAAAAGTACGGTCCATCAATACTTCCTTGAATTCCACTCCTTCATTTTTGAATGTTTGAAGAATAAAATTTTGAATAGGCCAAAAGTCCTTTTCAGGATAAACTTCTGTTCCCAAACCATCCTGATTGGTTACCATAACCAATTCAAAATCCAGTTCTTTGGCAATTTTCTTTAAATAATATAAAGCTTCCGGATAAAATTCCAGCTTTTCGATACGGTCTACCTGGTAATCTTCAGGCTCGTGAATTAAAGTCCCATCACGATCTATAAATAATACTTTTTTCATAATCTATTTTTTCTACGATGGTCTAACCACCACGTCAAGCTGAACTTGTTTCAGCTTATAACATGTTTTTTATGCTAACAACTTAGATCCTGAAACAAGTTCAGGATGACGCTTACGTTTAATCTATATTTTTCAATGCCTCAAGTAATTTCTCATTCTCCTCTCCAGTCCCCACCGTAAACCTTAAGGTATTTTCACAAAGCGGTTGTGTAGTTCGGTTTCTAATTACTATGCCTTTTTCTAGTAGTTGCTCATAACGTTTATTAGCGTCATCTACTTTTACCAATATAAAATTAGCGTCAGAAGGATATATTTTTTCAATAAAATTCACTTCAACTAATGCTTCACTTAAAAGAGCTCTTTCCTTCAGTAAATCAGATATTTCCGAATCCACTTTCCCCTTATTCAGTACACGATCTAAAGCTCTTAGCTGAGTTAATTCGTTTACATTATAGGGAGGTTTTATTTTGTTTAAAATCTCAATAATTTCTACGGAAGCATAGCAAATCCCCAACCTAATTCCTGCCATTCCAAATGCCTTTGAAAGCGTTTGGGTCACTATTAAATTTTGATATTGCTCCAGCTTAATTAGCCAGCTTTCTTCTGAAGAAAAATCAATATAGGCCTCATCAATAATCACTAATCCGTTGAAATTTTCCAGAATATGGATAATCTTTTCTGCTGAAAATGAGTTTCCGGTGGGATTATTCGGGGAACATAAAAAGATTATTTTTGTATTTTGGTCTACCGAATTCAGAATTTTATCAACATTAGGTTCAAAATCTGAATTCAGTAAAACTTCACTATTCTCAATATTATTGATATTAGCCAGTACCTTATACATTCCATAAGTAGGCGGTAATGTGATAACATTATCCTTAGCCGGTTCACAAAATGCCCTAAACATCAAATCCAGCACTTCATCGCTCCCATTTCCCAATAAAATATGTTCCGTAGAAACATTTTTAATTTTTGCCAATTCAGCCTTTAGGCTGCGTTGTTGAGGATCTGGATAACGGTTTACATCGGTCTGAAATGGATTTTCATTAGCATCCAGAAAAACCATTTCAGAACCCGTAGACTGGTATTCGTCCCTGGCCGAAGAATAAGGTTTTAAACCGGCCACATTTGGCCTTACCAGGTTATTTATATTAAAGTTTTTCATTTATAATATTAAATTGAATTAATCGTCATTGCGAACAAAGTGAAGCAATCTCAACATTTAATTACCACAATTTACAGATTGCTTCGTGCCTCGCAATGACGTCCAAAAGTCACTTGCACACTTATTTCAATTCTTTTAATCGTAATGTCACCGCATTTCTATGCGCTGCTAAACCTTCGGCTTCTGCCATTAATTCTATGGATGGACCAATTTCACGTATCCCTTCTTCTGTTATTTTTTGAAAAGTCATACTCTTCATAAAACTATCAAGGTTAACACCGCTGTATTGTTTTGCGTAGCCATTTGTTGGTAAAGTATGGTTTGTTCCTGAAGCATAGTCCCCAGCACTTTCAGGAGTGTAATTCCCTATAAAGACCGAACCGGCATTTTGGATTCCTTCAGTAAAAAAAGCTTCATTATCAGCACAAATAATAAAGTGCTCAGGCCCGTATTCATTAATTAATTTCAATGCATCTTCTTCGTTCTCCACGTAAATTAATCTGGAGTGGTCTATCGCCTTTTCAGCAATCGTCTTTCTTGGTAACACTTGTAATTGATTATCTACTTCTTTCTCCACGGCTTCAATTAAATTTTTAGAAGTTGAAACGAGAATCACCTGGCTATCTGCACCGTGTTCTGCCTGACTTAAAAGATCTGAGGCAACAAAACCTGCATTCGCAGAATCATCGGCAAAAACAAGTAGTTCAGATGGCCCTGCCGGCATATCTATAGCCACTTGATGACGAGTTGCCAGTTGTTTCGCAACGGTAACAAACTGGTTACCCGGCCCAAAGATCTTGTAAACTTTAGGAATAGTTTCGGTGCCAAATGTCATTGCTGCGATTGCCTGGATACCGCCAACTTTATATATTTTGGTAACTCCACATAATTCTGCTGTATATAAAATGGCTGGATGTACATTCCCGTTTTTATCTGGAGGGGTACAAAGCACAATTTCCTGGCAGCCTGCAATATTTGCAGGAGCGGCTAACATTAAAATGGTAGAAAATAAAGGCGCACTCCCACCCGGGATATATAAACCAACTTTTTGAATGGCTCTTTTTTCCTGCCAGCACTTTACTCCATTAGTAGTCTCTACCTCAATTTTATCGGTTTTTTGTGCAGCATGGAATTTTTCGATATTGCTTTTAGCCAATTTTATGGCTTTTTTCAATTCCTCTGAAATCTCATTTGTTGCGGCATTTACTTCACTTTTTGTAACCTGGGTTTCTGGTAAGTTTATACCATCAAAAAGTTCGGTATATTTTGCTACTGCGGTGTCCCCTTTTGTTCTCACTTCACTAAAAACCTGGTTTACCGTTTCTTCTATATCTTCAACGGTTTGCGTAGGTCTTTTTAAAATATCAGGCCATTCAGTTTTAGTAGGATTAAAAAACTTTTTCATCTTAAAGTACCATTTTTTCTATAGGTGCTACTAAAATACCTTCGGCACCATTTTGTTTTAACTCATCTATCACATCCCAAAAACGTTCTTCATTAATTACGGTATGAATAGAACTCCAACCCTCATCAGCAAGCGGCAGAATGGTTGGGCTACGCATTCCTGGAAGCAATTTAATGATGTTATCTAAATTCTCATTTGGAGCATTTAAGAGTATATATTTAGAAGTGCGTGCATTTAAAACCGATTTTAACCGGAATTGTAATTTTTCTAGAATCTGTTGGCGTTCTTCTGAAATCTTAGGAGAGATAGCAAGAACAGCTTCACTCTTCAGCATCACTTCCACCTCTTTTAGCCCATTTTTAAATAAGGTACTACCGCTGGAAACAATATCACAAATACCATCTGCCAGCCCTATATTAGGTGCTATTTCTACTGAACCATTAATAATATGCAATTCGGCTGTAATTCCCTTTTTTTCCAGGAATTCGTTTACTGTATTTGGGTAAGAAGTGGCTATTTTTTTCCCATCAAGGTCGTTAATACCATTATATTTCATTGATTTTGGTACGGCTAGAGAAACACGACACTTTGAAAAACCAAGTTTTTCACCCTGAATAATATCTTTCCCTTTTTCAATTAAAACGTTTTCCCCAATAATGGCTATATCTACAACACCATCTCTTAAATATTGAGGGATATCACCGTTTCTAAGATACATAACCTCTAATGGAAAGTTACGAGATGAAGCTTTAAGCTGTTCTTTTCCATTATCTATAGAAATTCCGGCATCTTTTAATATTTTGAGAGAATCTTCATTTAATCTCCCTGATTTTTGAATAGCAATTCTTAATTTTTCCTGGCTCATTTTTTAAATTTTCTATTAAAATGTAGTTGTTGGTTATAAATAAAAAAACCCGTTTGAATAGCTCAAACGGGTTTTAAATATGCTGAAATCACAACACACCAAATTTACCTCGCCTGAGCGCAGTAGTAAATATGATGGTGATGTAATTGAAACTTCTTCATTGTGAATACAAATCTAAATATAAATTTTAAACTGCAAAACAGCTTTCTATAAAATTCTAAATTATTTAATTTCCTCCACCTAAAATTAAGGGTAAGCCACCTTCACCTGAACCTATAACAACCGTTTTGGCATTATTGGATTTAGCAAGTTCAACCGTAGCTTGAATTCCTTTCTCCTTCAAAATATTAGGAGTTAAAGACGCATTCAAAATTTCGTTTGCACGTGCTTTACCTTCGGCATCAATACGCTGGCGTTCGGCTTCCTGAGTAGCTTTAGTTAACCTAAATTCATACTCCAAAGACTCCTGCTCCTGGCGTAGTTTACGCTCAATCGCATCTTTAATATTTGGTGGAAGTGAAACATCACGCACCAAAACCTCGTTAACCTGAACATATTGATCTTTAAGTAAAATTTGAGTTTCTTCTAAAATTTCTTTCTGAATAGCTTCTCTTTTACTGGCATATAATTGTTCAGGGTTATATCTTCCTACAACTGATCTTGCAGCCGACCTCACTGCAGGTTGAAGCAAACGCCTAATGTATTCTTCACCTTTTTCACGATGTAAGCTACCCAGGTTATCATAAGAAGGTTGAAACCAGGTAGAAGCATCAATATCAATTTGAAGTCCGTTAGAACTTAAAACCTGCATTTTTTCTTCCAGGGATTGTTGTCTAACCTCATAAACAAAAACTCTGTTCCAGGGAGCTACCAGGTGAAAACCTTCATTTAAAGGTGGTCCATCTGTAACCACACCACCACCAAAGGTTTTATACAAAACTCCGGCTTCACCAGAGCCGATAGTGACTGTAGATTTTGCGACAAAAATTATTAAAATTACGATTCCTATAAGAATAGGAATTCCGAGCTTGGGTAATCTTTCCATATATAAACTAAATTTAAATTAATCCTTTGTATTTTCTGTAAAACCATTCTGCGGCAAGTGTCAAAACAAGCAGAAATAGAAGGTAATACCAGTCTATCAAAGGTACGGCTTTTTGTTGGCTTTTTTGAATGGGTTTGTATTTATCCTCGCTTAAAAGACCATCTATAAATTCTTGAATTTGATTTTGATAAAAAACTACTGTGCCAGAATTTTCGGCTAAAGCCAGCATCGCATTTTTGTTAGCCGAAACAAATTTTTGCTCAATATTATATGCTATGATTTCAAAGCTTCCAGACCTGGAAATTTGACTTCCTGTTTCTACAATTTTAAAAGTATAAGTACCTGGTGATAAATCGCCTAAATCAACTTCATAACCATTATTTTTTAAAATGAACTGTGACTCAAAATTACCTAGTGAACTTTCTACTGAAATATTCAAATTGGCCTTAGGATCAAATTGATAATTTTGATCAAAGAAATTGGCACTAATATTAACCGATTCATTTTCGTAATAAAATGATTTATAATCTAAGGTTAATCGCTCTCGCTGCTTTTTGGATGCCAGGTTTTGAATTAATTTTCCGAAGAAATTATCAAATTCTTCAAAAGATTTATCTTCCATAAACGCAGCAGAACGCCATCTCCAGATATTCTCTCCAAGAATAAAGGCTTTTTTATCTTGCCCTTTTCCTTGTATTGCAATTAAAGGTTGTGATGTTTCTACATTTTCAATTTCCTGAAAATAAATACTTTCTATACTATTGCTTAGAATACTAATGCTACCAAATTTATCTTCTAGCGGAGGAAAGTTTGAAAAGCCAACTTCTTCAAGCTGAAACTGATTAAAATTTGGATTTTTTACCGCAAAAACTTCCTGTGTTTGATTCGTGAAATCCTTTTTTACAAAATCCTGAATGCCATTAAGAAAATTCCAATTGGTTTTAGTTCCTGAAATAAGTAGATAATTTTGATTATTTTCTTCAAGATCTTCAAAAACAGATAGAAAACTAGAATTTGGCTGATATAAAATCACCAATTGATAATCTTCAACGTTTAGATCATCCTGGATATACTTAATATCAAGTTGCCGCTGTTTATTAGTTTCTATAGCCTTTTTAATAGCTCCCAGATCTGGGTGAGGAATAGCACTTACCAGCAAAATTTCAGTACGCTCATCAATGACTTCTACGGCAAAACTTTTAGTATTATTGGCCGTGTTTTTTTCATTTTCTATCGGAATAATTTCAGCATCATAAGAAAGTACTCCTAATTTTGAAGCTGGAAGCTTTGCCTGAATTATGGTGGAATTGTTTTCTGCATTCAACGAAACCTCTTCAGAAAAAATAGTGTTATTTCCAGCTTTAATAACAAATCTTGTGTTTATACTTTTTTCCCCTGAATATGAAATAAAAGCTTCTACCGGAAAACGATTATTTAAAAAAGCATAATTGTTTACATTCAACCTTGATAATTCTAAATCTGCATATTGCGTGGTATCTCCTATCACCAACGGGTAAATCTCCGTATTTTGAGCATTAAAATATTGAAAATTGCGACCGGAAGTTTGATTGCCATCAGAAATTAGCCCAATAATCGCTTCCTTTTTTTGAGATAATGCTTTAACCGACTCTAATACCGAAAAAATATTGGTCTCGGTTTCTTTAAATTCATTATTGTCTCCTGGCTTTAGGTTATTTCCAAAATTATACTGAACAAGATCAAATTGCTCATTCAATTTTTCATTTGCTCTAAAATTTTCCAGTATGATACGCACACTATCTTCCTGTTCAAGATGCTTAATAGACTCCGAATCATCTACTACCAGAATAAGCATAGGTTTCTCTAAACTATAGCTGGTAAAAGTAAGTTTAGGATTAATAAGTAATAAAAGAAGTACGAAAACGGATAGAAATCGTAATGCAAAAAGAATATAAACATCCTTCCCCCTTTTTTTAGATTTATAGAGGTATTGAAAAAAAGCAAACCCCAGCGCGAAAATTGCAGCCAGGGCGATAAATAAAATTGTTGATAGATTCATTAAGGTTAAGATAGTTAATGATATTGGTTAAAAGTTAAAGATTTTAATAACAATTAACTCTCAACAAATAACATATCTACGTATGCATTCCGCCATCTACGTGAAGCACCTGGCCGGTGATATATGCACTTAAGTCGCTACCTAGAAAAACACAAGCATTAGCAATATCTTCCGGGCTTCCGCCTCGTTTTAAAGGAATTGCCTGTCTCCAACCATCAACTACTTTATCGTCTAACTTTTCAGTCATTTCAGTTTCTATAAATCCGGGGGCAATTACATTGGTTCTAATATTTCTAGAGCCAAGTTCCTGAGCCATAGATTTAGAGAATCCGATAATTCCAGATTTAGAAGCAGCATAATTTGCCTGGCCTGCATTTCCAGTTACACCCACTACAGAACTCATATTGATAATACTTCCTTTACGCTGTTTCAACATAGTACGTTGTACGGCTTTAGTCATATTAAAAATAGATTTTAGGTTTACTTCAATAACCTTATCAAAATCTTCTTCACTCATTCGCATCAACAAATTATCTTTTGTGATACCCGCATTATTTATTAAGATATCTATAGCTCCAAAATCTTCAGCGACATCTTTTATAAGCTGTTCTGCTTCTTTAAAACTCGCAGCGTTAGATTGATAGGCTTTTGCTTTTACTCCAAGTTTGCTTAGTTCGTCGGCTAATGCATTTGCAGATTCCCCTGAGGAATTATATGTAAAAGCTACATTGGCGCCATGTTCAGCAAAAACTTTAGCGATTCCTTTCCCTATTCCACGGCTACCACCGGTTATTATGGCATTCTTTCCCTCTAATAATTTCATATTTGTAAAAAGATTGATGTTAATTAAATAGTTTCAAATATAGCAAAAGCTAATACTAAGAAATAAAAAATCCTCCTGTATTTAGTGTTTGCACCAAATACAGGAGGATTTTAATATTATTTAGAAAGATTTTAGCCTTTTAAAACCTCGGCTACTTTTTTTCCAATTTCAGCTGGAGAATCTACAACATGAATTCCATTCTCTTTAAGAATAGCTTTCTTAGCTTGAGCAGTATCTTCACTTCCTCCAACAATTGCACCTGCGTGACCCATGGTACGGCCCGCTGGCGCTGTTTCTCCGGCTATAAAACCTACAACTGGTTTTTTATTTCCGTTTTCTTTAATCCACTTAGCAGCATCTGCCTCTAACTGACCTCCAATTTCACCGATCATTACAATACATTCGGTTTCATCATCATTCATCAATAATTCTACAGCTTCTTTAGTTGTAGTCCCAATTATTGGATCTCCACCAATTCCAATTGCTGTAGTAATTCCAAGACCTTGTTTTACTACCTGATCTGCAGCTTCGTAAGTTAAGGTACCAGATTTAGATACAATTCCTACTTTTCCTTTTTTGAAAACAAAACCTGGCATAATACCAACTTTAGCTTCTCCCGGGGTAATTACACCAGGGCAATTAGGACCTACCAAACGGCAATCTCTATCCTGAATATAATCGTAAGCTTTTACCATATCTGCTACCGGGATACCTTCGGTAATTGTGATAATCACTTTAATTCCAGCATCTGCAGCTTCCATAATTGCATCTGCAGCAAAAGCTGGCGGCACAAAGATTATAGAAACATCTGCTCCTGTTTTTTCAACAGCATCAGATACAGTATTAAAAACCGGTTTGTCAAGATGTTTTTGACCTCCTTTGCCGGGAGTTACACCTCCAACAACGTTGGTTCCATATTCTATCATTTGTTCAGCGTGAAAAGTACCTTCGCTACCGGTAAATCCCTGAACTATTATTTTTGAATCTTTATTAACTAAAACGCTCATAAATTTTTGATTTTTGCGATTACAAAAGTAGGTTTTTAAAAATAAAAGATAAAGCGTTTTGTGAAGTTTATTAGGGCTTTATTCTTAAAATTGAACTAAAATTCTAGCTCTCAAACCATATTACTTAGAAAGTTGAAATTAAGCCCACGGGCTTTCATCTACCTCTTCACCAAGTTGTGAAATTTGAACACCCTTAAAAAGTTTATTATCTTTTAATTCCCAAATAGCCATAAAGTGAGCAAGTGGCATTTCTTCATCGGGATTTTCTATGGTTTCTACGTGGTAGGTAAACTGTATAGCAATTTGATGACCTTCTTCTACGATCTTTTCAACTTCGGGTTTTAGTGATTCAAAGTTTTTTCCCAAATCATCTCTAAGCTTCAATATTTCCTTGAAGTCCAGTTTTTTAAATCCGGTAGTGCCATACCAGGACAGGGTTGCATTGGGATGTAAGTAATTATCTAAAGTTCCTTTTTCGTCTTTAAATAGGGAGATATAAAAATTTTCAACAATCTCTTTACTTTTTACGCCCATAGTTTTTTATTTTAGTTTCTCCAGCAATTTAGGTAATTGCCTTAAAAGCGCCAACTCTTTTAATTTAGCCCTGGCTTCCATAGCCGGGTTTCCTGTATATATTTTATTGGCTTTGGTAGATTTTGTAATCCCGGCCTGCCCCATTAGCACTCCGCCTTTTTCTACAGTAATTCCGCTACGCATACCAACCTGACCCCAAACAGTAACTTCGTCTTCAATAACTACAGCTCCAGCAATGCCGACCTGGCTCGCTATAAGACAGTTTTTACCAATTACAGTATCGTGACCAATCTGAATTAAATTATCCAGCTTAGTACCTTCTTTTATAGTTGTGTCTCCCGTAACACCTTTATCTATGGTACAATTTGCTCCAATCTCTACATTATCTTCTATAACCACACGACCTCCAGATCTTAATTTATCAAAACCATCTTCGCGTTTTTTGTAATAAAATGCATCCCCACCTAAAACGGTTCCCGAATGAATAATTACATTATTGCCAATCACCGCATTATCATATATACTTACATTGGCATGAATCAGGCAATTACTCCCAATTCTCACATTATTTCCAATAAAGGTATTTGGCTGAATATGCGTGCCCTTCCCTATTTGAGCTGAATCTGAAATAGAATTATCGGCCTTCTGAAAAGGTTTAAAATATTGGGTAAGTTTATTAAAATCGGAAAAAGGATCTTCTGAAATCAACAAAGCCTTACCATCGGGACAATCTACTTTTTTATTGATTAAAATTACTGTTGCGGCAGAATTCAAGGCTTTATCGTAATATTTTGGATGATCTACAAAAACAATATCCCCGGACGTTACCACGTGAATTTCATTCATACCTGTTACTGGAAAATTAGCATCACCAATATATTCAGCATCTATAATAGTGGCTATTTGCTGTAGCGTATGTTCCTGGGGAAATTTCATATTTCAATTAGTAAATTAAGTAAGGTAACGACTGTTCTTATTTTCATCAAGTTGAAAATGTTTCAGCCCAAAACTTGAATATTATTCTTCATGGAAATAGATCCTGAACTAAACTCAGGATGACGATCTTAAAAGATTTCAATCAGCTATTTCTAAAAGGGCTATTCTTTAATTCTTTCTTTATACGACCCCTTATCGGTTTCAACTCTTATTTTGTCCCCTTCATTTATAAATAAAGGAACATTAACTTCTGCACCTGTTTCAACAGTAGCAGGTTTGGTAGCGTTGGTAGCTGTATTTCCTTTTACTCCCGGTTCGGTATGTGTTACTTCTAATACAACGCTAGCGGGCATCTCTACTGAAAGCGGTGCATTATCTTCAGTATTGATTATTACCGTAACAACTTCACCTTCCTTTAAAAGTTTTGGTTGATCCAAGGCTTCCTCAACAAGACGAATTTGGGTGTAATCTTCAACATTCATAAAATGATAAAACTCACCATCATTATATAAATACTGAAATTTATGAGTCTCTACACGCACATCTTCAATCTTATGTCCCGCTGAAAACGTATTTTCTATAACTTTTCCCGTAGTTACACTTTTAAGCTTTGTTCGCACAAAAGCAGGACCTTTTCCAGGTTTTACGTGTAAAAATTCAGTTACCTTATAAATATCGTGGTTATAACGAATGCATAATCCGTTTCTAATGTCACTTGTACTTGCCATTTAAATAATTTTAATTTGAACTAAAGTATCCTTTCATGATACCTCGTTGCGAGTTTTTAATGAATTCTAAAATTTCATCCCTTTCTGCGGTTGCTTGCATTTCAGCTTCAATGATAGCCACAGCCTGGGTATTATTATAATTTCTTTGATACAGGATTCTATATATATCCTGTATCTCCCTAATTTTATCTGTTGTATATCCTCTTCGGCGTAAGCCTATAGAATTTATTCCTACGTAAGATAATGGTTCTCTACCCGCCTTTACAAACGGGGGCACATCTTTTCTAACAAGAGATCCTCCAGTTACAAAAGCATGTCTTCCAATACTACAAAATTGTTGAATAGCGGTCATACCGGCCAAAACTACGTGGTCTCCAACGTTTATATGACCTGCAAGCGTGCTGTTGTTAGAAAAAATACAATTATCTCCCACAATACAGTCGTGCGCTATATGGCAATATGCCATAATCCAACAGTTTTTCCCGATCACGGTTTTCATTCGGTCTGTAGTTCCCCTATTAATGGTTACACATTCTCGAATAGTTGTATTATCTCCAATTACCGTAATAGTATCTTCGTCGTCAAATTTTTTATCCTGTGGAATAGCAGAAATAACGGCTCCCGGAAAAATACTGCAATTCTTTCCAATTCGGGCACCTTCCATTATAGTTACGTTAGATCCTATCCAGGATCCCTCGCCTATTACTACATTATTATGAATAGTGGTAAAAGGTTCTATTACTACGTTCTTAGCAATTTTGGCTCCGGGATGTACGTAAGCTAAAGGCTGGTTCATATTATTTATTTTGATTTTACAATTTGCGCCATAAGTACGGCCTCGGTAGCTAATTTTCCATTTACATAAGCTGAGCCTTGCATTTGGCAAATTCCGCGGCGAATAGGCGCAAGTAATTCTAATTTAAATATTAAAGTATCTCCAGGTACTACCTGTTGTTTAAATCTTACATTATCTATTTTCATAAAATAAGTAAGATAATTTTCTGGATCTGGAACAGATTTTAATGCGAGTATACCGCCAGTTTGAGCCATAGCTTCTACCTGAAGTACGCCGGGCATTACCGGTTTCCCCGGAAAATGTCCCACAAAGAAAGGCTCGTTCATGGTTACATTTTTTAATCCCACCACGCAACTATCGGTACAACTATAGATTTTATCAACTAAAAGGAAAGGTGGACGATGGGGTAAAATATCCATGATATCGTTCACATCCATCAAAGGTTTTTGTTCGAAATCTATTTTTGGTACATTATTTCTTTTTTCAGCTTTAATTATTTTAGCGAGCTTTTTAGCAAATTCGGTATTTACATAATGTCCCGGTTTATTGGCTATTACTTTTCCGCGAATACGCGTTCCTATAAGCGCCAAATCTCCTAAAACATCTAAAAGCTTATGCCGAGCTGCCTCATTAGGATAATGTAGGGTTAAATTGTCTAGAATCCCATTTTGTTTTACCGCAATATTGTCTTTCTCAAAAGCTTTTCTAAGTTTCTTTAAAGTGTCTTCACTTATCTCTTTATCTACATAAACAATGGCGTTATTTAAATCTCCACCTTTTATAAGTCCATGATCAAGGAGTGCTTCTAATTCATGTAAAAAACTAAAAGTTCTTGCATTGGCAATTTCATCTTTAAATTCTGATAAATGTGAAATAGTGGCATTTTGAGTACCTAATACCTCTGTACCAAAGTCTACCATAGCGGTCACCTGATATTCTTCGGCTGGCATTACTATAATCTCGCTTCCACTCTCTTCATCATGATAGGAAATAACCTGGTCTACCACAAATTCTTCTCTATCTGCTTCCTGAGCAACCACTTCTGCCTTTTCTAAAGCTTCCACAAAAAACTTTGAAGAACCATCCATAATTGGTGGCTCTGAGGCATCTAATTCAATTAAAATATTATCAATATCCAATCCAACACAAGCTGCGAGAACATGTTCTGAAGTTTGTATTTTGACGCCATTTTTCTCCAGGTTAGTACCTCTCTGGGTATTTACCACATAGCTTACATCTGCCTCTATTTGGGGTTCTCCCTCCAGGTCCATTCTTTTAAAAACATAACCGCTATTTTCCGGGGCAGGTTTAAAAGTCATTTTTACTTTTTGACCAGTATGCAGCCCAACGCCTTCAAGAGAAATCTCTCTATCTATGGTATGTTGTTTCGCCTGTTTATATGCCATTCTTAATCTTTTTTTCTAATTGGTTAAGTGTATATATGGTTTTAGGTAAGTTTTTAAAATGAACGTAAGATTTATTAAAATCTCCATAACCGAACGCGGGAGAGCCCTGTAACATTTCGTCATCTTTTACATTTCGGCCAATCCCAGACTGAGCCTGGATTTTAACCCTGTCTCCTATTTGAAGATGCCCTGCAATACCAACCTGCCCTCCTATTAGACAGTTTTCTCCAATTTTAGTAGAGCCCGCAACTCCCGTTTGGGCAGCTATGGCTGTATTAGAGCCAATTTCTACATTATGGGCAATTTGAATTTGATTATCTAATTTCACACCCTCTCTTATTATAGTAGAACCTAATGTTGCTCTATCTATAGTAGTACCCGCTCCAATATCTACATGATCTTCTATAATCACATTACCAATTTGGGGTACTTTAGAATACTTGCCATCTTTACCGGGACTAAAGCCAAAACCATCGGCTCCAACTATAACGCCACTATGAATCACACAATCGTTACCTATAATAGTTTCAGAATAAATTTTTACACCTGGAAAAATAATAACATTATTTCCTATTTCTACATTGTCGCCAACATAAACATTAGGATAAAGTTTAACGTTATCTCCAATTTTTACATTTTCTCCAATATAAGTAAAAGCGCCTACATAAATATTCTCTCCAAATTTTGCCGAATCAGATAAGAAACTGGGTTGTTCAATTCCCTGCTTATTTAACTTGATTTGATTGTAATACTCCAGCAATTTGGAAAATGCCTTATAAGCATCTTTCACCTTAATTAATGTTGTGTTGATAGGCTCTTCGGCTTTAAAATCACTATTCACTATAGCGATAGAAGCCTGTGTAGAATATATATAAGAAGTATATTTAGGATTGCTTAGGAAAGTTAGGGAACCTTCCCCTCCCTCTTCAATTTTAGCTAATTCAGATACTTCTACTTCAGGATTACCCTCAATTTCTCCCTCAAGTATCTCTGCTATTTGTGCTGCTGTAAATTTCATTCTGGCAAAAGTAAAAAAAAAAGCGTTAATGTTTGGCCTTCGGGTAGCACATATAATACTTAACCACAGTTTTTGAAAGTGCTTTTAGGTTTAATTGGTCTGATGCTTTGGCTACATCGCTTATCTTACCGTTCTTATGTAGAATGTTAATATTATTATTTTCACTTTTATAAGCGGTATTGGTTACTTCACCACTAAACACAAAGTAAGCTGCTTCCTCTGCTGAAATATCTTCTTTTTCCTGAAGCGCTATTCGGCGTTTTTGGAGTTTTTCAGCAGATGGTTTCTTCTTTTTGATCTTTACCTTTAATAGATCTCTATTTATGATCATTTTACATAAATTACTCAATACAAAATCATCGTGATCCTGCCACTCTTTCATTGCAGCTACAATATCATAATCATCCAAACGGGCAAAAACCGATAAGGTTTCCGAAGTAAAATTTTCCGGTCCTATTTTATTGTAAAGGAAATAGGAAAGCGATTTGCTCGCATTTAAATCTCCTCCTTTTTCAATAAGCTCTTTAGCTCGTTTTAAAACCCTTATCAAAAGTTGCTCTGCTACTAAACTGGTTTTATGTAAATATACCTGCCAGTACATCAACCTTCTGGCCACTAAAAATTTTTCAACCGAATAAATTCCTTTTTCCTCTATCACCAAATCGTCATTAACCACGTTAAGCATTGTGATAAGGCGTTCACTATTAATGTTGCCTTCAGCGGCACCGGTATAAAAACTATCTCGCTTTAAATAGTCTAAACGATCCATATCCAGCTGACTGGTAATTAACTGATTTAAAAATCTTCGGTTATAAGTTCCGCGGAAAATCTGGAGAGCTAGCGTTAAACTTTGGTTAAAGTCACGGTTCATTTCCTCCATAAAAAGCAATGAAATACTTTCGTGGTCAACGCCTTCTACAATGCTGTGCTCCATGGCATGAGAAAATGGGCCGTGACCTATATCGTGTAGTAAAATTGCAATTTGCAGGGCTTCTTCTTCAGCTTCAGAAATCATAACTCCCTTATGCCGAAGTATTTGAACTGCTTTCTGCATTAAATGCACACAACCAATGGCGTGATGAAATCTGGTATGGTGTGCACCGGGATAGACCAAATAAGACATTCCCATTTGTGAAATTCTGCGTAAGCGTTGAAAGTAGGGATGCTCAATAATACTAAAGATTCGCTCACTTGGGATGGTAATAAATCCGTAAATTGGATCGTTTAATATTTTAAGTTTATTCGTTGAAGTCAAGCTTTGTATCGTATTAATTTAAAACAAATATACATATATAGACTTGGGAAGTTCAAAAAGCAATAAATAAGTTGTTAAAAACCGGAGTCCTGTAATATTTCAGGAAGAAATTTTAGACAAACAAAATAACTAAAAGTCGAAACTAACGCAGAAGAATTAAACCTCGATTATCGAGTAAAAATATATAAGGATGAATAAGATAAAAATACTTTGGGTAGATGATGAGATAGATCTACTAAAACCGCATATCCTATTTCTTGAATCTAAAGATTACGAAGTAGTTACTTCCCAAAGCGGAACTGAAGCTTTGGAACAAATAGAAGAAGAAAGTTTTGATATCGTTTTTCTGGATGAAAATATGCCGGGGCTTACCGGCCTGGAAACTCTTGCCGATTTAAAAGAAAAGAGAGAAAACCTTCCTGTGGTAATGATCACTAAGAGTGAGGAAGAATATATTATGGAGGAAGCTATAGGCTCTAAAATAGCCGATTATCTTATAAAACCGGTAAACCCAAACCAGATTCTTCTTAGTATAAAAAAGAATTTGGATCACTCCCGACTTATTTCTGAAAAAACGACTTCTAATTACCAACAGGAATTCAGAAAGATCGCTATGGATTTGAGCCAGGTCAATACCTTTGAAGAATGGGGCGAGCTCTATCAAAAATTAATTTACTGGGAACTTCAACTCGAAGGCCTGGAGGACAGCGGAATGTTCGAAATTTTAGAATCTCAAAAAAATGAGGCTAACACGCAATTTTGCAAATTTATAGATAAAAATTACACCCAATGGTTTGAAAATGGTGCAGATGCGCCAATCATGTCTCATACTATCTTTAAAGAGAAGGTGATTCCCGAAATCACAAAAGATCAGCCTACTTTACTTGTTGTAGTAGACAACCTAAGATACGACCAGTGGAAAGCTTTGGAGCCCGTAATCTCCACGTATTATAAAAAAGAAAAAGAAGAACCTTATTATAGTATTTTACCCACTGCAACACAATATGCGCGTAATGCCATGTTTTCTGGTTTGATGCCAGCCGATATGGAAAAAAGATTTCCAAAGTATTGGAAAAATGATACCGATGAAGGAGGAAAAAATAATTTTGAAGCTGAATTTTTAAGTGAACAGCTAAAAAGGTTAGGGAAAACCTACAAATACGAATATCATAAAATAACCAGTTTAAAGGCCGGAAGAAAACTTGCTGAAAACTTTAAAACGCAAAAAGATAACGATCTTAGTGTAGTTGTATACAATTTTGTTGATATGCTTTCCCACTCCAAAACAGAAATGGAAGTGATAAAAGAACTGGCTTCTAATGATAAATCGTATAGATCTTTAACGCATAGTTGGTTTAAGAATTCACCATTGCTGGATATTATTCAACAGGCACGTCAATTAGGCTTTAAATTAATTATCACTACAGACCACGGAACTATAAATGCAAAAAATCCTTCAAAGGTTATTGGAGATAAAAATACCAGTTTAAATTTAAGGTATAAAACAGGTAAAAGCCTCACTTATGAAGATAAAGATGTATTGGCTGTTCCAAACCCTAAAAGCATTCATTTACCCACTATAAATATGAGTAGCTCCTTTATTTTTGCGAAAGGAGATCTATTTTTCGCCTACCCTAATAACTATAATCATTATGTAAGTTATTACAGAAACACCTATCAACACGGCGGAGTATCATTAGAGGAGATGATTATTCCTTTTGTAGTTTTAAACCCAAAATAGAATCTTAAACATTGATTTACAGAGAAGTATAGGGATTATTAAATTATTCCCTATCTTTGTAATGCCAAAAATCTATTATAATAATGTCAATTACCTACAATTTAGCCCAAATTGATGAGGCTGTTGAATTTATATTAAAACATACAAAAAGTAAGATTTTACTTTTTTATGGTGAGATGGGTGCAGGTAAAACCACCCTAATTAAATCTTTGGCTGAAGCCCTAAATAGTAAAGATAAGGTTTCCAGTCCCACTTTTTCGTTAGTAAACGAATATCACACCCCCCAGGAAAATATTTATCATTTTGACTTCTACAGGTTAGAAGACGAAAATGAAGCTTTAGATATAGGTATTGAAGAATACTTAAACTCCAATAATTGGATTTTTATTGAATGGCCACAAAATATTAGTAGTTTTTTGGAAAATGAATTTCAAAAAATCGATATTTCAATAACAGACGAAAAAACAAGAGTGTTAAAATTATGTTAATAAAAACTTAAAGCATTATTAATTTGGTGATAAAAATGATGTTAGCAACATTGTATCTTTATGTTATAATTCATAATTAAAAATAGCTTCAAAACAGAATTATTTTAAATTATAGTTATTTATTTTTTATTAGTATAAAATATTTTTCACTAAAATATTCTTATTTTTTTACTTAAAAAAAGCGGCAAAAGTACGATTAATGTATTAATTTTTAGCGTTTTATAATTTCCTAGGTTTGCTTCAGTAAACAAAACGAAACAACAATTTAAAACCCTATATTATGAAACTTAAAGCATTACTTTTTACAGCAGCAATTTTTGGAGCAAGTTTTTTTGTAACTTCATCTTCTGATAACGATACTAATAATGACCAACTTAAAGAACAAGCTGTCGACGTACGCAAGATCAAAATTCCTGTTAACGGGTAGTTTTATCGCACTTGTAATTGCTTTTTCACCATATTTATTTTATTTATATGAAATTTTCCCAAACGGTCGTGTTTGGGAAAATTCTTTATTTACTTATGAGAGTAAATATTACGAAGATGTAATGACTGCAGCCTGGACATTTTTAGGTAAATTAACTCCACTTGTGTTATTATTAATATGGTTTTTTACTTGCAAACATTGGTGGTATCATTCAATTTTAGTTCCTATTACCATGTATGGTTACCAGCTTATAACCGCATATTATCAAGATGCCTACGCTGATACATATATAATTGATACAGATCAACTTATTTACCTCGCTCCGTTTTTCATTGTAATTCTTTCAATTGTATATCTAATTCGTATAAAAATCTTCGACCGTATTTATGGCATAGATCTTAGCGAAATTGATGAAACCGATGTCTCTGTATTCTCACCTATTTCAGAAACTGATCGGCGTCAGGTAAAATCTTTCCAGGAGGAAGAGGAATTCTGGGAACCCGCCGAGGAAGATTATTATACGCAACTTTAAACAATGCTATTTTTAAAAATAGTTGTATTTTCCATATTCTAAATTTTAAAGTTTTAGCAGTTAATTATGGGCAAACAGGTCTCGCCTTTTACCAAAGAACAATTAATTCCGCAGGAAGAAACCCTGGAAATATATAAAAACAAGGGACAGTTATTTATTGGAATTCCTAAAGAAACTTCTTACCAGGAAAAAAGAATTTGTTTAAGTCCGGATGCAGTTGCAGCAATAACCGCTCATGGCCATAGAGTTATGATAGAATCTGGAGCCGGTAAATGGGCACGATTTAGTGATAAAGATTATTCAAACGCAGGGGCCGAAATTACTAAAGACACTAAAAAAGTCTTCTCCTGCCCTACTATTCTAAAAATTGAACCACCCTCTATTGAAGAATTGGATTTAATAAATCCGCAAACAATTTTAATTTCTGCGCTTCAGCTTAAGACCCAATGTAAAGAGTATTTTCAGAAATTAGCTTCAAAAAGAGTTACTGCTCTGGGATTTGAATTTATTCGCGACGATGATGGTAGTTATCCTATTGTTAGGGCTTTAAGTGAAATTGCCGGCACAGCGTCCGTTTTAATTGCTTCAGAAATTATGAGCAATAATGTGAACGGAAATGGTTTAATGTTTGGGAATATTAGCGGTGTTCCCCCGGTTGAAGTTGTAATTCTTGGCGCTGGAACCGTTGGCGAGTTTGCGGCAAGATCTGCTTTAGGACTTGGAGCAAGCATCAAGGTTTTTGACAGCTCACTTACCCGACTTAGAAATATTCAGTCAAACCTAAATCAAACCTTCTACACTTCAACAATTCAACCTAAAAACCTTAGCAAAGCTATAAAACGTTGTGATGTATTAATTGGTGCCGTGCGTGGTAAAAACCGTTCACCGGTCCTAATAACCGATGATATGGTAACCAGTATGAAACGTGGTGCCGTGATAATAGATGTTAGTATAGATATGGGGGGCTGCATAGAAAGCAGCGAGATTACCACCCACGATAAGCCTATTTTCACCAAACATAATGTATTGCATTATTGTGTTCCAAATATTCCCTCTCGTTATGCGAGAACTTCTTCACTCTCAATAAGTAACATTTTTACGCCTTATCTTTTGCATATTGCCGAAGAAGGCGGTCTGGAAAACACACTACGTTTTGATAAAGGTTTACGAAATGGTTTGTACTTTTACCACGGAATTTTAACCAATAAATCTATAGCCGACTGGTTTGACCTTTCTTACAGGGACATCAACCTCCTTATTTTTTAAGATATTTTATAACCAGCGCTTCTTCAAACTATTTTAAATGAAATTAATTCATAGAATTGGATATTTCTCTGTGGGATTATTCTTCGGAATAATGCTTTTAATGTTCTTTTTAGGCGGAAAGAAAACGTCCTGTGATTATTCTCCCGATGCCCGGGTTTTAAAGAATATAAAAATTAAAGAACGCAAGTTTTCTGCGGAAGCTTTTAGCTTTTTTGAGGCTAATAATTTAGACACCGCCTTAGTTTCTCAAAGCCTGGAACATGGTGATGTAGATTTTAGCCGAAGCAATACCGAAGCAGAACCGTGCAATATATACTTAATAACCAACAAAGTAGACGCTTCAATACTGGAACTTCAAATAGAAAATTGCGATAGTATAGCGACTATTCAAAGGGCAATTTTAAAGGACTAAACTAAAAAGAGTTTGCCTAATAGTGGAAAGTCTCCAGGCAAACTCTTCTTTTATTTATAAATTCTCGTTTTACTCAGCAAGAATTTGATCGGTATGCGCTTTGGTTTTCACCTTCTTGATCACTTCTTCAATTTTCCCTTCTTCATCAATAATAAAAGTGGTACGATGAATTCCATCGTATTCTTTTCCCATAAATTTCTTAGGTCCCCAAACTCCATAAGCCTGGATCACTTCTTTATCTTCATCGGCAAGTAACGGAAAAGGAAACTCATATTTGTTTTTAAAATTAGACTGTCTTTTTTGGGTATCAGCACTTACTCCTAATATTGCATAACCTTTTTCTTGAAAACGCTCCCAGTTATCTCTAAGGTTACAAGCTTCGGCTGTACAGCCCGGGGTGCTCGCTTTTGGATAAAAAAACAAAACCAGTTTTTTGCCTTTAAAATCTGATAATTTAACTGTATTTCCGTCTTGATCTTCTACTGAAAAATCGGGGGCCTTATCCCCAGCTTCTAATGTTGTCATAATTCCTATTTTTGTATCAATTTAATCGCGGGTATTTCCCAGCGGCATTATAATTAATTCTTTAAACAATCCCGACAGCAACGTCGAAGTTTTTAATCTCGATTATCGAGTAAATTTAAACAATATGACCAAACAAGAAAAGGTAGACTTTGTAATTAATACCTTAAACGATATTTATCCCGAAATACCAATTCCGCTAGATCACAAAGATCCTTATACTTTATTAATTGCTGTTTTACTTTCAGCGCAAAGTACAGATGTAAAAGTAAACCAGATCACACCAAAACTCTTTGAAATAGCCGATAATCCAAAAGCTATGGTAAAACTTTCGGTAGAAGAAATTAGGGAAATAATTAAACCGGTTGGCCTTTCACCTATGAAGTCTAAAGGGATTCACGGGTTATCTAAAATTCTTCTGGAAGAACATAATGGCCAGGTTCCTGTTAGTTTTGAAGCTCTTGAAGCTTTACCGGCTGTTGGTCACAAAACCGCCAGTGTAGTAATGGCGCAGGCATTTAATGTTCCTGCTTTTCCGGTAGATACACATATTCATCGTTTAATGTATCGCTGGAATCTAAGCAACGGTAAAAATGTAATTCAAACAGAAAAGGACGCAAAACGATTATTTCCAAAAGACCTTTGGAACAAACTACATCTACAAATAATATGGTATGGGCGGCAATATTCCCCTGCAAGAGGCTGGGATCTTGAAAAAGATATTATTACCAAAGAGATTGGCAGAAAAACAGTTCTTACCGAATATTATAAAAAGAAGAAATAACTTGAAAAAATAAAAAGACCTGTAGGCTAATAAACAGGTCTTTTTATTAAACAATTCTAATTAAGAATGGTACCAAATTTAACACCCTGGCAATCTACCACTCTTAATGCTTTTGAGTAACTTAAAAGAAACTGCAAAGTCTCTTTTTTTGGCTCCAAATTCTTCAACTGATCTTTTTTAGATAGTTTTTTAGTGTAAAGTTTCCTCATTAGATAATTTTTGCGTTGGTTTCTTATTTTAACGCAATCTTTTAAGGAATATTATAATTTAGTTTGTTAAAACAAGATTATGTTTTTCAATAATCTTACGAAGATTTATTAAAGCATAACGCATTCTACCTAAAGCAGTGTTTATACTCACTCCTGTGCGTTCCGAAATTTCCTTGAAGCTCATATCTTTGTAAATCCTCATGGTAAGAACTTCTAATTGATCTTCGGGTAACTCTTTAATAAGTTCTTTTACATCATTTTCAATTTGATCTTTAATAATTTGCGTTTCTACATTTAAATCAGAATCACTTAATACCGAAAAAATATTAAAATCGCCACTATTATCAAATTTAGGCATACGCTTATTTCTTCTAAAATGATCTATAACCAGGTTATGCGCAATACGCATTACCCAGGGTAAAAATTTACCTTCTTCGTTATATTTTCCTTTTTTTAGAGTGTTGATCACTTTTATAAAAGTATCTTGAAAAATATCTTCAGCGACATCGCGATCAAAAACTTTAGAGAAAATAAAACTGTAAATTCGGTGTTGGTGCCTGGTGATAAGTTTGCTTAGTGCAGGTTCGCTTCCGTGCATGTATTCCCGCACAAGAACGGCGTCAGTAATTTCAACGTTATTCATATTAGTTACTTTAGTTCAGGATGGTAGGGGCTCCCGAGATTAGGTTATTTAATTTCTAAAAGTAACTTTATGCTATAGGCTGGTGTTTTTTATTAAATATGAATAGCCAAATATAGTAAGTTATATCCCACAATAGCAAACAAAAGTTTAAATTTTTAACAATACAATAAGAATTTTGTGGCTTTTTAGCCTGCTGCTTATTGAGTATCTTTGCACTCCTGAACTAGAAAAATAAGCATGAATATTGACGTTGCCGAAGTAAACCCAAAGGAGAATATAATTATAAAAGGTGCAAAACTGCACAACCTTAAGAATATAAATGTAGTTATCCCAAGAAATAAGTTGGTAGTGATTACTGGACTTTCCGGTTCCGGAAAGTCCAGTTTGGCTTTTGATACTCTTTACGCTGAAGGCCAGCGCAGATATGTAGAAAGTCTATCTTCTTACGCACGCCAGTTTTTAGGCAGGCTAAACAAACCTAAGGTAGATTATATTAAAGGTATAGCTCCGGCTATTGCCATAGAGCAAAAAGTAAACTCTACCAATCCTCGCTCTACCGTAGGAACTTCTACTGAAATTTATGATTATCTAAAACTGCTATTTGCAAGAATTGGTAAAACCTACTCCCCTATTTCGGGAAACCAGGTAAAACGAGATCGTGTGGCAGATGTAATAGATCACGTTAAATCTTTTGAAGAGCGTGAAAAGTTATTATTGCTTTCACCAATTCATATAGAAGAAGGCCGGACGCTTTCAGAAAAAATAAAAGTCCTGGCGCAACAAGGTTATAGCCGAATTAAAGTGAAAGATGAAGTTCTTAGAATTGATGAAGCTAAACTTGATAAAATTAAAGCTGAAGATACTTTATTGGTGGTAGACCGAATTATTACCAAAGATGAGGAAGATTTTTATAACAGATTAGCAGATGCTACTGATGCTGCCTTTTTTGAAGGAAAAGGTGAGCTTTATATTGAAAACTTAAAATCGGGAAAAAGGCGACATTTCAGTAATAAATTTGAGTTAGACGGACTTAATTTTCTAGAACCAAATGTGCATCTATTTAGTTTCAACAATCCTTATGGCGCCTGTCCCAAATGTGAAGGTTACGGTGATGTAATAGGAATTGATGAAGATCTTGTAATTCCTAATACGGGGCTTTCAATTTACGAGAACGCCATTTTCCCCTGGCGCGGTGATAGTATGAGCTGGTATCGCGATCAATTAGTGAATAATTCGCATAAATTCGATTTCCCAATTCACAAACCCTGGTTTCAGCTCACCCAGGAACAGAAAGATCTGGTTTGGAATGGAAATAAACATTTTGAAGGTTTAAACGACTTCTTCCAGTTTTTAGAAAGTAAAGCTTATAAAATTCAGAATAGAGTGATGCTTTCGCGCTACCGCGGAAAAACACGCTGCTCTGCTTGCAAAGGGAAACGTTTAAGGCCTGAAGCAGATTATGTAAAGGTAGACAAGCATAGTATCACCGATTTAGTAGAAAAACCCTTAGACAGGGTTAGGGAGTTTTTTGATACCCTTAAATTAAATGAATATGACCAACAAATAGCAAAAAGGCTATTAACGGAAATAAAGAATAGACTCAAATTCTTATCTGAAGTTGGTTTAGATTATCTCACTTTAAATCGGAAGTCAAACACGCTGTCTGGTGGAGAATCACAGCGAATTAACCTGGCAACCTCCCTTGGAAGTAGTTTGGTAGGTTCTATGTATATTTTAGATGAACCTTCTATTGGTTTACATCCGCGCGATACAGAACGTCTAATTGGCGTACTTCAAAACCTGCGTGATCTTGGTAATACCGTAATTGTGGTAGAGCACGACGAAGATATCATGAACGCTGCCGATGAGATTATTGATATTGGCCCTGAAGCAGGAACCCACGGTGGTGAGGTTGTAGCCACAGGAACGCTAAAGCAAATTTTAAAATCGAACTCGCTTACCGCTCAATACCTTAATGGTAAAGAGGAAATTCCTGTACCAAAAGAACGCAGAAAAGCTTCCGGGGAAATCAGGATTTTGGGAGCAAGAGAAAATAACCTTCAAAATATAGATGTTACGATTCCGCTTAAAACCTTTACTGCGATAACTGGGGTTTCAGGTAGTGGAAAAAGTACTTTGGTAAAGAAAATACTTTACCCTGCAGTACAGAAAAAAATTGGAGGCTATGGAGAAAAAGCTGGCCAGTACACCGATATTGAAGGTGATTTTAAGAACCTTGGGAGCGTAGAATATATAGATCAAAATCCAATTGGTAGATCTTCCCGATCCAATCCCGTAACCTATATTAAGGCTTACGACGATATTAGAAACCTGTTTTCAGATCAAAAATTATCAAATATTCGTGGTTTTAAACCCAAGCATTTTTCGTTTAATGTAGAAGGCGGCCGCTGTGAAGTTTGTAAAGGTGAAGGCGAAGTAACAATAGAAATGCAGTTTATGGCCGATGTTCATTTAGAATGTGAAGCCTGTAACGGGAAGCGTTTTCAAAAAGATGTGCTGGAAGTTCAGTTTGAAGGGAAAAATATAGATGATGTGTTGAATATGACCATCGATGATGCAACTAATTTCTTTGCCGAAAATAAGCTCGACAAAATTGTAAGAAAACTTAAACCTTTGCAAGACGTTGGTTTAGGCTATGTAAAACTGGGTCAGAGCTCCTCTACTCTTTCAGGGGGAGAAGCGCAAAGAATAAAACTGGCTTCATTCTTAGTAAAAGGCGCCACTAAAGAAAAAGCTTTGTTTATTTTTGATGAACCTACAACCGGACTTCATTTTCACGATATTAAAAAACTACTAAAATCCTTTAATGCACTTATTGAAAAAGGACATAGCCTGGTAGTAATAGAACATAATATGGATCTTGTAAAATGTGCCGATTATATTATTGACATTGGCCCTGGTGGTGGAGTTAAGGGAGGAAATATTGTTGCTTCCGGAACTCCAGAAGAAATAATCAAATCAAAAGATTCCTTTACCGCTAAATATCTAGAAGAGAAATTATAGCAATTATTATTTCAGAAAAAATTGTTGCTTAATTTCATTTCTATTGAATATTTCACATTTAATCATTTGATTTTCAATCAAAAAACCTCTAAAAACAAGCTTTTTTAGAGGTTTTATTTTTTTGGCACGTGGTTTGCATTTTATGAAGTGATTCTAATTGAGAATTATCTTTTCATCACTTAAAACGCAAACTATGAAAAATATCGCCTTTTTAATCAGCTTTTTATTCATTGGTATATCAGCAACAGCAGCTTCTGAAGCTACTAGCCCTAGAGCCTACAATAATGCTTTTATTTTTATTGAAAATGGTGTTGAGTTTGCCATTTATCCTAACGGGGAATTTGACTTCTATTACAACCCAGAATTTAGAAGAACAAATGTTGTAAATATCTCCACTCCCAATGTGAACATCAGTTTTAACTCAGGGCATAATTATGATGCCTATGTGCAATATGATGATTATGGAGCAGTAATTCAAATTGAAAGTGTTCCAATCTATTATGATTACTACGGAAGAATTATTCGTGCCGGTGATGTTTTTATAGATTATAACCGTCGTGGCCGTATTGCAAGAGTTGGAGGTTTATATATTCAATACAACCGATTTAACCGAATTACAAACTATACGGGTTATATAAACCATTACAATAACAGGTATATTCACAGGCCATGGCACCAGTATTACTCCAGACCCAGAAGTGGTGTAAGCATTGTTTTTGGTCAGCCTTATAGAGCTTATTATCAGCCTAGCCGTATTACTTATGTACAACATGTAAATTATTACAATAACTATTACACTAAAAAAGCACATAAAAACTTTTACAGGCCAAATCAAAAAGCAGTCTCTTACAATAAAGGAAGAAGAACTTCGGGAAGACGTGATTTAAAAAAGATTAGAAATTATGAAGGAAGGTTTGCTTCAAACACAGGTAATGTAAGAAGTAATATTAACTCTAAAAGATCTAATGCAACTAAATCTAGAGACAGACTTCGTAGATCTGAAAGAAGTGGCAGTACCAATTCTCGTGGAAGTGCAGTAAGATCGTCTAGAGGTATAAATACTAATGATGCTGTAAAAACCAGAAATACGCGTTCCAGAAGTGAAGCCAGAACAGGCAGAACCACGAGCAGTGAAGCGATAAGCAGTAGGTCTTCTAACAGAAAAGTAAATTCATCTGCTAGAAATAGTAGAACTGTTAAAAGTACATCTACTAGACGAACCAGTAGAGCTAAAAGTGCTCCTACTCAAAGAAGGACTGAGGCAACAACCAGAAGAAATTCTAGAAGTAATAATACCAGAGCGGTAAAAAGCAGTACAAATACAAGATCTTCAGGTAGAACATCAAATTCTTCTTCACGAGGAAGAAGTTCGGCACGGAATGTGGATAACAGTTAATAAAGAATTCATAATTTAATTTTTTGGTTGGTTAGTTGGAAATCCCTTGAAGCACAAAAATGTTTCAGGGGTTTCCCGTTTTTAAGAGGTTTTGATCTTTAAAAATTTATTGATGATATCATTGACTTCCGAAGAAAAATTTAGAAAATATGCTAAGCCTACATAACTTATTCCTATTAAAATTGATTTAAGCCCGATGTTCAAAATAGGGTGAAAGCTAAAGTCCCAAAAATAAAAACCGAAAGAAAATATCCCACCCATCAGTAATACCTGCCAGGTTTTAGAAGTAAATGGAAGAAAATTAAATTTTTTATGCACTAACCAGATTTTAGTCGAATTATAAATAAAAAAGGCTATAAAACTGGCAATAGCTGCTCCTTCGATCCCAAAGCTGGGAATAAAAATCAGGTTTAAAACAAAGGCCACCAGAACAATAAGAACACCAATAAAAAGCACTATCCGGTAGTAATCTGAATTAAAGAGAATACTATTATTATTCCCCAAAAGATTATCATAAAGCTTCACCAGGGAGATTAACAAAACCACTAAAATACTCAGCTCATACTCATCTGGAATGAGTTCGTAAAGCTGTTTTACGTTCGTGATAATCAGAATAAAAATGAGCAAGCTTACAATTAACAAGTTCAAAGAACTCTTTTTATAAAGTTCTTCAAGGCTTTTTTTATTTTTAGTATTAAGGAATTCAGCCGTCATCGGGTTTGTAATTTGGTGCATTGCTTTTTGTGGCACCGAAATCACCGTAGCGATATAAATCGCAATTCCATAGATAGCAACGTTTTCTATAGGCATAAAATATTCTATCATCACTTTATCCAGGTCAAGTAAGGCCATCGCTACAGAACCGGCTATGAGAATTAAAGAAGTATATTTTAAAACAGGAGATAAATTCTTCGGAAATTTAAAATCTAACTTAGGAAAATATAGCGAAAACGCATAGATCATCATTGCAATGAGTCGCAATATAAAAACGCCGGCAATGCAGTAGATAAATTGATGAACCGTAATCCAGGTAAAATAAACCGCCAATAGTAATAAACTGATACAAAACCTATGAAAAACTTCTTTCATAAAGTTTCCGAAGACACTTTTGTAATAAAGTTTAGACCAGGCAAAGAAGATCTCAAAATAAGAAGTTGCGAAAGCGATTAGAAAGATCAACCAGATATAAGGTCTAACAAGTCCATTGCCTTGCGTAAAATAATCGATTAGAAAAGAATAGCTCAACACTCCAATTAATCCTAATACTACCGAGACCAATAAAGGTAAAAACAGGATTAAATTTAAAAGCCGGTCTTTTTCTTGTTTCGTTTTATAAAAAGTAAAGAATTTTATAAGTGTGCTATGAACGCCAAAAGCCATAAATGGCCATAATAAACTAGCTGCCGAAAGTAGAAAAGTAACCAGGCCGTAATACTCTTGTTCTAAAAAATAGGTAAATAAAAAGAGGGTATTAATCGCGCCAATAGCAAAACCAAAATAGGTAGTAATTAGGTTCTTAAAAGACTGTTTGATTATTACCCCCATAATTCTAAACGCTTTTTATTAAATTGGCTAATTTCTGAGTAAGATTTTTTCTGTGGTATTGTTGAATATTCCCAGTTACAAAACCACTTTTCCCTTTTTTATAAACTTCATAATGAGCTAAAATTAGGCTTTTAAGTCTATCCTTCTCTGAATACTGAAAATATTCACCTGAGCCGGTTTCTTCCAAGATTTGCTGAACATCCCATTTTTTTGGTCCAATAGCTAAAATTGGCCTTTTAGCCATTAAATATTCGAATAATTTCCCCGGAATAATTCCCCGGGTTTCCTTGCTGTTAATTTCAATTAATAACAATAATCGGCTTTTTTGCTGAACATTGATTGCTTCTTTATGATTTACATAACCCAATAACTGAAGCTTCTCCCCTAATCCAGCCGACTTTATTGAAGTAATTACTTCCTCACTCACCGTACCGGCTAATTTTAATTCCAGATCTTTCGAGAAACCTGAATTTTCATTAGCAAGTTCTGCTATGGCTCTCCATAGGTTTTCGGGATTTCTTTCGGAAAGCAAAGAACCAATATGAGAAATACTGAATTCGGTATTCAATTCGGTCGATTGAATTTTGTTCTTTTCGACATCAAAACCGTTGGTTATTACACTTATAGGTTTACTGGTTTTTTCAGAAAATTCAGCTTTTGTAGTGAAACTAGTGGTAATTATTTGATCGGCTGAATTTAAAACTTCGCACTCAAGATCTTTATGTTTCTGGTCATTCTTTTTGGTGAGCTTCAACTTCTTATGATAGCCAATTTGTGTCCAGGGGTCACGAAAATCGGCAATCCATTTTAAGTCAAGTTCCTTTTTCAGTTCTAAACCAATAAGGTGTAAACTATGTGGCGGGCCGGTTGTTATTATTTTTTTAATGCCTTCTTCTTCCAGGTAGGTTTTCAGGAATTTAACCGAGGGTTTTATCCAAAATTTCCTGGCATCAGGAATAAATAAATTACCACGAATAAAAAGCAAAAACTTTTGCAAAAGAGACTGATTTTCTTCAGCAGCAATAATTCCTTTACTAATGGTTTTAGTTTGATTTTTAGCAAATATTCCAGCTATTTGATAAGGCTCAAAAATAGTTTTTTTCAGAATAGTAATCCCTTCAGGAATTTCAGTTTCAAAAGATTTATCCCTCATAGGATAATTAGGGTTTTCCGGAATATAAACTACAGGTTCAATTCCAAAATCCCTTAGATACTTTACAAACTTAAGCCAACGCTGCACGCCGGGACCTCCGGCCGGTGGCCAATAATAAGTTATAATGAGTACCTTTTCCATGAAAAGAGCTTATTCCCTTTTTCGGGATTTATAGTAAACTACCTCGGGGCAAGCCCACGCGGCATTCGTTTGAAACAAATTTTTAATTTCGAGGCAAGCCTCCGGGTATTATACCCTTTGGCGGTGCCAATAGAATCCGCCTAAAATAATTAAAATCAATAGTATAGAGCTGGCCAGGGCAATACTGCTCCCGGTATTTACTACTTCGGGTTCAAATCTAAAAGCCACGGTATGCTCGCCCGCAGGAATATTCATAGCCCGCAAAACATAATTAGCACGCACATGCTCAACTTTTTCTCCATCTAAATACGCCTGCCAACCCGGTTGGTAATACATTTCAGAGAAAACTACAAACTGAGGCGACGAGGCATTGGTTTCATATACTAATTCATTAGGCTGATAACTTTGTAACTGAATTTCTGCATTTCCTGTGGTTTTGAAATCTTCAGAAACTTCACTCTTAAATTCTGAATTTACAATTGCAGTATTTTGAAGGTCACCTTCTTTTAAATTCAATATTTCTTCATTAGCTGACTCAACCCATTTAATAGTATCTACAAACCAGGCATTTCCAAACGCATTCGGATTTTGCTGAGCTTGTGGCTGGCCGCTTTCAGAAGGAACAATAAAGTATTTGGCATTCAGCATATTTAGAATTCCCATATTGTTTTGTGAAATATAGAAATCATATAAATCTTGCATCCTTCCGGGTTTGGCGGCGTGATAACCGCCTATGGCATTATGAAAATAAGAAGTTCTTCCTGTATTAAAAGGGTTTCCGGAAACATCAAAAACACGATAATGACCATCATCCTGCAAAATTTGCTGATCAGCTTCATTTGGTTGAAATGGACGATCCATTTGACTGGCGTTTACAAAATCATCGTTGTTTACATAACGTTTATCAACAGGAATTAAGTCTACCAAAATTAAAAGCGCCAGGGCTGGAACCAACCAGTTCTGCGTGATCTTCTTTTTAATATACAACCAAATTGCTGCGGCTGTTAATGCTGAAAAAATAAGCGAGCGAATAAGATCTTCGGTATAAATAGCTTTTCTATCTTCTTTAAGTGCTCTTACAAAATCGGCTCCCAGTTGCTGAATTAAAGCTGAATCTCCCGCTCCGCTGAAATCAAATAACACCGAACGGAATAGCAATAAAGTAAGCCCAACACCACCTACAATGATACCAGACCATTTTAGCGCATGTATTTTTGCTTCCTTTTGAAGCTTAGGATCAAATAATTTATAAAGTCCGAAAACCGCTAAAACGGGCGCGCACAATTCTATAATAACCTGTATAGAAGAAACGGCTCGAAACTTATTATACAGGGGCACATAATCAATAAAAAATTCAGTAAAAAAACCAAAGTTTTTACCCCAGGAAAGGATTAAAGCTAAAACACTTCCGCCAACAATCCACCATTTTAGTCGGCCTTTTACAAGGTAAAGAGCAAAAATAAAGAGAAATAAAACTGTTGCTCCAATATAAGCAGGGGCACCTACGTAAGGTTGATCACCCCAATAAGTAGGAGCACTCTCAGCAAAATTAACTGCCTGAGCCGGGGAAGCACCCAGTTGAAGAAGGCTATCATAAATTTCTGCGTCTTTGCCAATATCTTCTGCATTAGAACCACCCATAAATCGTGGGCTAAAGAGGTTTAAAGACTCCTTTATCCCATAGCTATATTCGGTAATATAACCGAATGTTAAGCCGGCAGCCGGTTTATCAGAACCATGGGGAGAAATGGTTAAACCGGTATCACCTCGTGTACTGTGGGCGGTATATTCCTGAGTAGCGAGTAAATTGGTAGCGTTGGCACCTATTGCCAATATAACGGCCACAACCATTACTCCTAAAGCTTTAAAAAATTTCGGTAATATTTTTTTTCGGTAGGCATCAACTAAATAGGAAATTCCCAGAACTATGACTAAGAGAAGCAAATAATACGTCATTTGGAAATGGTTCGCTCCAATCTGCAAGGCCATTGCCAGCGATAATAGCAAAAATCCCCATAAATATTTTTGCCTGAAAGTGAGTATAATTCCGCCAAGAACCATTGGCATATAAGCGATCGCATGGGCTTTTGCATTATGCCCAACTCCCAGAATAATTATTAGATAAGTAGAAAAACCGAAGGCTAAGGCACCTAACAAGGCCAGTCTAAAATCTAATTTTAAACAGAGTAATAGAATATAAAAGCCTATAAAATAGAGAAAAAGATAATCGGCAGGTCTTGGTAGAAACCGAAGAACAGAATCAAGTTTTTTAACGTAATTATGCGGATAATAAGCACCTAATTGAAAGGTAGGCATTCCTCCAAAAGCAGAATCGGTCCAATAAGGTTCTTTCCCGGTTTGGTCCCGAAAATCGTTTTGCTCTTTGGCCATCCCGATATATTGAACAATATCGCTTTGAAAAATCTTTTTTCCTTCAAGAACAGGACTAAAATAAAATAAAGAAACTATTACGAAGCCTACCAAAACGAGAAGATGCGGTAGTAGCTTTTTAAAGTTGGCCATCTGAAATTTTTTAGATCACTTTTTGTTTAAACTGAATGGGCAGCTTCTTCCCTATTCAATATAAAAAATTGATCCCGAAATTAATCAATTTCCTCGTAATCTATATATTCTCCAACGTTTTTATTAGATTTCCTACCGTTTTTCGGCTTTTTATCGATACTTACTTTTCCTTCCTTATTTTTAGATGCAGGTTCTTGTTGCTGCCTAAATTGTTGTTCAAAACGTTTCCCCATTTTCCGCAGGAAATACTTGAGAATAAGTGGTCCAAACCATTTAATTAGCAATTTAAATCCAAAATATACTAATAGGATGATTAGAATCGTTTGTAATACATCGGAAAAAGAAGCTTCTAACATTTTCAGGAATTTATGCAAAAATAAAAATAAGCCTTGAGAATAGCAGCCTTAGCTTCCTAAAAAAATAATAAATCTGCTATCTTTGAAAGTAATAAACCAACCTAATATGCACCATTTAAAAGTCGGTATTGCCTTTGTCTTCTTAGGAATATTTAGCGCAAATGCACAATACACAGAAACTATTAACTCCAATAGACCCGGGGAATCTCAAGGCGCTTATGCTGTAGGGAAAAATGTTTTACAATTGGAAGCAGGTGGATATTTTGGTAATAATAACCACAGCTTATTTAATAGTGATACCGATATTCTTGGAGCTAGTTATGGTTTCCGTTTTGGGTTTTTAACCGAAATTCTTGAACTTAATTTTTTTGGCTCTTTCGAGGATCAGGTAACTTCTATTCCGGTAGGTAATGGTGTAGATGAATTTAAAACTACAAACTTTAAAACTAACACCATAGGTGCAAAATTTTTACTTTTTGATCCTAATGTAAGCATTAAAGATAGAGAAGTTAACCTTTATAGCTGGAAGGCCAATCAGCGTATGGATTTACGCAGCTTAATTCCTGCCGTAGCTGTGTATGGCGGAGCAAATTTTAGTTGGTGGGAAAACCCATATATGTTTGAAGGAGAATCTTCAATAAGTCCCAAAGCAGCAATTATCACCCAAAATAACTGGGGCCGATGGGTTTTGGTTATGAATTTTATTGCCGATAAGTTTACCGAGGAATTTCCGTCTTACGGCGGCGTCTTTACACTTACCCACGCCGTTACGCCTAAATTTGCGGTTTTTGGGGAGTTCCAAACGTATATAAGTGATTTATATGCTGATGAACTTTTACGTGGTGGTGCTGCATATTTACTCGGAAAAGATTTTCAATTGGATATTTCAGGCCTTGTTAATTTTAAAGACACTCCTTCCCGATGGCAAGTAGCTGCAGGTGTTTCTTATCGGTTCGATTTTCATGAAGATGATGAGTATATTAAAGACACTTACGAAGGAAAGCGAAATCAACGAGGAGAAGAACTGGAAGAAACCGGATTTTACAAAGACGATGAAGAAGGAGATGGTTCAGATGAATAAATCTCAGCCTGATTTTTTCTTGAAAATTAGAAATAGAAAAACCGTTTAGAAAACTCTTATTTTTAACGTCATTCTGAATTTATTTCAGAATCTAATTTTATTATAAACTAGACCCTGAAACAAGGGTGACGCGAAAATAACTTCTAAACGGTTTTTTAAGCTTTATTTCAACAAATTAACACCTACTCTTTGCTTGCCATAGCAGCAGAAACCGAAGCAGATAATCTTTTATAAGTACCATTTTCTAAACGCTCTCTAATTGCCGAAAAAGCAACCAGGGTTTCTTCTATATCCTGAAGGGTATGAGAAGCGGTAGGAATCATTCTTAATAATATCAGTCCTTTTGGAATTACCGGATATACAACAATAGAACAAAATACTCCGTGGTTTTCCCTTAGGTCTTTCACCAAAGCCATAGCTTCCGGTATACTTCCTTTTAGATAAACAGGAGTTACACAACTTTGTGTAGTTCCAATATCAAAACCATTTTCTTTAAGTCCGTTTTGAAGTGCATTCACATTCTCCCAAAGCTTTTCTTTTAGCTCTGGCATTGTTCTTAACATTTCTAAACGTTTTAATGCTCCAACCACCAATTGCATTTGCAATGATTTCGCGAACATTTGTGAACGTAAATTATATTTAAGGTAATCTATAATTTCTTTATCGGCTGCAATAAACGCACCTGTACTGGCTAAAGACTTGGCAAAAGTAGCAAAATACACATCTATTTCATCCTGAATTCCTTGTTCCTCACCTGCTCCCGCACCTGTTTTACCAAGTGTTCCAAAACCATGAGCATCATCAACAAATAGTCTGAAATTATATTTTTTCTTCAGCTCAACAATTTCTTTTAGCCTTCCCTGTTCTCCACGCATACCAAAAACACCTTCAGAAATCAATAAAATTCCTCCTCCGGTTTGTTCTGCAATTTTAGTGGCGCGTTGCAAGTTTTTTTCTATACTTTCAAGGTCGTTGTGTTTATAAGTAAAACGCTGACCTAGATGCAAGCGAACCCCATCTATAATACAAGCATGGGCATCTACATCATAAACTATCACATCCTGTTTAGAAACCAAAGCATCTATGGTAGAAACCATTCCCTGGTAACCAAAATTAAGGAGGTAAGCAGATTGTTTGTGCACAAAAGAAGCCAGTTCGTCTTGAAGTTTTTCGTGAAGTTGAGTATGTCCACTCATCATTCTTGCTCCCATAGGATAAGCAGAGCCGTATTCTGCAGCGGCTTCAGCATCTACTTTTCTTACTTCTGGATGATTGGCAAGCCCCAGGTAGTCGTTAATACTCCAGGTGATTACTTCTTTTCCTCTAAACTTCATTCGGTTAGAAATTGGCCCCTCAAGCTTAGGAAATACAAAATATCCCTCTGCCTGCTCTGCCCATTTTCCTAATGGTCCTTTGTCTTTATATATTTTATCAAATAAATCCCTCATCAATCCTTTTTTAGTCGAGCCGCAAAAATACTTAAAATTGGCTCAATTGTACAAAGTTATTTTTTTCTTAAAAATTCTAATAAAATAAAAGCATCCTTCCTGGATGCTTTTATTCTATTTATTTATGAATCAGTTTCAAAATACTATTTATTTTATAAATTCTATAGGCTGTGCCTCAATCTCATTTTTGGTATCAAAAAAGCCTTGTTCTTCCATCCAGTCATCACTAAAGACCTTGCCCATATAGCGTGAACCGTGATCTGGAAAAATTACTACCACATTGCTATTTTCATCAAATTCTCCTTCTTCAGCAAGTTGCTTTAAACCTTGAGTAGCAGCACCACTGGTATAACCTACAAAAAGCCCTTCGGTTTTAGCAAGTTCTCTGGCCGTATGCGCACTATCTTCATCACTCACCTTAACAAAACGGTCAATAATCTCGAAATCTGTAGCGGAAGGAATGAGATTTTTACCCAGACCTTCTATTCTATAAGGATAGATTTCACTAGCATCAAATTCTTTAGTTTCGTGATATTTCTTTAAAACAGAACCATAGGCATCTATCCCAATAACTTTCATGTCAGGATTCTGCTGCTTTAAATATCTTGCAGTTCCCGAAATTGTTCCACCAGTTCCGCTACAAGCGATAAGATGGGTTATTTTCCCTTCGGTTTGATTCCAAATTTCTGGACCGGTAGAGTTAAAATGAGCGTCTATATTCAAATCATTAAAATATTGATTGATATAAACCGAGCCTTTTGTTTCTGAATGCAACCTTTTAGCTACCTGATAATAAGACCTGGGGTCATCTGCCGAAACGTGAGCCGGGCAAACATAAACTTTAGCTCCCATAGTTCTTAGCATGTCTATTTTATCGTTAGAAGCCTTAGAGCTTACTGCTAGAATACATTCGTAACCTTTAATAACACTAACCATTGCAATACTAAAACCGGTATTTCCAGAGGTAGTTTCAATAATAGTATTACCAGGTTTAAGAATACCTTTTCTTTCCGCTTCTTCTATAATATAAAGTGCAATACGGTCTTTTGCGGAGTGTCCCGGATTAAAGGCTTCTACTTTAGCGAAGAATTCTCCTTTAAATTCCTGGGTGATTTTGTTAAGTTTTATAAGAGGTGTATTGCCAATAAGTTGCAATACGTTGTCATATACTTGCAAATCTTCTTTCATAAATCGAAGTTCTTTACAAAATTTGGGTTAAAGATTTTGCCCATTTAATGAGCGTGAAATATTTCAGTAATGCTGAAAATATCTTGTTTTTCATCCCGATAACAATCGGAAAAATATATCGACAACCTGTGCCGATCGATTTTCCCTTCTAAAAACACGAAAGTAAAACCGTACAAATTTAAGATAAATTTTTTAATTAGTGGCTAATTCCTTCTAAATCCAGCAAAAACGCATATTTTTCGGCCACCTCTTTTAAAGCTTCAAATCGACCTGAAGCCCCACCGTGCCCTGCATCCATATTGGTATGAAAAAGCAACAAATTATTATCGGTTTTTAATTCTCTTAATTTAGCTACCCATTTCGCAGGTTCCCAATATTGTACCTGAGAATCATGCAAGCCCGTTGTTACCAGCATATTAGGATAGTCTTGTGCCACCACATTATCATATGGCGAATATTGCATCATATAATCATAATAATCCTTGTTATTAGGATTACCCCATTCATCATACTCACCGGTTGTTAATGGAATGCTGTCATCTAACATTGTTGTTACCACGTCTACAAAAGGCACTGCAGAAATAACACCCCTGTAAAGTTGCGGCGACATATTAATAACTGCCCCCATTAGTAAGCCACCGGCAGAACCACCCATAGCATAAAGATGCTCTGATGAAGTATATTTTTCCTGAATTAAATACTCTGATACATCTATATAATCGGTAAAAGTGTTCATTTTATTGAAAAGTTTACCGTCTTCATACCAGTTACGTCCCAAATATTCTCCGCCGCGAATATGCGCTATAGCATAAATAAAACCTCGATCTAACAAACTAAGCCTTACCGTAGAAAAGTAAGGATCTATTGTTGAACCATAAGAACCATAAGCATATTGCAATAATGGACTATTTCCGTCTAGTTTAGTTCCTTTTTTATAAACCAGGCTTACAGGGATTTTAGTGCCGTCTTTTGCAGTGGCCCAAACTCTTTCTGATTTATAATTGTCTTTGTCAAAATTTTCGTCTAAAACATCCTGCTCCTTTAAAACCGTTTTTTCGCGGGTTTCCATATTAAAATCCACTACCGATGTTGGCGTGGTCATAGCGTTATAGGTAAACCTTAACACATCTGTATCAAAAGCAGGATTTATGGAAGTATAAACCGTATAAGTTTCATTATCAAAAGGGATATAATACTCTTCTGAATTATCCCAACGTATAACTCTTATTTTATTTAAACCATTATGCCGTTCGCTTACTACAAGGTATTTTTTAAAGATATCTATATCCTCTAGCAGGTAATCTTCCCGATGCGGAATTACATCTACCCAGTTTTCCTGACTTGTGCTCTCAACCGGGGTTTTCATTAATCTGAAATTAGTCGCTTTATCTTTATTAGTCATCACATAGAAATCACCTTCATAATGTGCTATACTATATTCTAAACCACGTTCCCTGGGCTGAAAAACTTTAAACTCACAATTAGGATCGTCGGCTTTTAAGATTCGGTATTCTGTAGTTAAAGTGCTATGGCTTCCAATGATGATATAATCTTTGGACTTTGATTTATACACATAGGTATTAAAAGTTTCATCCTCCTCTTCAAAAACCAGCTCATCTTCAGCAGCATCTGTGCCTAAGATATGCTTGTAAATTCTATAAGACCTTAAAGTTTGATCATCTTTCTTAGTATAGAAAAGAGTTTTATTATCTGCCGCCCAGGTAGAACCCCCGGTAGCATTCTCTATCTTATCAGGATAAATTTCTCCGGTTTGCAGATCTTTTATCTGAATAGTATATTTTCTTCGGCTTAAAGTATCTACTCCAAAAGCAACCATTTTGTTGTTCGGGCTCACATTTAATCCGCCAAGGCTGTAATATTCAAAACCTTCAGCCATCTCATTTACATCAAAAAGCAATTCTTCCGGTGCTTCAAGCTCCCCTTTTTTACGGGAGTAGATTGGGTAATCTTTTCCGGTTTCAAACCTGGTTAAATACCAGTAACCATTCAATTTGTATGGAACCGACTCGTCATCTTCTTTTATTCTGCCTTTCATTTCCTCAAACAAGCGCTGCTGAAAATCACTGGTGTGTGCAGTCATTTTTTGGTTATACTCATTCTCCTGATTTAAATAACCTATTACTTCATCATCTTCCCTATCGTTCATCCAGTAATAATTATCTACTCTAAGGATGCCGTGAGCTTCCAGATTTTTTGCTATTTTCTTAGCTTTTGGCGGTAAAATATCTTTTTTCAAATTTGCATTATTTTGAGCGGATGCAAAGGTAATGCTTCCCAGTAAAATACATAATAGTCTCTTCATATTAACAGGATTAATCCTGTAATTTAGTAAATTTGCAGTTGATAAATTTTAAAAAAGAAGACTATGTTTGGAGATATGATGGGTATGATGAATAAAATCAAAGAAACCCAACAAAAAGTTGAAGAAACTAAAGAGCGCTTAAAAACTGTTAGTATTGAAGAAAAATCAAGCGACGGTTTATTAAGTGTAACGATTACCGCTACCCGTGAGATTAAAAATATTAATGTTGCAGACGAATTATTGGAAGATAAAGAGCAATTAGAAGATTACCTGGTACTTACTTTAAACAAAGCCATTGCCAAAGCTTCTGATATTAATGAAAAAGAACTTGCAGCAGTTGCCAAAGACGGAATGCCAGATATTCCAGGAATGGATATGCTTAAATAAGTTTTAAAGTTAATTTCTAGCAAAATAAAATACCTCACAGGTTTTAAAATCTATGAGGTATTTTTATTTAAATTAAAATTTTACTTAAGCTTCTCCCCTGGCGGGATATTCTTTTTCTACTACAAAATCTATAGCTTTTAACAATTCATCAAATTTTGGTCTTGCAAAAGGCATAGTTTGTATAGACGCTGCATAAAGCGTATTATCCGGTTTTATTAAAAACAATCCGGGTTCAAAAAACACCTCAGGTTCTTTATCGTTTATTCCTTCAGAAACATATAAATCCCATTTTCGGGCATCTTCAGTATTAAAGTCGTAACCAATACTAAGCTTATCAATTTCCCATTCCTTGAGGGTTTTTTCGGCTAGCGACTGGTTATTAGAGCTAATACAGATCACATCTACACCTTTGTCCTGAAAGTCTTCTATCTTGCTATTTAATTCTTCTAAATAAGACTTACAAACCGGGCAATGTAACCCACGATAAAAAACTACCATTGTAAAGTTTTTAGGTTCCTGATCACGTAGATCCCATTGCATTCCACTGGTGGTTTTCACTCTTAATCTCGGTACTTCTTTTCCCGGCAATACATTTTTCATAATTTATTTTTTTTGAAATTATGAAATTCAATTTACCAAGTATATTAAAAGCTTTATAAGCTTAGGTTAAAATTTTCTAAGCTTATTACAGCTTAATGTCATTTAGTACTTTTAAAAATTTCTGGTGCATTTCCTCGGAATAATCTAAATGGGTGACAATTCTTAATTTTCCCTGCCCCATATTGCTTATTCTTATATTTTCTTGCTGAAGTTTCTTCATAAATGCAGCTTCATCTGAAGCTTTCTTGAGATAAAAAATAATAATATTAGTATCAACCTCTTCCACCTCGCCCACATAACTGGCAGCTTCCAAAGTTTCAGCAATATCAGTTGCTCTTTTGTGGTCTTCGGCTAAACGCTCAACATTGTTATCCAAAGCATAAATTCCGGCTGCGGCCATAAAACCAACCTGGCGCATTCCGCCACCTAAAACTTTACGAATTCTAATGGCGTTTTTCATCAACTTCTTATCGCCAATAAGCACAGAACCCATTGGAATTCCCAGTCCTTTAGAAAGACAAACCGAAATGGTATCAAATAACTTCCCGTAATCTTTTGGGTCTTCATTTTTAGCAACCAAAGCATTAAAAAGCCTGGCCCCGTCTAAATGCAAACCAAGCTTATGGGTATTACAAACTTTTCTTATTTTTTTGATCTCTTTTAGATCATAACAAGCGCCTCCACCTTTATTGGTGGTATTTTCCAAACACACTAAACTTGTTAACGGACTGTGATAAAAGTCTGGTGGATTAATATTTTCTTCAACCTGGTCAGCTGTAATCATTCCACGGTCACCATCTACTAACTTGCAGGAAACCCCGCTGTTAAAAGAAGCACCACCCCCTTCATAATTAAAAACATGCGCCCATTTATCGCAAATTAGTTGTTCGGCTGGTTGCGTATGTAGTTTTATAGCAGCCTGGTTAGCCATACTTCCGGTAGGAAAAAATAGAGCCTCATCCATTCCAAACATCTTTGCCAGCTTTTCCTCTAAAGCATTTACACTAGGATCTTCTTTATACACATCATCACCAACTTCAGCGCCCATTATTGCTTTTAGCATTCCGCTTGTAGGTCTGGTTACTGTATCACTTCTTAAATCTATTTCTTTCATAAAACCATTTTTTTAATTTTTCCGCGAAGGCGGAAATCTATTTTCGTATTAAAATTAGCCCTTAAAACATCAAAAATTTCAAATTAGCATTTTACACACAATCCCCGTAGATTTTCTTTTTCCAGATGAAATCATACAATTTCAGGAAGTGAGAAACTGACTAACAGGAGAATAAGCAAAACTCCTTTCTTTTGGGGGCTTTTCAAGCAAGTCTAAAACTATAAAAATATCGTTAAATAGTTTCCCGTCGCGGTCTTAAATTCTATTTTTACCTTTAAAATTTACTTATATGATTACACACGAACATATCAGAAATCTTAGAGAGCGCCTTGGTGCGTTAAGGAGGTATCTTTGACATTGATGCCAAAAAAATAGAAATAGCTAATCAGGAAGAAAAAACCTTTGCCCCAGATTTTTGGAATGACCCCAAAAAGGCTGAGATCATTATGCGTGATCTTAATTCTGAAAAACAATGGGTAGAAGAGTTTGAGAAATCTGAAACACTGGTAGAAGATCTGGATGTTCTTTATGAATTTTATAAAGAAGATGAAGCCAGCGAACAAGATGTTTCAGAAAAAAATCAGCAGGCTTTAGATCTTATAGAAGATCTTGAGTTTAAAAATATGCTTTCTGAAGAAGGCGATAAATTGAGTGCGGTTTTGCAAATTACTGCAGGTGCCGGCGGTACAGAAAGTTGCGATTGGGCACAGATGCTTATGCGTATGTACCTGATGTGGGCCGAAAAACGTAATTTTAAAATCAAAGAATTAAATTACCAGGCAGGAGATGTTGCCGGAATTAAAACCGTAACACTGGAAATTGAAGGTGAATTTGCTTTTGGATGGTTAAAAGGAGAAAATGGCGTACACAGGTTGGTACGAATTTCCCCATTTGATAGTAATGCAAAACGTCACACTTCTTTCGCATCAGTATATGTTTATCCACTGGCTGATGATTCTATAGAAATAGATATTAATCCTTCTGAGATTTCCTGGGAAACCATGCGTTCTTCAGGTGCGGGAGGACAGAATGTAAATAAGGTAGAAACTGCGGTTAGATTACGCCACGCTCCTACCGGGATTGTGGTTGAAAATTCTGAAACGCGTTCTCAACTGGAAAACAAGACTAAGGCTATGCGGCTTTTAAAAAGTCAGTTATATGAAATTGAACTTCAAAAGCAACAAGCACAGCGCAGGGAGATTGAAGATTCTAAAATGAAGATAGAATGGGGATCGCAAATTAGAAATTATGTGATGCATCCTTATAAGTTGGTAAAAGATGTTAGAACTGCAGAAGAAACAGGTAATGTAGATGCCGTAATGAATGGAGAAATTGACGTTTTTCTAAAAGCTTTTTTAATGATGATGGGACAACGGCAGGAAGATTGATAAGTTTCTGCCAATATATTTTAGATTTAAAATTTATTGTTTATTTTAAAATAGCCAAAAACCAAAAATTATGATTATTGTTTATCACAATCCCAGATGCAAAAAATCTAGAGAAGGTTTGGAACTTGTAAAAAATTCTGGAAAAGAATATCAAATTAGAGAATACCTAAAAGAGCCACTTTCCGAAGAAGAATTGGGTGAAATTTTGGAAAAATTAAGTTTTTATCCAATACAGCTAATTCGCACTAACGAGAAAATTTGGAAAGAGGAGTACAAAAATAAAGACCTAAGTAACAAGGAATTAATTACCGTTATGGTAAAAAATCCAAAGCTTATTGAAAGACCAATTGTAGAGACTCCTAATACAGCGGTAGTAGGTAGGCCAAGCTCTAAAATTGAAGATATATTGTAATTAAAATTAATATATCAAACCATAAAAAAATGAAGACTCAACATAAAATAGCAATAATAGGTGCCGCCGGTTTTTTAGTGGCCGGCTTTGTTTATTCCCATTTTTACTTACATAGAAAAAGCAGGAAAGAACTAATTGAAATTGCCAGAGAACTTGCTTACACCTGGAAAAGAGAGCTGGAACTGGATTTTGAACAAACCGGCAAGCTGGAAGACCTTATTATAGAATACACGCTTAAGAAAAACGAAATCATAAACGCAACAGCGCTTACTGAAGATGAAATTATTTTCAAGCTAAAATCTATTCAGCAAGCGGAGCACGCTAAGCTGCAAAAATTAATGACCGGCAAGCAGTTTCAGAAATATTTAGATCTAAATAAAAAAATTAGTCGAAAATCTTAAGTTCTGAACTGCAATAAAGTAAGCTCATCTTAACATTTTAAATTCACATTTAACGTGAGTTTAACCCATCTCATATTAAACCATCCTCCAAATTAAAGGTCAAAGAATAAAAAATTCTATGACCACCAAAATCTTATGTACGCTCAGTGCAGCGTTTTCTCTCTTTTTTAGTTCCGTCAACTATTCTCAATCATCTGGTAATTCTTATGAGATCTCTGGAAAAGTAATAGATAATGAACTTAATGTACCCTTAGAATATGCTACAATTTCCATTATAGATGTAAATGACCCGGAAAACATTAATGGAGGTGTTACCAACAATGAGGGTGTTTTTAATATTGAGGTAGATTCTGGAACTTATAATATTATCGTTGAATTTATTTCTTATGAAACTAAGCGGTTTAACAATAGAAAGATCAATTCAGATTTAAACCTTCAAACCATAGAACTTGGGATAAGTTCAAATAACTTAGACGAAGTTGTAGTAAGAGCTGAAACCACCCAGGTTGATATTAGGCTTGATAAAAAGATATATAATATTGGAAAAGACCTTACCACTGCGGGCGGTACAGTAAGCGATGCACTTAACAACGTACCATCTATTGCAGTAGATATTGAAGGAGGTATAAGTTTAAGGGGGAATGACAATGTTAGAATACTAATTAACGGTAAACCTTCAGCAATGGCTGGTTTCGGCAGTACTGATGTTTTAAGTCAATTACCGGCTGAAGCCATAGAGCGTGTGGAAGTTATTACTTCCCCTTCTGCCAGGTATGATGCCGAAGGTACTGCTGGTATTATTAATATTATTCTTAGAAAAAAGGAAACACTTGGATTTAATGGTTCTGTTACTGTAAATGGAGGTATCCCTGAAAACGGAAGTATTTCTACCAATTTAAACTACCGTACCGATAAATATAACCTCTTCACCACTACCGGCTACAGATATTCTGAATCGCCAGGTTATGGATTCTTTGACACTCAATATTTTGACCCAAGAGCAGATATAATATTAGACAGCCTGGTTTATGACAGAAATATTGAAGACAGGGATTTTGATAGAATAAACCGTGGTTTTAATACTAATGTGGGAATGGAATACTACCTCTCTGATATGTCATCTATTACAGGTGCCATATTTTACAGAATTGGTGATGACCGTGATGTGACCAATAATTTCAATGACTATCTAATGGGTGGTACCGAACTTTTGGGAACAAACAGAAGGGAAATTGAGAATGAAGAAGACGAGAGTATTCAATTTTCGCTTAATTATATAAAAAAATTCGACAATAAAGGGCATAAGCTTACTGCAGATTTTCAATTTGAGAATGATGCAGAGACTCAGGACGCTTCTATAAATGAATTTATAACTTATAACAATACCCAAAAAGGTGCTATTGATATCCCTTCAGAATCTACGCTTACAGAGGAAGATAAAAAGGAATATTTGATACAGGCAGATTATGTACTACCCATTGGGGAGGAATCCCAATTTGAAGCCGGGTATCGCGGTAATTTTGAAAATGAAATAACAGACTATAAGCTTTACCAGGAAAACAACCTTGGCGAGTTTATGTTAAATAAAAGCCAGACCAATGTTTTTGATTATTCCGAAAATGTTCAGGCCCTTTATACACAGTACGGTACTAAATTTGGCAGTTTTAGCTTTCTTCTAGGTTTAAGGTTGGAGAATACTAATTTAAAAGGTAAGATAGATTCAGAGCTAACTGAAGAGGAATTGCAGGAAGAATTTTCTTTTGATATAGATACAGACTTCAACAATGACTATCTTGGTTTGTTCCCAACGGTAAATCTAATTTATGAACTTGGAGAAGATGAAAATGTCACCCTTGGGTATAACCGAAGAATAAACCGGCCAAGAGGTTGGTATATAAATCCTTTCCCTTCAAGAAGTAGCCGTAATAATATTTTCCAGGGGAATCCAAACCTTAACCCGGCATTTTCAAATGCTTTTGATTTAGGTTACTTAAAAAAGTGGGATAAATTCACCCTAACCTCCTCGGTGTACTACCAGAGAGAAACTGATGCTTTTCAAAGAGTAAGAGAAGAAGTTTTTATTAGCGGACCTTCTGGCCAACAGATAGAAGTAATTAGAAGTATACCGTTTAACCTGGCTACTAATGACAGAATGGGTGGCGAATTAGGTTTTCTTTATAATCCTGCAGATTGGTTAAGACTTAACGGTAGTTTAAATGTCTTCCGTTTTAAGCTAGACGGTGAATTTAATGGCACAGATTATAGTCAGGACAATTCAAGCTGGTTTGGTAGATTTAGTTCAAAAGTTACCTTACCACTACAAATAGACTGGCAAACCAACTTATTTTACCGAGGACCTTCAGACGAAATTCAGGGTACTCAAGAAGGAATTTTAAATGTTGATCTTGCTTTTAGTAAAGAGATCTTAAACGAGAAAGCTACACTTTCATTAAACGTTAGGGATATTTTCAACGGAAGAAAAAGAAATAGTTCTACCACTACAGAGTTTTTTAATCAGGAAAGTGAATTCCAGTGGAGACAGGGTCAATCGGCTAATATTTCTTTTATCTACAGGTTTAATCAGAAAAAACAGCAACAAAGAAGAGGTAATGGAGGTGAGGATTTTGATGAGGGCGAATTCTAAAACCCACAGATAATTTTAATCTTATTTATAGATAAAAATAGAGACAAAAAAAAGGGACAGTAACTGTCCCTTTTTTTTATGCTTTCTCTTCTTTAGCTTTTTTTCTAGCTTCCTTCTTTTCTTTAAGCAATTCTCCAACCGAACCACCTATCCAGTAGGGTAAAATAGCCATTAGGAAAATCATAAGCCAGAATCCCATAGTTAAAATAACCAGGAAAGCCAGAAAACCGAGGTATTGATCGAATTCGAACATAATTTCCAAAATTTTTTGATCTGGTCAAATATACTAAGCTTTGGTGGCTTATCACAATTTAATTTTCAGAAATTATAAAAGTGCTGTCTAAAATCAGCAATTTACCTGGCAGCAATCCCACGAGTTATTAAATAGATCTTTTTTAGATATCTAGAAAACATCGCAATATTAAATCTCGATTATCGCGTAAAATTAAGGGTTAAATTCTCTTTATTTATTCCTTTAAAACCCCACTATCTCGTAAATTTGTGAAACAACTAAACTAATATAGAAATTATGAATTATAGAATAGAAAAAGATACTATTGGGGAAGTAAAAGTTCCGGCAGATAAACTCTGGGGAGCTCAAACCGAACGTTCCAGAAATAATTTTAAAATTGGCCCAGCCGCTAGTATGCCTTTGGAAATAGTTTACGGCTTTGCTTATCTTAAAAAAGCAGCAGCTTACACAAACTGTGAACTAGGGGTTTTACCTGTAGAAAAAAGGGATTATATCGCCCAGGTATGTGACGAAATACTGGAAGGCAAACACGATGATCAGTTTCCATTGGTAATTTGGCAAACCGGTAGCGGCACCCAAAGTAATATGAACTTAAACGAAGTTATTGCAAATCGCGCACATCAATTAGCAGGAAATACCCTGGGCGAAGGTGAAAAAACACTTCAGCCAAATGATGATGTCAATAAATCGCAATCTTCTAACGATACCTTTCCTACAGGAATGCACATTGCAGCTTACAAAAAAATTATAACCGTGACACTTCCCGGGGTTAAGCAATTACGCGATACGTTAAAGAAAAAATCAGAAGAATTTAAAGAGGTAGTAAAAATTGGCCGTACGCATTTTATGGATGCTACTCCCCTAACCCTTGGCCAGGAATTTAGCGGTTATTTTGCCCAATTAGATCATGGTATTAAAGCTCTTGAAAATACACTTCCACATTTAGCTGAATTGGCGCTTGGTGGTACTGCAGTAGGAACGGGACTTAATACGCCTAAAGGCTATTCTAAAAGAGTAGCTGAGTTTATTGCTAAATTCACAGAACTACCTTTTGTTTCTGCTGGAAATAAATTTGAAGCCCTTGCTGCGCACGATGCTTTTGTGGAAACTCATGGCGCTTTAAAACAATTAGCAGTTTCTTTAAATAAAATAGGAAATGATATTAGAATGCTTTCTTCTGGTCCACGAAGCGGAATTGGTGAAATTAATATTCCTGCAAACGAGCCAGGCTCCTCTATAATGCCAGGAAAAGTTAATCCTACCCAATGTGAAGCTTTAACTATGGTTTGTGCCCAGGTAATGGGTAACGATGTAGCTATTGGTGTTGGCGGTATGCAGGGCCAGTTTGAACTAAATGTTTTTAAACCGGTTATGGCAGCTAATCTTTTACAAAGTGCAGAACTTATTGGTGATACCTGCACTTCTTTTGATGTAAACTGTGCAAGCGGAATTGAAGCTAATATGCCGAGAATCCAGGAACATTTAAATAATTCACTAATGTTGGTTACTGCTTTAAATACGAAAATAGGGTATTATAAAGCCGCTGAAATTGCCAATAAGGCTCACGAAGACGGGACTACCCTTAAAGAGGCTGCGGTTGAATTAGGTCACCTCACCGAAGAGCAGTTCGATGAGTGGGTACAACCAAAAGATATGGTTGGAAATATTAAATAATCCCTTCTAAATTGATAAGACCAACAAAGCCTGTCTAAAATTTTAGACAGGCTTTGTTGTTATTCGTCATCCTGAACTTGTTTCAGGATCTAAGTTGTTATGAATCTAAACATATTAGAAGCCTAACCAAGTTCCTTTAGACACTAGACTTTTCAGTCCGAAGTTTACCAATTACTTTTCAATTTTCTTCTTAGGCTTTTTGGCATAAAACTTTTGGAATCTCCAATAAGAGACAGCTCCCAGCAAAGCTACTATTGCAATGGCATAGTAAATAAATGTTGGTGTAATTACCTTATCACCACTTGCGTACGAGTGTAAACCTGCCAGGTAGAAGTTCACTCCAAAATAAGTCATTAAAATACTGGCAAAAGCTACAATAGACATAAAGTTAAAAAACCATCTACTTCTAAGACCAGGAACCAGGCGCATATGAATAACAAATGCATACACCATTATACTAATTAAAGCCCAGGTTTCTTTAGGGTCCCATCCCCAATAACGTCCCCAGCTTTCGTTGGCCCATTGCCCTCCAAGGAAGTTTCCAATGGTTAACATTACCAGGCCAACTGTTAAAGCCATTTCAGTAATAATGGTAATCTCTTTAATATTAAGATCCATTTTTTTCTTATTACTTTCGGTGGTAAAAATCATTAACAACAATGCCACAGCCCCTAGTATTAATCCCAGGGTAAAAGGCCCATAGCTTCCTACAATTACAGAAACGTGAATCATCAACCAATAAGAGTCCAAAACAGGCTGTAAATTGGCTATAGAGGGATCCATCCAATTCCAATGAGCAATCATTAATATCATTGAAGTTACAAATGCTGTAGAGGCAATTGTTAAACTACTTTTTCTTCCAAAAGCCAAGCCAAAAAACATAGTAGCCCAACCTACGTAAATCATAGATTCATAAGCGTCACTCCAGGGAGCATGCCCTGAAATATACCATCTGGCAATTAATCCTAGAGTGTGAAGTATAAAGAGAATTACAATAACGCCACCACTTATTTTAACCAACCATTTTGTAACGCTATTCTCTTTAAAAATTCTGATAATAACTACTACTAGCATAAACAGTCCCGCTGTCATGTACATCCAGAAAAGATTTCTGAAAATATCGTATTCATTATAAGTGATCTCCGCATTAATTCTATCTTTTGAAGGCATTACTTCTCCCCCAAATTTCTTTTGAAATCCTTTAATGCTTTCTAAATATTGATTCGCTTTGCTATAATCTCCGGTTTCACTTGCATCAGAAAGTGCTGTCATATATAATGGAAGAATCTGCTTGGTATACACCGAATCCATTCCTTTAAATACAACGCCTTCATCCTCCAATTCTGGATAAGACACCCATTTGTTATTATCGTCTCCGGGAATTGGGAAAATTCGAAGTATTTTTCCCTGTAAGGCCCTATACAACAAATTCACTTTTTTATCGGTATTAATAAAATCCTTTTGGAATTTATTGGGTACTGAAGCCTTATAAGCGTCCTCTAATAATGGAGAAAGTTTATAATTCCCCATTTCATCAAAGAAACTACTAAGGGTTAAATACTTTTCACCTTTATCTACACCTAAAACATTATGTAAACTATCATTATGTTTTTCTACATAAATAATTGGCACATTGTACCAAATCATTGGATTTTGGGTTAAGGATACCAAAACCTGATCTGAACTTAATCCTTCATATTCATCAGACTTGCTTAATTTACGAAGCAATTCAGAGGAATAGGTGTTGGCGGGTTTCATTCTACCACCTGCATCCTGGATAACCAAACGTCCAAATTCTGCGGCGTGTTCTTCGCTAATAGCATTAGTCTTAAGAATAGAATCTACTTCTTTTTTTGCCGATTCAGCGTGTTGGTGATCTTCATTGGGCATTTGGGCAAACATAGAACCTGCAGCCATAAAGAAAACAAGTACCGTACTTAACATCTTCTTTTTGTCTTTTACTTTTTCCAGCATTTCTTTCAGCTTTCCAAAACGTGAACCTTTATCAAAAAGAATAAGCATCAAGCCTAAATAGAGTAGAAAATAACCAATATAAGTCACCCAGGTTCCCCAAAAATCGTGATTTACAGAAAGTACTGTCCCGCTTTCATCTGGCATAAAACTGGCCTGGAAAAACCTAAAGCCTTTATGATCTAAAACATGGTTCATATATATCTCATAAGGCACATTTTCCTTTCCTTCTTCAACAATCTCCACCTTACTTTTAAAAGAGGAATAACTGTTCTCTGTTCCCGGGTATTTATCGGCTATAAAATCGTTGAGTTTAAGGGCAAAAGGTAATTCTATTTCCTTACTACCGTAATTTAAATAAAATTCAAGCCCAGCCAGTTCTACTTTATGAGGCTCACTGGGAATTCCCTGTCCCCCCATTATAGTTACCGTCTCAGACTCACCTTCTGAAGAAACCCTTACCGTTAAGGCATCGGTTTGTCCATCAGTCTTTTCAGGGGTTTTAACAACGTCATACTCTCCCCTAATTACAGGCTCGGGTATTACAAATTGCATGGCTCCAATATTATAAAGCGAACGCAACATTAAAGTTTGGGTAGAGTCCTGTACCAAACCACCTTTCTTTTGGTCGGCCATTCTCATATAGTCTCCCTCAAAAGGTGAGTTTATAGTGTATTTGCCACTTTCTTCATTATATTCTATGTTGATTGCGCCCTCGGTAGGATCATTTAGGGCGAATAATACATTATGAATATTTTGTACCTCTCCTTCCTTTAAAAAGTGATCATGACGCCCACCGCCTCCGGCTTCAACGAGCTTAAGATAAACATCTCCATCTTCAGTAGGAACTAATTCTTCCTTAGCTCCATAAATAAAGTTTGTTGCTTCTATCGTAACCGGTTGCCCGTTATAATCGGTATTAAGTACATAATCATTTTCCGTTTCCGGAGCAAAAAGAACCGGTTCTTCTAAAACCCTTCGGCGAGGTTCACCTTCAATTTCACCATCTATAAATGTGGTAAAATACGTCTTTTGTGAAAGCATGATATTCGTGGTTTCACCCTCTTTTATAGGCATCACACCTTCATAACTGATATAACGAGTAATAAAGGCGCCAATAAGGATTAATACAAAAGATAAATGAATTAAAAGCGAAGACCATTTTTCACGTTTATGAAGATTATAGCGTTTAATATTTCCTGCGAAATTAATCACAAAAAACACCATAATACCTTCAAACCACCAGGTGTTGTAAATTAACACCCTGGCTGTTTCAATACTATACCAACTTTCAATAAATGTTCCAAACGCCATGGTCACTGCAAAGACCACAAACAAGACTGCCATTATACGTGTAGAAAATATGACAGAGGCTATTTTATTCTGCATGAAGTAACTCTTTTAAGGCCGCAAATTTAGGCATTTTTAATGGTTTCCAGGAGGAAAATTTAAGACATTCTCTTACACGAATGTTAATTTTATTGCCTGATTATTTTTAATAATTTAGCCGAATGGTAGAAGTGGTAATTTTAGGAACAGGAAATGTAGCTTTTCATATATTTCAAACCTTCTCTGAAGCGAAAAATATAAGGGTGATTCAGGTATATAATCACAAGAAAGTGAGCTTAAAAAGTTTTTCTAAGCTCATAGATACAACCACTAATATCCATAATTTAAAACCTGCAGATTTCTATCTGCTTGCATTAAAAGATGATGTTATTTCTGAAATAGCCCAACAGCTTAATAATCACAAAGGTATTATCTTACATACTTCGGGTGCAATTGGTTTAAATGCCCTGCAGAGTGCAACAAACTTTGGGGTCTTTTATCCCTTGCAGAGTTTTTCTAAAAATAATACCGTAGATTTTACTGAAATTCCAATTTGCATTGAAGCAAATTCCACAGAAAACCTTGAGAAAATTAAGTCACTGGCTTTAGAAATATCAACGGATGTTCGTGAGATTGATTCTGAACAGCGAAAAGCCTTACATGTGGCTGCAGTTTTTGTAAACAATTTTAGTAATCATTTGTATTCAATTGGAGCTGAAATTTGTGATGATCATGGAATAGATTTCAGTATTTTAAAACCACTTATTACAGAAACTGCTTTAAAGATTAAAAATTTAAAGCCCCGCGAAGCCCAAACCGGCCCGGCTTTAAGAAATGATCAAAAAACAATTGAAACACATTTAGCACTATTGCCTAATAAACATAAACATATCTACAACCTTATAACTCAATCTATTCAAGATTTACATGGAAAAAAATTATAAAGAATACCTAAACCAAATTAACACCTTTGTATTTGATGTAGACGGTGTGCTTACCGATGGAAGCATTCAAGTTAGTACTGCCGGCGAATTGCTGCGCACTATGAACATTAAAGATGGTTACGCACTTAAAGCCGCAAAAAATGCCGGTTATACGGTTTGCATTATCTCCGGTGGTAAAAATGAAGGAGTTAGAAAAAGACTAAGGGACCTTGGGATAAACGACATCTACCTGGGAATTCACGATAAGGTAGAGCAAATGGATGAATTCTTTGACATTTACAATATCAATGCAGAAGATGTGCTATATATGGGAGACGACATCCCGGATTACTATCCTATGAAACTTGTGGGCTTACCCTGCTGCCCACAGGACGCCGCGGCAGAGGTTAAAGAAATCTCTAAATATATTTCTCACAAAAAAGGAGGAAAAGGTTGCGTTCGCGATGTTATAGAACAAGTGATGAAAGTACAGGGCAAATGGATTGATAAAGCATAATGAATTGGATTTTACTAATTCTAGCGGGACTTTTTGAAGTTGGATTTGCATTTTGCCTGGGAAAAACCAAAATTACCACTGGTAGCAGCTCTAATCTTTGGTTTATGGGGTTTTTAATTTCCCTGGCCATAAGCATGATTTTACTTTACAAAGCTACCCAAACACTACCAATTGGCACCGCTTATGCGGTTTGGACAGGTATTGGAGCTGTAGGTACTGTTTTACTTGGAATTTTTATTTTTAAGGAACCTGCTAATTTTTGGCGCATATTCTTTCTAAGTACCCTAATAATTTCAATAGTAGGTTTAAAATTTGTTTCTGAATAATATAGTATATGATCACATATTTAAAGCTACTACGATGGCCTAACCTTATTTTTATAGCCCTCACTCTAATTCTTATAAAATTTTCATTTTTTGAAGAATTTGGTGCTTCAATTACACTTAATGCATTTGGTTATGCCTTATTAATTTTGGCTACGATATGTATAGCCGCTTCAGGATACGTGATAAATGATATTTATGATATTGAAACCGACAAAATTAACAAACCTAAAAAGCTATTTGTAGGAAATAAGGTTTCAGAAAAAAGAGCGAATAATTTATTTATTGTATTAAATATTATTGGTGTAGGCCTGGGTTTTTACCTGGCAAATTTGCTAGGTAAACCAGGCTTTGTAGCAATTTTCATCTTTTCTTCGGCTTTACTCTATTTATATGCGAGTTACCTTAAGCAAATTCCAATCTTAGGCAATGTTTTAATAAGTCTGCTTGTAGCCTTTGTAGTACTATTGCCTGCCATTTTTGATCTTTTTCCTGCTATTTCTTCTCAAAACAAGAAAATTCAGTCTTTACTTTTTTCTATTTTACTTGATTACGCGGTGTTTGCTTTTTTAGTGAATTTATTACGAGAAATGGTAAAAGATCAGGAAGATGTTAAGGGAGATCATAATGCCGGTATACAAACACTGCCCATTATACTTGGTGTTAAGCGCACTAATAAGATTATTTTTGCCCTTGGAATTCTACCTGTAGTTGCTATTGTATATTACATCTATAATTATCTATTTGAAAATACTTTTTTAGTAATCTACACCCTGCTTTTTATACTGGCCCCACTACTCTATTTTCTGGTGCGCATTTGGGAGGCTAAAAAGAAGAGCGATTACTCACACTTAAGTTTAATGTTGAAAATCATCTTATTTTTCGGACTTATCTCTATCGGATTTTATCAATTTTTACTCTAATTTATTATGCTGAAAGAACTTTTAAAAAATAAAGAAATCATTCTTGCTTCTGGCTCACCAAGGCGCCACCAATTCTTTAAAGATCTGGACATTCCTTTTAAAGCAGATGTAAGACCGGTAAAAGAAGTCTATCCAGATTACCTTCAAAAAGAAGAAATAACAGATTTTCTGGCACAATTAAAAGCCGAAGCTTTTCAGAAAGAATTGAAAAAAGACCAGATCTTAATTACAAGCGATACTATTGTTTATAATGAAGGAAACGCAATGGGAAAACCGGCAACAGTTTCTGAAGCTAAAGAAATGCTTAAGTCGCTTTCAGGGAAAACCCATAGTGTTTTTACTTCGGTTTGTTTTACCACCCACAATCATCAATCTACGGTAAATTGTGAAACTAAAGTAAGCTTTAAAGAACTTACTACAGGGGAAATTAATTACTATGTAGAAAACTTTAAACCTTTTGATAAAGCCGGCGGCTATGCCATACAGGAATGGATTGGCCTTATTGGAATCACCAATCTTGAAGGAAGTTATTTTAATGTGGTAGGGCTTCCCACCCACTTGGTTTATAATGAGCTAATAAACTTAGCTTAGAATAAATTCAATTTCAAACCTAGATTTCAAATATCTTTTACCTTAATAATTTTAACCGGGCAGGCAGCTGCCGCTGCTTCAGCCGGCTCCAGAATGCTATGATCTGGAGATTTCAGGGTATGGAAACCTTTATTATCTTTTGCCTTTAACAAAACCGATTTACCATCCTTTTTAGACATCTGAAACTGTTCAGGTGCCAGTTCTACACAATAATTACATCCAATACATTTTTGGCGCTGTAAGGTGATTACTACCATCAGGCTTCTACCATTTTATAAAGTTTATCTGAAAGTCTAACCCTAAACGGAAGTTTTATAGTACAGGAATCTCCTTTTTTAGCTTGCTCCACACTCGTCTCATTAACATAAAGTTCCATTAAATCAACTTCTTTAGCTCCGGTACTGGGGCCGGTAATTAGGAGTTTATCTCCTTTCTTAATATCGTAAGCCTCTATCTTGAATTCTGCAATTCCCGCTTTAGGGAAATAATGAACCCCTTTACCAACATATATTTTTTTCTGAGTAGCCTGAGATCCTGAGGTTTTACTCCATTCCCCAAGTTTCTGACCCAAATAATATCCGCTCCAGAAGCCTCTATTATATACCGTGGCCAACTGTTCCATCCAATAATCCACTTTTTCAGAAGTAAATGTATCTTCAGAAAGTGCATCTATAGCCTCCCGATACACCCGGGTAACCGTAGCTACATACTCGGGGGCACGTCCACGACCTTCAATTTTAAGTATCTGAATACCGGCATCCTTTACCTGGTCCAGAAAATCAAGAGTACAAAGGTCTTTTGGCGACATCATATACTCATTATCGGTTTCAATCTCAAAACCGGTTTCCTGGTCAATAAGCGTATATTTCTTTCGGCAATTCTGTTTACAAGCGCCACGATTTGCCGAAGAGTTATCTGAATGCAGACTTAAGTAACATTTCCCCGAAACGGCCATACATAAAGCACCATGACCAAAGATTTCAACCTTAACCAATTCGCCCGAAGGCCCTTTTATTAGGTCTTTTTGAATCTGGTCGGTAATGTTCTTTACCTGGCGCAGACTTAATTCACGGGAAAGCACCATAGTTTCGGCAAATAGACTGTAGAATCTTACCGTTTCAATATTAGTGATGTTTAGCTGGGTGGAAATATGCACAGCTATTCCTCGCTCTCTTGCTGAAGCGATTACCGCCTGATCTGATGCAATCACAGCTGTGATACCGGCTTCTTTTGCTTTATTCAGCAGGGTTTTAATGAGCGAAAGATCATGATCGTAGATAATCGTATTTAGCGTAAGATAGGTTCGCACATTCTTCGCTTCACATCTGCGGGTAATTTCCGGTAGATCATCCATAGTAAAATTTACGGAAGCCCTTGCCCTCATATTAAGCTGGTCTACTCCAAAATAAACTGAATCTGCGCCATTGTCAAGAGCTGCCTGCAGGGATTCAAAATTTCCCGCAGGAGCCATAAGTTCCATCTTTGTCTTCATTCAAAAATTTATTTACTGATAACTTTACTCGATAATCGAGATTTGAATGCTTGGTCTCAAAGCATCGGGATGCCTCGAACTCCATTTTTTTAATTTAATGCCCCTTGGGATTGCCACGAGGTAACTTACTTGAATGCAGGAAGTACCCCACCTGTTAATTCAAGCCAATTAAAAAACACCGCAAAAAAAGTAAAAAATCAATTTTCTCATTGTGACCAGAGTCATATTTCAACACATTTTTGGAGCTTTACTTTGCCTTAAAATAAAGAAAATGAATACAAGCATAGAAATTAGCGCACTTCCGGAAGGGCATCCGATAAAGATTTATTCTAAAGAAAAGGAGCTTATCCTACTGCTACTAAAGGAACTGGAAGAAACCAATCCTGTTGAAGAAACTCAGAAGTATTATAATATTTTCAACCAGTTACAAAGTATTGAAAGACGCTTTGAACGAAAAGAGAACCAGTTATTCCCTTTTCTGGAGCAAAAAGGATGGAACGGCCCCAGCCAGGGTATGTGGTCTTTTCACGATAATCTCCGTGAGCAATTCAAATTACTTCGTAAAAAGATCACTTATAGAGAACTCAAGGAAGTTGAAGCTGATGCCAGGTTTTTAACCAGCGGAATTCATCGTTTGCTGCTAATAGAAGAAGATGTGCTCTTCCCTAATGCCCTGGAAATTCTTTCAGAAAAAGACTGGATAGAAGTCCGTAAGGGAGAGGAAGAAATCGGATGGATGTTAACTGAAACCCCTGCTGCCTTCCCTAAAAAGGAGGAATATATTCACCCAAGTCAGGATACTACCAAAAGAGAGCTTAGTTTTAACCTGGAAAACACTGCGCATTACGATGAAGGTTATATGAGTGTAGACCAGGTTAACCTGCTTTTAAAAACAATGCCACTGGATATTACTTATGTAGATGAAAACGACAAAGTGATTTTTTACAACCGTGGAGAGGAAAGAGTTTTCCCCAGAAGTGCGGGAATTATTGGCAGGGAGGTAAAATTTTGTCATCCGCCAAAAAGCGTTGGAACCGTATTAAAAATCCTGGAGGAGTTTAGGAAAGGCACTAAAAATGAAGCCTCATTCTGGATCAACTTTAAAGGTAGGCTTATTTATATTCGATATTTTGCCGTAAGAGATGCTGAAAAAAAATACAAAGGGGTAATAGAGATGTCTCAGGATATCACCGATATAAAAAAGATAGAAGGAGAAAACCGATTACTGAATTGGGAATAATCATCTGATAGAAATTAAAAACTAATAGAGAATATATTCTTACTGAAAATACAATCTATTAAAAACTCACATAGTGAGTAAAAAGAAGATTTTCAAATTGGTTAACCCACCGGCAAAATGGGGTCGATAAAATATTATTGAGATAGAAAATTTTATGGATAGAAAATTTAGAATATCTATAAGGCCCCAACACTGCCTGCCAGGCTGTAGATTAGTAAATTAAATTTTTATAAATAAAAATAACAGTATTTTAAAATTTTATATACTTGTTTTACAGTCGTTTATAATCCGATTATTAAACTATAACATCAACAAAACAAACTCAAGAATTGTTATTTAAATTTTATTGCAAAATGGCTTTTTAGATTACCTTTGTATCAAAATTTAGTCTAGATTATGTATGAAGTTTTTTCCACGTATAAAACCGAAATCTCTTACACGGTAGCAACGATTTTCGTTTTATTAATTGTTCAATTCCTATTAAAGAAGGCAGCACACCGAGTTGGTAAACGCAGTGAAATAAACTTCACCAGAACAAAATTAATGTTCAAGTATATTAATATTCTTATTTTACTCATTGCTGTTTTCCTATTATCTATCTCCTGGGGAATGGGCTTTGCAGAACTTTCCCTTATATTTTCTTCGGTTTTTGCCGTACTGGGAGTTGCACTTTTTGCCATCTGGTCAATTCTTAGCAATATCACCTCTGGGATTATACTTTTCTTTTCCTTTCCGTATAAAATTGGAGATAAAATAAAGATTCATGACAAAGATCTTCCTATTGAAGCTATTATTGAAGACATAAAGGCTTTTCACTTACACCTCAGGACTTTGGAAGGAGAGTTAATCACTTATCCAAATAACCTTATTCTGCAAAAAGCAGTCTCTTTGGTTGAAAAGGATGTTTATCTTGATGAGGGTAAAAGCAGCCTATAAGCCTTAAAAGTTGGTTTATTATCCTGGATCAAACTCACTGTTTAGATGAGACAATATTTTAATTTGCTAAAAGCCACAGGTCATTTAATCTTTGATTATCGAGTAAATTCTTATCTTCAGACGCTAAAGTTTTTATATTTGAAAACCTTATCTAATCGTCTTGAGATCTATGCGCAAACTACTTAGTTTCATTTGTTGTTTTTTTCTGTTGAATTTACACGCACAGCAACCCAAAAAATTAAACGCTGCTGAAATATTTCAGAAAATAAAAAAACTAAATTTCCTTGGAGCCGTTCTATACATTGGAGCACATCCAGATGACGAAAACACGCGATTAATATCTTATTTTTCTAATGAAAGAAATGCAAGAACTGCTTATCTCTCATTAACCCGTGGGGATGGTGGTCAAAACCTCATTGGTCCTCAATTAAGGGAGCAATTAGGCTTAATTAGAACCCAGGAACTACTGGCGGCACGACGTATAGACGGCGGCGAACAATTTTTTACCCGAGCCAATGATTTTGGCTACTCTAAAACCCCGGAAGAAACCCTGGAAATCTGGGATAAAGAAGAAGTGCTTAGTGATATGGTTTGGATTATTAGAAATTTTAAACCAGATGTTATCATAAATCGGTTTGATCATCGCACTCCGGGAACCACTCACGGTCACCACACCTCCTCTGCCATACTAAGTCTCGAAGCTTTTGAGGCCGCAGCAAATCCTAACAGATTTCCCGAGCAATTAGAATTCACCGAAATACATCAAACCAAACGCGCTTATTTCAATACGTCTCCCTGGTTTTATGGCGGGCAGGAAGCCTTTGAAGAAGCCAGTAAAAACCAATTTGTAAGTTTTGATACCGGAGGCTATTTTCCACTCCGCGGACTTTCTAACCCCGAAATTTCTTCTTTAAGCCGAAGTCAACACCAATCTCAGGGTTTTGGTAGTACAGGTTCCCGTGGCAGCCAAATGGAATACTTAGAACCTATTAAAGGAGATACCATCCGCTCGCAAAATGTCTTTAAAAACATTAATACTTCCTGGGATAAATTAGAAGGCGGTTCAGCAATAGGTGAAATCTTAACTCAAATTGAAGAAAATTTTAATTTTAAAGATCCGGCTGCTAGCTTACCACAACTTTTAAAAGCTTATTCATTAATACAGGAATTACCCAATGATCACTGGCGAGAACTCAAAACCAAAGAAATCAAAAATATCATTTATGCCAGCGCAGGTTTATTTTTAGAGGCAGTAGCAAATCAAGCTTCAGCTACCGCAATGGATAGCGTGGTGGTAAATCTTGAAGCTATTAACCGAAGTGATTTCCCCATTCACTTAACTTCCGTAGAATTAAGTCCGAATAACGCAAAAATTCAGCAGGAGATTAAACTGGAAAATAACAAAACCTGGCAAAATGAAATCACGCTCAAAGTTCCTGAAAATACGGTCTATACAACGCCTTATTGGCTAAAAGAGGATACTAATAATGGGATGTATAAAGTAGAGGATCAACAGTTAAGAGGTCTTCCCGAGACACCTAAGCTTACCAAAGGACTTTTTCATCTTGATTTTGATGGTGTTATGCTAAGCTTTGAAAAACCTATTGTCTATAAATACAATGATCCTGTTTTTGGAGAAACCTACCAGCCATTTGAGATTGTACCAGAAGTCTCCCTTTCTTTTGAAGACGAGATAATGATCTTTGAAAACGACAAGCCAAAGAATATTTTAGTAAAACTTACTGCTGGAAAAGCAAATATTGATGGTGAAGTGAATCTTTCGGCCGGAGATGGCTGGACAATTAAGCCTGAAACCCATAAGTTTCAGCTTCAGCAAAAAGGAAGTTCACAAACTGTATCCTTCCAGGCCATTCCACCTAAGAACCAGAATGAAACTTACATTAAACCTATTGCAATGGTAAATGGGAAAGAGTTTTCAGAAAAACTTATTTCTATAGATTACAAACATATTCCGAAGCAGAACCTGGTAGTTCCATCAAAATTAAAAGTTGCACGCTTAGAGATTGAGAAAAAAGGCGAATTCATTGGTTATATTGAAGGGGCCGGCGATGTAGTTCCGGAAAGTTTAGAGCAAATAGGCTATCGTGTCAACAAATTAAATGCTGCTACGATTTCTTTGGCTTCATTAAAGAAATATGATGCCGTAGTATTGGGAATTCGTGCACTTAATACTGTTGAAGCTTTAAAATATAAACAGCAAATCCTTTTTGATTATGTAGAAAATGGCGGGAATTTAATTGTGCAATACAATACCAATCGAGGTTTGGTGACCGAAAATATATCGCCGCTACCGCTGGAATTATCTCGTGATCGTGTAACCGATGAAACTGCTGAAGTTAGGTTTTTAGCTGAAAACCATCCTATCTTAAATTCTCCAAACAATATCACTGAAAATGATTTTGAAAATTGGGTGCAGGAACGCGGACTCTATTTTCCGGATTCCTGGAGTGAAGAATTTACTCCAATCCTCTCTATGAACGATAAAAACGAAACTCCCAAAAATGGTAGTTTGATGGTAGCACGATACGGAGAAGGTTATTTTATTTATACCGGGCTAAGCTTTTTTAGGCAATTCCCTGCCGGTGTGCCCGGTGCTTATAGACTTTTTGCCAATATGGTTTCAATAGGAAAAGAATGAAAAAACCTAAAAAATTTACCTGGAGTCGCTCATACACCTTCGTTCTTTTGGCCAATGCCGCTTATATTCTAATCTTTTACTTCATAATGTCCCTATTCTCATAATATGCAATTAATAGACTGGATAATTCTTCTTGGCACATTAACCTTTATTGTGGCCTACGGCGTATACAAAACAAGACATAACAAAGGTGCCCGGGATTATATTCGTGGTGGTGATGAAACCCGCTGGTGGACCATTGGCCTTTCTACAATGGCAACACAAGCAAGTGCAATTACCTTTCTTTCTACGCCCGGACAGGCTTTTCACGATGGGATGGGTTTTGTGCAATTTTATTTCGGGCTTCCGTTGGCTATGGTGGTGGTTTGTATTTTTTTTATACCAATTTACAAGAGGCTTAATGTTTATACGGCCTACGAATATTTAGAATCTCGTTTCGATAGAAAAACCAGGACATTAACCGCAATTTTATTCCTTATTCAGCGAGGACTGGCAGCAGGGCTCACCATTTTTGCACCTGCAATAATCCTATCGGCTGTTTTAGGCTGGCATCTTTCGGGACTTACTATTCTTATAGGTTCCCTGGTAATTATTTATACCGTTGCCGGCGGTACAAGGGCAGTTAGTGTTACCCATAAGCAGCAAATGGCTGTAATCCTTACCGGGATGTTTGCCGCATTTTTTATTATTCTAAGCTATTTACCCGAAAATATTAATTTTAATAATGCCCTGGAAATTGCCGGTGCCAGCGGTAAAATGGATATTCTGGATTTTTCGTTTGATTTTGAAAACCGTTATACGTTTTGGAGTGGGATTATTGGTGGTGGTTTTTTGGCGCTTTCTTATTTTGGAACAGATCAAAGCCAGGTGCAACGTTATTTAAGCGGCAGATCAGTCAAGGAAAGTAGAATGGGAATGATTATGAACGGAATGCTTAAAGTGCCGTTACAGTTCTTTATTTTGCTTGTTGGTGTCATGGTTTTTGTATTTTACCAGTTTAACAATGCTCCACTAAATTTTAATCCTGCGGCCACTGAAACCGTTTTGAATTCAGATTATGGCCATCAATATGAAGATTTGATGCTGGAGCACGACGCACTTCAGCATAAAAAACAGAACCTACATTTGCAATTTGCTGAAAACAACGATTTCACCCCAGCAAATAATTCCTCTTATCGAGAAAATCTAGCTTCTTTAAATGCTTCTGAAAGAGAAACCAGGCAAAAAGCAAGAGATTTAATTGATGCTTCAGATGAAGACGCCGAAAGCAACGATAAAGATTATGTTTTTATTCATTTTATTTTGAATAATCTCCCGAGAGGTTTAATTGGGCTGCTACTAGCTGTAATCCTTTCTGCAGCCATGTCTTCTACCGCATCAGAATTAAACGCATTATCTTCAACAACCTCTATAGACCTTTACAAAAGAAGTAGGAAAACAGATCTATCTGATGAACACTACGTTAAAGCTTCCAAGTGGTTTACACTGCTTTGGGGAATTATCGCCATTGCATTTGCGAGTTTCGCCAACTTATTCGACAATCTTATTCAGCTTGTAAATATTATTGGTTCTATTTTCTACGGAAATGTTTTGGGTATATTTTTACTCGCGTTTTTTATAAGAACGGTAAATAGTAACTCCGTTTTTATTGCGGCTATAATCACACAAATTGTAATTATAATCATCTTTACATTTGATGTTATGCCCTATTTATGGCTCAATCTAGCAGGATGTTTATTGGTTATTGCACTTGCCTTAATTCTGGAATTATTTATAAAAACACCGGAACATAAAATTAAAAAATATAGCTAATAAAGGCCATTTATTAAATCGACTTATTAAAGACTAAAATCTATTTAAGATGAAAAAAATAAAATGGGGTATTCTTGGCCTCGGAAAAATAGCAGGGAAATTCGCCACCGCATTAAAAGATGTAGAAGGAGCAGAACTATATGCCGTAGCCAGCCGATCACAGACCAAAGCTGAAAATTTTGCAAAAGAACATTCGGCCACTAAATCCTTTTCCAGCTACGAGACCATGTTAGCTGATGAAGGCCTAGATGTAGTTTATATCGCTACACCACACGTTTTCCATTATGAGCATACGCTTCTTTGCATTGATCATAAAAAAGCAGTTTTATGCGAAAAACCTTTTGCGATCAATAAAGAACAGGTGGAGAAAATGATTGCCAAAGCAAAAAAAGAAAATGTATTTCTTATGGAGGCCATGTGGACGCAATTTCTTCCACATTTTAAGTATGTAATTGATCTAATAGAGTCTGAAAAATATGGTAAGATCAAAAATCTAAAAGCAGATTTCGGTTTTCCGGCGCCGGTAGATCTTGATAAACGACTTTACAACAAAAACCTGGGTGGCGGCAGTTTACTGGATATTGGGATATACCCTGTTTTTATGGCGCTAAGTGCAATGGGAGTTCCAGAGAATATTGAGGCAAATGCACAATTTAGCGAAACCGGAATAGACATAGACTGCGATATGGTTTTTGAATATAAAAACGGTGTAAAAGCTGAACTGGGAAGTTCTATTATAAAACAAACACCCACTGCAGCAGTTATTGAGTTTGAAAAAGCTACACTCACCTTACACACCAGATTTCACGAACCCACAAACATCACTATCCAAACACCCAAAGGCGAAGAAACCAAAGAGTTTAAAGTAGATTCCAACGGATATAATTTTGAAGCCGAACACGTTCAGAAAATGCTGCATGAAGGCAAAACCGAAAGCACCGAAATGAGCTTTAAAAAAAGTTTGCAGTTAATTGATTTATTAGATAAGGTTAGAACTAAAATTGGTTTGGAATATTAGTAGAACTAATCGTCATCCTGAACTGGTTTCAGGATCTAAGTTGTATAGATTGCAATTAGTAAAAACTGTGCTAATAAAAGTTGCCGAAAACAAAAAAACCTCACAAATCCTATTGACCTGTGAGGTTTTTCTCTATATTTTTTTAGAAATTAAGCTTCCACCTTTTTGGTAGTTTTCACCTCTTCTCCTTCTTCACTTTCTACTACTGCTAAGTAACGCTCAGCATCTAAAGCGGCCATACAACCGGTTCCTGCTGCGGTTACAGCCTGGCGATAAATTTTATCCTGAACATCACCAGAAGCAAAAACACCCGGAACATTAGTTTTTGTAGATTTACCTTCGGTAATAATATACCCGGTATCATCCATAGTTAACTTCTCTTTAAAGATATCGGTATTTGGTTTGTGACCAATTGCAATAAACAAACCTGTGATTTCAATTTGTTCTTTCTCACCGGTTTCTTTATTCAGCATCCTAAGGCCTTCTACCACTTGTTCTCCAATCACTTCATCTACTTCAGTGTTATATCGAAGATCTATATTCTTGGTACTGGTTACACGGTGTTGCATAGCTTTAGAAGCACGCATTTGGTCACCACGAACCAACATAGTTACTTTGTTACAAATATTAGCCAAATAAGTTGCTTCTTCGGCAGCGGTATCTCCACCTCCAACTATAGCAACATCCTGACCCTTATAGAAAAATCCGTCACAAACAGCGCATGCCGAAACTCCACCACCACGTAAACGTTGCTCGCTAGGCAAACCAAGGTATCTTGCAGTAGCTCCAGTAGAAATAATTATAGATTCTGCTTCAATCCAGGTAGAATTATCTACACAAGCTTTATGAATTCCGCCGGTTTTATCGCTAAAATCAACTTCGGTTATCATACCTATCCGTACTTCTGTTCCAAAACGTTCGGCCTGCTTTTGCAGATCCATCATCATTTTTGGGCCATCTACACCATCGGCATATCCGGGAAAGTTATCTACTTCAGTAGTTGTAGTTAACTGTCCACCAGGTTCAAGTCCAGTATACATTACAGGTTTAAGATCGGCTCTTGCCGCATAAATTGCTGCTGTATATCCCGCAGGACCAGATCCTATAATCAAAGTTTTTATTCTTTCTAATTTATCGCTCATTTTATATTGTTTTTCTGTTTTACAAAAGTAGTAACTTTAGCTATAAACTTACACTAATCTAATTAAGTTTTACTATTCAGTAATAATTTGACGGTATAGATTTAATTCATAAAAAATAAAAAATTATCGGCTTCTCATAATTAAATTTACCTTTGCTTAAAAATCACCTGGCAGCAAGATCGCGAGGTATTCATTTAAAACATTTTAATTTTGGGACAAGCCCCGAAATTTATAAATCTCGATTATCGGGTAGATGGAACTAACTTTATTTAACATTCTAGATATCCTGGGTACCATAGCCTTTGCTATTTCTGGCTCATTGGCAGCCATGGATCGTAGGCTTGATCTCTTTGGCATTTTTATTATTGGTTTTGTTACCGCCATTGGTGGAGGTACGCTAAGGGACACCTTAATAGGCAACACACCCGTTACCTGGATGGAAAATACCATTTATGTATACTTAATTGGTGCAGTAACCATCTTAGCCATTATTTTTAGAAATAAAATTAATTATCTTAAAAAATCATTATTCCTTTTTGATACCATTGGTTTAGGAATATTCACCATAACCGGCGTAGAGATAGGAATTAGAAACAATCTGGATCCAATAATTTGTGTGGCCATAGGTGCAATGACGGGCACTTTTGGAGGCGTTATACGTGATATACTTTGTAATGAAATCCCGGTTATTTTTAGAAAGGAAATCTATGCAACCGCCTGTATTTTTGGCGGATTGGTTTTTGTAATTATGCACGATCTGGGAGTTAACCAGGATATTATATACCTAACCACCTCAATAATTGTAATTGCTATTAGGTTAATAGTAGTAAAGTATCATATCTCACTCCCATATTTCTATATTTCATCGGAAAAAAAATAATCTTATAACTGGATTAAGCTCACTCCTCTAAGCTGTTCTTTAATGCGGAAGCTTTTTCCGAAGCAATCCGTATAAAAAAGTACCAAGTAAAGAACCAGCAAAAACAATTAATATTGGCATAAATCCTGCGCCAATTAAAGTGAATATTGGTCCCGGACAGGCACCTGCAAGCGCCCAACCTAACCCAAATATAATTCCGCCATACATATACCTGCTAAAACTTTTTTCCTTAGGAATAAATGTAATGCGCTGTCCGAAAAAATTCTTTAAATTTTTACGTTTTATAATTTGAACACCAATAACTCCTAAAACCAGAGCCGAACCTATAATTCCATACATATGAAATGATTGGAACTGGAACATTTCATAAATCCTAAACCAGGAAGCAGCTTCAGATTTAAACATTACGATTCCAAAAAATATACCTATCAATAAATATCCTATACTTCTCATATTTTCAATTTAAAATATTAAGGGAAATAATAAATGTACCATCACCAAACCACCAATAAAAAATCCTATTACGGCTATTAAAGAAGGTAATTGCAAGTTACTAAGGCCAGAAATTGCGTGCCCGGAAGTACACCCCCCGGCATAACGTGCTCCAAATCCAATTAAGATTCCACCAATTAAAAGGATTATTAGGGCTTTGACACCGCCTACGGCTTCCCAGGTGAAAAGTTCAGTTGGCAGGTAAGCTTCTCCCGCACTATTAAAGCCCAATTCTTTCAGGTCTGTAATGGTATCAGGATTTATGGCTACACTAAGATCATTACTTAAAAAATTGGCTCCTATAAACCCACCTATTATTGCTCCAACAACTACTATAAGATTCCAGCGTTGTGATTTCCAGTCAAAATCAAAAAAATCAGATTTTGAATCGGCACCACATAGGGTACATAGTGTTCTAAGGTTAGAAGACATCCCAAAGCCTTTACCTATAAAAATAAGTAAAAACATAATAAATGCTATAAGTGGTCCTGCTACATACCAGGGCCACGGCTCAAAAATCCATTCCATATTTCTTTTTTTTTCGAAATGCAAATTAAGCTTATTTTTCGAAGACAGAAAGTAACAATTGTTACAGGAAAATTCTTACGATTTACGCAACCTGTGAAGTTTAAATTATGCAGAATAGGATTTTAAATTCTCCAGTACTTTTTTAGATAGACGCCTCCGGGTTTCGGCACTCCAACCTGCACTTTTTTGATGTGAGACAACCCTACTCATTCCTCTTGTAGCTTCAGAGAGCGAAGCACCGCCATCGCCGTCAAAAATCGCGAAGTTACCTTCAGCTTTTATCCAGTTTACAAAGGCTTTTTCTTCAAAAGGAAGTCCGAGCGAAGTATTGATCAAGATTTTTCCAGAACCAAAAGCTTCAAATTCCTGTTCTCCCAATAATTCGGTGTTCTTTGGTAGGTGAAGCGAGATTATTTCTGAAGTTTTTAATAATTCTGATAAAGATAGATATTTAAGCCCTTTAGCTTCCCAGTCTTTCTTTCTACTTCTACTAAAATAGTAAACATCTACACCAAGAGGCAACATAGCTTCTGCTAACAATTGCCCTGTAGTTCCCAGGCCTATTATCCCAATTTTTTTATCTTTAAGTTCCACCGGCATTTTTCGCCATTGATTTTCACCAAAACCGTGCAATAGTCTAATTAATTCTGAAATTATAAATTCTATAACGCCGGGATCACCGTAATCAAAAATTCCTTTCACGGTAATTCCTTTTGACCTTGCAAAATCTAAGGCTACGTTTGCTGATTCATCATCGTAAAGGCTACATGCCATCCCAATATATTTAAGCTGGCTGCATTTTTCAATAACACTCTTAGGAATTTGTGTTTTCCAGGAAACGATTATAGCTTCCGCCTCTCCTATTCGTTCTAAAAGTTCCTTTTCAGAATCTGGACTATCACTATAAACATCAACCTCAGCTTTACTGTATTCCTGAAGCTCCTCTATAGCCCAAACTTCGAGTTTAGTATGGTCTACACAAACAATTTTATTAAATATCACTCCCATTCCGGAAGGATTGTTTCGTCATAGGTCTGGTTTAATAATATATCACCTTCATAAGTTCTTCGAGAAATTTCAAATTCCAACTCTAACTGTTTTCTTTCGAATTTTATATTTGATGTAGTAATTTCAGACACGTTTGTTGTTTTTTAAATGAAAATAAGTTTTTCTACAAAGGAATATTCCCGTGTTTTCGTACAGGTCTCAGCACTTCTTTATTTTCTAACATACTAAAGCCTTTTAGTAGTTTTCTGCGAGTTTCCTTAGGCATTATTACCTCATCGATAAATCCGCGTTGGGCAGCTTCAAAAGGATTGGCGAAAGTCTCGGCATACTCTGCTTCTTTTTCGGCCAATTTTGCTTCGCTATCTTCAGCTTCTTTAATTTCTTTTCTAAAAATAATCTCACTAGCCCCCTTAGCTCCCATTACGGCAATTTCAGCTGTTGGCCAGGCAAAATTAAGATCGGCACCAATATGTTTAGAATTCATTACATCGTAAGCCCCGCCATAGGCTTTTCGGGTAATTACGGTTACTTTTGGTACGGTAGCATCACTAAGTGCATAAAGTAACTTAGCCCCGTTTAAAATAATACCGTTCCACTCCTGGTCTGTACCTGGTAAAAATCCGGGCACATCTACCAATACTAATAATGGAATATTGAAACAATCACAATAACGCGTGAAGCGAGCAGCTTTTTTCGAAGAATCTACGTCTAAAACCCCAGCCAAACTCATTGGTTGATTAGCAACAATCCCAACACTTCTTCCGCCTAAACGTGCAAAACCAACAATAATATTATCGGCATAATCTTTATGAATTTCGAAAAAGGAATCTTGATCGATAATTCCCTTAATCACTTCGTGCATATCATAAGGTTTGGTAGAACTATCGGGCACAATACTTTCAAGCTCTTCCCTTATTTCATCACCTAATTTATACGGAAGTTTTTCCGGTGCCTTTTTGTTGTTCTGGGGCATATAACTCACCAGTTTCTTGATATCTTCAAGGCAGGCAATATCGTTGAAGGAAGTAATATGCGTTACCCCAGATTTTGTGGCGTGGGTAGAAGCGCCACCAAGTTCTTCTGAAGTTACTTCCTCGTTAGTCACCGTTTTCACCACATTAGGTCCGGTAACGAACATATAACTGGTATCCTGAACCATAAGTGTGAAATCTGTCATTGCCGGAGAATAAACAGCTCCACCGGCACAGGGGCCCATTATAGCTGAAATCTGCGGAATCACCCCGGATGCCTTTACATTTCTATGGAAGATATCGGCATAACCACCAAGCGATTTTACACCTTCCTGAATTCTAGCACCACCTGAATCGTTTAAACCGATCATTGGTGCCCCAACTTTTACCGCCAGATCCATCACTTTACAGATCTTCTCTGCGTGAGTTTCAGATAAAGAACCACCAAAAACAGTAAAATCCTGAGCGAAAATATACACTAATTTCCCATTGATGGTGCCGTAACCGGTTACCACACCATCGCCGTAAAATTTTTGATCTTCCATTCCAAACCCGGTAGTCCTATGGGTGACCAGGATCCCGATTTCTTCAAAAGAACCTTCGTCCATTAAATAATTTATACGTTCCCGAGCGGTCAGTTTCTTTTTCTCGTGCTGTTTAGCTATCCGATTTTCCCCACCACCAAGGTGCGCCTGCTTAATTTTATCCTGTAACTTTTCTATATTCTGACTCATCAATATTTTTTTTACTCGATAATCGAGATTTAAATACTTCGAGGCAAGCCTCGATATTCAAAAATTTTTACATTTAATCCCTCGCGAACTTGCCGAAAGGTAATTTACTCAACTTAAAAAGATTGGAACATTAGTTTTGAGGTATACGCAATTGCTGCCTGTCTTCCAGATACTTTTTTAAGGCCACCAGGGCAGCAAGTTTTGCTTCTTCCTGAATCTCATCTTCTAGTTTTTCGGCGGAATAATATTTCTTTACAAAGTGCGTATCAAAATTCCCACTTCTAAAGGCTTCGTGTTCAAAAACAAACTTTCCAAAAGGAAGCGTGGTCATTACTCCTTCAACTTCATATTCCTTTATGGCTTTTATCATTAATTGAATCGCTTCTTCCCGGGTTTTTCCATAGGTAATTAATTTCGCCAACATCGGGTCGTAATAAATAGGAACTTCCATCCCTTCTTCAAAACCATTGTCTACCCGAATATTTTCGCCCTTAGGAATAGTGTATTTTTCAAGTTTTCCTACACTTGGTATAAAGTTATCCATAGGATCTTCCGCATAAACTCGAAGTTCTACCGCGTGCCCTCTAATCTTTAAATCTTCCTGAAGCAACTTTAACTTTTCGCCCCTGGCAACTTTAATTTGCTGTTCTACCAGATCAATCCCGGTGATATATTCGGTTACGGGATGTTCTACCTGCAAACGTGTATTCATTTCCAGGAAATAGAAATTCTTATTTTCATCGAATAAAAATTCTACAGTACCGGCACCAACATAATCACAAGCCCTGGCTACTTTTACCGCGGCTTTTCCCATTTGCTTCCTCAGTTTGTCATCAAGAACAACCGAAGGAGCTTCTTCTACCACCTTTTGATGCCTACGCTGAATACTGCATTCCCGCTCAAAAAGATGGAAATAATTTCCATGAGAATCTGCTAAAATCTGAATTTCTATATGCCTCGGGGAAGAAACGTACTTCTCAATAAAAACTGAACCATCTCCAAAAGCCGATTCAGCTTCGCTTATGGCACGTTTCATTTGATCTTCAAGATCTTTTTCTTTTTCAACAATACGCATTCCTTTTCCTCCACCACCAGCAGAGGCTTTTATCAAAATAGGAAATCCGATCTCTTTAGCAATTTTTTTAGCTTTTTCAGGATCGGTGATGGCTTCGTCTATTCCTGGAACCATGGGGATATCGTAAGCTTTCACTGCATCTTTTGCTGCAAGTTTGCTTCCCATAATTTTAATGGCCTTAGATCCGGGGCCAATCCAGGTAATGCCATTTTTCTCTATATTCTCGGCAAAACCTGCATTTTCACTTAAAAAGCCATAACCGGGATGAATCCCATCTACACCTAATTCTTTAGCTACTTCAATTATTTTGTCGCCTTTAAGATAAGACTCGTTAGAAGGCGCTTCTCCTATGCAAACCGCCTCATCGGCAAATTTTACGTGGGGTGCATTCCTATCGGCTGTAGAAAAAACAGCTACGGTTTTGATTCCCATCTTTTGAATGGTTTTCATTACCCTTAGCGCAATCTCTCCCCTATTGGCAACTAATATTTTTTTCATTTTAATGATTTTGAATTCTAATTTAATTCCCCCTTTGGGGTTAGGGGGCTTATTCCATTTCAATTAACAATTGATTCTTTTCTACCGTTTCGCCTTTCTTGATCAAAACAGATTTAACCACTCCGTCCCTGGGGGCAGTAAGTGTATTCTCCATTTTCATCGCTTCCAAAACAAGCAGATAATCACCTTCCCGCACTTCAGCTCCTTCTTCTACATTTACTTCCAGAATAAGTCCCGGCATTGGTGCTTTAATATCATTAATCATTTGTGCAGTACCAAGAGAAAGTCCCATTTCTTCTATGAGCAAATCCAGCTCGTTGGAAATAGCTACCTTATAAGTATTAGAATTGATCTTGATATCGTATTGTCGTTGAAGAAAATTTTCGGTAAAAACCTCAGCTTTAAAACTGCGATTTTCCTTTAATAGATGATAATGCTTATCTTTAATTTGCTGCGTATCTAAAGAAGCAATTTGGTCTTTGGTAAATTCAAATTCATAAGAATCATTTACTTTAACCTTATATTTTTTTTCCATATCACGTTTTTTTCAAATCTAATTTGAAGCTTGTTTTGTAAATATAGAAAATCGTTTGAAACTAGTTTTAAGATAAATCAGAATTACCAGATATAAATTCACAAAAATTTAAAATAAACCTGAATTACATTTCTTATTTTAGAGTAAAACCAAAAAACTAAGAATTATGAAAAAATTATTTATAACAGGCTTATTGATATTTTTCGGACTCACTTTTGGGCATGCTCAAAAATCTGAATTACCCGAAATGGTATCGGCCTATGTTTCGCAACTTTTTCCGAATGAAAAAATTAAAACTGTAGAAGTTGATAAACGAGACTATTGGGAAACTTATGAAATTAAAATGTCTGGAGGTACCGAACTTAGTTTCGACCAGAATAATCAGCCAACTGAGATAAAGTGTAAAAACGGAATTCCTGCATCAGCATTACCGCTTAATATTGCGGGTTATATTACTAAAAACCATCCAAATATTAAGATTTTAGAATATGAAATGGATGAAGAAGGACACGAAGTTGAACTGGAAAGTGGAGAAGAACTAGAATTTGATTCAGAAGGAAATTTTGTAGAAATAGATTAAAAAATATTTCCTTCAAAAATTAAAAAGAGGCCGTCTGAAAAGTCTATTTTCGTGAAGCTGAACTCGTTTCAGCTTCAAACATATTATCAAATTATCAATATGTTAGATCCTGAAATAAATTCAGGATGACGGTTGTAAAACCTTTTCAGACAGCCTTATTTTGATTAAAATAAGTACCTAAAATTATTTGTCGCTAAATTCTTTAATCGCTTCGCTTAAATCGTAAACCTTAGTGTTCTTAAATTTGTTTTCAAGAATACTGCTTCCGGCTGCAGAGCGATATCCACCGGCACAGTGTACCATAAATGGCTTATCTTCCGGCAACTCATCTGCACGGTCTCTTAACTCGTTTAAAGGAATTGCTTTAGCATTCTCAAAGATCTTACCTTCGGCAACTTCCCCGGCATTTCTAATATCTACAATAGTATATTTTTCTTTATGCTCTTTAAAATCTTCCAGATTAAAGTCATCTGAAGATTTTGAAACTTTTCCAGATAGCGTAAGCACGGCTTTCATCTGCTTTTCGTAACCTATTTTAGCTGTTCTTTCCAGCAAATCATCAATTTGATCTACGCTTTCAACTACCAGGTAAAATTCTTCATTAGGTTCTATAATAGCACCCAGCCAGGTTTCATATTTATCACCTTCAGAGCGAGCCATAATATTGATACTGTTTGGCAAATGTCCTTTTTTATAAACATTACCATCACGGGCATCTACTACAGTTTTTCCTTCTTCAGGTGCTGAAGCTACATTCAGTTTTACTGGAACTCCATATTTTGCTTTCTGAACATTTAAGGCTCCCTTTCTATTTAAGTCTACATTAAAACCAAAATAAGAAGGAATAAAAGGTTGATCTTTTAAGATCTCTTCTACAAACTCTTCTTCAGTTTGATCTTTAAATGCCCAATTGCCCTGACGCTCATTGCCCAATGTGCTGGAAGAAGCATCACTCATATTCTTTCCACAAAGTGAACCTGCTCCGTGAGCGGGATATATTACAGTATCATCTGGCAAATGATTAAATTTGGTTTGCATCGTATTATACATCTGCTTTGCCAACTCTACACGTTTCGCCTTCATATTACCGGCTTTTTCTCGTAAATCTGGTCTTCCCACATTCCCTATAAAAAGAGTATCTCCACTAAATATAATGGTTTCGTCCTTTTCTTCAGCAATAAAGGTTAAACTATCTGGTGAATGGCCTGGAGTATGTAAAGCTTTTACACTTGCATTCCCTATTTTCACTTCATCGCCTTCATCAAAAGCAGTATGTGAATAATCTACTCCTACTTTTTCACTAATATAAATTTTAGCCCCGGTTTCTTCCTGAATTTGTAAATGTCCACTTACAAAATCGGCGTGCGGGTGCGTTTCAAACACTGCTACAATTTTTGCTCCGTTATCTTCAGCAAACTTATAATACTGCATAGGATTACGGCTGGGATCTACCACAGCCATTTCTCCATTACTAACAAGAGCATAAGAATAATGCGCTAATGGGTCGTCTTTAAATTGTTTTATTTTCATTTTATATACTCTTTTTTATTGTTATTAAGTTGATTTCTGTGTGTTATCTTTTTTGAATGGAAAAGTCATCTGACTTTTAAAATCTTCAGGAAATTCTTCATCCCCTTCAAAGCCAAGCTCTATATTTTTTCCTTCCTGCGGAATATATGCCGTACCAAATAAATAGTCCCAAATACTAAGGCTTAAACCAAAGTTCATCCCATTTGGTCTATCTTCAGGAAGTGCCTTCGAGTGATGCCAAATATGCATTTTAGGATTATTGAGAAGGTACCCGAAAACACCATAGTTCCAGCCAACATTGGCATGATTTAAATGCCCAATAAACACTGCAAACATATGCACTACAAAAAACTCCTGAATTCCAAAACCTATCATTGCCAGCGGAATATACTGCACCGATTTATAGATTATAGTTTCCATAAAATGAAATCTAAATTGCGCTGCAAAACCCATTTCTTTAACACTGTGATGTACTTTATGAAATTCCCATAGCCAGGGCTGTTTATGCAATTGCCGATGAACGTTCCATTGTATAAAATCTGCTATCACAAACATTATAAGCAACTGCCCCCAAACCGGGAAATCCTGAACTTCTACAGCTATAATATTAGTGACTCCAAAAATGCCCAGGAAGTCGTTAAATAACTCTACAGCCACATTAGAGATCGCATTATAACCTACCAGTGAAAACAGGAAAAAATTAAATAAAATATAAAACGTGTCCAGCCAGAATCCTTTTCGAAAAACCTTCTGGTCTTTCCGCCAGGGGATTATTATTTCCAGTATCCAAACTAAAAGCGACAAGCCTATAAGCCAATAAAAATAATTGGTCCAGGACGGATTACTAATTTCATTTACCAAATAATTAAAGTATCCGGTAAAAGAATTGACTATAATATTAAAGTACTTTTCCAACTAGTTTTAATTTCTTGCAGCAAAAATATAATAATCTTACACTTATGGCAGTAACTTTTGTTACAGTTGTTGATAAACGAACGTGGAAAATCATATTAGAAGACTTTAACATACTAACACGATCTAATGTTAGTTTGCGTTAAATAACAACTACTGCAAACATTTCTGCGTAATTTTAGTTTAGATGAAAAAATAAAAATTTAATGTTATGAGTAAGATAAAATTGAAATACAGTTATGGATTAGGTGGCGTGGCCATAGGTCAGGGATTCAAACCTATAAGTAATGAGCAAGCTGAAGCAACATTAAATGCAGCCTGGGAAGCCGGGGTAAGATATTACGATACTTCTCCCTGGTATGGGCTGGGGTTAAGTGAAAGGCGTTTTGGCCACTTTTTAAGCAGTAAAAAACGAGAAGATTACATACTCTCCAGTAAAGTGGGGCGGATTTTAAAACCGACTAAAAGTATTCCCGAAGTGATGTGGAAAGAACCCTCGCCTTTTGATTATAGCTATAATTATTCAGCTGAGGCTGTAAGGCGCTCTGTGGAAGACAGTTTACAAAGGTTAGGAGTTTCTTATTTAGACTATGTCTTTATTCACGACCTCTCACCAGATCATAATGGAGAATATAAAGAAGGAGTAACCTGGGAAGATCATTTTGAAGTAGCAAAAACCGGTGCTATGCCAGAGCTGGAAAAACTGAAAAAAGAAGGCTTAATTAAAGCCTGGGGACTTGGAGTAAATACCATAGAACCTATTTTAAAAACATTAGAGATCGCAAAACCAGATGTATTTCTTTCTGCTATTCAATATTCTTTGGTACATCACAAAGATGCATTAGAACGCTTATTACCGGCCATAGAAAAAAGTGACGCCGCTTTAATAAATGCTGCTCCTTTTAACGCAGGGCTTCTAGCCGGACAAAAACGTTACAACTACGCGGGTGAAATGCCTGAAGATATTAGCGATCGTTACAAAAAAATCCTGAAGCTTACCGAAAAGCATAAAGTTAACCTTGTTGCGGCTTCCTTGCAATTCTCTTTAGCTCCAAAAGCGGCAGATACCGTGCTGGCCGGTGCAAGCAAACCCGAACAGGTTAAGGAAAATATGAAAGCTCTGGATGAAAAAATACCGGAAGAATTCTGGTCAGATTTAAAAGAGCAAAATTTAATTGAAGAAAAAGCTGAAATACCAGCTTAAAATTTTAAGCTCCGAACAAGCTAAATTTAAATAAATATTCGTGGCTTTTATTCAATAATCCATATTTGATGCTCCTTGGACCTACCCAGAAGAAGTTTTTTCATTTGTTGCTAGATAAGAGCAACAAAACCAGGAATTAGAATCTCTACTAAAAAACTTTGTAACATTTGTAACAATTATCTTCTTTGGTTTAATTTATATTCGCCGATTAGATGCGATTCAAAACTTACATAGCAATTTTATTTACCGTAGTTTTCTTCGGAAAATTCCTTATGCTGGATGCAAGAGTGCTTAATAGTGTGCTTAATTCTGAGGGAATTGCACTGGTAAACCCCTTTTGCAAGAAAAATGATCAACAAGCATCTGATGATATTTTAAGTCAGGATTCTTCTGTTTTGGTAATAAATAGTGATGCAATTTGTACCACTTTCTTTTACTTTATTAATTCTGAATTTCCTAACAATGAAGTTGAGAACAATTTCCACGACTTCAATTATTTGAATCCGGCTATAATTTCTATTTACTTTTCTAAAGATTATCCGCCTCCAAAGGCATTAATGGCATAAACATATATAATTCCGGAGATAACTTCGGAAGTTATTTTTATTCACTAATTCTTAATCAAAATGAATTCACAAATTTTAGTGAGTCGTCACTCTATACAATTATTTCGGGTGATGCTTAGCGGGATATTTCTCGTTGCTAGTTTACACCATTTATTCAATATTGAAAAAACAGTAAAAAGAATAGACCAGGCTAATTTTAAAGGGATTGCCTACTACTTCGGAAATCTGGAATTGCTGGTTATTCTCTCTGGCGTTGTTATGCTTATTGCCGGTTTTGGCCTGCTTATAGGCTTCAAAACGCGTTGGGCAGCTATAAGCTTACTGGTAGTTCTAATTCCCATTACCCTTACCATACAGCTAGGGCAAATTAGCAGTCTGGGGCCACTTTTCAAAAATATTGCCATTGCCGGCGGACTCCTGTTTTTTATACTCAACAATTTTAAAAATCAAGAAACAACAAAAAATTAACCGGCTGTTTCAGCCATAAAAATTTATAAAAAATGAAAAATTCAATTTTAATCTTTACAGCTTTTTTTATGCTGTTTTCAATAACTACAAATGCTCAAAATCACAATACTGAAAAGAATAATTATGTGGTTTTAACCAAGAAAATTCCGCAGTTACAACCCATTTTAATTACTGCAGAAGAATTACAGGCAGAAGATGCACAGCATTTTGGTGATTTCCAGGTTATTATTTGCGGCCAAACCGTAACAGGCTTAACCGATAAAGAAGAAATGGAAAAATATATAAAACGAGCAAATAAAGCCAATGTTAGCCTAAAGGCTTGCGGATTTTCCCTGAATAAATTTGGTGTAGATTATAAAGAAATTCCGTTTGAAATGAAAGTTGTTGAGAATGGCATTCTCTATAATTTTCAACTTCAGAAAAAAGGATATACCAGTATAGAACTTTAAAAGAATTTGATTTTAACGAAATAATATATTAGAGATGAAGTATAAAATAAGAATTCTATTCATATTAATAATTTTGGGGGTTTCTGGTTTTGCACAAACGAAACCAGAATCCAATAAGAACAACTATGTGGTTTTAACCTCAAAGATTCCACAATTAACACCCATTATACTTACCGCTGAAGCTTTAGAAAAAGAAGACGGCAACAAGTTTGGTGATTTCCAAATAGTACTCTACGGAAGTAATGTAGAAGGGCTTACAAATAGCGAGAAGATGACCAGCTATACCACAAAAGCCGAAGCAGCCGGTGTACAAATATATGTTTGTAAACTTTCTATAAACCACCTGAACATTAATCCAAAAGATTTACACCCACATATAAAGATGGTTAACCATGCTTTTACCCATCTTATACAATTGCAGAAGAATAAAAATTATTACAGTATAGAGCTTTAAGATCTTAGCTTTTATAGCTAAAACTGCTAATCGTACTGGTTGATTAAAATTAAGAAAAACAACATTTAACATATGAATTTCAAAAAAAGAATAAAGAAAATTTCACTCTTGTTTTCCGGGATTATAGCCATTGGGTTATTTGCTTCTTGCCAGGATGCAAAGAAACAGGGTCAGGGAAACAATAAAGATAAAACCACTAAAATCACCATCTTACAAACTGCAGATATTCACGGTCAATTAGACGCTCATCCAGAATTATTTTGGGAAGATGAAGAAATAGTGTTTAAAGAACGTGGTGGTCTCGCCCATATAAAAACCTTGTTCGATAAAGAACGAGCCGAGAATCCGAATACAATAATTTTTGATGGTGGTGATCTTATCCAGGGAAGTGGATATGCAGCACTTTCTGAGGGAAAAATATTCCCGGATATTATTAAGCATATGGATTACGACCTTATTGTACCCGGGAACTGGGAAGTGGTCTATGGTAAAAAGATAATGATGGATGTGTTACAGGGCTTTGAAACTCCTGTTATTGTTCAAAATATGTTCCATGAAAAAGTTAAAAAAGAGCTTTTTCCACCTTATTGGATTAAAGAAATTGAAGGTGTAAAACTAGGCTTTATTGGAATAAACGATCCAGACGTTCCCGTAAGGCAAAACCCTATTTTTAGTAAAGGCATTGACTTTAGCGGATTGGAAGATGGTGTAAAAGAATTGATTCAAAAAGTTAAAAAAGAGAAAAAAGTTGATGCCCTGTTTCTGGTGACCCATTTTGGTATTTTTAAACAAGTAGAATTGGCCAGTAATCCAATTGCCAAAGATGTAGATTATATTTTTGGGAATGATACCCACGAACGCGTTAGGCAACCCATTGAGGGCAAATATGCCAAAGTAACCGAGCCAGGTGCTTTTGGTTCTTTTGTAGGAAAACTTAACCTGTATTTTAAGGATGGAGAAATTGTAGATGAGGAGTATGAGTTGATAGAGGTTGATCCAAAAAAATATCCGGCCGACCCTGAAATTGCCAAGCTGGTAAAAGAGGCAAAAGCACCTTACAAAGAGCATTTGGAAACTGTGGTTGGTTATACTACAACACCTCTTTACCGCTATTTAACGGCAGAAAACCCTATGGATAATATGATTACCGATGCTGCAAGGTGGAAAACCGGTGTCGATATCTCTATCTCTAACGGGTTTCGCTTTGGAAATCCAATAGTACCTGAAAATGGAAAGCCCGCTCCCATAACCCGAGCCAATTTATGGAATTTACTTCCTGTAAACGAAAAAATAAAAACCGGGAGGGCCAGTGGAAAACAAATAAAAGATTGGTTGGAGAATGAAATGCACAATGCATTTGCCCAAAACCCTACCGAACGCTTCGGCGGTTGGTTGGTAAGATTCTCTGGGATGGAAGTAGACTTCAATTCTCAAAATGAAAAAGGCGAACGTATACAATCAGTTACCGTAAACGGAGAAAAAATGCAAGAAGATGAATATTATACTATTTCAGCTTGTGTACGCCCCGGTGACCCAATAGATAATTTATGCCGAATGCCAAACGTAAAAGATGTAGAAGTGAAAGACTATACTATTCACGAGGTAGTAGAAGAATACCTGCAAAAAAAATCTCCTGTTTCGCCAGGTTTGGATGGTAGGTCTTACTGCAAGTTTTTGGGAGAAAAATCATTCTCAACAGTTCCCGGCACCAATTATGAATTTCACTAGATAAAATAAAGAGGATGTATAAAAAGTGTATATAACCGGAATTGGTTGTAGAAGCTTCGTGCTTTATTTTCGAGGAGTGGTGGCTGCAAGCCAAGGAGATTTTAGCTTACAGAATTTTCACGTTTTTATATTCAGGTATTTAACCACCCCTTTCTTCAGCTCCGCTAAATTCATTCCCCTCCTTCCCAGGGAGGGGAATATTTATGTCCATTTGAATTTATTTCAGAACCGCTCCCGATTTTTTATCGGGGATCTTCAGCCTACTAATTAAAAGATATGGGTTAGAAACTAAAACGAATTTAGCTTGAAGAAACCAGACTTTTCTTCCAGCCTAGTTTATTTAGATAATTTAAGCCATTATAGCTTTAATAAGATTTAGGCTTCGTTGGAATTGTTCATCCCAAAACTCTTTCATAAAATTTCTACTTTTTTCTAAAGCAACAAAACGTAAAATTTTGAATCGCACCTGTTGGTGTATTATGATCTATATTTTTACTTTCTAGAAGGTTGAATTTGGCTTCAAGTAAATTTTCCAGATCTTCTTTATCATATTGTTTCACAGTACGGCCACTGCATTTTGTAGGGCCATTCTTTGAAAAGGTTGCCATAATAACAAACCCACCGGGAATAACAGAATTTTCTAGCGTACGTACATAATTTTCAATTTGCTGATCTTCGTTTAGAAAATGAAAAGCAGCCCTATCGTGCCAGAGATGATAGGTTTGCGTAGGTTTAAAAGAGGTGACGTCGGCGTTTATCCAGGTTACTTTTTCAGCATTTGCACCTAACCGGGCTTCAGCTTTTTTCAAAGACTCTGCAGAGATATCCAAAACCGAAATATCACGATAACCTTCTTCCATTAAAAAATCTACAAGATTAGAGTCTCCCCCACCAATGTCTATAATTTTAGAAGTAAAAGGCAATTCCAATTCATTAATAATACTCAATGAAATCTCAGGTTTTTCCTGAAACCAGCTTGTTTCAGGATAAGATTTCTTTGTATATACATTTTGCCAATGTGATTCTGCTTCATTCATAATTAATCTTTTTGAGGTTTTTCAAGTACTTTAATCATATTAAAAGAACGCATTAAATGAAAAAGTCCGGGTAAAATTATAAAACCACCAATTAGGAGCATAATTGCCAAATTACTAATGGTAGCATCTGGCGCCAGGTTTGCCAACAAACTTACTTCTTTCTCTGCTGTAATAATAATATAGGGAAAATGAGCGTAAAGTGGTGTAAATAGCAGTAAAATAATATGAAAAACGGTCAGATATCTACTCGTAATTCTATACTTCTTTTTTATGAACTTCCATAATGTAATCAATAAAATACTGGATAGGGTTCCAAAATAAAGAGCTATCTACCAAATTATAATGATATCAAAAAAAGCGTATCAATATAATTTTCAACTAATAAATTTAGGCAAAAATCTACCAGTGTTCTGACGGTAATCACGATAGTTTGGATACTTTAAACACAATTGCTCTTCTTCATATTTTGATTTATACCAAAAAAGTAAAACTAATAAGAGCACGATGCCAAGCTTATAAAACGAATTAAAATACAAGGCCAGAAAAAACAGCGCAAAGAGGATTCCTGAATAAATAGGATGCCTAACATTTTTATAAACTCCAGAAGTAATTAAAGTGGCATTATTCTTTGGTTTAGGGAAAGGCGATAGATTGGTATTTAGTTGCAGTAGCGCTATAAGTATAAATAAGAATCCCAGCCCACTTAATACTAAAAAAATCGGTTGGAGCACTTCCAGCCGGTTAAATTTTAAAGCATCTATTTCAAAAATAAAAGCAATAAAAAGTACAAGTTGTATTCCAACAAAAATGTAGTTTTTATAGTGCATTTATTTCAGTTTTATCTCAATCTAAAATCGCAAAATTCTATGATATTTCGGCCCAAATAATATAAATCCCCATTATTAAGACAAACCAACCAAAACCTTTTTTCAGTTTCTTTCCGTCTATAAATTTATTAAGGTAAATTCCTATAAACATGCCTATTACTGAAAGTCCTGTGAAAATAGCTAAAAACACCCAGTTGATATCCATATTTTGGACATCACCAATAAACCCAATAAGTGATTTAATGGCAATAATTAATAAAGAAGTAGCAACTGCCTTTTTCATTGGGAGCTTAGCCAGTAGCACCAGGGCCGGGATAATTAAAAATCCTCCACCGGCACCAACAATTCCGGTTAATACTCCAACCACAATACCTTCAATTATAATCAATGGGTAGTTGTAACTTATTTCTACTGCATCTGCTTTTTTCTTGCCATTTTCCCTAATCATCGAGACCGAAGCCAGAATCATAATGATCGCGAAAAACAGCATAATCCCTATGTTTTTCGTGATTTCAAAGTCACCTATATTAAAAAGAGATTCGGGAATGGCCGGCACCATATACTTTCGAGTAGCGTAGACAGCTATAAATGCAGGAATAGAAAACACAATAGCTGTTCTAAAATCTACCAGTTTCTTTTGCATATTTTTAAATGCCCCCACCAAAGAGGATGCACCTACTACAAAAAGGGAGTAAGCTGTAGCTGTTACAGGGTTAATTGCCAGTAAATAGACCAGCACCGGAACTGTTAATATAGAGCCGCCACCTCCAATAAGGCCCAGGACAACGCCAATTATTAATGCTCCAAAATAACCTAGTATTTCCATATCTTATTTTTATGTTGGCGCAAAAGTACTTGCAATAAGGGGCTTATACAGTAACAAGGGTTACAGAAGACTAAAGTGCCATTATTTCTATACTGTTTCGTTGTAGCTTAATCTTTCCGTCAAGCTCCAGTTTTTTTAGCAACCTGGAAATCACCACCCTGGAAGTATGCAAATCGTAGGCAATTTGTTGATGGGTAACAGCAATTATTTCATTTTGATTGATCTTCGCTTTATCTTCAAGATATTTCATTAAACGCTGATCCATATTCATAAATGCAATAGTATCTATGGTATCTAACATTTCTGTAAGACGAGCCTGATAGCTCGCAAAAACAAAATCCCGCCAGGATTTATATTTTGAGATCCATTCTTCCATTTTTTCAATAGGAATCAAAATCAATTTTGTATCCCGCTCTGCCACAGCCCTAATTTCACTTTTAGTTTGCCCAAGACAGCAAGAAAGTGTCATTGCACAGGTATCACCACGTTCTAAAAAATACAATAAGAGTTCATCTCCATCTTTATCTTCACGCATAATCTTAATAGCGCCTTCAATTAGTAAAGGCATCATTTTCACGTATTCACCAATCTCTATAATTTTTTTTCCCTGCGCTTTAAACTGTAGCTTGCCAACGCTGTTAATTTCTTCAATAAGTTCATCTTCAAAAATAAAACCGTAGGCCTCTTTTAATTCCTGTAACATATAATATTCCCTGATATTTATTAATTCTGAAAATATGCTTTTTCAGAAGCTAAAATTAGTATTTAAATTGAGATAAGGCTGTTTTTAACCGAAAGTCTATCCGGGCAAAACATAAAAATAAATAGAAAGATAGTGGCAAAAGGTTCCAAAAAGTACAAAAACGTGAAAAATAGCGTGGTTAAATCTCACCTTATCAAAACTAAATAACACGGCACCAATAGTATAGGAAATTCCTCCGGCAAACAACCACCATAAACCTTCAGAACTTAAATTGTCGTACAGAGGCTTAATGGCAAAAACAATAATCCAGCCCATAAGCACATACATAATAGTAGAAAGGGTTTTGTATTTATCCGTAAAGAAAAGTTTAAGTACAATCCCAGTAAGTGCAATTCCCCATACAACACCAAAAATGGTCCACCCTATCCATCCTTCTAAAGTCACAAGTGCAAAAGGCGTATAGCTTCCTGCAATAAGTACATAAATGGAGGCGTGATCAAGAATATTTAATTTATAGCGAAGACTTTTATTAGTGGCACTATGGTAAAATGTAGAAGCGGCGTATAGTAAAATCATACTTGCACCAAAAATACTGAAACTCACAAGATGTACGGTTTCGCCTAATTCATTGGCTCTTAATATTAGTAAAACAAGACCAAGAATACTTAAAACCAGGCCAAAGCCGTGAGAAGCTACGTTTAATTTTTCTTCAAGGGGATCGTATTTTTGGTGAGGAACTTTTTCCACGATTTTAGTTATTTACTCGATAATCTAGATTAAATGCTCCGGCTTGAAGCATCGAGATAGCTCGATATTCAAAAATTTTTCCTTTTAATCACTCCTGGCCCTAACGCGAGCTAATTTACTTAAACTATAAAATTAAAAATATTCAGGTTTAAACGGAATATTTTAAACGACCAATTTTTATTATTTTCGAACTTTAACACGGGCACAAATTCTTAACCCATTTCTATGAAAATTCTGCATACCGCCGATTGGCATATTGGTAAAAAACTACATAAACACAGTTTACAACCAGATTTTGATCTTTTTATAGATTGGCTTTGCAATTGTATCACTAAAAATGACGTAAAAGTTTTATTAGTGTCGGGAGATGTTTTTGACCTGGCTAATCCTTCTTCGGAAGCAAGGCAGCAATATTTTAAAGCTTTAATGAAGCTGAAGCGATTAGACTGCAAGATTATTCTTACCGGTGGCAATCATGACTCCCCAACTATGCTGAATGCCCCACAGGAAGTGTTACGCGAATTAGATATTCATATTATTGGCGGTTTGCCCGATGATCTTTCAGAATGTATTATTCCTATTAAAAATGATAAAAGCAAAACCGAACTTCTTATTGCCGCCCTCCCCTATTTGCGGGATGCCGATTTAAGAACTGCCAGCCAGGGAAATTCTTATGAAGACAGGCTGGAAGCTTTACGAAAAGGAATTCAGCAAACATTTTTAGAAACCGCTAAAATTTGTAAAACTGAATTTCCGGAAATTCCAACAATCGCGATGGGCCACCTTTTTGCTGCCGGTGCAGAAACCTCAGAAAGTGAACGAGATATTCAAATTGGCAACCAGGCGGCTTTTAATGCGCTTCAGTTTGGAGATTATTATAATTATATCGCACTTGGGCATATTCATAAACCACAAAGAGTAAATGCAGCTACTCCCACTTTTTACAGCGGATCTCCTATTCCACTTTCGTTTAGTGAGCGTACTAATAAGAACCGTGTTCTTCTATTGGATACCGAGACCGGTTGGGAACCAAAAAGTATAGAAATTCCAGGTTTTAGAGCATTATTGAAAATTACTGGAAATCTGGGAAAACTTCAGCAGAAATTAAAAGAGCTGCAAGATCGGGAAGGACTCGCGTCTTTAATTGAAATTGAACTACAGGAAGAGAATTTTGACTCTAATAAAATTTATGAACTGGATCAGTTGGTCGATAATTTTAAGGTTGAAGGTTACGAAATCGTAAAACATCGCGCCAGTTTTAAAAACAAAATTAGTGGTAGTGGTGAACTTTATGAAGAAAAACAACAATTGGAAGATCTGCAACCTTTAGATGTTTTTCAAAAATTAGTAGAGAAACAAGAAGAAGATGAAGAAACTCGTAAGGAATTAATGAGCGCTTTTAATGAAATTCTTGAAGAAGTGCATCAATCTAAAAAAGCTTAAACAATGAAGATTCTAAGCATAGCCTTTAAAAACATTAATTCTTTGAAAGGTGAAAATTTTATAGATTTTGAAGCTGCTCCGTTTTCGGGGAATACGCTGTTTGCCATCACCGGTCCAACCGGAAGTGGAAAGAGTAGCATTCTTGATGTGATCTCGCTGGCGCTTTTTAACCAGGTACCACGGCTAGGTAAAATCAGTAAAAAAGAAATTAGGGAAAAAGGAGCCATCCTTACCAGAAATCAAAAAGAAGCCTTCGCTAAAGTTACTTATGAAACAGGTGCAGGTCGTTTTACTTCTTCCTGGAGCATTGAGGTGAATCGAAATGGAAACCTCAACGATTATAATATGGAGATTGCCAATCTTCAGGATAACTCGTTATTAGATCTTAAAAAATCTGAAGTTCCGGGAAAAAATGAAGAATTAATCGGTTTAAATTACGATCAGTTTATTAAATCGGTTTTACTGGCACAGGGCGATTTTGCTAAATTTCTTTCGGCTAAAAAAGAAGAACGCGGGGAATTACTGGAAAAAATTACTGGTACAGGCATTTATCGCCAATTAGGCATTAAAGCTTTTGAACGTTTTAAAAACGAAACTAAAGAAATTGAATCCCAGCAAAACGAAATAAAACTCTTTGAATCGTATTTGCTTTCTAAAGAAGATCTTGAAACTTTCAATAAAGATTTAAAAGAAAAAACTACTCAGACTGAAAGTTTGCAGAATGATCTGAAGCTGATTGAAAAACAGCTGGAGTTAAAGCAAAACATTAAAAAGCAGGAAAAAGAAATAAGCGGTTTACAGGAGGAAGAATCAAAACTGAATCAACAGCTTAAAGCATTTGAAGCTGAATATGGTGAACGTCTTAACCAACACGAGAAATTGCAACCCATTGCAGAAGAATTGCAATCCTGGAACAGATTTCAGCAGGAATTACAAAGTTTAAAAGAAAACCTGGGAAAGACCTCGGAAAAAATTGAAGCGAATAAAGATAATACCTCCGGGTTTATTCATCAGGTAAAATCTTTTGTGCAGGAAGATGTTAGTGCGGAAAATTTAAAAGAAAAACTGAATCTTTTTACCGAAAAAATAGTAAAGCTACAGGATGAGAAAACTTCTTTGGGACGTGATTATAAAAGTAAGCTACAGTTATTTAAAACCGAAATAAGAGAATTAAGACTAAACTTTCCGGAAAATGATTTAAAAACCGGAAAGAAACTACTGGAAGAACTTCAAACTGAGCAACTTCAGCAGAAGGAACAACTCCAAACTGATTTGAAGGAAGTGGATTTAGAAAAACTAAGTTCCGAAAAATCGCGTTTAAAAAACGATTTAGAAAAGGCGCTTGAAGCCAGGCAGTTTTCTGAAAAAAAACTCCAGCTCGAGGCAAATAGTTCAAAACTTACTAAAGATATTCAGGCATATCAACCGGAACTGGAAGCTTTACCTAAAGTTATTGAGAAAGAAAAAGACCTACTTGTTTCCTTAAAAAAGGATTTAGAAATACTTCAGCTTAAAAAGGACAATCAGCTAAAAACCGCGAAGTTAGAAGAGCTTAGAAAATCGCTAAAAACCGGAGAAGCCTGTCCGCTATGTGGTTCTATAGAGCATCCTTACTCTGAACATCTTCCAGAGCTTGAAGACGAGCTTGAAGTGAAAATTTCAGCAAGAAGCAAAGAAATAGAAAACCAAAGTACAAAACTCACCCAGGCGCAGTCGAAATTTGTGCATATAGAAGAATCACTGCAAAAAGCGAAAAAGGAATTAATTGAGATTGAAAATCGGGTTTCGGAAAATAAGCAAATATTTAGCGAAAAATATCCAGATTTTCATTTTGAAGAAAAGATAGATTGGGAAAGTTATACTAAGACGATTAATACAAAAATTGAAAGTCTTGAAGCATTTCAAACTAAACAACAAAAACTAAGTGCAATAGCTACAGGGCTGCCGATTTTGGGAGAATTAGATAATATTCTTCAACAAGGTAAATTATTACAGAAGCAACTTCAATCAAGTTATTCAGGAAATAATATTGTGGAAGACAGCCGGGAGTTCATGGATAAATGGAATGCCTTAATTCAGGAAAAGAATTACTTAAAAGAAAACCAAAAACAGCAAAAAGAGCAATTAAGTCAGCAGGTAGAAAAATACGAACTACTGCTGGCAAAGCTTCAACCGGAAATTATAAAACAAGGTTTTGAATCTATTGAAAGAGCATTTAAGGCCTTGTTACCGGGTAATAAATTCCTGAAGTTAAAAGACCAAAAAGACAGTATTTTAAGAGAAAAAAGTAATGTCACCACCGGAATTTCTACTTTACAAAAGCAATTAATCGAATTTAAGGCAAATGAAAGCGAACGTACTACAGTAGATTTAGCTACGGAACAATCACGAAAACAGCAAGAATTTGAGCTTTTTCAGTCAATTTGTGAAGAATTGCGAAGAAAACTAGAAAATAATAAAGATTACTTGTCCAAATTAAAACAACTGGAAAATCAAATTGCTGAAAAAGAAAAACAAAGCAAACGTTGGCGTCTTTTAAATACGCTAATTGGGGATAGGCAGGGAAAAAAATTCAATGATTTTGCGCAAGATCTCACTCTTTCACAATTAATCTACCTGGCAAATGTGAGGTTAAAAGATCTAAGTGAACGTTATAAAATAGACAAAGCAAACGAAGAAGAAGACGACGGCCTGGTTGCTATAGACGAAGATATGGGCGGACAAAGACGATCGGTTAAAACCCTTTCTGGTGGCGAGACTTTCCTATTAAGCTTATCACTGGCCCTGGCTCTATCTGATCTTGCTTCAAGAAACGTTGAAATTAATAGTTTATTTATTGATGAAGGTTTTGGGACTTTAGATCCTGAAACTTTAGATCAAACCCTGGACACTTTAGAAAAACTGCAAGCAGAATCTGGTAAAACCATTGGTATTATAAGTCACGTGGCCTCCTTAAAAGAACGTATTGCTACCCAAATTCAATTAACCCGAAACGGACAGGGATATAGTAGTTTGACGGTGAAGTTGTGAGTTGTGAGTTGAAAATTAATTTCTTTATTTTAAACAATTAAATCACCTCTTTAGTTAAAACTTCTACTGTACACCCTAATTTTGGGAGAATAAGTCTCATTTTCCTTTTACCAACTTCACGAATAATGGCTTCCTGGTCTTTAAAGACTCCGTTCTTAATGCTTATTTGATCGCCTTCATTAAGGTGTTCTACTTTTGCATCATCCACTTTATCTCCGTCCAACCATTCCTGGATAACCATAATTTCTTCGTTTCGTACCATTGCGGGTTTTCCAAGCCAGAATAAATAGCGAACAACCCCAGGAACATCAAAAACCTGATTACGGTTATTTTCCTGCAATCTAATAAAGACATAGGATTTAAAAAGCGGGGTTTTCAGTTTTTTTTTGCGATCTTTCCACTGTTTAATTTCGGTAATTAAAGGACAGTAAACCTCTACCCCCATTTGTTCCAAACGTTCGGCCACTCTCTTTTCTGTTCTTGGTTTGGTGTATAAAACGTACCACGACATAATTAAGATTTATCTATCTGTATTTAACACAGACTTCCAACACGCTCTCTTCAATGTAGGGTGATTTGAAGAAATTTAGGTTGATTTGCTAGTTAGTAACCTCAAAAATACAAAGATTCTGAGGAATTACTATAACGATGGCTTATAAGAACCCCCAAGTAATCGATGAACTACTGAAGGCTAATTTGTTAGGAACTATCAAAAAATAATCACAAATTCAATAATCTTAAAAGAGAAGTTAAACATTATAGAAAAAACTTCTATTCTAAACTACAGGTTTCTGAGTCCAACTCAAACTGAACTGTAAAATGTTCAAAATTATAAGTATCAAGAGAATTCAACACAGCACTTTTCAGCTTTATATACTCTTCAAATTTATTGATATTCTGAAGCTTAACATGGGCCGTAAACACGTGATGTTCACCTTCCTGAGACCAAATGTGCACATGGTGGGAAGAAGCTACTCCCTGGATGCTTTCAATTTTCTGGGTTACTTCTTTCAAATTAATATCTGCCGGAGTCCCTTGCAAGAAAATAAAAAGTGTCTCTTTTAGTCTTTTAAATACATTCCAAAGAATATATAAAGTAATGGCAAGTGACAAAGCAGGATCCAGGTAATGGATATCTTTAAACTGAAGAATAATGGAAACCACCAACACGGCCGCCCATCCCAATACATCTTCCATAAGATGCCACGAAATCACTTTTTCATTAAGCGTTTTACCACTACTTAATTTCCATGCGGCAAAACCATTTACCAACACCCCTATTAGTGCAAAAATCATCATTCCCTGAGCATCAGAATGCTCGGGATTCATTAATCTTCCCACTGCTTCATAAATTACATATACCGAGCCTGCTATAAGCACAAGGCTGTTAATAAGAGCACCTAAAAGTGAAAACCTCCTGTAACCAAAGGAAAATTTTGAATCACTTTTTTGTTGGGATTTATGATCAAGATACCAGGAAGTACCTAAAGAAAGGCTATCTCCAAGATCATGTACTGCATCTGAAATTATAGCGATGCTATTTACGTAGATCCCACCAATAAACTCCAGGATGGTAAATCCCAGATTTAAGAAAAACGCAAGTTTAAGGTTTTTTCCTGAAGAATGCTGATGATGCTCGTGCCCCATAATTTATGCCTGAAATCTATGATCTTTTCCTCTCGAAATTAATCATTTTTTTGCCTTTTACGAATTCCTATTTAGGAAACAGCTCAAATTATTTCTGAATATAAATAACTCACTATTATTTATCTCAAATTTTTCGTATATTATAATGAATATCAAAACTTTACAGCTATGAAAAATTTTAAAAGCCTAATTTTTCTTTTTATGGGTCTGCTTATTAGCTATACACCCCTAAATGCGAAAATTATTTCACAAAATACACCTCAGGATTATGTAGAATATAAAGGTGAAGTGCTTAATTCTAATAATGAGGATGTAATTATGAACGCTCACCTATCGGTAAATGAATCCAATATTTCTACAGTTACAAATTCTGAAGGAAAATTTTCCCTAAAAGTACCAAAAGGAATAGCTCCCGCCACGGTAAATATTTCTTATTTAGGATACCAGAGTAAAAACTTACCTCTTAGTTATTTTAAATCAAAGGGTACTATAATTTATCTGGATCCCGTGGTAGAGGAACTTTCAGAAGTAAAAGTTTATAAAGCTGGTGATGCTAGAAAGTTAGTGTACACCATGCTCGAAAATCGTGGTGATAACTATATTAACAGACCTACTGAAATGACTGCTTTCTATAGAGAAAGTATCAGTAAAGGCAATAGAAACGTTTCTTTAAGTGAAGCCGTTGTGAAAATTCATAAAAAACCATACAGTGATTATGGAGAAGAAGATATTGAGCTAGTTAAAGCTCGTAAAACTGCCGATTATGATCGCTTAGATACTCTGGCGCTTAAATTACGTGGTGGGCCTTTTAATACACTTTTTATAGATGTGATGAAATACCCCGATTATCTTTTTTACGAACGGAGTTTAGACAATTATGAATTCAATTTTGAAGAGCCCACACAAATTGATAACCGTTATCTCTATGTAGTAAGTTTTAAAGATAGGAATAAAGAAATGCCCTGGTTTTTTGGCACTCTCTTTATAGATGCGGAAACACAAAGTCTTGTGAGAGCTAAGTTAAATATGAATGTAGATAACAGGCGTGCAGCCACCAATATGTTTGTAAATAAAAAACCGGGTGGAACCAAAGTTTATCCTATTGAAGTTATGTATGATATTGACTACCATCAGCAAGACGGAAGATGGTATTTTGGATATTCTAATGCAAAGCTTCTTTTTGTAGTGAATTGGAAAAGAAAATTATTTAATTCAAGATACCAGGTAAATTCTGAAATGGCTGTAACCAACTGGCGGCCTGAAACAGAAGACCGTATCAAAAGGAACGAAAACTTCCTCAGCAAAAGAGTGGTTATGGCCGATGATATTTCAGGTTTCACAGATTTACAATTTTGGGGAAGTAATAATATTATAGAGCCCGATAAATCTATACAAAATGCCATAGAGAAAATTCAGAGAAACATTCAATAGATCTAAGTTGATCTATGATTAAGTAGCTTTTTTAATAATATTCAAAATATAAAAATTATAGACTGAATATCAGCTTCTTAACAAGGGATATAATTAAGCGCTCAAAAAAGAAGCTTTTCGTTTTGATAATAGCAAATAAGCCCTTTAATTTGCACCTCAATTTTGACTTTTGGCTACTATTTAATTGTAGTCTATAAGATAAAAACCGAAAATTTAAAATGTCGGCTTTTGAAAACTAAAATTGATTTTTGAATCGGGATGTGGCGCAGTCTGGTAGCGTATACGCCTGGGGGGCGTGGGGTCGCAAGTTCGAATCTTGTCATCCCGACCAGTAAATACGGGGCTTCCGAGAGATCGGAAGCCTTTTTATTTTCTATCCGTACAACATACGTACAACAATTTCCAGGGATTATTTTTGATTACAAAATCTTCAATTTTTTGGAAGCTTCAATTTGATACTTATTTAAAAAAATACAGGCTTTACCCAAGAAATAAAACGTTCGAAAAGATTCCGAAATACATCAGAGTAACCGAATAATGGAGAATTGTACTTTGTAATTCCTATTTCCAAAATTTCAATTATTTTATTATTATGTTGTTATTAAATTTGATGACTCCCCTATTCGACCTTATTTTAAAAAAATTTCCTCTTGTAATTAATTTGACCAATTCCTGGAATACCTTATTATTTTTCTTTTAGCTATATTTAATAGACTGAAAGGTTGGTAACTATGGAAAAATTTATTCTTGAGTCTGGAAAAGCACTGGCTAGATTAAGATCTGGAATAAATGATTTCATTGAGGACAAAATAGAGGGAAATGTCACCAACCTAATTCTTTTTATCCTTTCCTTCTTTATCCTTTTCGTTTTAAGTTTCAGTTTAATTTTTGGTGTCAAAACCATTATAGATGGTTATTTCTATTTTCTAATACCTCTTATAGTACTGACGGTAGTTTTGGTTTGGCTAGCCATATTCTATGAATCAGATAAACACCTGGAAACCGATCGGCATAATTTTAAAATGGAACCCATTAATAAGTTCCAGATAAGGTTTGAATACATCAACCTTGATAAAAATGCTAAAGAGCAATTCTATAGGTTACTTAAAGGCCTAAAGGTTAGGGCGAAAATTAATTTTACCGTTGGGAATAAAAGTGGGGATTCCGCAAACCATAGAATTCTCTTTGTCTTATTCGATGAATTGTTAGTTGGTGGAATTCAAGATTTCTCCGGAGAAAGGAAACGTGACTTTTTCCAACTATTGATAAATTCCTTTTTGATGAACAACGAACCGCTTAAAGAAAACACTTTAAAAACCAGTTTTTCCGCCTGGAAAAACGACCAGGAAAAAATTAATTCCCGAAACCAGCGAAAATTCATACGGCAGATGCTAAATAAAGAATAATTATAGCATAATTCCCTTTTTATTTGAATTATCCTATTGATTTATAGGTATTTACTTTCCTAAGTTTGTCCTGTACAAAATCGTAAAAGGCCTTTTACTCATTTTTAATTTAACCATATAGTTATGAATGAGCAGGAACAAGTAGTGGGTTTATTGGAGGATATTAAAGTACTTCTGTCCCACACCAAAAAAGTAATGAACGTGGAAGACCTAGCCCAATATACAGGTCTCTCCAAAAGTAAGATCTATAAGCTTACCCATTTAAAGCTTATCCCAATGGGGAACAACCCAAACATCCGTCAGAAGTTTTTCGATAAGGAAAAGATCGATGCCTGGCTCCTCGGGGAACCGGACCTAACCGATGCCTACCTGGAGGATCAGTTTAACAAGAGCCTATTGAAGAATCGCAAGTAATCACTTGCTTTTTTACTCAACCATAAAAAATATGTTGATGAAAAATTCATCCTATCTACTGCTGGGTATGAATTACTATAAAATAGTAGTGATATCCACTATTACCGGGAATTTCAATAAAGTTTTGATGGTCTATAATACCAGAAAAAATAGTTTCTAAAATGAAAGATTATGGAAAAGAATAAACTTATACTCTATCAGGTTTCTGAGCAGAAGAAAAAAACGATCTACGACGCTGTGGATGAGTATGTTTCTGAAAAATATGATATCAGGTTTAACGAAATATCTCACGAATTTCAGATACGGATTAAGGAGGCAACTATCTGGGAAGATTTTGAAGTGAATTCTCTACTTATAGAATTAGCGAAATCGAACATAGAGATTAATCCGGGTAAACTGGACATCTATTTACGGTCTAACCTAATTCCCAGATTTAACCCGATTGCGGAATACTTTGATAAGCTTCCAAAATGGGTGGGTGGAGATCATATAAGAACACTCGCTTCATACCTTCCGGCTAAAGAATCTGAGCAATTTCTTTATCATTTTAGGAAATGGCTGGTAAGAACAGTTAAGGGTGCGCTGGAAGAAAACTATTTCAATAAGCAATGTTTGGTTTTAGTGCATTCAGAACAAAATTCAGGAAAGTCTACCTGGTGCAGGTTTCTCTGTCCCCCGGCTTTATCAAAGTATTTTGCTGAAGATATGACTACGGATAAAGACGCCAGGATCCAACTTACCAGGAATTTCATCATCAATTTAGATGAATTATCTGTGCTGGCCAGAAAAGAAATTAATGCGCTTAAAGCTTATTTCTCTAAAACGATGATCAATGAAAGGCTGCCTTATGACCGTAAAAACTCAAACCTGCGAAGGACCTGCAGTTTTATAGGATCTACCAACAGGGCAACCTTTCTTAATGATGAAACCGGTTCTGTGCGCTGGTTATGTTTTGAGCTTGTTGGTAAAATTGATTTCACTTATTCCCAGGAAGTGGATATAGATAAAGTATGGGCTCAGGCTTATTACCTGGCCTATGTGGATGAACAATTTAACCCGGAACTGACCCTGGAGGATATCATTGCAAATGAAGAAAGGAACAAAACTTATCGAGAAGCCAGTATGGAAGAAGAACTGCTCTGTAAATACTATGTCAAGAGCTTAGACCCCGCCGACTTTAAAACGGCTTCAGATATAGTGTTACAGCTCAATTGTATTAATCCGAGACTGAATATTTACAATATGGGTAGAGCAATGAGAGCCCTGAACTTTGAAAGGGTAAAATCAACCCAAAATGGAAGATATGGCTACCTGGTCAAACAGCGGTTTAAGACCTCTCCTTTAGAAGTTTTATAAAATCTATTTACCCTAATTACCCAAACCTTGGAAAGGGCTGTTAACAAAGGGGGTTTCACTGGGTAAATAGAATTTAAAATAATCTACCACAATTACCTTTTTGGGTAGATAGGGTAGATAGGGTAGATACGAAAAACAGCAAAAAATGAATTAAAAGCCCTGGTTTTACTGGCTTGGGTAAATAGGTAACTTAAAAATTAAATAATGGACTTAAATAACTTATCGTGTAAAAGTGCCCGTAATATTTGCATCGTAAAAACGCTGGCAAAATTAGGGCACTTTCCCACCAGAACATCGGAAAAAGAAGCTTGGTTTCTGAGTCCCCTGCGGTCAGAAACCCAAGCCTCTTTTAGCGTCTCTTTAGTTAAAAACTTATGGTTTGACTTCGGATTGGGAACAGGAGGGAATACCATAGATCTAATTATGCTTATGAAATCCTGGTCTGTAAGGGAAACCCTGAAATTTTTAAAGGGCGATATGAGCTCTCTTTCTTTTAGCCCGCCGGATATTGAGCCTATTTCTAAGGAACCGGAAATTAGTATCCTGGATGTTCAAATTATTCATCTTAAAGCATTAATTGATTATCTGAACTCACGGAATATACCTTATGAGATTGGTAGAAAATACTGTAGACAGGTTTGGTATCGCTGTAAAGGAAAACGGTTTTTTGCACTTGGCCTTGAAAATTATAAAAGAGGCTGGGAACTTAGAAACAAATACTTTAAAACTTCCAGTAGACCAAAAACCTTTTCATTTTTTGAAAGACAATCTAAGCAGTTAATCATCACGGAGGGGATGTTTGATTTTCTTTCCCTGGCTACTATTGATGAAGATTTGGTGCAAAATTCAGATTGCATCATTTTAAACTCCCTGGCTTTTTTGCAAAGGATTAAAATGCTCATCCCTAAATATGAAAAGGTACTGCTTTATCTGGATAATGATCCGGCAGGTAAAAAAGCAGCTGGCTCACTTTTAAATCAGTTTCAGAATGTGACTGATTGCAGCAATTCCTACTGTGACTATATAGATCTAAATGAAAAATTGAAAGCTGTAAAAAATCCCTGACTTTAAATAATGATGCGTAGGTAAATGGTAAATGCCTATCGGAGAATTCAGTTGAAAGGGAAAAGCAAGATGTGTCATTGTAATGACAATCTTGCTTTGCGCCCGATGGTTGCAAAGGTTTTAAAAAGAAAAAAATGAAAAGGGAATACATCCAGGTACGATGCTCGATCTACGAGAAGAAGCTACTCCAAAGAAGGGCGGCCAGGGCAGGAATTTCCCTTTCGGAATATATAAGAGCTACAGCCTTTGATAAAAATATTGTAGAACGGATCACCCCGGAACAACTGGAGATTTACCAGATGCTGGTAAAGTACAAGAACAATTTTACCCGCATTGGGAATATGTTTAGAAAGCGGGATCCAAAGCTGGCCAAAACTGTGGAAGACCTGGCGAAAGAAATCAGGACACATTTAAAAAACTTTAAAAAATGATTGGTAAAGGACATAGCGTTTCAGGCACCAGGGTTTCCATATCCTATGGCTGGAACCAGGAAAAAGAAGCTGAAGTCGTTTTAAGAGAACACGTGGCCGGAGATACTCCCGCGGAAATAGCCGAAGAGTTTAGGATAATCCAGTCGCAAAACCTACGGTGTACCAATAACACCTTAAGTTTTATAGTTAGCCCAACAATTGAGGACGGCAAGGATCTAAGCAAAAAGGAACTGGAAGAACTCGCTAAAAAATTTTTAAAAGAGATGAACCTGCAAAACAATCAATCTATTGGATTTGTGCATCGGGATAAAGCGCATACCCACGTTCATATCTATACCAACAGAATTGGTTTCGATGGTAAAGCCTATAACGACAGCTTTATTGGAAAAAGAAGCCAGATAGCTGCCGATAATGTTGCCAAAGAATTAGGGCTGACCAGGGTTCGGGAAGTACAGAATGAAAAATTACACGAATTGAAACATCTGAGACAACAAATTAAAAATATAAATGATCGGGTGCTTCAAACCAGACCAAAATCGCTGGATGAATATATCAGTAAAATGAAAGCTCAAAAGGTAGAAGTGATTCCCACCATCAATAAAGCCAATCAACTACAGGGGTTTCGGGTGGAATACAAAGGAGTAAATCTAAAAGCCAGTGAAGTGGACCGTTCGATGAGCGGGAATAGGTTAATTCCCCAGATCTCACAAAACCGGAGTTTTACTAGGATAAATGAAGTACCTAAAACTTTTCAGGTATTGGATAAGACAGTGCAACTAAGCAGCAATCTATCTACTAAAATAGCTAAAGAGCTTGTAAAAGGAACAATAAAAATTATAAGAGATACCGGTATAGGTATGGGATATTAAAATTTTAAGAGATGAAAAAGCTAGATGAAATTATGGAGTTGATGGCCGATGAAATGAAGGATTTCAAAACGGCAGTGCTGGAGCTTCAAAAGCTTTCAGGACAACTGGTCAAGATGAGCATCCCCATCAGCACGGCAGCATTGGAAAAGAACCTGAACACATTCCTGCAAAAACAGGAATTGGAAAAGGAAAAAACAGATGAAATACTAAAGGAGATAGATCGGAAATTAAAGCGCGCCAGGATCATACCCAATTACCTGCTGATTCTTTTAGGAATCTCAGGAATCATTGCTCTGGGTTCAGTGGGTTATTTTGGGTATACCTCCCAAGAAAAAGTAGAAGAAAACTTTGAAGTTTACAGAACGATTATGGAATCACAGAATAAGCATTATGAAGATTATTTTGCAGCATATCCAGAAATCCAGGAGGCATACTGCGAGTGGATACAGGGTGGATACCAGGGTTTGTAATGACAAATGACCCTTTGAAAAAATTAGTAAAATTTTGGCAAATGCCCTGAAACCCTCAGTAAAACCCTTGAAATTTGAGGTAAAAAATTAGTAAAAAATTACAGCAATTTTTTAGATCAGGGGATAATGAATGGATATTCACGTAAATGGGTTCAAAGGCCCTGATAACAGGTTTAAATTTACTGGTTTTGTATAAGAGTGTAGGTAGCGCCCTATGCTGTTTTTACTTTACGCTTAATTTCCCATACACTATAAAAACAGCATAGGATCCGGCGAAAGTTATGGTAGATATGGGGCTGGCATACAATTTTAAACCTTTATTAGAAAAAATTCCCAGTAAAGTGAAATTCCTGAAAACCTTATATAAGTATTGTTAGAATTTACCAAAAAAACAGACCCCGGACTAATGAATAAAAGATCTTATAGAACACTGAAAATCAGCAAATAATTTTGTTTATTAATATTTCTGAAAGCAATTTTAGCCAATAAAGTCATTTTATACCTTATAGCCTCCAAATATTATTAGAATAAAAATGCTAATTCAGGCATATTTAATCTCTTTTAGCCCAAAAAACCGAGTTTACTGTGAACTACAATTTTAAGTTCTTACCTTTTTGTACCTTCTAAAATCTTTCATAAAAAAGCATAATTTAGTCTAAAATATAGACAACTATACACAATATGAGAAGGACTTTTGTAGGGTACTATAACTGAAAATAAAATCATACTTAAGCTAATCTTAAGAAGCTTTTAATCGATACTTAAACCAGTTTAATGAATATTTGAATAATGAGAATATTAATCGTAGAAGACGAAGCGGGAATTGCAGCTTTTCTAAAACAAGGGTTGGAGGAAGAATCTTATGCTGTAGATATTGCCGAGGAGGGAAAAAAAGGCCTTCATTTAGCTTTATCAGGCGAATATGACTTGCTTTTATTAGACTGGATGTTACCGGGTATAAGTGGAATTGAAATTTGTAGGCAATTCAGGAAAGAATTTCAGGAAACACCTATCATTATTCTTACCGCGAAAGACACTCTTGACGAAACCGTGTTTGGTTTACAATCTGGTGCAAACGATTATATTAAAAAGCCTTTTCATTTTGAAGAACTTCTAGAGCGTATCAAAGTACAGCTCAGGCCAAAATCAGGGGAACACTCTCTGTTTACTTTAGGTAATATCACTTTGAATACCGAAACACATGAGGTATATAAAAATGCTGATGAAATTCATCTTACCCAAAAAGAATTTGGACTGCTAGAATACTTAATGCGCAATAAAGGCAAAGTGTGCAGACGAACCCGAATTATAGAAAGTGTTTGGGATATTCACTTTGAGTACAATACCGGAGTCATTGATGTATATATTAATGCTTTGAGAAAGAAACTTGCATTATCTGAGGATGAAAATTATATCCAAACAGTTCGCGGAGTGGGCTATATCGCAAAAGAATCATGAACCTGAATTTTAAAAACAGAATTACCTATCATTACATTGTAGCCACGGCAACTTTAATGGCCCTGGTTTTCGGTGCTATCTTTTTTACCGTAAAAAAAACCGTAATACAAAACCTTGACAGCGACCTTTCCTATGAAGCAAATAAACATACGGGTGAAATAGCAATTAGCGGAGAGCGCATCTATTTTATTAATAAAGCAGAATGGGCAGAACGCGAACATCGTGAAAGTGAAGTTCATCCTGTATTTATTCAAGTAATGGGTAAGCAAGGCAATCTTATGGATAAATCCCCCAACCTGAAGCTGGATAGTCTACCGTTTAAACCAGCAGAATTTGGAGGACATTTTAATGCTAAGTTGAATCAAAAAAATATCAGGCAGGTTCAATTGCCCATAGAGAGCAACGGAAAAATAAAAGGGTATATGCTAGCGGCTATGTCTTCTGAGTCATCCCTGGCGGTCATTTCAAAACTAAGAAATGTATTATTGATCTCTTACTTTATTGTTTTAATTGGCGTGTATTTCGTTTCTCGTTTTTTAGCTGGAAGAAGCATTAAACCCATCCGTGAAATTAGCACTACCATTACAAGAATTACCAAAAACAACCTCAATGAACGAGTAAGTATACCTCAACACCAGGACGAGATTCACGAACTTTCAACTAATTTTAATGCACTCCTTGAACGTATTGAAAAGGCTATAGAAAGAGAAAAACAGTTCACCTCTGATGCCTCGCACGAACTAAGGACCCCGCTTGCTACCCTTAGGGGCACCCTGGAAGTACTGATAAGAAAACCGAGAAGCCAGGTAGAATACGAAGATAAAATTAGGTACAGTTTAAGTGAAATAGACCGAATGACTTCTACGCTGGAGCAACTACTGCTACTAGCCCGTTTAGATAATTCAAACCAACACAAAATAAACAACGAATGGACTGCCCTGCCCAAACTGATTGATGAATCAATATCTAAATTTAAGGATAGGATAAATGAGAAGAACTTAAAGATAAATCTCGATTTTAATCATTCAGATAAAGCCCACGGTCTTTATTATTACAGCAAAATAATTATTGACAATATTATAGGTAATGCTGTTAAATATGCAAATGCTGATTCAACCATACATATTGGGATTAAAACGGTTGAAGATAAAATTATTTGTACGATCACAGATGAAGGGATTGGAATAAAGGAAGAAGATTTGACCAAAATTTACGATAGCTTTTTCAGGTCTGATGCGCTTAGTCACAAAAAAATAACAGGCAACGGGCTGGGTCTCGCTATCTCAAAAAAATGCGCAGATGCCATAGGAGCCGAATTACAGATTGAAAGTACTTTTGGCCATGGGACCAGTGTTACTGTCTTGTTTTTAAAAAGGAATTAAAAATCTGTTACTGGCGTTAAAAGTATTAAAAGGTTTTTCAGATGCTGAATTAAAAGATCATATTATGGACAATTCACTAGACGACTATTTAGACAATCATTATATACATAGAAGCAACTGGTTACGAGCAGCGGTGCTTGGTGCAAATGACGGTATTCTATCTACCGCCAGTCTTGCCATTGGTGTAGCTACGGCTAGTGATTTTAGAGAACCTATTATTTTGGCCACAGTTGCTGGATTAGTAGCAGGTGCCTTATCCATGGCAGCAGGAGAATATGTTTCTGTAAGTTCACAAACCGATGTTGAAAAGGCTGATATCGATCGCGAAAAACAAGAGCTTAAAGAGATGCCGGAGTTAGAATTGCAACGGTTAACTGAAATTTATGAAAAACGAGGATTGAAAAAAGAAACAGCTATGCTTGTGGCTAAGGAACTTACGGCTTATGATGCCTTGGGAACACATGTAAGGGATGAATTAGGAATCAATGAAATAGCCCAGGCCAAACCATTTCAAGCTGCATGGACGTCGGGAATAGCTTTTAGCACAGGTGGCCTTTTACCCCTTTTCGTTACCTTGTTCGCTCCCATAAATTTTATGGAATATCTCTTATACGCCTTTGCAATTTTATTCTTAGTGATTTTAGGAATTTTATCAGCAAAAATGGGAGGCTCAAATATTATAAAAGCTATTTTCCGCATAACATTCTGGGGTACGGCTGCAATGGGTTTAACGGCATTGGTAGGCTACTTATTTGGAGTAAGTTTAGCATAATTTACAGTCTTAAGTCAATCTTAAGAAAGGCTTGAGGAAAGCCTTAGGTTATCACTATAATTTTGGAGTGTCATTAAAAATTTCACCTTAGATAAGGTCCAAGATTATCATTGATAAACACCATAGGAATTATGCTGAACCGTATTATTAAATTTAGTATTTCCCATAAATTAATTATTCTTCTTTTTACCGCCTTTATCATTGGTTTTGGATTATACTCCCTATCTCAAATCCCGGTTGGTGCAGTACCAGATGTTACCAACAATCAGGTACAGGTAATTACCACTTCCCAGAATCTTTCTACTCAGGATATGGAGCAATACATTACATATCCGGTAGAATTAGAAATGGCCAATTTACCCGGAGTTAAGGAAATACGTTCGGTATCTAAATTTGGATTGTCTGTGGTTACAATTGTATTTGAAGAAAATCTTGGCACCTATTTGCCCAGGCAGCTTATAGCAGAGAAAATAAAATCTGCTTCTGAAAAAATACCTGACGGATTCGGAAAACCAGAAATGGGCCCCATTACTACCGGTTTGGGTGAAATTTACCAGTATACTTTAGATACCAAACCTGGATATGAAGATCGCTACTCTGCTGAAGATCTTAGAACTATTCAAGACTGGATCGTAAAAAGACAATTATCGGGTATTAGTGGTGTTGTAGAAATTAATGCCTGGGGCGGGTATGTAAAAGAATATGAAGTTGCCATCAATTCAAAAAAACTAAATGCGATGGATATTTCCATTTCGCAACTCTTCACCGCGCTTCAGAATAATAATAGCGTAGCCGGTGGTGGTTATATTGAAAAGGTGAATCAAGCATATTTTATTCGTGGTCAGGGTCGGGTTACTTCATTAGAAGACATAAGGAACATAGTGGTTAAAAATGAAAATAACACCCCGGTTTATATTAAGGATGTTGCTGAAGTTGGTTTTGGACAGGCAACTCGTTTTGGTGCCATTACCGCCAACGGCAAAGGTGAAACCGTTCTTGGGCAGGTTATGATGCTTAAAGGTGCTAATTCCAATAAAGTTATTCAAGCGGTAAAAGAACGTGTAGAAAATATCTCGAAATCGCTTCCGGAAGGGGTTGTGATTAAACCTTTTTTAGATCGCAGCGAACTTATAGGAAGAACCACTTTTACCATTGCCGAAAACCTTATTCTAGGATGCCTCATCGTTATTTTTGTGGTGGTTCTACTGCTTGGAAACCTCCGCTCTGGATTAGTGGTGGCTTCGGTAATTCCGTTATGTCTACTATTTGCGCTCTCCCTTATGTACATCTTTGGGGTTGATGCCAATTTAATGAGTTTGGGAGCGATAGATTTTGGAATTATTATAGACGGTGCGGTAATTATCGTAGAGTTTACAGCCTTTAAACTTACCCGAAAACAAGATGAATATGAAGATCTGGACAAACAAGAACTCGGAAACCTGAAAGACAGGGTTACCTATGATAGCGCTTCAAAAATGATGAATTCAGCGATATTTGGGCAATTGATTATTCTTATTGTTTTTATTCCTATTCTATCTTTAAGCGGTGTGGAAGGTAAAATGTTCCGCCCAATGGCTCTTACTTTTAGTTTCGCATTGATTGGAGCAATGATCTTCTGTCTCACTTATGTCCCGGTAGCCTCGGCACTATTTTTAAAATCAAAAGAACCTTCAGAAAAAAATATATCTGTTAGGCTCATCAAATTTTTAAACCGAATATACAAACCTTCAATTATTTGGGCACTAAGCCGAAAAAAACTGGTACTAGGAATGGCTGTTATACTGCTTTTAATTTCAGGCTTTATTTACAGTAGAATGGGCGGTGAATTTATTCCGCAGTTAGATGAAGGTGATTTTGTAATTCAACCTGTCTTAAAGACCGGTACTTCCCTAAGTAAAACCATTGAAACTACCACAAGAATTGAAAATATACTTATTGACAGCTTTCCAGAAGTAGACCAGGTAGTAAGCCGTATAGGTGCAGCAGAAGTTCCTACCGACCCGATGTCTATGGAAGAAAGTGATGTTATTGTTTCACTAAAACCGAAAGGTGAATGGGTTTCGGCTGATTCAAAAGATGAGCTGGCTGATAGGTTTAAAGAAGCTTTGGCTATAATTCCGGGAATAGAAATCGAATTCACCCAGCCCATAGAAATGCGTTTTAATGAATTGATCACCGGGGTTCGTGCCGATATTGCCGTGAAGATCTTTGGGGAAAACCTGGATATATTAAATACCAAAGCACAAAAGATCAAAAATCTCATCAAGGATGTAGAAGGAGCTTCAGACGTGGTCGTTGAAAAAATTGTGGGTCTTCCGCAGATGAACGTAAACTACAAGCGTGAAAAGATTGCGCGCTACGGCCTTAACATAGCAGATCTAAATAAAATTATTACCATGGGCTTTTCAGGAGCAACCATGGGAAGTGTATTTGAAGGGGAGAAACGTTTCGATATGGTGCTAAGACTGCAAAAAGACAGACGTCAGGACATTTCTAATTTAAAGAACCTTTATGTAGATACTCCTTCTGGAGAAAAGGTTCCTCTAAGCGAACTGGCAGATATTACTTACCAAAAGGGAGCCGCGAAAATTTCTCGTGATAATACCCAAAGGCGTATTGTAGTTGGAATAAACGTAAGAGATAGTGATTTACAAACTGTTGTAAATAAGATAAGTACAACTATAGATGCCAATATTAGTTTACCTCCCGGGTATAGCATCACTTATGGCGGACAATTTGAGAATTTACAAAGTGCCACCTCACGCCTAAAAATTGCCGTTCCCATCGCATTGGTGCTCATTTTTATCCTTTTGTATTTCGCTTTTGGAACCTTTAGAGAAGCACTAATGATATTTTCAGCTATTCCATTAGCTGCAGTAGGAGGAGTTCTATTGCTATGGCTACGTGGAATGCCTTTTAGTATCTCTGCCGGAGTTGGATTTATCGCTCTATTTGGTATTGCCGTGCTAAACGGGATCGTACTAATAGAACAATTTAAAGAGTTAAGAGAAGAGGGAATGAAAAATGATGATGATCTTATTGTAAATGGAGCACAGAACAGGTTACGTGCTGTATTGCTAACAGCATCTGCCGCAGCTTTAGGTTTTTTACCAATGGCCATTTCGACCGGTGCAGGTGCAGAAGTACAACGTCCCCTGGCTACGGTGGTAATTGGCGGCTTGATCACCTCTACCCTGCTTACGTTAATCGTATTACCGGTAATATATTCCATCTTTAATAAAGAGAAAAAGAATAAGGGAAAGTCCAAAGATAAGCTTCGTGTAAAGCCTTTAACTATTCTTCTATTATTGGTTGGTTTTTCAGGTTTTTCACAGGAAACTAAGATCACTACTATTGAAAATGTAGAAGAATTGAAGAAAATGGCATTTGAAAACAATTTTGGCCTCCAGGCCTCTTCTCTACGGGTTGATGAAGCCGATGCACTTGTTGGAAGTGCCTTTACTTTTGACAAAACAGAAGCTTATTTTGGAAATGACGAGAGCAACCGTGCAGGCGATCAATCACTTGATGTTCTAGGCGTGCGCCAGCTTTTTAATTTTCCCACTGTATACTTTGCACGTAAGAAAGTCTTTAAAACTAGTTTTAAGCAGGAACAAAGCACCTTTAAGCTAAAGCAGTTAAACCTGGAACAGGAAGTCTCACGAGTATATTATCAGCTGCAATATGAAAAAGCCAGGATTGCTGTATATGAAGATCTGGATAGTTTGTATCAAAAATTTGCTTATGCCGCTAAAAGAAGATTTGAACTGGGCGAAACTAATTACCTGGAAAAGATAACTGCAAGAGCTAAACAAAAGCAGTTGGAAACTCAATTAAAGCAAGCGCAGAATGAGCTTGGTATTTCTTTCGAAAAACTGAAACCATTAATCAATACTGATCTGGAAATTATTATAAAAAAGGTTCCATTAGAAAAGCTAAGCATTACAAACTTAGAAATTCAGAGTAATCCCGGTTTGGAATTATACCAAAATCGTAATGATTTTTTCCAGGCCCGGGCTGCACTGGAAAAGCAAAATCTGCTGCCCGATATCAGTTTAAGTTACTTTCAATTTAATAATGATGTTATAGATACTCCTTTAAAAGGCTATCAGGTTGGCGTTCATATTCCACTTTTGTTCTTCGGGAATTCTTCGAAAATAAAAGCTGCAAATATTGCGAGACAGGCGGCCGAGCAGGAAACTGCAGATTATGAAATAAGATTGAATTCAGCATACAAGCAACTTCTTCAACAACTAAATAAGCATCAGCAAGCGCTTTCCTATTATGAAAATGAAGGAAAAGGCCTTTCTGAAGAAATTATAAAAACAGCAAATTTAAGCTATAAGAACGGGGAGATAGATTTTTTTGAATATATCCAGAGTCTTGAAAACTCCTATAATATCATTCTTTCGTATTACGAAAACCTGAACGCGTATAACCAAACCGTACTCCAGATAAATTATTTAACCTTATAAGCTGATCTCATGACAAATAATTTAAAATCTATATTTATACTTCTTGCCGTACTATTCATGTCTTCCTGCGGAGATTCAGAAAAAGAAAATAGTGAGGAAGCGACCACTAATTCCAGCGATGGCGGCATACAATTAAGCTTTGCGCAATTTGAAGGCAGTGATATGGAATTGGGGAAAATTAAAGAAAACAGCTTTCCGGTAAGTGTTGAAACTACCGGTATGATAGATGTCCCGCCAGAAAATAAGGCCATGGTGAGTTCTTTTGCCGACGGATATGTTAGAGAAACTCCTTTGCTTATTGGTGATGAAGTTAAGAAAGGGCAATTTCTGGTAAGCCTGGAAAACCCAGATTATGTGCAAATGCAGCAGGATTATCTGGATGCAATGCAGCAAATGAACTATTTAAAATCTGAATACCAAAGACAGAAAACACTTCTGGAGGAAAAAATCACTTCTGAAAGAAATTTTCTCAAATCCGAAAGCGAATATAAACGTAACCTGGCCAAATATCAAGCTCTTCGCAAAAAATTACAAATGCTGAATTTAAACCCGGAAACGGTTGAAAACGGCAATATATCTTCAACTATTCGCATCTATGCACCTATTTCTGGAAGTATTACCGAAATGAAGATCAATAACGGGATGTACGTTTCGGCAGCAGATGAGTTTATGCAAATCATAGATCGTGACCATTTGCATATTGAACTAAACGTCTTTGAAAAAGATGTGATGAAAATCAAAAAAGGCCAGGATATAAGGTTTAGCATTCCTGAAGCCAATGCCGATACCATTGAGGGCAAGGTACATTTGGTAGGTACCTCTATAAATGAAGAAAAAAGAACTGTGAAAGTACATGGACATTTTAAGGATGAGAAAAAAAAGAACAGTTTTGCCACGGGAATGTTTGTACAAGCCCAGATCATTACCGATAAAAAGGAAGAAAAAGCACTACCTACAGAAAGTATCGTTTCATTGGAAGATACCTATTACGTGCTGGTTTTAGATAAAAAAACGGATAGCAACTACATTTTTAAACGTCGTGAGGTTTTACCGGGAGACGATTTTGGTGATTTTACCATCATTAAAAACAGTTCCGACTTTAAGCAAGATGACCAGTTTTTAACCAAAGGTGCTTTTACCTTAATAACAGAATAAATCATGAACGATGCACATTATCATTTAATCGTCAATCATCTACCCATTGTGGGATTATTGATTGGAATACTTGTTCTTATTGCAGGATTAGTTTTCAATAAGGCAGAAGTAAAACTTACTGCATTGGGGATTTTCATCTTTAGTGCCACAACTTCTATTGCAGCTTTCTACACGGGAGAGGGAGCAGAAGAAGTAATAGAAAACCTGGAAGGTATCAGCGAAACCCTTATCCATACACATGAAGAATATGCAGAAACTTTTTATACCCTAACCTTGATTCTAGGAGGTTTATCACTGCTCACCTTCATTTTGGAATTAAAAAAAATGAAATTTACTAAGTACCTCATGATTTTATGTTTGTTGATAGCATTAGTTGATGGAGTATTAGCCACATATGTAGGCTCAAGTGGTGGTGAAATTAGACACTCTGAGATTCGAAACGATGCTAAAATGATTCCTTTAGATAAGTATGAGGAGTAAGAACGTTATAAAACAATGCGCTTATAAGCTCTAACTATTATTGAAATGAAATGATTATTGTAATACCTTGTTATAATGAGTTCAATAAAATTGATAAACATGCTTTTATCAATTTTTTGAAAAATACTCCAGGTGTAAGCCTGGTCTTTTCAGAAGATGGCTCAACAGATAATACGTTATCTATTTTAAAAGAAATTCAGGATTTGTTTAAATCGCAAGTTCATATCTGTATATCCAAACAAAACAATGGTAAAGGAGAAGCAATTAGAAAAGGTATGCTATATAGTTTAGACAAGGGATTAAAATTTGACAGAATCGCCTATTTAGATGCCGACTTATCTGTTTCGTTAGAAGAATGTATATCTATTTCTAAATTGGTAACCAAAGATATCTTATTCGCTTTTGGCTCAAGGATTTCAAAAATTGATAACATAATTATAAGGTCTCAATTTAGACATTATTCGGGTAGGTTTGTAGCAACCCTAATATCTAATTTATTACATATTCCAGTTTATGACACCCAATGTGGATGCAAGGTTTTTGATGCTAAATTGGCCAAACCAGTGTTTGAGGAAAGTTTTATCTCTAAGTGGTTGTTTGATGTTGAAATATTTTTTCGAATTATAAATCTTTATACTCGAAATGAATTAAATCAAATGTCTGTAGAAATTCCTTTGAATTCCTGGATAGATGCTGGCGGATCTAAGGTTAAACTCTCCTACTTTTTTAAAATGTGGTTCGATTTTTATCTCATAAAAAAGCAATACCGTGAAATTTAAAAGTAAGTATATATATCTTTCTGGTATTGTAATTTTATTCATTCTTCGGGCTATCCTAAACGCTTATGTTCCTTTGATGGACAAAACTGAAGCCAGGTATGCTGAGATTGCTAGAATAATGCAGGAAACCGGCAACTGGATTACTCCTCAAATTGATTACGGTGTTCCTTTTTGGGCAAAACCCCCATTATCTACGTGGTTATCGGCTTTGAGCATGAAGGTTTTTGGTGTTAATGAGTTTGCCGTGCGCTTACCTTATCTTCTGGCTGGCTTTTTCCTCATTATTGTTATAACAAGGTTCGTAAAAAATAAAAACGCTATTTATTTTTCGGGATTTGTATTAATGACTATTCCAGAATTTTTACTCCATACTGGAGTAGTTTCAACAGATACTATACTTTCTTTCTCAGTGGCTTTAATTTTTTTGAGTTTTTGGAAAGCAATAAATCGTGATAAATTAAGCTATTGGGATTATTTGATATTTGCATTTATAGGGATAGGACTTTTAAGCAAGGGACCTCTTGTTTTAGTTTTAACAGTGCCTCCCATTTTTATCTGGGTCATCTATTTTAAAGAATACAAGAAATTTTTTAAACAAATTCCTTTAATTTCAGGTTCACTTTTAACTTTAGCAATTACAGTTCCATGGTATTATTTGGCAGAAATGAATACCAATGGTTTTTTAGAATATTTTATTGTTGGAGAACATTTTAAACGATTTTTTGACTCCAGTTGGGATGGCGATAAATATGGGTTTGCCAAATCTCAGCCTCTTGGCATTATATGGTTATTTCTCTTTGCATTTGCATTTCCCTGGATACAAATATTAGCAGTAAAACTCTGGAAACGTAAAAACAGCTTAATAAAGGATAGGTGGGTTTTCTTTCTTTTGCTCTGGCTACTATGGACGCCCTTTTTCTTTACATTCTCCAAAAGTTTGATCCATACTTATATCCTACCTTCTATTGTACCTATTGCCCTGCTCATAGACTATTACTGGGCAGAAATAAAAATGAAAAAGACAATCATTGTTGTAAGTTTAATTTTCCCGGGTTTGGTAGTTGCTACTACGATATTTAGTCTTGTGAGTAATAATTTAGAATTTTATAGTAAAACTGATAAATACCTTCTACAGAATATTGAAGATTTTGACGGAAATATCTATTACTTAGGCAGTAAAAGCTATTCAAGTCAGTTTTATAGCAAGGGTGAAATACAGAATATTTCAATTGAAAATTTAAAGAGCAAAACCGCTGAAAATGAAACTTTTAAAGTTATCATCAAAAACAAAGATTATGATAAAATTGAGGAGTCTGTAACTAAAAATCTTAAACTTTTAGATTTTAATAGCAAAAATAAAATATATGCAAATAAGTAGTATAAAGCCTATTTTGAGCTAGGTCATCTCCCGGCTATAAATGGTTTTGGAGCTACAACAGTATTTAAAATAATTAAAGCGCTGGTATTGCCAAAAACTCTTAAAAGGGTCAATACGAAAGAAAAGATGGAAACGTTTTAAAATAATAAATCTCTAGAAATGAAAAAGAAAATATTAATACTAGTAGTTGTTTTACTAAATCTAAGCACAATATACGCCCAGGAATGGCAAACAGATTTTGAAAAAGCCAAGAAAACAGCTTCAACAGAAGATAAACCCATCGTTCTTGTTTTTCAGGGATCTGATTGGTGTGCACCTTGCATAAAGTTAGACCGCCAGGTATGGAGTACAGCAGCTTTTAAGAAATATGCATCAGAACATTATGTGATGTTGCAGGCAGATTTCCCTCGAAAAAGAGAAAATTCCCTATCAGAAACACAAGCAAAGGCAAACGCAAAATTAGCAGAAACCTACAACAGTAACGGTATTTTCCCTTTTGTTGTTGTTTTAGACGCTAATGGCAATGTTTTAGGAAAAACAGGTTATAAAAAGACCACTCCAGAGCAGTACATTAAAGAGTTAAACGCTTTTACCGAATAATTTTGAAGTATATATTTACTATATTATTAAGCTTTGTTACGCTTTATTCTATAGCGCAACAGCCTTATAAACGAACACTCAAACTTATGGGTAGTCGTTTTGATATCACAGTAGTTGCAAAAGACTCTGTTGAAGCTAATAAACATATCGCTACTGCAATTACAGAAATCACGAGGATAGAGAAGCTCATTTCCTCCTGGGATGCCAAATCGCAAACATCAGGAATAAACCTAAATGCAGGAATTAAACCCGTAAAGGTAGATGCAGAACTTTTTGAACTGATAGAACGTTCCATCGGTATTTCAAAACTTACAGATGGAGCTTTTGACATTAGCTACGCATCCATGGATCATATTTGGAAGTTTGATGGAAGCATGAAACAAATGCCTTCTCCTGCCGAAATTACAGCATCGGTTGAAAAAGTTGGGTTCCAAAACATAATTTTAAATAAAGATAATAGCACAGTGTTTCTTAGACTAAAAGGAATGAAAATTGGCTTTGGTGCTATTGGTAAAGGTTATGCTGCCGATAAAGCCAAAGATTTACTCATTTCAAAAGGAGTCCCCTCAGGAATTATAAATGCCTCTGGAGATATGAATACCTGGGGCAAGCAACCTAATGGTAAAGAATGGAAGGTTGCCATCACAAATCCAATGGACAAGAACAAAGTATTTGCTTTGCTACCTATTAGCAACGGGGCAGTTGTGACATCTGGTAATTATGAAAAATATGTAAAACTCAACGGCAAGCGATTTTCACACATAATAGATCCAAGAACAGGATATCCTTCAAGCGGAATTATAAGTGTAACGGTTTTTGCTCCAAAAGCAGAATTGGCTGATGCTTTAGCCACCTCAGTTTTTGTCATGGGCCAGGAAGCAGGTTTAGACCGCATCAATCAATTACCACAAATAGAGTATATCATTATTGATGATAAAGGGAATATTATAAAATCAAAGAATATAGAAATAGATAAGTTATGATAAAGAGATATATAATAATGGCCTTTATAACTACCTCTCTTTTTAGTTGTGCGGTAGTAAAGGAATACGAAAAAGTAAATATCAATGATCCCGATATGACCTTATCAGAAAAAAAAGCCGATCGTAATGTGACCACGGCTCATTCTTATCGTGAGGCGGCAGTAGGTGCCAATGGCGGGAAAACAGGTGGAGGCTGCGGCTGTAATTGATAAAATAAAAATAATGAAACGTATAATTATTATTTTTTGTTTAATCGCTTTCGTAAAATCCTACTCGCAAACTTCCGAAGGATCAACCACAGAGTATAAAAAACGAGTTTTGGAAACTACCGAAATAGATTTCTTATCAAGCTATTATACCCAGGATGGAGATAATGCAGCGGTAAGTGGCGGTATTGGGACCGAAGAATTAACAGATGCTACTGGCACATTTGTAGTTTCTATACCTCTTAACGATGATGATATATTAACTATTGATGCAGGTGTTTCTGCCTACACCTCAGCATCATCAAGTAATATAGATCCTTTTGACGATGGTCCCGCAGACCCATTTCAGGCATCATCAGGAGCTTCTCGCAGTGACTTATGGGGAAATGTAACAGGAAGCTATAGTCACAGTTCTGATGATCGAAATGAAATTTGGTCTACCAAACTATCTGTATCAACCGAATATGATTATTTTTCGGCAGGCTTGGGCGGCAGTTATACAAGGCTTTTCAATGAAAAAAATACAGAACTAAGCATCAGTGGTAATGTATATATTGATTCATGGAATGCTATTTATCCTATAGAGTTAAGACCTTTTGGAGAAAATGGCAATAGATTGAATAATCCTTTGTTCACCCGAAATAATATCACCGGAAACACCAATTACAACCCCAACTTCACACCTTTTGATAGTGAAGGACGTAATTCTTATTCCTTAGGATTTGGTTTTTCACAAATACTTCATAAAAATGTTCAGGGATCTTTAGCTTTAGATTTCGTACAACAACAAGGACTATTATCTACCCCCTTCCAACGGGTTTATTTTAGTGACGTACCAAATTCTTTTATAGATAACTTCCAACTAGCGGATGATGTTGAGAAGCTACCTGATAGTAGATTTAAAGTTGCAATTGGCGGAAGATTGAATTGGTACTTAAATGAGGTTGTTGTGCTTAGAACTTTTTACAGGTATTATTTTGATGATTGGGGCATAACTTCGCATACGGCAAGTATTGAAGCTCCGATTAAAATTACCGATAAGTTTACACTGTATCCCTCTTATCGCTTTTACAATCAAACAGCAGCAGATTATTTTAGACCATATGAAACCGCTTTGTCTACTGATGAATTTTACACATCTGATTATGACTTATCTGAATACAATGCAAATCAATTTGGCTTTGGGATTTCCTACACAGATATTTTCACAAAAGCCCATATCTGGAAATTCGGACTTAAAAGTATAGATTTAAAATTCTATCAATATGATAGAGATACTTCTTTTAGCTCCAGCATCATCACCTCCGGGTTTAATTTTATAATGGACTAGTAATAAAACATACGGTAAATAAGGTCTTAACTCCATGCATCACAAAAATCTCAATCATATATTCCTGAAGCATTTCAATATTTTTCATGTTAATTGAACGTAAATTAACAAAATCATATAAATTCAATCAATGTTGTACCCAAACAGATAAGCCGACTCTTTCAAGCCGGCTTATCCCTTTGTGCTGGTGGAGAGACTCGAACTCTCACACCGTAAGACGCTAGACCTTAAGTCTATGAATTAAAATTTATCGAATGATTACTGAAATCATAAGCTTAATTCTTAGTGTGGAAATGTTTATCGTAGGTTACTAAAAAAACATAAACGATAATATTTTTTTATGAACAGGTCAAACAAGTAGTTAATTCACCCTTATTTTATTACAATATTTATCATAATTAACCCATATTTTGTAACAAATTTATTTTATATTTACCCATATTTTGTAACGAAAAACTATGAATTTTGTAAGGCATATCAGTGGACATCTGAAAAAGTGGAAAGAAAATAAGGATAGAAAGCCTTTAGTAATAAGAGGAGCAAGACAAGTTGGTAAAACCACTTTAGTAAATGATTTCGCAAAAAATTATAAAAACTCTATATTTTTAAATTTAGAGAAAGGAGCAGACAGGAGAGTATTTGAAGAATACGATGACGTGGAAACTATAGTGGAGGCTCTATTCTTGACTAATAATATACCTACCAAGAACATAAATAATACCCTCTTATTCATAGACGAAATTCAGGAATTGCCCAAAGCTATCCAATTATTACGTTATTTTTATGAAGATAGACCGCAATTGCATGTTATTGCTGCAGGTTCTTTATTGGAGTTTGCCATAAAAGATGTGAAAAGTTTTCCTGTGGGTCGTATCGAATACTTATATCTATATCCTCTGAACTTTGCTGAATATTTAAAAGCTGTCGATCAAAAGTCGGCATTTGAGCAATTAAACAGTATTCCGATTAAACCTTTTGCATATACGGCACTAATGGATCTATTTCATAGGTATGCAATTATTGGTGGAATGCCAGAAGTCGTTAAAACTGATTTAAAAACTAAAAGTTTGGCCGACTTGCCAAAGGTTTATGAAAGTATTTGGGGTACTTATCGGGATGATGTGGAAAAATACACTTCTAATGCTACAGAAAGACGTGTAATAAAACATGTTATGGAAGTTGCTCATTTATATGTAGATGAGCGTATTAAATTCCAGAATTTTGGTAATTCCAATTATAGGTCAAGAGAAGTTGGTGAGGCTATGCGAAATTTAGATGATGCCAAAATAATACAGCTTATCTATCCTACCACAGATACAGAGAATCCCATAAAATCAAATTTAAAAAAGTCACCTAGGCTTCAGTTTTTGGACACTGGATTGATAAATCACGCTCTTGGAATTCAGGCGAAAATGTTGGGAATGGAAGATCTAAGCAACTCTTTTAAAGGAGCTATAATTCCACATTTAATTACCCAGGAGTTAATTTCATTAAATACCATAACAAACGCAAAACCAAATTTTTGGGTAAGAGAGAAAAACCAGGCATCTTCTGAAGTTGATTTGGTATATCCATATGAAGACAAAGTGATTCCCATAGAAATAAAATCTGGAGCAAAAGGCACTTTAAAATCCTTACATCAATTTATGGAAAGAGCAAATCATCCTTACGCAATAAGAATTTATGGTGGAAAATTCAATATTGAAGAAGCAAAAACAACTGATGGCACTCCTTATTTATTGATGAATCTACCTTATTTCCTCGGTACTCAACTTCCCAAATATATTGAATACTTTGTGAAAAATTATAGTCTAACTAAGGAATTAAAGTAGCAATTCACTTGCTGCATCCAATACTGAGCTATCCAATTCTTTTAAATAAGCCTGGGTTATAGTTAGGTTTTGATGTCCCAGTGACTCGCTTATAACATCTGTGGCAACGCCCATTTGTTTTAAGCTATTCGCAAAACTATGTCGAGCTACATAGCTGGTTAAAGTTTTATCAATATTACAGATAGAAGCGATCTCCTTTAAATCTTTATTATACTTACTTAGCGTCTTATGTTTACGGTTTTCAATTTGGAGCGGGGTCAAGTTATCTTGCAAGAGTAAAGGAAAAACATATTTTGTGCCAATCGATCTTGCTTTAAAATAATTTAAAATGTCCCTAACAGGTGGCAGAATAGTAATATTAAAATTTCCTTTCGATTTGGAACGGGTGTAAAATATTTTATCACCATTAATTTGGGACCACTTCAAATTAATTTGATCAGCGAAATTCATTCCACGGGTATAAAAGCTGAAAACAAAATATTTATGGCTATGTAAAAGATGTGGGTACTTTGATATATCCATCTTTATGATTTTCATTATCTCGGTAAAATCAAGAGCTCTTTTCGCAGGCTTACTTTTAAGCTTAGAAATTTTATAATTTTTAAAAGGATAAACGTCCGCTGAAATTATATCGCGGGCAATGGCTTTATTAAAAACAGCTCTAATTGTTCGCATTCGCAAACTGATACCACCATCATTTCCTCCCTGTGAACGCAAATGCGTTTCAAATTTTGACAAGTATGCAACAGTAATGTCCTCGAACTCCAGTCGAGTCGATAACTTGAATTTTTTAAAGGCTAGTAAAGCTTCATTATGGATTCTTGCATTTCCGGTTCTGCCGGCTGAGTTAAATTCTTGAATTAAATCATTCCAGAAATTAAAAAAATTCTTTGATTCAGGATTGGAGGTTACTCGAAAAGCATTTTCAAATTCAGAAATTCGAAAACTTTCATTTTTAAGCTGTAGCTCGGAATAAACCCTAAAAGCACGTTCTTTAAATTTTAAAAGTAGCCTGTTGTCCTGAAGATGGTTTTTATGTTTTTTATTGAATAATTGGGCATTTGGATCCCATTCTTCAGGAAATACATTAAATATAGTTTTGAAATATTTAGTTTTCCTGTTTTTAGTTACTCTTAAGCTGACAGGAAAAGTACCATCAGCACGTCTAACCTTATGCAATATTAATTTTACGACCGCCATTTTTTAATTTTTAATGTTCAAAATCCGTACAACAAATTCTTGAAATTCATACTACAAATGCTGTAAATCAATACAATATAGGTTATAAATCCGTACAACATACGTACAACAAATTACCATATAAAGGTAAAACAAAAGAATTTAGATACACACCTAAAACTCATAAAGTATTGATAATCAATCTATAAGAAAATAAATGTAACTAAAGGAAATGTAAAATTTGAGCCTGGGGGGCGTGGGGTCGCAGGTTCAAATCCTGTCATCCCGACGAACCGTATTTAAACGGATATAAAAACACTGTTAATCTATTGATTTTCAGTGTTTTTTTTTGATTTAGTGATATCCATCGAATAATTTCTAAAACTCAAATATATTACAAGCCTTTCTCCTAATTATAAAACGGCATAAAGACTATTTCATTTTTTGCAATCCTCCTTTAAGGTTATATATTTTTTTTTCTGGAAATAAACGATCCAGGATAGAAATTGCTTTTAAGCTTCGCTTTCCTGATGCACAATAAATCAGCAAATTATCTTCAGGAGCTAATTCACTATACCTGTTTTCTAGCTCCGGAAGGGGAATGTGCAATCCATCAAAACTGTATAGTTCACGTTCTTCACGATTCCTAACATCTAATAAGGTAAAAGAATCCGGTGATTTTAAGTACTCTTGATAAGAAACTGAAACAATAGGAATGCTTTCGCATGAAAAATTTAGTTCTTCCAATTTGGTGTCCCTTTTCTCCCAGTTTCTATTGAAAGGTAGCACTAGGGTTTGCATTTTAAGGGTATCAAAAAGAAGAAGTTTTCCTGATAATACATTTCCGATTCCTAATATCATTTTTAGTACTTCATTTGCCTGCAGGTTACCTATAATACCTGGTAAAATCCCCAGAACACCTGTTTCGCTACAAGAGGGCATCTTCTTGGAAGAGCTGGGTTGCGGAAAAAGACATCTATACGTAGGACCGTTTTGATAATTGAATACCGAAACCTGCCCCTCAAATTTAAAGATTGAACCAAATACCAATGGTTTATTGGCCAGAACGGCAGCATCATTTGCCAGATATTTAGTACTGAAGTTATCACTCCCATCAACTATAATATCATATTTGGAGAACAAATGGAGTGCATTTTTTTCAGTAAGTCTCTTGTTATAGGTTATGATTTCAATATTTGAATTCATCTGTTGCAGCCGTTTTTTAGCTGCTCGTATTTTCAACTCCCCTACATCTTTTTCTGAAAAAAGAATCTGCCGTTGTAAATTGGAGCTATCTACAAGATCATCATCTATAATCCCCAACTTCCCCACTCCAGCGGCAGTAAGGTATTGTAAAACCGGGCATCCAAGACCCCCTGCTCCTATTACCAGTACTTTTGCATGCTTCAGTTTTACCTGGCCTACTTCCCCTAATTCTTCCAGAAGGACATGTCGGAGATAACGCTTCTTTTCTTTTTCTATCAACATATTTACCAGCTTTTTTCCCAATCTTTCCAAACGGGTTCTATTCCATTTTTAGACAGCATTTCTGCAATAAATTCTGTACTTCTTTCATCTGAAATTTCGAATTGCTCCAGAGACTGTGGCTCAACCGTATAGCCTCCAGGATTTGTTTTAGATTCGGCACTCATTGAAGTAATGCCAAGGTGGACAATATTATTCCTGAAAATTTCATTTTCCCGAGTAGAAATAGATAATTCTACCTCTTCATCCAATAGCCTATAGGCGCAAATTACCTGAAGCAGATCAGGATCTGTCATTTCTATTTTTGGTTCTAATCCGCCGCTAAATGGTCTTAACCGAGGAAATGATATTGAGTATCTAGTTTTCCAATAAGTTTTTTGTAAATATTTAAGGTGCAAGGCAGTAAAAAAGCTATCGGCCCTCCAGTCTTCCAGTCCAAAAAGAGCACCAATTCCTATTTTGTGAATTTCCGCTCTCCCCAGTCGGTCGGCCGTTTCCAGACGATAATCAAAATTTGATTTTTTCCCTTTTGGGTGATGAATTTTATAAGTCTCCCGATGATAAGTTTCCTGGTAAACCAGCGTGGCATAAAGTCCGCTTTCAATCAGTTTCTCATATTCATCCTGATCTAGCGGCTGAATTTCAATGGAAATATTTGAGAAAAAAGGTCTTAACAGCTTCACTGCATTACACATATAATCAACTCCCACAGTTTTGTTCGCTTCTCCTGTAACCAACAAAATGTGATCATAGCCTTTAGACTTTAAAAATTCGGCTTCTTTAATTATCTCTGCATCGCTCAACGTTTTTCTGGGGATTTTGTTCGTCATACTAAATCCGCAATAGGTGCAAATGTTCTGGCATTCATTGCTAAGGTACATGGGGGCATACATCTGCATAGTATTCCCAAAGCGCTTTTTGGTGATCGTCCTGCTCTGCTGCGCCATTTGTTCGAGAAAAGGTGTTGCAGCAGGAGAAATAAGCGCTTTAAAATCTTCGAGATCCCTCTTATTGCTTTGCAGTGCAGCATGCACATCGGCTTCTGTTTTGGCAAAAATGCTTTGCAGCACATCATCCCAGGAATATTGATTTAAAATATGTTTAAAACTACTCATATAAGAATTGGGTTAATGGACTACTTGCTTCGGCTTGCTGTCTTTGTGGGGCTAGTTTCGCGGTATAGGCCATTCTACCGGCTTCTACAGCCATTTTAAAGGCTTTTGCTATTGATATAGGGTCCTGGGAAACAGCAATCGCCGTATTCACCAAAACAGCATCAGCTCCAATTTCCATCGCGTAGGCGGCGTGAGATGGACTTCCAATTCCTGCATCTATAATCACAGGTACATTACTTTGTTCAATTATAATTTCCAGGAAATCTAGTGTTTTTAAACCTTTGTTACTCCCAATGGGAGCTCCCAAAGGCATTACACATTGCGCTCCCACTTCTTCAAGGCGTTTACATAATACTGGATCTGCATGGATATAGGGCATCACAACAAAGCCCAATTTCACCAGTTCTTCGCAAGCTTTTAAAGTTTCCACAGGGTCAGGAAGTAAATATTTGGGATCTGGATGTATTTCTACTTTCACCCAGTTCGTTCCCAAAGCTTCCCTGGCCATTTGAGCGGCAAACACGGCTTCTCTAGCATTTCGAACCCCTGAAGTATTTGGAAGAAGATTAATGGAAGAATCTTTAAAGGCAAAGGTCATTTGATCATGATCGTTGTCTAGTTCAACTCTTTTTAAAGCCACCGTTACCAACTCACTTTCTGAAGCTAAAATAGCTTCCTTCATAACTTTTGAAGCGCTAAATTTTCCCGTTCCCGCAAACAGGCGGGAACCGAAAGTTTTATCTGCTATTTTTAATGGATCTGTTTTGTTCATAATTATTTTTCTGAAAAATGTTGTTGAATTTCTTTGAAGATTATTTCAGGATTTGAATGACTTGTTAGCCATCCGGAAATAGCCACGCCATATAATCCGCTTTCTGCTAAAACACGAAAATCTGTGGTTGTAATTCCGCCAATAGCGATCACGGGAATCATTTTTCCTTGAGCATGAAGGCTGTTTAATAAATTGCGATAACCCTCTACTCCCAATATGGGGCTAAGCTTTTTTTTAGTTGTAGTAAACCTAAATGGCCCCAGGCCAATATAATCTACTTGTAATGTACACAGGTTTTCACAGTCTTCCAGGGAATTTGCTGTACCTCCAATAATCTTATCTGGTCCCAGAAGTTTTCTTGCTTTCAAAGGACAGTGGTCTTCTTTTCCCAGATGAACACCGTGAGCATCTACCTTTTTCGCTATTTCTGGAAAGTCATTAATAATTAATTTTGCCTGAAATTCGTCACAAATGTCTTTTGCTTTCTGAGCTGTTTCCTGAATTTTCTCCAAACATTCATCTTTGAGACGCAATTGAATCCAGTTTGCTCCAGCGGTACACATTTTACGAATATTTTTCAGGTGTTCTTCAGGAGATTCTCCCTGCGATATATAATGTAAGTTCGAAATCATAGGTTGTGGTATGCTAGTAAAGTGTTATTTGATGCTAATATTTTTTCGATGTATATTTTTGATTTTCGGGCTGCTTCGGGAAGCGATTTATCCAAAGCTAAATGTGCTGCCAATGCCGATGAAAAAATACATCCACTGCCATGTTTTTCTGAACAGTCGGTTCGTAATGGTTTAAAAATTAGACAGTCCCCTTTTGTGGTAAACAGTTCGTCCAGGCCGATATTTGCCATTCTGTGGCCTCCTTTGAGGTACAAATTGGTTTTACTGCTTATTTTTCTGATTGTTTCTTCCTTTGTTAACCCGACGTAAAGCAATTTGCCTTCGTCAAAATTCGGAGTGACAACGAATATTTTTTCCAGAATTGAATCAATATCCTTCTGAAATACTTTTGGATCATGAAATGAGAATCCACTACTGGATTTTAAAACCGGATCCCAAATGATCCTAATGTTTTTGTTCCTTTTTATCAGTTTGTCGATCACTTTATTTAAGATCTGAAGGTTTTCCACAATCCCGATTTTCACCACTTTTATAGGAAAACTTTCCAGTAAAAGTTCTAGTTGCTGAAGAATAATAGCTTCAGAAGTCCAGTGACAGGCTTCAAATTTTATATCATTCTGGATAGTGTTTGCAGTGTTTACCGCAAGTCCATAACACCCCAAGCCTTCAAAGGTCTTGACATCTGCCAGTAATCCGGCTCCTCCTGAGGGATCGAATCCGGCTATGCTCAATACAAACGGCCTGCTATTTGTAAACATTTCTGTAGTTATTAAAGATTTCAGTAAAAGCTTTATGTCTGTTTTCAGCGAACCATACGGCTCCCAGCGCTGCCACTCCGGCATAGCCCATTTCTTTTGCTGTATGTATTTTATCGGCTTCAATTCCGCCTAAAGCAACCACTTTGTGCGGAAGATTTTCAACATTAAATTCCTTTCCCTTATATCCTTCTTTTGAAACAGAAGTAAATACCGGACTCAAGAAAGTATAGTCAAATACCGAAGCTTCTTTTTTCAATTTTCCCGGAGCATGAAAAGAAGAACTTACCGTAAGGCCCTTCCGTTGAAATTTTTCGATATAATGGACTAATTCTTTCATTTTGTTTCTGTATTCTTCTTTTAAATGAATTCCCTTTACAGGAAAAAATTCAGTTAATTGATGATGTTGGTGAAGCACCATCTTTTGAAGGTGTTCTTCTTCAAATTGTGATAGCCAGGTCTTCTTTTCTGCTTTGGTTATTCCAGGTTTCCGCACGTGTAAAAGGGGAAGCCCATTCTCGAGAAAATGAATGAGCTGTTCCTTTTCAGCACTGCTGTTTTCCTCGGAAGTGAAAAGAATGAGCATTGAAATTTTCGTTTACAGATAGACTTCGCTTCCTTTTGCCTTAAATTCTTCCGACTTTTTCTTCATTCCTTCTTCTATTGCTTCCTGTGTGTCCATTCCGTTTTCTTCAGCAAATTTCCGAACGTCCTGTGTGATCTTCATAGAGCAGAAATTAGGTCCGCACATAGAACAGAAATGGGCAACTTTGGCATTTTCAGAAGGTAGAGTTTCATCATGATAAGACCTTGCCGTATCAGGATCAAGCGCCAGGTTAAACTGATCTTCCCAACGGAACTCGAAACGAGCCTTACTAAGAGCATCATCCCTGTGTTGTGCCCCTGGATGGCCTTTCGCCAAATCTGCAGCATGGGCAGCAACCTTATAGGTGATCACTCCCTCTTTTACGTCGTCCCTGTTAGGCAATCCTAAATGTTCTTTTGGAGTCACATAACAAAGCATTGCGCAGCCGAACCAACCAATCATTGCAGCGCCAATCCCACTGGTGATGTGGTCGTAACCGGGAGCAATATCTGTGGTCAAAGGTCCTAAAGTATAGAAAGGCGCTTCCCCACATACTTCCAGTTGTTTATCCATATTCTCTTTAATCATGTGCATTGGGATATGTCCGGGGCCTTCAATAATACACTGAACATCGTGTTTCCAGGCGATCTTAGTAAGCTCACCCAAGGTTTCAAGTTCGGCGAATTGTGCATAATCGTTGGCATCGGCAATGCTTCCAGGACGCAGACCATCTCCAAGGGAGAAAGAAACATCATAGGCCTTCATAATATCACAAATCTCCTCAAAGTGGGTGTACAGAAAACTTTCTTTATGATGAGCCAAACACCATTTTGCCATAATAGAACCCCCACGGGATACAAGTCCTGTCACTCTTTTAGCGGTATGAGGAACGTAAGCTAAGCGCACGCCGGCATGAATGGTGAAATAATCCACTCCCTGTTCGGCCTGTTCAATAAGTGTATCTCTAAAGATTTCCCAGGTAAGATCTTCGGCTTTGCCGTTTACTTTTTCGAGGGCCTGGTAAATTGGTACTGTCCCTATTGGCACCGGAGAATTTCTAAGAATCCATTCGCGGGTTTCGTGAATGTTTTTTCCGGTGGAAAGGTCCATAATGGTATCTGCTCCCCAACGGCAGGCCCAAACTGCTTTTTCAACTTCTTCTTCGATCGAAGAAGACACCGCTGAATTCCCAATATTGGCGTTGATCTTCACTAGGAAGTTTCGGCCAATAATCATAGGCTCATTCTCGGGGTGGTTAATGTTAGAAGGGATAATTGCTCGTCCCCGGGCAACCTCATCCCGTACAAATTCCGGAGTAATTACTTTTGGAATACTGGCTCCAAAGCTATTTCCCGGGTGTTGCTCTGAGATTTGATTTATCTCCTCTAGCTTTTGGTTTTCACGAATGGCGATGTATTCCATTTCTGGGGTTACTATGCCTTTTCTTGCATAATGCATCTGGGTCACATTTTGTCTGGGTTTTGCTTTAAGAGGTTTTCGGTTCCTTTTAAAACGAAGTTCGTCCAGCTTTTCATCATTCTCTCTTTCGCGTCCGTAAGCCGAAGAAAGTTCAGAAAGTTGTTCTACATCTTCCCGGCCTGCAATCCAGCTGTTACGAATGGGCATAAGTCCTTTTCGCACATCTATCTCTACAGAGGGATCTGTGTATGGTCCGCTGGTATCATAGACCAAAACAGGATCGTTCTTCTCTACTTTTCCGTTGAATTTATCTACCGTGTCATCCAGGGAAATTTTCCGCATTGGAACTTTGATTTCCGGATGGATTTTTCCGCTTACATAGATCTTTTCTGAGTTGGGAAAAGGTGCCCGGCTAATGGTTTGCTGCTTTGGAGTCTGGTCCTTTTTCATAATTACTTTTGTTTAGTGGTTGTATTTTTGGATTTGCTGAAAAATTCTTGCGAAATCCATTTATCCTCCCTGTGTAGCCCTAATAATCAATATGTTTTCATCATTGGATAATTGACGCTGGTTCCAGTCTTTTTTAGAAATAATCTGGTTATTGATGGCAACAGCGATACCCTTATCAGAAATATTGAGCTGCGTCAATAGATCCTGAAGGTTGGTTGGTGTACTAAAAGAATGGACGGTGTTGTTTACGTTTACAGTTATCATTGATTTGATATTTTATAGCTGTAAACTGCAGGGGGTTTCCCTAAAGAAAAAGTAAATACAAGCCACCATTCCTCCAAAACGGAATTATGGTAGAAAATATGTAGATAACACTTTTCCCTTCGCGGGTATTAACCGGATCAGGTTCAAAGGGTATTTATCTCAGCCGATTTCTTAAAATCAGCACCCCTAAAGTTTACGCTTCGAATATAGAAGAATTAATAGAAACTAGAAATTTTTTTTTCAGAAGTTCAAAATAATATTTTTTGTAACAACCCAAATCTGAAGGATCATGCATTAAATGTTCAATAAATTGAGTTAAAGTTTTTGGTTTCATTTTCACAAAGAATTCAACCTCTAAATAATAACCACAACGTTTATATGTCTACAAGCATTAGGTAAAAAAATTGCCTAACACCTATTGCTCCTACCTTAGTTATATAGTAGTTCTGTATAAAATATTACAAATAGATAAATATTTTATAGGTATTTTAAGATATGTTTTAGGTGCTCTTTCGTAACTTAAGAAGTATGAAAAATAATGGTATTACATACTTAATTCTAACCAGTATTTTATTGGTTATAATAACCATACTTGTATATTTCAATACCAATTTTCCATTGGTTTTCTATTTAACCTTCTTGGGGCAATGCTTATTGATTTATAGCGTTTATAGAATTCTTACCGATAATTACAATACAAAAAGAACCTTTAAGGATTGGTACGAAGATTACCCGCATAATAAAGAGGATTACTAAACCAGCCTATTCAACTACATTAAAGGTTTTTCTTATGGATATGGGGTTGCCTGTACCAATAAATCCTTCTATGTTTATTTCAAACTTCCCTTTAAGATCTGAGGTGTAAAAACTAAACTCTTTAGAAAAATCTCCAAGATCTATATTAGGGTTCCACCAGAGTTGCGTTCTATAATCAGGGATTCTGTCTAAGTCTTCATTCTTATAATTTGGGCTATAATATTTCTTAGGTATTTGTGCTTTAGTCACAAGTTTAGATTTCATATAATTTTCTCTAAATACTTTTGGAAATTCTCCATCTTTAGTTTTTACCACTACCACGCCCTGGTATATCGCAGGACCAAAGAAATACTTGCTTCTAAGAATGCTAATTCTTTGAATCCTTTCAGCATCAAAAGAAACCAATTTATCATGATTTTGCACCACTACTCCATCTACAATCAACAAGGCAGGTAGCGTAAACTCACCATTGATATTTTGGTTTCTTACCATAATACTATGAGTTCCATTTTGATTTCTTCTAACTCTTCCAAATTCTATGATTTCCACAAAAGTCTGGGCAACCTCGGGAAACCTTGTATAATCGTCCAAATTGAATTTAAGAAGCTCCTGACCAAAGAAATATCCCTTGTCCTTCGGGAAGATTGTGCGGTCTGCTTTTGTGGCAGAATATGCATTTTCAATTTGATTATTTATACTTTTCTCCAAAATATAATCTTTAAAACCTGTTTCAACGACTGGTTTTTTAAAGTTTAACCCAGAGAAATCTGGTTGAGCAGTTTGAAATAATTCTATATCATAATCATTTTGAGTGTAGTCTGTTAATTGTAACAATAGTTCATCAACCGCCAACTCATTATTTATTATAAAACTGAACTCCCCTTTATCGTCTATAGAAACAATATTTACCTGACTTTCTTCGCCAGGAAAGGATACTATTAGATTTTTAGACTTTAATACCGAATTATCATTTACGCTTACTCTTCCGCTAATAACAGAACCTCTTACTTCCGGCAGGATAAAGTTGTCTGAGAAATTCCAGCTTTTATTCTTATAAAGCTTATTAAAATTGGTGCTTTTAAGCAGTGTAGGTTTACCAAAACTATCTATTCGCCTTACAGATATAGAAAAATTACCCACTATTTCTGTTGTGTTCTCCAAATTTAAGACTACTTCTTCCCGAGTTGAAAAAGACGTTTTATTCAATTTTAGTTCCAGATCAGCTTCTGCTTCTTTCGTAATATTTCCTGAAGTAGATCCAGGGTTTTCTTGAAGTATAAGGCCTTCATTATTCTTTTGATAGGGGTTTAAAATTTGAATATCCTGTTCAAAATAATTTTCTTCAGCATTTAACATCCAGGAAGTATATCCTAGAATTTTATATGCTCCCGATTGTAAGTCAGAAGGAATAAAAAAATCGGAATATGACTGACCTTCCTCCAGGTTTAATTTATGCTGAAAAACAATTTCTTTATCTGAATTTACTAATACTACCCAGCCAACTTTGCTTAGCTTGCTAAGTTTCTGGGTTTGCGCATTAATACTATAAAACTTATAAAGTAGTTTTTCCCCGCTAAATAATAAGCTACTATTTAAGTGAAGATAAACCTGTTCTTTAGGAATTTCTTTTTGAAGGGATTCTTCAATGCTTTGCGAATAAGACAGGTTAAGTCCCAGGCAAGCTATAAATACTATGAAAATCTTTTTAGTCATTTTCTTCTTTTGTAATTAATCCTCCCAAAATTCTGGTTTTACATTAGATCCAAAACGTGTACAATCTACACAACGCGTTGGCACCACCATGAAAGCCCCACTAGGAGTTGTTGTAGACCATCTTACAATATCTTGTTCTAATTGAGCTATTAGAGTAGCAGTGCTAGGTAGGCTTGCTTCACAGGATGCATACGGCACAAATCGAGGTCTTATACTTTCAGGATCATAAAAATCTTCATAATCAAAATAAATTCTTTTTGTTGAAACCGAAGATATATCGAAGTAGCCAATCACTTTTTCTTCTGGATTACTAATATTCAAAATATTACCAGCTAAAAACCCCGGCTGGCTTTGCGTAAACACATTATCCAGGCCAGATAACTCCTCCAGAATTTCATAATAGGTATACGCTTCCCGGCTTATAACATACTGTTTTACAAGTAGACTGTACCTATTAGAAAGGCTTGGGCTATCTGAAGGTATAAACTTTATTAGTAGGTCGTTTACACTATCTTCTGAGAGTGAGTTTGTATTTGAAAGTATTATTTCCTGTGACTTATTTGTTTGGTAACAAGTATATTCTTCTTTTTGTTTTGGCACTTCTACAGGCTCGCCATCTACAAGAATTAGATCATTTACTTTAAAATAGTTTGAATTAAATTTAAAGGTCTCTACATATTCATACCTGTAATAATTGGCAGACTCATTCGTACTTTGATTATTTAAAGTGATTGCAACACCATTTTCTCCCCCGTAGTCAATTCTATTGGCTTGCAATACACCTATACTGCTGCTACCGGGTAATTGCATAGGAGTAGATTCATATTCTTCCCCATTTGCTGAAATTTGCAATTGGTAATTAACACCTGGTTGTGCCGCAAAACTATCTCTGGAAACATATACTCCGGGTTCGCTTTCCTGGAATATAAACTCACTGTTTCCTATCACTCTAATATCGGCACCAGATAAAGCACTTGGTCCTATAGAGTCTATAGCATAAACTCGGGATAATTTAATTTCATGCTGTTTGAGTTCATTAGTAATAGATCCCTCTATTACTATGGCTTCCTCAAAACCTTCAGATTCTAATGGGATTTCTTCCACACAGGAAACTATCAGCATTGCTATAGTTAATAGAAAAAAGGTCTTTTTATATTTCAGAATAAACTTTATTAATTTCATTACTATTAAAATCTAAAATTATAGGTGATTGTAGGAATTGGAATAGAGAAAATTGAACTTTGATAGGCCTTCACTTCTCCACTATCGGTTACGAAAAATACTGAGTAAGGGTTGTTTCTACCCAGCACATTATACACCGAAATATTCCAGAAACTATGAGCAAATTTTTCAATCTTATGGTTTCCTTCCACATTAAAACTCAAATCCAATCGATAATAATCTGGAATCCTGAACTGGTTCCTGTCACTATACAAAACATACTCAGAATTGTTAAAGTTATATTTCCCAATTGGATATGTTACCGGTCTTCCGGTTTGGTAAACAAAATTAGCCGAAAAACTAAAACGTTGTGTAAGCTTATAATTTAGCACAGCACTAAAGTCATGTGGTTTATCAAAATTTGTAGGGAAAAATTCGCCGTTATTAACTGTTTCTTCCTGGAAATCTCCTGCTAATTTTATAAACGACCTGGAATACGTATAGCCTAAATATCCATTTAACCTTCCTTTGTTTTTTCTAACCAGGAATTCTACTCCGTAAGCTTCTCCCTCACCCTGGAGAACTTCGGTTTCAATATTTTCATTTAAAAATAAATCGGCGCCAATCTTATAGTCTAAGAGATTATCTGAAGTTTTATAATAGCCTTCTAAACTGAGTTCGTAAATATTTTCATCAAAATTCTTAAAGAATCCTAAACCAAATTGATTGGCCCGTTGCGGTTTTATAAAAGAATCTGAAAGTTTATAAGTATCAGTTGGAGCGGCTGTAGTATTATTAGATAAGGTATGAATGTATTGGTAAGTATTGTTATAACTTACTTTGGTTGAAAATGTTGGCGTTATAAAGTACCTTCCGGAAACCCTAACTTCAGGCCCGCCATAAGTTTCTATCACTTCCCCGCTATCATAGTTTTCTATACCTGTAGCGGTATTATCGTTTCTTGGCAAACCTTCTTCGTAGGTGTTTAGCTGAGCTGAGCCAAAGGCGGTATAAAAGGAATATCGTAAACCTGCATTAATTAGTAGCTTTTCGGTTACTTCAAAGTTATCTTCAAAATAAATAGCGGTTTCTAAAGCTCTTTCCTCGGGTATACTAACTTGTTCAATGAGAGATTCAGGGCTTCCGGGATTAATTTCGCCGGGAGAAACCATATAATATTTTCCGCTTATTCCATAATTAAAAGTATGTGCCTTATTATGGAAGTATTTCATTTTTAATTTCACTTCAGATTCATTGATGGTATATCCCGATTCAAAATCATTATTGAAATCACTCGCGTAATCCAAGTTGAAATCATAATTACTATTGGTTAGTACCAACTCTCCCTGATGCTTTTCATTAAAATATTTATTGTAAGAAAGCGAAAACATCCTGTTGGTGTAACTAAATAAAGAGTCTGAAGTGATACTAAAAACATCACTACTATAATATCCGCTAACATTTAACTCATCACTATTATCAAATTTATGGTTGTATTTAGCCACAACATCATAAAATGACGCCTGGCTGCCTTCTAAAGATTCATCTTCTAAAAGGTTTAAAATCCAATCTGAATACGTACCACGGCCACCTACAATTAAACTCGATTTATCTTCTACAATTGGGATTTCCAGGCTTAGGTTCCCGGTAACAGGCCCTATGGAAACTTCACCGGTAAACTCTTCTTTATTCCCCGTCTTGGTATTGAGGTCAAAAACCGAAGATAATCTCCCGCCATATTCTGCTGGAATACTTCCTTTATAAATACTTATATCTCCCGTAGTAAAAGGATTTAGCCCAGAAAATATTCCGAAGAAATGGGCAGGATTATAAATTACTCCTTCATCTAGCAGAATTAAATTCTGGTCGGTTTTTCCACCTCTTACATTATAACCGCTTGCGCCCTCACCGGCCGTGGAAATCCCCGGCAAAGTAGTGGCTACTTTTAAAATATCACGCTCGCCCAGAACAAGTGGAATATTCTTAATTTCGGCTACATCTATTCTTTCTACCCCGGTAAGGGCGTTTCTCACGTTATCCCTGGCGTTAGCTTCAACCAAAACTTCGCCCAGTTCTTCAAAACTCTCTTTCAGTTGTAAATTTAAAACTCCGTCGTTATAAACTACGAGACGCTTCTTAACTTTATCGATTCCAAGGGCCTGGGTTTCAAAAATGTTTATTCCTTTAGGAAGCCTAATTTCATAATTTCCATTAATATCTGTAACCGTTCCTTTATTCTGATTAGGGATTAAAATATTTAATCCGGAGATAGGTTCTCCTTTTTCTGAAATCACTCTCCCACTAAGCTTATAAGTACTTCTGCTGGATTGTATATTTTCTTTTCCTATTAAAACGGTTTCTACTATTTCAGCCTGCTCCTCATTATCATTGTAAAAAACAGGATCTGCACTTTGATTTTCTTCTTCTGCAACTGCGGTTTCTTCCCGGGTCTCTAAAAAGCCTTCCGGTAACCGGTCATAAATTATACTACCGCGAGTTAGAATAATACGCTGGCCTTTTACAAAATAATTGATATTGGTTTCTTCCAATAAATCTTCTAATACTTCTGTTACTTTGGTTTGCGAATATTCACCGGAAAATTTAGTAAGGCCAAACCAGTCTTCATCAAAAAAGAATTGATAATCGGTTTTTGCTTCAATTTCAGCAAAAATATCAGGCAGTTCTTTATTCTCAAAACTTATAGATATTTCTGGATCGGCTGTTTGTGCGTAAGTGAAAGGGAAACATAAAAGTAAAAAAAGGAGTAAATATTTTCTCATTCTTAAATTTGATTTGTAGCAGAAGGAATAAGGCTATTTATTTCATTGGCCAGGTTTTTCATAAAAACATCTGGATTATCCTGAGATTGTTTCCTGTATTTGCTATAAAAATCTCTTATTTCGCTTTTCAGATCTGGAAATTTAGAAAATAGATCCCTACGATTATCCAACTCAAAAAATTCATTTTCAAATTGAAAAATATAATCAGGCCTGGCAGGGTTAAACTCACTATATGCGACACTTCTATCCCTAATTTCCATTCTATTTCTAATATGTTTCTTGAAAACTTTTAAGAGACCTGCTTCATTAATTACTTCATAGAAACCTATGATATCTGAATTATTTATGGCCTTTAAATATCTAAACTTATTATCCTTGATCTGAAATTGATTCACCTGATCGTCTATAAGCTGAAAAATAGAATTTCTTTGATCCTGCTTAAGATTAACCAATAACAGATCGTCATAGATATTATATTTCAAAGGCACCTGGTAATAGGTTAACCCATTATAAGTGACAATTCCATTTTGAAACTCCTGAGTTTCAAAAAATTTATGTTTTTCGTTAATCATACGGTCGGTTTCCACATATTCAATTCCCCGGAACAAAGTGGTATTCTCAATCCCAATCGTTTTATCGTACCAGGAATAGATTTTTTCTTCCGAATAAGTTTGGGAAAAAGTGGAAAACGTTATTATAAAGAAAGGAAAGGCAAGAAGGTAATTTTTATACATTCAACAGTCAATAAGTAAATAATTCGCAATATTTCTGGAAAACTACAAAATAAAACGGTTATTTCGCATCCTTAATAATTAAAAATAATAAAGCTGTAAATCTCAAAACCTGAGAACAATCATAAATTACATCTGGTAGAAAGTTATAAATTTGTAAATCCTAAAAAGATACCATGCAACTCAAGCAATTTATAGATCACACGTTATTAAAACCGACGGCAACGCCAGCAGATATTGAAAAGTTATGTCTGGAGGCGATATCACATCAGTTTATTGCTATTTGCATTCCCCCTGCCTATCTCCAACTTGCCAAATCGGTTTTAAAATCTTCTAATGTAAAAATAGCAACGGTAATAGGTTTTCCATTAGGTGCTATGACTACAGATGCCAAGGTTTTTGAAGCCAAAGATGCTATTACAAAAGGTGCTGATGAAATTGATATGGTAATTAATATTGGAATGTTAAAAGCCGGAGATACAGATTATATCCAGAATGAAATTGCTGCAATTAAAAAGGCTATAGGTTCTAAAACTCTTAAAGTAATTATTGAAACCTGCTATTTAAGCCTTGCTGAAAAGGAAGCGGCCTGCAAGGCTGCTTTAAATGCAAAAGCAGATTTTTTAAAAACTTCTACTGGTTTTGGAACTGGCGGCGCTACATTTGAAGATGTGAAATTGATGAAGAATATTGCCGGAGATAAAATGCAGATTAAAGCTTCAGGCGGAATTAAAGATCGGGAAACCGCCATAAAATATATAGAATTAGGAGTTTCCAGACTGGGAACATCCTCGGGAATAAAATTGGTAACTTCAGAAGAAAACTAGAATGAGCGTACATATACAAGCAAAGAAAAGCGAAATCGCAGAAAATGTATTACTTCCCGGAGATCCCCTAAGAGCAAAATGGATTGCAGAAAACTTCCTGGAAAATGCTGTTTGTTATAATGAGGTTCGTGGAATGCTGGGCTATACCGGAACTTATAAAGGAGAAAAAATCTCTGTACAAGCAACCGGAATGGGTATTCCTTCGGCATTAATTTATTCAACGGAATTAATTACAGAATACGGAGCTAAGAAATTAATTCGGGTTGGTTCTGCCGGTTCTTATAAAGAAGATTTAAAAGTTAATGATGTTGTATTAGCTATGGCCGCTTCTTCTAATTCGAGCTTTAATAAAGCAAGATTTCAACATGCTGATTTCGCACCTACAGCCGACTTTCAATTGTTTATGAATGCGGTTAAATTTGCCCAGGATAAGAATATTCAATTTAGGGCCGGTAATGTACTTTCATCAGATGTATTTTATGAGGAAAATGATTTGAATTATAAAAAATGGGCAGATTACGGAGTTTTGTGTGTAGAAATGGAAACCGCCGGACTTTATACCATTGCTGCCAAGTATAACGTGCAGGCACTTTCGGTGCTTACTATTTCAGATTCTTTAGTTACCGGTGAACATTTACCTGCAAAAGAAAGAGAGCAAAGTTTTAGCCGAATGGTTGAAATAGCTCTGGGTAGTATTTAAGTTTGTTTGAGTAAATTTCATTAAATTCGGAAGTAAATCCCAGTTTAATGAAATTTTCAACGGCAATCTTTATTCTAATCATTGGCTTTATTTGTAATGCCCAAAATTCTACACAACAACTTCAGAAGAAGATAGCTGCTATTTTTGAGGAAAATCAGGGAGATTTCGCCATTGCGTTTAAGAATATTTCCGCAGAAAAATACAATATTTTAATCAACCAGAACGAAAATTTCCATGCTGCGAGCACCATGAAAACCCCGGTAATGATAGAGGTTTTCAAACAAGCTTCCGAAGGAAAATTTTCACTTAAAGATTCCCTGATAATAAGGAATGAATTTAAAAGTATTGTAGACGGAAGTCCGTTTGCTATGGAACTCGGTCGGGATAACGGAGAACATCTCTACGAACAATTAGGTCAAAAAAGGAGTATTAAAGACCTAGTAACTGATATGATTATTTACAGTAGCAACCTGGCCACTAATATTGTAATTGAGCTGGTTGGCGCTAAAAATGTAAATAAAACCATGCGCGAAATAGGCGCTATGGATATCAATGTACTTCGCGGTGTTGAAGATATGAAGGCTTATGAAGCTGGTTTGAGCAACTCCACTACTGCTTATGACCTGATGTTAATTTTTGAAGCTCTTGCCAAAGGAAAAGCAGTAAATCCAGAAGCTGACAAGCAAATGCTCCAAATTTTGCGACAGCAAAAGCATACCGATCTTATTCCTGCGCTACTTCCCAAAAATCTAAAAATTGCCAATAAAACAGGATGGATTACCGGGGTACATCACGATTCAGCTTTAATTGAATTGCCTGATGGAAAAAGGTATGTTTTAGTATTGCTTTCAAAAAACATGAAAGATATGGAGGCCGGTACTAGAATGCTAGCTGAAGTTTCAAAGATGGTATACGATCATGTAAATAACAACTAATTTCCAACTAAAGTTTTAAAATGAAAATATCCTTAAAATCAGGTTTATTGGCAAGTACTTTTGTATTTGCTTCAATCAGTACATTTGCTCAAGAAAAAGATATCGATTTACCTCCGGAAGCTACCGAATTCTACAAACCGGTTCCTCAAAAAATTCAAGCTGGTGAATCTAAAAATACACCACCATCTGATGCTAAAATCTTATTTGATGGGGCAAATCTTTCGGCTTTTGTAAATGAAAAAGATGGTTCTGAACCCACCTGGAATATTGAAGAAGACGTCTTAACGGTAAATCCGGGAACCGGCGGTATTTTAACCAAAGAGAATTTTGGGGATATGCAATTACATTTAGAATGGCGCTCACCATCAGAAATTAAGGGCGACGGACAGCAACGTGGAAATAGCGGAGTAATAATTATGGGTAAATATGAAGTGCAAATTCTAGATTCTTTTGAAAACGATACCTATACGAACGGGCAAGCAGCGAGCATTTATAAACAATCCCCACCCTTAGTGAATGCTACCAAAGCTCCCGGTGAATGGAATACTTATGATATTATCTTTACCGCCCCAAGATTTAATAAAGATGGAATGTTACTAAACCCGGCTAAGCTTACGGTTCTTCATAATGGTGTAGTAGTACAAAATAATTACGAACTACATGGTCCAACAGCATACATAGGAATCCTAAATTATACAAAGCATAAAGAAAAGCTTCCTATTCATTTTCAAGATCACGGAAGCCCTGTAAGTTTTAGAAATATTTGGGTGAGGGAACTTGAATAATTTTTAAATTACAAATCAATTAAATTATAAGAACTAAACTTTATGAGCAACTATAAAGCTTCCGAAGATCGTTACGAAAAAATGCAATATCGCCGCTGTGGAAAAAGTGGGATTAGACTCCCACTACTATCGTTGGGTTTATGGCATAACTTCGGTGATAAAGATAACTTCGAAAATGCGAGAAATCTTTTAAGAACTGGTTTTGATCATGGAATCACACACTTTGATTTGGCTAATAATTATGGACCACCTTATGGTTCTGCAGAAAAGAATTTCGGAAAAATTTTCGCCCAGGATTTTAAACAATTTCGCGATGAGTTGATTATCTCCACAAAAGCCGGTTGGGATATGTGGCCCGGCCCTTATGGTGATTTTGGCTCCAGGAAATATCTTATTGCCAGTTTAGATCAATCCTTGCAAAGAATGGGATTAGATTATGTAGATATATTTTATCATCACCGCCCAGATCCTGACACGCCTTTAGAGGAAACAATGGGAGCATTAGATCAAATTGTAAGACAGGGAAAAGCACTCTACGTAGGAATTTCTCAATACTCTGCAGAAGATACGGCTAAAGCGGCTAAAATCCTTAAAGCTCAAAACACTCCATTTTTAATACACCAACCCAGATATAATATGATGGATCGCTGGGTTGAAGATGGTTTATTAAATACCCTGGAACGCGAAGGAATTGGCAGCATAGTATTCTCTCCTTTAGAACAGGGAATTTTAACTGATAAATATTTAAACGGAATCCCAAAAGATAGCCGTGCGGCAACCCAGGGAAGTTATTTAGATGAATCCAAAATCACTCCGGAAGTAGTTAATAAAGCGCAAAAATTAAATGAAGTGGCGCAATCCAGAAACCAAAGTTTAGCGCAAATGGCTGTGGCCTGGTTGTTAAAGGACGATCGAGTAACTTCGGTACTGGTTGGAGCGAGTAAAGTTGCTCAATTAAAGGAGAACATTAATACTTTGAAAAACCTTGAATTCAGTAAAACCGAATTAGATGAAATAGAAAAAATCCTGCTGAATAACTAGCAGGATTTTTTTAATGGCTTGCTGAGAAGTTCTGAAATCGTCTTTCTGGCGAAAATATATCTTCTCAGAAAGCCTGCTTTTTATTTAATGTAAACTTCTAAAAGTTCACAATTTTCAGCTGAAATGTCTACCTGCTTATTATCAGCAGGAATGAGAACGGTTTCTCCCTGCTTGATATTTTCAGAATTTCCATTTACAGAGATAACTCCGTTTCCACCAACACACATATAAATTACAAAAGAATCTAAATTGCTATAATCTTTCTTTACTTCACCTTTTACTGGTAAATAGTTAGTAGTGAAATATTTACAACTAGCTACTTCAGAAGAGGTATTTGCCTGTTTTTTATAGTTAAGTTTAAAATCGTCTTTCTTTTCAAAATCTATAGCATCTATGGCTAAGGCGGTATGAAGTTCTCTGGAATTCCCCTCATCATCGGTACGATCCCAATCATAAATTCTATAGGTCACATCTGATGTCTGCTGAATTTCAGCTAAAAGAACCCCTGCTCCTATTGCATGTACTTTACCGGTATTAATAAAGAAACTATCTCCTTTTTTAACTTCTTCGAAATTAAGTAGTTCCACAATCTTGCCTTCTTCCAACCGGGCAATATAATCTTCTTTTGAAACACTTTCCTTAAAGCCAATATTGATTTTTGCTTCTTTATCGGCCTGCATAATATACCACATTTCGGTCTTTCCAAAAGAGTTATGCCGCTGTTGTGCAAGTTCATCATTAGGATGCAATTGAACTGATAGCTCTGTATTTGCATCTATAAACTTTATGAGCAAAGGGAAATCGGCATTAAATTCACTGTAAATTTTTTCACCTACTATTTTAGCCTTGTATTCATTTAAAAGGTCTTTTAAAGAAAAACCTTTAAGTTCTCCATTGGCTACCACAGAAATATCTCCTGATACGCCAGAAATCTCCCAACTTTCACCCAGGTTATCGCTGGTTGTTTCTTTGTTGAGATTGTTTTTTAATTTGTTACCACCCCAAATTTTTTCCTTCAGAATGGGATTGAATTTAATTGGATAATCGAGCATTATTTGGTTAGTTTAAAATCGCCTAAATATACTTAAATATTAGCGTGTTAAAAAATGAGTGACTTATAAGGGCATTAATAACTTTAATAACCAAAAAAATATCTGGTTATTGTGATGGTATAATATCTAGTTCTGTCTTTTCAACCAAATACAATTCGCGGTATAACCTTCGCTTATGTTTGGTACTTACAGGATTCATATCTATACTATCTATTTTTTTTGTTTTGTAATTACTAAAAAACTGCTGTAGGCTATCACTAAGACGAGCTTCTGCTAAAAGCAAAAACTTATTATCGGTTGGGGTTTCTATCTTTCCTCCCTGGTTCAGCACTCTAATAGGTTTCCCATATTCCCAAATAATTTCGGGAGTGAAGGTGTTAAATTCATATACCTGGGCATCATACTTTTTTAGATGATGTTCTATAGTTGAGATGCTATTGTATTCCCGATTTATATTTATTTTATCTGCCATTGGCAAACCAAACCATACAATACTTATCAAGAAACAAATACTTAAATAAAATACCGGTTTTATCTTCTTCAGCGTTAAAAACCTAAACATTAAAACGCCAATACTAAACAAGAAAATTGAACTTAAAATATACCAGTGCAATATGTCTTGCAGCATAGGTTCAAAATAAAAATATGCTGCAATTGGGAAGATACAACCTACTAAAGCGAATATTCCAAAATGGAAATAAACTACTGCTGCCTCTTTAATTTTTATACTTCTGAAATGATTAAAAAGGTATTCTATATAAAACGAGGTGTTCATGGCCATAGGAATAAGCACCGGCAATAGATAGCGTGATTTTTTCTCTGGGATTACAGATAGTAGAAAAACCGAAGCCAGGGTCCAAAAAAGTGTAAATTTATAGGCCTTTTTATTGCTAACCCTATCTTTTAAATAAGGATATAGTAAGGCTACAAAAGACGGGATAGTCCATAAGCCACTTTGTATAAAGAAACTCCAATAATAATAAAATGGCCTTACATTATAGTTTAACCACCTTCCAGTCTCCTGACTTGTAATTTCTGCCACTGCATTTGTATCAAACAAATAAACATAAAGATTCCACCAACCACCTGATATTAAAGCGATAGCAACTAATAGAACTAAAGCTTTCCAACGCTTTTTAGTTCCCTTAAATTTATAAGTAAAACCATAGGCGATTAAGAATGGAAGAAATAATGCATAAATAGAAACCGGACCTTTGCTCAAAATAGAACAGCCTATAAAAAGGCCGCTAAGCGTGGCAATTAAGTACCAGTTTTTTGTGGTATTGTATAATTTATACAGGAAGAATATAGCTATCATCATAAAGCTATGGGTATAAATATCCCATTGCCCATCTCTGCTGGAATAAACAATATAAAATGAGGTAGCAGCAATTAGCCCGGCCAAAAAAGATAATTCAATATTCTTAGTAATTTTAAGCAAGAGTTTATATATAAAAATCACCAAAATTAATCCCATAGTCGCAGAAGGGAGCCTTAAACCGAAAAGACCTTCCATTCCAAAGATAGCCATAGAAATTGCGGTTAGCCAGGTTGGTAGTGGAGGTTTTTCGTAACGTGGTTCAGCATTCATTGTGGTGAATATCCAGTGGTTATCATTTAACATTTCCCGGGCCGTAATAAAATTGCGCGCCTCCATAATATTAATATATATCGCATCTAGATTTACAAAGAACACTGCAATCGCAACAAGAACTAGTAGTACCAGATATTTATTCTCTAATTTCATTATGATGAATTATAATATTTCTAATGTACATTAAACAGCCAAACAAATGACCAATAAGCAAAACAGGGTCTTTTCTAAATATTGCATAGATTAAAATTGAAGAGGATCCTGCAAGGCTTAGCCACCAAAATCCAAGTGGTAAAGTAGATTTTTTTTGTTTTTCGGAATAAAGCCATTGATACAAAAAACGTAAGGTGAAAATTATTTGTGCAACAATACCTAAAATCATTAATCGCAGCGAAATAGCTTCGTTTTGAAATAGCTTTTGAAGATCGTATTCATTATTAAAAAAACTATAAACTATCACTAGCACAGGAAAAATTAGCACTAAAAATCTAACCAGATAATGGAGTTTATGCCATTGTCCCTGTAATTGTAAATTTCTAATATATATAAAGTAAGTGATACTTTGTCCCAGCATAATTGCAAAGTCATCCCTGGCGTAACCGTAAATAAATAATAAAAACGAACCCAATAAACTTAACTCCCAAAAAAGGATTGGAGTGAGCACCTTTTTTTGTTTTTCAGAAAGTAGCCACTGCATAATCATCCTGGAAGAAAACAAGAGTTGAGCGGTAAAGCCTATTACATAAATTAATAGCGAACTATCCATGTTTCGCTTTTATACTATAATCTATATAAGATTTTTTAATCCAAACGTATGCAAAACAGTCTAGCAATGGGCCAAGAAACCTGTTCTTAAAATTATATTTTGAATATCCTTCTATCCTGGGATAATGATTTATCACCACCTCTTTAATTTCCTTTTGTTGCAAAAGTACCATTGCCGGTAAAAAACGCTGCAAGCCCTTAAACATTGGGATTTTTTTAGCGTATTCGGTATGTAAAATCTTTAGTGGGCATCCGGTGTCATGCATATTGTCCTTAGTAAAAAATATCCTTACTGCATTTCCTGTTTTCGAGGAAATACGTTTTACTAAGGTATCTTTTCTATTTTTGCGCCAACCGGTTACTAAACCGTAGTCTTCAATATAAGGAAAGAGTAATTCAAAATCTTCGGGATGAGTCTGTAAATCGGCGTCCAGGTAGCCAAGTAAAGGTGTTTTAGTATAATCGAAAGCTGCCTTTAACGCTGCTCCCTTTCCGTAATTTTTATCAAACAACAAACAGCTAAAAGCATCGTGATCCAGACAAAATTTTTCTATTGTAGCAGCGCTACCATCAATAGAGCCGTCATCTACCAGCAGTACGCAAGAGTTGAGCGAAGCCGATTTTAGGTAATTTTGTAAATATTCAAAAAGCCGTGGTAAGCTTTCTATCTCATTGTAAACGGGAACAATAATGGTAAACTGAAATTCCATACACAATTATAGGCTGTAATTAGGTTTTGCTGGTAAAGCCCATAATTTTAAAACTTAGGCTGGTTAAACCAATATACTTAAACGTGAAGCAAGTTAAGTTCATAAAAAAGGGCAAAAAAAATTACCGGGGCAAAATTAAGGATATAATTTAGAAAAACTTTCAAAATAAAAATTAAGTTAAAAAGAGATTAAACAGCTGACTAAAATAGGCTTAAATAAAAAAAATAATTTTTTATTAAAATAAGCTTGTTTTATTTCTAAAGAGGCGTATATTTGCAACCGCAAAAACGGTCGCATAGCTCAGCTGGATAGAGCACCTGCCTTCTAAGCAGGCGGTCCCAGGTTCGAATCCTGGTGCGATCACAAAAAGTCTTCCAATTCTGGAAGACTTTTTTGTTTTATAAAATCCATCCAAAAAAAGCGATCAATACTTATGGATGAGGTACAAAATAATGTTAAAGCATATAGGAGGATTTGACGCCAGGATACTACTAGCGATAGCTCAAATTCTCTAAAGCTAGCCCCAGGGAATTAAAACATCAAACAACATTTATTTTATAGATCTTGTCTACTTAAATTGAGATGAAACTCGCAATTTATTTTGTTTTATTAGGCTGGAATTCTTTCCACGCCTCTTCCAGTGTTTGTAAAAAGGCTTCTGAAGACTGAGCTCCTGAAATGGCATATTTATCATCAATAACAAAAAAGGGCACTCCTTTAACTCCTATATTTCGTGCTTCCATCTCGTCCTGTTTAACCTCATAACCAAAAGCATCAGAATTCAGCAAATTTTTCACTTCATCAGTATCTATTCCAATTGAAGTAGAAATTTCCTCTAAAACTTTGAAATCATCTATATTTTGACCTTTAATAAAATGTGCTTTAAATAGAGCTTCTTCTGCTTCATTGGCCAGCCCTTTCAATTTAGCTAATTGGATAAGTCTATGTGCCATAAAACTATTTGCCAGAATTGAACTTTCCAGGTCAAAATTCAATCCTACTTCGGCAGCCATTTCTGTTGCCCCGCTTAACATTTGTCTCGCTTGTTCCTCGCTTATACCTTTTGTTTTAACAAAATATTCCAGGGTATTTATATTAGGATCTGTTTTTAGAGTAGGATCTAACTGGAAACTTTTCCACTCTACTTCTACTTGATCCTTCCCTGAAAAACCTGCCAGGGCAGTTTCAAATTTTTTCTTCCCTATATAACAAAATGGACATCTAACGTCCGACCATATTTTAATTCTCATATCTACTTTTTAAGGATATTTAGACGTAATTTTTAAATTAACTTTCACCGAAAATAGTATTCTGGAAAGTTGGTGTCGATCTAAAACAAAAACACATCTATAACAAATTACAATGCAATGTTTAAATGGTGCTAAAACAACTGCTATTCTTCAACCACACAAATTCCCGATTTTTAATTTTTAAGGTGAAAATTGTTCTGAAATTCAACTAAGTTTCCAGGATAATATTCCCCCCTTAGACTAATCATATTATTATGAGTAAGGTAAACCCCTACTCCATAACATTATGAGATATTTGGAAAGATTTTATCCCAATGAAATGCTTATCTTTTTGAGTTTTTTATATCGAATCCTAATGAGTTGTCCCTAGTTTTTATAGCAATATAATTATCCTCTTCATTTGAAGTGATTTCAAATTTTGGCGGAATTATACTGAGAATAATATTATTGTATATCCGTATAGTGTCCTAATTATAAAGTTTAGCTTTATAGCGCTTTTCAGCAGTTTATTTTGAAAAAAAATAATTTAAGTTAAGGCTATTTGAACACCCATAATTATAAAAACCAACCCACTTAATTTATTGAGCCATAAACCGGCCTTGGGATTAGCAATAATCTTTTGAGAAAATACACTGGCGAATATTGTAATAATTGAAAACCAGGCAACTCCTATAATGGCGTAGGTGAAACCCAATAAAATAAAAGGCACAGGATTTTCAATTTCATCTGATGCAATAAATTGAGGAAAAAATGCCAAAAAGAATAATGCAACTTTCGGATTTAATGTATTAGTAAAAAAGCCAGAGATATAATCATTTTTTCTTTTATTCGGAATTGAAGACTGATCCATTTTAGGTGACAAATCACTTTTTTTCTTTAATTGTAAAAAACCCAAATAAATAAGATAGACTACTCCTACATATTTAACAATTGTAAATATTAACGCCGATTTGGCAATTAAAACAGAGAAGCCTAGTGCTGCCAATAGAGTATGGATTAATACACCAGAATTAACCCCAAGGCTGGCATATATGCCTGATCTCTTTCCGTTAGCGATTGATTTATTCAAAACAAATATTGTATCTATACCCGGCGTCATAATAAAAAAACCTGCGGTAACAATAAATGCTAAAAAGTTATCTGGACCCATAATATCTCAATTTTATCAAGTTTATAAAACAGGGCACAAAACAACTAAATTGTAGTCACACAAAAAATACTTATTTTTAATCAAATAATGCAAAAAACGCATTAATTATGACGCTACAACAAATTCAATATTTTCTAAAATTAGCTCAGGAATTGCATTTCTGGCAAACATCAGAAAAGCTTAATATCTCGCAATCATCTTTGAGTAGGCAAATTAAATCGCTGGAAGATGAAATAGGAATTAAATTATTTGAAAGAAATAAGAGAAATGTAGCACTAACAGAGGCCGGTATATTTCTTGAGAAACATTGGGGCGGAATAATAGATGAATTTAATCGCATCCAGAGACAGGCTAAAAAAATTGATGAAGGAACTTCTGGTGCCATCTCAATAGCATATCCCGGATCTATCGCCTTTAAATATTTACCGGATTTACTAAAAAAAATAGACAGTAATTTACCGGATTTAAAAATTGAATTAACCGAACCTACTGACCAAAATCATGAAAAACTCTTACTAAATTATCAAATTGATATCTCCTTCAGTAGAGATAGAATTTTAAACTATGGCATTACTTCTTTAAAATTATACACTGAACCTATCTTTTTGGTTGTTCCAAATAACCACTGGACAACCAGTTGTTCAACTATAAATTTTAAGGATCTGGAAAATGAAAAATTTATTATATCTGGATTAAACCACACCACTTTCTTTGCATCTACCTTAAGAAATATTTTTCATAAACATGGTTTTGAACCAAAGCAAACTTTAGAATCTGATTTTGGAGGAATGATATTAACGCTCGTCTCTAGAGAAATGGGAATCTCTATCCTACCCTACTCATTTAAATTTGCAAAAAGCGAAAATGTAACTTTTATTGATATAAAGGAAAATATAGATCTCTTTATAAACTGGAGAAAGAAGGATAGAAATAGTGTTATTGAAAAAGTAGTGACTTACTCTAAAATTATTGGAAAAGAATTCTATTAAACCTTTGGGTTGCATTTGGTATATAGGTCTTATTAGAAATAGTTAAACTATAGAATCATTGATTTTTCTTCTAACTTAAAGAATTAGGATTCCCTGTATTCTAAATGAAGTAACTTTTAAGAATATTACAAATAGAACTATATCTTAGAGTTAGGCATTAATTTTTATAAAATATATATGCCCAAATAGACCTTGAAAGTCTAAAGTTAAGCGTGCTTAACAATATTGCGATTACGGCAATAATAAAAAATACATTTAAGGGAGCTAAGTCTACCAAATACCAAAATAAAATAAGAGAAGCTATCATTTCTGCTGCGCCAAGTGCATAACTAACAAACATAGATCCAAAAAAGAAACCAGTTTCTTTTTCAAATTTGTAATCGCAATGCTTACAATTTTTATTCATTTCGGGCATTTTAAAGCGAAAAATATTCCCTCGTTTATTAAACATTTTTCCTTTACCGCAATTAGGGCATTTGCATGTAACAATGTCTAAGGCTTTGCTCATTATATATGAATTTTGAATCTCTGCAAAACTAGTAGTTAAACCAATAATTATTATTATATTTTCCCCGCCACTATTTGTACTTTTAGGACATCTATCATGAACATACCTGTTTTAAAAATTGATCAATTTCAAGAAGAAATACCATTAAATGATTTTTATGCCAATACCTTTTCCAATCATATTAAGTTAAACAAGACCCTTATTTCAAGACCTCACAAACATAATTTTTATTTATGTGTATTGTTTACCGAAGGTTCAGGTATACATGAAATAGACTTTAATTCTTACACTATAAATCCTGGAAAGGTATTCTTTTTAAGACCTGGTCAAACCCATTTTTGGAAATTTGACTCAAAACCAGAAGGCTTTATCTTTTTTCATACACAGGAATTTTATGAATTAAAATTTATAGAACATAAACTCAATGAATTCCCATACTATTATTCTTTCCAAAATCCACCGGTATTAAAGTTATCGACAAAAAAATCAAGTATTTTAAAGAAAAAATTTCAGGAAATCTATAGCGAATATTTAAAAAAAAGAGCTTTTAGAGAATTAAAAATTGTAAGCTTAGTAAATACAGTTTACATAGATCTACTGCGCAGGTACACGGCAAATATTCAACAGGAAAATCGTTATTCTTCAAATTATTTGAGCATTCTTGAAAAAGCAGATATTTTAATAAATGAGAAATTTCACGAAGAAAAATTGCCTAACTTTTATGCCAGGCAATTAAATATCACTACAAAGCACCTTAATCGGGTTATAAAGGAAACCCTAAATAAAACAACTTCAGAATTAATTTCTGAGCGGGTAATTTTAGAGGCAAAAAGATTAATAGTGCATTCTGATGAAAATTTAGCAAACATTGCTAGTCGATTAGAATTTTCTGATTATTCCTATTTTTCTAAAATTTTTAAATCTAAAACCGGATTAAGCCCTATAAATTTCAGAAAAAAATATTTAAACAAATAAATACGATTATTAATTTATTGCTAGTTCAAGTATATCTATAAATACTATGGTATATTTTCTATTCGGTTTGAATGTAGTACATTAAGTACTTAAATAAGTATAGGTACACTAATAAAAAGAAGCAAAAAACCTAAAATGAAAATATCAGTAGCGCAATTTCAACCAAAGGATGGAGACAAAACATATAACTTATCAATAATTAGAAATCTTGCAGGGAAAGCAAAAGCTAAAGGAGCAGATTTAATTAGCTTTCACGAAATGTCTATTACGGCATACACCTTTACCAAAGATTTAAGCTTGCAGCAATTAACAGCACTGGCCGAAGAAGTACCCAATGGAAAAAGCACGCAGAAATTAATTACAATTTCTAAAGAATTAAATATTCCAATCTTAGCGGGCCTTGTGGAAAAATACGAAGGAAAAATATATAATACCTATATCTGCGTTACGGGAGAAGGAGTTGTCGCAAAGTATAGAAAAATACATCCTTTTATTAGTAAGCATATGTCGGCTGGTGAAGAATATTGTGTATTTGAACTTCTAGGTTGGAAATGTGGAATTTTAATATGCTATGATAATAATGTAATAGAAAACGTTAGGGCTACAAGTTTACTGGGAGCCGAATTAATTTTTGCACCTCACGTTACAGGCTGTACCCCATCTGCAATGCCACATCGCGGTTATGTAGCGCATAAGTACTGGGAAAATCGTGAGAACGATCCTATTCCCTTGAGAATGGAATTTGATGGGCCAAAAGGTAGACGTTGGTTAATGCGTTGGCTTCCAGCAAGGGCTTATGATAATGGAGTTTACTATGCCTTCACCAACCCCATTGGTTATGATGGAGAACATCTAAAAAACGGCAATTCAATGATTATTGATCCTTATGGAGAAGTACTGTCTGAAATAAGGTCTTTTGAAAACGACATTACAGTTTCAAAGATCACAAAAGAAAAGATTCAATCCTCAGGTGGATGGAGATATAAAAATGCGCGAAAACCAGAGCTTTATAAAGATATCCTGAGCCAAAAACATACCTCACAAACAACACCAATATGGATGAAAGAAAAAAATTCCGGCAATAGTTTATAGGTGCAGATTCAAAAAAATGGCTCTCTTTTTATAAAAATGCTAACAATAAATCAATTGGCTATTGGTAAATTAAAACTTTGTGGTATAGGCAATATTAAGTAAAAAACTTCGGAGGAAGCTCAAGAAGCATTATTATTGAAAAATATAATTTGATTTCGAGGCAAGCCTCGGAGCATTCAATCTCGATTATCGAGTAAACGAACTTGCCACAAACCAAGGTGGCTTTCAACGGAAAAATTTAAATTTTCAGGGGAATCTCGAAGTATTCAAATCTCTATTATCGAATAACTAAAATTCTAACCCACTAACAACCGTAAGTCATCAATTCAGTATAAATTCTCCCTACATACTTCACTCTTGCGTTTATCACAGGACTGTTCCAAACATCTTGTTAAGTCATTTTATTTAAACCTAATAAATCTTTATTTTCGAGCTCCTTAAAAGAAAGAAGATGAAAGAAAATAAACTGCTCAATTATATTGAAAATGTATTAGAAAATATGCCAGCTGACTGGTTGAGACTAACTACTCATCGACTGGATATTTATAATGAAAGTTTAGCAAAAACTCAATTCCTAAAACAATTTGAAGCTCTATATAAAGACGATAATTCTAAAACATCGGCACTTTGTGAATTACCTACCGCTTTCGACTATATTCGGTTAGGCCATCCTTTATCCTCTGTATTAGAATGGGGAATTGCTCACTTAAATGGTCTAGAACCAGATAATGTGATTAGTTTTTCTTCAAAAACGATCCCGGTTTTAGCTGTGCTAAGAAAAAATTTGCTTGAGAATAAGAACACTCAAATTAACTATACCGGAGAATTACCCGATTTTTTTGATTTCGAAACAATACGTCGTGTGTATGGGTACAAGTTTGAATTAAAGCAGGTTAAAAGTCCAGAAGATATCTCTGATTTTAATGGTAGCACTATTTTCATTGCTCAACACCATAAAATAGGCACGTTTGCCCTTAATAAGAAGATTGACTTTTTAATAAATCTATACCCTTCCCTTGGAAGTCTTTTATTGGTTGAAGGGGAGCAAAATGAAGATTATATTTCAGAAATTCAGCACGTTCGAAGAAGAGAAACCATTGCCATGACACCGGCCGATTCGTTTTCGGCACTGCAACAGTTCATTGGAAAATCTACTTCAACTAAAAAGAATAGCAATAAGGAGATCAACAAAAAAAACGTTATAGGTTCAATTCAAAAGATCACCGCTACAAAATCTAATGTGCAGCTTGGCTCTTGCGGACTCTCTATTCAATACGCTATTATGATGGGGCTTATTGATGATGCCCTGGAAAAACACCCTGGAAAAGACATTAAAATTATTGTTCCCCCAAACTGTTACGGCGGAACAAACGACCAGGCAAGACGGGTTGCTGCTTGCGTTAAAAATGTTGAAATATTAGATTTGCCGGTTGATGGCGATAACGATATGGTTAAAAGTACAGATCGGGTTTTGGACAGGGTTGCTAAGGAAGGTGCTGTTCCATATATTATTGCTGAAATTCCAACAAACCCAAGGGTTGAAGTTCCCAATCTGGAAGATTTAAAAGCTGTTTTAAGCAAAACCCGAAAAACTGCATTGGAAGAGATTGCTATAGCCCCGGTTTTTATCCTGGATCAAACATTTTGTCCTAACGTACAGTTTTTAAGTAAAGACGGTATCCTCTCCTCTATCAAAAATATCTCATACGTGAGTGGATCTAAATTTCCGAGTGGAGGAAAATGTACTGCAGGCTATTGTGTTGCCAATCAAAAAGCTGAAGCTTTGATGCCAAGCATAAAAAAGCACCTTCAATTATGTGATAATGAAGCCACAGATCTTCAAGTTGCAATATTAGCAGAACAATTACCCTCAATGAATCAAAGGATTCAAGATGCTTATAAAAACACCCGTGAATTTGTAAGCTTTATTGAAGAGAAATTACCTACTGCTAAAATTAATTTTGTCTCAGAAGATTTAGCTAGACAAGGATTTACACCCTCAGTATTTTCTTTGGATCTTCCTACAAAAGGTAATACAAATGAAGAAAGGGAAAAATATAAAAGAGCTTTAAATCAAAAGCTCATCAATATGATGATTAGTGAAATCCCAAATGAAAGTAAATATTGTGTAAGTTATGGACAGTTAAAAGGATGTTATTGGACCATCCCTGCAACTTCTACTCAAGGAACCACAAAAGAAGATGATAAAGATTATATTGCCCGGATATCTGTATCTCCTAATTTAGACCTGGAACATCATAAAAAGGTTTTTTCCGACTTTGTGAAGCAGCTATAAAATAATAATGTTCTTTAATTTATTTTAGGTTGATCATAAAATCTTCAATCTATAAGGAACAATTATTAAAAATCCAGAGCTATAATTTATTTGGCTCTGGATTTTTTTATTTCAAATAAAGTCATGGCAGACAAGCTTTTGAGCATTTAAATTCCGATTATAAAGCAAAACAGAAAAATATTAGAAAAGAGAAATAAACAAGTATCACTTATAATTAGCAAACAAATCTCATTTTCGAAATTTTACTGGCTCTATAAAAAGTTGGAGAATTTATATGTCCCCTTTTCCCCCATTAATAGGTGTAATCAGTTATACTTAGTTAATTAATCGGCATTTATAGAATTCACCCTATTTGTAATTCACATCAAATATATTTTCTCTAAAAAAGGTAGAAGGATAAACGCCACTTATCTACTATAAATGAATTCTATAATAACTAGGAACTATATTTTATAAAATCACTTATTTTTGCATCGTGCGCGATTTAATTTTGTGCGATATAAAATGAAAATTATGAAAAGAAAAGTTGAAACAACACTAACACAAAACATTTTTAGAATTTTACTAGCACTGTTTATGATTTATGCGGGCTTTAGTCATTTAACTTTTAATAGAATAGACTTCCAGGCCCAGGTGCCAGATTGGGTTCCCTTAAGCAAAGATTTAGTGGTTGTTTTATCTGGGATAGTTGAAATGGCGCTAGGTTTGGCTTTACTGTTTTGGAAAAAGCAACGTGTTGTAATTGGTTGGGCATTAGCAGTTTTCTTTATCCTGATTTTCCCCGGTAATGTTGCCCAGTATTTAGACGGGAAAGATGCCTTTGGCGCTTTAAATTCAGATAGGGCAAGATTAATAAGACTTTTCTTTCAACCAGTACTTATAGCCTGGGCTCTCTGGGCTTCCGGTGCTTGGAAAGCCTGGAGAAATTCTAAAAAATAAATATTATGGATAATCAGCAACTCAAATTAAACAACCAGATCTGCTTTCCTATTTATACGGTCTCCCGTCTAATAACCAAAGCTTATAAACCCTTCCTGGAAGAGATGGGCTTAACTTATCCTCAGTATTTGGTCTTATTGGTGCTTTGGGAAAACGATGAATTATCAATGAATCAAATTGGTAAAAAGTTATTGCTAAACACCAATACCCTATCTCCACTTATTAAACGAATGGAGAAAATGGATTTACTGTTTCGCAACCGATCTAAAGAAGATGAAAGAAGTGTATTTATTCATCTTACAGAAAAAGGAAAAGAGCTAAAAAACAACGCGATCCCAATTCCGGAGAAGCTTCTTAATACATTACTTACTGAAGACGTTAGCTTAACAGAAGTAATGCTATTAAAAGACACTCTGAATAAATGGATCGATATTCTTTCTGAACAGCAAAATGCCAAATAATAAACCTTAACTTACTGATAAAAATATTTTTAAAATAAAAAAACAATTAATATGAAAGCACTACAAATAATAAAATACGGCGAGATTAAAGATAGCTTAACTATTAGTGAGGTCAAAAAACCTTCGGTTATGCCTAATGAAATTTTAGTTAAAGTTAAAGCAGCTTCATTAAATCCCATAGATTATAAAATGGCACAAGGGCATTTAAAAGAAATGGTGCCTTTAAAGCTGCCGAGTACCATAGGTTTTGATGTTAGTGGAGTGGTTGTGGAAAAAGGAGCCGATGTTAGCAATTTTGAAATTGATGACGAAATATATTCCAGGGTGCCACACGAACAAATGGGTACAGTAGCAGAATTTGTTACTATTAATAGTGATAAGGTTGCTAAAAAACCAGAAAATATATCTTTTGAAGAAGCCTCAGGACTTCCGTTAACAGGACTCACTGCGATACAGGCTTTAGAAAAAGCCGGTATAAAAGAAGACGACAGGATTCTTATTCACGCAGGTTCCGGGGGTGTAGGCAGTTTTGCCATTCAGTATGCCAAAGCAAAAGGAGCTATCGTTTATACAACTACCAGTACTAAAAATGTAGATTGGGTAAAAGCCCTGGGAGCCGATCGTGTGATCGATTATAAAACTGAAGATTACAAAGAAGTTGCAAATAATCTGGATATTGTTTTTGACACTTTGGGAGACGATTATACATTTGATGCTTTTGGAATCATTAAAGAAGATGGAAAAGTGACTTCAATTGCAGGACCGCCAAGCGAAGAGACTGCAAAGCAAATGGGAATTGAAGGATACCAATTACCTGAGCAGTTGGAAAAACTGATTAAAGAAAAATCGGCTACTTATAAACACACCTGGATGCAACCTAATGCAGCCCAGTTGAATGAGATCAAAACAATGGTTGAAGACGGCGATATTAAGCCAATCGTAGATCTTATTTATTCTTTTGAAGATGGAGTTGATGCCTATGAATACCTGGCCACCGGAAGAGCAGAAGGAAAAGTAATTATTAGCTTATCCTAAGCTTCTTAAAATTAATCAGGATTATAAATTATAAATAAAAAAGAAATAGTTATGAAAAAGAAAAATGTATTAGTTGCCGGCGCAAACGGTAGCACTGGAAGAATTATTATCGACATATTAAAAGAATCCGAAAAATACCAACCTATTGCTATGCTTAGAAAGCAGGAGCAAAAAGAGCATTTTGAAAAAGAAAATGTAGCTGCTGTGCTGGGCGACCTGGAGGAAGACTTAAATGAGACTGTAAAAGGTGCCAATAAAGTTATTTTTGCTGCAGGTTCTGGTGGAAAAAAGGTCATTGAAGTAGATCAGGAAGGTGCTAAAAGATTCACCGACGCTGCTAAAAATGCAGGTGTTGAGAAGTTTGTTATGCTTAGCTCTATGGGTGCAGATAACCCTACTATTAGTAAAGAGCTTGAAGGTTATTTAAGAGCAAAAGGGAATGCTGATGATTATCTACGCAAGAGCGGTTTAGATTATACTATTGTTAGGCCTGGTGCGCTTACAGATAAAGATGGTTCCGGTAAAATTCAACTAAAGGAAAAATTAGAAAAACAAGAGAGTATTTCCAGAGCTAACGTTGCTCGCACTCTTGTTGAAGTACTGGACGATGATGTAAAGCAAAACCAGATTTTTGAAATTCTTGATGGTGAGACTCCAATTGAAAAAGCAGTTAGATCTTAGTAAGAACAAAGACTAATGAGACGTTTGTAAACTAAAACCAAATATTTAACCTCCTCTTCCGGTATTTACGCTATTTAATTTCTAAGAAGTTGAATAGTTTTTAATCCAACTTTCAATTTTAGCAAGATTTAAGGAACGAGGTTAAATAAAACTTAAACTCTATTTTAAAAATGAATGAACGTTCATTTTTTTGTAGTTTTGTTTTATAATTATAAAAGAGATGAATACAGTTTCGAAAAGCCAGAAAAAAAGGGATGCGCTTGTAAAAGCTACTATAAGCCTTGTAAATAATAATGGTTTTCACGCAACTCCAATGTCTAAGATTGCTAAGATGGCAGAAGTTTCGGCGGGAACCATCTATCTCTACTTCGAAAACAAACAAGACCTGGTAAATCAGGTATATATTGATGTAAAGGCTGCTTTTAGCAAATTCGCCTTTAAAGATTACGAAGAAGGTGGCTCGGTAAATAAAGGGTTTGAAATTATTTGGAAAAATATCGCTGAGTTCAAATTAATGAAAGTTGAAGAAGCAATGTTTTTGTCTCAATGTGATAACACGCCTATAGTGGATGAACCAAGCAGAAAAGAGGGATTAAAACACCTGCAACCGCTATTAGATCTTTGGGAACGAGGCAAAAAAGAAGAAATAATTAAACCTGTTTCTCCTTATATGCTGTATGCCTTCAGCATCTACCCTATTGCCTTTTTGATGAATATGCAGGAACGCGAAATATTTAAATTAACAAAAGAGAATATAGATGAGGCTTATGAAATGGCCTGGAATAGTATTAAAATATAATTGAGAAAGAAATTTATGAATGCAACAAGAACAATTAATTTAAAGAATAGACCTACAGGTAAACCTGAATTAAAAGATTTTGATTTTACAACATCAGAAATTCCTGAATTAAAGGAAGGAGAAGTATTATTAAAATCTGAATATGTTTCTGTAGATCCATATTTAAGAGGAAGAATGAGCGATGCTCCATCCTACATAGCTCCGTTTGAAGTTGGCAAAGCTATCGAATCGGGAATTATTGCCGAAGTCATAGAATCTAAAGACGACAACTTCAGTAAAGGAGATCACGTATCTGGTGCCCTCCTATGGAAAGAAACACAAGTTGCAAATGCCAAAGGGCTTATGAAGGTAGATCCAGATAAGGCCCCACTTTCAGCCTATCTTGGAATTCTGGGAATGACAGGACTTACCGCCTACCTTGGACTTACCGAAATAGGAAAACCAAAAGAAGGCGAAACACTTCTTGTATCTGGTGCCGCCGGTGCAGTAGGGAGCGTTGTAGGACAAATAGGAAAGATTCTTGGCCTAAAAGTAGTAGGAATTGCCGGAACCGATGAAAAGGTTGATCTGCTAAAATCAAAATTCAGTTTTGATGAAGGTATTAATTATAATACTACCGAAAACATGCGAGAAGCCATTGCCAAAGCATGTCCCGATGGTGTAGATGTATATTTTGACAATGTTGGAGGCGAAATATCTGAAGCGGTACTCTTTAACATCAATAAATTCTCTAGAACCATTAATTGTGGAGCCATCTCACAATATAATAATACAGAGCTTCCAAAAAGCATCAGCGTACAGCCATTTTTGGTAAAGAAAAGTTCTTCCATGCAGGGATTTGTGGTTTTTGATTATGCAGATAAACATCCTGCAGGTGTAAAACAATTAACTGATTGGTTAAATGAGGGTAAATTAACCTATACAGAAACTATTAGAGAAGGATTTGACAATATTCCACAAGCCTTTTTAGATCTTTTCGAAGGAAAGAATAAAGGTAAAATGGTAGTGAAATTATAAAAGAAGGGAGAAAAATAGCTATGAAAAATTTTGAATTTAAAAACCCAACCAAAATATTATTTGGAAAGGGACAGATAGAAAATATTAAAAATGAAATCCCCGAAAATGCGAAAGTTCTTATGCTTTACGGTGGGGGAAGCATTAAAAAGAACGGAATTTATGAGCAGGTAAATTCAGCGCTGTCAGACCATGATCTTTTAGAGTTTGGTGGCATTCCAGCAAATCCGGAGTATGCGGTGCTTATGAAAGCGCTTAAAGTAATTAAAGAAGAAAATATCACTTATTTACTGGCTGTTGGCGGAGGCTCTGTGATAGATGGAACAAAATTCCTTTCTTCTGCAGCACTTTACGATGGAGACCACCCCTGGGATATACTCGCCAATAAAATTCCTACACTAAAAGGAATGCCTTTCGGAACTGTACTAACCCTACCTGCAACCGGGTCTGAAATGAATTCTGGAGCGGTAATCACCAGGGAAGAAACCAAAGAGAAACTAGGAATGGGCGGCGCAGGATTGTTCCCTCAATTCTCTGTACTGGATCCTCAGGTGGTGCATTCAATCCCTCAGAGACAATTGGTAAACGGAATTACCGATGCCTTTACACACGTACTGGAACAATACCTTACCTACCCTGCAGGAGCTTACCTTCAGGATAGAATTTCAGAAAGTATTATGCAAACGCTTATAGAAGTTGCACCCAAGGTATTGGAAGATCCTTCAGATTATACAGCGGCCTCTAATTTTATGTGGAGCTGTACTATGGCACTCAATGGCTTGATCCAAAAAGGAGTTCCGACAGACTGGGCAGTACATGCCATAGGACATGAACTTACCGCTCTTTATGGGATAGACCACGCTAGGACATTGGCGGTAATTGCTCCTAGTCATTATGAGTATAATTTTGAATCGAAGAAGGAAAAACTGGCGCAATATGCTGAACGTGTCTGGAATATTACCGATGGCACCACCGAGTATAAAGCAAGTGCTGCTATAAAAACAACAGAAACTTTCTTTAACGAGTTGGGCATAGACACCAAATTATCTCAGTATACCGATGATTATGAAGGTACTGCCGAGGAGATTTCAAAAAGATTTAAAGAGCGCGGCTGGGAAGGTCTTGGCGAGCATCAAAACCTGAAACCAGAAGATGCCGAGAAGATTGTAAAAATGGCTTATTAGGACTAAAAATTTAAATTAAACGTCTGATTACTTTAAAAAATACTCATCTTGAATGTATTTCAGTATTTTAAATAGTGATCATCAAATATCCTATAAACTGAAATAAGTTCAACGTGAAAATCGGGCTTTTTAGATCATCTAATTATTTAGCGTTATTTCCCGCTAACGCACAAATATTGAGTAACAGGAAAAAATAATAACAAGAAAAATAAAAAAATATGAAAGTACTATTTGTATTAACCTCTCATGATAAATTGGGAGACACAGGAGAAAAAACAGGATTTTGGGTTGAAGAGTTCGCAGCACCTTATTACAACTTATTGGATAAAGGAGTTGATGTAACTGTTGCTACACCTAAGGGAGGTAAAGCACCTATTGATCCAAACAGTGAAGGAGAAGATGCTCAAACCGAAGATACGAAGCGTTTCTACAAAGATGAAGCAGCTCAAAAAGTGATTGACAATACGTTAAAGTTAGAAACGCTTAATGCTGATGAATTTGACGCTGTATTCTATCCAGGAGGTCACGGGCCACTTTGGGATTTGGCAGAAAATAAAACATCAATAGCATTGATAGAGGCTTTTAATAAGCAAGATAAACCAATTGCTTTTGTATGTCATGCCCCTGCAGCTCTTAAGAACGTAAAAAATGAAAATGGTGAACCTTTAATGAAAGGAAAGAAAGTAACCGGTTTTACTAATACCGAAGAAGAAGCGGTGCAGTTAACCGAAGTAGTTCCATTTTTAGTGGAAGATATGCTAAAAGAAAAAGGAGGAATCTATTCTAAATCCGGTGACTGGGAAGTTCATGTCCTTAAGGATGGGAATTTAATAACCGGCCAAAATCCTGCTTCGTCAAATAAAACAGCTGAAAAATTATACGAGTCGATCAAATAAAAAAAGCGAAATAACTTTAAAGCCTGTAACCTAAAAGTTACAGGCTTTTTTTATGTATATATTTTATTGCAACCAAGAAGACTATTCTATGAAATATGTAAAAGAAGCTCATTAAACATGGATAAAGCGAAGTGTAATAATATGGAAGCAAATCTAAAAAACATTTAAAATCGAGTAAATTAAGTAACTTTAGCAGGAAAAAAAATTAAGCTGATATCTTTATGTACTTTTTTTACTAAGAAGTTAGCGAAGAAGAGACCAGATTTTAATTATTAAAATTCAATATATAATTGAACGCATTGTCTAAATTTGAGGACTTCTATACCAGAATAAAGGCTAATAGATGGTATTGGCTATTTTCTATATTTTGCCGCTTTTCTTTGGCCTTTGCCTTTATTGTTGCAGGAATAGTAAAAATTATGGGCGAAAGATTTGCCAGTGGTTTGGCTATCAACCATCCTATGGGAGCTTATCTGGAAGCTTTACATCATACAGGATATTATTATTCTTTCATTGGTTTTGCTCAGGTTTTGGCTGCTATTTTACTAATAATACCCAGAACGGTAGCTTTAGGTGCAATACTATATTTCCCAATCATTTTAAATATCTGGTTACTATCATTTGCAGTAAGGTTTGAGGGTTCTTTTGTAACTTCTCCACTAATGGTGCTTGCCAACTTATATCTAATTATATGGAATTACGATAGGCTAAAATTTATTTTACCTTTTAAGAAATTTCCAAATTATAGGTTATTTGAAAGACCGAAAAAATATAGTACCAAATTCCCATTTTTATTTTTTACAGGAGTAATAGTGATTATAGGTTTAACCATAGCATTAACAGAATTTGGTTATGAGGTTATGCCAAGAAACTCAATATCCGACTGTAAGGAACAATTTCAAAATACCCAAAATACAGCTGCTGGATTTTCATTTTGTGAATGTATTCATGATTATGGGAAACCTTTAGATGTTTGCCTGGAGGCCTTTGAAAATAAAAAAATATAAGCTATTAAATTATTCTCCGGTAGTTTGGTAGTTTTTCGATTTAAATGAGTATCCAATTCTTCATTTTAAGAGCAGAAAAATAGCTTAGTGCAATTTTTAAAACTTAAAGATATCCTGCATTAATTTTTAAGAATTGTTTAATTTATTTTAACAGCAAATCTTTCTGTTTTCCTGTATTTTTATTAAGAATATAGCCTTACTTATAATAAATATTCACAGAAATTTGAAAGCTAAAAATGATGTTGTGGAAACCTTCTGAAGTAGATTATCTAGAAAATTATTATATCGCCAATTATACAGCAGCGATATATTATAAACATGCTATTCTAACTACTAAAAAGCCCTATTTAAAGCGTCTTTTTAAATCTTTATACAATCATAAAAAAACGCTTAAACAGGATCTGGATAAACATATTTTAGAAGCAAGAGACCAGGAGTACCTTAACCAGCTTATAGCAAAATGTAAAGAAGAAGTACTTAGAATGCAGAGAAAATTAAACGATGCTCCTAATTTAAAAACAGGAAGAATATGCACAGAAATGGAAAATCATTTCGTTAAACAATTAAAGCATACGCTAAGACTATTGACCAATGGAAAATTGAGAAACACGCTCTTATTTCATAAACAATCCTCCAAATCTTTACGAAATCAAATAACCACTGTAAGTAAATACCTTATCTAAAAACTTCACTATCTAGGCTTGTATTTCTAATTTATAGGCTTGTTTAGCGATTTCCAGTTCTTCATTAGTAGGAATAACCAAGATTTCTACTTTAGTGTCATCAGCTTTTATATTTCTCAAATATTTGGACCGCTCCTTATTCTTTTCCTCATTAAGTTTAATTCCTAAGAAATCCATATCGCTGCATACTAAGCTGCGAATCATATCACTATTTTCACCAATACCTGCGGTAAATACCAGGGCATCTATACCATTCATTGCAGCAGCATAAGAACCAATATATTTTTTAATTCGGTAAGCATTCATGTCTAATGCTAATTGGCATTGTTTATTTCCTTTAGCAGCTTGTTCCTCAATGTCCCTAAGGTCGCTATAACCGGTAATTCCATACATACCACTTTTCTTGTGTAAAATATCACTTACTTCCTGTGGAGAATAGCCTAACTGATCAATTAAATAAAAAATTACCGATTGATCTATGTCGCCACTCCTGGTTCCCATAATAAGTCCGTTAACCGGAGCAAAACCCAAAGAGTGATCTACACTTTTTCCTTCTTTAACGGCGGTTATGCTACAGCCATTGCCCAAATGAATACTTATAATTTTTGAATGTTCATTCTTTAAATAATCAATAGCCTTTTCGGTAACATATTTATGACTGGTACCGTGAAATCCATACAATTGAATATGATCTTTTTCAAAAAATTCGTTAGGGATTGCGTATTGCGCAACCTTTCTGGGAATTGTTCTATGAAAAGCCGTGTCAAATACAGCAACTTGTTTTGCCTTTGGAAATAGTTCTTCTGCAACCTCTATTCCTTTTAAATTTGCAGGATTATGCAAAGGAGCTAAGGAAAAAAAATCTTTTATTTTCGCCTTTACCTCTTTATTTATCGCTATTGTTTTAGAAAAATTATCTCCACCGTGGACCACCCGATGGCCAATAGCAGCAATATCTTCTGCTTTTTTAATCACTCCTTTTTCAGGGCTCATTAAAAGATCGGTTATTCCTTTTAAAGCTATAGCGTGGTCTTTCGCTATAATTTCTTCGGAAATTGAATCCTTCCCGGTTTTATAATGAAGCTTTGCTCCTTCAAGACCGATGCGCTCTACAAGTCCTGAAGCCAAAACCTCTTCTTCCGGCATCTGAATTAATTGAAATTTTAAAGATGAACTTCCTGAATTTATAATTAAAATATTCTTCATGCTTAATTATATTCCTTGAGCCTGTATGGCGGTTAAAATCACTGTATTATATATATCGGCAACCGTGCATCCACGGCTTAAGTCGTTTACCGGCTTATTCAAGCCCTGAAGCATAGGTCCAATAGCCAATGCTCCTGTTTCTCTTTGCACGGCTTTATAAGTATTGTTTCCGGTATTTAAATCGGGAAATATTAAAACATTAGCCTGCCCTGCTACTTCAGATTCCGGTAATTTACTTTTACCAATGCTAATATCTACGGCAGCATCATATTGAATAGGGCCTTCTATTTTAAGATCTGGTCTTCTTTTTCTAACAATTTCAGTTGCTTCTCTTACTCTATCCACATCAGCTCCCTTTCCTGAAGATCCTGACGAATATGATAACATAGCAATTTTTGGAGCTATACCAAAGGCTGAAGCACTTTCAGCAGAAGAGATAGTAATCTCTGCTAATTCGTCAGCCGTAGGATTAGGATTAATTGCGCAGTCACCAAATACTGAAACCCTATCCTCTAAACACATAAAAAATACTGAGGAAACTACTGATACGTTTGGCTTGGTTTTAATAAACTGTAGTGCAGGTAAAATAGTATGTTGCGTAGTGTGCGCCGCCCCAGACACCATCCCGTCAGCATGACCTTTGTGAATCATCATGGTACCATAGTAGGAAACATCACACATACGGTCTTTAGCCATATCCATATTCACACCTTTATGCTTTCTCAACTCATAAAAAGTTTCGGCATAATCTTGCAAATTTGGTGAAGTAATAGGATCTATAATATTCACTTTTGAAAAATCAAGATCTAAAGCTATTTTAGCAACCGTTTTATGAATAGTATCTATATCTCCCAGAAGCGTAAGTTCTACCAGGTTCATATCTATAAGACGTTTAGCTGCAGTAAGAATACGCTCATCTGTTCCTTCGGGTAAAACAATATGCTTCTTACCTTGTCTGGCACGTTGCACCAAACCATATTGAAACATTCTTGGTGTTATTCCCTGGGGATTATAATTAATTAATTTTTCAACTAAAGGATCAAAAGACACATAACGTTCAAAAATACTAATGGTAGTTTGTATTTTTTGAATACTATCGGCATAGATATTGGATTTTATAGCACCAACCATATTGGTCACAGAAAAAGTTCCTTCATTCACTGAAATAATAGGAACTATATCTGATAAGCCTTCTATCAGTTTTAAAATTGACTCTTCTGGTGTTAGACCACCGGTTAAAATAATACCCGAAATTCTAGGGTAATTACTAGAAATATTAGCCTGTAATGCGCCTAGAATAATATCAGCTCTATCACCTGGAGTGATTACAAGACTTTCATTTTTTAAAGTGGTTAAATAATTACGCAATTGCATTGCACCTACTCCAAAATTTCCAGTTTGATTATCAAGAAAATCATGGCCAAATAAAACATTTCCATTTAATACTTTTACGATTTCTTTTAAAGTAGGATTGTTAAGGGTATCTACAAATGGAATTGCGAATACGCCAACTTCATCCGGTAAGAAAGCTCGCATATTCTTTTTAGCAAGTTCCAGGTTATCCTGTTGAATTTTGTTACTTACCATAGCAATTACCTGAACTTCCTTATCCTTAAAGGCTCGGTAAGCCATTTGTTGATTTCCTAATAGTTCTTCCCAATTCTTAAACTGGCCACTAACTACAATTATAACCGGGATTCCAAGGTTTTTAGCAATCACTACATTTACATCAAATTCAAAAACGCTACCCTCACCAGAAAAATCACTTCCTTCTACAAGAATAAAATCGAATTCTTCTTCAAGTTTTTTATACTTCGAAATAATGGTATCTATAATCTCTCCAGATTTACCTTCATTTCTTTTCTGAATTACTTCGTTTCGGGTAAATGCAAAAGTATCTTCGTATGGAATATCTAAATCAAAATAACTTAAAACAGTATCTATATGATTGTCCCGTTGGCCTTCTATAACATTGTTAATAATAGGTCTAAAGTATCCTACTTTTACCATTTTCCCCAAAAGGGTTCTCATAAGCCCCAGTGAGATCATAGATTTCCCACTGTGAGATTCAAGCGTGGCAATATAAATTCCTTTGTTCATAGTATATAAATTGTTCGGCAAAAATAAAGTTAATAAAAGAATTCAGCTTTTAAGTTATCTCTAAAAGAAACTAAACCTGACATCAATCAGCTTTTCACTAACAGAAGAACTTTAAACAAGTCTACAACACGATTTTATTAAAATTTAAAAACTGAACAGCATAAAAAAACCACCCGAAGGTGGCTATAGATATCGTTGAGACAAACTTATAATCTTAACAATGAAAATTTAAATATCCTTTACATTTTATAGTGATTTTTCAATATGAAATTTTCTAGTATATATTAAATAAAACATTTTGAACCAATTCTTAATGCTTTTATAAGCTCCATATTTCCGATACTGAGTTTAACGATCTCAATTTATTTACTTTCCAGGCAAAAA
>NZ_FUYY01000011.1 GCF_900168045.1 Salegentibacter holothuriorum | reverse complement strand
AAAAAAGAAGTCCAAAAACACGAAAACCCCTGTAAATACAGAGGTTTTCGAGAGTACTCGGGACGGGACTTGAACCCGTACGGACACATTGTCCATTGGATTTTAAGTCCAACGTGTCTACCAATTCCACCACCCGAGCGTGGTAATTTTATGTATGAGCGAAAAACGGGATTCGAACCCGCGACCTCCACCTTGGCAAGGTGGCGCTCTACCAACTGAGCTATTTTCGCGTGTTTAAAAGAACTTCCACATTTAACGTGGCTGCAATAGCGTATTGCGGATGCAAATTTAATATAAATCTTATAATGTCAAAGGCTTTTTTAAAAAAATAAAGAAAAACTTAAATAAAAAATTATTTCAATAAAATCCTGAGAAAACCACGTATTTATAACTAACTGTTTGCCAGTAAATAGAAGTTTAAAAGAACAGATTGCCACGTTAGGCTAACACCTTCCTCAATGACGATTTTGAAAATAGCTTAGGCTTTCGTTTTAGCTTTTTCTTTTCCAACTAAGGTTCTTTTAATCTCGTTTAACTTCATTAAAGCTTCTACAGGCGTAAGCGTATCTATGTCTATATGTAAAACCTCTTCTTTTAATTCTTGTAGAATAGGATCATCAAGGTTAAAGAAACTAAGCTGCATCTCTTCCTCGGCCGATTTCTTTAAAAGCTCTCCAGAATCTTGCATTTTATGAGATTTCTCCAGCTTCTTCAGAATTTTATTCGCGCGGTGTAAAACCTGTTGCGGCATTCCGGCCATTTTAGCTACGTGAATCCCAAAGCTATGCTCGCTACCTCCCGGTACCAGTTTCCGAAGAAAAAGCACGTTATCTTTTAATTCTTTTACCGAAACATTAAAATTCTTGATCCGTTCAAAAGTATCACACATCTCATTTAGCTCGTGGTAATGGGTAGCGAAAAGTGTTTTAGGTTTTGCGGGATGTTCATGTAAATACTCGCTTATAGCCCAGGCAATAGAAATACCATCGTAGGTACTGGTACCACGGCCAATTTCGTCTAAGAGTACAAGGCTGCGATCAGAAATATTATTCAAAATACTGGCGGTTTCGTTCATTTCTACCATGAAAGTCGACTCGCCCATAGAAATATTATCGCTGGCGCCAACGCGGGTAAAAATTTTATCTACCAAACCTATATTTGCCGCCTTTGCCGGTACAAAGCTTCCCATTTGTGCCATTAATACAATAAGCGCGGTTTGCCTCAAAATAGCCGACTTACCACTCATGTTAGGCCCGGTGATCATAATCACCTGCTGATTTTCGCGATCTAAACTAAGATTATTGGTTACATAAGATTCGCCAATAGGCAATTGCTTTTCAATAACCGGGTGCCTGCCTTCCTCAATATTTAGATCGTGATTTTCTTCAATTTCAGGTTTGCAATAATTTTCGGCTTTAGCCTGTTCGGCAAAAGAACATAAACAATCTAACTGGGCAATAAGTTGCGCGTTTTGTTGTACGGGCTGAATATAATCGTTCATCCAAATTACCAGCTTGCCAAAAAGCTGCTGCTCCAGCTGCAATATTTTTTCCTCGGCCCCTAGAATCTTGGCTTCATATTCTTTTAATTCTTCGGTAATATAACGCTCGGCGTTTACCAAAGTTTGCTTTCTAATCCAACTATCGGGGACTTTGTCTTTATGTGTATTGCGAACTTCTATATAATAACCGTAAACGTTGTTACTGCCTATCTTAAGCGAAGAAATCCCGGTAATTTCGGTTTCACGCTTCAGCATATTATCGAGGTAATCTTTTCCTGAAAAAGCTATATTTCTAAGTTCATCCAGTTCTTCTGAGAAACCTTCGGCTATACAGTTTCCCTTCAAAATATTTACCGGTGCATCTTCGTGCAAGCTTTCGGTTATTTTGCCCCGAAGCACCTCGCAAGAATGCAAATTATCCCCAATCACTTTAATGGCCTCGTTTTCACTTTTTAGCGCAAGCTCTTTTATAGGAATAATGGCTTGCAAGGAGTGATTAAGCTGAATGACTTCCCGAGGTGTTACTTTTCCTGTAGCGACCTTAGAAATAAGCCGTTCCAGGTCACTTATTTTTTTGACGTTTTGCTGAATTTCAGCTAAAACCGAAGGATTTTCAAGTAAAAACCCAACTACTTCGTGGCGTTTCTTTACTTTATCGGCATTCTTTAAAGGCAACGCGAGCCAGCGTTTTAACAACCTGCCTCCCATTGGAGAGATTGTTTTATCGATCACATCCAGCAAGGTTACGGCATTGGCGGCAGTAGAATGATACAATTCCAGGTTTCTAATGGTAAACCGGTCCATCCATACATATTCCTCTTCCGCAATACGATTTATGGCGGTAATATGCTGCAGTTTTCGATGCTGGGTTTCTGCCAGATAATGCAAAATAGCCCCGGAAGCTATAATCCCTTCATCCAAATGCTCTATTCCAAAACCTTTTAAAGATTTGGTTTGAAAATGCTCGTTTAAGGTTTCGTAAGCGAAATCCTGTTTAAACACCCAATCTTCCTGGTAGAACGTATGAAAATCTTCACCGAATATTTGGGTAAAATCTTTCTTATTTTTCTTCGGAATCAAGACCTCACTAGGGCTAAAGTTCTGAAGTAATTTATCTATATATTCTGAATTTCCCTGTGCCGTAAGAAATTCGCCTGTAGAAACATCTAAAAACGAAACTCCAAAGATTTTCTTTCCGAAGTGAACAGCGCACAAAAAATTATTCGATTTACTCTGAAGTACCTCATCGCTTAAAGCCACACCCGGAGTCACTAGCTCGGTTACACCACGTTTAACAATGGTTTTGGTCATTTTAGGATCTTCCAACTGGTCGCAAATAGCCACCCGCTCCCCGGCTTTTACCAGTTTTGGCAAATAGGTATTTAAAGAATGGTGTGGAAATCCGGCAAGCTCGGTGCGCTCGCTTCCGTTGTTCCTATTGGTGCAAATAATATTGAGGATTCTGGCTGTTTTTACCGCGTCTTCTCCAAAAGTTTCATAGAAATCGCCCACCCTAAATAACAATAAGGCATCAGGATACTTTACCTTGATGGCATTGTATTGCTTCATTAACGGAGTGACCTTTGCGGATTTTTTGGCTGCCAAAATGCTTGATTTTAATTTCCTGCTAAAGTACAGAATCCCACTTTTTAAAGGAAATTATCACATATAAGTTATATAATTTTTTCCACAATTATACTGGTAGTATTTCCCCCTTCGATCCATTTTCTGTAGGAATTAATTGATAAACCATTTTTGGTTCCAGGCCTTTTTCTTTTCTATGTGAGACAAAAATTATTGCAGTTTCACTTTCTCGAGCAATTAGTTTAATGAGCGAAGTAATTTCTAAGGCACTCTTATCGTCTAGCGAAGTGGTGGGTTCATCTAAAATAAGCAAAGCCGGATGCTTAATCATAGCGCGCCCAATTAAAATTATTCTTTGCTGAAGCTCAGATAAATCAGTGAAAATAGCCTTGGAGAATGATTCCATTTCCAATACTTCCAACCAGGCTTTTGCAAGTCTAACTTCTTTATCCCTGGGTCTTTGATATAGGCCTATGCTGTCTTGTAATCCTGAAATTAACATTTCCAGAACGGTATTCCTTCGGGTAAAAAGCTCGGTAAGCGAAGGAGAGAAATAACCGATTTTTTTCTTGATTTCCCATACACTTTCACCACTACCTTTTCTACTTCCAAAAAGATATAAATCTACACCATAAGCCTTTGGATTGTCACCATAGATCATAGAAAGCAAGGTGGTTTTCCCCGATCCGTTAGGCCCAATAAGTTGCCAAAAGTCACCTTTCCTAATTTCCCAGGTGATATCTGTTAAGATTGGTTTTTCCTCATACCAAACAGATACCTCATTCATTTTCACTAAAACCTCGGAGATTTTAGAAAGAACATCGGGTGCCGGTGGAATTGTTGTTATTGTTGAAAAAGGTATTTGTTCCCGAGCTTCCCGGAATTCAAAAACAGACATCAAATTTGTGATTTCTTCGTTCTCGATGTTTAAGATTAAACCTATAAATGGCAATAAATCTTCCTGCCGCTTAAATAATTGTATTATGCTGGTTTCAGCTGAAACTCTTTCTAATGTTGAAAGTAATGCCTTAACCGAAGTTCCATCTAAACTATCAAATGCATTATCCAAAACCAGAAAATCCGGTTTTTGATCCAGTAAATAATTTAGTAAAGCTTTTCGTTTTTCTCCACTGGAAAAAGTTCTTAACGAACGATTTTCATCCAAAACTAAAACAGAATTTCCGTGTTTAGCGTCTTCTTCAATAAATTTATTTAAAACCACTCTTGAAAAAAGCAATCCTTTTTTTCCCTGCAGTTCTTGTAATTCAACCGGAGCATTACCAATTAAGAGTTGTTGTATCCATTGCCCTTTCACCGAAAAGTCAGTTCCAAATATGCCGTAGTGTTTAATTTTCATTCTATTTTTTTATTGATAACCCTGCGCCTGCAAATTGAATAATTCAGCATAAAGTTTATCGTTTTCCATCAGCTCTTTGTGAGTGCCAATTTCCAGTACTGCTCCATTCTTTAAGACCATAATTCTATCGGCAATTCTTACCGTACTAAAGCGATGTGAAATAATAACTGCTGTTTTACCTTCGGTTAATTTAATAAACCGGTCAAAAGCTTCGGTTTCGGCTCTTGCATCTAAGGCCGAAGTAGGTTCATCTAAAATTAAGACCTCAGCATCTTTCATATAAGCACGTGCAATGGCAATTTTTTGCCACTGCCCTCCCGAAAGATCTTTTCCCTGCTTAAAGCGTTTACCCAACTGCTGGTCGTAGCCTCCGGGCAAATCAGAAATCACCTCCTTAGCCAAACTTTTCTCGGCAGCGCTATCTATTCTTTCCTGGTTCTGAATTTCTTCAATTTCACCCATCGCAATATTTTCCCGCAGCGTTAGCTCAAACTTTACAAAATCCTGAAAAATAACTCCGAAGTATTTCTGATATTGAGTTTGATTATATTGTTTTACCGGAATATCGTCTAATAGAATTTCTCCTTCGGTAGGTTCATAAAACCGAAGTAATAATTTGATAAGCGTGGTTTTACCGGCACCATTTTCGCCTACAAAAGCCAGTTTTTCTCCTGCTTTTAGCTCAAAATTGATATTGCGTACCACCCAGGCTTCAGATTTAGGGTATTTAAAACCTACATTTTTAAACTCAAATCCTTTTACTATTTTCTTCGGAAGCGGTAATTTTTCTTTTTCCGATTCATCAGAATATTTTAGATCCAGGAATTCAAAATAGTCCTGAAGATAAAGTGCACTTTCAGTAATGGCTGTGAAACGAGTGAAAAAGCCCTGCAATTTAGATCTCAACCTGTTAAAAGACCCGGAAAGGAAAGTAAGATCACCCAGGCTAAAAATTCCCGCTACCGTTCTAAAAACTATTAAAAGATAAGCCGAATAATAGGCTCCTGTCCCTATTACGTTAAATAACGAGCCCCAACCGGCACGCTGTTTTGCCAGTTTTTTACTCATTAAATAATAAGTATCAGAAAGATTTTTAAATCGGTCTGCAAGGTAATTTGAAAGACCAAACAGTTTCACCTCTTTCGCGGTGACATCACTGGCACCGGCATAGCGCAAATAATCCAGCTCCCGACGTTCCTGCGTCCAGCTTCGGGCCAGGGAATAACTGGTACCGCTAAACTTAATTTCATTGATAATTGTGGGCACTACTGATACTACTAATAATATAATAAGCCAGGGTTCAAAGGCTACTACCCCGGCAAGTAAGGTAAAGATCACCACTAGGTCTTCGGCCTGGGTAAGAATATTAGACATTAACCCAACCCTACCCGTAGTTTGCTGGCGGGCACGTTCCAGTTTATCATAGAATTCAGCGTCTTCCAACTGATCTAAATTTAACTCTGATGTTTTTTTAATTATTCGAACTGAAGTATCTATACTATATTGGTCTCCCAGTAAACCATCAGTTAAACTTATCGCCCTGCTCATTAGATCTGATAAAATAGCCAGACCAAATTCGGCGGCTACGAGCCACCAAAGTCTTTCCAGGTCTTTGGTTTCAGCAGAAATTTGCAAAACCACCTCATCAATAATCAACTTCCCTACAACCAGGATAATTACCGGTAGTACGGCATTTACCGTTCTCGCTAATAAATTAGCGTAAAACAGCATGGGATTTACCTTCCTGATCTCTTTAAAAAATCGCGGTACAAATTTCAGGGAGTCGAAACTTCCCTTAAATGAAACTTTATTGGCTTCTAATGATTTTTTGGGTCTTGGCAAGGAGGCTTTTTTCTTTGCAAGTTACGGATGAAAATCTAAAAGTATATCAGCAAATACTAGCGTAAGTTTTCTAACATGTTATTCAGTCTTTCCCTATCATAAACTTCACCGCTTTTGATCACCGAGTTTATTTTTTTCAAATTATCGATATCTTCCAGCGGATTTTTATCCAAAATTAAAATATCGGCCACTTTTCCTGAAGTGATACTTCCATACTCATTTTCAAGTTCAAGAAATTGCGGCCCATTAATTATAGAAGTTTTTATAACCTGGGCATTGCTTAAGCCTGCTTTAGAAAGGGCATTCAATTCCCCGTGCAAAGATTCGCCGGGATAAACATAAGAATTAAAGGCTCCGCAATCTGAACCTGCTAAAAGCTTAACTCCCGCATTTTGCATTGGCTCGATCATTTGGGCACTTATTTCTTCCATTTTTTCACGCATCTTACTACCGGAAGCTTTTGCTCGTTTTGCTCCTTCTATCCTGCCCTGGTAAGTTTTTTGAATTCCGGGACCAATATAGTTTAGCAATGAATCCTGCCGGTGATCTACCTCTAAAATTTCGGAAAGGGTTTTTCCTATATAAAGTGTGGGTGTTACATATACATTTTCTTCACTCATTTTAGCAAAAACCTCCTCAGCTAATTCTGGATCGTAAGTATCTATTAGCGGTTCTATCATTCCGTAGCCAAGATCGAGTTCAGTAAGGCTGTCGGCAACGGGAGAACAGGGTTTTAGCGGATAATACATATGCTCGGCTCCATCAAGGCCAAGGGATACCGCTTTCATAAAATCGGCACTCATTGGCATATGCCCGGTGACTTTTAGGCCGCGTTTTTCGGCTTCTTCGATGATCTTGTAATAATTTTCTGCGGAAAGATTTCCATCATAGGTCTTTACGTAATCTACCTCAAGTTTTTCCAGCGAATCTAGTGCAGCAACAATTTCAGCTTTACTGGTGACTTTTATAGATCCAGGCCAGGCCGGTTTATCGCCATCTAGTTTGGGACCGGAACTAAAGATCCTGGGACCATCTAATTCAGCCTTTGCAATTTGATCTTTCCATTCCATGACACTCGGAGTGATATCGCCACCGGCATCCCTAATTGTTGTAATTCCGTAGGCTAAAAAAAGTGGCAGCAAGTCTTTATTTTCGCCTATTAAGGTATCACCGCCTCTAAAATGAACATGATTATCCCAAAGTCCCGGCATCACAAATTTTCCATCAGCATCAATGAGGCGATCGACAACAAATTCTTCTTTATCAATGCCTTTCCGAACCTCCACAATTTTTCCGTCAGAAATAAAAATTGATTGGTCCTCACTTATACTTTCATTCTCTACATCTATAATTTGAGCATTATAAATAACAAGGTCGTATGCTTTGCTTTCTTTATTCTTACAAGATGACAGGGTAATCGGCAGTAATAAGAAACAAATGAGTTTATTCATTTTTATAAGACTTTTAGACAGGAATTTGCACCTCCAAATTCCCGCTTTCTGTGTTTAAGTTTAGTCGCAAGAATATTAGTTGTCAGTTTTATCAGGATAAACCGGGGAAGACACCTCTCCCGGCGGGTTGGCCTCCAACTGTTTTAGCACAATCTCAATAGCCTTTTCCAGTTGAGGGTCTCTACCTTCAATAACCTCTTCCGGCCATTGTTCTACTTCAACATCTGGTGCCAATCCTTCGTTTTCCACCCTAAAACCTTCTTCGGTATAAAAAGCAACATTTGGCGCGGTAACAGAGCCGCCGTCTATAAATTCAGGATATCCCAAAACACCTACCAGGCCTCCCCAGGTAGTTTTTCCAACGATGGTGCCCAAATCAAATTTCCTAAACATCCACGGCAGATAATCTCCACCTGAACCAGCAGTTTCGTCTGTAATCATCACTTTCGGTCCCTGTATAGAGGCACTTGGCGATTTTAGATCTTTTCCGTAGCGAAACCTCCAATGCGCCTGCTCTGGTTTTTTAAGAATATCTATAACATAATCTGCCAACTGGCCACCGCCATTAAAACGTTCATCTACTATAATTGCCTGCTTGTTCGCTTGCGGAAAGAAGTAACGTTTAAAATACTCGTGCCCTGCCGTCGCAGTATTTGGCACGTAGACATAAGCAACCCGGCCATCGGTGGCTTCGTGTACTTTTTTAATATTGCTTTCTACCCAATCGCGATTTCTTAAAGCCATTTCATTTTCTACCGGAGTTACTTTAACCTTCCGTGAATTTCTCATATTAGGATTAGGACCTACGGTGAGCATCACTATTTTACCTGCAGTATTTTCAAATAACTTGTAAATATTATCACTAGCCTTCACTTCTTCTCCATCTACTGCCAAAAGATAATCTCCTTCTTTCACATCTACTCCCGGTTCGGTAAGTGGAGAGCGTAGATTAGGATTCCAGTTAAGTCCGCCATAGATCTTTTTGAACCTATATCTGTCATTTTCTATGCTGAAATCTGCTCCCAGGAGGCCTCCTTTTACAGATTCTTTAGAATGAAGCCTGTCACCTCTACTGGAGAACCGGTGATGTCCAACTCCAAGTTCGCTAAACATCCATTCCATTACCCGGTAGAGATCGCTTCGGGAAGTAACATCTCCTATAAAAGGCTCGTATTTTTCCTTCATTTTATCCCAGTCCACACCGTGCATTCCGGGATCATAGAAGTAGTCTCTGTTAACTCGCCAGGCCTCATCAAAAATATTTGGCCACTCTGCTACAGGGTCAATTTTCACCTGGATATCGCCGGTATTAAGCGTTCGTTTTCCTTCTATTTTTCCAATTTCTGCTATGCCCCATTTTTCTTCTGCCTTATAAAGTATCTTTTTGCCATCGGCAGATATCTCGTAAGAAGTGGCAGGCATTATTTCCTTATTCTCCCTTTCTTTGAGATCATACATATTTAAAGTTCCTTTATTCTGCTGGTGAGGAGGATAAGCTAAATAATAGAGATTTCCTTCCTTTGGCGAACTTAGGTTAGCATATTTACCGGCAGGAAGTGGAACATCCACGATCCTGTTTTCTATCCCATCAAAATCAATTTTCAGGTCTGGGGCTTTAACTTCTTTGTCTTCTGCCTCAGCCTTCTTCTTTTTTTCTTCCTCTTTCTCTTTCTGCTCTATTTTTTCAACATCATTTTCCCTTGCAAAAGGAGATTCCACATTTTTTTGTAAAGTCACCAGGTAAATAGAGCTGGTCATTTCCATATCCTGGTTAGATTGATCAAACCAATTTACCACCGGCCCGGCATCCGTAGAAGCCAACATATAGAGGTATTTCCCGCTAGGATCAAAAACCGGACTAGAAACGCTGGAAAAGCCATCTGAAATTGGATAGGATTTATCCTCTGAAAGCGAGTACACATAGGCCTGTTCAAAACTGGTTCCTGTAACTACGGTATAACTTATCCAGTTGGAATCGTGAGACCAGCTGCCAAATAGGTCCCGGAAAACGCCAGGCATATATCTTTCATCTTGTGAGACTTTTTTCACCTTTCCAGAATCAATGTTTAGCACATAAAGATTACGACCATTATCTACAAAACTTATCTTTTTACTATCGGGAGACCACTTTGGATAGGCATAAAAACCTGTACCATCAAGTTTAAATTTCCTAGCCTCCTTTTGTTCGCCTTGATCGTGTACATGTATTGCATATTCCCCACTCTCATCACTAAAATAGGCGATAAATTTTCCATTTGGAGACCATGCGGGGTCTTGTTCGTGCACTCCTTGGGTTGCGGTTATGTTAACCACATCTCCCTTTTCAGCGGGCACGGTCACTATTTCTCCTCTAAAATCCATTACCACCCTTGCGGCGGTAGGCGAAACAGAGGCACTACGTATGTATTCATCACCTTTTACAAATCGGGGGCGAAGTTCAAGAAGGTCTGTCGCGATCCCGACCTCGATTTTTTTAGAATTATCAATTTCCGGATTGTAGGTATGCAGATATCCGGCCTGTTCAAAAATTATTTCATCTTTTCCTGCGGAAAGATCTAAAACCGGAAAATCTTTAAAATTGGTATGTTGGCTAACCTCTTTGGAATTCAAATCATAACTGTGCAAATTGAATTCCCCGTCCCTGTCACTCCTAAAGTAAACTTTATCTCCCAGCCATTGCGGTCTGGTATCATTGCTTCCGCTTTCTGGCTTTGGAATTTCTGTAACAGAATGATCATTCGTATCATAAATCCAGATTCTGGAGGCCGTACCACCGCGATAATATTTCCATTGATTAAAGGCTTCATAAAGAGGCGTATAAGCAATATACTTTCCATCATCTGAATAATCTGCCCAAAAAGCATTTGGAATTTCCAGTTCCTTAACCTGGCCACCGTTTACTGAAACCTCAAAGAGCTCTGCAAACCGCCTGGTAAAAACATTGCGTTGCGATATGAAAAGAACAGCAGAACCATCTGGTGTAAAACCACGAACCCAGTCGCTTCCTGGATGCCAGCTAAGGCGCTCAGGCACGCCACCATTAGCGGAAACCACATACACATCGGTATTGCCGTCATACTCAGCATTAAAAGCTATAAGGCTTCCGTCGGGTGAAAAAACGGGATTAGACTCAATTCCATCGTCTACCGTGAGACGTTTTGGCGAAGAGCCATCCTTATCAGCCACCCAAAGATCTTCGGCATAGATAAAAGCGATTTGAGAATCACTCATCGCGGGTTTTGCAAGTAAACGGGTATCTTCTTTATTAATGTCCTGGGCTACAAGGTTAAAAGACAGGAACAAAAAGATGAGCAGGGAGGTGGTTTTGTAAATCATTGTAGAGGAATATTTTATCAATTACTAATATAAAACTAAAATACAAATAACCTACAGTGCTTCGTGGTTCCTAAAAAAGTTTCAAATACCAATCCTGGGCTTTTCAATACTGATCAATTCAAGTCATTTTTAAACTTAAATTAATTTATTTCCTTGCATTCTTATTAATTTTGCCGCTATGGAAAACCGAAAGTTAAAAAACAGCGAATTAGACCGTAAGTCTATTGAAGAGTTTAAGGAAGCTAAAAAAACGCCTATAATTGTGATACTTGACAATATTAGGAGCTTGAATAATATTGGTTCGGTTTTTAGAAGTGCCGATGCTTTTTTAATCGAAAAAATTTATCTCTGCGGCATCACCGCCCAACCCCCACATAAAGATATTCAAAAAACTGCTTTAGGCGCTACCGAAACCGTAGCCTGGGAATATTTTGAAAACACGCTGGAGGTAGTGGAAAAACTTCAACAAGAGAAAACAAAGGTTTTTTCTATTGAACAAGCGGAAGGCTCGGTGATGCTAAACGATTTCAAAGCCCAACCGGGTGAAAAAATCGCTGTGGTATTTGGGAATGAGGTAAAAGGAGTACAACAAAAAGTAGTTTCGGCGAGTGATGGTATTATTGAAATTCCACAATTAGGCACCAAACATTCTTTAAATATTGCGGTTAGTGTAGGCGTGGTTCTATGGGATCTATTTTCAAAAATACAAGCCCCCCAACCCCCAAAGGGGGAGTTTTAATCTTGTTTACCCCCCCTTTGGGGGCTAGGGGGCCTTTTTTATCTCCTCCAAAATAGAAAGATAATCGGCACGGTTGTTTACAAAATCTTTCCCTGAAATATCTATGATCTGCACCTTCATATTGGTTTGGGTCTTTATAAAATTCAGATAGCTTTTATTGATTTCCATCAAATAATCGGGCTGAATATTTTGCTCATAATCACGACCCCGAGCCTTGATATTTTCCAGTAATCGATCTGTATTTTGGTAGAGATAAATATAAAGGTCTGGTTTCACCAATTCCTTATACATTAAATGAAAAAGCTTGTGATACAAGGCATATTCATCTTCATGCAGCGTGATTTTAGCAAATATAAGCGACTTAAAAACATCGTAATCTGAGATCACAAAATCTTTAAAAAGATCATACTGAGCCAAATCATCTGATAACTGCTGGTAGCGATCGGCCAGGAAAGACATTTCTAACGGAAATGCATAACGCTCTTTATGCTCATAGAATTTTGGTAAAAATGGATTGTCCTTAAATCTTTCTAAAATAAGTTTTGCATTAAAATCTTCGGAAATCATAGTTGAGAAACTAGTTTTCCCGGCACCAATATTTCCTTCTACTGCGATATAGTTTAGCTTATTTAAATTGAAAGCTTTTTTAGGAACTTCAAGCCTTTCAGAAATCGCTTTTATTGGCGAATCATCTTCAACCTGTTTCAGTAATTTTTCAATAGAAACTTTAAAAACAGGATGGTTCTCTTTTGCAGCAATATCTACCAAAGGAAGCAATACGAATTTTCGATTTTGCATTGAAGGATGCGGCACTATTAGATCTATAGTTTCTAGAACTTCATCTTCAAAAAGAAGAATATCCAGATCCAGGCTTCGGTTTTGGTAATTTTTAGCATCAGAGCGTACCCGGCCTGAATCAGCTTCAATTTTCAACAATTTCCGAAGCACTTCTTCCGCAGAAAATCTTGTAGAAACAGCTATACAGGCGTTTAAAAAAGCATCTCCCTCAAAACCCCAGGCAGGTGTTTCATAAACCTGCGAAACCTGTTGCACCTCGCCAATTTCTAAATATATTTTATGCAATGCATTTTGTAGAAGCTCAAAGCGGTTGCCCACATTGCTTCCCAGGGCGATATGTACTGTTTTTGGGGAATTCAAACTAACTGAAGAAAAATTATTAAAGCTTATCCTGTAAATTTCACAGCAAATTAAGTAAAACAAAATCACATACCCCTAATTTAGCAGCAAGACTTAAAAAAAAAATTTGGCTAAACTATTACTAAAAGATAAACTTGCAGCACAACGCATATATTTAATCCTGGCAGGGCTTTTTATCGCCTCTTTAGTTGTTTCAAATCTAATATTCCAGAAATTCTTTAGCTGGGATTTTTTTGGAATTTATACGTTTGAAATCTCTGTGGGGGTTTTACCCTACCCTCTTACGTTTTTAATCACCGATATTATTAGCGAGATCTACGGGAAGAAAAAAGCGAACCAGGTAGTGACTACGGGTATCTTCGCCTCGTTCTTTTCTTTATTGATTGTCTACACGGCAGATGCAGTGCCGGCGACCGAATGGTCACCAATTGGCAACGCCTTGTTTACCCAGGTTTTTGGTGCCACCACTATTGCCGTGTTCGCATCTATGGTTGCCTATTTACTAGCGCAGTATATAGATATTCACTTATTCCATTTTTGGAAAAGATTAACCAAAGGAAAACATTTATGGCTTAGGAATAACTTTTCTACCTTTCTCTCGCAGTTTGTAGATACGTTTTCGGTCTTGTTTTTGCTCTGTAGTTTTAATAAAATTGAATGGGACTTATTTGGCGCACTTTTACTTAGCGGATTTTTATTTAAAGTAATAGTTGCCGCACTGGATACTCCACTACTCTACGCTTCGGTTTTTGCCTTTAGAAAGCGTTTTAAACTGAAACAGGGCGAAGAGATAAAATATGATTAATAAACCTACTTAATTGGTTTGAATTAAATAATATAGAAATAAAACCAGCATGTTACTGGACCCAAAAATTGGTAACTTACAGGATATAATTATAAGCCTGTGCTTAACTCCAGGGTTGGGATAAAAATTTTTAAGAAATGAAAAAAGCATTTAAAATAATTGGAATTTTATTACTGGTAACTGTAATTACCCTTGTTGCCGCACCTTTTTTATTCGAATCTCAAATAAAAGATTATGTGCGAAAAACCGCCAACGAAAGTGTAGATGCGCAAATTGAATTTAGAGACATCAGCCTTAGCTTTTTTAGAAGCTTTCCGCAAGCTACCGTGGTAATTGAGAATTTTAGCGTGATTAATAATGAACCCTTTAAAGGCGATACACTTGCCATTGGTGAAGAAGCTCAACTGGAAATGTCTATTAAAGAATTGTTTAAAGGCACCAATGAACCAAAAGTTTTAGACAACATAAAAGTAAATAACACGTATCTAAATATTAAGGTAGATTCATTGGGAAATGCTAACTACGATATTGCAGTTGAAGACACTACCGCTAACACCGCAGATTCTACATCTACGGGATTTAGTTTTGATCTTAAACATTATGAGATCAACAATTCCAGGGTAAAATATTTAGATGAAGGACAAAAATTGCTGCTGGATGTAGAAGAATTGAACCACCAGGGAACCGGCGATTTTTCTTTAGCCGAAAGCGAACTGGATACCAAATCTAATGCGCTGGTTTCTTTAGATTACGATGGTACAAATTACCTGAACCGAAATAAAGTCTCCCTCGATGCTGTTATCCAGATGGACCTGGAAAATATGCGTTACACCTTCCTGGAGAATGAAGCAACGATCAATCAGTTACCACTTACTTTTGAAGGTTTTATACAAGTAAATGAAAATAATAACGAGATAGATCTAAGCTTCCAAACACCTTCTTCAGACTTTAAAAACTTTTTAGCCGTAATTCCTGCGACCTATGCAAAAAACATTGAAAATGTAGAAACCAGTGGTGATTTCATTGTAAATGGAAAAATACAGGGAATTGTAGACGAAACATATATTCCTAAAATGGATATTAAAGTGAGTTCAGACAATGCCTCCTTTAAATATCCGGAGCTACCAAAAAGTGTTCAGGACATCAACATAGATCTCCAGATATTAAACGAAACCGGGATACTTGAAGATACTTACCTCACTTTTAATAATGTGACTTTCAGAATAGACCAGGATAAATTTGCAACCAACGGAAGCGTAAAAAATCTAATGGGGAATATGTTGGTAGATATGGCACTTCAGGGAACTTTAAACTTAGCGAACCTTGATAAAGCTTATCCCTTGGAACTGGAGCAGGAACTTAACGGTATATTGACTGCCGATGTTACTACACAATTTGATATGAATTCTATAGAAAAAGAGCAATATCAGAATGTGAAAAGTAGCGGTACGGCAAGCATTAGAAACTTTAGTTATAAATCGCCAGAAATTCCTAACGAGGTGAGAATCGCTAATGCGAGATTGAATTTTAATCAGGGTAATGTTCGTGTACCTGAATTAAAACTTACCACCGGGCAAACCGATATTACAGCTTCGGGAAATATTGAAAACCTAATGGGCTTCTTATTTACCGATCAAAATTTAAAAGGAAGCTTTAAAGTGAATTCGAATGTATTCGCGATCAACGATTTTATGATTGCTGAAGCTGAAACCGGAACTGGAGAAACCACTACGAAAAGTTCTACCACATCTACAAAAGAAGCAGTTAAAATACCTTCGTTTTTAGATACAGAACTGGCTTTTGATGTAAATACGGTGATCTATGACAACCTGGAGCTTAAAAATGCTAAAGGAACTATTATTCTAAGGGATGAAACGGCGACTTTACAAAACATTAGTACTGATATTTTTGGCGGAAATATTAACCTGGCAGGGAATGTTTCTACAAAAGGATCAACGCCAACTTTTGATATGGATTTGGCATTAAACGCACTAAATATCGCTGAATCTTTTAACGGCCTGGAGATGTTGCAGGGATTAGCACCGGTAGCCCAGGCATTACAGGGGAAATTGCAAACCAATCTTAAATTAAATGGAAATTTAAATGAAGATCTTACTCCACAACTTTCTACACTTGCCGGAGATGCCCTTGCTGAAATTCTTACTGCAGAGGTAAATCCTGAAAAATTAGCCTTGCTCTCAAGCCTGGATCAGCAATTGGATTTTATTAACTTAAAAGATATTAACCTGGATAAGCTTAAAACTCATTTAACATTCAAAGACGGAATGGTACATATAGAACCTTTCAACTTTGATGTAAAAGGGGTCAATGTAAAGGTTTCCGGAAGCCACGGATTTGATATGAATATGAATTACACACTGGATTTAGATGTTCCTGCCAAAATGTTGGGCAGCCAGGTAGGGAGCGCACTGAGCAAGTTAAGTGGAGATGAACTTCAAAATATGATGGTAGCCCTGCCTATAGGTTTAAAAGGAACTTTCCAAAGTCCGCAAATCAATATAAATATGGAGCAGGCAGTTAGTAACCTTACTCAGAAGATCGTTGCAAAACAAAAAGAAAACCTTCAGGAACGTGGGCAGGATGCGATTAGAGATATAATCAATAAGCAAACAGGTGGAAATCAAAAGCCACAAAATGATAGCATAAGCTCTCAGGATTCCATACAAACTCAAGCTCCAAAAACCGAAGATAAACCTAAAAGCCAGGAAGAGCAGGTTAAAGACGCAGCAAAAGATATTTTAGGCGGAATTTTCGGAAAAAGCAAGAAGAAAAAAGATACTACAAGCAACTAAAAAAGAAGCCCTCACACTTTCAAGTATTTTTTGGAAATTGTGAGGGTTTATAATTTCTTCGTCATCGCGAGGAGACTATAGTCGACGCGGCAATCTGTAAATTGATGGATTCGATCTAGAGATTACTTCTCCCGACAAAAATCGGGATCGTAATGACATTTAAAACTTTAAATAATTCTATTTTATCCCTAACTCCACTACAAAACCTTCGTGTGCGCGAACGTTAAAAACGGTACCGTCTTCAAAAATTAAATACTGCCCTTTAATCCCCTTTAATATTCCCTCATAAAAAGGACTTTTTCCAAGGTTAAGAGTTTTTACCTTTTTAGGAAACTCCAAAACCGGAAAATCAATTTCAAGCTCCTTTCTATCACCTAAATAATATTCTTTAGCTTCTTCAGGAATAAATTCTTTTAGTTTATCGCGTTCTTCGGCAAGATTAAGATCTAAAATCTCGTTGGTCAACATTTTTCGCCAATTGGTTTTATCTGAAACATGATCCTTAAGAGCCACTTCGGTTATTCCGGCCAAATACCTGTTAGGCACCTCAACTATTTCAATAGCTTCGTGCGCTCCCTGGTCTATCCATCGTGTGGGAATTTGAGTTTTTCGGGTCACACCAACTTTTACATTACTGGAATTCGCCAAATAAACTATATGCGGCTGTAATTGCGATTTTTTCTCAAATTTTAAATCGCGGTCTTCTTCATCTAAATGAGCCTTACTAAGCTCTGGTTTCATAATCCAGTCTCCGGCTTGTGGGATAGAAGTAAAACAATCATAACAATAACCCTGGCGGAATATTTTCTTCTGCAGCCCGCAGTTTAAACATTGAAAACGAAGAAAATTAAGACTTATTTTTTTACCAAGAATTTGATTCATATTTATAAAATCGTCCTCAAAAACCAGGTAATACTGCACTTTATCGGTGATCTCGGTCCTCATTTTTCTAAACACTCCTTCGTATCTCATCTTTTTTTCCCTATTTTTAACCGAAGTTGATTTGCAAGCTTCGAAGTTTGAATTATTTTTATCCAGCCAACCAGCTGAAGCATTCTCAGCGCATAAAGATATAAAGAATAATGCCAATTCCATTAGTAAACTCCGTGGCCTCCTGGTTCCTTAAGAAGCGAATTCACCAAATGGAGTTGTTTATAAAATACCCTCACGAAGTTCAGCATGAGTTGCTTAGAAACTTGCTTTCCAAAGCCAAAAACACTGAAATTGGCAGAAAATATAACTTTAGTGAGATTAAAAACCAGAGCCAGTTTGCAGGCCGGGTTCCTATTCAAAAATATGAAGATTACGAAGCTTGTATTGAACGTAGCCGGCAGGGAGAAAACAATATTTTTTGGCCCACTCCTATAAAATGGTTTGCAAAATCCAGCGGAACTACCAGTGCTAAAAGTAAATTTATACCGGTGAGTGAAGACTCCCTGGAAGATTGTCACTATAATGCCGGAAAAGATCTGCTTTGTATGTATTTAAATAATAATCCGCAGTCACAACTTTTTACAGGGAAAAGCTTAAGATTGGGCGGGAGTAAGGAAATTTATAAGAATAACGGCACGGCTTACGGAGATCTTTCGGCTATTTTAATTGCGAATATGCCTTTCTGGGCGGAGTTTAGCAGCACGCCAAGCAACGAGGTTTCCCTAATGAACGATTGGGAAGTAAAAATGCAGGCGATTGTAAACGAAACCATTAAAGAAAACGTGACCAGCCTGGCCGGTGTTCCCAGTTGGATGCTTGTTCTACTCAATAATATTCTGGAGACCAGCGGTAAAGAAAATCTCTTTGAGGTCTGGCCAAACCTGGAAGTTTATTTTCACGGTGGGGTAAGTTTTGATCCTTATGCGCCACAATATCAAAAGATTTTACCCAAAGAAGATTTTAGGTTTTACGAGATCTATAATGCTTCGGAAGGATTTTTTGCCTGCCAGGATCAAAACGATTCCAAAGAACTTTTACTGATGCTGGATTACGGAATTTACTACGAGTTTATTCCTATGGATAGCTACGGAACTGAAAATGAAAAAGCAATCCCCCTCGCTGAAGTTGAAACCGGGAAAAATTATGCGGTGGTAATCACCACCAATGCGGGCTTATGGAGATATAAAATAGGTGATACCGTTAAATTCACTTCTACCAATCCTTATCGCATAAAAGTTACTGGTAGAACCAAACACCACATAAATGCTTTTGGCGAAGAGTTGATCATTGAAAATGCTGAAGAAGCTTTAAAAAAGACCTCTTTGGTAACTAATTGCGAAATTGTAGATTATACCGCAGCACCTATTTTTATGGAAGGCAAAGAAAAAGGTGCGCACGAATGGATTATAGAATTTAAGAATCCGCCTAAGGATTTTGAAAAATTTAAGCATGAGCTAGATTCGGCCTTACAAGAAGTAAACAGTGATTATGAAGCTAAACGTTATAATAATATGACGCTGAATATGCCGAAAATTCACCAGGCACGTGAAAAGCTTTTTTACGACTGGCTAAAGAAAAATGATAAGCTTGGCGGACAACATAAAATTCCCAGACTTTCTAACTCCAGGGATTATGTTGAAGAGTTATTAGGGATGAATTCTTAGTAAAGGAAAATCACATAATATATAGATTGCCACGTCGGCTATCGCCTCCTCAATGACATAAAGATAAAAACCTCACAGTCCCGCATAGCTATCGGGACTGTGAGGTTTAATTACTCTACAATGTTTTTGAAACTTTATCTACGGTCTCAATCGTCTTATCTAAATCCTCATAAGAAAGGGCATCGCTTATAAACCAGGTTTCATAGGCGCTTGGCGCAATATAAATTCCGTTTTCCAGCATTCCGTGGAAGAATTTATTGAAAGTACCAAGATTTGCAGATGTTGCTGCGGAAGCAAAATCGGTTACGGGTTCTTTCCCAAAGTGTACAGAGATCATAGATCCCACCCTATTTATAGTAAAATCAATATTATTTTCCGTTAGCACTTTTTCCATGCCTTCGTGGAGGTAGGCAGTCTTTTTATCTATACTTTCAAAAATCTCTCTTTTGCTATCCAGTTCAGTAAGCATCGCTAAACCTGCAGCCATCGCCAGCGGATTCCCACTCAAGGTACCTGCCTGGTAAACCGGCCCAACGGGAGCCAGGTACTCCATAATTTCATTCCTGGCCGCAAAAGCACCAACCGGCAAACCACCACCAATCACTTTTCCGAAGCATACAATATCGGCATTCACTCCCATTCTTTCCTGAACTCCTCCTGGGGCAAGTCTAAATCCGGTCATTACCTCATCAAAAACAAGTAGAATCCCTGTTTCATCACAGATCTTTCTTAATCCTTCCAGGAAACCTTCAGCAGGTGGGATACATCCCATATTTCCGGCAACAGGTTCGAGAATAATACAGGAGATCTCATCTTTATTCGCTTCTACCAGCTCCTTTACATTATCAAGGTCGTTGTATTTAGCAAGCAAGGTATCTTTTGCCGTGCCTTGAGTAACACCGGGACTGTTTGGGGTTCCAAAAGTAACGGCACCACTCCCGGCCTGGATTAGAAAAGAATCGCTATGCCCGTGATAACACCCTGCAAACTTGATGATCTTTTCCTTTCCGGTAAATCCGCGAGCAAGTCTTACCGCACTCATGGTGGCTTCGGTTCCGGAATTCACCATCCTTATCTTATCGATATTTGGCACCATCTTTACCGCTAATTCAGCGATTTTGGTTTCAATCTCGGTAGGAGTTCCAAAAGAAGTTCCCTTTTTCGCGATATCTATTACCGCATCAATCACCGGTTTATGGGCGTGACCTAAAATTAATGGTCCCCACGAATTTATATAGTCTATTAATTTATTTCCGTCTTCATCATACAAATAAGGTCCTTCAGCTTTTTTTATAAAAATGGGATCACCTCCCACCGCTTTAAATGCCCTTACCGGGGAGTTTACTCCACCGGGAATTACTTTTTGTGCCAAAGCGAACAATTCGCTACTTCTCTTATAGATCATATTTTTTTATTCTGGAGAGATAATTACCAACATTTGCCCAACGGCTATATTGGTATCTCTTAAATTATTAAATCGCTGTAACTCTTCTACAGTTGTATTGTGTTTTTTGGCAATTGCATACAAGGTATCTCCTTTTTTAACCCTGTAAGTTACAGATTCCGGCTCTTCTGGAGTGTAAGTGTAACTTGGAGATGGCCTTTTTAAAACATCGGCATCAAATTGATAAAGCCGGTAACGCTCTATTAAGCTTATCAATTTATCTGGATATCTTCTATCTGTAGCATAACCTGCTTTTCTTAAACCTCTTGCCCAGCCTTTATAATCGTCTTTATCTAAATCAAAAAGTGCTGCATAGCGTTTTCTTTCGGTTAGAAAAAGAGAATGGTCTCTATACGAATATCTGGCATCCTTATATTTTCTAAAACATTCATCACGAGCATCATCATCGTGATAAACCCGGGCTCCTTTCCAGTCGTGACATTTTATTCCAAAATGATTATTAGCGCGCATGGTTAGATCGCCTTTCCCTCCGCCAGATTCTAAGATTCCCTGTGCCAAAGTTACACTTGCAGGAATATCGTAAAGTCGCATTTCTTCCATGGCAACTGCGGCAAAATCCCTAATATAATCTTCTACGGTGTATAAACGCGGATTTACAGGTGGTAATATTGGTGCTCCCTCCAACGGTTTTACGCCCTCAATCTCTCTGTTTCCGGAAGATTCGGTAATAATTCCTTCTTTTTTACTGGTGACCACTTTTTTCTTGCTCCCGCAGGAAACCGCAAATAATGCACAGAAAAACAAAATAAAAAACCGGTTAAGTCTCATCTTATTAATTGATTAAAGGCAAATTTTTCTTTTTTAAAACGCTGTTCATTCCCGGAATTCCCTGTAAACCTCCTGTATGTATTGCCAGGATCTTACTTCCGGGAGGAAAATATCCAGTTTTTATGAGGTCAAAAATACCAAAAACTAACTTTCCCGTATATACCGGATCTAATTGAATTTGATATTTTTCGTTGAATTTATTAATAAAATTGATCAACTGCGAATCTATCTTAGCATAACCGCCAAAATGATAGTTTAGTATTAATTCCCAATTATTCTTAAATGCGTATTTTTTAATTTCTTCGGAAAGGAAATCTCCTTTTAAAGAAGGAAAACCAAGTATTTTCTGGTTTTTGGCAGAAGCATTTATCAAGCCCGAAAGTGTGCCGCCCGTTCCTGCTGAAGCGGCTATAAAATTGAATTCTTTATCTTTCTCACTCAAAATTTCCTCACATCCTTTTATCGCAAATTTGTTAGTGCCTCCTTCTGGAACCAAATAAAATTCTCCAAATTCTTCAGTTAGTTTCTGCTGAAACGCCAGGGTTTCTTTTTCCCTATAATCATTCCTGGAAACAAAACTGAATTGCATTCCGCAGGAATGGGCAAAATTTAAAGTTCTGTTTTGAGCTAAAGTTTTCTCTAGATTTCCTCCCAATTCTTCCCCCCTAATAATTCCTATAGTTTTTAAGCCCGAAAGTTTCCCCGCGGCTGCAGTAGCTGCAATATGGTTGGAATAAGCCCCTCCAAAAGTTAGTAAAGTATCCTTTTCCTGTTTTTGAGCTTCAAAAATGTTGTATTTAAGCTTCCTGAATTTATTCCCGGAAACTTCAGGATGGAGTAAATCTTCTCGTTTTAAGTAAAGAGAAATTTCATTGGGAAATTCAGCTATAAATTGATTTTCCGAAGAAATTTCAGCATTAAAATTTAAGGATTTTGGCATATTGCAAAGGTCTAAATTCTAGGAATAACCACCTATACAAATTGTAAAAATGCCCAAAATTTACGCTCCTGTATATAATTCTCTTTCATTTCCTGGGTGTAAGCTTCCCGCTCAAAACTAATATTTTTATAAGCTAAAAAACGGTCTTTATATTGTACTAAACGCAAAAGATACTCTATTAAATACCACAGGTAAAATGGGATAATAAGCAGCTCTATTTGTTGCCTAAGATGAATTTTTTCGTGATTTATAAAAGTTTCGTCCTTTTTAAGTTCCGGATTTTTTAAGATCACAAAAGGCCATAAACTTACCCCCTTAAAAGATTTTCCCAGCAGATATTTGTTAACAATTAGAATCATGCGTGGAAGTTAAGAAATTGTATTTTTGCCCTATGAGTTTTTTCAAAAAAAGAGTTCCGCTAGAGGATGGAGATTACTACACCACTCCTGAAGGCTACCGTTGTTTTACCGAACAATATCATTTAAAACGCGGTTATTGCTGTGAGAGTGGTTGCCGGCATTGTCCTTATGGTTTCAATAAAAAAACCGGAAAGCACTCATAAACTATTCACCTTGGTGAGTCTGTATTTAATTGCAGAATCTCCCATAACTTTAGATTCATCTTTAAAAACCTGTAACAGGTAATTTTCACTTACCTGAAAATATAGTTTTTGCCGCTCTCCCAGACTAATGGTATTCCCCTGCTTATTCCATTCAAATTTTCCGGTTTGATTAATGTTGCTTTCTTCAGCTTCTTTTTTTCCCAGATAATGTTGAGATAACACATAATCTAAATTCTGTTTTAACCGAATGCTGGTTTCAATGCCATCACAATCTTCACAAGGTAAAACACCTTCATAAACACCGCCCCAATCCAGCGAGTTTCGAGAATTATGGGCATTATCTGGCTTAGTGCCTATTTTTTCCGCAGAACTTTCTAACGAATTATTTTCTGGAGTTTTCTCTTGATCCTTACAGGAAATAAAGCAAAAAACAGCGAGTAACAGTATAAGGCTTTTCATCTATATAAAAGTTGATAAATTATTGATTTGGTATATCAAAGCGGTTAACGACAGTCATGATATTTTAAACACTCATTTTAGACATTCGCAATTTTAATCTAAAAAAGAGTACTAAATTTATAGAAAATGAATTTTAAAACTTCTTAATTTAACATTTCTTACTAATATTGAACTCTATTGCAAACAAAAATTAAATGGATTTTAAAGCGAAAATACTTCAGGGAATACCCAATGAACTCCCTCCCAAAAAAGAATATGACTCCTCGGTAAATCACGCACCTAAACGCAAGGCTATTTTAAATGCTGAAGAAAAACAATTAGCGCTTCAAAATGCCCTGCGGTATTTTGAAGAAAAACATCACCGGGTATTACTGCCCGAGTTTAAAGAGGAATTAGAGAAATACGGGAGAATTTATATGTATCGCCTGAAGCCGGACTATGATATGCATGCTAGAAATATTAAAGAATATCCGGGAAATAGCACTCAGGCAAAAGGAATTATGTTAATGATTCAAAACAACCTGGATCCCAAAGTAGCGCAACATCCCGATGAATTGATTACTTACGGTGGCAACGGTGCAGTTTTTCAAAATTGGGCACAATACCTACTCACTTTGCAATATTTAGCCGAAATGGAAAACGATCAGACTTTAGTGATGTATTCCGGCCACCCAATGGGCTTGTTCCCTTCTCATGAAAATGCCCCAAGAGTAGTTGTCACTAACGGAATGATGATTCCTAATTATTCAAAACCCAATGACTGGGAAAAATTTAATGCCCTGGGAGTAACTCAGTATGGGCAAATGACGGCGGGAAGTTATATGTACATTGGTCCGCAAGGAATTGTTCACGGAACCACGATTACAGTCTTAAACGCCGGAAGAAAAATATCAAGATCGGGAGAAGGCCTGGAAGGAAAATTATTTGTGACTTCCGGTCTTGGCGGAATGAGCGGTGCGCAACCCAAAGCCGGAAATATTGCCGGTTGTATTACGGTTTGTGCCGAGGTAAATCCCAAAGCAACAAAAACCCGACATAGCCAGGGCTGGGTAGACGAAGTGATCTCTGATTTAGAAAAACTTGCCAAAAGAGTTCAGGAAGCAAAAGCCAATAAAGAAGTAGTTTCTATCGCTTTCCAGGGAAATATTGTAGAGGTATGGGAATATTTTGAGAAAGAGAATATTTATATCGATTTAGGAAGTGACCAGACTTCACTGCACAATCCCTGGGCCGGTGGTTATTATCCGTCAGGCTTAAGTTTAGAAGAGGCCAATACTATGATGGCTGAGGAGCCTGAAAAATTTAAAGAAAAAGTTCAGGAAAGTTTAAAAAGACAAACTGCGGCAATTAATAAACATACCGCTAAAGGAACCTATTTCTTTGATTACGGAAATGCTTTCTTACTGGAAGCTTCACGTGCGGGAGCTGATATTTTAGCTAAAAACGGCAAGGATTTAAAATACCCGAGTTACGTACAGGATATTATGGGACCCATGTGTTTTGATTACGGGTTTGGGCCTTTTAGGTGGGTTTGTGCTTCAGGAAAAGAAGAAGATCTGGATAAAACCGATAAGATCGCAACTCAGGTTTTAGAAGAACTTAAAAAGAATTCACCGGAGGAAATTCAGCAGCAAATGGCCGATAATATTCAATGGATAAAAGGGGCGCGTGAAAATAAACTGGTAGTAGGATCTAAAGCCAGGATCCTCTATGCCGATGCTGAAGGCCGCATGAAAATAGCCAAAGCTTTTAATGATGCTATTGGTAAAGGTGAAATTGGAACTGTCATTTTAGGCCGCGATCATCACGATGTTTCCGGAACAGATTCCCCTTACCGCGAAACCTCAAACATCTATGATGGCTCTCAATTTACAGCCGATATGGCTATACAAAATGTAATTGGAGATAGCTTTAGAGGTGCTACCTGGGTAAGCATTCATAACGGTGGTGGCGTTGGCTGGGGCGAGGTTATTAATGGTGGCTTTGGTATGATTCTTGAAGGAAATAAAGCATCAGAGCAGCGTTTAAAATCTATGCTTTTCTGGGATGTGAACAATGGAATTGCCCGCCGAAGCTGGGCCCGAAATAAAGAAGCGGTTTTCACTGCAAAAAGGGCTATGCAAATGGAACCAAAACTAAAAATAACAATCCCAAACCTGGTAGATCCAGCTCTTTTTGACATTAACACCTAAAATTATATTTTATGAAAGTCTTAAAAATTACTCCGGTTTTCTTACTGTTGGCTATACTGCTAACTTCCTGTAGTAGCGTAAGGGTTGCTTCAGATTATGACAGGGAAGTAAACTTTAACCAATATGAAAGCTACGCATTCTTTAAACCCGGAATAGACAAAGCCGAAATTTCAGATTTGGATAAAAAAAGAATCCTTAGAGCTATAGAATCCGAGATGCAGCGTAAAGGTTTTACCAAATCAGAGAATCCAGATCTTTTGGTTAGTATTTTTACAAAAACGAATGAAAATATAAATATCTACCAGAACAACATGATGGGCTGGGGTTATGGTTGGGGTTGGCACCCATGGTACTGGGGCTCCGGCTTTAATACCGTAAACCGCACCAGCGAAGGCACTCTTTATATAGATCTTATTGATGCTGAAGGAAAAGAACTGGTTTGGCAGGGAATGGGTACTGCTGCTTTAGCAAGCAACGTTAATAAAAAACAAGAAAGAATAAATGAGATTGTTCGGGAAATACTAGAAAAGTATCCTCCAGAAATGAACAAATAACCCAACAGATTTTTTTTACAAAAACGCCCCTTTTACAGGGGTGTTTTTATTTTTAAGCACATTTAGTTATCATTTTACGAATTTCAGCTTAATTCCCTATCTTTATATTGAATTTTAGTTAATTATAATTATGCTTCATAAAATCGAATCTAATCCTATTTTAGACCGCTTGCCGGCCCATCTTCAGCAATATATAAAACCACAAAATTACGATGATTATTCCCCTATTAATCACGCAGTTTGGCGTTATGTAATGCGCAAAAATGTTGATTACCTAAGTAAAGTTGCTCACGAATCTTATTTGGAAGGCTTAAAACAAACCGGGATTTCTATAGATCATATTCCAAATATGTATGGAATGAACCGAATTTTAAAAGAAATTGGCTGGGCGGCTGTAGCTGTAGATGGTTTTATTCCACCGGCTGCTTTTATGGAGTTTCAGGCGTTTAATGTTTTGGTAATTGCCAGCGATATTCGCCAGCTAGAGCATATAGAATATACCCCGGCACCCGATATTATTCACGAAGGTGCAGGCCACGCACCCATTATTGCCAATCCCGAATATGCCGAATATCTTAGGCGTTTTGGTGAAATTGGCTGCAAAGCAATTTCTAGCGCCAGGGATTATGAAATATATGAAGCCATAAGGCATCTTTCTATCATTAAAGAAGCTGAAGATACACCGCAACAAGAAATTGAAGCAGCAGAGAAAAAGGTGGATCAACTTCAAAATGAAATCGCCGAACTCAGTGAAATGGCGCAAATACGAAATCTGCACTGGTGGACGGTTGAGTACGGGTTAATTGGTACACTTGAAAATCCTAAAATTTATGGTGCAGGTTTACTATCCTCTATTGGAGAAAGTGCCTGGTGCATGACAGATAAGGTGAAGAAAATCCCATATTCTATAGATGCGTGCAAACAGGAGTTTGACATTACCAAACCTCAACCTCAACTATATGTAACGCCAGATTTTGCTCATTTAAGTTTAGTTTTAGAAGAATTTGCAAATAAAATGGCTTTAAGAAAGGGCGGATTAGAAGGAATTCAAAAATTGATAAATTCTAAAAATCTTGGCTCTATAGAATTGAGTACTGGTTTGCAAATTTCGGGAGATTTTTCTAAAGTCATTGAACATGAAGGCAAGCCTATTTACATCCAAACTTCAGGAAAGACAGCTCTTTCATACCGGGAAAAAGAACTGGTTGGACACGGTATAAAAAATCATAAAGAAGGCTTTGGCTCTCCAATTGGTGCTTTAAAAGGAATCAATTTAGCCATTGAAGATATGAGTCCGCGCGATCTTAGCGCTTATGGAATTTATGAAGGAAAAAAGATAGCGTTGGAGTTTGAAGGAGGTATAAATGTAACTGGAGAAATTATTACCGGCACCAGGAACCTGCAGGGAAAAATAATCCTTATAAGTCTTAAAAATTGCACAGTCACTTATGGCGATGAAGTTCTTTTTAAACCCGAATGGGGCAAGTACGATATGGCTATTGGAAAAGAAGTAATTTCGGCATTTGCGGGACCTGCCGATAGTCTTTCGTTCGATTTGATTACGCATAAAACTTCCAGTACAACAATTAAGAGTAAAGTAACCCCAGAGCGTGAAGAACTTGCTTCTCTGTACGCTTCGGTTAGAAATATTAGAGAGGGAAAGAATGCTAAATTCTCTCTGGATGCTGCTTTAGAGCTTGTAAAAAAAGGGCATCCAAAAGATTGGTTGCTCTCTGTTGAAGTTTATGAACTAGCAGTAGGAAAAGATGAAAAACTCGCGAAAGAAGCATTACAAAATTTAGAGAATGTAAAATCCCGGAGACCCGATATTTCGCATTTAATTGATGGGGGAGTTAATCTAATTGATGCAGAACTGGTGAAATAAGCTTGATCCCATAAAATTTGAAGGCTCAATCAATTATCTAATAGAATTTAATCTCGATTATCGAGTAGTTAAAGCTTTATCTTTTCCAATTCTTCTGAATCATTAAATCTCTGATCGTTGTATTGCAGTGTCCAGCCCATAGAATTGGTTAAAATATAGATCTTTTGCAATTCACTAATCAACCTATTTTTAGCATTAGACTTCAATGAAGATGCTTCTACCTTTTCCCTGATAGATTTATCTATTCGGTTTTTAATTTTGTTATGATCTTCAGCATCAAACTGGTTTAAATAATCCTGGGTAACATCATAATATTTAATCTCGGGGTTTATTGTGATTTCTTCTTTAGGAATAGCGGTAATACGCACAATCTTATTTTCTTCATCAATTTCAGTCCTCAACTTACTAAGATCGTAAGCTACCGTTACGCTTGCATTTACAATAATAAGTGCCTTCTTTCTAGCCGAAAAGATATCGAGATAAAACTTTTTTGAATTTTTGTAGGAATATACCTGCGAAAAAGTACCCTCAGTCACTACTAGTTTACCAACATTTTTTATTTGTTGCTGTAACAAGGCGGTGCTTTCTTCTAATTCATCCCGTTCCTGATTTCTATTTTCACAATAACGTAAGCCGAAAACAACCAGTAATACCAGAAAAGCTCCAATAAGAAAATTTCTCATTTATCAATTTTTTCTAAAGGTACAAAGATTGCAAATTTTGGGGTTTCTGAAGAAAACCTTATCTATATAAAATACTTATGGACGGCCCCACCCGTCCATAAGTTTTTAAAATTTCTAAAATCTACCCCAACAAATTCTAGAAAACGAATTAAGATATTCATCCAATAAAATCAGACTTTTCAGCCTTTAATTTTCAAGGACTTACACCTTAAATTCTAATTAAAAATACAAAATATTTCTATACAAAGTCAAGAGAAAAATAATATTAAAGAATTTTTTTAACGAATTTAATCTAGAAATCCAAATGAGGGTAGTGCTTTTTAAGCATAGAAATTTGAGATTTTAATTTCTCTAAAAAGCGGGAATGCGCTTTAGAATTAGGGTTAAATGGACGATGCGCCAGGCCATTTTGAATGTTTCTCACCTCTTTTAAAATTGCAAAAGAATTTTTAGAAAACCAGGTCTGTATAAATCGTTCCCAAATATAATCTATGGCCATTGGTGAAGGATGCAGCATGTCTTCAGCATAAAACCTATAATCCCTAAGCTCGTCCATCATCAGTTCATAGGATGGAAAATAAAGCTCCCTAATCCCCAAAGGGAAAATTGATTTTTTATTTTCTAATAGATTATGGATTGCGGTAATTAAGTGCGCCTTGCTTCGTTGGTTCTCAACAAACCCATCTTTGATATGCCGCACCGGAGAAACTGTAAAAATCACAGTAATTGTAGGATTAATTTCTTCGAGGAAGAATATAATATTACTCAAAGAAACTTCTATCTCTTCCACTGACTGTAGTTCCTTCCTAAATTTCTTCTGAGGAACTTTATGACAATTAGCTACACTCTGATTGCTTTCCAAATGATAGTAACTCCAGGCCGTACCCAAAGTAATGATCAAATGTGAACTTTGTTTTAAGAATTCAAGAGCGTTCTTTAATGCTGAATTTAGGTTCTTCAGTAAAACCACAGCATCAGGATCACTTAAGGAAGAATGAGCATCAAAACAATGCCAACGTTCCTGATATTCAAAAATATCACTTTCAGTATAAAGCTCGTCTTCACTAAGCTTCTTAAAAAACTTTTCAATAGCTAAAGGATGGAATAAAATACCGAAGGGATTCTGTGAATTTTGTAACTTATAGAAGTCCAGTTTTTTTCCAATATTCTCTACAAAACAGGAACCAATAAGAAAGATCTTAGACTTATAATCTATCTTAGGTTCAGCCTCGTTTATAGGTATTTTGGTCCTGAATTCCATAGAATTTATATAGAACCTGTCTGAAAAGGTATAAAAACCGTCATCTTGAATTTATTTCATAGCCTGTCCCGATTTTTATCGGGGATCTAACGTACTGGTAATCAAAAAATATGTTAGAAGCTGAAACAAGTTCAGCTTGACGAAAATAGACTTTTCAGACATCCTCGTGCTTTATTTTACATAAACCTGCGATTCCTGCAAAGCCTCATTAATTCCTTCCGGTTTTTTACCACCCGCAGTTGCAAAAAACGGCTGGCCACCGCCACCGCCTTGAATATATTTGCCCAGGTCTTTTACGATTTTCCCTGCGTGCAGGTCTTTTTCTTTTGCCAGGTCTTTAGAAATATAGCAGCTTAAAAGTGCTTTTCCATTTTGCTCGGTCCCAAATAACAAAAATAAATTATCAAATTCATCCCCTAACTGGAAAGCAAGGTCTTTTATGCCACCGGCATCAAGATCAACCTTTTTAGCCAGGAAATTGACTCCGTTTATTTCAGAAATTTCAGACTTTAATTCGGCTTTTAGGTTTTTGGCTTTATCTTTTAGCAAAGCTTCCACCTGCTTTTTTAATGCTGCATTTTCGTCCTGTAAAGTATTTACCGCTTTTACCGGGTCTTTTGCATTTTTAAGTTGCGTTTTTATTTCCTCTAAAACCTCATCCTGGTTAGCAAAATAATCTTTTACAGCTTCCCCTGTAATCGCTTCAATCCTCCTAATTCCAGAAGCTACAGCGCCTTCAGAGGTGATTTTAAAATGCCATATTTCTGAAGTATTCTTTACATGAATCCCACCACAAAGCTCCATAGATTCTCCAAAACGAATGGCACGAACAGCATCCCCGTATTTTTCACCAAAAAGCGCCAAAGCGCCCTGGTTCACAGCTTCCTTAAATGGAATACTTCTATGCTCTTCTAAAGGCAATTGCTCGTTAATACGCTGATTTACGAGTTTTTCAACTTGCTCAAGTTCAGCTTTGTTAACCTTGCTGAAATGAGAAAAATCAAAACGCAAATAATCTCCTTTAACCAGAGAACCTTTTTGCTCTACGTGAGTTCCCAAAACTTCACGAAGCGCCTGGTGCAGTAAATGCGTAGCGGTATGATTAGCCGCCGTAGCTGCACGATTTTTTGAATTTACAACCGCCTTAAATTTACCTTTTGGATTCTTAGGAAGCGATTTAGCAAAATGAACAATTAAGTTGTTTTCCTTTTTAGTATCAGTAATTTCAATCTTATTGTTTTCACTATCTACCAGGAAACCTTTATCTCCAACCTGGCCGCCACCTTCCGGGTAAAACGGAGTTTGCGTAAGTACAATCTGATATAATGCCCCTTTTTTGCTTTCCACTTTTCGGTATCGTGCAATTTGGGCTTCTGCTTCTAAATGATCATAACCCACAAATGCATCAGCATTTACCGGATTTATTTCCTCCCAATCTCCGGCAGTAACCTGGGTTGCCGCACGAGACCTGTCTTTTTGTTCTTTAAGTTGAACTTCAAATTCCTTTTGATCAAGATCGAATCCGCGTTCACGTAAAATCAGCGCAGTTAGATCTATAGGGAAACCAAAAGTATCATAAAGCTCAAATGCTTTTTTCCCAGAAACGGTTTTTCCTTTGGTTTCTGAAATTATATTTTCCAGTAAAATCAAACCCTGATCTAATGTCCTTAAAAAAGACTGTTCTTCTTCCCTAATTACGTTTTCACATAAGGTTTTTTGAGATTTAAGTTCAGGAAATGCTTCGCCCATTTGTTTGCTTAGCACTGCTACCAACTTATAAATAAAAGGCTCTTTAGTATCTAAAAACGTAAATCCGTAGCGAATGGCACGTCTTAAAATTCTTCTAATTACATAGCCTGCGCCTGTATTTGAAGGCAGCTGGCCATCGGCAATAGAAAAAGCTACCGCTCTCACGTGATCTGCAATCACGCGAATCGCGATATCGGTTTTTTCTGATTTTCCGTATGGGGAGTTGGTGATTTTTTCAAGTTCAGCAATTAACGGGGTAAAAACATCGGTATCGTAATTAGATTGTTTTGCCTGTAAGACGGTACATAAACGCTCAAAGCCCATCCCGGTATCAATATGCTTAGCAGGTAATTCTACCAGAGAACCATCGGCTTTTCTATTATATTGCATAAAAACCAGGTTCCAGATCTCTATTACCTGCGGGTGATCTTCATTCACCAATTCTCTTCCAGGTTTTTTAGCTTTTTCAGCTTCAGATCGAATATCAATATGAATTTCAGAACAAGGCCCGCAGGGTCCCTGGTCTCCCATTTCCCAAAAATTATCCTTTTTATCCCCATATACAATACGATCTTCAGGAACAATTTCTTTCCAAAGATCCAGGGCTTCGGTATCTAAACCTAATTTATCTTCTTTGCTTCCTTCAAAAACAGAAACATAAAGATTTTCTGGAGCAATTTTAAAAACTTCGGTTAACAATTCCCAGGACCACTGTATAGCTTCCTTCTTAAAATAATCGCCAAAGCTCCAGTTTCCTAACATCTCAAACATTGTGTGATGGTAGGTATCCATCCCAACTTCTTCCAAATCGTTATGTTTCCCGCTTACACGAAGGCATTTTTGACTATCGGTAAGACGAGAACTGGAAGGCTTACTATTTCCCAGAAAATACTCCTTAAACTGAACCATCCCAGCATTGGTAAACATAAGCGTAGGATCGTCTTTTAGCACCATTGGCGCCGAAGGAACGATTTTATGAGATTTGGACTTAAAAAATTCTAAAAACTGGCTTCTTATTTCCTGAGATTTCATCTACTTAATCTAATCTTAAATTATTAATTGTGTTGGTGCTGCAACAATTTCCTATATTTGTTCGTTTACCAGACTTAACTTAGCACGGTAATTGCTTAGTATTGTTGGCAAAAATAGCATAAATTTGACTCATGTCGAAGGTTAAATATCATTACGATAGCGAGACGCAATCCTACAGAAAAATTGAACGCCGAAAAGGCCGCCGAATAGGGATTGTATTGCTTAGTGTGTTAGGATCTTTCCTTGCCGGTTTTCTATTACTGGTTATTTATTTAAATATTCCGCAGATTGAGACGCCTAAAGAAAAAGCACTAAAACGAGAACTCCAAAATATGGAGTTACAATATGGTTTGCTTAATAAAAAAATGAGTCAGATCCAGAATGTACTTGCCAATATTGAAGATAGGGATAATAATATTTACCGGGTATATTTTGAAGTGAATCCTATTCCTGAAGAGCAAAGGCTTGCAGGGTTTGGTGGGATAAACCGCTATAAAGACCTGGAAGGATTTGACAACTCTAAATTGATTATTGAGACCAGCAAACGAATGGATATTCTTAGCAAGCAGTTGGTAGTACAATCTAAATCTTTAGATGAAATTGCCGAATTGGCTAAAGAAAAAGAAAGTTTATTATCTGCCGTTCCAGCAATACAGCCTGTAAAAAATGAAGATCTAAGCAGGATTGCTTCCGGTTACGGCTGGAGAACCGATCCGTTTACAAAAGTAAGGAAATTTCATCATGGGATGGATTTTACTGCTCCTAGGGGCACACCCATTTATGCTACCGGAAATGGCCGTATAACCAGAGCCGACAATAGATCTACCGGATATGGAAATCATATAAGAATAGACCACGGCTATGGATACACCAGCCTATACGCCCATTTATACAAATATAATGTAAGGGTTGGGCAACGCGTACAACGTGGGGACATTATAGGCTATATAGGTAGTACCGGCAGGTCCCAGGGACCACATTTGCACTATGAAATCTTTAAGGATGACCGCCGAATTAACCCGATTAACTTTTACTATGGCCATCTTTCTCCCGAAGAGTTTGACAAGGTTCTGGAAAAAGCACAACAAGAAAACCAATCGCTAGATTAATGCACCTTAACTTACCAGATAAAAGATATTATGGAATTGGCGAAGTTGCTGAAGCCTTTAAGGTAAACACTTCCTTAATTCGCTTCTGGGAAAAGGAATTTGATGTAATTAAACCAAAAAAAAACGCCAAGGGAAATCGCAAATTTACCCCCGAGGATATTAAGAATTTAGAGCTTATATATCACCTGGTTAAAGAACGCGGATTTACCCTGGAAGGTGCAAAAACACATTTAAAAGAAGAAAAACAAAAAACCCTTAGCAACTTCGAGATAATTCGAAAGCTAGAAGGGGTAAAAGCAAAACTAATCAATCTTAAAAATCAGTTATAAAATGAAAAAATGGTTAATTCCTGTAATAGTTATTGTAGTTCTGGGTATTATAGTTTACAGCCTTACCGCAGGCGTAAATAACACCGCAGTAGAATATGAAGAAAGTGTTTTAAAGAATTGGGCTGATGTTGAAAATGCCTATCAACGTAGAAGTGACCTTATCCCGAATTTGGTGAGTACCGTAGAAGGTTCAGCCGATTTTGAACGTGGGACGCTTACCGATGTAATTGAAGCCCGTGCTAAAGCCACTTCTGTAAATGTTGATGCCGGAAATTTAAATCCTGAACAAATTCAGCAATTCCAGCAGGCACAAGGCGGATTATCTTCAGCTTTATCAAGACTTTTAGTTTCTGTTGAAAGATATCCCGATATAAAATCGAATCAAAACTTTCTTCAATTACAATCACAATTAGAAGGAACCGAAAACCGTATTAGTGTAGCGAGAAATCGTTATAACGAAGCGGTAAGACAATACAATACCTATATTAGAAAATTCCCGAATAATATTTTTGCCGGAATGTTCGGTTTTGAAAGAAAAGCACCATTTGAAGCAGAAGAAGGTGCAGAAAACGCCCCCGATGTTGAATTTGATTTTTAATTGCTATGAGTAAAGTTGAAGATTTTTTAAGTAAAAAAGACGAAGAAGAAATCATTGAAGCCATTAGGAAAGCAGAAAGCCACACCTCTGGCGAGGTAAGGGTTCACCTGGAAAAAACCACCGGCGAAAAAGATATTTTTGATCGCGCTATGGAAGTTTTTCATATGCTAAAAATGGATAATACCAAGCACGATAATGGCGTGCTTATTTATGTTGCTGTAGAAGATCACAATTTTGTGATCTATGGCGATAAAGGTATTAATGATGTAGTTCCAGACGATTTTTGGGAAAGCACCAAAGATGCCATTGTAGATAAATTTAAAAAGGGAGAATTTAAGCAAGGCCTGGTAAATGGTATTCTAACCGCAGGCCAGCAACTTAAAAAACATTTTCCGTATAGTGATGACACCCGAGACGAACTCTCCAACGAAATTTCAAAAGGATAAATGCCACATTTCAATAAAAGATTCAAAGTACTATTTCTGTTTTTCCTCGTTTTTTCGGGTTTTATATTTGCACAGCGCGATATTCCACCTAAACCGGCAGAAGAAACCAGTGTTTACGATGGAGCCGATATTTTATCTTCTTCTGAAGAAAAACAGTTAGAACAAAAGCTAATTAACTATGCCGATACCACTTCAACTCAAATCGTAATCGCTACAATAGCGTCTTTACAAGGCGAATATGAAGGTGTCTACGCTGCAGAATGGGCGCAGGAATGGGGAATTGGACAAAATGAAAAAGATAACGGTCTTTTAGTACTGGTTGCCGAGAACGACCGTAAAATTTGGATTACCACAGGATATGGACTGGAAGAATATCTTACTGATGCTCGCAGTAAACAAATAATTGAACAGGTAATTCTTCCTGAATTTAGGAACGGCAGTTATTACAACGGCCTGGACGCAGGAACTACTGCTATTTTCCAGGTATTATCAGGCACTTTTAAAGGCACACCGCAAGCGCAAAATTCAGAAAGAGGTTTTCCCCTCCAAGGAATTGTTATGCTAATTATTTTTGTGGTCATTATTATTTCGTTTTTTAAACGGCGTGGCGGCGGTGGTCGTAACGGTGGCCGAAGAAGCGCAGGAGACACTTTCCTAGATGCTATTATCTTAAGCTCTCTAGGGCGCGGTACTTTTGGCGGAGGCAGCTCTGGTGGAGGTTTTGGCGGTGGAGGCGGCTTTAGTGGCGGTTTCGGCGGCGGAGGCTTTGGCGGCGGCGGTGCCGGTGGAAGCTGGTAGTTTTAGTTAGCAGTAATTCAGTTGGCAGTGTGAAGCCAATAGGCAGTTCTCAGTCCTACAATTTAGTGAGGTTATAATCGGAAAGTAATTTTCCTCAAATTCAATTTAGAATTTCATAAAGCTCCTTCCCTTTTTTCAAAGGGAGGAAGCCCTAGGCTGGAGGAATAACTTCCTAAAAAAGCCGTATGGAATTCCAAATTGGAATATGGAACCATCCCTTTCTTCAGCGCTGCTGAATTTATTCCCCTCCTTGCAAGGAGGGGAGCAATTATATATAACTCTACCTTCTTCTCATTCTACTGTTAGGCATACTACCACCTCCAAAATTGCTAAGCTTGTAAGTGAAACTCAGCATTGCATATTGGGTTAGTATAAGACTGCTGGAGTCTTGTATAAAATCGTCTCCTATAGTGCGTCGCGTATCAATATTCTGATCTAAAACATCAAAAACAGTTACTTTTAAAGTAGCATCATCGTTTAGAAACTGGTACCCCAGACTCATGTTCCATAAAAGCGAAGTATTATCAAAACCCGGAGAAACATTTCCGAAATAATTATAGGAAATATCGTTTCCAAAAACCACATTTTTTGGCCAATAGGAAGTGGCTTCAAAACCAATACGATGATTTATAAAATCTTCATTTCTATTAGCATTAATATCGTACTTAGTGCTATTATAGGTTAGTTCGTAACTTGGATTAAGGTCAAATAACTCTTCAATGCCATAGGTTAAACGAATACTGGGACTTACAGAATAACGCTCTGCTTTATATTGCACTGCGTTGGTAAAACCTATGTTTTTATTATAATTACCATTTAATCCCGCTCTGTACCTAAACTCCCGGCCATCTACTTTGTATTGTTTACTATAAAAAGAACCAAGATTTAAATTTACAGCTCCATCTACATTGGTATAAGTGGTATTTCTAACTAAATCTTCGTTTATTGTTGTAACAGAAACTACATTATTATTAGTAAAACTGGCCCTTAGCCAACTAAAAACACCCGTTCGTGTGGCAAAATTATAATTTCGATAATTCAGCCTTATATTTTGCTCATAGGTAGGACTTAACTCGGGGTTACCTACAATAATATTTAAAGGATTCGTTCGGTTTACTACCGGTTGCAACTGGTTAATTGAGGGAATATTCACATCAGTATCATACCGTATAGACAAGCTTTTTGAACGTTCTATCTCATAGCGAACTTCAGCGCGCATAAATAAATTATCATAAGTATTCTCAAAAGTAGTGGATTCTAAAAAATTGTTATTTTCCAGACTGGTATGCAATAGGCCAAAATTGGTATTAATTCGCCAGGTTTCTCCTTCATAATTTAAACCCAGGCTAGGAATATGCCTTCTACTGATTACTTCAAAATCACTACTTAAAAGCTGATTAAGAGAATTATAAGTTCCCACTGCTCCTTCAGATTCGTATACATAGCGCTTATTAGTTGCGTTCTCGTATTCAAAATCATAAGAAACATCGAAAAATAGCTGATCTGCTAAAACGCTACGTTGGTTAGCCTCGAAATTATAGGAGTTCCTATCTTGATCTTCGTCTATAAACTGATCTTGAATTTCGGTAACTTCTTCGTTATTTTCAAAGAATACACTTTCTGAATAATAAAAATTATCATTCTCCTGCCTGCTATGATTATTAGAGAACTCCATTTGAAGATATGCGCCCCTACTACCAAAACGTTTAATAAAATCTATCCCATTATTAAAATTTGCACTTTGTAATTCTTCGTTATCAAAAGTCTCGGTATTATTTATAAGATTCTGGTCTCCATCCAAAGATTCTGTAAAGCTATTACGCAACGAATTCCCTGAATTAATATTGAAATTCGGCCTTATAGAAAGCCTTGTAAGCGAATCAAACTCAACTTCAAAACGAACATTAGCCCGATGACTGTTATTAATTAAATTACTCTCTTGATTAGAATTAGTAAAATATCGGGAATCAGGCAGAATGTTTTCCCGCTGAACTGAAGTGCGTCTTTCGGTATCGTTTTTCCCAAAAAAATAATCAGCACTTAATTTAATTTTATCATCCCATTTATTCACAAAATTAAGCCCTGCTGTTTCGGCTTTTGTTATGCCACCTCCATTGCTGCCAAAAACATTCCTTCCAGAGCTACGGCCCATCATACCATAAACTTCATCGTAACTAAATCCTGAGCTATTAATATTATTTGAGCTTGTTAATACGCTTAATCTAAGATTATCTTTAAAATAGTTGCCAATTGCACTAAGTTCATAACGCTCATTAGTTCCTCCGCCGGCAGTTGCCCTGCTAAAATACCCCTTATTCTTATCTTCTTTTACGGTTATATTTACGGTCTTATTATCTGGATCTCCAGCTTTCCCGGTAAATTCTTCTGAACGGGTTTTAGTATCGGTTACCTGTATTTTATCAATAATTTCTTTCGGAAGATTTTTAGTAGCAATTTTAGGGTCGTCACCAAAAAATTCTTCTCCGTTTACAAGAATCCTTGATACCGGCTTGCCATTTATGGTAATCTCACCATTATTACTTACTTCTACGCCGGGTAGTTTTCGCATTAACTCCTCCAAATTTGCATCCTGCCGGGTATTAAAAGAATCAGCATTAAACTCCAGGGTATCTCTTTTAATTGTTACTGGAGCCCGGGAAGAAGTAATTGTTATTTCATCTAAAGCATTATCGGCCACCTGCATTTTTATTGTACCCAGGTTGAGTTCTTCAGCAATTTCTACCTTCTGGCTATGAGTTTTAAACCCGGCATAAGAAATGAGTAAATTAATAAGTTCAGGCTTGCCTTTTCCGGCAAGTTGAAAGCTACCGGACTTATCTGAAATAGTGTACGTAACCAAACTACTGTCTGCAGGCTTTTCAAGGTAAACCGTGGCTGACTCCAGGGGTTCACCCTCTGGGCTGGTTACTATTCCATTAATTTCAAAATTTTGAGCTGTTAGGTTTCCCACCAGGAAAAGTAAGGCAAACGATAAAAGAATTCTCATTTAGAGTGTAGATGTTAAACTGTGAATAAACCAAGACAATAGCATGTCTCGCAAACTATATTGATAGTTAGACTACTGATTTGTTCTAAAGTTTAACGAAGAAACTATTTTTTCCTGAAATACACTGAGATAGGCACACCATTAAGATCGAATTCTTTTCTCAACTTGTTCTCTATAAAACGTTTATAAGGATCTCTCACATATTGAGGAAGATTACAGAAAAACGCAAATTGCGGCTGCGGCGTTGGTAATTGGGTGCAAAATTTGATCTTTACATATTTCCCTTTATAAGCCGGCGGCGGAGTTTGCTCAATTATTGGAAGCATTATATCGTTAAGCTCGCGGGTTTTAATTTTCTTACTACGATTCTCAAAAACCTTTACAGCAGTTTCTATAGCTTTAAAAATACGCTGCTTGGTAAGAACCGACATAAAAACAATAGGCACATCTGTAAAAGGTTCTATTTCACGCCTAATCATTGCTTCAAACTCTTTCATGGTATTGGTTTCCTTATCTTCAACCAAATCCCATTTATTAACTAGAATCACGATTCCTTTTCGGTTTCTTTGTGCCAGCCAAAAAATATTCTGAACCTGACCGTCAAATCCGCGGGTAGCATCTAAAATCACCAAACATACATCACAGTTTTCAATGGCACGAACAGATCGCATTACCGAATAAAACTCAAGGTCTTCTTTAACCTTGGCTTTTCTACGAATCCCGGCAGTATCTACAAGATTAAATTCAAAACCAAATCTATTATACTTGGTATCCATAGCATCCCGGGTAGTTCCTGCTATATCTGTTACTATATAACGTTCTTCCCCAATTAATGCATTTATAAAAGAAGATTTTCCTGCGTTAGGGCGCCCTACTACAGCAAATCTTGGCAATTCTGTTTCTGCTTCATTCTCATTTACCGGTAAGGCTTCAATTAAAGCATCCAATAAATCTCCTGTACCACTACCGTTGGTACTGGCAATAGGAAAGTATTCTCCAAGACCTAGTGAATAAAACTCAACTGCATTTTCCAGTCTTTTATTATTATCTACCTTATTTACAGCTAAAAGAACAGGCTTATCAACTTTTCTAAGCAATTGTGCCACATCTTCATCCATTGGAGTAACACCGCTCTCAACGTCTACCATAAAAATTATAGCATCAGCTTCATCTATAGCGAGTTCAACCTGCTTATCTATTTCGGCTTCAAAAATATCGTCACTTCCTACAACATAACCACCGGTATCTATAAGAGAAAAATTACGCCCGTTCCAATCAGATTTTCCATAATGACGATCACGGGTTACCCCACTAACCGAATCTACAATCGCCTCACGGCGTTGAATCAATCTATTAAAAAAGGTAGATTTCCCTACATTTGGCCTTCCTACAATGGCTACAATATTGCCCATAATATTTATTCTTTAATACCTCATTGAGGTTTTATTCCCTGAATACATTCAGAAAATGTATATGATTCCTAAACTATAAGACTAATCAAAAAAGTATTCTAATCGTTATCCTGAATTTACTTCAGAGCCTGCCCCGAAATTTATTCGGGGATCTAATTTCTTAAAATTATAAAGATATTAGAAGCTAAAACGAGCTCAGCTTGACGATAACAAGACTTTTCTACCAGGCTTTTTTATTTGTTTGCAAAATTAGTGTAAAAATTCGGGTTTACCCGATACTTAGAAAACGGAAGTTTCCTAAACAGAAAATTGAAGTTTTTTTAAATTAAATTCCCTGTAAACAAGCTTTAAAATTCTAATTCATAAAAAGTTAGTCATTATATCCAAAACGCTTCAGCTGGCGTTGATCACTTCTCCAATTCTTATTCACCTTCACATAAAGTTCTAAATGAACTTGTTTCCCGAAGAATTTCTCAAGGTCTTTTCTGGCTTCTACCCCAACCCGCTTTAAAGCGGCACCTTTATGCCCAATGATAATTCCTTTCTGTGTTTCGCGCTCTACCATAATAACACTTCGCATTCTAATAATTTTATCTTCTTCAAAGAATTCTTGCGTATCGATCTCTACAGCGTATGGAATTTCCTTTTTGTAGTGCATTAAAATCTTTTCGCGAATAATTTCATTCACAAAGAAACGTTCAGGTTTATCGGTAAGCGTATCTTTTGGGTAAAAAGCAGGAGATTCAGGCAACAATTCGATAATTCGGTTAAAAACTTCGGCTACATTAAATCCCTCAAGTGCAGAAACCGGGAAAATTTCAGCATTAGGTACTTTCTCTGTCCACATTTGCACCTGACTTTCCAATTCTTCCTGGTTAGATTTATCAATTTTATTCAGCAGTAAAATAACAGGAATATCGGTAGCAATTATTTTATTAAAAAAGGCTTCATCCTTGAGTTCCTTTTCACCAATTTCTACCATATAGATCAAAACATCGGCATCTTCAAAAGCAGATTTAACAAAACCCATCATAGATTCTTGCAACTCGTACGCCGGTTTTATAATTCCCGGGGTATCGCTAAGAAGCATCTGAAAATCTTCACCATTTACAATTCCCAATATACGGTGGCGGGTGGTTTGAGCTTTAGAAGTTATAATAGAAAGCTTTTCACCTACAAAAGCATTCATAAGGGTAGATTTCCCTACGTTTGGGTTCCCTATAATATTTACAAATCCTGCTTTATGTGCCATTTTAATAATTTTTATGCTGCAAAGGTAAGACGATTAGGTAATAGTTATCTTCTTTTGGTTCAAATTATTTCTAAAAAGGTATTTCTCCCAATCCTCTATCAAAATTAATTATTAAATTGATAATCAAGCAGCTTCATATTCGCAAAGCACTAAAAATTATCACTTAAGTAGCCCTAAACTTTTCTATTAAAAATAATTGGCTAATTTTGCCGCCTCTTATGAAACAAGGAATAAACAAAAATTCGTCTCCACTTACTCCGCCCTAGGTAGTTAAGATTTTACATTTATTATATTCCAACATTATTTTCTGCGGAAAATATTCCGCTTCCAAAATTTATTAAAATTATATTCTGATGCAAAAAATCTTCAATCTGTTTGATTTTTCACAAAAAGTAAATTACAAAACCGAAGTTTTAGCGGGACTAACTGTAGCTTTAGCTTTAATTCCAGAAGCGGTTGCTTTTGCATTAATTGCTGAACTTTCACCTCTTACCGGTTTGTATGCCGCATTTGTTATGGGTTTAATAACTGCTATTTTAGGCGGCCGACCCGGTATGATCTCAGGAGCTACAGGAGCCGTGGCAGTAGTTATAGTTGCACTATCAATTTCCCACGGGCCAGAATATGTTTTTGCTACGGTAGTACTTGCCGGTTTAATACAAATTCTTGCAGGAGTTTTAAAACTTGGTAAGCTAATTAGGCTTGTACCTCATTCTGTAATTTTTGGTTTTGTGAACGGGCTGGCAATTATAATTTTCACCTCTCAGTTGGATCAATTTAAAGTGCGTAATGATAATGGTGTTTTAGAATGGATGACCGGTGCACCCTTGTATACTTATCTTGGTCTTGTTATTACTGCAATTCTAATTATTTGGCTTTTACCTAAATTAACTAAAGTTATACCTTCTTCTTTAGTTGCCATTTTAACCGTATTTGGTTTAGTTATAGGTTTTGGAATAGACACCAGAACGGTTGGCGATATCGCATCTATTAGTGGTGGTTTCCCTCCTTTTCATATTCCAATGGTTCCATTTAATCTGGACACCTTTATGCTTATTCTTCCCTATGCAGGAATTATGGCCGGAGTTGGATTAATTGAAAGTTTATTGACCTTAAATATTGTAGATGAAATTACCGAAACCCGTGGAAGCGGAAATAAAGAATGCGTAGCACAAGGAACTGCCAATATGCTTTCCGGTTTTTTCTCTGGTATGGGCGGATGCGCCATGCTTGGCCAAAGTTTAATTAACGTTTCTTCTGGTGCAAGAGCTAGACTTTCGGGAATTGTTGCCGCAATTATGCTTTTGGTTTTTATCATGTTTGGAGCAAATATTATAGAACAATTACCAATGGCTGCCCTAACGGGTGTTATGATAATGGTGGCCGTTGGAACTTTTGAGTGGGCTAGTTTAAAAACCTTTAGAAGAATGCCAAAATCTGATGTTTTGGTCATGGTTTTAGTAACTTTAGTAACCATAATTCTGCATAACCTGGCATTGGCCGTACTTGTGGGTGTAATTATCTCAGCTCTCGTATTTGCCTGGGATAACGCCAAACGTATTCGTGCCAGAAAACGCATAGATGAAGAAGGTATAAAGCATTATGAAATTTATGGACCACTTTTCTTTGGATCTGTTCAGGCGTTTAATGATAAATTTGATGTTTTAAAAGATCCAGAAGAAGTTATTATAGATTTTTCTGAAAGTCGTGTGGTAGATATGTCGGGAATTGAGGCATTAAATAAACTTACCGAAAGGTATCATAAACAAGGCAAGAAATTACACCTAAGACATTTAAGTGAAGATTGTAGGAGCCTATTAAGTAATGCAGATGCTATTATTGAAGTAAATATTCTGGAAGATCCTACCTATAAAGTTGCTGTAGATAAAGCTTAAGTTTCTTAACTTTATAGTCAACTAAAACACACACGATGTCTATAATTTCTGAAGGAGAAAAGGAGTTTAAAGAAATAACGTCCGTACAAAACAAGGCAATGCGCCTTAACCTTAATGAAAATATATACGGAACATTTGCTGAAATTGGTGCCGGGCAGGAAACTGTGCGTCATTTTTTTAGGGCGGGAAATGCTTCTGGTACTGTAGCAAAAACTTTAAGTGCTTACGACAAAGATTTTAGTGATGCTATTTACGGGATTGAGGATGATGGCCGCTACGTTACAGAACAGCGCTTAACCAGTATGATGCGCTATGAAACCGGACTTATAGAAGAACGTATTTCCCGACTAAAGCATCCAAACAAACTTTTTTTTAGCTACGCAAATACCGTAGCCACTATAGATTGGGCTAAAAAATACAAAGGGCACGGTTGGTTGGGAATTAGATTCCAAACCGCACCGGGAGAAGATTATAATGAGATTGTTCTACACGTTCAATTTCACGAAAACAATGCGGTTCACCAGCAAATTAGTTTAGGTATTATGGGGGTAAACCTCATTTACGGCGCATTTTACTATCATGACGATCCCAAAAACCTACTAAAACATCTATTTGATCACCTCTCTACCGACAAGATTGAAATTGACGCCATCAATTTTACAGGACCTGCTTTTAAAAACGTAGATAATCGTTTAATGAGCTTAGAACTGGTAAAAAATGGCATCACCGAAGCCATTATGTTCGCTCCAGATGGCAATAATGTATTACCAGCCAGTATTCTTTATAAAAGAAATATTTTAACGCTTCGCGGAAGTTTTAGACCGGTTACCAAAGTGAATATGGCGATGTACGAAAAATCGCTCAAGCTTTTTTTAAATGAAAGGAAGGTAGATGAAGATAAAACAGTGGTTATTTTTGAAATCACCCTTTCTAACCTTAAAGGGGAAGGGGAAATAGATGAACAGGACTTCTTGGATAGAGCAGATTTGTTGGGCTCTCTTGGACAAACGGTAATGCTTTCTAATTTTCAGGAATATTATAAGGTTGTAGAATATTTTGGGCAACACACCAAAGAACGTATGGGGCTTACTATGGGAGTTAGCACCCTACAGGATATTTTTGACGAAAGATATTATCGTCACCTAAGTGGCGGAATTTTGGAGGCATTTGGAAAATTATTCTTTAAAAGCCTTAAAATTTACCTTTACCCCCTAAAAAACGAGGAAACAGGCGAAATAACAACCAGTGAGAACTTAAAAGTTCATCCTAGAATGCAGGAGCTTTATCAATATTTTAAAGATAATGGCCGGGTGGTAGATATTAAAGATTATGACCCTGAAAGTTTAGATATTCATTCAAGACAGGTTCATGAAATGATTAGAGAAGGAAAAGGAGGCTGGGAATCTATGCTTCCGGAGAGCACCTCCAAAATGATTAAAGAGAAATCACTTTTTAAAGGGAAATAGAAAGAATAAAAAAAACCGTTTGAATGAACTTCAAACGGCTTTTTTCCTTTTTAGAATATTATTAATCCTGGTAAAAAGAATTAGGCCAGGAATCGTTGCCTGAGTTTACATCTGGTAGAATTTTATTAGGATCTAATTCTACGCTTTCAATAGATTTATCGGTACGATGTTGGTAGTTCCAGGAATCTCCTCGTTGCCATATCTCAACAGGAAGTGTAACTTCTTCTGATGAACCATCTCCATAAGTAATTTCCATTTTAACAGGCATTGGAATTTCTCCAGCGTTTGAAACAGAAATTATATAGTTCCCTTCATACTGTCTTACTCCTTCTATACCCAAATCTATATTACCGGTACCATAGAACCATTTGCTAAAAAACCAGGAAAGATTTTCTCCCGAAACATTCTCCATATGGTTAAAGAAGTCTGCCGGTTGCGGATGCTTATAGGCCCAGGTTTCAATATAAGACTTAAAGGCATTGTCAAAGCGCTCTTCGCCCAGAATATACTCTCTAAGTAATAATAAGCCAATGGCAGGCTTATAATAAGCTATCATTCCAAGATTTCTAAGATTAGAAACATCTGGGTAAGTATCTATACCTTCACGTTGCTCACTGGTAAACCAGCCCGTCATATTCCTGGTTTTATTTAATCTGGCAGGGTACTCCCCATCGTTAAAAGCTACTGTACTGTAATAATTAATGAAAGTATTAAAACCTTCATCCATCCAGGCATATCTTCTTTCGTTGCTTCCTACAATCATTGGAAACCAGTTATGTCCAAATTCGTGATCGGTCACTCCCCATAAAGAAGCACCTTCACTTTTCCAACTACAGAAATTTAATGCCGGGTATTCCATTCCCCCAATATCGGCAGCAACATTTATAGCCACGGGATAAGGATATTCAAACCATTTATTAGAATAGTGTTCCACAGAAGCTTTAGAATATTCAGTAGAACGACCCCAGGCACCTTGACCATCGCTCTCTATAGGATAAGCAGATTGCGCCATAGCTTTCTCTCCGCTAGGCAAATCTATTTTAGCCGCATCCCATATAAATGCTTTAGAAGAGCCAAAAGCTATATCACGAGTGTTCTCCATCTTAAAATGCCAGGTAAGCGTACCCTCCTGTTTTGCACGCAAAGACATATCGTTTACTTCTTCAGGCTTAATTAAATAAACAGTAGAATCGCTTTTAGAAGCTCTGTCCATTCTATCTCTTACCTTAGAGGATAATACTTGCTTTGGGTTTTGCAGTTCTCCTGATGCTACTACAATATGACTTGCAGGAGCAGTAATTTTATAGTCATAATCTCCATAATCTAAGTAGAACTCACCAGCACCTAGATATGGTTCTATATTCCAGCCTTCAACATCATCAAAGACTGCTGCTTTTGGAAACCATTGTGCTAAAGCGTAAATAGTACCATCTTTAACATCAAGTCTTCCCATACGATCCATACCATCTACCGGGATCTTATATTCAAAATTCATAGAAACCGTAGCCTCTCCACCATTGGCGGGAATGGGTTCATCAAAGAAAACCTGCATGCGGGTATCGGTTATTAAGTATTCGGAAGAAGAACTTCTCTTTACTTTAGCTTTCAGGTTAGAAATAGTATAACCTCCATCCATATCACCATTGTAGCGGTTCCCCTGAATTGGTGTGGTCAATGTTCCCCGGGAATCTTCGGTAAAACGGTTTTGCTCCAAATGCATCCATATAAAATCTAACTCTTGCGGACTATTATTAGTATAGGTTAGCTCAATATGCCCTTTTATAGTATGCTCTTCATCATTTAAGCTTACTTCAATTTTGTAATCAGTCTCATTTTGCCAATATTCCGGGCCCGGTTTACCTGAAGCTGCGCGGTACATGTTACCACTGCGATTCATAAATTCATTAAAATCTTTTTGGTTGTTCTCCACAACCTCCTGTGCTTTAGTACCGGTAGTAAACAAACCGGCAACCGCCAGGCCAAGCATAGCTCTGGATAAGTATCTCATTCCTTTAAATTTTTTTATAATTGCTGCTAATTTAACCAAACTGTTTAATAATCCCTGATAAATTGAAGCTTTAATATAATAGACCAGAAATCAGGTAGAAAATTTGGTTTTACTGCTACGGTCATACATTATAATACTCCCTGCAACTGAAACATTTAAACTTAAAGTTGATTGAAATTTCACCAGAAAATGAGATTTTTCAATAGCCTCTTTTGAAAGGCCATGATCTTCTGCACCCAGCAAATAAACACAACGTCTTGGATGCGTAAACGTCTCTAAAGGTTCGGCTTCATCAGTAAGCTCCACGCCAACCAACATAGCTCCTTTTGGTAAATGCACATAGAAATCTTCAAAGGTTTCATAATGAAAATACGGCATTGCACCTACCGCTTTATGGGTATCGCAAGCCTGCTTGGCATAACGGTTACCAATAGTATAAATAAAACTTGCTCCCATATTTTGGGCAGATCTCCAAAGCACGCCCAAATTCTCCGGAGTTTTTCCGTTTTGTATTCCAATTCCAAAAAAACCCTGTTCTAAATTATCTAATTTCATAAGTGCTTCAAAAATAATAGAATTAATCTTTCTGCGGAATTCCTCCTGAATTAAACCTGATATTTATCATTTTAAATTGTACCGATGGAGTTTAACTTTATAGAAAATAAGCGTCATGAAATATATACTCGTACCAACCGATTTCTCTGAATCTGCCAATAATGCTTCAGAATTTGCGATTCAAATGGCAAAAACTTTGCAGTTTCCTGTACGCTTTCTGCATAGTGTGCCCACTCCAGTAGACTGGGGCAAATTAAATCTACAGGATGAAAAAAAATACCCTGAAACTAAAGAAAGGATTAATAATACCACAGATCAATTAAAAAAATGGGAGAAAAAAGCGATTAAAAAAGGGGTTGAGGCCGACTATAGCTTAATTTTCAACACTGCTATGGACGAACTTGTAAATTTTGTTAAGCCAGAGAACTACGAATTAGTTGTTATGGGAACACATGGGGCCAAGGGTTTTGAAAAAATAATGGGGTCGAATACTCAAAAACTTATACGTCATTCAAAAGTGCCTGTTATAGCTATAAAACATAAATTCGATTTGGAAGATTTAAAGAAGATCCTAATTGCAACAGATCTAAAAAAAGAATCTCAAAAAGCGTTTAAGCACGTTTATAAAATCCTGGAAAAGTTAAAAACTGGATTAGAACTAGTTTATATAAACACCCCATATAATTTTAGAGAAACTGACCAAATAGATAATATAGCTATTGAATTCTTAGCCGAAATCGAAATTAAGGAATTAAAACTACAATGTTTAAATGCAAACAATGAAGCCAGGGGAATAGGTATGGCGCTCAATAAATTAAAACCCGATCTTTTTACAAGTATCACCCATCATCGTACAGGTTTTGATACCATCTTTAGCCCTAGTATTACTGAAGAAATAATTAATAACTATGCACTACCGGTTTTAAGTATAAATAGAGAAGTTTAAATAATAGTTATTTAGACTTCTCTATTACCTGAATTTATAAGAAAAATAGTGCGAAATATTTTCGGTTGAAATTCTTCAAATAAAAAATCGGGGCGTATATACCCCGATTAAGTATTCAATGATCTTTAATTAACTCTTTTATAAATCTAATATCCCTTTAAAAGTAATTTCAAGGTTTACTGTAGTATTAGCTTCTACAGAAACTCCATTGAGGTCAAGTCCCCCAATAGCTTCAGCATTAACCAAACCAGAAAACTCTAGTTTCCCATCCTGATCATCGTCTGAGTAAGAAGCAAAATACATCTCGTAGTCACCTTCTTCAAGAAAATGAATTTCAAAATCACCATTAGATTCTGAAACAACCGAACTACTAACGGCATTATTAAACCTTACACCCTGGTCACCTTCTTTCTCTGAGTCGTTGAATTCACCTTTCTTATATGCATATGCAATTACTGACTCAGCATTAGCATCAGAAGTATTTTCAACATTACCTTTAAGTATCCCGGCATTAGAAGTATTTACCGCCCTTAAGCTGTTTTGAAGTTTACCACCAGATACAAAAGTATACTGATCACCCTCTTGTTTAATACTTTTCCTAAGGTCAAAATCAAGCACTATATCGTTTTTTGTACCTTCTATGATCTCAACCTGGTCGTTAAGTTGAATCTGAGTAGCACCCGAAAGTTCTTGCTTTGTACCACCTTTAGTAACTAAATAGTTACCTGGAGCATTATTGTTATCGTCAGAATCTGCCAATACAAGTTCTATACTGGAAGTTGTTCCGGCATCAAGATTCAATTTCCCTAACATTTCTGTATTCCCTTTAGTTAAGCTACTAATTTCGATTGTAGATTTCTGGAAACCTTCAATAGCTTTCCCGTTTAATTTAACTTCTGATACCGTTATAAAAACAGCTTTAACATTAGCTTGATCTACGGGTGAGTCGGTAATATAAACTGAAGTTTCTTCACCAGCACTGTTATCTGATTTATCAATACTATCATCTTCTGAACAAGAAGCAAATAATACAACACCTAATAGTAAAGCTAATTTGTTTAAATTCTTTTTTAACATAGTTTAATCATTTTATTTAATAATTCAATTTGAAGCGGTAGTTAATCCCTTTTTTGGCTACCAAATTTCCCAGATAATAACGCACGAAACGTCCCAAAATTTCTTAATTTTTTATTAAAAGAAAGAAGTAGACTATAACATCCTGATCAAACAGACTTTGGCGAAAAAGAACTATTCTCTATCTTTTAAAATAATGTGTAGACTAATGAGACAATTGTTAAAATATTCTACAACAATTGTAGGAAATTGTAGAATAATAATACCTATTAAAGTTACAGCCAATATCTTGATCTATTTCCACCAGGAGCATCCAGGATTGGTTATTATTTATAGCCCTAGAATAATCCAAGGAAAAATTAATAAATACATATACCATATTAGATCATTGATCTACCACTACATCTCAAGGATCAAAAATACCTAGTTAGCCCCATATTTTGCATCCTATTGATTCTATAAATTAGATAGTATAAAACACAGCGTTATGAAATTATTAAAATCAAATTTAAGTCCGCAAACAATTGCAACACATATTTGTATGTTTGCCCTAATGGTATACATTTTAAATTCCTGTGAGGAAAAGAAGGAAAAAAACATAGAAAAAGATTTTATTGCACAAACACCTAAAGCGAAAAAGTTCAGCAAAAAGGAATATGAAGACCGTGGTAAATATCTTGTAGAGATAATCGGTTGTCATGATTGCCATTCTCCTAAGAAAATAGGAGCAAAAGGCCCTGAAGCAATTTCAGAATTAGCCTTTTCAGGATACCAGGCAAACAAGAATTTACCAGAACTTAATAAAGAAACTTTAGAGAAGGGCTGGATGTTAATGAATTCAGACTTGACAGCCTTTATAGGTCCCTGGTGAGTTTCTTATGCCGCTAATCTAACCCCGCACGATACTGGATTAGGTTCCTGGAATTTTAACCAATTTAAAAGAGCCATGGTTGAAGGAAAGTATAAAGGCCAGGAAAATGGGCGTACCCTTTTACCACCTATGCCCTGGCAAAACTTTAAAAATATAAAAGAAGAAGACTTAAGAGCGATGTATATGTATTTTAAAACATTTTGAACCAATTCTTAATGCTTTTATAAGCTCCATATTTCCGATACTGAGTTTAACGATCTCAATTTATTTACTTTCCAGGCAAAAAAAAAAGACCCTTACAACTTAATGTAAGGGTCTTTAAAAAAAAGGCGGTGACATACTCTCCCACAAATAGCAGTACCATCTGCGCTAACGGGCTTAACTTCTCTGTTCGGAATGGGAAGAGGTGAGCCCCGTTGCCATAACCACCTTAAATCTTTAGTATGAAGTTTACAGTCTATAAGTTCGCAGTTATTACCGCTTACTCTTTTACTTACAACTACCTACTCTAATAAGTTGACATATTTAAGAAACAAAAAATAACGATACACTGCGGTAAGCATTCAAGCTCCCGTTATCCCTTGCGGGATAACAGGAATCGCATCAAGCTTTACGGATTATTAGTACCACTCGGCTATGACATTGCTGCCTTTACACCTATGGCC
>NZ_FUYY01000014.1 GCF_900168045.1 Salegentibacter holothuriorum | reverse complement strand
TGATAACTCATAGTCCGAAAATATGGATTTTTTCGCAATACTAAAGTTCTGCAATAAAATTGCAGGGTTTAAATCCCTATTTTGAGACCAATAAATACTAACATAAAACCTACTCCTTTAATATAAGTTTATTTAATTGACGAAATAACTGTTTATTTAATTATTGAACTAAAGCGGTACAGCCGTTGTACTTTTTACCGGTGAAATTATAAAAGTACTCTGGGTACTTCCAATATGGTCAAGGTTGGTGAGTTTAGTAACCATAAATTCCCGGTAGGCTTCCATATCTTTTACCAGAACTTTTAAAATATAATCGTACTCACCACTTACGTGATAACATTCCAAAACTTCAGTAAGTTTTGTGACTTCGGTTTCAAGCTTTGTTAAATAAGACCTGGAATGTTGAATAAGTTTTATCTGGCAGAAAACCATAAAATTCTTTTCTACCTTATCGGGAGAAATAATGGCTACATACTTTGAAATTATCCCCTCCCGTTCCAGTCGTTTTATACGTTCAAAAACAGCAGTAACCGAAAGTTCCAGCTTGTTAGCAATCTCCTTATTAGTCATTTTACTATCCTGTTGCAGATGCTTTAATATTTGAAGATCTTTTTGGTCTAATTTCATATTAGGCTTTAATTATTTTTGATTTGCGCTATATAATATACCTCATAGACAAATACATTTTCAGTAAGATTATGCTTATTTCAGAATGAAAAATTTTCTAAACTAATTTTAATATGAACTAAATATAGATTTTAATTCTACGAAATACAATTTATACAGTTTTATTTACTAAATAAAACCAATACTATTGATTTTAATTCTTCATAAAACTAATTTTATATCAAATTAAAACTTGATAAAGATGAAATATAAACCTGCCGATAATATCCAGGACCTTCAATATTTTGGAGAATATGGAGGTGTAAACCCTTCAATCTCCGATTCCTCGACCTATACTTTTCTTTCAGCAAAAACAATGTTTGATACTTTTGAAGGCAATTCAGAGGGTTGCTATCTTTATTCCCGCCACTCTTCTCCTTCAAATTTATATTTGGGCGAAGCGCTTGCCGCAATGGAAGGTACTGAAACCGCAAATGTGGCGGCCAGTGGTATGGGAGCCATTACCTCTGCCCTACTCCAACTATGCCGGGCCGGCGATCATATTGTTTCCAGCAGAACTGTATATGGTGGGACTTATGCATTTATGAAGAATTTTATTCCGAAGTTTAATATTCAAACTTCCTTTGTAGATATCACCAATCTTGAACAGGTTGAAGCAGCGATCACCAAAGACACCAAAGTTTTGTATTGCGAAGCTGTAAGTAATCCGTTGCTTGAAGTGGCCGATATTGAAGCTCTGGCTAAAATCGCAAAAAAACATCAGCTTACTTTTGTAGTAGATAATACATTTTCCCCACTTTCCATTAGTCCCAAAGAATTGGGCGCCGATGTGGTAATTCATAGCTTAACTAAATTTATAAACGGTAGTAGCGATACTGTTGGAGGTGTAACCTGCGGAAGCCAGGAATTCATCAACGCACTTCGCAGTGTGAATGATGGCGCAAACATGCTACTTGGCCCTACGATGGACAGTATGCGGGCGGCTTCGGTTTTAAAAAACTTAAGAACACTTCACATTAGAATTAAGCAACATAGCAAAAACGCCATGTTTTTGGCTGAAAAATTCCAGGAGGACGGCCTAAGAACAGTTTACCCTGGGTTAAAGAATCATCCCGGTCACGAGACCTTTAAGCGTATGATGAATGAAGATTATGGGTTTGGAGGTTTATTGACGATAGATGTTGGTAGCCTGGATAAGGCCAATGCACTAATGGAATTAATGCAGGATAAAAACCTGGGTTACCTCGCGGTAAGTTTAGGTTTTTACAAAACCCTTTTTAGCGCTCCAGGAAGTTCTACTTCTTCTGAAATCTCAATAGAAGAGCAGGAAAAAATGGGCTTAAGCAACGGATTAATTCGCTTCTCGATTGGATTGGATAACGATATAGAACGCACCTATAAGATGATGAAATCCTGCATGCAGGAAGTAGGAGTTTTAGGTTAGGAGTTTCTATATTACTAAAGAGTTCGATTATACAGTTGAGTTTAAAGACTGTATATTCGAACTTTTTCTTTTTTGTATATTCACAAAAAAAACTTTGAAAAAACTACTCCTTCCCCTATTTCTCGCATTTTTTAGCCTTAGCGCTTTTTCACAAACCCAAAATGAAGTACGCCTGTATTTTGGAATAACTGATAGCCAATTGCTTCGAAACGATGAACTTACTGGCGGTGGAAGTTATGAGATTGAAAACTCTTATGAATTCGGATTTCGATATTTACTAGATGTAACAGAGAATCTAGCCTTAGAAACCGGTATAAATTACTGGCGCGGCGATGTTTTGATTACTTCTGCTCCAATGCCTGAACAAACTACCCGCAGCGAAGAATTACAAACCACTTCTATTCCTATTTTTGCCAATTATACTTTTTTAGATCATTTCTTTGTAAATGGTGGGCCGGTGATGGATTTTCAAGGTTCAGAGAGTAAATCTATAGATCCACAGGCAGGGATTGGCGTAGGTTTTGGCCTGGGCGCCCAATATGCGTTTAACAATTTTAGTATTTATATAAATCCTAATTTTAGAAGGTATTCTGTAATTCCTTTTGAAGAAAAAAGTAATCATCAAAAACTTACCACATTTGGGGTTCAACTTGGCCTTGGCTATAAATTTTAATTAATTTATAGTTTTAGAGAAAACTTGCTCATTTTCGTGTAAAATCGTAAAATTACAGGCGAAAGTGAAAAATTGATTAAAATAAATACAATTAAAACCTTTAAAACAGGCTTTAAAAAATATATCCAAAAACTTAATGGAAAACCAAGACCCGTCTCAAACTGAACAAATTCCTACAAATAAAGAACTCGGTATTTGGCCGGCATTAATTCCGGTTTTTGCGCTTATCGCAATGCTTGCTTTTAATGTTTTTGTTTTTGGAGACGATTCCTTAAGTGGTTCCAATCAATTTGTATTATTATTAGGTGGAGCGGTTGCGGCCATTGTGGGTTACTTCAACAATGTGGAATACGATAAAATGATAGATGAGGTTGCCGGAAACATTCAAAGTACGGCCGGTGCTATTCTTATTCTTTTAATGGTGGGAGCTTTAGCCGGAACCTGGCTAATTTCCGGGATTATTCCTACCATGATCTACTACGGATTACAAATATTAAATCCAACAATATTTTTAGCGGCCTGTGTGGTTATTTGTGCTGTTATCTCTGTCGCAACTGGAAGTAGCTGGACTACTTCAGCAACCGTTGGTATTGCATTAATAGGAATAGCTGAAGCTTTAGGAATCTCAGTGGGAATGACTGCGGGTGCAATTCTTTCCGGAGCCTATTTTGGTGATAAATTATCTCCTTTAAGTGATACTACCAATCTTGCTCCGGCTATGGCTGGAACAGATTTGTTTACGCATATTCGGTATATGACCTTAACCACGGTTCCTACTATCACTATAACAATAATTATTTTCGTCATCATAGGCTTTAATTTAGATACTACAGGAACTACAGATACTTCTGCTATTTTAAAATCTATAGAAAAGTCCTTTACTATTAGCCCCTGGCTTTTCCTTGTTCCGGCAATTGTAATTGCATTGATCGTTAAAAAAACCTCACCATTAATCGCTTTATTATTAGGAACACTTTTAGGCGCGGTTGCTGCCTTGTTTTTTCAACCAGGAATTGTAGCGCAAATAGCAGGAACTACAGATCTTGATTTTATTAGCGGTTACCGGGGCGTTATGCAGGCTATTACAGTAGACACCGCAATAGAAACCGATAATAAAAACTTAAATGATCTATTTTCTTCCGGAGGAATGGCGGGAATGCTTGGAACTATCTGGCTAATTATTTGTGCGATGGTTTTTGGCGGAATTATGGAAGCAATTGGTGCCCTGGCAAGAATTAGTAAAGCTTTATTGAATTTATTCCATACCACCTTTGGTTTATTTGCCAGTACTGTTTTTAGCTGTTTAGCTTTAAACGCCACTGCTTCAGATCAATATTTAGCTATTGTAGTTCCCGGAAAAATGTTTGCTAAAGCTTACCGGGACAAAGGTCTTGCTCCAGAGAATTTAAGTAGGGCCTTAGAAGATTCAGGAACAGTAACTTCAGTACTAATTCCCTGGAATACATGTGGAGCATATCATAGCGGTGTTTTAGGCGTTCCTACGCTAAGTTACGCGGGTTATGCCTTCTTTAATTATTTGAGTCCGTTTATGACTTTGCTTTTTGCTGCTTTCGGCATAAAAATTAAGGAATTAAGTCAATCTGCAAAAGCTCAAACGGCTTAAAATTCCAGCAATAATGAGCAATACGCTTCTGAAATAGGGTTTTTCTATCCAATCAACCGACACCTATAACAAAAACTTATTCTTAGATAGTATTTTAAAATTTATATAACTTTTTTCTACGGAATCATTCCTTAGATTTGTACTCGAATTACAATAAAAGTTAAACCAATAAAAATAAAAGTTATATGTCATTAGTAGGAAAAAAATTCCCAAACTTAAGTGTAAATGCAATGGACGAAATGGGTGATACCTTTCAATTAAATATTTTGGAAGAAGCTCAGAAGAACAAGAAAAAAGTATTGTTATTCTGGTATCCTAAAGATTTCACCTTTGTTTGCCCTACAGAATTACATGCTTTTCAAAAAGCAGCAGAAGAATTTGAAAAAAGAAATGTAATGGTAGTTGGAGCTTCTTGTGATACTCCAGAAGTACATTTTGCATGGCTAAATACTCCAAAAGATAACGGAGGAATAGAAGGCGTTAAATATCCGATTCTTGCAGATTCTAACAGAAACTTAAGTTCTCGTCTTGGAATTCTGGATATTACCGGAGAATCTTATGATGAAGAAACTGGAGATGTTACTCTAGAAGGAGACAACGTAACTTACCGCGCTACTTACCTTATTGATGAAGATGGTAAAATATTCCACGAAGGTGTAAACGATATGCCACTTGGTAGAAATGTAGCAGAATTCTTAAGACTTGTAGATGCTTACACTCACGTACAGGAAAAAGGTGAGGTTTGTCCTGCAAACTGGGAAGAAGGTAAAGATGCAATGAACGCCGATAGAGACGGAGTTGCTTCTTACCTAAGCTTAAACTAAGAAAAAAGGGAAAGAGATTGTTATGATAAAAGAACTAGAACAAGATAATTTAAACGAAATAGTTTCAGATAACGAAACTGTTGTGGTACAGTATATGGCCGGATGGTGTGGTAACTGCCGACTAATGAAGCCTAAATTCAAGAAATTAGCTTCAGAAAATGAGAACGCAACGTTCTTGATGGTAGATGCCGAAAAATATCCGGAATCCAGAAAACTGGCTAACGTAGATAATCTACCAACTTTTGCCACTTTTAAAAACGGAAGTTTCGTTAATCAGGTACAAACAAACAAATTTGAACCTCTAAAAGACCTAGTAAATGAAGTTACCAGTAATTAAACATTTAGCACGCGAGAACGAAGCTCAAAAACTGGAACATACCATAGAAGTCCTTGAAAGCTATTCTGAACATCGTTCGGTAAAAGATGAGGAAATGGATGTGATAGGTGAATTGATCTCGAATCTATGCGGAGCTGTAGAAGTTAAGCATTCTATTGATGGTGGCACACCAGAAAAAGATGCCTGTAACAACTTTATGCAAAAAGTAGTTGGTTCTATAGACCGTTAAAAATCGCGTTTTTATAATAAATTAAAGAGGGCTGTCTTATATTTAGGCAGCCCTTTGTTTTTATGATAATTTTAGTAAATCCCTAAAACAGATGTTCTAAATTTATCAAACCAATCTAACAATAATACCCATGTCGCAAATAACATTAAAAGGTGAAAAAATAAACACCTATGGTAGCCTACCCGAGAAAGGCGAAAGAGTTCCTCATTTTGAACTTATAAAATCAGATCTTAGTACCGCAACTTTAAACGATTTTAAAGGGAAACGCGTTATTTTGAATATCTTTCCAAGTATAGACACCGGGGTTTGTGCCACTTCAGTCAGAAAATTTAATGAAAAAGCTACCAGTCTAGATAATACCGTGGTACTTTGCATTTCACGAGATCTACCTTTTGCTCAAAAACGTTTTGTAAACGATGAAGGTTTAAATAATGTCATTAACCTATCAGACTTTAGAAATAGAAATTTCGGAAAAGATTATGGCCTGGAAATTATAGATGGCGCTTTTGAAGCTTTGCTTTCACGCGTTGTAATTGTATTAGACGAAGACGGCAAGGTTATTCACAGCCAACAAGTTCCCGAAATAGGTGAAGAACCAGACTATCTTTCTGCGCTAAAAACCTTGTTATAATGCGAGATAGTTTTCTCGGAAAAAGAATAAGGGGAGGCGGCTATGCCATTAAAGGAGCCTGGTTATTACTAAAACACGAGCAAAGCATACAAGTGCAATTTGTACTTGCCATAATTATATGTATTGCCGGCTATTTCTTTGATATCACTAAAACTGAATGGATGTTTCAGTTTTTAGCTATAGGCCTTATTATGACTGCTGAGGGTTTAAACTCTGCGCTTGAAGCCATGGCAGATTTTGTGCATCCAGATTTTCATAACAAGATTGGACATATTAAAGATATTGCCGCTGGCGCAGTTTTTATAGCAGCTATTACGGCAGTCATTATTGGTGCATTCATTTACTTTCCCTATATTTTTTAAAAAAATACTAGGTATAGCCTTCAGAAACTAAAACATTTAAATTCTGTGTTATTTTAAGGTTTACTTCTGAAAAAATAATTGCTTAGATTTGAACGTTAAAGCTAATATATTACCCCTCGCTAAACTGAAGTGAAATTTCTTTACTTTAGAAGGGTCTAATTTGTATTTTTGCTCAAAATCCTTCAAATCATCTATGGCCAAAAAGAAAACCAGGACTAAAACAAACACCGGGAAAAAGTCGACTAAATTTTCCTTCAAACTTAACCGGCAACAAAAGGTAGTTTTAGGTAGTTTTTTAATGTTATTCGGCCTGGCTTTAAGTGTCGCATTCATCTCATTTTTATTTAATTGGGAAGTGGATCAAAGTACGCTTGGTGAATTCTCAAATCGCGAAGTAGAAACCAAAAACTGGTTAAGCAAATTTGGCGCTTCTGTTAGCGACTTTTTTATGTATAAAGGATTTGGGCTTGCCGCTTTTATCCTTTCAATTTTAGTAAGCTACAGCGGATTTCATCTATTTCTTGGCGTAAAATCTACCAAACTAAGGGAATCCTGGATTTGGGGTATTTTAATCATGCTGTGGCTAGCCATTTTCTTTGGCTTTTTCGCTGCTGAAAATCCACTTCTAGGTGGAAGAATAGGTTATGAAATGAACGATTTTCTTCAGGATTATTTAGGTTTTTTCGGAACTATACTATTGATGCTTTTCCTTTTTATAGCGTACCTAAGTTTAAGACTGAAAATTACACCCGAATTAATTGGCGGTTTTGTAAAGTCTAAAAAAGATAGTCTGAACAAAGAATTTCAATCAAATAAAGAAGAAATTTCAGCTACCGAGGAAGAAACCGATTGGAAAAATCAAGTAACTCCAAAACAGGAAAAACCAACCGAAAAAACTTCCGCAGAAATAAAACTGGAAGAAACACCTCCAAAAAAAGAAACCTCTACTCCTTCGCCTAAACCGGCAAAAAAAGAAGATAGCGGCGAAGTGGAAATGGAAGTGGAGACCACAGAGGAAGAGGAAATAGAGGAAGATAAGATTAGTAATAAAATAGTTAAAGATTTTGGAGAATTTGATCCTACTCTAGAACTAAGCAATTATAAATTTCCTACCCTGGACTTGCTACAGGAATATGGTGGCGGTATTACAGTAGACCAGGAAGAACTGGAAGAACACAAAAACCGTATTGTAGATACGCTTAAAAATTACAAGATCGAGATCGCCCAAATTAAAGCGACAGTTGGTCCAACGGTAACTTTATATGAAATTGTTCCAGAAGCCGGGATTAGAATATCAAAAATTAAAAACCTGGAAGACGATATTGCGCTTTCCCTTTCTGCACTGGGAATTAGGATTATTGCGCCAATACCTGGTAAAGGAACCATTGGTATAGAAGTTCCAAATAAAAACGCAACCATTGTTTCTATGCGTTCGGTGATCGCTTCGCCAAAATTCCAGAATGCTGAAATGGAGTTACCAATGGCATTAGGGAAAACTATTTCTAATGAAACTTTTGTCGTAGACCTTGCAAAAATGCCGCATATGCTTATGGCCGGTGCTACAGGCCAGGGTAAATCGGTTGGATTAAATGCTATTTTAACATCCTTGCTTTATAGCAAGCATCCTGCTGAAGTAAAATTTGTACTGGTAGATCCTAAAAAAGTAGAACTTACGCTTTTTAATAAAATTGAACGTCATTATCTTGCAAAACTGCCAGATTCAGGAGACGCTATTATTACCGATAATACAAAAGTAATTAACACGCTTAATTCACTTTGTATAGAAATGGATAATCGTTACGAACTTCTTAAGAACGCGATGGTTCGTAACATTAAAGAATACAACGTTAAGTTTAAAGCAAGAAAATTAAATCCGGAAGAAGGCCATAAATTCCTACCTTATATTGTTTTGGTAGTAGACGAATTTGCCGATTTAATTATGACTGCCGGGAAAGAAGTAGAAACTCCTATTGCCCGTTTAGCGCAATTGGCCCGTGCCATTGGTATTCACTTAATCATTGCCACACAAAGACCTTCGGTAAATGTAATTACCGGTATTATAAAAGCTAACTTCCCGGCAAGAATTGCCTTTAGGGTAACTTCAAAAATAGATTCCAGAACCATTTTAGATGGCCAGGGTGCAGATCAGCTAATTGGGCGTGGAGATATGCTTTTTACCCAGGGAAATGAATTAAGAAGACTGCAGTGTGCTTTTGTAGATACACCAGAAGTTGATAAAATAACAGAGTTTATAGGTTCGCAAAAAGCCTATCCGGAAGCACACCAACTTCCTGCCTATGAAGCCGATGATAGTGGCACAGGTGTTGATATAGATGTAAGTGAAAGAGACAAACTCTTTAGGGAAGCTGCCGAAGTGATCGTTACCGCTCAACAAGGCTCGGCTTCTTTGCTGCAACGTAAACTAAAACTAGGCTATAATCGCGCAGGTAGGATCATAGACCAATTAGAAGCGGCGGGAATTGTAGGACCTTTTGAAGGCAGTAAAGCCAGGCAGGTTTTAGTGACAGATCTTGCAGCCTTAGATCAATTATTAAATGAAGAATAAAACACCTTAATTACTAAAATGAAAAATTTAATTTTTATTGCGCTCGCTATTTTCACCATAAGCTTGCAAGCACAAAATTCTAAAAAAGCTGAAGCACTTCTAAATGAAGTCTCGTCTAAGGTGAAGACCTACGACAATATGGTGATCGATTTTAAATATAGCCTTCAAAATAATGCTGCTAACGTAAACCAGGAAACTCGCGGTGATGTAAGTATTAAAGGAGAAAAATATTTATTAAATCTTATGGGAACCACCCAAATGTTTGATGGGAAGAAAGTCTACACCATTATTCCGGAAGACGAAGAGATTAATATCTCTACCTATGTTGAAGAGGAAGAAAATAACATTACTCCTTCAAAAATGTTCAGCTTTTATGAAGAAGGTTATAACTACGAAATGGACGTTGCTAAAAATGTAAATGGCCGTAATATTCAATACGTAAAATTAACTCCCAAAGACAGTAATGCAGAGGTTAAGAATATTTTACTGGGAATTGACAGCCAAACCAAACATATCTACAACCTTATCCAAACCCAGGATAACGATACAAAAATCACCATTACCGTAAAAAGCTTTAAAACCGACCAGGAATTGGCTAAAAACCTTTTTACTTTTGAAGAAGCTCGTTACGAAAATTTTTACATCAATAGATTAGACTAAGTTGAAAATACTAGACCGGTACATACTCACCAGTTACTTAAAAACGTTTTTTTCAGTTTTTATAATTCTTATGTTCATTTTTGTACTTCAAACCATTTGGCTGTACATAGGTGAACTGGCGGGAAAAGATTTGGATACAGAAATTATTCTAAAATTTTTGCTCTATTTTTCCCCTAAACTGGTGCCACTGGTTCTACCGCTTACAATCTTGCTTACCTCCATAATGACTTTTGGTAATTTTGCCGAAAATTATGAGTTTGCAGCTATGAAATCTTCCGGGATTTCACTGCAACGAGCCATGCGTAGCTTAACTGTATTCATTTTATTGGTTAGTGTAACTGCCTTCTTTTTTGCAAATAATGTGATTCCTGCCGCAGAATATAAATCCATAAATCTTCGGAAAAATATTGCTAAACTAAAACCGGCAATGGCTATTACCGAAGGGGTTTTTAATGACTTAGGCACCATAAATATTAAGGTTGAGGAAAAAAGTGGCGATAACGGCAAATATCTTACCGATGTTATTATTCATAAAAAAACAGATCGAAGCGGAAATTTTACCGTCATTAAGGCTAAAGAAGGTGAACTGGCAGGAAGTACAGATTCTGATGTACTTTCACTGGTTTTAAAGGATGGTAATTATTACAACGAAGTTCAACCTTCAGATTATTCTAAGCGAAGGGACAAACCCTTTATGAAAAGCTATTTTGAAGAATATACGATAAACCTGGATCTATCTGACTTTAATAATGTAGACCTGGAAGATGAAAGTTATAGCAACACCCAGGGAATGCTAAATATTTCTGAACTCCGCCAGAGTATAGATTCCTTTGCGATCTCTCATAATGTAAAAAAAAGAGCTTTGACCGCAAATATGTACCAACGTACAAGTTTTGATAATATTACGGTGAATGTAAAGCCTTCAGATTCTATTAAAGAAATTGAAAACACCATTCTTGAAGAATATGATACATACCAGGCAATACAAATAGTCGGTTTAGCGCTTGGCTCTGTAAATGGCGCTCTTTCTCATCTTAACATTAAAAAATCTGAATTAAAAAATTCTACTAAGCAACTCAATAAATTTGAGATTGCATTACACGAAAAATATGTTTTAGCTGCAGCTTGTATAGTGCTATTTTTTGTTGGCGCCCCATTGGGTGCAATTATTAGAAAAGGAGGAATGGGCTTACCAATGGTAGTAGCAGTTCTACTTTTTCTTACTTATCATTTTATAGGAATATTTGCCAAAAACAGTGCAGAAGATGGTAGTATTAGCCCATTTATGGCTACCTGGCTCTCTACGCTAATTATGCTTCCGCTAGGAATCTACCTTACTTACCGGGCTACTACAGATCAGGGACTTTTTGCTTTTGACAATATTACCGAGCCTATAAGAAAAGCACTCAAAAAAGCTGGCATTATTAAGCCTAAAAGAAAAATAGATTAAATATCTTTGCAGCCCAAAATAAAACATAACATGGCTCAGGATACGACTACCCAAAATACCCTTAAACTTCACAGCATTCAGGAAGCGATAGATGACATTCGTGAAGGAAAGGTAATTATTGTGGTAGATGATGAAGATAGGGAAAATGAAGGAGATTTTGTTGCCGCTGCCGACAAGGTGACACCAGAAATGATTAATTTCATGGCTACTCATGGTCGCGGACTCATTTGCGCACCTATAACCGAAGAGCGCTGCAAAAACCTGAAACTGGAAATGATGGTAAGCAACAATACCGATCCTATGGAAACCGGCTTTACCATATCTGTAGATTTACGAGGTAAAGGTGTTACTACGGGAATTTCAGCTTCAGATAGAGCTAAAACTATTCAATCTCTTATAGATCCCGAAACCAGTCCGGCAGATTTAAACAGACCCGGACATATTTTTCCGCTTAAAGCAAAAGAAGGTGGAGTATTAAGAAGAACCGGCCATACCGAAGCCGCAATAGATTTTGCAAGACTTGCCGGTTTTGAACCTGCAGGAGTGATTGTTGAGATTATGAATGAGGATGGAACTATGGCAAGATTGCCACAGTTAATGGAAGTTGCTCAAAAATTTGATCTTAAAATTGTTTCTATTGAAGCCCTGGTTGCCTATAGAATGCAGCATGATTCCCTTATTGAAAAAAAGGAAGATTTTGATCTTGAAACTCGTTTTGGGAAATTTAGATTAAGAGCCTATCGTCAAACTACAAATGGCCAGGTTCATCTTGCACTCACAAAAGGAAATTGGAAGACTGACGAAGAAATTCTTGTTCGCATGAATTCTACACTTGTAAATAACGATATCCTGGGCACACTTACTAATGATGCCGATAAAAAACTGGATAGTATGTTTAGGGCGCTTAACGAAGAAGGGCGCGGCGCTATAGTTTTTATTAATCCGGCCAAACAATCTTTAAATTTATTGCCCAGACTTGCCGAATTAAAAGAATGCCAGAAAAAAGGCGAAGTAAAAGCTCCGCCTATAAATATGGATAATAAAGATTTTGGGATTGGTGCACAGATCTTACATGATTTAGAAATTCACAAAATAAAATTGCTTTCTAACAGCCAGCAAACAAAACGTGTTGGTATGATTGGTTACGGACTGGAAATTACTGGGTATGCGAATTATTAATTCATTTCAATAATTACATCATCTAAAGGACGTCGTACCTTTTTAAATTCAGAGAACATATCGTCTCCTGCCCTATAGCCTACCGGTAAAGCCAAAACCGACTTTAAATTATGAGCATCTAAATTTAGAAGTTCATCATATTTGTCGGGTTGAAAACCTTCCATTGGGCAGGCGTCAATTTCTTCGGTAGCACAAACTGTAAGTAACGTTCCTAAACTTAAATAAGCCTGGTTTAACGCCCAGGCGTGTATTTCCTCTTCTGCTTTAGATTCAAAACTAGCTACCAAAGACTTTTTAAAAGGATCCAAAATTTCATCAGGAGTTTCCCTTATATGTTTTACCCTTTTAAAGTATTGCTCAATAAAGTTTTTATCCACTTTTTTTTCTATACAAATAACCAAAACATGAGAAGCAGTATTTAACTGCTGCTGCTCCCAGGATGCACTTTTCAATTTTTCCTGAAGTTCCTTATTTCGTAATACTACCATTTTTAAAGGCTGCAAACCATAAGAAGTTGCGGTAAGATTAAAAGCTTCTTTTAAAATATTTATCTTCTCTGTTGAGAGTATTTTTTCCGGGTTAAATTTTTTGGTGGCATAACGCCACTGTAAAGCTTTAATATTAGTCATTTTCTAAAAATTCTTTTTATAAATTCAAATGTAAACATTCACATTCATTGCTTAAAATATCCTCTATAAATTAAACATATAGGTAAACTATTATTCTTTATCTTCGTGATATAACTGGCGAGGCCTATGAAGCTTTTAAAAAAATTAATTCTTGCTTTTGCACTTTTTGTAGTTATAAGTATCCTAATTGTATTTGGGTTAGAAGCTTATATCCAAAAAGAAACTTCAAACCTTATTTATTCTGAAATCACAGAAGTACCTAAGGCTAAAACAGGGATAATTCTGGGAGCCAGTGTATATGCAGATGGTAAATTATCGCCCATTCTCAAAGATCGAGTAGAAACCGCATATACACTTTACGAACTAAATAAAATTGAAAATTTTTTGATAAGTGGAGATCATAGAACCAATGATTATGATGAAGTTAATGCAATAAAGAATTATCTTCTAAAGAAAGGGGTCCCTTCCAAAGCTATAATTCTAGATCATTCGGGCTTTGATACTTATGATAGCATGTTTCGAGCTAAGGCCGTTTTTAATATTGAAGATGCCATTGTGATCACACAAAAATTCCACCTGCCCAGAAGTATTTATATCGCTAAAAATTTAGACACCAGCTATAAGGGATTTGAAGCTGCCCCGGTAGCATACACTTCTTCCGAAACTATTAAGCGAAGGGAACAATTAGCTAACTTTAAAGCTATTTGGGAACTTGTTACCAATCAAAAACCCGAAACATTAGAAAACCGATTTGAATAGATCTTTATCATTTTTTTTTACCTTTAACTATACAAACCTTAAATAACTAACAGATGATGCAATGGGTAGTCCATATTATAATTGATGCGCTGGTGCTTCTGGCCGCAGCTAATATAATGCCCAAAGTAGTTCTTAAAGGTTTTAAAACTGCAATTATTGTAGCCCTAATTATTGGCTTACTCAGTTTTCTGTTAAGTTGGGTACTCACCTTATTATTAAATGTAGCTACCTTCGGAATTTTTTATTTCCTGGGATTAGGGTTCGTTACCAGGGTTATAGCTTATGCCATTATTATTGAAATAGCAGACCAGTTTAGTTCTGACTTTAAAACAGAAGGTTTTCTTCCCTCATTATGGTTAGCCATATTTATAGCCATTGTAGGTGGAATTGTAGATTGGGTACTTTTTTAAATTAGCTTAATAGTTTATCCTTTCCTGAATTGGTAATAAAAAAGTAGTTCTTTTCAGAATTTGCATATCAAACTTATATATCATAAAAACTTATATCGTTAAAAGCACATTTGATCTTTTCTTAACTGCTTCCGGTTTCTAAACTTTTATATTTGCCGCTTAAATTTGCATTATGATAAAGTTGATTATTACCGATATGGACGGAACCTTGTTGAATGACCAACACGAGATCCACCCAGATTTTTGGGAAATAGAAGAGTCGTTACATGAAAAAGGGATTATGTTCTCGGTAGCCAGTGGGCGTCAATTTTATAATCTGGAAAGCAAATTTGATAGAATTAAAGACCGAATGCTCTTCTTCGCCGAAAATGGCACCCATGTGGTTCATAAGGGAAAAGATCTTTATGTGAATTCCCTCAACAAGTCGGCAGCGCTAGATTTCATTAGAATAGGAAGGGAACTTCCCGATACTCATTTGGTATTGTGCGGAAAGAACTCGGCTTACATAGAAAGTAAAGACGATAGCTTCTTTGACGAGATTAATAAATTTTACAAAAAGATTGAAAAGGTTGAAGATCTTACTGAGGTAGAGGACACTATCTTAAAAGTTACTTTTTGCAATTTCAATGGGGTTGAAGAACACACTTTTCCTCATTTTAAAGAATATACAAACGACTACAAAGTAGCCATAGCAGCACATGTTTTTATAGATATTACTTCTATAACCGCCAATAAAGGAAATGCCATAAGCGGAATTCAGAAAGAGTTAAATATTTCTCCTGAAGAAACCCTGGTTTTTGGCGATTACCTTAATGATCTGGAAATGATGCAAAACGCGAAGTATAGCTATGCCATGAAAAACGCGCATCCTGAAATTATTAATGCAAGTAAATACGTAACTACTTTCAGTAATAACGAAAACGGAGTTTTAAAGACCATAGACGAGCTTGGCTTACTTAAAGAAGAATATGCAGTGAAGGGCTAAACATTGCTATCATTCACTTCAATCCAATAATCATCGGAATCCTGAAAGTAAATTTGCCTGATCCCGTCTGGCCGGTTAGTAAACGTATCCTTTTCACCTTTCCCGTTTTCAAAAGGAATATTTTTAGTTCTTAGAAACTCCATAAATTCCGATAGGTTTTCGGTATTAAAAGCAGAATGAACGCCTTTATTCTTTTCTACTACCGTATCACTTTCTACCAAATGCAGTTGAACCTTATTGCCTAAGCGAAACCATTTAATATGGTCTCCAAGACCGCCATTATCTATTTGATCTAATCCCAGGATATTTCTGTAGAAATCTACAGAAGCATTTAAATCTTTTACCCTCACGGTATCATGATCTTTTCTAAGCTTAAAAGGATTTGTAGCTGATTTAGCTGCGAATAATATGATTATAGCTAAATTTCTGTTTTTCATTTTAAAAGTTTTTGTATATCCGTAATTATTCCAATATTAAGGAATTTATCCTATATTAGATGAGTTGTAATAATTCAAGTTATGGATATTTTTTCATTCACAGTACATTTCACAGATGAAGAGAGTTGTCGTTTACATTATAAAGCACAACGCGATAAGGAAGGTGTCACCTGCAATAGATGTGGCGGCACATCACATTATTGGCTCAAAAACAAGTGGGCCTACCAGTGTAAATCCTGTGAGGCACGACAGACCTTGCGTAGCGGAACTATAATGGAAAACTCAAATCTATCTTTTTTGATTTG
>NZ_FUYY01000015.1 GCF_900168045.1 Salegentibacter holothuriorum | reverse complement strand
AAGTTTCCCTGGGCTATTCCCCGCTAAAAGGTAGGTTGTATACGCGTTACTCACCCGTGCGCCGGTCGTCATCAGAAAAGCAAGCTTCTCTATGTTACCCCTCGACTTGCATGTGTTAGGCCTGCCGCTAGCGTTCATCCTGAGCCAGGATCAAACTCTTCATCGTTGTTTCTTAAATATAATTACAACAATCAATTGTCTGTACTCAAAGATGACTTATCTAGTCTTAATTCTAAATTATTTGTATCATTTTTCCGAAGAAAAATGTACGCGCTGTCAATTCAATAAATCAATGAACTTCCCCGATATTACTCGGGATATTCTTGTTGAAACTAAAGGAGTCGAACCTCTCTATTATCACACCCACCCGGGATTTCTTTTCAGTATTTTCGGGAACTTGTTTCCGTTGTAAGCGGCTGCAAATATACAATGCTTTTTCTTTATCTGCCAAATGTTTTTTGAAAAAAAATTTTGACTTATTTTTAAAAGCAATACCATTTAAAATAACTTCAAAACAACACCGCTTTTTAAAGCAGAACACTCGTTGTTTTTTCGGCTGCAAATATACAACCTCTTTTGATTCTGGCAAGCAAAAAATAAACTTTTTTTGCTTTTATTTTTTCAAGCTTTCTCAAGCCTAAAAAAAACACCGTATCCCAATATGTAATGAACTTCCCGCCTCATCTTTCAACCCTCGTTGTGTCGCAAAGCGGGTGCAAATATACTGCTGTTTTATTCCCCCGCAAGCCGCAAATAACTTTTTTTTAAAGAAAACTTAAAACTAAATTATAACTCGCTCTAAAAAAGGAACTTGTAAGATAAAAAAAATTAAAGAAATATTAAGAAGACAAAAGTTAATTTAAGCGACTTTTACTTTTACTCCATTTATCGGTAAGTTCAACATATTCAAAATCCAGTGCTGTAGCCTGTGGTTCTAAAATATCATGAACAAAAGAGCGTTGTAAAATATCTTCAATCAAAAAATCTTCCTCATTGTTAATAGGATCAAATTCTTCTTTCAAGGAAATTTCAAATAAGCTTGCAGTGGTATTATACCAGAACGCCCGCCAACCGCTTTTTAAATTTCTTATAAGATTAAAAGCAGTAGTTCCAGTTTGGCGGTGTACCAATTTTACTAAAATTTGCCCTTCAGTATGCGTCAGCTTTTTTAATTCAGCAGAAAACTCCTCCTCTATATAATTCTGAACAATTCTAGTATACTTTCTTTGTGCAGATCTTGAGTTTATTTCTTCAAGCCTGGCATTAAGGGAAATTAATCTCTCTGAAGCAAGTTTAGCATAAGGATACACCTTTCTGGTTTTTCTCCTTAATATAAGGTAGCGTTTTCTATCGGCTAAATTATCAAAATGAAGTTTTTTTAAAATCACCACTTCATTAAGATCTATACTTTCTCTTGGAACCGTATCACCGGCAATAATCATATATCGCTTTTGCACGGTATCCTGAACAGGAATACTATCCTGGGCGGAAAGTCCGGAAAAACTAAAGAATAATATTATAAAAAGCATCCTAAGCATTCAGCAAATATTTAGCTTGTTGACGTACTAAAATCATTCCAAAATTAATCAATAATGAGTTGCCATACATTTATTTCTTATTAAATTCGTGAAAAATCAAAACTATGAGCAAAGACAGTATACTTGATAAGGAATCTATAGATTTCCTGGAAAAATACCTTAATAATGCCGCCCCAACAGGTTATGAATCTGAAGGGCAGAAATTATGGATGGATTATTTAAAGCCTTATGTAGATGAATTTTTTACCGATAGCTACGGAACAGCGGTTGGGGTAATAAATCCTGAAGCCGAGTATAAAGTGGTAATTGAAGGTCACGCCGATGAAATTTCCTGGTATGTAAACTATATCACCGATGAAGGTTTTATTTACGTAGTAAGAAATGGTGGAAGTGACCACCAAATTGCGGCTTCAAAACGCGTAAATATTCATACAAAAAAAGGAATCGTTAAAGGTGTTTTTGGATGGCCGGCAATTCACACTCGTGATAAGGACAGTGAGCAATCTCCCAAAATAGACAATATATGTATAGATGTAGGTTGTACCAGTAAAGACGAAGTAGAAGAATTAGGGGTGCATGTGGGCTGTGTAATCACTTATCCAGATGAATTCTTTATTCTTAACGAAAACAAATATGTATGCCGTGCCTTAGATAACCGTATGGGAGGCTTTATGATTGCGCAGGTTGCCAAGCTCTTAAAGGAGAATAAAAAGAAACTTTCTTTTGGACTATATATTACCAATGCAGTACAGGAGGAAATTGGGCTTCGTGGTGCAGAGATGATCACACATCGTATTAAGCCTAATGTTGCTATTGTTACAGATGTAACTCACGATACCAACACACCAATGATCAATAAAAAGAAGGCAGGCGATACAAAGATTGGACACGGGCCGGTAATTGCCCACGCTCCCGCCGTACAAAATAAACTAAGGGAATTGCTTATTGAAACAGCTCAGGAAAAGGAAATTCCTTTTCAGCGAATGGCAAATTCAAGATTTACAGGAACAGATACCGATGCTTTTGCTTATAGCAATGGCGGTGTTCCTTCGGCTTTAATTTCTCTTCCACTTAGATATATGCATACCACGGTAGAAATGGTTCATAAAAGCGATGTGGAGAATGTGATTAAATTAATTTACGAAAGTGTACTTAAAATAAAGGAAGGAGAAAGCTTTAGTTATTTCGACTAAAAAACTGCAATCTTCTTTAATAGCATCAAGCCCTTTTCGGAAATTTCTGAAAAGGGCTTTTTCATTTCCTTAGGGATACTTTCACAATTTTTTATTACGCCGCGGTAATTTTTCCGTTTATATTTATTGAAAAAGATAAATGACCATTTCTGCCAAAGAAATAAACAGCCTAATTTCTAATCCTTATGAAGCTTTAGATTTTGCTAATCTCACCTATGTTTCTGAAGAAAAGCTTTCTATTAACCGCAAAAAAGTGGGACGGGGTTTTTCCTATATATATAAAGGAGAACGCATAAAAGACAAAGAAACCATAAAACGCATAAAAGACCTGGTAATCCCACCCGCATGGGAGAAAGTTAAAATTACACATCTACAGAACGGGCATTTACAAGTAGTGGGACGCGACGACAAACATCGTAAACAATACATTTATCATCCTACCTGGAGTAAACTTAGAAACGAATCTAAATTTTTTAAAATGGCTGCTTTTGGGGAAAATCTGCCAAAAATTCGAAAACAGGTAGATAAAGACCTGGATCTTCCGGAAATGAGCAAGCGCAAAGTACTCGCCTTAATTCTAAGGCTTATGGAAGAAACCCATATTAGGATTGGAAATCATTACTACGCAAAGAAAAATAAAACTTACGGACTTTCTACTTTTAGAACCCGCCACTTAAAAACTTATAAGAACAGGATCAAATTCGAATTTATTGGAAAAAAAGGGAAAGAACATTCGGTTACCGTAAAAAACAAGAAACTTATAAAACTGGTAAATCAATGTGAAGAAATTCCGGGTTGGGAACTTTTTAAATTTTACGATGAAAGTGGTGATAAACAATCTATAGACAGCGGTATGATAAATGATTACATACACGAAATTAGCGATGATCTATTTTCGGCTAAAGATTTTAGAACCTGGAGTGCTACCAAAATTTTCTTTGAAACACTATTGGAATTGGGTTATACAGGAGAAGAAAAGCAAAATAAGAAAAATATGATAAAGGCTTTTGATGCTTCTGCCGAAGGTTTGGGAAATACACGTGCAGTTTGCCGTAGTTATTATGTGCATCCCAAAGTGGTTAATTCTTATGAAACCGGAGAAATTGTTCCTTATTTCGATAAAATTAAATCTGAAGAAAAACAAGATTATATCTCTCTTTCCGAAACGGAGAAAGTCATTTTAAATATGATCAAGGATTATGAAGTTAATATTTAAAATTCAATGAAATAGCTGTGCCCATTTTTGATTAAATTAGCGGCATGAAGAATACCATTGCCTCTAGAATAGCCGATTTCCTAAAGAATTACCCACCTTTTAATCTTCTACAAAAAGAAGATTTATTAACCATCTCCAAACAAGTAAAAGTAAAATATCTTGAAAAGGGCAAGACACTTTTTGCCGAGGGTGATACTGGTCACAAACGCTTTTATGTTGTAAATAAAGGAGCCGTTTCCCTGGAACGTATTAATAATGGCCAGCGAGAAACCATAGACAAATGTGATGAAGGCGATATTTTTGGGCTTAGACCTTTATTTGCTAAAGAAAACTACCTTATCAATGCTATTGCAGATGAGGAAACAGTTGTTTATGCAATTCCTATCAAGAAATTTAAGCCACTATCAGAAAACAATAAGGAAGTAGGCAATTTTTTAATACAGAGTTTTGCCTCAAACACGCGAAACCCTTATGCTGAAGCACACAAAGGAAAATTGATTTCAGATAAAGAACCTGAAGAAAATCAATATCAACCTAATAATAATTTATTTGAGCTTCAGCCGGCACCGGTGACCAGAAAAGTAGTAATGACCTCACCTGAAACCACTATAAAAACAGCAGCTCAATTAATGAGCAAGAAAAAAGTAGGTTCTGTCTTAATAGTTGAGAATAATATCCCAAAAGGTATTGTAACCGATGAAGATTATAGAAATATGGTGGCTACCGGTGTATTTGCTATTGAAACACCAATTTCTAAAATAATGTCGTCCCCTGTAATTTGTTACCCAAGAGGTATAACCATTGCACAGGCCCAGCTTACTATGATGAAACATCATATTAATCATGTTTGCATTACCGAAGACGGTACACCAAACACTAAAGTTGTTGGGGTTGTATCAGAACATGACATTATGGTTTCAGAAGGTCATAACCCTTCTGTTCTTATGAAAGCTATTCAGCGCAGTAGCAGCACAAACGAATTAAAAAAGATTCGACATAAAATAACTTTATTATTAAGAGGCTTTCTGGCTTCCAATATTCCTTTAAACCATATTTCTAAAATTATTTTTGAGCTGAATGACGCCACCATTAAAAGAATTATTGAGCGGTGTATTAAAAAACTGCCTTCTCCCCCACCCTGCGATTTTACATGGATTGCATTGGGAAGCCAGGCTAGAAAAGAACAACTCTTACAAACCGACCAGGATAACGCACTAATTTTTGAAGATGTTCCAGAAGAAAAACTAGAAAAAACCAGGGCCTATTTCCTGGAATTATCCAGAAAGGTAAACAAGCGACTCAATATAATAGGTTATGAATATTGTCCTGCTGAAATGATGGCTAAAAATCCTAAATACTGTCTAAGTTTAAAAGAATGGAAACAGCAGTTTACCAATTGGATCATAGAACCCGGAAGCGACGAGATTTTACTTTGCTCTATCTTTTTTGATTTTGATATTTCTTATGGAAATATCAAACTGTCAAATGAGCTCGCTAATCATATTTTTAGTTTAACAAAAGATAACAAAAAACTTTATGCTGTAATGGGGGCCACCACCTTAAGAAACCCTTCTCCTTTAGGCTTTTTTAGACAGTTTTTAGTAGAGCAAAATGGAGAAGATAAAGATTTTTTTGATATCAAAAAACGAGGAATTACTCCAATAACAGATGCCGCCAGACTATTAATTTTATACCACCAGGTAAAAAATATTAGCAATACCGCAGAACGATTTGAAAAATTGGCGCAATTGGAACCAAATAATAAGGAATTGTTTTTGGCCTGCGCCTATGCTTCTAAAGTCTTACAGAAATTTAGGACCAAACATGGCTTGGAGAATAGAAATAGCGGTAGGTTTATAGATCTAGAAAACCTAAGTAAAGAAGAAAAAATAAAACTAAAACGTTGTTTTAAAAGTATTAGGCAAGTTCAGGAATTAATAAAATTTCGTTTTGAAGTAACTCCTTATATCTAATGCTAAATTTATTCAAAAATAAGTCAAAAGATCTTCCAGAATTCTGGGAAAATTATGAAGCAAAATTTCAGGAAAAGCAACCTACTGAAATTGCAGAAACCCGCTTTGTAGTTTTTGATACCGAAACTACAGGGTTTGATCTTGCTAAAGACCGAATGCTATGTATTGGTGCCATTGGCGTGCGTAATAAATCTATAGATGTGGCTGATGGGTTTGAAGAATATATTTCCCAGGAAACATTCAACCCTAAAACGGTAAAGATTCATGGAATTATACAACACGAACGTATTGAAACACTGTCGGAAGAAGAAGCGGTAAAAGCATTTTTGAAATATATAGGGAATTCAGTACTGGTAGCTCATCATGCAGGATTTGATATTGGTATGGTTAACCAGGCGCTAACCAGAATGGGACTTCCCAAACTAAAGAATAAAGTTTTAGATACTGTAAACCTATATCGCGGCACAAGAATAATGTCCAATCTCATTAATAGGGAAAAAAGTTATTCCCTTGATGAAATTGCCGAAACTTACCATATAGATATTAAAGATCGGCACACTGCAGCGGGAGATGCCTTTATTACCGCTATAGCTTTTTTAACCATACTAGGAAAATTAAATACCGACAACAAATTGAAGCTAAAAAAATTATTTAGATACTAATTCAAATTTGTTCTCACCTTGTAACCTCCTTCTTTAAAAAAAAAGCCCTCACAGGTTTTAAAACCTATGAGGGCTAGTTAATTTCATAAGATTTAATCTTTTAAAAAGACTTTTTCATAATTTCATCTACAACCTCAGGATTTAGTAAAGTTGAAGTATCTCCAAGATCTTCGGTTTGCTTAGAAGCAATTTTTCGTAAAATTCTACGCATAATTTTTCCGCTTCGTGTTTTTGGAAGTCCGCTAACAAATTGAATTTTTTCAGGTTTGGCTATTGGCCCTACCTTATCTTTAATTTGCTGGTGTATTTCGTTTCTAAGATTATCATGATTTCTGGACTCTCCAACCTCTTTTAGAATTACAAAGGCATACAGTGCATTTCCTTTTACCTCATGAGGGAAACCAACTACTGCTGATTCTGCTACTGCTGGGTGTTCATCTATCGCATCTTCAATTGGTGCTGTTCCTAAATTATGTCCAGATACAATAATCACATCATCTACCCTACCTGTAATTCGGTAATAACCAACTTCATCCCTAAGAGCTCCATCACCGGTAAAATACATATTCTTAAAAGTAGAGAAATAAGTGGTTTTGTACCTTTCGTGATCTCTCCAAACCGTTCTGGCCATAGATGGCCACGGATATTTAATACACAAACGACCATCTACCTGATTACCAACCAACTCATCTCCATTTTCATCCATTAAAGCCGGTTGAATTCCTGGAAATGGCAATGTTGCATAGGTAGGTTTAACAGGGGTTACATAAGGTATTGGGGAAATCATAATCCCACCGGTTTCTGTTTGCCACCAGGTATCTACAATAGGACTTTTATTTTTCCCAACATTGTCGTTATACCAGTGCCAGGCTTCTTCGTTAATGGGTTCTCCAACTGTTCCCAATACTTTTAAAGAAGACAAATCACGTCTTTCTACAAACTCTATATTTCTTTTAGCCAGGGATCTAATTGCTGTTGGCGCGGTATAGAACTGATTTACCTTGTGTTTCTCTACTACATCCCAAAACCTACCTGCATCAGGATAGGAAGGGACACCTTCAAACATTACTGTGGTAGCACCGTTTGCCAATGGTCCGTATAAAATATAAGAATGCCCGGTTATCCAGCCAATATCAGCTGTACACCAATATACATCTCCTTCTTTATATTGAAACACATTCTTAAAAGTATAAGCGGTATACACCATATAACCAGCAGTAGTATGCAACATCCCCTTTGGTTTTCCCGTAGAACCTGAAGTATACAAGATAAACAACGGATCTTCTGCATCCATAGTTCTTGCTTCACATTCATCTGAAGCTTCATCTAGTAAAGGCTGTAACCATTCATCACGCCCTTCCTTCATTTCTACATCAGAGTCTATACGCCTGGCAACTAGAACACTTTCCACCCCGGGGCACTCTTCCAATGCCTTATTTACAATACCTTTTAAATCTATAGTTTTATTTCCACGGTAAGAACCATCTGAAGTAATAAGCATTTTACAATCTGCATCATTAGTTCTGGTTGCAAGTGCTTTTGCTGAAAAACCAGCAAAAACAACAGAATGTATGGCGCCAATACGTGCACAAGCCAGCATTGCAACCGCAAGTTCTGGAATCATGGGTAAGTAAATGCAAACTCTATCACCTTTCTCAATTCCTTTAGACTTTAAAACGTTCGCAAATTTATTTACTTTCTTATGGAGTTCTCTATAAGAAATATGTTGGGCTTCTTCTTCGGGATCATTTGGTTCCCAAATAATGGCGGTCTTATCTGCATTGGTAAAAAGATAACGATCTATACAATTCTCGGTTATATTAAGCTTTGCATTTTCAAACCATTTTACTTCGGGCTCATTAAAATCCCAGCTCAACACATTGTCCCATTTTTTTCGCCAGGTGAAATGCTCTTCGGCTACTTCCTCCCAAAAATTTTCAGGTTCTCTAACCGATTTTCTATACACTTGAAAATACTCCTCTAAATTCTTAATATGATAATTACTCATAACTTAAATAAATATGTTGATGGTTAAGTGGATTAATAATGAAAAATATAAAATATCTTTCCTGCAATTTATAAAAATCTAATAAAACTAAACATTCAAATGTTCGTAATTATCGTCCATTCACAAGTTTTATTACAAGTTCAATAGAACTGCTGGTTTCTTCAAAAAACTAGAAAATTAATCGCTTAATTAAGATTTCGAGTTTTAAATTATAAAAAAATAAGGATTAAATTAGCTTTTATTAATAGTTCTTACCAGTATTAAAGATAATTAGTTCAAAAATTACAAGAGCAAGAGAATCTGATAATGCTTCTCAATCTTTCCAAGGCTTACTGCTAAAAATTTCTATTATTTCAGCTTCAAAAGCAAAGGTAAACCGCTTTAAAAATAACCAGGTTTTATTGCTCTTCTTTTAGATCACCTAATAAATATGAAGAGTAAATAACATCGGAGCAAGCCCAAGAAGCAATTAATTCCTAGAAAGTCATGATATTCATATAAAATCCACTTGTGAAAAACTATGTTTATAACTCCATTACGTTTATATAAAAGGGCCGCTTATTCCTTATAACTTTACTCTTGTAAAATCATACCGGTGGCTATTGCTTTTTATAGTAAATAAGGGGAATCATGTGAGAATCATGAGCTGTTGCGCAACTGTAAAGTAGGTTAAACTACAAGCCAGATTACCTTCCCAACCGGGTTGACTTTTGCTTTCGCATAAAAAGTAAATGTCCAGGACAGCATTTTGCGGGTTTACCGCAAGTTCACTTTCCCATAGACACCCATTACTTTTATGCTTTTGATTTAAAAACTAAAACAAAAGTGATATGAATATTTTTCAAAAGCGGGTAAATTACAAACCTTTCGAGTATCCCGAAATCCTTCAGTTTACTGAAGCCATCAATCGATCATTCTGGGTACATTCTGAAGTAGATTTTACAGCCGATGTTCAGGATTTTCATTCGCATCTTAGTGAGAATGAAAAACAGGTTATTAAAAAGAGTCTTTTGGCTATTGCGCAAATTGAAGTAGCTGTAAAATCCTTTTGGGGAGACTTATATCAGCACCTTCCAAAACCAGAATTTAATGGCCTGGGAAGTACATTTGCCGAATGTGAATTTAGACATTCTGAAGCTTATTCCCGCTTACTTGAAGTACTTGGATACAACAATGAGTTTGAGCAACTAATTGAAACTCCGGTCATCAAAAAGAGAGTAGCTTATCTCTCTGAAGCTTTAGCAAACACGAAATCTTCAGATGATAAAAAATACGTGTTTTCCCTTATTTTATTTTCAATTTTAATTGAAAACGTATCACTTTTTAGTCAGTTTGCCATAATTCTCTCCTTTAGTAGGTTTAAAGGAGTAATGAAAAATGTGAGTAATATAATTGCCTGGACTTCGGTAGATGAGCAGATTCACGCTAATGCGGGAATTTATATTGTAAACCAGATTAAAAAGGAATTCCCTGAATTCTTTAATGATGACACCAAAAAACAAATAAGGGAAATTATAGCCCATTCTATGGAAGTGGAATCTGAAATCCTGGACTGGATCTTTGAAGATGGTTCTTTAGAACAGTGTAAAAAAGAAGATCTGCTAAATTTCATGAAATATCGCGTAGACGATAGTCTTGAAAAAATAGGTTTAGAAAAGCTTTATTTTGTTTCAGAATACGATTATAAAGCCATGTTATGGTTTGAAGAAGAAGTTTTCGCCAACAGTTTAGACGATTTTTTTGCTAAACGCCCGGTAGACTATACTAAGCATGACAAAAGTATCACCGCAGATGACCTTTTTTAAAAAGTATTCAGCAGAAATAATTCAATTTAAAATCCAGCAAAATGCCCGAAGCAATAATTAAAGAAACACAACAGGAACGCCTATGGTGGCTCAACGAGGAGAGTCAGCAAATACTAAATCGAGGCTATTTATTAAAAGGAGAAACCGCAAAATCTGCTATAGAACGCGTTGCAAACGCAGCAGCAAAAAGACTTTACAAACCCGAACTTGCCGAGGCTTTTATAGAAATGATAGAGCGGGGCTGGATGAGTTTAAGTTCCCCCATTTGGGCAAATATGGGCACAGAACGTGGCCTACCTATTTCTTGCTTTAATGTATATGTACCAGATAATATTGAAGGCATTACCCACAAATTGGGCGAAGTAATTATGCAAACCAAAATTGGAGGTGGAACTTCCGGTTATTTTGGCGAATTAAGAGGCCGGGGAAGTGCGGTTACCGATAACGGAAAAAGCAGCGGTGCTACCAGTTTTATGAAGCTGTTTGATACCGCGATGGATACTATTTCCCAGGGAGGAGTGCGCCGTGGAGCTTTTGCAGCTTACCTTGATATAGACCACTCTGATATTAAAGAATTTTTAGAGATAAAGAATATTGGAAATCCTATTCAGAATTTATTCTATGGTGTTAGTGTACCCGATTACTGGATGCAGGAAATGATAGATGGTGACCAGGAAAAACGTGAAATTTGGGCAAAAGTTATAGAGAGCCGGCAACAAAAAGGTTTACCTTATATATTCTTTAAAGACAATATTAATCGGTTTAAACCACAAGTCTATAAAGATAAAAACTACACCATACATTCCAGTAATTTATGTTCAGAAATTGCGCTGCCTTCAACCGAAGATGAATCTTTTATTTGCTGTCTTTCTTCCATGAACCTGGAGCTTTATGACGAATGGAAAGATACCGAAGCGGTAAAACTGGCTGTTTACTTTCTGGATGCCGTTTTACAGGAATTCATTGCAAAAACTGAAGATAATTATTACCTCGCTTCCGCCAATAAGTTTGCTAAAAGACATAGGGCATTGGGGCTTGGCGTTATGGGCTGGCATTCTTATCTGCAAAAAAACAGGATTCCTTTTGAAGGCTTAAAAGCAAAAGGACTTACCAATAATATTTTTAAAGATATTAGTGAAAAAGCTACAAAAGCAAGTAAAGAATTAGCAAATATCTATGGTGAACCAGAAGTTTTAAAAGACTACGGTTTAAGGAATACAACCTTAATGGCTGTTGCGCCTACCACCTCTTCTTCAGCAATTTTGGGACAGGCATCACCCGGTATTGAACCTTTTAGCAGCAATTATTATAAGGCTGGTTTAGCAAAAGGAAATTTTATGCGGAAGAATAAATATCTAAAAAAATTACTTCAGGAAAAAGGATTGGATACCGAAGAAACCTGGCGTGGAATTATGCTAAATCACGGAAGTGTACAGCATTTAAAAGAACTGAGTGATGAAGAAAGAATGGTTTTTAAAACCTTTAAGGAAATAAGTCAGTTAGAAATTATTCAACAGGCTTCGGTTAGGCAAAAATATATTGACCAGGCACAAAGTTTAAATTTGAATATTCCTTCAGACCTTCCGGTTAGAGAAGTAAATAAATTAATGATAGAAGCCTGGCAACTGGGAGTTAAAACATTGTACTACCAAAGAAGTCAAAGTGTTTCTAAAGAATTTATAGCTAATATGGTGAATTGTGCCAGTTGTGAGGCTTAATTCTTAAGATCTATCTAAAATAAAATACCTCGCGGCAAGCCCACGAGGTATTTTATGAAAAAAATTGGATTTCGAGGCAAGCCTCGAAGCAATTAAATATCGATTATCGAGTAAAAAGGCAGTTTTAGAAGACTATGTTGTCGTCAAGCTGAACTCGTTTCAGCTTCTAACATGTTTGAAATACTAAACCACTCTGCACTCCAAGTGCAGAGGTTTTTTTACTAGGGACTGAAAGTCCCCAAGCTATTCCAATATGAAATTGGAATTATCATTCGTATCTCGACGATGATGTTCCAAATATTCATTAACCATCCCATCAGTGATATTTCCTGTACTCCAAACTCCATAACCACTTGCCCAAAAATGTTGTCCCCAATACCGCTCCTTCAGTTTGGGAAATTCTTGTTGAAGTTTTCTGGAAGTTCTACCTTTTAACTTCTTTAAGATGGTGCTTACATTTAATTTCGGAGCATATTCAATATGCATGTGGACATGATCAGAACTAACGACTCCTTTTAATATTTCTATTCCCTCT
>NZ_FUYY01000017.1 GCF_900168045.1 Salegentibacter holothuriorum | reverse complement strand
AATTGATTGTTGTAATTATATTTAAGAAACAACGATGAAGAGTTTGATCCTGGCTCAGGATGAACGCTAGCGGCAGGCCTAACACATGCAAGTCGAGGGGTAACATAGAGAAGCTTGCTTTTCTGATGACGACCGGCGCACGGGTGAGTAACGCGTATACAACCTACCTTTTAGCGGGGAATAGCCCAGGGAAACTTGGATTAATGCCCCATAGTATGGTGATCTCTCCTGAGATTATCATTAAACATTTATGGCTATTAGATGGGTATGCGTCCTATTAGTTAGTTGGTAAGGTAACGGCTTACCAAGGCAGCGATAGGTAGGGGTCCTGAGAGGGAGATCCCCCACACTGGTACTGAGACACGGACCAGACTCCTACGGGAGGCAGCAGTGAGGAATATTGGACAATGGGCGAGAGCCTGATCCAGCCATGCCGCGTGCAGGAAGACTGCCCTATGGGTTGTAAACTGCTTTTACAGAGGAAGAATCGCCACTACGTGTAGTGGTTTGACGGTACTCTGCGAATAAGGATCGGCTAACTCCGTGCCAGCAGCCGCGGTAATACGGAGGATCCAAGCGTTATCCGGAATCATTGGGTTTAAAGGGTCCGTAGGCGGGCAGTTAAGTCAGTGGTGAAAGTCTTCCGCTCAACGGGAGAACTGCCATTGAAACTGATTGTCTTGAGTTATTATGAAGTGGTTAGAATGAGTAGTGTAGCGGTGAAATGCATAGATATTACTCAGAATACCGATTGCGAAGGCAGATCACTAATAATATACTGACGCTGATGGACGAAAGCGTAGGTAGCGAACAGGATTAGATACCCTGGTAGTCTACGCCGTAAACGATGGTTACTAGCTGTTCGGCCCGATTAAGGGCTGAGTGGTTAAGCGAAAGTGATAAGTAACCCACCTGGGGAGTACGTTCGCAAGAATGAAACTCAAAGGAATTGACGGGGGCCCGCACAAGCGGTGGAGCATGTGGTTTAATTCGATGATACGCGAGGAACCTTACCAGGGCTTAAATGTAGTCTGACAGGAGTGGAAACACTTTTTTCTTCGGACAGATTACAAGGTGCTGCATGGTTGTCGTCAGCTCGTGCCGTGAGGTGTCAGGTTAAGTCCTATAACGAGCGCAACCCCTGTGGTTAGTTGCCAGCGAGTAATGTCGGGAACTCTAGCCAGACTGCCGGTGCAAACCGTGAGGAAGGTGGGGATGACGTCAAATCATCACGGCCCTTACGTCCTGGGCCACACACGTGCTACAATGGTAGGGACAGAGAGCAGCCACTTCGCGAGAAGGAGCGAATCTACAAACCCTATCACAGTTCGGATCGCAGTCTGCAACTCGACTGCGTGAAGCTGGAATCGCTAGTAATCGCATATCAGCCATGATGCGGTGAATACGTTCCCGGGCCTTGTACACACCGCCCGTCAAGCCATGGAAGCCGGGGGTACCTGAAGTCGGTCACCGCAAGGAGCCGCCTAGGGTAAAACTGGTAACTGGGGCTAAGTCGTAACAAGGTAGCCGTACCGGAAGGTGCGGCTGGAACACCTCCTTTCTAGAGCAACGCCTTTTAAGGCAATGCGCAATAATCAAAAGGGAAGTTCTTAAAGATCTTTTTTGGTCTTGATTCTATAGCTGTCGATTTAATATTTAAGAAATTGTATAGTGTATACTGTATAATGTATGTTGGAGATGTTTGAAAAGACATTATACAATATACAAGTTACAATATACATTAAACAAAGGACAGTCTCATAGCTCAGCTGGTTAGAGCGCTACACTGATAATGTAGAGGTCGGCAGTTCGAGTCTGCCTGAGACTACGACGCGCTAAGGCGCAGTTCAAAGTTAAAGGTTAATAGTTCAAAGTAATTTGAATTTGAGAC